>NZ_LMFS01000001.1:2285218-2316357 GCF_001426945.1 Pseudolabrys sp. Root1462 | reverse complement strand
CCGAAAGCGCGGCCCGGCGCCGTAACGACACCGCGATGGAGCGCCGCGGGGCGCGGGTTCTCCGCGTCAAGGAGAGCCGCGCACCGCAGGTGCGAAATCAAAAGAGCGCCTCGCGGCGCTCCATCCCCTCGACGTGTTCGAGGGTGGAAGGGGAAGGCAGGCCGCCCCGGGCCTTCAAACAACAGGGGCGATGGCGCGCGTCCCGCGATGCCGCACGTCACAATTGGGCGCCAAACGTGGCGCAGGCTCCGCCAAACCGCTATAGAGAGGCCATGGTGTTCCAACCGATCGATCCCGCGCCGCCGCCCCGCCGCCGCTTCAAGGCGATCCCGGTGCGCACGCTGGTGCCCAACCTGATCACGCTGCTGGCGCTGTGCGCCGGCCTGACCGCGATCCGGCTGGCGATCGAAAGCAAGCTCGAATGGGCGCTGGCCGCCATCGTGTTCGCCGCGCTGCTCGACGGCATCGACGGCCGCGTCGCGCGGATGCTCAAGGGCACCTCGAAATTCGGCGCCGAACTCGACAGCCTGGCCGACTTCGTCAATTTCGGCGTCACGCCGGCGCTGATCCTGTATTTCTGGGGCCTGCACGAACTGAAATCGGCGGGCTGGATCGTTGCGCTGGTGTTCGCGATTTGCGCCGGGCTTCGGCTGGCGCGCTTCAACGTCATGATCGACGATCCGGACAAGCCGGCCTGGGCGGGCAACTTCTTCACCGGCATTCCGGCGCCGGCCGGCGCGCTCACCGTGCTGCTGCCGATCTATCTCTACTTCCTCGGCGTATCGAACGGCCTTGTCACCATCTGGGTCACCTTCTTCTATACGCTGGTGATCGCCCTGCTGATGGTGTCGCGCCTGCCGGTGTTTTCCGGCAAGCGCGTCGGCAAGCGGGTGCCGCCGGAGATGGTGCTGCCGGTGTTCGTGGTCGTCGTGTTGTTCGTGGCGCTGCTGATCAGCTACCCGTGGGAAGTGTTGTCGATCGGCGCCATGACCTATCTCGTCTGCCTGCCGCTCGGCTGGCTGTCGTACCGGAACTATCAGCGCAAGGATGCCGAAGCCGCGGCGGCCGCGCAGGCCGTGGCCGGGTCGCCCGACGCCGCCATCCTGCATCCGCCGGGCAGCGAGCCGGGCCCCGCCGACGACCGCCCGGCGCGGCTCAACTAGTCACATCGGGATTGCATCGTCATGCCGCGCGCGACCAGCATCATTGCCGCTCATGACGCACGCGGCCTGTCGGCAAGCGACAGCGTGCTGCTCGATCACGCCCAGCGTGCCGCCGGAACGCTGCGTGTCGATAGCGTCAAGGGCAAAGCCATCAACATCGATTTCAAAGACCGGCTGCGTCACGATGACGTCGTCGCGCTTGATGACGGCAGCTTTGTCGAAATCGTCGCCCGGCCGGAGCCGCTGGTCGAAGCGCGCGCCGCCGACGTTGCGGCGCTGGCGCGCATCGCCTGGCATCTCGGTGACCGCCACATCGCCGTGCAACTGCTGCCGAACCGCATCCGCGCGCTGCGCACGCCGGCGACCGAGGAATTGCTGAAAGCGCTCGGCGCCAAGGTCGCCACGATCGACGCGCCGTTCGAACCGGAAGGCGGCGCCTATGAAGTGCCGCCGTCACAAGCGCATCACGATCATGCCCATCACGATCATAGGCATCATGACCATGCGCATCATGGGCACGCTCAGGACCATGCCTGCGGTTGCGGGCACGATCACAGTCACGATCAAGCGCATGATCACGCGCATGATCACGACCATGGCCACCATCATAGCCACGGTCACGAACATCACCACAAGTAGGTTCAGACCTTCTTGTTGCGGTAGCCCTGCGTACCCAGCGGATAGCCGGGCATGATGTCGTAGGGATGCGCCCAGCCGGGCAGCGCTTCGATGCGCTTGAGCCAGGCGCCGATCGCCGGATGCTCCTTGGCGATGTCGAAGCCGTACTCCTCGGCCGGATAATAGAGATAAGCACACATCGAAATGTCGGCGATGGTCGGACGGTCGCCGAGCAGGAACGGCGCCTTTTCCAGCCGCTTGTTGACGATGGCGAGATTGCCGTCGATACGGCCCTTGAGGAAGGCGAGCACCGCGGGATCGCCGGGCGGCTTGGCGAGCGTGCGCAGGAAACGGTACGGCCCGAGAAAGCCGTTGACCTTCTGGTTGTCGAACACGATCCAGCGCAGCGCCTCGAGCTCTTCGTCTTCGCCCTTGGGCAGAAACTTGCCCGACTTGCGCGCCAGATAAGTGAGGATCACCGCCGACTGGGTCAGCTTCTTGTCGCCATCGACGAGCACCGGCACTTCGCCCATTTCGTTGACGCCTTCGCGGTACTCGGGCTTGCGCTGCACGAGGCCGGCGAAGAAATCGACCCAGATCGGCTCCCATTTGGCGCCGATCAGGTTGAGCATCAGCGCGCCGCGGTAGGCGTTGCCGGATTGAGCGAAGCAATAAAGCTTGTAGTCGGACATGAGCGAAGCCCCCGTGGTGGATTTTTCAGATTAGCGTGAAAGCGTGAGAGGTGTCCCGGCGCTTGATTTTCCTTCGAAGCGGTCGCCGTTGACCCGGAACGTTCCCAGCGGCGTTTCATCGGCATCGACGATAGTGAGTGTGCCATCGGCGAGCCGCCAGCGCCGGCTCAGATAGAAGCGTTCTGGGCAGCCGCCGTCCGGCGTCGCATTGCCGGCGCTGGTCGACGGCGCCGTGAAATTGAGCCCGCAGCTCGGCGCGTTCGGCGCCGCGAGAATCCAGCGTCCGTCGATGACATCGGTCGGCGAGGGCCTGTCCGGCGGGTCCGGTTGGTCCGACGTCAGCGACGTGCCGCCGCCGCAGCTTGCTAGCACGATCGACAATGCGACGAGAAGGCCCGATGCGCGGCGTGCCATCGGTCTCTATTTCATCGTTGGAATGCTGAATTCGGCACCGCCCTTTGTGCCGCTCGGCCAGCGAGAGGTGACCGTCTTGGTCTTGGTGTAGAAACGGACCGAGTCCGGCCCGTGCTGATTGAGGTCGCCGAAGCCGGAGCGCTTCCAGCCGCCGAAGGTGTGATAGGCGAGCGGCACCGGGATCGCGAAATTGACGCCGACCATGCCGACCTGCACGCGGTTGACGAAGTCCCGCGCCGCATCGCCATCGCGCGTGAAGATGGCAACGCCGTTGCCGTATTCGTGGCTCGAGGGCAGGGCGACTGCCTCCTCGTAATCCTTGGCGCGCACCACGGAAAGCACCGGGCCGAAGATCTCTTCCTTGTAGATTTTCATGTCCGGCTTGACCTCATCGAACAGGCAGCCGCCCATGAAGAAACCCTTCTCGTAGCCCTGCATCTTGAAGCTGCGGCCGTCGACGACGAGTTTGGCGCCTTCCTTGATGCCGGTGTCGACGTAGTCGCGGATCCGGTTGAGCGCCGCCTTGGTGACGACAGGACCGTAATCGGCCTGCGGATCGGTGGAGGGGCCGATTTTGAGCGCCTCGACCCGCGGGATCAGCTTCTCCATCAGAAGATCGGCGGTCTTCTGCCCGACCGGCACGGCGACCGAGATCGCCATGCAACGCTCGCCCGCCGAACCGTAGCCGGCGCCGATCAGCGCATCGACCGCCTGATCCATGTCGGCATCGGGCATCACGATCATGTGGTTCTTGGCGCCGCCGAAACACTGCACGCGTTTGCCGTGCGCGGCACCGGTCGAATAGATGTACTGGGCGATGTCGGAGGAGCCGACGAAGCCGACCGCCTTGACGCGCGCGTCGGTGAGGATCGTGTCGACGGCTTCCTTGTCGCCATTGATCACGTTGAGGATGCCCTCGGGCAGGCCGGCCTCGAGGAACAGTTCGGCGATCCTCATCGGCACAGATGGATCGCGCTCCGACGGCTTCAGGATGAATGCGTTGCCGCAGGCGATTGCCGGCGCGCATTTCCACAGCGGAATCATCGCCGGGAAATTGAACGGCGTGATGCCGGCGACGACGCCGAGCGGCTGGCGGATGGAATAAAGGTCGATGCCGGGACCGGCGCCTTCGGTGAATTCGCCTTTCAGCAGGTGCGGAATGCCGCAGGCGAATTCGACCACTTCGACGCCGCGCTGGATGTCGCCCTTGGCGTCGGGAACGGTCTTGCCGTGCTCGGACGACAGGAGCTTGGCGAGGCTCTCATTTTCCTTGGCGATCAGTTCGAGGAATTTGAACATGACCCGGGCGCGGCGCTGCGGGTTGGTCGCGGCCCAGGCCGGCTGAGCGGCTTCGGCATTGGCGATGGCCTGCTCGACCTCGCTCCTTGACGCCAGCGCGACCTTGGCCTGCACCTCGCCGGTATTCGGATCGAAGACATCGCCGGTGCGGCCCGAGCTGCCCTTGACGGTCTTGCCGCCAATGAAATGACCGATCTCACGCATGGGCTCGCTCCCTCCCGGTTAAAACTTCTCTAACGCCGCGCTCGCTGTAGCGCCGCATTGGAAGGCCTTTTGGCAAGGAATTCCAGTGCATTTGCGGTCCCGGCTCGCCAGTACCCAAAGGAATGCGCGGCCGGCATTTCCAATCGATTAGCCTTTACCGGGTCTTAACAGCGTCAGTCTAGGGTTCCGAAGTCATCTGTTTGCGGGCCGCGCGAACACTGTTGGTGGGGTTGGAGTAAGTCATGGACATCGCGACCAGTTTGGGTTTGGCGGCCGGTGTCGGCGTCATCAGTCTCGTCATTCTGATGGGCGGCGACCTCGGCATGTTCGTCAATGAACATGCGGCGATCCTGATTTTCGGCGGTTCGACCGCCGCGACGCTGATCCGCTTCCCACTCAACGCGATCGTCCATGGCGTTCCGATGGGGGCGAAGTTCGCCTTTACGATGCGGCGCACGTCGCAGCGCGAACTGGTGGACGAGATCGCCGGCCTTGCCGAGATCATGCGCAAGGAAGGGCCGATCGGTCTCGAAAAGGCCGAGACCGAAGATCCTTTCCTCGCCAAGGGCATCCGTTTCGTCGCTGACGGTTACGATGCCGGCTTCATCCGCGACAACCTCGAGCGTGACCGCGACAACTTCCTGACCCATCTCGACGAGGGTCAGAAGATCTATCGCGCCATCGGCGACTGCGCGCCGGCCTTCGGCATGATCGGCACGCTGATCGGCATGGTGCAGATGTTCGCCAACATGACCGACCCGTCGAAGCTCGGCCCGTTCATGGCTGGCGCGCTGCTCGCCACCTTCTACGGCGCGACCCTCGCCAACATGCTGTGCCTGCCGCTGGCCGACAAGTTGCACGTCAAGCTGGTCGATGAGGAAATCAACCGTACCCTGATCATCGACGGCATCCTGATGATGCGCGAAGCCAAGAGCCCGGCGCTGGTGCGCGAAATGTTGCTCGCTTACCTGCCGGAAAAGCACCGCCATTCCGAGGAAGTTGCGGAGACCGCGGCCGCGACCGCGTAGGCGGGGCGGCGTTCTCAAGTAGAGTATTAGGGTATGGCCAAGAAAAGTCGCGGCGGACACGCAGGCGGTCACGGCTGGTTCGTCACCTTCGCCGACCTGATGGCGCTACTGGTCGCGTTCTTCGTCATGCTGGTCGCGTTCTCGACGCAGGATCAGGCCAAGCTTCAGGTGGTCGCCGGGTCGATGCGCGACGCCTTCGGTATCCAGGACAAGGTGCGCTATTCCGGCGTGCTCGAAATCATGGGTTTGCCGACTCGGCCGAAGCTCAAGAACGTCGCCAATATCGATCCGAAGGACGCCTCAGCGACACCGGCGCCGGATGAGAAGGGGCTCAACCGGGTCTATGGCGCGCGCCTGAAAGAGGATCGCAAATTCGCGCTGGCGGCGGCGTCGCTGCGTCAGGCCCTCCAGAGCATGCCCGAGATCACCGAGGTCTCGAAACACGTCATGCTTGAGGAGACCAAGCAGGGTCTCAATATCGAAATTACCGATCAGGACGGCCGCTCGATGTTCGCCGATGGCTCCAAGGAGCCTTACGAGCGAACGCGCCTGCTGGTCCAACGCATCGCGCCCGCGCTCAAGGCCATGCCGTTCCGCATCGCCATTACCGGACACACAGCGACCAACCTGATCCCGGCGCGGCCGGGTTACGGGCCGTGGGAACTGTCGGCGGATCGGGCCAATACGGTGCGCCAGATCCTGTCGGCCGAAGGCGTGCCGCCGGGCCATTTCTTCATGGTCGCCGGCAAAGCCGACACCGAGCCGCTGTTCCCCGATAACCCGTCATTGGCTCCCAACCGCCGCGTCACCATCACATTGATCCGGGAAGACCCGCCGATTCCGGCCGATTTGACCCCCTAAGTTCCCATTCAGGCCGTTCTGCCTTTGATCGCCGTCAACAGCCGGCGCGCAAAGGTCGGTATTCTCTGTGACAGGGCGGTGATATAAGCCCGCCTCCTGTCCGCGGCCGCGGGCTTAGCAACGATCGAGATCTGGCGTGACGGATCCGGCGACATCAGCCGAAATTAACAGCGCGAGCGGCGAAGAGGTGGTGAAGCACCCGAGCTTCTACGCGCTGGCGCTGGGCAGCGTCGGGGTCGTCTATGGCGACATCGGCACCAGCCCCCTCTACGCCTTCCGCGAGGCGGCGCTGGCGGCCAGCGGCGAGCACGGCGTCACTTCGGATATCGTTCTCGGCGTGCTGTCGCTGATCGTCTGGTCGCTGATCATTACGGTTACGTTGAAGTATGTTCTCCTTCTGCTGAACGCCGACAACAACGGCGAGGGCGGCACGCTATCGCTGATGGCGCTGGCGACCCGCGCGATCGGCCGGCGCACGCCATTCATTCTGATCCTGGGCGTGATCGGCGCTTCGATGTTCCTCGGCGACTCGGTGATCACGCCGGCGATTTCGGTGTTATCGGCTGTAGAGGGCCTCAAGCTCGCGAGCCCGGCGTTCAGCGATTATGTCGCACCGCTGACGGTGGTGATCCTGATCGGGCTATTCGCCGCTCAAAGTCGCGGCACTGCGACGGTGGCGGCGTTCTTCGGTCCGGTCATGGTCGTATGGTTCGTTTCCATCGCGATCGCGGGTGCGCTGCACATCCATGAAGACCCGCACGTTCTGCTCGCGCTTAACCCGACTTATGCGGTGTCGTTCCTGCTGAGCCACGGCCATATCGGGTTGGTCACTCTCGGTGCGGTGTTCCTCGTCGTCACCGGCGGTGAAGCGCTTTATGCCGACCTTGGCCATTTCGGCAAGAAGCCGATCCAGATTGCATGGCTATGTCTGGTGCTGCCGGCGCTGCTCATCAATTATTTCGGGCAGGGCGCCAAGGTGCTCGCCGACCCTGCGGCGATCGAAAACCCCTTCTATCGGCTGGTGCCGCAAGCCCTGCTGGTGCCGATGATCGTCATGGCGACGGCGGCCACCGTGATCGCCAGCCAGGCGGTGATTACCGGCGCTTATTCGCTGGTGCACCAGGCCATCCAGCTCGGCCTGCTGCCGCGACTTGCGATTCTGCACACTTCGGCTTCGCATGTGGGCCAGATCTATATCCCGCGGGTGACGATCTCGCTGCTGATCGGCGTGCTGTTGCTGGTCGGCCTGTTCCGTAGTTCGAGCGCCCTGGCCTCCGCCTATGGCATCGCCGTGGCGACGACGATGGTCGTCGACGTCATGCTCGGCTTCTTCGTGATCTGGAAACTATGGAAGTGGCCATTATGGCAGGCGGGATTGTTGATCCTGCCGCTGCTGCTCGTCGACGCGACCTTCTTCTCGGCGAATTTCCTCAAGCTGTTCGAGGGCGCCTGGCTGCCGCTGCTGTTCGGCATCACCATGGTGCTGGTCATCCTGACGTGGCGGCGCGGGACCGGCATCCTGCTCAACAAGACGCGGCGCGCCGAGGTCCCGATCGAGACGCTGCTCCACAATCTCGAGAAGAAGCCGCCGCATATCGTGCCCGGCACCGCAGTCTTCCTGACCAGCGATCCGGATTTCGCGCCGACCGCGCTGCTGCACAACCTCAAGCACAACAAGGTGCTGCACCAGCACAATGTCATCCTCACCATCGTCACCGGCGATACGCCGCGTGTGCCGGACTCCGACCGCGTGCAGTTCACGCCGTTGTCCGAGCATTTTGCCCGCGTGACGTTGAAGTTCGGCTACATGGACACGCCCAACGTGCCGAAGGCGCTGGCGATTGCGCGCAAGCACGGCTGGCAATTCGATATTATGTCGACGTCGTTCTTCCTGTCCCGGCGAACGCTGCGGCCGTCGGCCCAGTCGGGCATGCCGACGTGGCAGGACCGGCTGTTCATCGCATTGGCGCGTTCAGCGAGCGATGCCACGGACTTCTTCCAAATTCCCACGGGACGCGTCGTGGAGGTTGGTACTCAGGTAACGGTCTAGGCGGCGGAAGCATTCTGGATGTACCTCATCGAACCGGCGGCCGTCGCTAGAGGATAATTCACCTGCGTTGAATTGCCGCCGAGTCGGCGTCGACTGCGTCGCGAAAGCCGGCGTCGATACAGGCTAGGTTCTCCGTCCACCGCGGAATCGCAAACACAGCTCCCAGGGTTCACTTCATGCCACATCCCACGACATCCGCCTCAGGCGGGTCGGCCCCGCTCGTCGACGGTGCGCCAGGCCACGGCGGCTTCTGGGCGCTCACGCTCGGCAGCATCGGCGTCGTCTACGGCGACATCGGCACCAGCCCGCTTTACGCGATGCGGGAATCCGTGATCGCCGCCGCGGGCCACGGCAATCCGGTGACCGAGCCGATCATCCTTGGCATTCTTTCGCTAATTATCTGGGCGCTGATCCTGGTGGTGACGGCCAAATACGTCGTGATCCTGCTGCGCGCCGACAACAACGGCGAGGGCGGCACGCTAGCGCTGATGGCACTCGCGTCGCGCGCCCTTGGACGCTCAAGCGGATTCGTTATCCTGCTCGGCGTCATCAGCGGCGCCTTGTTCTATGGCGACGCCATCATCACGCCGGCGCTGTCGGTGCTGTCGGCGGTCGAAGGCGTCAAGATCGTCACGCCCGCGTTCGAACACTACGTCGTGCCGCTGACCGTGATCATTCTGGTCGGGCTATTCGCGGTGCAGTCGCGCGGCACGGCCAAGGTTGCGGCGTTCTTCGGCCCTTTGACGCTTGTCTGGTTCGCCGCGCTGGCCGTCGCCGGCCTCGCCCATATCGGCCAGAACCTGACGGTGCTGTATGCCTTCAATCCGTATTACGGCGTCAACTTTCTGATCCACCATGGCATCGTCGGGTTTTTCACGCTCGGCGCGGTGTTCCTGGTGGTGACAGGCTCCGAGGCGCTCTACGCCGATCTCGGTCACTTCGGCCGCGGCCCGATCCGTTTCGCCTGGCTGGTCGTGGTGCTGCCGTCGCTGACCATCAACTACCTGGGGCAGGGCGCTCTCATCCTGGCCGACCCGAGCGCCATCGAGAACCCGTTCTTTCTGATGTATCCGAAATGGGCCCTGCTGCCGATGGTGATCCTCGCCACGATCGCGACAGTAATCGCGAGTCAGGCGGTGATCACCGGTGCCTATTCGCTGACGCGCCAGGCAATCCAGCTCGGCCTGCTGCCGCGTCTCGAAATTCGCCATACCTCGGAAGAAATGTCGGGGCAGATCTATATGCCGCGCGTCAATCTGCTGCTGCTGGTGGGCGTGCTGCTGCTGGTGGCGCTATTCCGCTCGTCGAGCGCGCTGGCGTCGGCCTATGGCATCGCCGTGACCGGCACGATGGTGGTGACGGCTCTGATGGCAATCGTCGTCATCCGCAAGGTCTGGCGCTGGCCGCTCATTGGCGCGCTCGGCCTCATGCTGCCGTTCCTTTTCATCGATCTGACATTCCTTGCCGCCAACCTGCTGAAGATCTTCGAAGGCGGCTGGATGCCGCTCGCGCTTGGTGCCGTGGTGATGATCCTGATGTACACGTGGCGCCGCGGCAGCCGGCTACTGGTGCAGAAGACGCGCAAGCTGGAAATCCCGCTCGAGACCTTGGTTGCCAATCTCGAGAAGAAGCCGCCAACGAGGGTCCGCGGCACTGCCGTGTTCCTCACCGGCGATCCGGCCTTTGCCCCGACCGCGCTGATGCACAGCCTCAAACATTACAAGGTGCTGCACGAGAACAACGTCATCCTGACGGTCGAGACCGCGGACACGCCGCGCGTCAACATTGCCGAACGGGTGCGCATGGAGCCGGTGGGCGAGACATTCTCGCGCGTGGTGCTGCGCTTCGGCTTCATGGAGCAGCCAAATATCCCGAAGGCGCTGGCTGTGGCTCGCAAGCTCGGCTGGCAGTTCGACATCATGTCGACGTCGTTCTTCCTGTCGCGGCGCCTGCTCAAGCCGGCGGTGCAGTCCGGGATGCCACGCTGGCAGGACCGGCTGTTCATCTCGCTGTCGCACGCGGCAAACGACGCCACCGACTACTTCCAGATACCGACCGGCCGGGTGGTCGAGGTTGGCACCCAGGTCACGGTCTAGCGCCACGGGCCGAGCCGAAGGGGCCGAAAAACGCGCGTGCGGGTGGCGGCAAGACCGGCTAAACAGGGCTCTCGCATTGAAGGAGTTGCGTTATGGCCGACGAAATGCCGCGCGCCGATGAGGTGACCAATCTGACCCCGCAGGAGGTGGCGGAGGGCCTGCGCGCCGGCACGATCCTGCTGGTCGATGTCCGCGAGCCGAACGAGACGGCGGTCGAACGCTATCCAGACGCTGTGCTGGTGCCGTTGTCGTCCTTCGATCCGACCGCCATTCCCGATCCGCAGGGCAAGCGCGTCGTCTTCGCATGCCGCTCCGGCCGCCGCTCGATCACCGCCTCGGTCGCCGCGCAGGACGCCGGTTATCCGTATGACGCCCATCTGGCCGGCGGCATCCTGGGATGGAAGGCCGCCGGCCTGCCGACGAAGGCGGGCTGATCAAAACGCGCTGAAGCGGTAGTTCAGGCCGGCTTTGACGATCTGGGTCTTGAGGCTGACGCTGCTGGTGCCGATGACGGCAAGGCCGCCGGTGGTTGCAAAGGACGGCGTAACGCCGTTGAACTGCAGATAGTCGTACTCGAGCTTGGCCGAGACATTCTGCCAAATGGCATACTCGACGCCGGCGCCAAGCATCCAGCCGGTCCGATTGCTGGTTGCAGTCACCGTGCCGCCGGCTCCGTCATTGCCGTCATATTTGTCGCGGGTCCAGGCGGCGCCGACTTTGCCGTACAGCAAGGTGCGATCGAAGGCGTAGCCCAGCCTCGCCGCGGCAGTGATGAAGTAGTCGTTCTTCAGGGTTAGCGTGCCGGCAAACAAGGGCGTGTCGTATTTGACGTTCGCCCAGTCGAAGTCGCCTTCAACACCCAGCACGAACCGTCCCATCTGATAGTTGTAGCCAACTGTCGCGCCGGCCAGCCAGCCTTTGGCCGTGACGGAGTCGGCGCCGAATGTGCCGGTGCCCGTGAACCGGCTCCAGCCGTAGCCGCCATTGACGCCAATATAGAATCCTGTCCAGGAAAAAACTGGTTCAGGAGCGTAATACGCGGGGGCTTTATAAACAGGGCGGGAAAGATCAGCGGCAAAGCCTGAAGAAATAAACGAGAACACAACAGACGCAACTGCCCACCATATTGCTATGGTTCGGCGCATGTCGTCCTCCGATGTCTAATAGCTGAGCAGAACGCACTCCCGTTTCTTGACAGCGGGAAATCTAACTGATTCGTTCGCCGCCCGGTTGTTTATTATTTTGAGGGCGCGCCGTTGGTGGCCAGGCTGGCATTCGCATAGCGCGGATCGTCAGTCACTTCCTCGCCAAGCCAGGCGGGCCGGACAAAAGCCGTGGTTTCGTCCGGCAGTTCGATCTCGGCGATCACCAGCCCGGCGAGGTCGCCGGAAAATACGTCGACTTCGAAGCGCAAGGCGCCGTGTGGCACGACATGGCGGCGCTTTTCGATGAGGCGCCCACAGCGCAGGGCGAGCAGCGCTTCGGCGTCATTGAGTGGAATCGGATACTCGAATTCTTGGCGTCGGATTGCCGGGCCTGCGCTCTTCACCGTCAGGAACGCGGCATCGTCCTTGATGCGCACCCGCACCGTGTTGCCGCCATTGACCGCCAGATAGCCTTGGCGAATGTCGCTGTGGCTCGCCACTTCATCGCGCCACGCCTCGCTCGCGACCAGAAACTTACGCTCGATTTCGACACCCATGCCGTGCGCCCCCGCGTCAGCGCCAGCGCCGGTGCAGCCAGAGCCACTGCTCGGGATGTTCGCGTACCCAGCCCTCGATGATGGTGGTGATGACCTGCATCGTGGCGGCGATATCTACATCGCCTTTGGCGTCGCGCACCGGCTTGATCTCGTCGGTCAATTCGGCGGTGAAGCGGTTGTTCGGCAACCGTATGACGCGGACGCCGACAATGGGGCAGTCGAAATGCTGCGCCAGCCGCGCGATAAGCGGATTGGCATTGGTCTTGCGGCCGAAGAAGGTAACCTCGACCCCGCGGACATAATACTGATCGACCAGCATACCGATATGAGCGCCGCGCTTGAGCGCATCGGCGATGCGAACCGGAGCGTCAAGCCCGGTGGCGATCAACTCGCCCATACTGGCGGCGCGCGTCTCCCGGACCCAGCGGTCGATTGCCGGCATGTTGGGGCGGCGATAAAGCGCTGCGCTGTCGAGGCCTTGAGAGGCGGCGAACACCGCTGGTAGCTCCCAGTTGGCCAGGTGGGCGGTGAACACCAGTGCCGGTTTGCCGTCATTGGCGAGTTCAAGGAACCGGTTGAACAGCGACGGCGGAATATGCAGCCGTCCGAGCTCCGGATGCTGGC
The DNA here is from genome assembly GCF_001426945.1 of Pseudolabrys sp. Root1462. Taxonomy (GTDB): domain Bacteria; phylum Pseudomonadota; class Alphaproteobacteria; order Rhizobiales; family Xanthobacteraceae; genus Pseudolabrys. Next base: position 2,303,606 of record NZ_LMFS01000001.1, on the reverse strand, counting down.
GATTGAATTCGATGAGGCGGTCGAGTTGCGTGAACTCGGCGCCGACGCGGCCGAGGTTTTCCCAGACCCCGAGCAGAATCTTGTCGATTTCCGCCGGCGTCTTTTCCGGAAACGCCGCCGTCAGGTTGGCTCGTCCGATCTTGTGCTCGGGAAACAGCGGGCCGATGCGCCGCATGAACGACCCGGCGAGGTTGCTCATGGTGTCCTGTCGGGCCAGGCGCATCAACTTGATGACGCCGATCGCCAGCGCGCCGCCGATCGCGTTGCCAGTGACCTTGAGACCACGGCGCCAGCGCTGTTTCAGGGACGTGCGCGGCATCAGAAGTTGATGATGACTTTGCCGAAGACCTGCCGGCCTTCGAGGCGCGCCAGACCCTTCTCGAAGTCCGTAAGCGCGAATTCGCTGTCGATGATCGCACCCATGCCGGCGGCCATCTTCGAAAGGCTGTCACGGATGTTGCGGATCTGGCAGCCGAACGAAGCGAGGATCTTGTACTGCTGCTGGAACATCTGCATGAGGTTGATCGTCACGGTCGGCCCCGCGGTCGAACCGCAGGTGACGAGGCGGCCGCCACGCTTGAGACAGAACAGCGAAGCATTGAAGCCTTCGCCGCCGACGTGCTCGAACACGACGTCAACGCCCTTCTTCGCGGTCAGCTTGCGGACGACGCCTTCGAAACGGTCGGTCTTGTAGTTGATGACGTGGTCGGCCCCCAGCGCCTTGGCTTTTTCGGCCTTGGCGTCATCGCCGACAGTCGTGATCACCGTGCAGCCGAGCGCCTTCGCCATCTTGATGGCGACCGAGCCGATGCCCGAGCCGGCCGCATGGACCAGAATGGTCTCGCCCGGCTTGAGCTTGGCGTTATCGAATAGCATGTGCTCGGTGGTGCCGAACGCGATCGGCGCGCAAGCGGCGTCGCGCAGCGACACGCCGTCCGGCACCTTGACGACGAGGCGGGAAGGCAGGTTGATCAGCTCGCGGGCGAAGCCGTCGAGGTGGAAGCCCATGATGCCGGAGACGTTTTCGCAAAGATTGTCGCGGCCTTCGCGACAGGCGGCGCAATGGCCGCAGGTCATGGCGCCATACATGGCGACGCGGTCGCCCGCCTTGAGGTCCTTCACATTGGAGCCGACCGCGGCGATCTCACCGGCGGCTTCAACCCCGACGACGAGCGGCAGTTTGCGCTTGGCAAAGGCCATGCCGCGAAAGCCCCACACGTCGAGATGATTGAGGCCGACCGTCTTGACACGCACCTGAACCTCATCGCTGCCGGGGGCGGCGGGAGCGGGCATGTCGACCACTTCGAGCTTGCGGTCGGCGATCAGTTGGAGTGCGCGCATGATGATACTGACGTGATGAGATGATTAGGAGGCAATGGGGCGGGCGGGGACGGTTACGCCGCCGGCTCCAGGCCCATGATCAATGAAACGTTCTGGCCGCCAAATCCGAACGAATTTGACATCGCATGCGTGATGCGGGCGTCGCGAGCCTTGTTCGGCACGACGTCGAGCGGAATCGCCGGGTCGGGCACGTCGTAATTGATGGTCGGCGGGATACGCTGGCTTTGCAGCGTCAGAAGCGAGAACACGGCTTCGACTGCGCCGGCCGCTGAGAGCGTGTGGCCGATCATCGACTTGTTGGACGAGATCGGCACGGTCTTGACGCGCTCGCCGAGCGCAGCGGAGAGACCGGTATATTCCATCTTGTCGTTTTCCGGCGTCGAGGTGCCGTGAGCATTGATGTAATCGATGGCCTCGGCCTCGAGACCGGCGTCCTTCAAGGCATTCTTGATGCAGCCGATGATCGGCTTGCCGTCGGGACTGGAGCGGGTGCGATGGAAGGAGTCGGCCATCTCGCCGCACCCTTCCATGATGCCGATGATGGTGGCGCCGCGCGCTTTCGCCGAGTCGTAGCTTTCCAGCACCAGCGCGCCGGCGCCTTCGGCCATGATGAAGCCATCGCGGTTCTTGGCGAAGGGTTTGGACGCGCCTTGCGGATTGTCGTTGGTGGTCGACAGCGCCGACAACAGTGAGAAGCGGATGAGCGCTTCCGGGTTGATCGAACCGTCGGTGCCGATGCACAGCGCCGCGTCGGTATCGCCGCGGCGGATTGCTTCGACGCCGAGCTGGATGGCGCTGGCACCAGAGGCGCAGGCCGTCGACAGCGAAATCGGCGAGCCCTGGGTGCCGAACTTGTCGGCGATGTGGTTGGCGACCGAACCGAACAGGAAACGTTCGTGGTAGGCCGGAAACTGCGGTGCAGCGCGCAGCAGATCATCATAGCTCAACGGACCGTTGGCGCCGGAATTGGCGCCCAGTTCCATGCGCTGCGGCCATTCGATCTCGATCGGCGGCACGGCGAAAAAGAGAGGGCCCGGGAAACGACCGGCCGAGCCGACGCCGGATTGCGCCACGGCTTCTTCGGCGGCCAGATCGGCAAAGCGTTCAGCCAGCGCCGCGGATGATGGCTGCGGTCCGAGGAAGTCGACCGTACCGGCAATGCGCGTTTTCAGGCCGTCCGTCGCAAAGCGCGTAATTTCGCGAATGCCGGACTCGCCCGCTGTCAACTTGGCCCAGTTATCGACTTTACCCGCACCGAGCGACGTCACGACGCCAAGGCCGGTGACGACGACAACAGGTCTGCCGTATTTGTCTTTGCCGGAAGCCATATTGCTCTCCCTCAGCCGACGCGCTCGACCAGCGCCATGCCTTCGCCGCGCCAATGACCGACGCCGGTTACCACGACCTGGTCGAGAGAGCCGTTCATCGGCTTCTCCAGCCCGGTCTGATCGCACGGCGGGTAGAGGCTACCATGCGCAAGCATCACGGTCGCCAGGGCCACATTCATCGCGAATTGTGGTTCCATCCCATGACCGAGATAGGTGCCGGTCGCGCGCACGGCAAGATCGCCATGTTGCTGGAGAAAGGCGCGTTCCTCGACGGTCGCCTGAGGAGCGCCCGTCGCGCCCGACAGTACCGCGGTATGGTTCCCTTTGACCTTGTCCTTGATCTTGTCCCAAAGCTTGCCAAGCGTCTCGGTGATGGTACCGGGTTGGCGCGAGGCGCGGTCGGAGACGACTGCGGTCAATCGCGCGAGCGGCTTGGCGCCACGCTTTTCCGCGTGATCCCGTGCTTCGATGACAAGGAAGGCACCGAGTGAGCCGAGCGCGAAGCCGCCTTTGTCGCCGCGCTCCCAGACTGGAACGAGCTTGTCTTTCAAACACTCGCCGGCGAACTCGTAAAGCATCAGCATTTCCGGACGTTCGCCATTGTGGGCGCCGCCGACGAGCGCGATGTCGCTCTGGCCCGCGGCGATGCGCGATAGTGCAATGCGAACCGCATCAAAGCCGGCGGATTCCTCGCCCATGAAGGTGCGCGATGAACCGGTCACGCCATGCACGATCGAGATGTTGCCGGCGAGAAGATTGGAAAGCTGCGCTAGAAAAAGGGTAGGGCGGAGATCGCCCATCAGCCGCTCGTTGAGAAAAGCGGCGGGATTGGCAGCCTGGGCGTAGCCGTTCAAGATTGTCGCATCGACTTTGAGGTCGCGCTCGCCGCCACCGGCCGCGACGATCATGTCCATCTGCGACAGGAGTTCAGGCTTGCCTTTGACGCCGGCGGAATCGAGCGCGAGGCCGGCCGCGTAAGTACCGATACGCTGCCAGTTTTCCATCTGGCGCTGATCGCCCTTCTTCGGAATCTGCGCGTCGAAATTCACCGGCGCCAGCGGGTGCACGACGAACGGCGCGAAGGTCGTGGCGTCGGCGGCCGGTTGTCCGGCGGAAAGCTTCTGCCAATGCGCGTCAACGCCTTCGCCCAATGTCGAGACGATGCCGACACCCGTGATCCAGGCTTCGCGCGGCGCGTCAGCCATTGAGTGCCATCTCCGGAGTGAGGCCGACGCGGGCGGCCATTTTGAGCATCTCGCCGGCCAATTCCTCGTTGGGGAATTCCATCACGCGCAGCGTGATGGTCGCATCGCAAACCGGTTTGCCGCTGTTCTTCACCTTGGCGTCGAGGACGGCATAACCGGAGCCTTCGTGCACAAGTTTGGACTCGATGTTGAGAACGTATCCGGGCAGCACGAAGGTGCGAAGCTTGGCTTCCTTCACCGACGCGAGGAAGGACATGCGTTTGAATTTGTTGATCGATGAGACCAGCCAGCCGGAGGTCTGCGCCATGGCCTCGATGAGCAGCACGCCAGGCATCAGGGGGAAGCCGGGGAAGTGCCCCTCAAAGACCGTTGAGACCGAGGGAACCGTGGCCTCGCAGCTGATCCGGCGTTCGGTGAGATTGATGTCGACGACGCGATCGATCAGCTGAAAATACTCGAGGCGCATTGGCGTTGAGCGTTAAGCCCCTTTGGCGGCAACGAGCTCGTCAATCCGAGCGGCCAAATTCTTGAGGACGAAATACTGGTCGGTGGTGGCCTTGCCGTCTGAAACTTCCTGCGTCCACTGCTCGAGCGGCAGCTTGATGCCGAACGCCTTGTCGATGGCGAAGGCGATATCGAGGAAATCCAGGCTGTCGATGCCCAGATCGTTGATGGCGTGGCTCTCGGGCGTGATCGAGTCGCGCGGGATATCGCAGGTCTCGGCGATAATATTGGCGATGGTCTCGAAAGTGGATGACATCATAACTCTCTGATTTTATTGAAGTTATGCCAACTTCCCGCGAAGAGGCACGAGCCTGTCGAACCCAGCCGTCAAGGGTCGCGAGCCCGTATAGCGAAGCGCCGGGTCAAGTTCAATGGCAGGGTGCCCAAACCGCCGGAATGCCAAGGGTTTGCCCCCGGTCTATCGGGCGTCGAAAATGGCCGGATCCTGTCCTAGTAGCGGCTTTGGACAGGGACCTCAACCGGGCTGCAGCCGCGCCGGCCGGTCAGGACACAGTCCTGGTTCTTACGCATGCTGGCCATGGTATCGGCGAGCCAGAGGCCCGCCCCGACCAGAAGCACCACGAAGGCGAAGGCGGCGATGTTGACGATCATCCGGTGCTGATAATCGTCGGGCGTGTCGTCCCGGGCGTATTTCGCCAGATCGTCATCGACGGCGCCGGGCCCGGTACCGTTTTTGCCGGTATTGCCTTGTCCCGGCGACGGGGTGCCGGCACGGCGGCGAAAGTTGACGACTTGCGCGCCGGAGTCCGGCGCCGAAGGTTCATGGTGAGCCATGGTATCGCTCAGCTTATCACGGCTCCGAACGCCTTTCGACAGGGCTGCGATGGACGGTTCCGTCTCAAAATCATAAGCTGACGATTATGTCTTTTCGTCTACCGACACGACGGCTGATTGCGCTGGCTGCGTCATACCTGATCGCGGCTCAGGTGATCTTGCTGCCGCTGTCGGTGGCTGCCGCGAGCCCGATGCTGAACGCGCTGTGCGTGTCGCAGCCGAGCGGGGCCGGCCATGGACCGGCCGGTTCCGACAATGGTTGCGGCTGCACGGCTGGCTGCGGCGTCTTGTGCTGTGCGCCTGCGGCCCTGAATACGCCGCCCGCCGAGTTCCTGGCGTCGCCGAAGCTCGTGCGCGTGCTCGCGCCGGTGGCGGCCTTCGGCTCCGGCATTCATTCGGACAGCCGCGGCTCGCACCATCCCCGCGCGCCACCGCTCGCCTGACCGCGAACACCTCCCCATTCCATATTTCTTTCAGGGCGACGACGCAGGAGGCCTGCGCGCGCCAACCTCATCAGGAGTCCTCTAATGTCACGTTTGATTCTGGCCGGCGCGCTTGCTGCCATGCTGACGTCGCCGGTAGTCGCCAAAGACTACACCGCCGGCTCGCTGAAGATCGAACAGCCGTGGGCGCGCGCAACGCCGAAAGGGGCGCCGGTCGGCGGCGGTTATTTTACCGTTACGAACAACGGCAGTGCGCCCGATCGTCTGGTCGGTGGTTCGGTGCCTGTGTCGTCAGGCTTTGAGATTCATGAGATGGCGATGGACAACGGCGTGATGAAGATGCGCATGCTGTCGAACGGGATCGAGATCAAGCCGGGCGCGACATTGACCTTCAAGCCGGGCGGCTATCATCTGATGTTCACCGGTCTCAAGGATCAGCTCAAGCAAGGCGAGACTTTCAAGGGCACGCTGCAGTTTGAAAAGGCCGGCAAAGTCGATGTCGAATTTAGCGTGCAAGGCATGGCGGCGACGGACGCCGGCGCTTCAGGCCGTGGCGGCATGCCGATGAGCCACGGCGACATGCAGATGAAGAAGTAAACCGGGAAATGGCAACGAAGGTCGTCTGCAATCAGCAGGTGGCCTTCGTCCCATGTCGGCACAGATCCCTTTCTGAACGACCGTTCAGGATTTTCCCGAATAAATAACGAAACAATTTTCGCTCCTGCGGCGTTGTGCCTCGGAACTAGAAAGCAAATTCAACCGAGGGAAAAGTCGTGAAAAAATGGATTGTCGGCGCCGCTCTAGGCGTTTCGTTGATCGCCGTTGCAATGCCCGCTTCGGCGGAAGTCGTTGTTCGCGCAGGCGGCAACGGCGTGGTTGTCCGTGAAGGCTATCGCCCTCACTACGATCGCGGCCGCCACTACGGCTGGCGTAACCACCGCGCTTCTGCGTGCCGCACCGTGACGGTCCGCCGTCACCGTCCGGACGGCAGCGTGGTGATTACCAAGCGCCGCGAGTGCTGATCCAGTTCATCTGACGACGCGAGAAAGCCCGGCGTTTTGCAACGCCGGGCTTTTTTTCATGCCGCAGCGGTTATTTCGGCTCGGCGAACACCAGCTTTTCGCCTTCCGGCGGCAAGGCGTTGAAGACATTAAGCGTCATCGAGATCAGCGAGTAATAGCCGAGAATGCCGACCAGCTCGACGGTGGCTTTTTCGCCGAGCACTGCGACCACGCGCTTGTAGTTTCGCTCGCTGACGCGGCGCTTTTTGTAGAGCTCGTGGACGAAATCATAGATTGCGCGTTCGTCCTTGGCGGCCGACTTGGGCACGCGGCCGGCGCGGAGATCGGCAATGGTCTTCGGCTTCACGCCGGCCTTCTCGGCGATCGGAGCGTGGGCGAACCACTCATACTGTGCGCGCCAGAGCCGTGCGGTGCACAAAACAGCGAATTCGGAGAGCCGCGGAGGCACACCGGACTGCAAGCGGCAGAAGCCGCCGAGCGCCTGCGCGAAATGGCCAAACTCCGGCGCGTGCAGCCAAACCCCGAACGGGCCTTGCGGCTTGATCGAAGCGCCGCGCGGACCGGAGCGGATGGCCCGCATCAGCGCCTTCTGCGGCTCATTCATGGTTTCGTCGGTGAGGGTCTGGAGACGGGGCGAGGGACGTTTGGCGGGCATGGCTATTCCAGGCTTGGATGAGGAATCTTGAGCCGGGAGGCGATAGCATGCCGCATGGGCGGGCGCACGCCCGCGCCGCCGCGTCCGAGAATACGGGCTGACCGGCTTATTCGACCGATGCGGTCACGTGAGCGAGGCCGCGGCTCTGCATTTTCAGCGCGCTGGCTGCCGCATAAGACAGATCGAGGACGCGGCCTTTGATGAAGGGGCCACGATCGTTGACGATCACGGTGACGGTCCGATTGGTCTTGGTGTCGGTGACGACCAGTTTGGTGCCAAAGGGCAGGGTGCGGTGGGCTGCCGTGAATTTGTTGGAGTCGTAGCGGACGCCGGCCGCGGTCCGGCCGGAATAGTTCTTGTCATAAAACGAGGCCACGCCGGAAAACTGTTTGCGCCCCTGCGCCATCGTCGCCGCAGGTATCAAAACGGCCGTCGTCGCAGCCACGACGATCAAGAGCCAAGCCCGCATCTATCTGCACTCCATCCGACATTGCTGCGCCGCAAGTAACGGAGGCATGTGGCAAAAAAGCGAACGCCGGAACCATTTAAAAGTTCCCCAGGACGTCAGGCGGCAGCGGCGTCGCTCTTGGCCGCTTTTCCCGAAGATCTTGCGCTGGAGCGGTTGGCGATATGGGAAGCGGCCATTTCGGCGCGCGCCCGGCAATCGGCGTGAAGCTCTTCCAGTTCTTCGTCGGTTAGATCTTCGACGGCCGCGAATTTGTCCTCCGCATCTTTCATCGCCAGAACCAGCTCGGACAATTTGATCTGCATCGACAGCATGTCGCGGTTCTGGGTGTTTTGAATGAGAAACACCATGAGGAACGTTACGATGGTTGTGCCGGTATTGATGATGAGCTGCCAGGTGTCGCTGTAATTGAAGATTGGACCTGTCACGATCCAAACAAGGATGACAGCGACGGCAAGGAGAAATGCGGCCGGATGTCCCGTCCAACTCGCGGTCTTCTGCGCAAAGACACTGAATTTCTGGGTCAGAGTCGGATGACGTCTGTCGTTACCGTGCCTGTCGACCGACGCGATGGCGGCGCTTTCACACGCCACCTTGTTTTCTTTAGTCATTAGGGCCCCGTCGAAAATCCAAGTTGCACTAGAACGCGCGACAATGCGCCGCGGTTCCCGACATGGCGCTGTCACTGCTCATCCGTTGGGCAGTTTCTGTTTGACCCGGCCGATACCGGCCCAAGGATCCTTGCGCATGCGCTTGAGCCGGCCCAGGACGTTGAGGACGGTGTATTGGTCGGCGCTCTTGATCCGCCCCAGTTCAGACCACTCGATCGGCACGGAGACCGCCGCGCCTGGACGCGCGCGCGTCGAATAGGGGGCGACAGCGGTAGCTTCGCGGCTGTTGCGCAGATAGTCGATGAAGATGCGATTATTGCGCTTGCTCTTGGTCGCGGTCGCGACATAGCGGTCGGGTTCGTCCGCGGCCATGGCTCCGGCGAGCGCCTGGGCGAATTCCTTGGCGGTTTCCCAAGGAGTCGGCGCGATCGGCAGTACGACATGCAGACCCTTGCCGCCGGAGGTCTTGAGGAAGCTCTTCAACTTCAGGTCGGAGAGGCGTTCGCGGACATCGCGCGCGGCTGCGACGATGTCTTTCCATCCGGTGCCCGGCCCCGGGTCGAGATCGAACACTAACCGATCGGCCTTGCCGAGCGCGTCAATGGTCGAACCGCGGGTGTGCACCTCGAGGACGCCGGCTTGCACCAGCGATAACATGCCGTCGAGCCCGTCGATTGAGATGATCTTGTCACCTTTTTCGGCGACCTCATGCAGGTGTGCGGTTGAGACCCCGGCGGATGCGTGTTTCTGGAAGAAACATTGGCCAGTGGCGCCATCCGGACAGCGGAGCAGGGAGATCGGCCGGCCGACGACATGCGGCGCCATCCACTTCCAGACAGACTGGTAGTACTCGGCAAGATCGCGCTTGGTAACTCCGACATCTTCCCAATAAACGCGGTCTGGATGAGTGAGATTGACGGCGCCGACGACATCGTTCGATTTCTTCGCGGCCACGGGGGCGCTGCGTTTCTTGCTTACGGTCGTGCTCGCAGCCACAACTTTCTCCGCCGATCTGTCCTCGCGGACGACTTCCGTCGCGGCCTTGTCTTCGCGCAGTCCCTGGAACGACGCCTGGCGTACGCGATTGCCGTGGGTCCAGCCGCGAAGGTCAACCTCCGCCACCAGCTTTGGTTCGACCCAGATCGGGGCACGGGCGCCGCGTTCCTCCGCTGGGACCGCGGCAAACGACGTGCGCGGGCGTTGCAGTGTCTTGAGCTTGCGATAGAGCGCCCGCGCGTTGTCGTGGGAGAAGCCGGTGCCAACACGCCCGGCATAGGTCAGCTTGCCCCGATCATAGACACCAAGCACCAGGGCACCGATCGCGTGGCTATCCGCCGTCGATGGGACATAACCGGCAATGACAAATTCCTGCCGACCGGTGCATTTGGCCTTCAGCCAGTCATGGCCGCGGCCGGAATGATAGGGCGCATCATCGCGCTTCGAGATGATGCCTTCGAGGCCAAGGCGGCAGGCGTGTTTCAGCAACACCGACCCGCGCTCGGTGATGGACTCGCTGAAGCGAAGCGGCGTCTTCGCCCCGGCCGTGCCGATCAAACCGGCCAGCGCCTCCTTGCGCTGGTGCAGCGGCAGGGCGCGCAGGTCCGACCCATCGCAGTAGAGCAAGTCGAAGACATAATAGATCAGCCGATCCTGACGCCCGGATTTCAATTCCTGCTGTAGCAGGGAAAAGCTGCTGACACCGTTCTCGTCTTCAACCACGAGTTCTCCGTCGATCAGCGCGCTGTCAACGGGCAGTTCGTCTATCGCGTCCGCGATGCCTCGAAACTTGTGCGTCCAGTCCAATCCCTTGCGCGTCAGCAGCTTGGCCTTGCCGCGATTCAGCCGAGCCTGAAGCCGGTAGCCATCGAACTTGATCTCGTGAATCCAATTCGCCGACTCCGGTGCCGTATCGGTCAACGTCGCCAGGCAAGGTTCGACAAAGTCGGGGAGGGGCGCGCGCTTGCCTCCTTTGGGCTTGCCGCCTTTTGCAGGCGCCGGCTTGCCCTCGGTAATCTTGTCCTGCTTCTGCACCAGCCGGGCGGACGCAGCCTTTTTTCGTTTTACGGCTTTGGCAGGCTTGAGCTCCGACGCCGACATCTTTTTCTTGGTCGCGGTCAGCACCTTCTTCATCGCCGCTTTCTCTTTGGCTGTGGCGCTCTTGCCTTCGGTGATTTCATCCATCGACCGGCCGGTCTTGATGGAGAAATCGGCCTCCTTGAGAATATCCGGCTGTTTCGCGGTGCGGGCGGCTTCGTCATCAGACTTGATCAGCAACCAGTTGTTGCGTTTTTCCCCGGGCCGCTTGTGCAGGCGGACGAGATGCCAATGGCCTTGCAGCTTGGCGCCGTCGAGGTCGAACGCCAGATGACCTTTTTTCAGCCCCCGATGCGGATCGCCTTCCGGGCTCCAGGTGCCGCGGTCCCAGACCATGACCGTGCCCCCGCCGTACTCGCCTTGGGGGATGGTGCCTTCGAACGTGTTGTAGTCGATCGGGTGATCTTCAACCTCGACAGCGAGGCGTTTCTCGCTCGGCACCAGGCTGGGGCCACGCGTCACCGCCCAGCTCTTCATGACGCCGTCGAGTTCGAGACGAAGATCGTAGTGCAGCCGCCGCGCTGCGTGCTTCTGGATGACGAATGCGTGGCCGCGCTTGGTGACGACCTTGCCCTTCGGCTCGGCGGTGATGCCGAACCGTCGCTTGCCGTGGTAGACTTTCAGCCCGGCCATGAGTGTTCAGACCTAGCTTGCCTTGCGCACTTTGCGCTTTGCCGTGGGACGCTTACGGCGCGCCGCCGGTTTTCTGGAAGCCGCGGGACGGTGGCGTTCGCTCTGGGCGCTGCGGCGCAACGCATCCATCAGATTGATGACGTTGCTCGGCTTGGGCTCGGCAACAGACACCGGCTTCTTTCCGGCGCGTTTGGCCTTGATCAGATCGAGCAGTGCCATCTCGTAACGATCCTCGAACTTCGACGGATCGAATTTGGTCTTCTTGGTTTCGAGAATGTGAGCTGCCAGCTTGAGCATGTCGGCCGGCACTTTGATATCAGGGATGTCATCGAAATAGTTGGCCTCTTCGCGCACCTCGTTCTTGTACCGCAAGGTCGTGGCGAGCAGGCCCTTGCCGCGCGGCCGGAGCAGGAGCAGGCGCTCGCGCCGGTAAACGACGACGCGGGCGAGACCGGCGAGGTCTTCCTTGCGCATCGCTTCACGGATCACGGCGAAGGCTTCCTGTGCGACTTCGTCCTGTGGCACGAGATAATAAGACTCGTCGAGAAATATCCGGTCGACCTCTGACATCGGTACGAATTCATCAATGTCGATGGTGTGCGTGCTCTCCAGCGCGACGTTATCGAGCTCGTCCTCCTCGATCAGGATGTACTGGCCCTTCTCGACTTCGTAGCCCTTCACCCGATCTTCCGGATTGACCGGCTCGCCACTCTCTGCATCGACCACTTCATTGCGGATGCGGTGGCCCGTCTCGCGATTGATGATGTTGAAACGAACGCGCTGACTGGTCGAGGTCGCGGGGTAAAGCGCGACCGAACAGGAGACCAGTGATAATTTGAGAAAGCCCTTCCAATTCGGACGCGGCGCCATGACGATACTCCTTACACGAGGGTCCAATCCGCAGGCCGGGACGAGGTTCCATCTTATACCCGAGCCAGGGAACATTCATCCCAAGAGGACGTTGATCAGAAAATCACCGTTTACGGAGGCTATCCATGATCGGATGGGCAGTAACGTTTCTGATCGTCGCGCTGATTGCGGCCGTCCTTGGTTTCGGCGGTATCGCGGGTGTCGCGGTCGAGGCGGCTAAGATCGTGTTTTTCGTCGCGCTGGTGCTGTTCGCCATTTCGGCGGTGGTGCACCTGATGCGGGGCCGGTCGCCGACCGTACCTTAAACACGCACTGCGCCTGAAACAGTAAGCCCGCGCGATCGATGATCGCGCGGGCTTTGTTTTGAGTGTTCTCATGCCGATAAAAAAGAACGGGCGGCCCGGCGGCCGCCCGTTCACGTTTATTCGTTATCGGCTATTTACTACCAGCGAGCACGGCTCGGGTTTGCTCATCTGGCCCGAAATCTTCACCGTCACGGACGTGAAGGATCTCGGCGAGCCGGTTGCGGGCCCGATTGACACGCGATTTGATGGTGCCGACCGCGCAATCGCAGATATGCGCTGCTTCCTCATAGGAAAATCCGGAGGCGCCAACCAATATTAGGGCTTCACGCTGATCCGACGGCAGCTGCGCCAGGGCCTCACGGAATTCACCGAATTCGATATGGCCGTGCTGTTCGGGCTGCGACTTCAGGGAGTCGGCATAGTGACCGTCGGCATCCTCCACCTCGCGGCGGCGCTTGCGATATTCCGAGCGAAAGTGATTGCGGAGAATGGTGAACAGCCACGCCGACATGTTGGTGCCGGGCTGGAACGAGTCGATGTTGGCAATGGCTCGCACCATCGTTTCCTGAACCAGGTCGTCGGCGCGATCGACATTCCCGCAGAGCGAGATCGCGAAGGCGCGAAGGCTCGGAATGGTATCGAGAATCTGTTGTCGGACGGCGTCGTCGATTGGCATTACGAGCGGTCCTTATTGTCTTTGTTGTCGAGCTGTTTCAGCAAATCAGCGAAGCGGTCAGGAACGCCCTGATTGACCACGTCGTCATAGATCGCGCGCAGTTGCTGGCCGAGACGGGCCTGAACTTCACGCCCGAGCTTGGCTGTTTTCACATCGTTTTTCCTGGTTCGTGCGGCCCCGGAGTCCATTGGCTGTTCTTGTCCCACGGCTTTGTCGCGATTGTTCGTCATCACAGTGACCCCGAAATCCTCCACCCCGGCTCATGGGGAGACGGAGGGTTCCCCCTATTATGGTCATGAACCCACCGGTCCCAGTTTGGTTCCAAGGTGAGATGGAACTTTTTTTGATGGAACTTTCTGATCAGGTTACAGTTTAGGACCCGTAAGTCCTTTTGGTTCGGGCGGCATGAGAGCCGCCGGACCGCGGGGGCGTGACCGTTTCGGGAGGGATTCTTGTCTATATCTCAGATAGTTGCCCAGCATGTGCCTTATCTGCGGCGTTACGCGCGGGCCTTGACCGGTAGCCAGCAGTCGGGCGACGCCTATGTGGCGGCAACGCTGGAGGCTCTCGTAGAGGATCCGAGCGTGCTCGATACCGGCGCGTCGACCCGGGTCGGGCTTTACCGTCTCTTCACGACCATCTGGAATTCCGTTGGGGTCAACACCGAGCCTGGGCTCAGTGCCGGCAATCAACCGGTGGAGCGGCATCTGTCGCAGATCGCGCCGTTGCCGCGTCAGGCGTTTCTGCTGATCGCGCTCGAGGGCCTGTCCGAGGACGAGGCGGCCAAGGTGCTCGACATCGACGTGCCGCAGTTGCGCGAACTCGTCGATCAATCCGGCCGTGAACTGGCTGCGGAGATCGCCACCGACGTGCTGATCATCGAAGACGAAACCTTCATCGCGCTCGATCTCGAAGCGTTGGTCGAAGGCCTCGGTCACAAGGTGCTCGGCGTCGCACGAACCCACAGCGAAGCCGTGGCGCTCGCGCGCGTCAAACAGCCGGGCGTCATCCTGGCCGACATCCAGCTCGCGGACGGCAGTTCCGGCCTCGACGCCGTCAACGAAATGCTGCGGACGTTCGAAGTGCCGGTGATCTTCATTACCGCTTATCCGGAGCGCTTCTTGACCGGCGAACGACCCGAACCGGCGTTCCTGATCGCCAAGCCGTTCCAGCCGGCTACGGTGTCTGCGGTTCTGAGCCAGGCTCTGTTTTTTGCGCGCAATGCGAAACGAAAAGAGCGGAAGGCAAGTTAGCGGTTGCCGGGTTTAGAGATGACGCGGGGTTCCGGTCCGCATTGTTGCGGGCCGGGCTTCGAATTCCAAGGATTTGCGGCCGCGGCAACAGATGTTAGGTCAGTGGGGGCGCGCGGCACTATGGATAAGAACTAATGTCAAATGGGACGCCGCCGGGAAGCGCGACGCCCGGCAGTCTCCAGTTAATTCAGCTGCAAGACGAATGCCGGCGGCTCGAAGCTCAGGTCAGCGCACAATCGATAGAACTCAATTTGTTGCGGGCACGATTTGCTCGTTACGAAACCGCGTTACGCGGGTCCCAAGTGGTCGTGTACACGCAGGACCGTAATCTCTATTTCACGTCGGTCAGCCACCCTATGCTCGGGCAGTCGATCGCGGATCTGCTCGGCCGCACCGATGAGGATGTCCTGCCGGCGGATGCCCGTGCTTCGGTCGTCGCGATCAAGCGCGAAGCTCTGGCGACCGGCGAGCCGCGTCGCACCGAATTCTCAGTGGCCGAAGGCCTCGGCCTGCGCTGGCACGATTTGCACATCGAGCCGCTGCGCAATGACGCCGGTGATATTATCGGCCTGACCTGCGCCTCCGTCGATGTTACCGAACGGAAGGAGGGTGAGGCGCATTTGCGTCTGCTGCTGCGCGAACTCACCCACCGCTCCAAGAATCTGCTGGCTGTGATCCAGGCCATGGCGCGGCAGACCGCGCGTCACGCCGGCTCCATCGACGCGTTTCTCCGGCAGTTCGGCGACCGCCTGCAGGCCCTCGCGGCATCGCATGACCTGCTGGTGCGCGAAAGCTGGTATGGCGCCTCGCTCAATGAGCTGGTGCGATCGCAGCTCTCGGTTTATCTCGACGGTGGCCAGCAGGTAGAAATCAACGGCCCGGAAGTCGCGCTCAAGCCGGAAGCCGCGCAGAATCTCGGGCTTGCGATTCATGAATTGAGCGCCAACGCGGCGCGCTTTGGCGCGCTGTCCGTGCCTGAGGGGCGCGTCGTGGTCGAGTGGCGCGGCGGCGGCAATCCGCATGAGGGGATCGAGCTCGACTGGCGCGAACAGTTCGGTCCGCGCGTCAGGCCCAGGCGCAAGCGCGGCTTCGGCAGCACCGTGATCGAAACCAACCTGACCCGGGCGCTCGACGCCAAGGTCGACATGATGTTCGATCCTGAAGGGCTGCACTGCCGCGTGCTGATTCCGGCCAGCCAGATCGTGACCGGGCGCTGAACGCCATGGAACTCGCGCCGATGCGCAGCGTTATTCCGCAGACTTTCCTGACAGAGGAGCTTCGTATGAATAAGCCACTGACCGCGCTGGTCGCGATGGCGATCGCTGGTGTCGTTTCAGCACCGGCCGCCCAGGCGCAAACGCAGGATCGCACCAAGGTCGGCGCGCTGACCTGCGATATTTCCGGCGGCATCGGCATGATCATCGCGTCGAAGAAGGACGTGACGTGCCTGTTTACGCCTTCGGCTCCCGACGCGCCGAAGGAAGTGTACACCGGTTCGATCACCAAATTCGGTCTCGACATCGGGGCAACCTCGGGCGGCGAGATGGTGTGGTCGGTGTTCGCGCCGAGCAACCGCAAGTTCGGCGCGTTGGCCGGCAGCTACGGCGGCGCGAGCGCGGAAGCGACCGTGGGCGTCGGCGCGGGCGCCAATGTGCTGGTCGGCGGCTCCGACCGTACCGTGACGCTGCAGCCGGTATCGGTGCAGGGCCAGACCGGTCTCAATTTGGCGGTCGGCGTCTCGGGCCTCAGCCTGCATCCGGCGCGCTAAGCGCTACGCATTCAAAGACTGATCGTGAGAGCAGGGCGCCGGTTTCGACCGGCGCCTTTTGCTGTTGCGACCCTGTTGGCCGATCATAGGCGCTTGGTTGATTTTATTTACGTGGCGGCGCTGGCCCTGTTGGTCCGCCGATATATCGGTTCGTACCGGTGTCGTGACCGAAGCCTGTCGGAACATCATCTGATAGGATGGCAGTGTGCGTACTGCTCGAACTAAGAGAATTTCCAGGCACAGCAATCGCAAGCCGTACTCGTTTCTTCCAATGCCGCCGAGATTCTTCTGATAAGGCGGCCTCAAACCGATCTACGGCCGAGTTAACTTCACCAACGAAGTTTCGTGCTCGCCAAATGTCTAGTTTGGCCTTGTTGTCGCCCCGTGGCCGTCCGTAATTGAGGTGTACGATTTGAGTCTGGATGTCCCCAATGTCAGGAATGTCGTAGGTCAAACGAGTGGTGGTGAAGTGATCGGCAGATGCGGCAGTCGTTGTTGATTTGCAGAAGAACTCCCAAAGGATACGCGCATGCACCCAAAAAGCCTCGATAGGTGCCATGCGTGCAACCCATTGCCCGCGGGTTTCCCTGTCGGACCCTGCCCACGCGCCGAGCGAGCCCTCGAGCATATCCAGTTCGTAGGGCAGATGTTCTTCTAGAACGTCTATCTGCGCTTGATCGAGGGCCATCGGCTCTTCTTTCGAGGTTGCGATCGAATGCCAAGCTTGTGGGGGGCACCTCTGGTCTCCATACCATGTCGGTACCGGAGACGCTCTGTGGTCGGTGCTGGCTGGGGAACTAGGATTCGAACCTAGACAAACAGAGTCAGAGTCTGTTGTGCTACCGTTACACCATTCCCCAGCAGGGACCGGGCGGAGCCCTTGGACGGGCCGCCGGGCGCGTGTGAAACCCGCGCTGGCCGGGCCCTCACATGGGCTAATTCGGCCGATTTGACAAGCCCCCGACGTCAGGATTTGGCCTCGCCCAAAGGTTAATGGGTGCAGGCGCTTAGGCCTCGGGGCGCGGCCGTTTCGGCACCGTCGTGACGGTGGCGACCGCCAGCAGCGCCGAGATCGCGACACCGATGAAGACCCAGCGCGGCTGGCCGGCGTCCATCAGCGCGCCGAACAGCATCGGCGCAACGATGCCGCCGAGGTTGAAGCCGGTGGTGACAAAGCCGAACACCCGGCCGAAGGCGCCGGGCGGCGTCGCTTCGCGCACGATCATGTCGCGCGACGGCGAGATGACGCCGGAGAAGAAGCCGAAGGCCGACATCACGGCGATCAGCGCCACCGTGTGCAGATCGAAGGCCGCGATCAGGGCGGCGGTCACCACCATGCCGACGAGGCCGAGGCCGGCGACGATGGCGTGCAGCGCGGTGCGCGTCACCACCAGGCCGCCGGCGAGTACGCCGATGGCCGTCAGCATCAGCAGACTGGTCAGTGCGATGTTGGCCGTATCGACCGGGGTGCCGAACAGGGCACCGAGCGCGACCACGGAATAGTTGTTCATGCCGCTGTTCATCACAGCGAGCAGCACGAAGAACATGAGGTTGAGCAGGATCGCCGGCGACATCAGCATGGTCCAGCCGCCGGCTTTGCTTGCGGATGCGTCATGGGCCTGCGGCCGGACGGCGGGCAGCGGCTGCGGATCGCGCACCATCAGCACCAGCGCGGCGACGATCAGGCCGCCGATGCCGGCGCCGATGAAGGCGCCGCGCCAGCCCCACAGTGTCTGCATCATCAGCAGCGTCGGCGGCGCCAGCGCCGAACCGAGCATGCCGGCGAAGGTGTGCACGGAGAACGCCTGGCCGATGCGGTGCTCGCGCACGTGCTGCGACAGCAGCGCGTAATCGGCCGGGTGATAGACGGTGTTGCCAACGCCGGCGATGGCGAACATCGCCACCAGGAACCAGAATGAATGCACGAGGCCGGCGAGCACGAAGGCAACGGCGCCGAGCAGCAAGCCCCAGAACAGGAGGATGCGCGCGCCGAAACGGTCGATGAGGAAGCCGGCCGGCGTCTGCAGCGCCGCCGAGACGACGTTGAAGGTGGCGATGGCGAAGCCGATCTCGGTGTAGGTGACGCCGTAATCGGCGCGCACATAGGGCAGCAGAGGCGCCAGAATGATGATGTAGTAGTGCGACACGAAATGCGCGGCGCAGACGGCCGCAATCAGCCGAGTCGGCGAGGCCGCGGCGCGCGGCGCCAGCGGCGCTTCGGTCAATTGGGTCATTGGACGTTTCTTCCCGGCAGTAGTCCTGACTTATCGCGGCCGGACCGGCCAATCCAGCGCATTTCGGGCAAGGTGGGTATGTGGAACCTGGATTTCGGATTCGCGCGAATGACGGACATGCGTCATCGCCCGCATTGTTTGGTCGGCCCCGGGCAGGCCGCATTCCCAAATTCGCATTCCCAGCT
>NZ_LMFS01000001.1:2131903-2285078 GCF_001426945.1 Pseudolabrys sp. Root1462 | reverse complement strand
ACCGCTCCCCGCCCCAGCATCTGGAGACGCTGATCAGACACCCCTCGCAGTCGGGGCGGGATGAATGGGAATATAGGGCTAGGTCGAAGATGGAGTCAATAGTCCTAGGAATATTATTTACAGCATGCCGTCACGCCTTCTCCAGCCGGGTCGCGTAGCCGAAGCGGAAGAAGTCGTCGCTATAGGCGCGGTGGACGCGCTCGGCCAGTTCCGCGGTGTAGAAGCCGCGCCACGGCCCGTGCTGCGAGACATTGCTGACCGGCAGCGTCAGCAGGCGCTGGGCGGCGGTTCCGCCGGCATGATTGAGCACCAGGCGGAAATCCTGCGCGAAGTTCTCGACCTTGCCGACCAGGTCGAGCGGCAGCCCGGCCACGCCGGTCAATTTGCTCTGCAATTGCCAATGCGGATCGGGACGATCGTCGAGCGTCTCGATGGCGAACATGACGAAGCGGGCAAAGGACAGTGTGCGGTCGAGGCCGATCGGTTGTGCGCGATCCGCCACGCTGCGGTGGCGCAGATAGCGATCGATGAAGCGATCGCCGGGCACCAGCGGCTTGTCTCTGAACTTGTCGGCCCAGGTCGAGACCAGGCGCGCATAAGGATTGCGCACGAATGTGAAGCACAGCGTGGCGGGGTCCATGGCCAGACGATAGAACCCGGATACGCCGACCTGCGACGGCGAACGCAGCGACGAGTAGCGGCGCTTGTGCGCCAGATTTGCTGCGACGGTCTCGCCCTGTAGCGCGCTGAGCGCGATCTTGATCGACGTCGAGGCGCTCTTTGGCACGCAGACATAGATCAGCCTGTGCTCCGGCAGCGCGTCGATGTGGGCGTCGTAATCGGCGCCGCCGCGTGCCATCGCGGCGAAGAACGAAGCGGCGGAGCGGTTGCTGCGCCGGTCGTTCCAGTTGGAGAGGCCGGTGCGGAGATTGGTGAGTTTGTAGCGCCATTGGCGCGGCAGCGCGAAGCTGCGGGCAGGGGCATCGAGATGAAGTGACATTTGCGGCTTGAGTGATTTGCAAGTCGCCCCATGCCGTCTTAATCGGTGGCAATGCCGCCACCGTCATAAAGAATGCATAAATGACAGAAACTTAACGACGCAGGATTTGGCGCGGCCGTGCGTTGCGCGCGCAGAGTGGGCAGAAGTTGGAAGCGAGGAACGACACGGCTGTCATTGCCAGGTTTGTCCCGGCAATCCAAAGGCGGCGCGTCCGCAGCAGCCCTTGCGCAAGCCTATTTTCCGCCGCACTCCATCATGGATGCTCGGGACAGGCGCAAGGAAACATAGCCGTTCTCTGAACGGCTATGTCCGGGCATGACGGAGAAATTGTGAGGCCAACCGGCTTGGCCTTACGCCGCCGGCTTGGCCGCCTTCGCGTTCTCGAGCGCTTCCCAGATCTTCGATGACGTCATCGGCATCTCGAGATGCTTGATGCCGAACTCGGCGAGCGCGTCGATCACGGCATTGGCCACCGCGGGCAGGCCGCCCGAAGTGCCGGCTTCGCCGCAACCTTTGGCGCCGAGCGGATTGGTCTTGGTCGGCACCGGACGGTTGTCGACCTTGATCATCGGCGCGTCGTGGGCGCGCGGCATCGCATAGTCCATGAACGAGCCGGTGACGAGCTGGCCGGCATCGTCATAGACGACGCCTTCGAGCAGCACCTGGCCGAGGCCCTGAACGATGCCGCCCTGCACCTGACCTTCGACCAGCAGCGGGTTGAGCACGGTGCCGAAATCGTTGACGGCGTTGTACTTCACCACGCGGGTCAGGCCGGTGTCGCTCTCGATCTCGACTTCGACGACGTGCACGCCGTTCGGATAGGTGCCGGGCACCGGCTCGGTGACATGCGTCACGTCGAGCGTGGTCGGCGCGCCTTCCGGCAGTTTGATGCTGCCGCTGCGCAGTCGCTCGGCGAGTTGCATGATGCCGATCGAATGGTCGGTGCCGGCGACGCGGAACGTGCCGGTGGCGAATTCGATATCGCCGGCGGAGGCTTCCAGCGCATGCGCGGCGATCTGCTTGCCGTTCTCGATCACCTTGTCGGAGGCTTCCGACACCGCGGTGCCGGACAGCATACCCGAACGCGAACCGCCGGAGCCGCCGCCGGTGACGAGCTGGTCGCTGTCGCCCTGCATCAGCTTGATCTTGTCGAACGGCACGCCGAGTTTCGCGCTCAGAACCTGCGCGAAAGCCGAGGCGTGACCCTGGCCGTAATCGAGGGTGCCGGTGACGATGGTGACGGTGCCATCGGCGTTGAAGCGGATGCCGCCCATTTCCTGGGTCATCGCCGCGGTGGTTTCGACGTAGCAGGCGACGCCGAGGCCGCGCAGCTTGCCGGCCTTTTTGCTGGCGCGCTTGCGTGCGGCAAAGCCCTTGACGTCGGCGACGTCGAGGGCCTGCTTGAACAGGCCGGAGAAGTCGCCGCAGTCATAGGTGGTGCCGGCCGGCGTTTCGAACGGCATTTCCTTCGGCTTGATGAAGTTGCGGCGGCGCAGTTCGAAGCGGTCGATGCCCAGCTCGATAGCGGCGATGTCCATGCAGCGCTCGATCGACAGCGCGCCCTCAGGGCGGCCGGCGCCGCGGTAGGCCGAGACGATCGTCGTGTTCGAGTAGACGCACTTGGTCGAGACCTCGAGCAGCGGCGTCCTGTACATGCTGATGATGTTCTTGGTGACGTTGAGCGTCGGCAGCAGCGGGCCGAAGTTCGCGCACCATGCACCGAGATTGCCGTAGCCGGTCAGACGCACCGCCTGGATGACGCCGTCCTTACCGAAACCGACTTCGACCGTCATGTCGTAGTCGCGGCCCTGATGGTCGGAGACGAAGCTGCCCGAGCGATCGTCGGTCCACTTCACCGGCCGGCCGAGCATCTTCGAGGCATGCAGGATGCAGACATATTCGGGGTAGGGCGTCGCCTTCATGCCGAACGAGCCGCCGACATTGCCGGTGAGCACGCGCACTTTTTCGGCCGGCGCCTTGAGGATGTCTTTCAGCAGGTTCTTCATGCCGAAGACGCCCTGGCTCGACGAGTGCAGCGTCCAGTGATCGTTCTTGGCGTCGTACTCGCCGATCGCCGAACGCGGCTCCATCGGCGCCACCATCAGGCGCTGGTTGATCAGCGGCAGACGCACGACATGCGCGGCGTTCTTCAGCGCGGCGCCAACCTTGTCGGGATCGCCGTGCTGATAATCGAGCGCGATGTTGTTCGGAATGTCGTCATAGAGCAGCGGCGCGCCGGGCTTGGCGGCGTCGCGCGCGGAGACGACCGCGGGCAGGGGCTCGATGTCGAGCGCCACCGCCTCGGCGGCATCCTTGGCTTGCGCGACGCTCTCGGCGATGACGCAGGCGACCGGGTCGCCGACGAAGCGCACCTTGTCGGTCGCGAGCGCGGGACGCGGATTGAACTTGATCGGCGAGCCGTCGCGGCTCTTGATCGGCAGGAAGCACTTCAGCCCGTTGTAGTCCTTGAGATCCTGGCCGGTCAGCACCGCGAGCACGCCGGGCATGGCCTTGGCGGCCTCGGTATCGATGCCACGGATGATGCCGTGCGGTTCCGAGGAGCGCACCATCCAGGCATAGGCCTGTTTCGGCAGGCTGATGTCGTCGTTGTAGCGACCGTGGCCCTGGACGAGGATCGGGTCCTCCTTGCGGGTGACCGGCTGGCCGATGCCGAATTTGGTCAAGGAGAGGGCGGTCTCGGTCGTTCTGTCGTCCATGTGGGGGCTTCTGCGCTGGAGGCGGAGGGATATACCGTCCTGAGATAGTCTAACGCGTCCGCTTCGACAACCGCCGCCCCGGAACCTCAGGGTTGCGCCGCCGCCTGACGCTGTTACACTTTTCGGGACAAGTGAAACAATTGCCGTTCCCCGCGGGGCCCAAGGCAAGAAGAGCTGCGACAAGACGGGCGGGGCGGCCGAGAGGTACGAAATGAGCGGCGAGGCCGGGGATGACCCAGGCTTCGACCCCGCTATTGGCCGAGCGCGCAAGGTGGATCCTGTGGACCACCCGGCGGCGCCGCCACGGTGGGGTCGGCGGTCGCCAGGACCTGGAGAACGTGGGCGCGAGGCTGGCAACAGCAGCGATCGTGGCGGGCCGACTTATGCGGCGCTCGATCTCGGCACCAATAATTGCCGCCTGCTGGTGGCGCGGCCCAATGGCGAAGGGTTCCGCGTCATCGACGCGTTCTCGCGAATCGTCCGCCTCGGCGAGGGCATCTCCGCATCGGGACGCCTCAGCGAGGCGGCGATCGAGCGCGCGATGGAGGCGCTCGAGATCTGCCGCAACAAGATGCGCAACCGCGGCGTCACCCGCGCCCGGCTGGTGGCGACCGAAGCCTGCCGCGCCGCGGCCAACGGTCTCGACTTTCGTGCCCGGGTGGTGGAACTGCTCGGCTTGGAACTCGAGGTGATCGACCGCGAGACCGAAGCGGCTCTGGCGGCGACGAGCTGCACGCCGCTGATCGATCCGCAGGCGCAGGGCGTCGTGCTGTTCGACATCGGCGGCGGTTCATCGGAGCTGGTGCGGATGGGCCCGGCGCCGGCCAACGGCCGCGGCCCGCCGCCGCCGCAGATCAAGGGCTGGATCTCGCTGCCGCACGGCGTCGTCACTTTGGCCGAGCGCTACGGCGGGCTCGAGGTGACGCGCGACACCTATGAAGCGATGGTGCGCGAGATTGCCGACCTGATCGAGCCGTTCGCGCGCGACCACGGCGGCGATGATCTCGGCGACGTGCATATGCTCGGCACCTCCGGCACGGTGACGACGATCGCCGGCGTACATCTCGATCTCAAGCGCTATGACCGCAACCGCGTCGACGGCTGCTGGCTGGCCGCCGACGAGATCGACGCCGTGCTCGAGCGGCTGCTGACGATGTCCTACGCGGAGCGGGTGGCGTCGCCTTGCATCGGCGCCGACCGCGCAGACCTCGTGCTCGCCGGCTGCGCCATCCTGGAGGCGATCCGCCGCGCCTTTCCGTGCCGGCGCTTGCGCGTCGCCGACCGCGGCCTGCGCGAAGGCATGCTGGTGCAGATGATGCGCGAAGACGGTGTCTGGAGCGGGCAGGCGGCTTAGTCCGTCATTCCGGACGCTGCGTCAGCGGCGACCCGGAATCCGGCAATTGCTGTATAAGTCGCCATCTGGATTCCGGGTTGGTGCGCGTTGCGCCCGCCCCGGAATGACGATTGGATGTTGCATGACGAAAAAGCCTTCCACCGGCGCGCGCGAGCTCAAGGTGCGCGTCAAGACGGCGCGCAAGCGCTCGCTGTCCTCCACGCTGTGGCTGGAGCGGCAGCTCAACGATCCTTACGTCGCGAAGGCCAAGCGCGAGGGCATGCGCTCGCGCGCCGCGTTCAAGCTGATCGAGATCGACGACAAGGCGCATTTCCTCAAGAAGGGCGCGCGCGTGGTCGATCTCGGCGCCGCCCCGGGCGGCTGGTCGCAGGTGGCGGCAAAGCGCGTCGGCCCGCAAGGCAAGGTGGTCGGCATCGATCTCCTCGACATCGAGCCGCTGGCGGGCGTCGATTTCCGCGTCTTCGATTTCCTCGACCCCGGCGCGCCGGACCTGTTGAAGGAGATGCTCGGCGGGCCGGCCGACGTGGTGCTGTCCGACATGGCGGCGAATGCCACCGGCCATCGCAAGACCGACCACATCAAGATCGTGGCGCTGGTCGAGGCGGCGGCGGAATTCGCCCGCGAGGTGCTGGCGCCGGGCGGCGCGTTTCTCGCCAAGGTGATCCAGGGCGGCCTTGAACACACGCTGCTCGCCGGCCTGAAGAAGGACTTCGCCAAGGTGCAGCACATCAAGCCGCCGGCGAGCCGCTCGGACTCGGCGGAGCTGTATCTGCTGGCGACCGGCTTCAGGGGCGGGAAGTAGAAGCGCTACCGCCACACGTCGGTGAAGCGCGCGCCACGCTTGCGGGCATCGAGCTGCCGGAAATAGAGCTCGCGCTGTTCGGCCGCGCTCAACTGCCGCGGCGGTGGCGCGTAGTAATGCCCGTCGCGCGGCGCCCAGCGTCGCTCGCGTTCGGCCTGCCTGCTCGCAGCTTGTTTGGTCTTGGACGGCTTGACCTTGGCTTGCTGGGCCGGCACGTGCTCGGCCGGTTTGCGTTTTGCGGTCTTGCGTTCTTCCGCCTCGCGCAACTTGCGCTCGCGGGCGGTCTCGCGATGCGGCGTTGATGTTTCCTTGACCGCTTGCTTGGCTTCCTTGGCCTTGCGCGGCTCGCGCGCCGGCTCCTCGGTGACATCCTCGCGGGCTGCGACCTTCTTGGCGTTGCGCTTGGCCGCGTCCGCTTCGAGCTTCTTCGCCTCCGCCTCACGCTTCTGCGCCTCGGCGGCTTCGGCCTGACGCTTGGCTTCGGCGTCGCGCGCCGCCGCCTCGGCGCGACGCTTGGCTTCGGCATCGCGCGCCGCGGTCTCGCGCTCGCGGCGCATGCCGTCCTCGATCGAGGCCAGCGCCTGCTTGGCATCCGTCATCGCCGGATTGAGGGTCAGCGCCTTCTTGTAGTCGGCGATGGCGGCATCGCGATCCTGCGCCGCGGCGTACAGCGCGCCGCGCTGATAGTAGGCCTGGAAGTTCTTCGGCTCGCGCGCGATCACGGCATTGGTGTCGGCCAGCGCGCCGGCAGCATCGCCTTTGTGAGCGCGCAGGCTGGCGCGCTCCAGATAGGGCGCCGCCGGCTTCGGATCGAGCCGGATCGACTGCTCGAGATCGGCGATCGCCTTGTCGGTCTCCCCCTTGCTCGCATAAATCTCGGCGCGCGCGTTGTAGATCGCCGCGTTACCGGCCTTGAGCTCGACGGCGCGGTTGAAGTCGCTGAGCGCCTTGTCGTTGTCGGCCTTGGCGTAATAGATCCGGCCGCGCGTCGCCAGCGCCAGCGCGTTGTCGGCGTCGGCGGCGATCACCCGGTCGAGATCGGGCAGGGCCTTGGCGTCATCTTTCTTGCGCGCATAAGCGAGCGCGCGCACCGCCACTGCATCGATGTTGTCGGGCTCCATCTTCAGCACCTGCTCGACATCCTTGAGCGCGCCGTCGACATCGCCGTCGTCGAGCCGCAGGCTGGCGCGCACGCGCAGGCCGTTCACCGTCCACTGCGTCTTCAGCGCCTTGCCGATCTCGGCATGAGCGCGCTTGCGGTCGCCCTTGTCGCGCCAGGCTTCGGCGAGCATGCGGTAGGCGAGGGCCGGCTTCTCATCGAGCGGCACGGCGCGGTCGAGCACGGCGATGGTGCGCTCGAGATTGCCCTTCTTGCGCCACACGCCGGCTTCCGCCAGCAACGCCTCGCTGCTCTTCGGATTGCGGCGCCAGGCATCCTCGTAGTCGCGGATCGCGCCGTCGAGATCGCCGGCGCCTTCGCGCGCCTGGGCGCGCAGCATCAAGGTGTCGATGTCCGGTTCGAGCTGCACCGCCTGGTCGAAATCGCCGAGCGCGCGGGCAAAGTCCTTGCGCCGCAGATAAAGCTGGCCGCGGCCGCTATAGGCGTTGGCCTTGTCGCCGCCGAGGCTGATCGCCTTCTGATAATCCTCCAGCGCGCCCTCGTCGTAGCCGAGATCGCGGCGCACCGCCGCGCGATTGATGTAGGGCGAAGGCGAGTTCGGATCGAGCTCGATCGCCTTGCCGTAATCGGCGATGGCCTGACCGAAATTGCCGCGCGCATACCAGGCGTTGCCGCGGTTCTGATAGGCCGGCGCAAAAGCCGGCGCCAGATCGACGGCGCGGTTCAGGTCGCCGATGGCGTTCGGAATGTCGTTGCGATCGAGATAGGCGAGGCCGCGCAGCGCGTAGGCGACGCCGAGCGGCTCGCCGGACAGTTTGCCGGTGCCGATGATCCGCGTGCAGGACTGCACGCGATAGATCGCGAGGTTCTCGGTCTGCGTCGCGCAGATACGCGCATCGCTGCCTTTCGGCCGCGGCGGCAGATCCTTCGGCATCGCCTGTCTGATGTCCTGGGCATCGGCGTCGGGCAGGCCTGACACCGCGTTGGAAGACGTCGCGGGTTT
Organism: Pseudolabrys sp. Root1462; assembly: GCF_001426945.1. Lineage (GTDB taxonomy): Bacteria > Pseudomonadota > Alphaproteobacteria > Rhizobiales > Xanthobacteraceae > Pseudolabrys. Next base: position 2,277,082 of record NZ_LMFS01000001.1, on the reverse strand, counting down.
GATGCGGGCGCGCGTGCGCGTCTCGACGCGGACATGCTGCGGCTGAAAGAAGTCACGCGTCTCGCCAAGGCCGAACAGGCGGATCTGCGCGTGCGCATTGCTGCTGAAGTCATAGGCCGCGACGCCGATCGCGGCGACGACAAGGCCGGCGCAAATCGCGCCGTGAGCAAGCGTAGCTGACTGTCGCCGAAGCATTGCTCTTGCCTTAAGACCTGCTTGAAGAAATACCGTGCCGATTAACCATAGCCCGGCCCCGAATGTGTCAGCGATACAAGGGCTTGTCCACGATAAGGGTCCATGCGCGTTAACCAACCTGCGCGCATGGTTAACATCTAAAATTTGAATCAATTTTTCTCGTCGGGTGACGAAGGATCTGATGCGTCTTTTGATTTGGGCGCCAGCAGGCCGCGCCCGGATATCTCGGCGCCGGCATCGTGCGGCAATTGCCGGAAGAACACGACCGAGATCAACGAAATTGCGGCGACCACGTAGAACGCCGGCGGGAAATCCTCGGCGACCAAAGTGGCGTGGCCGTGCCATGCGGCGGTGAGATCGACCGCCAGCGCGCCAACGGCAACGCCCGACGACATCGCCAGTTGCTGGCCGACGGCGACGAGCGAGGTCGCGCGCGACACGCGTTCGTGCTCGATCTCGGCATAGGCGAGTGTGTTGATCGAGGTGAATTCCAGCGAACGGAAGAAACCGCCGATCAGCAAGAGGCCGAGCATGATGTAGGCCGGCGTCGTTGCGGTGAATAGGCCGCAGGCCGCGAGCATAACGGAGCAGATGACGGCGTTGAACAACAAGATGTTGCGGAAGCCGAAGCGCCGCAACAGGCTCGAAGCCGCAGCCTTCATGCCCATGGCGCCGGCCGCCGAGGCGAAGGTGATGAGGCCGGAGTGAAACGGCGACAGCCCGAAGCCGAGTTGCAGCATCAGCGGCAGCAGGAACGGCAACGCGCCGATGCCGAGACGGAAGATGAAGCCGCCGACCACGGCGGCGCGGAACGTCGTCAGTCTGAACAGCGTGAGATCGAGCGCCGGCACCGGCGTGCGTTTGGCATGAACGAGATAGGCGATGATGAAGATCGCGCCGCCGCCGATCAGCGCCGCGACGACGGTCCATGGCAGGAAATTCAGACCGGCGACCGAGAAGCCGAAAGCGATGCCGGCAATGCCGAAGCCGGCATAGATCATGCCGGCGATGTCGAAGCGCTCGTGCTGCTCGGCGCGGATGTTCTCGATGTACCGCGTCGAGAGAACGATGCCGAGAAGGCCGATCGGGATGTTGATCAGGAAGATCCAGTGCCAGGTCGCATAGGTGGTGATGAAGCCGCCGATCGGCGGGCCGATCACCGGGCCGACCAGCGCCGGCGTCGTCACCCAGGCCATGGCGCTGACCAGTTCGCGCTTGGAGATGGTGCGCACCAGCAGCATGCGGCCGACCGGGCTCATCATGGCGCCGCCCATGCCTTGCAGGATGCGGGCGACGACGAAGTCGGTCAGCGACGACGACAGCGCGCAACCGATCGAGCCGACCATGAAGACGGCAATGGCGGCGCGAAAAACGGTGCGCGCGCCGAAGCGGTCGGCGGTCCAGCCCGAGGCCGGAATGAACACGGCGAGCGACAGCAGGTAGGACGTCACCGCGAGCTTCAGCGCCAACGGATTGGTGCCGATATCGGCCGCGATCGCCGGCAGCGACGTGGCGATCACGGTCGAGTCCATGTTCTCCATGAACAGGGCGACCGCGATGATCAGCGGAACGATGCGGTCTCGGCGCATTGTGCTGGGGTCCGGCGGAAAGGCAGAGAACAGCGCCCCCCAGGTGAGGTCAACCGTAAAGGCGCCGCGGAGGAAAGCCGCACAACCATGACCGAAACGGGGCTGTGGGCGGTCATGGCGGCCTTGCGCAATTCGCCTAGGAATCGCGGGCGCAGCATGCTACGGACCCACGCCAACCCAAAAGCGGGCTTCGACGTCGAGGCGGGGATGCATCCCCGTGCGGGCTGACCTATATCTTCAGCCATCTCACGAGCGGCGCCGGCCCTTTTGAGGCCCGATTTTTCAGCCCTTTCCGGGCGCGATGGAGTTGGCGAATGGCGACAATCAGCAGCGGCAATTTGATCGAGGCGCTCACCTTCGACGACGTCCTGATCAGGCCCGGCCTATCGACCGTGATGCCCTCCGACGTCGATGTCCGCAGCCGCGTCACCGCCAGCATCCCGCTCAACCTGCCGATCCTGGCCTCGGCCATGGATACGGTCACCGAATCCGCCATGGCCATCGCCATGGCGCAGGCCGGCGGCCTCGGCGTCATCCATCGCAACATGGAGCCCGAACAGCAGGCCGCCGAGGTCTGGCAGGTCAAGAAATTCGAGAGCGGCATGGTGGTCAATCCGGTCACCATCGCGCCGACGGCGACGCTGCATGAAGCCTTCGAGTTGATGAAGATGCACCGCATCTCCGGCATCCCGGTAGTCGAGGGCGGCGCGGTGGGCCGCGCCGGCAAGCTGGTCGGCATTCTCACCAACCGCGACGTCCGCTTCGCCACCGATCCGCGCCAGCCGGTGTCCGAACTGATGACCAAATCCGACCTGGTCACGGTGAAGGAGGGCGTCAGCCAGCAGGAAGCCAAGCGCCTGCTGCATCAGCACCGCATCGAGAAGCTGCTGGTGGTCGACGAGCAGTATCGCTGCGTCGGCCTGATCACGGTGAAGGACATCGAGAAGGCGGTCGCCAATCCGAACGCCTGCAAGGACGAGCAGGGCCGCCTGCGCGTCGCCGCCGCGACCACGGTCGGCGACAAGGGCTTTGCCCGTACCGAAGCGCTGATTGCAGCCGGCGTCGATCTTGTCGTCGTCGATACCGCGCATGGTCACTCGCAGCACGTGCTCGACGCGGTCGGCCGCATCAAGCGGCTGTCGAACAAGGTTCAGGTCGTGGCCGGCAATGTCGCCACGCGCGAAGGCGCGCAGGCGCTGATCGACTCCGGCGCTGACGCCATCAAGGTCGGCATCGGCCCGGGCTCGATCTGCACCACGCGTATCGTCGCCGGCGTCGGCGTGCCGCAGCTCACCGCGATCATGGAGAGCGTTGAGGCGGCGAAGAAACAGAACATCCCGGTGATCGCCGATGGCGGCATCAAATATTCCGGCGATCTCGCCAAGGCGCTGGCCGCCGGCGCCGACGTCGCCATGGTCGGCTCGCTGCTCGCCGGTACCGACGAGACGCCGGGCGAGGTGTTTCTCTATCAGGGCCGCTCCTACAAGAGCTATCGCGGCATGGGTTCGGTCTCGGCCATGGCGCGCGGCTCGGCCGATCGCTATTTCCAGCAGGACATCAAGGACGCGCTCAAGCTGGTGCCGGAAGGCATCGAAGGGCAGGTCGGTTACAAGGGCCCGGTATCGAATGTGCTGCACCAGCTCGCCGGCGGTTTGCGCGCCGCGATGGGCTATGTCGGCGCCAAGGATCTTCCCGAACTGCACGAGAAGGCGAAGTTCGTGCGTATCACCGGCTCAGGCCTGCGCGAAAGTCACGTTCATGACGTGACTATCACGCGCGAGAGCCCGAACTATCCGAGCCGGGTGTAGTTCTCGCTCCCTCTCCGGCTGGAGAGGGATGCGCGTTCATGTTCGCGGTCGTGTAGGCCTTGCGGCGCGCGGAATCGACCAGATGCGCGCCGCCATCATCGCTTCTGAAAAGTGCGAGCAGATGCCCGGCGCGGTCGGTCACCGCGACGGCATCCCGCCGATCGCAGTCTCATTTGCCGTCGAGGAATTTCACGATCAATCCGACGGTCTGCGCCGGCTGTTCTTCCATGATCCAGTGGCCGGAGTTCTTGACGATGCCGCCTTCGACATTGCTGGCGACTTCACGCAGGACGGTCGCCTGCATGTCACCGAAGGAATGATCGGCCCCGAGCGCCAGCACCGGCATCGGCAGTTTGTTTTTCTCGAATTCCTTGTTGTCGGCGCGATCCTTGGTGTTGAAGGTGGCGAACTGCTCGAAGGCATAGTGCATGTTGCCGGGGCGGGCGTAGAGCCGCGCATAATGCCGGCGCGTCGCTTCATCGATCGCCTTCGGATTGGCCGACAATTCATTGTAGAAGCGGTCGAGATAAATGCGCTCGCGGCCCTTCACCAGCCGGTCGACATCGGGGCCGCGGAAATTGAAGTGCCACAGCAGCGGCGATTTCAGGATCTCGTCCCACGGTCCGATACCCGGCAGCGGCGCGTCGATGATCACCCATTTGGTGATGCGCTGCGGATACTGCGCGGCGAGCGCATAGCCGACCATGTTGCCGATGTCGTGGGTGACGAGGTCGGCCTTGTCGACCTTGAGCGCGTCCATCACCTTGGCGATGTCCTGGCCCTGCGTTTTCTTGTCGTAGCCACCCTTCGGCTGCGACGACAGGCCCATGCCGCGCAGGTCGGGCACGATAACGGTGTGATCCTTGTAGAGCGCGCGGGCGGCAGGCGCCCACATGTCGCCGGTGTCGCCGAAGCCGTGCAGCAGCACGACCGCCGGGCCCTTGCCGCCGACGCGGACATAGAGTGTGGCGTCGCCGGTCTTGATCCGTTCGGTGCGGAAGCCGGATGGGAATGATTCAACGCGGGCGCTTGCGGCCGACATCACGCCAATTGAAATGAAAGCCGCCAGAACCGCCGCCGCCGATGCACGCATGGATTGTCCCCCTGATTTCCAGGAGGTATCCTAGCACGCCAGCCGGTATTGCAAATGACAGGCTGGCGACGGCCGTCGCAGGAAACACGCGGCTTGCCAGCCGGTACGTCACGGACTAACGCAGGGCGTGCTTTAAACCCCGGGTGATTTGGCAATGCTGATTCAGGCGATACTGCTGCCGCTTTTCGTGCAGGTGCTTCTGGTCTTCGCCATCGGCTTTGTCATGGCCAAGCGCCGCAACGACGCGTTCAAGGCCGGCACGCATATTCGCGACATCGCGCTGCGCGAGCCTAACTGGCCGAAGCCGGCGCTGCAGGCGGCCTATTCCTATGCCAACCAGTTCGAACTGCCGGTACTGTTCTACGTCGCGGTGATCGCGGCGATCATCACCCGCCATGCCGATATCATCGAAGTGGCGCTGGCCTGGGTCTTCGTGCTGTGCCGTTATGTGCAGGCCTTTATCCACGTCACCAGCAATCAGGTCCGTCATCGCGCCATCTGGTTCGGTCTCAGCGCGCTGGCGGTGATGATCATGTGGATCTGGCTGGCGTTCCAGATTTTCGCCGTCGCACCGGCCGCTGGCCTATGACGCCCGCCGCACGGCTGCAGGCCGCTATCGAAGTTCTCACCGCCATTCTCGACGACCGCCGGCCCGCTGCCGATGCGCTCAAGGGCTGGGGTCAGGCGCACCGTTTCGCCGGTTCGGGTGACCGTGCCGCGATCGGCGGTCTCGTGTTCGACGCGCTGCGCCGCAAGGCCTCGAGCGCCTATCTCATGGGAGCGGAGACGCCGCGCGCGGTGCTCATCGGCATGCTCAAGCGCGAGCGCGGGCTCGACGCCGACGCGATCGGCAAGCTCGCCAGCGGCGGGCAATACGCGCCGGAGGCGTTGAGCGACGACGAGCGCGCGCGGCTTGAGACGACGAGCCTCGACGGCGCGTCAGCTCATGTCATCGGCGATTATCCGGAATGGCTCGATGACAGCTTTGCGCAAAGCTTCGGCGACAAGCGGGCGGAGGAGGGCGCGGCGCTGTCGTCGCGCGCACCGCTCGATCTGCGCGTCAACACGCTGAAGGGCGAGCGCGAAAAGGCCGCGGGCCAGCTTGCTGATCTGAAGCCCGAGCTGACGCCTTGGTCGCCATGTGGCCTGCGCATTACGCTTGGCGCCGAAGCCAAGGCGCCGCCGGTTCACGCCGAGCCGGCCTTCATCAAGGGACTGGTCGAAGTCCAGGACGAGGGCTCGCAGCTCGCCGCACTGTTCTCCGGCGCCGCGGCCGGCGAGCAGGTGCTCGACCTTTGCGCCGGCGCCGGCGGCAAGACCTTGGCGCTGGCGGCGATGATGGCCAACAAGGGCCAGCTCTTCGCCACCGACGACGACAAGCGCCGCCTGGCGCCGATCCACGACCGGCTGACGCGGTCGGGCGCCCGCAACGTTCAGGTCCGGACGCCGAAGTCGATCGGCGGAGAAATCGACGACCTCAAGGGCCGGATGGACATGGTGCTGATCGACGCGCCCTGCACCGGAACCGGCGCGTGGCGGCGCAATCCGGACGCCAAATGGCGGATGCGGCCGGGCGCGCTGGAACAGCGGGTCAAGGAACAGGCCGACATTCTCGACCGCGCCGTCGATTTTGTTAAGACGACAGGGCGTATCGTCTACATCACCTGTTCGCTGCTCGAGGCGGAGAACGGGGCGCAGGTAAGGGGCTTCCTCGGCCGCCATCCGGGCTTCGCGGTCGAGCCGCCGGCTACGACGATCAAGCGGCTCGGGGCGGCAGCGGCGGGCTTCGCCAAGGCGGCGCGGCTCGGCCCCGAGGGCATCCTGATGACGCCGAAATCGACCGGCACCGACGGCTTTTTCGTTGCCGTGCTGCGGCGGTCCTGATCACGGTTCGTCGCAGTCTGTAACAGTACGGCCTGTTATAATGCCTTGATGATGGGAATTCCTCGATTGCGCCGCAATCCCGGCCAAAAAACCTCGCGAAGATTCGGTGTTTCATCGCTCTAACGGTCGGTTTGGGGATTTTGACGTGACACTGTCGGAAAGGCGCGAGCCCACATTTCACGCCAACGGGCGTGGCGGCGAGGCGTCGCATCCGGCAGCCGACCATCACGCTGTCGGGATCGCACACCACCCCATCAAGTCGGGCTCACATTTCACCCGTTTCGTCTCGGGCTTCCAGGCCATCAGCACGCTGATCGGCGTGCCGCTGGCGCTGGCCTCGGGCTATTCGCTGTACCGCGCCAACTTCGCGCCGGAGACGACCTGCGCCAACCTGCGCGCCTCGATCGTGCAGATGCTGGACAAGAACGTCGATGCCGCGACCCGGCGCATGCTGGTCAAGCGCGACATCGAGTCCTTCGAGAACAACTGCGGCGCGGTCGATCCCGACGCGCACGCCGCCTTCAAGGCGCTGCTCGATGCCGACAAATCGGTCGCGGTGGCGGCGAAGCCGCAGTCCGTGGCCAAGGTTCCGGTCGCTGCGGCGAAGGATGCGCCCAAGCCGATTGCCAAGGAGCCGGTGAAGGAAGCGGCCAAGGAGCCCAGCAAGGACGCGGCCAAGAACGAACTGCGCCCCGCGATCGTCGAGAAAAAACCGGTTGCCGCGCCGCAGGCAGTGGCCGTCGCGCCGGAGGCCGAGACGCACCCAGGCGGCATGTCGGATTCGCGTTGGCTTGACGCCGTGCGCCAGGCGCTGGTCGATCAGCAGGCCGAGACCAAGGCAATAGAATCCAAGGCCACCGAATCCAAAGCCCTCGAGGCTAAAGCCATCGAAGCAAAGATAGCCGAGCCGGCGGCCGTTCGTCCAAAGCCGGTCATCAAACCGGAAGTAGCGAAGGCCGAGCCGGTGAACATCGAGCCGACCCCACGGGAAACGATCAAGCCGGAAACGGCGAAGGCCGATCTGGGCAAGGATGACGTGAAGCCCGTGGTGCCATCGAAACCCGGCGAGCCCGTGCTGCAGCCGGCTTGGGCCGTCAATCAGCCGCCCGCGGTGCCGCCTGCCGCCGCGCCGCTGCCGCCGGCCGTTGAGGTTTCGGGACGTCCCGAGCCGGTGCGGGAAGGTGGCGACCATCCGGTGCCGCCCGGCAGCGTGCCGTCGGAGCAATACGCCAACGGCGGCTCATGGGTCGGCAAGATCCCGTTCGTCGGCCGCATCATCGACCGCTGAGCCGCTTGACGAACCCATAGCCATTGGGTTATCGATCAATCATAACCAACGGGTTATTGATTGGTCATGTCCGAGCCCCAAGACGTCATCTTCAAATCTCTGTCCGATCCGACGCGGCGGGCGCTGTTCGAGCGCCTGTGTCGTGACGGCGAGCAGACTGTCGCGGCGCTGACCTTGCATGCTGGCATTTCGCAGCCGGCGGTTTCCAAGCATCTCGCCGTTCTCAAACAGGCCGGACTTGTGAACCTCCGTCATGAAGGGCGGCAGACGCATTACGCCGCGCAACTCGACGCCCTGGCGCCGCTGGTCGACTGGACCCGCGAGATGGCCGGCTTCTGGCACAAGCGCTTCGACGATCTCGGCGATCTGCTCAAAAGGATGGACCAATGAACGAAGCCACGGCCGAAATCCGCACCGTCGTCGTCGAACGCGAATTCCCGCACGCGCCGGACAAACTGTGGCGGGCGCTGACGCAGCCGCATCTGATCGAAGAGTGGCTGATGAAGAACGATTTCGCGCCGGTCGTCGGCCATCGTTTCAACCTGCGCGGCGACTGGGGCGGCGTGCTCGACTGCGAGGTGCTCGCGATCGAGCCGGGGCGCACGCTCTCTTACACGTGGGATTTCGTGAATGACGATCCGGCGTATGCGCTGAAGAGCGTCGTCACCTTCACGCTGACGCCGACTACCGCGGGCACGCATCTGCGCATGGAGCAAGCGGGATTCCGTCCCGAGCAGAAGCAGGCCTTCGGCGGCGCCAAGGTCGGCTGGCAGCAGTTCTTCAACAAACTGGAAGAGGTAGTGGCGCGCGGCGCCTGACCTGTTGCACGCCACATAGCGAAGGAGGCGCATTTGAACTGGAATACGAGCATTCGACAGTTTCACCGCTGGATATCGATCATCTTCACGCTGACCGTCATCGCGAATTTCGCCGCCATGGCGGTGGGCACGCCGCCGGCCGTGATCGTCTATGCGCCGCTGGTGCCGCTGTTTCTGCTCCTGTTCACCGGGCTTTATATGTTCGTATTGCCCTATGTGACCGGACGATCACGCGCCTGAGGACGAACGGACATGGCAAAGCGGGCATCTGCGAAGGAAGCGTCGCCGTCGCAATTGATCGACGCCAAGATCGAGAAGCTCGGCGGCTGGCGTGGTGAAATGCTGGGGACGATCCGGCAGATCATCAAACAAGCCTGTCCCGATGTGGTCGAAACGGTGAAATGGCGCAAGCCGTCGAACCCGATGGGCGTGCCGGTGTGGGAATGTGCCGGCATCATCTGCACTGGCGAGAGCTACAAAAGCGCGGTGAAGATGACCTTCGCTCACGGCGCCAGGCTGAAGGATCCCTCCGGCCTGTTCAACGCGAGCCTCGACGGTAATCTCCGCCGCGCCATCGATTTTCACGAGGGCGACAGGATCAACGCGGCGGCGCTGAAGGCGCTGGTCCGTGAAGCGGTGGCGTTCAACAAGGCCAAGGCCGCCACGAAGGCCAAGCCGCTGGCGCGGGCGAAGACCGGCGCCAGAGCAAGGCCTGAGCGGGCGCAACCAGCGAGCCGGTAAAAGGCGCGCGCTGCCGAAATGGGCGGCTTTGCCCTGCGCGGTCAAGGAAAGAGCCGGTGGAAGGCCGTTTTGGCCCATTGCGGCGGGCCCGCGACTTGCTTAATTCAGGGGATGAACCCAGCCAAACCCGCACCGTCCGCCATCGATCCCAACCATCCCGATCACGACAAGGTCCTGATCGTCGATTTCGGCTCGCAGGTCACCCAGCTCATTGCCCGCCGGGTGCGCGAGGAGAAGGTCTACTCGGAGATCGTCCCGTTCCAGAAGGCCGAAGAGGCGTTCCGCCGGATGCGGCCCAAGGCCGTGATCCTGTCCGGCGGGCCGTCTTCGGTCCTCGACAAGAACGCGCCGCTGGCGCCGCAGGCGATCTATGACGCCGGCGTGCCGGTGCTTGGCATCTGCTACGGCGAGCAGGCCATGGCGCAGCAACTCGGCGGCAAAGTCGAGGCCGGCCACCACCGCGAATTCGGCCGCGCCGAAGTCGAGATCACGGCGGACAGCCCGTTCTTCGAGGGCGTCTGGGTGAAGGGCGAAAAATACCCGGTGTGGATGAGCCACGGCGACCGCGTCACCGAATTGCCCGAGGGCTTCCGTGTGCTCGGCAAGGCGCCGGGCTCGCCGATCTCGATCATCGGCGACGACGCGCGCAAATTCTACGCCATGCAATTCCATCCCGAGGTGGTGCACACCCCGCACGGCGCGGCGCTGCTGCGCAACTTCGTGCGCAAGATCGCCGGGCTCACCGGCGACTGGACCATGCGTGCCTTCAAGGACGAGGCGATCGAGAAGATCCGCGCCCAGGTCGGCAACGGCAAGGTGATCTGCGGCCTGTCCGGCGGCGTCGATAGCGCGGTTGCCGCTGTGCTGATCCACGAGGCGATCGGTGATCAGCTCACCTGCGTGCTGGTCGATCACGGCCTGATGCGGCTCGCCGAGGCGCAGAAGGTGGTCGCGATGTTCCGCGACAGTTACAACATCCCGCTGGTCCATGTGGATGCCAGCGACACCTTCCTGAAGGCGCTCGAAGGCGTCGACGATCCGGAGGTCAAGCGCAAGACCATCGGCAAATTGTTCATCGACGTGTTCGAGGCCGAAGCCAAGAAGATCGGCGGCGCGCAATTCCTCGCGCAGGGCACGCTCTATCCCGACGTGATCGAAAGCGTTTCATTCACCGGCGGCCCGTCGGTGACGATCAAGTCGCACCACAATGTCGGCGGTCTGCCCGAGCGCATGAACATGAAGCTCGTCGAGCCGCTGCGCGAACTGTTCAAGGACGAGGTGAGGGCGCTTGGCCGCGAACTCGGCCTGCCGGAATCGTTCGTCGGTCGCCATCCGTTCCCGGGGCCCGGTCTCGCCATCCGCGTGCCCGGTGCGATCACCAAGGAGAAGCTCGATATCCTGCGGCTCGCCGATGAAATCTATATCGAGGAAATCCGCCGCTGCGGACTTTATGACGACATCTGGCAGGCCTTCGCCGTGCTGCTGCCGGTAAAGACGGTCGGTGTCATGGGCGACTTCCGCACTTACGAATATGTGGTCGGCCTGCGCGCCGTGACATCGGTGGACGGCATGACCGCCGACTTCTTCCCGTTCGACATGCGCTTTCTCGGCATGGTGGCGACGCGCATCATCAACGAGGTCAAGGGCGTCAACCGCGTGGTGTATGACGTGACGAGCAAGCCGCCGGGGACGATCGAGTGGGAGTGAGGGGGCGAGGCCTTGGTGCCTCGCGAACCGTGGCCGCGCCGTCAATGATAGCTGACGTCGAGTCGCCGGATTCTGTGACGCAATAGCGCCGTGCCTGGAAGCCTGCGGCGCTCGACCGTGCATGTCCGGCATCGAACCCGGTCATGCTTTCGTCACCTGCGCGTGTCCATCCTGATGCCGACAAGCGGCTGGCTTCGACGGACCGCGCGCCTTTCTCCGACGGGAGCCGACAGGAAGTTCGAATGGACATCATCGAGACCGAGCGGCTGACCCTGAGAAATTTCAGGCTCGGCGATGCGGCCGATCTGTTCGCATATCTGCGGCAACCGAGGCCGAGCTGCTTCTTCTCTCTCAGGCTTGCGGATATCGAGGCGGCTCGAGCCGAAGTGGAGACGCGGAGCAAGAGCGACGAGCATGTCGCTGTGTGCCTGCGGAGTTCCGGCGGGCTGATCGGCGATCTGTTCTGCGTCCATGAACCTCCCGATACGTACTCCGTCGGATGGAATTTCAACGCGGATTTTGGCGGCGCCGGTTATGCCTCCGAGGCCGGGCGGGCTCTATTCTCGCATTTGTTCACGGCAAAAGGTGCCCGGCGGCTTTACGCCTATGTCGAGGAAGACAACATCCCCTCGCGGCGCCTGTGCGAACGATTGGGCATGAGGAAGGAGGGGCTGTTCAAAGAGTTTGTCTCTTTCACGACCGATGACGAAGGAGCCCCGAAATTCGAGAACACGATGCAGTACGCCATCCTGCGGAAGGAATGGACGGCGTGACGATCGTCACGCCAGTCGAGCGCTTTCGCTTCCGTCGGGGTGGGGCGCGCGGGCATCAATCCCGCGTTGCGCTTTGCGTCACCCGGACTACGCTTTCGCGCTTTGCCGGAGGCGGAGCAGGCCGCCGCCGATGCGCCGGCATCCTACAATGGCTGGCCTGAGGGGAAGCGAACGAGATCTGCGGCTAGCCCTAGCGCGCCTGCCCGGGAGGGTCGTGCTATCTCGTGCATTCCTGCAGCAAGGTGGTGATCTTCGCGTCGAGATTGCGGGCGACGGCGAGTGCGTCCGGACTGCCATAAGGCAGCAGATAGCTCTCCATCTTGTCGTAGGAGACGTGCACGCCATCGGTACGTTCATCGACCAGGATCGTAACCGGCGCGTAAGATCCGGCATCGGGAACGTGCTTGGCCATTTCCTTCATGATGAGTGGATTGCCCACCACAAGCCGTACGATCTTGGGCGTCTTGGATCCGCTTTCACGGCGCAAAATACCGCCCAAATCGAATTCCGCGAAGAGCATCAAACCCGTGCGGCCGAGGGCGCCCTGCACAACGCGCTCCAGATCCGGGAATGAACTGGCCGCCTCCGTAGCCTTGAAAAATTCGACGATGTCAGGTTGCCCGACCGCCGACTTGAGCGCGGCCACAACAGCGTCGAATGACTTTGAGCTTGTAAGACTGAAACGTTCCACTTCGAACTTCGCAATTGCCATATTGTCCTCCGCAACAACTCGCATGGATAAGGCGGGCACCTGCGTCGGAACGCGCCGCGATCATGTGGTCATCTATGGTGCGTCCAGGAAGGTCTGGACGTGGTTGACGAACATCTCGTGATGCTGGAACAGGGCGCCGTGTCCTGAGTCCGGATAAAGGGCGAGCTGAGCATTGCTGAGCGCCTTGAACATGGCGTAGGCGTTGTTCGCCGGCAGCATCGTGTCGTCGCTGCCGCTGACCACCAGCGTGGGCTGGCGGATGGCGCGCAGTGTGGCGTGCTCGGGATCGGGTGTGGCGCACCAAGTGATCAGCGCCTTGGCCTGCGGATCGGTCACCGCGCTGCCGTTATCGGTGTCCCGATCGTCCTTGCGCGCCTTTGCCCGCTTCAGGAACGCCAGGCCCGCCGACTGGCTGGCGGACGACTTCGTGAAGAACAGCGGCAGGCGAGGGTCCGGCGCATCGGTTTGGGAAAACGCCTCCTGGAGAACCGCCAGCAAGTGTTCCTCTCCACCTTTTGGCGCGGTGCCGACGAGGATGAGCTTGCGGACCAGCGGCCCGTGCTCGGCGGCGATCTGCTGGGCGATGAAGCCGCCGAGAGAAAAGCCCAGCAGGTCGACCTCGGTGAGGCCGAGCAGGTTGATGAAGTTGACGGCGTCTCGCGCCATCGCCTCGACATTGTCGGGCGTCTGACCCGTTGAGCGGCCGACTCCGGCGTTGTCGAAGACGATCACGGGACGATGGGCGGCGAGGGCGTTGACGACGGCGGGATCCCACGCATCGATGTTGCCGGAGAAGTGCTGCAGGAGAACCAGCGGCGTTCCGGCCGACGGGCCGAGGCGGCGATAGGCGAAGCGGATTCCGCGGCCTTCGACGTAACGCGTTGGCGCGGTTTCAAGCGTGGCGACTGCCTGGCTCGTGACGGCGAGTTCGGTCATGACATCCTCTGGATGCTGGGCATGAAATAATCGGGCGAAACGGTTGTGGCGCAGACGGGCGGCTCCCGACACAAGAGTGCCGGGAGCGGTCTTGTTATTCCGCGAGCGCGGCCTTCTCGATCACCGCGGCGACTTCCTTGGCGTGAACGACGAGCGAAGCATGGCTGCCGGCGACTTCCGTCGTCTGGGCCTTCATCTCGGTGGCGAAGAACTTCTGCGCCTGGGGTGCGATCACCTTGTCCTTGGTGGTGATCACGTAGAACGTCGGCTTGTCGCGCCAGGCTGCGGTATCAACCGGCGCCTCGAACGCCACGTGATTCAAGGGAAGCTGATGGTTCGCCAGGTGTTCGGCGATCTGCGGGGGAAGGTCAGCGGCGACCGCCGAAGGAAACACCTTGGGGTCGATATAGAGATTTCCTTTGGCGTCAGGATGAATCGCCGCGGCACCTTCGGTTGCCGGACCGCTCTTGGCCAGCGCCGCAAGAGATTGTCCTACGTCAGGCGCGAAAGCGGATACGTAGACCAGCGCCGAGACTTTCGGATCGTTGCCGGCTTGCGTGATGACCACGCCGCCCCAGGAGTGGCCGACGAGGACCGTCTTGCCATTCTGCTTCGCCAGCGCTTGTTTGGTGGCATCGACGTCCGCGGCAAGCGAGGTGAGCGGATTTTCGACGAGGGTGACGTTGTAGCCTTTCTTTGTAAGAATGTCGGCAACGGGCTTCCAACTCGTCTGGTCAACGAAAGCGCCATGCACCAGCACAATATTGTGAGCCGCCCCCTTGGGCAGATTAGCCGCTTGCGCGGGCGTGGCGGCAAAGGCCGCTCCCGCCATGATGGCGGCGGCGGTGGAGAGGAGAAGAGTTCGCATCAAATGCTCCTGTTGAGATGACGGGCCGCGCGCCGGCGATGGACAAACGTCTCGGCGAAATCGCATTTTTCCATCGGCGGATTTGTTAAATAGATGACCGCACGACGCGTCGGCTCGGCACGACGTAGTATGGGGAGTTTTCCGTCGGTAGAGCCCAATCGTCCGAGTATTGTGTCCAACCGTCCGCCGGATTAGCATTGTTGTTATGGACATCCTGGCCGAAGTGCTCGATCGCGTTCGCCTCGGTGGGACTCTGCTCTTCCACTTCGAACTTGGCCGTCCATGGAGTCTGGCGCTGCCCCAGCGGCCGCACGCGCTGTTTCATTATCTCAGTCAGGGCTCGGCGACACTCGCGCTCGAAGACGGACGAGAAGTCCACATGTCTGCGGGCGATTTTGTTGTCGTCTCACGCGGCCAGCCCCATGAGTTTTTTTCGGATCGAGGGACCAAACCGTTCTCGGTCATGGATCTGGATCGATCGTCCGCCCATCTTGGCGCCGTTCGTCACGGCGGCAGCGCGGAACCATTCGCGACGATGATCTGCGGCAAGTTCACGGTGGCGCGGCCCTCGCGCGGCAGCGTGCTGGAATTACTGCCGCCCGTCCTGTTCCTGAAGCCGGCGGAGGACGGCGAATGGCTCGAAGCGATTCTGCGGCGCATGGTGAGCGAGTCCGCGCGTCAGCGTCCCGGTCAGGGCGTCGCGTTATCGCGGCTGACCGAAGTGCTCTTCGTCGAGGTGTTGCGAAGCTGGGTCAAGTCGCTCGGTCCCGGAGAAGGCGGGTGGCTTGGCGCGATGGCGGATCCGCACATCGGACCCGCGCTTCAGTTGATTCATGAACGGCCGGATCGGCCCTGGACGCTCGATGATCTCGGGCAACGCGTGGGCCTCGGTCGCTCGACGTTCTCGGATCGCTTCACCAGGCTCGTCGGCCAGTCCATGTATCGCTATCTGATCGGCCGCCGGATGGCGGAGGCCGCGTTCCTGCTCGAATCGAGCGACGAGGGGATCGCGCGGATCGCCACCCGTGTCGGCTACGAGACCGTGGCTGCGTTTTCGAAAGTGTTCCTTCGGCATCACGGTCTGTCGCCCGGCCGCTACCGAGCGGTTCGCCGCGGTGATGGCGGCCAAAGGCGTGGGGACGTTCTCGAAACCGAACTCGTCGATTGATACCGACTAAGCCGGCGCTCGTGCGGCAAGCGAATGGCGGGTAAGCCCCAACCAAGTGCCGGTTGCGTTTCACTTCACCCGGGCTGCAGGCATCGCGCCGGAGATGATTGAGCCAGAGCAATTGCCTGCTTATGCTCGCACTCTCTCATCGGAGCCTCCAGCATGCCTCGCTTTCTCGCGATCTACACCATGAAGCCCGAAAACCTCGCGCGGTTTCGCGCCATGCCGAAGGCCGAGCAGGAGGCCATTGACGCCGCCGGTCTTCCGCAATGGGTGGCGTGGGAAGAGGCGAACGCGGCGTCATTTCGCGACAGGGGTATGGTCGGCAAGACCAAGCGCGTCAGCAAGGACGGCATCGGCGACGCGCAGAACGATATCTGCGGTTACATCGTCGTCGAAGCCGAGAGCATCGACGCCGCGGCCAGACTGTTCGAGCAGCATCCGCACTTCACGATCTTTCCCGGCGACGCCGTCGATATCATGCCGTTCGTGACCGAACCTCAGAATTAGGACGAAGCCGGGAACGAACATCATGGTCACTTTCATTCTGATCCCCGGCGGTTGGCAGGGCGGCTGGATCTATCAGCAGGTCGCGGAATTTCTGACCGCGCGCGGCCACAAGGCGGTGCCGGTGACGCTGGCCGGGCTCGGCGATAAGCCGGCGCCGGACGCCAATCTCGACAGCCACATCGCCGAGGTTGTCGAGACGGTGAGGGCGCAGGGCGAGGAGGTCGTGCTCGTCGGCCAATCCTATGGCGGCATGATCGTCAGCGGCGCGGCCGATGCGGTGCCGGCGCCGATCCGCGCTCTGGTCTATGTCGATGCCTATGTGCCGCAGACCGGCGACTCGGTGTGGTCTCTGACGACGCCGCAGTTTCGCGATCTCTTCGTCGCCGGGTGCAAGGCCGACGGCCGCAATTGCGTGCCGCCGGCGACCATGGACCCACGCTGTCGGCCGCAGCCGATGGCGACCTTTCTGCAGGCCACCACTCTCAGCGGCCGCTGGCGCGAGGTGCCGCGCAAGACTTATATCGGCGCCTTCGGCTGGCAGGGCAGTCCGTTCCGCGACCTGCATGCGCGCTTGAGCGGCGACCCCGAATGGTCAACGCTGGCGTTCGATTGCGGGCACAATGTCGCGCGGTTGCAGCCCGAGGCCCTGGCCGAGGTGTTGCTGACCCAGGTGTGATTAACCGGCGGGTATGGCGGCCTTTGCCGCGGCCCAGAGCGAGCCTGGGTTCACGCGATCAGGATAGAGCGCCAGCATCTTGTTGTAGAGATCGAGGTGGCTCGCGCTGTTCGGCAGCGCGGCGTTGAAATCCTGGATATACCGGCGCGTGGCGTCGATGTGACGCGGCGAGCCGTCCTGGTCGGTGACCGCATGGCCGCAGACGACCGCCTTGGGCTGCAGCGTCTCGATGATGTCGAGCGCGTGTAGCCACTCCGACCGCGCCGCCGCATCGCATTCCGCCAGATAAAGATGCGTTTCGTTGTAGACGGCGTCGCCGGCGATCACCAGACCGATCGAAGGAATGTGCAAGGCCGTCGTGTCCGAGGTATCGGTGTGGCCGAGGGGAACGATGCGCAGGTCCTGGCCCTCGAGCTGGAAGATGTCGCTGTCGGCGGGACGTGGCGCGGCGAACTTTTTCGGCAGCTGGCCGGGGAAGCGGGGCTCCCAGAACGACTTGACGAAGTCGGGCTCGATTTGCCGCGCGATCGCCTCGGCGACCGGTCTTGCCGCGATCGTTTTTGCCGCCGGAAATCGTTCGAGCAGCAGCGCCAGGCCGAAATAGTGATCGCCATGCGCGTGCGTCACATAGATCGTCTTGAGGTTCTTACCGCTTTGCGCGACCCAGTCGACCAGTTCCTGTGACTGTTGCAACGGCAGGAACGTATCGACCAACACCGCATCATTCTCGCCAATAATCAGGGTGACGGTGTTGTTGACCCAGGCGAGGTCCTCCTTGCCGGGCGGCACGCCTTGCGTCGAACTGCCGCGTTTCTTGGTCAGCAACCGCCAATTCAGTGGGGTCACGTCAATTTCCTTCGATGGAAGTTGGCCGGCGCGCTCAGACGCCCGCGAGCGCCTTGCGGATGTCGCCGGCAAATCCCTTGATCGTGAACCCGGCGGGCAGGGCGTCGATCAGCACGAGGTCGGAGATGGCATTGCGCATGCGCAGCGGCGCGATGGCCTGATAGTCGGCTGAGTGATACCAGGCATCCGCGGCATGGCGGTCCGGAAACTCCATCAGAACGACCGAGCCCGGCCAGGCGCCTTCGATCACGTCGACCGGTCCCTGCGCCAGCCATTTGCCGCCATACGGCGCGACCGTCGCCTCGACCTGCTCGAGATAGGTCAAGCCTTCATCGTTCGGGACATCGGCCGGGATGCGCAGGTGGTTGATGAGATAAGTCGGCATGGAATAGGGACCACTGGTTTTCGTCGCGCCGTCGAAGGGCCGCGCTAGTCTCCCAGTTACATCGCCGGCGAACGAACTGTTTTCCCATTCGCATGACGGTTTGCGCGAATGCATTGGCGCCGCGGATGCTACGGCCGCGGCCGGAAGGGAACAGGCCGCCGTCCGCCGCGTCGGTTCCAATGTCTATGCATATGCGCGCATCTTCGCGCGTCGTTGCGATTCGCGCCTGAAGGCGGCGGAGTCGTCCTGTGACGCGGCGCCGGCCGGTGCCATCAAGCGGCATGGTTGCCAGGATCTGCTGGCGCGTCTTCCTGCGGTCGCGGCATCGAAGCCTGCGGCAAATCGCTGACTTCGCGCCGCCGTCGCGGCGCGGCAAGACACGGGAAGTCCCTGTCCGCATCAGCGAGGCTCTCATGGAAGTCATGGAAATTCACCGCGGCCGCCTGATCGACCACATCCAACTGGTGGTCGATGATCTTGCCGCCGCGCGGCGCTTCTACGAAGCGATATTCAAAGTGCTGGAGATCCCGCTGGCCGGCAGCGGCGACGATTATTTCTGGGCCGACGAATTGTTCATCTCGACCCCCTGCAGCCAGGCGGCGCTCGGCAAGACGACCGGGCGGCATCACCTCGCGTTTCAGGCGAAGGATCGCGCCACGGTCGATGCCTTCCACAAGGCCGCGATTGCCGCCGGCGGCAAGGACAATGGAGCGCCGGGCACGCGCAAGTACCACGCCAATTATTACGCCGCTTTCGTGATCGATCCGGCGGGCAATAATATCGAAGCGGTCTATCACGGGCCGGCCAAGCGATCGGCGCCGAGCGTGAAGTTCGAGTTCGAGATGTAGGCGGCGGGCGCGCGGCCCGCATCTTCGCGCTCGCGCACACCTACAACTGGCCATCGATCGCATCGCGGATCGCGCGTTCGACCGGCGAGAGGTCGCGATCGCCGCGCGTCAGGCTGAACGGTTCCTTCGGCAACAACGGTGGCTGCGCCAGGAAGCGGGGGCGGCTGCCGCGATGCGGCTGCGCCGCGTGTACCAGGAACGGATGACACAGATAGACTGTGCCGGCTGCACCGACGGCCAGTGTCTCGGGCCGCGCTGCGGATCCGGCAAAGCCGTCAGCGGCCAGTTCACGCAAGGTCAGGCCGGCGTCGCCGGCCGGCGCCAGTTGCCGTGCGATGTCGAGGTGCGAACCGCGGCGGATGCGCGTCGGTGCATCCGTCTCGTCAATGTCCGAGAACAGGAACAACATGAGCAGGGCCCGATCGCGTGAGACGACATTGACGCGCCATTCCATGAAATCGGGCTGGTCCCAGCCGAAGCTGGCATCGACATGCCAGCCGGTGTCGCCGGGGTCGCAGGCCGACGGAAAGCGGATCGGGAAGGTGCCCATGCTGCGGCAGGGCAACCAGCGGCCGCCGCCGATAAGCTGATCGAACGCATCGTGCAGCACGCGCGTGTTGGCGCTGTCGAGAAACGGTGTCTGGTCGTACATGCCGAGCCGGATCACCGGATGGGTCCAGGTCGCTGGATCATCCGGATCGCAGCCGCTGTCGCGCCACAGGATCGCCCGCGCATCGGCTGCCGCGGCGCGCGGAAAGGCGTTGTCGATGCGGACGAAGCCCTCGCGAATGAATTGAGTAATCTGGGCGTCGCTGAGCGCGCGCCCTGAGTGAGGAGCGTGAGGCATGATGATAGCTTTCGTTTTCGGGCCGGCCTTCATCGGTGCCGGAAACGGCACGGCCGGCGATGTCTTTCAGGCGAACGACGTCGTGCGCTCGAGAGGAGCGCGCCGGAGTCAGCCTTGAAAGAAAGCCGCTGCGATTTTGAAAGCGATCATCTTCATGATGGCGCCAGATAACTCTGCGCCGCGCAGGTTGCAAGCGATCGCAGGGCGACAAGACGACGCGCGCTCATCGTTGTGACTTTCGTGCCGCAGGCCGCGGTGGCGCCTTGGCCGGCTTGCGCTCGCTTCTGTAGCGCACGTGCTCGATGAAGGCGCGCAGCTTGGGCAGCACCTGGCGCTTGCCGGGGTGATAAAGGAACAGCCCGGGCGCGGTGACGGCATAAGGCGACAGCGCAGCGCGCAGTCTGCCGTCGGCCAGGGCGCCGCGCACGAGCGGCGCCGGCAACTGCGCCAGGCCGACGCCCCGCAACGCCGCGCCGAGCAGCGTCAGATAATCGTGGCCGATGAAAGGGCCGGAGACGATGGTCTCGATTGCCTTGTTACCGTCGACGAAAGGCCACGGCGCCAGCGATCCGTCCGAACGGCGCAGACGCAAACAGGCGTGGCCGCGCAGATCGCCGATGTTTTGTGGCGCCGGCCGGCGTTTGAAATAGTCCGGCGTTGCCACCACCATGAGCGGGAAGGGGAGCGTCAGCCGCACCGCGACCATGTCGGCGGCGATGAACTGGCCGAGGCGGATGCCGGCGTCGAAGCCCTCGGTGGCCAGATCGCTGAATTCCTCGCGCGTCGCGATCTCGAGTTCGACATCCGGATAGGCCTCGCAGAACGACGCGATCAGCGGTTCGAGCAGCACCGGCACGACGGCGCGCGGCACCGAGATGCGCAGCAGCCCGGACGGCCGCTGGCCGAGATCCCGCGCGACGTCGCGCGCCGCCAGCAATTCCTCATAGGCCGGCTTGGCGCGCGCGAGGAAGCGCTCGCCCGCTTCGGTCAGCCCGACGCTGCGCGTCGTGCGCATGAACAGCGCGGCGCCGATGCGCGTCTCCAGCGCGCGGATGGTCTGGCTGACCGCCGACGGCGTGACGCCGAGCGCAGCGGCGGCCTTGCGGAAATTGCGCTGGCCGGCGACGGCGAGAAAGGCCTCGACGCCGTCGAGCGCGCCCTGGCGGATTGTGAAGTTCTGCTTCATGGATCGCGCAGATTATCGCGGATAGTGCCGCCGGGGAAGGTGCCGTACATCGCCCGCGTCGCCGCCTGAACGGGAGGACGCGCATGCCGGCCGCCATCATCTTCCAGATCCAGCTCGCCCTCGGCTATTTGCCGTGGCTCCTGCTGTTCGTCACCTATCTCTGGCCGCGGCTGCGGGCGATGGATCCGGTCGCGGCGCACCGGCTCATCGCGACGCTGCACAGCTTCCGCTTTTTCGGTCTGGTCTTTCTGGTCCCCGGCGTGGTCGGGCCAGGCCTGCCGCCGGGCTTTGCCGCGTCCGCCGCCTACGGCGATCTCGCGGCCGGACTGCTGGCGATGCTGGCGCTGTTCAGTGTCCGCGTTCGGCCGCTGTTCATGATGTTCGTCGTCGCCTTCAACGTCGTCGGTGCGGCTGACCTCATCCTCAATTATGTCCACGGTGTCCGGCTCGACCTGCCGGGCGCGGCCGGCGCCCTCGGCGCGGCGTACTGGATACCGATCCTGTATGTGCCGATCCTGATGATCACGCACGTCGCCGCGTTGCGGCTGCTGCTGCTCCGCCGGATTTCGCCGGAAGCGCAAACCGCTTGAGACCGTTACCGGTATCCGATTCAGGCTGATGCAGATCAATGCTGGTGGCGACGGCTAGCCCTCATGATGGCGGCTCCGCGAGGAGACGGAGCACGATCAAAGGTGGCCAGCATGACGCATCGGACGGGGCAGGCGCCAAGCGCCATTCGACGATTGAGCCCGGTCATCATCGCGCTCGGCGCGTTCGCTTGGAGCGCTGGAGCAGCGCTCGCCGATCGCGATAGTCCGGCGTTTCATCGCGGCGCCTGCCAGGGCGCCTATCCCGGTTGGCTGCGCGGCGTGGTCGATGGTTACAACGGTTCGGCGACCAGTCCTGTCGAGAACAAAACTCTCATCCTGTTGTCGATCCCAACCCCGGAGGTGCTCAGGCCGGGCGACGAACGTCTGGGGTGGGGAGACGGTCTCGAGGTTGGGCACAAGTTGGGCGTCGCTTACGGCGTCGAACTGGGAAAGGCCGCCCGGACACCGAAATCGAGCACCGAGACGATGGATCAATCGGCGACCGCGTTGGGAAATTACATACAGTTTCATTGCGGAGCCCTGATTGCGCCGTTGGATTGGGACACAACGGTGATGGACGATCGGGGCACCACCACCATCGCCAGCCTCAATGAGGCACAACTCACCATGTCGCTGGCGGCGTCCGCCAACCAGATCGCCATCAGCACGGAAGATCTCGCGCGTTGCGCGCGCGAGGCCGAGGCCAAAGGCGATTGGCCCGCGGCGTTCAAGTGCCGCGCCGAGGCGAAGGCCTCCGCGCGGATAGTGGTAAGCTTTGCCGATATGGCGAGAAGCCACGAAGCCGCCGGCCGCGCCGAGGCCGCGGTTGCCGTCCGTGACGCTCAGGACGCCGCCGAGAAAGCCAGAAAAGCCGCCGACGACACCGGCGGCTAGTGCCTGGGCCTAGGTCGCCTTCGCCAGCTTGTCCTGCGTCCTGGACTCGAAGTCGCCACCGTCATGACGCTCGTGCAACTGGCTCTTCGGATCGCCGGACACGCGATTGACGATGCGGCCGCGCTTCACCGCCGGCCGCGCCAGCAATTGATCGGCCCAGCGGTTGACGTGCTTGTACTCGTGCGCGCTCAGGAAGGTGGCGGAGTCGCCGTAGAGCCAGCCCTTCACCAGGCCGCCGTACCAAGGCAGAATGGCGATGTCGGCGATGGTGTAGTCGGGGCCGGCGATGTACTCGCTCTCGGCTAGGCGCTTGTCGAGCACGTCGAGCTGGCGCTTCACTTCCATCGCAAAGCGGTCGATCGGATATTCCATCTTGGTCGGCGCATAAGCGTAGAAGTGGCCGAAGCCGCCGCCGAGATAGGGCGCCGAGCCCATCTGCCAGAACAGCCAGGAGAAGCATTCCGCGCGCGCCGCCGGGTCCTTCGGCAGCAAGGCGCCGAATTTTTCGGCGAGATAAGTGAGGATGGCGCCGGACTCGAAAACACGGATAGGCTTTGGACCGCTGCGGTCCAACAGCGCCGGGATCTTGGAGTTCGGGTTGACCGCGACAAAGCCGGAGCCGAACTGCTCGCCGTCGCCGATCTTGATCAGCCAGGCGTCGTATTCCGCGCTCTTGTGTCCGAGGGCAAGAAGCTCCTCGAGCATGATCGTGACCTTCTGGCCGTTCGGCGTCGCGAGAGAATAAAGTTGCAGCGGATGCTTGCCCACCGGCAATTCCTTTTCATGAGTGGGCCCAGAGACAGGACGATTGATGCTGGCGAATTGGCCGCCCGAGGGCTTATTCCAAGTCCAAACCTTTGGCGGCGTGTAATCGGTCGTCGCAGTCATTCCCATTTCTCCTGTCGTCGATGGATTCGCGCCTATGCGGTCGTGCGGGATGAACGATCAGGCGCCGGTCGCGGTCTGTCACAGATAAGCCGGCGTCACGCGCACGCAAGCCGGGGTGGCTTGCCTTGTCGGCCAAGGCCCGGCCTCTCGCGAGAGGAATTGGGCGGCTTCATATCAGGGCCGCCGCCGGCCCACGGCGCAGGGCAGGGATGTCTTCTCGTGTTGCGCCGCGCGAGACCGCAAATCACAGGCCGCGCCGGGGAAACCGATTCGTCGCATGTCGGTTAAAATTACGGGATGTGGGCTCGACGGGGTCGGTCTCTGCGCCGGTGTCGAGGAAGCCACCGTCATGGCTGATAGAAGCCTGGCCAAGCATTGGTACTATCGTGACGAAATACTCACGCCGTATGTATCTATCATCGACGACGCCAGGCGACACGGGAATCAGTTCGTCAATGCCGACGTCGCCGACATCGAAGCGGTTGCCGAGCGCGCCAGCCGACGATACGACCCGCGATTTCGGATGCTTCAGGCCACGGCAGCCACGTCTTCAACTCCCGCCCTTATTTGTACTCGCGCTCCGCACGCTGGCCTTGCGGCGGCGGGCTTGTTCATGCCGGCGACCATTGAAGCATTG
Organism: Pseudolabrys sp. Root1462; assembly: GCF_001426945.1. Classification (GTDB taxonomy): domain Bacteria; phylum Pseudomonadota; class Alphaproteobacteria; order Rhizobiales; family Xanthobacteraceae; genus Pseudolabrys. The sequence goes on along the minus strand of NZ_LMFS01000001.1, from coordinate 2,253,195 downwards.
ATAGTACCGAACAGCGGCTCGAGCCGATCCGATTGAGCGCGTAGATCACTGCGAAGAGGTTTCAGGATGCAGCAGCAGATTGCCGTGGTGACATTGGGAATTGCCGATCTCGGCCGGTCGCGACGCTTCTATACCGAAGGGTTTGGCTGGGTGCCGGTGTTTGAAAATGCCGAAGTCATTTTTTATCAGATGAACGGCTTCGTGCTCAGCACGTGGCAGGCGGCGGCGCTGGAGAGCGATATGATGCGGAGCGGCTGGTCGCGGCCGGGTGCTTTTGCGCTGGCGCACAATGTCCGCCACAAGGACGACGTGCAGCCGACGATCGACAGGCTCGCCGCGGCGGGCGGGCATATCCTGCGCCCGGCGGACGCGCCGGCGCATGGCGGCTTTCGCGGCTATGTCGCCGATCCCGACGCCCATGCCTGGGAAATCGCCTGGAATCCCGCCTGGCCGATCGACGAGAACGGCCATGTCCGGTTCGGTGTCTGAGAGGATCGATTCGTCTATGCGCGTGCGGGGGAGGGCTTGAATAGGAAACGAATGTTTCCTATAATAGGGCGATGACGAAGACGCTCGCTTCACCCGTTCAGCGCGGCCCCGGCCGGCCGCGCGCTTTTGATATGGACGTTGCGCTCGATGGCGCGGTTCGGATCTTTTCCGAGCGCGGCTTCAACGCCACCTCGATCGGTGAACTGGCCGAGGCGATGGGTTTGGCCGAAGGCAGCATCTACAAGGCTTTCAAGGACAAGAAGGCCGTTTTCCTCGCCGCGTTCGATCGCTATCGCGAGGTCAGGGAAGACAGGCTGAGAAAGTCGCTGGCGGAAACCGGGACCGCCAGGGACCGCTTGCGTCAGGTGCTCAGATTCTACGCCGAGTCGTCGCTTGGCGAGGAAGGCCGGCGCGGCTGCCTCGTCGTTAGCAGCGCCAGCGAAGTGGCGACCGTTGACGCCGATGTCGCCGAGCGCGTGGCTCAGGCATTCAAGGGCAACGAGATGCGTCTCGTCGGTTTGATCCGCGAAGGTCAGGATGACGGCTCGATCTCCGCACAGGTCGATGCTGCCGCCGTCGGTCACGCAATGTTCTGCCTGCTGCAAGGCTTGCGGCTGGTTCGCAAGGTGCGGCCGAGCAGGACCGGGGTCGAGACCGTCATCGCCACCGCGCTGAAGATGATCGACTAAAAAAATTTCACTAAAAAGGAAACAATCGTTTCCCTATAAGGACGTGCCATGACGACGACTGCCGATTGCTTTCCTGCCGACAAACCCGCCATCTCGGCAATGCTGACATTGCTGCTGGCGACCGCCTGCGGCGCGATCGCCGCCAATGTCTATTACGCGCAGCCGCTGGTCGAGCCGATCAGCCAGACGCTCGGCATGACGCCGAAGGCTGCCGGCTTGATCGTGACGGTGACGCAGGTCGGCTACGGGCTCGGACTGTTGCTGGTGGTGCCGTTGGCCGACCGGGTCGAGAACCGCCTGCTGATACTGGCCTCGATGGGCCTGGCCATCGTCAGTCTGTTAGCCGCCGCCGTGGCGCCGTCCGCGATGCTATTCCTGACGGCTGCATTCTTTGTCGGTGTCGGCTCGATCGCCGTGCAAATCCTCGTGCCTTATGCGTCGCATCTGGCGCCGCCGGAGATGCGCGGGCAGGTGGTCGGCAATGTCATGAGCGGACTGACGCTGGGCATCATGCTGGCGCGGCCCATCGCATCCTTTGTCACCGAGTTACTGTCGTGGCACGCGGTGTTTGTGCTGTCGGCCGGTGTGATGATCGTTCTGGCCCTGGTCCTGGCGCGGGCGTTGCCGCCGCGCCGTCCGCAGACTCGGCCGGGTTATGGCGAACTGTTGCGCTCGATGCTGGGACTCATGGTGACGGAGCCGTTGTTGCGCCGGCGCGCGCTGTATCAAGCCGCCATGTTCGCTGTCTTCAGCCTGTTCTGGACCACGGCGCCGCTGCTGTTGCTGGGGCCGGCTTTCCACCTGACGCACAACGGGGTGGCGCTCTTTGCATTGGCCGGCGTTGCCGGAGCGGTTGCGGCGCCGATTGCGGGGAGGGTCGCCGATCGCGGCTGGAGCCGAGCAGGCACCGTTCTCGCGATGCTGACGACATCGGGTGCAGTGCTGGTCACACTCCTGGCCCAGCACGGCTCAACCTCGGCGCGCGCCATCCTGGTGGCGGCGGCCATTCTGATCGATGCCGCCGTGATGGCCAATCTGGTCTTTGGCCAGCGCGCCATCTTTTTGCTCAGCCCGGACCTGCGCTCGCGCATCAATGGCCTGTACATGGCGACGTTCTTCATGGGCGGCGCCGTTGGTTCGGCGATTGGCGTCTGGGCTTACGCCGGCGCGGGCTGGCCGGGCGTGGTCTGGATCGGCGCCGCGTTGCCGTTGCTGGCTCTGGCTTATTTCATGACCGGGCGGCGCCACTAGCCGGGCAGGCCCGCGCCGGCGGTGCCGTTGTCCTCGGTTGTTCGGGCAACGGCATTTCGGCATACTGCGCGGACCATCATGCCGAACGTCAAATTCGCCACGATCCTGGCCAAAGCGGAAAAGCATCACGGCGTCGATGGCGTCAAAGCCAAGCTCGCCGAGCTGCGGCGCGCGCATGCAAGCCTCAAGCAGGGCGATGACCGCTTTCTCGCCGGCATGGCCAAGGCGATCTTCTCGTCGGGCTTTTCGTGGGACGTGGTCGAGCAGAAGTGGCCGGGCTTCGAGACGGCCTTCGACCAATTCGATCCGGACAAGGTCGCGTCCTATGGCGCCAGGGATATCGCGCGGCTGATGAAGGACACCGGCATCGTGCGCAATGGACCGAAAATCAAGGCGACGATCGCCAATGCCCGCTTCGTCCGCGACATCGCCGCCGAGCACGGCTCGTTCGCAGCGTTTCTCAAGAGCTGGCCGGCGTCGGATCAGATCGGCCTCATGGAGTACCTGAAGAAATATGGCTCCAGGCTCGGCGGTGCCACCGCGATGTACTTCCTGCGCTTCAACGGCTGGGATGCCTTCATCCTCTCGGCCGACGTGACCAAGGCCCTGATCCGCGACGGCGTCATCGACAGGCCGGCGACCTCGAAGGCGGCATTGCACGCGGTGCAGGAAGCGTTCAACAGTTGGGCGCAGGAAACCAAGCGGCCGCAGCGCGAGTTGAGCCGGATCCTGGCGCTCAGCGTCGGTTGAGGTATCGGCGCGGTACGCCGGTATTTTGTCGTAGTTCAGCGAAATTTAAGCTGTGCGCGTGCAGCTTGAGGCCACACTTTATTCTTCGGAGAACGCGAATGATCGCCCGGGCGCTGGCTGCCTTCGTTTTGTTGAGTGCCGTTGCGCCTCATGCCGCGGCGCAGGGCGCAGGCGCCGTGCAGGTGGCCTCCGGCGTGCAGTACGAGCTCATCGGCCGCTGGGACGCCGACAAGCTCAACACGGTACTGACCGGCGATACGCCGAAATTCTTCGGTGTCGATGTCAAGTACAGCGCGGCGAAGAACGCCGTGAAGCTTTATCGCGTGACGTACAATTCGGTCATGCCGGAGCGCGGCAACAAGCCGATCGTGGCGACCGGCTTGATCGCCGTGCCGGATATCGCCGGCACATCGTTTCCGATGGTGTCGTATCAGCACGGCACCGTGTACGAAAAGACGCAAGTGCCGTCGTTCCCCGATCAGTCGCCGGAGACGCAGCTGATGCTCGGGCAATTCGCCGGGCAGGGCTACATCGTCATTGGCGCCGACTATTTCGGCATGGGTTCGTCGAAGGAGCCGGAAGGCTACATGGTCAAGGCCAGCCATCAGCAGGCGACTTACGACATGCTGATGGCGAGCCGGGCGGTGCTGGCGGATCTGAAGCTCACGAGCAGCAAGCTGTTCATCGCCGGCTGGTCGCAGGGCGGTTTCGTCACCATGGCCTTCCTCGAGAAACTGGAAAGCGCGGGCGTCAAGGTCGATGCCGCGGCGACTGCCAGCGCGCCGGTCGATATCTTCGTCGCGCTCAACGGCTTCCTCAGCTTCCCGCGCAAGAACGATGCTGACTGGGTGAACTCGCTGTTCATCCTGTCGTCCTTCGCCTTTGAGAATTATTACGGCGTGCCCGGGCTGGCGCGCTCGCTGATCGCCGAGCCGTATTACGAGGCCGCGCGCAAGGCCTATGAGCGCGAGCCGTTCAACGCGGCCGACGTGCCGACCGACCTGCACAAGCTCATCAAGAAGGACTATTTCGATGCGCAGTATTTTGCGCAGTCGGCTTATGGCAAGTTGGTCGCGCAGACGACCGCCTATCGCTGGATCATCAAGTCGCCCGTGCGCAATTATTACGGTGAGGCTGACGAGGCCATCAGCGTGGGGCTGGGCCGGCTGGCGATGACCTATCAGCAGGCGATCGGCAACGGCAATCCGGATGTCGAGGCGGTTTCGACCGGACCGACCAGTCATCGCGGCACCTATGCCACGGCCGTCCCACACTGGAAGACATGGTTCGACGGGATCAAATGACGTGACCGATAACGCGATGCCGGAGAAGGAATCGGATGGCGAGGCGCTCTGTGCCGAATTCAAGCCGGGCAACGGCCTGCGCGGTGAACGGCTGCGCCACGAATTCGAAACTGCCGAGGCCGGGCTTGCCAAATGGCACATCCGTTCGACCGTCGTCGTCTTCGGTTCGGCGCGCGTGCGCGAAAACGGACCGGGTCGACAGGCGTTCTGGTACGAACAGGCGCGCGCTTTCGGCCGCATTGCCTCGGAGCAGGGCGGCGCGCTGAGGCCGGCCGGACTGATGCGCGACAATGTCATTGCCACCGGCGGCGGCCCGGGACTGATGGAAGCCGCCAATCGCGGCGCTTATGACGCCGGCGCGCCGACGGTCGGCTTCAATATCGAATTGCCGCATGAGCAGCGGCCCAATCCCTACACCACGCCGGAACTGACCTTCCGCTTCCATTACTTCTCGGTGCGCAAGATGCATCTTGCGATGCGCGCCAACGCTCTCGTGGTGTTCCCCGGCGGTTTCGGCACGTTCGACGAGCTGTTCGAGATACTGAACCTGCGTATCACCGGAAAATCGCCGCCGGTGGCGACGATCATGGTGGACCGGCAGTTCTGGAAATCGGCCGTCAACCTCGAGGCTCTTGTCGAGGCCGGCACCATCGCCCCGTCGGATCTCCGCGTCTTTGACTATGCCGACGACGCCGGCGAGGTGTGGACCAAGCTTGCGGCCATGGACCTCGGCGCGCATCGCACGTTCTCGCAGGCGGCGGCGAAATAGCGAGCACAGGCTTGCGCGGGGGATCATGAGCGTCCGAGCGGCCGATGGCAGCGAAATCGATGCGCTGGCCCGCCTCTGGCATGACGGCTGGCAGGATGCCCATGCCGCCATCGTGCCCGAAGCACTGACGCGGGCGCGTACGCTGAGCAGTTTCGCCGGGCGCCTCCGCGACGCGCAGGCCGACCTGCGGGTGATCGGACCGGTTGGCTCGCCTCTCGGCTTCCATCTGCTGAAGGCCGACGAGCTCTATCAGTTCTACGTCGCGGCCGCAGCGCGCGGGCAGGGCGTTGCGCAAGAGCTGATCGCTGATGCGGAGACGTGTCTTGCCGCGCAGGGGCATGCGATAGCTTGGCTCGCCTGCGCGATCGGCAATGGACGCGCCGCGCGTTTCTACGAGAAATGCGGTTGGCGCCGCAGCGGCAACTTCGTCAGCCGCCTCGAGACTGCCGATGGCCCGTTCGATCTCGAGGTGTGGCGTTACGAGAAGCGCCTCGGCGCGGCATAGTTTTCGGCCTGAACCCCGCTCACAGCGGCAGGGCGGCGCGTGCTTCGCGCAAGATCTCCTGTGACAGGTCCTCGTCGTCAGCAATGCGGGCGAGTACCAGGGCGCCGACCATCGAGGTCCAGGCGGCAATGGCGTTGCGCCGCTTGTCCTCGGCCGTCTTGCCCTTGGCTTCAGCAGTGAAGCGGTCAAGCGTGGTGCGCAGCGATTGGGTCATGGCATGACGCAATTCATCGGAGCCGCGCGAGGCTTCGGTGCCGAGGCTCGAGAACATGCAGGAGGCTTCGCGGTTATCGCGATGCCGCGTGCCGAGATAGGCGTCGGCAAAGTCAGCGACCGTGCGGCGCGGTTTGGCCGGTTCGGGCGCCAGCGCCGCCGACACGGCCTCGGCGATCAGCGCCTCTTTCGACGGGAAGTAGCCATAGAACGCGCCGTGCGTCAGGCCGGCCTCCTTCATGACGTCGGAAACACTGACATCGTCGAAGCCACGCGCGCGGAACAGCTCGCCGGCCGCTTCGAGGATGGCCTTGCGGTGCTCCGCTACTTTTTCCTTGCTGACTTTCATGTGATCGCCTCCATCGGTCTTGACTTATACAGTACGATTATCATAAAAACAATCATGACAATGATCATGAATAGGAGATAGTGTCATGGCTCAAGCTGTTCAACCCAAATCGACCGTCCTCATCACCGGCGCCTCGTCGGGCATTGGCGCCACCTACGCCGACCGCTTCGCCAAACGCGGTCACAACCTGGTGCTGGTGGCGCGTGATGCCGCACGGCTGAACGCGCTGGCGACGCGCCTGCGCACCGCGACGGGCGTAAAGGTCGATGTGTTGCCGACCGATCTCTCCGTTACGGCGGATCTGGCCAAGGTCGAAAAGCGTCTGCGCGACGATGCCGCGATCGGCATCCTCGTGAACAATGCAGGTATGGCCGCACCTGGCGGCTTTGCCGACGGCGATCCGGACATCATGGAAGCGCTGATCAAGGTCAACGTTACCGCGGTGACGCGGCTCGCGGCCGCGGCGGTGAAGCGTTTCCTGGCGCAAGGGAAGGGCGACATTATCAACATCGCTTCGGTGCTTGGCCTCGCACCGGAGATCGGGCTCGGCGCCTACAGCGCCAGCAAGTCGTTCGTCCTGACTTTGTCGCAGAGCCTGAACGCCGAACTCGGCAGCCGCGGCCTCTATGTGCAGGCGGTGCTGCCGGCGGCGACGCGCACCGAAATCTGGGAACGCTCCGGCCGCGACGTCAACAAGCTTGCGGGCGTAATGGATGTCGGCGAACTGGTCGACGCAGCGCTCGCCGGCTTCGACCGGCGCGAGACCGTGACGATTCCGCCGCTGCCTGATGCCGCGCAGTGGGAGGCGTTCAACGCGGCGCGCCAGGCGATGCTGCCGAACTTCGCCAATGAGCGCGCTGCGCCGCGCTACCGCGCAGCCAGCTGAACCAAAGGCCGCGCCGCTCAAACGGCGCGGCCTGTCTGCCTATCGCGGGCGCGTCACGACGCGCACCTTGGCGCTGCCGCCGCCGCCGCAGAAAAACGCGTCGCGGCCGTTCGACTCCAGACCGGAGACGACGAGACCGTCCGGCATGTTGACCTGTTCGAGGACTTCGCCGGATTTAGGATCGACGCGGCGCAGGTCGCTCTTATCGTCTTCCCAGGTCGCGTGCCACAGCTCGTCGCCGAGCCAGGTGACGCCGGTGACGAAGCGGTTCGATTCGATCGTGCGCAGGACTGCGCCGGTGTTCGGATCGACCTGATGGATCTTGCGGTTGCGATGCTGACCGACCCAGAGCGAACCTTCCGCCCAAGCCATGCCGGCAGCACCGCCGTCCGGCGTCGGAATGCTGGCGATGACCTTGCCGCTGTCGGGATCGACCTTCTGAATGCGATCGCCGGAGATCTGGAATAGATACTGGCCGTCGAAGGCGGTGCCGGCATGCGCGGGGACATTGAGCTTGCGCACCGTGGCGCCGGTGTCGGGATCGACCGCGTTGAGCGTGTCGCCGACCGCGACCCAGATATGGCTGCCGTCATAGCTGACGCCGTTGACGCGTTCGACGTCCGGAAACGGACCATATTCGTGGGCGATATTGGCTGCCGAGCGTTTCATGAGACTGTTCCTTGTTTGCTTTGCCTGATGGTCGCAGGCTAGCCAGCGGGCAACGCGGCCGTGAGTAACAAGCTTGTCGGGAAACCCGGCAAGGGCGGGGCCATCCAGCGTCGCGCACGACCGTGACCGATTGGCTGCACTTTGCTGGCGGCCAGCAAGTCGTCGAGCGCGCGCTGCACTGTCCGTTGGTTGACGCCGAGCGCGAGCGCCAAAGCCGAACTCGACCAGGCTTCGCCGTCGCCGAGCAGCGCGAGTACGGTGGCATGCGCTTCGTCGCTCGGCGGCGCCAGAACGGCGACGTCGCGGCCGCGGCGCGGTTTCAGGGCAAAGCCATTTGAAGTCGCCTCGATCTCGGCAATGTCTGCCAGCACCTTGCGCAAGCGGCCGATTTCGACGCGCAGCCTTGCGCGATGCGAGTCGTCGGCGTGACGGGCGCGAAATGCCCGCGTCAGCAACGCTTCACGCGAGGCGTCGCCGGGAAAGGCTTCGGCCAGAGTGCGCGCGAGCGCGAACAGCACCGGCCGCGTCTCCAGCGAGATCGTATCGCCGGCCATGGAGATCGCGTGGCGACAGGCGTCGATCACGAGCGCCTTGGAGGCGAGGAGGGCCTCGACATCTGCAAGGAGTAGTGACTTTTCCGTGCCGCGCGCGATGAGCCGCGCCGCCGGCGTGGTGAGCATCTCAGCCGCTTTCTCAACCTCGGCCACCAGCGAGGCGATGCCGGCCTGTTGCGCGGCGCGCGCCGCCTCGGCCAAAGCCTCGCGGGCGCGCTCGGTGCGCAAGCGGCGCAGAGCAATGCCGCCGATCGCCAGTTCGTGCGCCGCGCGCAGCGCCGGCGGCAATGGCGCCGGATCGAAACCCGCCAGCAGTTTCTCGGCCTCGTCGATGCAGCCGATGAGGATGAAGCGCCGGATAGCGAGATGACGCGCATGCGCGGCATTGACGCGATCGCCATGGCGCTCGAGTGTTGTTCGCGAGGCCTCGAGCGCTTTCGCCGAGCCGTCGAGGTCGCGAGACACCAGCGCGATCTCGGCCTCGGCGACGATGCAGCGTGCTCGGGCGAGCGCCTCCTTGGGGCCGAAGCCGCGCGCCGCGCGCCTCAGCAGCAGCTTGGCGCGGTCGAGATCCCCGAGTTGGGCCATCGCGATGCCCCGCAGCGCCAGCGCTGGCGGATCGTCGCGCAGGGCAATGAGGTTGAGGGCGCCAAGCGGATCACCGTGAGCGAGGCCGCGGGCCGCCGCGGTGATCACCGAATCCATGGAACTCTGTCCCTCTGAAATCCCGACACACTTGTCACTCCCGCCGCAGGCAGGCGCGGCCATAAGTTTGTCTCACGACAGGCAACGGCCGACGCCGAAGTCGACCGCAGAACGGAGATGCACAAGATGGACACGTCAAAATCATCCCGGGACGAAGCGTCAGCGGCGCAGCCTACCATGAAAATGCCGCCGATCGTTTCGCCGGACGACTGGACCGCAGCGCGCGAGCAGATGCTGGTGAAGGAAAAGGCGATGATGCGCGCCCACGACGCGCTTGCCGCCGAACGGCGGCGCATGCCGTGGATGGCGGTGGACAAGGCTTATGTATTCGAGGGGCCGAACGGGAAGGCGAGTCTGCTCGACCTGTTCGAGGGCCGCCGTCAGCTGATCGTCTACCGCGCCTTCTTCGAGCCGGGCGTGCACGGCTGGCCGGAGCATGGCTGCATCGGCTGCTCGCTCGGCGCCGATCAGGTCGGCCACCTCGCGCACCTGAACGCACGCAACACCACGCTCGCCTATGCATCACGGGCGCCGCAGGCCGACATCGCGCGTCTCAAGGCGCGCATGGGCTGGGATATGCCCTGGTACACCATCACCGACAGCTTCGATGCCGATTTCGGCGTCGATCAGTGGCACGGCCATAACGCCTTCATCCGCGACGGCGAGCGCGTGTACCGCACTTATTTTATCAACAGCCGCGGCGACGAGGCCATGGGCACCGTCTGGAGCTATCTCGATATGACGGCGCTCGGCCGCCAGGAAATCTGGGAAGACTCGCCGGATGGCTGCCCGCAGGAGCGGCCGTACAAGTGGTGGAACTGGAACGACAGTTACATCGCGAACGCCGCGCCGGATCCGAAATGGGTCGCCGTATCGGACGCCGGCGAGGCCGCTTTCCGCAAGCGCGACGCTTGAGCGATACGCGCTTCGTTCAATCGCAGTTCGAAGAAGGAACAACACCATGACGATGCATACCGTTGTAACACGTGACAAGTGGCTCGAGGCGCGGCGCGATCTTCTCGCCGCCGAAAAGGACCTGACGCGGCGCAGCGATCAGGTCGCGCAACTGCGCCGGCAGTTGCCTTGGGTGAAGGTCGAGAAGGACTACGTGTTCGAGGGCCCGGACGGCCATCAGTCGCTGGCCGAGTTGTTCGACGGCCGCCACCAACTCCTGGTCCAGCACTTCATGCTGGCGCCGGGCGCGGAGGAGGGCTGCAAGAGCTGCTCCTACATGGCCGACCATACCGACGGCATGCTGCCGCATCTCGAGCACCGCGATACCACCTTCGTCGCCATCTCGCGGGCGCCCTATGCCGAGATCGTGCGCTTCAAGCGGCGCATGGGCTGGAAGTTCAGGTGGCTGTCGTCGCACGGCACCACCTTCAACTACGATTTCGGCGTCAGCTTCACGCCGGACGAGGCCGCCAGGGGCTCGCAGGCCTATAATTACGGCACCTCACATTACGGCCGCGAGGAACTGCCGGGCGTCAGCGCGTTCTTCAAGGACGACGCCGGCGAGGTGTTCAATACATACTCAACCTACGGCCGCGGCGTCGACGTGATGATGGGCACGTATCGGATGCTCGATCTGACGCCGAAGGGCCGCGACGAGGATGGCCTGGCGCACCCCATGGCGTGGGTGCGTCATCACGACCGCTACGAGCCGGCAAAGCAGGCCGCCGGTTCGTGCTGCGCCGCGCACTCCTGAAGGTGCCGTCATGCACCGAGCTCGCTCGAGCCGCATGCAAGCAGGCAACGATGCCGGGAGCGGTTCAGCCGCTCCTGGCCTCGCCCGGATGCTCGGTTTCGCCGCCATGCCGGTTTTTGCACTGATGGCGCTGTGGACCGGACTGTCCGGCGGGCCAAGCGACATGCTGTGCATGTCGACGCAGGGCTCATCGCCGCTCGATGGCATGGCGATGATGTACGGGCTGATGAGCGTGTTTCACGCCGCGCCATGGCTGCGGCTGGTTCAGCGGCGGTGATCGGGCCCGTGCGTTAATGTTTGGCGCCGGTACCGGCGTTGAGCTGGTCGCTCAGCGCCCGATGGAATTTCTGGATCTGGCGGTTGAGGCCCGCGAGTTGGGCTTCGCTCATGCCGCTGTTCTCCAGCAGAGCGTCGCCGAGGCATTTGCACTTGGTCAGCAGCGAGCGGCCGGCGGAGGTCAAATGCACGGTGACCTGTCGCTCATCGGCTGTGCTGCGCTTTCGCTGGACGAAGCCCGCCTGTTCAAGCCGCTTGACCGGCGGCGTCACGGTGCTCGATTCCAGTCCGAGCCGGGCGGCGATGGCGCCGATCGTCATGCCGTTGTTTTCGGCCAGTGCCGTCAGCATGAGATATTGCGGGTAGGTGATGCCCAGGTCGTCGAGCATCGGCTTATAGGTTCGCGTGATCGTCATACTGGTGGCGTAAAGCGTAAAGCAGATGTGTTCGCTAAGCGGACTGTGCACGGCAGGCGTTTTCCCTTTTCACGGCGCGGAAAGGCCGATTGCAGTCAGTGTATGGCATGCCCCCGCTAGGCGCAATTGATTATCGCGATAAATAATATCTTGACCGCAGGATGCCGGCGATTTAGAGAAATATATCGCGATAACAAATATCGCAGCAAGCAAAGTGGAGATTGCGATGAGCGAGACCAACGGAAGCGGAACCATCACCACCAAGGATGGCGCGACCATCTTCTACAAGGACTGGGGTTCCAAAACGGCGCAGCCGGTCGTCTTTCACCATGGCTGGCCGCTCACCGCGGACGACTGGGACACACAGATGCTGTTCTTCGTCCTCCAGGGCTATCGTGTCATTTCCCATGACCGCCGCGGCCATGGCCGCTCCAGCCAGACCGACACCGGCAACGAAATGGACACCTACGCAGCCGACGTCGATGCGCTTGCGGTCCATCTCGGCCTGAAGAACGCCATTCATGTCGGCCATTCGACCGGCGGTGGCGAGGTCGCCCGTTACGTCGCGCAATACGGCGGCAATGGTCGCGTCGCCAAGGCCGCGCTGCTCGGCGCCGTGACGCCGACCATGCTCAAGACCGCCGCCAATCCCGGTGGCCTGCCGCTCGAAGTCTTCGACGGCTTCCGCACCGCGACTGCCTTCAACCGCGCGCAATTCTTCCGCGATGTTCCCGCCGGCCCGTTCTATGGCTTCAACCGTCCGGGCGCCGCGGTGTCGCAGGGCGTCATCGACAACTGGTGGCGGCAGGGCATGATGGGCAGCGCCAAGGCGCATTACGACTGCGTCAAGGCTTTCTCGGAAACCGACTTCACCGAAGACCTCAAGAAGATCGATGTGCCGGTTTTGGTCATGCATGGTGAGGACGACCAGATCGTGCCGATCGCCGACTCGGCGCTGCTTGCGGTCAAGCTGCTTAAGAAGGGCGAGCTCAAGACCTACAAGGGCTTCCCGCACGGGATGGCGACGACCCATGCCGACGTCATCAACAAGGAATCTGCTGGCTTTCTTCAAGGCGTAACAACGCCGGTCGCGAGAGCGCAGACGCCCGCCATGTGCGGGCGTCTGTCGATTCTTGGACAGCGTCAGGCAGGTTTGATGCCGGCCGGCCGCGGCCCTTGCCTTGCTGCGCAAAGCGCCTGAATCTATCGCCGATAGGAATCATCAGGACGGCGATAGCCATGCTCATCACCATCTACGGCATCAAGAACTGCGACACGATGAAGAAGGCGCGCGCCTATCTGGAGAAGAAGGGCGTCGAATACGCTTTCCACGACTACAAGGCCGCCGGTATCGAGAAAGAAAGGCTGGAGAAGTGGGCCAAGAAGGCCGGTTGGGAGACCTTGCTCAACAAGGCCGGCACCACGTTCAAGAAGCTGCCCGACAAGGACAAGGAAGGACTGACCGAAGCGAAGGCGATCAAGCTGATGATGGCGCAGCCGTCGATGATCAAGCGTCCGGTATTGGAGATCGGCGGCGGCAAGATCCTGGTCGGCTTCAGGCCGGACGAGTACGCCGCGTCGCTTGGCTAGGCTTATTGGCGACCATCTTCAGCAATTCGCGCTCGGCCTGACTGACCCAGCGTTCGCGGTGGCGCAGCAAATAGAATTGCCGCATCGGCAGCGCGAAGTTCAACGCGACCAGCGCGCCGGACGCCAGCGCATCGGCCACGGCGAGGCGGGAGAGGGCGGCAGCGCCCGCGCCGTGCTCGACCGCGGCGCGGACGGCTTCGTTGCTCGGCAGTTCGAGGATAACGTCCAGAGACGCCGGTTCAATGCCGTGACGCGCCAGCGCAGCCTCGAAGATCGAGCGCGTGGCCGAACCGCGCTCCCGGAACACCCAGCGCAATGCCTTCATGTCAGCGGCATCCAGCGGGACGCGACGGCGCGGCGCATGGGCGGCGGCGGTGACGACGATGAGCTGATCGTCGGCGACCGGCTTGACCTCGAGCGTCGGATCTTCAACTTCGCCTTCGACGAAACCGAGATCGACTTCTCCCTCGCGCACCATCGCCGCGACGCTTTCGGTATTACCGATGGTGAGTCTCAACGCGATGCCGGGGAACTCGGCGCGGTAGCGCGCCATCAAAGGGGGCAGCCAGTAGCTGGCGACGGTCTGGCTGGCGGCCAGCGTCACGGCGCCGCGCTTCAGCCCAGCGAGATCGCTCAGCACGGTCTCGGCAGCGGCTGCGCGGGCGAGGACCGCGCGCGCTTCGGTAAGGAATGTTCGACCGCCCTCGGTGAGTTCGATGCGGCGGCCGACGCGATCGAACAGTTTGACGCCATGGCGCGCTTCGATGGCGCTGACCGCGGCGCTCACGGCCGACTGCGTCAGGTTGAGCGCGCGGGCAGCCTGCGTCACGTGCTCGCGCTCGGCGACGGCGACGAAGATGCGAAGCTGCTCCAGCGTCAGGGTCATGCGGTCGTGAGTTTCACCAGAACGAGGCTGAACAAGCCTATGAACAGGAAAGCGGCGAGGCCAAGCAGCAGCGGCCGCAGGCCTTTGAGCCGGAGTTTTGCGATGTCGGTCTCGAGCCCCATCGCCGCCAGCGCGACCGACAGCAGGAAGGTGGTGGCGGGCACGACAAAACCCATCACCTGGGCCGGGATATGGACGAGGCTGTTGAGGGCGACGAGCGCGATGAAGCCGAGCACGAAATATGGCATCGGCGCCGACTGGGTGCGGCCATGCCCATGTTCATCGGAGCGGCGGCGCGCGATCATACCAAGCACGATGATGAGCGGCGCCAGCAGCATCACGCGCGACAGCTTGGCAATGGTGCCGAAATAGCCGGCCTGATCGCCGTCCTGATAGGCGGCGGCGACGACCTGCGCGATCTCGTGGATCGATGAGCCGGCCCACAGGCCGTAGGCGTGCGGCGTCAGGTGCAACAGGCCCGGCAACAGCGGATAGACGAACATGGCGATCGAGCCGAATACCGTGACACACGCGACCGCGTAGGCGACGTCCTCGTCATGCGCGCCGGTGACGGTGTTGGTCGCGATCACCGCCGAGGCGCCGCAGATCGAGGTGCCGGCGGCGATCAGTTCGGCGAGCCGGTGTTCGACGCCCAGCACGCGCCCGAACCATTTGGTGAACATGAAGGTCGCCACCAGCGTTGTGACGATGACGACGACGCCGGCGACGCCGACCTCGGCGACCTGCGCGGCGGTGAGCTGGAGGCCGAGGAGGATGATGGCGAAACGCAGGATGCGCCGAAGCGAGAATTTAATGCCTGCTTTTGCGCGATCGGGCGTCCCGAAGATGTTGTGGAAGCCAATGCCGATCAGGATGGCGAGGATCATCGGGCTCAACACGGACATGCCGGGAATGAACCGCAGGGCAAAGCCGGCGGTCGCGATGGCCGAGGTCAGCGCGAGCCCGGGCAGGATGGCGACGAGGCCAGTCCGCAGGCGGATAGCGGTCGGAACAGGGCTGGAATCGGGCGCAACGGCGGTCATCAGGGCATTTCCGGAGGTGCGGTTGGAAAGGACAAAGCCGATCATGAGCGGTACCGAATGATCAATCCAATTCATTATATAGCACATAACGTTCGATTTAAACGAACTAATGGCCACGATGAGCGGCAGGAGCGAGCGATGAAACCGATCAGAAAATCCGATTTCCCGGTGTCCGAGATCCGCCGCTTTCTCGAGCCTGGACCGGTGGTGCTGGTGAGTTCGGCCTACAAGGGCGAGCGCAACGTCATGACCATGGGCTGGCACACAGTCATGGAATTCACGCCGGCGCTCGTCGGCTGCGTCATCGCCGAAAGCAATCATTCCTTCGACCTTGTGCGACGCTCGAAGGAATGCGTGATCAATGTGCCGACCGTCGAGCTCGCCGCGACGGTGGCGAAGATCGGCAACTGCTCCGGCGCCGACACCGACAAGTTCGCCAAATTCAAGCTGACGGCGGAGCGGGGTGAAATCGTTAAGGGGCCGCTGATCGGCGAATGCCACGCCAATCTCGAATGCCGGCTGCACGACGGCCGGCTGATCGGCGACTACAACTTCTTCATCTTCGAGGTGGTGAAGGCGCACGCGGCGCGCGCGCCGAAATATCCGAAGACGATTCACTACCGCGGCGAGGGGCAGTTCATGGTGTCCGGCCCATCACTGAACCTGCGCCGACATTTCCGGCCCGGCATGCTGTAATTGCCCACGGCAGTATCGACGCAATTTCTGGAGTTTAGCCCTGCCGCTTTCGTCTTTGGTCATAGACTGCCCGCGCACAGATTTCGTCTTTGCGCATAGCAAGCCGCGCTAGTTCTGCATGTCTCGGCTTGCTGGCCGATGAAGCTTCGGCCTATGTCCGCGGCGAAACCTCATTTCGCCAAAGGCGTTCCAAGTCATGCCCCAGACCTCAGTTGCCGCGGCTACCCGCGCGGCCCGCACCCCGTGGTACCGCATCCTCTACATTCAGGTGCTGATCGCCATCGCGATCGGCATCGTCCTTGGTCATTTCTGGCCCGATGTCGCCAAGCAGATGAAACCGCTTGGCGATGCCTTCATTGCGCTGATCAAGATGATGATCGCGCCAATCATCTTCTGCACGGTCGTGCACGGCATCTCGTCTATGGGTGACCTGCGGCGCGTCGGCCGTGTCGGCATCAAGACACTGGTTTATTTCGAGGTGGTTTCGACGCTGGCGCTGGGGATCGGTCTGATCGTCGGCGAATTGCTGCAGCCCGGCGCCGGCTTCAACATCGATCCGGCCAGCCTCGACGCTAATTCCGTCGCCACCTATGTCACGCGCGCCAAGCAGGACGGCATTGTCGCCCATCTGATGGCCATCATCCCCGACAGTTACTTCGGCGCGCTGGCCAAGGGCGACCTGCTGCAGGTGCTGCTGGTGTCGATCCTGTCCGGCTTCGCTATCGCCGCACTCGGAGAGCGGGGCAAGCCGATCGCCAGTGCCATCGACCAGGCGGCCAAGGTGTTCTTCGGCGTCATCCGCATGGTGGTCCGGGTGGCGCCGATCGGCGCCTTCGGCGCCATGGCCTTCACCATCGGCGCTTACGGCATCGGCTCCTTGAGCAAGCTTGCGGCGTTGATCGGCACCTTCTATCTGACCAGCCTGCTGTTCGTGCTGATAGTACTGGGCGCGATCGCACGGATGTCCGGCTTCTCGATCATCCGCTTCATCGGCTACATCAAGGACGAACTCCTCATCGTGCTGGGCACGTCGTCGTCGGAAACGGTGCTGCCGCAACTGATCCAGAAGATGGAGCATCTGGGCGCCTCACGACCGGTCGTGGGCCTCGTGGTCCCGACGGGCTATTCGTTCAACCTCGACGGCACCAACATCTACATGACGCTGGCGACTCTGTTTCTGGCGCAGGCGACCAATACGCACCTGACCATCTGGCAGGAGCTGGGCATCCTCGGCATCGCCATGATCACGTCGAAGGGCGCTTCGGGCGTCACGGGCGCCGGCTTCGTCACGCTGGCGGCAACACTCGCGATCGTGCCGGACATTCCGATCGGCTCGCTCGCGCTGTTGCTCGGCATCGACAAGTTCATGAGCGAATGCCGTGCGCTGACCAACCTGGTCGGCAATGGTGTCGCCTGTATCGTCATCAGCCGCTCGGAGGGCGAACTCGACAGGGAGGCGCTGAACCACACGCTGGCGCATCCGATATCCGAAGGCGAAGCATTGGAGCCCGGTGCGGCCCAGGCCTGATTTCCGATATCTCCAAAGACTGGGCGCGGTCCGGAACTTCCGGGCCGCGCTTTTTTATCGGCGGTTGACAGGTGAAGGAATCATGGATAGAAAATATCCACGATTGAATTTGACCCGGAGCAATTCGGGCAGAACGGGCGATCCGATGAAACTCGGCGACGGCGTTGAACAGGCGATCCATAGCGTGCTGGTGATGAGCGGCCTGTCGGAGACCGGCGTGTTGTCGGCCGCAGCGCTCGCGGAGTTTCATGGCGTATCGCCGAGCTATTTGCTCAAGCACCTGCAGGCGATGGCAGGGGCGGGGTTACTCGAATCCGTGCCGGGGCCGAAGGGCGGTTACCGGCTCGCCAAGGCTGCCGACAAGATCACGCTGCTCGACATTGTCCTTGCCGTGGAAGGGCCTGAGCCGGCGTTTCGCTGCGCCGAGATTCGCCAGCGCGGTCCGAACCCGGTCGCCCAGCATTTCTTCAAGATGCCGTGTGCGGTGAACGCCGCGATGCTCAAGGCCGAGCGCGCTTACCGCGCGGAGCTTAGGAAAATCAGGGTCGCCGATCTTGCAGGCGACTCCGGCGGCGCGCTCGGCAAGGCGATCGCCACGCGCACCTGCGCTTTCTTCGATCTGCATGAACGCAACCGATCCACAACCACCACGTCAAAGGAGTAAGTCATGAAGACCCGTTTCGATTTCGCCGCCGTTGCGCCGGAGGCTATGAAGGCAGCGATCGCGCTCGAGATGCATTGCAAGAACAGTGGGCTGCCGGCGCGGCTGTTTCACCTGATCAAGCTGCGGGCGTCGATTATCAACGGCTGTTCCTATTGCGTCGACATGCACGCGAAGGAGTCGCGCGCCGATGGCCTTTCCGAGCAATGGATCCGCCTGGTCTCGGCCTGGCACGAGTCGACGGTGTTTACCGACGAAGAGCGCGCGGTGCTGGCGTTCACCGACTCGCTGACCCTCGTGGCGCAGACCCGGGCACCGGATGAGGACTACGACGAATTGCGCAAGTTCTTCTCGGAAGCCGAGATCGCCAAGATCATCATGGTGATCGGCGCCATCAATGTCTGGAACCGGATTGCCGTCGGCACCCGCAAGAAACATCCGGTCGACGCCGCCGCCAAAGCCGCCTAAGCGGCGACTGACCGGGCATTGGGCCCGGCTTAGGCAGGGAAAACCCTTGAAAACAGGTGCTTTCCCTGCCACATGCCGACCATGGACCAGCCCGTTGCCAGCGCCGATTCGGCCCCGAAACTACGGAATTCGTCGCCCCTGGCGGCAGAAGTCGATCGCCGGCGCACCTTTGCGATCATTTCGCATCCCGACGCGGGCAAGACCACGCTGACGGAAAAGCTGCTGCTGTTCGGGGGAGCCATCAATCTCGCCGGCCAGGTGAAGGCCAAACGTGACCGCCGCTCGACCCGCTCCGACTGGATGTCGATCGAAAAAGAGCGCGGTATTTCGGTCGTCACCTCGGTGATGACCTTCGATTACGAAGGCCGCGTCTTCAATCTGCTCGATACGCCGGGCCATGAGGACTTCTCGGAGGACACCTATCGCACCCTGACCGCGGTCGATAGCGCGGTCATGGTGATCGACGCCGCAAAGGGCATCGAGGCGCGCACGCGCAAGCTTTTCGAAGTCTGCCGGCTGCGCGACATTCCGATCATCACCTTCATCAACAAGATGGACCGTGAGAGCCGCGATCCGTTCGAGATCCTCGATGAGATCGAGAAGACGCTGGCGCTCGACACGACGCCGATGACCTGGCCGATCGGCATGGGTCGCGACTTTGCCGGCACCTACGATATCCGCCGCGGCGACATGCGGCTGATGACCGAGGACTCGAAAGACGCGCAATCTCAACCGCTCGATCTCAAGATGCTGGCGGCGAAGAACCCGATGCTCGACGCCGAGGCGATTGCCGAAGAACTGTCGCTGGTGAAAGAGGCCTGCAAGCCGTTTGATTTTGCCGCCTTCCGAGAGGGGCATCTCACGCCGGTTTATTTCGGCTCCGCGCTGAAGAATTTCGGCGTCAAGGATCTGCTGGACGCTCTGGCCGAGTTTGCGCCGTCGCCGCGGCCGCAGAAAGCTTCGAGCCGCATGGTCGAGCCGGAAGAGAACGACATGTCGGCCTTCGTCTTCAAGATCCAGGCCAATATGGATCCCAACCATCGCGATCGCATCGCGTTCGCGCGCCTGGTATCAGGCAGGCTGCGACGCGGCATGCGCGCCAAGCTGGTGCGTACCGGAAAGCCGATGACCTTGTCGGCTCCGCAGTTCTTCTTCGCGCAGGACCGTTCGATTGCCGATGAAGCCTTTGCCGGCGACGTCGTCGGCATTCCCAACCACGGCACTTTGCGCATCGGCGATACGCTGACCGAGGGTGAGGACATCAAGTTTCTCGGCGTGCCGATGTTCGCGCCGGAAATCCTGCGCCGCGTCAAGCTCGGCGATCCGATGAAAGCCAAGAAGCTGAAAGAGGCTTTGCAGCAGATGGCGGAAGAGGGCGTCGTGCAGGTGTTCCGGCCGCTCGACGGCGCGCCGGCCATGGTCGGCGTCGTCGGTTCGCTGCAGCTCGATGTGCTGAAGGTGCGCCTCAACGACGAATACGGCCTGGAGATTGGCTTCGATCAGCCGGAATTCCAGCTCGCGCGCTGGATCTCCTGCGACGACGACAAGAAGCTCAACGACTTCGTGCAGGCCAACTATTCGTCCTGCGCCGAGGACCTCGACGGCGACAAAGTGTTCATGGCGCGCAACCAGTTCGTCCTCGATTACACCGGCGAACGTGCCCCGGGTATCGTCTTCACCGATATCAAGGACGTGAAGAAGGCGGAATAGGCGCTGTGGCCGCGCGGAACGAGCCTAGGCGGGCGGTGAGATTGGCCTCCAGTGCGCGCCAGTTCGGCACGTCCTCAGTTCGATGCCGGAATGCGATATGGCGCGGGCCATCCAGAAATTGATGCTGGCAAGACGGCTCGTTGGAATTGTCGCCGCCGTAGCAATCGATCAACGTTACGCCGGCGCCGGAGTTGTCGACATAGCGGGTGTGCGCTTTCCCGAGCACTTGGCGGGTCAAGCCATAGGCGCTGTCCTGCCGCTGGCCGGCTGTGCTCGACGGTGTTTGCAGCAGGCTTGTGAGCCAAACCGAATTCCATTGGATGAATACCTCGTCGCGGTGTCGCCCCGAGGCGGATGCCGCCGGCGTGAATTCAGGCGGGACCATTTGAAGCGCCAGGTAGCGACCGGACCCGCCGCTCCAGCGCGGCCGGTAGGTCAGCGGAATGCGGTAGGCCTCGTGCTCCGAAAGGCGGATAAACACGCTATCGGCGGGATTGGCGATCAGCTTTGGCAGGCGGTCAGTGAAATTCTTGTCCGGCTCGCAAACGATCGCCGGGCCGTAGCCGGCGTTCTATCGTTCAAGGTTCCGGGGACGAACTGGCGCTTATGATAGGACCAGTGAAAAAGCTGCGCTCCTGCCGGGTCCGCGACGACAAGGATGGCGTGGTGCATCATCGAACGGCCAGACGCTGTCGCGGCGCGCATGGTCAGCGGTGACAGATCGAGCAGAGTGCGCGCCGGCGTATAGTCGGACGGCGACGCAACCTGAATGCAGAAAGGCCGGCCGGATGCGCTGACCTCTGCTTGGCCCATGACCGTTGCGGCCATATAAATTGCGCCGACGAATCCGACTATCGACGCTGCCGCGAAACCGATGGCGAGATTTGCGCTATTCCTGGTGGCGTGGCGCCACACAGTGATTGCGGCGAATATGGCAGTGATGGCGATGGCGTAAAGAAGCCAGGGGCGTACCGGAATTTGCGCCAGCACGTAGAGCCAGGTGACACCCGCGATAAAGCCGAGGCCAAGATATCTCATGCCGACCGCCTGGATATTGCACCGGTTTTCACTATCGGCAGGTCAGCCTAATCAATCGTATAGAGAGCCAGTAAAAGAATGCTCCAATGTAGAAATGAACGCGCGCCAGGGATCGTCTTCAACGATATCAAGGACGTGAAGAAGGCGGAGTAGGGATTGTCATTCCGGGGCGCGCTGAAAGCGCGAACCCGGAATCCATAACCATAGCTGCGGAGTATGGATTCCGGGCTCGCCACTTCGTGGCGCCCCGGAATGACGAAAGCTAATTCACTTTAATATCCGCCGCCTTGATGACCGGACCCCAGCGATCGATTTCGCCGTCGATGCGCTTGCGGAATTCTTCCGGCGTCGAGCCGACCGGCGCCATAAGCTGCACCGCGAGCTTCTCCTTCACCTCGGGCATGTTGATGATGGCAACGACGTCCTTGTTGATCGCGTCGACCATCGCCTTCGGCGTGCCGCCGGGCGCGATCAGGCCCATCCAGGCGTCGGCATCGACGTCGATGCCGCTTTCCTTCAAGGTCGGCAAATCCGGCAGATAGGGCGAGCGCGCCGCGGTCGAGACCGCAAGCGCCTTGACCTTGTCGGCCTTGGCTTGCGCCATGACCGAAATGGCCGGCAGGCAGGCCATCTGCGCGTCGTTGCGGATCACCGCGGTCACAGCCTCAGGCGAGCTCTTGTACGGCACGTGCACCAGCTTGACGCCGGCCTTGATGGCGAGCGCTTCCATGGCAAGGTGCGACAGCGAGCCATTGCCGATCGAGGAGAAGTTATACTTGCCCGGATTGGCTTTGATCAGCGCCACCAGGTCTTTCACCGAATTCACCTTGAGGTCATTGTTGACCATCAGCACGCTCGGCTGGGTGATGAGCTGGGTGACGGCGGCGATGTCCTTCTTCGGATCGTAAGGCAGCGACGAGAACAGCAGCGTATTGATCGCCAGCGGTCCGCCGATCGACACGCCGATGGTCGAGCCGTCCGGCGTCGCCTTGGCGACCGCATCGGTGCCGGTGTTACCGGAGGCGCCGGCCTTGTTCTCGACGATGAAGGTCGAGTTCGGATATTTCTTGCCGAGCTGATCGGAGATGATGCGCGCCACCAGGTCGGGGGTCGAGCCGGGGCCGAACGGCGCGATGATGCGCACACTCTTTGGCGGCCAGTCTTGCGCGTGGGCAGGCAGCGCCAGAGCGGCGAGCGCCACAAGGCCGATTGCGATCCGTTTGAACATCAAGGTCTCCTCCACATGTTGTCTTGAGCGTCCTGTTGAAGGATCGCGTCGGTCGATGAATTCGATCAGGTAGCGTCGCGTCCGAGATAAACGCCGTCGCGCGCCAGCGTCGCTTGCAGTTCGCCGACGGGAATATCCGCATTGCCGCCGTTGCCCGCAAGCGAAAGATGCGCCGCGGTGCCGGCGGCCTGGCCCATGACAAAACAGCCGCCGGACACGCGCGCCGCCGATTGGCCCTCATGGGACATCGAGGCGCAACGGCCGGCCGCCATCAGGTTGTCGAAGACTTTGGCCTGCGCATTGACCGCCAGCAGCATGCGGTAGGGCAGGTGGTTGAAACCGCGCGAGCCGGGCTCCGGCCAGCGCCAGATCACGTCGCCGGCGGCGTGGTTTTCGATCGGCCAGCCATTGACGCCGATGGTGTCGTCGAAGCTGGCACAGGTGAGGACATCGTCCGCGGTGAGTTCGTAAAGCCCCTTGACGCGCCGCGTCTCGCGCACGCCGAGCTGCGGCGGGATATCGACGACATAGGCATTTTCAAAGCCCGGCGCCTCGCGGCGCAGGAAGTCGAAGAACGCCATGGCCTGTTTGCGGCCCTCGATCTCGCCTTGGGAGAGTTCGAGGGCGTCGGTGGCGTCGACGGCGTCGCCGTCGGCGTTCTTGACCTGCGTGACGTTGACCCGCCACTCGCTGTTGTGCTTCTGCGGCCGGATGATCGCGCCCTTGCGCGGAAACGTGACGCCGCGCTTCTCGGCTTCCTCCATCAGGCTGCCGATCGCGCGGGACGAAATCGCCGCCTTGTCCGGATCGACGCCGTTCAGGCGGAACATCATGGTCGGATAGAGCATGTTGCCGTGCGCGTCGCCCTTCTCGAAGGCGGCGCCGGCGAAGGCGGCGAGATCGCCGTCGCCCGAGCAGTCGATGAACGACCGCGCCAGCACCGCGCCGCGGCCGGACTTGTCCTCGATCAGCAGCGCCTTGATTTGCGTATCGCTGTCCATCACCACGCCGACGGCGAGCGCGTGAAAGCGGATGTCCACCTTGTGCGCGAGCAGCAGATCGTCGGCAGCGCATTTGAACGCCGCGGTGTCGTAGGCCTGCGCCATGATCCGGGTGCCGAAGCCGTAATGCGGCGCGTTGAGGCCGCCGAGCCTGTCGATGCGTGCCAGGAGATCGTCGGCGATGCCGTGTACGACCTGCTTGTGTTCGCCGTGTACATTGGCGTGCAGGCCGCAGAAATTGGTGACGCCGGCGGCGGTGCCCATGCCGCCGAGAAAGCCGTAGCGCTCGACCAGCAGCACACGGCGGCCGTGCTGTCCGGCGGCGGCGGCGGCCGCGATGCCGGCCGGCCCGCCGCCCAGCACCACTACGTCATATTCGCCGACGATCGGCGTTTGCCGAGACGGTTCGGTGATGGCGGAAGGGCTTGTGGCCATTGGCGGATTTCCGGCGGTTGCAGTGCGGTATTCGGCTTGCATTGCGAAGCTCTATCGCCTCTACTGCGCCGCCGATAGCGGCGTCAATGCAAGACCGGGTGACGCATGAATAATGGCTTGAACAATAATCTGGGCCTGATCGTCCTCATTCTCGGACTGGCGATCTTTCACGCCTCGCATCTGTTCGTGCGCCGACGCGACGCGCGTGCAGCCGCGATCGAGCGCCTCGGTGTCACCGGCTATCGCATCGCGTTTTCGATTGTCTCGATCGCCGGCCTGGCAATGATCGTCTGGGGCTTCGGCCACTATCGCGCGACCGGCTGGATCGATGTCTGGTATCCGCCGGCCTTCATGCGCCACATCACAGAACTGCTGATGCTGTTCGCGTCGGTCTTCATCGTCGCGGCGTTTATCCCGAGCCACATCACGGTGAAGCTCAAGCATCCGATGCTGGCATCGGTGAAAACCTGGGCGCTGGCGCATCTGCTGGCGAACGGCGATCTCGGCTCGATCCTGCTGTTCGGCTCGTTCCTGGCCTGGGGTGTCATCGCGCGCATCGCCGCCAAGAAGGCCGGCGAAGCCGGCGCCGTCACGGCGCCGTCCGGGTACATCAACGACGTCCTTGTCGTCGTGATCGGCCTCGCGCTCTATTTCGCGCTCGGCTTCTACTTCCATCCTTATCTCATCGGCGTGCCGGTGTTTACGCGTTAACTGCCCGGGAGACTTAACGTGTCGGTTCAGGAACAGATCAAGCGCTTCACCGCGCCGGATATTCGCGCGCGCAAGGGCGGCGAGCCCATCGTGATGCTGACGTCGTATCACGCGCATACGGCGCGTCTCGCCGACAAATACTGCGACGTCATTCTCGTCGGCGACTCGCTCGGCATGGTGATGCACGGCCTCGAGACCACGGTGCCGGTCACGCTCGACATGATGATCCTGCAAGGCCACGCGGTGATGCGCGGTTCCTCGCGCGCGCTTGTCGTCGTCGACATGCCGTTCGGCACGTACGAGGCGTCGAAGGAACAGGCCTTCATGAGCGCGGCGCGCGTCATGAAGGAGACCGGCTGCGGTGCCATCAAGATGGAGGGCGGCGCACGCATGGCGGAGACGATCCGCTTCCTGGTCGAGCGCGGCGTGCCGGTGATGGCGCATGTCGGCCTGACGCCGCAGTCGATCAACACCATCGGTTCGTTCCGCGCCCAGGGGCGCGATGAAACCGACTGGGCGCCGATCGAGCAGGATGCGCTGGCGGTGGCCGAAGCGGGCGCTTTCTCCGTGGTGCTCGAGGCGATCGCCGAGCCGCTCGGCCGCAAGATCACCGAGGCGGTCTCGATCCCGACTATCGGCATTGGCGCCTCCGTCGCCTGCGACGGCCAGGTGCTGGTGATGGAGGACATGCTCGGTTTGACGCCGCGGGTGCCGAAATTCGTCAAGCGCTTCGGTGACCTCGGGCCAGGCATCGAGAAGGCGATGGCGAGCTATGCCGCCGAGGTCCGCGCCCGGACTTTCCCGGCGCCCGAGCACACCTATCCGATGAAGAAGAAGTAGGCTCGGGTCATTCCGCAGCGGACCGCTTCGACGCGCCATGGGCCGCTCTGGACTCCATCCGCTGCGGCGTCGGGGATATGGATTCCGGGCTCGCGGCCTTAGGCCGCGCCCCGGACTGACGCGCAGCCGTGCTAACCCCCTGAATCTCAAGGCTTGTCGGGGCGCTTTTTGCCTTGCGGCCGCCATATCGTTAGGTTACGCCGCCTGTTGCCCGGCAGGGGCGGGGGTCTGATCGATTACGGCTGGGAGCCTTAAGTGGCCGATATTTTTAATGAAGTTGACGAGGAAGTCCGGCGCGAGCGCCTGAAAGCGCTGTGGGACCGCTACAGCCTTCTCATCATCGCCGTTGCCGTGTTGATCGTCGCCGGCATCGGCGGCTGGCGTGCCTACGAGTATTGGACGGGGCAGAAGGCGGCAGTCGCCGGCGCGGCTTTCGAAGAGGCCGTGGTCCTGAGCGAGCAGGGCAAGCATGCCGAGGCCGAGAAGGCCTTCGCCAAGGTCGTCGGCGAAGCGCCGCAGGGCTATGCCGTTCTCGCCCGCTTCCGCGAGGCGTCCGAACTGGCTCAGGCCAATCCCGGCAAGCCCGCCGATGCCGTGAAGGCTTACGATGCGATCGCCGCCGATGGCAGCCTGGGCCAGGCCTGGCAGGATCTTGCCACCTTGCGCGCCGGCCTGTTGCTGGTCGACAGCGCGCCTTTTGCCGATCTGAAGAGCCGGCTCGAGCCGATTACCGCGGCCGGACGGCCCTATCGGCACACCGCGCGCGAACTGCTGGCGCTGTCGGCCTGGCACGCCAATAACGCGGCCGAGGCCAAGCGCTATATCGATATGCTGACGGCCGATGGCCAAACTCCGCCCGGCGCGCGTCAGCGCATGGATGTGCTGACTGCGCTCATTGCCGGTGAAGGCAAGGCGACTGAAGGCGCGCCGAACGACGGCAAGAAAGGTTGAGGGCAAAGCCGATGCGAAACCTGCGACGCATCGTTTTGTGGGCCGTGCTGGTCGGCGTGACGCCGATGATCGCCGGCTGCGCCAATTTCGATCCTGACAGCCTCGACATTTTCGGTCTCAACGAAAAGAAGAAGCTGCCGGGTCAGCGCGAGGATTTGTTCCCCGGCGGCGTGCCGGGCGTCACGCAAGGCATTCCGCCGGAATACCGCAAGGGCGCGCAGGAAGCGCCGGATCCGGGCTACAACCTGCCGGCCGAGCCGGGGGCGAAGTCCGCAGCGGCCGATACCTCTGCTGCGGGTGCAGCTCCCGCCGAACCGGCAAAGCCGAAGGCCAAGCCGAAGCCGAAGGTACGGCAGGCAGCGCGCCCCAAGCCGACCCGCATCAATGCGACCCCCGCGCAGGCTGCGCCGACCCAACCGGTCGAAGCACAGCCGGCACCCGCGCCCGCCGCCCAGCAACCGGCGGCGGCCCCGGCTTGGCCCGCGCCAGCGCAGGGCTCGACATCGTCGTCGAGCTCGTCATGGCCGGCGCCGCAGCCATCCGGTACCTTCCAGCGTTGATAGGGCGGCCCGGTTAGGGCCGTTCGTCGCGCGCAGATCGGCTTTTCATGAGCTTCACCGTCGCCATCGTCGGCCGGCCCAATGTCGGAAAATCGACGCTGTTCAACCGCCTGGTTGGCCGGCGTGTCGCGCTGGTCGATGACCGGCCGGGCGTGACGCGCGATCGCCGCGAAGGTGAGGCGCGGCTCGGCGACCTCGACTTCACCGTGATCGATACCGCCGGTTTCGAGCAATCGGGCGCCGAGACCTTGTCCGGCCGCATGCGGGCACAGACCGAGACGGCGATCGAACAGGCCGACGCCGTATTCTTCGTCATCGATGCGCGCGCCGGCGCGCTCCCCGACGACCGCGCATTCGCCCAGTTGGTGCGCAAGTCGGGCAAGCCCGCCGTGCTGATCGCCAACAAGATGGAAGGCAGAGCGGGGGAATCCGGGCGTCTCGACGCCTATTCACTCGGGCTCGGTGAGCCGGTGCCGCTGTCCGCCGAGCACAATGAAGGCCTGCCCGATCTCTACGACGCCCTGCGTCTGGCGCTGCCGGAGTTGACCGCGGAAGCGATCGAGAAAGTCAAAGATCCGTATGCGCCGCATCCCATCCGCGTTGCCATCGTCGGCCGCCCCAATGCCGGCAAGTCGACGCTGATCAATCGCCTGATCGGCGAGGATCGTTTGCTGACCTCGCCGGAGGCCGGCACGACGCGCGATTCAATCGCGGTCGAGATGGAATGGCATGGCAATCATTTCCTCATCCATGACACCGCCGGCATACGCCGCCGTTCGCGCATCGACGAGAAGCTCGAAAAGCTGTCCGTCAGCGAGTCACTCAATGCCATCCGCTTTGCCGATGTCGTCGTCGTGCTGCTCGATGTCGACAACGCATTCGAGGAGCAGGATCAGAAGATCGCCGACCTTGTCGAAAGCGAAGGTCGCGCGGTGGTGATCGCGATCAACAAATGGGATCTCAAGGACCGCGCTCCCGGAGACATATCGCGGCTGCGCGAGAAGGCCCGCGAGAAGTTGATGCAGTTGCCCGACGTGCCGCTGGTCGCGGTCTCGGCGCTGACGGGCGAGGGGCTCGACCGTCTGATGCAGGCGATCATCGATGCTTATGCGGTGTGGAACAAGCGCATCCCGACCAGCGCGCTCAATCGCTGGTTCGAAGACGCCGTTTCGGCGCATCCGCCGCCGGCGGTGTCGGGCCGCCGTCTGCGGCTCAATTACATCACGCAGGCCAAGGCGAGGCCGCCGAGCTTCATTGTGTTCTGCACCCGCGCCGATGCGGTGCCCGACGCCTATAAGCGTTATCTCACCAACTCGCTGCGCGAAGCTTTCGAGATGCCGGGCACGCCGGTGCGCCTGACGTTGCGTGAGAAAGCCAACCCGTTCGAGGGGCGGGCGAAAAGGAAGCACTGATTGTCTTGTCCCTCCGGTGGAGGGCGAAGCGCCGACCTATACCGGCGCCTGAAACGTCAGAAATTTCGCCGCGCGATAATCGTAAACCTTGCCGCTCTCGGTGCATGACGGCAGGCACAACGGCACAATGGCCTTTGCAACTTCGTCGGGCGGCGGCAGTGTGTCCGGATCGACGCCCGGCCAGCCGCTGGCATACATGCGCGTGCGCGTCGGACCGGGATTGAACAGGTTGACGTTCACCCTCGTCGTCGCGTTTTCGGCGGCGTAGCTTTGCGCCAGCGCATTGAGCGCAGCCTTGCTCGCGCCGTACACGCCGGTGTAGGCGCGCCCCATCCAGCCAAGCCCCGAAGTAATGAACACCGCGCGGCCGGCGGGCGCCGCCTGCAGCAGCGGGTCCATGGTGCGGATGAGCTGCCAGTTCGCCTTCACGTTGACGGCGTAGATGTTGTCGAAGTCCTTGGGCTCGGCATGCGGCAGCGGTGACAGCGGCCCGAGAATACCGGCATTGCCGACCATGACGTCGAGGCGCTTGTAACGATCGTGGATCGCCAGCGCGAGACGGGCGATGCCGTCCATGTCCTTCATATCGACCGGGACGAGCGTCGCCGTCCCTCCTGCCGCCTTGATCTTGTCGTCGAGTTCCTCGAGACCGCCGACCGTGCGGGCGACCGCGACGACGTGGGCGCCGGCCTCCGCCAATTGCAGCGCCAGCGCCGCGCCGATGCCGCGCGAGGCACCGGTGACGAGGGCGATTTTGTCGGAAAGCGGCTTCAAGGCGGTCATCACTCAACCCTCGGCGTGAGGAGGCCGCGGATACGGCCGTCTCGAAGGATGAGGCCTCATGGCTCGAGACGCGCTCCTTCGGAGCGCTCCTCACCATGAGGAGCGACGCAGGTCAAGTCGGCAGGCTGGTTACCGGCTGGCGGCAACCGCATCGGCAATGTAGCCCGGCGACTCGCGCCTCTGTGATGTCAGCCAGGCGCCCATCCGGCCGATGACGGTGCGCACGGCGGGCCGGGCGAGCACGCGTGTCCGCCAGTCGAGCAGCCGGGGCGTGGTCTCGTTCATCATCGCGCCTTTCCGTTCGCCGTAGAACTGCGCCATGAACAGGGCGATGTCGGCATAGGAAAAGGCGCCCGCGATGAAATCCCGACCGGCGAGGTTCGCATCCAATTCGGCATAGTGCCGATAGGCCTTGGCGACCGCGTCGACGGCAACCGGATGCTGCGGCGTGTCTTCGAGACCGAACAGCCGGACAATGTTCATGAACACGATTTCATCGGATTTGAGCTCGAGGAGCCGGGCCTGCGCGCGCGGCACGGCGTCCTTCGGCCAGAGCGCCGGCTCCGGAAAGGCATCCTCCAGATATTCAAAGATCAATGTTGAATCGAAGATTTCGAGGCCGTCGTGGACCAGCACCGGCACCTGCCGCTTGGGGTTGATGCGCATGACCTCCGGGTGCACCGGGTCATAGCGATCGCCCGCCGCGAAGGGGACCATGACGAGTTCGAATGGCACGCCTTTTTCGCGCAAGGCGATTTCCGCCTTGGCGCCGAACATCGAGAGCGGCCCGGAATAAAGCACGATCGGTGCCATCACGAGGCCTCCTGCAGCAACAGGGAGATGAGTTCAGACCGCTTCCGACAGCAGCGAGAGCTGCCGCGGCGTATCCTGCTGCTCGAGGTCGGTCAGCGAGGTCGGATAGTCGCCGGTGAAGCAATGGTCGGTGAACTGCGGCTTGGCGTTGTCACGGCCGGGCAGGCCCATGGCGCGGTAAATGCCATCGACCGACAGGAACGCGAGCGAGTCGGCGCCGATGAACCGGCGCATGCTTTCGAGATCATGCGTGGCGGCGAGCAGTTTGTCCCGGTCGGGCGTATCGATACCGTAATAGTCCGGATGCGTGATCGGCGGCGACGAGATGCGGAAATGCACCTCGCTGGCGCCGGCGTCGCGCATCATCTGCACGATCTTGCGCGAGGTCGTGCCGCGGACGATCGAGTCATCGACCAGTACGATACGCTTGCCCTGCACCACGGCGCGGTTCGCCGAATGCTTCATGCGCACGCCCTGATCGCGGATCGCCTGGGTCGGCTGGATGAAGGTGCGGCCGACGTAATGATTGCGGATGATGCCGAGCTCGTAGGGGATGCCGGTCTTTTGCGAATAGCCGAGCGCGGCGGGCACGCCGGAGTCCGGCACCGGCACGACGACGTCGGCGCCGGCCGGGGCCTCGCGGCCGAGCTCGGCGCCCATCGCCTTGCGCACGTTGTAGACGTGGCGGCCGCCCACGATGGAGTCGGGACGGGCGAAATAGATGTACTCGAAGATGCAGGGCCGCGCCGCCTGCGGCGGGAACGGCTTGTGCGAGTGCGCGCCTTCCTCGTCGAACACGACGACTTCGCCGTTCTCGACGTCGCGCACATATTCGGCGCCGATGATGTCGAGCGCGCAGGTTTCCGAGGTCACGATCGGACAGCCATCGAGCTTGCCGATGACCAGCGGCCGGATGCCGAGCGGATCGCGGGCGCCCAGCAGTTTCTTGTTGGTGAGGCCGACGAAGGCGTAGGCGCCTTCCAGCTGGCGCAGACCCTCGATGAAGCGGTCGACGAAACGGTTGCGCTTGGCGCGGGCGACGAGGTGCAGGATGACCTCGGAGTCGCTGGTCGACTGCATCATGGCGCCGTCGCGGATCAGTTGCCGGCGCAAGGTGAGGGCGTTGGTGAGGTTGCCGTTGTGGCCGACGGCAAAGCCACCGCCTTCGAGTTCGGCGAACAGCGGCTGGACGTTGCGCAGGATGGTTTCGCCGGTGGTCGAATAGCGGACATGGCCGATCGACGCGGTGCCCGGCAGCCGGTCGATGACTTCGCGCCGCGAGAAGGTGTCGCCGACGAGACCGAGACGGCGCTCGGAGTGGAAGCGCTGGCCGTCGAACGAGACGATGCCGGCGGCCTCCTGGCCGCGGTGCTGCAGGGCGTGCAGGCCGAGCGCGGTGATGGCGGCGGCGTCGGGGTGGCCGAGAATGCCGAACACGCCGCATTCCTCGCGTAACCGGTCCGCGAAAAGATCGAGGTCCTCCGGTTTGTGCTGGTCAAAGCCGGAGTTTGCATCCTGCATCTGGTCTGGCATCAGCGGGTTCCCAGTTTCGGGTCGTGCTGCGGAACCGCAGCCACACGCACGGGCACGCTCAGTTCTGACCGCTGGCCGGGCGCGCTATCCGGCGGCGCATCCTGGTCGGCCGGCTTCGGCTTCTTCAACTTCTGTAAGATGGTGCTTTCGGGGTCGTCCGGCAACATGCCCTTGAGCCAATCCCCCGTGCTCTTGAGCACGACTTTCGACTTGGCGCCGCTGATCCAGGCCGGTTGGCTGCGATCGGGCACCAGCCAGTCGAAAAACAGATAGGCGACCACCACAATCAGCAGGCCTCGGCCGAGCCCGAACAGGAAGCCGAGGGTGCGATCGAGCGCGCCGACCCGGCTGTCCAGCACCATGTCCGAAATCCGGACCGTGATGATCGAGACGATCAGCAGCGTGACGATGAAGATGGCGCCGACGGTAACCGCGGTGGCGACCGTCGTGCTGGAGATGTAGCCCTGGGCGATCGGCAGCGCCTTGGCGAAGGTATAGAGCGTGACCAGCGCGGCGATGACCCAGGCGCCGATCGACAGGATCTCGCGCATGAAGCCGCGGATCATGGCGAGCAGCCCCGAGATCAGCATCACGACGAGGAGGAGAATGTCGAGCAAGGTGACGGGCATGCCAGGCTTTTCCAAGCGCTCCGCGAAACGGCATCGGCGCGGCACCTGCCCACGAAGCGGCCGGCACGGCGAATCCAAAGCCCTTGTTTCCCAAAGCCGTCTTGGCGGCTTACGGGCAGGGCGTCAACATCGGCCTTAAGTGCTTTAGGTCAGGCTCGTTTTTGCCCACAGCCACGAGCCGGGAAGGCACCCTGGCGGCGGGAAGCGCGCCCTCTATAGCGGGGCGATACCGCGCCGTCACCCGTCTTTTGACCGCGGCTGCTGCGCGACCGGGCGGGGCTTCCCCAATGCGGCAATATCCGCAACCAGGCTGGCAAGGGCGCCGACGCCCGAAATCTTCAGCGCCGGGTCGCCGCTCTCGCCGCGGACCGCGTCCGGCATCACGACGCGGACAAAGCCGAGCTTGGCCGCTTCCTTGAGCCGCGCCGGGCTGCGGCTGACCGGGCGGATCGCCCCGGACAGCGACACCTCCCCGAAATAGACGGCATCGGCCGGCAGCGGAGAATTCGCCAGCGATGAAATGAGGGCCGCTGCGGCGGCAAGGTCGGCCGCCGGTTCATTGATGCGCATGCCGCCGGCGACATTGAGATAGACGTCGTAGCCGCCCAATTTGACGCCGCAATGCGCTTCCAGCACCGCCAGAACCATGGCCAGGCGGCTCGAATCCCAGCCGACCACGGCCCGTCTTGGCGTTCCCAGAGACGTCGGCGCGACCAGCGCCTGAATTTCGACCAGCAGCGGCCGCGTTCCCTCCATGCCGGCAAAGACGGCGGTGCCGGGCGAGCCGAGATCGCGCTCGGACAGGAACAGTTCCGACGGGTTCGATACCTCGCGCAGGCCCGACCCGGTCATCTCGAACACGCCGATCTCGTCGGTCGGACCGAAACGGTTCTTCACCGCCCGCAGGATGCGGAACTGGTGCGAGCCTTCGCCTTCGAAGGACAAGACGGCATCGACCATGTGCTCGACGACGCGCGGGCCCGCGATCTGGCCATCTTTGGTGACATGGCCAACCAGGATCACCGCAGCGCCGGAGCGCTTGGCAAAGCGGATCAAAGTCTGCGCTGCGCCACGCACCTGGGTGACGGTGCCGGGCGCGCTTTCCACGGCGTCGGTCCACATGGTCTGGATCGAGTCGATGATGATCAGCCGCGGCACCTTGCCTTCGGACAAGGTGGCGATGATGTCCTCGACCGAGGTCTCCGACGCCAGTTCGACCGGGGCATCGGACAATCCCAGGCGCTCGGCGCGGAGCCGTACCTGGGCGGCGGCTTCTTCGCCGGAGATATAGACGGCGCGATGGCCGGCGCGGGCAAGGGCCGCGCTCGCCTGGATGAGCAGCGTCGATTTACCGATGCCGGGATCGCCCGCCATCAGGATGACCGAGCCGCGGACAAAACCGCCGCCGGTAACGCGGTCGAGTTCATTGACCCCGGACGCCAGACGCGGTGCGTCCTTGGCTTCGCCGGTCAGCGGCTCGAGCTTGAACAGCCGGCCCTTACCGGGTTTGCGTGGCCCGGCGGGGCGATCCCCACCTTCTTCGGCCAGGGAATTCCACTCGCCGCAGGCCTCGCACTTGCCTTGCCAGCGCGGCGCCGCCGCGCCGCAGTTCTGGCAGATAAAGGCAAGGCTGCGCTTCGACATGGCGAGAATCGTCCCCGAAATGGTCCGCCCCAGGCTAGGGCGGCCATGAGAACAGTACAAGAACATTCGTAAACGAAGTGCCAAGCCTGCCATCCGGAGCGCGGCTTTCGACCGGAGCAGGGGGACAGGTCAGTCCTTGACGTAGACCCGGTGAAACCGCTTGCCCAGCCCGGTCAGCAGCTCATAGGCGATGGTGCCGGCGCCGCGAGCGACTTCGTCCAAGGTGAGGTCGTCGCCGATCAAAGTGACCATGTCGCCGCGGCGCACCGCGCCTTCCGCCAGTTCGGAGACGTCGACAGTCGAGAGGTCCATCGAGACGCGCCCGGCCAACGCACAACGCTTGCCGGCCACGATCGCTGCGCCACCGGGCACTTCGTCGGTCGAGCCGGAAGCGCGCAAATATCCATCTGCATAACCGGCGGCGACCACGGCGATGCGTGCCGCGCGCCGCGCCGTCCAGGTGCCGCTGTAACCGACCGTCTCGCCGCGCGTCACGTGACGCACCTGCACGACGCGCGCCTTGAGGCCGACGACCGGCTGCATCGGGTTCTGCTTGCCCGGCGTCGGATTGACGCCATAGAGCGCCACACCAGGGCGGACGACATCGCAATGCGCGGCATCGCTCAGGAAGATGCCGGACGAATTCGCCAGCGACGACGGAATGCCGCGATAGAGGAGGCGCACTTCGCGAAACAGTTTGATCTGCCTGTCGTTGAGTGGATGCTCCGGCTCGTCGGCGCAGGCGAAGTGGCTCATCAGCAAATGAATGCCGTGGTTCTCGGCGCGGATGCGCGGCGCCAGCGCGGCCGCGTCATTGATCGACACGCCGAGCCGGTTCATGCCGGTATCGACATGCAGCGCGGCGCCGCCGCGCGAGCCGGAGGCGGCGACGAAGGCATCCCACTCGGCAAGTTCGACCGTCGAATTGATCACCGGCCGTGCCTTGATATCGGCGAAGGCGGGCCCGGTGTTCGGCAACATGCCGCTCAGCACATAGATGGCGGCGTCGGGCGCTACGGCGCGGACGCGGCGGGCTTCGCTGAGATCGGCGACGAAGAAAGTCTTGCAGCCCGCCCTGGCGAGAGCCGGTACGACCTGCTCGATGCCGAGGCCGTAGGCGTTGGCTTTCACCACCGCAGCACATTCCGCCGGCATGACCCGGCGGCCGAGCGACTGCCAGTTGGCGACGAGCGCGCCAAGGTCGATCGTCAGCGTGCCGCCGGCCTGATCGGCCGAGGGGCCGTCGGTGGCGACGACGCCGGGGGCAGGGACCGCTGCGGCGGCTTCTTCGGCGGCTGTGATGGGTTCGAACTTCTGGTCGATCTTGGCCATGCCTGACGGTTTAGCGCCGCCGGCGGGGTCCGTCCATGTGGTATCAAGGCCCTGTTCCACCGGCGAGGAGACAGGGAATGAGCGTGCGGCCAATCGTGACGCGCAAGGGCGCTGAGAATTCCAACACCGGACAGTCCGGCGGCCTGACGCTGGTCACCGGGGTCGGCCCGCAGCATACGCCGGCGACCCGGCTCTGGTTCGGCAAGGCGAGCAATCCGCCTGGCTTCCGGTCGCTGCCGCATCATCATGGCGAAGCGGAAACCGGAGCCTATGTGCTGTCCGGCTGCGCCCGCATTTATTTCGGCGAGGGCTTCAAGGACTACATCGACCTGTCGGAAGGCGACTTCATGTTCGTGCCGCCGTATCTGCCGCACCTCGAAGCCAACATGAGCAGGACCCAGGAGTTGTGGTGGCTGGCCTGCCGCACGCCGGAAAACATCATCGTCAATCTACCCGATGTCGACGATGCTTCGCTCGCCGGTTATCGCCGCGCCTGATCGGCTCATATCCGGGCGGCTTCGGGCGCGGCGCGGCCGCGCACCATGTCGGAGGCCTTGTCGGCGATCATCAAGGTCGAGGCGTTGAGGTTGGCCGAGATCATGCGCGGCATGATCGAGGCATCGACGACGCGCAGCGCCTCGAGCCCGTGGACGCGAAGCTGGTCGTCGACCACTGCCATCCTGTCGGTCGCGGGGCCCATGCGGCAGGTGCAGCCGGGATGGAAGGTGGTCTGCGCGCGCTGCGTCGCCGCGTGCAGGAATTCGTCGTCGCTCTGCACCTTCGGCCCCGGGAATTCCTCGTAGTCGTAATAGGCTTTCATCGGCTCGGAAGAGAGCAGGCGGCGCGCCAGCTTCATGCCAGCGATGGTGACGCGGCGATCGAGCTCGTGGCCGAGATAGTTGGTCTGGATGATTGGCGGTTCGAATGGATCGCTGGAGCGCACGCGCACATAGCCGCGCGCTTCGGGCCGCTGCTGCCAGGCGGCGACCGAGACGCCGGGTTCGCGCTCGAGCTTGCCTTGCTCGCCCTCCATGTAACTCGCCGGCGTGAAGGTGAGTTGCAGGTCCGAACTTTCGGCGGTCTCGCCGGAATGCCAGAAGCAATAAACCAAAGTCGGCGACAGTGCGAGAATGCCGCGCCGCGTTGTCGCCCAGCGCAAGGCCTCCATCGCCAGATTAAGGCCGCGCGCGCGTTCGTTGATGGTCTTGACGTTCTTGACCCGCGCGACCGAGCGCGGCGCGTAATGATCCTGTAAGCCTTCGCCGACGCCGGGCAGGTCGTGCAGCACCGCGATGCCGTGCGCCTGCAACAAGGCGGCCGGACCGATGCCGGACAGTTGCAGCAACTGCGGCGAGTTATAGGTGCCGCCCGACAGGATGACTTCCTTGCGGGCGCGCACTTCCATGGCTTCGCCGCCGCGGCCTCCAATGGAATAGCGAACGCCGGTGGCGCGTTTGCCGTCGAAGGTGATTGCGGTGGCGTGCGCATGCGTGCGCACGGTGACGTTGCCGCGCTTCACCGCCGGATGCAGGAAGGCGGTGGCGGCGCTGATGCGGCGGCCGTTATGAATGGTGCGCTGCGCGTAGGCGACGCCTTCCTGCGTTGTGCCGTTGTAATCGGGATTGCGTGGAATGCCGAGGCTCACCGCGCCTTCGATGAAGGCTTCGCAGAGCGGATCGCGCCAGTCGATGTCGGTGACGGTCAGTTCGCCGTCGCGGCCGCGGAAGGTGGCGTCGCCGTCGCCGATGCGCCGCTCCATACGCTTGAAGTAGGGCAGGACGTCGGCATAGCCCCAGCCGCTGTTGCCGTATTGCGCCCAGGTGTCGAAGTCGCTCCGCTGGCCGCGGTTATAGATGTGGCCGTTGATCGAGGACGAGCCGCCGAGTGTCTTGCCGCGCGGCGAGAAGATGCGCCGGCCATTGGTGTATTCGCCGGGCTCCTGCGAATAGCACCAGTTGATGCTTTTATTATAAAACGTCTTGATGAAGCCGGCGGGCAGATGGATGTAGGGGTGCCAGTCGGCGGGGCCGGCCTCGAGCACGCAGATCGTGACGTTGCGGTCTTCGCTCAGCCGGTTGGCAAGCACGCTGCCGGCGGAACCGGCGCCGACAATCACGTAATCGAAAGTGTCCATTTCCGTCCCGCAGGCTTTTTATTGCGCGGAAGCCTAGCGCCCGGCGGCGGCGTGGGGAAGGGTGATGCTCACGCCGTCATTCCGGGACGCGCGTTTAACGCGCCGGGCCGGAATCCAGACGCGAAGGGCTTGGGGTTACGGATTTCGGGCCCGCGTTCAATCGCCGTTCGTCCCCGCGAACGCGGTGACCTAGAACCAAACGCGCAAGGTCAACGATGTCGCCCCTGGGTTCCCGCTTTCGCGGGAACGAACGGAGTCTGTTACGGCGCC
The DNA here is from genome assembly GCF_001426945.1 of Pseudolabrys sp. Root1462. Classification (GTDB taxonomy): domain Bacteria; phylum Pseudomonadota; class Alphaproteobacteria; order Rhizobiales; family Xanthobacteraceae; genus Pseudolabrys. Next base: position 2,215,766 of record NZ_LMFS01000001.1, on the reverse strand, counting down.
TTCGCTTACTCCATCCGCTCGGGCAGATGATCGGCCGGGGCGAGGGAGAAGAACTTGGTGATGGCGCCGTCGAAGCCGAGTTCGACCGTGCCGGTCGGGCCGTGGCGCTGCTTGCCGATGATGCACTCGGCCTTGCCGCCGACCTTGTCGCCTTCGGCCATCCAGGCGGCGAACTTCTCGCGGTCGCTTTCGAGCGGCTTGCGCATGACGTGATAATATTCTTCGCGATAGACGAACATCACGACGTCGGCGTCCTGCTCGATCGAGCCCGATTCACGCAAGTCCGAGAGCTGCGGGCGCTTGTCTTCGCGGCTTTCAACCTGACGCGACAACTGCGACAGCGCCATCACCGGGACCTGCAATTCCTTGGCCAGCGCCTTGAGCTTGGTGGTGATCTCGGTGATTTCCTGCACGCGGTTCTCGGACGAGCGCTTCGATGAGCCGGTGAGGAGTTGAAGATAGTCGATGATCAGCAGATCGAGGCCGCGCTGGCGCTTGAGACGGCGCGCCCGCGCCGACAGTTGCGCGATTGACAGGCCGCCGGTCTCATCGATGAAGAACGGAATGTTCTGCATCTCGATCGAGGCATCCTTGATGCGCTCGAAGTCGGCTTCGCCGATGGAACCGCGGCGGATCTGGTTCGACGGAATGCCGGTCTGCTCGGCGATGATACGGGTGGCGAGCTGTTCGGCCGACATTTCCAGCGAGAAGAAGCCGACGATGCCGCCATTGACGGCCTTCATCGTGCCGTCGGGCTTGACCTCGCCGACATAGGCCTTGGCGATGTTGTAGCCGATATTGGTGGCGAGCGACGACTTGCCCATACCGGGACGGCCGGCGAGCACGATCAAGTCGGAGGGCTGCAGGCCGCCCATCATGCGGTCGAGATCGGCCAGACCGGTGGCGATGCCGGACAGTTTGCCGTCGCGCTGATAGGCATGCGCCGCCATATCGACCGCGGTGGTCAGCGCCTGACCGAAGCGCTGGAAGCCGCCGTCGTAGCGGCCGACCTCGGCGAGTTCGAACAGCTTGCGCTCGGCGTCTTCGATCTGCGCGCGCGGCGCGAAATCGACCGGCGCGTCATAGGCGACATTGACCATGTCCTCGCCGACCCTGATCAGGTCGCGGCGGATCGACAGGTCGTAGATGGTGCGGCCGTAATCCTCGGCGTTGATGATGGTGGTCGCTTCCGCGGCCAGCCGCGCCAGATACTGGCTGAGCGTCATGCCGGCGACGTTGATCGAGGCGTCGAGGAAGGTCTTGGCGGTTACCGGCGTCGCCACCTTGCCGGCGCGGATCAAGTCGCCGGTGATCTGGAAAATCTGGCTGTGGATCGGCTCGAAGAAGTGTTCGGCCTTCAGGAAGTCCGAGACCCGGTAGAAGGCTTCGTTATTGATCAGGATAGCGCCCAACAGCGCCTGCTCCGCCTCGATGTTGTGCGGTGCAGTGCGGTAAAGCGGGTCCGGTTGCTCGACCGGTTTGCGCAAGACTGATTCGACTGGGGCCATGGCGTTCGATGCGGCGCGGGTGCGGCGGATTTTTGTTCACGCTTGCTTAACCAGCCGGTTCGGGCGGCGCGATGGCGCGTTTGCCTTATAGCCGTTGTTCACAGCGCGGACCGGTAAAAGGAAGCGAACCTTGGAATTGTGTTGACGATGACGCGTCATGAGAAAGGCCGGCGCTTTGGACGCCGGCCTTGAATCTGCTCGCCAATCTCGCTCGGTCTACTCGCCGGCGAGTCGCAACGGCGCCATTCGCTTGTCCTCGAGCGCCCTGAAGCGCTGCTCTTCGCGCACGATGTAGTCGCGGGTGATCGGCACCACGTCCTGACGCTTGGTCATCTGGATCTGGAACACCATCAGGTTCTGCTCGCGGAACGACATCTCGGAAGCGGCCAGGTAGAATTCCCACATCCGGACAAAGCGCTGGTCATAGATGCGCTCGACCTCCTCGCGGTGGGCGAGGAAGCGCTCGCGCCAGTGCTTCAGCGTCTCGGCGTAATGCAGGCGCAGGATCTCGATGTCGGTGACGAGCAGCCCCGATTTCTCGATCCGCGGCAGCACCTCCGACAGCGACGGGATATAGCCGCCGGGGAAGATGTATTTGGCGATCCATGGATTGGTGACGCTCGGACCCTCCGAGCGGCCAATCGCATGCAGCACCATGACACCGTCGTCCTTCAGGAGTTCGGCGGCTTTGTTAAAGTAGGTCTCGAAGTGATTGACGCCGACATGTTCGAACATGCCGACCGAGACAATGCGATCGAACCGGTCATGCAGATCGCGGTAGTCCTGCAGGCGGAACCGGGCGCGGTCGCTCAGGCCGCGCTCCATGGCGCGTTCGTTGGCGATGGCGTGCTGTTCCTCGGACAGGGTGATGCCGGTGACGTCAGCGCCGGCAAATTCTGCGAGGTAGAGACCGAGACCGCCCCAGCCGCAGCCGATGTCGAGGATGCGGGCATCCTTCTTGTCGGGCGTCAGCCGCAGTTTCGAGGCGAGGTGACGCTTCTTGGCGAGCTGGGCGTCGTCGAGCGACTGGTCCGGCCGCTCGAAATAGGCGCAGCTGTATTGCCGGTCGGCGTCGAGGAAGAGCGAGTAGAGGCGGCCGTCGAGATCGTAGTGATGGGCGACGTTCTTGCGCGCGCGCTTGCGCGGGTTGAACTGCTGGATGCGGCGCCACAGGAAGCGGATGAGGAATTGCGGCCGGGCCCATTGCGGCAGCTCGCTTTTCTGGCCGAGGGCCACCGACAGGACGTCGGCGATCGAGCCTTGCTCGACCACCAGCGAGCCGTCCATGTAGGACTCGCCGAACTTGAGCTCGGGATCGAGAATGATTCCCCATTCGGCGGCGCGGGTGACCAGCCGGATCGCTACCAGCGGCCCGGAGCCGTCGCCAAACGTGAAAGTCGTGCCGCGGGACGTCGTGACCCGAAAATTGCCGCGGCTGATAAACGATTTCAGTAGAAACTGAAGCAACCGGTCCATCGGCGGCCCCATCAATCGAGTTGTGAACCCACCTCAAACCGGCCGGTCGGTTGCCGGTTTCAGGACACCTATTCAACCAAAGACTTTTTGTCGCAGCAATGCCACAAATCGTGGCGCTGCATGCAATTTCGTCCCTTGTCCGGGGTGGGGGGCAGCCCCATGGGACCGGGGGCGGCCGCCGTTGCGGGCCGGTGACGCCAGACGTGGTGAGGGTGCGATCTGGGCGGCGACTTGAGCCGAGAATGGGTGTAGACGGTGCCGCCTTAAGGCGGGCGGCGTGATAGCGATCAAGCGAAGATCAAGAGGATTGGCGGCAATGACGTCTTACACACGCGGATTAAGCCTTGGCGTGACCCTTGGCGTACTGGCGATAACGGCGCCCGCATGCGCCCAGGAAAACCTCGATCTGGGCAAATCGGGCCAACAGCTTTTCGCGTCCAATTGCGTATTCTGTCACAAGACCCCGCAGGGGCTCGCCAGCAAGAGCGGCGGAGTGTTCGGGCTCGACGGTTTCCTGCGCGAACATTACACGGCCAGCCGCGAGACCGCCTCCATCCTGGCGAAATACCTGCAGTCGGTCGGCGATGCGCCGGCGGGCGCGGACACCCGGCGCGGTAGCAGCCGCCGCGCGGCCAAGCCGTCGGAGAAGAAGCCGGACGAGGGGAAGTCCGGCGCCAAATCCGAGCCGAAGGCGGAGAACAAGCCCGAGCCCAAGTCGGACGCGAAGTCCGAGGCCGCGAGCGAAACGAAATCCGATACCAAATCCGAGGCGAAGCCCGAGCCGAAGAGCGAAGCGGAGAAGCCGAAGGCGGAGTAATCTGCCGCAGCCAGCGCCCGCAGGTATAAGCCAAAATGAAAACCCCGCCCGGTTCGACCGGGCGGGGTTATTTGCTGACGAACGATGCGCCTGAAGATCAGGCTTCTTCGCTAGCCTTCTTTTTGCCCTTGGCGGGCTGGGCTTCGGTCTCAGCTTCGGCCTCCGCCTCGCCACCCTCGGCCTCTTCGCTCTCGGCATCGAACAGAGCCTCGGCGCGCTCGCGGGCGGCCTGGGCTTCGGCTTCCGCGTCCTCGGCAACCGAGGCGCGCACGGTGACGTCTTCGCCGCGGGCGATGCGTTCGGCTTCCGACTCGCTGCGGGCGACGATCACGGTCACCGACACGTCCATATCCGGATGCAGGCCGAGCGCCACCTTGTACAGACCGAGCGCCTTGATCGGCGCGTTGAGTTCGACCTGCGCGCGCGAGATGGTCAGGCCATCGGTCGAGATCAGGGTCGCGATATCGCGGGAGGTCACCGAACCGTAGAGCTGGCCGGTCTCGGACGACTGACGGATGATGGTGAACTGCTTGCCGTCCACCTTGGCCGCGATCTTGCCGGCTTCGCCCTTGCGCTCGAGGCTCTGCGTCTCGAGTTCGGCCTTCATGCTTTCAAAGCGGGCCTTGTTGTCGGCGTTGGCGCGCAGCGCCTTGTTGCGCGGCAGCAGAAAGTTGCGGGCATAGCCGTCCTTGACGCGGACGACATCGCCCATCTTTCCAAGCTTGCCGACGCGCTCGAGCAAAATCACTTCCATGGTCAGTACTCCTCGTTTGATCGTTTCGATCGGTGTGTTGCAGTTCAGGTCGATGCGGGCGGGCCGCGTTTTACGGCGGCACGCGCGCGGAAATGGAAGAAGGTTTCCGACAGTCCGATGATGCACAGCGCCAGCACCGGCCAGCCGAAGATCAAAACCGACGCATAAACGCCGGCGAGCACGAAGCCGCGGCTCGACAGGCCGCGCGTAACCGAGTGCATGACGGCAAAGCCGAGCACGCCGTAAGCCATCAGCAAGCTCGAGGCGATGACACCGGCTACGATGCCGATGAGGCCATCGACAAACGACAGCCCGGCCGCGATGGCGAGCGCCGCGGCGGCGCGCGGCGGAAATGTCATGTCGGCAAGCACCGGCCAAGGCCGGGTCAATCGTCCGGAGAACTTGACGATGCGCCCCGCCAGCCAGAGGTTGAGAGCATTGGTAATGGTCGCCATCACCGCGGTGGCCGGTGGCAGGGCAACGACGAGAATGTCGACCACCCGATCGGGGTTGCGGAGCGTCGTCAGACCGGTGTCGCCGCCTTCGGTGGCCGCGATTCTGAATACCTCGCGCAAGGCGGCGCGCAGCGTTTCGCGGAAGTCGTCCGCGTTAAAACCCACTGAGATGATCGCGAGCAGAACCAGTGCCGCGGCGAGCACCGCCGACCAGATCACCAGGCGTCCCGGCGGATACCACTCGAGCGAGGCCGGCCCGCCGTTGCCGACCGGCCGGGCCAGCATGGAGAGATAGCCGAGCCACCAGCCGGGCAGGCCGATGCCTGCGAGGAAGCCGACGCTGAACAGCGTGCCGAAAAACAGCCAGATGGCAAAGCCGCCGATCAACGCGCCTGCAAGCGCCACCCAGTGGCTCCAGCCGAGCGCGGCAATCATCAGCGGGAGAGGCGCCAGATAGGCGAGCGGGATCGACAACGCCGTGCCCGACGTCACCGAGGCGAACAGCAACGCTGCCGCCGCGCCCGAACCCAATCCTATGAAGCCAATTTGCAGCATTCCGAGCTGTCCCGCCTCGAGGCGGTTAGAGACGGATCATGTTCTTCAGCAGAACCGTCCGTCCCAACCATCGGCGCGCGGATCGAATCCGGACGCCTCGTTTTGTTCGTCATCCGGAGCGCGGACGAAGTCCGCGAGCCCGGGATCCATAGTTGACCGCGGTTATGTATCCCGGGCGCGCCTTACGGCGCGTCCCGGAATGAGCACAACAGTTAGCGGATCACGTAAGGCAGCAGGCCGAGGAAACGCGAACGCTTGATCGCCTGGGCGAGTTCGCGCTGCTTCTTGGCCGACACCGCGGTGATGCGGGACGGCACGATCTTGCCGCGCTCGGAGACGTAACGCTGCAGCAGCTTCACGTCCTTGTAGTCGATCTTCGGCGCATTGGCGCCCGAGAACGGGCAGGTCTTGCGACGGCGGAAGAACGGACGGCGCTGGCCGCCACCCTGTGAAGAACCGAAAGCCATGACTTATTCCTCCCCACCGATTTCAGCAGCAGCATCGTCGTCGCGACGCGGCCGACGCTCGCGGTCGCGATCACCACGGCCGAAACCGCCGCGGTCACCACGATCGCCACGGTCACCGCGATCGTCGCGATCCGACTTGCGCATCATTGCCGAGGGGCCTTCTTCCAGCTCTTCGACGCGGATGGTGAGATAGCGCAGCACGTCTTCGTTGATGCGCTCCTGACGCTCGATCTCGGTCAGGGCCGCCGACGGCGCCTCGACGTTGAGCAGCGTCATGTGCGCTTTGCGATTCTTGTTGATGCGGTAGGAGAGGGACTTCAGCCCCCAATACTCGCTCTTGGTGACCTTGCCACCGCCTTCGGTGATGACGCCGGTCAGCTTGGCGGTCAGTTCTTCAACCTGCTGCGGGCTGAGATCCTGCCGCGCCATGAAGACGTGTTCGTACAATGGCATGAAATGCCTTTCCCTTGGTTTGCCCATATCCGTTGCCCTGGCGCCTAGCCCTTCGAGCCCTTCGGGAAAGGCTCGATTTGCTCAGAAGGCGGAAACACGGGACGCCGGGCCTTGTGAGCCCTACCGTAAACCTTTGCTTGTGCTCAGGATTTGCGGCCGTCCGTTCAGTCCCCAACCAGGAGCGACGGAAGATTGCGGGTTTATAGGGAGTTTCGCCGAAAACGCAAGTTTTGCGGGCCAGACCCAGGCTGTATCAGGCCACCTTACGGGGCCTTTTGCAGCCGGCCGGCGAGCTGGACGGCAAGATCGACACCCTCCCGGATCTGCTTGGCCCCGAGCGGGTCGCGGTCGCCGTTGTTCCGGCGCATCGTATTGAGGGCGGCCAGCAACTGCTCCAGGTTTTTCGCCAGCAGTTCCTGGCGAAAACCGGGGTCGTTCCGTGCCCGTTCGATGTCGTCTTCGGTGACCAGGTCGACCATACAGCGCTCCGCGACGCCGGGACCGATGCTCGGCGGCGGCTAAGAAGCCAAAAACACTAGCGGCAGAGTCTTTTTGGTTGGTTACCGAGCCGGCCGGCGGGAACAAGCCCGGTTGACATCCCGCGATGGGACGTGTTTTTCGGCCCCGGCTTCGGCGCGCATGCAAGCGCTCTTCCGCAAGCCGATGTTTTCCGACAGCGAGCAGGGGCGGCAAGAGGACCATGACGGTCGCATTCGTATTTCCAGGCCAAGGCAGCCAGACGGTCGGCATGGGCAAGGCGCTGGCCGACGATTTCCCGGCCGCCAAGGCTGTTTTCGACGAAGTCGATGCGGCGCTGTCCGCCAAGCTTTCCACCACGATCTTCGAGGGTCCGATCGAGACGCTGACGCTGACCGAGAACGCACAGCCGGCGCTGATGGCCGTGTCGCTCGCGACCTTCCGTGTGCTGCAGTCCGAAACCGGGCTCGACCTGGCGCGCGACGCCAAATTCGTCGCCGGCCACTCGCTCGGCGAGTATTCGGCGCTGGCCGCGGCCGGCACCTTCTCGATCTCCGACGCGGCGCGGCTGCTGCGCACGCGCGGGCAGGCGATGCAGAAGGCGGTGCCCGCCGGTGTTGGCGCCATGGCGGCTTTGATCGGTCTGGATTTTGATGCTGCCGCAGCCGTTGCAGCCGAAGCAGCGCAGGGGCAGGTCTGTCAGGCCGCCAACGATAATGGCGGCGGCCAGGTCGTGGTCTCCGGCGACAAGGCCGCCGTCGAACGTGCCGTCGATATCGCCAAGGGCAAGGGCGCCAAGCGCGCCATGCTCCTGCAGGTGTCCGCGCCGTTCCATTGCGCATTGATGCAGCCCGCCGCCGACGTCATGGCCGACGCATTGTCAAAGGTGCAGGTCAACCGACCGGCGGTGCCGGTGGTTGCCAACGTCGCCGCGAGCCCGCTCAGCGAGCCCGGCGACATCGTCAAATCGCTGGTCGCGCAGGTCACGGGCACCGTGCGCTGGCGCGAATGCGTTGCCTACATGGCATCGCAGGGCGTCACCAAGTTCTACGAAGTCGGCGCCGGCAAGGTGCTGGCCGGTCTCAACAAGCGTATCGCGGAAGGTGCGACCACAACGTCGATCGGCACGCCCGACGACGTCGCAGCCTTTAAAGCCGGGAGAAATGGCTGATGTTTAATCTGGACGGAAAAACCGCGCTGGTCACCGGCGCGACCGGCGCCATTGGCGAGGCGATCGCGCGCGCGCTGCATGGGCAGGGCGCCACGCTGGCCATCTCCGGCACGCGTCAGGACGTGCTCGACAAGCTCGCCGGTGAACTCGGCAGCCGCGTCCACGTGCTGCCCTGCGATCTGTCCAACGCCGAGCAGGTCGAGGCGCTGGTGCCGGCGGCGGAAGAGAAGATGCAGAAGCTCGACATCCTCGTCGCCAATGCCGGTATCACCAAGGACAACCTGTTCGTCCAGCTCAAGGACGAAGACTGGGACAAGGTGATTGCGGTCAATCTGACCGCGACCTTCCGCCTGACGCGCGCCGCGGTGTCTCGCATGATGCGCCGCCGCTTCGGGCGTGTGATCGGCATTTCGTCGGTGGTCGGATTCACCGGCAATCCGGGCCAGGGCAACTACACGGCGTCGAAGGCCGGCATGGTCGGCATGATGAAGGCGGTCGCCGCCGAATACGCCAAGCGCAATGTCACGGCCAACTGCATCGCGCCGGGCATCATCACCTCGGCGATGACCGACAAGCTCAACGACAAGCAGCGCGAAACCATCTTGTCCAAGGTTCCTGCGGGGAAACTCGGAACGCCGCTGGACGTGGCGGCTGCGGCGGTCTATCTGGCCTCCGACGAAGCGGCCTATGTGACCGGGCAGACCATTCACGTGAATGGCGGCATGGCCATGTTCTAGGGGGCGGGCGGCCATTGCCTGGGGGCAGTGGGCGGCCCAGCGTTCCGGGGCTGTTGAGAGGTGAATTCGTGTGGCTTTTCAGCCCTCTACCGACTAGACTGGGGCTGCTAGTCAACGCATTTGAAGTGTGGTAACCGAATTTCGGCCCGGCTGGGGCGGCCGATCCTGGATGTCTGAAGGCGAAGGCTTGAAGGTATCCGCGATGCGAGTCGTCACGCCACTGTCACCACGACGAGGCCGAAGCGCGATGGCTGTGAACCGACCGGGACGCAGCCTAATCTGAAAAAGCACGAGGTTTGACCGATGAGTGACGTTGCCGAGCGGGTGAAGAAGATCGTCGTGGAGCACCTGGGCGTTGAGCCCGACAAGGTGACCGAAGGGGCAAGCTTTATCGATGATCTTGGCGCCGACAGCCTCGACACGGTCGAGCTCGTCATGGCCTTCGAGGAAGAATTCGGTTGCGAAATTCCCGATGACGCCGCCGAGACGATTCTGACCGTCGGCGATGCGGTCAAGTTCCTCGAAAAGAACGCCAAGAGCTGAAACGCTGCGTGTCGAACTGACGCCGCGGCCGCTCTCCAGCTTTATGGACCAGCGTCGTTACTACGGCCATCGTTTGGCCGGCGATGTGCGGTGCGCGGTGCTTAGGCCGTTCACGACGGCCGAAGCCGGTGTAGCGCCGTGCCTTCGTCACATTGCGCGGAGCCGGGTATGAGGCGAGTTGTCGTCACCGGAATGGGAATGGTCACGCCGCTGGGTTGCGGCGTCGAACCAACGTGGTCTCGCCTCATCAAGGGCGAGAGCGGCGCCAAGAAGGTCGACACGTTCGAAGTGTCCGATCTTTCGGCCAAGATCGCCTGCGTGATTCCGCGTGGCGACGGCACCGGCGGCACCTACAATCCCGACCAGTGGATGGAGCCGAAGGAGCAGCGAAAGGTCGATCAGTTCATCGTTTATGCGATGTGCGCGGCCAAGCAGGCCCTGGACGACGCCGGCTGGCATCCCAAGACCGAGGAAGAACAGGTTTCGACCGGCGTTCTGATCGGCTCCGGCATTGGCGGCATCGAAGGCGTGGCCGAGACCGCGGTCATCCTGCACGAAAAGGGTCCGCGCCGGGTATCGCCGTTCTTCATTCCCGGGCGCATCATCAATCTCGCCTCGGGGTTCGTCTCGATCGAGTTTGGCCTCAAGGGCCCCAATCACGCCGTGGTCACGGCCTGTTCGACCGGCGCGCATGCCCTCGGCGATGCGGCGCGCATGATCGCGCTCGGCGATGCCGATGTGATGGTCGCCGGCGGCGCCGAATCTCCGGTCAATCGTCTTTCGCTCGCCGGCTTTGCCGCGCTGCGCGCGCTGTCGACGGCCTTCAACGATGAGCCGACGCGGGCGTCGCGTCCCTACGACAAGGCGCGCGACGGCTTCGTTATGGGCGAGGGCGCCGGCGCCGTCATTCTCGAAGAACTCGAACACGCTAAGGCGCGCGGCGCCAAGATCTACGCCGAACTCGTCGGCTATGGTCTCTCCGGCGATGCCTATCACATCACCGCCCCGGCGCCCGATGGCGATGGCGCCTATCGCTGCATGAAGATGGCGCTGAAGCGCGCCAATCTCAGCGCCGATGACGTCGATTACATCAATGCGCATGGCACCTCGACGCCGCTCGGCGACGAGATCGAACTCGGCGCCGTGCAGCGCCTCGTCGGTAATGCCGCCGGCCGCATTTCCATGTCGTCGACCAAGTCGTGCATCGGTCATCTGCTCGGCGCCGCCGGCGCGGTCGAGGCGATCTTCTCGATCCTGGCGATCCGCGACAAGGTCGTGCCGCCGACCATCAATCTCGACAATCCGTCGGTCGAGACGCCGATCGATCTGGTGCCGCACAAGGCGCGTGAGCGCGAGGTGAACGTGGCGCTGTCGAACTCGTTCGGTTTCGGCGGCACCAACGCCTCGCTGATCTTCAGCCGCTACAACGGTTAGCACCGGCCGTGGCCGGTGCGGTCGCGCCGGACGCATGGGCCGGTGTCGCACGGGGCGAATCGCGGCCGGACCGTGCCAGATGGGGCCCGTGATATGGGCCGTGGAGAAGTCCCGCGCTTTCGCCACATTTCTTCCTAACCTGAACAATCTGCTGCTAATTTTGCCCCGGCGGGTTACCGTCCGGCGCTTGGAAGCCGGCCGGCGTGTCGCGTTGGCAGCCAACTTCCGCCGCGGTGCGGACACAGCTATCCGGCATGGCTTCCGGATCGTAGTGACGGGCGACCGGGACGATCGGGTAACGGCGGGCGGCCAACTGGAAGAACGAGCGAGAGCAGACTTTGACCGCGGGACTTCCACCAGACCAGAACGGTCCTGACGCAGCGGCTTCGGCGCCGACGCGGCGCGGGCCCTTTGCGCGAGCCGCCGCGACGGCCGTGCCGCCGCCCATTGGCAAGCCGCCGCGCAGCCCGCGGGCGGCGCTTGAACCCGAGAAGGTGCCGGGACCACGCCGCGCTTCAGCTCGCGCGCGCCATCCGATGGTGGTGTTCGGCAATGCCATCTTCACGCTGCTCGTCATCATCACCGTCGCCATCGGCGGCGGCCTGTTCATCGGCAAGCAGAAGTTCGACCAGCCGGGTCCGTTGAGCGACGACAAGATCGTCAACATTCCCTCGGGCTACGGCGTCAAGGACATCTCCGATCTTCTTCAGCGTGAGGGCGTGATCGATCAGCCCTATGTCTTCTTCGGCGGCGTCATGGTGCTGAAGGCGCGCGGCCTGACGCTGAAGCATGGCGAATACAAGTTCGTTAAGCACGCGAGTCTGTCCGACGTCGTTGAAACATTGAGCGAAGGCAAGGTGGTGCAGCACGCCTTCACCGTGCCGGAAGGGCTCACCTCCGAACAGATCGTGCAGCGTCTGCTGGAGACCGATGCGCTGTCGGGGCAGATCAAGGAAATTCCCCGCGAAGGTTCGTTGCTGCCGGAGACCTATAAATTCACGCGCGGCATGTCGCGCGAGCAGATACTGGGCCGCATGGAGCAGGCGCAGAAGCGCGTGCTGCAGGAAGTCTGGGCGCGGCGCTCGTCGGATCTGCCGAGCCAGGTGCAGACTCCGGAGCAACTGGTGACGCTGGCCTCGCTGGTCGAAAAGGAAACCAGCCGCGATGACGAGCGCACGCGCGTTGCCGCCGTGTTCGTCAATCGCCTCAAGGCAAAGATGCGGCTGCAGTCGGATCCGACCATCATTTACGGCCTGACCGGCGGAAAGGGCGCGCTGGGCCGGCCGATCATGAAGAGCGAGATCGAGCAGGCGACGCCTTACAACACCTATACAATCGAAGGACTGCCGCCGGGCCCGATCGCCAATCCCGGCCGCGCCTCGCTCGAGGCCGCTGCCAATCCGGCGCGCACCAAAGAGCTCTACTTCGTCGCCGACGGCACCGGTGGCCACGTCTTCTCGGACAGCTATGCCGAGCACCAGAAGAACGTGGCCAAGCTGCGCGCGATCGAGCGCGGCGCCGCCGCGCCTGCAGGGACCGTGCCGGCCGACGTCGCAAAGCCGGTTGAAACGCCGAAGCCGCCGGAAGCAGCCAAGCCGGTCGAACCCGCCAAGCCGAAGAGCGGCGCGCGGCGGTAACGAAGTGGTTTCCTTCTCCGATTTTTGCGCCGGGCGCCGTTCCCACGCCGCCGCGATTTGCTCTATGGTCGCGCCGGATTTGTCGCGATCGAAGACGAAAGAATAAGAACTATGGCGCTGTCGAGCATGACCGGATTCGCGCGTGGCCAGGGCGTGACCGGCACCTATGCCTGGAGTTGGGAACTCAAATCGGTGAACGCCAAGGGCCTCGATGTCCGGCTGCGTTTGCCGCCGGGCTGGGACGCGGTTGAGGTCGCGGTGCGCAAGGCGGCGAACGATGCGCTGGCGCGCGGCACCGTCTATGGCAACCTCAGCGTCGAGCGCAAAGGCATGGCGCCGACCGTGAAGATCAACGAGCCGGTGCTGTCGGCGATCATCGCCACGCTCGACCAGATCGACAATCGCGTCGTCGGCGCCGGCCGGCCAACGCTCGACGGCATTCTGGGCCTGAAGGGCGTTCTCGAACTCAGCGAAGACGACGAAAAGCCGGAGGAGCGCCGCGCCGCCGAGCAGGCGATCACCGCCGGCTTCAACGCCACGCTGGCCGATCTCGTCAAGATGCGCCGCGCCGAGGGCGCCACGCTCGGCGAACTGCTGACGACACGGCTCAACGAGATCGCGACGCTTGCCGCCCGCGCCGAGGCGGCGCCGGGCCGCAAGCCCGAAGCGATCAAGGCGCGTCTCGCCGAACAGGTGGCGGCGCTGATGGATGCCTCGCAACGCTTCGACAGCGACCGGCTCTATCAGGAGGCTCTTCTGCTCGCGAGCAAGGCCGATATCCGGGAGGAGCTCGATCGGCTGGCCTCGCACGGCACTCAGGTCCGCAAGCTGCTCTCCGAGGGCGGGCCCGTCGGCCGCCGGCTCGATTTTCTGGCGCAGGAACTCAACCGCGAATCGAATACGCTGACCGCCAAGGCCAACGACGTCGAACTCACCAATATCGGCCTCGAATTGAAGACCGTGGTCGAACAGTTCCGCGAGCAGGTGCAAAACCTGGAATGAACGACGAACCCGACATCACACGCCGCGGCATCATGCTGGTGCTGTCGTCGCCATCCGGCGCCGGCAAAACCACGCTGACGCGCAATCTGCTCGAGCGCGAAAACATCGACTATCCCGGCAAGCTGACGCTGTCGATTTCGGCGACGACGCGGCAGAAGCGGCCGAGCGAGATCGAGGGCACGCATTATTACTTCGTCACCAAGACGCGCTTCGAGGCGATGCGCGACCACGGCGAACTCCTCGAATGGGCCGAGGTGCACGGCAATTACTACGGCACGCCGCGTGAACCGGTGGAGCGGGCGCTGTCGGAAGGCCGCGACGTGCTGTTCGACATCGATTGGCAGGGCACGCGCCAGCTCATCGAAAAGATGCGTGACGACGTCGTCACGGTATTCGTGCTGCCGCCGACGGCGCAGGATCTCAAGTCGCGCCTGGTGCGCCGCGCCGAGGATAGCGAAGCGGTGATCGCGCAGCGCCTGCGCAACGCCGCGGAAGAATTCCAGCACTGGAACGAATACGATTACATCCTGGTCAACCGCGACCTACAGAAGAGCTTCGAGCGGCTGCGCGCTATCCTCACGGCGGAAAGATTGAAGCGCGTGAAAATGCCGAACCTCAACGACTTCGTCGACAAGCTGTTGACGGAATTGAAGGCGCTGACGCCGTAGCTGGAAGCTCCGTCATGACCTGCGCAAAGCAGGTCAGGCCAACTTCAGTTTCACATATTCCTGTGCCAGCGCGACGAAGCCGGCGACGTCGATTTCCTCGGCGCGCGCCGTCGGTTCGATATTGGCATTGGCCAGGAGTGCCGCGGTATCGACGCCGAGGGATTTGAGGCTCTGCCGCAGCATCTTGCGGCGCTGGCCGAAGGCGGCCTCGGTCACGCGCTGAAGCGTTTCAGAGTCACAAGGGATCGGCCGCTCGATCGGCACCAGCCGCACCACCGACGACGTCACCGACGGCGGCGGCACGAAGGCCGACGGCGAAACATCGAACAGGATCTTGGCCTCGGTGCGCCAGCCGGCGAGTACGGCGAGGCGGCCATAAGCCTTGTCGCCGACGCGGGCGACGATGCGCTCGGCCACTTCGCGCTGAAACATCAGCACCATCTGATCGTAGAACGGCGGCCACGGCTCGGCGGTGAGCCATTGGATCAGCAGCGCCGTGCCGACGTTGTAAGGCAGGTTGGCGACGATCGCGGCGCGCTCGGGGCCGAGCAGCGCGTCGTAGTCGGCCTCGAGGGCGTCGCCGGCGACGATGTCGAGGCGGCCGGGATAATAAGCCGCGATCTCTTCGAGCGCGGCGATGGCGCGCTCGTCACGCTCAATAGCGACGACGCGGCGGGCGCCGAGCGAGAGCAGCGCGCGCGTCAGGCCGCCGGGACCGGGGCCAACCTCGACGACAGTCGTCGCCTCGAGCGGCTCGGCGGCCCGCGCAATGCGGGCGGTGAGATTGAGGTCGTGCAGGAAGTTCTGGCCGAGCGATTTCTTCGGCCGCAAGCCGTGGCGGCTTATGACGTCACGCAGCGGCGGCAGATCGTCGATCGAACCCATGGTTTGCTATGTGGCCGTGGCCAGTGTCGGCGTTCTCGCCGAAATGCGCGCGGCGAGGGCGAGGGCGGCAACGAGGCTGGACGGATCCGCCTTTCCGGTGCCGGCGATATCGAAGGCGGTGCCGTGGTCGGGCGAGGTGCGCACGAAGGGCAGCCCTAGAGTGACGTTGACGCCGTGGTCGAATGCCAGCGTCTTGATCGGGATGAGGGCCTGGTCGTGATACATGCACAGCGCCACGTCGTAGCTGGCGCGCGCGCGGGCGTGAAACATCGTATCGGCAGGCAGCGGGCCGACTGCGTCGATGCCTTCGGCGCGCAGCGCGGCGACAGCCGGCGCGACGATGTCGCGATCCTCTTCGCCGAGCGAACCGTTCTCGCCGGCATGCGGGTTCAAGCCCGCGATGGCAAGCCGCGGGCGGACGATGCCAAACCGGTCATGCAGGTCGCGCGCGGTGATGCGCCCGGTTTCGACGATCAGCTCCTTGCTCAGCCGGCTGACGACGTCCTTGAGCGGCAGATGGATGGTCACCGGCACGACGGCAAGTTCGGGCGACCACAACAGCATCACCGGCTGCGCCTTCCGACCGGTTGCTTCCTCCGCAAGTTTGGCGAGGAATTCGGTGTGGCCCGGTTCGGCGAAGCCGGAGCGATAGAGCACGTTCTTCGCGATCGGATTAGTGACGAGCGCCGATGCGCGCCCCGCCATCACGTCGGCGACCGCGCGCCGGATCGAGCTGATAGCCGCAGGGGCACTGCTGGCGTCGGGCTTGCCCGGCTGCGCGGTGACGTTCATGTCGAGCGGCACAACCGGCAGGGCACGGTCAAAGGTCTCGACGGCCTGCGCCGCCGTGACGGTCTTGACCGGGACGTCGATGCCGAGGGCGGCGGCGCGCGCCCGGTAAAAATCCGGATCGCCGATGACGTAAAACGGCGGCACTTCGAATTCGCCGCGCCGCCGCCAGACGTCGAGTGTGAGTTCTGGTCCGATCCCGGCCGGCTCACCCAATGTCAGCGCGACAGGAAGGCCGGCGGGTATCATCGCTTGTATTCGATCATCGCGGAGCGACGGATGTCTTCCAGGAATTTCTTGGATTCCGCCTCGTAGCGCTCGTTGTACAGCTTGTCGCGCATTTCGCGCTTGGCCGGCGAATCCGAGGTGGTCTCTTTCTTGTTGCACAAGGCGAACATCTGCCAGCCCTGCGGCGTGGCGTCGGGCGAGCTGAGGCGGCCGATTTCGAGCTTGGCGAGCACGTCGCGCAGTTGCTCGGGCAGTTCGGCCGAACTGCGCGTCACCGGCTCGCGGACCGCGACATCGCGAAGCGCGCGCGCCAGCTTCACACCGGAATCGCAACTGACAAAGCGGCTGCGCAGGTTCTCGGCTTCGCGCCGCTTGCTCTCGACGACGGCCGGCGGCGACCCGTTGGGAACGATCACGGTCACAGGATAGAGCGTGTAGACGTAGCCGGCGACGGTGTCGGACGAATTGGTGCCGCGCATGGCGTTGGCGACATCGGCATCGCCGATCTCGAGCGAGGTGCCGAACCGGCCGCGAACCAACTGGGTCCAGATAAGCTGAGCCCGCAAGCGTGCCTTCAGCGCGGCCGGCGAAATGCCACTGCGTCCCAGAACCTGTTCGAATTGCGAGGTCGTCATCCGCTGCCGCTGCGCCATGTTGGCGAAGGCGTTGTCGACGTCCTTGTCGCTGACTTCGAGGCCGTAATACTTGCCCTTGGCGATCTTGAGCCGGTCGTCGATCAGCTCGTTGATCACTTCCTGACGGGGAGGCGCCTTGTGCGTCGAGGCCGCCATCAGCTTCGAGCGCTGTGCAATATCCAATTCGGTTATCGGCGAGCCGTTGGCGATGACCACGACCTGGGCCCGCGCCGGCACCGAAGCCGACAGCGCCGCGGCGACGACCGCGCAGCCGAACCAGAGGCCGATCGTTCGGCGTTTCATGCAGTTTCCCGACATCATCTCATCCATTGTATCGAGGCGGCGGCCGGTTGCGGCCGGGCCGCCGCGCCGAGCGCTACTGCGCCGTGCTGCTAAGCGACTGGCTGACCGAGGTGCTTCCCAGCGTGCGCAGGCTCAGTTGCAGCATGACCGTGTGGTTATTCTCGACGTTCCCACTATACGTGTAATTTGTAATGTAATTCACGGCTAAGATGAGGCAGTCGTCGATATAGCCGAGGCCCAGGCGGGTCTGGGAAAACTTCTTTTCGTTGATGTCGTAGAGCGCCGAGCCGAGCAGGACCCAGTTGGCGTCAAGTTTGTACTGGCCGGAGCCGAGGATGCCCTGACGACGGTCGAGGAAGCCGATCAGCGGCTGTGCCGCATAGTCGCCATAAAGGACGGACGCGGACCAGCGGTCGAAAGAGGCGGTCGATTCCACTTCCAGCCGCTGCAGGGCGAAGGTGTCCTGATCGAAGCGGAAGCGCGAGCTGAACGTGTAAGTGCTGTTCGGCTGGTACGCGACCCGCGCCACGTAGTCCGAGCGGCGGGTGTCCAGGCCGCTGTCGAGGCCGGTATTGGTCGCGTCGCTGACGGCGAAGGAGTTCTGCCCAAACAGGCTGTAGGACTGGCCGAACAGCGCGTTGATAAAGCCGCCCTTGTTGAACTGGGCGGTGTACTGGACGCCGTAATTGGCGCGGCTGCCGCCTTCGACGCGGTCGTAGCCGGAGAACTTGTCGACCTTGAACAGGTTCGTGTCGTCGAAGATCAGGCTCTGCGCATCCTCGTTCACCCACTTGCCGATCTGGCTCTCATTCGGCCGCAAGATGATCTGCGCGATCGGCTCGATCGTCTGCGTGCCCCAGGAACTCACGTTGATGAAGGGGAAGCGGTATTCGAGGCCGACGGTCGGCATGGCGCGGACCAGATCGGTCTCGCCCGTGCTGAGGTAGTTGCCGACGCTCGGATCGTTGGTGACGTTCATGGAACCGGCATCGACGCGGACCGAAGCGAACGGCTTGAACACCTGGCCGAGGCCGTCGGTGATGCTGCGGCTCCAGTGCGCTTCCGAGGAGAAGCGGTTGAAGTTGCCCGGGGCGCCGCGCAACAGACAGTTCGACGATGTCTTCACGCGCGAGTCGGCGGTGTTGCAGGCGCCGCTCGCCAGCGACGTCGTGTTTATCGCATCGAAATTGGCTTGCGTGCGCGACAGGCTGGTGAAGTTGAAGTTGAAGCCGAGTTCGCCGCCGACAACCGGATGATCAACCGTGTACATGTAGTCGATCACCGGGTGCACGACCGGGATCTGCGCCTGCGT
Source organism: Pseudolabrys sp. Root1462 (assembly GCF_001426945.1). Lineage (GTDB taxonomy): Bacteria > Pseudomonadota > Alphaproteobacteria > Rhizobiales > Xanthobacteraceae > Pseudolabrys. The sequence goes on along the minus strand of NZ_LMFS01000001.1, from coordinate 2,197,460 downwards.
GTCGGCTTCCGACAGGCCGAGATAGTAGATGCTGCGCGCGTCGAAGTAGCTGCGGTTGCCCTTGCCGGTCAGATAGAGCTGCGACACGCCTTCGGTGATGCCGGTCTGCAGCGGGTCGTTGATCCGGTAGTGCGACAGGCGCGGGTTGTAGTCCTGGATGAAGGACTTGTCCGACACCATCAGCGCGTCCCAGCCCCACGCCCACTTCTCGTTGATGGCGAAGCGGCCGCTCGTTTCAACGCTGCCGCGGTTGTCGCGATACCCGGGAGTCGACGTGCCGTCGCTCCGCAGGAAATAGCCCGGATCGTTCTGGTGAATGCCGGCGGCGCGGATCGAATAGGAACCGTTGATCAGGCGCTGGCGGAATTCGCCCTCCATCAGCAGGCCCTGCTTGGTCGTCATCATCGGCGCCAGCGTAAGGTCATAATCCGGCGCCAGCGCCCAGTAATAGGGGATCTCGACGGCGACGCCGTATTTCGAGCTCGAGGCGACCGACGGCATCAGGAAGCCGGTCTTGCGCTTCACCGTCGGATCCGGCGCCGAGAAATAGGGCAGGTACATCATCGGCTGGCCGAAGAACTCGATCCGCGCGTCCTCGAAGTAGATCATCTTCTCACCCTGATCATGGATGATCCGGGCGGCTTTGACCTGCCAGAGCGGCGGCTTCGTGGGGTTGTCCTTACAGGGTTCGCAGGCGGTGTAGACGCCGTTGTGGAACACCGTGTAGTTGCCCTTGGTGCGGTCGGCGCGGGCGGCGGCCATACGCGTGCGGTCCGGGGTTTCCAGACGCAGCGAGTCGACGAACCCGTCACGATAGTCGTCGGAGAGATCCATGATCTCGCCGTGGGTCACCTTGCCGTCTTCTTCGGTGAGCCGGACGTTGCCTTCGGCGTGCAACCGCTTGGTCTTCTGGTCGTAGACGACCTTGCGTGCCTCGAGGGTCGAGCCGCCGTAGTACATCTGCACGTTGCCGACAGCGGAGACGCGGTTATTGGCGTAATCGTAGTCGATCTCGTCCGCCTGGACGAGCATCTGCTTGTCGCCGGACTTGTCGCGCTCGATCGCGGCCTTGGATTTGGCCTTGGGCGGGGGCGGCGGCGGGAAATCGATTGTGGTTTGGGCGTGCGCCGGCGACCACGAACCCATGCCGGCGACGGCGAGAACGAGGACGGTCAGAACGCTGAATGCGCCGCGGCGAAAACGCCTCGGCGCTGGCGGACGCGTGCGGAAACGCAGCGCCATCAGCCGTCCTCCTGATACAACAACGCCACAAACCCCGTCAGGCCGCCCACGAGCACAGGCAGCCAGGCCGCTGCCACAGGGTGCATCAGGTCGGCCTTGCTTAGGTCCTCGGTCACCTTCTGCAGGATATAAAGCAGAAAGCCGGCGGCAACGCCACTTAAAACCATCTTTTGGATGCCGCCGAACCGGAAAAACCGTAAACTGACGGCCGCTGCAAGGAAAACCATGGCAGCCAGAAAGAACGGGCGGGCGAGAAGCTTCTGGAACTGCAATCTATAGCCTGCGGCAACAAGTCCAGCGTGGTCGGCGATCTGGATATACAGGGGTAATTCCCAGAAAGGTACGGTCTCGGGGGTTGCAAAACTCTCGCGAACCTGTTCCGGCGTCAGGCTGGTCTTGAATCGGAAGTCGGCAAGATCGACCGGCAGGGTCTGCAGTTCATAGACCCGGGCGTTGAACAGGTGCCAGACCCCTGGCTCCAGGACCGCGGACCGCGCCTCGATCCTCTGCCGGAAGTGGCCGGACGGGTCGAAGGTGAACACCGTCACCCCGAACAGCGACACGCCCTGATCACGGCTGGACTTGGCGTTGATGATGGCCTGGCCGCTGTCGGTGCGCTGGCTGAGCCAGAACGGGCCGCCGCCTTGCGCGCTGCCGGTGTTCTGACCGAACAATTCGGCCTCGAAACGCTTCGACCGCTCCTGCAGCACCGCCGCGACCGGGTTGTAGATCGTGGTCGCAACGACCCCGAACAGGAAGGCGACGATCAGCGCCGGCGCGACGAACTGCCAGGCCGACATGCCGGCGGCGCGCGCCACGACGAGTTCCAACCGGCGCGACAGGTTCAGATAGCAGGACATCGCGCCGATCAGGATGCAGAACGGCATGATGCGCTCGGCCACCTGCGGCACGCGAAACAGCGATGTTTTTGCCACGAGCAACGCCGAGACATTCGGGATGTCGGAGGCGCGCCGCATCAGTTCGATGTAGTCGAGCAGCGCAACCAGCAAGAGGATGCCGAAAAACACCATCAAGACGGTGTTGAGGAAGCGCAGCCCGAAGTAGCGCGCCAATGTGCCGCCGACGACGCTCATGATGCGGTCACGCCGCTGGTGAGACGCTCGATCCGCGCGACGGCGGCCGAAATCCATTCGTTGAGGAACGCCGGAGGTTCGATGATCAGCCCGCGCTGGATCACATAGGCGCCGCCACCCACCGCGAAAGCCACAGCGACATATTGCGGCACCAGCATCCAGGGCACGTTGGCCCCGAACACCGTCGATGCAAAGCCGATCAGCCGCAGCGCGGCCACAGCGCCGACCGCGCCCACCATCGACATGGTTCTGCTTTGTCGGGTTGTGCGCGGAGCGCCGAGATAAGCAAACGCGATGACGACGAAAGCGATCGGATAAAGCGGCGCGATCAGCCGGTCATGCAATTCGGCACGGAATTGCCCCGGCTGCTCGACGTAATACGGGTCCTTCGGGTCGGGGAACAAGAGTTGCCAAAGATAGCGCTCGCGGATCGAATACTTCACCGCCTGCGGGCCGGCCGAGAACTGCGACAGGTCGAAGGCGTAGCGGTCGAAAGCGACCATCGCCGGATCCTTCTTGCCGACCTGCTGGCGCTGCACCACGCCGGTCTGCAGGACCAGGAAGGTGCCGTTCTCGTTATCGACCAGTTCGCCGCGCTCCGACACCACGGTCATGCGCTCTTCCGGATTGCGCCGGTCGTCGAGGAAGATGCCGACCAGTTGGCCGTTGGCCCGCCGCTCGCGGATGTGAATGGTGACGCCGGATTCTATCGATGTGAAACGGCCGGGCTGCACGATCGTGCTCACCACATTGGCGCGCACCTCGGTGAGCCAGTCGCGCAGCATGCGCAGGCCCTTGGGCGCGAAATAGGCGCTGATTGACAGCACGATGATCGAGACGACGACCGCCACTGTCATGAACGCGCGGAACAGGATCCACGGCGACATGCCGGCGGCGTTCATCACGATGATCTCGGAGTCGGTCGAGAGCTTGTTGAGAACGTGCGCGGCCGCGATCAGAAGCGCGATCGGCGCGATGACAAGGACGAGAAGGGGGATGATCAGGCCGGTGATGCCGACGAAGACCAGGATGGTCTGGCCCTGGCTCGTCATGATGTCGATGTCACGCAACGCCTGCGTCACCCAGATCACGGCCGTGAGGCTGATCAGGACCAGCGCGAACGCACCGAACGTGGTGCGAAAAATGTACCGGTTGATGGAGCCCATGGCGTGCAGTCGATCCCCGTACCGGTCCTAGTATTCAGCGACCGGTACACACCGTAACGTCGCGAGCAAAAGCTAACCCATCTCCACCAGTTAACCTTGTTCGGTGCACAAAATGGCTCAGCCAAGGCAAAGCCATTGATCATGCCCAACAAATGGTAAACGGCGAAACGCCCCCTGACGAGCGGAACCAAGCCTTTTGGTGCCGATTCTGGCAAGAACATAAGGGCGGTTTTGCGGGCCGGCGCAGGCTTGTTTGGGGCCTGTGAAAAGCCGCCGCCTTGGCGCTTGCGGGGCTTTGCAGGACCGGCTCCGGCGGCGCATATGGGGAATGAACCCGCCGCTTTTCCGAAGACGAAGGAATTCCTCCCCATGGCGAACGCCCCTCAGATCACTTTCAGCCCCGTCGCCCCGGGAAAAGCGGCCGATACCCTGGTCGTGTTCTGCGACGAGGGGGTGAAATTCGGGGCCGACGCCGCCCGAATGCTGGGCGAGGCGGGCGAAATCGTCGCCCGGGCGGCCAAATTTGAGAAATTCACAGGCAAGAGCGGCACAACGCTGGAACTTCTGGTGCCGGAGGGCCTCAAGGCCGACCGGCTGGTCGTCATCGGCGTCGGCAAGGTGTCCGACCTCAAGCAACAGGATGTGGTCAAGCTCGGCGGCGCGGCGATGGGCAAACTGCGCCGGATCGACAATGCGGTCGTGGTCGCCGACCTGCCCGGAGCGGGCAAGGGCGCCGCCGGCGGCATGAACCCGGACCAGGCGGCCGATCTGGCCCAAGGCATGGTGCTGCGGGCCTATGCCTTCGACCGGTATAAGACCAAGCGAAAGCCGGACGAGGAGCCGGCCGCCAAGCGCAGCGTTACCATCGCCACAGGCGACGTGAACGGCGCGCGCAAGGCCTTCGCCGAGCGTGAGGCGATCGCCGACGGCGTGCTGTTGGCGCGTGACCTGGTCAATGAACCGCCGAACGTCCTTTACCCGGAGGAATTCGCCCGCCGCACTCTGGCGCTGAAGAAAGCCGGCTGCGCGGTCGAGATCCTCAACATGGCGGCCCTGAAGAAGCTCGGCATGGGCGCGTTGCTCGGCGTCGGCCAGGGCTCGACGCGCGAAAGCCGCGTCGTTGTCATGCGCTGGAACGGCGGCAAGAAGGGCGCTGCGCCGGTCGCCTTCATCGGCAAGGGCGTGTGCTTCGACACCGGCGGCATTTCGATCAAACCCGCGGCCGGCATGGAGGACATGAAGGGCGACATGGCGGGGGCGGCCTGCGTCGTCGGCCTGATGCAGGCGCTGGCGGCGCGCAAGGCCAAGGTCGACGCCGTTGGCGTCATCGGTCTGGTCGAGAACATGCCGGACGGCAATGCCCAGCGCCCCGGCGACATCGTCAAATCGATGTCGGGCCAGACCATCGAGATCATCAATACCGACGCGGAAGGCCGCCTCGTGCTCGGCGACGTGCTTTGGTACACGAAAGAGAAATTCAAGCCGAAATTCATGGTCAATCTGGCGACACTGACCGGCGCCATCATCGTCGCGCTCGGGCACGAATATGCCGGACTGTTCTCCAACAACGACGAACTGAGCGAGCGTCTCAGCAAGTCGGGCGAGGCGACCGGCGAACTGGTGTGGCGCATGCCGCTTTCGGCGACCTTCGACAAGATGATCGATTCAAAGTTCGCCGACATGAAGAATACCGGCGGGTCCCGCGCCGGCGGCTCGATCACGGCGGCGCAGTTCCTGCAGCGCTTCGTCGACAAGACTCCGTGGGCGCATCTCGACATCGCCGGCACCGGCATGGATTCGCGCCAGAACGAGATCAACAAAAGCTGGGCGTCGGGCTGGGGCGTGCGCCTTCTCGACCGTCTGGTCGCGGATTATTACGAGGGGTAGCGCCGTCGGGCGCATTCAATGACCGAAGTTCTGTTCTATCACCTGCAGGGTCAGAAGGTCGAAGGCGTACTGACGCCGCTGATCGAGAAATCGATCGAGCGCGGCTGGCGCGTCGCCGTGCAGGGCAGCAACGAGGAACGCATCGAGGCGCTCGACTCGCATCTATGGACCTATCGCGACGACGGCTTTTTGCCGCACGGCACCTGGCGCGAAGCCGAAGCGGCGCAGCAGCCGGTGCTGCTCACGGTCAACGACACCAACCCGAATGCGGCGACGGTGCGTTTCCTGATCGACGGGGCGGGGCTCCCGGCCGACGCCGAGGCCTATCAGCGGCTCGTTCTGGTGTTCGACGGCGACGACGACGAGGCGGTAACGCGGGCGCGCGGCTTCTGGACCGAGGCCAAGGCCAAGGGGTTCGAGGCGACCTACTGGCAGCCCGATGACAATGGCCGCTGGGTCAAGAAGGCCTGATCCGGCCATAATCCGGCGATGCCTTGTTCTGCGCCATTGTGATGTCGCAAAATAGGCCTTAAGGGACAACACGATAGGTTAGCGCGGGGAGAAACCGCTTTGGCGCAGCGCGACTTGAACTCGAAACTGCCGGTCACCGGTGCGGTACTGTTGTCGCTCAGCCTGGCCGGCTGCTCCGGCATGGCCGACACCTTCAAATCCGATGCCGGCTGGTTCTCGAAGCCGATCACCAGCGTGCTGTCGCGCGAAGACGGCTCCGGCACCATGGGCAACAAGGGTTTCACGCTCGGCCCGACCGGCCCGGTCAGCCCTGAGGAACTGGTCAACGCCGACGGCTCTTGCGCACCGGAAACGCCGTCGCCGGCGAGTCCGGCCGCGCCGCAGGCCCAGCAGTCCAGTGGCGACCCCGCCGGTGCGTCGATGCCGGCATCCGAGGGCGAAGCGGGACCGTCAGTGCTCGGCGGCATCGCGCTCGGCATGACCGAATGTCAGACGGTGCGCCGCGCCGGTACGCCGAGCAATGTCGCGATCGGCGCCGGTGATAACAACGAACGCAAGGTCGTGCTGACTTACCTCGGAGGCACCTGGCCAGGCGTTTACACGTTCACGGCCGGCCGCCTGAAGGTCGTCGATGAAGTGCCGCAGGCACAGAAGCCGGCCAAGAAGCCAGTCGCCAAGAAGAGAGCGCCGGCCAAGCGCGGCTGACGGCATTTCCGAAAGCTCAAGGCCGCGGCTCGTTGCGGCTTCGGTCGTCACGCGGTCTCGAGCGCGCTCGAAGCCTCGAGCCATTCCTCTTCGGCTTTGGCGATCGCCTCGACGACATTGGCGCGCGTCTTCGACAATTCGGCGGCGCGTGCCGGGTCCTTCGTAAACAGGTCGCCATCGGACAGTGTGTTGTCGAGCTTGGCGAGCTGCTTGTTGAGCTGAGCGATGTCTGCTTCGGCCTTCTGAATCTTCTTGCGCAGCGGCGCGGTCTCGGCGCGCTTTTCGGCCGCGGCGCGACGTGCCTCCGCCGGATCGACGCGCGGCGCCGACTTGGCGACGCTCGCCGGCTTGCCATCCGACAAGATGAAGCGGTGATAGTCGTCGAGATCGCCGTCGAACGGTTTGACCTCGCCGTTCGCCACCAGCCACAGCCGGTCCACGGTGGCTTCGAGCAGGTAGCGGTCGTGCGACACCAGAATGACGGCGCCGGGGAAATCGTTGATCGCTTCGATCAGCGCGCCGCGGCTGTCGATGTCGAGATGGTTGGTTGGCTCGTCGAGGATGATGAGATGCGGTGCATTGAAGGTTGCGAGGCCGAGCATCAGGCGTGCCTTTTCGCCGCCGGATAGCTTCTCGACTTTGGTGTTGGCCGCGTCGCCGGAAAAACCGATGGAGCCGACACGGGCGCGGATGCGCGCTTCCGGCTGGTCCGGCATCAGCCGCCGCACATGATCGTAAGGACTGTCGCGGAGGTCTAGTTCATCGACCTGGTGCTGGGCAAAATAGCCGACCTTCAGTGGCGCGGCGCGCGTGACCGTGCCGCGCTCGGGCTCGAGCCGGCCGGCGAGCAGTTTCACCAGAGTCGATTTGCCGTTGCCGTTGGCGCCCAAAAGCGCGATGCGGTCGTCATTGTCGATGCGCAGCGACACATGCGTCAGCACCGGATGGCCGGGTTCGTAACCCACGGCGACATTATCCGTGGCGATGATCGGCGGTGACAACAGCTTGTCGGGCGCCGGAATATTGATCGGCCGCACGTCGTCGGTCACCAGCGACACGATCGGCTGCATCTTCGCCAGCATCTTGATGCGCGATTGCGCCTGCCGCGCCTTGGTCGCCTTGGCGCGGAAGCGATCGACGAAAGCCTGCAGATGCGCGCGCTGCGCTTCCTGCTTCTTGATCATCTTCTGATCGAGCATCAGGCGTTCGCTGCGCAGCTTCTCGTAGTCGGAATAGCCGCCCTTGTAGAGCGTCAGCTTCTTGGTTTCGAGCGCCAGGATCTGGTTGACCGAATTGTCGAGCAGGTCACGGTCATGGCTGACCACGATCATGGTGTGCGGATATTTCGCCAGATGGTCCTGCAGCCACAGGGTGCCTTCGAGATCGAGATAGTTGGTCGGCTCATCGAGCAGCAACAGGTCGGGCTCGGCGAACAGCACCGCCGCCAGCGCAACGCGCATGCGCCAGCCGCCGGAAAATTCGGTGCAAGGCCGCTGCTGGTCGGCGGGCGAGAAGCCAAGGCCGGAGAGAATGGCGGCGGCGCGGGCAGGCGCGGCATGGGCGCCGATGTCGGCGAGCCGCGACTGGATCTCGGCGATCCGGTGCGGATCGGTGGCGGTCTCGGCCTCGGCCAGCAGGTCGGTGCGCTCGCTCGGCGCCTTGAGCACGACCTCGAGCAGGCTTTCCGGCCCGTTCGGCGCTTCCTGGGCCAGCCGGCCGATGCGCCAGCGCGGCGGCAGCTCGATCGAGCCGGTCTCGGCGCCCATCTGCCCGGTAATGACGTTGAACAGCGTCGACTTGCCGGTGCCGTTGCGGCCGATCAGGCCGACGCGCGCGCCCGGCGTGATGCGGGCGCTGGCATCTTCCAGAAGGGTGCGGCCGGCGATGCGGACGGTCAGGTCGTCGATGATCAACATGGGGCGCTATGTGGCCGACCGAGGCCCGCCGCGCAATAGTCGCGTAATCAGCCGACGTTGGTCAAACCAACCCCGGTCTGCCGCTGATACACGATCAAATCGAAGCTCGGCGTCTTGTCGTTGCCGACGATCGAGGTGAGCAGGGCGTGCGCTTGGCCGCGGTGGTGGGTCTGATGGTTGAAGAAATGGTCGAGCGCCGGCGCCAGCGGTTGCTCGATCACCTGCGGGTTGGTGACGGTCTTGTAGCGCAGGGTGCCGGACAGCCGCTCGTGATCGAGACCGTCTATGTAGCGATTGATAAGCACGTCTTGCGAGCGGCGGGCGGATCGCAAATCCTCGAAGCTGTCATGCAGGATGGTATCGAGGCTCGGCGGCACGTCACCGACGCCGGTAAAGCGCCGCATCCAGATGCGGTCGGCGACCAGGATGTGGTTCAACGTGCCGTGCAGCGACTTGAAGAAAGCGCCGCGGTCGGCGCGGTATTCGGCATCGGGGACGAGCGCGGCTGCGTCATAGAGCCGCTCGTTGCACCAGGCGTTGTAGCCCGCGAACATCTGATAGCGCGATTTCACCTGACCCCCTGGATTTCGACGAAAAATCAGTCAGAAACCGGGCAAAACCGATCTTGCCCCGCCCCCATGCCCGCCGGTATAAGCCGCCCACACATCCCGTTCCAATGAAACTCGGACATCGTTCCGATCAATCCCACTGAAGGACAACAACCCGATGGCGGTCGAGCGTACTTTTTCCATTCTGAAACCCGATGCGACCGAGCGCAACCTGACCGGCGCCATCAACGCCATGATCGAGAAGGCGGGCTTGCGCATCGTCGCGCAGAAGCGCGTGCGCATCACCAAGGAACAGGCCGAGCAGTTCTACTCGGTGCACAAGGCGCGCCCGTTCTTCGGCGAACTGGTCGAGTTCATGATCTCCGCGCCGGTCGTGGTGCAGGTCCTCGAGGGCGAGGGCGCCATTGCCAAGTACCGCGACGTGATGGGCGCCACCGATCCGTCGAAGGCGGCTGACGGCACCATCCGCAAAACGCACGCCAAGTCGATCGGCGAGAACTCGGTGCACGGCTCGGATTCGCCCGAGAACGCCGCGATCGAGATCAGCCAGTTCTTCTCCGGCAACGAAATCGTCGGCTAATTCGCCCGCGCAGCGGACGGACGAGAACAGGCAACGGGCCGCTTCGCTGCAGAAGCGGCCCGTTGCGAGCCGGACGAGGTGTCCGCACAAATCAATCCGCGCAACAAGATGCGGGCATAATGTTGGGGAGGCGACGCAATGACAGGAATGCTTGATCCGTCCACCTGGAGCGCAATGATCAGCTCGGGCTGGGGCGAGATGGGCGGCGGCGAATTCTGGGTCGCGCTGGTCAAAATCATCTGGATCAACATTCTTCTGTCCGGCGACAACGCGCTGGTCATTGCTATGGCCTGCCGCGGGTTGCCGGAGGCACAGCGCAAATGGGGCATGATCCTCGGCGCCGGCGTCGCCGTCGGCATGCGCATCGTTTTTACCGGCATCGTCGCGACCCTGATGCTACTGCCGTGGCTCAAGATCGCCGGCGGACTGGCATTGTTCTACGTCGCCGCCAAGCTGCTGGTGCCCGACGAGCAGGACGAGGATCACGGCGAAGCCGTTCAACATCTGTGGCGCGCCGTGCGCATCGTCGCGCTCGCCGACATCATCATGAGCCTGGACAACGTCATTGCCATTGCCGCCGCGGCAGGCGGCAACATGGCGCTGCTCATCCTCGGCCTTGCCATCTCGATCCCGCTGATCGTGGCCGGCGCGGCGCTGATCATGGCGCTGCTCGATCGCTTCCCGGTGCTGGTCTGGGCCGGTTCCGCGCTGCTCGGCTGGATCTCGGGTGAGGTCATCGCCACCGATCCGGTGATCACCGGCTATCTCGCCCAGTACGGTTCCGGCACGGCGCACATGGTCGAATACGCGGCCGCGGCGGCGGGCGCGGTTCTGGTGCTGATCATCGGCGGCCTGTGGCGGCGTTCGCGGATGCCGAAGGAAAGCGAAGTCTAAGAGGACGTCGGGGGCGGGCGGCAAGTCTCGAGCTTGCAGCCGGCCGCAGCGACAAGCCGCGACTCCGCCGGTATAGTCGGCGGCATGAACCAGACCGTCCGGCCTCCGAAGCAGGGCATCCGGATCGGGCATTCGGCCTGTCCGCACGATTGCCCGTCGACCTGTGCGCTCGACGTCGAACTACTCGACGAGCGCACCATCGGCCGCATTCGCGGCTCGGCCGACAACGATTACACCGCCGGCGTCGTCTGCGCCAAAGTCGCGCGCTATGCCGAGCGCGAGCATCATGCCGACCGGCTGATGCATCCGCTGCAGCGCGTCGGCGCCAGGGGCTCGAACGAATTCCGCCGCATCGCTTGGGATGACGCGCTCGACATCGTGGCCGAGCACCTTCTGAAAGCCGAGGCGCGGCACGGCGCGGAAAGCGTCTGGCCTTATTACTATGCCGGCACCATGGGCCTGGTGCAGCGCGACGGCATCAACCGGCTGCGCCACGTCAAGAAGTACTCCGGCTTCCACTCGACCATCTGCGTCAATCCGGCGTGGACCGGCTTTGCCGCCGGCACCGGCAAGATCGCGGGCAGCGATCCGCGCGAGATGGTCAAGTCCGATCTGGTGGTGATCTGGGGCACCAATCCGGTGAACACTCAGGTCAACGTCATGACGCATGCGGCGCGGGCGCGGAAGGAGCGCGGCGCCAGGATCGCCGCCGTCGATGTCTACATGAACGGCACCATGAAACAGGCCGATCTGCCGGTGCTCGTCAAACCGGGCACCGACGGCGCGCTGGCCTGCGCGGTGATGCATTGCCTGTTCCGCGACGGCAAGGCCGACTGGGCCTATCTCGACAAGTACACCGACGCGCCGCGCGAACTCGAGGCGCACTTGAAGACGCGCGATCCGCAATGGGCGTCGGCGATCACCGGCACGCCGGTCGAGACGATTGAAGAGTTCGCCCGGCTGATCGGCGATACCAAGCGCGCGTACTTTCGCCTCGGCTATGGCTTTGCGCGCTCGCGCAACGGCGCCGCCAACATGCACGCGGCTCTGTCGATTCCCGCGGTGACCGGCGCCTGGCTGTATGAAGGCGGCGGCGCCTTCCACAACAACAACGACATTTTCGGGTTCAACAAGATGCTGATCGAGGGCATCGATGCCTTCGACCCGTCGGTGCGCGTGCTCGACCAGTCGCGGATCGGTGCGATCCTGACCGGCGACCGCGACGCGCTACGCGGCGGCCCGCCGGTCGATGCGCTGTTCATCCAGAACACCAATCCGATGACAGTGGCGCCGGACCAGACGGTGGTGAAGCGCGGCTTTGCCCGCGACGACCTGTTCGTCTGCGTCCACGAGCAGTTCATGACCGAAACGGCGCAGGTCGCCGACATCGTGCTGCCGGCGACGACCTTCCTCGAACACGATGACATCTATCGCGGCGGCGGCCACCAGTACATTCTGCTCGGGCCGAAGTTGGTCGAAGCGCCGGGCGAGTGCCGCAACAATCATGAGGTGGTGGCGGCGCTGGCCAAACGCCTCGGCGCCGAGCATCCGGGTTTTTCGATGAGCCCGCGCGAACTGATCGACGACCTGCTGCGTCGCTCCAGCCGCGGGACGCTGGCGGACCTCGAGGCCAACAAGTGGATCGATTGTCAGCCGCCGTTCGAGAAGGCGCATTATCTCGACGGCTTCAACTGGCCGGACGGCAAGTTCCGCTTCAAGCCGGACTGGCCCACGGTGCCGTTCCGCAGCCCCTATACGTCGGGGCCGGTCGAGGCCATGCCGGCGCTGCCCGATCACTGGGCAGTGGTGGAGGCGGCAGACGCCGAGCATCCGTTCCGCCTGGCGACCTCGCCGGCGCGCGGCTTCCTCAACACCACCTTCAACGAAACGCCGACCTCGCTCGCCAATGAGAAGCGTCCGACGGTGATGATCCACCCGGATGACGCTGCCGCGCAGGGCATCGGTGACGGCGACGAGGTCCTGCTGGGCAACGGGCGCGGCGAGGTCCGCCTGCACGCCAAGGTCTTCGACGGCGTGCGGCGCGGCGTACTGATCGCGGAATCGATCTGGCCGAATTCGGCCTATGCGGACGGCAAGGGCATCAACACGCTCACCGGAGCCGACGCGGTGGCACCGTTCGGCGGCGCGGCGTTCCACGACAACAAGGTGTGGATCCGCCGCGCCGCGTGATTCCTATAGCTCCTTGCCGATCATGCGGTCGAGCGAATAGCGCCGGCCGCCGGCGAGCGCGATGAAGAACATCACCATGCCGAGCAGGAGCACGTATTCGTAGCCGCCCTTGCTGGCCGAAAAGCCCTTCGGGCCGTGAATGGCGACGAACATCACGCCGATCTCGACGGCCAGCGCGGCGGCGAAGAAGCGCGTGAACAGCCCAAGCGCGACGCAGGCGGCGGCTACCGTCTCGAGAAAGATCACGGCGAAGGCGCAGAGCACGGGCATGGCAAAGCCGACCTTGACGAAGAAGCCGACCTCGGCGCCGAAGCCGGCCTGGACCTTGGCCCAGCCATGCATGAAAAGGATGTAGCCGATCACCACCCGCAGCAGCAGGTAACCCACCTCGGGCGCCCACGCGTAAAAGCCGGCGAGGCCGGGGATGAGCAATCGGGTGTCGGCAGGCGTTCGCGCAAGCATCAAAGGACCTCTGCAATGACCAAAAGCACGCGGCGACAGGCCGCGCGCTCAAGGCAGAAGCAGAGTACTTTGTGGAGAAACTTGGGTGCGAGCGCCGCGCTCGCGAAAACTTGAACGCGGCGCCCGCCTATCGGCTCACAATTCCTTGCCGATCTTGGCGTCGAGCGAGTAACGGCCGCCGCCGCGGATGGCGATGTAGAAGTACACCATGCCGAGCAGCAGCACGTATTCATAGCCGCCCGCGCCGACGCTGAAGCCCTTGGCCCAATGCGCGGTGATCAGGATCACCAGCATTTCGATCGCCAGCGCCGCCGAAAAGAAGCGCGTGAACAAGCCAAGCGCGACGCAAAGCGTGCCGATGGTCTCGAAGAAGATCGCGACGTAAGCCATTGCGCCCGGCGCCGGGAACGCCATTCGCGTGAACATGCCGGTAACGCCGGTCGGGCCCGGGCCGACGACTTTCGTGTAGCCGTGGACGAAGATCACGACACCGATGGTGAAACGGAGCAGGGCGTACACAAGTGGTTCGGCCCAAGTGTAGAAGCCTGCAAGACCGGGAAAATGCAGTCTTGAGTGATTTGAAGTTTCGAACATATGAAGGCACCCCCTGTGTTCCTCAGGCCGATTCATAGAAAGGCCTGTTTGGAATAACAACGTCAGGGGAGGCTTATTCCCGAAGTTGTGATCCCGAAACGCTATTCCGGCGTCAAGGTCGAGGCGTCAGGCACTGCCGAACCATCGATAAGGCATCGATCGTCGACCAGCGTCACGCGGCCGTCGGCGACGAGTCTGAGAGCCGCCGGATAAATCCTGTGCTCGACCTTAAGCACGCGTGCCGCCAGGGTGGTTTCGGTGTCGTCGCTGCGCACGGCGACCGCGCCCTGCATGATGATCGGGCCGGCATCCATTTCCGGAACCACGAAATGCACGGTCGCGCCGTGGACTTTCGCGCCGGCATCGAGCGCGCGCTGATGCGTATCGAGCCCCTTGAACGCCGGCAGCAGGGCCGGGTGGATGTTGAGCATGCGCTCGCTCCACAGGCCGACGAATTCCGGCGTCAGCAGGCGCATGAAGCCGGCGAGGCAGACGAGGTCGATCTTGTGCGCGAGAAGCACCTGATGCATCGCCCGGTCGAAGGCGGCGCGGTCCTTGCCGTAGATCTTGTGGTCAACGACGGCGGTTTCGATGCCGTTGTTGCGCGCGGTGTCGAGGCCGCCGGCGTCCGCTTTGTTCGACAACACCAGCACAATCTCAGCGGGATAGCCGGGCGCCTTGGCCGCTTCGATCAGCGCCGCCATGTTGGAGCCGCGGCCGGAGATCAAAACGGCGACGCGCTTTTTCGCCATCGGCTTACAGCTTGAGATCGAGCGCGCCGTCATACACGACGCGCTCCTCAGCGCCGGCGCGGATCACGCTGCCGATGGTCGTGACCTTTTCGCCAGCCTCGGCGAAAGCCGCGGTGACGGCAGCTGCATCCTTCGGCGCGACGACGACGATCATGCCGACGCCGCAGTTGAAGGTGCGCAGCATTTCCTTCGGCGCGATGCCGCCGACTTCTGCCAGCCAGCGGAACACCGGCGGCGCGTTGACCTTGGCGAGGTCGATGCGCGCGCCGAGACCCTTCGGTAGCACGCGCGGGATGTTGTCGGGAAAGCCGCCGCCGGTGATGTGGGCGAGGCCCTTCACCGCCTTGGTCGCGCGGATCGCGGCGAGGCAGGATTTCACGTAGATGCGGGTCGGCGTCAGGATCGCTTCACCGAGCGACACATCGTCGGCGAAGGGTGCCGGCGTGCTCCACAGCAGGCCGCTCTTGGCCACGACCTTGCGCACCAGGGAATAGCCGTTTGAGTGCACGCCGGAGGAGGCGAGGCCGAGGATGACGTCGCCTTCGCCGATGTCGGGCCGCGGCAAGACGTCGCCGCGTTCGACGGCGCCGACGGCGAAGCCGGCGAGATCGTAATCCTCGCCTTGATAGAGCCCGGGCATTTCCGCGGTTTCGCCGCCGATCAGGGCGCAGCCGGCTTGCCGGCAGCCGAGCGAGATACCGGCGACCACGGCGGCGCCGACTTCGGGCGAAAGCCGGCCGGTAGCGTAATAATCCAGGAAGAAGAGGGGCTCGGCGCCCTGGACCACTAGATCGTTGACGCTCATGGCGACCAGATCGATGCCGATGGTGTCGTGGCGGCCGGTCTCGATGGCGATTTTGACCTTGGTGCCGACCCCGTCATTGGCGGCGACCAGGATCGGGTCCTTGTAGCCGGCCCGCTTGAGATCGAATAGGCCGCCGAAACCGCCAATTTCCGCGTCGGCGCCCGGGCGTGCGGTGGCGCGCACCAGGGGTTTGATCAGGTCCACCATCCGGTTGCCGGCGTCGATATCGACGCCTGCTTGCGCGTAGGTCAGACCGCGCTCTTGATCCGCCATGTGGACCCCTCGTCGCCCGCTTCGCACCGACACAAAAAAGGCGCGCCGGCGGCAATAAGTGCCGCCTCGTACGTCGAAAAGGCCGTTCGTGCAATGGCGCGGACGCCGTTATACTCTATCTTCGGTCGGACCGATCCGACCCGAAACTGATCCGCAAATCTACCCAAACAGGCCCCATGCCGGGGGCTTTGCCACGAGCCGGGACTGCCTTGAGTATTCCAAACCTGATCACCCTGGCGCGCATCTTCATGGTGCCCGTCGTGGTCTGGGCGATCGCCTCCAATACGATGTGGATCGCCTTCGTCCTTTTTCTGGTTGCCGGCGTCTCGGACGCCGTCGATGGCTTTCTGGCCAAGCGCTTCCACATGACCACGGAACTGGGCGCCTATCTCGACCCGTTGGCCGACAAGGCGCTGATCGTCTCGATTTATCTGACCCTTGGGATCAACGGGGACATCCCGCGTTGGCTGGTGATCCTTGTGGTGTCGCGGGATATCCTGATCGTTGGAGGCATCATCTTGTCCTGGTTGTTGGGTAACCCGCTAAAGATCAAACCGCTCTGGGTGTCGAAGCTCAACACCACGGCGCAGATCGCCTTTGCCTGCGTGGTGCTCGGCTCGCTCGGCTTCAAAATCGCAGTGCCGAACCTGACCTTGGTGCTGATGGGACTGGTCGCGGTGCTGACGCTGTTGTCGATCGCCGCGTATCTGGCCGAATGGGTACGGCATATGAATTCCCCGGTGGCCGGCTCGTGAGCGCACAGCAGGTGGGTCAGCCAGTGCCGCCGCCAGACGGAAGGCCGGGCGGTTTCGCCCTGCAGCGGCAGATGGTGTTCTGGCTGGCGGCGCTCGCCATTTTCATTCTGCTGCTGTGGCTGCTGGCGGACATTCTGCTGCCGTTCATCGCCGGCCTCGCCATCGCCTATTTCCTGACGCCGCTGACCGACCGGCTCGAGCGCATGGGCGTCAACCGTCTGATTGCGGCGCTGGCGATCATCTCGCTTGTGGTGCTGCTGATCGTGCTGGTTCTGTTGCTGATCTTGCCGCTGCTGGGCAATCAGCTCGCCTCGCTGATCGAGAACATTCCCACCTACGTCACCAAGCTTCGCTCGCTGATCAGCAACACCGAATGGCCGTGGCTGAAGAACCTGATCGGCAACGGTTTCGGGAGCGACAAGGGCATCAGCGACCTGCTGACCCAGAGCGCCGGCTGGCTGACGACGTTCCTGAAGTCGCTGTGGTCCGGCGGACGGGCGCTGGTGTCGTTGTTCTCGTTGATCGTGGTGACGCCGGTGGTCGCGTTCTACCTGATCTATGACTGGCACAAGATGGTCGACACCGCGGATAGCTGGATTCCGGTGAGGCAGCGCGACACGGTGCATCGGCTCGTGCGCGAAACCGACGCCGCCATCGCCGGCTTCGTGCGCGGCCAGACCGCGGTCTGCCTGATCCTGGGCACCTTCTATGCGGCGGCGCTGACGGTGAGCGGCCTCAATTTCGGCCTGCTGATCGGCTTGATCTCGGGCCTCATCACCTTCATTCCCTATGTCGGCTCGATGACCGGCCTCATTCTATCGCTGGGTGTCGCGGTGGCGCAGTTCTGGCCCGAGTACACCTCGATCCTGATCGTGCTCGGCATCTTCCTGGTCGGCCAGTTCCTCGAGGGCAACGTGCTGTCGCCCAAGCTGGTCGGAGAAAGCGTCGGCCTGCACCCGGTGTGGCTGATCTTCGCGCTGCTCGCCTTCGGCTATCTGTTTGGTTTCGTCGGCCTCCTGATCGCGGTGCCGCTTGCCGCCACCATCGGGGTGCTGACGCGCTTTGCGCTCCGCCGATATCTCGAAAGCTCGTTCTACACGGGCGAACCCATCAAGTAGCAGCGCGGTCATGTCCATGCGTAACGACAGCGATGAGCTCGAACGCGCGGCGCCGCCGCGCCAGCTCGTGCTCGCGCTCGACCACGCCATCAGCTATGCGCGCGAGGATTTCCTCGAGGGGCCGTCCAACGCCAAGGCGCTGGCGCTGATCGAGCGCTGGCCGGACTGGCCGAGCCGGCTGATCGCGCTTATCGGCCCGGAGGGCTCGGGCAAGAGCCATCTCGCCGCCATCTGGGCTTCGGCGAGCGGCGCGCGGGTGATCGCGGCCAAGCACCTCGGCGACATCGATCTGCCGTCGGCGTTTGCCACGGGCGCGCTGGTGGTCGAGGACATCGACACGCCGGACCTCGATGAGCGGGCACTGTTCCACCTGATCAACCTGGCGCGCGAGGAGGGGGCGGACGTTCTTTTCACCGCGCGGGTATCGCCGCCGTCGCTCACCGTCCGCATTCGGGACCTGCAGTCCCGGCTGCGCATGCTGCCGGTGATCGAACTCGAGGCGCCGGACGACGCGCTGCTGCGGGCGCTGATCGTCAAGCTGGCCGCCGACCGGCAGCTCGCCGTGGACGAAGCCGTGGTCAACTACCTCGCCAACCGGATCGAGCGGTCCTTCACCGGGGCGCACCGGGCCGTGGCCCAGCTGGACGAGGAGGCGCTCCGCCTGCACCGGCCGGCAACGCGGGCGCTGGCGGCCGAGCTGTTCAGGGCGACTTAACGCCGTATCCCTAAGGTCTTGACGCAACCCGGGCTTCGGCGCCGAATTGTCCCTGTGACGCCCGCGCCAAGTCCGGCAAGCGGCCGCGCACACATCTTCTCAGGTTATGCCTTATCATGAACGAACGCGCCGAAACCTCTGTTCCTTCAGAAGAAACTCTGTTTGCGGACGAGGTGAAGAAGCTGTCGGCCGCGGAACCCCAACCGGCCGAACCGGCGATCCGTGAGCAGCCGGACCGTTTCATCAACCGCGAGATTTCCTGGCTCCAGTTCAACCGGCGGGTTCTCGAAGAGGCCGCCAATGAGAGCCACCCGCTGCTCGAGCGCGTCCGCTTCCTGTCGATTTCCGCCAACAACCTTGATGAATTCTTCATGGTGCGCGTCGCCGGCCTCAAGGGTCAGGTGCGCCAGGGCATCACCACCCGCAGCCCGGAAGGGCTGACGCCGGCCGAGCAGCTCCTGCGCATCAACGAGGCGGTGTCGCGTCTGGCCTACGACCAGCAGCACCGCTGGCTCGAACTGCGCGACGACCTGGCCGAGGCCGGGGTCTCCCTGGTCGACGGCGCCAAGCTGTCGAAGAGCGAACAGAGCTGGCTGGAGGACCATTTCCTCACCCACATCTTCCCGCTGCTGACGCCGCTGGCCATCGACCCGGCGCATCCGTTCCCGTTCATTCCCAATCTCGGCTTCTCGATGGCCCTGCAACTGGCCCGGGTCCGCGACGGCAAGACGATGAACGCACTGATCCGCATGCCGCAGAAGATCGATCGCTTCATCCGGCTGCCGGCCGGCAGTGGCGGCGGCATTCGCCTGATCACGCTCGAGGAACTGACGGCGCTGCATGTCAGCAAGCTGTTCCCCGGCTACACGGTGAAGGGCGCCGGCTCGTTCCGCGTCATCCGCGACAGCGATCTGGAAATCGAAGAAGAAGCCGAGGATCTGGTGCGCGAGTTCGAGACCGCGCTGAAACAGCGCCGCCGCGGCTCGGTGATCCGCCTCGAACTGGACGCCGCGATGCCGGTCGAACTGCGCGATTTCGTCCAGCACGCGCTGGCGGTGGCCGACGACGAGGTGTTCAACGTCGACGGCGTGCTGGCGATCAACGATCTGGCGCAGCTCACCCGGGTCGACCGGCCCGACCTCGAGTTCGTGCCGTACAATCCGCGCTACCCGGAGCGCATCCGCGACCATGGCGGCGACGCCTTCGCCGCCATCCGGCAGAAGGACCTCATCGTCCACCATCCGTACGAATCGTTCGACGTCGTGGTGCAGTTCCTGCAGCAGGCGGCGCGCGACCCGAACGTCGTCGCCATCAAGCAGACGCTGTACCGCACCTCGGCGGAGAGCCCGATCGTCAAGACCCTGGTTGAGGCGGCGGAAGCCGGCAAGTCGGTCACCGCGCTGGTCGAACTCAAGGCGCGCTTCGACGAGGAGGCCAATATCCGCTGGGCCCGCGATCTCGAGCGCGCCGGCGCCCAGGTGGTCTACGGCTTCATCGAGCTCAAGACCCACGCCAAACTGTCACTGGTGGTGCGCCGGGAAGGCGGCACGCTGGCGACCTACTGCCATGTTGGCACCGGCAACTATCACCCGGTTACCGCGCGCATCTATACCGACCTGTCGTTCTTCACCGCCGACCCGGTGATCGCGCGCGACGTCGCCCGCATCTTCAACTACATCACCGGCTACGCCGAGCCGGCCGAGCTCGAGCGCATGGCGATGTCGCCGGTGTCGCTGCGCAAGCGCATCCTTGACCACATCGCCCGCGAGGCCGCCAATGCGCGGGCCGGCAAGCCGGCGGCGATCTGGATGAAGATGAATTCGCTGGTCGATCCTGGCATCATCGACGCGCTATACGATGCCTCGGCCGCCGGCGTGCCGATCGATCTCGTCGTGCGCGGTATCTGTTGCCTGCGGCCCGGCGTACCCGGCCTGTCCGAGAATATCCGCGCCAAGTCGATCGTCGGCCGCTTTCTCGAGCACGCGCGCATCTATTGCTTCGGCGACGGCCATCCGCTGCCGCATCCGAAGGCGGCGCTGTATTTCTCCTCCGCCGACATGATGCCGCGCAATCTCGATCGCCGCGTCGAGGTGCTGTGCCCGATCGTCAATCCAACGGTGCACGAACAGGTGCTCGGCCAGATCATGGTCGCCAATTTCAGGGACAACGAGCAGAGCTGGAAGGTCTTGCCGGACGGCGGCTCGACGCGCATAAAGGCCGGGCCGGGCGAGGAACCCTTCAACGCCCACAAGTACTTCATGACAAATCCGAGCTTGTCGGGCCGTGGCAAATCGCTCAAAGATTCCTCACCGCGCAGCCTCATCCGCCGCCTCATCGAAGGCGCGTAAGGCGACGACAAAAGTGCGCCAGGTGGAAACCGTCAAAGGCCGGCTGGATCACGGCCCCGCCATCGCCGTTATCGACATCGGTTCGAACTCGGTGCGCCTCGTCATTTATGAGGGGCTGACGCGTTCGCCGACGCCGATCTTCAACGAGAAAGTGCTCGCCGGTCTCGGCCGCCAGGTGCAGACCACCGGGCTCTTGGCGCAGGACGCCATCGATACCGCGCTCAACGCACTCGTGCGTTTCAAGGCGCTGTGCGACATCCAGCATGTCGATCGTATCTATGCGATCGCCACCGCGGCCTGCCGCGACGCCCGCAACGGTCGCGCCTTCATCTCCGCCGCCGAACGCATTTGCGGCACCAAGATCGAGATTCTGTCCGGCAAGCGCGAGGCGCAGCTTACGGCGTACGGAGTCGTTTCCGGTATCCACAATCCCGACGGCATCGTCGGCGACCTCGGCGGCGGTTCGCTCGAGCTGGTCGACGTCCGCGGCGCCCGCGTGCGCCACGGCCTGACCTTGCCGCTCGGTGGTCTGGCCCTGCAAGACCTGACCGGCCGCTCGATCAAGAAAGCCGAAAAACTGGTCGAGAAGTCCTTCGATGATCTCGACATTCTCGAGGACGGCGAGGGGCGGACCCTCTATGCCGTCGGCGGCACCTGGCGTGCGCTGGCGCGGCTGCACATGTGGCAGACCGGCTATCCGTTCCACGTCATGCACAACTACCGGATTTCGGCGCGCGAGACGCTAGAGTTCTCGCGACTGGTGCATCGCGTCGATACCGAAACCTTGTCGAAGATCGAAGTCGTCAATGCCGCGCGCCGTCCTCTCTTGGCCTACGCGGCTCTGGTGCTGGAAAACCTGGTGCGCGGCATCAAGCCGAAGGAAGTCATCATTTCGGCGATGGGCGTGCGCGAGGGGCTGTTGTACTCGCTGCTCAGCGAAAAGGAGCGGGCGCGCGACCCGTTGATCGCGGCAGCGGCCGATCTCAACGTGCTGCGCTCGCGCGCGCCGAAGCACGGCGAGGAACTGATCGCCTGGACCGACCGCTTCATCGCCTCGTCGGGCCTGAAGGAAAGCGCCGACGAGAAGCGGCTACGTCACGCCGCCTGTCTGCTCGCTGACATCGGCTGGCGCGCCCATCCCGATTACCGCGGCGAGCAGGCGATGAATATCATTGCCCATGGTCCGTTCGTCGCCGTCGATCATCCATCGCGCACCTACATGGCCCTGTCGGTGTTCCTGCGCCATACCGGCCTCAACGAGGAGGAGTTGCCGTCGCGGATACGCGAACTGGCGACGCCGTACATCCTCGATCGCGCCCGCGTGCTAGGGGCGGCGATGCGCGTCGCCTATATCCTCACGGCAGGCCAGGACGGCGTGCTGCCGCGCGTGCCGCTGCAAGTGGTCGGCGGCCGGCTCGTGCTCAAGCTGACCGGCGACTACAAGAAACTCGCTACCGATCGCGTGTCCGGCCGCGTGCGCCAACTGGCGCGGCTCATCGGCCGCGAGGCGGTGGTGGAGGCGTAAAGCGCGTCCCTAACGGCTGCCACACACTCTGTTCGTTCCCGCGCAAGCGGGAATCCAGCTATTGCCTGACGTGCTTGGCCCCTCTGGTCCCCGCTTTCGCGGGGACGAACGGAGCAAATCGCTAGGCAACGCGGGCGAGCTCGACAAACCGATCCACTTCTTCAGCCGTCGTCGCAAACGACGTTACCAGCCGTGCGACGACGCTCCCCGACGCATCGGCATCCCAGCGATAGAACACAGCGCCGGCGGCCTGCAGCCGGTCGCACAGCGCGACGGGAAGGGCGACGAAGACTTCATTGGCCTCGACCGGCCATTTCGGTGTGAAGCCGACCTTGCTCAGGCCGCCGCTCAAACGGTCCGCCAGGTCGTTGGCATGGCGGCACAGCCGCAGCCACAGATCGTCATCGAGGTAGGCTTCCATCTGCGCGGCGATGAAGCGGTGCTTGGAGGCTAGCTGCGCGCCGCGCTTGCGCCGCGCCGACATGTGCTCGGCGCGCTTGGGATCGAAGAAAATGACGGCCTCGGCACCCATGGCGCCGCCTTTGGTGGCTCCGAACGACAGCACATCGACGCCCGCCCGCCAGGTCGCTTCATCCGCCGACACGTTCATGCGGACCAGCGCATTGCCGAAGCGCGCGCCATCCATGTGCACGGCAAGGCCGTGGTCATGGGCGGCGTCGGCCAGGTCGCGGATCTCCTGCGGTCGATAGATGGTGCCGGCTTCGCTGGCCTGGGAAATCGACAGCGCCGCCGGCGTGACGTGATGCGGCGGACCCCATTGCGACTTGTTGCCGAGCAACGGCTTGATCGCGGCGGACTCGAGCTTGCCATTGGCGCCGGGCAGGGTAACGAGCTTGATGCCGCCGCCGAAGAATTCCGGCGCGCCGCATTCGTCAACGGCGATATGCGCATCCTGGTGGCACAGCACGGCGCCCCAGGGCGGCGTGACATGGGCGAGCGCCAGCGCATTGGCTGCGGTGCCGGTCGGCACGAGGAACACGGCGACGTCGCGCTTGAACAGTTCGGAAAACTTCTTCTCGACGCGCCGCGTCCAGTCGTCGTTGCCATAGCCGAGCGCAAACCCCTGGTTGGCGCGCGTCAGCGCCGCCATGATCTCGGGCGCCACGCCCGCCGTGTTGTCGCTGGCAAAATTCATGACAGCATCTCGTCCATTGTTTATAAACAGGCGATGAAGCGCGGACGCTACGAAGCCGTGGTGATCGGCGGCGGCCCTGCCGGGGCGGCCGCGGCTTATACGCTCGCCGCCGCAGGCCGACAAGTCTGTCTCATCGACAAGGCGCAATTCCCGCGCGACAAATTGTGCGGCGGCGGCCTGACGTTCCGCGCCAAGCGCGCCTTCGAGCAGACGTTCGGGCAGCCATGGCGGGCGGATCTATTCAACACGTCGCGCGATGTTCATTTCTATTCGCGCGGGCGGTTCATCGCCGCTTTCCGCAGCGGCACGCCGATCGACTTCATGATGCGCGCGGCGTTCGATCAATATCTCGTGCAACTTGCGGAGCGGGCGGGCGCCGAGCTCAGACTCGGTGAGTCCGTCGCCGCGATCGATATCGAACGCAAGATCGTCAGCTTGCGCTCGGGCGAGGAGATTGCCTTTGAATGTCTCGTCGGCGCGGACGGCGTCAACAGCGTCGTGGCGAAAACCCTGTACGGGCGGGCCTTCGATCTGGCGAAAACAGCTTTTGCGCTTGAGACGGAAGTGCCGCGCGCGATGCTGCCGCTCCAGGGTGACATCGTCGAATTCGATTTCAGCGCAGCGCGCTGGGGCTATGGCTGGGTGTTTCCCAAGCCGACGACCGTGACCATCGGCGTCGGCGGTCTGCATCGTCTCAATCCGGAGTTACGGCAGCGGTTCGATTTTTATGTCGCGACCAAGGGTTTGCGCGCGGGCGACCTCAAGGTGAAAGGGCAGTTCCTGCCAGCCGGCGACATCCGGCGTGAGCCGGGACGCGGCAACATTCTGCTGTGCGGCGATGCCGCTGGCGCGGTCGAGCCGATCTCGGGCGAGGGCATTCCCTTCGCGCTCTGGACCGGCGCTGCGGCAGGGCGGGCCGTCGCCGCGAGTCTGGCGCGGGCCGGCACCGAGGCGCTGACGCTTTACCGCCGCGATTACGATGCGATCGTCGCGCCGCTCTTGCGCGGCAAGCGCCCGCGCTGGCTGATCTATCCGCGCTTGATCCAGCCGGTGTTCGGCTGGGCGCTCGGTTTCAGCCGGGTGCGGGACCTGGTCTTCACCGAACGCCGCAAGCGGCACTTCCTCAGCGCAGCGGCGTCACCGCGACCCCCTTCGCCTGCAGTGTCTCCTTGACGACCCGCGCGACCTCGGCGGAGTTCGGCCGGTCGCCATGCAGGCACAAGGTCGAAACCGCAACGTTCATGTCGGCGCCGTCAATCTTGGTCAGCTTGCCTTCGCGCACGACACGCAGCGCGCGGGCCGCGACCAGCGACGGCTCGCGCGGCCGGGCGATCCGCTCGATGATCAGGCCGCCGTCGGCGTCATAATCGAGATCGATGAAAGCTTCGCGGGCAACGCGTGCGCCGGCAGCTTCCGCGGCGTCGGCGCCCGGACCGGCCAGCAGCACGAGAAACAGCTTTGGGTCATAGGCGGCAATCGCCGCGCCGATCGCCTTCGACAGATTCATGTCAAGCGAACACGCCTTGTAGAAAGCGCCGTGGGGTTTGACGTGGGCGATGGTCATGCCTTCGCTGTGCGCGATCGCGGCCAGCGCGCCGAGTTGATAGAGCGTGTAATCGGCCATTTCGTCTGGGGCGATGCTCATCATGCGCCGGCCGAAACCCATGAGGTCAGGAAACGACGGATGTGCGCCGATGGCGATGCCGGCTTGCTTCGCAATCCGCACCGTGGAGCGCATGGTCGATGGATCGCCGCCATGAAAGCCGCAGGCGATGTTGACCGAGGAGACATGGGGCAGAAACGAAGCGTCGTCGCCGAGCGTCCAGCGGCCGTAGCTTTCGCCGGCGTCGCCATTGATGTCGATCGTTAGGGTCATGGCAAATCTTCAGATCGCATTGGCACGGTCTTTCAATAAGTCACCCTAACGTCATCACCCACGCCAACCAAATCCGGGCCGGTGATCGGCACCAATTGGACGAATCTGCCGGGTTTGACAGAGATGATGTCCTTGATCTGCTGTCGTGCAGCATCGTCGAGTGGCGCCAGGTCGTCGATGTCGGACGTGATCAAAACGCTGTCGATGACGTTCTGGGTGTGCCGCGTCGCGCACGACAGGTAACGGCAGCCGACGATCTCAATCGTGCACGCGCCGCCATTGACGAGCGCGACGGTGATCGATGCATTCGGATAGTGGAACGATATTTGTGTGACTTCGCCATCACCGAGGTTCGGTGTTGTGACGTAACCACTTTCGTTCAAGGTCGCTACGCGTTGGCTCATCGTCCCACCAATCACCAGCGTCCGGACCGGATTGCTCGGCCAGTCCCATCGCGTCAGTTCTTCTCGACGGTGACGACGCGGCTCTTCTCGACCGCCAGCGCCAGCTTGCCGTGCTTGAGCGCCAGCGCCTTGTCGCCGAACAGTTCGCGGCGCCAGCCCTTGAGCGCCGGCACGTCGGCGTCGTCGTCGGCGGCGATGCGATCGAGATCGTCGACGGTGGCGATGACCTTGGCAGCAACGGCATGGGTCTCGGAGGTCATGCGCAGCAGCACCTTGAGCAGTTCGACGATGGCGGCGCCGTTCGGCGCCGGCCGTGAGCGTTCGAACCGCGGCAGGGTCTTCGGGTCACGCGCCACGCCCCGCTGAACCGCCTCGACAATCTGTTCGCCCCAGCGCGAGCGTTCGAAGCCCTTGGGCAGCGATCGCAACTGGCCGAGGCGTTCGATGGTGGTGGGCGCCTGCGTCGCGATATCGCCGACAACATCGTCCTTGAGGACGCGCGAGCGGGGCACGTCGCGCGTCTGTGCCTCGCGTTCGCGCCAGGCCGCGACCTCCATCAGCACCGCAAGTTCCTTGGGCTTGCGCGCGCGCGTACGCAACCGTTCCCAGGCGCGCTCCGGCTCCATGCGATAGGTCTCGGGCGAGGTGAGAATGCCCATCTCGGCCTCGACCCAATTGGCGCGGCCGCGCTTGGCGAGATCGGCGGCAAGCTTGACGTAGACGGCGCGCAGATGCGTGACATCGGACAGCGCGTAAGAGACCTGCGCGTCGGTCAGCGGGCGCCGCGTCCAGTCGGTGAAGCGGTTCGATTTATCGAGCACGTCGCCGGTGATGCGCTGCACGAGCTGGTCGTAAGAGATCGAGTCGCCGTAGCCGAGCACCATGGCCGCGACCTGGGTATCGACGATGGGATGCGGAATGGTCTTGGCCATGTTCCACATGATTTCGATGTCCTGCCGCGCGGCGTGGAACACCTTGATCACTTTCTCGTCCGCCATCAGTTTGAAGAACGGCGTGAGATCGATGCCCGGGGCCAGGGCGTCGATGACGACCGCCTCGTCGTCGGTCGCCATCTGGGCGACGCAGAGCAGCGGATAGTAGGTGGTCTCGCGCAGAAATTCGGTATCGACGGTGACGAATTCGTGGCCCGCCATGCGCTCGCAAACGGCGGCGAGGTCGGCGGTCGTCGTGATCAAGGGAGACATTCGGGCAGGCACCTAACTTTTTGGTGTGCGTTCAGCACGCACGCGGGGGCTAACGTTTGGTCTTGCCGCGGACCCGCGGCATATGGATAAACTCCCAGGGGCTCGGCATCGCGCCGACCGGGACTTCGATGACGGTAGGTTCGCGTATCGCAAAACTCTCCCGCAAGGCAAAGCGTAATTCCTGCGGGTTGCGGGCGCGAAGCCCGCGGGCGCCGAAACTCTCGGCGAATTTCACGAAATCGGGGTTGGCGAGGTCCGAGGCGATGACCCGATTGCCGAACTGTTCCTGCTGAATACGGCGGACATTGCCGAAGGCGCCGTCGGCGAAGACGATGGCGGTCAGCGGGATGCGGTGGCGCATCGCGGTCGCCAGTTCGTTGGCGGTGAACATGAAGCCGCCGTCACCGTTGATCGACAGCACCGGCACGTCGCTCCGGGCATGCTGGGCCCCGAGCGCGGTGGCGTAGCCCCAGCCGAGGTTGTCCTGGTAGCCCGGCGACAGGAACGTGCGCGGCTTGTAGACCGGGAAGGCGAGGCGGGCGGCGAAGCCGACCTGCGTCACCTCGTCGACCAGGATGCCGTCTTCGGGCAGTTCGGCGCGGATGGCCTCGAGGAAGGCGAGTTGCGGACCGAGTTTGGCGATCCGGGCCCGCATCCGGGCCTGGCGCTCGCGCATCTCGTCGGCGCGCGAGGCGCGCTTCTCGTTGGTGCGCTCCAGCGCCGCGATCAGGGCGCGCAGCGACGGCGCCGCGTCGCCGATCAGCGCCACGTCCGGCTTGTGCAGCTTGCCGGCGCCGTCCGCGGTGGCGCTGACGTTGACGATTTTGAGGTCGCGGTCGACGCCCCATTGCTGGAGAGGGGCGAACAGCCTCGTGCCGACCGCCAGCACGGCGTCGGCCTCGCCCCACAGTTCATGACCGAGGGGGAGATTGACCGAGAACGGACTTCGTCCATCCAAGACACCCTGTCCCCGTCGGTACGACAGGACGGGGGCCTGCAGCATTTCCGACAACTGGGTTACTTCCGGCGAGGCGCCCCAGGCGCCGCTGCCGGCGACGATTAGGATACGCTTGGCCTTGCCCAAGAGCTTTGCCGCCTTGCGAACCTTGTCCTCGTCCGGGCGAGGCAACCGCGGCGGCATCGGATCCGGGATAGGGCCGACCGGGCCGCGCTGGCCCCAGACGTCGATGGCGCATTCGAGTGCCGCCGGGCCGGGCCGGCCCTCGGCCATCGAGCGGATCGCCTTGGCGACCTTGGACGGCGCCTCGGCCGCGCCTTTGATCAGCACCGCATGATCGACCAGCCGGGCGATGATGCCGGCCTGATCCTTGATCTCGTGCAGATGATCCTGATCGCGGCCGATGGCCTGGGCAGGAATCTGGCCGATCATGGCCAGGACCGGCGCGTACATGCCGTAGGCCGTCAGCAGTGCCGCGCCGGAATTGAGAAGACCTGGGCCGGGCACCACCGAATAGGTCTGTGGCTTGCCGGTGGCGAGCGCGGCGCCGAGCGCCATATAGGCGGCGCCCTGTTCATGACGGGTGTGGATCACCGAAAGGCGGTCACTGGCGCGGGCGAAGGCGTCGAAAAGGTAGTCGTTGTGGACGCCGGGCAGGGCGTAGACGGTGCGGATGCCGTGGCTCAGCAGGGTCTCCACCGTGGCCTCGGCCGTGGTGAGCTCATTGACCTCCGCTTTGGCCTTTTTGGGAGCCTTCCGTGGGTGCTTCTGGGCGGCGGTTTTTGGCATCGAACGCGGTACCTCTGTCGGCCCGAGTGTGCAGATTGGTTCGAGTCTGTCGAGGCGCGGAATCGCCGGAATTGCGCCAGCTATGCGCCAAAACAGGCCCTCGCCTTGACAAAGGACACCCCCCATGCGTTTTTCGCGCGCCTCCACCCACCCCTGAATCGCTCGCCTAAGTGCTTGCCGGAACCGCCCGAATGACCATGCATCGCTATCGTTCCCACACCTGCGGCGCGTTGCGCGAGACGGATATCGGCAAGGACGTGCGCCTGTCGGGGTGGTGCCACCGTATCCGCGACCATGGCGGCGTGCTTTTCATCGATCTGCGCGACCATTACGGCCTGACCCAGGTGGTGTGCGATCCAGACTCCAAGGCATTCAAGCAGGCCGAACAACTGCGCTCGGAGTGGGTGATCCGCATCGACGGCAAGGTGCGCAAGCGCCCCGAAGGCACCGAGAACGCCGATTTGCCGACCGGCCAGATCGAGGTTTACGTCTCCGAGATCGAAGTCCTGAGTGCGGCCGGCGAGTTGCCGATGCCGGTATTCGGCGATCAGGAATATCCAGAAGAAATCCGGCTCAAGTATCGCTTCCTCGATCTGCGCCGCGAGAAGCTGCACAACAACATCATGCTGCGCGGCCGCGTCATCGACTCGATCCGCAAGCGCATGAAGGACGGCGGCTTTTTCGAATTCCAGACGCCGATCCTGACAGCGTCGTCGCCGGAAGGCGCGCGCGATTATCTGGTGCCGTCGCGCATCCATCCGGGCAAATTTTATGCGCTGCCGCAGGCGCCGCAGCAGTTCAAGCAGTTGATCATGGTCGCCGGCTTCGACCGCTACTTCCAGATCGCGCCGTGCTTCCGTGACGAGGACGCGCGCGCCGACCGCTCGCCGGGCGAGTTCTACCAGCTCGATCTCGAGATGAGCTTCGTCACGCAGCAGGACGTGTTCGATGCCGTCGAGCCCGTGATCCGGGGCGTGTTCGAGGAGTTCGGCGAGGGCAAGAAGGTCACGCCGAAATTCCCGATGATCCCCTATGCCGAAGCGATGTCGAAATACGGCTCCGACAAGCCGGACCTGCGCAACCCCGTGGTGATGCAGGACGTCAGTCCCGCGTTCAAGGAATCCGGCTTCAAGATCTTCGCCCGCATTCTCGAGACGCCGGGCAACGCCGTGTGGGCGATCCCGGCCAAGGGCGGCGGCAACCGCGCCTTCTGCGATCGTATGAATTCGTGGGCGCAGGGCGAAGGCCAGCCCGGCCTCGGCTATATCTTCTGGCGCGAGGGCGAGGAGGGCGGCGCTGGTCCGCTCGCCAAGAACATTGGGCCCGAACGAACGAAGCAGATCGCCGACCAGATGGGTCTTGGCGTCGGCGATGCAGTGTTCTTCGTCGCCGGAAAGCCGAAGGATTTCGTCAAGTTCGCCGGCCTTGCGCGCACTCGCGTTGGCGAAGAACTGAACATGATCGCGCAGGACCGCTTCGATCTGTGCTGGATCGTCGACTTTCCGATGTTCGAGTGGAATGAGGAGGAGAAGAAGATCGACTTCTCCCATAATCCGTTCTCAATGCCGAACATGCCGGTCGAGGATTTCCTCAAGCTGGATCCGAGCGACAACGACAAATTGCTGGCCATCAAGGCTTTCCAGTACGACATCGTCTGCAACGGCGTCGAATTGTCGTCGGGCGCCATTCGTAATCATCGCCCCGACGTGATGAAAAAGGCCTTCGCCATCGCCGGCTATCCGGAAACGGTGCTTGAGGAAAAATTCGGCGGCATGCTGCACGCCTTCGAACTCGGCGCGCCGCCGCATGGCGGCATCGCGCCCGGCATCGACCGTATCGTGATGCTGCTGGCTGGCGAGCAGAACTTGCGCGAGGTCGTGCTGTTCCCGATGAATCAGAAGGCGGAAGACCTGATGATGGGCGCGCCGGCGGAAGTGACGCCCAAGCAGCTCAAGGAACTGAGCATCCGCCTCGATCTGCCGAAGAAATAGCGGCCGCTTCCAGGCCCCTCGACCTGAACTCCGCTTATCCCGCGCAAGCGGAGATTCCCGTTCAGCCGTTTCCGCGTTCGTTCCCGCTTTCGCGGGGGCGGTCCGATGGTAAATTGGCCGTGCTCGGGAGGGATGCGTGCGGTTTGAACGACTCATTTTCCTGGCGGCGCTGGCGCTTGCGGGGCTCGTGCTGATGAGCCGGCCCGGACGCGCGCAGGATCAGGCGCAGATCGGCGCAAGCGAAGCGGCGGTGATGCCGATCTTCGATGCCCACATGCACTATAATCAGGAGCCCAATCCGTTCTATTCGCTCGACAAGGTGATCGAGGTCTTTGGCCGCAATCACGTCAAGGGCGTGCTCGCGACGAGCCGACCTAACAAGGGCACGCACCAATTGATGGAAGCGAAGGCGCAGGGGCTGTGGGTGGTGCCGTTCATCCGGCCGTACCGCGTGCGCGCCGACATCCAGACCTGGTTCGGCGATCCGCTCAGCATCGATCTCATCGAGCAGGAGTACAAGCGCGGGTATTATCGCGGCATCGGCGAATTCCATCTCTACGGCAAGTCGGCCTGGAATCCGATCGTGAAGAAGATCGTCGATTTCGCCGTGGCCAACGATCTTTATCTGCACGCGCATTCGGACGAGGAGGCGCTGCTGATCCTGTTCGAGCACAATCCGAAGGCTCGGATCATCTGGGCGCATACCGGGTTCTCGACGCCGCCGCAGCGGGTGGCAGAACTGTTCGACAAATATCCGGCGCTGTGGGGCGAGTTATCGTACCGGGGCGGCATTACCGGACCGGGGCGCGCACTAACGGCCGAATGGCGGGACCTGTTCGCGCATTATTCCGATCGCTTCCTGCTCGGTTCCGACACCTGGATCAACGAGCGCTGGGCGTCCTATGACGACACCATGAGCGAATACCGCGGCTGGCTGAAGCAACTGCCCCGCGATCAGGCGCAGCGCATTGCCTGGGGCAACGCGGCGCGGCTGTTCGGCGCGGTGAAGGTCGATTAGCCCGGTAATGCTTCGGGCCGGATTGCGCTGTCTGCTGCGGTGCGGCGCGCGGCATCGACGATGGCCTTCAGGTCGTTGCGGTCGTCTTCGTCCGCGATGCCGCGGCTGCCGGCATTGACGACAAGCCGCAGGTGCTTCTCGAGCGCGGGCGCCTGTGTGTCTTCGGCCTGACGCAGCAGTTGACCGATATTGTCGGCCATGCGGATCAGAATTGCGGGGTTGGTGCTGGCTGCCTGGCGGATCTGATTGAATGCTGCGTCTGTCAGCCCCTGAAACGTCGAGATCGACGCGACGACCCGGACAATGTTGCGATCATCGGCAAACCGTGAGCGCGCCGCGCCTCGCGTCATCGCCAGACGCAGGGATTGGGTGAGCCGGTCGAGCACGGCGATAGCCGTGAAGGGGTCGTTGATGCCGGGCGAAAGCGCGCGCAGCGCCACCTCGACCAACTGATGCACGGAGAATTCCAGATCCTGCACCGCGGTTCGGGTGCGGCCGACGATGAAGGCGGACTGTACCGGCTCGACGAGACTGTCGAGCGCGTTTCGCGGCGTTACGCGCGCCAGGACTGAGCCGGTCAGCGCATGTTGCCCGGCACGGATTTGCAGTTCGATGAGAGCGTTGATTTCGGCAGCGCGGAGCACCAGGCTATCGATGTCGATGGCTTGCACATAGCCGCCAGAGACGAGCGGCACCGTGGCGCTCGGGATATCGTCACCCGGTATCGGCCGCGGCCCGTCGGCATCCTTTTCCGGCAGCAGACGGACGATGTCACGATCCAGCGACTCCCCGACACGATCGATGATGTTGTCGGCTATGATAGCCCGCGCGAGGTGATGAACGAACACCAGGAGGCCGGCGATGCTTGCCAGCACCAGCGCTGTGCCGACCGTGATCGCCAGGTTGGCGACCCGGTCGCCGTCGCCGTAAATACCGCGCAGCACGAGGAGCAAGTACACGACGGTTGAAACGAAAAGGCCGAGCGATGCCTGCGTTTGCCGGTCGCTCATGAAGTTGCGGATGAGCCGCGGTCCGAGTTGCTGCGCGGCCAGTGTGAGCACCACCATCGTGATGGAGATGGCTACGGTCGCCATCGTAATCATGGCGCTGACCAGATTGCCGAGAAACTGCGGCGCCTGGCTGGCGCTGCCGCTGTAGAGAAACCAGACCGGATCGTTGCCGACATCGAGATTGGCGTTGAGCGCCAGGATGGCAAGGCCGGAGGCGATCACAACCATGGCCAAAGGCAGAGCCCACAGGCTGGTGCGGATATTGTCCCAGATTGTCAGCAGGCGCGGGATCAAATGGCGCTCCAGTTCGAGGAGTAATTGCGGGGGCGGGTTGCTTGGGGAACCCGCGCGGCCCGTTATCGTTCCGGCGACGGTATTCGCCCGGTTTGGGCGCCTCCGGCCCGGCCCTGCGGGGGTCCGGTTCGGCCGCTTGCGAACCGGGCCGCGAGCGTATATTTATTGGCCAACATCAAGAGTTGGGCATCGCCCGACGCCAACCTGCTTCCCGAGCAAGGTGGCGCTCCCCGAAAGGGAGGATGTGGCCGAACCGGCAACTAAACGGGCTCAGTCACAGTCGGTTGTGCTCACGAGGTTGAGGACCGATCGTAACCATGCCGATCAAGATCCCGAATAATCTGCCCGCCCGCTCCATTCTCGAGGCGGAGGGCGTCAGCGTCATGCTCGAGAAGGACGCGGTCCGGCAGGACATCCGGCCGATGCGGATCGGTTTGCTCAACCTGATGCCCAACAAGGCCAAGACCGAGACGCAGTTCGCGCGTCTGCTCGGAGCCTCGCCGCTGCAGATCGAGATGACGCTGGTCAAGATGACCGAGCACGTGCCGCGCAACACCTCGGCCGATCACATCGTCTCGTTCTATCGCAATTGGGAAGATGTCCGGGACGAAAAGTTCGACGGCTTCATTGTCACCGGCGCGCCGGTTGAGACGCTGCCGTTCGAAGACGTGACGTACTGGAGCGAGCTGGAACGCATCTTCGACTGGACGCAGACCAACGTTCACGGCCTGATGACGATCTGCTGGGGCGCGCAGGCTGCGGTCCATCACTTCTACGGCATGCCGAAATACGCGCTCGACAAGAAAATGTTCGGCGTCTATCGCCACCGCATTCTCGACCGGACCTCGCCTTACCTGCGCGGTTTCTCCGACGACTTCGCTATTCCGGTGTCGCGCTGGACCGAAGTCCGCCGCGCCGATATTCCATCGGAGAGCGGCATGAAGGTGCTGATGGAGTCCGACGAGGCAGGCGTGTGCCTGATCGACGATCCGGCGCATCGCGCGCTGCACATGTTCAACCACATCGAATACGACAGTAACTCGCTGGCGGACGAGTATTTCCGCGATCGCGGGTCCAATGTCGCCGTCGATGTGCCGAAGAACTATTTCCCGGGTGACAATCCCGACGTGCCGCCGCTCAACCACTGGCGGAGCCACGCCCATCTGTTGTTCGGCAACTGGATCAACCAGATCTACCAGACGACGCCGTTCGACGTGCGCGATATCGGCGCCAAGGCGACGGACTGGAATGCGCCCGGACGCGCGGTGGCGGCGGAGTAGCCACCAACGCGTCACGACGATCGTCTGTCACTTCTCCGGCAGCGGGATGAATTCGATCTCGTCGCCGAGCACCTTGTCGAAGTGACCGGCCTTCCAGTCGGCCTTGGCCTGCTCGATGCGATCCTTGCGCGACGATACGAAGTTCCACCAGATGTGGCGCGGCCCGTCCATCGGCGCGCCGCCGCAGAGCACGAAATGCGCGTCGGTCGCCGCTGTCACCGTGAGGCGGTCGCCCGGCTTGAACACGAGCAGACGCCCCGGTTCGAATTTGTCGCCGGCAATATCGATGATGCCGTCGAGAATATAGATCGCGCGCTCCTCGTGGCTCGCATCGATCGGCACCGACGTGCCGGCCTTGAGCACGAAATCGCCGAACATGGTCTCGTGCAGCACCGGCACGGGCGATGCCGCGCCATAAAGCGAACCGACCACGACGCGCACAGTCTTTCCGCCATCCTCGATGACGGGGAATTCCCCCGTATCGTGATGGGCGAAGCCAGGCGCGATCTCCTCGCTCGCCGCAGGCAGCGCCACCCACATCTGAAGGCCATGGATTGGGCTGCCGCTGGTACGCAGGGCGCCGTCGGTGCGCTCGGAGTGGACGATTCCGCGTCCCGCGGTCATCCAGTTGATCTCGCCGGGGCGGATCGCCAGGGCCGTGCCGAGGCTGTCACGATGCACGATTTCGCCGTCGAACAGATAAGTCACGGTTGATAGCCCGATGTGCGGATGCGGCCGCACGTCGAGGCCGGTGCCGGCGCGGAATTCCGCCGGCCCGAAATGATCGAAGAAGACGAAGGGTCCGACCATGCGCGAGCGCGCCGAGGGCAGGGCCCGGCGCACGGCGAAGCCGTCGCCGAGATCGACCGTGCGCGGCACCACGACATGGGCGATGGCATCGCAGCTATAGGCGTCGCCCGCTTGCGGGTCTTGGCCGGGAAAAAAACTCATTAGCGTCTCCTTGGGCGGCTGCGAATGACGGCTCACGCTGGGTAACTCTAGCCCGGCCCTGCGACGGCCCAAAACGGTGCGGGAGGACCGCACCGGCGATTTTAATATGCCCGGCGAGGTTCCATTTTTGCCGGCTGTTAACCATGCGGGCGATGAGGCGACGGCGACCGATTTTTCCATGAATCCGGGGGCTTAGGCTTAAGGCGCCTTTTACGGCGTGATGGCTCACTGCGGGTCACACCAGAACGGTGAGACGGATGAAATTCTTTGCGCGCGGCTTCACGCGTCAAAACATTGTTGCGATTGCGGTTGGCGTCTTCGTTGCCTGTGTGCCGCTCGTCGTTTTCAATTTTTGGCTGAGTGGCGTCACCAATCGGATTGGCCAAGAAGAGATCGAGCTGTCGGCCCGCAACGCCATCGTGCGGGCCGAATACCGTCTCACGCTCGCGGCCAACGCGCTCAACGCCCTGGCGGCAGCAGGCATCGGGACCTGTGATGCCGCAGAGCGCAGCGCCATGCAGCGCGCCACGTTCGAAACACCGCCAGTCAAGGAAATTACGATTCTCGACAGTGCCGGGCATTCGATTTGCCCGCAGGCCGCCGATGTCGCTGAGGACATGGCCATCCGTCGGGTCTACTCGAGCGAGCCGCTCTCCAAGAGTCAGGGCTTTGCGATCGACGTGCTGACCGTAGGCACCGGCCAGCGAATGATACGGCTGCGCCGGCCGGTCGCCAACGGCACCAACGAAATCGCGGCGTTAGTGCCGACCATGCTGCTGCTGCCGCAGTACTCGGTCGAGCTATTCGACGCGCACGCAGCAGGGGCCTTCGCTGGTGCAAACGAAGACGGTCGGAGCTCCGGCATCTATGCCCGGATGGAGACGCGGAATGGCGCGATGCTCGGCGAGATCGGGCACCGCCCGGAGGCGGACGCCGGCGATCTGTTCATCGGCAACAGCAATTCCCAGCAATTCGGGCTCCACGCTGAGATGATGGTGCCGCGGGCGCTTTTGGTCCACCGCCAGTGGCAGATCCGATGGCTCGGATTCCTCGTCACGCTCGCCGTCGTCGTGATCGTGGGGCTGTTGGTGGCGTTTCTCAGTCACCGCGAGCCGGACAATCCGGTGACCGATATCGAACGCGCGCTCGCCGCTGGCGAATTCGTGCCGTACTACCAGCCCATTGTCGACATCGCGACCGGCCAGTTGCGCGGCGCCGAAGTGCTGGTGCGCTGGAAGAAGCCCGATGGCTCGCTGGTGCTGCCGGGCTCATTCATACCGCTGGCCGAGTCGAGCGGGCTGATCCGCGCGATGACCTATGATCTGATGCGGCGCGTCAGCGACGAGATCGGCCCGGCCATCGGGCAGCGGTTGGGCCTGAAGGTGTCCTTCAACTTTGCTAGCAAACTGTTCGCGGACGATGCAGTCGTTCAGGACGTCTATGCGATCTTCGCCAAGTCGCCGATCAAGATGTCCCAGCTGGTGCTGGAGGTCACGGAACGCGATCCGATCGAGAATTTCGCTGTGACCCGTCAGATCGTCTCGGCGCTGCAAGGGCTGGGTGTACGGATCGCCATCGACGACGTCGGTACCGGCCACAGCGGTCTTTCCTATATGCTCAAGCTGGGCGTGGACATCATCAAGATCGACAAGATGTTCATCGACTCGATCGGCACCGATCGCAACTCGGCTACGATCGTTGAGACGCTCGTCGATCTGGCGCACAATATGCGCATGGACGTCATCGCCGAAGGCGTCGAGAATTTCGAACAGGTGATGCATCTGCGTGAGATCGGCATCCGCGCGGCGCAGGGCTATGTCTTTGCGCCGCCACTGCCGGGTAGCGCGTTTCTCAAACTCGTCGAAGCGATGGATGCGCTGGGCGAAGGCGCGGTGCAGGAGCGCGACGCTGCGGCCGCCTGATTTTTTACGGGCAGCAACCGGGCGCAGCGAAAGGAGCCGACTTAACGCATCAGCGCCGCTGGGTTGCACTAGGGGCGAGGACGCGTGCGCCTAAGCCGACTCCTTCCTTGCGTGTTCGCGATGGCCGAAAGCCCATCCGCCGCGTCGGGCCGGGCCCGGGGCCGGCGATCGGGATCGCGCACTACGCCGCTGCGAACTGAACGGTCGTTTCGAACGTGTAACCACAGGCATCGCATTGCCACAGATGTCGCGCGCTGCCTGTATCGAGCCACTCGGAGAACTCCGGCAAATAGAGTGCCTCGCCGCACTGGGCACAGACATGAGCCGGCCGATAGCGCATTGACCTCCTGAGCAGATCGATTTCGCTGCGAGCGTGCGGGCTCATCACGTACCTCCTGTCCTGGTACGCGGTGCACGAATTTTCCGGGCGTTTCCCCGGCGTGCTTACCGCGCGGCTTTGTCCCACGCTCCCCGTGGACAGAATGCTATCGGCGCAGCCACGCAAATGAAGCAGCAAGGCTGACGTATACGATCACGAATTGTGAAAGGAGCGCGCGGGCATTGCGGTGCGAGCGGCGCGATTTGTTTCAGTTCAAAATTCAGGCATGCGCGCGCGAGGCCCGCGGTGATGCCGCGAGCCTCGCAAAACGACTCGTCAATACGTTGTTAGTGCTACTTCTTCTCGACTGAAATGCCACCGGAGCCGATGTTGAGCTGGACGCCTTTCGGCTCACGATTCTGCTCGTAGAGTTTGTAGCCGAGTGCGCCGACGGCGACGCACAGGATGGCCACAGCAATAACCAGGACGTTGCGATTGATAGGCATATCACCCCCATGCATGATGCATGCCTCTCAACACGCGACAGGGAACATTGTTCCATTATCGCATAAGCCCCTGGAGTCGTTGGCGTTAGTTGCGAAATACGCTCAGCCGCTGCGCCGCATCGGCGTTGGCGGCACCCGGGGGCAGGCGACCGGCCAGCAACTCCTTGACCTGATTGACTGTGTCGAAAGCCTGATGCTCCGCGGCGTCGGGGGTGAGGCCGGCCGTGTGGGGCGTCGCGATGACGTCAGCGCGTTTGGCAAGGAATAGCGACGGTTTCTGATCCGGCGCGCGGCCGACGTCCATCGCCGCACCCGCGATCAATTTGGCGTCAAGAGTGTGCTCGAGCGCCTTCTCGTCAACAAGATTGCCGCGCGAGACATTGATGAAGAAGGCCGTCTTCTTCATGCGGGCGAAGGTGGCTGCGTTCATCAGGTTCTCGGTCTGCTCATTGGCGACGACCAGACAGACCAGGAAATCCGACTGCGCGACGGCATCCTCGAACGATACCTGCGTGACTCCGGGTTCGGTGATCGTCTTGAAAGGATCGACGACGAGTACCTTCATGCCGAGTACGACGCCGATGCGCGCCAGATGCTGGCCGATTGCGCCGTAGCCGAGGATGCCGAGCGTGGCGCCGGACAACTGCCTGCCCATGCGCGGCTCCGGGTCGCGGCCGGCATGGTACTGGTTTGTATAGTCGAGCGTGTGACGGCCGAGATCGATCATGTAGCCGATCGCCTGCTCGGCGACCGATGCGATGAAGCCGGGCGTCGCATGGGTCACCAGCACACCGATCTTCGAGGCGGCCGGCACGTCGATATTGCGGATGTCGACGGCAACTCGCAGGAATGCCGCCAGAGACGACGGGGCCTGAGCGAAGAATTCCGCGGGCCCCGGCGTCTGGCGATCGGAGACGATGATCTCGCAGCCTTGCGCCGCCTTGGCGAGCGCCGCGGCGTCGAGCACCTTGCCGGTCTCGTTCAGTCGCACGTCGCACAGAGCGCGCAACGCCGACAGCGCGCGTTCGCCGTAGTAATTGGCGAGCATATCGGGTGTGTGGGTGAGCAGGACGGTCGGCATCGAGGTTCCCCCGCAACGGCGTCTCTGGTTGGTCCGGCCCCGACTTTTTCAGGGCTTTTGCTTCTAGGCCGGACTTGCGATGATAGGCAATCGGGGGAGCCCCGCCGGTAACAGGATTCCGGCGCGGCGCGAGACCAACGGAACGCCCTCATGAGCCCGATCGACAATCCCGGCACGACGACGAAACCGCGAACCAAGGCGAAGACGAAGATCGCCCGGCCGCCGTTGTGGAAGGTGATCCTGCTCAATGACGACTACACGCCGCGCGAGTTCGTCGTGCAGGTCCTGAAGGCCGTATTTCGGCTCAATGAATCGCAGTCCTACCGGGTGATGATGACCGCGCATCAGAAAGGCGCCTGCGTGATCGCCGTCTATACCCGCGACGTTGCCGAGACCAAGGCCAAGGAGGCGACCGACCTTGGAAAGATGAACGGCTATCCGCTCTATTTCACCACGGAGAAGGAGGAGTAGCGGCCGGCGCTGTTCTCCGCCTATGCTCGGCTCATTGGGGAGAAAACGCATGCCGCAAAAAGTTCTGATCACCGCCGGCGTCGCCGGCATTGGCCGCGAATTCGCGCGCGCTTTCGCTAAGACCGGCGCCAAGGTCTTCATCTGCGATATCGACGACAAGGGCCTCGCCGATATGGCGCGGGAAATTCCCGGGCTCGTCGCCAGGCGTTGCGACATGAGCCAGCGCGCCGAGATCGATAAGATGGTGCCTGAGGCGATCGCCGCGCTCGGCGGGCTCGACGTGCTGATCAACAATGCCGGGGTCTCCGGCATGACGCTGCCTGTCGATCAGTATCCGCCGGACGACTGGGATAAGGTGGTCGCCATCAACCTCACCGGCATGTTCGACACCACGCGGCTCGCCATTCCCGCGCTCAAGGAGTCGGAGGCCGGCGTCATCATCAATATGACCTCGATCGCCGGGCGTTTCGGCTTTGCCAACCGCTCACCCTACGCGGCAACCAAATGGGGTGTGATCGGACTGACCAAGACGCTGGCGGTCGAACTCGGCGCCTGGGGCATCCGCGCCAACGCCATCGCACCGGGGCAGGTCGAGGGCGACCGTATCCAGCGCGTGTTCCAGGGCAGAGCGCAGATCTCCGGCAAGTCGGTGAAGGAAGTGCAGGACGAGTCCTTCGCCTACACTTCGATCAAGAAATTCGTCGATCCGAAGGATATCGCGGCTCTGGCGGTATTCTTGGCATCTCCAGCCGCCAAAACCATCTCCGGGCAGGTGATCCCGATCGACTCCGACCGCCAACACGCTTGATTTTCCTCGCGAATTGGCATTTTCAGCAAATTTTAACGGGCTGGCGGAATGATGCCGCCGTCCGGGGGTGAAGCGCGCACAGCGCCGGCCTTGCCAAACCTTTCGACACGACCGGAAGGCAAGGAACCGCGTGAAAGTTGAGGCCCCAATGTCCGATACCATCGTCCGCGCCAGCGCCGCCGCCACCGAACCGCACTATGTCGTCGAAGTCGGCGGCAAATGCATTTCGCAGTTCGGTTCGCTCACTGCCGCTCTGTCGGCGGGGCTCAAGCTCAAGCGCGAGAACGCCGGCGCCAAGGTGAAAGTCTACGACGCGCGCGAAAAAGAGACCGCGTAGGGCAAAAACGCCCGCTACCGCCCGCAATTCCATTGGTAGCCGATCGGCGTGACGGTCCAGCACGGGCCGAACGAGCCGCCGTTCCAGCGGCCGCGATAGAATCGCGATTGGGGATAGCCCCAGTAGTAATAATAAACGGGCGGGCTGCCGCTGCGCTCATAGGCTCGGCGATCGCGCAGCCACGCTTTGTATCGGTCACGCTCGATCTGCGCCGGCGTGCGATAGCCCGGCAGGAAGCCGACGCCGCGCGGAATGCGGCGGACGTGGTGCTGCTTTTTCACCGGCTTGACCTGTGTCGCCTCGTGCGCCGAAGCGCTCGCCGCCGTCACGCCGGCCGGAATGACAAGGAGCGCGGCGAGGATCAGCATCGAGGGCAGGCGGGGCATCAGTCGTCTTTCATACGCGGCAGCAGTGCGCCGATGCTGCGCGCCGATATGGGCCGCGGCATGGCAGCCGTTCACCGCGGCTTGCCGTGGCGCCAGTCTTCCGGATTGTCGAACGTGCCTTGCCAGATGCCGCGGCGGGCGGCGCGGGCTTCGCTCTCGGCCGCGGCATAGTCGCTGGTATAGCGGCCGTAATTGACGGCGTAGCCGTCGCGCACCAGCGCGGCGCCGAGATCGGCGACGGCGCCCGTCGAGCAGGTGGCGAGCAGGCGGCCATAGCGGTCCTCGCCGCGCGGCGTGCAGGCGACGCCGCCTTGCGCCACCAGGGCCGAGAGCCGCAGCCGCGCCGCGGCGCCGCACGACCAGTCGCGGCCATTGGCGTCGCGGCAGGTCTGGCGCAGCTCCGGCGCGTCGATGCCGGCGAGGCGGATGCGCTGGGCCTTGCCGTCGCTCTGTGCGCTCAAGGTGTCGCCATCGACGGCGCGGACCGCAGTGAAGGACGCCGGCGGCACCGCCGCCGTCGCGGCCTGGTGCCGGAGGTTGGCGAGCGCCATGACGCCGGCGCAGCAGGCCAGCAGCATGACGCCGAGATAGCGGCGCAGGACCGGACGCGGCGCCAGCGGCGGCCGCGAGGCGCCGCGTGATCGTCCGAGGGGGATGACATTGCCCATGCGCGCAGGTTAAGCGCGGGCCGGTTACCGAAAGGTTGGCGTCGCGGCGATCGCGCCTTAGCATTGCTGCTGCAACAGGGAAGGCCACCATGGCGCTGAAATGCACGCATGTCTCCGAGATCCGCGACGTGACGCCCTCGGCCAAGGGCTGCGAGGAGTGCCTCAAGACCGGGGACTGGTGGGTGCACCTGCGGCTGTGCCGGATCTGCGGCCATGTCGGCTGCTGCGACGACTCGCCGAACAAGCATGCCCGCGCTCATTTCGAAGCCAGCGGCCATCCGATCATCGAAGGCTACGATCCGCCGGAAGGCTGGGGCTGGTGCTACATCGACGACACCGTGGTCAAGCTCGATCACAAGACGCCGCAACTCGGGCCGATCAAGCGCTGGATCGCCGAATAGCTACGCCGCGCCACCGGCACCACGATGGGGCCACTCAGTCGGGAAAGGCGGCGATGAAGGCCGCTGTATCGATCATCGGTTGTTGGCTGACCGTAATGAGGCCGGGACCCGGCTTGTCGATATCCTGGATCAGGAAGATCACGATCACGACCAGCACGCCGATGGTGTAGATCGGCAGCCGCGAGCGCTGCGCATCCAGCCCGGCGGCATAGCCGGCAAAGGCGCTGGCGACGATCGCCAGTCCATAGAGTGCAATCAGAACCGTGTTCGGCACGCGATTGAGCAGC
Source organism: Pseudolabrys sp. Root1462 (assembly GCF_001426945.1). Lineage (GTDB taxonomy): Bacteria > Pseudomonadota > Alphaproteobacteria > Rhizobiales > Xanthobacteraceae > Pseudolabrys. The sequence goes on along the minus strand of NZ_LMFS01000001.1, from coordinate 2,155,281 downwards.
ATAGCGTGGCGTTCTTCCTGCCGGTCGAACATCTCGTTCAAGGCCTGGATATAGAGTCCGGTCGGGACCATCGCGTTGTCCTGCGCGGCGACAGCCTTGACCTGCTGCCAAAGCGCCTCCTGAAGAGCCCGCGAGCGGGCGATTGCGGCCATGCTCTCCTTTGACCGAAGGACGTGTTGCGTGAGGTCCAGCCGGACCCGCACATAGTCGCGCAGCAGGCTGACGGATTCGCGGTTGTACGGGGCCGGGAGAAGGCGGGCGCGCAGCGCGGTGGTGCCGATCGCGTTGGCCTCATACATCACGGCGTTGCGTCGCGCCTCGAAGCCGGAAAGGGCCATCGCGAAGGTGAAGCCGATCATCAAGGCCAAGAGCCCCAGGATCGAGCCTTCCAGCGTTGAGACATTTTGCCGGCTGCGGCCCCTGTTGCGCAGGCCGTAACGGCGGCCGACCTCGCTCGCGCCGAGGATAGCGAGGATGCTCACGAAAAGAGTCAGCAGGAGAGGATAATCGGCCAAGGTCATGGCGCCGTTCGATGCAGAAACTAAAATATGTTAACCGCAAAGCGGGCCGAGCCTTTGAGGAAGATCAAGCCCTTCAGGCCGGCCGGGCCTCGTCCGTCGCCACCGGCACCACGATGCGCCGGTAGAGATGCCACGTCGCATGGCCGAGCACCGGCAGCGTCATCACGAGGCCGAGGAAGGCCGGCAGCGCCGACACGATCAGCAGCACGACGATGACCGCGGCCCATGAGATCATCGGCAGCGGGCTTGCCACCACCGCGCGCACGCTGGTGATCATCGCGGTGATGAAATCGACGTCGCGCTCGAGCAGCAGCGGAAACGACACCACGGTGAGCGAGAACAGGATCAGCGCCAGCACCGCGCCGTCGAGATTGCCGATGGCGAGAAACAACAGCCCGGCATTGGTGGTGAGCACCGCGGCGATGAACTGTTCGAACGAGGCGAACGACACGTTGAGGCCGAGAAACAGCGCCATCAACAGCCGCACCTGGTACATCCACATCAGGAAGATAAACACGGTGACGAAGGCCATCCAGCCGATTTCGCCGCGGCTTTTCACCGTGGCGAGGATGGCGCCGAATGCCAGCGTCTCGCCGGCCTCGCGCCGCCGGCTCACTTCATAGAGGCCGATGGCGACGAACGGCCCGATCAGCGCAAAGCCCGCGGCCAGAGGATAAGCCAGATAGCTCATGCCCAAAGCGGTGACCGAGAGCAGGATGAGCACGCCGCCCAGGGCGTAGAGCGCGCCGCAGGCGAGGCCATACAGCGGCGCTCCTTGAAAATCGCGCAGGCCCTTGACCAGCGCCTCGGCGATATCGCCCGCCGTGATCGGCCGCACCACCGGATCGGTTTTGCCGGAGAGGGTGGACATGGGTTGCGTCCCTTTGGGTTTCTGCCCTGATGTCTTGTTCGTTGCGGGAATTATAGCGAGTCGGCGGGATAGCGCGGCGGTATTCGCTCCGCCCTCATCCTGAGGAGCGGCCTTTAGGCCGCGTCTCGAAGGATGGGGCGGCCTCATCCTTCGAGACGCGCTGCTTCGCAGCGCTCCTCAGGATGAGGCCGGTCAGGTGCAGGCGCGCGTCATCGCCCGCATTGTTTGGTCGGCCCCGGGCAGGCCGCATTCCCAAATTCGCATTCCCGGCTTTCGCCCCCTAACGAGGGCGCGCGGAACGCCGGGGTCCGAACGACCCCGCAGCCTCGTGTGATGTGTGAGTTAGATTCACACGAGTTAGTCACCACGGAATTGCCGGACCTCCGGCGTTCCGCACGCGGTGTTTCTAGGTTTGCTCCGCGCCGTCCCCGGTGGCCGGACCTTCGTTCGCGTCTGCCAGTTGAGGCGTCACCGCGACTTCTCCACCGATCGGGCCAGGCACTCCGGGCGGGACATCTGACGAGCCCCATCCCGTACCGGCCGTCAGGACCCGGACATGCGTCAGGCATGCTGGGACCGGCGCGGCTTGGACCGCCGGGGAGGGGAAACCGCGTCGCATCTCCGACGCCCCTTGCCCGGCCACCGCTCCCCGCCCCGCATCTGAAGATGCTGTACAGACACCCCTCGTCATGGGGCGGGATGGATGGGAATATAGGGCTAAGCCCGGGACAGAGTCAATAGTCCTAGGAATATTTATTGATTGCGCGCCTACCGCAAATACGCGGCCAGACGCTCCAGCCGGAACGGCGACAGATCGACGTGCTGCGGCTGGCCGCGCGTGAGCTGCTCGGCCAGCGCTTCGCCGAGCGCGGCGGAGTGCTTGAAGCCGTGGCCGGAGCAGGGCGAGGCGAACAGGATGCGTTCGCTGCGCGGGTCGTGATCGATGACGAAACGCGAGCGATCGACCCGGGTGTAGAGGCAGGTCGCGGTGCGCACGCAACGCGGGCCGAGGTCGGGCAGAAACGGCTCGATATAGGCGCGGTAAGTGCGTTCCGTTTCGGTCACCGGATCGACCGTGCGGTTGACGTGATCGGGATCGGTGGCAGGGCCGCTTTCCTCGTGCGTCACCTTCAGCCCGTTGCTGGCGTCGCCCTCAAGCGGGAAGCCGTAGATGCTGCTGGCGACGCCGCCGCGGCGGGGCAACTGCCAGATGAAAACCGGGCAATTCTCCGGCCGGAAGCGCTCCGGGTTACTCTCGATTTCGAACCAGTGCAGCACCTGTCGCGTCACGGTGAAGTGGCGCGACAGTTCGGCGGCAACGAAGCCGGGCAGCCAGGCCCCCGCAGCGATCAGAACGCGGTCGGCGGTGAAGCGCTGGTTGTCGCCGGTCGCGACCTCGACGCCCGAGCTAGAAGGCTCGATCTGCATCACCTGCGTGTCCCGCATAAGCTGGGCGCCGGCCTGCGCCGCCAGCTCCAGCGTGGCCGTGACGCAGCGCTCGACATAGAGCAGACCCGCTTCCTCATCGAGGATGGCCTTGTCGCCGGGCTGTACCGCGAATTGCGGATAACGCGCGCTGATGGCGGCCGCATCGCCGAAGGTGCGCGTCGGGATATTGAAGCGCTGCGCGGCGGTCTCGACATTGGCGAAGAAATCATCGACGTCGTGCATCACCACGGCGTCGGCCCCGGAAATGGTCAGGCAGCCGTTGCGCACGAACAGGGTCTGTCCGGTCAGCGCTTCGAATTCGCGCCACAGCGCATGCGAGCGCAGCGCCAGCTCGGAATATTCGACGCCTTCGCCGATGGCCGAGCGGGTGATGCGGGTGTCGCCGTGCGAGGAGCCGTGGCTGTGCGGCGGCGAGAAGCGGTCAATGCCGAGAACCTTGGCGCCGGACCTGGCCAGATGGCAGGTCGCGGCGCCGCCGACGGCGCCGAGGCCCACTACGATCACGTCATATTTCGTCATCGCGTGCGGCGCTCCCGCGTTCGGTCACGGGCGGACGATGGTCCAGCCTTTTTCGCCCAGCTCGATCAAGGTGACGACGCCGGCCGGCACGCGGTTCGCGTTCTCGACCAGCGGCGGCTCCTTGCCTTCCTTCCGGGTGAGGCTGTCCAGCGTGTTCACGCAGGCATCGAAGGTGACGTTCGGCATGCCCTGCTTGAACGATTTCAGCCGCGTCAGCACCGGCGAACGGTCGGCCAGCAGCATGTCGAGACCGGCATTGAAAGCAACAATGCGGATTTCGACTTCCTCGCCCTTGTCGGAATAGTAGCGCGACACGTTGGCGGCGACGTTGAGCACGGCGTTCATCTTGTGCTCGTCGCCGTCGCTTATCTGCAGGGCGAGGCGATGCGGCTTGTCGCTGGCCAGCGCCGGCGCCGCGACGAGCGGCAGCGCAACGGGCAAAGCGAGCAGGGCGGTGGTGAAGGCGCGGCGATGGATCGTCATGAATGTCTCCCGGGCCGCGATCCTATCAGGTCACCGGCAGGCTGAATATTCCGGGCGCAGCGCGGCTGTTCCAAAGTTGCGCGGGTGTTGGCAAAGCCATGCTCGGCGGGCGCGCTGGTCCGCAAAAAGCAAATGCCCGGCGCGCGGGCCGGGCATTGCGAAAGGATCGTCTGGAATCGCAGGCTTACTTGATTTTGCCTTCGCGATATTCGACGTGCTTCTTGGCAATCGGATCGTACTTCTTCTTCACCAGCTTGTCGGTCTGGGTGCGCGAGTTCTTCTTGGTCACGTAGTAGTGACCGGTGTCGGCGCTCGACACGAGCTTGATCTTGAGGCTGACGGCCTTGGCCATGATTTTAGTCCTTGGAATCGGGATATCGAGGGTCGCGCTGCGACCACATGGCGCGGAAACTAGCCACAACGCGTCAAATGTCAAGAAACGGCTATGCGCCGATTCAGCGGTCCTGAAGCGCCAAACGCACGCCCAGTGCGCAGTATATGGCGCCAACCATCTTGCCCTGCCAGCGGGCGATGGCCGGGTTCCGGGCCAGCCAACGGCCGATCGGCCCGGCGGCAAACGCGTAGACCATCGTGCTGCAGGCGCCGACGGCGACAAAAATCGCGCCGAGCAGCGTCAGTTGCAGCGGCACCAGTCCATTCTGCGGCTGCACGAACTGCGGCAGGAAGGCGAGGAAGAACAAAGCCGATTTGGGATTGAGCATCTCCGCCAGCACGGCCTGACGGAAGGCCCGCGCGCTCGACATCGGCTTTGCCCGCTGCAGGACCGTGCCGCTGTCGCGCGCCAGGATGGCGCGGATGCCGAGATAGACGAGGTAGGCGGCGCCAACATATTTGACGATCTCGAACAGCAGCGCCGAGCCGAGCAGCACCGCCGAAAGACCGAACACGGCCATCGCCGTGTGCACCAGGTCGCCGACGGCAATGCCAAGTCCGGTGGCAATGCCGACGCGCGTTCCCGAACTCAACGCCTGCGTCAGCGTCAATACAACCGCGGGCCCCGGAATGAAGACAAAGCCGATCAGCACCGCGAGATAAGTGCCGAGCGTGACGTGGTCGATCATGGCGAACCTCCCGGCGATGCCGCGTTACGGTCCTATGGTTTGCGGGTTACAGCAGCTCGCGATGAAACTGCTGGTCCTGCATGTAGTAGAACGGCACCGGCAGGCCGTAGCCCATGCCGGCAGCAACGCGCGCGGCCAGTTCTTCCAGGACGACGCTGGTGATGGTCGGCATGTCGAACTGCGCGGCTTCCTCGACCGGGGCCCAGACCAGTTCGACCAGTTCTGAATCCGGCCCGACGACGCCCTCGATGCGGTGCGCGATCGCGGTGGCGTCCGCGGTGAAGAAACGGGTGTCGAACCGCTTGGGCCGCTTCGGCGGCGTGATGGCGCGGGCAATGAAGTGCAACTGTCCGAGGTCGGGATAGATGCTGGCCTTGGCGAATTCTGACCAGATCTCGCCGGGCGTTTCCGGCGGCTTGTCGCCCTGGACGCCGAGCAGCAGGCCGGTCTCCTCCGCCAGTTCGCGCACCGCGGCCAGCGCAAGGCCGCGTGCCAGATCGGGGCTCGCCCCGGCGACGCCGGCGATGAGCTTGGCCTGCGTTTCGGGATGCAGTTCGCTGACCGCCGGCATGGTGCGGTCGTGCGCCTCGATGCGACCGCCGGGGAAGACGAACTTGCCGGGCATGAATTTGTGGCTGTGATGGCGGCGGCCGAGTAGCACCTTGGCTTGAGGCCCGGCGCGGTCGATCAGCATGATGGTCGCAGCGTCGCGCGGCTCCGAGTCGGGGAAAGACTGATCGCGCTCCTGCGTGCTCATGCGGGTGAGGAGGCGGTCACTATCATTGCTGCCCATCGCGTACTTCCGCCCTTACTTTCTCTTGTTACTTTCTTTTGCCCTTGTTCTTGCGAACCTTGTGGCGGCTGTTCTTCTTGCCAAATTTGCGGCGGCGCTCTTCGCTGCGCTTTTTCTCGTCGTGCCCTTTGGCGGCATCGCTTTTGAAGGCGCCGGCTTTGGCGTCTCGTCCCTTGTCATCCCGGCCTTTGGCGCCGTAGTCCTTGAACTTCTTGCCGCCGCTCCGCTCGCGATCGAAACGCCGCCCGCGATCGGCCGGCGGCGTACCGCGCCGCCCGTGCGACAACAGTTCGAAGCGCAGTGCGCCGGCAACCGGAGCAGCCTCTACCAGCTTCACGGTGACGCTGTCACCCAGCCGGAAGCTCTCGCCGCTCCGGCTGCCGGTCAGCGCATGGCCGGCCTCGTCGTATCGGAAATACTCGTCACCGATGGTGCGCGCCGGCACGAAGCCGTCGGCGCCGGTGTCGGCGAGTTTGACGAACAGGCCGGCGCGATGCATGCCGCCGACTTTCGCCTCGAAGGTGGCGCCGATGCGGTCGGCGAGGAAATGCGCGATCAGCCGGTCCTTGGTCTCGCGCTCGGCCAGCATGGCGCGGCGCTCGGTGGCAGAGATTTCCGCGGCGATCTCCGACAGTTCGGGGAGGGCGAAGCTTTCCGGCAGGCCGTCCTTGCCCATGTGCAGCGCGCGGATCAAAGCGCGATGCACGATCAAGTCGGCGTAGCGCCGGATCGGCGAGGTGAAGTGCGCGTAGCGGCGCAGGTTGAGGCCGAAGTGGCCGTAGTTCTCGGCGGAATATTCGGCCTGCGCCTGCGAGCGCAGCACCACTTCATTGACCAAGGTCTCGCGCTCCGTGCCTTTGACGCGGCCAAGGATGGCGTTGAAGTTCGACGCGCGCAGCGCGCCGGCCTTGGCGAGCGGCATGTCGAGGCTGGCAAGGAACTCGCGCAGCGCGTTGACCTTTTCGATGCCCGGCTCGTCATGGACGCGGTAGATCAGCGGCGTGCGCGCCTTTTCCAGCGACTCGGCGGCGGCGACGTTGGCGAGGATCATCATTTCCTCGATCAGACGGTGCGCATCGAGCCGTGCCGGCACGATGACGCGGTCGACGGTGCTGTCCGGCTTGAGCACGATCTTGCGCTCGGGGATATCGAGATCCAGCGGGCCACGTTCGTCGCGGGCGCGCTTGAGCGCCTCGTAAGCGGCGTAGAGCGGTTTGAGGATCGGCTCGACCAGTGGGCCGGTCGTATCGTCGGGCCGGCCGTCGATCGCCGCCTGCGCCTGCTCGTAAGCGAGCTTGGCCGCCGAGCGCATCATGATGCGGTGGAATTTGTGGTCGCGTTTGCGGCCGTCGGCGCCGATGATCATCTGCACGGCGAGTGCGGCGCGGTCTTCGTTGGGCTTGAGCGAACACAGGTCATTGGAAATGCGCTCGGGCAGCATCGGCACGACGCGGTCGGGGAAATAGACCGAGTTGCCGCGCACCAGAGCTTCGCGGTCGAGCGCCGAGCCGGGCGTGACGTAATGCGCGACGTCGGCAATGGCGACGGTGACGATGTAGCCGCCCCGGTTCGAGGGATCGCTGTCTTCCTCGGCATGGACGGCGTCATCGTGATCCTTGGCGTCCGCCGGGTCGATGGTGATGAGCGGCAGCTTGCGCCAGTCCTCGCGGCCGCCTTCCAGCCTTGCGGGCCTTGCGGCTTCCGCCTCGTTGATGGTCTCGCGGCGGAACACATCCGGGATCGAATGCGCGTGAATGGCGATGAGGCTGACCGCCTTTTCGCTCTTCAGCGAGCCAAGGCGCTCGACGATGCGGCCGTTCGGCGGACCGAAGCGCGAGATGCGCTGAGCTTCGACAGCGACGAGGTCGCCATCCTCGGCGTCGCCGGTGGCGCCCTGCGGGATCTGCATCTCGCGGCCGAGCATCTTCTTGTCGACCGGCTCGAGCCGGCCACCGCCTTTCGGATTGGCGCGAAAGATGCCGAGCACGCGATGCTTCGGCCGCTCGACGATCTTGATGATGCGGCCGCGATGGGAGATGCCATCCTCAGGCTCGACCTCATCGACATGGAGCAGCACCTTGTCGCCGAGCCCGGCAGCTTCGCCGGGGCGCGGCTTGCGCGGCGAGAAAATGCGGATCTTCGGCGCCGCGCCGTGCTCGTCCTCATCCCATTCGTCGGGTACGGCGATGAAGTCGCCGTCGCGATCGCGCGAGACGATGTCGGCGAGCAGGGTAGAGGCGAGCGCGCCGGGGTGATGCAGTTTCTTGCCCTTGTGACCGCCGCGGGCCACCGCGCCTTCATCGGCGAGGTCGCGCAGCAGGCGCTTCAATTCGGCGCGCAGGTTGTTCTTGAGGCCGAAGGCGCGGGCGATTTCGCGGGTGCCGACCTTGCCGGGATTGGCGGCAATGAAGTCGAGAATGGCGGCCTTGGAGGGAAGGGTATCGGGATCGTGTTGAGTTGGTTTCTTCAAAAGTCATGTCCGGCGCCGAAGCGGCGCTACGGGTTTAATGTAGTGATTTTATCGGTTTTTGCCACCGCGCCGAATATGGGCCCGGCCGCGGCGGAGTCGTTACTCCGCCGCCGAGACTTTCCGCGTCGCCTTGCCGGCCGGCTTCTTCGGCTTGGCCGCAGGCTTGGCGGCCGGCTTCTTGCGCGCGGCGGGGGCTTTGGCCGTCACCGCCGGCTTGTCGCCGGCAGTATCGGCCTTCGTCGCGGTCTTTGCGGTTTTCTTGGCCGCGGCGGATTTCTTGGCGGCGCGCGGCGAATTGCCGAGCGCAGCGGCTCTGGCGTCGAGCAGCACGATGGCTTCATCGAGCGTGATCGTGTCCGGCGTCTTGTCGGCCGGCAGCGTGGCGTTGACGCCGTTGTTTGACACATAAGCGCCGAAGCGGCCGTTCTTGACGACGATCGCGCCGCCCTTGTCGGGATGATCGCCGAGCGTCTTGCCGGGGGCAGGGCCGAAGCGGCGGCCCTTCTTCGGGTTGGCGATCTTGTCGGCGATCAGATGCATCGCGCGGTTGAGACCGATGGTCAGAACGTCGTCGCCTTCCTCGAGGCTGGCATAGGTCTTGTCGTGCTTGACGTAAGGACCGAAGCGGCCAATGCCGGCCAGGATCGGCTGACCGTCTTCCGGCGAGATGCCGACTTCGCGCGGCAGCGACAGCACCGCCAGCGCCTGTTCGAGCGTGACCTCGTCCGGAGCGATGCCTTTCGGCAGCGAAGCGCGCTTCGGCTTGACCGGTTCCGGCGCGTCCGGGTCTTTCTTCTCGCCCTTCTTGCGCTTGGGCGCCTTGATCTCTTCGCCGAGCTGCAGATAGGTGCCGAAGCGGCCGCCGCGCAACGTGACGTCGAGGCCGGTCTCCGGATCCTGACCCAGCACCTTGGTGGCCTGGGCGCTGGCGGCGCCCGGCGTCATCTGCCGGGTGTAGTTGCATTCCGGATAGTTCGAGCAGCCGATGAAGGCGCCGAAGCGGCCGACCTTCAGCGACAATTGTCCATTGCCGCATTGCGGGCACTGCCGCACAGGCGCGCCATCGGCTCTCGCCGGGAAGATGTGCGGCTCGAGAAGATCATTGAGCGCATCCAGCACCTGCGTTATGCGGATTTCCTTGATCTCGTTCACGGCGCCAATGAAGTCGGTCCAGAAGTTCTCGAGGACTGTCTTCCAGTTGATCTCGTTGTTCGAGACCTTGTCGAGCTGCTCTTCGAGCGAGGCGGTGAAATCGTATTCGACATATTTATGGAAGAAGCTTTCCAGGAAGCCGACGACGACGCGGCCCTTGTCCTCGGGAATGAGGCGCTTCTTGTCGATACGCACATAGCCGCGGTCCTGCAGCACCTGCAGGATCGAGGCGTAAGTCGACGGCCGGCCGATGCCGAGCTCTTCCATGCGCTTGACCAGCGCGGCTTCCGAGAAACGCGGCGGCGGCTCGGTGAAATGCTGCGCCGCCTCAATGGCTTGTTTCGCCAGCGCTTCCTTCTCGCTCATGGCGGGCAGGCGCTTGGACTCATCGTCGTCGGAGGTCTCGTCCTGGCCTTCCTGGTAGAGCGTCAGGAAGCCGTCGAACTTCACCACCTGGCCGGAGGCGCGCAGCTCGGCGACGCGCGAGCCGTTCTTGGCCACGATATCGACCGTGGTGCGTTCGAGCTCGGCGGATTCCATCTGCGAGGCGACGGCGCGGTTCCAGACCAACTCGTAAAGCCGGGCCTGGTCGCGATCGACGTATTTGGCGACTTCCTGCGGGGTGCGGCCGGCCGAGGTCGGGCGCACGGCTTCGTGCGCTTCCTGGGCGTTCTTCGACTTGTTCTGATACGTGCGCGGCGAACCCGGCACGTACTCCTTGCCGTAGTTCTTGCCGATCATCGAGCGGATGTCGGTGATCGCTTCCGGCGCCATGTCGATGCCGTCGGTACGCATATAGGTAATGAGACCGACGGTCTCGCCGCCGATCTCGACGCCTTCGTATAGGCGCTGGGCCAGGCGCATGGTGATGGCCGGCGCGAAGCCGAGCTTGCGCGAGGCTTCCTGCTGCATGGTCGAGGTGGTGAAAGGCGGCGGCGGATTGCGCCGCGCTGGCTTGGCCTCGACCGAGGTCACGGTGAAGCTGGCGCCGTCGAGCATGGTCTTGAGGTCGGTCGCCTGAACGCCGGTACCGATATCGAGACGCTGCAGCTTCTGGCCGTCGGCGCCGACGAGGCGGGCGTCGAACTCGTCGCCGCGCGGCGTCTTCAACTTGGCGACGATCGACCAGTATTCCCGGGCGACGAACTTTTCGATTTCCAGTTCGCGGTCGCAGACGAGGCGTAGCGCCACCGACTGCACGCGGCCGGCCGAGCGGGCGCCCGGCAGCTTGCGCCACAGCACAGGAGATAGAGTGAAGCCGACGAGGTAATCGAGCGCGCGGCGGGCGAGGTAGGCATCGACCAGCGCATGGTCGATCTCGCGCGGCTTCTTCATCGCCTCGGTCACCGACTGCTTGGTGATGGCGTTGAAGACGACGCGCTCGATCTTCTGGCCTTTGAGCGCCTTCTTCTCGTTCAGCGCCTCGAGCACATGCCAGGAGATGGCTTCGCCCTCGCGGTCAGGGTCGGTCGCCAGGATAAGAGTGTCGGCGCCCTTGAGAGCGCGCGCGATGTCGTTGACCCGCTTCTGCGACTGCGGGTCGATCTCCCAAAGCATCTTGAAACCGTGGTCCGGATCGACCGAGCCGTCCTTGGCCGGCAGGTCGCGGATATGGCCGAACGAGGCCAGAACCTCGAACCCCGAGCCGAGATACTTGTTGATCGTCTTCGCCTTGGAAGGCGACTCGACAACGACAACTTTCATTTGAATCCAATGGGTTACACGCCCGGACCGTAGCGGACTGGGCTTGAATCGTCCGTTAGCGTTGGCCGGAACATGGGGAAGTAGGTCCTCCCTGTCAAATAGGGGACCGGCCGGCCGAGGCTGACGGAGGCGTCAAATCAATGAATTCAGGCGCAAAAATGGACGTTCGAAAGTCACGCCGAAATGCAACCTAAAGATGTATTTATGAAGTACTCTATTATTAATATTACTATTTCGACGTTCCCGTGCCATTTTAACGCGAAGCCAAGCGAAATGGTCTGCGGACGAGAGACATGCCAGAAACAACGCCGGATCAGCGGACGGCGGTCGCCCATTACGTAGCCACTCTTTCCAACGATCTGGCCGCGCTCGCCCGCCGCAACGGGCTCGATACACTGGGGTACCTCCTGGAAATGGTCCGGCTCGAAGCGGAAACGCTGACCCGGCACAACGGCAATGGTCGGCGGAGGTAGGGGCGGGCATTTGCCAGAGCGCGTCAGCGCGACGGCGTCACCGAAAGCTTCTCCAGCAGCGCGGTGGTCGGATTGCCGTCCGGCACGAGCCCATGTTTCTTCTGCTCAGCGCGGATGAAGTCTCGAATGTCGAAATCGATGTGGCCTTCAAAGTCGGCGACCTTGTAGCCGAGCGCAGCGAGCTTCTTCTGCAGCGCAATGCGCGCGTCACGCGACAGCGGGTGATCGTCTTTGGGCCAGGCGGTGCGGATCGGAATGCCGCCGTGCAGCCGGTCGGCGAGGTGACCGACCGCAATCGCATAGGCATCGGAGTTGTTATACTCCTTCAGCACCAGGAAGTTCTCGGTGACGACGAAGGCCGGCCCCTTGGCGCCGCTGGGAAAGAACAGCACGGGCTGCATCGCCGTCTGATCGTCTCGCGGGAACGGCTTGCCGTCGGCGCGGCGCACGCCGAGGCGCTTCCATTCGGCGAAGCTGGCGCGGCTCTTCATCGTGTCGAAGCCGTTCGGCACCGTCACTTCGAAACCCCAGGGCAGATCGCTGCGCCACTTCCAGGCGTGCAGATAATTGGCGGTGGAAGCGAGCACGTCGGGCACGTTGTTCCACAGGTCGGCGCGGCCATCGCCGGAAAAGTCGATGGCGTAATCGACCACGTTCGACGGCATGAACTGGCTCTGGCCCATGGCGCCGGCCCATGACGACACCATTTGCGGGCGGGCAAAGCCGTTCTTCTGCATGATGCCCATCGCGACGATGAGCTCGTTACGGAAATAGGGATGGCGATATTTGATGTAGGCCAGCGTCGCCAGCGAGCGGAACACATCCCATTTGTCTTTCGCCGCGCCGTAGTCGGTTTCCATGCCCCACAGCGACACCAGGATCCAGCGCTCGACCGTGAATTTCTTTTCGACGTCGTTGAGCGTTTTCGACCACTCGTCGGCTTTCGCCAGGCCGCGCTTGATGCGCCCGGGCGAGGCCAGGGCACTGATGTATTCGCCGACCGGCTTGCCGTATTCGGGCTGGCGCTGCGTGGCGGCGATGACGCGTTTGTCGGGCGCGACGCCGGCCATCGCAGTGTCGAACGTGGCGCGCGTGACGCCTTTGGCCTGCGCGTCCGGCCACAGCGCCTTGACGAAAGCGGCGAAGGACGGATCGTCGGCGGCCTTTTGCGCGTGCGCCAATGGCATCGCCGCCAGCGTCAGGAGTGCGATCAGCAAGGCGCGGGCGAGGGCCAAGACACCATCCGGCGGTTCGATTCGGCTGCGGGCATTCTACACCAGCGACACCAGGCCGCCGCCGTGGCGTTCGAGGCGGCCGGCCAGTTCGAGCTCCAGCAGCACCGTGCGGACGATGGCCGGGGACGCTCCGGACAGCCTGACCAGGTCGTCGATCGAGATCGGTGCGGGACCGAGCAGGCCGACGACGCGGTCGCGTTCGTTGGCCGCAGGCTCGTGATCCGGCGGCAGCGGCTCGTCGCGCGACGGCTCCTCGATCGGTTCGATACCGCGGCCGAGGATCGGCTCGATGGCGTTGATCACGTCGTCGGCCTCCGTAACCAGAATGGCGCCCTGCTTGAGCAGGCCGTTGGTGCCATCGGCGCGCGGATCCAGCGGCGAGCCCGGCACGGCGAATACTTCGCGGCCTTGTTCGCCCGCCATCCGCGCGGTGATCAACGAGCCGGACCGCTTGGCGGCCTCGACAATGACGACGCCGACCGCGAGCCCGGAGATCAGCCGGTTGCGCCGGGGAAAATCGCGGGCGCGCGGCTCCCAGGTCAGCGGCATTTCGGAAATGGCGGCGCCATGCGCCAGAAGCGCTTCGAGCAGGGGCCCATGATCGGCGGGGTAAATGTGCGCCTGACCACCGGCGAGCACCGCGACCGTACCGGTGTCCTGCGAGGCGCGATGCGCGGCAGCATCGATGCCGCGCGCCAGCCCCGAGACGATGCCGTAGCCCGCCTGGCCGAGATCGCGCGCCAAGGTCGCGGCGAATTTCAGGCCGACGGCCGAGGCGTTGCGTGAGCCGACGATGGCGACGAGCGGCCGCGACAGCGCGGCGATGTCGCCGCGCACGGCGATCAGCGGCGGCGCGTCGTCGATGGTCTGCAGGCGCGGCGGATAATCGGGTTCGCCAAGCGCGATGAGATCGATGCCGCGGGCGCGCGAAGCGTCGAGTTCGGCTTCGGCTTCTTCGCGCGAACAGATATGGGTGCGCGCGGCACCGCCGCGGCGGGCGAGGCCGGGCAAAGCGGCGAGCGCGCCCTTGGCACCGCCATAGGCATTGACCAGTTCGCGAAAGGTGCGCGGTCCGACATTGTCGCTGCGGATCAGCCGCAGCCAGTCGAGCCGCTGCTCGTCGGTCAGCTTGGTTTTGGACGGCACGGTGCCCCCAGAGATCCCGGGAGAGTGTCGCGCGCCGCGCGTCAGCCTACAATCAGAAGTTTAGGTGAGGTTGTATTGGTCGGTTGAGGGCAGCGGCGGATGCCGCTCACGCCTTCTTCCCGATCCGGCCTTCCGTGCCATTCAACAGACGCTGAATGTTGGCCCGGTGCATGATCCAGAGAAGAATGCCGAGCAGAAAGAACAACGCCGCCGGGCCGGGTTCGCCGAGGCCGAGCAGGGCGACCGGCGTCAGCGCCGAGGCGACCAGCGCCGACAGCGACGAGTAGCGCGACAGGTAGGCGACGACGAGCCAGATGCCGCAGAAGATCAGCGCGCCCGGCCAGGCGAGCCCGATGAGCAGGCCGATATACGTTGCGACGCCCTTGCCGCCCTTGAAGCCGAGCCACACCGGAAAGAGATGACCCAGAAAGGCGCCGAGGCCCGCGATCAGCGCGGCGTCGTGGCCGGCGGCATGCTGCGCGGCGAGCACGGCCAGCGTGCCCTTGAGCGCATCGCACAGCAGCGTCGCGGCGGCGAGACCCTTACGGCCGGTGCGCAGCACATTGGTAGCGCCGATATTGCCGGAACCGATCGAGCGCAGGTCTTCGGTGCCGGCGAGCCTGGTGAAGATCAGGCCGAACGGGATCGAGCCGAGCAGATAGCCGAAGGCCAAGGCGAGGAGGAGGACGACCGGAGCGCTCATAGCGACTCATAAATCGTACGGCCGGCGACGATGGTGCGCACGACGCGGCCGGTCATGCGCGCTTCGTCGAACGGCGTGTTCTTGCACTTCGACTTGAGTTCGTTCGGATCGACGATCCACGGCACATCGGTGTCGATGACGATAACGTCGGCCGGCGCGCCGGCGCGCAAAGTGCCGCCGGGCAGGCCGAGCCGCTCGGCCGGCCGCGTCGACATCGCGCGCAGCAGCACGGGCAGCGTCACGTCGCCGGAATGCACCAGGCGCAGGCCCGCCGACAGCATGGTCTCCAGGCCGATGGCGCCGGCGGCGGCTTCGGCAAACGGCAGCCGCTTGGTCTCGACGTCCTGCGGGTTGTGGTCCGACATGACGACGTCGATGAGGCCCTCGTTGAGGGCGGCGAACAGCGCCTTGCGGTCGTCTTCGGTGCGCAGCGGCGGCGTCACCTTGAGGAAGGTGCGGTAGGAGCCAATGTCGTTTTCGTTGAGCGTTAGATGATTGATCGAGGCCGAGGCCGAGACGTCGAGGCCGGCTTCCCTGGCCTGGCGCAGCACGGCGAGCGACTGGGCACAGGTGATCGACGCGGCGTGATAGCGGCCTTTGGTCAGCGCGACGAGACGCATGTCGCGCTCGAGCATGATGGTCTCGGCCGCGGACGGAATGCCGAGCAGGCCGAGCCGGGCGGCGAACTCGCCTTCGTTCATCACGCCGTCGCCGTTGAGATCCGGGTCTTCGGTGTGATGGACGATCAGCGCGTCGAAGTCGCGGGCGTAAGTCAGCGCCCGGCGCATGACCTGAGCGTTGGTGACGCTCCTGGCACCGTCAGTGAAGGCGACGGCACCGGCGGCCTTCAAGAGGCCGATCTCGGTCATCTCGTGGCCTTCGAGACCTTTGGTCAGCGCCGCCATCGGCGCGACATGGACGATGGCGGTGTCGCGGGCGCGGCGCAGCACAAAGTCGACGGTCGCCGGATCGTCGATCGCGGGCGAGGTGTCCGGCTGACAAACGATGGTGGTGACGCCGCCGGCGGCAGCCGCCTGGCTCGCTGAGGCAAAGGTCTCCCGATAGGTGGCGCCGGGCTCGCCGATGAAGGCGCGCATGTCGACGAGGCCCGGCGCGATCACCTTGTCGCGGCAATCGACCACCTCGGTGCCTTCCGGCACGCCGGCCGCGCCGATGCCTTTCTTGGCCTCGCGGATGATGCCGTCGGCGATCAACAGGTCGCCGACGATGTCGAGATCGCGCGACGGATCGATGATCCGGGCGTTGGCGAGCAGGACGGGGCGCGCCTCACGCATTCGGCAAATTCCTCGACAGCGCTTCCAGCACCGCCATGCGGATGGCGACGCCCATTTCGACCTGCTCGCGGATCACGGACTGCGCGCCGTCGGCGACGATGGAGTCGATTTCGACGCCGCGGTTCATCGGCCCGGGATGCATGACCAGCGCGTCTTTCTTGGCGTAGGCCAGCTTCTTTTCGTCGAGGCCCCAGTAATTGAAATATTCGGAGACCGACGGCACAAAGGAGCCGTTCATGCGCTCGCGCTGCAGCCGCAGCATCATCACGATGTCGGCGCCGGCCAGGCCCTCGCGCATGTCGCGCGCCACCTCGACGCCCATGCGCTCGATGCCGGGCGGCAGCAACGTCGAAGGCGCAACGACGCGGACCCGCGCGCCCATGGCGTTGAGCAGGATGATGTTCGAGCGCGCAACGCGCGAATGCAGGATGTCGCCGCAGATGACGACCAGCAGGCCTTCGATGCGGCCCTTGTTGCGGCGGATGGTGAGTGCGTCGAGCAGCGCCTGGGTCGGGTGCTCGTGCGTGCCGTCGCCGGCATTGATCACGGAACAGTCGAGCTTGGAGGCGAGCAGTTCGACCGCGCCGGAAGAGTGATGGCGCACCACCAGAATGTCGGGGTGCATGGCGTTCAGCGTCATCGCGGTGTCGATCAGCGTCTCGCCCTTGTTCATGGAGGACGAGGAGGCCGACATATTCATGACGTCGGCGCCGAGCCGCTTGCCGGCAAGCTCGAACGAGGCCTGGGTGCGCGTCGAGTTCTCGAAGAACATGTTGACCTGCGTGCGTCCGCGCAGCGAGGCCTGCTTCTTGTCGATCTGACGGTTGAGGGCGACGAATTCCTCGCCCAGGTCGAGGAGGCCGGTAATTTCGGCGGCCGAAAGGCCTTCAATCCCCAGCAAATGACGATGGCTGAGAACGAATGAGGATTTCGGCGTGCTGGTCATTAAAGGCAGTTCTATAGGCGCGCGGCTGGGCCCCGGCAAGGCCGGTTCCGTCCCGTCCACAGGGCCCGCTCACGCCGTCGTTAATGTATTCTGCCGGAACTTCCGCGCCGTCTCACGAGTTGAAGCTGCGAATGCCCGAAAGGCGGGCGATGGAGGCATCTATGAAGAATTTTGGCAGGATTGCAGTGGCGGTCGCCCTGGTTGGCGCCGCAGCTTTGGCGACGGCGACCCCGGGTGAAGCGCGTGACGGCCGCAACACTGCGGCAGCGATCGGTTTCGGCGCGGGTGCCCTGGTTGGCGCGGCGGCGGTATCGTCGGCGAACAACGGCTATTACGGCTCCGGGTACTATGAGCCGGGCTACGCCTATGAGCCGGGCTATGCGTATCAGCCGGCTTATGCCGACGACTACGCCTATGAGCCTGCTCCCGTGTACGGCCCGGCGCCGCGCTATCGGTATCGCACCGGTAATACCTACGAGAAGACCTGCGGTGGCAGTCCGGGCAAGTCGAATTACGTGCCCTGCGGCAGTAACTAAGCCGCTCACTGACGGATGACGATGAAGAGGGCGGACCAAAAAAGGTCCGCCCTTTTCATCATGTTCGCGACAGCACGGCCAGCCGGTCGAGCGCGCCCTGCAGAATGAACATCGCGGCGTGCTGATCGATCACCTCGGCGCGCCGCTCGCGCCGCATGTCGGCAGCGATAAGGTCGCGCTCGACGGCGGCAGTCGACAGCCGCTCGTCCCACAGCGCGATCGGCAACTCCGTCTGCTTCGAGAAATTGCGGGCGAAGGCGCGCGTCGACTGCGCGCGCGGTCCCTCCGAGCCATCCATGTTGATCGGCAGGCCGAGCACGAAGCCGGTCGCCTTGCGTTCGGCCGCAAGCGCGATGACGCGCTGCGCGTCGGCGGTGAACTGTTTGCGGGCGACGGTTTCCACAGCGGTGGCGAGCCTGCGATCGGGGTCGCTGGCGGCGACGCCGATGGTCTTGGTGCCGAGATCGAGGCCGATCAACGCGCCGCGCGCGCCGAAATAGGGCGCGGCTTCCACCAGTGGCAGGATCACAGCGGGCATGCCGGGAGCCGTAGCATGCGCGCGAACGCAGCGCCATTGTCCCGCGCCGACATCGGCGCTTGGTCCGGCGTGCCGATAATGCAAAACTGTCGGCGGAGTCGTATTGGGGGAAATCATGACGGTTATCGCAAACAGGCTGATGGGCCTGCTCATGCCACTCGGCGTCATCGTTCTGCCGGTGGCTGTGATGGCGCAAGCCTTCGAGGCGCCACCGTCCTTTAACGCGGCGCGGATCAAGGGCATCGCCCCGTCCGGTGAGAACTACACCGTCAAGTCTCCGGTGCCCAGCGATGGCCTGATGCGTCTCTATGACATCGCCACGCCCTACGGCGAGGTGCCGGCCCAGGGCGACGCCATCGCGCAGATGCGGATCAATGAGTTGCGGGCGTTGGCGCTGCTGGAAAAGGTTGCGAGCTCGGAGACCTTTGCCAAGTCGCTGGTCAATGCCGGTCTCAACCCGCTGAAATACACCGGGCGGCTGATCAGCAATCCGATCGGCACCATCAAGGGTACGCTGTCGGGCATCGGCAGCATGTTCGACCGCATCGGCTCCGGCCTCAACAACGCCGGCAAGACGCAAGACAGTGCGCTCGGCAGCCTGATCGGCGTCACCAGCGAGCGCCGCACGCTGGCCGCCACTTACGGCGTCGACCCGTACACCGATTTCCCGCCGCTCGATGCCAAGCTCAAGCAACTGTCCGAAGCCGCAGCGCTCGGCGGTCTGGCCGTGACGGGCGCGCTGATTGCGGTACCAGGCGCCGCCGGCATCGTCGCCTCCAATCTGTCGACCGCCAATCGGTTCAACAATATGTCGATCGAGGATGTGGCCCGGCAGTACAGCGCGGCGCAGATTCTCGATCTCAACCGCAAGAAGCTCACCGAGATGGGCGTGTCGAAGGAATTGACTGAGAGCCTGCTCGCCAACCGCAACTACACGCCGATCGACATGGCGGCCATGGTCGCGGCCATCGACAATATGAAGACGGTGAGGGGCCGCGCGGTGTTCTTCGACGCCGCCGCCGCCGCGGACGAGCGCTCCAACGCCTATTTCATGCGCCGCCAGGCTGAACTGCTGGCGGCCGAATACAAGCGGCATGGCGGCTTTGAACACATCGTCACTCTCGGCGGGCTGCCGTTCCTCGTCGCCAAGGACGGCCGCTTCGTGACCGTGGCGCCGATTGACGCCCTGTCGTGGACGCAGCAGAGCGCGACACGGTTCGAGGCCTTCACCAAGGCGCGCAACCAACTGGTGGCGAAATCGACCGGCGAAATCCGCATCACCGGCCAGGCGACCGCGCTGGCCAAGCGTCAGCTCAAGGCGCTCGGTTGGGCTGTTGTGGAGCGCCAGCCCGGCTGACGATCGCCCGATCCGGCGTGCCGCGGCCTCTCAGGGCCGCCGGTTGCCGTTGAATCCGCCCCTCTGCTATACGCGGGGCCAGCCGCTTCGCGGCTGTGAGCCCATGAGCCGCCAGAAAAAGCGTAGCAATTTCAATGTCTGTTGACGCCAGCACCGTTCGCCGCATTGCCCGTCTCGCCCGCATCGCGGTCGCCGAAGACGAAGTCGATCACCTGCGCGGCGAGCTCAATGCCATCCTGGCCTTCGTCGAGCAACTCGGCGAGGTCAACGTCGAGGGCGTCGAGCCGATGACTTCCGTGACGCCGATGGCGATGAAGACCCGAAAGGACGTCGTCACCGACGGGGGCGATCCGGAAGCGGTCATGGCTAATGCGCCGAAGAGCGAAGACGACTTCTACCTTGTGCCGAAGGTGATCGAGTAAATGTGCCAGGCCTGCGAAATGGCCGAGATGGAGCAGCGCTGGGAGATGATCAACATCATCTCGACCGGCAAGCTGCCTGACGGCCACAGCGCCGACGATCTGCGCGCCATGGGCCTGCCATTGCCCGGCGAACTCTATCGCGAGACGCAGGCCGACGGCACGGTGCTCATCCGCCAGCGCTCGCCGGCCGAAATCGCGGCGCTGAACAACAAGTCCTTTGAGTGCGACAGCCCGAAATGACCGAACTGACCACGTTGACGCTCGCCGAGGCGCGTGACCGCCTGCGCAAGAAGGAGTTGAGTTCGGCCGAACTCACCGCCGCGCATGTCAGCGCGATCGAGAAGGCGCGGTCGCTGAATGCTTTCGTACTGGAAACCCCGGAGCAGGCAACCGCGATGGCGGAAGCCTCCGACGCGCGTCTTGCCAAAGGCGAGGGCGGTCCGCTCGAAGGCATTCCGCTGGCGATCAAGGATCTGTTCTGCACCAAGGGCGTGCGCACCACGGCGTGCTCGCACATCCTCGACAACTTCGTGCCGACCTACGAGTCCACGGTGACGTCGCAGCTCTGGCGCGACGGCGCGGTGATGCTGGGTAAGACCAATAATGACGAGTTCGCCATGGGCTCGTCGAACGAGACTTCGTATTTCGGCCCGGTGCAGTCGCCGTGGCGCCGCAAGGGCTTGAACGCGCCGCTGGTGCCGGGCGGCTCAAGCGGCGGCTCGGCCGCGGCGGTCGCCGCACAGCTTTGCCTCGGTGCTACCGCAACCGACACCGGCGGCTCGATCCGTCAGCCGGCGGCCTTCACCGGCACGGTCGGCATCAAGCCGACCTACGGCCGCTGTTCGCGCTGGGGCATCGTCGCCTTTGCCTCGTCGCTCGATCAGGCGGGGCCAATGGCCAAGACGGTCCGCGACGCCGCGATCATGCTGCGCTCGATGGCCGGGCCCGATGCCAAGGACACCACCTGTGTCGATTTGCCGGTTCCCGAATACGAGGCCGCCATCGGCCGCTCGGTGAAGGGTCTGCGCATTGGCATTCCGAAGGAGTACCGGCTCGACGGCATGCCGGCCGAGATCGAGAAGATCTGGCAACAAGGCCGCGAATGGCTCAAGGCCGCCGGCGCCGAGTTGGTCGACGTGTCGCTGCCGCACACCAAATACGCGCTGCCGGCCTATTACATCGTCGCGCCGGCGGAGGCCTCATCCAATCTCGCGCGCTATGACGGCGTCCGCTACGGCCTGCGCGTCGACGGCAAAGACATCACCGGCATGTACGAGGCGACCCGCGCCGCTGGCTTCGGCGGCGAAGTGCGCCGCCGCGTCATGATCGGCACCTATGTGCTGTCCGCCGGCTACTACGACGCCTATTACTTGCGGGCACAGAAGGTGCGCACGCTGATCAAGCGCGACTTCGAGCAATGCTTCGCCCAGGGTGTCCACGCCATGCTGACGCCGGCGACGCCGTCGGCGTCGTTCGGCATCGGCGAGAAGGGCGGCGCCGATCCGGTCGAGATGTATCTCAACGACGTCTTCACCGTCACGGTGAACATGGCGGGCCTGCCGGGCATCGCCGTGCCGGCGGGCTCGGACGCGCAGGGGCTACCACTCGGCCTGCAACTGATCGGCAGGCCATTCGACGAGGAAACGTTGTTCGCACTCGGCGAGGTGATCGAGCAGGCTGCCGGCCGTTTCGTCGCGCAGCCGTGGTGGTGACCATGACGACGTCCAAACTCATCAAAGGCGCGACCGGCGACTGGGAAGTCGTCATCGGCATGGAGGTGCATGCCCAGGTCACGTCGAAGTCCAAACTGTTTTCCGGGGCGTCGACCGAGTTCGGCGGCGCGCCGAACAGCCACGTGTCGCTGGTCGATGCCGCGATGCCCGGCATGCTGCCGGTGATCAACGAGGAGTGCGTGCGCCAGGCGGTGCGGACCGGTCTCGGCCTCAAGGCGAAGATCAATCTGCGCTCGGTGTTCGACCGCAAGAACTACTTCTATCCGGACCTGCCGCAGGGCTACCAGATCAGCCAGTACAAGCAGCCGGTGGTCGGCGAGGGCGAGGTCGTCGTCGATCTCGACAGCGGCGAGGCGGTCAGCATCGGTATCGAACGCCTGCATCTCGAGCAGGACGCCGGCAAGAGCGTTCACGACCGCCATCCGTCGATGTCGGCGGTCGATCTCAACCGCTCCGGCGTCGCGCTGATGGAGATCGTGTCGAAGCCGGACCTGCGGTCGTCGGAAGAGGCCATGGCCTTCCTGACCAAGCTGCGCTCGATCCTGCGCTACCTCGGCACCTGCGACGGCGACATGGAGAAGGGTTCGCTACGCGCCGACGTCAACGTCTCGGTGCGCCGCCCCGGCGAGCCGTTCGGTACGCGCTGCGAAATCAAGAACATGAACTCGATCCGCTTCATCGGCCAGGCGATTGAGCACGAAGCCCGCCGGCAGATCGAGATCATCGAGGACGGTGGCACGATCGACCAGGAAACCCGGCTGTTCGATCCGGGCAAGGGCGAGACGCGCTCGATGCGGTCCAAGGAAGAGGCACATGATTACCGCTACTTCCCCGATCCGGACCTGCTGCCGCTGGAACTGAGCGAGGACATGGTTGGCACGCTGCAGGCGGCGCTGCCGGAGCTGCCGGACGAAAAGAAGACGCGCTTCATCCGCGAACTCGGCCTGTCGGCCTATGATGCGAGCCATCTAGTCGCCGAGCGCGACACCGCCGACTATTTCGAGGCCGTGGCGAACGGGCGTGACGCCAAACTCGCCGCCAACTGGGTGATCAACGAACTCAACGGCCGCCTCAACAAGGATGGCCACGACATCGTATCCTCACCGGTGTCCGCCGCGCAGCTCGGTGGTATCCTCGACCTGATCGGCGACAAAACGATTTCCGGCAAGATCGCCAAGGACTTGTTCGAAATCATCTGGACCGAAGGCGGCGACCCACGCGAGGTGGTGAAGGCGCGCGGCATGGCGCAGGTGACCGATCTTTCCGCCATCGGCGGCATCGTCGATGACCTCGTCGCCAAGAATCCGGACAAGGTCGAACAGGCCAAGGCCAATCCGAAAGCGATGATGTGGTTCGTCGGCCAGGTGATGAAGGCGTCTGGCGGTAAGGCGAGCCCGCAAGCGGTTAACGACCTCCTAAAAACCAAACTCGGTTTGTGATGCACGGCGGATAACGCGCGGGTCGATCGGTCAGTGCGCGCGTTCACCGCGGTGCATCCAAAGTCGTCCATCGATGTCGCGACACGTGTTCGCGGCATCGCACACGGACGCATTCGACGTCCCGTCGAGCATGCGAAGAGGCGCGCCGGCGCGAATCACCGGACCCCGATTCGCACGTTTTTGATCGATTTCGGCTTGTCGATACCGTTGCACGGGCGTTTTCGCTGAAAATTTTTTCACAGCGCAATGACACCGTCTTCGTCCATTCGCGCACGCTTTCCGACGCGCGCCGCGCACAAAAGTATTTTATCGCCGATCGAAATCGGAGCGGCGCACGACCCGCAAAAAATCCTTATTTCATCGAATGTTTTTGAATCGCCGTTTGCGTTGCATCGCGGCGGCGGCGGGTCGGCGATCGATGCGGCGAAGCGGTGTCGCGGTCGCTTGCAGATGCGCGATCAGGCAACACGGTCGAGCGAGTTACGCACACAAAACGATGGAGTTACTGTTT
>NZ_LMFS01000001.1:2125845-2131887 GCF_001426945.1 Pseudolabrys sp. Root1462 | reverse complement strand
CCCGCCATTCTATATGGCTAGGAGGGCAGCAAATGGCTAAACGTAAGAAGAAGGCAGTGAAGGCGGCGAAGAAGACCAAGAAGCGTAAGAAGAAGCTCTAGGTCTAGCGCCACTTCCCGGTCTTCGGCGTTCATGCGTTGAGGACCGCGTCATTAGGGAGCCGGTGTGCATCAGGTGCGATAGCGCAAGCAGTCGTTTTCCAGAGCACCCGGTTCCGGTGACATCAGAGGGCGTCGGCGAGACATTATGTCTCGCCGACGCCCTCCGAGTTTCAGGACCACACTGTCGATTTGGAAGTTGGCTTGTCGGTCGGTCACGGCCGCGCGAACGCTGTCTTGATCCGTGTTCGTCGCCAGGCCGGCACAGCCGGTCGCCAAGCTGATCTTCGGGACACGGCGGCTTCGTTCAGGTCGCGCCCTTGAGCCGCTTGTTGCACGCGCTCCAATATTGCGGCCACTTCATTCCTTTCTCGACCTTGCCCGCCGCCTTGGCTTCTTTCCATTCGGCGGCGCACTTCTTTTGCCGCTCGCGGGCCGCGAGTTGACCGGGCGTCGGCGTGCGCTTCGGCTTTGCCGCCGGTGCTGCTGTCGTTGTTGAGCTCGTGCTGGCGGCGGTTTGCGCCGAGGCGGGCGCGGCCGTAGCCAAACCGGCGGCGACAATGGCGGCCGCGATCGCAATCGACATTCTGTTCTTGAAGCTGGACAAGATTTCCTCCCGCGAAACGCTGTTGACCTCATATCTTGGGCGGCGCGTCGGCTTGCCGTTGCACCTTTCCACAACCCAGAGAGTACATCCTATCGAATGGGAGTTGTGGTCGTCCAGTCACGCAGCGTGTGATTGTGACACGAACGCGTTAGGGGCAAGCGTGCTCTGTTGTAGTTTTTGCCCCGCCCCCTAGAACGGAATGAGAAATCTCGGTCGCAGGGGGCTGTGACATGGCGCGTCGACCTGAACTGCGCGGCGACAAGAGCAAGTCTCGCCGCGCGGCTATGCGGACTCGGCCTTCAGCGCCCACGGGTGCGGGGCGCTCGGCATCTCAGCAGCGAGCAGCGGGAAAAGGCCAGGCGGGGCGCAGAGGCGTCAAGCCGATCGAACTGTATTACTGGCCGACCTCGAACGGCTTCAAAATCTCGATCATGTTTGAAGAGTGCCGGCTGCCTTATGTCGTCAAGCCGGTGAACATCGCCAAGGGCGATCAGTTTGACGCGGCTTTCCTCGCCATCTCGCCGAACAACCGCATTCCGGCGATCGTCGATCCGAACGGACCGGGCGGACGCTCGATCTCGATCTTCGAGTCCGGCGCGATCCTGCAGTATCTCGCTCGCAAGACCGGCAAGTTCTATCCCAGGGATGAACGCGGCCGCGTCGAGGTCGACCAGTGGCTGTTCTGGCAGGTTGGCGGCGTCGGACCGATGGCGGGGCAGGCCAATCATTTCAAGAATTACGCGCGCGAGAACATTCCCTACGCGATTGCGCGTTACGTCGATGAGGTGAACCGGCTCTATGGGGTGATGAACAAGCGGCTGGCGGATCGCGACTTCATCGCCGGCCGGTATTCGATCGCCGACATGGCGCTGATCGGCTGGGTCAGTGGCTGGGAACGGCAGGGCCAGGACATTGAGCAGTTTCCGCATCTCAAGCGCTGGATCGCGCGGATGAAGGCGCGTCCGGCGGTGGCCCGCGGCCTGGTGGTGGGCCAGGAGCTGCGTCAGGGCGTCGACATGAAGAATCCGAAGGTACAGGCGGTGCTGTTCGGCCAGCGCGCCCGTTAGGGCAGGACGAGCCGTCGCGTTGAAACAACAAAAAAGCCGGCCGTAGTCGGCCGGCTTTCCTTTGCGGTGAAGCACCGCCTAGTCGGCGCGCGTCCAGGTCTGGCTCTTGCACAGCACGCCGAGCACACAACCTTGCACGCGCATCGCGTTCTCGCTGACGAGCGTCACGTTGGCCTGATAGACCTTGCCGTCGTCGGCATTATAGATCTGGCCGGACCACTTGTTATCGCCGGCCGGCTTCATGCCTTGCACGACCTGAACGCCGAGGAGCGGTCGCGTCCGCTTGGCGGCGTCGGCATTGTGCTTGTCGGTCTTCGGCCGGCCGGTGGACTGGTCGATCGGCTCGTTAAGCCACACGACCTTGCCGCACAATTTGCCGCCGCAATCGCTGACGCGCACCTTGGTGCCGCCGTCCGCCGACAGCCAGGTGCCTGTCACCGGCATGGCGGCTTGGGCCACGGCCATTAGGGCGATACCGAAAAGGGCTGACGCTATCGACGCGATCGAGACCCTATGGAAACGGGGAAATCTCATTGCTGCCTTTCGAACTGCTTCTGTCTTGCTCTGTGTGTATCGGCATGTCGCCCGGCCCCGTGAAAATCGTGACCGGGAACCCGCTGACCGTTTCCGGTGCTTGCGGGCGCCCTTGTCATATAACTGCAACATTGGAAATTGGTTACCTGGCTGCCAATCAATTCGGTTATAAATTTGTTGCAGCCGACGGTAGCAGCGTCAAAAGGCCATATTTCTCGGGCTTTTTTGCAGCGAGCAGGCGGGTTTTCGCCACATTGTTCACAATCGATTCACGCTGACGCTTAAACTGCTATTCAAATTTTCTCCCGAAGATCGGCCCTAACGCGCAGCATCAACGTTGCGCAGACAGGGATACGAATTTTCTGCCAGCCGAGATACGGCTGCGAACAGGACGGGAGTTAAACATGGTCAATCTCACGGTGATCGCGGCGAACAGCGAGCCGGCCGACGCCGAGGCGTGCTTCAACCTCGGCATGATCCATTCCGCCGGCGCCGGCGTGCCGGTCGATCTGATCGAGGCGCACAAGTGGTTCAACATCGCGGCCATGCGCGGTCACCGCGAAGCGGCGCACCTGCGCCGTGAGGTCGCCGATCAGATGGCGGACAGCGAGATCGGTTGCGCACAGCGCGCCGCCCGCGATTGGCTCAAGATGCACCAGCCGGCCCCGGCCGTGCCGGTCCGCATCGCAGCCTAAAACTTCGCGCTATCGATCAAGGCGTCGCGCAGGTTCGCGACGACGGCTGACCAGTCGCCGATCGCCGGCTGACGGAACAAGCGCGCCTGCGGATACCAGGGACTGCGCGCGCCCGTTAACGTCCAGCGCCAGTCCGGCGTGAACGGCTGCAGGACCCAGGTCGGATGTCCCATGGCGGCCGCGAGATGGGCGACAGAGGTGTCGACCGCGATGACGAGGTCGACCAGCGACAGCACCGCCGCGGTATCGGCCATGTCGGTAAATTGGGTGCCCAGATTGGTTGCCTGGGGATGGCGCGCAAGGATCTCGCCGTCGGTCTCGCGCAGTTCGTGCTGGACGCTGACGAATGAAATTCCGGGCTGCGCCAGAAGCGGCTCAAGCGTCTCGAGCGGGATTGAACGGTTCATGTCGTTGACGTGGTGGGCATGCCCGGCCCAGGTCAGCGCGACGCGCTTGCCCGGCAACTTGTCGATGGCAGGGCGCCACTTCGCCATCCGTTCCGGATCCGCGGTTACATATGGGATCGGCGCCGGCACCGTCTCAGCGGTCGTTTTCAGGGCCAGCGGCAGGCTTCCAAGCGGGCATTGAACGTCATAGGCGGGCAGGGGCTCGCCGCGTGCATGGCATGACGCAATGCCCGGCATGTTGGCGAACAGCGATTTCAATTCGGCCTGCACTTCGAGCACGACGCGTGCGCCCGTATTGGCCAGCATCGAAGCGTAGCGCGCGAATTGAATGGTGTCGCCGAGACCTTGTTCGGCGTGCAGCAGGATGGTCTTGCGGGCGAGCGGATACTCGCCAAGCCATAGTGGTCGTCCGTAGCCGCGGCGGCGATCGGTCACCCCGGACCGCTTCCACCGCCATTCGTATTCGCCAAAACCTTGCTCGAGCTTTCCCAGCGCCAGCAGAGCCAGCGACAGGTTGAAATGGGCGTCGGCGTAGTCCTTGTCGATCGCGATCGCTTTGCCAAAGCTGGCCGCCGCCTCGTCATGGCGATTGAGCATTTCAAGCGCGCGGCCTCGGTTGTTCCAGGCCAGCCGATGGTCGGGCAGTGCCGCGACGGCGCGGTCGAGATCGGCCAGCGCCTCTGCGGGTTTTCCGAGATGCAGAAAGGCACTGCCGCGATTGTAGAGCAGGGTGGGATTGCCCGGCGCGAGACGCAGCGCGGCGTTCAAGTCGCCCAGCGCGTCGGCGTGATGACCGAGTTCGGCCTTGGCGACGCCGTGATTGAGCAGTGCGGCCGCATTCTGCGGTTCGCGGGCGAGCACCATGTCCAGGCTGGCAAGCGCATCCTGCGGCCGCTTCATGCTCAGCAGCGCAGAAGCGCGGTTGAGCTGCGTTTGCGTATCGTGCGGATTGAGGCGCAGCGCCTTGTCGAGGCAGTCGAGTGCCTCGGCGTCACGCTTGAGCGCATGCAAGACGTTCGCAAGATTGACCAGGGCATCGGCAGCGCCTGGATTGACCTTAACCGCGGCGGTGAGGAGGCGCAGCGCTTCGCCCATCTTGCCGGTCTGCGCCTTGATGGCGCCGAGCAGGTTCAAGGCGTCGAAGTTATCGGGAGCCGCCTTCAGCGCGCGGGCATAGAGCTTCTCGGCGTCGTGCAGGCGGCCCTCGCGATGCAGGCGAAGGCCGTCCTGAAGCGTTTGCCCTAGATCGAAACGGGGTGCTGGCACGCTGGCTCGTGGTGCGATGGAGATTGTAGATGCGTTCGCATGCGCGGCGCGGGCCGGCCTTGTCAATCGGCCGGCGGCCCGTCCCCGCGGTTTATCGCGGCTGGCTGTGGCGCTTCGGCCGGGGTGGCGACGCAGGCCTGTACTCGGGATTTTCCACGCACCAGCCGCCGACGCCGCTGATGGTGGCGCGGCACTGGGCCAGCGTGCTGAAGCCGCAATTCGTCGCGCCGACGGTGCGCTCGCTGTAGATCGCGCACCAGGGATAGATGATCTCCGCGGCGGCGGGTCTCGGCGCCGAGACGAGAGCGCTGGCGACCAAAAGCATTAGCGACGTCGATACTGAAAAGATCCGCACGGCGGAAGACTCCTGTTCAAGTGTGCCGCTGGCTGCAAGCGGGTCCACGGCCGGCAAAAGCGACATCTGGCA
Organism: Pseudolabrys sp. Root1462; assembly: GCF_001426945.1. Taxonomy (GTDB): domain Bacteria; phylum Pseudomonadota; class Alphaproteobacteria; order Rhizobiales; family Xanthobacteraceae; genus Pseudolabrys. Next base: position 2,126,786 of record NZ_LMFS01000001.1, on the reverse strand, counting down.
ATATAAGGCGCGCGAGGTCCTCGTGCGAATTGACGGGCTAGGCCCGGTTCTGTACGCCATGGCGCGTCGGAGCTGTGGCCGAGTGGCTGAAGGCGGCGGTTTGCTAAACCGTTATACGCTTGTAAAGGCGTATCGAGGGTTCGAATCCCTCCGGCTCCGCCAATTCCCGATCTTCTCCTGTCCTGAATTCTGATTTTCGATGCGGGGCCCGCTTGCGCGGCGTCCGGCGTTGAGAACTGTCGGTATCCGACGTTGGAGTTCCGTCGCGTGCCCGCAGGGCGCTGCCGCTCCTTTTCCAATCCGCAACGGCGCGAATCGTCGAATCGTCAGCGGCGCCAAAATCGACGTTTCACACCAAGGCGGGCCGTGGAACGCGGAGAGGTTCCAGGAGTCCGTTTCGTGAGCTGACGTATCACCGCGCGTGAAATCGGTGCTTCGGACAACCGCGCGACGGCGGACGCCATGCCGCGTTAACGTCTTGTTTTACTTAATAGAAAGGAAAGCTTCCGGTGGCAGTATAATCGTCGTTAATAGGCGATTTAGAGCTGTCCGAATGTGCGTGTTTTTTGCGCAACACTCCCTTGAAAAGCGCCGCCAAGGCCTGTGCGCGAGGCGCTTCGTCGTTGCGCCTAGGGGCTCAATGGCTAATGTTCGACCTGCGGCGGAGGGGGCATCCCCAGGTCGTGCTTTCCAGGTTGATGGATGGCTCCAGATGGTAAGTCCGTGCTTAGGGCGCATCGGCTGGGTCGGTCACTAACCAGGTTGCGGGGAGCTAGGGGAAGTTCCAAAGGTGCTGTCGCACTGGACGGATACGGAACCCTCTCACGATAAACAGTCTTTTGGAGGTTCAAAATGAAGATGGTGAAAAGCCTTCTGCTCGGCACCGCGGCGGGTCTCGTCGCTGCTGCTGGCGCACAGGCGGCCGATCTTCCCGTCAAGGC
>NZ_LMFS01000001.1:2125473-2125840 GCF_001426945.1 Pseudolabrys sp. Root1462 | reverse complement strand
CGGGGCCGGCTTCTACTACATGCCGGGCACGGATACCTGCATCAAGGTCGGCGGCTTCGTCCGATCGGAAATTAACTTCAACGCTTCCGGCTCGTTCACGCCGAACTTCGCGAACCACGACTCGCGCAGCTACAACACCAACCACTGGCGTAGCCGCGGTGCGATCACCGCCGACGCTCGTTCGCAGACCGCCTACGGCACCCTGCGCGCGTACGTCTACCTGGCGGCGACCGACGACAACTCGATCGGCGGCGGTTATGCCGGTTCGTCGAACCCGACCAACGGTACGGGCGCTTCGGCCTATACGCGTCTCTACGCGCCGGCCGCGTTCATCCAGTGGGCTGGTTTCACGATGGGTAAGACCGGC
>NZ_LMFS01000001.1:2030847-2125466 GCF_001426945.1 Pseudolabrys sp. Root1462 | reverse complement strand
GGCAACGGCGTCGATCTGTGGGCCTACACCGCGCAGCTCGGCAACGGCCTGTCGGCGTCGATCTCGGCCGAAAACAACAACGGCCACCGTCTCGGCGTTGCGTCTACCGTGACCACCTCGACCCTGGGCGCGACTGGCGTGATCACGACCACGACCGCTGCGGGCGCCGAAGCGGCTGCTGGCCAGTCGATGCCCGACATCGTCGGCAACCTGCGCATCGATCAAGCCTGGGGTTCGGCTCAGCTCATGGGCGCCTACCACCAGGTGAACTTCGGTGTTGCGGCCGATCCGTCGGACAAGAGCGGCTGGGCCTTGGGCGCCGGCTTGAAGGTCAACCTGCCGATGCNGGGTGACTACATCGTCGGTCAGTTCACCTACGGCGTTGGCGCGATCGACTATGTCGGTTCGGGCCTCGGCCAGGCGCAGACCACCCAGCAGGGCGGCAAGATCTCGTACGGCCCGGCCTGGGATGCGGTCGTGACCGGTGCGGGCGCTGCCGATCTGACGACCGGCTGGTCGATCACCGGCGGTTTCGAGCACTTCTGGGTCCCGAACCTGAAGACCTCGCTGTACGGTTCGTACGGCAAGCTCGAGTACTCGGCTGCTGCCAGTGCTGTGCTTACCACGGGCCTCGGCACTGCTGCCGCTGGTACCGTCACCGCCGGTTCGTCGGCCAACTGGTCGTACTGGCAGGTCGGCTCGCGCACGACCTGGACCCCGGTCACCAACCTCGATCTGAGCGTCGAAGTGATGTACCAGGCTCAGGATAGTGCCTTCACCGGCCTCACCGTCGGCGACAACAGCTGGTGGTCGGGTATCGTCCGCGCCCAGCGCAACTTCTATCCCTGATCGGATAGTCTGAATGAAGAACCCCCGGCGAGAAATCGCCGGGGGTTTTTTTACAAGGTGGATCTGCCGAAGGCTGCCGCCTGTGTGTTCAAGTTTCGTGCGTTGCGAGGGTGTCATGCCGGCTCAGGACGCGCCCGTCGTCGAGCAATTAGATCTTGCCCACCTGATGCGCATGGAGCGCTTGGCTTTCGCGGCCAAAGTGCGCCTGGCGCGAGCCGTCGCCGGCCTGAGCCAGAGCGATCTTGCCGCCCGCGTCGGTATGACCCAGCGATCCATTCACAAGCTCGAGCAGGGCGGCACCGAGCCGCGACGCTCGACCGTGGCGGCCGTTGAGAGGCTGTGGCGGGAATACGGCATCGAATTTGAAGATCTCGGCGATGGTGGGTTTCGCGCGGTGGTGCGCGCGCCGGCCCTGGTGCGATCGGCACCCGTTCCATCAAAGCAACCGCGCCGCCGCCGCTCTTCGACCCGGCGTCCGGCCGGTTACCGCGCCTGAAGGCTGACGCGCGAGCCAAATCTTCACGGGCGTCGGCGCCGCAGCGTTCTGCCCACGATGGCAACCGGATAACTGTGGCCCCGCGCGTTGCCAGCGCCACGTCGACCGCTTATACGGGCTCGTGGGCTTGCGCCGGCTCCAGGGAATCGGCCGGGGCCTTGTATTGAGACGTCGACCGGACCTGACGCCATGACCGCTCGCATCTATCGCCCGTCGAAAACCGCCATGCAGTCGGGTGTTGCCAACACCCGCAAATGGGTGGTCGAACATGACCTCGCGGAACCGCGCACGGTCGAGCCGCTCATGGGCTGGACTTCATCCGGCGATACCCGCCAGCAGGTGAAGCTGCGCTTCGATACCGAAGCCGAGGCCATCGGCTACTGCGAGCGCAACGGCATTCCGTATCAGGTCTTCGAAGCCAAAGCCTCGCCGCGGCGCGTCATTTCCTACTCAGACAATTTCGCCTTCAAGCGCCGGGACGCCTGGACGCACTGACGGCTTTTGCAGGTTGGCGCGGCTTGCGCAGCGGGCGCGGGCGGAAATTCGCGCGCCGAGCATCAACATACCATTTGGCGACCCCGGCTGGATTCGAACCAGCGACCCTCAGCTTAGAAGGCTGATGCTCTATCCAACTGAGCTACGGGGCCGTCGGTCCCATGCTTACCGGGCCGATGCCGACTTTGAAAGGTGCGGTGATGGTGAAGAGTCAATATCTCGTAATATCAATGATTTATGGCGAAATACTCAAGCACTTAAAGTGACGCATCAGAATCGCTGCGAGCCAATACCATTGCGGTAGTACGAGTTGGTATTTCCGGTGGCAGCTCGAGTCCGCACGTCGGCGCATGACTTAACGCAAAGACGTCGCGCCATGTCCTCGACACCTTCCAACGCTGCAATATGGTTGCACGGCTGGAATCGGGGGAGATTGTCGCCATGGCACCGTTGACGCGCGCTGGTTTGACCGGCGCATTCGCCCTTGTCATGTGGGCTGCCTTTGCGGTGTCCGGATGGGCGGCAGACAAAGCCTACCAGAACCCCGAGCTCGATCAGGCCGCGATCACGCTGGAAGCGCAGATCAAGACCGACGCCGGCACCGTCACCAAGACCCCTCAAGTCCTCAAGCGCGAGGCAGACGCCGCGTTCCAGAAGAAGGACGCGCGCAATGCCATGCTGCTGCTCGGCCAGCTGGTCACGGTGGCGCCGGATGATTCCGATAGCTGGTTGCGGCTCGCCCGCGCCGTCCTGCAGATCAAGGGCCGCGATCAGCGCGAGCAGGCGACGCTTTACGAGCGCGCGACGACGGCGGCCTACGTCGCCTATGTTCGCGCCGCCCCGCCGGCTGGCGAGGCCGATGCTCTGAAAACGCTGGGCGATGCCTTCGCGGCGCGCAAGCAGTGGCGTCCGGCGCTCGACACGATGCGGCTGTCGCTTGAACTGCGCGAGACCGCCGACCTGCGCGGGCAGTATGAGCGGCTGCGCCTCGAACATGGCTTCCGCATGCTCGACTACACCGTCGATTCCGACGCGGTGTCGCCGCGCGCCTGTTTCCAGTTCTCCGAAACACTGCCGGAAAAGAAAACGGATTTCTCGCCTTTCGTCGCCGTTGCCGGGCAGGACAAGCCGGCGATCTCGGTTTCCGACAAGCAGCTTTGCGTCGACGGCCTCAAGCACGGCGAGCGTTACGCCATCACCCTGCGCGCCGGTCTGCCTTCAACCGTGCATGAGACGCTGGCGAAGACCACCGAATTCACGATCTTCGTCCGTGACCGCAAGCCTTTCGCGCGCTTTTCCGGCAAGGCTTATGTGCTGCCCAAGACCGGCCAGCGCGGCATTCCGGTGCTCAGCGTCAACACCTCCGCGGTCAATCTCAACGTCTACCGGGTCGGCGACCGCAACCTCATCGACACCGTGCTGGGCTACGACTTCCAGCGTAACATGAGCGTCTATCAAGGCGACCAGATCGCCACCGAACGCGGCAGCAAGGTCTGGAGCGGTGAACTCGCCGTCGAGCAGAAGCTCAACACCGAGGTGGTGACGGCTTTCCCGGTCGATCAGGCGCTGCCGGATCTCGCGCCCGGCGTCTATGCGATGACAGCGACGCCGAAGGATGCGCTGGTCGCCAATGATTACGACCAGGTCGCGACGCAGTGGTTCATCGTCTCCGATTACGGCCTGACCGCCTATTCCGGTCAGGACGGCATCGACGTCTTCGTGCATTCGCTGGCCAGCGCCCAGCCGCTCAACAGCATCGAAGTGCGTCTGATGGCGCGCAACAATGAAGTGCTCGCGGTCAAGTCGACCGACTTCCACGGCCACATTCATTTCGATGCCGGACTGACGCGCGGCGAGGGCGGCCAGTCGCCGGCCGCAGTGATCGCCAGCGGCAAGAACGACTATGCTTTCCTGAGCCTGAAATCGTCGGCCTTCGATCTGTCCGATCGCGGCGTCGGCGGTCGCGCCACGCCGGCCGGGCTCGACGCCTTCGTCTACACCGAACGCGGCGTCTATCGCACGGGCGAGACCGTGGCGATCACCGCGCTGCTGCGCGACGCGCGCGGCATCGCCGCGCCGAACGTGCCGCTGACGCTCGTCGTCGAACGCCCCGACGGCGTCGATTACAAGCGCGTCGTCGTGCCGGATCAGGGCCTCGGTGGCCGTAACCTCGAATTGCCAATCGTCTCGACGGCGGCCACCGGCACCTGGCGCGTGCGCGCCTTCACCGACCCGAAGCGACCGGCCGTCGGTGAAACCACCTTCATGGTGGAAGACTACGTGCCGGATCGCATCGAATTCGATCTGACGACGCAAGCCAAGGCCATTCCGCGCGGCGGCTCGGTCGAGCTGTCGGTCGATGGTCACTTCCTCTACGGCGCGCCGGCCTCGAACCTCGAACTGAGCGGCTCGGTGTCGATCGACGCGGCGAAGGAGCGCGCCGGTTTCCCGGGTTATCGCTTCGGCCTCTATGACGACGAAGTCACCGCCACGCGGCAGGAGATCACCGAACTGCCGGCGACGGACGAGAAGGGCAAGGCCACATTCCCGGTGACGCTCGACAGCGTGCCGGAAACGACGCGGCCGCTGGAAGCGAACATCGCGATCAATATGGTGGAATCCGGCGGCCGCGCCGTCGAGCGCAAGCTGACGCTGCCGCTGGCGCCGGCCGCTCCGATGATCGGCGTCAAGCCAACCTTCAACGGCACGTCGCTCGCCGACGGCGCCAACGCGGACTTCGATGTGATCATGGCGGCGCCCGACGGCGCGATGCTCGACCGCAAGGGGCTGAAATATGAACTGCTGAAGGTCGAGACGAGCTACCAATGGTACCGCGAGAACGGGCAGTGGAATTACGAGCCCATCCGTCGCACGCAGCGCGTCGCCAACGGCACGCTCGATGTCGCGGCCGGCAAGCCGGCGCGCCTGTCGCTGCCGGTGAAGTGGGGCCGCTATCGACTCGAAGTGTCGGAAGCCGATCCGAATGGCGCCGTGACGTCGATGACGTTCGACGCCGGCTTCTATGCGGAGTCGAGTGCGGATACGCCTGATCTTCTCGAAATCGCCCTCGACAAGCCGGGCTATACCGGCGGCGACACCATGAATGTCGCGGTGACCGCGCGTAGCGCCGGCCGTCTGACACTCAACGTCTTCACCGACCGCCTGGTGCAGAGCCAGGCGCAGGATGTCAGCGCAGCGGGCACGGTGAACGTGGCGTTACCGGTCGGCAAGGACTGGGGGACGGGGGCTTATGTCGTCGCCACCTTGCGGCGGCCGCTAGATCAGCCGGCGCAGCGCATGCCCGGGCGTGCCATCGGCGTGCAATGGTTCTCGATCGACCGCGCTCAGCGCACGCTCAACGTGGCCATGACCCTGCCGTCCACGATGCGGCCGGACAATGCGCTCAACATCCCGATCAAGATCGGCGGACTCACCGCCGGCGAACAGGCGCGCGTCGTCGTCGCCGCCGTCGATGTCGGCATTCTCAATCTCACCAATTACAAGCCGCCAGCGCCGGACGACTATTATCTCGGCCAGCGCCGCCTCACCGCGGAGGTGCGCGACCTCTACGGCCAGTTGATCGACGGCATGCAAGGGGCGCGCGGCCAGATCCGCTCCGGCGGCGATATGGGCGCGGCCGAACTCTCCGGTTCGCCGCCGACGCAGGCGCCGCTTGCCCTATACTCCGGCATCGTCACGGTCGGCGCCGACGGCACCGCCAATGTCTCGTTCGATATTCCGGCTTTTGCCGGCACCGTCCGCGTCATGGCGGTCGCCTGGAGCAATGACAAGGTCGGCAAGGCCTCCGGCGACGTCATCGTGCGCGATCCGGTGGTGCTGACGGCGACCTTGCCACGCTTCCTGCGCACCGGCGATCGCGGTGCGGTGCAGGTCGAACTCGACAATGTCGAAGGCGCTGCGGGCAGCTACAAGATCGCGGTCGATACCGCAGGTTCCGTGAAACGCGAGGGTGCAGAGCCCGCGCCGCTGACGCTGGCTGCCAAGGCGCGCGGCCGGCTATCGGTGCCGGTCTCGGCCTCGGGCTCCGGCGCCAGCACGGTGGTGATCAATGTCGAGGGCCCGAACGGCTTCAAGCTCGCGCGCAGCTATGCGCTCGATGTCCGGCCGGCGACGCAGATCCTGACGCGGCGCACGGTCCGGCCGCTCGCCAAGGGCGAGACGCTGACGCTGTCCAACGACGTCTTTGCCGACTTCGTGCCGGGCACGGGCAGGGCCGGGCTGTCGGTGGCAATCTCGACCTCGCTCGATGCGGCGACGCTTCTGAACTCGCTTGACCGCTATCCGTTCGGCTGCTCGGAGCAAATCACCAGCCGCGCGGTGGCGATGCTCTACATCAACGATCTCGCCGCGCAGGCGCGGCTGGCGCCGGACGGCGAGATCGATGCGCGCATCAAGGACGCCATCGCGCGGCTCACGGCGCGGCAGGGCGCCAACGGTTCCTTCGGCCTCTGGTCCGTCGGTGGCGACGATCCGTGGCTCGATGCCTACGTCACCGACTTTCTGACGCGGGCACGCGAGAAGAAGTTCGACGTGCCGCAAACCGCGATGACGCTGGCGCTCGATCGCCTGCGCAACTACGTCGCCACGGCGCCGGAGGCGGACAAGAATGGCGGGCGAGAACTCGCCTATGCCTTCTATGTGCTGGCCCGCAACGGCGCCGCGCCGATCGGCGATCTGCGCTATATCGCCGACGTCAAGCTCAATGCACTGGCGACGCCGATCGCCAAGGCCCAGGTGGCCGCCGCGCTGGCAATGCTCGGCGACAAGACGCGAGCCGACCGGATCTATCGCGCCGCGCTCGACGCGCTGCCGGCACAGCCAAAGCTCGAAATTGGCCGCGAAGACTACGGCTCCGTGCTGCGCGACGCCGCGGCGCTGGTGACGCTCGCCTCGGAAGGTCACGCGCCGCAGGCGACCATCACGCAGGCGGTGGCGCGCATCGACAGCGCGCGTGGCCTTGCCGCCTACACTTCGACGCAGGAAGACGCGTGGCTGGTAATGGCAGCGAAGGCGCTGGCCGGCGAGATGAACGCCATCCGGCTCGACGTCAACGGCGACAAGCGTCAAGGCGCTTTCTACCGCAGCTTCAAGCCCGACCAACTGGCGTCGCCGGTCCGCGTCAGCAATAGCGGCGACGGCACGGTGCAGGCCGTGGTGTCGGTATCCGGCGCGCCGCTGACGCCGGAGCCGGCAGCGTCGAACGGCTTCAAGATCGAGCGCAATTACTTCACGCTCGGCGGCGAGCCGGCCGATCCGGCCAAGGCAAAACAGAACGACCGCTTCGTCGTCGTGCTGAAGATGACGGAGGCGCAGCCGCAGTTCGGCCGCGTCATTGTCGCCGACTATTTGCCGGCCGGTTTCGAAATCGACAATCCGAAGCTGGTGTCGTCGGGTGAAACCGGTACGCTTGGCTGGATCAGCGACGCCGCCGATCCGGTAAACAGCGAATTCCGCGACGATCGTTTCACCGCGGCGTTCGACCGCCGCGCGGATTCGCCACCGGTGTTCAGCGTGGCCTATGTCGTCCGCGCCGTGTCGCCCGGGCACTACACGCTACCGCAAGCCAAGGTCGAGGACATGTATCGGCCCGACCGCTTCGCCCGCACGGCGACCGGAGTCATTGATGTGACGGGTAAATGAGCCGCCTAAAACTCATCCTGGCGTCGATCGTCGGCTTGGCCGCCCTGGCGGCGGCCGCCTGCGCCGGATGGGTCTATTCGCTCGGCCCAGCGCCGCTCGGCAAGGACATCGCGCTTTCGCACACTGTGCTCGATCGCGAAGGCCGGCTGTTGCGCGCATATGCCACCAAGGACGGTTACTGGCGTCTGCCGGCGAACGTCGAGGATGTCGATCCGCGCTTTCTCAAGCTGTTGTTCGCCTATGAGGACAAGCGCTTCTACGAACATCATGGCGTCGATCCGGTCGCGATGGCTCGTGCCGCCTGGCAACTCGTCTCATCCGGCCACATCATCTCCGGCGGTTCGACCTTGACGATGCAGGTTGCGCGTCTCCTGGAGCCGCGCGAACACCGCACTTTTGCTGCCAAGCTGCGGCAGGTGACGCGTGCGCTCGAACTCGAACACGCGCTGACCAAGAACGAGATTTTGTCGCTCTATCTGACGCTGGCTCCCTATGGCGGCAATCTCGAAGGCATCCGCGCCGCTTCGCTTGCCTATTTGGGCAAGGAGCCGCGGCGATTGTCGCTCGCCGAGGCGGCTTTGCTGGTTGCCTTGCCGCAGTCGCCGGAAAGGCGCCGGCCCGATCGCCATGCGGCGGTTGCGCGGGCGGCGCGCGACCGCGTGCTCGACCGTGTCGCGCTCGCTGATGTCGTGCCGCGCGATGAGATCGCCCACGCCAAGGCCGAGCCGGTGCCGATGGCGCGGTGGCCGATGCCCGTGTTCGCGCCGCATTCAGCCGACCACATCGTCTTGCAAGAGCCGGAGCAGCACGTTCATCGCCTCACGATCGGCCAGCCGCTGCAGGCGCGTCTGCAGCTTTTGGCGCAAGAGCGCGCGGCGGCGATCGGGCCCGATATTTCAGTCGCGATCATCGTTGTCGATAACCAGTCGAACGAGGTGAGGGCGCGTGTTGCCTCGTCGGACTATTTCGACGCGCGGCGCGCCGGCCAAGTCGATATGACGATGGCGCTGCGCTCGCCCGGTTCGACGCTCAAGCCCTTCATTTACGGATTGGGCTTCGAGGACGGCCTGATCCATCCCGAAACGCTGATCGACGACCGGCCGCAGCGTTACGGCAGCTATCAGCCGGAGAATTTCGACCTAACCTTCCAGGGCACGGTGACGGTGCGGCGCGCGTTGCAGTTGTCGCTCAACGTGCCGGCCATCGCCATCCTCAACAAGGTCGGCGTCAACCGGCTCGGCGCGCGGCTGACACAGGCCGGCGCGGCACTGGTGCTTCCGAAGGAGGAAGCGCCCGGTCTCGCCATGGGCCTCGGCGGCGTCGGCATTACCCTCAACGATCTCACCATGCTTTACGCAGGGCTCGCGCGCGGCGGCGAAGCCGAACCGTTGATCGAGCGGGTCGGTGCTCCGGCCGCGGCGCCGCATCGGCTGCTCGACCCGGTGGCCGCCTGGTACGTCGGCAATGTCCTGATCGGGGCGCCGCCGCCGGAGAACGCGTCGCATGGACGCATCGCCTTCAAGACGGGTACCTCGTACGGCTACCGCGACGCTTGGGCGGTCGGCTTCGACGGCCGCATGACCGTGGGGGTCTGGGTCGGCCGGCCGGATGGCGCGCCGGTGCCGGGGCTCGTCGGCCGGGCCAGCGCCGCGCCGATCCTTTTCGATGCCTTTGCCCGTTCCGGCGAGACGCCGATGGCGCTGCCGCGCGCGCCCAAGGGGGCGGTTTTCGCCACCACCGCCAAGCTGCCGCCGCCACTACAGCGCTTTGACGCCAGCGCGGGCTATGGCGCCGCGGCGCCGCCGCCACGCATCATGTTTCCCCCTGATGGCGTCAGGCTGGAGTTGGCCGGCGGCAAGCCAGGCGGGAAGCTGCCTGATCCGCTGGCCTTGAAGGTCGCCGGCGGGGTGCCGCCGCTGGCCGTTATGGTCAACGGCGTCCCCATTCCGAGTTCCGGCAGCCGGCGCACGCTGTTCTTCCAGCCCGAGGGCCCCGGCTTCGTCCGGCTCACGGTGATGGACGCCCGCGGGGCCGCCGACAGCGTCTTGGTTCGCCTGCAGTGATCGCGCGACATCGTGCGCACGAATGACGGGGAGGCATACCATGACAGACGTGCCCGAGGGCTTTATGGTGCGGCGCAAGCTGTGGAATAAGTCCGCTCCCTAGAACCAGAACCCATCCCAAGCCGACCATGCGCACGACCACTGACGAGGCGCCGCAATCCCAAGCGCCGTCGCGCGGCCTCGCCGCCGTGCTCGACGTCGCCACGGCGTCGCACCTGCGCGCGGTCGCGCTGTTGCTGGGCTTTGCCCTGATCGCCTTCCTGCCGGGCTTCTTCCAGATCCCGCCGGTAGATCGCGACGAAGCGCGTTTCGCGCAAGCCACCAAGCAGATGCTCGAGCGGCACGAATACATCGACATCCGCTTCCAGGACGAGGTCCGCTACAAGAAGCCGGTCGGCATCTACTGGCTGCAGGTCGCCGCGGTGAAGACAGGTGAGGCGCTCGGCGTTCGCGACGCGCAGACGACCATCTGGCTTTATCGACTGCCATCATTACTTGGCGCCATTGGCGCAGTGCTGATGACCTACTGGGCCGCCCTCGCGTTTGTCGGGCGCCGGACGGCGTTGCTCGCCGGGTTGATGATGGCGAGTTCGATCCTGCTCGGCGTCGAGGCGCGGCTCGCCAAGACAGACGCCGTTCTCCTGTTCATGAGCGTAACGGCGATGGGGGCGCTGGCGCGCATCTATCTCGCGTCGCGTCGCGCTCCCGATGTGCGGGTGGGGTGGCGCCTGCCGGCGTTGATGTGGACGGCGATGGCCGGCGGCATGCTGATCAAGGGGCCGCTGGTTCTGATGTTCGTCGGCCTGACGATCGCGACGCTCGGCATCGCCGATCGCTCGGTGCGCTGGGTGCGCTCGGTGCGGCCGCTCACCGGCTTCCTCTGGATGCTGTTGCTGGTGGCGCCATGGTTCATCGCCATCGTCGCCAAATCCGGCGACAACTTCTTCGTCCAGTCGGTCGGCGACGACATGCTGGCCAAGGTGACAAGCGGGCAGGAGGCGCATGGCGCGCCGCCGGGCTATTACTTGCTGCTTTTCTGGATCACGTTTTGGCCGGGCTCGGTGCTGGCCGGCCTTGCCGCGCCGACCATCTGGAAGGCGAGGCGGGAGCCGGGCGCGCGTTTCCTGCTGGCGTGGCTGATCCCGTCCTGGATCGTCTTCGAAGCAGTGATGACCAAGCTGCCGCACTATGTGCTGCCGCTCTATCCCGCCATCGCCATCCTGATCGCCGGCATCGTCGAAAAGAACGGGCTGTGGCGCAACCGCTGGATCGAACACGGCACGGTCGGTTGGTTCCTGTTTCCCGGCGCCATCGCGGTGGCGGTGCCAGTTGTCTTCTTCATTATGAGCCGCGACCTAGGACTGGTCGCATGGCCGTTTGCCGCCGCGGCCGCGATCCTCGGCCTGTTTGCGTGGTGGCTGTTCGATGCCGATGGGCCGGAGCGGGCCTTGCTGCGTGGCATGATGGCGTCGGTTTTCATCGCGATCACCGTCTATGCGATTACTTTCCCGATGCTGCCGTCGCTGTTTCCCAGCGAAATCGTGGCGCGCGAAGTGCGAGCCAAAGGTTGCGAAGCTCCGCAACTGGCTTCGACCTACACCTATCAGGAGCCAAGTCTGGTCTTCCTGCTCGGCACCGAGACGAAGTTCACCGACGGACCGGGCGCCGCAGAATTCCTGCACGGCGGGACTTGCCGCTTCGCGCTGGTCGATCCGCGCAGCGAGCGTGCCTTCGTGCAGCGCGCCAATGCGCTAGGTGTCCGCTTCACCCTGGGTAACCGGATCGAGGGTTTCAATGTCAGCAATGGCAAGCGCTTCGCGATGGCGTTGTTCTATTCGGTCGCACCATGAGCGCTGAGGTGACTGTGGTTTCGTCGGCCGCGCGACGCTTGAGCACGAACGTCGTCGCTTCGCTCAAGCGTTTGACGCGGCCGATCAATTGGCGACGGACGTTTCCCTGGATCGATGAGCCGCGTCAGGTGCTGATCGGCGCGGTAATCGTGCTCGCGGGCTTGCTGCTCTGCATGGCGCTGATCGATACGGGCGCGACCCGGTTCGCTCGGTCACTCCCGCGCTCGATCGTCGACTTCTTCAATTTCCTCACCGATTTCGGCAAAGGCGCCTGGGTTCTCTGGCCGCTGGGTCTGGCATTTATCGCGCTCGCGGCGTTACCGCGCGCCGTCACGCCGATCGCGCAGGCAGTGCAGGCGGCGATCATGGTTCGCGTTGGCTTCCTGTTCGTGGCGATCGGATTGCCGGGGCTGTTCTCGTCGATCGTCAAGAACATGATCGGGCGGGCAAGGCCCGGCGTTCCCGGGCGCATCGATCCCTTCGTGTTCGACCCGTTCCACTGGACGCCGGCCTATGCCGGCATGCCGTCGGGACACGCGACCACAGCCTTCGCGGTGCTGGCCGCGGTCGCCACGCTGTGGCCGCGCTGGCGCACCGTGGCGCTGATCTACGCGGTCGTGATCATGATCAGCCGCATCGTGGTGCAGGCCCACTTCGTCAGCGACACGCTATTGGGCGCCGTCGTCGGCGTCGTCGGCGTCGTCCTGATCCGGCGCTGGTTCGCGGCGCAACGCCTCGGCTTCGCCATCACGCCGGACGGCCATGTGCACCAGTTTCCGGGACCGTCGGGCCGGCGGATCAAAGCTGTTGCCCGCGAGCTATTGGCTTAATAAAGAGCAGCCTCGGGGCGGCCTGAAGCGGCACCCGTACCCGGCCGTCATTCCGGCGCCGGGCGGTCTTTCGGCAAGAGAATCATAGAGTTATGAGCAGCACTCAGCCCGCAGTGGCCGTCGTGGTGCCGGTTCGCAACGAAGCCGGTAATATCGCGCCGCTGGTCGCCGAAATCGCCGCCGCGCTCGACGGGCAGTGGCCGTTCGAAATCGTCTACGTCAATGACGGTTCGACCGACGGCACGGAGGCCGAACTGCAACGCTTGATGGCGATCCATCCATTCCTCCGCCGCGTCCGCCACAAGCAGTCCTGCGGTCAATCGGCGGCGGTGCGCACCGGCGTGTCCGCGGCGCGTGCGCCGGTCATCGTCACCATCGACGGCGACGGCCAGAACGATCCCGCCTTCATCCCCGCCATGATCCGCGCGCTCGAGGCGGGCGCGCCAACTGTCGGCCTGATCGCCGGCCAGCGCCTTCGCCGCAAGGGAGGTTTCAAGCGCCTCCAGTCGCGCATCGCCAATGCCGTGCGCGGTGCTGTGCTGCGCGATGGCACGCGCGACACCGGCTGCGGCCTCAAGGCATTTCGCCGCGACGTTTATCTGCGGCTGCCTTATTTCGATGCGCTGCATCGCTTCATGCCGGCTTTGATCAAGCGCGAGGGGCTTGCGATCGGTTATGTCGATGTTGTCGATCGGGTGCGCGGCGCAGGCGTCTCGAATTACGGAATGTGGGACCGGCTCTGGGTCGGCATCCTCGATCTGGCGGGCGTGTGGTGGCTGATCCGTCGCCGCAAACGCGTGCCGGAAGTCATTGAAGGTTGAAGCCTTGCGCGCGGCAGGACATGCGCCGCGATCGGCGGAGCTTCGTCGAATGAAGGGAAATAAGCCATGCTGATCGACATCGCCCAGACCGTTGGTGGTTATCTCCATGATGTGTTCGTTGGAGGCGCCGATTGGGGCGTTCTGCTCGGCTACGTGGCGCAGTCTCTTTTTGCGATGCGTTTCGTCGTGCAATGGATTGCATCGGAGCGTGCCGGACGCAGCGTGGTACCGATGACGTTCTGGGTGTTCTCGATCGGCGGCGGCATCATGCTGCTGGGCTACGCCCTCTATCGCAAGGATCCGGTGTTCATCATCGGCCAGGCCTTCGGGGTGTTCGTTTATATCCGCAATCTGCAATTCGTCCTGCGCGGCCGCGGCCAGGGTGCCGCCGCATAGTCTGCGGCATAGAATTTGCGTTCCCCGTCACATGACATCTGAGAAGATTGTCGCATGTGAAAGGGGACGACCCGTTGCGAAAAAATCGAGCAGAACCCTGCACTCATAAAGGCAGGGCGGGCTCGCTTTGTGCATCGCGAATACGTTTAAGCCCTTGACCTTGCGCCGCGATCGTTCTGAGATGCCGAATTGGGAGCACACTCTGGGAATGGCGAAGGCAGTCGTGGCTCATTTTTGCGCCACTGTGTCTTGTGAGGGGAAATCAATGCCTTTCGAGGGGAAGGCGTGCCAGCTCCGAGGGGCGCGACTAATTCAACAAGCATGGGATGAGGCTGCACAATGAAACGAGTATTCGGTGTTGTTGCTTTGGCCGCGGCGGTTTTCGTCGCCCAAGGCGCGTCGGCTCAAACGCTCAAACAGGTTAAGGATCGTGGGGTCCTGAATTGCGGCGCCAACGGCCAGCTCGCCGGTTTTGGCTTGCCGGACGCGCAGGGTAACTGGGCGGGTCTTGACGTCGACGTCTGCCGCGCGGTGGCGGCGGCGGTTCTTGGCGACGCCAAGAAGGTCAAGTTCGTGCCGCTGACGGCGAAGGATCGTTTCACCGCGCTGCAGTCGGGCGATGTCGATCTGCTGGCGCGCAACACCACCTGGACGGAATCGCGCGACACGACGCTCGGCCTGAACTTCACCGGCGTGAACTACTATGACGGCCAAGGCTTCATGGTGCGCAAGTCGCTCAAGGTGAACTCGGCGCTTGAACTCAACGGCGCTTCGGTTTGCGTGCAGCAGGGCACCACCACCGAGCTCAACCTCGCGGACTACTTCCGCGCCAACAAGATGCAGCTCAAGTCCGTGACCTTCGCCGATGCCGATCAGACCGTGAAGGCCTATGACGCCGGCCGCTGCGACGCTTTCACCACGGACGCTTCGGGCCTGTATTCGGAGCGCCTGCGTCTTGCCAAGCCGGACGATCATATCGTGCTCCCCGAGATCATCTCGAAGGAGCCGCTCGGGCCGTCCGTTCGTCACGGCGACGACCAGTGGTTCGACGTCGTCAAGTGGGTCGGCTTCGCGATGGTCGACGCCGAAGACCTTGGCGTCGACTCCAAGAACGTCGACGAGATGATGAAGTCGACCAATCCTGAAATCCGCCGTCTGCTCGGCGTCGAAGGCAACTTCGGCGAACAGCTCGGCCTGACCAAGGATACCTTCTACAAGGTCATCAAGCAGGTCGGTAACTACGGCGAGTCGTTCGAGCGCAACGTCGGCAGCGGTTCGCCGCTGAAGATCGACCGCGGTCTCAACAAACTGTGGACCAAGGGCGGCATCATGTACGCCCCGCCGATCCACTAAACGATTGATGACGATGGCCGCGGACGTAACAGTCCGCGGCCAAAAGTTTCGGCGACGCGCCCAGGCGTTATAACAAGGGCGCTCCGGACGAGGGGATCATGGCGATCGAGAGCGTGGGAGCGCAGCAGCCGGCGCGGGTTGCTTTCTATAATAATCCGAAGTTCCGCAGCGTCGCCTATCAGGTCGTGTTGTGCGCCCTGGTCGTGCTGGCGATCTACGCGGCGGTCAGCAATGCGCTCGACAACCTGCAGCGTGCGCACGTCGCGTCGGGCTTGGGTTTCTGGAATCAGGCCGCCGGTTTCGATATTTCGCAGACGCTGATCGAGTACAGCGCGTCGGTCTCGACTTACGGCACGGCGTTCTGGGTCGGGCTGCTCAATACACTTCTGGTCGGCGCCCTCGGCATCGTGTTGGCCACGATCCTCGGTTTCACCATCGGCATCAGCCGGCTGTCGAAGAACTGGCTACTGTCCAAGGTGGCCACTACCTACGTCGAGACCATCCGCAACATTCCGCTGCTGCTGCAGTTGCTCTTTTGGTACAACGCCGTGCTCAAGGCGCTGCCGGACATCCGCGACAGCCACAAGTTCATGGGGTCCTACCTCAATAACCGCGGCCTGTTCGTGCCGGAGCCGCTCCGCGACCCGGGGCTCGGCTGGGTCGAAGCCGCATTCGCCATCGGCATCGTCGCCTCCCTGGGGTTCTATTACTGGGCGCGCAAACGCCAGATGGAGACCGGCCAGCAGGCGCCCGTTGCCCTGGTCAGCCTCGTGCTGGTGATTGGCCTGCCGCTTGTAATCTTCTTCGTGCTCGGCATGCCGCTGCATTTCGATGCGCCGCAGCTCGGGCGTTTCAACCTCACCGGCGGTCTAGCGCTGCAGCCGGAGTTCGTCGCGCTGTTGCTCGGGCTGAGCGTCTACACGGCGGCATTCATCGCTGAAGTCGTCCGCGCCGGCATTCGTGCCGTCTCGCATGGCCAGACCGAAGCCGCTTATTCGCTTGGATTGAGGTCTGGGCCGACCCTGCGTCTGATCATCGTGCCGCAAGCCATGCGCGTGATCGTGCCGCCGCTGACGAGCCAGTATCTCAACCTGATCAAGAACTCGTCGCTTGCGGTTGCGGTCGGTTATCCGGATCTCGTCCAGGTGTTCACCGGCACTGTGCTCAATCAGACCGGGCAAGCGGTCGAAGTCGTCGCGATCACCATGCTGGTCTACCTCTTCATCAGCCTGGTCACGTCGCTGCTGATGAATATCTACAATAGCCGCGTCAAGCTGGTGGAACGGTGAGGGCGGCGCCATGACGATGTCCGAAGGCGATCTCGCCGTTGCCGAACTCCGCTTCATCCGCACGGAAACGCTGGAACAGCAGCCGCCGCCATCATCGCTGACCGGCCCGATCGGCTGGGCGCGCGAGAACCTGTTCTCGTCGCCATTCAATATCGTGCTGACGATCCTCATCGGTCTGTTGGTGCTCTGGATCATTCCCGACCTTCTGCGGTTCATGTTCTTCGACGCAGTTTGGACCGGGGCCGATCGCGACGCGTGTCTCGAGAGCGTGCAGAACCGCACGATCGGCGCCTGCTGGCCGTTCGTCTGGGAGCGCTTGCCGTATTTCATCTACGGCTCGTACCCGATCCCGGAACGTTGGCGCGTCGATATCTTCTTCGTGCTGCTCGCCGTCGGTGTCGCCTGGCTGTTGTGGCTCAACGCGCCGCGGCGGGACATCGGCGTCGTTTACAGCTTCGTCGTGCTGCCGATCGTGTCCTTTATTCTGTTGCACGGCTTCGAGGCGATCGGCCTGCCGGTGGTCGATACCGTCTACTGGGGTGGCGTGCTGGTCACCATGGTCGTGGCGTCCGTCGGCATCGCCTTTTCGCTGCCGATCGGCATCCTGCTGGCACTCGGCCGGCGGTCGAACATGCCGACGGTCAAATTGTTTTCGGTGGTGTTCATCGAGTTCGTGCGCGGCGTACCGCTGATCACGGTTCTGTTTATGGCCAGCGTCATGCTGCCGCTGTTCGTTCCCGAGGAATTGTCGCCGAACAAGCTGCTGCGCGCGCTTATCGGTATCGCGATGTTCTCTTCGGCCTACATGGCAGAAGTGGTGCGCGCGGGCCTCGCCGCGATCCCGAAAGGGCAATTCGAAGGCGCGATGGCCGTGGGTCTCGGCTACTGGCAGATGATGCGGCTGATCGTTCTGCCGCAGGCGCTCAAGATCACCATCCCGAACATCGTCAATACCTTCATCGGCATGTTCAAGGATACGTCGCTGGTGTTCATCGTCGGCATTTTCGATCTGCTGCGTACCATCGAGGTGTCGCGCATCGATCCGAAATGGGCGACGCCGGTGACGTCGACGACTGGCTATCTGGTGGCCGCGCTGTTCTATCTCGTGTTCTGCTACGGCATGTCGCGTTACGCGCGCATGACCGAGGCTCGCCTCGGCAAGGCCGACAGGCGATAAAAATCGTGGTGCGGCGGAGAGGGGCCGCCGCGCCGAATATTGGACTGAAGCGAAGAGAGGGTTCGCAATGGCCGAAACTGCGGTGAAGATCAAGCCGACGCGGCTCAACAATCAGGTTGCCGTCGAAATCACGAACATGAACAAGTGGTATGGCGATTTCCACGTGTTGCGCGACATCAACCTGCGTGTCGCCGGCGGCGAGCGTATCGTCATTTGCGGACCTTCCGGCTCCGGCAAGTCGACCATGATCCGCTGCATCAATCGTCTCGAGGAATTCCAGAAGGGCCGGATCGTCGTCGACGGCGTCGAGTTGACCGACGATCTGAAGAAGATCGACGAAGTGCGCCGCGAGGTCGGCATGGTGTTTCAGCACTTCAATCTGTTTCCCCATCTGACCGTGCTGGAAAACTGCACGCTGGCGCCGATCTGGGTGCGCAAGATGCCGAAGAAACAGGCCGAGGAGGTCGCGATGCACTTCCTCACCCGCGTCAAGATTCCCAACCAGGCGCTGAAATTCCCGGGACAGCTGTCCGGCGGCCAACAGCAGCGTGTTGCCATCGCTCGGGCGCTCTGCATGAGCCCGAAGATCATGCTGTTCGACGAACCGACCTCGGCGCTCGATCCGGAAATGGTCAAGGAAGTGCTCGACACCATGGTCTCGCTGGCCGAAGAGGGCATGACCATGCTGTGCGTCACCCACGAGATGGGCTTTGCCCGTCAGGTCGCCAACCGCGTCATCTTCATGGATGCCGGACAGATCGTCGAAGTGAATACCCCGGACGAGTTCTTCAGCCACCCGCAGCACGAGCGGACCAAGCTGTTCCTGAGCCAGATCCTGCACTAACCGGCAGAGCCGGCGGCGACGCTAGGCTGCCGCCGGTTCGCCCTCGAACAGGCGCAGCACATGCGCCCGCACATCGTCGGGCCAGCCGGCCATATGCGTTTCCATGTCGGCAATCTTGTTGGCGAACAGGGCGCGTGAGGCTTCCTCGAAACCGGGCAGGTTGCCCGCCATCGCCGACATGAAGCGGTACGTGCGCTCCTGAAGTTGGCGCAACGCCGCGCGATCGTCGCCGCTGGCGCGTGAGGCGGTTTCGACCAGCCGCCGTAGCGTGGCCGAAGCGCCGCCCGGCTGGGCCCCCAGCCATTCCCAATGCCGCGGCAGCAGCGTGACTTCGCGGCTGACCACGCCGAGCTTCGGCCGTCCGGCGGCACGCGCCGGTTCGGCAGTCGCTGCGGATTGCTTCTCGATGCGGTCAGCGATGTCGCGATCCGAGCCGCGCAGATCGAAATCGATCTCGCGGCCGGACTGATCGTCGAAAATGAGGATCGCGGCGTCCGGATGGCTGCGCACGCGCTGCTTCACGGCGACGGCGACGTCCGCATGGGGGCCGGAGACGAGGCGACGGCTGCCGTCGAAAGCGGTGCAACGAAGGACGGGGTGGGCTGAGGGATGACTGTTTGACATCCCAGGTATTTACCCGGGTAAAAATGATTCGTCAATTACCCGGGTAATAATTGTCAGTCTTTTTCGACCGGCAGGTCCGGGCGGCCGCCCCATTCCGACCATGAGCCGTCATAGACCGGCGGCAGCGGCTTGCCGATGGCGTCGAGCCCCAGCGCCAGGATGACGGCCGAAACGCCGGAGCCGCAGCTCGTGATGATCGGCTTGTCCAGATCGACGCCGGCCTTCTCGAACGAGGCCTTGATCTTGTCCGGCGCCACCAGCCGACCATTGTCCACCAGTTCGCTGGACGGCACGTTGAAAGCACCCGGCATGTGGCCAGCGCGCAGACCGGGACGCGGCTCGGGATCGCGGCCGGCGAAGCGGCCCGCGGGGCGTGCATCGACGACCTGAATATCCGTGCCGTTGAGCGCCATCGAAATGTCGTCGGTGATCGCAACAGCGCTGGTCGCCATCTCGGCCTTGAAGGTCTTCGCCGCCGGCTTGACCTCGCCGGCTTCGGTCGGCCGGTTCTCGGCTTTCCACGCCGGCATGCCGCCGTCGAGGATGAAGACGTTCTTGGCGCCGAAGATGCGGAAGGTCCACCACACGCGCGGCGCGCCGCCGAGGCCGGAGCCGTCATAGACAATGATGGTATCGGTTTCGTCAATGCCGAGCTTACCGACCGCTTCGGCGAACTGGGTCGGCCCCGGCAACATGTGCGGCAGATCGGTGGAGTGATCCGAAATGGCGTCGATATCAAAAAACACCGCGCCGGGAATGTGCGCCGCCTGATATTCCGCTCTGGCGTCGCGCTTCAGCGCCGGCAAATAAAACGAACCATCGACGATGGCGATGCCGGGTTTACCGAGTTGGCCGGCGAGCCATTCCGTCGAGCGGAGCCATTTGCTGTGAAGAGTGTCGGCCATGGGATTCCTTTGTGTGCTGTAGCGTCAATGCGGCGCCAGCGCGAAACGTTCCGGGTTCAGGCCAGCGCGATGCGCACGCGGCGGTTCTGTTTGCCCTTTTTCTCGATGCCCGTCACTGTCACGCCGCCGATTTCGCCGATCTTGCGCACATGGGTGCCGCCGCAGGGCTGCAGATCGAGGTTTGAGATCTCGATAAGACGCACCTGTCCGGTGCCCATCGGCGGTCTCACCGACATGGATTTGATGAGGCCCGGATTGGCCTCGAGTTCGGCGTCGCTGATCCAACGGCTCGACACCGCGGCATCGGTGGCGATCATCTCCGCGAGTTTCGTCGCGATCTCATTCTTGTCGAGGCCCGCTTCGGGAATGTCGAAATCGGCGCGGCCGTCGGCATCGCCGACTGAAGCGCCGGTGATCGGATACGGCAACACCACCGACAACAGATGCAAGGCGGTGTGAATCTTCATGCGGCCGTAGCGCTTGTCCCAGTCGATCGTGGCCCGGACTGCGTCACCGACCTTCAGGGCTGGTGCGCCGATGGAAGGCACGTGGGCAATCTCTGTCTTGAATTTGTCGGTATAGATCGCGTCGGCGATGACGAAGCGCGTGCCGTCATCCAGTATAAAAGCGCCGGTGTCGCCGGGTTGCCCGCCGGAATTGGCGTAGAACACGGTGCGGTCCAGCACGATGCCGCCTTGCTCGGTGAGGGCGACCACACGGGCCTCGCAATCCTTGAGATAAGAATCGTCGCGGAACAGGCACTCGGTCGGCATACGAAGTCCTATGCAAAGTCCTAGACGAACGGCGGCTTGATGTCGGTCTTGCGCGTCAGCCAGTCCGGCACCGGAAGGTTTTTCGAGCGCAGGAATTCCGGATTGAACAGTTTCGACTGATAGCGCGCGCCGCCGTCGCAAAGCATCGTCACGATGGTGTGGCCGGGTCCGAGGTCCTTGGCGAGGCGGATGGCGCCGGCGATGTTGACGCCGCTGGAGCCGCCGAGGCAAAGGCCCTCATGCTCGGTGAGTTCGAACACCAGCGGCACCGCTTCTTCATCGGGGATCAGATAGGCCTTGTCGACTTTCATCTGCTCGACGATCGCGGTGACGCGGCCAAGTCCGATGCCTTCGGTGATCGAACCGCCTTCGGTCGATTTGACTTCACCGTGATCGAAATAGTTGTACATCGCTGCGCCGCGCGGATCGGCGACGCCGATGGTGACCCCTGGCTTCTTCTCCTTGAGATACATCGACACACCGGCCAGCGTCCCGCCGGAGCCGACCGAGCAGATGAAGCCGTCGACCTTGCCGCCGGTGTCGTTCCAGATTTCCGGCCCGGTCGAGACGTAATGCGCCTTGCTGTTGTCGAGGTTATTCCACTGGTCGGCGAAGATGACGCCGTTCTTTTCCGTCTTCTTCAGCTCCTCGGCGAGCCGGCGGCCGACATGCTGATAATTGTTGGGGTTGCCGTAGGGCAGGGCCGGCACTTCGACCAGCTCCGCGCCGGCGAGGCGCAATGTGTCTTTCTTTTCCTGGCTCTGCGTTTCCGGAATGACGATCAGTGTCCGGTAGCCGCGGGCCGCGGCGACGACTGCCAGTCCGATACCGGTATTCCCGGCGGTGGATTCGACCACCAGGCCGCCGGGGCGCAGTTCGCCGCGCTTCTCCGCTTCGAGGATCATCTGCCGGCCGGCGCGGTCCTTGACCGAGCCGCCGGGGTTCATGAACTCGGCCTTACCCAATATTTCACACCCCGTCGCCTCGGAGGCGCGTTTGAGCCGGATCAGAGGGGTGTTGCCGATGGCTTCGATGATGCCGTTGCGCGTATGCATTCTTATTCCAGGTGGGGTTCTGCGAGCGGACGGGGAGCCTAGAGGACCCCTCTACCAGCGACAAGGCCGCGTGCTCGCAGCATAATTCTACTCTTTTTCAGGTGTTTGAGAGGCCCGGACCGCCGCGACGTGCGCTTTGCCGGCAAATGCCTTTCATCCTGGAAACCGCTTCGAAACCATGTTGAAGTTCCACGGGCGGTTTCTAATGCACATTCACCACTTTTTTTATTAGCCGAGTTGTATTGATCGAGCGTGGCCGGGACGGCTCGGGATCGGCCTCACGCCCGTATCAATGTCGGCAGCCATGAATCTCGACGTCAATACGCTCTTTCAGGTGACGGTGTACGTCGAGGCCATCCTTGGCTTGCTGCTGCTGTTCGCCTGGGCGCAGAACATGGCAATCCGCGCCGTGGCGTGGTGGGGATTCGCGCATCTCATCCGGGCCTCGTCGATTGTGCTGTTCGGCTTGTACGGCTCGGCGCCCGATGTGCTGACGATCGACGTCGCCAACGCGCTGCTCTTCACCGCCTTCGCCGTAACCTGGACCGGAGCTCGCGTCTTCGATGGCCGTCCCGTCGAACCCGTCTATCTCGTGACCGGTGCGGTGCTTTGGCTGCTGGTCAGCCGTCTGCCGGTGCTTACCGGCGCCGTCGACGCGCGCGCGATGGTCGCGTCCGGCATCATCACCGCCTACACTTGGCTGACTGCATGGGAATTCTGGCGCGGCCGCAAGGAGCAACTGGTCTCGCGCTGGCCGGCGATCTTCATGTTGTTTGCGCACGGCGCGCTATTCCTGCTGCGCACGCCGATGGTCACGCTGCTGCCTTTCGCGATGACGAGCGACAAGATGTTCGGCAGCGTCTGGCTGACGGTCCTGAGTTTCGAGGCACTGCTCTTCACGATTTCGATCGCCTTTATCCTGCTCGCGATGGCCAAGGAGCGCACCGAACTGCGTCACCGCACCGCCGCTATGATCGATCCGCTGACCGGCATCGCCAACCGCCGCGCCTTTCTTCAGGAAGCGGCGGAGATGGCCCGACGGCACGGGTCCGATCCGCGTCCGGCCGCGGTCATGCTCATCGATCTTGATCACTTCAAGTCGATCAACGATCGCTTTGGACACGCGGTCGGCGATCGCGTGCTCGAGATTTTTACCGCGGCGGCGGGCGAGTCGATGCGCTCTTCAGATCTTTTCGGCCGTATCGGCGGCGAGGAGTTCGCCGTCATCCTGCATGACACCCGCGCCGACGAGGCCTTCACGGTCGCGCAACGCATTCGCGAAACCTTTGCGGATGTCGCCTCCGAAGTCGACGGACGCCCGGTCGCTGCGACCGTCAGCATCGGCATGGTTCACTGCGACGGGCCCGCCCTGGACATCGTCGAACTGCTGTCGCAGGCCGATCAGGCGCTGTATTTCGCCAAGGAGAATGGCCGCAATCGCGTCGAAGTTGCGTCCCTCGAGCTGGTGCTCGGACAGCGCGACGGCACTTCGTTAGCCGCGGCCGCGCCGGCACAAGCCGCCCGCACGGCTGCCTGAATTCCACATCTCCGTTCGCCTGCGAGCTATGCCCGGTTGGGCGATGCCCACCGTTGCATTTCATGGCCTGTCGCCGCATAGCTCTGGCTAACGACAATGATCAGGGCAGGCACGTTCCATGAAGCGCAGCACCGACCGAATTCTCACCACCCATGTCGGCAGTTTGATCCGTCCGCCGGAGCTGCAGGACTTTCTGCGCGCGGTGCAGAGCGGCAAGCCCTATGACGAAGCCGCCTACCAGCGGTGCCTGAGCGACAGCGTCGCGGCCGTGGTTGCGCAACAGGCGGCGACCGGCATCGACGTGCCGAGCGATGGCGAGTTCGGCAAGTCGATCTCCTGGGCGCAATACGCGCTGACGCGGCTCTCGGGCTTCGAGCGCCGGCCGATCAAAGAAGACAAGGCCAATCCGTTCAAGCGCGGCGCCGACCGCACGCGCTTTGCCGAGTTCTATGCCGAGCTCGACGCCAAGGAAGCCGTCTCGACCACGACCGAGGCGATTTGCGTCGGACCGATCAGCTATTCGGGGCAGGCCGAACTTCAGCGCGACATCGCCAACTTCAAGGCGGCTCTGGCGAAGGTGAAGCTCGAAGACGCGTTCCTTCCGGTCGCCGCGCCGGCCAGCGTCATCCCGGACCGCAAGAACGAGTTTTACAAGACCGACGAGGAGTTGCAGTCGGCGATCGCCGCCGCCATGCGCACCGAATACAAGGCCATCATCGACGCCGGCCTCGTGGTGCAACTCGACGATGCGCGGTCGGCCGTGACCTACGATCGCATGGTGCCGCCGGCGAGCTTCGCCGACTACAAGAGCTGGCTGGAAAAGCAGATCGAGATCATGAACGAGGCGACCAAGGGGCTGCCGGCCGAGCAGATCCGTTATCACGTGTGCTGGGGCTCGTGGCCGGGGCCGCATGTCTCCGACGTGCCGCTCAAGGACATCGTCGATATCATCCTCAAGGCCAAGGTCGGCGCCTTCGTCATCGAGGGCGCCAATCCACGCCATGAGCACGAGTGGAAAGTCTGGAAGAACGCCAAGCTCGATGGCCGCGTGCTCATCCCTGGCGTCATCAGCCATGCCACCAACGTGGTCGAGCATCCCGAACTGGTGGCCGAACGCATTGTGCGGCTGGCCGGCGTCGTCGGCCGCGAAAACGTCATCGGCGGCACAGACTGCGGCTTTGCCCAGGGGCCGTTCTATCGCCGCGTTCATCCGACGGTGATGTGGGCGAAGCTGGAAGCACTGGTGGCCGGTGCGCGACTGGCGAGCCAGGAACTGTGGGGCCGTGCGGCGGCCTGACCGCTGTTGGTCTTTGTCACGGCAGATGTGAAGCGGGCGGGGTGGCCAAAGGGCCACCCGCGGCGCTAGGCTTTGGCAGCCGGCAGCACAAGAAGCCGGAGCCCGGGAGCATCGCCCATGAATGTGACCGCACAAGCCGCGTCGGCGCTCGCCATTCCCTTCGATCACCACCGTCTCGACCGGCTGATGGATCAGGCCGGCATTGACGTCGTGGTCGTAACCTCGAAGCACAACGCGCGGTATTTCACCGGCGGCCACCGCGCCAATTTCTTCGACTACATGGATGCGATCGGTCTGAGCCGCTATCTGCCGGTGTTCGTCTATCCGAAAGGCGCGCCGGAGAAGGCGGCCTATATCGGCCACCGGCTCGAAGGCTTTCAGGTCCGCGTTCAGCCGCTCTGGGTTCCGGAAACGCAGACCAATTCCGGCACTGCGGTCGATGCGATGCAGAAGGCGGTGGCCTATATGGCGAAGGCCAACTTCAAACCGAAGCGTATTGCTGCCGAATTCGGCTTCCTGCCTTACGATGCCGCCAAGGTACTGCGCGACGCTTATCCCGACGCCGACTGGGTCGATGCCGTCCACGTGACCGAGCGGCAGCGCCTCAAGAAGTCACCGGCCGAACTGGCGCTGCTCAAGGAAGCCTCCGAACGCGTACTGGCTTCGATGCGAGCGGTGATCGAGAACACTCCGCCCGGCGCCACCAAGGCCGATGTCACCGAAGCGCTGCGCCGCGAGGAGGTCAAGCGCGGTCTGACCTTCGAATATTGTCTGATTACCGCCGGCACCAATCTCAATCGCGCGCCGACCGACCAGCGCTGGGAGAAGGGCGAGATCATGTCGCTCGACTCCGGCGGAAATTATCACGGCTACATTGGCGATATCTGCCGCATGGCAATCCAGGGCGATCCGGATGCCGAACTCCAAGACATGCTTGCGGAAATCGAGATGATCCAGCGCGCGGCGATGAAGCCGATCAAGGCCGGTGCGCCGGGGCGCGTCATCTACGAGGCAGCCGAGCCGCTGCGTGCCCGGTCGAAATATCAGCCGCTCGATTTCCTCGCCCACGGCATGGGGCTGGTCAGCCACGAGGCGCCGCACCTCACGGCCAGCGGCCCGGTTCCCTATCCGGCGACCGATGCCGATTTGCCGCTCGAGGCGGGCACGGTGATCTCGGTCGAGACCACGCTGGCGCATCCGACACGCGGCTTCATCAAGCTGGAGGACACCGTGCTCGTCACCGACTCCGGTCACGAGATCTTTGGCGAAGGCCTCCGCGGCTGGAACAGGGCAGGGACGGGAGTCTGATCAGACTTTCGTTCGCTCATCCGCTTCTTTCGCCAGCGCGACGAGGCTATCGGCGACCTTCACCGGGTACGCGATGTCCGGCTGCAATCGCCGCAGCGGCTCCGGCAGACGCGCCAGATCGCGCGCGGCACGTTCGCGAATTTGTGCCAAGGTCGACGGCGAGCCAAAGCGCTTGCCGCCACGCATCACCGGTACGATCAGCGGCTCGCCGGATGGCGCGTCACTTTCCAGCGACAGCGTGTCGCCGCTCATGCGGCCATCGCTGCCATATTGGCGGAAGACCTGCTTGCGGCCGGGCCAGGTCTGCTTGCCTTCCGACAATTTGCGCTTCGGCCGGCCTTTGTATTCCTGCAGCTTGTAGGCGCAGTCGAGAGACGGCGCATCGATCGACGCGTCGAGATTGACGCCGATGCCGAAGCCGTCGATCGGCGCGCCTTCCTTCATCATCACCTGCAGCACATCTTCATTGATGCCGCCGCTGACGAGGATGATGACGTCCCTCAGCCCGCCGTCGTCGAAAATTCCGCGCACCTTGCGGGCCATGGCGGCGAGATCACCGGAATCGATACGCACGCCGCGGACGGCGATGCCGTCCGCCTGGAGCCGCGGCGCGAGCTCGACGACTTTGCGAGCGCCGGCTTCGGTGTCGTAGGTGTCGATCAGCAGGATGACGTCGTTCGGGCGCGACCGCGCGAAGGTCTCGAAAGCCACGGCCTCGTCGTCATGCACCTGGATGAAGGAATGCGCCATGGTGCCGACGACGGGAATTCCGTAGCGCTGGCCGGCCAGTACATTGGCGGCGCCGCCGAAGCCGGCGATGTAGCTCGCCCGCGCTGAATAGAGCCCGGCCTCGGCGCCGTGCGCGGTGCGCAGGCCGAAATCGGACAGGATCTTGCCCGGCGCGGCGAGCACCATGCGTGCCGCCTTCGACGCGATCAGCGTCTGGAAATGCAGAATGTTGATGAGCCGCGATTCGACGATCTGCGCCTGCGGCAGCGGCGCGGTGATGCGGATCAGCGGTTCGTTCGGAAAACACACACTGCCTTCCGGAACGGCGTGGACGTCGCCGGTGAAGCGGAAGTCCTTCAGATAATCGAGGTAGTTGTCGCGGAAACGCGCGGTGCTTTTCAGCCAATCGATCTCGGCGGGCGAGAAACGCAGTGTCTCGAGATAATCGAGCGCGTCTTCGAGGCCTGCAGCCAACAGGAAACCGCGGCGCGCCGGCAGCCTCCGCACGAAGAATTCGAAGACGGCCTCGCCGGTCTCGCTTTTATCGAGATAGGCTTGAACCATGTTGAGTTCGTAGAGGTCAGTCAGCAGCGGGCTGACGACGGGATCGGCGGACTTCGTCATTGTTCGTGTGCAAATCTTCTGGCCGTTGAGCTGCGCGGACATTTGCACAAAATCTCGCTGGTCGCGACAGCGCTTTCTACCTGCGACAGATATCCGCACGCATGGCTTTGGTGGTCTTACGGAGCGTCTGCGCGTGGCAGCGTGACGCGAACGCGTGTACCGCCGCCGGGCCTGTCTTCGATGACGACCTGTCCGCCCAGGCTTTCCACAATCTGCCGCACGATAGTGAGTCCGAGCCCGGCGCCGCCTTTGTCGCGGTTGCGCGAGCTTTCGAGCCGGTAGAAAGGTTCGAACACGTGCTCGCGCTCCTCGACCGCGATGCCGGGGCCGCGGTCTTCGGTCTGCAACTCGATTGCCGCAGCGCTGGCATGCAGCGACACTTCGGCGCTGCCGCCATAGGCGATGGCATTGTTGATCAGGTTGGCAAGAACGCGGGTTAGTCCGGTCGCGGTGGCGCGCACGCGCAGCGCTGGGGCATCGTCTGCGATGGTGCACGTCACCGGACGCCCTTGTGCCCGCTGAGTCTCGCATTCGGCGCGCACGATCGCGGTGATATCGACCGGCTCCGGCGTACCATTGGCGAAAGACGCCCGGGCAAATGCAAGGGCGTCGTCCATCAGGGCCTGCATGTCGTCGAGATCGGCCGCTGCCTTGCGGCGTTGTTCGGTGTCCGGCAGCAGTTCGAGGCGCAGGCGCAGGCGTGTGACGTACGTCCGCAGGTCGTGGCTGATAGCGCCGAGCACGACGGTGCGGCTGCGCACCAGATCGGCGATGCGCGCCTGCATGGCGTTGACCGCTCGCGCCAGCGCCCGCACCTCGGGCGCGCCGCGCTCGGCGACCGGCTGTGGTTCGATGGCGGTGCCGAAGCGGGCGACAGCGTCGGCCAGATCCGACAGCGGTCTCGTTTCACGTCGCACGGCGACGATCGCGGCAAGGGCCACGGCAAATCCAAGAATGCCGGCAATCAAGCCCATCGGGATTCCGAACAGGCGCAATGTGAGTTGCCCACCGGCTTCGACGTCGAGATATTCGCCGGCGGAAAGACCGACGACGGCGCGCATATGCGCGCCGACCAGATCACGCAGCCGCGTCACTTTCTGACTGCCGCGGGACGGACCGGTCACCAGGGAGAGGGCGACGAAGCGGTCATCCGGCGGTCCGATCAGAGCGCGCAGGCGCTGCTCGCGGCCGCCGAGCACGGCCGTGTGCTCGACGTCCGCCGGCTTACCGGATCGGATTTCGGCCCTGAACCTGGGGTCGCTGGCCGCGCGCGCAACGATCGCGCGGTCGCCGGGCGGGACCTGCTCAAGGGCCTGGGTGAGCGAGGCGATCTGTGCGAGCACCGGGGTGCCGGACGTCCGGTCGTCGCCGTCGCGGTGCTCGGCGATGTAAGCGGCTGCCATCAGAATTTGGCCGAGGACGATGGCGCCGACGACGATCAGGATCAGGCGACTGCCGATACGAAAGCGGCCCATCGCGCTAGACTGCACCACCGGACGGCAACGCCCGGACGTCGATGGCAAACAGATAGCCGCCGTTGCGCACGGTCTTGATGGCGTCGGCGAGCTGGGGCTCGGCGTCGACGAGTTTGCGCCGCAGGCGGCTCACCGAGACGTCTATGGTGCGATCGAACGGATCTGCGTTGCGGCCGCGAGTCCAGTCGAGCAGTTGATCTCGCGACAGAACGCGTTTCGGCCGTTCGAGAAAACAGGCAAGCAGATCGAATTCCGCCGACGTTAAATCGACCGTGCGGCCGTTGCTTGCGAGCACCGCACGGCCGTGGAGATCGGCAACGAGGTTGCCGAAGATGACGCGGCGCGTCGCCGCGACGCCGGCCACCGGCACAGGTTCGCTCCGGCGCAGGATGGCGCGGATCCGAGCAAGCAGTTCGCGCGGATTGAATGGCTTCGGCAGATAATCGTCGGCGCCAATCTCCAGTCCGACGATGCGGTCGATATCGTCGGCCTTGGCGGTCAGCATCAGGATCGGCAGCGTCGACGTGGCGCGCAGGCGCCGGCAGATCGATAGGCCGTCCTCGCCGGGCAGCATGATGTCGAGGACGACGAGGTCGGGTCGGGCCTGCGCCAGCGCGCGGTCCATCGCGGCACCGTCTTCGGCGCAGACCGTGGTGAACCCTTCGCGCGTCAGAAAATCCGACAGCAGCGAGCGGATCTCGCTGTCGTCTTCCACAATCATAATGGTGCGCCCAGTCATGGCCGGCACTTTAGGTCGCAGCGGCGGAGCAGCAATAGGGGGCTTGGCCTCGTTACAAAACGTTACAAATTCAAGCTGTTCCGAAATCGTGAGGCAAATCGCGCGGACGAATGTCTCTCTCATGCAGGCCGGTGAACGGTTGGTTCTGACGGTCGCCAGCAAAGGAGACTTCGATGAAAATTGCGCTCGCTTCCATCTCACTCGCCGCCGCGCTTGTCGTCGGCGGTTCCTCCGCCGCCAGCGCCTGGACGCGCAGCGGCACGGTGACGACGCCACGCGGGACCTATTACGGTTCGGCCTCGGGCGGTTGCGCCGGCGGCACGTGCTCGCGTTCGGCTTCGATAACGGGTCCGAACGGCCGCACCGTCTCGCGCTCAGGCAGCATCACGCGCACGGCGCCGCACAGCTACAGCTATTCGCGCACCACCACCGGGCCGCAAGGCCGCAGTGTGACGCGCGCCGGCACGGTCCACGTCTATCCGTACTGAGTGATGACGTGACCTGAGCGGCTGCCGGGGTGCCTAGCCCCAACCCCCTCGCTCCGGCAGCCGCACTTTTTTCCGATGTCCGATCTTGAAGAGGATCACCTCATGAGAAGCTTCATCGTTCCATTTGCGCTACTTGCAATCGCTGCGTTTGCACCCGCGGCGCAAGCCGTGCCGCTGGCGTTGCCCGCCGCGCCGCCATCCGATGTGATTGCGGTACGCAACGGTTGCGGTCTCGGCTGGCATCGCGGTCCGTACGGCTTCTGCCGGCCCAATGCAGCGCCGTATCGCTACTATCCGTACGCCTATTACGGGCCGCCGCGGCCGCCGGCGCGTTGCTGGTGGGTCGACAGGGGTCACGGCCCGCGGGAGGTTTGCGCATGGTGAGTTTGATACGCGACATCGTGCTGGCCATCGCGGTTACTGCCGGTCTCATCGCGCTCATGTCGGCGGTGTCGTCGCCGCCGGCCGCGGCGCAGGACGCGCCGTCGACCGATCGGGCCGCGACCTTCAGGTCGTTGCGGCAGGCCTGTGGCGATGACGTGCGCGCGCTGTGCCCCGGCATTGCCCCGGGCGGCGGTCGCATCAAAAAATGCCTGCAGGAAAAATCCGATCAGGTGTCCGACACCTGCAAGCGCGCGGTCGCCGCCCGGCCGTGAATGTGCTGCCGGCTTTCGGCCAGGACGGCGAGTCAGCCGCTCCTGGCCGTCGCCCTGATGCCGGCCGCGTAGCGGTCATCCGAGCGCCGGCGCCAAAGGCCGGGCGTTCTTTTAATTTACTGAAATATAAAGAGAATTTGGCTCCCGAGGCTGGGATCGAACCAGCGACCATTCGATTAACAGTCGAATGCTCTACCGCTGAGCTACTCGGGAACAAGGCGTTACGCCTTTCGAGGTGGGGCTATAACAAAGCCTCCCCGATTTGCAAGCATCAAGGCCACAAGGATGATCCCGCTGTGGAGCTGCGGAACCGCCCGGCAATGACCTGAAAAAAAGTGGAGGCCTCGCCCGGAATCGAACCGGGGTGCAAGGATTTGCAGTCCTCTGCGTAACCACTCCGCCACGAGGCCATTTGACGGGAGGCAGGCCTCCCGAGCGGCCTCAGCCTATATAGGACGAAAGCGCGGTCGACAACGCTTGTATGCCAATGGCCTTGGCTTGCCTTTTGCCGAACCTTGCCGCAAAAAGCCTGCGCCTTTTGCGCATCATCGAGGAGCGTGATGACCGATTTTGCCAGTCTCCGCCGCCACATGGTCGACGGCCAGGTCCGCCCCGCCGATGTTACCGATATCCGTATTCTGACGGCGATGCTGGAGGTTCCGCGCGAGCGCTTCGTGCCGGATAAGGCTAAGGCGCTGGCTTATCTCGATCAGGATCTCGGCCTTGGCGCTGCGGGCGCGGCGACGCGGCGCCTGATGAAGCCAATGGTGCTGTCGAAGCTCATTCAGGCGCTGTCACTCGAATCGACCGCTCGGGTTCTCATCGTCGGCGCCGCGACCGGATATTCGGCGGCGGTCATCGCCCGCATTGCAGCCGAGGTGGTGGCGCTCGAGCAGGACACGGCGCTTGCCCAGATGGCCCAGTCGGCCTTGGCCGGCCTAAGCAATGTCCAGGTCGTCACCGGACCGCTGGCGCAAGGCTACGCCGCCGCGGCTCCGTACGACGCGATTCTGGTTGAAGGCGCCGTTGAGGAGCTTCCCGATACACTCCGCTCACAGCTCAAGGAGGGCGGTCTTCTGGCCTGTATCCAGGGCAGCTCGCCGGCCAGCAGCGCGATGCTCTATTGCCGCACGGGCAACGAATTGGGCGGACGCCGGATTTTCGATGCCACGGCTTCCTTGCTGCCCGGCTTCGCAAAAGCCCAGCATTTCGCGTTCTAGAGGCGCTTTAGAAGATACCGTGGCGAAAATGCCCCAGCGCCGGCCATTCTTCTGGGGATGACAGCACTGGGGGTTTTAACCGGCTTCCGCAGTGCCTATTGTTCCGGTCGTACCCGGTAAAGCACTGGGGCAAAACGATTCGTGCCGTTGGAGAGCGGCGCTCGTCGGGGGTAAGGTCAGGGTCAGAATGCTGCGTTTTCGAGTGGGGCGGTGGAGCGTTGGTGTGGTGGGGGTCATGGCCGTTATGGCCGGGCCGGCCGCGGCCGATACGTTGGAATCGGCCCTCATGCAAACCTATGTGAACAATCCGACGCTCAATTCGCAGCGCGCTGCCGTGCGTGCGACGGACGAAAACGTGCCGCAGGCCTTGTCGGGCTATCGGCCGAAGATATCCATTACGGCAACCGGCGGTCAGCAGTCGGTCGGTTCGGTGACCAAGGTTACGACGACGACACCGGCCACCTATTCGACATTGACCGGTTACAACTCCCCGGTCAGCCTCGGCACCACGGTTTCGCAAACGCTGTTCAACGGTTTCCAGACGGCGAACCGCACACGGCAGGCCGAGGCGCAGGTTCTCGCTGCGCGCGAAACCTTACGCTCGACGGAGCAGACGGTGCTCCTGAACGCGGCCACCGCCTATATGAACCTGCTGCGCGATACGGCGATTCTCGACCTGCAGCGGCGCAACGTCGAGGTGCTGCAGGAGCAACTGCGGCAGACGCGTGATCGCTTCAATGTCGGTGAGGTGACGCGCACCGACGTGGCGCAGTCCGAAGCCTCGCTGGCGTCGGGCCGTTCATCGGTGCTGACCGCTGAATCGAACTACAAGACGTCGGCCGCCGTTTATCGGCAGGTCATCGGCATCGAGCCCGGCAAGCTATCGGCGGCTTCGCCTGTCGATCGTTTTTCGCCGAACAGTCTGGCGGCTGCGGTCTCGACCGGCAGCGCCATTCATCCGTCGATCACCAGCGCGCAATTCAATATCGATGTCGCGCAGCAGGCGGTGAAGGTGGCCGAAGGCGCGCTCTATCCGACGGTGTCGGTGCAGGGCAACTTCACCAAGAACTATCTGGCGGCCGGCAACCTTACCACCATGGAAAGCTACAACGCATCGGTGCTCGGAACCCTCAGCGTGCCGATTTACCAGGGCGGTTCGGAGTATTCCTTGATCCGCCAGA
This sequence comes from Pseudolabrys sp. Root1462, assembly GCF_001426945.1. Taxonomy (GTDB): domain Bacteria; phylum Pseudomonadota; class Alphaproteobacteria; order Rhizobiales; family Xanthobacteraceae; genus Pseudolabrys. The sequence continues at coordinate 2,092,731 of NZ_LMFS01000001.1, read as the reverse complement.
GCAAGGAAACACTCGGTCAGCGCCGCATCGACATGGACACCGCGCGCGATCAGGTGCGCCAGGGCATCGTGCAGGCCTGGGGTCAGCTCGACGCCGCCAAGGGCAACATCGAGGCGACGACGGCGCAGGTTCAGTCGTCGGAAATCGCGCTTAACGGTGTCCGTGAAGAGGCTCGCGTCGGCCAGCGCACGACGCTCGATGTGTTGAACGCGCAGCAGGCGCTGGTGAATGCCCGCGTGTCGCTGGTGTCGGCGCAGCGCGACCGCGTCGTCGCGTCCTACAGCCTGCTGGCCGCGGTCGGCCGGCTGTCGCCGCAGGTGCTCGGCCTGCATGTGCCGGTGTACAAGGCTGAGGTTCATTACGAACAGGTCCGCGACAGCTGGGCCGGTGTTCGTACGCCCGACGGCAAGTAAATACGGCAAGTGAGTACTCCGGCGCTGCCCCCGTGAGGGCGGCGCCGAGGAACCTCACGCCTCCCTGCAATCCCTTGTGTCCACAGTTGATTGTCCTGGCGAGCTTTTCTCGCTGCCTCGCACCGTCGCGGTGTCGTATAAACGAAAGATACTGACGATTCGGCGCCGCATCGCGGCTGCGCGGTGACGTGTCAGCATCTCTCGTCTGCAAGGACGGTGTTCGGGGTCACGTAATGAACCAACCGGCCAAGGCTCAAGAGCCTTCGATGGAGGAAATTCTCGCCTCCATCCGGCGTATCATTGCGGATGAGGACACGGGCAAGGCCGCCAAGCCAGCCGCTGCCCCGCCTGCGCCTCCACCGCCAAAGCCGGCACCCGCGCCGCCGCCCGTCGCGGTCAAGCCGCCGCCACCGCCGCCGCCGAAGCCGACCAACAATCAGGCCGATGTCGATGCCATGCTCGCCAGCATGGACGCCGCGCCGAAGCCGGCACCGAAACCACCTGAAGCCGTGACGCCGCCGCCCGCGCCACCTCCCGCGCCGCCGGTTGCCGACGTTCTCGACCTCACGGAAGCAATGGCGGCGCCCCCGCCAGCGGCGCCTGCGCAGAGCTTCCGGCGCATCGATGCCGCGTCCGATGTGGTCTTCGCCGAAGGTTCGTCCGAGCCGACAGAGCCGTCGCCCGTACCGCCGGCGCCGGCCTTCGATCGCGGCCTGATGTCGAGCGCGACGCGCTCCGCGGTCGATAACGCGTTCCATTCGCTGGCCAACACCGTGCTCGGCAACAACGCCCGCACGCTCGAGGACCTGGTGAAGGAAATGTTGCGGCCGATGCTCAAGAGCTGGCTCGACGACAACTTGCCGGGCCTGGTCGAGCGCATCGTGCGCGCCGAGATCGAGCGCGTGTCGCGCGGCGGCCGCTGAGCCGCCGTCAGCCGGCGAGCGCCTTGTGGCGCTTGATCTGCGCCGCAATCCACAACGCGAGCACCGGCCACGTCACCGCGGCGACGACGAACAGTTGCATCATGCCGGCGTGATCGACGATGAAGGCGCCGGTGGCGACGCCGACGCTTTGACCGATGAACAGCGCCGATGAAAAACCCGCCATCGCCGTGCCGCGCGCCGCCGGCAGCATTTGCGTGGCGTTGGTCTGCAACGTGTTGTGCAGCAGGTAGTAGCCGAAGCCGAGCATTAGGCAGGCCACCGGCGCCAGATACCAGACCGGCGAAGCCGCCAGTGCGATGAAGCCGAGTGCGACGACGGCGCCCCCCGCCAGCACCATTTCGCTTTCGCTGAAGCGGCGCACGATGCGGTGCACCAGCAAGGCATAGCCGATGCTGCCGGCGCCGAAACCGGCGGCGATGAAGCCGATCGATGAGAAACTCAGATCGAAATATTGATGAAGGCTGGCCGCTACATAGGTGAAGCCGCCGAAGAAGATGCCGCCCTCGATGAACACGGCGATCAGCAGGAAGCGCGACCAGCGATCGGCGAGCAACTGGCGATAGGTCGGAATCATCTTCGGCCGCGCGCCGCCGGCATGCGCGATCGGCTTTGCCCAGGGATTGCTGCGCAACTGGCTGGCGAGCGCAATGGCGGCACAGCCGAAGATGACCGCCAGCACGATGAAGGCGGAGCGCCAGCCGAAGTGGTCGCCGAAGATGCCGCCGATGAGCTGGCCGACCACCATGCCGGCCATCTGTCCGGCGAGGAAACGCGCCAGCGCCGTCTGGCGCCGCTCATAGGGCACGACGTCGCCGACATAGGCCATGCCGAGTGGCACGATGATGGCGGCGCCGGGCGCCGCGAACAGGCGGGCCAGCGTTAGCTGCGGAACCGACTGCGCCGCCGCGCAGAGCAGCACCAGCATGAAAGAGACCGCGCAGGCCAGCGCCACCGCCTGGCATTTGCCGAGCCGGTCGCCGATGGCGCCGGAGAAGGCCTGCATCACGCCGTAAGGAATGGCGTAGGCCGTCACGATGGAAGAGGCGGCGCCCAGGGTGGTGTCGAAATCGAGGGCCACCTGCGGCAAAAGCTGATCGGAGACGCGGAGCGAAGCGCCGCTGGCGAAGGCCGCCATCGCCATCAGGAACAGCATGCGCGTCAGCGCACGGTCGGTCGGGGCGGGCGTCGGGGCGGACACGTTGACTCCGGCGGGCGGGGTAGGCTTTCTACCCGGGACAGGCGGGCGGGACCTGAAGATTCTGCGCTCCGTCCTCTGGCCGGAAACGGCTGTCTTATCAAGCGCCTCTACTGCAAAGCGGCCCCGCGAAAAGAACCTTTTAAATGATCGACAAGACCTACCAGCCCTCCGAGGTCGAGGGCCGTATCGCCAAGTCCTGGGAACAAGCGGGCGCCTTCAAGGCCGGCCGGCCCGAGCGCGCGGGCGCCGAGACCTACGCCATTGTCATTCCGCCGCCGAACGTCACCGGCTCGCTGCACATGGGTCACGCGCTCAACAACACGTTGCAGGATGTACTGTGCCGGTTCGAGCGCATGCGCGGCAAGGACGTGCTGTGGCAGCCGGGCACCGACCATGCCGGCATCGCGACGCAGATGGTGGTCGAGCGCCAGATGATGGAGCGGCAGGAGCCCTCCCGTCGAGAGATCGGCCGCGACAAGTTCCTCGAGAAGGTCTGGGCCTGGAAGGCGGAGTCGGGCGGCACCATCGTCAATCAGCTCAAGCGCCTCGGTGCGTCCTGCGACTGGTCGCGCGAACGTTTCACCATGGATGAGGGCCTGTCGAAGGCCGTTCTTAAAGTTTTTGTGGAGCTTTATCGCGAAGGCCTGATCTATAAAGACAAGCGGCTAGTCAATTGGGATCCCAAGCTTTTGACCGCGATCTCGGATCTCGAGGTCGTGCCGGTCGAGACCAAGGGCTCGCTCTGGCATCTGCGTTATCCGCTCGAAGGCAAGACCTTCAATCCGGAAGATCCTTCGACTTTTATCGTCGTCGCGACGACGCGTCCGGAGACGATGCTGGGCGACAGCGGCGTCGCGGTGCATCCGGACGACGAGCGCTACAAGGCGCTGGTCGGCAAACACGTCATCCTGCCGCTGGTCGGGCGCAAGATTCCGATCGTCGCCGACGAATACTCCGATCCCGAGAAGGGCTCCGGCGCGGTGAAGATCACGCCGGCGCACGACTTCAACGACTTCGAGGTCGGCAAGCGGCACAATCTGGCGCAGATCAACATTTTCAGCGTCGAGGCCAAGCTGGCGTTGCAGGGCAACGAGGCCTTCATCGCCGGCGTGCCGTCGTCGGCCGATCTCGACGCCACGCTCGCCATGCACGGCATGGATCGTTTCGCCGCGCGCAAGGCGCTCGTCGCCCGCCTCGAGGAAATGGGCCTCGTCGAGAAGATCGAGCCGCATGGCCTGTCGGTGCCGCATGGGGACCGCTCCAACGTCGTCATCGAGCCGTTCCTGACCGACCAGTGGTATGTCAACGCCCATGAATTGGCGAAGCCGGCGATCGCCGCAGTGCGCGACGGCCGCACCACCTTCGTGCCGAAGAACTGGGAAGCGACCTATTTCAACTGGATGGAAAACATCCAGCCGTGGTGCATCTCGCGCCAGCTCTGGTGGGGACACCAGATCCCGGCCTGGTATGGGCCGGACGGCAAGGTGTTCGTCGCGGAGGCGGAAGCCGACGCCCAGACCGAAGCCGACAAGCATTACGGCACCAAGACTGTGCTGAAGCGCGACGAAGACGTCCTCGACACCTGGTTCTCGTCGGCGCTGTGGCCGTTCTCGACGCTTGGCTGGCCTGACAGGACCAAGGAGCTCGCGCGTTTCTACCCGACCAACACTTTGGTCACCGGCTTCGACATCATCTTCTTCTGGGTCGCCCGCATGATGATGATGGGCCTGCACTTCATGAAGGACGAGAAGGGGAGCCCGCAAATCCCCTTCAAGGACATCTACATCCACCGCCTGGTGCGCGATGCCTCCGGCGCCAAGATGTCGAAGTCCAAGGGCAACGTCGTCGATCCGCTCGGCATCATCGACGAATTCGGCGCCGACGCGCTACGCTTCACGCTGATGCGTAACGTCGCGCCGTCGCACGACATCCGCCTCGGCCCGCAGGATGTCGAGAACAACCGCAACTTCGCCACCAAGCTGTGGAACGCGGCGCGCTTCGTCGAATTCAACGGCGCCGCGCGCGCCGCCGGTTTCGATCCCAAGAGCGCGAAAGAGGTGCTCAATCGCTGGATCGCGCACGAGACGCAGAAGGCCCTTACCGAGGTCACCGCCGCGCTCGGCGAATTCAAGTTCGCCGAAGCCGCTGCTGCCGCCTATCGCTTTGTCTGGAACGTCTATTGCGACTGGTACGTCGAGCTATCGAAGCCGCTGCTCACGGGCGCGGACGGAGCCGCCAAGGACGAGACCCGCGCCATGGCGGCGTGGGTGCTCGACGAAATCCTCAAGATGCTGCATCCGTTCATGCCCTTCATCACCGAAGAGCTGTGGCGGGTAACGGCCGAGCAGGGGCCGAAGCGGGACACGCTGCTGGCGCTGGCGCCGTGGCCGACTCTTGAGGGCCTGAGCGACGACAAGGCCGAGGCCGAGATCGGCTGGGTGATCGACCTCATCACGGCGATCCGCTCGATCCGCGCCGAGATGAACATCAACGTCAACATCCCGCTGGTGCTCGCCGGCGTGCCGGCGGAAACGCAGGCGCGTGCCGAGCGCTGGGCCGAGTTCATCAAGCGGCTGGCGCGCGTTTCGGACATTTCGTCGGCCGCGAGCCCGCCGCAGGGCTCGGCGCAACTCGTGGTGCGCGGCGATCTGGTGGCGCTGCCGCTGGTCGGCGTCATCGACATCGACGCCGAGCGGGCGCGTCTCGCCAAGGAGATGAAGAAGGCCGAGGACGATATCGATCGCGTCGAGAAGAAGCTCGGCAATCCGAAATTTGTCGAGCGCGCGGACGCCGAAGTCGTCGAGGAGGAAAAGGCCAAACGCGAGGAAGCGCTGGCCCGCAAGGCCAAGATCGCCGAGGCGATCGATCGGCTCAAGGGGGCGGCATAGCTCGGGCCGGCGCAGCCAACAAAAACGCGCGCCGACCTCTTTTTGACCCTAAAGCGCTGCTGAGATCACCGGCATGAGAGTGTTCTTCGCTGGCGCAGGCGGCGCGATCGGGCGGCGTCTTACGCCGTTGCTGCTCGCCGTCGGCCACACGGTCGTCGGGACCACGCGCTCGGCCGACAAGGCCGAGGCCATCATCAAGCTCGGCGCCCAGCCGGTCGTGGTCGATGTCTTCGACGCGGCGGCGCTGACGGCTGCCGTCGCGGCGGCACGGCCCGACGCCATCATCCATCAACTCACCGACCTGGCCTTCGCCCCCGGCACACCGCAATACCAGGAGGGGTTGGCGCGTAACGCGCGCATTCGCGTCGAGGGCACCACTAATCTCGTGGCCGCGGCCAAAGCCGCCGGCGTGACCCGCATGATCGCGCAGAGTGTCGCCTGGCTTTACAAGCCGGGCCCGCGCGCTCGCACCGAGAGCGATCCACTGGCGCCGGCCGAGGGCGCCGCGGCGACGACCATCGACGGCGTTAAGGCTCTCGAGCAGGCGGTGCTGGCAATGCCGGAAGGCGTCGTACTCCGCTATGGCTTCTTTTACGGCCCTGGCACCTGGTCTGCCCGGCCGTCGCGGCCGCCGTCGGTGCATATCGACGGCGCCGCCCAGGCCACCGCGCTGGCGCTGACCAAGGCCAAGCCCGGCATTTACAATGTTGCCGACGACGATCCGGCGCTGTCGAGCGAGAAGGCCCGGCGCGAACTCGGCTTCAAGCCGGACTTCCGCGTCAAGCCCTGAACGGCTTGCTTAAGAACTTCGACCCCTTGAGCCCATAGCGCCACGGCAGTTCGACAGCCTTGGTGATGCCGATGCGTTCGCCTTTGACGATGTCGGGCTCGGCTGCGCGCGCCCGCAATTCGAAGGGCGCCCGGTCAAGCGGCATGGCATTGTGCTTGATGGTGACGCCGAGCGCCTCGCAGAGTTTGCCGGGGCCGGAGCACAGGGCGCGCTCATCTTCCAGGCCGCGCCGTCGCCGCATCGCCGAAAGCCCCGCGGTTGGCTCCAGGGCCCTGATGAGGACGGCGCTGGCGGAGCCTTCGGCCTCGCAGACGAAATTCAGGCACCAGTGGATGCCGTAGGACCGATAGACATAGGCAAAGCCCGGTGGCCCGAACATCACGGCGTTGCGCGGCGTCGGGCCACGGTAGCTGTGCGCGGCCGGGTCGGTGTGGTGATAGGCCTCGACCTCGACGACGACGCCGCCGGCGCCGTTCACCAGGAGCGTCGCGCCGATCAACTCGGGCGCAACCTCGTGCACGGATCTATTGAAGAATTTACGGGTCAGGCGGGGGGGCATTTAACTCTTATGCCTTCGGGAGGCCGGACTTCTGTGACCGGCTTGCAACACTTAAGGAACAATCAAGCTCTGGCAGCCAATGATGGCTCGCCACGCCGCGATTTGGCCATACCCTTCAACCACATCGAAGGCTTCCAAGTTGCGGCGCAAACCGTTGCGGCAATTCTGGAATTCGAGCGCGGCGGACGTCCTCATTTGGGGCGGCCGGTTGGAATTGGAGTTTTGCTTCTGGCGACAAAGCTTGTCGGGCACGCAACCGGCGGCGCTGAAATGGGGCGGGGGCCCGAAAGTACTATGGACGCCAAGACCAATATTAAATCGCGACTTCCTTCCCGGCATGTGACCGAAGGTCCGGCTCGTGCGCCGCATCGTTCGTACTACTACGCGATGGGCCTGACCAAGGAGCAGATCCACCAGCCGTTCGTCGGCGTGGCGAGCTGCTGGAATGAGGCCGCGCCCTGCAACATTTCGCTGATGCGCCAGGCCCAGGCCGCCAAGAAGGGTGTCGCCTCCGCCGGTGGTACGCCGCGCGAATTCTGCACCATCACCGTGACCGACGGTATCGCCATGGGCCATGCCGGCATGTACGCCTCGCTGCCCTCGCGCGACCTCATCGCCGACTCCGTCGAACTGACAATGCGCGGCCACGGCTATGACGCGCTGATCGGTCTCGCCGGCTGCGACAAGTCGCTGCCCGGCATGATGATGGCGATGGTGCGCATGAACGTGCCGTCGATCTTCATCTATGGCGGTTCGATCCTGCCCGGCTCCTGGAAGGGCCAGCCGATCACTGTGCAGGACATGTTCGAAGCGGTCGGCAAGAATTCGGTTGGCGCGCTCTCCGACGAAGACCTCGATGCGATGGAACAGATCGCCTGTCCGTCGGCGGGCGCTTGCGGCGCCCAGTTCACTGCCAACACCATGGCGACGGTGTCGGAGGCCATCGGTCTCGCGCTGCCTTACTCGGCCGGCGCGCCGGCGCCCTACGAAATGCGCGACAAGTTCTGCACCTTGGCCGGCGAAAAGATCATGGAACTGCTGCAGCTCAATCTGCGGCCCCGCGATATCGTCACGCGCAAGGCGCTGGAAAACGCGGCGGCGGTGGTCGCGGCGAGCGGCGGTTCGACCAATGCTGCGCTGCATCTACCCGCCATCGCGCACGAATGTGGCATCGAGTTCACTTTGTTCGACGTCGCCGAAATCTTCAAAAAGACTCCTTATGTCGCAGATTTGAAACCGGGTGGCCGTTATGTCGCCAAAGACATGTTCGAGGTTGGTGGCATACCGTTGTTGATGAAAACCCTGCTGGACAACGGCTTCCTGCACGGCGACTGCATGACTGTGACCGGGCGTACCATTGCCGAGAACCTGAAGTCGGTGAAGTGGAATCCGAACCAGGACGTCGTACGTCCGGCGGACAAGCCGATCACCGCGACGGGCGGCGTTGTCGGCCTCAAGGGCAATCTTGCTCCCCAAGGCGCGATCGTGAAGGTCGCCGGCATGAGCGAACTCAAATTCTCCGGCCCGGCGCGTTGCTTCGACGGCGAAGAAGCCTGTTTCGAAGCCGTGAAGAACAAACAGTACAAGGAAGGCGAAGTTCTCGTCATCCGCTACGAAGGTCCGCGCGGCGGTCCGGGCATGCGCGAAATGCTGTCGACCACGGCAGCGCTCTACGGCCAGGGCATGGGCGGCAAGGTGGCGCTGATCACCGACGGCCGCTTCTCCGGCGCGACGCGCGGCTTCTGCATCGGCCATGTCGGGCCTGAGGCGGCGGTCGGCGGCCCGATCGCGCTCGTCAAGGACGGCGACATCATCACGATCGATGCCGTCAACGGCACCATCGACGTCAAGCTGACGGACGAAGAATTCGTTGCGCGCAAGAAGGACTGGCATCCCCGGGAGAACCACGCGACCTCGGGCTACCTCTGGAAATATGCGCAGCAGGTCGGTCCGGCCGTCGACGGCGCCGTGACGCATCCGGGCGGGGCGGCGGAGAAGGAGTGCTATGCGGACAGCTGACGCATATTTGCGTTTGGCAACGCTCGGTGTCGGCCTGACCCTCGCGGTCGTGGCTGCGCCGGCGCTCGCATTCGACGGCACGAAGTCCGATGACGACGTCGTGGCGGCGGCGCCGCCCGCGCTGAAGTCGATGGACGAGGCGTTCCGTTCCGGCGCGCACTGGCTCAAGACGGGCGACAAGGAAAAGGCGCTGCACTCGCTGGAATATGCGGCTGAGCGCGGTCACGCCGTGGCGCAGTGGAAGCTCGGCCGTATGTATCAGGCCGGCGATGGCGTTGCGCAAGACGATCTCAAGGCTTTCGAATACTTCCGCAGCATCGCCGCCAATCACGCCGACGACAATCCCGACGGGCCGCAATCGCGCTTCGTCGCCTCGGCTTTCGTCGCGCTCGGCCACTACTATCTCGATGGCATTCCGAACACCAAGATAAAGGCGGAGCCTGAGCGCGCGCGGCAGATGTTCGACTACGCCGCATCGTATTTCCGCGACGCCGACGCGCAGTATTATTTGGCGCGGCTCTATCTCAACGGCAACGGTGCGCCGCACGATCCGCGCACCGCGGCGCGTTGGTTCGGGCTGTCGGCGCAGAAGGGCCAGTGCAAGTCGCAGGCTATGCTCGGGGCCATGTTGTTCTCGGGCGATCATGTGCCGCGACAGGCGGCGCGCGGCCTGATGTGGTTGACGCTGGCGCGCGACGCGTCGCGGGCGAGCCCCGATGAGACCTGGGTCGCCAAGCTCTATGACAGCGCCTATGCGCAGTCGACCGAGGACGAGCGCGCGCTGGCGCTCGTGTACCTCAAGCGCTGGATGGAAAGCCGCCGCGAATAGGCTGGCTGGTCTCAGGCGGCCGCCAGACGGTTATAGAGCGAGCGGTAGCTGCCTGCCGATTTTGCCCAATCGTACGACTTGGCCATGGCGCCTTCGCGCATCTTGTTGAGCCGGTTCTTCTGACCGAAGGCGGCAAAGGCCCGGCAGATGCCGCCGAGCAGCGATTCCGACGACGAATCCCGGAACAAGAAACCCGTCTGGCCATCATTGATGGTCTCGGCGAGGCCGCCGGTTTTGCGCCCGATCGGCAGCGAGCCGAGACGCTGCGCGTACATCTGGCTCAGGCCGCAGGGTTCGAACCGCGACGGCATCAAGTAGAAATCACTGCCGGCGAAGATCATGCGCGCTTCGGCATCGTCGAAGCGCAACGCCACCGCCATGTCCTTCGGCCGCTGCTTCTGCGCGTTGCTCAGCGCTTGTTCGATTTCGGGTTCGCCACGGCCCATAATGACGATCTGGCCGCCCGACGCGATGATCGTTTCCGCGGTGGCAAGCACGAGATCGAGACCCTTCTGGTAGACCAGCCGCGCCACGAGCCCGAACAGCGGGCCGCGTGACAGTGCCAGCCCGAACTGCTTGCGGACCTGGTTACTGTTCATGCTGCGGGCGCGCCAATCGCCCGCCTCGAACGGCTGCGTCAGCCCAGGGCAGGTGCGCGGATCCCAGGTGTCGTCGATGCCATTGAGAATGCCGGTCAGTTCCTGGTCGCGCCAGCGCTTGGCCAACAGCCCTTCGAGGCCGCAGCCGAATTCCGGCGTGGTGATCTCGCGGGCGTAGGTTTCGCTCACCGTCGTCAGATGCGAAGCATAGACGAGCCCGCCCTTGAGGAAGGAAACCTTGCCATAGAATTCGAGGCCTTCGATCTGGAAGGCGCTCGAAGGCGCGCCGATGCGGCCGAGCGTGTCGCGGCCGAACAGGCCCTGGTAAGCGAGATTGTGGATCGTCAGCACGGTTGGAAGATGGCTGCCTTGCCAGGCGAGATACGCTGGCACCAAGGCGGTCGGCCAATCGTTGGCGTGTACCAGATCGGCGGACCATTCCTTATCGACGGCGCCGCTCGCTAATTGGGCAGTCGCGAGAGCGAAGCGGGCAAAGCGGACATCGTTGTCCACCCAGTCGCGGCCGCGATCGTCGGTATAGGGGCCGCCTTCACGCTCGAACAGTTCGGGCGACAGCACGACATAGAGCGTGGTGCCGTCGGCCGTCTTGGAGCGGGCAATCGAACAGCCCGGAAGATCGGCAAAGGCTGCACAAGAACCGATCACATCGATCGGCCCTAAGTTCTTTAGCACGCTGCGATAGCCGGGAATGACGATCCGCGTGTCGGCCTTTTGCCGTAGCGCTCGCGGCAACGCGGCGGACACCGCTGCGAGGCCTCCGACTTGGACGAGACCTTCGAGTTCCGGTGTCGCGAAAAGTATACGCAGTGTCATTTGATAAGTTGCCCAAACCCCGCTCGGGATCAGCAACCGTGCACTGCAACATTCGTTCCAGCAGTTGTGAGAATATTTTGAAATCGCGTCAGCGATCGATGTCCAGATCGACATAGACAGGCACGTGATCCGACGGCTTGTCCCAAGAGCGTACATGCTTGTCGATGCCGGCGTCGGTGAGCCGGTCGGCGGCCTGCGGCGACAGCAGCAGATGATCGATGCGGATGCCGTCGTTCTTCTGCCAGGCGCCGGCTTGGTAATCCCAGAAACTGTAAACGCCGCCATCTTCGTTCACCGCACGGATGGCATCGGTGAAGCCGAGATTGACCAGCGCGCGAAACCGCTCGCGGGTTGGCGGCAGGAACAGCGCGTCGTTCACCCAGATTTCCGGCCGCTTGGCGTCGAGCGCCGCCGGGATGACGTTGTAGTCGCCGGCGAGCACCAGCGGCTCCTCGAGCTTGAGACGCTCGCGCGCGAAGGCGATCAGCCGGTCCATCCAACGCAGCTTGTAATCGTACTTCTCGCCGGGAGCAGGATTGCCGTTCGGAAGATACAGGCTGACCACCCGGACGACGCCGGTTTTGGTCGAGACGAGGGCCTCGAGGAAGCGGGCCTGTACATCGGCCTCGTCGCCGATCAGCCCGGGCGCCACCTCGTCGAAGGGCAGTTTGGACAACAGGGCGACGCCGTTAAATGTCTTCTGGCCGTGAACTGCGACATTGTAACCCATGGCCTCGAAGACCTCCCGGGGGAAGGCTTCGTCTTGGCACTTGATCTCCTGCAGGCACACGATGTCCGGCGACCGCTCTTTGAGCCAGGCCTGCAGGCTGTCGAGGCGCTGACGAATCGAGTTGACGTTCCAGGTGGCTATTCGCATTGCGGATGGTTCCGGCGGGTATGTTTTGACCTTCGCCGCGTAAAGAGCACATAAACACGGGCGAAATAAATAGCTTACGGTGTTTACCAGACCGCCGCAGGGAAGTGCCATAACGCGCGTTAATATGATACACAGGCGTCCAATGCGGCGCCAAAGTCCATTATTTTGGGCGGGGATAGACCGAGCAGAGGGAGAGCGGCCGGGGGTGGGGAATTGAAACCCGGTTGGTCGAAGAACGAGAATGACGAAACGCAAATGGCTCTTTGGCGTGGCCGTGCTCGCCCTGATCGGCGTCGCGGTGTTCGCAAGGGGACTCTGGACCGCTGACAAGGGCGACGCCCACGCGCAGGGCGTGCGTGCCCAGGCTGCGCGCCCCGTGCCGGTCGAAATCGGTAAAGCCGAGCGCAAGCAAGTTCCGGTGCGCCTCGACGCGTTGGGAACAGTGACCCCGATCGCCAGTGTCGCGCTTAAAGCGCGTGTTGACACCAATATCACCGGCGTTCATTTCGCCGACGGCGCCCATGTGACTAAGGGCGAGAAGCTGTTCACACTGGACTGCCGCGTCACCGAGGCACTGATCACCGTGACCGAGGGCAACCTCGCGCGCGACAGGGCGCAACTCGCCGGCGCGCAACGCGACGTCCAGCGTTATACCGATCTGGTGGCAAAATCCGCGACGCCGACCGTCAATCTCGACAACGCCAAGACACAGGCGGACGTCTTCACCGCTGCCATCAAGTCGGATCAGGGCACCCTCGACAATCTCAAGGCGCAGCGTTCGTACTGCGACGTCACCGCGCCGATTACCGGGGTGATCAGTGCCGCCAACGTCAAGGTCGGCAATTTCGTGCGCCAGGCTGACACGCAGCCGATGGCGACCATCATCCAGATGGCGCCGGTGTATGTGTCCTTCACCGTGCCGCAAAAGAACCTTCCGGCGCTCCGCGAGGCGATCTCGGCGGGCACCGCCACGGTTCAGGTGCTGATCCCGGGCCAGACCAAGCGCGCCCAAGGTCAGGTCTCGATGATCGAGAACACCGTCGACTCGACGACGGGCATGGCGACGTTGCGCGCGACGATGCCGAACACCGACGAACTTTTGTGGCCGGGCACGCTGGTGACCGCGGAGATGACCTTGCGCAGCGAGGAGGCGGTGGTGGTGCCATCGCCCGCCGTCCAGGTCAGCCAGACGGGCAGCTTTGTCTTCGTCGTTGTCGGTGATGAGGCAAAGGTTCAGCCGGTGAAGGTCGAGCGACAGGTCGGCGATGTGTCGATCATCACCTCTGGGCTCAAGGGCGGCGAAACCGTCGTCACCGATGGTCAACTGCAACTGTCGAACGGCAGCAAGGTCAGTCCGCGTCCCGGCAACAAGCCCGTGGCGCAGAAGGACAAGGCGGAAGCAAGCTGAGCCGGGCGGTCGCCTCATGGCGAACCGGTAAAATCAAAGACAGGGGCGAGCGGGGCGCGATCGTATGAACATCTCCGAAGTCTGTATTCGCCGGCCGGTGCTGACCACGCTGATGATCGCCTCGGTCATCGTGCTCGGCGTCTTCGGATATCGGCTCTTGGCGGTGGCGGCGCTTCCCGCCGTGGACTTCCCGACGATCCGCATCACCGCGACGCTGCCGGGTGCTTCGCCCGAGACGATGGCGGCGTCGGTGGCTTCTCCGATCGAACGCCAGCTATCGACCATCGCCGGCATTTCGTCGATGACTTCGTCATCGTCATCGGGGAATACCTCGATCACGATCCAGTTCGACCTCAATCGCGACATCGATGGCGCCGCGCTTGACGTGCAGACCGCCCTGACCACGGCGCAACGCAAGTTGCCGGTTGAAATGACGACGCCGCCGTCATTCCGCAAGGTCAATCCGGGCGACTTCCCGGTGCTTTACGTGTCGATGCGGTCGGATACGATGCCGCTTTCGGTCATCGACGACTACGCCGAGACTGTATTGGCGCCGCAACTGTCGCAGCTCAGTGGCGTGGCCCAGGTTTCCGTCTACGGCGCGCAGAAATTCGCCGTCCGCGTGCAGGTCGATCCTGCTGCGGCCGCGGCGCGCAACATTTCGCTCGACGATATCCGCACCGTCGTCGCCAAGGCCAACTCAGCCGCGCCGGTCGGCACGCTCGATGGCCCAAATCAGTCGCTGACGCTGCTTGCGACCAGCGCCATGCGCCGCGCCGCCGACTATCGGGAGGTCGTCGTAAAATACGTCAATGGCGCGCCGATCAAGCTCAGTGAGGTGGCGCGCGTCGTCGACAGCGTCGAGAATGACAAGGTCGCGACCTGGTTCAACGACGCCCGCGCCATTGTGCTCGCCATCCAGCGCCAGCCGGACGCCAACACCGTCGAAGTGGTCGATTTGGTCCGTAACGCGCTGGTGACGGCGCGCGCGCAGATCCCACCGTCGATCAGCATGGCGCCGTTGTTCGATCGCTCGATCTCGATCCGCGACGCGGTTCACGACGTGCAGGAGACCCTGGCGATCGCGATTGCGCTGGTCATCATGGTCATCTTCCTGTTCCTGCGCAAAGTGTCGGCTACCATCATCCCGGCGCTCGCCGTGCCGATCTCGCTGGTCGGCACCTGCGCCGCGATGTATCTGTTCGGCTTCTCCATCAACAACATGACGCTGCTGGCGCTGACCCTGTCGGTCGGCTTCGTGGTCGACGACGCCATCGTCATGCTGGAGAACATCGTCCGCCATATCGAAGGCGGGATGCGGCCATTCGAGGCGGCGCTCAAGGGCGCGCGCGAAATCGGCTTCACCATCGTCTCGATTACCTTCTCGCTGATCGCCGTTTTCATTCCGGTTCTGTTGATGGGCGGCATGGTCGGGCGGGTGTTCCGCGAGTTTGCGGTGACGGTGTCGGTCGCGATCATCGTGTCCGGCTTCGTGTCGCTGACGCTGACGCCGATGCTGTGCGCCCGTGTTCTCCGGGGCCATCGTCCCGGTGAGGAAGAGAAGCTGAACGTCGTGCTGCGTTCATTTGAGTACGCCTTCAACAGCGTGCTACGCTTCTACGAGTGGTCGCTCGATCGCGTTCTGGCCTACAAGCAGATCATGCTCGGCGTGACGTTCCTGACGATCATCGCCACGATCTGGCTCTACATCATCGTGCCCAAGGGCTTCTTCCCCATCGAGGACACCGGCTATCTCAGCGGTATCACCGAGGCGCGCAGCGATATCTCCTATGCTTCGATGGTCGAGCATCAGCGCCAGGTGGCTGAGATCATCCGCAAGGATCCGGCGGTCGATTACGTCAACTCCACCGTCGGCAACGGCGGTCCCAATGGGCTGCTCAACAGCGGTCGCATGCTGGTGGCGCTGAAGCCGCGCAGCGAGCGCGACAGTGCGCAGACCATCATCGCGCGGATGCGGCGCAACGCCGGCCAGGTCGTCGGCATGCAGTTGTTCCTGCAGCCGATCCAGAACATCAATCTGGGCGGCCGACCGTCGAAGAGCCAATACCAGTACACGATGCAGTCGAACGACACCGACACGCTGTACAAGCTGGCGCCGGAAATGCGGGACAAGATCGCCACCATCCAGGGGCTGCTCGATGTCACCACGGATCTTTACGTCAAGAATCCGCAGGTCACCGTCGAGGTCGACCGCGAGAAGGCGGGCGTCTACGGCTTCACGATCGATCAGATCCGCCAGGAACTCTACAACGCCTTCGGCACGCGCCAGGTCGCGACGATCTACACGCCGGCCAACGACTACCAGGTCATCCTGGAAAGCCTGCCCGAGTACCAGACCGGCGCTAACGACCTCGACCGCATCTTCCTGAAGACCTCGAGCGGCACGTCGGTGCCGTTGTCGGCGGTGACGCGTTTCACGCCCACCGTCGGTCCGCTGCAGGTCAATCATCAGGGCCAGCAGCCGGCGGTAACGATCTCGTTCAACCTGCAACCGGGCACCTCGCTGGGCCAAGCGGTCGACGCAATCCAGAAGCTGGAGCGCGACGAGCGTCTGCCGGCTTCGATCACCACCGGCTTCCAGGGCACCGCCCAGGTGTTTCAGGACTCGCTGCGCGGGCAGGGCGTGCTCATCCTCGCGGCGATCTTCGCGGCCTACGTCGTGCTCGGCATCCTCTATGAAAGCTTCATCCACCCGATCACGATCATTTCCGGCCTGCCGTCGGCGGGCATCGGCGCCATTCTGACTCTGCTTTTGTTCAAGATGGACCTGTCGGTCATCGCCATGATTGGCATCGTCATGCTGGTCGGCATCGTGAAGAAGAACGCGATCATGATGATCGACTTCGCCATCGAGCGCCGCCGTGTCGGCCTGTCGGCCGAGGCCGCGATCCGCGAAGCCGCATCCTTGCGTTTCCGGCCGATCATGATGACCACCTTCGCCGCGATCTTCGGCACCTTGCCGATCGCGCTCGGCACCGGTGCCGGCGCCGAACTGCGCCAGCCGCTCGGCGTTGCCGTGGTCGGCGGCCTGTGCGTGTCGCAATTGCTCACGCTCTACATTACGCCGGTGATCTACCTCTATCTGGACCGCTTCGACCGCATGCTGAAGCGTCGCCTCGAGCCGCAGCTCGAGGAGGTGTCCGAGGCACCGGCGCAGGTCGCAGCGGAATAAGGAGCCGGTCGGGCGTTAAACGCCCGCCGCGCCGTCATCCAGTCTTCGTCATTCGAAAGGGGACGCCAAGGCTCTCCTTGCGCGGCCGCGGCTATGCGGTTCCGGTCGCCAATTTGATGCTATGCTGCCCCCGGCGCCGCGACCTCTTGCCCGGGAGATGACATGGAATCCTTGATCTTTCTGATCGCTTTGGTGGTGCTCACGCTCGCCGTCATTGCCGCCGGCGTGAAGACCGTGCCGCAGGGATACCAATGGACGGTCGAGCGGTTCGGCCGCTACCGCACCACCTTGCTGCCGGGGCTCAACCTGATCGTTCCGTTCATCGATGCAATCGGTCGCAAGATCAACGTGCAGGAAACCGTGCTCGAGATTCCGAGTCAGTCGGTTATCACCAAGGACAACGCCTCGGTGACGGTCGACGGTATCGTGTTCTATCAGGTACTGCAGGCGGCCAAAGCTGCCTATGAAGTGCAGAATTTGCAGGGCGCGGTCGAAAACATGGCGCTCACCAATATCCGTACCGCGATCGGCGCGCTTGATCTCGACGAGACCTTGTCAAAACGCGACGAGATCAACGACCGTCTGCTTCATGTGCTCGACGCCGCCACGCAGCCCTGGGGCGTCAAGATTACGCGCGTCGAACTCAAGGACATCAGCCCACCGGCCAACGTCGTGGCTTCGATGGCCATGCAGCTCACCGCCGAGCGCGAGCGCCGCGCCGCCATTCTGACCGCCGAGGGCATCAAGCAGGCCGCCATCCTGAAAGCCGAAGGCGAGAAGCAGTCGCAGATTCTCGCCGCCGAAGGCCGTCTCGTCGCCGCCAACCGCGATGCCGAGGCGCGCGAGCGCCTTGCCAATGCCGAGGCCGAGGCGACGCGCGCGGTGTCCAAGGCGGTCGAGGATGGCAGCGTGCAGGCGCTCAATTATTTCGTGGCGCAGAAGTACGTCGATGCCCTCAACCAGCTTGGCCACTCGCCCAATGTGCGCCTGATGCTGATGCCCATGGAAATGTCGAGCGTCGTCGGTGCCATCGCGGGCATCGCCGAACTCACCAAGGGCGCCGTGACCGGTGAGGCGAAATGATGTGGCCGGCGACAGTGACGCCATGGGCCTGGGCCGTTGCGGCCGTGATCATCGCGTTCCTCGAACTGCCGGTGCCCGGCAGCTATCTGATCTGGATTGCCTGTGCCGCCGGTCTGACTGCGCTCGCCGGCTTCGTCATCGGCTGGTCGCTGTCGGCGCAACTGACGTTCTTCGTCGTCGCCTGCATCGGCACCTTTATCGCCGGTTATTTCGTCTATCGCCAGCTCGATCAGCGCGGCAGGGAGACTGAACCAGTCAACCGCCGCGATATCAATCTTGTCGGCGCGTCGGCGACCGCGACGGAGGCCTTCGCCAACGGGCAGGGCCGGGTCCGGCTCGGTGACTCGCTCTGGCTCGCGGAGTGTGCGGAAGATCTGGCGGCGGGCACGCCCGTTGTCGTCAGGGCGGTCAAGGGCACGACCCTGATCGTCGCCCGCAGGGCCCACGCGGCTTGAGCGGCAAGGCCACAACCGGTTTAGTTGTGGCACAGTCCTTGCTGGAAATGACGTTCAACGCTTTTTTCTAGGAGAGGTTTCCATGCGTCGCAATCGTGCTTTGCTGTTTGCCCTATCGCTGGTCGTCTCATCGACCGTTGGGTCCGGCGCGCGGGCGGCAGACTGGCCGGCGCATCCGGTCCGCGTCATCATCCCGTTCGGCGCCGGCAGCGCCACCGACATCATCCCGCGCATCGTGTTCGACCAGGTCAGCCGCGATCTCGGCCAGCAGTTCATCATCGAGAACCGCGGCGGCGCCGGCGGCACCATCGGCGAGGCGGCGGTCGCCAAGGCCGATGCCGACGGCTACACCTTCCTCGCAGCGTCGTCGGCGCATGCCATCGCGCCGGCGCTGTATCCGAAGCTGAGCTATTCGCCCAAGGATGACTTCGCCGCCGTTGGCATCATCGGCAACGTGCCGAGCGTGATGATCATCTCGCCGTCAAAGGGCATCAAGACGATCCAGGAGTTCGTCGCTCAGGCCAAGGCCAACCCGAACAAGTTCACTTTCGCCACGCTCGGCATCGGCTCCGCCGTGCATCTGGCGGCGGAACGCTTCCGCCTCAGCGCCGGCTACGAGGCCATCAATGTGCCGTTCAAGGGCGGCGCCGAAGCGCTCACCGAAGTAATCGCCGGCCGTGTCGATTACTATTTCTGCCCGATCGCCACAGCGCTGCCTTACATCAAGGAGGGCAAGTTGCTCGGCCTCACGGTGTCGAGCCCGACGCGCGCCAGCCTGCTCCCCGAAATCCCGACGACCGAGGAGGCCGGCTACAAGGACAGCGCCAGCCCCTTCTGGATCGGCGTGTTCGCCCTGACCAAGACCGACAAGGCAATCGTCGAGAAGCTGAATGCGGCGCTGGCCAAGGCGGTGACCAATCCGGAGGTGAAGGCCAAGCTCGCCAAGATCGGCGCCGATACGCCGCCGATGTCTGCCGACGCCTTCGAGAAGCAGGTGCAGGCGGACTTCGCCACCTATGCCGACTTTGCCAAGAAGACCGGCATGACGCTGAACTGAGGCGCGAGAAACCGTGGCTCCTTGGGCGGGGCCGCGGCTGCACTCGTACGGGCGTCTGGCTAAAGCGAAAAGCTGGTGCCGCAGCCGCAGGACGCGGTGGCGTTCGGGTTCTTGACCTTGAACGAGGCGCCGATCAGGTCATCGACGAAATCGATCTCGGAGCCGGCCATGTATTCGACCGACATCGGGTCGATCAGAACGGTCGCGCCGTCACGGTTGATGACGATGTCGTCGCCCGCCTTTTCGCGCTCCATGTCGAACTTGTACTGGAAGCCGGAACAGCCGCCGCCCTCGACGCTGACACGGAGCATGGTGCCGGCCGGCTCGTTCTTCAGGATTTCGCCGATGCGGCGGGCCGCCCGTTCGCTGACGGTGACGCTGGCGTCCATTGTCGTTGCGTCCATGGCAGTCCTCTACGGCGTTGCGTTACGCTTGCTTGGATAGTTAAGTGCGCCGGGCTGTGACGTCAATGCGGCCCGATTCGCCGGAAAACGCCGTCATGGCCATCGATAGCGGCCGTTCTCGCGCCATTTATGCCGCCATTCCGGCTTCGAGCCGTGGTCGGCTCGTGGCCGAGCCGCCGAGCCCGACCCGCAACGATTTCCGCCGCGACTGCGACCGCATCATCCATTCGGCGGCGTTCCGCCGGCTCGCCTACAAGACCCAGGTCTTCATCTATCACGAAGGCGATCACTACCGCACCCGCCTGACCCATACGCTGGAGGTAGCGCAGATCGCCCGCTCGCTGGCCCGTGCGCTCGGCTGCGACGAGGACCTCGCGGAAGTGGTGGCGCTGAGCCATGACCTCGGCCACACGCCGTTCGGCCACGCCGGCGAGCGTGCGCTCGACCGGTTGCTCGCCGATGCCGGCGGCTTCGATCACAACGCCCAGGCGCTGCGCATCGTGACTGACCTGGAGCGCCGCTACGCCGACTTCGACGGCCTCAACCTGACCTGGGAGACGCTCGAGGGCCTGGTCAAGCACAACGGACCGCTGATGGGCCGCGACGCCGCGCCGACGCGGCGCTACGCCGCCCATGGCGTGCCGCGGCCGGTTCTCGCCTTCAACCGGCGCTTCGATCTGGAACTGTGGTCACAGGCTTCGGCGGAGGCGCAAATCGCCGCCGTTGCCGACGACATTGCCTATAACGCGCACGACATTGATGACGGCCTGCGTGCCGATCTGTTCACGCTGGGCGATGTCGCCTCGGTGCCGTTTCTCAACGACATCGTGCGGGAAATCCACGAGCGCTATCCAAGCCTCGAGCCGACACGCCGCGTCCATGAAGTCACGCGCCGCGTTATCACCCGAATGATCGAGGACGTCATCGGCGAAAGCGAACGGCGCCTCGCGGCGCTCGGGCCGGGCAGTGTCGCCGATATTCGCCAAGCCGGGGCTCCCGTTGTCGGCTTCTCCGACTCCATGACTGCAGTCGATGCCGCGATCAAGGGCTTCCTCTATCCGCGCATGTACCGGCACAGCCGCGTCATGCGGGTGATGCACGATGCGGAGGAGGTGGTCGCCGACCTGTTCGCGCATTTCCTGAAGGCCCCGGCCGATCTGCCGGCCGAATGGCGCGAGGGTTTCGATACGCTCGACGCAACCGCTCAAGCGCGCCGCGTTGCCGATTATATCGCCGGCATGACCGACCGCTACGCGCTCGCCGAGCACGCTCGCTTCTTTGCCGCGACGCCGGAACTGCGCTGAGCCTCACGCCGCCGCGGACGTTGCCGCATATTCCATCACGACATCGAACAGCGCGCCGCTGGGCGGGAAATCGCGCCAGGCGGGATTGCTGGCCAGCGCACGGAAGCCGTCGTCATGCGCGTCGCGCCAGTCGGCTTCGGTGCGCCACAGCACGTAGTTGATGAAGCGGAATCGCGCATCTGGCGTGGTAGCCCGGTGCAGGCGGTTCGAGATAAAGCCCGGTTTTTCGCGCATGTAACGATTGACCGTTTCCCACATCGCGTAGAATTCGTCCTCGCGGCCTGCGGGCACCTCGAAACAATTGATGAAGATCGCTGGCTTGCTCATCGCGTGGTCCTCTTGCGGCTGTCGCGTTGCGCTTCGGCTTGAATGACGTCGAGGGCCCAAAGGATGGCTTCCTCGGCTTGTTCGGGGCTCAGCCCCGATTCTTCTTGCAGGCTGACAAAAGCATTCAGGCTGCATAGACAGGTGAGAATGGCGGCGGCGCGCTCGGCGTCGCGGCGCGGCAAACCTGGCGCCTTGGCGCGGACGTCGCGGCGGATCGCATCGGCCCGCGCGGACCGGAAGCTGCCGCGTACGGCGCGTCCGCTTTCGGTCGCGAGCAGGGCCCGGGCGAGCTTCGGCCGGCCGCGCATGCGTTCGGTGCCAGCGCGGAAGCTCGCCGCGATGCCGCCATCGCCGATCCCCGGCTCAATGTTGAAAACGTGACCGCGCACCCAATCGCCCGCAGCGGCGATGAGATCGCCGCGGGTCGGAAAGTAGCGATAGAGTGTCCGCCTCGAGACCCCAGCCTCGCGCGCCAGATCCTCCATGCCGACGGTGTCGATATCGCCGGCCTCCAGATGCGCGACCAGCGCATCGAGAATGGCTTCACGCGCCAGCGCGGCGCGGCGGTCCTGCAAAGGCGTTGCGCTCATGGCCCGCAATTAGGCCAAATGGCACACGTGTGTCAAGTAGGCACGACTGTGCCGTCGCGGGCCGAACCGCGGTTCGGCCGACCGAGCGCTGCTCAGGTCCTGAACGCGTTGCGCATTCGGCCGGCGACCACGTAGGCGATTGGGATGGCGACGATGAAGCCGACGAGGGCGGCGTAGGGGATGTACTGGCGATCATGCGCGGCGAGCGACGGCACGCTGAGCACGATCATGACGGCGATGCCGGCGAGCGTGGTGCCGATCATCATCCAAACAGGGGCGGCGATTTTGAGCATGGTGACCTCCTGAATCGCGACAAGCATTCAGGAGCCGGTGGGCCATCGCGGCCTTGATCTCGGTCAAGGCTACCGGCGGTTACCGCAGCCGATCCGGTATCGCTAGACCTTGAAGCCAATGCGGAAGCCGCCCCAGTGCCGGCCGTTGACGACGATCGGCGCCGAGACATCCTTCATGAGCACGAATTCGCCGCCGCCCATGTCGCGGCGGTAGGTCTGCAGCAGGAAGGCGCGCTCGCTGCGGCCGGCGGAGAGGCCGGTGCGATCATTGAACATGCGGCGGTTGCGGCAGTTGGCGGCGTTCCAGGCCGGATCGGCGCCCTGCGGCTGCGAGTATTTGAGGTTATGCGTCGGCAGAAAGGCGTTGCGGTCGATGGCAGCGCAGAACACGATCCGCGGATCGGCCTCGAGCACCGGCTCCTGGATCTCCGGGAGCACCTTGTCGGTGAAGGCGACGAAGCGCGTCATCATCTGCTGCGGATCGGACTTAGGAATAGGCACATAGCGTTCGTCGAACAGATCGGCGGCGCTGATCGTGCCCTTGGCGATGGCGCGTTCAAACTGCGCGGCAATCGCGCTCGCGGTTTTCTGGCACAGCGCGACCAGCGGCGTGTCCGGCGTCTTGATGCCGGAGTCGGCGATGAAAATGAGGAAGTCTTCGCTGATGGTCAGGATCGAGTCCGTGCGCGCCTTGGCTTGCGTGAGCTTGCCGGCGCCGGCCTCGACCGCGCCGACGAGGCCGGTTAGCTCGCTGTTGAGCGTCTCGAAACTGGCGCTGTTGCGTTCGACCTGTTCGGCCATGGTACTGATTTCACGGGTCACGCCCTGAACGGTGTCGACCAACGCGTGCAGCTCGGAGATCGACTGCTGAGCGCCGGCCGATTCCGTTTTGGCGGCGAGGGCAATCTTGGTGTTGCCGTCGGCCTGGCCGACGAGTTCGGACAGGGTCCCCGCCAGCTTCTCCAACTGCGCCTGCGCGTCCTTGGTCGACTGCCGCGATTGCTCGGCGAGCCGTTTGACAGCGGCGGCGATCACGGCGAAGCCGGCGCCGGCGGTGCCGGCATGCACGGCTTCGATCGAGGCGTTGAGGGCCAGCAATTCGGTTTCGTCGGCGATGCGGCGCACCGCCGCGCTGGTTTCCTGGACGTCATGGATGGTCGCGGCGACCTTCTCGATGGTCGCCTTGAGCGCGATGGCGCCATCGCCAAGCGCTTCGATCTTCTCGATCGACCGGGTGAGCGATGTCGATACGTGACCGGCGCTGTCGCGCAGAGTCGCTTCGGTCGTGTCGGCGGAGAGGCGCGCTGCTTCCATCGCCGCAGCGAGCAGGGCGTTGGTCTCGGCCATTTGCCGCGCGGCCGCGATGGCGCCCTCGGCGCTCTTGGATTGGGTCTGGCCGAGCGTGGTGAGGTCGCCGATCAGGCCGGCGGCGTCGGCAATCTCGACGCTCAATCGGCCGGCACGGTCGCCGATGTCCGACAGCGGCGACGGGCGGCTATCCCTCCGCAGGGGCATTCGCAAGAGTCGTGCGGCCATGCGCTTCGCCCCGATTTTTAAGCCTTATCGCGGCGGACGTTACGAAATTACGGTTAACACATGTTTATCGGTGGCCAAGGCGGCCTTCTTCCATGGAACTTGTTTCGATATTGAGGCGTTACGGGCCCGGGCGGGGAAGCCGGATCGGCGGCGCACGGCGATGCGCTGGCCGGCGCGGTGGGGCAAGGACGGGGTCATGGGGCAGATGGAGCGGCAAGCCGAGATCGCCGGTGCGGTGACGCCCGGGTCGCGGCTCAATGCGGTCAGCGAACTCTCAGCCCTCTATCTTCTCACCGATCGCCTCTATCGCGCGCGTTCCCAAGCCGAGGTTTACGAAGCCGCGCTCGATGCCATCATGGGCACTTTGTCCTGTACCCGTGCTTCCATTTTGCTGTTCGACGAGGCTGGGATGATGCAGTTCGTCGCCTGGCGCGGTCTGTCCGATCATTACCGCAACATGCTTCGCGGCCATTCGCCGTGGCGGCCCGGGGACCGCGATCCGCAGCCGATCTTCGTCTCCGACATCGATGACACGTCCGAAGCGGACTGGATCAAGGAAACCATCCGCAACGAGGGTATCTGCGCCCTCGGGTTTATTCCGCTGGTCGCCGACGGCGAAGTCGTTGGCAAGTTCATGACCTACTATCCGGACCGGCGCAGCTTCACGGCTTCGGAGATCGAACTCGCCGTCACCATCGCGCGGCAGGTCGGCTTCAGCCTGGAGCGGGCGCGGGCCGATGCGCGCCGTCGCGCCGCGGAAAACGATCTCCGCGAATCCGAACAACGCTTCCGGGTGATGTCGGAAAACGCGCCCGTGATGATCTGGATGAGCGACAAGGACGGCCACTGTCTCCACCTCAATCGCATGCTGCGCGAGTTCTGGGGCGTTTCGGAGCAGGGTATCGCCAGCTTCAATTGGGCGCAGACCACTCATCCGGAAGACATGCCTGAGGTCGGCCGGGCGATAGGCGAAGCCATGGCCGAGCGCCGCTTGTGCACCATCGTCGGCCGCTACAGGAGCGCGCTGGACGGCGCCTACCACGTGCTGCAGACACACGCCCAGCCGCGCCTGTCGGCGTCGGGTGAATTGCTCGGCATGATCGGCGTCAACATCGATATCAGCGAACGCCAGCGCGCCGATGCGCAGCGCGAGCTGCTGCTGGCCGAGCTCAACCATCGCGTCAAGAATACGCTCGCCGTGGTGCAGGCCATGGCCAATCAGACATTCCGGGGCGTTGCCCGCGAGCCGCGGCAGGCCTTTGAGAACCGGCTGATGGCCTTGGCGGCGGCACATAATCTGCTCACCGCCTCGAACTGGGAAAACGCCGCGTTGTCCGACATCGCGCGCGACGCGCTGCATGCCGGTGACGCCTATAAAGACCGCGTCGATATCGCCGGTCCGCGCGTTCTACTGCCGCCGCGTGAGGCGCTGGCGCTGGCTATGGCGTTCCACGAGTTGACGACCAACGCGGTAAAGTACGGCGCGCTGTCGAACGACAAGGGCCGCGTCAGTCTTGCCTGGTCCCGCGCCGATGGCGACAGCCGCCTCTTGCTCATCGACTGGCAAGAAAGCGGCGGACCCGCGGTCGAGCCGCCGAACCGGCGCGGTTTCGGCTCGGTGCTGCTCGAGCGCAGCCTCAAGGAAGATCTTCGCGGCAAGGTCGAATTGAGCTATCGGCCTGCCGGCTTGAGCTGTGCAATTGAATTACCCTGGCCGGCGCCGGCCTGAGCGGCGCGCGGATCTCATCCGCGCGCCGCTACCGATTCAGCCCGGCAGCGCGTAGGCGACCACCTGATCGCCCGTCTGAGGTTTGAGGATGGCGTTGCCGCCAGCGACGAACACGACATATTGCTTGCCGTTGTAGGTGTAGGTCGCGGGATTGGCGACCGACGGCGCATCGACCAACGCCTGCCACAAGACGTCACCGGACTTCAGATCGATGGCGCGGACGCGCGCGTCCATCGAGCCGCCGACGAAGATCAGGCCCGACTTGGTGACGAGCGGCCCGCCGATGGTCACGGAGCCCCATGACTTCGGCATGTAGAAGCCCCACTTCTGGGACACGCCGAACGGCTTGCGCCACAGGAGCTTTCCGCTGTTGAGGTCGTAAGCCGACATGGTGCCATAAGGCGGCTTCCAGCACGGCATGCCGAGGAAGTTGACGAAATTCGTCAGATAAAAGCCGTAGGGCGAGCCCGCCTGCGGATAGTAGCCATTGGCGCCGGGGTCGGCGCCCTTGTCGGCGGCCTCGTAATCCTTGCGGGTCATCAGTTTATAAATCTGCGCGACGTTCGACGAGTTCACCACATAGATGCCGCTCGTCGGATCGACGGCGCCGCCGCCCCATTCGACGCCTCCCGCCGTGGAAGGATAGGCAAGACTGCCCTTTAGGCTGGGCGGCGTGTAGCGGCCGTCATAGCGAATTTGCGCGAACATCCGCGAGCACTGTCCGAAGCTCGCGATGTCGGCGACGGCCGATATGCCGGGAAACTCATCAGGCACCGTCGGCGCCAGCCCCGTCGGATAGGGTTGCGTCGGCGAGGCCTGTTCGCCGTCCACATCGGACGCCGGGACCTTGTGCTCCTCGATCGGGTAGATCGGTTCGCCCGTCAGGCGGTTGAGCACGAACAGAAAGCCCATCTTGCTGGACTGCACCAAAGCCGGGATGGTCCGGCCGTCCTTGTGAATATCGACCAGCGTCGGAGGCGCATCGGTGTCGTAATCCCAGATGTCGTGATGGACGATCTGCCGGATCCAGAGCACCTGACCGGTGTCGGCGTTGAGCGCGGTGACCGACGTCGCGGCCGGGATATTCTCCTTGCGATTGCCGCCGTAGAAATTCGGGCTCGGCGAGCTGATCGGCAGATAAAGAATGCCGTGCTCGGGATCGATCGACATGCTGGCCCAGACATTGGCCGTGCCGGTCTTCCTGCGGATATCTTCCGGCAGGGCGTTGAAGGTCCGTTTCAGCGCGCCGGTGCGCGCATCGACGGCGAAGATGGTGCCCGGAGGCGCTTCGGCGTCGGCCCAGTCCTTGCCCGCCCAGCCAATGTAGAGCGTGTCCTTATAAACAGTCGGCGGCTGCAGGATCGACAACGGCCACTTGGCGTTCGTTGTGTTCCACTGGTTGATATCGAGCACGCCCTTGTTGGCGAAACCGTCGCACGGCTTGCCGCTGTCGGCGTCGACCGCATACAGCTTGGCCTCCATCGTGCCGACATAGACCATCTTATCGCAGGCCTTGCCGCTCTCCGGATTGGCCGCCTGCCAATAGGCGACGCCGCGGGTTTTCAGGTCAGGCTGCGTCACCGCCTTGAGGACCGCGTGCGTATCGTAGGTCCACTTCACCTTTCCGGTGTCGGGCGCGATAGCGAAGATGCGATAGAACGGTGTCGATACGTATACCGTATTGTTGACGAACAGTGGCGTCGCCGACCAGTCGCTCTTCGACGCCTTGCCGCTGCCATCGGACATGTCGCCGGTGTGCACTTCCCAGGCCTTGGTCAGCTTGGCGACGTTCTGCGGCGTAATCTGATCGGCGGTCGAATATTTGTGGTTTTCGAGATCGCCGTTGAAGGTGTACCAGCCATCGTAATGCGTGGCGCCGACCACGGGCGCCGCGGGCTGCTGCTGCGGAGCCGGCGACTGCGGCGCGGCGTCTTGCGCGCGCGACATCGTGCCTTGAGCGATAAAGGCACCGACGGCGATTGCGGCAATGCCGGCCGCGGCCATTGTCCCGGCTTGTTGCGGCTTAATGAGACTGGCAACGAAACCAATCGCGGCGACGATCATGGCGGCCACGACGAAATAGGCCTCGAGCATATACGCCGCAAATCCCGTGCCCACGATGTCCAGTGCGATGAGGACGATGAACAGCGCACGAAGCCATCTCGCCATCGGCAAGGATGCGACGGCCAGGAATGCGGCGACCATCAGCGCCGTCGAAACGACGACGAGGCCCGCGCCGGCGGTGCCGTGAATTCCATTGCCCCGCCAGAAGTAATTGAAAATCGTGAGTGCAAGGGCAATGACGGCGCCGGCGCCGATCAGCCATGTTCCAAAGCTTGGACGCCTGCGCTCCCGTGAATTGTCAGTACCGGTTCTTGGCCGGCTTGGATCGTTGATCATAACAGCCCTCATTCGCAAACACGTCGCGACCCCAGTAGAGGAACCGGCACGGTTGGCGAAGGTTCCGCGATCAACGCATCGCGGAGCGGGCGCGGGCCTGCGGCCGCCTCAGGAGCGCGTGACGATATCGCTGATGATCCGGCCGACATCGGCATGTCCGGCGTCGAGCGCATCGCCATCCAGCGTCGCACCGGTGATGTAGGTCGCAACAAACAGCGTCGGCCGGCTCTTCGGCCGCACCAGCGCGACGACGTTCGCGGTGGCATTGGCGCCCGAACCGGTCTTGTCGGCGGTGCTCCAGTCGTGCGGCAGCCCGGCGCGCAGGCGCTTCAGCCCGGTCTTCGAATCCGTCATCCAGCCTTCGAGCATTTGTACGGACGTCGGCGCCAGCGCATTGCCGGCGAGGATGCGGCGGAGGTCTTCGGCGATGGCGCGCGGCGTCGTCGTGTCGCGGGGGTCGCCGGGAATGGCCGAATTCAGCTCCGGCTCGAAGCGGTCGAGCTGCGTGTCGTGGTCGCCGATCGAGCGGGCGAAGGCCGTCACCGCCGCCGGTCCGCCGATCGCGCGCATCACCAGGTTGGCGGCCGTGTTGTCGCTGAGCGTGACCGCGGCCGCGCAAAGATCGTGTACCGACATGCCGCCTTTGCCGACATTGGCCTTGGTGACCGGGGCATAGCTCAGCAGGTCGGCTTCGCCAAAGGGCAGCACCTGGTCGAGCGTGATCGAACCCTGTTCAGCACGCTTGAGCGCCGCCGCGCCGAGCAGGAATTTGAACGTGCTGCACATCGGGAAGCGCTCGGTGTCGCGGTGCGCGATCAGGACGCGGCCGGTCGCATCGCTGACATAGACGCCGAGACGGCCTCCGAGCTTGGTCTCGAGGTCGGCGATCCGCTTGGCGGGCGGGTCGATGGCCCAGGCGGGCTTCATCGTCGCGGCCAGCGTCAACGAACCGAGCCCCGCGAGCGCGTGGCGGCGGGTGAAGGCGTCCGAGCGAAAGGGCATGATGCGGCATTCCAATGGCTGGTAGCGGGGGCGGGGCGGCGATAAAGCCTTTCAATCGTGGCGATCACGCGGCATATACCACGCTCGGCTTAGACTCGCCTTCCGAAACCCTTACCCGCGGCATTCCTGATGGCAAAAGTGAAGAAACAATCGGCGAAGCGTTCGGCCAAGGCCAGAACCAAAAACCAGTCCAAAACCAAGGCCGGACCAAAGCGTAGCCAGGCTCGCACCAAAGGGAAGAGCAAGTCTACCGCTGTGAAAAAGTCGACCGCTGCGAAAAAGTCCGCCGCGGCGAAAAAGAAGAAGGCTGCGGCGCCGCGCAAACTGCCTGCGACGCCGATCAAAAAGCTCGCCAAAAAAACGGTGAAGAAGTCGGCGCCGTCGCGCGGCGGCGCAAAAAAAACCGTCAAGAAGACGCTCAAGTCGCGGACGCGGAAGCCGGCCGCGCCGGTCACGAAAGCGCCGGTGGCTGCGACCACAACTGTCAGTGTGGCGCCAGCCGCCAAGCCCGCCAGGAAGCCCGCCAAAAAGCCAGCCGACAAGCCCGCTGCGACAGCGGCTGCTCCGGCACCGCAATCGTTCTTGAGCAGTGTGGTGGAGACGGTCCGCGCCGCTGCGGCGGCCGTGCTCGCGCCTGTTCTCGGTTCGGCGCCGCAGACGCATCTGTTCGCCGAGATGCTGGCGCGCGTGCGTGGCGCCGCCGGCGCCGTGCTCGGGCCGGATGCGGATCTGTCGCGTATCGTCGTCGAGCCTCCGCGCGATGCCTCGCATGGCGACATGGCGACCAACGCTGCCATGGTGCTGGCCAAGGAAGCGGGCAAAAATCCGCGCGAACTCGCCACGGCCATTGCTGAAAAACTGCGCGACGATTCGCAGATCGAGAAGGTCGATATCGCCGGCCCCGGCTTTATCAATCTGACGCTGACGGCCGATGTCTGGCCGAAGGCACTGCGCGCGGTGCTGGAGCAGGGCAAAACCTACGGCAAGGGCGCGGTGGGCGCCGGCCACAAGGTCAATGTCGAATACGTCTCCGCCAATCCAACCGGCCCGCTGCATGTCGGCCATGGCCGCGGCGCGGTGTTCGGTGACGCGCTGGCGAGCCTGCTCGCCGCCGCCGGCTATGACGTGACGCGCGAGTATTACATCAATGATGCGGGCGCCCAGGTCGATGTGCTCGCGCGCTCGGCCTTCCTGCGCTATCGCGAAGCACTCGGCGAGGACATCGGCGAAATTCCGGAAGGCCTGTATCCCGGCGATTATCTGAAGGAATGCGGCCAGGAGCTCGCCACCGATTACGGCGACAAGCTCAAAGCCATGCCGGAAAGCGAATGGCTGCCGATCGTGCGGCGCCGCGCCACCGACATGATGATGGCCGAAATCCGCAACGATCTGGCACGGCTGCGCATCGTGCCCGACGTGTTTTTCTCGGAGCGTTCGCTGATCGAGGGCGAGGAGCCCGATCCATTTGCCACCGATTTGCCGGTGGCGAGGCCGGCCGATGTCGTCGCGCAAACCATTGATGCGTTGCGCGAGCAGGGCAACGTCTATGAAGGCCGGCTGCCGCCGCCGAAGAGCGGCAATCTCGAGGACTGGGAGGATCGCGAACAGACGCTGTTCCGCTCCACCGACTTCGGCGACGACGTCGATCGCCCGCTGCTGAAGTCCGACGGCAGCTACACATATTTCGCCACCGACATCGCCTATCACAAGTCGAAGGTCGATCGCGGCTTTGCCGACATGATCGACGTCTGGGGCGCCGATCACGGCGGCTACGTCAAGCGCATGCAGGCCGCGGTCAAGGCGGTTAGCGGCGGCAAGGCCGTGCTCGACGTCAAGCTGGTGCAGTTGGTGCGGCTGTTGCGAAACGGCGAGCCGGTGAAGATGTCGAAGCGCGCCGGCGACTACATCACGTTGCGCGAGGTGGTCGATGAAGTCGGCAAGGATGCCGTTCGTTTCGACATGCTGTATCGCAAGAACGACGCCGTGCTCGACTTTGATCTGGCCAAGGTCATCGAACAAAGTCGCGAGAACCCGGTGTTCTATGTGCAGTACGGCCACGCTCGCGGCCGCTCGATTTTCCGCACTGTGGCGGCCGACATGCCGCAGCTCCAAACGGACGCGGCGGCGCTGCGCTCTGCGGATCTGACCCGCCTGACCGACGCCGGGGAACTTTCGATCATCCGCAAACTGGCGTTATTTCCGCGCATGATCGAGGCCGCCGCCCAGGCTCATGAGCCGCACCGGGTTGCCTTCTATCTGTATGAGCTCGCAAGCGAATTTCACGCTCAATGGTCGCGGGGAGGCAAGGAATCGCCGCATTTACGGTTCATTATCCAGGATGATCCACAAACAACACTGGCGCGGCTCGCCTTGGTGCAAGGCATCGTGACCGTGCTGGCGTCCGGCCTCGATCTGCTCGGGGTCGAAGCGCCCGACGAAATGCGGTAGTCTTAAGATCTGCCGGAGCGCGCATGACGCGAACCCCTGAGGGACAGGGTGATCGCGCTGGGGACGATGCGCGAGTTGTACATTCAGTGCCGGGGACGCCATGGCGGACGACCACAATCAGCAGGCTTATCGCGCAAGCGAGGCTTCCTCGCGCGGGCAGGGTGGCGGCTCGGGCAATGACCCGCTCGCTGAGCTCGCCCGGCTGATCGGGCAGAGCGATCCTTTCGGCGAATACGGCCGTAACAACGGCAACCGCACGCCCGCCGCCGCTTCGGACCAGACTGCCGGCTGGCAGGGCGATAGTCTGCCGCATCCGAATGAGCAGCCGACCCTGCCGAACCAGAGCGCCTATTCGGAGCAGGCCTACGGCGCTCCGGCGTTCGGCCGCCAGGCTTTCGGCAGCGCGCCGTTGTCCACGGACACGACCGAGTATTATCCCGTCGATGCGCACGCGCCCGGCTATCGTTCGCAGGGCTACGATCCTGCCGATTACCCGCCGGGTACGGTGCCGAGCTACGAGGAGGGCTTTCCGCCGTCTCAGGAGCCGCTGCATGACGTGCACCAGCAGTTCGGCCCTCCGTCCGACGACGGATACTACGATGACGTCGCGCCGAGCCGCCGTCGTATCGGCATCACCGCCATCGCCGGCGTTTTCGCGCTGGCAGTGCTCGGCACCGCCGGCGCGCTCGGCTACCGCGCAGTCTTCGGTCCGTCTTCGGCACCGACCAATCCGCCGGTCATCAAGGCCGACAACGCGCCCAGCAAGATCGTGCCCGCGACCCCGAACAAGGATGCCGGCAAGACCATCACCGATCGCGTCGGCAACAGCGGCAACGGCCAGATTGAGCGGCTCCTGTCGCGCGAAGAGCAGCCAGTACCTGTCACGGCGGCGGCGGGCAATACCAACTCGGCCTTCCCGCCGAACCAGGCGGGCACCGCGCCAGCCCTGGGCAGCGGCGTGGTCGGCGATCCGAAGAAGGTCAGGACGATCGCCATTCGTCCCGATCAGGCCAATGATGGCGCAGCGTCGGCCCCTGAGGTGGCGCCGACGCCGACGGCCGTGAGCACCGCCGAACCGACGCCAAGGCCAATCTCAGTCACGCCCCGGCCGATCGCGACCACCTCGGAGCCAGCCCGTCCGGCGCCGCAGGGTCAAGCGCCTCGGCAAGCGGCGGCCCAACCGAGCCAGCCAGCTCAACCGGCTCCAGCTCCGGCGCCGCGCCACAGCAACGCGCCGCTGTCGCTCAATCCAAACGCGGTGCAGGCCCAAGCTCCAGCGCAGGCGCGCCCTGAGCGCGTCGCCTCGACGGCCCCCGAGGCGCCAGTGGCGACCTCGGCCGGCGGCGGCGCCTATGCCGTGCAGGTCTCATCCCAGCGCAGCGAGGCCGACGCCCAGGCGGCGTTCCGCGCCCTCCAAGGCAAATTTCCGGCCCAGCTCGGCGGCCGCCAGCCCGTGATCCGGCGCGCCGATCTGGGCGCCAAGGGCATCTACTTCCGCGCCATGGTCGTGGTCGGCTCGAACAGCGAGGCGGGCGAACTGTGCTCCAGCCTGAAGGCTGCGGGCGGGTCCTGCATCATCCAGCGCAACTAGGCTGAAAGTCCGGCGCGAGCCATCAACAGCCTTGCATCCGGGCTTCCTTGCCCGCGCCGTTGGCGCGGGCTAAGCCGCGCCTCATGGCTTCGCGCGCATTCATCACCGGCCTGTCGGGTCTGACGATTACGCCGCTGGAACGCGCCTTTTTGCGCGAGGCCGCGCCATGGGGCCTCATCATCTTCAAGAGGAACATCAGCAATCCTCAGCAGGTTGCTGATCTGGTTCGTGATTTCCGCGATGTTGTCGGCTGGGAAGCGCCGGTGCTGGTCGATCAGGAGGGAGGCCGGGTGCAGCGTCTCGGTCCGCCGCATTGGCCGGTCTATCCACCGGGCGGCGTCTATGGGGCCATCTACGACCGCGACCAAGCCTCGGGCCTCGCCGCCGCGCGCCTCGGCGCCCATCTGATCGCCTCGGACCTGAGGGCGCTCGGCATCGACGTCGACTGCCTGCCTTTGGCCGACGTCCCCGTCTCAGACGGGGATCCGATCATCGGCGACCGCGCCTATGGAACCGATCCGGCCAAGGTCGCAGCCATCGCCGGCGCGGTGGCGGACGGGCTTCTGGCCGGCGGCGTGCTGCCGGTGCTCAAGCATCTGCCGGGGCACGGCCGCGCCCGCGCCGACAGCCACAAGGAACTTCCCGTGGTCGATACCGACCGCGCCACGCTGGAACGGACCGACTTCGCCGCGTTCCGGCCGCTGGCGGGTCTGCCGCTCGGAATGACCGCGCATGTTGTGTTCAGCGCCATCGACCGCCTCGCCCCCGCCACGACTTCGGTCACAATGGTGCGCGAAGTGATTCGCGGATCGATCGGATTCGCAGGTTTGCTGATGAGCGACGACGTCTCGATGGGCGCTTTGTCGGGGACAATTGCCGAGCGCAGTCAGCAAGCGCTCGCCGCCGGCTGCGATGTCGTGCTTCATTGCAACGGCGATCTTGCTGAGATGCGCGAGGTCGCCGGCGTCGCACCCGAACTCGGCGGCGCGGCCGCCAGGCGCGCCGACGCCGCGCTCGCCTTGCGGTCGCAGCGCGAAGAGTTCGATGTCGCGGCCGCTCGCGAGATTTTCAACGCGATGGTGGCGTAACGCCCGCATCGAACGCGTGAAGGATGACAGGCTTATGACGCCTGACGAATTCGACAACAAGCTCGTCGCGGCGATGGACGAGGATCGCGGCGTCACCGATCAGGCGATGATCGTCGACGTCGAAGGCTTCGAAGGTCCGCTTGATCTGCTGCTCACGCTCGCGCGGCAGCAGAAGGTCGACCTGCACAAGATCTCGATCCTCGCGCTCGCCGATCAATATCTCATCTTCATCGAGCAGGCGCGCAAGGTGCGGCTCGAACTCGCCGCGGACTATCTCGTGATGGCGGCGTGGCTGGCTTATCTCAAGTCGCGGCTGCTGCTGCCGGAAGCCGCGCCGGGCGAGGGGCCGTCCGCCGAAGACATGGCGATGGCGCTGGCCAACCGGTTGCGCCGGCTCGAGGCGATCCGCGAATTCGCCACGAAGATGATGGAACGGCCGCAGCTCGGCCGCGACGTGTTCGAGCGCGGGCTTCCGGAGCCGATTGCCGAGATCAAGAAGCCGGAGTGGACGGCGACCTTGTACGATCTGCTGTCGGCCTACGCGACGCAGCGTCAGCGCACCTCATTGTCGCGCGTGCAGTTCAAGAAGCGCACCGTGTGGTCGCTGTCCGAGGCGCGGCAGACGCTCGAGAGGCTGATCGGCTCCTCCGCTGACTGGTCGCGGATCGACAGTTTCCTCGTTCAGTACGTGGTCGAGCCGGCGCTCGCCGCCACCGTGTTCGCGTCCTCGTTCGCCTCAGCGCTCGAACTGGTTCGCGAGGGTCAGGCGGAAATCCATCAGAAGAATACGTTCGCGCCGATTTACATGCGCAAACGTGTCAGCGCGAACGGCATTGCATCGTCGCATGACGCACAAGAAAACGCATAAGGAGACCGAGACCATGCCCTCAG
The DNA here is from genome assembly GCF_001426945.1 of Pseudolabrys sp. Root1462. Classification (GTDB taxonomy): domain Bacteria; phylum Pseudomonadota; class Alphaproteobacteria; order Rhizobiales; family Xanthobacteraceae; genus Pseudolabrys. Next base: position 2,057,982 of record NZ_LMFS01000001.1, on the reverse strand, counting down.
CGGCCAAAAAGCTCGTAGTGGTTTCGAACGACGAGCCGGCACCCGCGTCCGTCGAGACCGAAGAGACGATGATCGTCGAGGTCGAGGTGGCGGACGAGCCGGCGGCACGTCCCGAAGAGTTGCGCCTGCTCGAGGCCTTGCTGTTCGCCGCGTCCGAGCCGCTCGACGAACCGACCCTCGTGCGCGCACTGCCGGACGGTGTCGACGTCAAGGCGGCGCTCGCCGCGCTGCAGGCCGAATACGCCATCCGCGGCGTCAACCTGGTGCGCATCGGCAAGAAGTGGGCGTTCCGCACCGCTTCCGATCTGTCGTGGCTGCTCACCAAGGAAACCGTCGAGCAGCGCAAATTGTCGCGCGCCGCGATCGAGACCCTGGCCATCATCGCCTATCACCAGCCGGTGACCCGCGCCGAGATCGAGGAGATCCGCGGCGTCGCCACGGCGGCCGGTACGCTCGATGTGTTGCTCAAGACCGGCTGGATCCGCCCGCGCGGCCGCCGCAAGGTGCCGGGCCGTCCGATTACCTACGGTACCAACGAAGCCTTCCTGTCGCATTTCGGTCTCGAAGAAGTGACCGATTTGCCGGGCCTCGACGAACTGAAGGGCTCGGGCCTGCTGGAAGGCAACATGCCGCCCGGTTTCTCGGTGCCGATGCCGTCGGACGACAGCACGTTGCGCGACGACGAGGACCCGCTCGAGCCGGGCGATCTCGACCTCGGCCTGGCGCCGGCGCCGGAAGCGTCCAGCGAGCCGGAATCGCCCGTCGGGGAACCGTCGGACGGCGAGGGCGAGAAGTAGTTTCGCGGCCATTCCGGGAGGCGAACGAAGTGAGCGAACCCGGAATCCAGAGGTGATGGCGTGCTTTTCCGGATTCCGGGTTCGGCCTTGGGCCGGGCCCGGAATGACCAGGGCCCGCGCCATTTGGCCCCTTAACCAAGCCCGGTTAACTCCTTGTTTTTGCCGCCTACGCGGCCTAGTTTCAGTTTCAAACATCAAGGCGGGACGAGCCCGGGGGCCAAAGCCCGTCGCCGCGGAGGATAGGTTATGGGTTCCTTTAGTGTCTGGCACTGGCTGATCGTCATCGTCGTGGTGATGCTGATGTTCGGCGGCCGGGGCAAGATTTCCGGCCTCATGGGCGACTTCGCCCAAGGCATCAAGGCCTTCAAGAAGGGCATGGCCGAAGACGACAAGACCGCCGAGGCCAAGCCGGAGCCGGTCAAGTCGATCGAAACCGGCGCCCAGAAGACCGAAGCCGAGCGGCGCGCCGAAGGCGCACACTCCTGAGCGGACCTCGCGCGGGAGCAGCCTTGGTACATGCCTGGGTCGCGCCCTTGGGTCGCGGCCGCTAGGTCGAATTCGGGATCGGAGCAATGTTCAATTTCGGTTGGGGCGAGATCGTCCTCATCGGCATCGTCGCGCTGATCGCGATCGGGCCGAAGGAGCTGCCAACCGTTCTGCGCAGCGTTGGCCAGATGGTCGCCAAGCTGCGGCGCATGGCCAATGAATTCCAGGGCCAGTTCCAGGAAGCTTTGCGCGAGGCGGAAATCGCCGACCTGAAAAAGACCGCCGATGAGATTACCTCGGCGGTCAAATCGCAGGTCACTGACTTCACCAAGATCGATCCCTTGGCGGACGCTCGCCGGGACGTCGAAAAGGCGTTCGAGGAGCCGGCCGGTTCGCCGACGTCGACCGCCAGCGACTTCGCGCCGGAAACGGCGCCCGTGTTGCCCGTTGCGACGACCGAAGCGCTGCCGCCGCCCGCGGAGCGGGAAGCCCTGCCGCCGCCGGCCGAGCAGCATGCCGATCTCGCCAATCACGATTTGAAGATCGACGTACCGTTTCCCGAGCCGGTGCCGCCGCCGACCGCGGAGGACTTCGCGATCAAGACGGCGGACGTGCAGACGGCGGCCGAGCCCGCGACGACGACGGCGGACAAGAAGGCCGGAGGCGCGGCGTGAGTCACGACGACATCGAGGCCACCAAAGCGCCGCTGATGGATCACCTGATCGAGCTGCGTTCGCGGCTGATCAAGGCGCTCATTGCGTTCGGCCTCATGTTCGCGCTGTGCTTTTTCTTTGCCAGGGACATCTACAACATCCTGGTGTGGCCCTTCGTCTGGGTGGCCGGCGCGGAAAATTCCAAGTTCATTTACACGGCGCTGCTCGAATATTTTATCACCCAGCTCAAGCTCGCGATGTTCGGCGCGGCGTTCCTGTCGTTTCCGGTGGTCGCCGCGCAGATCTACATGTTCGTCGCGCCGGGGCTCTACAAGCACGAGCGCAACGCCTTCCTGCCTTATCTGATCGCGACCCCGTTCTTCTTCGCGCTCGGCTCGGCGGTGGTCTATTTCCTCGTGCTGCCGATGCTGATCCGCTTCTCGCTGCACATGCAGCAGCCGGGCACCGCGACCGAAGCCTCCATCGCGCTGATGCCGAAAGTCGGCGAGTACCTGTCGCTGATGATGACCCTGGTGCTCGCCTTCGGCGCCGCGTTCCAGTTGCCTGTCATCCTCACGCTGCTCGGCCGCATCGGCATCATCACCGCGCAGCAGCTCAAGGATAAGCGGCGGTATTTCATCGTCGGCGCCTTCATCCTCGCCGCGGTGCTGACGCCGCCGGATGTCATCAGCCAGCTCTCGCTCGCGGTGCCGCTGCTGATCCTCTACGAGGGTTCGATCATCTCGGTGGGCATGGTCGAAAAGAAGGTCGCGGCCGAGGCAGCCGCCAAGGAAGAGGCCGACGCGGCCGCCGCCGCCAAGGTCGGCGCCGGGCCGGATTGAGGCAACCTGTCATTGCGGGAAGCGACGCAGTCGGGACCCGAAATCCATAGTCCGCAGCGCCGGGAGGATGGATTCCGGGCTGCCTTAAGGGCCGCGCTCCGGAATGACGGGGGCTATCTTTCCCGCCTCGCAAAATCCGACTAGAACGCCCGCCATGTATGACATTCGTTGGATTCGCGAGAACCCCCAGGATTTCGACCGCGGCCTGACCCGGCGCGGGCTGGAGCCGTTGTCGGCCAAACTGATTGCGCTGGACGAGAAGCGCCGGGCCGCCATTACCGCTTCCGAGCAGGCGCAGGCAAGGCGCAACGCCGCGTCTAAGGAGATCGGCCAGGCCAAGGCCAAAAAGGACGAGGCCGCCGCGCAGGCGCTGATGGCCGAGGTCGCGACGCTGAAGGAGACCATGCCGGCGCTCGAGGCCGAGGCCAAGCTGCATGGCGATGCGCTCGACAAGGAGTTGGCGCAGATCCCGAACGCGCCGCTCGACGATGTGCCCGACGGCGCCGACGAGCACGGCAATGTCGAGAAGTCGAAGTCAGGCGAGAAGCGCAGCTACGCGTTCACGCCGAAGCAGCATTTCGAACTCGGCGAAGACCTCAAGCAGATGGATTTTGAAGCCGCGGCCAAGTTGTCCGGCGCGCGCTTTGTCGTGTTGCAGAAGGGCCTGGCGCGGCTCGAGCGCGCGCTCGGCCAGTTCTTCCTCGACACCCACGTCGACGACCACGGCTATACCGAAGTCAATCCGCCGTTGCTCGTCAAAGACGACGTGATGTTCGGGACGGCGCAATTGCCGAAGTTCGAGGACGATCAGTTCTGGGCGGTTAGCGGCGATGTGTTCGCCAACAATGCGACGGCGGCCGCCATGAAAGGCGCACGCTGGGGCCTCATCCCCACAGCCGAGGTGCCGCTCACCAATCTCGTGCGTGAATCGATCGTCACCGAGGACGAACTGCCGCTGCGGCTCACCGCCTGCACGCCATGCTTCCGCGCCGAAGCCGGCGCGGCGGGGCGCGACACGCGCGGCATGATCCGTCAGCACCAGTTCACCAAGGTCGAACTCGTCTCCATCACCACGCCGGAAAAATCGTGCGAGGAGCACGAGCGCATGCTCGCCTGCGCCGAGGCGGTGCTGAAGAAACTCGATCTGCATTACCGCGTCGTCACGCTCTGCACCGGCGACATGGGCTTTGCCTCGCAGAAGACCTACGACATCGAGGTCTGGCTGCCGGGCCAGAACATGTTCCGCGAGATTTCGTCGTGCTCGGTGTGCGGTGATTTCCAGGCGCGGCGCATGAATGCGCGCTTCCGCGACAAGGACAACAAGGTCCGCCACGTCCACACGCTCAACGGCTCGGGCGTCGCTGTCGGCCGTGCGCTGATCGCGGTGATGGAAACCTATCAGCAGGACGGCGGTTCGATCGCCGTGCCGGACGTGCTCAAGCCGTATATGGGCGGCGTCTCGGTGATCGAGAAGAAATAGCCAATGCGCATCCTCATCACCAATGACGACGGCATTCACGCGCCGGGCCTGATCGCCTGCGAAAAGATCGCGCGGACGATGTCCGACGACGTCTGGATCGTGGCGCCGGAAACCGATCAGTCCGGCGTGTCGCATTCACTGTCGCTGAACGATCCGCTGCGGCTGCGCGAGATCGACGACCGGCGCTTTGCCGTGAAGGGTACGCCGACCGACTGCGTCATCATGGGTATGCGCCACATCCTGAAGGACGTGCCCGATCTCGTCATTTCCGGTGTTAATCGCGGCCGAAACGCCGCCGAGGATGTTTTGTATTCCGGCACTGTGGCTGGCGCGATGGAAGCGGTACTGCTTGGCGTGCCGGCTTTCGCGCTGTCGCAGGCCTACACCTTTACGACCAAGCACGCGCCGCGCTGGGAAACGGCGATCGCGCATGCCCCGGGTATCATCGACAAAGTGCTCAAAGAGGGCATGCCGAAGAACGTCCTCGTCAACGTCAACTTCCCCGATTGCGAGCCTGACGAAGTCGAGGGCATCGGCGTGTCGATGCAGGGCAAGCGCAATCAGGATCTGCTGCGCATCGAGGCGCGCCACGACGGCCGCGGCAATCCGTATTTCTGGATCGCCTTTGCGCGCGGCGCGCAGATGGATGCATCGCCGGGCAGCGACCTTGCCGCGCTGGACGGCAAGCGCATTGCGGTGACGCCGCTGCGGCTCGATCTCACCGACGAGCCGTTCATGACGCGGCTCGCCGAGGTGTTGGGCTAGGCGGCTGACGACAGCTCGATCAACGCGGCTTCGAGCTTCTCCGACTGGAACGGCTTCTGCAGCGTCGGCCGGCCGCGGAAGTGCTCGGGCAGGCCGCCGGCGCCGTACCCGGTGACGAAGATGAAGGGCAGGTTGCGCTCGGCCAGGATTTGGGCGACCGGGAAAATCTCCTGTCCCTCAAGATTGACGTCCAGTATCGCGAGGTCGAAGCCGCCGGCGACCGCAAGGGCCCGCGCCTGGTCCACCGTTGCGGCTGACCCGGCGATCTCGTGTCCGAGATCGACCAGCATATCCTCAAGCAACGTTCGAATTAGGAATTCGTCTTCGACCACGAGAATACGGGTCGGTGTAGTCGGACGTTCGCTCATAGATCGCCTGTGCCCCTCGATCGAACCGCAGGAAACCGTGACCCGGTTCCAATGGTTCCGAATTCGGTCCTTATCCGCCAATCATGGCTGAATTGCCGCCCCCCATGATACGCTATTTTTGAGGAGTCGCGCGCTTGGCTAACGAAAGCGGACAGCAGCAGGATATCGACCGGGCGGGGTTCCTGCTCACCTTGCGGCAGCGCGGCATTGGCGACCAAGCCGTATTGCGGGCGATGGAACAGGTTCCGCGGGCGGCCTTTGTGCCGACCGGCTCGCTGACCGGCGCCTATGCCGACCAGGCCTTGCCGATCGACTGCGGGCAGAGCATCAGCCAGCCTTATGTGGTCGCCTACATGACCGAGCGGCTGGCCTTGAAGCCGCACCACCGGGTGCTCGAGGTCGGCACCGGGTCCGGCTATCAGGCCGCAATCCTGTCAAAGCTTGTCCGCGAGGTGGTAGGCATCGAGCGGTATCGCACCCTGGCCGATCAGGCCCGCGAGCGGCTGAAGGCCGGCGGCTACAACAATGTCGAGGTCATTCATGCCGACGGCATGGATGGTTGGCCGGATCGTGCGCCTTACGACCGCATTCTCGTCACCGCGGCGGCGGACGAGGCGCCGGCGGCCCTTATCGAGCAGCTTGCCGACGACGGTGTCATGATCATGCCGCGCGGGCCCCATAATGGCCCGCAGCACATCGTCAAGCTTGCCAAGAGGCAAACGCCGGAGAGCGTCACGCTCGATGAGGAGCGGCTCATTGCGGTGCGGTTTGTGCCGCTTTTGGCCGGGAAGGCGCGCGAACTCTAGCTTTTGCGCGGCATCGGCGGAGCCGCCTTAATTGCCGCTGTGATATTTTTGCCGGTTTGAGTATCGAACGCGTAACCAAACCGCGATGTCTTAAACCCTTATTTACTCAGCGCTGCTTTATTTAAAACGCAAAGTATTTTGTGTCCGAGTGAGTAACCTTATGTCACGCCGCATTGCGTCTCCTCGATCGCACACCTGGCCGCGCGTTGCCGCCCTCACTGTCATGGGCGTGGCGCTGGCCGGTTGCTCGAACTCCGCCCGCTTTGACGCGCCATACCCGACCGCTTCGCGCCAGGCTCCGCCGCGCGGCGAGGTCACGGGTTCCATTTCGCACAGCGCCGCGCCGACCAATCGCGTCGTGTCGCAGCCCTTGCCGAGCCCGCCGCAGACGGTGGCGTCCGGCGGCGGCTATTCGACCGGTTCGCAGGGGCTGGGGGCTTATCGCCCGGCGCCGCAGCCGCAATACCAGTCGCACAGCAATTCCGACGTGACCGGCAGCGTGACCGCGCCGGCGCAGCCGTCCGGGCACTGGACCTGGGACGGCGGTCAGCCGGTGACCATCGGCCAGGGCGAGACCGTCGAAATGATCGCCCGCCGCCACGGCGTGCCGGCCAGCGCGATCCTGCAGACCAATGGCATCAGCAGCCCGTCGCAGGTCCGCCCCGGTCAGCGTCTCGTCATTCCGCGCTATGTGTCGGGTCCGGCCGCCGCCGCGCAGGCGTCGGCTCCGGCTTACAGGCCGGCGGCGCCAGCCGTCGCTGCGGCCGCGCCGGTATCGGGCGAAAACGTCCATGTCGTCGGTGCCGGCGAAAGCCTGATCGGCATCTCGCGCCGTTACGGTACGACGCTGTCGGCGCTCGCCCACCTCAACGGCATCTCACCTTATACGCGCGTCAGCGTCGGCGACCGGATCAAGGTGCCGGGCGGCCGCCAGACCGCGGCGCAGGCCCCGCGCGCGCAGCAATTGCAGGTGCCGCAGGCGCAGTACCAGCCGCAGCATGTTGCCACCGCCGCCCCGGCGCCGCAGCTCACCCGGCCGCAGGTGACGCAGCCGCAGGGGACCTGGCCGAACAACACTGCGCCATCGGTTGCTCCGGCCCGCACCATCCCGATCGAACGCGCGGCCTCACCCGAGCCGACGCAGAGTGTCCGCATGGCGACGCAGGAAGCGCCGAAGGCGGAAGCCGCCCCGGCGCAGGCCGCCGAGCCCGCCGGCGCCATGCCGTCCTTCCGCTGGCCGGTGCATGGCCGCGTCATCGCCGCTTTCGGCTCGAAGCCGAACGGCACGCAGAACGATGGCATCAACATCGCGGTGCCGGAAGGCACGCAGATCAAGGCCGCCGACGACGGCGTCGTCGCCTATGCCGGCAACGAACTGAAGGGCTACGGCAATCTCGTGCTGATCCGTCACTCGAACGGCTACGTGTCGGCTTATGCCAATGCCAGCGAACTTCTGGTCAAGCGCGGCGACACCATCCGCCGCGGCCAGGTGATCGCGCATTCCGGCCAGACCGGCAACGTGACTTCGCCGCAGCTGCACTTCGAGATCCGCAAGGGTTCGACCCCGGTCGATCCGACCAAGTTCCTCGGCGGCTAAAGCGCGTCTGAAAATTAATCCTTGAGCTGGACGCCCAGGCGTCCAGCGATTTCCTGAACATACTGCCAGGCGACGCGGCCCGAGCGTGAGCCGCGCGTCGTCGCCCATTCCAGCGCTTCGCGCCGCAGTTCGTCGTCCGGCATAACGATGCCGTAGTGCTTCACATAGCCCTGCACCATGGCGAGGAATTCATCCTGGCTGCAGCGGTGGAAGCCGAGCCACAGACCGAAGCGGTCCGACAGCGACACTTTCTCCTCGACCGCTTCGCCGGGATTGATCCCGGTCGAGCGCTCGTTCTCGATCATCTCGCGCGCCAGCAGGTGGCGGCGGTTCGAGGTCGCATAGAAGATCACGTTTTCCGGACGGCCTTCGATGCCGCCGTCGAGCACCGCCTTCAACGACTTGTAGCTGGTGTCGTCGTTGTCGAAGGACAGATCGTCGCAGAACAGCACAAAGCGATAGGACGAGGCGCGCGTGATCGCCATCAGTTCGGGCAGCGTCTCGATGTCTTCGCGGTGAATCTCGATGAGCTTGAGCGGCAGGCTCTTGCCGCGCTTGGCCAGCTCCACGTTGACCGACGCATGCGCCGCCTTCACCAGCGACGATTTGCCCATGCCGCGCGCGCCCCAGAGCAGGGCGTTGTTCGCCGGCAGGCTCTTGGCGAAGCGCTCGGTGTTTTCCATCAGCGTATCGCGCATGCGGTCGATGCCCTTGAGCAGCGACATTCCGACGCGGTTGACGTGCGGCACCGGCACGAGCTGGCCGTCCGGCTGCCAGACGAAGGCGTCGGCGGCGTCAAGGTCGATCTTCTTCTTCGCCGGCGGCGCCAGGCGCTCCAGCGCGTCGGCGATCCGGGCGAGCGCGGTGGCGCCAGCGAGCGAAGCGGCAGGGCCGGCCTTGGCCGGTACCTTGGCGACAGCGGCCTTGGCCGGATTCTTGGCCCTGGTCTTGGCGGCGGATTTGGAAGGCTTGGTCTTCGCCATGGCGGTGCTTTTCGGTGCTCGTACAAAAGTCGGGCTGCTCTTAGCGGGCAGGGGCGCAGGCCGCAACCGGAATGGGCCGGAAATGACTGAAAACGGCCATGATTCCCGGGTCTGGCAGCGTTGCAATTGGACGGGCGGCCGCTATAGTCCGCGCGAAATTCAAGGGAAATGAGCCGGATCGCGCCGGGCCACGCTAGGCGCCACCGTCAACCACGCAGGGGTTTTCAAGATGTTCTCGACGTCCGCTTTCGCGCAGGGTTTGGGAGGCGGTGGCGAGGGTGGCATGCTGATGTCGCTCCTGCCGTTCGTCCTCATCTTCGTCATCATGTACTTCCTGATCCTGCGCCCGCAGCAGAAGCGCGTGAAGGCGCATCAGGAGCTGGTCAAGAACGTGCGCCGCGGCGACACCGTCATCACCAATGGCGGCTTGGTCGGCAAGGTCACCAAGGTTGTCGATGACGACCAGATCGAAATCGAAATCGCCGACAACGTGCGCATCCGCCAGGTGCGGGGCATGATCAGCGACGTGCGCGCCAAGGGCGAGCCGGTGAAGGAAGAAGCCGCCAGCTGATCGCGTCTGCGATCAAGCTCGCCCGACATCAAGCCAGGACCTCATGCTTTATTTTACGCGGTGGAAGGCGGCGGCGATTGTGCTCACGGCGCTCGTCGTCTGCCTGTTTGCCGTTCCCAATTTCATTCCCACCCACGTCGTCGATACCTGGCCGAAATGGGCGCAGCGCCATCTCGTGCTGGGTCTCGATTTGCAGGGCGGGTCGCACATTCTGCTCGAAGTCGATTCGAACGCGGTGCGGAAGGAAAAGCTGGAGACCACGCGTGACGACGTGCGCCGGGTGCTGCGCGATGCCCGCGTCGGCTATACCGGCCTTGCCATTCGCGGCAACAGCGTCGAGGTCCGCATCCGTGAAGAAGCCAGCGTCGGCCAGGCGCTCACCAAGCTGCGCGAATTGTCGGTGCCGCTCGGCGGCCTGCTCGGCGGTTCCGGTCAGCGCAGTCTCGACGTGACCTCCGACAGCACGCTGATCCGTCTCACCGTGACCGACGCGGCGATGCTCGAGCGCATCCGCCAGTCGGTCGACCAGTCGATCCAGATCATCGAGCGCCGCGTCAACGAGCTCGGCACGGTCGAGCCGCTGATTCAGCGCCAGGGCAACGACCGCATCCTGGTCCAGGTGCCGGGTCTTCAGGATCCGTCCCGGCTCAAAGAACTGCTCGGCAAGACCGCCAAGCTCGATTTCCGCATGGTCGACGTCACCAACCAGGTCGAGCAGGCGCTGCAGGGCCGCGTGCCGTCGGATGACGATCTCTTGTACAGCGCCAGCCAGCCGAAGACGCCGTATCTCGTCGAGAAGCGCGTGCTGGTGTCCGGCGCCGATCTGACCGACGCTCAGCCGGGCTTTGATCAGCGGACCTCCGAGCCGATCGTCTCATTCCGTTTCAATACCTCCGGCTCGCGCAAATTCGCGCAGGTGACGCAGGAGAACGTCGGCAAGCCGTTCGCCATCGTGCTCGACAACGAGGTGATCTCGGCGCCCGTGATCCGCGAGCCGATCCTCGGCGGCTCGGGCCAGATCTCGGGCAGTTTCACGGTGCAGAGCGCCAACGACCTCGCCATCCTGCTCCGCGCCGGCGCGTTGCCGGCGCCGCTGACCATCATCGAGGAACGCACCGTCGGTCCGGGCCTGGGTGCGGACTCGATCGCCAAGGGCAAGATGTCGTCCTACGTCGGCGCCGCGCTGGTCATCCTCTTCATGCTGGTGACCTACGGCCTGTTCGGCCTGTTCGCCAATATCGCGGTGGCAATCAACGTCGCCATGATCTTCGGCGTGCTGTCGCTGCTCAACGCGACGCTGACGCTGCCGGGCATCGCCGGCATCGTGCTCACGGTCGGCATCGCGGTGGACTCGAACGTGCTGATCTATGAGCGCATCCGCGAGGAAGTGCGGGGCGGGCGCTCGCCGATCAACGCCATCGATGCCGGCTTCAGCCGCGCGCTGGCGACCATTCTCGACTCCAATATCACGACCTTCATTGCCGCTGCCGTGCTGTTCTATATCGGCACCGGTCCGGTGCGCGGCTTCGCCGTGACGCTCGGCATCGGCATTATCACCACCGTGTTCACTGCCTTCACCGTCACGCGACTCATGGTCGCGACCTGGGTGCGCTGGCGGCGGCCGCAGCACGTTCCGATCTGAGGCGGGGATTACATCATGCGTCTTCTCCGCATCGTTCCCGACAACACCAAGTTCGACTTCATGCGCTTCAGGCGCATCAGCTTTCCGCTGTCGGCTTTGCTGTCGATCATCGCGATCGTGCTGTATTTCTTCCACGGCCTGAATTTCGGCATCGACTTCAAGGGCGGCACCTTGATGGAGGTGCGCGAGACTGCCGGTCCCGCCGATCTCGCCAAGATGCGCGCCACGCTTGGCGCTCTCGGCCTCGGCGAAGTGCAGTTGCAGCAGTTCGGCGGCCCGAGCGAAGTCCTGATCCGCGTTGCCGAGCAGCCGGGCGGCGATGCCGCCCAGCAGCAGGCCGTGACCAAGGTGAAGGCCGCGCTCGGCGACCAGATCCAGTATCGCCGCGTCGAGGTGGTCGGTCCGCGTGTCTCCGGCGAGCTGTTGTCCTATGGCGTGATCGGCCTCGGCCTCGCCATCCTCTGCATTCTGATTTACCTGTGGTTCCGCTTCGAGTGGCAGTTCGCGCTCGGCGCCATGATCGCCAACGTGCACGACCTGGTGCTCACCATCGGCTTCATGTCGATGGCGCAGATCGATTTCGACCTCACCAGCATCGCGGCGCTGCTCACCATTCTCGGTTATTCGCTCAACGATACCGTGGTCATCTACGACCGTATCCGCGAGATGCTGCGCCGCTACAAGAAGATGCCGATGGCTGACCTGCTCAACGCCTCGGTCAATCAGACCCTGTCGCGCTCGGTCATCACCCACGTCACGGTGACGCTGGCGCTGTTTGCGTTGCTGCTGTTCGGCGGCCAGGCGATCCACTCGTTCACCGCCACCATGATGTTCGGCGTCGTGCTCGTCGGCACCTATACGTCGATCTTCATCGCCGCCCCGATCCTGATCTATCTCGGTGTCGGCACCGGCCGCGACGCGCTGTCGGCGGAGCCGGAGCCGGAGATCGTCAATCCGAATGCCATTCCGGCGCGGTTCGTCGAAGACACACCCAGCGACGAAGTGGCCGAAACGCCGGCGAAGCGGCCGGGCGGCAAGACCTCGGTCACCAACAAGCCGAAACCCAAAGGCCGCCGCTGACGATGGCGGATGACCTCGGCAGCGATGCGCCGCATCTGCCGACGCCAGCGCAGATCGAGGCTTACGGCAATGGCGGCTTCCGGTTCGGCGGCATGTCGCACCGCGGCTCGCTGCTCTGCTTTCCCGACGGCATGTGGGCCTGGCCGGTGGCGTCGATGGCCGATGTCAGCGAACGCACGCTGGCGCAGGTCTTCGCGCGGGGCGAGACGCTCGACGTATTCCTGATCGGCGCCGGCCGCGATCCGGCGCTGCTGCCGCAACGGCTGCGGGCCCTGTTCCACGACCATTCGATATCGGTTGACGTCATGACGACGGGCGCCGCCGTCCGCACCTATAACGTGCTGCTGGCCGAGAACCGCCGCGCCGGCGTTGGGCTGATCGCGGTCGACTAAGTTACAAGGCGCACGCCATGCCGAGTTCCGCCGATCATTGCGCTGCGCTGGTGCGCGAGGCTGACCGCGACCGCTATCTCGCGACCCTGTTCGCGCCCGAGGATAAGCGCGCGGCGCTGTTCGGGCTCTATGCCTTCGACATCGAGATCGCTCGGGTTCGCGACGTCGCGCGGGAGCCGATGCCGGGCGAGATCCGCCTGCAGTGGTGGCGCGAGGTGCTGGAGGGCAAGCGTGACGGCGAGGCGGCGGCGCACCCGGTCGCCTCCGCGCTGATCGACGGCCTCCGGCGCAGCAACATCAAGCCGGACCGCCTGACCGGCATCGTCGATGCGCACAGCTTCGACCTCTACGACGACCCGATGGGCACGCTGGACGTGCTCGACAACTACGCGGTGATGACGCGGTCGGCGCTGCTCGACGTCGCGATCGAGATGCTCGGCGGCGGCGGACCCGATGCGATGATGCTGATGCGCGGCGCCGGCATCGCCGCGACGGTGACCTGGATTCTGACCAACCTGGCCAAGCACGTGTCGCGGCGGCAGATGTTCGTGCCGCTGGAGGTGCTCGATCGCCATAAGGTCGATCTCGACGAGGTCTATGCCGGCAAGGTCAGCGATGCGTTCAAATCGGCGCTGGCTGAGTTGCGCCGGCACGCGCGCCGGCAGATGGCGGCGGCGCGCTCGGAGGTGCCGCACGTGCCGAAGTTGATCCTGCCGGCGCTGCTGCCGCTGGCGCTGATCGGCCCGACGCTGCGGCCGATGGACCGCCGCGGTTACGAGCCGTTCGACGTCGCGCCGTTATCGTCGCTGACGCGGCAATGGCTGATCTGGCGGGCGGCGCGCAATCCGCGAAGGATATTCGAAGCGTAAGTATCGGCGCGCTGCAGCAACCGCACAGACCGCGGGGACGAGCGGATTTTAGCGCGTCCGAGAAGCTACTCCGCCGCCTCGCTGCGTGTGCCATCGATCCACCGCGCGAGATCATCGAGCGCTCGGGCGCTCAGCGCGCCCTTGCGGGCAAGGTTTTTCGCCGAGCCGCGGCCGAACTTGCGGCCGTCCTTGTCGTACGTAACCGGATCGGCGATCGGCGGAAACAGGCCGAAATTGATGTTCATCGGCTGAAACGATGACGTGCCGGCGTCGATGGTTTCGATATGGCCGCCGGTGATGTGCGCGAGGAGAGCGCCGTGCGCCGTGGTCGGCGGCGGAGGCTCGAGCATCTCGCCGCGCCGTTCGGCGGCGGCAAAGCGCGCCGCCATCAGGCCGACCGCGGCGCTCTCGACATAACCTTCGCAGCCGGTGATCTGACCGGCAAAGCGCCAGGCTGGATAGGCCTTGAGCCGCAGCGTCTCGTCGAGCAGCTTCGGCGAATTGAGAAACGTATTGCGGTGCAGGCCGCCGAGGCGCGCGAAGTCGGCGTTCTCGAGGCCCGGGATGGTGCGGAAAATGCGCACCTGCTCGCCATGCTTCAGCTTGGTCTGGAAACCGACCATGTTGAACAGAGTGCCGAGCTTGTTGTCCTGACGCAGTTGCACGACGGCGTAGGACTTCACATCGGGCGAGCGCGGATTGGTCAGGCCGAACGGCTTCATCGGGCCGTGGCGCAAGGTCTCGCGGCCGCGCTCGGCCATCACCTCGATCGGCAGGCAGCCGCTGAAGTAGGGCGTGTTCGCTTCCCACTCCTTGAACGAGGTCTTGTCGCCGGCGATCAGCGCTTCGACAAAGGCGTCGTATTGCTCGCGCGACATCGGGCAGTTGATGTAGTCGGCGCCGGAGCCGCCGGGGCCGGCCTTGTCGTAGCGCGACTGGAACCAGGCCTTCTCCATGTCGATCGAGTCAGCGTGCACGATCGGCGCGATGGCGTCGAAGAAGGCGAGCTGCGTCTCGCCGGTGCGCTGCGCGATCGCGGCGGCGAGATCGGGCGAGGTGAGCGGGCCGGTGGCGATGATGACGCTGTCCCAGTCGGCCGGCGGCACCGCGACTTCGCCGCGCTCGAGCGTGATCAGCGGTTCGGCTTGCAGCGCCGCGGTGACGGCCGCGGAGAAGCCGTCGCGATCCACCGCCAGCGCGCCGCCGGCGGGGACTTGATGGCCGTCGGCCGCGCGCATGATCAGCGAGCCGAGCCGGCGCATCTCCTCGTGCAGCAGGCCGACCGCATTGTGCTCCTTGTGGTCGGAGCGGAACGAGTTGGAACAGACGAGTTCCGCATAGCCGTCGGTTTTATGCGCCGGTGTCTCGCGCTGCGGCCGCATCTCATGCAGGATCACGGGGATGCCGGCCCGGGCGAGTTGCCAGGCGGCTTCGGAGCCGGCTAATCCACCGCCGACGATGTGAATGGGCTGAAATTTGGCCGGGGTTGTGGGATTGCTCATAGGCAGGATCATTAGGCGCTCACGGCTTGAGCGGCAATGGCGGGTATTGGCATGAATTCAGGGACGAGGGCCGCGCTGGCCCTGGCATTTTCGCTCGTTGCGGCGGCGCCGGCCGCGGCCGGGCAGGACGCAGCCGCCGTAGCCGCGGCGGCTTATGGCGAACTGTCGATATCACCGCCGACGCCGTCGTTCATGACCGTGTGTCATGGCTTCGGCTGCCAATATCGCGCCGAGCTCGGCCTCACCCCCGCCGACCATGCCACGCTCAAGAAGCTGATGGCGGGGGGAAGCGGTTCCGCGGCGAAGGAGCGTCAGGCTGTGGCCGCGGCTGGGGCCTGGTTCGACAAGCGCATCGCCCAAGTCGCTGGCACGGCCGGGCACGTCGCCCGCGCCAATCGGGAATACATGTACGACAAGCGCCAGTTCGACTGTATCGACACCAGCCGCAACACGACGTCACTGCTGCTGCTGCTTCAGGAGCTGGGGCTGCTGCACTACCACACGGTCGACGCACCCCAAGCCCGCGGCCACATCTTCGATTTGAAGGCGCCGCATGCGACGGCGGTATTGCTGGAGAAGGAAACAGGCGTCAAATGGTCGGTCGATGCGTGGACGCGGGCCTATGGCCAGGCGCCGGAAATCATGACGCTCGATCGCTGGATGGAGTCGGACTGAAGCCGGTCCCCGGAATCGAAACGCCCGCGAAGTCGCGGGCGTTTAGTCAGTTGGGATATCTGAAGCGATACCCCGCTCAACCACCTTGCGGCAGTTAGGCCTGGCGAGCGGCGCCCCAGGCAGCGCGCTCGATTTCCGAGCGGTTCAGGCCGATATCGGCCAATTCGCGATCGTCGAGGCGCGAGAGCTCGCGGACGCTGCGGCTGTAACGCTTCCATTCCTGGACGAAGCGGACGAGGGCGGCAAACATGGTCATCTCTTTCTAGCTATTCGGTTCTGCGATCAGGGCTTCTGCTCGATCGGTGTGCCGCAAACATACTCATCCTTGCCCAGATGAGAAGCAGTAATGTTGCGGTGCAGCTAAGCAAAATTGCATGGCGTAAGCCACTGTTATACCGACATAAATGGTAGAAACCACAAAAGGCCGCCCGGTAGGCAGTGGAAACTCGTGCTCATCGTTTGTGCACCGCACCCGATTGCGTCGTCGCTGCGCCAAATACGTGCCGGTTTGGCCAATTTTTCGAGCTTTGCGAAACTGGGGCAGTGAATCAGACGGTTTTGCGACACGTTCTATGATGCGGCGCAATATCGACCTATGCGTTAACCGCATGTTAACAACAAGAGGGCCGGTTTCCCCCGGCTTTGGGCTCATATCCGGCGGTGTCGGGACTGTATAGGGTGCCGGCCGGGGGCAGGTCTTGCAGGGTGTATCCAATCCATCGCCGGACGATCTTGATCGCCGTCTGGTCGTCAGTGCGCTCGGTGTGGTCCAGATCCTCGCCTGGGGAACGTCGTTCTATTTTCCGGCGGTCTTTGCTGCACCGATTGTCGCTGATACCGGTTGGTCCCTGGGCATCGTCGTCTCAGGCACCTCGATCGGCCTGATGGTGGCGGGTCTGATTTCGCCGCAGGTTGGACGCCTCATCGATCGGAACGGCGCGCGTCCAGTCCTGGCCGCAAGTTCACTGTTGAACGCGGCAGGCCTGACCGGCGTCGCCTTTGCGCCCAACACGGCAATCTATCTCGTCGCCTGGGTGGTGATGGGCCTCGGCATGGGTAGCGGGCTTTACGATGCGGTCTTTGCAGCGCTGGGGCAGCGCTATGGCGATACGGCGCGTGGGCCCATCACCAACCTGACCTTGTTCGGCGGTTTCTCGAGTACGGTGTGCTGGCCGCTCAGCGCCTTCATGATCGAACACACCGGCTGGCGAACAGCCTGTCTCATCTATGCCGGGCTGCATCTCGTGCTGGCGCTGCCGCTGCAACTGACGGTGACACCAAAGCGGGTGACGCCGCCGCGCGCGACGGGCGACGAGACATCCGCCGATGTTCAGCGCGCGTCGCCGCCGATCAGAAACGAACGGCTCCTATTCACGCTCGTCGCGACGGTCCTGTCATTCGCCGCGGGCATCGGTGCCATCGTCATCGTGCATTTCATGATCTTCCTTCAGGCGAAGGGCGTCGCAGCAGCCGCGGCTGTCAGCTACGGCACGCTGTTCGGCCCGGCGCAGGTTGGCGCTCGTGTTGTCGAACGACTGTTCGGCACCGGGTATCATCCCGTCTGGACCATGATCGGATGCTGCGTGCTGATGGCGCTTGGACTCGGTCTGCTGGCCGGCGGCTTCCCGTATCTGGTCCTGACCATTCTCATTTACGGCGCCGGTTACGGTATCTCTTGGGTCGGCCGCGGCACCCTGCCTCTCGCGCTGTTCGGGCCGGTCCGTTTTCCGCGGCTGATGGGCAAAATTGCCTTTCCCAGCCTGATCGTGCAGGCCTTGGCGCCATCGGCTGGCGCGCTGATGATCGAACGGTTCGGAGCCGATGCGAC
The DNA here is from genome assembly GCF_001426945.1 of Pseudolabrys sp. Root1462. Taxonomy (GTDB): domain Bacteria; phylum Pseudomonadota; class Alphaproteobacteria; order Rhizobiales; family Xanthobacteraceae; genus Pseudolabrys. Next base: position 2,040,646 of record NZ_LMFS01000001.1, on the reverse strand, counting down.
CATCGGCTTATTGACCGGGCTGGCCCTGATCAATGTTGTGCTGATCGGCTTGGTGTGGCTTTTGTACCGGGCGCAACGACCTACGGAATGGTAATAATGCTCCCGCTGCAAACGCTCTATTTTGAAGATCTCACTGTCGGGCAGACCGAGAAGCTGTCCAAGCAGGTATCGTCGTCGGATGTGGTCGGCTTTGCCGAAATCAGCGGCGACCGCAATCCAATCCATCTATCGGAGCATTTCGCGGCGCAGACGCCGTTCGGCACCCGCATCGCGCACGGCCTCTACACCGCAAGCCTGATCTCGGCGGTGCTCGGCACGCGGCTGCCGGGCCCCGGCGCCATTTATATCTCGCAGACTCTGAACTTCCGCGCGCCGGTGAAGATCGGCGACACCGTCGATGTCATCGTCTCGGTGGCCGAGCTGCTACCCGAAAAGTCCCGCGCCCGCCTGGCCTGTACCTGCCGGGTCGGGGACGACGTCGTGCTTGACGGCGAAGCCTGGGTGAAGGTGCCATCGAAAGAGCAGGGCGGCCGCCCGTTGCCGCGCGTTTGACGCCCGCGAGCCCGAGGTTCGATCAGGGCCTGCGAGGCGGATGCTCTTGGGGCGAGAAAAAGGCAGCCCCGCGTCGTATGCTAGGTTCTGCACGCGGAGGACGTCGGGTCACGGGCCGCTCACGGAGGCTTTAGCGGTTATCTCCGGGCCCTTGTGCTACCGCCTTCCTATGACAGCGAGTGAGGTCAGGCGCAGTGCGATGAGAGTTTCGACTTTTGAACTTTGGCGCGACCGCCGCGGCCGCGTTTCGGCGCTGCGTATCGTCGCCCTCGTGCTGTTGTTGTTTCCGCTGGCGAAGGCCCTCGTCGATGCCGGCGCCATCGCTCACGGCGCGCGGCCGCTCAATGATCTGATCCATCGCGCCGGGTTCTGGACCCTGGTGCTGCTCGGCGTCACGCTGGCGATCACGCCATTCCGCCGCATCGGCCGTTACGGCAATCTCATTGATGTGCGGCGTATGATCGGCGTTGGCACGTTCTGCTACGCGGCCGCGCATCTGGCGCTCTACATTGCCGATCAGGGCTATGATCTCGCCAAGGTGGTGCACGAGATCACGCACCGGGTCTATCTCATCATCGGCATCATCGCGTGGATCGGGTTGGCGGCGCTGGCGGCGACCTCGACCGACACGATGATGCGCAGACTCGGCGGGCTGCGCTGGCGCCGGCTGCATCAGGCGATCTACGTCATCGCTCTGCTGGCGCTGATCCACTACTTCCAGCAGACCAAGGCCGATGTCACGGTGCCGATCTTCGTCGCCGGGCTATTCGGCTGGCTCATCGCGTATCGCGCGATGGCGTGGTGGCAGGACCGAAACGAGCTATCGACTTTGAGCCTGTTCGCTCTCGCCATCATTGTCGCGGCGCTGACATTCGCCGGTGAGGCGATCGGCATTGCCATCGAATTCCACATCTCGCCACTGCGCGTGTTGGCCACGGCCTTCGACTTCGATATCGGTATCCGGCCGGGCTGGGAAGTTCTGGCGGCGGGCATCGCCGTGACGGTGCTCGATTTCGTGCGTTCGCGCTGGGGCACGCGGGTGGCGCGGTCGCGGCCGGTCGCTGCTGAATAAAGGACGGGGGACGATATGACATTTGCCGTCGTGGCGCATGGCGCGTGGAGTTCGGCCTGGGCCTGGAAGAAGATGTATCCGCTGCTGGAGCCGCGCGGCATTCATCTCATCATTCCGACGCTGACTGGACTCGGTCAGCGCAGTCATCTGGCGCATCCCGGCATCGATCTCGAGACGCATATCACCGATGTGATGGCCTGCCTGTTCTATAACGAACTGAGAGACGTCTGCCTGATCGGGCATTCGTATGGCGGCATGGTCGCGACCGGCGTTGCCGACCGAGCCAGAGACCGCATTGCCAAGCTGATCTATGTCGATGCCTTCGTGCCACGCGATGGCCAAAGCGCTTTTGACTGCATGCCTGAATCGACGCGGGCTCAACGCCAGTCCGGCGCCAAGGACAGTGCCGACGGCTGGCGCATTCCGCCCGGGCCGATGCCTGCCGACACCTCTGCCGAAGATCAGGCCTGGTGCGCGCCGCGCCGCGTCCCGCAGCCGCTGAAGACCTTCGAGCAGAAGCTCAAATTCCAGAACGGCGAATTGACGCTGCCGCGGCATTACATCTATTGCACGAGGCACACGCCGGATGATCGGTTCCGGCCGTTCTACGAGCGCGTACAGAAGGAAGCGGGCTGGACCGCGCATGAGATCGGGTCCAGCCACAATCCGCACATCACCGTGCCGGAGGCTTACGCCGATCTGCTGTCGAAACTGGCAGTGTGACGGCGCCCGTTTTGCGCCAGATCAAGATAAGGCGGCCGCCCGCCTCATAGCCTCGCCTTCGTGCCCCAACGCGCACTTAGGGCGGAGCAGGGAATGGCCCGGATTGTCGTCATCGTCGGTACGCCGCTTCAGGACAGCTATTGCGAGGCTATCGGGCGGGCCTATCAGCGCGGCGCCGAGAGTTCTGGTCACGAGGTGCGGCTCTTCGTCCTCGGCGAGATGAATTTCGAACCCGTGCTGCGTGAGGGCTATCGTCACGAGCAGCCGCTCGAGCCGGATCTCGTGGCCGCCCGCGAAGCCTTCATCGCCGCAGGCCACGTCGTGCTGATCTTTCCGCTGTGGTGCGGCGACATGCCGGCCATCATGAAAGGCTTTATCGAACGCATTCTGCAACCCGATCTGCTCCGCATCCAGAGAAGCGGCGGCCGGGAGAGCTGGAAGCTGTTCAAGAACAAGTCGGCCCATGTCATCATGACAATGGGCATGCCGGGCTGGTTCTACCGCTGGTACTTCGGCGCCCACGCGCTCAAGCTGATGAAGCGCAACATCTTGCATTTCATCGGCATCAAGCCGGTCCGTTCCACCATCTTCGGCACGATCGAGGCGGTCGGCGACGACAAGCGCAAAGAATGGCTGCGCACGGTCGAAGCCATGGGCCACGCGGTGGAGTAGTTATGCCTGCTCGCGGCTTGCGGCCGGCAGCGCGGCGGTCTTCCGCTCCGGCCACACCGGTTTGAAATGCGCCGCTGCGTCGATCAGCGGATTGACCAGTTCGCCCTTCACCGTGTGGGCGTCGCGATGGTCGGTCACCCCGAATTCAAGCGCTTCCCGTTGTTTCGACGGGATGTACAGCGTGCCGAACATCCAGTCCCATAGCGCCAGACAACTTCCGAAGTTCTTGTTGAAGTGCCGCGGATCGGCCGAGTGATGCACCTGATGGTGCGCGGGCGAAATCAGAATGCGGCCCCATACGCCGCGGAACGCGATCCACATATGCGAGTGCTGTAAATGCACATAGGAGTGGATGAACAGCACGAGGATCATGTTGGTGTCGGACAGCGCATATTGCGGCAACGTCGCCCCGAACAAGTAGTGCCCAGCGCCATTGGCAATCGCCGCCGCGAAGGCGAGGATATTGGCGAAGATCCAGGCATAGACCGGGTGGACGCGGAAATTGGTCAGCGGCGTCAGCACCTCGGCGCTGTGATGGACCTTATGGAATTCCCATAGCAGCGGCACCTTGTGGCTGAGCCAGTGATTGAACCAGTAGCCGAGCTCGTAGGCCAGAAACAGCATCACGGTGATGACGGTGCGCTGCAGCCATGACGGCCCCATGCTCGGCTCTGTCGGTCCGAACAGCGCGACGGCGCCCTGCATGACGCCGTTCGAGATCGTCTGGTAAGACAGCACGGCCCAGCCGAACACGATGCCGAAAACGAAGACGTTGAAAAACATGTAGCCGATGTCGGCCTGGTTCGATTTTGCCGCAACGATCCGCTTCGGGAACAGGGCACGCCAGATCGTGCGCCAGCGCAGCTTGCGTCCGCGCCTGAGCCGCTGTGCGGCAAAGAACGCGGTGGCGATGAGCAGAGCCATGCCGAGCGACGTCAGCGAGAAATGAGAACCGAGCGAGAACAGCAATTTCTCGCACTGCCCGAGAAAAAATTGCACGCCTGCGGCCAAGTCCAACACACGCTCCCGGGATCGTCGATCCGGGCCAATGTCTTACCGAAACGTAAAGATAGCGTTAGGCCGGCCGCCTCGGCGCTGTGCTTAACGGAAGGTTGCCGGTGTGTGGGGGCGCCGTCTACCCGACGAGCCCGGAATACTCCGGATGCTTGTCGATATAGGCCTTCACGAACGGGCACAACGGTTTCACCTTGATGCCCTCGGCACGGATCAGTTCCATGAGGCCGTGCGCCAGCGCGGTGCCGATGCCGCGCCCACCCAGTTCCTTGGGCACTTCGGTGTGAACGATGGTGATCATGCCGGCTTCGCGCTTGTACTCGGAGAAGGCAAGGTGACCGTCAGCCTCAAGTTCGAAGCGGTGGCGGTCCTTGTTGTCGGTGACGGCGTATTGCATGTGCGGAAGTTTCCTGCGGCGAGCCGAGCGGGCAATCGATATGATGCACGGCAGCCTATCACGCCCAAGCCTTGCTTCGCCAATGCCGGAGATCTCCCATGACCGACCTCATGCTGTATCACGCCTCACCGTCGCGCTCGTCGGTCACGCTGTGGATGCTCGAAGAGCTAGGCCAGCCTTACGACCTCAAGCTGCTGAGCCTGGAGAAGGGCGAGAACCGGCAGCCCGATTATCTGGCCATCAATCCGATGGGCAAGGTGCCGGCGTTGCGCCACAAGGAGACGATCATCACCGAAGTGGCGGCGATCTGCACCTATCTCGCCGACGAGTTTCCGCAAGCAGGCTTGAATGTGCCGATCGGTACGCCGCAGCGCGGCGTCTATCTCAAGTGGCTGTTCTTCGGGCCGGGTTGTCTCGAGCCGGCGGCGATCGATCGCGCAGCGCCGCGCAAGGAAGAGCCGCGGCGGGCGATGCTCGGCTATGGCGACTACGACACGACGATGAATGTTATCGCGCAAGCGGTCGCCAAGGGGCCTTGGCTGATGGGCGAGCAATTCACCGCCGCCGATGTCGTGATCGGCGCCAACCTGCGCTGGGGGATGACGTTCAAGCTCTTTCCGGAGCGACCGGAATTCACCGCTTATGCGGCGCGGATCGCAACGCGTCCGGCTGCACAGCGCGCCGACGCCAAAGACAAGGCTCTGGCGTCGCGCTGAGCGAGCAGCCGATCAGCTGGCGGCTCTGAGACGCTGGATGTCAACGGCGGCAGCGGGACCGTTCTGCGGGTGACCGTTGGTGTTGGCGGCGCCCTGCGGCGTGCCGCCCTGAGCCTGCTTGGCGAGGGCCTTGCGATATTCCTCGTTGATCGCCAGCAGGTAGTTGATCACGAACTGGCGAACCGCGGACGACAGGTTGGCATTGCCGCGGTTCATTTCGATGTCGGCCAGCAGCGAGGGCGTCGATACCTGCCGCTCGGCGGCGATGCTGCGCAGCGCATTCCAGAACGCGTCTTCGAGACTGACGCTGGTCTTGCGGCCCTTGATCAGGACCGATCGTTTCACAATACCGCTATCCATTTTTCTCATCCATTCAATCGAGGTCGGACTCGCGCCGACGTGTTGCGGTACATCTGATCGATGGATGGAACCGGCGCTAGCCGGCGAAAATTACGGCAATGACGAAAATATGACGGCCCGAGAAACGCGACGTCAGAATGTGAAGTCGCGCCGGGTGCGATTTACCGCATGGACGCGGAACACCGGCAAATTCGATCACGACGCAATGTCGCGTCGCTCGATTTGACGAAATAGTGCCGGGGCATGGGGGCGTTTAGATCGAAACTTTTTTCGGCCGCGCATTTTCGGCGACGATCTTGAGCCGGTTTTCCTTGCGCGTTGGAAAAACGCCGGCTTCGCCGCTCGGCAGGACGAAAAAATCGACGCCGCCGGCCGACAGGGCGTCCTTGATCAGCAGCAGGGCGGGGGCGGCGCCGCGGTTGAAGCCTTCGTGGGCCTCGATCCGCCGCAGCGCGCCGGTCGAAATGCCGGTGCGGTCTGCGAGATCTTTCACAGACCAGTTCAGAATGCCGCGCGCCGCCCTGATCTGCGCGGCGGTGAGGATGCCGGGTTCGGCTTGCACGGCCGACTGTTCCTGATTGATCAGAAGCGACAGGCCGACCCACTCGCGCACCGAGCCGTCGTCATTGACGATCGGCGAGCAGTAATGCCGGCGCCAGTGATAGCTGTCGTCCTCGCCGAGGACGCGCAGGTCCAGGGTGAAGCTGCGGACGTGGTGGGGCGCCTCCGCCCAGGCGGTGCGGGCGCGGGCGACGTCGTCGGGGTGGACCCGCGTCAGCCAGTTGAAGCCCAGCCAGGTGCCGGGCACGGAGCGGCTGTTGGCGCTGCGCAGCAAGAGGTCGGTGCGGAAGCCGTCCGACCGGGCGGTCCAGAGCCGGCCGTCGATCGCCGTCATGATGGCGCGGACCCGTTCGGAATCGACCTGGGAGGCCCGCATGGTTTCGGCATGGAGGGTGACATCCACCAGCACGCCGATGGCGCGGGTCTTGCGGCCGGAGGCGTCGACCACGACCTCGCCATGGATCGACAGATGGCGCACCCGGCCGTTGGGATGGATGACCCGGAAATTGCGGTCGAAGGGCAGGCCGTCGGCGATGATGTGCTGGATCTCGGCGATCACCGGCATGTCGTCGGGATGCGTGACCTGCTCCAGCGTGGAAAAGCGCATCGCCTCGCCATCGGCGCGAGGCGCTCGCGACGACAGCCCGACGAGGCGCAGCATGTTGCTCGAGCAGGTCATGGCGCCGGTCGCCAGATCGACCTGCCAGAGGCCGAAATGCGCGACTTCTTCCGCGAGCTGGAAAGTGTCGCGAACAGCATTGTCGCCGGTAAATAGGAGCAGCATCAGCGCCCTCAGCCGTCGGCCCCGAACAGGGTCGCAGAAACCAAGAGTCCCGGCAACAAAAACTGATGGGCGGGTGGTAATTAGGTCAGCGCCGCTGTCGAAATTTATCCTTTCAGCGATGCGGTGCGACAAATTTTGTTTTGCACCGCAATAAAACAAACACGCGACCGGTCGAAAACCGGCCGCTGAAGGGCGGGGATGGGGAGGCGGGCGGCCTAGATTTCGCGGGCCGGCTCGTGCGCCAGCGGCGACTGCCGGGCTACCAGGGGGCTGCGCCACTCGCGCGGCAGCGCCTTGCCGACCAGCCAGGCGAGCGGCGCGCCGACGAACATGCCGGCGGCGGTGAGGCCGGCGATCCACAGGCCGGCGTTCGGCATCATCGGCGGAAACAGCGTGGCGGCATAGACCGCGGCGGTGAAGCTGATGACGCAGAAACACGAATAGAACAGGAGAGCGATTTGCACCCGTGCCAGGGACGTCATGGGCCGACCTCGTTTCCTCGTTTCGCTTTGTCTTTGCGACTTGTTTATTCCGCGAGCGCCACAAAAGGCGTGATGCTTCACGTGTTATGCATATGATGGGAGCATTGCCGCGCCGGCGCAAGACCATGCGTGAATGGAAGGCGATACCGCCACGCGCGGGCGCGCAGGCCTAATCGGCGGCGAAGGTCGTGGCGCTGCGCACGCCCAGCCCCTGCATGAAGTTCTCGCGGATCAGCACCGGGTCGCGGTGGGTCTGGCCGTGCGGCTGGTCATTGTCGGTCTTGGCTGCGATCAGCGTCTTCTCGCCGCCGGCAATGGCTTTCGTCACCTGCGCCTCGAAATCCTCGGGCGAGCGCGCCCACAGGCTCTGCTTGATGCCGCAGCCGCGCGCGACATCGACGATGTCGGCGACGCCGGCGGTGGCAGTCGGCTGGCTGCCGGTGATCTGGTAGCTCTGATTGTCCCAGACGATCATCGTCAGATTGCGCGCCTTGTGCGCGGCGATGGTGGCGAGGGCGCCGAGCTGCATCAGCAGTGAGCCGTCGCCTTCGAGCCCGATGACGTGGCGCTGCGGCTGCGCGATGGCGACGCCGAGCGCGATCGGAAACGCCAGCCCCATACTGCCGAGCATGTAGAAGTTCTGCGGCCGGCGGCCCGCCGCCCACAGATCGAAATTGGTGTTGCCGATGCCGGCGACGATGGCCTCGTCGTTCTTCAACAGCCGAACCAGGCGCTGCGACAGGTCGAAGCGGTTCATGACCTGAACGGGGACGTTGCCGATGGTGATGGTCTGCGTCATGCCGGGCTCGCTCACAATACCTTGCCGCCGGTGAGCAGCGGCGACAGGATCAACGTCGCCGGGCTCTGCGTCATCACCGCCTGCTTGATCGAGCGGTCGAGAATGAAATCGAACTCGTCGATGCGCGTCACGGTGTGATGCTCGGTGGCGAGCGACTCCAGCACCGGGCGCATGGTGCGGCAGACCAGGGCCTGGCCGACATTGAATTCGCCGAGCGTGCCGCGCTCCGAGACGATGAGGATTGCCGGGACCTGGTACGGCACCAGCAGCGAGGCGATGACATTGGGCAGCGTGGCAAAGCCGCTGGTCTGCATCAGCACCGCGCCGCGCACGCCGCCCATCCAGGCGCCGGTGACGATACCGGCCGCTTCTTCCTCGCGGGTCGCGACGATGACCTCGAAATAGGGATCGGCCTGCAGGCCCTTGATCAGCGGCGCCAGCACGCGATCCGGCACGTAGGTGATGAGTTTGACCTCGTTGCGCTTGAGCGCCGCGATCGCGATGTCGAACCAGGACGAGGGAGCCGTTTCCGCCATATGCCGTCTTTCTGGGGACGCCGACGGGGTCGAGCCCGCGGCGCCGGTCAGGACGGCTTTGGTGCCTTCGAACGGCGGATAATGCAAGCCGCGGCGGGCGGCGCGCGCCAGTTGCGGGCTCAGCCGACCAGCAGCGACGGCCAGAACGCCTTGACCGCTTCCTGCTCCTCTTCCGGGCCGATGGCGGCCGGGCATTCGGTGGCGAAGCGGTGGCCGCAACCGGCGCAGGTCCAGCCGTAACGGATCATGCCGCGCTTGCTCAGATAGTCGGCATGATCCGGCGCCACCGGCGCCTCGCCGCACCGGTCGCAGACGACGCGCTGGAACGTGCCGTTCGGTGCGGCGGCGAGTGTCATCGTGGCGGACATGGCGGACTCCATCATGCGTGACGTGGCTGGTCCTGTAGGTGTCTTTCCCGGTTTCGCGGAACCCTAGCGAACGACACGGACGCGGCGGTTGCGCTGGATCAAACAGCGGTGCTGACACTTCGCCGCAGGCGCCATCAAGGCACGCCATGATGACGGTGCGATGAAGCGCCGGCGACAGCGGAGTACCTGCCGCACTTTCGCACTGCATCATCCCGCCTTGCGGGCGCGGCCGCGCCGCGTCTTGCGGCCGTCGAGCGAAAGCTCGGCGACCTTGGCCGGCGGCAACAGCGGCAGATAGATGGCGAGGCATTGCTTCGGCTCGCCGCAGCAGGCCCTGGTGCGGCGGCACAGCTTGCGCGAACACATCTGCGGCGCGCGCACGATGTGCGCGAGTTGGCGCCGCGCGGCGACGAGCGACAGATCGCCGGCCGTTGCCGTGTTCTGTTGCGGCGCGGGCAGCCGGTCGAGCAGACCGTCGACGCGGTCGAGCAGTTTGCCGGTGAGCTGGTCGAAGCGGGCGCGTTGCTGTTGCTTGAGTTCGGCGGCGCGGCGTGCCTCCGTGTCGTGCTTGTCGCGCATCAGGTTCTGTTCGCGATAGTAATCGGCGAGATGCGGGCTCGGTTCGGAGGGATCGGTCGGCATGGGCAAAGCTCCTGGGTCCTAGCTGCGTGGGCAAAGTCGTGGGGGCCGGTTGTCTGCGGGCGTGCTTCGGCGTTGCCGCGGCGCAAATGCGCCCGGGCTTTGACCTCTTGCCCCCGCCTTG
>NZ_LMFS01000001.1:2030704-2030783 GCF_001426945.1 Pseudolabrys sp. Root1462 | reverse complement strand
CTCCCGGCGCGCCGTCGGCGGCGTCTTTGCGGCGCCGGGCCGCGCTTCTGGCGGCTGATCCGCCTTGCGGCGGGTAGCA
>NZ_LMFS01000001.1:1974600-2030619 GCF_001426945.1 Pseudolabrys sp. Root1462 | reverse complement strand
CGAGGGCACGAGCCGCGGGCGCCGCGCCCACCCCCACGAGCCGGAGCAACCGGTTCGCACCCCTCGAAGGGGCGAGCGGAGTATGGGTATTATGTCATAGGAGGAAAGTCAAGAGATGGTAGGAATAAAAAGGTAGGGCGGGACGGCTATGTAAAGGCGGCGCGGCCGCGCTTGTCCCGGCCCGCCCGTTTAGGCGGACACGGCGCTTTCCCCAGTGCGGTAACCGGAAGAAGCCCACTGAGAGGGTCGAACCTCGAGAAGCGTCGTACCCGCCGCGTCGCGGAGGAATGGCGGATTATGCTTCGCCAATGCGCCCTACAGGCTGCAGAGGGTCTCACCGAAGCGCAAGCTCGACTTCATTGAAGCAATCGTTGAAAAGCCTATGTGTAACGGGCTTTTCTGCGTCTGATGGAAAGAAATTAAGCTCGATAATGTCGGCTTCTTCTTTTGAAGGGCGAAAATAAATCGGTAGCTCAGTGTCTATACTCAAATGGAGTTCATTCGTTCCGAAATGCATAACCGTAGGATTGTCTATCGCAACTCCGTGAATAATCGTTCCCATTGCTAACAATTCTATGTTGCGGATGAAGAACGGTAACCAGCCGTCGCGTTCAAATTCAGAACGAACATTTCTAAGCTTTGGCTTGCCACTCCTGCCGTAAGGCGAATAATGCCTCGATTTGTCTGTGCAGGCGTGCTTTGGCCAGGGAGGGCCGAATAAATCAAAATAAGCCCCGCCACCGTGTTTGCCACGCACGTAATACACGTCCGCGTGACAAACTGGGCACGTAGCGTAGGGTTTTGAAACGTAACGTCCCGCGGTTTTACGTTTCCATCCGTTCCACGTTGGAGGACGCGCTCTTGGATGGCCACCTCGAAAATTGCACTTACAATTTTTAGGGTGGTTGAATCCATTGCAACCCATTGGATGCCATCACAATGTCATCTCGTGTCAACGATCGAAGTTGCCCACCGTCAGCCAAGAGTTACCTGAGGTGTCAACCTTAAATTTCAGCTTGTCCTTCAAGCGTTGTGCCAATTCTTTTCGACTCGTTGCTCGGTTGTTCAGTTGAAGAATATGCATTCCTGCAATGTCGCTAATTTTTCGAATGTCCCCAACTTCGACCAAGAGCGTTTTTTCTTGGTATGCACCGAGAGCAATGCCAGCTTCAAAAATTACGTTCGGTCTCGCTTGGCTCTGTAGTGATTTTTCATCTTTCGGTCCGCGAAACTTTGATTTCAAGCGAGCTTCTTCATCGGGTGAAAAGAGGACGATCACACCTTGAACTTTTTGCAGGGCGCCCCTCACGATTTCAGTTACGTTCGGATTGGCTCCCTTCGCGGCCTTCACCGCTTGATTCCACTCCATCGGATTAAGCCCAATGGCTCGCAGAAATGCGAACATGTCCTCGTTCAGTTGATTATCTCGACCATGTACTACGAAAAGAGAGTTGTTTTTGGTTGTCTTTATTGTTCGCGTCTTAACGGTCGGCTTTGTCGGGGGCGGAATTGGAACTGCCTTAGCGGTCGGTGGCACAGCTAAGTGTGTCGGCACCCCGCGTAAAACCGCCATCTGTTCTGCTGAGGCATATCGATCATAACTGATGCCATTATCTCCCGCGACGATAAACGCTGCGATGTCACGTGAAACGCGGTTTACTCGCGCGGACTCTTGCACCAGTTCCTGCACACGCCGTTTGCTCAGACCCAGCGCCTTTTCGAGCCGAACCATAAGTCGTGGGTCCACAGCGGCCATCTGTTAGCCTTTGCTCTTAGGACTTCGGCTCTTAGCTACGTTGGCGAAGTTCGGTCCTACGCCAAGGATGCCGCCTATTTGAGGGCTATCAAAACCTACTGACAAGAGACGCCGTGCTGCTTCCTCTTTTTCCAGGTTCTTCACGGCAATCATCGCGAGCAGCCGAGCAATGCGATCGAACGGGTCTGATTTGGTGGCTTCACTTTTTTGTTTTTTTGCCACGCCCCGTGCCCTTCCTTTTTTGGCGTTGCCGCAGGTTTGTTTTGACCGAATTTGCTGTTGTGCCAAGAAGCGCTGCGGCGTCCGAGGTAGCTAACCCAATTCCTTCAAGAAACTGAACCTTTGCCACGACGTCCGGGACGCGTTTTGGGTCGTTAATCGCGACTTGCTGCACGCAAAGGTAGGCCAGCGCCTTGCCGATAATCTCAAGCCATTGGCCATTATTTTCTTGAGGCACGCTTTCCTCCCTTTGAGGCTTTGAGCACTCGAACGGAGTCTGGAGTGCTTCCTGCCGCACTCGCAGCGTCCTTTGCCGGAACGCCTAAGCCTTCGAGAAATTTCACTTTTTTCAATACGCTGTCGGTCTTGGCTGGATTCTTCTCGGAGAATTTTTCCAGGCAAAGATAGGCTAAAGCGTTGCCAATAACTGGCAACCAAATGTCATGAACTGACTTAGCATCAGACACATCGTTTCTCCGGCAGGTTGGTGACCTGCATGCTTTGCACGCGAATCAGTTGAGCGCTAACGGAGAATCAGAAATACAATAGGCTAAGTGTTACGCAAGGCCTCTTACACAGATTTAGTGCGCTATCCCCTGTGATTCAGGAAGGGTGGTCGAGCCTTAAGGCGGCAGGGTTTTTCCTGGTCAAGTGCGGCTTCGTTCTCATTCGGCTGCCTGCACTTCACCTTCAGGCCGGCCGCGACGATCTCGCTTCGCGATCGGTCGGGGCCGTTCATCCTTCTAGGCTCGCTACGCTCTCCTCACGATGACGCGGCCGCTACCATCGACGCCCCCAAATCCCCCGGTCGCTTAATCTCGATCTCCACAAACGCCATCGGCTTATCGCCGCCGTTCATGACGTCGTGCTCGATGCCGGCGGGGCGCTGATAGGATTGTCCGGCTTTCAAACGCACCTCGGAAACTTCGCCATTGATTTCGTAGCGCATCACCGCGTCGGTGAGCATGACGACGAAGTAGGGCCAGCCGTGGCTGTGCCAGCCGGTGGCGGCGCCGGGCGCGAAATCCCAGCGCGTGATGCGCACCGTGGCGTCGTCCTGCTGGACCGTCGGCACCGCGGGTTCGTTGCATTTGAAGGGCATGAAGTTCCTTTGGCGCGCGCCGGAGGGCGGGGTGATATGGGCGGCGCGGATCACCATATGATCCGGCATGAGCCGCGCCTTCGTCAATGAAGACAACACCACCGAGGACCTGCCGGACCGGCCGGTCTCGACGCACGTTAATTACGTGACGCCGCACGGCCTCGCGCTGATCGAGGCCGCGTTCGAGAGCGCGCGGCAGGCCTATAACGAGGCGCAGGCCTCCGGCGAGCGCGATGCGCTGGCGCGGGCGGCGCGCGAACTGCGCTACTGGAGCGCCCGGCGCGCCAGCGCGCAGGTGATTGCCCCCGGCGCCGACACCGACACGGTGCAGTTCGGCAGCACAGTGACGATCGAGCGCGAGGACGGCCGGCGGCAGATCTTCACCATCGTCGGCGAGGACGAGGCCGAGCCGGCCAAGGGCTCGGTGTCCCATGTGTCGCCGCTGGCGGTGGCGCTGCTCGGCAAGCGCGTCGGCGACGTCGTGCGCGCCGGCCGTGACGACGCCGAGATCGTCGCCATCGGCTAGGTGGCGGCGTCGCCAGGCGAGCCGGCGAGCAACCGCTGCAAGGTCAGCGCGTTGGCGGCCGCATAACCCAGCGCCGTGTTGTCGAGAATGCACCAGGTGGCGGCGCCGCCTGCGGCGGCCTCGCGCAAACGGCGCGCGTAATCCGCCAGAGCTTCATCGCCGTAAGCCGAATAATACGGCCGCGGCGCGCCGTGCAGGCGCATGTAGAACAGGCCGGGCCAGCCGCCGGCCTGCGGGTCGCCGCCGCCTTCCACCTTGCTCATGCCGATGGCCGGATGCGCGGCGACGCGGGCCACCTTGAAGCGGCGGAGCATGGCGTCGGCCTCGGCGCCGAGCCAGCTGTCATGGCGCGGCTCGCAGACCGCCGGCCCGGCAAAGCGCGCGCGGAATGTCGTGAAGAAGGCGCCGGCGATATCGGCGTCGAAGGCAAAGCTCGGCGGCAACTGGACGAGCAGGGCGCCGAGCCTGCCACCGAGGCCGCCGATCTGTTCGGCGAAGGCATCGAGCGCCGCTTCGGTGCCGGCGAGCCGCAGCGTGTGCGTGATTTCCTTCGGCAGCTTGACCGCGAAGGCGAAGGTCTCGGGCACGGTCGCCGCCCAGCGCTCATAGGTCGTGCGCCGGTGCGGGCGGTGGAACGACGAGTTGATCTCGGCGGCGCTGAAGCGCTGCGCGTAGCGGGCGAGGTGACTGGCGCCGGCGGGAAACGCCGCGGCGGAAGTCTTCGGCAGCGTCCAGCCGGCCGTGCCGAGGCGGATCACTCCGCCGCCTTCTGGCCCTTCTTCTTCGGCCCTGCGTCCTTGCGCGCCAGCACCGGCTTGAGGAATTGCCCGGTGTAGCTGCGCTTTTCGCGGGCGATGTCTTCCGGCGTGCCGGCCGCGACGATCTCGCCGCCGCCGTCGCCGCCCTCGGGGCCGAGGTCGATCACCCAGTCCGCGGTCTTGATGACTTCGAGGTTGTGCTCGATCACCGCCACGGTGTTGCCGCCCTCGACCAGCTCGTGCAGCACTTCGAGCAGCTTGGCGACGTCGTGGAAGTGCAGGCCGGTGGTCGGCTCGTCGAGGATATAGAGCGTGCGGCCGGTCGAGCGCTTCGACAGCTCCTTGGCCAGCTTGATGCGCTGCGCCTCGCCGCCGGAGAGGGTCGTCGCCTGCTGGCCGACATGGATGTAGTCGAGGCCGACGCGGTGCAGCAGCGCCAGCACGTCGCGCACGCGCGGCACCGCCTTGAAGAACTCCAACGCTTCTTCCACGGTCATGTCGAGCACGTCGGCGATCGACTTGCCCTTGAACAGCACCTCGAGCGTTTCGCGGTTGTAGCGCTTGCCCTTGCAGACGTCGCAGGTGACGTAGACGTCGGGCAGGAAGTGCATCTCGATCTTGATGACGCCGTCGCCCTGGCAGGCCTCGCAGCGGCCGCCCTTGACGTTGAACGAGAAGCGTCCCGGTTCGTAGCCGCGCGCCTTGGCTTCGGGCAGGGCGGCGAACCATTCGCGGATCGGCGTGAAGGCGCCGGTATAGGTCGCCGGATTGGAGCGCGGCGTGCGGCCGATCGGCGACTGGTCGATGTCGATGATCTTGTCGATGTGCTCGAGGCCCTCGATGCGGTCGTGCGGCGCCGGCGCTAGCGAGGCGCCGTTGAGCTTGCGCGCCACCGAGGCGTAGAGCGTGTCGATCAGCAGCGTCGACTTGCCGCCGCCGGATACGCCGGTGATGGCGGTGAACAGGCCGAGCGGGATTTCCGCGGTGACGTTCTTGAGGTTGTTGCCGCGGGCGTTGACGACCTTGATCTGGCGGCGCTTGTCGGGCGTGCGGCGCTGCGGCACCGGCACGTTGAGCTCGCCGGACAGGTACTTGCCGGTCCATGACGCCGGCGCGGCGATCAGGTCCTCGACCTTGCCTTCGGCGATGATGTTGCCGCCGTGGATGCCGGCGCCGGGGCCGATGTCGAGCACGTGGTCGGCGACGCGGATGGCGTCCTCGTCGTGCTCGACCACGATCACGGTGTTGCCGAGATCGCGCAGCCGCTTGAGCGTTTCCAGCAGGCGCGCATTGTCGCGCTGGTGCAGGCCGATGGAAGGTTCATCCAGCACATAGAGCACGCCGGTGAGGCCGGAGCCGATCTGCGAGGCCAGACGAATGCGCTGGCTCTCGCCGCCGGACAGCGTGCCGGAGGCGCGGGCGAGCGTCAGATAATCGAGGCCGACGTCGTTGAGGAAGCGCAGGCGGTCCCTGATTTCCTTGAGGATGCGCGGTGCGATCTCGTTCTGCTTCTTGTTGAGCTGCTTCGGCAGCTCGGTGACCCAGTCGCCGGCGGCGCGGATCGACAGTTCGGCGATCTCGGAAATGGTCTTGCCGGCGATCTTGACGCACAAAGCCTCTGGCTTGAGACGGGCGCCATGACAGGCTTCGCACGGCGTGTCGGAGAAATACTTGCCGAGTTCCTCGCGCGCCCATTCGGAATCGGTTTCCTTGAAGCGGCGCTCGAGATTGGTGATGACGCCCTCGAACGGCTTCTTGGTGGTGTAGCCGCGCATCCCGTCGTCATAGACGAACTTGATGTCGTCATCGCCGGAGCCATAGAGGATGGCTTCCTGCGTCTTCTTCGGCAGGTCCTTCCACTTGGTATCGAGCGTGAACTTGTAATGCTTGCCGAGCGCTTCGAGCGTCTGCGTGTAATACGGCGACGACGACTTGGCCCAGGGCGCGATGGCGCCCTTGCCGACCTTGGCGTCGCGATCCGGGATCACCAGTTCGGCGTCGATATGCTGCTCGACGCCGAGGCCGCCGCAGGCCGGGCAGGCGCCGAACGGATTGTTGAACGAGAACAGCCGCGGCTCGATTTCCGGAATGGTGAAGCCGGAGACGGGGCAGGCGAACTTCTCGGAGAAGATCAGCCGCTCATGCGTGGCATTGCGGCCGCGATTGGCGGCAGCACCCGTGGCTTTGGTGTCGGCGAGTTCGACGACGGCGAGGCCTTCGGCGAGCTTGAGGCACTGCTCCAGCGAGTCGGCGAGGCGCGCGGTGATGTCCGACTTCACCACCAGGCGGTCGACGACGACGTCGATGTCGTGGGTGAATTTCTTGTCGAGCGGCTTGACGTCGCTGATCTCGAGGAATTCGCCGTCGATCTTCACGCGCTGATAGCCCTTGCGCATGTACTCGGCGAGTTCCTTCTTGTACTCGCCCTTGCGGCCGCGCACGACCGGCGCCAGCACATAGATGCGCGTGCCTTCCGGTAGCGCCAGCACGCGATCGACCATCTGCGACACTGTCTGCGATTCGATCGGCAGGCCGGTGACCGGCGAATAGGGAATGCCGACGCGCGCCCAGAGCAGGCGCATGTAGTCGTAGATCTCGGTGACGGTGCCGACGGTCGAACGCGGGTTCTTCGACGTCGTCTTCTGTTCGATGGAGATGGCCGGCGACAGACCGTCGATCTGATCGACGTCCGGCTTCTGCATCATCTCGAGGAACTGGCGCGCGTAGGCCGACAGCGACTCGACATAGCGGCGCTGGCCCTCGGCGTAGATCGTGTCGAAGGCGAGCGACGACTTGCCGGAGCCGGACAGGCCGGTGAACACCACCAGTTGGTCGCGCGGGATGACGACGTCGACGTTTTTGAGATTGTGCTCGCGGGCGCCGCGGATGGTGATCTGGCGGCTGTCGAGGACGCGTTTGGCGGTGGTGTCGGGCGTTTTATCGGGCATGGGGCTCGTCGAGGACGGAATGGAACCTGTTGGCGCGGCAAAAGGCCGGCGTTCCAGCGAGCCGACAGGCCTTCCGGAGCACACGACAGGTAGGAACGTAGTGAGAACGAGCCCGGTTCGCTAGGGGCCGTGCGGCTCTTTCCTGTGCGCTGGTGTGCAGCGCCGGCTATTTCGGCGCTGGGGACAAGTCGGAGGAGGCTTCGGCGCGCTGCGCCACCACGCCGGTTGCAGGTCTGTGAGTTCCATTACGAGGAAACATCGAAAATTCGCCGGGCTGCCGTAAGGTATTAGTACACCGGGCTCGGTAGCGTGCGGTGGACTTGCTGGGATGGATTGGAATGGGAATGCCGGAAGCCGCGTCGCACGTCGTCAGCGCAGGGACCACGGGCAAAACGCGGCGAGCACCGCGCCATCGACACGGGTGGGCGACCCTTCTCAGCGCTTCCGTTGCACTCACGGCATTGTCGGCCGCATCGGCGGTGGCGCAAAGCTGGACCGGCGCGACGAGCGCCGATTGGACGGATGGAACGAACTGGTCCGGCGGCGTCGTGCCGACCAGCCCGACCGCGGTGACCATCGACTCGGCCAATCCGGCGGTGCTCGGCGTCGGCGCGGCCGCGAGCGGTTCAACCGGCAATCTCTTCGTCGGCGAAACATCGGCGGGCAGTCTCACCATTCAGAACGGCAGCACCCTTGCGAGCCTGGGAAGTTTCCGGATTGGCGGAGCCGGGAGCACCGGCACGGTGACCGTCACAGGCGCGGGCTCGCAATGGACGGCCAGCGGCCTTGCGCTCACCATCGGCGGCTCCGGCACCGGAATCCTCAACGTCCAGAATGGCGCCTCGGTGACCGCCCAAGGCGGCACGTCTCTCGGCGGCGGCGCAGGCGTCGGCATTCTCAACGTCACCAATGCCACGTTTGCGTCGCAGAGCCTGAGCGTCGCCGCCGGGTCGCAGGCCAACTTCGACAATGCCGTCTACCGCGCGACAAGGAGCAGCGCCGTCTGGATCGGTTCGTCGGCGGGCACGCTCAATATCGCGGCGGGCGGCCTGACAATGGACAGCGTCAACTTCGCGGTGTCTGCCGCGAGCGGTTTCAGCGGCATCGGCAGTCTGACCAAGACCGGCACTGGCATCGTCAATCTGACGACGAGCAATTTCTACACTGGCCGAACAGTGATCGGGCAGGGAACGCTCGCGCTGCGGACCGGTGGCTCGATTGCCGCGTCGAGCGGCGTCACGGCCAATGGCACGTTCGACATATCGGCGCTCACCGCGGCGGGGACGAACATTCAGAGCCTCGGCGGCAGCGGCGCCATTACGATGGGCGCCAAAAACCTGACGATCACCAACGCCAACGATACGTTCTCCGGCCTATTCAACGGCATCGGCGTGCTGACAGTTGCGGGCGGTAAGGAAGTCCTGAGTGGCGACAATTCCGCGTTTGGTGGATCGACGATCGTTCAAGGTGGCACGCTGGCGGTCAACGGCATTCTTGCCGGCGTCATGGATGTGCAGGCGGCGGGCCGGCTGCAAGGCATCGGCACGGTCGGCGACACGACCAATGCCGGCATCGTTGCGCCGGGCAACTCGATCGGCACGCTGACGATCGCCGGCAACTACACCGGCACCGGCGGCACGCTGCAGATCGAGTCCGTGCTCGGTGGCGATGCCTCGCCGACCGACAAGCTCGTCGTCACCGGCAATACAGCCGGCAGCACGAATGTGCGCGTCATCAATCTCGGCGGCGCCGGCGCGCAGACGGTGGAAGGCATCAAAATCATCGACGTCGGCGGCGCATCGAATGGCAGCTTCGGTCTACAGGGCGACTACGTCATCAACGGCCAGCAGGCCGTGGTCGGCGGTGCCTATGCCTATACGCTGCAGAAGAACGGCGTATCGACGCCGGCCGATGGCGACTGGTATCTGCGCTCGAGCCTGATCAATCCGCCGGCTTCGGCGCCGGCCGGTCCGCTGTATCAGCCGGGCGTGCCGCTTTATGAATCCTACGGCCAGATCCTGCTCGGCATGAACGGCCTGCCGACCTTGCGGCAGCGCGTCGGCAATGGCTATGCGGCGAGCGGCGGCATCGCGGGCGGCCCATCGCCTGTCTGGCTGCGCGTCGAGGGGCAGCACGCCAGTTTCAAGCCGTCGAATACGACCGGTTCGACCTTCACCAGCGATCAGGGCACGATGCGTGGCGGAGTCGACGGCCTGGCTTATGAGAACGATCGCGGTCGATTGATCTTCGGCTTCACCGCGCATTACGCGGCGCTGTCGTCGGACGTAAAATCGCTCTACGGCAATGGCAAGATCAAGGTCGATGGCGTCGGCGTTGGCGGCACGCTGACCTGGTATGGCAACAACGGCTTCTATGTCGATGGCCAGTCGCAGATGACCTGGTACCGATCCGATTTGTCGTCCGATCTTGCCGGCACCCTGAAGGACGGCAACAACGGCTTCGGTTACGCTTTCGGCGCCGAGACCGGCCGGCGCATTCCGCTCGGCGGCGCGCTGTCGCTCACGCCGCAGGCGCAACTGGTGTATTCATCGGTCAGCTTCGGCACCTTCAACGACCGCTTCGGTGCGGCCGTTTCCAGCGACGACGGCGACAGTCTGCAGGGGCGGGCCGGGCTTTCGCTGGATCATCAGCGGGCGTGGCGCAACGGTGAAGGCGAGATGATCCGTTCGGACATCTACGCCATCACCAACCTCTATTACGAATTACTCGACGGCACCGCCGTCGACGTCGGCGGCACGCGCTTCACCAGTGCCGCAGATCGCCTATGGGGCGGCGTCGGCGCCGGCGGCGCCTACCATTGGGCAAACGACAAGTATTCGCTGTATGGCGAAGTCTCGTTCAACACCAGTCTGGCGGATGCCGGCGACGACTATGCCTACAAGGGCACGCTCGGCTTTCGCGCGCTGTGGTGAGGTGCTGGGAGCGCGCCTGCAACGACAAAAGGCCGGGCTTTTTGCCCGGCCTTTCGCAGCTTGAATGTCGGCGCGCCTAGAAGCGGTAGTTCAGGCCGGCGCGGACGGTGTTGAAGTTGTAGCTGCCGCTGGCGGTGGCGCCGGCGATGGTCACGCTGGTGTCGCCGGAGTGGACGTAGAGATATTCGCCCTTGACGCTCCAGCGATCCCAGACGGCCCATTCCAGGCCGCCGCCGAGTGCGTAGCCCGAACTCCAGTTCGAAGCCTCGGCCGAACCGCCCGGTCCCGAGATGCTCAGCTTGGAGTCGGTGTAGGCCCAGCCGCCCGTGCCGTAGATCATCATGCGGTCGAAGGCGAAGCCGACGCGGCCGCGCACCGTGGCGAAGGCCGGGATCTTGCCTTCAACCGTGACGCCGCCGCCGAGATCCTGGCTGGCTTTGATGCTGGTGCCCTGGAAGTCGCCTTCGAGGCCGACCACGAAGCTGCTGAGTTGCAGGTTGTAACCGACCTGGCCACCATAGATGGCGCCCTTGGCATTGTCGGCGAAA
Source organism: Pseudolabrys sp. Root1462 (assembly GCF_001426945.1). Lineage (GTDB taxonomy): Bacteria > Pseudomonadota > Alphaproteobacteria > Rhizobiales > Xanthobacteraceae > Pseudolabrys. Next base: position 2,019,829 of record NZ_LMFS01000001.1, on the reverse strand, counting down.
GAGCTCGACCAGCCGTAGCCGCCATTGATGCCGGCGTAGAAGCCGGTCCAGGAGAAGTAGGGCGCGTAAACAGCCGGCGCCGGAGCCTTGAGCGGAATGTCGGCCGCCATAGCGGTCGACGTCAGTGCGATGGCTGGCACGACGGCGCAGCCAAGTAACAACGCGTGAAGGCGCTTCATCGCGATCCTCTTTAATTTGGTGTCAGGTGAAACGCATTACGCGGAGCCCAAAGGCCCTTGCGGCGACCGTGCGTTGAGTCGGCTTTACAGGATGTTAATTCCGGTTGCGGTGCGGCGCGGCGGGCATCGTGGCGCGCAAAATGAAAAAGGCCGGCGCAAGGCCGGCCTTTCCCGATCTGTAAAAGTGGCTTCGCTTAGAAGCGGTAGTTCAGGCCAGCGCGGACGACGTTGTAGTGATAGTCGCCGGTGCTGAACGTGGTGCCGCCCAGCGTCAGGTCGACGCTCTTGGCCTTCACGTACAGGTATTCAGCCTTGAGGCTCCACGGACCCGCGAAGGCCCATTCCAGACCGCCACCGAGGGTGTAGCCCGAACCCCACTTGTTGTCCGAAACCGAACCGCCCGGGCCAGTGACCGAAGCTTCGGTCTTGCTGTAGGCCCAGCCGCCGGTGCCGTACACCATGAAGCGATCCCAGGCGTAGCCGATGCGGCCGCGCACGGTGCCGAACGCCGGAACCTTGGCTTCACCGGTGAAGGCGCCGACCGTGGCGCTGTTCTTCAGCGAGGTGCCCTGGAAGTCAGCTTCGAGGCCGAGGACGAGCGGGCTGCCGAGAGCCTGCCAGTTGTAACCGATCTGGCCGCCGCCGACGAAGCCCGAGGCATCGCCGAAGTTCGAACCAGCCGACGACCAAGCGCCACCGGCGTTCACGCCGAGGTAGAAGCCGGTCCAGTTGTAGGTGGCGACCATCGGCGGCGCCTTGGTGTAGGTGCGCGCCGGCAGGTCGGCGGCCGAAGCGGCGGTGGCAAGGCCCAGCACGGCGACGGCGGCGCCAAGTGCAGTGAATGAACGCATGGGTTTCTCCCGGTATTGCGAATAAGGACGGTCACACGACGCGTCGCGATGCCACTTTAATACACCCTTTCAGCCGAAAAGCTGTGCCATTTAGGTCACATCAACAAGCAGAAGTTTGCGGAACTTCAATTGCTTAATGGAACCTTACATGCGGCCTGGGTTCCCATTGTGGGCGGTGCAGCACGGCATATTTTTACCATGCGGAAACGATGGGGCTCGCACTTATCCTGACGTGTAGGTCGTCGGCGGATCGCGAAAACGAAGTAATATTAAGGGGTCACGCCATACCGGCCGCGCTGGGCACCGGGGGTCAGGATACCGGGACAGCAGCGATGCCCGCCGATTGATGCGCACGCATCTACATTGACTCTGAGCGGAGCGATGATTAGAACAAAAAGCGAACGACCTTCAACGTCTGCGAGGGCGCGCGCAAAGCGCAGCGCCGGTGCGGATGGCTTGTGGATTAAAGACGCCGGGCCCGGCACGGCCCTATGTCGCCCCGGCGCCGCGGACTAGGGTGAATTGACGATCGGAAAGACGGACTGGCGAAGGCAAGTCGGTTGATCGAGAGGAACGCCGCGCAGCGGCGGTTTCCTGGGAAGAGGCGGGGAGTGTCCGTCGCGCGCGGTTGGAGCGGGCGACGTTCGGTTCGCCGCTCGGTAAATAAGCGACAGGGATTGCGGAGAGCATCATGGCGGGTAGCGTCAACAAAGTGATTTTGATCGGCAATCTCGGCGCCGATCCGGAAATTCGCCGCACGCAGGACGGCCGTCCGGTCGCCAATTTGCGCATCGCCACGTCGGAAACCTGGCGCGACAAGAACACCGGCGAGCGCAAGGAAAAGACCGAGTGGCACCGCGTCGTCGTTTTCAACGAAGGCCTGTGCAAGGTCATCGAGCAGTATGTGAAGAAGGGCTCGAAGGTTTACATCGAAGGCGCGCTGCAGACGCGCAAATGGCAGGACAAGGACGGCCAGGACCGCTACTCGACCGAGGTCGTGCTGCAGGGCTTCAACTCGGTGCTCACCATGCTCGACGGCCGCTCCGGCGGCGCCAGCGGCGGCGGTGGTGATTTCGGCGGCGGCGAGGATTTCGGCTCGAGCGGGCCGAGCAGTGGCAGCGGTCAGCGCCGGCAGCCGGCGATGGCCGGCGGCGGCGGCCGCAGCAACGACATGGACGACGAGATCCCGTTCTGATCCGGGGCGGCTTGTCGGATCGATCTCATAAGGAGCGCGGCTTGGTCCGCGCTCTTTTTCTTTGGCGCCCGGTCCTTGATGCCTGGGCGCTGCAAACGTCATGAGGATTCGCTAGACTTCGCGCCACAAAACATAAAGGGAGGCGTCCGATGTTGCGTGGCCTTGGTCTCGTGCGAGTGGCGTGTGCGCTGGTTTTGATGTCGCCGGCGGCAGCGCTGGCGCAGAACGATCTGATCGTCGAGAAGAAGACCTTCGCGATGCCGAGCTACACGACGGTGGCCGGCGCGACGATCAAAGACGTCAAGATCGGCTGGGAGGCGGCCGGCACGCTCAACGCCGACAAGTCCAACGCCATCCTGATCACGCATTTCTTCACCGGCACCAGTCACGCCTTCGGCAAATACAAGGCCGACGACAAGGCGGCGGGGTACTGGGACTATCTGATCGGACCGGGCAAGACGATCGACACCAACAAATACTACGTGCTGTCGTCCGACACGCTGGTGAACCTCAACGTCAACGCGCCCAACGTCGTCACCACCGGGCCGGCCAGCATCAATCCGGATACCGGCAAGCCTTATGGCATGAGTTTTCCGGTCGTCAGCATCAAGGACTTCGTCCGGGTGCAGAAGGCGCTCACTGACTCGCTCGGCATCAAGAAGCTGCATGCAGTGGTGGGCGCGTCGATGGGCGCGCTGCAGACTTATGAATGGGCGGCGAGTTTTCCGCAAGCCGTCGATCGCATCGTGCCGGTGATCGGTACGCCGCGCGCCGACGCCTTCCTCATCGAGTGGCTCAATGTCTGGGCGGCGCCGATCAAGCTCGATCCGAACTGGAACGGCGGCAACTACTATGGCGGCAAGCCGCCTGTGGAAGGACTGAAGCTGGCGCTGAAGATGGTGACGCTGCAGGCCAATCACACGGACTGGGCGATCAAGACCTTCGGCGATGCGCCGGCCGAGGCGGGTAAGGATCCGGCGGCGGCGATGGGCAACGAGTTCAAGATCGAAGCCGCGATCGATGCAGCGGCCGCCGCTCGGGCTCAGCTCTCCGACGCCAATTCGTTGATCTATCTCGTCAAGGCCAATCAGCTGGCAAGCGCCGATCCCGCCAAGATCAAGGCGCCGACGCTCGTGCTCTATTCGCCGACCGATCTGGTGTTCTACCGGCCGCTGGTCGAGGACGCCGCGAGGGCGATCGCCGCCGGCGGGACGTCCGTCGACACCGCGCCACTGCCGGGGCCGAACGGCCATCTCAACGGTGTGTTCGCGGTCGCCCAGCAGGCCGAGAAGATCAAGGCGTTCCTGGATAAGTAACCGGGGCGCCGGGGCTCACGCCCGCGGCGTCAGCAACGTCGCCAGAGCTAACGTGCAGAACCCGGTTAGCGTCAGCGCCGCATTGACGGCGTGCGAGACTTCCCATTGCCAGCGCAGCGCCCGCCAGTCGGCGGGCGCCACCGTCCAGTTCTGCGTCGCGACGTTGGCCGGATAGGTGAAGGCGAAGAAGATCGCGAGGCCGGCGACCAGGCAGGCGACGGTCGCGATCGACAGCCGGAACGGGTGCGTCTCATGGCGAAGCGCTATCGCCAGCGCGACGTTGACGCCGAGCGCGGCGATCTGCGCGATGCCGAACAACGCCCAGCCATTGTACGTCATCTGCGCGATGAAATAGTCGGGCTGGGTCATCGCCATTTTCGTCAGCAGCGAAGCGGCATGCGCGCCGCCCGGCACCAACGCGATAGCCGTCAACAACAAGGCCGCAAATTGCAACGCGATCATCGCCAATAACTCCTTGCGCTGCGCCATGGCGAGGCGCTGCGGGCCTCAGCCCGCGATGGCGACACGCACCCCGTCGATGACGAATTGCACGGCCAGCGCGGCGAGCAGGACGCCGAGCAAACGTGACAGCACCATGCTCGCGGTCGATCCCAACAGCTTGCCGAGCCGCGTCGCGATCAGGAACACGCCGAAGCAAAGCAGCATGATCGCGGCGATGACGGCGAGCAGCAAGCCCAGCTTGATCGGATCGCCGCCGCTGCGGCCCGACAGCAGCACCGAAGCGGTGATCGCGCCCGGGCCGGCCATCAGCGGAATGGCGAGCGGGAAGGCGGCGATGTTGCGCACACGCTCCTCGATGGCCTGTTCGGCGGCTTCCGTCTGGCGGGTGACGCGCAGGCCGAACACCATTTCCGATGCGATCGAGAACAGCAGCAGGCCGCCGGCGATGCGGAAGGCAGGCAGGGAGATCGACAGCGCGCGTAGCAGCCAGTCGCCGATGAGCGCGCTGCCGGCCAGGATCGCGGTCGCGATCAGGCAGGCGCGCAGCGCCACGTGTCGGCGCGATTTCTCCGGCAGGCCGTGGCTGACGGCGAGGAAGGCGGGCACGAGGCCCACGGGATCGACCACCACGAGGATGGTAACGAGCGCCGAGATGAGAAATTCGAACGGGAAGGGACCGAGGACCATAGGCGCCATGGTAGCCGCTTAGAGCGGTCCGGGCGCGGTGAAAAGCATGCTTTCACCGGGTTGTATCGAGGGCTTCGCAGTTGCGCTTGGGCGGCCCTTTAGCGCCCCTATAACCTATTGAAAATACACGAAAATAAACCGCTTCCGACCGGGGTTTAAAATTAGCTTTGCGCCCCCAAATCAGCTAGACAGTCCCATAGATTCTTCAGCTGTCAGGAAGCCTTCTTTTGTCCGACACCGATACCCCGAAATCGGGGGGCGACCACCCCTCTGACGTCCGTCCCATTTCGATCACCGAAGAGATGAAGCGCAGCTATCTCGATTACGCGATGAGCGTGATCGTGTCGCGCGCGCTGCCCGATGTGCGTGACGGCTTGAAGCCGGTGCACCGGCGCATCCTCTATTCGATGCACGAACAGGGCCACACGCCCGACAAAAAATACGTGAAATCGGCGCGCGTCGTCGGCGACGTGATGGGTAAATATCACCCGCACGGCGACAGCGCGATCTACGACGCGCTGGTGCGCATGGCGCAGGATTTCTCCATGCGCCTGCAACTGATCGACGGGCAGGGCAATTTCGGCTCGGTTGACGGCGATCCGGCGGCGGCGATGCGCTACACCGAGTGCCGTCTGGCCAAGCCGGCGATGGCGCTGCTCGACGACATCGATAAGAACACCGTCGATTTCCAGGCGAACTACGACGGCAACGAGAACGAGCCGGTGGTGCTGCCGGCGCGCTATCCGAACCTGCTGGTCAACGGCGCCGGCGGCATCGCCGTCGGCATGGCAACCAACATCCCGCCGCACAATCTCGGCGAGGTGATCGACGCCTGCGTGGCGATGATCGACAATCCGGCGATCACGACCGATGAGCTGATCAACATCGTGCCCGGACCGGACTTCCCGACCGGTGGCATCATCCTCGGCCGCTCCGGCATCTACTCGGCGTTCACGACCGGTCGCGGCTCGGTGGTGATGCGTGGCAAGGTCGCCTTCGAGCAGTTCGGCAAGGAACGCGAAGCGATCATCATTTCGGAAATTCCCTATCAGGTGAACAAGGCCACCATGGTCGAGCGCATTGCCGAACTGGTGCGCGACAAGAAGATCGAAGGCATTTCCGACCTGCGTGACGAGTCGGATCGCGACGGCTACCGCGTCGTCATCGAACTCAAGCGCGACGCCGAGCGCGAGGTCGTCCTCAACCAGCTCTACCGCTTCACGCCGCTGCAGACGTCGTTCGGCGTCAACATGGTGGCGCTCGATGGCGGCCGCCCCCTGTTGATGACGCTGAAGGACATGCTGACCGCCTTCGTCGCGTTCCGCGAAGAGGTGGTGTCACGGCGCACCAAGTTCCTGCTCGGCAAGGCGCGCGATCGCGCTCACATTTTGGTCGGCCTCGCCATCGCGGTGGCGAACATCGATGAAGTGATCAAGCTGATCCGCGCTTCCAAGGATGCCAAGGAAGCGCGCGACGCCTTGATGGCGCGCGACTGGCCGGCAAAAGACATGATCAACATGGTGCTGCTGATCGACGATCCGCGGCACAAGGTTTCGCCGGAAGGCAACACGCGGCTATCGGCCGAGCAGGCCCAGGCCATCCTCGATCTGAGGCTGCAGCGGCTCACCGCGCTCGGCCGCGACGAAATCAAGGAAGAGCTCGACAAGCTCGCCGCCGAGATCGCCGACTATCTCGACATTCTGCGCTCGCGCGCGCGCATTCAGACCATCATCAAGGACGATCTGGCGGCGCTGAAGGGACAGTTCGCGACGCCGCGCCGCACGGAAATTTCCGACGCCGCCGGCGACATGGACGACGAGGACCTGATCCAGCGCGAAGACATGGTCGTCACCGTGTCGCATCTGGGTTACGTCAAGCGCGTGCCGCTCTCGACCTATCGGGCGCAGCGGCGCGGCGGCAAGGGCCGCGGCGGCATGCAGGTGCGCGACGAGGATTTCGTGTCGCGGCTGTTCGTCGCCTCGACGCATACGCCGGTGCTGTTCTTCTCCTCGGCCGGCAAGGTCTACAAGGAAAAGGTCTGGCGTCTGCCTTTGGCGGCGCCGCAGGCGCGCGGCAAGGCGATGATCAACATCCTGCCGCTCGACGCCGGCGAGACGATCACCTCGATCATGCCGTTGCCGGAGGACGAAAAGACCTGGGGCGAACTCGATGTGATGTTCGCGAGCACCAAGGGCACGGTCCGCCGCAACAAGCTCAGCGACTTCGTCGAAGTGCGCCGTTCCGGCATCATTGCGATGAAACTGCCCGATGGCGAAGGTATTCTCGGCGTTCAGATCTGCCGCGAGACCGACGACGTGCTGCTGACATCGTCCGGCGGCCAGTGCATCCGCTTCGCGGTGCCGGAAGTGCGGGTCTTCACCGGCCGCACCTCGATGGGCGTGCGCGGCATCGCACTGGAAGATGACGATCGCCTGATCTCGATGTCGATCCTGCGCCACAGCGAAGCCTCGTCGGAAGAGCGCGCGGCGTATCTCAAGAAGGCGAGCGCCGTGCGCCGCGGCGGAAACGACGATGAGGCTGTCGCTGCGATGCAGACGGAGGCGGAGGAGAATGTCGCCGCGATCGAGCTCAGCGAAGAGCGCTACGTGCAGATGTCGGCGGCCGAGCAGTTCGTGCTGACGTTGTCGGAGCGCGGCTACGGCAAGCGCACGTCGTCTTACGAATACCGGATCACCGGCCGTGGCGGTAAAGGCATCGTCGCCATGGACATCTGGCAGAAGACCAAGGGCGGCTTCGAGCTCAAACCGAAGATCGGCCGTCTCGTCGCATCGTTCCCGATCGAGGAAGACGACCAGGTCATGCTGGTGACCAATGCCGGCAAGCTGATCCGCACGCCGGTTTCCGGCATCCGCATCGCCGGACGTTCGACGCAGGGCGTCATCGTGCTCGATACGGCCGAGGACGAGCGCGTGGTGTCGGTCGAGCGGCTGAGCGAGGACGAGGGCGGGGAGTAGCATCTCCCCGCTAGACATTCCGGTTCAGGCAGGGATTACTGTGGCGTCCGGTTTCGCGGACGATGACAGTGAGAAGTCCTCATGAACTGGCAGCTTTTCTCCGCTTTTTTCGTCATCACCACGATCCTCATTATCGTTCCGGGCCCGGTGGTCACGCTGGTGATCGCGACCGGCGCGCAGCGCGGTATCCGTCCGGCGCTGGCGACCGTGCTCGGCACCATGGCCGGCACGGCGGTGCTGCTGGCCGGCATCGGCTTTGGCCTCGGCTGGCTGCTGAAGATGTCCTCGGAGTTGTTCGAGGTGATGCGCTGGGCCGGCGCGGCCTATCTGTTTTATCTGGGCATCCAGGCCTGGCGCCACGCCGGCGACCCGGTGCCGAAGCTCGAGCCGCGCGGCCATGTGTTCGCGACGCGTGGCTTCCTGGTCGCGGTGACTAATCCGAAGACCATCGCCTTCTTCACCGCGTTCCTGCCGCAGTTCATCGATCAGACGCTGCCGGTCGGTTTCCAGATCACGGTGATGTCGGTGACGGCGCTGCTGATCGCGGCGGTGCTCGACTCGTGCTGGGCGGTCGCCGCCGGGCTGGGCCGCGCCTGGTTCCTCAAGCCGCACCACAACAAGATCCTCGGCCGCATTTCCGGCGCGGTCTTGATGGGCGGCGGCGTGTGGCTGTCGCTGGCGCGCCGGCCGGGCTGATCCGCCCCGCTGGGGGCCGGGGGCGGCCCGGGAACCGCCTTGCCGGGAATCCTGGGCCGGGCTAGACCCCGATCATGTCACGGACCGCCCTCTACGCCGGATCGTTCGACCCGGTGACCAACGGCCACATCGATGTGGTGCGCCAGGCCGTCAGGCTGGCGGACAAGCTCGTGCTGGCCATCGGTATTCACCCCGGCAAGGCGCCGCTGTTCCCGGCCGAGGAGCGGCTGGTGATGCTGCAGGAGACGTGCGCTCCGATCGCCCGCGAGGCCAACTGCGAACTGATCTGCATCACCTTCGACGGCCTGGTCGTGACGGCGGCGCAGACAGCAGGCGCCACCTTGCTGATCCGCGGCCTGCGCGACGGCACCGATTTCGATTATGAGATGCAGATGGTCGGCATGAACGCGGCGTTGACGCCGGAATTGCTGACGGTGTTCCTGCCGGCCTCGCCGATGGTGCGCCCGATCACCGCCACATTGGTCCGGCAGATCGCGGCCATGGGCGGTGACGTATCGAGCTTCGTACCGAAGAGCGTGGCCGAGCGGCTGAAGAAGCGTTTCGCCGCTAAAGGCGCCTGAGCAGGGCGTCTGCCATCAACCGAGGAGCCGATATGACCTCTCGCCGATTTGTCCTGTCGTTCGCGTGCGCTTTGCTCGCGGCAACTGTCGCTCCCGCCGTCACCCCGGCCCTGGCGCAGAACGCCAAACTCGCCAACCCGGCCGCACTCGCCGAGCAGGCGCCGGCGACCTACAAGGCCAAGTTCGAGACCAGCAAGGGCGCCTTCGTCATCCAGGTGACGCGGGCCTGGGCGCCGAACGGCGCCGATCGGTTCTATAACCTCGTCAAGAACGGCTACTTCGACGATGTGCGGTTTTTCCGCGCCATTTCCGGCTTCATGGTGCAGTTCGGCATCAGCGGCGATCCGGCGCTGAATTCCAAGTGGCGCGTGGCGCGCATTCAGGACGACAAGGTCAGCCAGAGCAACACGCGCGGCATGATCACGTTCGCCACCTCCGGTCCGAACGCGCGCACCACGCAGGTGTTCATCAATTTCGCCGACAACAGCAATCTCGACGGCATGGGCTTTGCGCCATTCGGCAAGATCGTGTCCGGCATGGATGTCGTCGACAAGCTTTACACCGGCTACGGCGAGGGCGCGCCGAACGGCCGCGGCCCCGACCAGAACCGCTTGCAGGCCGAGGGCAATGCCTATCTGGCGCAGGGCTTCCCCAAGCTCGACTACGTCACCAAGGCGACCATCGAAAAGTGACGCCGTCGGCGTCATCGCGCCGGACGATTCAGAGACAGGAATTTCAAAGGAGATTGCAATGGCAAAGCCGGAAGACACGCTGACGCTGGAAACCACCAAGGGCAACGTCGTGATCGAGATGCGTCCCGACCTCGCGCCCGGCCACGTCGCGCGCATCAAGCAACTGGTCAAGGAAGGCTTCTATGACGGCATCGTCTTTCACCGCGTGATCGACGGCTTCATGGCGCAGACCGGCTGCCCGCAAGGCACCGGCATGGGCGGCTCTGGCCAGAAGCTGAAGGCCGAGTTCAACAAGGAGCCGCATGTCCGCGGCACGGTGTCGATGGCGCGCGCCTCGAACCCGGATTCCGGCGACAGCCAGTTCTTCATCTGCTTCGACGACGCCGGCTTTCTCGACGGCCAGTACACGGTGTGGGGCAAGGTGATCGACGGCATGGACAACGTCGACAAGATCAAGCGCGGCGAGCCGGTCTCCAACCCGGACAAGATCGTCAAGGCGACGATGGGGGCGTAAGCCTCCCGTCATTCCGGGACGGCGCCCAGCGCCGGACCCGGAATCCGGATACAACCACCGTACGCGTTTCTGGATTCCGGGTTCGCGGGCCGAGGGCCCGCGCCCCGGAACGACGGCGTTTTACTGGACCATGAAAACCGACCTCTTCGACTTCGACCTGCCGTCCGAGCGCATTGCGCTGCGGCCCGCTCATCCGCGCGAAAGCGCGCGGCTGATGGTGGTGCGGCCGGGCGAGGGCGGCGAGACGCTGGAAGACCGAACCATCGGCGACCTGCCGGATCTGCTGGCGCCCGGCGATTGCCTGGTGGTCAACGACTCCAAGGTCATCGCGGCGCGGCTCAAGGGACGGCGCATCGGGCGCGGGGAGGCGGAACCCGCGATCGAGGCGACGCTGCACAAGCGCATCGACGGCTCGACCTGGCGGGCCTTTATCCTGGGGGCCAAGAAGGTTCAGGTCGGCGATATCCTGCGTTTCGGCACCGAGGGGCGGGTCTGTTTCCTCGGTCAGCTCGATGCTGAAGTTTTACATAAAGATGAGGGTGGCGACGTAACCCTCTCTTTTTCCTTCACTGGACCCGTCCTTGACCAGGCCATCGAGGAACGGGGCGAGATGCCGCTGCCGCCCTATATCGCCTCCAAGCGTCCGACCGACGATCAGGACAAGACCGACTACCAGACCGTCTTCGCCCACGAGGACGGTTCGGTCGCGGCGCCGACGGCCGGTCTCCACTTCACCCCGGCGTTGCTGGAGCGGCTCGAAGCTCGCGGCGTCGCCCTGCACAAGGTGACGCTCCACGTTGGCGCCGGCACCTTCCTGCCGGTCAAGGCCGACGACACGGCCGAGCACAGGATGCACGCCGAGTTCGGTGTCGTGTCGGCGGCAACCGCCGAGGCGCTGAACGCCGCTCGCGCCAAAGGCGGGCGCGTCGTCGCCGTCGGCTCGACCGCGCTGCGGCTGCTCGAAAGCGCCGCCAGCGACGACGGCCGGATCCGGGAATTCGCCGGCGACACCGCGATCTTCATCACGCCCGGCTACCGCTTCAAGACGGTGGACCTGATGATGACCAATTTCCACCTGCCGCGCTCGACCCTGTTCATGCTGGTGTCGGCCTTCTCCGGCCTCGACACCATGCAGCGGGCCTACCGCCACGCCATCGACACCGGCTACCGGTTCTACTCCTACGGCGATGCGTGCTTGCTCTATCCGCAGCCGCGGCGCTAGACGACGGCGCATGTCCGAACCCTTCTCCTTCACCCTCCGCAACACCGACGGCATGGCCCGGCGCGGCGAGATCGTCACGCCGCACGGCCGCATCGATACGCCCGTCTTCATGCCGGTCGGCACTGCGGCGACGGTCAAGGGCCTGCATCCGGAAGACGTCGCCGACACCGGCGCGCAGATCCTGCTCGGCAACACCTATCACCTGATGCTGCGGCCCGGCGCCGAACGCATCGCCGCGCTGGGCGGGCTGCACCGCTTCATGAACTGGGACAAACCGATCCTCACGGACTCGGGCGGCTTCCAGGTCATGTCGCTTGCCACCTTGCGCAAGCTGACCGAGCAGGGCGTCACCTTCCGCTCGCATATCGACGGCACCAAGCACGAGCTGACCCCGGAACGCTCGATCGAGATCCAGGCGCTGCTCGGCACCGACGTCACCATGCAACTCGACGAGTGCCTGAAGCTGCCGGCCTCACGCGAGGAGATCGAGCGCGCCATGCGGTTGTCGCTGCGCTGGGCCGAGCGCTCCAAGCGTGCCTTCGAGGCGCGGGCGCGGGAGGGCTACGCGCTGTTCGGCATCGTGCAGGGCGGCGACGACATTCCGCTGCGGCAGGACAGCGCCCGGGCGCTGACCGAGATCGGCTTCCACGGCTATGCGGTCGGCGGCCTCGCTGTCGGCGAGCCGCAGGACGTGATGCTCAAGGTGGTCGAGGAGACGACGCCGGTGCTGCCGGTCGATCGCCCACGCTACCTGATGGGCGTCGGCACGCCGCACGATATCCTCGAGGCGGTCGCGCGCGGCATCGACATGTTCGACTGCGTGATGCCCACCCGCAACGGCCGCCACGGCATGGCCTTCACCCGGTTCGGCCAGATCAACCTGTCGAACGCGCGGCACGCCGACGATCCGCGGCCGCTCGACGAGGAGAGCCCGCACCCGGCGGCGCGGACCTATTCACGCGCCTATCTGCACCACCTGACCAAGGCCAACGAGATGCTCGGCCAGGTGCTGCTCTCGACCATCAACATCGCCTACTACCAGGCGCTGACGGCCGGCATGCGGACGGCGATCGAGCAGGGGCGGTTCGAGGCGTTTCGGATGGCGACGATCGAGGGCTGGAAACGGGGCGATTTGCCGCCGATCTGATTTGCGCCGCCTCGTATTGTGTCGGGCCTTGGCCTTCGCTATGCCCCCGGCCGACACCCTCGGAGGCCGCAGCCGGTATGACCATCGATCCCGCCTTTCTCGCCAAACGGCTCAAGCCCCAATTCAAGCTGCCGGCGGGCGCCACCGACGCGCATTGTCATGTGTTCGGGCCCGGGGCGGTGTTTCCGTATGCCCCGAACCGCCGCTACACGCCGGAAGATGCGCCGAAGGAAATGCTGCGGGCGCTGCACGACCATCTCGGCATCTCGCGTGCCGTGATCGTGCAGGCGAGCTGCCACGGCACCGACAACCGCGCCATGATGGACTGCCTGGCCTGGGACCCGAAGCGCTATCGCGGCGTTGCCATTGTCGACGACACCTTCACCGATGCCGATTACGACAAGATGCACGCGGCCGGCGTCCGCGGCGTGCGCTTCAATTTCATCAAGCATCTCGGCGGCACGCCTGACATGGACGTGTTCTACAAGGTGATCGACCGCATCAAGGGCAGGGGCTGGCACGTCGTCCTGCATCTCGGCGGACCGGACATCATCCCGAACATGGAAACGATCAAGAAGCTGCCGCTGACCTTCGTCGTCGACCACATGGGCCGGGTGTCGGCCAAGGACGGCCTGGACCAGCCGCCGTTCAAGGCGCTGATGGAGCTCGCCAAGCTCGACAATTGCTGGATCAAGGTCTGCGGCGCCGAGCGCATCGACTTCCCGCCCTACGACAAGGCGGTGCCGGTCGCGCGCCGCATCCTCGAGACCATTCCGGACAAGGTGATGTGGGGCACCGACTTCCCGCATCCCAATGCCAGCCACGAAGCCGATGAGGCTGAGCTGGTCGATCTGGTGCCGCAGTTTGCGCCCGAGGCCGATTTGCAACGCCGCGTTCTGATCGACAACCCGGCGCGGCTGTACGAGTTCTAAGCGGCCAGCTTTAGGCCAACGACTGAAACCTGAGAGTGGAAGGAATTCTGTAATGACGAATGAGTTTTTCAAGCGCACGCGACGCGGCCTGTTGTTGGCCGTGCCGATGGCGATCGCTTTTGCCGTTGCCCCGCAGGCGCAGGCCGCCTGGCCGGAAAAGCCGGTGCGCATCGTACTGCCGTTCGGCGCCGGCGGTGTCGGCGACGTGACGGCGCGCATTGTGGCCGAGAAGCTCTCCACCATCCTCGGCCAGCGCTTCAACATCGAAAACATGCCGGGACCGGCCGGCATCACCGCCGCGCGTGCGGTCATCACGGCGGCGCCGGACGGCTATACGCTCGGCCTGCTGAGCAACGGCACGGCGGCCGCGGTCGCGACCTTCAACAAGCTGCCGTTCGATCCGCTCAAGGACTTCCAGATGGTCTCGACCATGGGCCAGTTCGACGCCATCCTCGCGGTGTCGTCGAAGTCCGAATTCAAGTCGCTCGGCGATTTCATCAAGGCGGCGAAGGCCAATCCGGGCAAGCTCAATGTCGGCACCATTGCCGCCGGCTCGACCCAGAACCTCGGCGCCGAGTTCTTTAAGTCGGTTGCCGACATCAATGTCGCCATCGTGCCGTACAAGAACTCGCCGGATATTGTCGTCGGCCTGTTGCGCAACGACGTGCAGATGATGCTCGACTTCCCGCCGTCGGTGATGGGCCAGGTGGCTTCCGGTGATCTGCGTTTGCTGGCCACCGCCGCCGTAAAGCGCTCTCAGGTATACCCGGATGTGCCGACCGGTGACGAGCAGGGCCTCAAGGGCTTCAAGGTCTATTCCTGGAACGCCATCTTCGCGCCGAAGGGCACGCCGAAGGAGATCGTCGACAAGCTCAACAAGGCGATCCATGAGGCGGTGGCGATGAAGGACGTGCAGGAGCAGTTCGCCAAGCTCGGCATCGAAGGCTATGCCTCGACGCCGGAAGAACTGACGCAGCGGCTCACCGACGATATCGCCAACCTGAATTCCGTCGTCGACAAGGCCGGCATCCAGCGTAAATAACGACAGGCGACGGGGAGACAGCCGATGAACTGGTCTCAACCCGTCGATCTCTACTGCGAGCGGCTCGACCCGTCATTCTGGGCCGAGCCGCTCAATGCTCTGACCAACCTCTCGTTCCTGATCGCCGCCGTTGTTGCTTTCATTCAATGGCGGCGCGCGGGCGGCAAGGACTGGCCGGTGCTGGCGCTGATCGGCGTCACTGCGGCGATCGGCATCGGTTCCTTCATCTTCCATACCGTGGCGACGCGGGGCGCCGCGCTGTTCGATACCGTGCCGATCGCCGTCTTCATTTACGGCTATCTGCTGCTGGCGCTGCGCCGCTTTCTGCGTTTATCGGGCCTCATCGCTGCGGCGGCGCTGGCGGGGTTTGTGGTTCTGAGCGTGCTTGAAGCGCGCGTGGTGCCACCCGGCACCCTCAACGGCTCGCATGCCTACCTGCCGCCCTTGGCGGCGCTGGTGGTGGTCGGCTGGCTCAGCAACGATCGCCGGTCGGGCCGCCTTCTCCTCACGGCGGCGGCAGTGCTGGCGTTGTCGATCGTCTTCCGAAGCATCGATCAGGCCGTCTGTCCGACGCTGCCGGTCGGCACGCATTTCCTCTGGCATATGCTGAACGGACTGGTGCTGTACCTCGCGCTCCGCGCCGCAATGCCGGGGGAGTTGCCGGCCGCTTCGTCATCACGGCCGGCATAAGTCTCACTCCTTGAGTGCGGCGCGCGCTTTGCGGTGGAAGGCGTAGTCGGCGGCGTAGGGCACGCTGAGCAAAGCGCCCGCGCCGGGGCAGACGCCCTCGGCAACGCCGCCGCGCGTGGCAAGCCGCTGCACCGTGGTGACGCCCTCGAGCATGCCGGTGCCGCGGTGCGCCGTGACGGTGAGCTTGAGCAGCGGGATATCGGCCGCCGTTGCCCCGGGCGCGCGGCCGGCGACCTTGGCGGAAATTGCGCTGCCGTCCTGCCATTCCCAGTTCGGGCCGGCATAGTGGCGGCCGACCGTCTTGCCATCGACCAGCAGGCTGGCGATCGGCTCGCGGAAGCTCCAGGCCAGCTTGCCGGCTGCGTCAGGCTTGCATTCGTAGATCTGCGCCCCTTCGGCATGAACGGTGACGACGTGGCTTTCGCCCGTCGCCGCGATGGCCTCCGGGAGATCTGTCGCCTGCGCCGTCAGGGACAGGCAGAACGGCGCAACCGTTAGACAAAGTATCCGAAGCAGCCTCATGACATGGTCCTTTGCTGTCTCTTGGTTTCGTCGGCCATGTTGCGGCCCGTGATGACGAGATAGGGGATCTCGCTGCGGCCGATGCCGATGTCCTTGAGCACGTGATTGTCGAGGGCGGCGAGCGCCGCCATCATGCGTTTTCTGCGGCGGTGCTCGACGATCTTGACGAGCAGTTGCCAGAGGGTGCGGCCGGCGGCGCGCAGGCCGCCGGCAACTGCGTCGAGCCAGCCGAAGCGGCGGCCAGGCTCGATCGCGATGGTGAGTGCGTTCATCATCTCAGTCGTCTCGTTCGGTCATCGTTCGATCAGCGCCGGGTGATGACGACTTCGAGGTAATCGCTCGGCACCACCATCGTGCTGTCGCCGGACACGTTGAAACGCTCGATCAGCTTGATCAGGTCGGCGTTGAACGCGGTTTGCTGGGGGGCATCGAGCGTGGCGAAGGTCTTCAGCATGGGGCCGTAGAAGGTGCGGAAGACGTCGATGAAGGTTTGCGGCGACTTGTAGCGGAAGTTGAACTGCCGCACGGCCGTCTTGATCGATGACGCCTGCGCGCCGAACATCTCGCGAATGCGGGTCTCGCTGCCCCACAGCGCCGGTGACTTGGCGCCTGCCGGCGGCGCGACGTAACCGCCGATGGTCTTGAACATCTGACCGATGAAGCCTTCGGGCGTCCAGTTGGCCATGCCGATCTTGCCACCGGAGCGCACGACGCGGATCAGTTCGGCCGCGGCGCGATCATGGTCGGCGGTGAACATGATGCCGAAGGTGGACAGCGCGGCATCGAAGCCGCGGTCGTCGAAGGGCAGCGCTTCCGCATCGGCGGTGCGGAAGTCGATGGCGTAGCCGTCGGCTTCGGCGCGCTTGCGACCGTGCTCGAGCAGCGATGGCACGTAGTCGGTCGAGACAACCGCGGCGCCGCGGCGGGCGGCCGCGAGCGTCGCGTTGCCGTTGCCGGCGGCGACGTCGAGGACCTTCTGGCCGGCGCGGATGTCGAGAGCTTCGCAGAGCGTCTCCCCGACGATCTGCAGCGTCGTGCCGACGACGGCGTAATTGCCCGCCGACCATGCGGCCTGCTGACGCATCTTCAGGGCGCCGAGGTCGATCACGTCGGCGTTCGGATTCTTCATTGAAATAGCGGCTTGGCTCATGATGTGCTCCATTGTTTGTTGACGTGCGCGGCCGTGGCCCGGTCAGTGGGCAAACAGGCCGGATTGCTGGAAATTGCCGCTATGGGCTAGTGTGTCGCCCGCCCGGCAGACCCTGCTTTCTGGGCGCTGAATACGGGCAAGGGCCGAGCCGCTCAATGACTGGGACAACGCGTTCATTTGCAGCGACGCCGGACCGCGTCGCCGGTTCGGATATTCTGGCCGATGCGCTGCGCGCGATCCGGCTGCACGGATCTGTTTTTTTGAATGCGTGTTTTAAAACACCGTTTGGAGTTGTGACGCCGCGGCGTTTCGATCCCGGCTCACCGCTCGCGCATTTCCGCCATGTGAGCATCTTTCATCTCATCGCATCGGGCTCATGCGTAGTTAAGGTGGACGGCGTCGAGCCGACGCGAATATCGGCCGGCGATATTCTTCTCGTGCCGTTTGCCGACGAGCATCGGTTCTGGAATGGCGATGACGTCGAGATGGTCAAGGCCGATACGCTGATCCGCGCCAGCAACGTGCCGGGCCTGTCGCAGATCAATTACGGCGGCGATGGCGAAGCCTTGCGCATGGTGTGCGGCTTCATCGAGTCGTCCGAGTTCCTGATTGCGCCGGTGTTTCGCACCTTGCCGCCGCTGCTGATCGATCGAACCGGCGACGACAAGGTCAGCGCGCTGCTGGCCTCGACGGTGCAGCAAATCATCACGCTGACCGAGGAGGCGGCGCCGGGCACCGAGATCGTACTCGGCCGTCTCATGGAAATCCTGTTCATCGAGGTGCTGCGCCGCTACACGTTGCAATTGCCGCCGAACGCAAAAGGCTGGTTCGCGGCGGTCAACGATCCGCTGTTGAGCCGCGCACTGCAGGTCGTGCATGGCGAGCCGGCGAGACGCTGGACGGTTGACGACATCGCCCGCGAAGCCGGCTCGTCGCGCACCGTGGTCGCCGAGCGCTTCAATGCCGTGCTCGGACAGAGCCCGATCGAATACGTCACCCACTGGCGGATGCAGATCGCCGCCGAGCGCCTGCGTTCAAGTCGCGAAAGCCTGGCCGAGATTGCCGCCGGCGTCGGCTACGAATCGGAAGCGGCGTTCAACCGCGCCTTCAAGCGCGTCACGGGGGAGACGCCCGGCCGCTGGCGCGACAGCGCCCCAGCCCTGATCTAAGCGGCCGGCGCGGCTTCGAAGGCGGGCAGTTCGTCCGAGGCGGCATGGCGCTCGAGCAGCCGCGGCAACAGGCGCACGATGTCCTGCTGCAGGGCGCTGGCGGCCTGCGCCTTGGCGGCGTATTCGGCCCGCTCGCGGTCGAATTCGGCGACCAGTTCGCGGACGGTCGCTTCCGAATTATCGCGCGCCACTTTGATCACGGTGTCGAGGAAGCCGATGTGGCTGTCCTTGGCCGCGATCGTTTCCCGGGCGGCATCGAGTTCGGCCTGCGTCACCTTCAGCGCGGCGGCCAGCGTTTCGTTCGTCTCGACCATCGCCGCCTTGTCGGCTTCG
The DNA here is from genome assembly GCF_001426945.1 of Pseudolabrys sp. Root1462. Lineage (GTDB taxonomy): Bacteria > Pseudomonadota > Alphaproteobacteria > Rhizobiales > Xanthobacteraceae > Pseudolabrys. Next base: position 2,001,474 of record NZ_LMFS01000001.1, on the reverse strand, counting down.
AGGTCGGCGACGCGCTGGTCGCGCTCCTTGATCAGCGCGTGCAGTTCGCCGAGGCGCCGCTCGCTGCTGTCGATATGGGACTTGAGCTCGGCATCGAAGCGGCGCTGCAGGCGGCTCTCCGCCTGCGCCGTCTGAACGGCATTGGCGGTCAGCGCGGCGCTGAGCTGGGTGCGCAGCTCCTCGATCAGCGCGCTGGATTCTGCAAGCTCTGTGCTTTGGTCATTCAGTGCGCCCTGACTGGTGACCAGGCGCACCATCGAATGGTTGGCATCGCGTAGCGCGGTAGCGAGCTTCGATTCCAGCGCGACTTTGTCGCTCTCGGATTCAAGCAGCCGGCGCGTCAACTCGGCAACTTCACCGTCGCGCTCCTGGGCCAGTTCATGCAGCGAGCCGAGGGTGACTGCGCTGCTCTCAATCTGATGACGGGCGCGCTGCAGCTCCTGCGCCTGCTGGTCCCGCTGGTTCGTGAGCTCGGCGATGCGGCGATCGCGCTCGCGCAGCAGCGTTTCCTGCTCGATGAGTTTGGCCTGAAGTTCGGGGAGACGCGGATCGCCGGGCACCGGCACACGCGGCCACTGCCGGCCGTCGGGGTCGCGATCGGCCGCCGCTTGAGGCGCGACCGCCGCGGGCTGTTCGCACCTCGAGGTCACCAGCGCCTTGATCAGGGTCGTGGGCTTTGCCGGCGCTCGGGCTCCGGGCGTTCGGACCGGCCGGCGGCCGCCGTTGAGCGTGTCGATGCGCGTTGCAAGCGCGGCCAGCCGCTCCGACAATTCTTCGATGCCGGGTGGCTCCGTGCTGGTGTTTGGGGATGATCCCGGGTGCATGCGCCTCAGGTCACCCTCGGCGGGGCGACTCATCTCTTAACGACGGATTAACCGTCGCCCGGATGTGATTAACGACCGGTTAATGACCGCCACGGCGACCAAAACAAAGGCCCGCCGTTCGGGCGGGCCTCTGGCCTTACGGCTGCGGGGATGCGGCCGTGACGGTGAGGTGGCTACTTGGCGACCTGGCCGCGAATTTCGCCCGCCTTGTGCACGGCGGTGTGCACGTTGACGTACATCTTGCCGGCGAGGAGATCGGCCGCCTGCGCATCGGTCAAGGTGGCCTGGCCTTCGAACGGGCTGCCGGCCTTGTCGGCGCTGGTGAAGATCGGCACCGCGACGCCGCCGTTCTTGCCGGGATCGCCGATGTGGAAGTGCGCGGCGACGGCGGGGCCGGAGAGGCCGCTATAGCTGCCCTTCCAGCTCAGCGTCTTGCTGTCGGTGTCATAAGTCGCGGTGACAGCACCCTTGCCGGCGCTGTCGTTCGGCGGCACCTCGCTGGCGCCGGACAAGTCGGCCTTGAGGTTGACCGTCGCCGCCCAAGTGGGGGCGCTCAGCATGAGGCCCGCGATCAAGGCCGCGCCGGCCAGCGCCGGGCGCACAATTCGGTGAGTCATGACAGCCTCCTGGTTCGTGTCGAAGAGCAGCGGAAATTCAAGCCGCCCCCAAACCAAACACCGCGAGGGCAGCGTTATTCCCACGCGCAGGCTAGGCCGCCTGTTCGTCCTGCGCCAGAGTGTCGATGTCGATCGACGTGCACGAAGTCGTGCCGCAGGAGTCGCATTCCCAGAAATGGCGGATCTCGCCGCCATCGACGAACTCGGAGGCCACCGGCGCGATAAGCTGGTTGCCGCAGTCGGTGCAGCGCAAAGCGGTGCCGAAAATGCGGATCATTGCGAATGTGGCCGGATAGCAGTGGAGCTGCATGGTGGCCTCCTGTGTCACCTTGAGTCGTCCGTGAGCGCAAAGCTGACGGCCAACCATGGCGGTGGCGAGACAGATTGGTGGAACTGTGGTGGCCGCCAGCGCAAGGTTTTGTGACGACCTGGAATGGTTCGCATTCCAAGGTGCGCTGCAATATCGCGCAAGCGCAGGCACACGCACGACAAAACGCGCCCGCGCGACGCCGCGTGTTATGTCACGGCACCGTCACAGGCGTCTCAGTTATCGGCAGCGCTCAGTTGTCGAGGTCGTCTTCGAGCGGCGGCAATTGACGGATCGGTCCGGTGGACAGGCTGATCCTCTTGCGTTGCGAGGGCAGACTTTCCGCGATCCGCGGCGTCTTGCGCGATTTCTCGTACAGGTCCGAACCGAGATTGCCGCCGTGTTCAGCCAGATCGTCTTCCTCGCAGCTCGCTGCGATGGCGATGCCGAGCGAGGCCAGATGCGCCCGGCGATAGCAGTACACCGCGAGCATGGCGCGCGTGTTCGCCGGCACCGCATCGATCAGCGCGGGCAGACCCTGCGGCGTGACGCGGTACAACTGACCGAGCAAACTCTCCGGTACGGGACAGCTCTCTTCGTTGAGGCGCATGCAGAATCCTCCAACCCGAAGAGTCCCATGTGCCCTGATTTGGTTAACAAGAAGGAAACGCCGTGCCGGCCGCGAAATTCGGATCGCGGTCGATGTGCGCTGTTGCGGCCTTTGACGCACGTCAATGGCGAAGCAGGCGGCCCGGGGCTTGATGCGTCTCGGAGCTGGCGCAGACCGAGCGCCGGCGGCAATGGAGGATCCGTCGATGAGCGTTGCAGCGTGGCGGGGAGCCATCTTCGCGATGACGGTGGCTGCCGTGGCGATGAGCCATTCGCCGGCTACGTCCGCGGACGACGCTGCGGACGGCGCGGCGGAATTCAAGGCGCATTGCGCCGCTTGTCACGGCGAAAGCGGCGCCGGCGATGGCCCGGCCGCGTCGGCCTTGCGCAGCCCGCCACCGGATCTTCGGTTGCTCGCGAGGAAAAACGACGGCGTCTTTCCGGAGAAGGTGCTGCAAAACGTGATCGACGGACGGCGGACCGTGCGAGCCCACGGCAGTTTCGAGATGCCGGTGTGGGGCCGTGAACTGTCGCAAGGCTCGGACAATGCCGATGCCGCCAAACGCGTTTCGATCATCGTGCAGTACTTGCGGGGCATTCAGGAGAAGTAGGCGGGTTTGGGACGCCTCCGACTTCCGGTCGATCCGGATGCGAGGCCTTCAATGGTCCAAGTGTATGGCCCATGGTCCTCCGGGCGCGATTGGAAGCGAAACCGGGCCGTGACCAACCAGGTGGCTTTGCGACGCCCATGCAACGGAGGGAGCCGGTCCGTTATCGCCCGCGCGACGGGCCGTACTGACGACGACAGCGGCGATCGCGATGGTGATCACGGCCGTCCGCCGCACTCCGGTGACATAAGACGACAGCGCGCAGAGAAACCAAAAGGAAAACACCGAGCCGGCGTACACATAGCGGTCGTTTGTAAACAGGTAGAGACCGTGCCGGTGCTTGAACATGCCGAGATAGAGAATGGTGGCCGCAAAAAACAGCATCGCCAGTTTTTCGCCTTTGTAAGGCTGCTGGAATGCAAACCAAAAAGCGGCGCCGATCACGCCAAATGCGACAGCCGGGGCCGCGGCGGAGTGGACGAAGATCCCGGCCAGCCGAATCGTATCGAGCCACCGAAGCGGCATGATGAGCCAAAGCCATGGGTCATAAGGCATTGGCTCCGAGAGGTTGAATACGCCGAGGTGAAGGCCGATCCAGACGATCTGCACCATCGCGCAGATCGACAGAAACAGTCCGAGTATAACGAGCCGCCTTCGTTCTTCGCCGGTACTGAGGGCGGCGCGGATTGCATAGATTGGGACAAGAAAGCAGCCGAGCGGGCCGTCAAGTCCGATGACGATCGTGGTTGCGATCTCCGCAAATAGAAATATTCGAGTCGGATGGCGACGGCTGAAAGCCATGACGAATAGCGAGAGTGGCAGGATCCACTGCGCATTGGCGAGTCCGCCGAAGACGTTGTCCTGCATCGGCGTGGCAACAACCGCCAGCGCGGCGATCGGTTTGAGCGGAAAATCAAAGCGCGGCGACATCACCATGAACACGACGAAAATCGCGGCAAGATGTGCGGCGTAGGTCGTGATCCACGGCCACGCGGCCGGAGGCGCTTGCACGGCAAGCAGCGCCACCAGGCTTCCATATAGATTGAAATAGGCGCCGCCGATCGTTTCAAACAACGACGCAACGCCGTGATTGTAGGCGTTGGAAATAAGAATTCCGTCTTCCGCCCAGAACTCCGGCGCAACGAGACTGCCGGGGAAGCGGATGAAGACGATCAGGATTGCAGCCGCGACAAAAGTCGTCCTGCGCGACATCAACCTGTCGACGGTCGCGCCTCGGAATATCGATGCCGACTGTGCCTCGGGCGCCATCTCCTCAAGGTAGCAGGGGGTGAAAATACACCTCAAGCTGTATTTGAGAGCGAGTTGGCGCGGCTTGCATGGGCGGGGAGCGGCGACTGGGCTGAAAAATGGTGAGCGCGCTGGGAATGCAATAACCCTGACATATTAATCACTTGATCTGTCAAACCTGCATAAACGCGGCTTTCAAAACAAAGGGACTTTTTGGGTGGTGTCAAACTATGACACGGACTCATTAAGGCGCAGCCATAGCTTGATTGACGCGAGTTGAACGAATGCGAGGTAGTTGGCGGCGAGCCTATCGTAGCGCGTTGCCACCCGACGTGCTGATGTGGGATGCGATGCACTTCTCCGGCCAGGTCGAGTTCTTTGGCGGTAGCCGCATCATCGACACGGTGCGTGTCCTGATCTTCTGCGCGCTGGTGTTCGATCTGCTCGTCCACGTCTATCTCGGTAGGCTCGGCGACACCCGGCTGGCGAACTTCAATGCGATGATCTCGGCCTATGAGGACCTGGAGGAGAAGCCTACGGCGCCGGTTGTCAGCGCTCCCGCGGTTGCACCGCAAAAGGTTCTGTCTGCGTAAGCTGCCCGGCCAGCAACAGGGCCAACCGGGTGCCATGCCGCCTCCTTTAGGACAAACGCGCGGTTAGTTTCCCGCCGCATTGCCCCGGCAAAGTTGCATTCCTATATTTCCCCCCTTAAAGTTGATATGAAATTTATAAATAGTTTGGGGGCAATTATGCACAGGTGGTTGGTCGCGGCACTGGCCGGTGTTGTCCTGATCGTGGGATTTCTTTTTCTTCTTCCAAATCTCGTCGCATCCCAGCTGAACGCAAAGCTAGGCCAACAGTCGGTGGCCGAATTGGTCACGGATGCGAACAACCAGAACGCAGCGACCCTTCGAACGATCGAAAAGCCGATCGTGCTAATCGATATACCCGCGGCCATTGCCGAGCAGGCGATCGCCAAAGAGATAACGAGCGCAGCAGCGAGCCTCGAGCTTCCGGATGGCTGGCGCACAACGCTCGTCGGCGCTCCTTTATTGAGTTCTCTTCCGGGCACACTCCGTGGCCGAGCGAAGGTCGAAGTCCAGAAAAGCGGCATTGGGAGCGCTACTGTCGAGTTGAGCGTCGATGCGATTCCTCACGTGGAATCACGCGCAATTGTTTTGGCGCTCGGAATTTCCTCAGTGTCGGTGGACCGCGTCTCGGTTCGGGGCTTCCGACTACCTTGGCCGCTTCCCGACGTGATAACCGAGACAGTTCAAATGAGTCTGAGCGCAATTAACTCGCGTCTTAAGCCCGTTCGTCTGGAGACAAAGATTCCGCCAACCTTTCCGGGAGGGGGCGATCTGATCGGGGCTCCCCTGATCAGCCGCGATTCAGTTGCTGCCGTATTCGGTAAGCGGGCGAACGCACCGACGCCAGCACAAGGGCGAACTTATGAGCAGGAATTTTCAGCCGCTGCGCACGCGATTATGGCTGAGTACAGGCCCGGCATGGGTGTAATCGCGCTTGCCCAATCCGAAAACACACTGCCGAACACTTCGGAAGCGTTACGCTCGTCCTCTATCGCCATCAATCTCCAACATACCGAAGATCTCTTGGGGGTCGATCATACTTCCGATCCGGCAGGGCTGAATGTCGATCTTTCCCCGATAATGCTTGCCACGATTTCCGCAGACTATTTCGAGCGGGAAATGACCGCAACGATCCGGAACGCGATCGCAAAAGTCTCCGTTCCAGGCGTCGAGTTGGTCGTGAAGCCCGAAAGCACGCACGTGAAAACGCTGGAAGGAGCTCTTGAAGCAAAGACCTCCGGATCCGCCAAATTCTTGGAGGGGGCTGTTACGATCGATTTTACGCTGACCGCTTGGGGAGTACTCGATCCCTCGATGGACGGATTACGCGCGCGTTATGCGGTCCGCGATTTCCAGATTCTGCGGCTTTCAGGGCGGTATAATGAGCTCGACATCTCGCTCGCGGTTCGCAATGCAAACGCGTTGGCGGCCCTTATCCTCAAAGCGGTAAAGGAACTTCCAGAGACATCGATCGCTGTCCCGGCTCTTTCATTGTCGCTTCCAAAGCAAACCGGCGAGGTACGCGTTCAGTTCGAGAACGACAACCCGCAGCTTCAATTACTCGGGCGGACCGTGCTGCTGTCGCCAGAACACGTCATTGTGATGACGCGCCCCTCAACCAAAGACGCAGCCGTCGGTCGACTGCTGCGCTGGACCATCGCCGATGTTTCAGCTCGTCCGCCGTCCGGCTCCGACTTTCAAAGACTACAGGCTCTGTTTCACCTGCCATACGACAAGATCTACGGCAACGAGTCTCCCGGACAGATCAGTCTGGGATTGCGCCGGGAGGGACTGGCACGGTTGATAAACATGACGTGGGATATTGCTCGGCCGTCGGTCGTTGCGGAGGTCCATGGGAAAACCGACATACCTAGATCCGAGATACAAGCCATCCCCGGGAACGCGTCGTGCTCAAGCATGTGCCCGAGTACGGATAGCTGCGGGGGCATCGGGTCCTGCAAAATCCAGGCCTGCACGACAGTGGTGGAGAACGTTTGTGAAAACGTGTGCCCCGGCGGGCACTGGAATCCGATTTGCCGCGCGGTATGCCATCAAGTGAATAAGCAAGTGTGCCATGAGGAAGACGACAACAATTGCATCAACAGGATTCAGAAATGTGTTTCAAATATTGGCACGTGCGCCGCAGAATGGGCGAGCGGCTTACGCCCGGCTTGCGAAGTCGCAATGAAAGCGATCGATGCGACCGACTTCAGGGGGTTGGCAATCATCTCGGGCAGTGCGGCATATAACGCTCAGGGCCAATCGCTGTCTCAGATGACGCTCGCCGTTTCACCCGACCTGCAGGGTGCGTCGCTGCAAGTCACCGCAGTTGCTCACGCGAAAGTGGGAGCGTCGATCAATATCGTCTGGTCCGACTTCGGAAATCTTTTGCTGTGCCCAAGCGGCACTCTCTCGAGCGACCTTCTCGTCGCGGCGCCACTGCAGACGGTTACGATACCGACCGCCATTTCCTGGAGCGGGGCTAATGGCTCGCCCTTAAAGGCTAGCCTATCGCTCTCGCCGATCGACGTGCAGGTTGTTGCGCCCGAACCGCCCGTTGTCACGCTGGCCAAGAGCAATCCGGGGCTGCTCTCGTGCGCGCTTGGTCGGGCGGTCGTCGGATTGGCGATTGCTGCCTCACCGCATATCACCGCGGATCTGTTGGCGGCTGCCGTCCGCAAAGCCGTAAATAACGACACTGGTGCCGCCATGGCGGCATTTCTCGACGGGAAATACACATTCAAGGTCGATATTAAACCTGTGACCATTGGAGTTCCCCCTGTCTCGTTCCCCTTCAATGACGAGAAAGTGGAGCTGAAGCCGCGGCTGACGGCGGGCGGGAGCCTCATCTACGCGCAATAGGCTAGGCGCGTATTGCGCTTCCCCACGGAGTCGGTCGTTATAGGGACAAAGCAGACATTGCTTTGCCGCATCACGCCGCCGGGCTTATGGGTACACGGCCTAAGAATGGCACCTTCCTGTCACTTGAAAAAGTCGTCAGCCGAAAGACTACTCGGCAAGCTCGACGGCCATCGTGTGTTTTGTGATTACATCTTGTAGCTCGCTCGGCTTGAATGCGACGTCCCATGTCCAGCGCCCGAACCCTCCAACTGCATTTACGGCGTTGACCCATTCGTTCAGCGCGTCGCGTTTGGCCTTATTTTGCGGACTATCTGTGCCTTTGATCTCGAGAGCCAGAATAGTGCCGCCGGTAAGCCGCACAAGGAAATCTGGGATATATCGACGTCGAGACCCGGCCCACATGTAATAAATCTGGAAACCAAGGTGGTCGTTTTTGGCGTAGGCCAACACGTCTTTGTGCTTTTCGAAAATGTTCCCTGCGTGGCCCTCCCATGACGAGTCACCGACCAGATGGCTGATCTGGGATTTGGTCGTTTGGAAGCATGGCTTCGTCGTATACCAAGTCCTCATCTGGCCGGTTGAGCCAATTGGATTTTCCTCGTCGAAAACGGGTGTAAGTCGCTCGGTATTCTGTTCACTGACATTGCTCAGAACATGCTGGACCACGAGGTCAATACTGAGTGCGATCAGAATGCGCCGACGGAGCGGGTCTGAGTGGAACAGTGATGGGATTGTCAGACGGTCGGATTGGAGGAACGCCTCGACGATTCTAACCAGCTGCGCAGCGAGATATTCTTTCGTCCCCAAAAAGCTGCGACCCAACTCGGCAAGCGCCTTCCTGGCGGCTTGGAAGACGAGTCGCTGAAGCCGAAAGCCATCCGGCAGCTTTTCCAGATCGATCGCGGTAACCTTGCTTAAATCGGTTGCGCCACCAAGGGCGGGGGCAAGTTCTGCGCTGATCGGGGTGCTTGCCGGGTCGAGAGTGAGCGCTGGCGCTTTGGTCCAGTCAATGACCAGCTTTGGCTTGATGATCGTCTCGACGCGGAGGACGTTCGGCCACTTGATCTCCAGGTGAGCACGATCCGGAACGACTTCGATTTGGGTGCTCGGCTTTGGGGGCGGGGGAGGCTCACCGCCTTCGCCCGCTTCCGAGATAGAAAGTGGAACGCCAAAGACGTTGACGTATTCGGGCAGGAAGAGGCCATTTTCGTCCGTGTCGTAGGAAACTCTGCGTAACCCGCGTCCTACAACCTGTTCGCAGAGCAACTGTGACGTAAACGCCCGCAGGCCCATGATATGCGTCACGTTTTTGGCGTCCCAACCTTCGGACAGCATCGCCACGGATACAACGTTCTGCAAATCTTGACCGGCCGTTCCTCGCTTCCCGACATTGTCTACGATCTCGCGCAGTTGCTCTTCCTTCTTCAGGGCGAGGAATTGCTGGCGACGGGTTTCCGGAATATCCGCCGCATTGATGATCGTCTCCAGTCGCGCTTCGTAGTCTTTGTCCGATGCCGAAGCTTCACCAATCTCCGCCTTTTCAAGCACCTTAGAGTCGACCCGAAGTGTTCGCGACGGCGCGTATAATTCCGGCCAGTGGGCATCGCCCTTATTGAAATAGTGCTCGATACGTGCCGCAGTCTCTGTGCGGTTGCACACCGTGAGCATCACCGGCGGTGAATGATGCCCGGCCTCCTGCCATTGCTGACGCGTTTCCCGCCAGTCAGCGCCAAGTAGCGTGTAGGCGTCTTGAACAAGCTTGGGCAGGGCTTCATGCGGTTCCGCCTTCGCTCTGTTCAAATCCTCGGATACCGAAGGGTCGCGGTAGATGTGGTAAAGCTTCGAACGGAGCGTCTTTGCGTCCGGCACCGCATCATCGCGCACGACGACGCGCGGCGTCTTCACCAGCCCCGCTTCGATCGCATCGTTGAGCCCAAAGTCCGAGACAATCCAGTCGAACAAAGCTGTGTCTGTGCTCTTCTTGCCGGTTGGCGCAAAAGGCGTGGCGGAGAGGTCGAAGCATCGCTGAATGCGTCGGGTCTTGTGTATGCGGTCCAGGCCCTCGATCCAGCGCGTTGCCTCGTCCAGATCGATGCCTTGCTCAGCTGCCACTTTCTTACTGATCTTGACCTCGGGCGGCTTTCGATAGGCGTGGTGCGCTTCGTCGTTTATTACGAGAATGTCTTTATGCGCCGCCAGCTTGCCCAGCACCCGCCGCGTAAACGCTTCGTCGGATTCGCGTCCTTTCTTGACGACCGAGCGATCAACGTCTTTTAGAGGCATCAGCGTGTGCCAGTTTTCGATAAGCACCTCGGCCTGATTTAGCTTCTGGCGCAGAGCCTCGGACGGGCACAGGTTGAACTCGTCGTAATAGCTGCCCTCGCTGGGCATCAGGACCTGAAGCCGTTCCTTGACGGTCAGCCCCGGCGCGACGATGAACACCGCGCGGCTGAAGTCCTTGTTCCGCTTCGGGTAGGTCAGAGCGTTGAGCACCTGCCACGTGACGATCATCGCCATAACCGTGGTCTTGCCCGCGCCGGTCGCCATCTTGTTGCAGAGACGCTCCCACGTTCCGCCATCGCCGGGGATCGCGATACCTTGCTTGTAGGCCGCGGCACCCTCAACCCACCAGATCAGCGTTTCGATTGCCTCGAGTTGGCAGAAATAAAACGGATGCTGTCGTGCATTCCGGTCGTGCCAGTGCTCCAACAGCTTACGCGTAACGATGGTCACGCCGGGCCAGCCATCTTCCCGCCAAGAGTCAACGCGGGTCCGGATGGCATTCACCAAATCCAGCACCTCGGTGCGCTTGGTATTATTGCGCGCGTCGAAGACTTCGTAGCTCGCTGGCCGCCGTTCGGGCTTGATCTCCAACTTGCCGCCTTTGCCCTCGACCCAATGCTGGGCCGGGCATTCAAATGGCGTATTGATGATTAAGGACATGCCCCTCAATCCTCGAGCGGCATTATTTTCAGAGACTCGATCCCGCGGTCGTCCACGATCTTGACCGCAACTCGCCGGTTTTCGCCTGTTTCGAAGGGCAGGGAGACCGTACCGTGGAACTGCTCCAGCAAATCTTCGTCGAGCTCCGCGCGCACCGTCTTGCGCAGGCGGTTCCAGCCGCCTTTCGCATCTGCTATCGGGAAGAACACCTGATGCGGCATCAGCGAGCGGTTGTCGTAATCCACGTCTAGCGACCACATCGCGATATGGCTCTTGCCACCCGACACCAGATCGCCGGCCTGCGGGTCGAAATAGTCGAAGCCGTTGACCTCGACCTCCCACATTCCGTCCTTCCGCTTGCGCAACTCCACGTCCGGTTGGCCCATCAGCCAGAAGGACTCATTTGAGGCGCGCTTCTTTTTTAAATCTTCTGTCAGCAGGTCGGTATTCATTTGCGCCTTAAGCAGCGTGACACCGGGCCAGTTCACCTCGTCGATATCTTTTGCCGCCTCGGGGTCGAAAGTGAAGGCGCAGAACAAGATAAATTTGGGCGACGGGCGCAGGGTCTCGGCCTCGGTAAGCGCCAACTCGACCTGCCGCTGCTCCAGCGCGGCATGCTCAGGGCCGAAGCTGACTACGACGCGCTCGCCCGTCTCGGTGAGTGAGCCGCTAGTATGGATATACTTCAGGCCCGGCAGCGTCTCGAACTCGGCAAAGCGGAGCATCGCGCCACCTTTGCCGCGCACACCGGTTTTTAGGAGTTCGTCTCGCCACATCGCCTGACGCGAGGTCTCACCGGAGCGAGCGACAGTCTCGTCGGCCTCTTGCGGCGGTATGCTCTCGTCCAGCGACAGAACGGTCGGCGCCGGCACCGCCTCGACTGAGAAGGGGCCGCAGATGCGTAGCTTGGAGCGATCGATGCGCGGCTTGTCGTAGATGGTCTCCGGCTCGGCATGGTCCGCGATTGACTGGTCCATACGCCGCTGCATCGCCTGTTGGGCGTCGTGGAAGGCATTTAGAGGTGCTCGGCAGCCCTCTGGCCAGTCTTCTGGGAAGTCGACGGGCACCTCCCATTCGTGCAGTGTGTCGCCCTTCTCAAAATCCACCGGCTCGCCCTTGCGAGCGCCCAGCGCGGGCTTGAAGACCTTCGGCGGGGTAGCGGCAAGTGCGGCATTCAGGTCGGCCAGCGCGGCCGCGATCTTCGGGTGGTTCTCGTCGTAGATTGTGTCGATGTCGGGATTGTTGGCGATGCTCTTCAGCGTGATGTGCGGCACGGTTTCATAATCGAAGCCGCCCTTCAGCCCTTCGTGTGGATAGCGCAGAGCGTAATAATCGAAAGAGGCGGTCATCAGCCGCTGTTTGGCCAGCGTAATCGCCACACGCGAGGTGTCGCAAGTGATCCAGCGCCGCCCCCATTTCTCAGCGACGAACGCGGTAGTGCCGGAACCGCAGGTGGGATCGAGCACAAGATCGCCGGGATCGGTGGTCATTAGAACGCAGCGTTCGATGACGCCAGCTTGAGTTTGAACTACATACGTCTTTGTGTCGCCGAACCCCGACGAGCGAATGTCGTCCCAAAGTGAAACCTGAGGTTTGTATGGATAGTCCGAATGGTAGTTTCGCCACATCAGCGTGGTGCCTGCCGCCCATAGACGCCCCGCTTTCCTTGCTCGTTCAAGCCCGTTGTCACTGGTCGACCATCCGCGAACTCCGGGAGGACGATACTTCTGACCATAAAACTCGAAAGGATTCCTGGTTGTATCCGAGCCCGTCTGCGACGTGGCAGTAATCATTCTCAGGAAACGCCCCCCCGGAATGCTGTCCTCACCAGTTTTCTGCTTATAGGACAGGTCATGGATTGTTCCGTTCGGCTCCTCCACGCAAATGTATCGTTCTTCAGGTCGTTCAATTGGAGCCCGATCCCGGAATAGGCGTCTAAGTTTGATATCCCTTGGATTTGAGCAATACCAAACGAGAAAGTCGTTGATATTTGCGATGACTTTGGAGCTCTGGCTGGCGGCCTTCGTGAGAGTGATTTGTGACACGAAGCTTTCAACACCAAAGATCTCGTCCATCATCTCTCGGACGTGATGAACGTTATCATCCGAAATCTGCACGAACACAGACCCGCTCTCGGAAAGTAGTTCCCGCGCCAGCATCAGTCGATCGCGGAGATAGGTGAGGTAGGAGTGGATGCCGAGCTCCCATGTGTCCCGAAACGCCTTAATCATCTCGGGTTCCTGGGTGAGGTCTTCGTCCGAGCGGTCCTTCACGTCGCGCTTGTTCGTAAAGGGCTGAAAGTTAGACCCGTATTTAATGCCGTAGGGCGGGTCGATGTAGATCATCTGGACCTTGCCGCCCATGCTCTCCTTGGTCAGGAGCGAATTCATCACCAGCAAGCTGTCGCCCGCCGCCAGCCGGTTCGACCAACCTTTTTCGTGGTGATAGAAGTCCAGCGCTTGGCGCAGGGGTAGATTCTCAAATGGCGCCGCGAACATGTCCGGCTGTTGCCACTGCGTCGCCGTGTCCTTGCCCTTCAGCCGCTTTGCCGCATTGGCGAGGATCGTCGCCGGGTCCACCCGTTCATGTACGTGGAGCGAGACGGTATCGACCTCGAAACTCGTACGCTCGGCCTTGCCAGTCCAGTTGAGATAGGGCGCCTGCAGGCGCTTGAGCTCGTGCAAAGCATCCTGCATCCGCTGGGGATTGCCGCTGGCCAGCGCCTCATCGATCAACGTTTCGATCCCGGCCCGAGCGCTGTCGAAATTCAGAACCGGGTCGAGATGCGGATCGTAGGCCCACGTCGTCTTTGCCCCGTCCGGATCGGTGCCGGCATGGACCATCCCAACCTCGGGATTGTTCACGCGGGTTTCGCCGTGGCGATAGCTCAGCACCTGCAAGGGACCTTCCGGCCTGCGAGCAGCCTTCTTTCTGCCTACTGCGGCGCGTTGGCGTGGCGCCGGCTCATCCGTCGCCGTCAGTTCGAACTCGTCCCCATCTTCGTCGTCGCCGCCCTCTGCTTCGGGTTCGCCGTCCTCTTCGTCGCCCCCGGTGATCCGCATAATCGACCCACCGCGCCCGCGGCCGCGGGCCAGAACGCCATCCTCGACAAGCGCATCACGTGCCGCGACATATTCGTCTTCCGTGAGGCCCGGCACACGCTCGCGCAGGAGGGCTATCATCGCGCTATTGGCGATGGATGAGCCGTCTTCGGGGGTTAGGGAAAGGATCAGATCGGTGAGACTGTCGGACATCCGTAACCGGGCTATTTTGCGATGCGTCTAAGGCGTGTGCTGTTAGAGACTATCGCGTGAGTTTCTGCTTTGCACGCAAGTTCTTGTCAGGCGCGCGTGTATTTCTCAGATAAATCAGCATCTTGTGTACGCTGTCCCGAATCGGATATCAGCCACGGCTTAACTGCCAACCAAGCTTCAGCCGCTCGAAATCTGGCGCGAGGCCAAAAGTACGGGTTCAGTTCTTTCTGACAGCGCCACTGATCATCACTCGGCCGCGCTACTGGCCGGCTAACGCGGGCGGTTGAGCGGCGGAGCGAGCGCCAAGTCTAGACGTTATTTGCAACGTGCCGACCGACAATGGACAGAGAACTTTTGGCCCTATCATTTCGCCGCGGCAGTATTTTCTAAAATCCCTTTAGAGACAATTCCACGGTCGGCCCGCGCGTCGATTTCGTGGCCCTTCGTTGGGGCCGCGGCTACAAGCGCGCAATCTTCGAGATGCCAACGTTACGACGATTACGCCTTGTACCAGAGACCGTTCCCGTCATTTCCCGCATTTGGGTATGTGCAATTTTCAATAGCAATCCAGAGTATCCCGAAGTCTCTAGAATCCGCACTTCGGGCGCGAATGTAAGTCGTAAATCATTGAGAAATCTGACGCGGCCCAAACGACGCGCATAGATAGAGCATAAAAAACCAAAAATCGGGCAATTCGATACTACAAGTTTACTACACGCTGGTAGAAACTGCTGTAGTTTCTGAGGTTTTATGAAAACGCAAGGTGTCGTATTCTATTCATTTCCCCGGTATTCGCGCCCGTAGATCGGGCATTTTCCTACATGCTTGTAGTATTTTCAGACATGTCTGAGCCGGTAATACGACGACTTGGGGCGCCTCATCTGGGCAACCTTTCATGGCAGAGTCATAGATAGATACATCTATCGGAAGTCGATATGACGAAAAAGCGGGACCGCTCGTATTACGAGGAGCGCCTTCGAAAAGAGCATCCAGGCATCTATCGAGATTTCCGTGCGGGCAAATTCAGTAGCGTCCGGGCTGCCGCCATATCGGCTGGGCTAATCCGCCAGCCCACTCGAGTCGGGGCGCTCAAGAGAGAATGGCGCGGAGCCAGCGCAGCGGACAAAGTGGCGTTTCTCAAATGGCTTAAAAGCGGGACCGCCAAGTCAACGAGCGGCACGGTTACCATTGCTATGCCGGATGGCAGGCTAAAGGCCTCGGTAGTGTCGGCATTATTGGACTGGCTAAAGTCGACCAGATCCAGGCCCGGGCGCATAATGAAGGAAATTGGCGGCTCAAATTACGACTATCGAATGAGCGCTGCACTTTTCCAGTGCGATCCACTTCCCGAGCCGATTTTGGAGAAATTAGCTCTTTGGATGCGTCGTCAACGGCTGTCGTAGATATATCTATCCGCAGCGCGCTCTAGCAGCCCCTTATAGCAAGGGGCGGCGAACGCAAATATGAACTGGCTCGTCGCGGCCTAGGGACGGCCTCAGGTGAGCTTATCTTCTAATGCGAGGTGTAGGGAGGCGAAAAGCCTATCGCGCGCACCGGTGAGCCGCGTCGGCTGTTTCCGCGCTGCTCATCATGGACTGATTATGTTCTTGATGACACTTGAGACATGATCGTGAAGGACCAGTGGCTGTCCCCGCGGAGCCAATGATTCGATCGAAGCTCATCAGTCCTAACCGGGCGGGGCGGCAACCGTCGTGAGCTCGGCATGCCGCTGTCACGTTTCACCACATTTATAATGTCTATGATTATTATATATAAGAGGAAAAACGTGACATCTCCGGCTAGGTTACTTGCTGGTGAGGTGGTAGCCCATCGCCGTCCCCGGTGTTGAAGGCCCCCGCCAAATCAGAGTTACCGAATCCCCCGGTGCAGCTGGACTTCTCACTGCGCATTCCACGGTCCGTCAGCGGTACAGAGTCTTCGGACGACCCGAATTCTGTTCCGTGCGGTACGAGGCCGGCACTTTAGCTTGTTAGCCAGTTCCGTGTACGACGGCTTTCGGCCAAGCGACAGCGATAGGATGCGTTCGGCGCAGTCCGCCTTTAGCAACTCAAGCTCTCGACCACGCAATTGTCGTGCTGCGGGATGCGCGGTAGATGTCCATAGCCGCAACTTTTGAAGTCGCTCTTCAGCCCAATCGCGCATAACTGCGTTAGAGCCGCTTTCAAGATGCCGAGAGGCAACGGGCGTGCGCGTTTGTGTGTCCTTAGCACGTTTGCGGCGTTGCCGGACTCGATTTCCTACTCTCTTTCTTTCAGCCTCAGACATAAGCAAATAGCCCGGCGGATAGCCCTTTTCTATAGATCGAAGCTCACGTTTCGCCAGTCGCTTTGACGCGCCATGCTCTCGCCCGAGTTCGTACAGGACTGGTCCGCGATCACCTTCGGACAGAGACCAGAAGTCGGCCGGAAGATCAGCTTCAGTAAAATTGCGAGCACGGAGCCATCTTTGCACCTTTAACTTCTGAACCTCGATGCTATCGGCATTCGCGGGCAGATGCGGTCCATTTTTTCGCCTGTAAGCTTCAATTGCCGCGGAAAGAGTAGTGCTCTTAGTGGTAAAGTTGGAGTCGTCTCCGTCGTCCGTCCTTGTCGTGCTCATCGATGCTCCTCGTGCATTAGCTGCCACCGCAGCGAATGGTTCTCGTATCTATTATAGCAACGGGCGAGCACTCTGCGGCGCAACATTAAAGTCAATAATTTGCGCGACCAATAATTCCTTGGCGCGCCAAGGATTGTAAGGAAAATCAGTAAGAACTCAGGAGGCAATCCTCCCATATAAAGCTGTCCCGTCTAGGGCTTCGTCTTTCTTGGCAGCGCCAGTGAATAGCAGTGAACTCCGTTGCCTGATCCTTATTTAAACATGCGCGGGCGGGCGGAGTTAACTTAGTTGATCGAGCTTCGTCACCAAATCGGTTGCCCGTAGGTGAGTGTAGCGTTGCAGCATTCTCATGCCCCGGTGTCCGGAAATCGCCGCGACTTCAAACATTTGAAGACCCCGCTCGAATAGTCGGGATATCGCCTCGTGGCGGAGATCGTGGAAGCGGAGATCTGATATACCGGCGCGAGCTCGGATCCGCTGAAATGCCAAGCGGACCGCATTTGCGTTCAACGGAAAAACAGGAGTGCCGGGGGCTTCACCAAAACTGGTCATGTTTTGCAGGATGAGAGTAGCTCGCCGTGTCAAGGGGATTGTCCGGGATGCGCCGGTTTTAGACTGACGAACGTGGACGACGCGACGAGAAAGCTCCACGTCCGACCAACATAGGGAAAGTATCTCGCCCCGTCGCATGCCCGTCTCGAGGGCGAAAATAATGATCGGCTTCATATGTGCGGTCTGGCCTGCGTCACACGCGGCTAAAAGCAGGCTTTCCTCTCCGTCCAGAAGTCGACGCGTTCGTTCGTTATTGACACAAGGGCGCCGGATCAGCTTCGCAGGGTTATGGGAGAGTGGGAGCCCCCATTCCAGTGTCGCGACGTCCAGCGCATGGCTAATCAAATTGAGTTCTCGCAGAACCGTAGCGGGTGTTACCTTCTGCAGACGTTCATCTCGGTATTTTGCGAGATCAGCGCTGGCGAGCTTGGCCAAGCTCTGGCCACCGACGTTCCTTCGAACGATACCCATTATACGAGCTCGCTCGGAGTAGGCGCCTCGCTTGGTAGGTGACACCTGGTCGCGGTATCGCATCAGGATGTCGCCAAGCGTCAATTTTGACGCCAAACGCACGTCACCGAGTTCCCCTAAGCGATCAGCTTGAGCCTCGATCTCGCGCGCCCAGCGGACCGCATCGCTTCGACGATCAAATGATCGGCACCTAGAGACAATCCGCTTCTTGCGCACCATCGCCTGCCAACGTCCACGAAGAAGTCTGATAGTCGCCACGGCTCACCCAACGGATTGCACGTGGCAAGTAGAGGACATCGCTTACGCGGTGCCAAGGAGAATTCCTTAGTCGCTTTAGTCAGTGTGCCTCTGATGTGCCGCGAACTGACGAAGATGTTCGATCCTTGTGAAAATCACCTGTCGGATCAATAGGAACCGATTGAATGCGCGGCATCGGAGACGGCTAAAGCGCTGCCTTGTAAGGGCAGCGCTCATCGTGTCGAAGCGCGGTCGCGCTGAGCTAAAACGCGACCCGCTCCGCAGTGAAATAAGGAGTTCATTTGAAGGCTAACTGATTGACGGCATACGCAGGCCGTCCAAAAATACGAGTCTGCTAAAGACGGAGATGATCATTGAGACGTGAACTCGTGTTGTTCGGATTGATGAGTTTTGCGCTTTTCGCTTTGGAGTCGTCTGGATCGTTCGCCGCGAGCGGCGCTGCTCAGAAGAGAAGCGTGATCTCGGCCCTAGAGCGGCAGATTGTAAAGAAGGCTGAGGAAGCTGTTCGAGCTAAGCTGCGTGATCCTGCTTCCGCCCGCTTTCGTGGCGGCAAACTTTACCGGCACCAAGCAGTTTGCGGGCTGGTTAGCGCCAAGAATGCCTACGATGGTTACGCTGACGAGGTGGTATATTTGCATATAATCGAATCTCGACAGAGCTTCATCTTGGAAGATGGGGGTCAGAATTATACCGAGAAAGACCGTTTGGTTGCGCTCTTTGAAAAGTATTGCCGACCCTGAAATGATGCGAAGCCCTCCGCATTGTGCAGCTTTCGCGGAGAGGACCGCCAACATGCAACCGAAAAAATGAACGCATCCGGCCCGCTGAGCGCTATATCGACGGCATGGGACGAGGCGTTTGCACATTTCGGCAGAGAGACCTCACGGCGGCAGTGAAGGCCGTAGTCGCCGCTGGAGTAAAGATCTCGCGCGTAGAAATCGATCGCGACGGAAAGATCTCGATTGTTCCAGAAGAGACATTCGAGAAACAAGATAGTGGATGCAGAAACGAATGGGACCCCATCTGATGCGCCGCCCGCCAAAATGGGTGCAGTGCTTTGTGGATAGGGGCGGGAAGCCGCGCTTCTATTTTCGCCGCCGTGGCTTCGCGAGGGTGCCTTTGCCGGGACTGCCTTGGTCGCCCGAGTTCATGAGGGCGTATGAAGGGGCACTCAATGATGCTCCTCAGAAGGTTGAGGTTGGCGAGGCTCGGACGAGAACTGGAACGATCAATGATCTGATCGTCAAATTCTATCGATCGACTGAATTTCAGGGGTGGTCTGCGGAAACACAACGAAGTCGGCGAAACATTCTAGAACGGTTCCGTCTGGAAAATGGCGACAAAACCGCAGCAAACCTGCAGGCGCGGCATGTAGCAGATCTGATTGCTGCAAAAGCATCAACACCTGCGGCGGCGCGCAATCTTAAGAAGACGTTGGCTGCGCTCATGCGATTTGCCGTTTCGCAAGGAATCCGAGGCGATAATCCAGTTGCGGGGGTAAGCGCCCCTAAGATTAAAGGGCCTGGTTTTCAGACTTGGAGCGAAGAGCATATCGCCGCGTTTGAAGCAAAACACGCTATTGGCAGCAGGGCGCGGCTTGCCTTCGCCCTGTTGCTTTACACCGCCCAGCGCAGAGGTGATGTAATCCGCATGGGCCCGCAACATATTAGAAATGGCCTTATGGTGGTAAGGCAAAACAAAACAGGCACTGTCCTGCAGTTGCCACTCCATCCTGAATTGCAAATTGTTTTAGACGCGAAACCTAGCGAGCATATGACATTTCTTGTGACAAGCTCCCAAAAGCCATTTACCTCACCGGGATTTGGAAACTTGTTCAATAAGTGGTGCAAGGAGGCGGGGCTACCACGTGGACTGTCGGCTCACGGCTTGAGGAAGGCAGCTTGTCGTCGTCTGGCAGAGGCAGGTTGCTCGGCAACACAGATAATGGCAATCAGCGGCCATCGGAGTCTGGGTGAGGCAGAAAGATATGTGCGAGCCGCCGACCAAGTGCGTCTTGCACGATCCGCGATGGCGACGGTAAGCAAAGAATTTTTGTTGAGGAAGAATACGCCAAATTAGTCTTATGGCGCACCAAAGGGACCTTGCCACAAGACTATGAGAGGCCCTGAAATGGGTCCGGGGGCGTGAATGCGAAGCGATCGCGCCCCGCGAGTGGCATGGTCAAATCGCGCATTGTCGCGCTGTGGGAGGTGACCGTTGAGAGCTTTCCTATTATTTCTTCTGACGACAATTCCCGTTTCAGCGTCTGAATTACCGCGCGAACTCCTCTTGCATTGTGAAGGCAAGGTGACTGCGTCTTTCTCGAACATGGTCGCTGACACGCGAAAGTTTTCGATCAACGTAAGCCTACGAAACGGTGTAATGAGCGACGTTGCGAATAGGCATATGGACATGCAGTGCGAGCTGGTTGGTCAAATGATCGAATGTAGATCGAGTGGCGTAGCCGAACTTAATACAAAGGAGTTTAAAGGCAGCGAAAAACGCGTGCTTAAAGCGGCGCTATCGCGTCTGACTGGGGAGTATCATCTCGAGCTTAAGACAACTAGCATGACCGAGAAGGGTAGCGCTGAAAAGGCGACCGGCGGGTTCTTGCTCCGAAGACGCGGACATTGTGTTGCAACTGGAAGACCTTTGTTTTAGCTGGTGGCTTCTGGGAGACGAATTGTTCGGGGCGGAAGCCAGCCGCGTCACACTCGCTCCATGGCGACGGTTGGCGCCGGCTCAACCGCGAGCTCAGACCACCCGTGCCGTGTGGCGTCTCCACATCCATCCCGTCCGCGCCCAAATAGGGCGGGGCCGGATGGGGATGGGCCCGAAGGGCCGGACGCGGAGTTGTTTGTAAAAAGGTCTGTTTGTTCTTACATCAATAAAGACGTCGCATCTCGCGGCGCATTTAATATTAAAAGTGGAGAACCTGAATGGATATACAAAATATGGTAGGAAAGAAGGTCACGATAGATCGCAGTGGCGAATCGCATCAAGGTGTTCTGGGCATCGGTAAGGCGGTGTTCGGCACTCGCAATGGCGCCGAGCGTGCTTACAGCCTACTGGAAGATAACGGTGAGGTCCTTGAGTTCGCCGCGTCTGATTGGACTGTCAAATTGCACTAAGGTGACGGCCCCGGGTCATACCGGGGCCTTTTCGGTTCGGGGCCCACCCTGGCGTCGGCTGGTGAGGGGTTCGGCGGACGATTATGACTTTCCGCTTATCCGTTTGAAGGACTGGTTGATCGGAGCGTTCTGGCGCAAGCCAGGAGAGGGCCTGATCGGCTACCCCGACCAACCTCGGTGTGACCGTCGTGGAGCAGCTCGTAGGCCTTGGTCTTGAGGGCCTCGTAATGCTCCCAGCGATCGAGATCTGAGACGCCCGAGATATTCCGGGCCTCCTCCATGACTTTCTGAAGCGCTTCCTCGTACATGCTCATGGCAATCCGTCCCTGGCAAAGATTTGCCGGAAAAGACGTGCCGGTAAAATGGATTACGAAGGGAACTCACCAGCCCCTTGAGTGTCGGTCAGGCGCCTCTCATTTGTTAAATGGAGACGTCGACTAACGCACCGCCCGGCACCATCGTTGCCGACGCGGCCTCGTATTCCGTCTCGCCGCAGGCCTCCCAGCCGGTGAGAGTGTTGGTCTTGGCCTCCGCCTGGCCGTCCACATCGCCGTTGCGTTGCCGGGCACCGCGAAACAACGCCACAGGAAGCCGCGGAGGCCGAGCTTCGGGCTGAGTTCATGCTATTGTCGAAAGCCAATTGTGGGAAGTCAGAAGCTGAAATCCACTCGATGATGCGGCAAAGGGGGCGGCTGCATGACTAAAACGAACAGATCAGGACATTTCCCAATCCTAGCCGTGCAGCCTTCAACTCAGCGGCCGCTTGTTGACGTTCTTCGTCACGAAGGGGGCCACATGGTTGTCGCTCGTGCTCTAGGATTTGAAACAGGTGACCTAGTGCTGAGCAAGGATGGCGCGGGTGCTAAGATTAACCCCGAGCCCAAGCTGGGCAGCTTGCAAGAGGTCTGCGGTTACATGAAAGCACGAATGATGGTTCTCTACGCCGGCGTGCTTGCGGAGTCGCTGAAGGCGGGGAAAGTACAGAACCAGAAAGCTATTGAGCTCGCTAACGGTATCGAGGGGAAGGATGATCGCTCTAAAGTTAGCGAGTTCTCAAAAATCGTCGCGGGCATCGAATGTGGCGATCGCTCGTTTGGTGAAGTGGCTTCTGAAGTCGAAGCGCAGGCGTGGAATAGATCCGCTTACCTGGTCGAAAAATACGGCTCGCAGATTGTTGCCTTGTCCAAAATATGGCGGGAGACGGTTGGCGGCGCCGAGGATTTTGCAATTTCCGCGAGCGATATAAGTAATATTGACGTTTTTGCGAACATTCCCGTCGGGGGAGATCTTGGGCAAGCCTAGCGCCACCGAGAACTGGTACTTCGACCAGTTGGCCTCGCATCTCCGCGACAGTTAGATACGCTGCCCGATCTACCCGAACCTGCGGGCATCCGAACGCTCGCATCCTCGCGGCGTTGCCTTCTGGGAGACCGGTGCAGGGATGAAGGCGCACCACTTCTTTGCGGTCGGGCTCTAGCGACAGGCTCACCTCGAGTACGACGCCAACCACGATGGGTTTGAGAGGCGCCATGGTGTCACCCATGCCGAGCTGGTCAAAAAACAATTGAAAGAGCTGGGGCCTTAGCCCGGGGCCGTGGATGCTGGAAGGGATGACACCGAAGCGGGCGGCGTGGTGTCGACGCGTTCTGGAACGGCTCGGCTATCTTTTGCCGCATTAAGGGCCTGTTGAACCTGCTTCGGTGTCAGGATTTCCCTGTCAGGGAGTTTGCCAAAGTGCTTTTGCACAAACGGTAGCTGATGGTCATCGACGCCCCACACATAGAGGCGGGCGCGTTGAACCGTCGTCCGGTTTATCTTCTTCACCAGCTCGGTCGGATTGGCTTCACCCGCTGCTCTCCCGATACCGGCGTCATGCGCGGCGAGAAACATATCGTAGGGTCCAATGGGTAAGGCGATATAGGCATCACGCTGTCCAAGGCCCTTCGGCATCTCCAGGGGTCTGTCAGAAGTAAGCAGGGGCACCTTCGAGCGACTGAGATTGAGCCGGCTCCACTGCATGCCAAACACTGTAGGGCCAACACGGTTATTGTCGATGATGTCCTGCAGCATCCTCGCGGTCCCGATATACGGTGCCGCCGGGTCCGTCTTGGACATGAATTCTTCGTAGGTTTCCGGGGCGCCCGGTATCCGGCGTGCGGCGTAGTCGGCTTGCAAAGACCTGGTGGCTTCGCCGTACATCGTGAGGATGTGGTTGCGAATGAACGTCACGGCCTCGGGATTGCGGAAAAGCAGGGAGGTTATGAACCGCGTCCAGGCACTACGCAGTCGGCCAGGCCAAGGACTGTACGGGTCTTTGAGTATCTTATCGAGCGCGTTCTTCGCGTCCGTGTCGACCAGCTTTAAGAAAATAGTCTCGAAGTTGTGCGCAGTCTCCAGCGGCACCCCCTCAACGCGGTACAGGTCTTCGAGATAGCCCGTGCCCTCGGCGGACGTGCCGCGTGGTTTGACCGTGCCGTAGACCTTCTTGTGCTCACATAGGTTTCCCTTGCTGCGATCAGCAGCCCACTGGCGAAGGTAAAATGCCGGGATGTAGTGGTGCTTCATTGGTATAGGCTGACTGGGGCGGTTTCCTCACTTTTCCACGGGCATACCCTGCCGACAAATCAGCCTTCAGGCGCGCGATTTCTGCCTCGTAGTAGGCGTTGGCGACCAGGACCATCCGCAGGGCGTTTTTGTGGTCGCCCTTGCATATCTCGAGCACCTGCCAGAGGTCGTCATCGACCGAAACGTTTTTTCTTCCTCGCGTCCTTTTGGGCCTTGGCGAGGGTCAGCCCGGGTGAGCGGGATTCCGAAATTCTCTGAGACGTACGCGGCTTCGTCCGTGAGTTTTTGGGGCAAATCCAACCCGGCACTCCTTGATGGCTCATAACGTTCTCAGTAGAACGAAACATGAACACAGAGTCAAGGCATGCGGCTGGTCGACTATCCCTTCATCGTGGTCAGGTTCCGCTGCGACCTTTGCAAACGGTCCGGGCAGTCGAAATTGGCCCGTTTGGCAGCCAAATACGGTTGCGAAACCACCGTCGACGCCATGTGCGAGCGGATGACCCGGGATTGCCCGTGGCGGAGCGACAAGGCACTCGAAATCAAGGGCTGTGGTATCTACCTGCCGGACCTTCCCCCGAAGGTGCCTCCAGACCTACCTCCGGAAATGGCAAAGCTGAAGCTGGTCGGAAACCGCTAGCTCGTGCGGACGTTGGTTTCGAAAGGAGACGCCCATGTCCGATGACTGAACGAAAAAAAGGCCCCCAGGACCGCAGCCGCATCAACCTCAGCGAAGATTATGAGGTCCGCTACTGGTCCGAGAAGATCGGCGTTTCGGCGGACGCATTAAAGGCCGCGGTCAAGAAGGTCGGGAACTCCGCCAAAGCAGTGGAGCAGGAGCTGGCTGGATGACAGGTCTCGTAACCTTTTCCTGACGGTTACCCGACCGAGGAAGCGAAGGTTCTGTGTGCCCGTGTGACGCTCAAATCTCAGCAGTCTGACCGCGAGTTCGTGATGCTGGCGATGATCGCAGCCCAAGCCGCCCTCGCGAAGCACTTTCACCCCGGCGAGCGTGATGCCGAGGAGACCCTCAACACCATCGGGGCAAATTCTCGATCATGAGGACCTGGTCGAGGCTCTTCACCGCGAAATCAAAATAGATGAAGTAGACGAAAAGGCGCCTGCAGCTAGGCCTCAGGGCCGCCAACCTCAAAGGCGCCAAGGGTGCGCCATATCTGAAATTCATTAAACCGTCTCTGGCCACGCTCGCCAGCAATCCACCCTCTGGCGATCGCTGGGTGCATGAAATCAAGTTCGATGGCTACAGGCTGCAGATCCATCTCAAACAAGGCGACGCGAAGTTTTATACCCCGCAGGGCTACGACTGGACGCCGCGGTTCAAAAACCTGCTAGAGCCGCTTTGGAAGCTTCCGACATGTGGTTGCATCCTCGACGGGGAGGTCATCCTTCCTGATGAAGAGGGCGTGCCAGACTTCGGTGCCCTGGAGTCGGCTCTGGCAAAAAGCGGCTCAAACGACCTGGTCTTTTACGCCTTTGACCCTGCTGCTCCACATCGACGGCTTTGATATCAGCAAATGCTCTCTCCTCGATCGGAAGTTTGTTCTCGCCGAACTATTCGAGGGCGCAAAGCCGCCGCTGATGTACAGCGAACACCTCGAGGTCGACGGCAAGGATATGTACCGTGACGCCTGCAGGCTCAAGCTGGAGGGCGTTGTATCAAAGCTCGTTACCGGCACATATCAGTCCGGCCGGTCAAATAATTGGAGCGAAACCACTTGCAGGAATCGGAAGGCCTTTGCGGGCATCGCATACAAGGGAAACAAGTTTGACGGCATTTATCTTGGACGGCGGGAAGACGGGTCCATAAGCTACGCCGGTAAGGTCGAGCATGGTTTTAGTGCGGACCTGCAGCGGGACCTCGAGACGAAGGCGAAAACGCTTTTAATGCCGCGTCAGGTGCTTAAGCCGCCTATCAAAAAGCCCAAGGCGAGGTGGCTCATTTAAGATGCTGCGCGAGGATCTTTGATCACTCTAGCTTTTGCGCGAGTACGCGATCGATGGCGCCCCATTCGAACAGTTTGAGCCGCCACCCGCCGATACTGGAGGAGTAATAATCCGGGGGAGCGCCGCCCTCTACGATCGTGTAGAGATGCCCGCGAAACATGCCGACAGTCGATTTCACATATATCTTAAAGGCCGCCTCGGGGGCCGACTTGCTTTCCGTCGCGCACACCCAATTTTCTGAATCGACCACCGAACAGCTTTCAAGAATGCGAGTCCCTGGAAACCAATCTCCGTTGGATTCTACAGTGGTGACCTGGATTTTTTGGGTTACTGGATTGACCCTGATGGACAGCGCTGCACCGGTCCGCTTGATGTTCGGGCAGCGGAAATTCTTATCCAAGGGTGTGCTATCGCATTTCAGTAAGAGGACGCGCGTCTCATCCAAGGCATTGCACCCGGAGAGTAGGGAAAGGCCAATAAGGGCAAAGACGTATCTCATGCCAAAAAGAGCCCCCGAAGGGGCCTTATCCGCGCGACGAGGGGGGAGGCGCGCTGAACCTCGGTATTATGCCTTGAGCTTAAGATACTTTACAAGCAGCCAGTAAACCCTGTCCCACTGAGTGAGAGACCGATGGCAAAAAAGACGGATGACCATAAGAAGTTCTGGGACGACATTGCGAAGCCCGACTACGAAGACTTTATGAAAAACAAAGGCGACATACGGAAGGCATTTCATGCTGTCACGTCGGCGAACCACATGGCCGACTGGGTATATCAGTCGAATCGAAGCTATTTTGATACTTTCACCTTTACGGACAAGAACGGGCAGCAGCAGCCGGTGAACAGCAACTCCACGTTCGCAAACTACGTTCGTGAGCAGATATCCGACTTCGAAATTCTTCGTGGCATATCGAACGCAAGCAAGCACTTGAACGTAAAAAAGGCGCAGAATGACGATGCTCCAACCAGCGCCGCGAATACTTATGTTACAGCCGCCACATATGACAGCGAGGCGTTCGACAGCACCGCCTTTGATGCCGGCGCTGTAATGCAAGAAGGCGCGTCCGGAGACTTCCCATTAGATGAGAAGATAACGTCGGTAATGGAATTCTGGCCGGAATTCTGCAAACAACACGGCATACCAATAGAATAAGAGCCTCACTCGAGGCTCTTATTCGTCATGTGCGTTGACCCGCTCCCCTGAAATGTCCTCGGTCTTAAGCTAGGGCTCTGTTCTCCGCCAAGGAGACAGACGATGCGTAGGAGCAAATTCAGCGAAGAACAGATCATCAGGATCTTGAAGGAGCATGCTGCTGGGCTGTCGGCCAGCGATGTGTGCCGCAAGCATGGCATCAGCGATGCCACCTTCTACAGCGGCGATCCCGCTTTCGCGGGATGGAGGAAGTCTCTGACGCCCGGAAGCTGAAGGCGCTGGAGGACGAGAACCACAG
>NZ_LMFS01000001.1:1933407-1974532 GCF_001426945.1 Pseudolabrys sp. Root1462 | reverse complement strand
GTCGCTATACTGGCAAGAGGACTGGCGATGAAGGCTTCGGAGCAAGCTGAGGGAGCTGGCCTCGCAGTGGCGGCGGTTCGACTGCCTTGGGCTGCTGCTGGCTCGCGAGGGCATCAAGTTCAACCCCAAGAGCTCTATCGCTTCTACAAGGAAGAGCGGCTATCCGGCGTCAACGCGGAGGCCGCAAGCGGCTCTGCGCACCTGGCGCCGATGGCCATCCCGCAGGATCGCAATGTGCGCTGGTCGCACGACTTCGTCATGGCCACGCTGGGCGAGCGGGCGGCGCTTCCGCGTCGTCACCATAGTCGATGACTAACCCGGGAGTGGCTGGGGCTGGTGGCCGACACCTCGCTGACCGCTCCCCACGTCGTCCGCGAACTCAGCCGTATCATCGAGAGCCGAGGTTGCCCACGCATGATCGTCAGCGACAGTGGAAATGAGCTCGCGTCGAACGCCATCCTGGCTTGGCAGGAGGAGCGCGGCACCGAATGGCACTTGCCCCGCAACAATTTTCGGTTGCAGAAAGACGCTAGGTTGCCAAGGTCAAGTGTCAAACCATTCACGGTTTGACAAATCACATCTCGCAATGCGTTGATTAATAACGCTAAAAAAAATGGGTGGTGAGCGCGCTGGGATTCGAACCCAGGACCTCGCGATTAAAAGTCGTGTGCTCTACCGCTGAGCTACGCGCCCGTCACCATGCGCTGATCTCATCCGATTGGCCCGCCATGACGGGATTCGAACGCGGGTGTCGGTCCCGAACCGGACCAAATCAAAGTCCAAGCTCCAGTGGATCATACGCGACCGGGTGTTTAGGGGGGCAGACGGGCCGGGTCAATAGCCGGCCGGACGGCGGTCTGCCGCCCTGTTGACGAGGGAAATCTGCTGAAAAGTCGCAGATTTATGCCGATATCTTGAACTCGCGCCGCAGCCAGCATTTGCTACACTTCCGGGGCACAGAATCTGCCTTCACCGTATCGGCGGACCTTTCAGCCCGCCGCCAGGAGCTCTTCCGTCATGCCGATCGTCAACCGCGTCGCCGACCTGCATCCCGAGATCACCGCCTGGCGGCGCGACCTGCATGCCCATCCGGAACTGCTCTACGACGTCCATCGCACCGCCGCCTCCGTGGCCGAGAAGCTCAAGGCCTTCGGCTGCGACGAGGTTGTGCCGGGCCTGGGGCTCACGGGGGTCGTCGGCGTCATCCGCGGCCGCAAGCAGGGCTCCGGCAAAACGATCGGCCTGCGCGCCGACATGGACGCGCTGCCCATCACCGAGCTGAACGACCTGCCGTATAAATCGACCAATCCCGGCAAGATGCACGCCTGCGGCCATGACGGCCATACGGCGATGCTGTTGGGCGCGGCGCGCTATCTCGCCGAGACGCGCAATTTCGACGGCACCGCCGTGGTCATTTTCCAGCCGGCGGAAGAGGGCGGTGCGGGTGCCAAGGCCATGCTCGATGACGGCATCCTCACGCGCTTCGGCATCGACGAGTTCTACGGCATGCACAATTACCCGGGCATGCCGGTCGGCCAATTCGGCATCAACAGCGGCGCCATCATGGCGGCCACCGATACGCTGCAGATCGACGTCGAAGGCCTCGGCGGCCACGCCGCGCGTCCGCACCTGACGGTCGATGCCGTGCTGACCGCGGCGCAGATCATCAACAACATCCAGTCGATCGTATCGCGCAATGTCGACCCGCAGCACGCCGCCGTGGTGTCGATCTGCATGGTCGAAGCCGGCAATGCGGACAACGTGCTGCCGGAAACGGTGCGGATGCGGGGCACCGCGCGATCGCTGGATGCGGACGTGCAGGACATGCTCGAGAAAAACCTGCACCGCATCGTCGAGAACACGGCGGCCGCGCTCGGCGCCAAGGCCAAGCTCACCTATAACCGCAATTACCCGGTGCTGGTGAACCACGACCGCGAAACCGCTTTTGCCGCTGCGGTGGCAAAGGAAATCGCCGGCGCGGATCGCGTCGATACGGCGCATCCACCGATGATGGGCGGCGAGGACTTTTCCTTCATGCTGCAGAAGCGTCCCGGCGCCTTCATCTGGGTCGGCAATGGCGACAGCGCCGGGCTGCATCACCCGCGCTACAACTTCAACGACGACGCCATCCCGCTCGGCACGTCGTACTGGGTCAAGCTGGTCGAGACCGCGCTGCCGGCGTGAGCCGGGACGAGCGCTACTTCGCCGCTTTCATCAGGTGGCCGCGCAGCTTGGTGATCTCGTTGCGCAATTTCACCGCGGCTTCCATCTGCAGACCGGTGGCTTCACCGATGCAGGCGCCGACATCGCGCGCTTTCTTCCGCAGGCTGGAGCCCTTGTCGGTGAGCCGCAGCCGCACTTGACGTTCGTCCTCCGGATCGCGGCTGCGGGTGAGGAAGCCCAGCGTCTCCAGCCGCTTCAGCAGCGGCGTCAGCGTGCTCGACTCCAGAAACAGTCTGTCGCCGATCTGGCCGACCGTCTGGTCGTCCTCCGCCCATAGCGCCACCATCACCAGATACTGCGGATAGGTGAGGCCGAGCTCGTCGAGCAGCGGCTTGTAGACACGGTTGAAGGCGTGTCCGGTGGAATAGATGGCGAAGCACAACAGGTCGGCGACGTCGGGCCGGCTGGCGGCTTTAGGCGCGGTGGACGGCATGGCGATCTCCCAGGGCGAATTCCCGCCCCACACGGTTTCGTGAATATAGATCGTGCGCGATCTAATCGCAAGCTATTGACCGCCCGGTCTCGTCGGCCTAGAAAGATCGTGCGCGATATAAACGCGAACGATCAATCAGCCGCCGCCTTGATGCCGGCGGCCAGGCTTCAAACCAGGAGAAGAACCATGGCAGTGGACGTCAAATATCGGACTTCGGCGCGGGCAACCGGCGGCCGCGACGGGCAGTCGGGGACCACCGACGGGACCTTCAACGTGAAGCTCACTGTGCCGAAGGAGCTCGGCGGCCCGGGTGGCGAGGGCGTCAATCCCGAACAACTGTTTGCGACGGGCTATTCGGCCTGCTTCCTTGGCGCCATGAAGTTCGTGGCCTCGCAAGGCGGCCCCAAGGTGCCGGCGGATGCCACGGTGACAGCCACGGTCGGTATCGGTCCGCGCTCGGAAGGCGGCTTCGGGCTGGAGATCTCACTGGAGGTCGCGCTGCCGGGCGTGCCGAAGGCGGAAGCCGAAGCGCTGGTCGCCAAGGCGCATCAGGTCTGCCCGTATTCCAACGCCACGCGTAACAACATCGACTTCAAGCTGAACGTCGTCTGACCGGGCGGCCAATAAATGCGAAAGGGCGCCGATCTCTCGGCGCCCTTTTTATTTGTGCCGCCGATGCGAGCGGTTACTGGGTCAGTTCCGGCTGCTTGGCAGCAATCTGCTGCGGCGCCACCGACTGGGTAACCTTGGCCAAGCGGGCGCGTCGCGCCAGCGTCGCGAATGTTGCGCGGTAGCCTTCCAGCACCGCGAAGTCGTTGATGCGCGAGCGCTCCCACAGCGCGATGACGACCGCTGCGGCAAACGGCAGGGCCTGCACCAGCAGGACGAACGCGAAGATGTAGATTTCGCGAACTTCCTTGTAGTTGGTCTCGATCAGCGTGATCGCGCCGGCGACCAGTAGCGCCGCCATCACCGACTCCCAGAACGCGTGGAAGTCCGTCTTGCGCCGGCCGCCGCCCTTGTCGGTGCGAACGAAGGGCAGGTGATCCTTGATCAGACCCATCGCCACCGCGCGGGCGACCGTCCACTGGACGGACATGGCGGCGATCGCGGCCGCGGCCATTTCCACCCGCGTGGTCTTCACCCGCAGCCGATAGAGCGCGACGAAGTGCACGAGCGAGACGATGAAGCTCGCGACGATCGGCACCGTGAGGATGCGGTCCGGCACCGAAATGTCGAGGAAGGCGATCACCGGCACCCAGAGGATATTCAGGATCGCGACGACGACGCCGACGCTTTCGGCCCCTAACCAGTTCAGCCAGCCGAGCGCGAATTCGCGCTTCTGGTCGCCGGTCAGGCGCGTGTCGCGCGACAGCATGCGGCGCCAGTGCTTCTTGAGGATCTGGAAGCCGCCATAGGCCCAGCGATCGCGCTGCTTCTTGAACGCATCGTAGGTGTCCGGCAGCAGGCCGTAGCCGTAACGCTTGCTGGTGTAATGCGCCTGCCAGCCGTGCTCGAGCAAGCAAAGGCCGAGATCGGTGTCCTCGCAGATCGTGTCGCTGGACCAGCCGCCGACCGCTTCGATGGCCTTGCGGCGCATCAGCACCATGGTGCCATGCGTGACGATGGCGTTGTGCTCGTTCCGCTGCACCATGCCGATGTCGAAGAAGCCGGCATATTCGGCGTTCATCGCGGCATGCAGCGGGCTGCGGTGACCGTCGCGGTGATCCTGCGGCGCCTGGACCATGCCGACGGTCGGGTCGTTGAACAGCGGCATCAGGTCGCGCAGCCAGTCGTTGGTCACGACATAGTCGGCGTCGATGATGCCGATGACTTCAGCGTCTTCAGCAGTGTGGGAATCGGCGAGCCGCAGCGCGCCGGCCTTGAAGCCCTTGAGATTGTTGGCCAGCACGAACTTGAAACGGTCGCCGAGCTGCTTGCAGTGCTCCTCGATCGGCATCCACATCGCCGGGTCGGGCGTGTTGTTGACGACGACGATGCACTCGAAGTTGGCGTAGTCGAGCGCCGCGACTGCATCCAGCGTCTGCTTTAGCATCTCCGGCGGCTCGCGATAGGCCGGGATATGGATCGACACCTTCGGTGTCGGCATATCGGGCGCGAGCGGCGGTGCCAGCGGCACCAGGCGTGCCGGCTTGCGGCCGAAGGCGATGGCCGCGATTTCCTCGACGCGCGCCAGCGCGATCACGATCAGCGGGATCAGCAGCACCGTGCCGAGAGCGAGCGCGAAAGCAGCGCCGGGCACGAAATAGTGGCCGTACCAGTAGCCGAACAAAGCAGCCGACCAGGCGCCGACCACGTTGGCGGCGGCGGCGAGCGTCGTCGTCTGCCAGAACGACACGGAGGCGACGGTCAGGATCGGCAGCGACAGAAGGATGCTGACGAGCAGGGCGATGGCGCCCAGCTTCCAGTAGTCCGGATTGGTGATCGGGCCGGTCCAGGCAAACTTGGCCTGACGGTCGGCGTTGAAAATGCCCCAGTACGGACCGACGCCGCCTTCGAAGATCTTCCAGGGCTGGTCGATCGCTTCGACGATGTTGTAGTCGATGCCATAGGCTTGGGCGCGCGTGACGAAGTCGCGCAGGATCACGGCCTGTTCGATGCGGCCCGGTTCGGCGTTATGGAAGTTATATCCCGCGCTCGGCCAGCCGAATTCGGCGATGACCACGCGCTTGCCGGGATAGGCGCGGCGCAGCTTGTCGTAGATCGTGATCGCCTGATCGACGACCTGCTTGTCGGAGAAGCCTTCCCAGTAGGGCAGGATGTGCGCGGCGATGTAATCGACCGATGAGACGAGCTCGGGATGGTCGAGCCAGACGCTGTAGATTTCGCCGGTCGTCACCGGCACGTTCACCTGCCGCTTGACCTGGCGGATCATCTTGATGAGCCGGGCGACGCCGATGTCCTCGCGGACCTTGGCGTCCTGCTGCTTGGTCTTGGCGGCCTTGAGCTGTTCGGCTTCCTCGGGGTCGAGCTTGTCGCCAACCTTCGGCTCGAGTTCGCCGCGGTAGATCGTTTCGTTGCCGACGAAGATGCCGTTGACGTTGCTGTGGCGCTTGGCGAGATCGACGACCGAACGCATTTCGCGTTCGTTGCGCTTCTGATCCTTGTCGATCCAGGCGCCGACCGTCACGCGCATGCCGAACTCGGCGGCAATGCCGGGGACCAGTTCGACGCCGGCGGTCGACGAATAGGTGCGGAGTGATTTTGCGATCGGCGACAGCAGCGTGAGGTCTTGGCGGATTTTCGCCGTTTCGGCCTTGCCGCCGTCTTCCGGATTCACGTTGCCCTGAAAGGGCGCGTAAGAAACGCTCGCCAACTGCCCGTCAAAATTCGGAGCGTTGACCTTCTCACGACCAAGCAGCCACAAGCCGGCATGCACGCACGCCACGAGGGCGACGACAGCAGCGACGGTGCGCATAGACTTACAACCAAGTGGGGCTGGATGACCGGCCGACGAACTCGTCCCCTAAGTTCGGCCGGGGCCTTTTATGCTGTACTGCAGCATAGCGTAGCTTCGAACGCGTTTTCAAGTAGATACTGGTCATGGCAAATCCAAGACGGATGCATGGCGCGACGATGTTGGGCGGGGGCGCTTCTTTCAATTAACCCCAGCGGAAACGCCGTCAGCGCACGGTCGTTCCGTCGGAAGTTGCCGGATTTGGTTCGGCCGAGGCGGCAGCCGGGGCGGGCGGCAAACCGGGGTTCAGCCAGCAGGCGTGGACGCGGCCGTTGAGTGTTTCCGGCGCCTTGGGATCGATATTTCCCTGCCGGACGATGCACCGAAACGTCGCCTGGATGTGGGCGCTCGGGCAGCCGAAGCGGTCGTAGAGGTCGAGGTGACGGAAGGCGGTGTCGAGGTCGTCCCGCCACAGCAGGCTGACGACCCGGCGGCCCAGCCAGACGCATTCGGGATTGCCGGCGGGGCCGGTGAGAACCCGGCTGGCTTCGGCGATTTCGTCGATCTTCTTCTGGCCTTCCTTGGCCGTGGCGTCCGCCGGGGCTGCTGCCGCCGGCTTCTGCGGTTCTGCGGGCTTAGCGGCGCCACCGCTTTGAGCCAGGGCGGAGGAGGACGCGCTTATCGAAGCCACGCAAAGCATGGCAGCAAGCAGACGCAGCGAAGACATGGACCGTATGTTCCCGACGAAATTGTTAACGCACTAATCCCTGGTCAGCTTCCTGTGAAGGCGGATTGAGACGCTTATGCGGCGTCTAAGCTGAACCCGTGCTGAATAGCCGAAGCCCATGAGCCCCCCGGCCCAGTGTTCCTCATCCCCCAGCCACAAGCCCCGCGCCCCGGATCGAGGACGCCCGCGGAGTTTGTGCGGGCGAAACTTGGCCTCAGACCCGGACATTTGTCCAGTGATTCCGCGACTTCGGGTCGCGGGGCGGCTTGGCAGGCAGTCGCCACGGGCTATAAGCCGGTAACGCCGCCTGCATCCCGCCGATGGACATCTCCATGCGTCTCGCTCTGGCCTGTATCGCCGTGACCCTGGCCGTGATTGCCGCGGTCTGGGTCTGGCTCGGCACGCCGATCCCGATGCCGCATGCGCCGCTGAAGCCCGGCGAGAAGCTGTGGTGCCTGTCCTACGCGCCGTATCAGGGCAGCCAGACACCGTACGATCCGGCGACGGTCATCCCGGCCGCGCAGATCGAGGCCGATATCGCGCAAATGTCGAAAATCACGGATTGCGTGCGCGTTTACGCGACCGACCAGGGGCTCGATCAGGTGGTCCCGATCGCCAAGCGATACGGGATGCAGGTGCTGCAAGGCGCCTGGGTGTCGAACGATCCGGTCAAGACCCGGATCCAGATCGATGCCGCCCTCGCAATCGCCGAGCGATACCCGGAAACCGTGCGGGCCATCATCGTCGGCAACGAGGCGTTGCTGAGAGGCGACATCTCCGGTCCCGATCTGGCCGCGCTGATCCGCGACGTGAAAGCCAAGTCGAAGGTGCCGGTCACCTATGCCGATGTCTGGGAGTTCTGGCTGCGCAGCCCTGAGGTGGCGGCCAACGTCGACTTCATCACCATCCATATCCTGCCTTACTGGGAGGACTTCCCGATCCCGGCGCGGCAGGCGGCCGAACACGTCGATGCCATCCGCAAACGCATCGCCGCCGCCTTCGCGCCGAAGGACGTTGTCATCGGCGAGGTCGGTTGGCCGAGCCAGGGGCGCATGCGCGAGGGCGCGCTGCCGTCGCCGGCCAATCAGGCCGAGGTCATCCAGGACGTGCTGGCGCTCGCTGCTCGCGAGAACTACCGGGTCAACGTGATCGAGGCCTATGACGCGACCTGGAAGCGCGCGCAGGAGGGGGTCGTCGGCGGATACTGGGGCCTGTTCGATGCCGGCCACCGCCAGATGAAATTCGTCTGGGGCGCGCCCGTGTCCAATCATCCCGAATGGAAATGGCAGGCCGCGGGCGGGATGGTGTTCGCGCTTCTGGTATTCGGCGTCGCCTTTTGGACCCGGCGCGGGGACACGCCGTCGTGGCTCTGGCCGGCCATCTCCCTGAATGCGCTGGCCGGCGGCATTACGATCGGCTGGACCATCGCCAACGTGCCGATCGAGAGCATCGGCGCCGGCGGCTGGGTTCGTCTGCTGGCGCTGGCGATTGCGGCGTTCTGCGCGCCTCTGGTCGTGACCGCAGCGATGATGCGCGGCGTCGCGGTGCCGCCGCTGTCGCGGCTCCTTGGTCCGGCGAGCGCGCGAACGCGCGATCCGGTCGTCGCGGCGGTCGCCCTCCTGGCCATCCTGACCTTGCTGGTCAGCATCGTTACGGCGCTTGGCCTCGTATTCGATCCGCGCTACCGCGACTTCCCGTTTGCGCCGCTGACCGCGGCCATCGTGCCGTTCTTCGTGCACAGCGTCTTCATGCCGCGGCCGACCGGCCCGCGCGGCGTGACCGAAGTCGGCGGTGCGCTGATCCTCGCCGCATCGGCGCTTTACATCGTGCCGAACGAGACCGTGCACAACTGGCAGGCGCTCTGGCTCGGTGCGCTGCTGGTGTTGTCGGCGATCAGTCTGGTTCGGGTGCGCGTCGCGCAAAGCTGAGCAGCAGCAGGCCGATCGCCAGCGCCGACAGCATGACGTTGTAGAGCACGACGCCGACACAGGCGACGGCGAGTCCGAGCCCGAACACGACCAGTGTCGGCCGCAGCAGATTGACCGCCGCGATGATGACGGCGGCCCAGCCGATGATCGCGCGATCGAACAGCGCCGCCAGGACGCGGCGCTGCGTGCACATCCAGGTGTCGAGGCCGGCATTGCAGGCAAGCCCGATGGCCGACTGCTCGATGCCGAGGTAGCGCACGTACAGCGCATAGCCGAGCGCGCCGAAGCCGACGACCAGCAGCACGTTGGTGGCACGTGCGCTCGGGAGGAAAAGACGGTTCGATCTGGGTTCCATCACGCAGTCCTTGCGCGACGGACTATGCCGCCGTGCCGGTCACCTAGCAAATTGCTTTGAAGCCGACCGCTACTGCTGGGCGAATTTGTCGCCCGTGAAGGTGGTGGTGCGGCAGGCGACCTTTGAGGCGTGCAGCCGGGTGCAGAGTTCGGCCGCAGCGGCGCCGTTCGGCACCGGACCGACGATCAGCCGGTACGGCACGATCCCCGGCCGGTTGTCGTGGCGGACGAGGGGGCTCAGGCCTTCCATCAGCGGACCGAAATTGGCCTTCACGGCGGCCCAGCGCGCGTTGAGGATTTCCATGGTGCGCGCGCCGCCGATCTCGACGGCGAGTTGCCCTTTGCGGCTGGCCTCCGTTGCCGCATCCGAGGCGGTTGGCGCCAATCCGGCGACGCGGGCTGGCGGCATCGGCACCGCCTGCGCAGGGGTATCGGCCGACGCGGCGCTGGCGGACGCTCCAGGTTTCGCGGCCGGAGCCGCTTCCGCCCTGGCGTCCGGCTTGTCAGCTTTAGGGGCCGGCGCGGGTTCGGCCTTCGCCTCGGGCTTAACCTCGGCTTTGGCTTCCGGTTTGGTTTCCGGCTTGGCGTCAACCTTGGCCTCAACCTTGGCTTCTGCCTTGGGCGCGGTGAGCTGCGTTTCGGCCGGCGTTGCCGTGGCTGGCGGCGATAGAGCCGGCGCCGCGGCGCGGCTGTCCTGGACCGGCCTGGCGGTCGGCGCCGTTGCTGCGACGAGCGCCATGTCGCGTTTGATCGAGCCGGTGATGTCGGTGAAGTTCTGCTCGAGCGAAGCCAGCCGTTGATTGAGCCGGTCGCGGTCGGCGGTCAGCTCGCGGACACTGGCTTCGAGGCGGCGCGTCTCTTCGAGCCGCTGCGCTTCGACTTTCTTGAGCAGGTCGTCGTTGCCCGCCACCTGACTGGTGGCGGCCTTGGGCTGCGACAGGGCCTCGACCAGCCGGCCGGTGCCGATATCGGTCTGGGTGATCAGGATGGCCGCGGCGACGGCGACGGTGGCGGCACCACCCCACATGCTGACGCGCCAGAACACGCTGTTATCACGCAACGGACCGAGTTCCGGCGGTTCAAACTCGTCGGCCATGGCACCCTCAAAAGCGGCGAATCAGGTCATTGAAAACATTAGCAGAATCCGGCATTGCTGGCTGCGTCCGATCGCTGGCCTGCCGCCGATCGTCCGCTAACACCTTGAGTTCAAACGCATGACGCCGCCGATTGGCCACGACCGCTCCTGCCTCGCCATCGTGCTCGCCGCTGGCGAAGGCACGCGCATGCGTTCCAGCCTCGCCAAAGTGCTGCATCAGGTCGGTCACAAGACGCTGGTCGCGCATGTACTCACAGCCGCCATGCAGGCCGGTGGAGCGCAGATCGCCGTTGTGGTCGGCCCCGGCCGCGACGATGTCGCCAACGAGGCGAAGAGAGTGGCGTCGCAGGCCAGCATCTTCGAGCAACGCGAGCGCTTGGGCACGGCGCACGCGGTGCTGGCGGCGCGGAAGGCGCTGGAAGCCGGCGCCGACGACATCCTCGTCATGTTTGCCGATACGCCGCTGGTGCGGCCGGAAACGCTGCTCAGGCTGCGTGCGGCCATTGCCGGCGGCGCGGCCGTGACGGCGCTCGGCTTCCGGCCGAAGGATCCGGCAGGCTACGGCCGTCTGGTGATGAAGGGCGATGAACTGATCGCCATCCGCGAGGACAAGGACGCCAGCGACGACGAGCGCAAGATTGGGCTCTGCAACGGCGGGCTGATGGCGCTTGCGGGTCCCTCGGCTCTGAAAATTCTTGACCGCATTGGCAATAGCAATGCCAAGGGCGAATATTATCTCACCGATGCGGTGGCGATTGCCCGTGAGCTGGGCCTGAAGGCGACCGTGATCGAAACCGACGAGGATGACGTGCGCGGCATCAACAACAAGGCGCAACTAGCCGAGGCCGAGGCGGTGCTGCAGCAGCGGCTGCGTGCCCAGGCGATGGAAGCCGGCGTCACCATGGTCGCGCCGGAGACGGTGTTTCTGTCGACCGACACGAAATTCGGCAAGGACATCACCATCGAGCCGAACGTTGTCTTCGGGCCCGGCGTCACGGTCGAGGACGGCGCGGTGATCCGCTCATTCTCGCATCTCGAAGGTGCGGTGGTGGGCAAGGGCGCGCGCGTCGGGCCGTTCGCGCGGCTGCGCCCCGGCGCCAAACTGGGCGAGGACGTGCACATCGGCAACTTCGTCGAAATCAAAGCCGCAGTGATCGAGGACGGCGCCAAGGCCAATCATCTGGCGTATATCGGCGATGCCCGCGTCGGCGCGAAGGCCAATGTCGGCGCCGGCACCATCACGTGCAACTACGATGGCACCAACAAATTCCACACCGACATCGGCGCCGGCGCTTTCATCGGCACCAATTCGTCGCTGGTCGCGCCGGTCACGATAGGCGCTGGCGCCTATATTGGCTCAGGCTCCGTCATCACCGACGACGTGCCGGCGGATGCACTGGCCATCGGGCGCGGCAGGCAGGTTAATAAAGAAGGCGGCGCCGCGCGTTTGCGCGAAATGAACGAAAAGAAGAAGAAAGACCGGGGCTGATTAATCATTTTCTCGGCCCTGTCCGTTAGCGTCACTGATACACGGCGAAACAGGTTTTGATTTCGTCGCCGCCGTGGCGGCCGTTACAGCATCAATTCATCATTCGGGAGCGGTCCTTAGCCAATGTGCGGAATTATCGGAATTCTCGGGTCCGAACCGGTCGCCGACCTGCTGGTCGATTCATTGAAGCGACTGGAATATCGCGGCTATGACTCGGCCGGCATTGCCACGCTCGATCACGGCGTCATGGGGCGCCGCCGCGCCGAGGGCAAACTGAAAGGCCTCGAGACCAAGCTGCGCGAGCAGCCGCTGCCCGGCAATATCGGCATTGGCCATACGCGCTGGGCGACACATGGCAAGCCGACTGAAAGCAACGCGCATCCGCATGCGACCGACAAGGTCGCGGTCGTGCACAACGGCATCATCGAGAATTTCCGGGAGCTGCGCGAGCGGCTGATGGCCGCCGGCCACAAATTCGCGAGCGAGACGGATACCGAAGTGGTGGCGCATCTCGTCACCGACTACATGCAGAAGGGCAAGTCCCCGGTCGATGCCGTCGGCGCTTCGCTCAAGGAGCTGCGCGGCGCCTTCGCTCTCGCTTTCCTGTTCACCGGCGAGGACGATCTTCTGATCGGCG
Source organism: Pseudolabrys sp. Root1462 (assembly GCF_001426945.1). Lineage (GTDB taxonomy): Bacteria > Pseudomonadota > Alphaproteobacteria > Rhizobiales > Xanthobacteraceae > Pseudolabrys. The sequence continues at coordinate 1,962,227 of NZ_LMFS01000001.1, read as the reverse complement.
CGCGGCGCGGTTCGCCGCTCGCGGTCGGCTATGGCAAGGGCGAGATGTTTCTCGGCTCCGACGCCATCGCGCTGTCACCCTTCACCGACACCATCAGCTATCTCGAAGACGGCGACTGGGTGGTGCTGACGCGCAAGGGCGCGACGGTGCGCGACGCGCAGGACCATGAAGTCAAGCGCATGGTCATCAAGTCGGCGGTCAATGCCCAGCTCGTCGACAAGGGCAACCACAAGCACTTCATGGCCAAGGAAATCCACGAGCAGCCGGAAGTGGTCGGCCATACGCTCGCGCATTACATCGACATGGTCGGCGAGCGCGTGCGGCTGCCGGGCAAGCTGCCCTTCGAGTGGACGAAGTTGAAGAGGCTATCGATCTCGGCTTGCGGCACCGCTTACTACGCCGGGCTCGTCGCCAAATACTGGTTCGAGCGCTTCGCCAAGCTGCCTGTCGAAATTGATATCGCCTCCGAATTCCGCTATCGCGGCGCGCCGCTGGAAGAGGGCGATCTTGCCATCTTCATTTCGCAGTCGGGCGAGACCGCCGATACCCTGGCGACCTTGCGTTACGCCAAGGAGCAGAAGCAGCACGTCCTGTCCGTGGTCAACGTGCCGACCTCGACCATCGCCCGCGAGAGCGACATTGTAATGCCGACGCTGGCGGGCCCCGAGATCGGCGTCGCCTCAACCAAGGCCTTCACCTGCCAGCTCAGCGTGCTGGCCTGTCTCGCGCTCGCCGCCGGCCGGGCTCGCGGCCACCTGTCGGAGGATGACGAGAAGAAACTGGTGCAGGCGCTGGTCGCCGTGCCGCGTCTGATGTCGCAGGCGCTGAAGCTGGAGCCGCAGATCGAGAAGCTGTCGCACGACCTCGCCAAGGTGCACGACGTGCTCTATCTCGGCCGCGGCACCTCGTTCCCGATCGCCCTCGAGGGGGCGCTCAAGCTCAAGGAAATCTCCTACATTCACGCCGAGGGCTATGCCGCCGGCGAACTCAAGCACGGGCCCATCGCGCTGATCGACGAAACGATGCCGGTGATCGTCATCGCGCCGCATGACCGTGTGTTCGAAAAAACCGTATCGAACATGCAGGAAGTCGCGGCACGCGGCGGCAAGATCATCCTCATCTCCGACGCGCGCGGCGCCGAAGAGGCGACCATCGAGTCACTCGACACCCTGATTCTGCCGGATATGGCCTCGACGGTGACGCCGCTGGTTTACGCGATCCCGGTGCAGCTCATCGCCTATCACACGGCGGCGGCCATCGGCACCGACGTCGACCAGCCTCGCAACCTCGCGAAATCCGTCACGGTGGAGTAGGATGCGGCTTCGCTTCGGCGGCGGCTCTGCCGCCGCGGGGCAGGGGTAGAGGCGGAAATCGCGTATGAGTGAATTCGAGACCAAGCCGGGCGAGGAGTTGGCCCAGGATACCGCTCGCCTCGCGGCGGCATCGCACACCAGCTTTGCCGGGCGGCTGCGCAATTACTTCCTCACCGGCCTCGTCGTCGCCGGCCCGCTGCTGATCACCACCTATCTCACCTGGTCTTTTGTCACCTGGGTCGACGACTGGGTGCGGCCGTTCATCCCGCCGAGCTATCGCCCGGAAACCTATTTGCCGTGGCCGATCCCCGGCACCGGCCTGATCATCGCCATCATCGCCCTGACGCTGCTCGGCTTTCTCACCGCCAATTTGGTCGGGCGCTCCCTGGTCGAACTCGGCGAAGGCCTGCTCAACCGCATGCCCATCGTGCGGCCGGTCTACAAAACCATGAAACAGATCTTCGAGACCTTGTTCTCGAAGTCGGGCTCGAGCTTTCGTAAGGTGGCGCTGGTGGAATTTCCGGCGCCCGGCATGTGGTCGATCGTCTTCATCTCGCAGCCGCCGGCCGAGCCGATCGCGCAGCGTCTGCCTGAGACCGACAACGTCTCTGTGTTCTTGCCGTGTACGCCGAACCCGACCACCGGCTTTTTCTTTTTCGTGCCGCGCAACAAGCTGATCGAGCTCGATATCGGCGTCGAGACCGGAATGACGTTGATCATGTCGGCCGGCATGGTGCAGCCGGGTGCCGACAAGGACGCACAGAAGAAACTCGCGGATCTCGCAGCCACGGCGCGGGCGGCGCAGATCGCGCGGGCGCCGGCCGACGCGCAATAGCTCCTGATAACCCGGTTATTTGCCGGATATTTATGCGCGCGGCCGTCTAGGATGTCGCCGATCGACATCGGATGACAGGGGGCAACGCCATGAATTTCACGCAGGCCGTTCAATCCGGGTTCAATAACTATGCGACTTTCACGGGTCGCGCTGCGCGCTCCGAATATTGGTATTGGGCGCTGTTCTCGTTCATCGTGCAGGTTGCCGGTGCGCTGATCGATGGCGCGCTCGACATCAACGTAGTCGAAGCCATCGTCGCGCTCGCCCTGCTGTTGCCGTCGATCGGCATGAGCGTCCGCCGTCTGCATGATATCGACCGCACCGGGTGGTGGGTGCTGCTCGCCTTCACCGGCGTCGGCGCCATTCTCCTGATCGTCTGGGCTTGCTTCAAAGGCACCGACGGGCCCAACCGCTTCGGTCCCGATCCGCTGGCGGCGTTCTGATCGCCGTCTCAACCTGCGCGGATCAGCTTGATCGCTTCGTCCTTGCCGAACAGGTAGAGCAGGTGGCGCAAAGCCGCGCCGCGCTCGCTTTGCAGGTTTGGATCGCGTTCGAGCATCAGCTTGGCATCGTCGCGCGCGGCGCCGAGATATTTGCCGTGCGTCTCCAGCCGCGCGACGTGGAAGCCGGGATCGCCGCTCTGCCGCGTGCCGAGCACATCGCCTTCGCCGCGCAGCCGCAGGTCTTCCTCGGCGATGCGGAAGCCGTCCTCGCTCTCGCGTAAGATGCGCAGGCGCGCTTCGGCGGTTTCGCCGAGCGGGCCCTTGTAGAGCAGCAAGCAGGTCGATTTGCCGGCGCCGCGGCCGACGCGGCCGCGCAGCTGGTGGAGCTGGGCAAGGCCGAAGCGCTCGGCGTGCTCGATCACCATGATGGTGGCTTCCGGCACATCGACGCCGACTTCGATCACGGTGGTCGCGATCAGCAACTGGCTTTTGCCGGAGGCGAAGCGCCCCATCGCGGCGTCCTTGTCGGCGGCCTTCATCTTGCCGTGCACCAGATCGACCTTGGCGCCGAAGCGCTGGCGGAGATCCTCGTAGCGCGCTTCGGCAGCCGCGAGGTCGACCTTCTCGGATTCCTCCACCAGCGGACACACCCAGTAGGCGCGTTTGCCTTCGGATATCGCGCGGCCGATGGCGTCTTCCACTTCGGCAACGCGATCCAGCGGAATGGTGCGGGTGTCGATCGGCTGGCGGCCGGGCGGCTTTTCGCGCAGTTCGGAAAGATCCATATCGCCGAAGAAGGTCAGCACCAGGGTGCGCGGGATCGGCGTTGCCGTCAGCACCAGCACGTCGACAGCCTCGCCCTTCTGCGTCAGCGCCAGCCGCTGGTGCACGCCGAAGCGATGCTGCTCATCGACGATGGCGAGCGCGAGGTCGTGAAACAGCACCTCGTCCTGGAACAGCGCGTGGGTGCCGACGATCAGGTCGATCTCGCCGAGCGCCAGCCGGTCGAGGATCGCCTTGCGCTCGCCGCCGCGGTCGCGGCCGGTGAGAAGGGCGACGTTGATGCCGGCCGCCTTGGCGAGCGGCTCGATGGTGGCGAAATGCTGGCGCGCCAGAATTTCGGTCGGCGCCATCAGCGCCGCCTGCCGGCCGGCTTCAATCACGGTCGCTGCGGCGATCAGCGCCACGACGGTTTTGCCCGAGCCGACGTCGCCCTGCACCAGCCGCAACATGCGCTGCGGCAGCGCCAGGTCGTTGACGATGTCGTTGACGGCCTGCTGCTGCGAATGGGTCAGGGTATAGGGCAGGGCCTTCAGGATCCTGGCGCGCAACTGGCCTTCGCTCGAGGTACCGCGGCCGGCCTGGCGGCGCATTTGCGCGCGCATCAAGGCGAGAGCAAGCTGGCCGGCGAGCATTTCGTCGAAGGCAAGCCGCGTCCACGCCGGGCTCTCCGGTGCGATGTCGTGGGGCTCCGCCGGCTTGTGCAGGCTGCGCAGCGCGTCGGCAAAGCCCGGGAAGCGCTCGCGGGACACCCAGGCCTCGTCCTGCCATTCCGGCAGGTCGGGCAGGCGGGAGAGCGCCCCGTCCATCGCCTTGCGGACATGACCGAGGTTCAGGTTTTCGGTGAGCGGATACACCGGCTCGACCAGCGGCAAATCCGCGAAGCCCTTCTCATCGACGACGCGATCCGGATGCACCATCTGCAGCATGCCGTCGTAGAACTCGGCGGTGCCGGAGACGTAGCGCTTCTCGCCGATCGGCAGGAGCTTCTCGAGATAATCGCGTTTGGCGTGAAAGAACGTCAGCGTCAGCGTGCCGGTGTCATCCGACGTGACGACGCGATAGGGCGCGCGCGGCCGGTTCGGCGGCGGTCCGCGGTGATCTTCCACGGTGACCGATACGGTGACGACCTGACCCGGCACCACCTCGTTGAGCTTCGGCCGGGCGCGGCGGTCGATGGTGCCGGATGGCATGTGCAGCAGAAGATCGATGACACGCGGCTCGTCGCGTCCCAGGAGCTTGCCATAGAGCACCGCCAGCTTCGGCCCGACGCCGGGCAGGCTGGTGATCGCAGCGAACAGGGGATTGAGAACGGGCGGGCGCATTGACGTTGAGCTTATGCCTTTTGCTCTGAACTCTCCGCCGTCATGCCCGGCCTTGCGTCGGGCATCCACGTCTTTCTGACGGTGACTTTGTGCGGCGTGCGCCCTATATAACCCCGCGCCCGGCTCCGTCCGGGTTTTTGGCGTTGGAGAAGGCCCGTGAGTGGCACCCAAATCTCGAGCGAAGGCATGGACTTGCGCCGACGCAAGCTCAAGTTCCGGCTGTGGCACCGCGGCATTCGCGAGATGGATTTCGTCATGGGCGGTTTTGCCGATGCCGAGCTCTCGGCGTTGTCTAACGATCAGCTCACCGAGGTCGAAAGGTGGCTCGATGTCCCGGACCAGCAGATGTTCGCCTGGGTCAACGGCTCGGAGCCGGCGCCGGCGGAACTCGATACGCCACTGTTCCGCAAACTGCGCACTTTCCACGGCACGCGCCCCTGAACCGTCAGCACCAAGAAGACCCTGAATGCCAGCATCTCCCGCTCAGTCGTTGAAACCAGGCCGCCCATTGACCCTGGCCCAGGTGGTCGACGGCGCCGAAGGCCTCGTCCTCGCCGATCTCGCGCGCGCCATCGCCGCCCGCGCCGACGCTCCGGCGATTTCGCTCGCCGTGGTCTGCCGCGACGGACAGCGCATGGCGCAGCTCTCGCGCGCGCTGGCGTTCTTCGGTCCCGACATTGAGGTCATGGAGTTTCCGGCCTGGGACTGTCAGCCCTATGACCGCGTATCGCCGAACGCCACGATCATCGCGCAGCGCATGACCACGTTGTCGCGGCTGACGCGCGTTACGGGCCGCGATAAGCCCTCGATCCTTCTAACCACCGCCAACGCTGTGACGCAGCGCGTGCCGGCGCGGGAATTCACCGCGACCCACGCGCTGTCGGTGGCGCCGGGCAACGTCCTCGGCATGGCAAGCGTCGTCGAATGGCTGGAGCTCAACGGCTACATGCGCGCGTCTACCGTGCGCGAGCCAGGCGAATACGCGGTGCGCGGCGGCATCCTCGATTTGTTTCCGCCGGGTCTCGATATGCCGGTGCGCTTCGATTACTTCGGCGACTCGGTCGAGAGCATCAAGACCTTCGACCCGCAGACCCAGCGCAGCGAGCTGCCGATGTCGAAACTCGACCTCGTGCCGGTCGCAGAATTCCAGCTCATCACCGAAACCATCCGTCGCTTCCGCACAGGCTACGTCGCGCAGTTCGGCGTCGCCACGCCAGACGACATGCTCTACCAGGCGGTTAGCGAAGGCCGCCGCCATCCCGGCATGGAGCACTGGCTGCCGTTGTTCCATGAGAGCATGGATACGTTATTCGATTATCTGCCGGGATCGCCCGTTGCGCTCGAGCCTTTGGCCGCCGACGCCGTCGAGCAGCGCTTCGCCCAGATCAAGGATTACTACGACGCGCGGGTCGAAGCGCTGAAGGACGGCGTAACGCCGGCCTACAAGCCGATGCCGCCGGATAAGCTCTATCTCGCCGGCGCCGAGTGGAAGCAGCGCCTCGACCAGCGCGCTACCGCCACGCTCAACGCCTTCGATGTGCCGCCCGCGAGCGACGTCATCGATATCGGCGCACGGCCGGGCCACAATTTCGTTGCCGAACGCGCCGAGCCTGGCGCCAATGTATTCGAAGCATTGGCGCGGCATGTCAACGCGCTGCAGAGCGACGGCAAGCGCGTCGTGATCGCGCTGTGGAGCGAGGGCGCGCGCGAGCGCATGGCGCACGTCCTCGGCGACCACAAGCTCGTCAACCTCAAAAATGTCGGCTCCTGGCAGCAGGTCGCGATCGCGCCGAAGCACAACATCTCGCTCGCCGTGCTCGGCATCGATTCCGGCTTTGTTACCGACGAGGCCGCCGTCATCAGCGAACAGGACATTCTCGGCGACCGCCTCGTGCGTACGCGCAAGGCCGCGCGCCGCGCCGACAACTTCATCCAGGAGGCGACCTCGCTGTCGGCCGGCGACCTCGTCGTCCATGTCGATCACGGCATCGGCCGTTTCGTCGGCCTGCAGGCGATTACCGTAACCGGCGCGCCGCATGACTGCCTCGAGATCCACTACGCCGACAGCGCCAAACTGTTCCTGCCGGTCGAGAACGTCGAACTCCTGTCGCGCTACGGCTCCGAACAGACCAATGTCGAACTCGACCGTCTCGGCAGCGGCAACTGGCAAGCCCGTAAGGCTCGGATGAAGAGCCGCATCCGCGAGATCGCGGGCGAGCTCATCAAGATCGCCGCCGAGCGGCAGCTGCGCGAAGCACCGAAGCTGACGGTCGGGCCGGGCGCCTATGACGAATTCGCCGCCGGCTTTCCCTATGAGGAAACCGAGGACCAACTCACCGCTATCGACGCGACGCTTAAGGATCTTGCCTCCGGCCGGCCGATGGATCGCCTGGTTTGCGGCGATGTCGGCTTCGGCAAGACCGAGATCGCGCTGCGCGCCACGTTCGATGCCGTGATGAACGGTAAGCAGGTCGCGATTGTGGTGCCGACGACGCTGCTCGCGCGGCAGCACTTCAAGAATTTCTCCGAGCGCTTCCGCGGCTTCCCGGTCAATGTGGCACAACTGTCGCGGCTGGTGCCGGCCGCGCAGATGACCGCGAACAAGAAGGGCCTGGCCGACGGTTCGGTCGATATCGTGGTTGGCACGCACGCCGTGCTCGGCAAGGCCATCAAGTTCAAGGATCTCGGCCTCGTCGTGGTGGACGAGGAGCAGCATTTCGGCGTCTCGCACAAGGAGCGCCTGAAGACGCTGCGTGCCGAAGTCCACGTGCTGACGCTGACCGCAACCCCGATTCCCCGCACCTTGCAACTCGCGCTAACCGGCGTGCGCGATCTGTCGATCATCGCCTCGCCTCCGGTCGATCGGCTGGCCGTGCGCACTTTCGTCACGCCGTTCGATCCGCTGGTCGTGCGCGAGGCACTGCTGCGCGAGAAGTATCGCGGCGGCCAGGCCTTCTATGTCTGTCCGCGCATCGAGGATCTCGCCGGCGCCAAGGACTTCCTCGACAAGCACGTGCCGGAAGTGCGTGTCGTCGTCGCCCATGGCCAGATGCCGCCGACTGTGCTCGACGATATCATGACCGCGTTCTACGACGGCAAATACGACGTGCTGCTGTCGACCACCATTGTCGAATCCGGCCTCGATATCCCGACCGCCAACACGCTGATCGTGCACCGCGCGGACATGTTCGGTCTGGCGCAGCTCTATCAGTTGCGCGGCCGGGTCGGCCGTTCCAAGCTGCGGGCCTATGCGCTGCTGACGCTGCCGAACAACCGCACCATCACGCCGCAGGCCGAGCGTCGCCTTAAGGTTTTGCAATCGCTGGATACCCTCGGCGCCGGCTTCCAGCTTGCCTCGCATGACCTCGATATCCGCGGCGCAGGAAACCTGCTCGGCGAGGAGCAATCGGGCCACATCAAGGAAGTCGGTTTCGAACTCTATCAGCAAATGCTGGAAGAGGCCGTGGTCAGCGCCAAGGCGGGTATCACCGAAGTCGTGGCCGACCGCTGGTCGCCGCAGATCACCATCGGCATGCCGATCCTCATTCCGGAGGATTACGTCGCCGACCTGTCGGTTCGCCTGGCGCTGTACCGGCGCCTTGCCGACATGGAGGAGGAGCGCGACATCGATTCTTTCGCCGCCGAGATGGTCGACCGCTTCGGCCCGTTGCCGCAGGAGGTCGGGCACCTCATGCAGATCGTGCAGGTCAAGGCCTATTGCCGCAGGGCCAATATCGACAAGCTCGACGCCGGGCCCAAGGGTGCGGTGCTGTCATTCCGCGACAACAACTTCGCCAATCCGGATGGGCTGTTCACCTACATCCGCGAGCAGGGTTCGGCGGTGAAGCTGCGCAACGACAAGAACGGCCAGAAGCTCGTGTTCCTCGACGAATGGGACAAGCCGGAAGAACGTCTCAAGGGCGCCCTGGTGATCGTGCGGCGACTGGCGTCGATCGCCAACCGCGCCAAGGCCGCGTAGGCGCGCGCACCGGCCGTGACACCTTCTCGGGTATTGCTTGAAATTACTCGGCCGCTTCTTGCGCCTGCGCCGCGCGGTCGAGTGCCTCGGCGAGGTACTCAGGCGCCTGGGCGCCGGACACGGCGAACTTGCCGCCAAAGATGAACATCGGCACGCCCTGGATACCGGCTTCCTTGGCCGCCTCGGCTTCCTGCGTGACCTCGGCGACGTCCTGATCGCTGTCGAGCGCGCCGCGCACATCTTCAGGATCGAGACCGATATCCGTCGCCGCCTGCACCAGAACGGCCTTGTTGGTGAGATCGGCCCCTTCGGTGAAATAGAGATCCATCAGGCGCTGTTTCATCGCGGCTGATTTGCCGATGCCCTCGGCCCAGCGGATCAAGCGATGCGCGTCGATGGTGTTGGGCTGGTTGCTGATCTTGTCCATGGCATAGACAAGACCCTCCTGCGCCGCGGCGTCGCGCACGCGCGTGGCGATCTCGGCGTAACGTTCCGGCGAGCCGAACTTGGTGGTCAGGTATTGCGTGCGCGAGATGCCTTCGCGCGGGATCCAGTCGTTGAGGAAATAAGGACGGAAGTGCACTTCGACCGGGATGTCCGGCCGCATGTTGATCGCCTGTTCCAGGCGGCGCTTGCCGATGAAGCACCACGGGCAGACCACGTCGGAGACGACGTCGATGCGGACAGGTTGAGTCATGAGGTCACTCCACAGGCCTACATTCGTATCTGGATTCCGGGTGCGCTCCTTTCGGACCGTCCAGAATGACCGGAAAATGTGAAGATAACCTAGTCGCCCGGCTACTCGGCCGCAACCATCGGGCTGGCCAAAACTCGCTGCAGCAGGCTCTCCAGCGTATCGCCATTCTTGAACGACGCGAGCGTTACATTGGCGGTAATGCGGTCGTTCGGGTTGGTCGGCGCGCGCATGATGTTCTTGACAGCGGCGGCGACGCGGCGGGCCACGATATGGGCGCTGCGCAGGTCGGTCTGGGTGAAGGCGACCAGCAGGGCTCCGTCGTCATCGCCGCAGGCAAAATCAATCGCGCGCATCAGTTTGCCGGCGAGACGGGCGCCGTCGCGGCGCGAGCGCTCGTCATTGGCGCCGTCAAAAGAGAAGCGTGCCACCGTCAGTGCGTGGCTGCGGTCGGTTGCCTCGGCGACCGCTTTGTTCAACTCGCGCCAGAAGGCCTCCGGTGTCAGCAGGCCCGTTTCCGGATCGTACATGCCGTCGGTGTCGAGCGCGTGCAGCATGCGCTTGAGGCGGGATTCAAGGGCGCGCAGCCGCACCCGCGGCACCATGCGCGACACCAGCCGATCCGGCGCGCCATTGACGCATTCGAGGTTGGGCAGATCGCCGGCGAAGCCATCCGGAAGTTCGCCCATGAGGGCGACCGGAATTTCGTGGAAACGGCTTTCGTGGCCGAGCACATCGAGGAAGGCTTCGATCATACGCGGCGAGAATCCGTCGCCAATGATGATGCCGTCGATGTCGCGTTCTTCGAGATGCTTGGCGGCGGCCTCGACGCTGAGCGCGCCGACCATCTTGGCGTGCTCGCCCATGGCAACGGCGAGAGCCGGATAGAGCGGGCCGCGGCCGACGACGAGCACGGTGGCGTCATCGACCGGGTCGCCGACCGGTAGCGCCGGCATGGTGCCGCCTTGCGCAGCAAAAGTTTCGATCCGGCGTAGCACGGTCGAGTGCAGCGCGCGCACACGCAAGGCCGTGCGCAGGCGGCCGACAAGACGGTCAATCGGCTGGTCCGCATCGGCGGTCAATGCGGTGGGGATGGCGGCACCGTGTTCGGCGTCGGCCATGGCGACGATGGGCACGATGGCGCCTTGCGAGGTGGCGATCTGCAGCGCCAGCATGCGGCCTGAGGCTTCGCTCTTCGGCGCGCCTGGCTCAGCAATGACAACGGCGGCGGGCTTCACCGACACGAAGGCGGTGGGCGCGTCGGCCCAGGTTGTTTCAACGATGGGAAAGGCGCCAGCGGCGCTGAGCGCTTCGATGGGAGCAGTGGCCGGCGCATCGGCGACCACCAGCAGCGGACCTTGCAGCGACATGACACACAACGCGTTTACTGGTTACGCAAAACGGATCCGGGCGGCTCGCCGCACGGTTGGCACTTCGCAAACTAAGTCGCGGGCCGTTAACGCCGCGTCAACGACGAAGAGCGATTAGAAACAAATAAACAAACGCCCCCGCCGCTGAGGCGGCCGGCACTCGGAACCAAAATTTCAGAAATTCAGGCGGCGACGCCGCACGGCCGGAATGCGCCAGCTACCAATGGGCTGCCGCCCTGACGTTTGACGAGGTCGGCGACCGTGGCGTTGTCCAGCGCGCTGCCGGCGAGCTTTTGCGTCAGGACGCCGCCGGGCAGGGCGACGATAGTCGCGGTCGGATCGGCCTGCGTGACTTGCGCCTCCATGTCGCTGACGCGGAAGCGATAACCGCCGACGACGGCGATGCTTCCCGGCGGGCCGGTCACCGTGATGCGGTTGGTTGCTTCATCGAGCTTGCAGGTAAAGCCGGTGTCGACGAAGCCGTCCTTATCGATGGCGAGATAGGGCGCCTGGCCGCGTTCGGCACCGGGCGGAAACGCGGCTCGCGGTACCATGGCGCCGCGTACGAGCAGGGTGCCGGACTTGCCGCGAGCGGTCTCGATATCATGCGGCGCGCCGACATGACCGTGCGGCAAGCCCGCCGCAACACCATCGCCGGCCCGCGCTTCGACAATGACGCCGAGCTCGCCAAAAGCGGAGATGTCGACGAGCTTGGCCGTGCGGGTCCAGGTCTGTGATGTCGCGAGTTGCTCGGGCGAGCGCCAGAGCGCCGCGACGGTTCGTACGTCGGCGAGATGCCCGGCCTTCGCGATCGGCGTCAGGGCGGCGCCCGGCAACACAACGGTGTTGATGCCGCTGCTGGTCTGGTGGGCGAACGTCGCGGCGTCAAAGCCGTGATGCAGCGACAGCGTGCCGCCGCCGAACAGCCACGGGACCAAAGTGACGGCGAGCCCGGTGAAAGACGATGGCGGAATCGCTGCAAGGATCGACAGGTCCGGGCCGACGCCGATCTCGTAGCTCAGCGCCAGACCACCGGAGATCAGTTCGCTGTGGCTGCGCGCGACCGGGGTCACGCCGGATGCTGCGACATCAAAGGTTACGACAGCGATATGTTCGGACGCCTGCCCGCCGCGCGTGGTGCGCGGCACGGTCGGCGGCGTCGTCACGTCATAGACGTCGCTGAGGGGCACGACGCCGTCGGGCAGCTTGTCGCCAAAGGCGCCGATCAGACGAACGGGAAACAGTTCGGCGCCGACATCCGCCGCCAGTTCGGCATGGTCACAGCCGCCGACGCGCGACGCGGTGATGATCGCTTTCACGCCCAGGTGACGCAATGCGCCGGCAATTTCCTTGCGCCGCCAAAGCAGCGGCAGCGGAACCGCGATCATGCCCGCGCGCAACACCGCGAGCAGGGTGATGACGGCGTCGACCGTGTTCGGCAGCTGGATCGCGACCAGCGTGTCGGCCTGCAGCCCGGCCCGGCACAATCTCGCGGCCAGGACCGAAATGGCGCGGTCGGCTTCGGCATAGCTCAGGCGGCGCGGGGTGCCGTCGGTAAAATCGGTCCGGTTCGGCGGATCGCACAGCGCGATGGCCGACGGATCGTGCACGGCGGCGCGGCGGAACAGGTCATCGAGCGTCGGACCCGACGGCGCTGCGGCGACCCCGAGCGCTTCCGAGCCGCCAATGTCGCTCAAATGCGTGCCGCGCAGGATCATCAGGAATCCCTATGGGTTTCCGGGTCCGTTATGAGGCATCCCGGTGCCACCAGGTCTCCGGCAGGTAGCCGTACAACGAGGTCCGCGATGGATGCGCGATTCGGGTCCAGCGCGCCACCCATTGCACCGGCGGGAAATACAGCGGCACCACGTAGAAGCCGGATAGCAGCACCCGGTCGAGCGCCCGGGTCGCGGCGACGAAGTCGTCGCGCTCGGTCGCAGCCAGCATCGCGGCGATCATGGCGTCGACCGCCTTCGATTTCACGCCCATGTAGTTGCGGCTGCCGTTCTGCGCGGCCGCGTCAGAGCTCCAGTAGAACAACTGCTCGTTGCCGGGCGACAGCGATTGGTCCCAGCGGTACTGCATCATATCGAAATCGAAGGCGATACGCCGGCGCTCGAACTGGGTGGCGTCCACCGTACGCACCAGCGCGGCGATACCGACGCGCTTGAGGCTGTTGCTGTAGGCGAGCGCGAGCCGTTCCTGGTCCCGCGTGGTGCAGAGGATCTCGAAGGCGAACGGCGCGCCGCTCGCCTTGTTGGTAAGCTTCTCGCCCTGCAGGACGTAACCGGCCTCGGCGAATAGTTGCAGGGCGCGCCGCATGACGGTGCGGTCGCGGCCGGAGCCATCGGTGACCGGCGGCGCCCACTGGCCCGCCATGATGTCGGGCCGTACCGCGTCGGGAAACGGCGCCAGTAATTCCTTTTCTCGCGCATTGGCGGCAACGCCGTGCGCCGACAGATCGCAGCCGTCGAAATACGACGCCGTGCGCTTGTACAGGTCGAAGAAATAGGTGTGATTGATCCATTCGAAGTCGAAGAGAGTGAGCAATGCCTCACGCACCCGGATGTCGGCGAAAATACCGCGGCGTGTGTTGAACACCAGGCCGTCCATGCCTTTCGGCAGACCGTAGGAGAAGTCCTCCTTGACGACATTGCCGTCGCGCAACGAGGGAAAGTCGTAGGCTGTCTGCCAGCGGCCCGGATCGGTTTCCAGTCGCAGGTCGTAGAGGCCTTTCTTGAACGCTTCGAAGTGCGTGTTGCCGTCGCGGAAATAGTCGAATTTGACGGTGTCGAAATTCCACAGGCCGCGATTGATCGACAGCTCGCGGCCCCAATAATCCTTGTTGCGCGTGAAGGTGACGCTGTCGCCCGGGCGCACCGCGCTGATGCGATACGGTCCGCTGCCGATCAGCGGCTCGAACGTCGTGTCCTCAAACTTGGCGGGATCGACGCTGTGCTTTGCCAGGATCGGCATCAGGCCGATGATCAGCGGCAATTCGCGGTCGTCGGCGCCTGCGAGGTCAAAACGCACGGTACGCTGGTCGATCGCTTCGACCTTTGCGACCTTGCCATAATAGATGGCGAATAGCGGCCGGCCGTGATCGCGCAACAAGTTGAACGAGAACACGACATCGTCGGCGGTAACCTTGTGGCCGTCGGAGAACTTGGCCTTGTCGTTGATGGTGAAGGTGACGAAGCTGCGCGCCGCATCGGTCGTGATGCTGTCGGCGAGCAGTCCGTAGAGCGTGAACGGTTCGTCGTAACCGCGCGCCAGCATGCTCTCGATGACGTAGCCGCGGATCTTCTCCGCCGGCAGGCCTTTGACGATGAACGGATTGAGGCTGTCGAAGGTGCCAAGCACGCCCTGCGTCAACTGGCCGCCTTTTGGTGCTGCCGGATCGGCGTAGGTCGGCGCGGCGAAGTCGGCGCTCCAGGCAGGGGCCCCGTGCATTGCCAGCGCGTGGGCGGTGGTTTGCGGCGCTGCCTGCGCATGAACTCGCCCAAGGGGAAGGCCCGCGCCGGCGGCAAGGGCGCCGAACATCATGGCGCGCCGCGACATGCGGATGCCGGCGGCGAGGGGCAGTCTCACGGCTTGGTCCGCTCGATGTGCGATGCGATTCGGGTCCTACGGTTCGCGGCCTTTTACCACAGGGCCAAAGAATGCGCCGCCCGCCAATTTTGGGCCCATTGGTGCCTTTATCGTCAGGGCAATATCGGCTATCAGGCTGCGTCGGAGGTCACGCTCCCGCCGTATTTCGCAACGACAGAGCCGCTCGCGACAGCGCGGTGCGTTCGGGACGCGCCGGCCGGACGTCCGGCCAATATCGACCGCCAGAATAACAAGGGACGAGTTTCAAATGGATCAACGGATTGCTCCTGCCCGGCCGCTGGCCCGCGTGATGGCCTTGGCGATCGGCGCAGGCCTCCTCGGCGCGAGCGTCGTGGCCCAGCCAGCCTTCGCCCAGCAGAAGCCCGCGCCCAAGGCCGCGCAGGCGCAGACACCGGCTCCCGCTCCGGCGACGCCGGCAGCGCCAGCCGCGCCGCAGGCGGGCGCGCCGCAACTGCCGCCGTTGATGTACTCGTCGTGGGTCAAGCTGTGCCAGCAGGGCCAGGAGACCGAGAACAAGAAAGTCTGCGTCGTCCATCGTGACGGCCGCATGGAAAACGGCATGCCGGTCATCATGGCCGAACTGCTTCAGGTTGAGGGTGCCAATGAGCGCCTGCGCGTGACCGTGCCGATGTCGATCATCGTGCATCTGGCCGAAGGCACGCATCTCGTCCTTGACGGTCAGGATATGGGCAGCTCGCCGTATGTCGTCTGCACGCAGATCGGCTGTCTGTCGGACTACGAGATCAACGCCGATACGGTGAAGAAACTCAAAGCCGGCAAGCAACTGGTCGTGCAGACCTACCTGATGAACCGCCAGGTGCTGAGCATCCCGGTTTCACTCGCCGATTTCGCCAAGGCTTACGACGGTCCGGCGACCGATCCGAAGGTTGTTGAAGAACAGCAGCGCAAGCTCCAGGAAGAGATGCAGAAGAAGGCTGAGGAAGCGCGCAAGAAGCTCGAGGCGCAGCAACCGGCGGCCGCGGCGCAGCCGAAGAAGTAAGCTCGCGCGAACATTGGAAATAAAAAGGCGCGGCCTCGGCCGCGCCTTTTTTGTTGTCGGATGCGTTTGCTGCGCGCAGCGACGGCGTTAGTTGAGCATGTCGTCGAGCGGCTTGTAATTGCCGTTATCGTCCCATTCGAACACTTCTTCCACCTGAGGGTGGCGGATCGGCGCGCCGGACGTGTCCGGCAGCAGATTCTGCTCCGAGACATAAGCGATGTACTCAGTCTCGGCGTTCTCCGCGAACAGGTGATAGAATGGTTGATCCTTGCGCGGCCGGACGTCGGCCGGGATCGCTTCCCACCATTCCTCAGTGTTGTTGAATTCGGGGTCGATGTCGAAGATCACGCCACGGAACGGGAACAGGCGGTGTTTGACCACCTGACCGATCTTGTATTTCGCAACGTGCATTTTCATCATATCGACGAGTTAGTGCTTCGCGCCCGGCTTGGCTAGCCCCAAAATCCGCGCGGTTTCGTCGTTACAGGGCGTATTCGGCCGCCATGTCGGGGTCTTTGGCAGCGACCAGTTTTGCCAGATCGATCAATACTTTAGCCTGCTTCCAGGTGGCGTCGTCCTGCATCTTGCCGTCAATCATGACGGCGCCGGCGCCGTCCGGCATGGCCGCGACGATCTTCTTGGCGAAGGCGACCTCACCGGGGTCGGGCGAATATACAATCTTGGCGATGGCAATTTGCGAGGGGTGCAGCGACCAGGCGCCCAGGCAGCCCATCAGGAAAGCGTTGCGGAACTGGGTCTCGCAGGCCGCCGGATCGGAGAAATCACCGAACGGTCCGTAGAATGGTTTGATGCCGGCAGCGGCGCAGGCATCGACCATGCGGCCGACGGTATAGTGCCAGAGATCCTGTTGATAGGACGCGCGCGGCGCATCACCGGCCGCATCCGCGAGCACCTTGTATTCGGGATGACCTCCGCCGACCCGGGTGGTCTTCATCGCGCGGGATGCGGCAAGGTCGGCGGGGCCGAGGCTCATGCCGTGCATGCGCGGAGAGGCGCTGGCGATGGCCTCGACATTGTTGACGCCCTGCGCAGTTTCCAGAATTGCGTGGATCAGGATCGGTTTGCCGATCTTGTGCCGGGCTTCGAGCTGCGCGAGCAGCTGGTCGAGGTAATGGATGTCCCATGGCCCATCGACCTTCGGCAGCATGATGACGTCGAGCTTGTTGCCGATGGCGCCGACGATTTCGATGACGTCGTCGAGCGCCCAGGGCGAGTTCAGCGCGTTGATTCGGGTCCACAGACCGGTCGGACCGAAATCGACCGACTTGCCCATGTCGATGAAGCCCTGGCGCGCGGCTTCCTTGGCTTCGACCGGAATCGCGTCTTCGAGATTGCCGAGTACCACGTCGACCTGCTTGGCCAGCTCCGGTACCTTGGCGCGCATTTTCTCCATGTGCGGCGGCACGAAGTGGATCATGCGCTCGAGGCGCACCGGGAGTTCGCGCAGCGGGCTCGGAGCGCCGATGGCCAAAGGCTGGAAGAATTGGCGGGGCAGCTTCACGGGAGTGACCCTTTCAAATAGCTGGTGTGCCGTCTTGAACTTTGCCGTCTAGAGCAAAGCAAAGGCCAGGCCAAGTTGGAAAGAGGAGCGAACCGGGCTATGCCTCCGCCGCCAAGCGGCGGGGCCTGCCGCCGGAGTGAGCCGATGATCGACGTCCTCAATCTTGCGCTGCCCTTTTTCGGTCTGATCATCATTGGTTTTGCCTGCGGCAAGATCAAGCAGATCCCGGATACCGCGCTCGGCTGGATGAATTTCTTCATCGTCTACGTGTCGCTGCCGGCGCTGTTTTACCGAATCCTGGCGCAGACGCCGCTCGAGCAACTGGCGCAGGTCGATTTCATTGTCGCCACGACGCTCTCGACCTTCTGGGTGTTCGCCCTCGCTTTCGCCATCGGTATTTTCGTCAACAAGGGCCGCATCGACCAGGCGACCATTGCCGGGCTGGCCGGTGGCTACGGCAATATCGGCTATATGGGTCCGGGGCTGGCGCTGTCGACGCTGGGGCCCTCGGCCGCGGTGCCGGTGGCGCTGATCTTCTGCTTCGACACGCTGCTGCTGTTCTCGCTGGTGCCGTTCATGATGGCGATCGCGAGTCCGCAGAAGCGCAGCATCGCCGCGATCGGCTTAGAGGTGGCCAAGCGCATCGGCACCAATCCGCTGGTGATCGCGAGCGCCCTTGGCATCGCCTCGGCCGCCATCCACTTCCAGCCGCCGATGGCGATCGGACGGCTGATGGAGTTTCTGAAGAACGCCTCGGCGCCGTGCGCGCTGTTCACTCTGGGTGTGACGGTGGCGCTGCGGCCGTTGAAGCGGATTCCGTGGGAGATGCCGGGCCTGACCGCGGTCAAGCTTGTGATGCATCCGGTCGTGGTGTTCGTGATGCTGTCGGCGTTCGGACCGTTCGACCAGATGTGGGTCGATACTGCGGTGCTGATGGCGGCGCTGCCGCCGGCGCTCAACGTCTTCGTGTTCGCACGGCAATACGACACCTGGGTCGAACAGGCATCGACCGCGGTACTGGTCGGCACCGTCGTCTCAGTGGTGACGCTGACCACGGTGATGTGGATGGTGAAGAGCGGCGCGCTGCCGCATCTGTTGTTCAGATAAGCGGATACATCATGCAGCCGCTCAAGGGATTGCTGGTTCTGGATTTCACCACGCTGCTGCCGGGGCCGCTTGCCGCCTTGATGCTGGCGGAAGCCGGCGCCGAGGTGATCAAGATCGAGCGGCCCGGCGGCGAGGACATGGCGCGCTTCCCGCCGATCGTCGACGGCGAGAGCGCGGTCTACGCCATGCTCAACCGCGGCAAGGAGAAACAGACGCTCGACCTCAAGAGCGAAGCTGACCGCGACAGGCTGAAGCCACTGATTGCGCGGGCCGACATCGTCATCGAGCAATTCCGCCCCGGTGTGATGGCGCGGCTCGGGCTCGGCTATGACGACATGTGCGCCATCAATCCCAGGATAATTTACTGCGCGATCTCCGGCTACGGCCAGAACGGGCCGCGCGCCAACGAGGCCGGACACGACATCAATTACATCGGTGCCACGGGTCTGCTCGATCTGCAGCCCGGGCCGGTGGAGGCGCCGGTGCTGCCGCCAGCGCTGGTCGCCGACATTGCCGGAGGCACGTTTCCGGCGGTGATCAACATCCTGCTGGCGCTGCGCGCGCGCGACCAAAGCGGTGAGGGCGCCTTCATCGACATCGCCATGACCGATGCGATGTTCACGTTCGGGTGGTATGCGTTGGCGCTGGGCACCGCCGCCGGGCGCTTTCCGAAGCCCGGCGAACTGTCGGTAGTCGGAGCCTTGCCGCGCTATCACCTCTACGCGACACGCGACCGGAAGTTGGTCGCCTGCGGCGCGCTGGAGCAGAAATTCTGGGAGGCATTCTGCTTCGCGATCGCTCTGCCGCCACAGTTCGTCGACGACAAGCGCGATCCGAAGGCGACACGCGAGGCGGTGGCAAAGATCATCGCTACGCGCACCAGCGATGAATGGGCGCCGGTTTTCGCCAAGGCCGACTGCTGCGTGACGATTGTCACGCCGCTAGAGGAAGCATTGCGCGATCCGCATTTCGCCGCGCGCGGGCTGTTTGACCACCGGCTGACGCTGGCGGGCGGCAAGGACATCATGGCGCTGCCGGTGCCGATCGATCCGCAGTTTCGCGGGAAGCCCTAGGCGCGGCCGCGCCTCAGTTCCGGTTTGGCGCGCGGCGCGACGCCTTCGCGCATCACGGCGCGGCGCAACGGCCCAATCCTGTCGAGTGCATAGAGGCCGAGGCCGCGCAGGCCCTGCAGCGGCAGGAAGTCCGACAGCAGCGTGCGGTTGGCAATGTCGATGACGAGGCCGCGGCTGGCGACATCGCCACGCCGCGCCCGGTCGTAGCCGATCAGCACGTCGTCGCCGCCGATGTCGCGGCCTTCGTCGTGGGCGCGGCCGGCCAGCTCGGCGATGGTGACGGCATCGCGCAGGCCGAGATTGAGGCCCTGGGCGCCGATCGGCGGAATGACATGCGCGGCTTCGCCGACCAAGGCGATGCGATGCGCGCCGAAGCGCGCCGCCGTCCGGGTGCTGAGTGGAAACAGCGCGCGGCCCGGCTCAAGCGTCATCTTGCCGAGGATCGAATGCGCGGCGCGTTCGATCTCGAGTGCAAGATCGTCATCGTCAAGAGCGGCGAGTTCGTCGGCCTCGTGCGGCCGCAGCACCCAGACCAGGCTCGAGCGGTTGCCCGGCAGCGGCACCAACGTGAAGGGTCCGGTCGTCGTGTGAAACTCGGTTGAAGTATCGTGATGCGGCCGCGTGTGCTTCAGGCAGACCGTGAGCGCGACCTGATGGTAGCGGTGTTCGCTGCTCTCGATCTCAGCCGCCGCCCGGCACATCGAGTTGCGGCCGTCGGCGCCAATGGTGAGAGGCGCTGCAAAGCGGGCGCCGCTCTTGAGCGTGATGGTCACATCATCGACGCCGGGTTCGGCGGCGATGACTACGTCGTCAATCATCCGCAGGTTTGGCAGCGCGCGGGCACGCTCCTCCAGCGCGTCGATGAGGACCGGGTTCTCGATGTTGTAGCCGAAGGCGTCGAGGTCGATCTCATGTGCTTCGAACTTGACCTCCGGCGCGCGCAGCAGGCGGCCGGTGTCGTCGACGAGCCGCATGGTCACCAGCGGGGCGGCCTTGCCGACGCAGAGTTCCCAAACGCCGAGCTTCTCAAGCGCGGCGATGGAACCGGCGAGCAGGGCGGTGGTGCGGTTGTCGGCGCGCGGCGGCCGTTTGCCGGCCAGCACTGTGGCCATACCGGCCTGCGCCAGCGCGATCGCCGCCGTTAAAGCGGCGGGTCCGCCGCCGACCACCAGGGCCCCGGATGTCTTGGTTTTGTCCGACATCAATGCGCCTCTTTGCGATTTCCGGCGGATTACCACGTCTATAGCCCGGAAACCATGCGGGGCAGCCCGTATATCGCCCATGCCGGTGTTGCGCTATTGAGGGAGCCGCTCGACCATGACAGACGCCACGCGCCAACGCCTCGACCATTTGTCGCCCGCCGCGAGCCGGCTCGGCGCCGTCTTCGCGCATCCGAAACGGTTGGCGGTGATCTGCGTCGTTCTGCTCACGGGGCTCGGCTGGCTGTATCTCGGTCTCCTGATCGGCGAAATGGGCGGGCCGGCTGGCGGTTTCGGCCCCGGTATGGCGGTGCTCGATTATCTGCCGCGGGCATGGGCCGCCTTGTGCAGCCCGACTTTCGGTGTGTCGCTGATGCCTGAAGGCGCGTGGGGTGCATCGGGCTTTGCACTGGTCGCGTTGATGTGGGGCGCGATGACGCTGGCGATGATGCTGCCGAGCGCCGCACCGATGATCTTCACCTACGCCGAGATTGCCGACACCGCGGCACAGAAGCACGAGAAGGTGGTATCGCCCTTCGTGCTCACCGCCGGTTATGCCGCGGTCTGGTTCGGCTTCGCCGCCGCCGCGACGCTGGCCCAATATGCGCTGACACGGGCCGCGCTGCTCAATCCGAGCATGGCGTCGGCGAGCGGTCTGTTCTCCGGCGCGGTGTTCCTCGTCGCCGGCGTCTACCAATTCTCGGCGCTCAAGCATGCCTGCCTGCGGCAGTGCCGCTCGCCGTTCCCGTTCTTCTTCACCAACTGGCAGACGACGCCGCGCGGCGTGTTCCGTCTCGGCATCAAGCAAGGGCTGTTCTGCCTCGGCTGCTGCTGGGCCATGATGCTGGTGATGTTCGCCGTAGGCATCATGAACGTGGTGTGGATGGTGGCACTTGGCGTGCTCATGACGATCGAGAAGATGACGGTGACGAACAGGCTGACCTATGCCATCGGCGTTGCCGCCATCGCCGCCGGATCGGCTTTCGTCGTCTTCGCGGTCCTCGCGCACTTACCTGGTACCGCGAATTGAGCTAACAATAAAAAACGCAGAGCGTGGGGAGTGAAACTTTGACCGAAGCCTGGACCCTCAAAGGCGAGATGACCTTGTCGTGCAATTGCACGGTCTTCTGTCCCTGCGTGCTGTCGCTGGGCGAACATCCACCGACCGAAGGCCGCTGCCAGACCTGGGCAGGCGTGCGCATCGACGAGGGCCAGTTCGATAATGTCGATCTGTCGGGCATCAATGTCGGCCTGATGATGGACTTGCCGGGCATCATGGCGCGCGGCAACTGGACGGCGGCGCTGTTTGTCGACGACAAGGCGCCGATCCAGGCAGTCAAGGGGCTGACCCGCATCTTTACCGGCCGTGTCGGCGGCACCACGCATCTCTTGTCGATCCTGGTCGGCCAGTTCCTCGGCGTCCATCAGGTGCCGATCAGCTACGAGACGCAGGGCAACACCCGCGTCGTCAGCCTCGACAAGTACGGCGGCGGCGCCATCACTCCAGTGCGCGGCAACAACCGCGATGACAACGTCATGATCCGGAATTCCGAATATTGGATCGGCGCCGACGTGATGGTGGCCAAGTCCGACAAGTCGCGTTTCCGCGGCTTCGGTCGCAACTGGAACCTCGGCGGCCGCTCCGCCGAAATCGTCAAGCTCGACTGGGGCAATCAGAAATAATGGATTTCCGGCGCGGCGGCGCTTTCGCGATCCACGTCCTCACTGCGAGCGGCGCGGGCTTCGCGCTGCTGTCGCTGATCCTGGCGACCGGCGGCCACTGGGCGATGATGTTCTTCTGTCTCGGCCTGGCGTTGATCGTCGACGGCATTGACGGTCCGTTGGCGCGCATCTTCCAAGTCAAGGACCGGCTGCCGCGATGGGACGGCGCCGGCCTCGATTTCGTCGTGGATTTCACGACCTATGTCTTCGTCCCGGCCTACGCCATCGCCGCCAGTGGATATTTGCCGGAAGGCTTCGGCGTGCCGGCCGCCATACTCATCGTCATCACCGGCGCGCTGTACTTTGCCGACCGCACAATGAAGGCCGACGATAATTACTTCCGCGGTTTTCCGGCGGTGTGGAATCTTGTCGCCTTCTATCTCTACATTCTGCCGCAGTGGCCTTGGATTGCACTGATTGTGATCGTGCTGCTCTGCGCGCTGACGTTCGCGCCGATCATGTTCGTTCATCCCTTACGCGTGCGCCGTCTGCGCGGCCTCAATATTGCTCTGATGGCCTTGTGGGCCCTGCTGGCGGCGCTGGCGATCGTCACCAATCTCGAGCCCGGACCCATTGTCGTTGCCGCGCTGTCGGTGATTGCGCTTTACTTCCTGGCCGCTGGTTTGTTACGCCGGGCCGGCTGAAAAAGACGAAATTCTGGGGAGATGCGCATGTCGAAACCCGTCCTTCTCGTTGCCGGCGGCAGCCGTGGTATCGGTGCCGCGGTTGCGAAGCTTGCGGGCAAATCGGGCTACGACGTCGCCGTGAATTATCACACCAACGCCAACGCCGCCACCGCCGTCATCAAGGACATCGAGGCATTCGGCGGTCGCGCCATCGCGCTGCAGGGCGATATGGGCCGCGAAGCCGATATCGAACGCGTGTTCGCCGAGACCGACAAGTTCGGCACGCTGACGCATTTTGTGCATTCGTCCGGCATCATAGGCCCGATGTCGCGGCTCGACGAGGCCTCCACCGAAACCATCCGCGCCGCGCTCGATGTCGATACCTTCGGCGCGCTGCTCTGCCTGCGCGCCAGCATCCGGCGCATGTCCACCAGGCACGGCGGCAAGGGCGGCTCGATCGTGATGATCTCGTCGATGGCGGCCGTCATCGGCGGCGCCACCGAATGCATCTGGTACGCCGCCGCCAAGGGCGCGGTCGACTCCATGGTGATCGGCGCCGGTCGTGAACTGGCGGGTGAAGGCATCCGCGTCAACGGCGTCAGCCCCGGCATGATCGACACCGATATCCAGCCGCCGGGCCGCATCGAGAAGCACATGGGCGGCGTGCCGATCGGCCGCGCCGGCTCCGCCGATGAGGTTGCCGACGGCGTGCTGTATCTGCTGTCCGACAAGGCGTCCTACGTCACCGGCTCTAACCTGCGCATCTCCGGCGGCCGCTGAACACGACGCTGTGAGCCGGACCGCCATAACTTGCGCTCGTCCCCGCGCCGCCTATGATCCCGCCCGACAGGTTCTTCCGACAACAAGCTTTTTTCTGCCCAGGGAGTGAAACGATGGTTGCTGCAGTCCGCGTCCATAAAACCGGCGGTCCCGAGGTTCTCACCTTCGAGGATATCGACATTCCGGCGCCGGGGCAGGGCCAGATCAAGATCAAGCAGCACGCCTGCGGCGTGAACTTCATCGACACCTATTTCCGCAGCGGTCTCTATCCTTCGCCGACCGGCATGCCGTTCGTCGCGGGCAATGAAGGCGCCGGAGAAATCATCGCCGTCGGCCCGGGCGTCAGCGATCTCAAGGTCGGCGACCGCGTCGCCTACGTTGTCGCCCTTGGCGGTTACGCGCAGGAGCGCCTGCTGCCGGCCGAGCGCGTGGTGAAGATGCCGGACAACATCAGCTACGAGCAGGCTGCGGCGATGATGCTCAAGGGCATGACCGCCGAATACCTGCTGCACCGTACCTTCAAGGTCGAGAAGGGCTCGACCATTCTGGTGCACGCCGCCGCCGGCGGCATGGGCGGCATCCTTTGCCAATGGGCCAATCACATCGGCGCGACCGTCATCGGCACCGCCGGCAGCAAGGACAAGGCCGAGATCGCGAAGGCCAATGGCGCGCACCACACCATCCTCTATCGCGACGAAGACTTCGCTGCCAAGGTGAAGGAAATCACCGGCGGCAAGCTGTGCGACGTCGTCTATGACGGCATCGGCGCCGACACCTTCCCGAAGTCGCTGGACTGCATTCGTCCGCTCGGCATGTTCGTGTCGTTCGGTTCAGCATCGGGTCCGGTCAAGGCGTTCGACATCAACATCCTGCAGCAGAAGGGCTCGCTGTTCGCCACACGGCCGACGCTGAACACTTATGCCGCCAAGCGCGAGGATTTGGTCTCGATCGCCAACAATCTGTTCAAGGCGGTTGGCTCCGGCGCTGTGAAGATTCCCGTCAGCCATAAGTATGCGCTGAAGGATGCCAAGCAGGCGCATATGGATCTCGAAGGTCGCAAGACCACCGGCTCGATCATCCTGCTGCCCTGATCGTTTTGAATGACGGCACCAGACGCAGCCGCACTCGGCCAGCGCGCCGACCTGATGATCCGCGCGCTCGGCTCGATCTCGGCCGAGCCGAACCGGCTGGTCCGCGGCTTCCTGACGCCCGAGCACCGTGCAGCTGCCGATCTGATCGGGCAGTGGATGCGCGCGGCGAAGCTTCAGGTCAGCGAGGACGCGCTCGGCACCGTGCGCGGCCACTGGCCGGGCACCGGGCCGAAGCGTCTGCTGATCGGCTCGCATATCGACACTGTGATCGAGGCCGGCATGTTCGACGGCCCGCTCGGCGTCATTGCCGGCATTCTCGCCGCCGAGCATTTCGCCAAGGCCGGGCGCAAGCTCGGCTTCGGTCTCGACGTGCTCGCCTTCGGTGACGAGGAGGGCTCGCGCTTTTCCAAGACCCTGTCGTCGTCGCTGGCGGTCGCCGGTGCGTTCGATGCGGAACGCCTCGACCTTGCCGACGCGAACGGCATGACATTGCGCGACGCCATCGCCGCTTATGGCAAGAACGCCGATGACATTCCGGCAGCGGCCTATGATCGCGACGTCGCCGCGGCCTATGTCGAGGTGCATATCGAGCAGGGACCGGTGCTCGAACATCGCAACCAGGCGCTCGGTGTCGTCACCGCGATTGCCGGGCAGACCTACGTCAATGTCGAATTCCTCGGGGAAGCCGGGCATGCCGGCACCGTGCCGATGCTGCTGCGGCGCGATGCGCTCGCCGGTGCGGCCGAGACCGTGTTGCTCGCCGAAAGGATGGCGCGGGATACGCAAGGCGAGGTCGTTGCCACCGTCGGCGTGCTGCGCATCCCGAACGCTGCGGGAAACGTCGTGCCCGGCAATGTCGCGCTGATCGTCGACATCCGCTCCGGCTCAGACGAGGCGCGGCACAAGTTCGTCGGCGCCTTCAAGGCGGAAATCCGCGCGCTCGCCGAACGCCGGCATCTCGGCGTCACCATGACCGATACCCGCAATGTGCCGACGACGCCGTGCGATCCGGCGCTGCAGGCGGGCCTTGCCGACGCGATCCGCGCCACCGGCGGCGACGCGATCAAACTCGTCTCCGGCGCCGGCCATGACGGCATGGCGATGGCCAGGTTATGTCCGATTGCGATGCTGTTCGTGCGCTGCCGGGGCGGCATCAGTCACAACCCGGCGGAATATGCGAGCCCCGTTGATATGGGACTCGCGGTCGCCGCGCTGATCCGGTTCATTGAGACGGTGAAACTCTGATCGCCCGTTCATCCCCGCTTGCGCGGGAATGAACGGATCGTCGCGATCTATCGATAAATATATCGCACGCGCCGTGTCGTCGGCTCGACCAGCACCGGCACGCCGTTGACATAGGCGTAGCTGTACTCCTGGTCCGGTACCGGCGTCAGCACGACATCCTGCGGCAGGCCGGCGCCCTCGACGACTTCGCCGTTGAGATAGACCGGGTTCACCGGGTGCTGCACGACATAGGTCTGCACTGTCGGCGGCGGCGCGATCTGTATCGGCGCGGCGTTGGGCTCCGGAGCGATGAATTCGCCGTTGATGTCGGGCATCGCAACCGCGGTGCCGACCGTTGCCGGCGGCGCGTCATAAACGATGACCGGCACGTCGCGGTTCTGCGTCACCGCAACCATCTGACCGCCGACGTTGCCCATCATGTACTGCGAATAGGCCCAGCCCTGCTTGCCGTTATAGGTGACCTGGCACCACAGGCTGCCCTGGATGCAGCCGGTGACCGTAGCGTTGCCTTGCTGGGGGATGGCGCCGACGACCGGGAATTGCGGGCCCGGGCCGGTACGGATGTTCAATGACGTTGTCGCCGTGGCGAGAGCGGCGGCTGATGCCGGCAGCGACAATATCGTTAGCGACGTGGCCGCCAGCAAAGTGGCGGCGAGGGTGGTCGCGCGCTGCATGGTTGAAACTCCTTGGTTGATGAGTTCGTACAACGCGCCGAGGTTCCGCGCGTTCCGCGGGAACTCAGCTCACGCGTCGCCGAGCGGAACTCGTGGTGCCCGAACGATGGTGACGCTGCACGCCGCTTCGGTGGCGACTTTGGCGGAAACGCTGCCGAGCACGCGGCGGCGGAACGAGTCACGGCGCGCCCCGATCAGCACATGATCGACGCGATTGGCGGTGACGAAATCGAGGATGGCGGCGGCCGGATCGGTGCCCTCGAGCACATGGGCGGTGAGGCGGCGCTCGTCGAGCTTGAGCGGCGCCGCCCAGTCCTTCAGCCGGACGAGGCGGTCGATCTGCTTGTTGTGGCCTTCTTTGTCGAGCGTGGAGTCGATGGCGATGGCGCTGGACTTGAGCACGTTGAGGCAGGCGAGGCGGGCGTCCGGCAGCGTCGCCAGCATGCGCGCGGTGACGTCGAGCAACGCGGCGTTGACCGGCGCGGCTTCGGCGCCGACATCGACGGCGACCGCAACGATCGGCGCCGAGGTGAGCTGCTCGGTCACCGGCGCGCGCCGCTGCGCGGTGAGGTCGGTGTTGAAGCGGCGGCGCATCACCGTGGTGAAGGAGTCGCGCTCGCGTTTCTCGGAGCGCGAGCTCAGCTTGACCTCGCCCGGATGGCTGAGATCGAAGGCGAGTTGCGCCGCGGTCGGATGGCGGCGCCCGGCCTCGACCTCGAGGCACCGCAGCACGATCTCCTGCAGCCAGGGCGGATAATCGGGGCGCAGCGCACGCGGCGGCATCGGATCGCGCCACAGCCGGCGGCGCATGCCGCGCATGGTTTCGCTTTCGCCGAACGGCCGCACGCCGGTGGAGAAGAAATAAAGCAGCACGCCGAGCGCAAACAGGTCGCTGCGCGGTTCGTTGCGAATGCCGCGCAACTGCTCCGGCGACATATAGGGCGCGGTGCCGAACGGCACGCGGAATTCCTCCTGCATCAGGTCGGGCAAGCGGTCGTGATGCGACAGGCCGAAGTCGATCAGCACGGCCTCGCCGCCGGAGCGGAACAGGATATTGCTCGGTTTGACGTCGAGATGAACGACGTGCTGGCGATGCAGATCGTCGAGGGCCTCGGCGATGCGGACACCGAGACGCGCCACTTCGTCATAGGGCAAAGGCAACTGGGGCAGCCGCTTCAGCAGGCTCGGGCTGTCGATCGCTTCCATGACCAGATAGGGTTGGCGCGCGAAATCGCCGGCGGCGATGAATTTCGGGACATGCGGCCCGTTGAGCTTCGGCAGGATCATCTGCTCCATCTCGAAGCCGACGATCGCCGCCGGATCGGCGCCTTCGCCGATGCGCGGCACCTTCATCAGCATCGGGCCCTCGAGCCCAGGTTTGCTGACGCGCCAGAGCATCGCCATGCCGCCGCGATGGACCATCGCCTCGAGCCGGAAGCCGTCAATCTCCACGCCGGTCTCGTGCAGCGGCTTGACCATTATTTCCCCACGAACAGACGGTCGGCGAGCCAGACCGGCAGGCCCTGTTTGCGGATGCGCGCGGCCGCGGTCTCGACGTCGTACGGCACGCGGACATAGGTCAGTTCGCCCCGCCCGGTGTCATACAGCGCATAGGCCGCCGCCGGATTGCCGTCGCGCGGCTGGCCGACGGCGCCCAACACGGCGAGCCAGCGCCGGCCCGGCAGCAACGGCACGGCCGCGCCGGCGGTCGGCGTGAAGGACGTCATCTTCGCAGTGGCCGACAGGCTGTACAGCGCCGGCCGGTGCACATGGCCGCAGAAGGTGAGATGTGCCGGCGTCGCGGACAGGCTGTTGGCGGCCTCCAGTGTGCCGGTCACGTAAATCCATTTCTTCGGATCGCTGGCCTCGGAATGCACATAGAGGCGGTCGCCGTCGGTCCGTGACAGCGGCAAAGCGTCGAGGAAGTCACGGGCCGGCTTGCCGAGTTCGGTGCGCGTCCATTCGATAGCGACGCGGGCCTCGATGTTCATGCCGTTGGTCGAGCCGCCGACCGCGGCGTCGTGATTGCCGAGTACCAATGCAGCGCCGTCCGCCGCCAGGTCCATGACCCGCTGCATCACCCAGTCGGGATCGGCGCCATAGCCGACGTAGTCGCCGAGCAGCACTGTGCGCTCGGCGCCCTGGTCGCGCGCATGCGCCAGGCAGGCCTCGAAAGCCTGCCGGTTGGCATGGATGTCGGCGAAGAAGGCAATCAGCACGGCGTTTCATTCCCGGACTTGTGTCAGCATGGAGCGCGAGCATCGGCCGGTATTGATCATTGTCAATTGTGGTGCGCCCGGGCTGTCGCGACGCGCTTGCTTTGCCCTCCCCACAAGAGGGAGGGCAAAACGCAGGAGACAGACATGCGTCATCGCCCGCATTGTTTGGTCGGCCCCGGGCCGGCCGCATTGTCAAATTCGCATTCCCAGC
>NZ_LMFS01000001.1:1933221-1933295 GCF_001426945.1 Pseudolabrys sp. Root1462 | reverse complement strand
AGGTTGCTTCGGCGGCCCGAGAGGGCCCTTGCGGGATGTCCCGGACGCTCTGCCCCTTGCCCACCGGCCTTACG
>NZ_LMFS01000001.1:1751486-1933138 GCF_001426945.1 Pseudolabrys sp. Root1462 | reverse complement strand
ACCGCTCCCCGCCCCAGCATCTGGAGACGCTGATCAGACACCCCTCGCAGTCGGGGCGGGATGGATGGGAATATAGGGCTAGGTCGGTGGCGGAGTCAATAGTCCTAGGAATATTTTATGCGTCAACGGCCGATCAGATTGTCGACCCCGAAGGCCGGGATCCACACGCCGTGCCCTATCAGTGGCGCAGAGGCTGTGGGTCCCCGCCTGCCCGGGGACGACGTCTCTTCAGCTTCATCGTCGCGACGAGGGCGACCGATCCTCAAAAACCTGCGGCGGTGCCGTGCAGGTCGTATTCGTCGGCGCGTTCGATCTTAACGGTCGCAATCTCGCCGACGCGCAGGGGGCGGCGGCTGGAGACGTAAACCGCGCCGTCGATTTCCGGCGCATCGGCCATCGAGCGGCCCTTGGCCACCGTTGGGCCGACTTCGTCAAGGATGACCTGCTGGCGGGTGCCGACCTTGCGCTTCAGGCGCCGCGCCGAAATCTTCTGCTGCGCGGCCATGAAGCGATGCCAGCGTTCTTCCTTCACGTCGTCCGGCACCGGATTGCCCAGCGCATTGGCCGGCGCGCCCGCGACCGGCTCGTATTTGAAACAGCCGACGCGATCGAGCGAGGCTTCATCGAGCCATTCGAGCAGCGTTTCGAATTCGGCATCGGTCTCGCCCGGGAATCCGACGATGAAGGTCGAGCGCAAGGTCAGGTCGGGGCACATCTGTCGCCAGCGCGCGATGCGCTCCAGCGTCTTCTCTTGAGAGGCCGGCCGCTTCATGCGGCGCAGAACGTCGTGGTTGGCGTGCTGCAGCGGCATGTCCAGATAAGGCAGGATTACCTTGTCGGCCATCAGCGGGATGACGTCGTCGACATGCGGGTAGGGATACACGTAGTGCATGCGCACCCAGATGCCGAGTTCGCCCAGCGCCTGCGCGAGATCGAGGAATTTGGCGCGCACTTCGCGGCTCTCGCCGGCGGCGTTCTTCCAGGTGCTGCTCGCGTATTTGATGTCGAGGCCGTAAGCGGAGGTGTCCTGCGAGATCACCAGCAATTCCTTGACGCCGGCCTTGGCCAGACGTTCGGCTTCGCGCATCACGTCGGCCGCCGGCCGCGACACCAGATCGCCGCGCAGCTTGGGGATGATGCAGAAGGTGCAGCGGTTGTTGCAGCCTTCGGAAATCTTCAAATAGGCGTAGTGCCGCGGCGTCAGCTTGATGCCTTCCGGCGGCACCAGATCGAGGAATGGATTGTGCTTCGGCGGCGCGGCGCGGTGCACGGCTTCGAGCACGCTCTCATATTGCTGCGGCCCGGTGATCGCCAGCACGTTGGGATGCGCTTTGGTGATGTTCTCCGGCTCGGCGCCCATGCAGCCGGTGACGATGACCTTGCCGTTCTCGCTGAGCGCCAGACCGATGGCGTCCAGCGACTCCGCCTTGGCGGAATCGAGGAAGCCGCAGGTGTTGACGATGACGAGGTCGGAGCCCTTGTGCTCGCGCGTCAGCTCATAGCCCTCGGCGCGCAGCCGCGTGATGATGCGCTCCGAATCCACGAGGGCTTTCGGGCAGCCGAGCGAGACGAAGCTCACCTTGGGCGCGGTCTGGCCCTCGGTGTCCTGGTCCGGTTTTGCGGGGGCGTCGAGCATGGGCAGGAGCTAGACGCGAAAGGGCGGAATGGCAAGGGTTCCAATCCGCCTCATCCTGAGGAGCCGCCCTCTAGCGCGTTTACGCGCGTCTTCGACCCGATAGGGCGGCGTCTCGCAGGATGGGCGGCCCCATGGTTCGAGACGGCGCCCCCTCACCATCAGGCCGGTTGGGGCTCAGCGATTCCGCAGCGCCTCGGCTTCCTCGTAGAACTTCTTCTCCCAGGCCTTCTGATTGTCCATGCCTTCGCGGATGAAGGGCGTGAACACCGCGACGTTGAGCAGCAGCCAGTTGATCAGGTTGGCCGGGAAGCGCAGCGGCTTGCGGAAGTCGACGAACAGCACCACGCGCACCTTGTCGGTGTTATTCCAGGCCTCGTGCTCGAAGGCGTCGTCGAAGATCACCGCTTCGCCTTCCTTCCAGCGATAGAGGTCCTTCTCGACGCGGATGCCGAGCTTTTCGCGCGGCTCGGGGACGATGAGGCCGAGATGCAGGCGCAGCACGCCGTTATAGGGGCCGCGGTGCGGCGGCAGGTGCTTGTTCGGCTCGAAGATGGAGAACATCACGGTGATGAGGCCCGGGATCTTCTGGCAGATGCGCCAAGTCTCCGGGCACTGCTTGATGTTGTTCTCCGACTTGAAGCCGTAGCCGGACAAGAGGAAGGTCTTCCAGCCGCGGTCCTGGCTGATGGTGGAGACGTCTGTCGCCAGTTCATGGAAACCGGGCAGCTCGTCCTTGCGGGTCAGCACCTTGTCGAGCTCGGCGCGGATCGCCGGCCATTCCTTCTCGATCTCCTTCGCCCAGGGAAAGACCGCCTTGTCGTAAATCGGCGGGTTGCCGACCTTGGTGAAACGCAGGTTGAGCCGTTCGGCGAAGGCGACCACCCCCATGAAAAAGCGGGTGACCGCGCTCGCCCGCGCCATCGGCGCGATGCCCGCGGTGCCAAATTGCTGGGCCGGCTCCGCGGCCTTGTTCTGCTCGGCGATTGTCACTTCTGTCTCCATTGCACGCATGAGGCTCGGCCGGACCATGCCGCCAAGCCTCCGTGCATTCCTGCGCCCCCACGACCGATTCCGGCCGAAGACTCCGAAACTATCAACCGGCGACGCCGCTTGATAGGTCGGGTTCCCCATCGTTCGCAATCGTCTTTGTCTGAACTGGGGCAGGGCGCCGGGAGTTGTGGCGCGAATGCCTGCTTCCCGTTAACGTCGCAGCGGCATAAGGAGCGGTTCATGAGACGCAAAGCGCGAGCGATCCTGGCGGTGTGGGCTGCCTCCGCCCTGATGGCCGTTTCGCTGGCCAGCGCCGCCGCGGCCGATATGCGGCCGCGCATCGCCGCCACGGCCCCCGGCATCAGCTTGCCCTTTGCGCGCAGCGAGCGGGCCCAGTCGGTCTGGGCCTCGAGCGCCTGCTCGCGCGACTGCGGCGCCTATTGCGCCTGGGGGCTGAACAGCTGCCTCTATCGCGACAGCCAGGGCCAGTGCCTCAAGCTGACCGACGACTGCGACCGCTATTGCCAGCGCTCCTGCCGCACGTCGGGCGGACCGCTGCTGCCGTCCGATTTCTAGCGGCCCGGCGACCCCTAGCGGACGGTTAAGCCTGCCGAACAAATCCGATCCATCGCGACAACGGAACGGAACAATTTGTGTGCGAAACATGGCGGGCCCGGCAGAACGCCGGCGAGCAGGCCCACCATGTCGCTTCGGCACAATCTGATCCTGTTATTGACCGGCGCCTGCTGCGCCCTGGCGCTGATCGGTCCGCGTCTGGCGCCGCGCCATGCGCTGTCGCTCGGGTCCGTCGTCAGCGCCGCGCCGCCGCTGGTCATCGAGGACAACGGCGCCGCGGCTGACGACCCTGCGCTCAGCCCGATCCGGCGGGAGGCCACCGGCGCGTTGAAGCGTTTGAGAGACAGCAGCCAGCCGTAATTCCGTATCGCGGAACGGCATTGGAACAATAACCATCGAATAAAAATCGATTTCGTTTGCATATACGTGACGTTTTCCACGGTGCTTTCCCGTTTCCCCGAACGTGACGCGGCCTATATCGGCAAGGCGCTGTCGTCGACGGCGACAGGGGCCGTCGCAGCAAATGCCGCGGCTTCGGGAACCGGGGCCCATCATGAATCGCACCCAGCGGCGCGTCGCCAACAAGCAAGCAGCTTCCTCCGCCGCGGTGGACGAGGCGGCGGCGCTGTTCGAGCGCGCTCTCGGTCACGAGCGCCGCGGCGACTTCCAGGCGGCCGCGAGCCTCTACAAGAAAGTGCTGAGCGCCGATCCGCAGCACGCCATCGCCTGCGACCGACTGGCCGCGCTCTATCTTGCGCAGGGCAAACGCGACAAGGCGTCGGCCCAATATGCCGAGCTGGTGCGGATCGCGCCGCAGACACTCAACCAGTTCGACATCGTGCTGGCCACGCTGAAGAAGCTGCAGCCGGCCTTCGCGGCAGGTCTCCTGGCGCATTCCTGAGACTCGTGTCGTGACGTCACCGGCCCCGCGCCCGAACGCGCCGCAAGGCATCGCCGAGATCGCTGCCGACCCGTATTTCCGCGCCGTGCTCGAAAACACGGTGGTGCGCGATTGGGCGTTCGAGCGCTGGCTGACGACGGTGCGCGGTGACTTCATCGATCTCGCGCAGGGCGATGAGCCGAGGGCCGGCGGCGATGTCACCGCCTTCGGTGCGGCGTTGGCGCGGCAGTGCTGGATCAACGAATACGTCTTTGCCGAATCCGCGCCGGAGCGCGCCGCCATCGACCAGCTCAAGCGGCGTGTCGCCGACGCGCTGGCAAGCGGCGCGCCGGTGGCGCCGATCGCCGTCGCCGTGCTGGCGATGTATGAACCGCTCGGCGCGCTCGATGGCGCCGACAAGCTGACGCAGCGCCAATGGCCGTCGGCGGTCGAGGAAGTGGTGACGCAGCAGGTGCGCGAGCCGGCCGAGGAGGCGGCGTTGCGGGCGGCGCTGCCGCGGCTGACGCCGATTGCGGACGGTGTCAGCGAACAGGTGCGCGCGCAATACGAGGAAAACCCGTATCCGCGCTGGGTGCGGCTGTCGGCGCCGCCGCCGCCGATGGTGCTCGACGATCTGATCCGCCATCAGTTTCCGACGACGCCATTCCGTCCGCTCGGCAAGCGCGACACCCATGACATTCTCGTCGCCGGCTGCGGCACCGGTCGCATCGCGCTCGAGATCACGCAGAGCTTTGCGGGCGCGCGGACGCTCGCCATCGATCTCAGCCTCGCCAGCCTGTCGGCCGCCAAGCGCAAGACGCCGGTCGCGCTGAAGGACAAAATCGAATTCGCGCAGGCCGACATCATGTCGATCGGCTCGATCGGCCGCGACTTCGATTACATCAATGCCGGCGGCGTGCTGCACCACATGGGCGATCCGCTTGCCGGATGGCGCGAACTGATCAAGCTGATGCGGCCGAACGCCCTGATGCAGATCGGGCTGTACAGCGCCCACGCGCGGGAGGAAATCAACGAGGCGCGCAAGCTCGTCGCCGCGCGCGGCTATCCGGCCACGGCCGACGGCATCCGCCAGGCGCGGCAGGATCTGTTCGCGCGGCGCCAGCATTTCAATTTCATGACGCTGCGCGATTTCTTCACCACCAGCGAAGTGCGCGATCTCATTTTCCACGTCCACGAGCAGCAGTTCACGATCCCCGAGATTCGCGACTTCATCGACGGCAACGGTCTGAGCTTTATCGGCTTCGAATTCGCCAATCAGGCGCTGCATCAGCAGCATCGCGCCGAATTCCAGCGCCGCGGCTGGTCGCTCACCGATCTGGCCCGCTGGGACGCCTACGAGCGCGACAACCCCGACATCTTCGCCAACATGTACGTGTTCTGGGTGCAGAAGCGCTGAACGATCGGCGTTGCCGCGTGGAACTTTGACGCCACCACAATTTCGACAGGCCAACGAAATATTCAGCTTCGACGACGAGAATCACGCACGAAACGTCGAATCTGTTGGGTGGAAACGAATGGCACGGGGCGCCTCGATCATACGCGTGGTGAGCTGTCTGGCGGTGTTGGCCCTCATGGCTGACGGCGCCAGCGCCGACGACAGGCTGAAGCCGCGGAAAAAGCAGCCGGTCTCGACCGAACAGCCCAAATACAAGCTCGATCTTGCCAGCGATCCGCCGTCGTCGAATTCGCCGGCGCCGCCGCCCGGCACCTCGCCACTGCGTCGCGATCAGGAGGGCGCAGTGCCGTTCCTCGGCCTGAAGCTGTCGACGCCGCTGGGCAACTAAAGCCGAAGCGGACAAGGGGCGGCCGCGTCACGAGACGCGCGCGCGGCGCCTCGACCGGGCTCGGGCGCCCAGCGCCTTGATGTTGGCCTTGCTGAGCGAGTCGAAATGATCGAGCACCACGCCGTCACGATCCAGCGTCGGGTCGATCATCGAACTGTGCACCAGCGTGACGCTGTATCGCTGCCGCAAGGCCGCACATAGTTTTATCTCGTCCTGGTCGATTGCCGGAAATTCCTCGCCGAGCACCGCGGCGATTTCGTTGGTGATTTCCCTGATCAGGCTCTGCGTCTCCGCGGTGGGGCGCGACGTCTCCATCACGCCCATCAAATTCTGATGCAGCATGATGTCCGAGCGATGGTCGCGCAGCAATTCAACGAACGGCATGCGCAGGCGCTTTTCGGCCGAGTAACCGCGCGACTCGGTGCGGACACGGCGCAGAAGCTGCGCGCTGTCGGCAAGATGCCGGCGAAACAGCGTAGTGGCGATGGTCTCCTTGCTGTCGAAGTACTGGTAGACCGATCCAACGCTGACTCCCGCGACTTCCGCGATGTGGTTGGTAGTGGTGCTGGCCAGCGGGGTGCGGCGCAAAACGCGAGTAGCCCCTGCCAGGATGCAGGACACCATCTCCTCGGAGCGGCTTTGTTTGGGTACTTTTCTCAGCATGAAAACCTCCGCCGCCACGGCCCGCGAAACGCGAGTTGTCGGGTCCGCGCTGCCATTTTACGGTTCTCTCAGAAAGCGGCACCCAACTCGCCAGAAGATGCCGCCCGAGGAACCGCCCCATGCACCGACAATGCTTGCATTCCGTCGCCAGACTGACAATGGCTTTTCATGTCGTGGCGATGGCCATCGCCATGGGCGCGGCCAACATTGCCAGCGCTGAAACCTATCCCAGCCGCACGATCAAGATCGTGCAGCCGTTCCCGGCGGGTGGCTCGACCGACGTGCTGGCGCGCGGCCTGGCACAGAAGCTCAGCGAATATCTGGGACAGGCCGTCATCGTCGAAGCGCGACCGGGTGCGAACGGCATCATCGGCACGGTGAGCGTCGCAACGTCGGCGCCCGACGGTTACACGATGCTGCTGACGACGGGGTCCTTCACCGCCAACCCGCACGCGTCGAAGGACGTCAAATACAATCCGCTGAAGGATTTCGCGCCGATTACAGAACTTGCGGGCTCGTACGGTCTGGCGCTGCTGACCAACATGCCGGTGAACTCGGTCGCCGACGTAATCAAGGAAGCCAAGAGCAAGCCGGGCGTGCTGACTTACGCCACCTCCGGTTACGGCAACCTCACGCATGTCGCGGGCCGGCTGTTCGAACAGCGCAGCGGCATCAAGATGATCGCGGTGCCGTACAACAATCCCGCCTTGCTCACCGACGTCATGGCCGGCACCGTCAGCATGACCTTCAACTCGCTGATCACCGCGGTCGGCATGGTCAATCAGAAGCAGCTCAAGGCGCTTGCCATCACCGGCGACCGCCGTTCGCCGGCGATGCCGAATGTGCCGACCATGGCCGAAGCCGGCGTGCCGGACTACAACCTCACCGGCTATTTCGGCATTCTGTTTCCGGCCGGAACGCCCAAGGATCGCGTCGATCGCATCTATCGCGAGACGGCGAAGGCACTGGCGACGACGGAGCTCAAGGGCATCATCGAGCAGAACGGCCTCTACACCGTCGGTTCGACGCCGGAAGAGTTCGCCGCCTACATCAAGAAAGACTACGACGACCAGGGCCGCTTGATGGACGAGCTCGGCCTGCGGCCGAAGTGACGCGCGCCCGGTCTTCTCCTCCACTTTTTTCCAGTCAGTAACAGACGACACCGTTCGACATGCAGACAATCAATCGCGAGACCACGCCCGGCAGAGAAACAGTGGCGCTGGAGGGCGGCGGCGCCATGATCTTCGAGAAAGATGTCGCGGTGCGAATGAGCGACGGTCTGTCGCTGCGCGTGAACATCTTTCGTCCCGCCAAGAGCGGCCGCTATCCCGTCGTCATGTCGCATGGCGTCTACGGCAAGGACGTGCATTTCAGCCACGCCTTCAAGCCGCAGTGGGAGAAGCTGACCAAGACCTATCCTGATCTTGCCCGCAACGGTTCGACCGGCCGCTTCCTGCGCTGGGAGGTGCCCGATCCGGAGCGCTGGGTGCCGAACGGCTTCGTCATCGTCGTCGCCGATACGCGCGGCACCGGAAAATCGCCGGGCTATCTCGACCCGCGGCAGCCGCGGGAAGATCAGGACTATTTCGAACTGATCGAATGGGCGGGCGTGCAGGACTGGTCGAACGGCAAGGTCGGTCTGCTCGGCATTTCCTATCTCGCCATCAATCAATGGAAGGCGGCCGCGCTACGCCCGCCGCATCTTGCCGCGATCTGTCCGTGGGAAGGCCACTGGGATCACTATCGTGACTCCAGCCACCACGGCGGCATTCTGTCGAACTCGTTTGCCACCGCCTGGTGGCCGCGGCAGGTGCTGGCGAACCAGCATGGCAATGGCGCCACGCATTACGTCGATGCCGACACCGGCGAGCGCTCCACCGGCCCGGCGCTCAGCGACGACATGCTCAGGAGCAATCGCGAGGACCATCCGGCCAATCATATGCGCCACCATCTCTGCGATCAGTGGCATGAGGGGCGAACGCCCGACATGGCCGCGATCGAGGTGCCGCTGCTGTCGGCCGGCAACTGGGGCGGGCCGGGCATCCATCTGCGCGGCAATGTCGCGGGCTTTGTCGAAGCCGGCTCGAAGGACAAATGGCTGTCGATGCACATCGGCACCCACTTCGACAGCTTCTACATGCCGGACTACGTCGCGATGCAGCAGCGCTTCTTCGGCCACTTCCTGCGCGGCGACGACAACGGCTGGGAACGCGAGCCGCGGGTGCGGCTCGAAATCCGCGACGTTCACGGCGGCGCCACGGTCCGCAAAGGCGATGCCTGGCCGCTCAATGAAACGGCGTGGACGAAATTCCATGTCGATGCCGGTGACGCAAGCTTGCGCACCGATAAGCGGGCCGGGCAGTCCGTCGCGCAGTATCAGGCGCCGGGCGAGGGCGTGACGTTCCGCACGCCGCCGCTCGAAGCCGATCTCGAGATCACCGGCTACGTCGCTGCCCGGCTGACGGTCGCATCATCCACCACGGACATGGATATCTTCGCCGTGCTTCGCGCCTTCGATCCGGAGGGGCGCGAAGTGCTCCTGATCGGCGCCCATGAACCGACGCCGATCTCGCGCGGCTGGCTGCGCGCGTCACATCGCAAGCAGGACCCGAAGCAATCGCTGCCGTACCGGCCGTATCTGGCCCATGACGAGGTGCAGAAGCTGGAGCCCGGCGCGCGTTACACCGTCGATGTCGAGATCTGTCCGACGAGTCTGGTCTGTCCGAAAGGTTACACGCTGGCGCTGACCATCATGGGCAAGGATTTCGAGATCGAAGGCGTGCCCGGCCGTATCCTGCACAATGACCCGATCGATCGGCCGGCCGCGGAATTCGGCGGCACCTGCTCGATCTTCACCGGCGGCGACAGCGAGTCCTATCTGCTGCTGCCGGTTATTCCGCGGTGACGGGCGACACGAGGCGGGATTGGTGAGGTTTACTGAACCGGCAGCGTCACGTCTCGCCGGACTCGTCGTCGAGCACTTGAGCCTGTCGTTGTCCGGCCCAGATTAACAGTGCGTCGAGTGCAGGGCAGAGGGACTGTCCCCAGTCCGTCAACGCATATTCGACTTTCGGCGGCACCTGATGATGGACAATGCGACGAACGATGCCGTCGCGTTCCATCTGGCGAAGCTGCTGAATCAGCATCTTCTGCGACACGGCGGGGATTGCCCGTTCAAGATCCGAGAATCGCAGCACGCGCCCGCCAAACAGATTGAAGAGAATGTTGAGCTTCCAGCGACCTTCCAGCAGTTTCAACGCCTGCTCGACGCCCTCGGCCGCGGTTTCGCGTGTATACGCAATTTGCGCCGGCTTACCTTGAGGTAAGTACCGAACTTTCTCGTCGGTTCTTGTCATTTGGTGACGTTAGGGCGAACTCTAGCGGGACACAACGCCATCGCCCGATGGCGCGATATCCGCGTAGAGGAGAGTCAAATGCCCGTCACCTTGCCAAAAGCAATCGCCGCGTATTTCGCCGCCGACCAGGCGGCGCGCGCCAGCGTGGCCGAGTGTTTCACCGAGACCGCCATCGTGAAGGATGAGGGAAAGACTTATGCGGGGCGCGAGGCGATCCGCAGTTGGAAGACGACGGCGAGCGCCAAGTACAGTTATGTAAGCGAGCCGCTCGCCGTCACGCAGGACAACGATCGCACCATCGTCACCAGTCGCGTGACCGGAAACTTCCCGGGCAGTCCCGTCAATCTGCGCTACAGCTTCGTCGTCGACGGCGACAAGATTGCGCGGATGGAAATTGGCGCTTGAGGGCGCGGGCGACGTCGGCCGAATTGGCGGAAGGGGTGAGATTCGAACTCACGGTGGGCTTGCACCCACGCCGGTTTTCAAGACCGGTGCCTTAAACCACTCGGCCACCCTTCCGCATTGAAATCACTAAAGAATTTTAAGCGCACTTTCTCCGAAAGACCGGTTTGCTGACGTTTGCTCCCCGATTGCTTCGGTCCGCGGCGCTATGTGCACCGCGGAAGCCGAAAAGGGAAGACACTTTGCCCGCCGTCGCCCCGACCCGCGATCGCGTCGCCACTGCGGCTCCGGGCTGAACATCGCGCCGGTCCTGAAGGTCCGAAGTGATCGCGGGTGTCGCCGACCGCGTCCGGACCTCAAAACGACGCAGGGAAGGCGCCAAGCCTGGTCGACAGGCCCTGCGCTGCGGCGTCGGCAAAACATGCGGTGGTGGGCTCGCGTTTCACCCGGAAAGCGCGAACCGATCTGCGCTCCCAGACCTACAGGCTTTCCGTTGCTGAGAGGGTCCATGAGCGGCCCTGCACAGAATATCGTCACGCGACAGGGAACCTTGTTCGAACTTGGGCATTAGAAGGGCGGCTTAGTGGGCGTGGGAACCGACAGTAACGACGAGATGACATCGGGTGCGGGGGCGCTCCGATAGTCGCGTCCGTTCCGAAAATCTGGCTGCAAAATCCACGAACGAACGAGCAAAGGGGGGGTGATGGGCCGGTCGCGTTCAGACGCAGGGCGAGACGCTGTGGAGAAGCCGGCGCGCATCGCAGCAAAGTCGGCGAACGACGAAGTGCATCAGCCGGGGAACGGTCGGAGTACGTCGCCCGAACTGATCGAGCTTCTGACGGCGCTGCAAGCTATGCGTTCCGGCGACTTTTCGGTCCGCATGTCGCTGCACCATGATGGCTTGGCCGGCAAGATCGCCAGCGCATTTAACGACATTGTTGCCGCCAACGAGCGCATGTCGCGCGAACTGGAACGCGTCGGCGAGATGGTCGGCCGCGAAGGCAAGACGCGCCATCGCGTGAAATTCGAGGGCACCAGCGGCGCCTGGGGCGACATGGAGTCCTCGGTCAATACGCTGATCGACGATCTGCTGTGGCCGACCAAGGAAGTGACGCGCGCCGTTGCGGCGGTCGCCCAGGGCGACCTGCTCAAGACCGTCCGCACCGAAGTGGACGGCCGGCCGCTCAAGGGCGAATTCCTCGAATCCGCGACCATCGTCAACACGATGATCAAACAGCTCGGCGTGTTTACGTCGGAAGTGACGCGCGTCGCCCGTGAAGTCGGCACCGAGGGCAAGCTCGGCGGTCAGGCTCAGGTGAGCGAGGTGACCGGCGTCTGGAAGGATCTGACCGAGTCCGTCAACTCGATGGCGTCGAACCTCACCGCGCAGGTCCGCAATATCTCGGAAGTGACCATCGCGGTCGCCAGCGGCGACCTGTCGAAGAAGATCACCGTCGACGTCCGCGGTGAAATCCTGCAGCTCAAGGAAGCCATCAATACGATGGTCGATCAGCTGCGTTCGTTTGCGTCGGAAGTGACGCGCGTTGCCCGCGAAGTCGGCACCGAAGGCAAGCTCGGCGGCCAAGCCATCGTTCCCGGCGTTGCCGGCACCTGGAAGGATCTGACCGACTCCGTCAATGCGATGTGCGGCAATCTCACCGACCAGGTCCGCAACATCGCGCAGGTGACCACGGCCGTGGCGCGCGGCGACCTTTCGCGCAAGATCACCGTCGATGTGCGCGGCGAAATTCTCGAGCTGAAAGACACCATCAACACGATGGTCGACCAGCTCAACGGCTTCGCGTCGGAAGTGACGCGTGTCGCGCGCGAAGTCGGCACCGAGGGCAAGCTCGGCGGTCAGGCGCAGGTCCCCGGCATCGCCGGCACCTGGAAGGATCTGACCGACAACGTCAACTTCATGGCGTCCAACCTCACGGCGCAGGTCCGCAACATCGCCGAGGTTGCGACCGCCATCGCCGGCGGCGACCTGTCGAAGAAGATTACGGTCAACGTTTCGGGCGAAATCCTTCAGTTGAAAGAGACCATCAATACGATGGTGGACCAATTGAACGCCTTTGCCGGCGAGGTGACCCGCGTCGCGCGCGAAGTCGGCACCGAAGGCCGATTGGGCGGACAGGCCAACGTGCTCGGCGTCGCCGGCACGTGGAAGGACTTGACCGACAGCGTCAACTCGATGGCGTCGAATCTCACGGCACAGGTCCGCAACATCGCCGAAGTCACCACCGCGGTGGCGGGCGGCGACCTGTCGAAGAAGATCACCGTGGACGTCAAGGGTGAAATTCTTGAGCTGAAGGACACCATCAATACGATGGTGGACCAGCTCAATGCGTTTGCCGGCGAAGTGACGCGCGTGGCGCGCGAGGTCGGCACCGAGGGCAAGTTGGGCGGACAGGCGATGGTGCGTGGCGTTGCCGGCACCTGGAAGGACCTGACCGACTCGGTCAATTCCATGGCGTCGAACCTCACCGCCCAGGTGCGCAACATCGCCGATGTGGCGACCGCGGTGGCGCAAGGCGACCTGTCGAAGAAAATCACGGTGAACGTGAGCGGCGAAATCCTTCGTCTGAAGGAAACGCTCAACACCATGGTGGACCAGCTCAACGCCTTCGCGTCCGAAGTGACGCGCGTGGCGCGCGAGGTCGGCACCGAGGGCAAGCTGGGCGGCCAGGCGGAAGTGCCGGGCGTCGCCGGCACCTGGAAGGACCTGACCGACAGCGTCAACTCGATGGCGGGCAACCTGACCGGCCAGGTGCGCAACATCGCCGAGGTGGCGACTGCGATCGCCAACGGCGACTTGTCGCGCAAGATCACCGTCGACGTGCGCGGCGAGATCCTTCAGCTGAAGGAAACGCTGAACACGATGGTCGACCAGTTGAACCGCTTTGCGGGCGAAGTGACGCGCGTCGCGCGCGAGGTCGGCACGGAAGGTCGGCTGGCCGGACAGGCCAACGTGCCGGGCGTCGCCGGTACCTGGAAGGACT
Organism: Pseudolabrys sp. Root1462; assembly: GCF_001426945.1. Taxonomy (GTDB): domain Bacteria; phylum Pseudomonadota; class Alphaproteobacteria; order Rhizobiales; family Xanthobacteraceae; genus Pseudolabrys. The sequence continues at coordinate 1,919,828 of NZ_LMFS01000001.1, read as the reverse complement.
TGACCGACAGCGTCAATTCGATGGCCGGCAATCTTACCGCCCAGGTGCGCAACATCGCCGAGGTGACGACAGCCGTCGCGCGCGGCGACCTTTCACGCAAGATCACGGTGGACGTGAAGGGCGAAATTCTCGAGCTGAAGAACACCATCAACACCATGGTGGACCAGCTCAACTCCTTCGCCTCGGAAGTGACGCGCGTGGCCCGCGAAGTCGGCACCGAAGGCAAGCTCGGCGGCCAGGCGCAGGTGCCGGAAGTGGCCGGCACCTGGAAGGACCTGACCGACAACGTCAACTTCATGGCGTCGAACCTGACCGCTCAGGTGCGCAACATCGCCGAGGTGGCGACCGCTATCGCCTCCGGCGACCTGTCGAAGAAGATCACGGTCGATGTTCGCGGCGAAATCCTTCAGTTGAAGGAAACGCTCAACACCATGGTCGACCAGTTGCGGTCCTTCGCCGGCGAAGTGACGCGCGTCGCGCGTGAAGTGGGCACCGAGGGCCGTCTTGGCGGCCAGGCCAACGTCTCGGGCGTCGCCGGCACCTGGAAGGACCTGACCGACAACGTCAACCTGCTCGCTGCAAACCTCACGACGCAGGTCCGCAACATTGCCGAAGTCACCACCGCGGTGGCGCGCGGCGACCTTTCGCGCAAGATCACGGTGGACGTGAAGGGTGAAATTCTCGAGCTGAAGAACACCATCAACACCATGGTGGATCAGCTCAACTCCTTCGCCTCGGAAGTGACGCGCGTGTCTCGCGAGGTGGGCACGGAAGGCAAGCTCGGCGGTCAGGCCGAAGTGCCTGGGGTTGCCGGCACCTGGAAGGATCTGACCGACACCGTCAACGTGATGGCCGCGAACCTGACTGAACAGGTGCGCGGCATCGTCAAGGTCGTCACTGCGGTCGCCAACGGCGACCTCAAGCAGAACCTGACGGTGAAATCGAAAGGCGAGGTGGCCGCGCTCGCCGAAACCATCAACAACATGACCGAAACGCTCGCCACTTTCGCCGATCAGGTGACCACGGTCGCCCGCGAAGTCGGCGTCGAAGGCCGCCTCGGCGGTCAGGCCAACGTGCCCGGCGCCGCCGGCACCTGGAAGGACCTGACGGGCAACGTCAACCTGCTTGCGGCGAACCTGACGACCCAGGTCCGCGCGATTGCCGAAGTGGCGACCGCCGTGACCAAGGGCGACCTGACACGATCGATTCAGGTCGATGCGCGCGGCGAAGTGGCCGAGCTCAAGGACAACATCAATACGATGATCGGCAACCTGCGCCTCACGACCGAGCGCAACACCGAGCAGGACTGGCTGAAGACGAACCTCGCCAAATTCACCAACATGTTGCAGGGCCAGCGCGACCTCGGCACTGTGGGCCGGCTGCTGCTCACCGAGCTGACGCCGCTCGTCAACGCGCAGCAGAGCGTCATCTATCAGATGGAGGCAGACGATGGTCCGCGCCTTCGCCTGCTGTCTTCGTATGCAGGCATGGAGGAGGGCGGCCATCCATCAAACCTGAAGCTCGGCAACGGCCTGGTCGGCCAGTGCGCCGCTGACAAACGCCGTCTGCTGGTCGCCAACGTGCCGGAATCGGTCGTTCCAATCTCATCGGCGTTGTTCCAGACGGCGCCGCGGAACATCGTCGTGCTGCCGGTGCTGTTCGAAAATCAGGTCAAGGCCGTGATCGAACTCGCCTCGATCGATTCCTTCACGCCACTGCAACTGGCATTCCTCGAGCAACTGACGGCGAGCATCGGCATCGTGCTCAACTCGATCGAGGCGACGATGCGAACCGAGGGATTTCTCAAGCAGTCGCAGCAGCTGGCGGCCGAACTGCAATCGCAGCAGAAGGAGCTGCAGCAAACCAACGAGCAGCTCGAGCAGAAGGCGCAGCAACTCGCCGAGCGCAACGTAGAAGTCGAGCGCAAGAATCAGGAAATCGAACAGGCCCGCCGCGAACTCGAGGAAAAGGCCGCCGAACTTGCACTCACGTCCAAGTACAAATCCGAATTTCTTGCGAACATGTCGCACGAGTTGCGCACGCCGCTCAACTCGATCCTCATCCTGGGCCAGCAGCTGGGCGAAAACCCAAGCGGCAATCTCAGCGCCAAGCAGGTCGAGTTCGCCCGCACGATCCACGGCGCGGGCACAGATCTGCTCAACTTAATCAGTGACATTCTCGACCTGTCCAAGATCGAGTCGGGCACCGTCAGCGTCGAGGCCGAAGAGATCTTTTTCGCCAATCTCCTGGATGCTGTGGGCCGCCCATTCCGGCATGAAGCCGATGCAAAGGAATTGTCGTTCGAGATCGACGTCGATCCGGCACTCGAGCGCAGCATCACGACCGACTCGAAACGCTTGCAGCAGGTTCTCAAGAACCTACTTTCGAACGCCTTCAAGTTCACTTCGCGTGGCAGCGTCAAGCTCTCTGTCTCTCGCGTGACTGAAGGCTGGAGCACCGTTCATCCCGTCCTCAGCCAGGCCGGCGGCGTTGTCGCCTTCGAGGTGACCGACACCGGCATCGGTATTCCGCCAGAGAAACAGAAGATCATCTTCGAAGCGTTTCAGCAGGCGGACGCCTCAACCAGCCGGAAATTTGGCGGCACCGGTCTCGGACTCGCGATCAGCCGCGAACTCGCGGCGCTGCTCGGCGGCGAAATCCAGTTGCGTAGCACGCCCGGCGTCGGCAGCGCGTTCACGCTCTTTCTTCCACTGCAATATGTGGGTTCGGCGATCCCGGGCCGTGGGCGCCCCGACCATGGTAATGGCCGTCAGCAATCCGCCGCGCCGATCCTTCTGCCGCCGGAACGGATTGCCGAAGCCATCGATGACGATCGGGCGCGTCTGGAACCGGGCGATTCAATTCTGCTGATCGTCGAGGACGACCCGCACTACGGCCGTGTGCTCGTGGACCTGGCGCGAGACAAGGGGTTCAAGGTCCTTTTGACGACGAGCGGCAATCAGGCCATCGAGCTTGCCAAACAGTATCAGCCGACTGCGGTGTCGCTCGACGTGTTCCTGCCCGACATGCTTGGCTGGAATGTCCTCAGCCAGTTGAAGCAGAACCCGCTGACGCGGCATATCCCGGTACAAATCGTCACGCAGGACGAGGATCGCCAGCACGGCCTTGCACGCGGTGCCTTCTCCTTCGTCAGCAAACCGACGACGACGGAGGGGGTCAAGGACGCTCTCACCCGCATCAAGGAATATTCCGCGCGCAAGCGGAAGCGGCTCCTTGTCGTGGAGGATAATGCCGCCGAGCAGCTGAGCATTTCCGAGTTGCTCGGGCACGACGATATCGAGATCATCGGCGCCCAGTCCGGCGAGGCGGCGCTCGCCGCCCTACGCAACGAGATCGTCGATTGCGTCGTTCTCGATCTGCGACTGCCGGACATGAGCGGGTTCGATGTCCTGGCGCGTCTACACGAAGAAAGTTCGCTGTCGGAGGTGCCGGTTGTCGTTTTCACGGGCCGCGAACTGAGCGCGGAGGAGGACGCTCAACTGCACACAATGGCGCGCAGCATTGTCGTTAAGGGCGTGGAATCGCCCGAGAGGCTGTTGGACGAGACCGCTCTGTTCCTGCACCGGGTGATTTCGGAGCTGCCGCCCGAAAAGCAGCGCATGCTTGAACGGTTGAACAGCTCGGACGAGGATCTCGTCGGCCGGACCGCGCTGCTTGTCGACGACGATGCGCGCAACATCTTCGCGCTCTCGAGTGTTCTCGAAAGGCATGGCATGCACGTGCTGACGGCGACCACCGGGCGCGAGGCGATCGAGCTGATCGGCCAAAATCCTGACATCGCGATTGTCCTGATGGACATCATGATGCCGGAAATGGACGGCTACGAGACGATCGAGCACATCCGGGCGCGCAATGAATTTCGTCGATTGCCGATCGTGGCCCTGACCGCCAAGGCGATGAAAGGCGATCGCGAGAAATGTCTGGAGGCGGGCGCGTCGGATTATCTCGCCAAGCCGGTAAACACAGAGCAGCTGCTGACCATGCTGCGGATGTGGCTGCATCGGTGAGCGGCCATGATTGAACATGAAAGGGTCAACATCCTCCTCGTCGATGATCAGCCGGCCAAGCTGCTGAGCTATGAGGTCGTGCTGCGGGAGCTGGGTGAGAATTTGATCCAGGCCGCGTCGGCCACGGACGCTTTGCAGATTCTGCTGAAGAACGAGATCGCCGTCGTTCTCGTCGACGTGTGCATGCCGGATCTCGACGGGTTCGAGCTGGCGGCGATGATCCGCGATCATCCGCGTTTCCAGCGCACGGCGATCATTTTCATCTCGGCCATTCATCTCACGGACACGGATTATCTCCGCGGCTACGAGATGGGAGCGGTCGATTATGTTCCGGTGCCGGTAGTCCCCGAACTGCTGCGTGCCAAGGTCAAGGTCTTCGCCGAACTCTACAGGAAGACGCGGCAGCTCGAGGCGCTCAACCAGGATCTTGAGCGCCGTGTCGCGGAGCGGACGGCAGCATTGCAGGCTTCGACCGCGCGCCTGCAGGAGAGCGAACACCAGTTGAGGCTTGCCACAGAGGCGGCGGAGATCGGCCTGTGGGATGTCGATAACGTCAGCAACACCTTGTTCTGGCCGCCGCGCGTGAAGGCGATGTTCGGCATCTCGGCGGATGTCCCGGTGAGCATGGCCGATTTCTTCGACGGCATTCACCCGGACGACAGGGAAGCCACTTGTGCGGCCTTCGACGCATCCTGCGACCGGGACAAGCGCGCTCTCTACGATGTCGAATATCGGACCATTGGCAAAGAGGACGGCATCGTCCGTTGGGTCGCGGCCAAAGGGCGCGGAATTTTCGATGAGGAAGGTCGGTGCGTCCGCATCATCGGCACCGCGCTCGACATCACCGAGCGGAAGAAGGCGGAGCAGAGGCAATTCCTGTTGGCCCGCGAGGTGGATCATCGAGCCCGCAACGCGCTGGCCGTCGTGCAGGCGATCGTGCGGCTGACACGGTCGGACTCGAAGGAGAACTACGTCAAGGCTGTCGAGGGGCGTGTCCAGGCGCTCGCCCAGGCCCACACGCTGCTGTCCGAAACCCGCTGGCAGGGTGCAGATGTTACGCGTCTCGTGGTCGAAGAAGTTGCGCCCTATCGCGGGTCCGATCGTTCGCGCGTGCGCACAGACGGCCCGGCGGTCACACTGGCGCCGGAACGCGCGCAGAGCCTGGCGCTCGCGCTCCATGAACTTGCGACCAACTCGGTCAAATACGGAGCGCTGTCGGTCGCCGAAGGAATGCTCGCGGTGGAGTGGTCGGTCAACGGCAATGTCATGACGATGGTGTGGACGGAGGCGGGCGGGCCTCCCGTCTATCCGCCGACATCGCACGGCTTCGGCACCAAGATCATGAATGCCGGCATCAAGCATCAGATCGGCGGCGATGTCGCGTTCGACTGGCGCCCAACCGGCCTGCAATGCACCTTGCGGATACCGCTCGAGAGAGTCGATCAGGCGCCCCAACCGTCGAAGAATCTCATCCGGCTGCCGGCCGGTACGACGAAGCGTATCCTCCTCGTCGAGGATGAAGCGATCGTCGGGCTGATGATGCGCGAACTGCTGACCGACTGCGGCATGCTCGTCGTCGGTCCCTGCTGCACGCTGGAGGAGGCGCTGGCGGAGGCAACCGGTGAATTCGACGGCGCGCTGCTCGACCTCAATCTCGGCGGCAAGTTCGTCTATCCGGTCGCCGAGCTTCTCGTCGAGCGCCGCATTCCGTTCACTTTCGTGACCGGCTATGGTGCCGAGAGTCTGGACGGCCGGTTCACAGGCACGCCGATCCTGCAAAAGCCGATCACGCGTGAAACGTTGCAACGTCAGCTCGGTACGATGCTTGGCATCGTCATCGAGTGGAAGACCGCGCCCCCCGGCGATGAGCAGGCCAGCCTGAAGACGGCCTGACATATTCGTCCAAATCGCTCGGGCACTGCCCGCAATGAGACGGCGAGGTGGCCATTGTGATCGTGATGGCATGAAATCGGAATCAGAGGTCCTTGAATATGCCGGGGCGTCGTTCAGGTCCGTATGGGCGCTTGAACTGCTGCTGCTGCTGCGCCGGAGCGCGCGAAGCTGGACGCCGGCCGATATCATCAAGGAACTGCGGAGCAGCCGCGTCGTCGTGATCGAGGCGTTGAACAACCTCACCGCGGCCGGGCTCGCCGTGCGCGAGGAGCGTGACGAGTATCGGTACGCTGCCGTCGGCCATGCCGAGCAGCTTATTGCCGATCTTGAGCGGCTCTATGCGGTCAAGCCCACGCTCGTGATGCGAAGTATCGTGAATTCCCCCAACTCTAAACTCCAGATGCTGTCAGACGCATTCAGGATCAAAGAATGAGCAGCCCCGTGGCGATGATGGTCTATTTTCTCTGCTTTGCGGCCAGCTCGGCCTGTGGCGGCCTTTTGGTGCGAAGTTATTTACGGGCGCGCACGCCCCTTCTGCTGTGGACCGCGGCATGCTTCGTCCTGCTGGCGCTGAACAACTTTCTGGTAATCGTCGATCTGGTCTTCCTGCCGGAGGCCATCGACCTGCAGATCCTGCGCCTGACGGTCACGCTGATCGCCGTGGCGACGCTGGTTTACGGCTTCATCTGGGAGATCGACTGATGGCGACGTTTCTCTCCGGAATGATCACGGCCGGATATCTGATTGCCGCTCTCTTCTTTTTCCGCTTCTGGAAGCGGACGGGCGACTCGCTGTTTGCGACCTTCGGCTTGTCCTTCATGCTTTTCGCAATCAGCCAGAGTCTTTCGGTGTCTTTCGACTTCCTGCATGACGACAAGACCGTCGTATTCATTCTGCGTTTTTTTGGCTTTGGCCTGCTACTGCTGGCTATCGCGCGGAAAAATCTGGGCAAAGCGTGAAGCGGCACGCCGGGCGCCGCAGCAGGCTACCGCCCGAGGGCGTTGCGCGTGCGCCGTCGCGTTAGTTCGATGGTCGAAGCCGGCCGCCCTTGCAAGAAACCGCGGCTTTAAGTATCCCGGACATCAGCGATTTGTCTTGAATCGGGGGAAAACCCCGATTGGAACCAATCGTTTACCAAGACTGCGCCGGCGGGGTTCAAAATCGCCGGCGTTGAGGTTAATGTGGCCGTCCAAGTCAGTCGGGGACACCATTCCAGGCATGCCAGTTTCGGGGGAGAGCGGCCGGATCGGCCTGTGCGCGCGCCTGTCGGCGCTCGTCATCGGCTCGCTGCTGCTCGCCAACTGTTCGGGCAGTTCGTCCCGCATCGATCCGAAATGGGGCGTAGCCTCGAGCCCGCGCGTCGTCGAGCCCGGTGAGCCGGTGCCGAAGGGCGGCGGCCGCTACCGCGTCGGCAAGCCCTATACGGTCGCCGGCCGCATGTACGTCCCCGAAGAGGATGCCAACTACAAGGCCGAGGGTTTCGCCTCGTTTTACGGCGACGACTTCCATGGCCGCTACACGGCCAATGGCGAAGTCTTCGACATGAATTCGATCACGGCGGCGCATCCGACCATGCCGCTACCGTCCTATGCGCGGGTCACCAACCTGCGCAACAAGAAGTCGATCATCGTGCGCGTCAACGATCGCGGGCCCTATGTCGGCAACCGCGTCATCGACCTGTCGGTGCGCACCGCCAAGCTGCTCGGTTTCTACGGGCAGGGCCTGGCCAAGGTGAAGGTCGAATATGTTGGCCGCGCGCCGCTGGCCGGTTCCGACGATCGCAAGCTGGCCGCGACACTCCGCGACGGCAACGAACCGGCGGCCAAGGTGCAGGTGGCCTCGTCCAAGGACTTCGCGCCTTATTTCGATTCCCGCCCGATGAGCGAACTGCCGCGCGCCGCGCAGGCGTCGGCCAAGCCGGCGCCGGTCCAGCGCGTCGCCGCGGTTGAGCCCGAGGACGATGCGACCACCGCGCCGCCGCCGGATCTGCCGGCTGCCATCCGCCAGCCCGCGGTGGATACCGTCGCCCGCGCCAGTGCCCCGGCGGTTTCGCCGGTTTCGGCCTACGCCCCGGTCCGCTATGATAACCAGGCGGGGTTACTGAGCGGCCGCGGCCTCTATTAGGCCCTTCCAATCCCGCGATAGCAGCGCCATTTTGCCCGGGAGCCGGTCTATGGCCGTTCTCGAAGGCTTTGGGCGGTTACGTGGCGCGAGCGGAGCAGATCGAACAGTCATGGCGGCGCTGGTGAAAGGTCCCAAGGTCCGGCTGGTGGTGGCGGCGTTCATCGTCGCCGCACTGTGCGCGCCGGTGCTGGCGGCAACCAAGGCGCATCGCCCGGGCTCGGGACTCGCTCATCGGCCAGCGTCAGGCCTTGCCGCCCGCAAGGATCCGGCGAAGAAGGATGATCCGCCGATCAACGCGCCGCACGCCATTCTGATCGATGCCGAGAACGGCAGCGTGCTGTTCGAGCGCGATCCGGACGTCATGATCTTTCCGGCCTCGCTCGCCAAGCTGATGACGGCGGAATACGTCTTCCACCTGATCAAGACCGGCAAGCTCAATTTGACTGACGAATTTCCGGTCAGCGAGAACGCCTGGCGCAAGGGCGGCGCGCCGTCGCGCACCTCGACCATGTTCGCGGCGCTGCATAGCCGCATCAGCGTCGATTCGCTGATTCACGGGCTGATCATCCAGTCGGCCAACGATGCCTGCATCGTGCTGGCCGAAGGGCTCGAGGGCACCGAAGCGGCCTTCGCCGCCAAGCTGACGCAGCGCGCGCGCGAAATCGGCCTGCCCAAATCGACCTTTGCCAATTCCAACGGTTTGCCCGATCCGGGCACACAGGTGACGACCCGCGAACTCGGCATTCTCGCGCGGCAGATCATTCTCAATTATCCCGACCTCTATCCGATCTACGGCCAACGCGATTTCACCTGGAACAAGATCAAGCAGCCCAACCGCAATCCGCTGCTGGCGCTGGATATCGGCGCCGACGGTCTGAAGACCGGTTTCACCAAGGAAGCCGGCTATGGCCTGGTCGGTTCGGCGGTGCAGAACGGCGTCCGCCTCGTCGAAGTGGTCAACGGGCTCAGTTCGCCGAAGGAACGCGCCGAGGACGGCCGCAAACTGCTGGAATGGGGCTTCAAGAATTTCGAGCACCGCATCCTGTTCGCCGAAGGCCAGACCATCGGTTACGCCAAGGTTTTCGGCGGCGCCGAAAGCAGTGTGCCTCTCGTCGCGCCGGGACTGGTTCAGGTCATGATGCCGAAGGCCGGCGGCGACCGGCTGGTCGCGCGCATCGTCTACAATGGGCCGGTGCCGGCGCCGATCGCCAAGGATCAGGCGATCGGCGAATTGCGGGTCTGGCGCAACGACAAGGTGATCCTCAACATGCCGCTGAAGGCGGCCGAAGCGGTGGCGCAGGGCTCGCTGTCGCAACGGGCTGTCGATGCCGTCGCCGAACTGATGATCGGCTTGTTTCGTGCCGGTGCGCAGAAGCTATGAGCGGGCGCGGCAAGTTCATCACCTTCGAAGGCGGCGAGGGCTCGGGAAAGTCAACGCACGCGGCGGCGCTGGCCGAAGCGCTCAAGGCGCGCGGCCTCGATGTCGTACTGACACGCGAACCCGGCGGCTCGCCGGGCGCTGAGATCATCCGCCACATCATCCTGTCCGGCATCGCCAAGCCGCTCGGCACCGAAACCGAAACCATCCTGTTTGCCGCCGCGCGCGATGACCACGTCAAGGCGACGATCCTGCCGGCGCTGCAGGCGGGACGCTGGGTGGTGTGCGACCGCTTCGTCGACTCAACGCGCGTCTATCAGGGCACGCTGGGCAAGGTCGATATGAAGCTGATCCGGGCGCTGGAGCGCGTCACTGTCGGCGAAGCCATGCCGGATCTCACCATTCTTCTGGACGTGCCGGCCAATATCGGGCTCGCCCGCGCCAAGACACGGCGCGGCAGCGGCGTCGCCGACCGCTTCGAAGCGGAGTCGGTCGAGTTTCACGAGGAGCTGCGCCAGGCATTCCTGAATATCGCCGCGCGCGAGCCGAAGCGCTTTGCCGTAATCGACGGCCGCGCGCCGCGCGACGTCGTGTCGGAGCGAATCTGGCAGGCCGTCCAAGAACGGCTGCTGGATGTCCCGCAACCTGCGGAAGCTGTCACGCCGTGAGCGAGGACCGCGACGAGGGTGAGGCGCTGGCGCCGAGCACGACCACGGTGCTGTTCGGACATCAGGATGCCGAACAAACGCTGCTGAATGCCTATCGCTCCGGCCGCATGCCGCATGCCTGGCTGATCGGCGGCCAGCCGGGCATCGGCAAGGCGACTTTGGCCTACCGGCTGGCGCGTTTCGTACTGGCGCATCCCGATCCCGCCGCGGCGGACGTGCAGGCGGCAGAGTCGCTCGGCGTTGCCGGCGACCACCCGGTGACGCGCCGCATGGCCGCACGCGCTCAGGGCGATCTTCTGGTGCTGGAGCGCGTCGTTAACGAGCAAACCGGCAAGCTCTTCACCACCATTCGCGTCGACGACGTCCGGCGGACCGTCGGCTTCTTCGGCGCCACGGCCGCCGAGGGCGGCTGGCGTATCGCCATCGTCGATGCCATCGACGACCTGCAGCGCGAGGGTGCCAACGCGCTCCTGAAAATCCTCGAAGAGCCGCCGCCGCGCACGTTGCTGCTGCTGATCAGTCATTCGCCGGGACGGGAATTGCCGACGATCCGGTCGCGTTGCCGGCGACTGCTGCTGCGGCCGCTCGATCGCGACGACGTCGTGCGGGCGCTCGCCGCCGCGACCGGCCGCAATGCCGATGATCCGGAACTCGTCCAGGCGGCCGAGGCGTCCGACGGCAGCGTCGGCCGGGCGCTGCGTTTTCTCGACGAGAAGGCGCTCGCCCTGCGCCAGCGCGTGCTCGACCTCATGGCGCAACTGCCCAATCCGGATCCTCGCGCGCTGCACGCTCTCGGCGACGCGCTGTCCGGAACCGATCCGGAAGCGCTGGCGACCTTCATGGACATGGTCAATGGATGGCTGTCAGCGCAGCTCCAGCCGCAGGCGAACGATGTCGCCAGGTTAAACAAGGCCGCCGAAGCCTGGGAGAGGGTGAACCGGGCTGCGCGCGACGTCGATGCTTACAACCTCGAGCGCAAGCCGCTGGTGTTTACAGTGTTCGGCGAGCTGGCCAAGACCGCGCGGTAATTCGGCCTTCAATGGCGCCGGCAGCCGCCACGAATACGTTCGCACTGAAGACAAATTCATATTCGGCACGCGCAAAAGCCGTGCGGCAAGCGTGATGCTGCGCCGTGTTTGTAGCGCTATGAATAAACATCTCGTAACGATCCGACCTATCGCGACCCCGCACGGCGGCACGACTACCGCGTGTATTCGTCGCGCAATTTAATAAACATGTTCATCGCAATAGGGCCGGGGAAAACTGCGAAAACACTCGGCATTTGTCGGTCGCCCGATTAATATCAATTCGGGAATGTGAAATGCCGCTGATTGGCAAACGTGAGCGCCCGATGTGTCGGCGGTCACAGCCTGGCTCGACCGGCGTCCGAATACTGATCGCACGCGTGCGATCCAATACGAGGGGAAGATGTCGCTACAAAGGGGAAGCCCAGTGAAATCGCTGGTCATCAAGCGGTCCATCGTGATTGGCGGACACAAGACCAGCGTCAGTCTCGAAGAGGCATTCTGGCAGGAACTGAAACGCATCGCCGGTCATCAGCGCGTCACCCTGTCGTCCGTCGTCGGCAGCATCGACATGCAGCGCCAGCAGGGAAACCTGTCATCCGCGATTCGCTTGTTCGTTCTTGAACAGACCCGCGCGCGGGCGCTGGATGCCAACGCGCAGCGACCGGATAACGGCGCTGAGGTATCGGCGGCGGGATGACGGCAGACAATTGAACTACGATTCGCGAGGTGGCGTCGCAGGCGGCTTGAAGTTCAAACCGATGGTCGGAAGGCAAGCGCACAAAAGCAATCGCCGGCCTCCAGGGCCGGCGACATGATCGGTGAACTGAAGGCGCGGCGACTTAGTAGCCGCGCTTCTTGTTCTTCTTCGCGGCCTTGCGCGCGGCATAGCGGGCGTCGCGCTTGGCCTTCTGCTCAGCGAGCAGGGCCTCACCGGCGGCAGCCTGGTCCGCGGCTTCGAGAGCTGCGAGTTCCTCGGCTTCCTTCTTCAACTGCGCCTGCCGCTCCGCCTCGATGGCGGCGAGACGGGCTGCCTCGGCTTCGCGAACCTTGCGTTCGGCTTCACGCTCGGCATCGCGCTGAGCCTGGCGCTCGGCGCGGGCCTGGGCGACAGCCAGGCGCTCCTGGCGCTTGATTTCGAGGTCGGGATCCTGGGTCGCGGCGCGGAATTTTTCCAGCATCGCCTTTTTGACGGCAGCGGCATTGTTCCGGCGCTCAAAAGCGTCGGGGTGTCTGAATTGACTCAAATTTTCGCTCCTGGGGGGTCGTCAATCTTGGTGGGACAATCCACAGCGTTATATGGCGCGGCGGCGCGGTTTGTTCAACCGCGATGATGCAGATTTCACACCCGCAGATACGTTATGGAAAAATGGCCGGAACGTGGCCCGCTCCGGCCATTCCACTGAGCAGGATATACCGTCGTTTACAGCCGGGCCTCCTCGAAAGCGTTGACCCACATCGCGCAGATGCCGGAACGGACGATCTCGGCGCGGGTGAATTCGACGACCGGAACCGGCAGGTTCTGGCTGTCGATCAGCTCGATCACTGTGCGCAGGCCGCTGCCCGAGGTAAGGTCGCACTGACTGACGTCGCCATTGATGACGACGGTACAATCTTCGCCGATGCGGGTGAGGAAGGTTTTGATCTCAGCCGGGGTCGAGTTCTGAGCCTCATCGAGCAGCACGAAGGCGCCTTTCCACGAACGGCCGCGCATCACCTCGAACGGCACCAGTTCGATAGCACCGTTCTTGAGCGCGATATCATAAGCGGCCTTGCCGACGCGTTCCTTGATGGTCTCGATCACCGGCGCCGCCCATGGCGCGAACTTGTCTTCGAGCGAGCCGGGGAAGAAGCCGAGTGAGCGGCCGCAGGGCACGTTGGGCCGCGTCAGGATGATCTTGTCGATTTGGCGGTTGCGGAGCAGGTCGGCGGCATGGGTGGCCGCGATCCAGGTTTTGCCGGTTCCGGCAGGGCCCAGGACGATCACCTGGGGGAATTTGCGCAGGGCTTCGAGGTATTCGGCTTGGGTAGCGTTGAGCGCTTTTATCGGCGGCAGGATTCGTTCAGCCTCGAACTTGTTCTGGAAGTTGATAATCTCGGCTGTCCCAGACAAGCGTTCATGACGACGTCTCTTCTTGTTCAGGTTCTTACCCAAGGCCGACTCCTTCTGGTGGACTTGCTGTGGGTCGCAGGCGCCAGCGCCTCTTGCTGGCATAAACGGAACTATGCATCGCGCGTGCCAGTTCCCGGCGCTTGGGGCGCCGAGTGAAAGCGATGCTGGGTCTGCGAGGGGTGGCGGCTAGCGCTCTGGCGTCCGGGAGCACTCGAGTCCCGGTCCATTTGGTAGCGCCTTCGATCCGCAATCGACGAACCGCCATGACCACGAAGGTAAGCGATTCGGATGACACTTCCTTAAAAATAACGCGGTGCGGTAGATCCGTACAACCATGCCAACGCCAGCGGCATCAGCGATCCCGGCTGGTGCTTCAGCTTGCTGCCCGGTGATGCTTGGCTGTGCGCCTGGACGGGCGTGCGCTATTGCTTGGCCAGGCCGCAGTAGCGTTGCTGGCCGTTGTCCCAGCAGCCTGTACGCATGCAGGCCGAGCGCCTGACGCCGCATGTCGTCAGGCATGTCGTGAGTGTGGTCTTTGCCGTCTGGGCGCAGGCCTGCCGGCAGGTTGCTTCCTCGCCCGAACATTTCATCGGCGCGGCGTGGCCGCTTTGCACGACGACAAGACCGGCGATTAATGACGCCGCGGCGAGAGCGTAGCGAAGCTTTTTCATCATGGAACGCTACGCGAGTCGTCGGCCTGCGAACACCGCCCGAGCGCCACGCGTCAGGCCAGGTGCGCCGCGGGCAAGATTACAAAAATCATCAAATTCTTCCGTTGTTTAAGGGTCGTTTAACCTTAATCCCCGCATCGTAACGCACACGAGAACCCTTGGAATGTCGGCGTCAGGCCGCTTGTCGAGTTCGAGTTGCGTATCGCATGACCACTTCGGCCGCCGCCTGTTTCGATGCTTCGTGGGTCGACGATCGACGCGCGTCATCGCGTGCCAAACGACACGTCCTTCGCGGCATTGTCAGCAGCTCGGTCGTTGGACTGGGCGCGGTCGCCGCGCTCGGCACGGCGGCAATCGCGGTGACCCTCGCCGCCGGCTGGATGGCCAGCAGCGCCGTGCAGCCGCGCGTTCGTTTGCCGAGCGGTCCGGCGGCGCTGGCCTTGGTGCCCTACGAACCGTCGTCGCAGCCGCGGGCGCGCACCGCCGCGTCGTCCTGGTCGACAGCATATATTGACCGTACCAAGCCGCTCATCGCCGAGCAGGGCAGGCAGGCAGTGGCCCCACCGACGCCCGCGCAACGTGGCGCGCGACCGGCCGTCATTCCGTTACCACGCCCGCTGCCGGCCAAGCTCGCTCAAGTGCGCGCGGAACTCGATCGGCCCGCCGCTCCGGCGGTCGCCAAGCTTGAACCGCCGGCCGAAGCGCCGGTGCCGCACAATGTCGTGGCCAGCCTCGATCCCAAGGTGGCGCCGCAAGCGGTCAACGTTCCGGTGCCGCCTGCACGGCCTGAAATCAACGCCGAGCCGGTCATCGCTAAGGAGCCGGTGACCAGGGAAGCCATCGCCCAACCTGAGGCCGTCTCGCCGCCTGAACCGGCGTCCAAGATCCGCACCATGGCTAAGGCCGATGTCGCCAGCGCCGAGCCGAAGGCCATCGCCATGCCGAAACTGTCGGCGCCGGTGTCGATCCCGTCGGTGACGCCGGACTCGGTGAGCCGCACTGCGGTCTACGACATCACCAATGGCATCGTGCATATGCCCGATGGTTCGCGCCTCGAAGCGCATTCCGGCATGGGCGAGAAAATGGACGATCCGCGCTACATCAAGGTGCGGATGCGCGGCCCGACGCCGCCCAACGTCTATGTGCTGACGGAGCGCGAAAAGCTGTTCCACGGCGTGCGCGCGGTCCGTCTCAATCCGGTCTATGGCGAGCGGATGTTCGGTCGCGACGGGATGTTGGCGCACACCTATATGATCGGGCCGACCGGGCAGTCGAACGGCTGCGTCTCGTTCAAGGACTACAACAAGTTCCTCACCGCTTTCCTCGACGGCAAGGTCGACAAGATGGTGGTCGTGACGGACCTCAAGGGCACGTCGTGGAAGACCGCCGCGCTGCAGGCTGAGGGCATCAGCGCTTCGCCGAAGCGCTATGCCGGCGGTTACAGCCGGCCGCGCAACACGCCGAAGGGCGAAGACAGCGAGCCGCGGTACACCGCTGCATTGGGCTATGCCGCGGAGCGGGTGTTCGGCACCTGGTAGAACGCATCCTGACCGTCGACAGTCGCGCGGCTCAGTTCATCTGCACCTGGACGCTCTGGAATTTGTTACCGGCAGGCGCACCATCGGGATACATGTCGAAGGCGAACGTCTTGCCGACGGTGTTCGGCGGGATCGTGAAAGCGGCCTCGCCAGTGCCCTCGTCACCGGTCGTGATGACGCCGAGCTGACGCACGCATTTGAGATAGAAATTGTACTTGGTGTCCGGGGTTGCCGTGATGCCGACCTTGAGATCGATCGAGCCGTCGTTACGGCGGACGAGGACGACGGTGCCGCCGGGCGTTTCTCCGCCGTTGGCTTTGACATTGGCATTGGAGCAGTCGGAGAAATCCTGCGGCACCAGTGAAACCTGGACCGGATCGTCGCCGCTTTGGCCGACGGCGGGCAGGGCGGTGGCCAGCCCGATTGAAGCGGTGAGGCCACACAGCATAAGCAGTCTGGACTTCGGAAGAGCACTGGACGTCATGTCGGTCTCCCACTAAGCCGGGTGAAACGCAGCCAGCATACAGCCTATGCGGGAGACTCGACAGGGTGGCTTTGACGTCGGCGCGGAGCCGGCAGCTTGCCCCGCTTCTCGCCGGTTGTTACCTAACCCCTTGACTCGACTAGGCCCTGAACGGCGTCCTCCCGAAAAAACGAAGCAATGTCAGACCGTAAGCCCTTTTACATCACCACGGCCATCTCCTACCCGAACGGGGTTCCGCACATCGGCCACGCCTATGAGGCGATCGCGACCGACGCCATTGCGCGCTTCATGCGGCTCGACGGCTACGACGTCTATTTCCTCACCGGCACCGACGAGCACGGCCAGAAGATGCAGCAGACGGCCGCCAAGCTCGGCATGACGGCGCGGCAGTTGCGCGACCAGAACGTGCCGCGCTTCGAGGCCATGGTGAAGATGCTGAACCTTTCGAACGACGACTTCATCCACACGACGGAAGAGCGTCACTACCGCTCGTCGGAGGAAATCTGGCGGCGGATGGAGGCCAATGGCGACATCTATCTCGACAAATATGCCGGCTGGTACTCGGTGCGTGACGAAGCTTATTACGCCGAGGACGAGACCCATCTGAACGAGCAGGGCACCCGGCTCGCCACCAAGACCGGCACGCCGGTCGAATGGGTCGAGGAGGAGAGCTATTTCTTCAAGCTGTCGGCGTACCAGGACAAGCTGCTCGAGCTCTATGCCAAGGTGCCGGACTTCGTGCTGCCGAAGGAGCGGCTCAACGAGGTCGCGAGCTTCGTGAAGGGCGGCCTGAAGGATCTGTCGCTGTCGCGCACCACATTCGACTGGGGCATTCCGGTGCCCGGCAACCCCAAGCACATCATGTATGTGTGGGTCGATGCGCTGACCAATTACATCACCGGCCTCGGCTTCCCGGACGAAAACGACCCGAAATTCAAGCGTTACTGGCCCGCCGCGCTGCACGTGATCGGCAAGGACATCGTGCGCTTTCACGCGGTTTACTGGCCGGCCTTCCTGATGTCGGCCGGCGTGGCGGTGCCGAAGCGGATCTTCAGCCACGGCTTCCTGTTCAACCGCGGTGAGAAGATGTCGAAGTCGGTCGGCAACGTCGTCGATCCGTTCGCCATGGCGGAAGCCTATGGCGTCGATCAGATGCGTTTCTTCTTCCTGCGCGAAGTGCCGTTCGGCCAGGACGGCAGCTACAGCCACGAAGCCATCGTCAACCGCATCAATGCCGATCTCGCCAACGATCTCGGCAATCTGGCGCAGCGTTCGTTGTCGATGGTCGGCAAGGCGTTCGGCGGCACGCTGCCGACGCCGAGCGAATTCACGCCGGAGGATCAGACCATCCTCGCCGCGGCCGACGCCATGCTGCCGGCGGCGCGCGAGCACATGAAGACGCAACAGCTGCATCACATGCTGCACGTGGTGTGGTCGGTGGTGGCCGACGCCAACCGTTACTTCGCCTCGGAGGCGCCCTGGGCCAAGGCCAAGACCGATCCGGCGCGGCAAGGGACCATCCTCTACGTGACGGCCGAGATCATCCGGCAGGTGGCGATCCTCGCCCAGCCGGTGATGCCGGTGTCGGCCGGCAAATTGCTCGACCTGCTCGCCATCCCGGCGGGCGAGCGCGACTTCACGGCGTTGGAAGGCGGCAAGCGCATTGCGCCCGGCTCGGCTCTGCCGGCGCCGCAGGGCGTGTTTCCGCGCTATGTGGAGCCCGAGACGGCCGGGGACGCCGCCCAGCCTCCCAAAGAACCCAAAAAACCGAAGAACGAGCCGAAAAAGCCGTGATGCTCGTCGACAGCCACTGCCACCTCGATTTCCCGGAATTTGCGCCCGAGCTCGACCAGATCGTCGACCGCGCCCGCGCGGCTGGGATCGGGCGCATGGTGACGATCTCAACTCGGGTGAAGAAGCTGGCACAAGTCATTGCGGTCGCTGAGAAATATCCTGACGTTTTTGCCTCGGTCGGGACTCATCCGCACAATGCCGCCGAGGAGTTGGATATCGACGTCGCAGAGCTGGTGCGGCTCAGCCAGCACCCGAAGATCGTCGCCATCGGCGAAGCCGGGCTCGATTATCACTACGACAAGAGCCCGCGCGACGCCCAGGCGACCGGTTTCCGCCGGCACATCGCGGCGGCGCGCCAGACCGGGCTGCCGCTGGTCATCCATACGCGCGAGGCCGATGCCGACAGCGCCGCGATCCTGACCGAGGAAATCGGGAAGGGCGCCTTCCCGGCCGTTTTGCATTGCTACACCGGCGGCCGCGAGCTGGCGTTCAAGGCCATCGAACTCGGGCTCTATATCGGCTTCACCGGCATCATCACCTTCAAGAACGGCGAGGCGCTGCGCGACATCGCCCGCGACCTGCCCGCCGAACGCATCCTCGTCGAGACGGATTCGCCCTTCCTGGCGCCGATCCCGTACCGCGGCAAACGCAACGAGCCGGCCTACGTCGTTAACACCGCCAAGGTGCTGGCGGAAACGCGCGGCGTGTCGGAAGCGGAGATCGCGCGGCAGACCACCGAGAACTTCTTCCGGCTGTTCTCCAAGGTGCCGAGGGTTCTGCCGAACGACGTCAGGAAGGCCGGATGACGCTGCGCTTCACCATCCTCGGCTGCGGCTCATCCATGGGCGTGCCGCGCGTCGCGCTGGGCTGGGGCGATTGCGATCCCAACGAGCCGAAGAACCGCCGCCGGCGCTGCGCGCTGCTGGTTGAGCGCATTGCCGCCCCGGACAAGGTAACGCGCGTTCTGATCGACTGCGGCCCGGATATCCGCGAGCAACTCCTCGGCGCCGGCGTCGACTGGGTCGACGGCGTCCTGATCACCCACGAGCACGCCGACCACACCCACGGCATCGACGATCTGCGGCCGATGTTCGTCATGCACCGGCGCCGCGTCGACGTCTACATGGACGAGCCGACCGCCATCGCCCTGCACGCCCGCTTCGGCTACTGCTTCAGGACGCCGGCCGGCAGCAGCTATCCGCCAATCCTGGCCGAACACCGCGTGACCGCGGGCCAGCCGCTGACGATCCACGGGCAGGGTGGGCCCATCGAGGTTCTGCCGTTTCTGCAGGATCACGGCGACATCGTCTCGCTCGGCTTCCGCTTCGGCGACGTGGCCTACTCGACCGACATGAAGCGGCTGCCGCCGGACAGCGTCGCGGCGCTCGGCGGCCTCGATATCTGGATCGTCGATGCGCTGCGCAAGGCGCCGCATCCGAGCCACATGAACCTCGAGGAATCGCTGGCGCTGATCGCCGAGATCAAACCGCGGCGCGCCATCCTGACCGACATGCACACCGATCTGGACTATCAGACGCTAAGGCGCACGCTGCCGGAGCATATCGAGCCGGCCTACGATGGCATGGTGTTTGAGGCCTGAGTTCAGTCGGTAAAGCCGCGTGATTTCAATAAAATACGTAGTAGTCTTGAACTGTCGCATTCGCTCTTGGACCTTCCGAGGCGCCTAATATATTCCATAATATGTCTTATGCGAATCTGATTAAGGCCGACGGGGTTGGCGAAGTCTCTGGATAAGCCTGCGGCCTGCCGCGCCACAGCCGGCCTGCGCCGCTAGGTTCGCCCAGACACCGTCTCCGACGCCACAGCCCGAGTGAGCCCCCGTGAAGCCATCCCGCGACATTGCCCGTCTGATCGAGATCATGGCCGCGCTGCGCACGCCGGTCACCGGCTGCCCGTGGGACCTCGAACAGAATTTTCGGACCATTGCCCCCTATACGATCGAGGAAGCCTATGAGGTCGCCGACGCCATCGAGCGGAGCGATCTTCATGACCTGCGGGACGAACTTGGAGATCTGCTGCTGCAGGTCGTCTTCCACGCCCGAATGGCCGAGGAAGAAAGCGCCTTCGATTTCGGTGGCGTGGTCGAGGCCATCACCACCAAGATGATCCGTCGCCATCCGCATGTGTTCGGCGATGCCGGCGGTCAGGACGCCAAGTCGGTCGAAAGCCAATGGGAGCGCATTAAGGCGGAGGAAAAGGCGGAACGCGCCGAACGTCATCCGCCAAAGCCGCCAAGCGCCCTGGACGGCGTACCGGTTGCCCTGCCCGCGTTGACGCGTGCACTGAAGCTTCAGCAGAAGGCCGGCCGCGTCGGCTTCGACTGGAACGATCCGAGTGCGGTGCTGGCCAAGATCCGCGAGGAAGCCGACGAGATCGAGGCCGAACTCGATCGCGCGCAGAACGACGAAGCCGCCGCCGAGGTCGGCGACCTCATGTTCGCCGTGGTCAACCTGGCGCGCCACTTGAACGCCGATCCGGAAGCTGTCCTGCGCGCCACCAACGCCAAATTCGAGCGCCGCTTCACAGCCATCGAGCGCGCACTGGCGGCGCAAGGCAAAACGCCTCAGGACGCCACGCTCGCGGAAATGGATGCGCTGTGGGATCAGGCGAAGCAGGCGGAGTAGCAGTAACCCCGCGTCGCCGGTGTCCGGCACGACGGACTACAGAAACTTCGCCCTGACCTGCGCCGCCTTGTCGGGCGTAGCGCGGACGGTGACTTCCATCTGGCCGTTGTCGTCGGTGCGATTGTCGAGCACCTCGGCGTGGCGATAGAGCCAACTCAAGCCCGCACCATCCGATGCATCGAGAGACACCGTCAGGGTCTGGTGGCTTTCGCCAAGCCGGGTTTCGATAGCCGTCAAAAGGCCGTCGATACCCTCGCCCGTCAAGGCCGAGACCACGACCGGCGCCCGGTCCGAGGGCTGGCGTCCGGCGAGGTTGAGGATGCGATCGCGGCCGTCGGCATCGAGCGCGTCGATCTTATTCCAGACTTCGATGATGCGTCGGTCGGTCGCCTCGATACCGAGTTCACCGAGCACCTTGGCGACGTCGGCCGATTGCGCGCCCGTGTCTTCATGCGACATGTCGCGCACATGGAGGATGATGTCGGCCTCGATTACCTCTTCCAGCGTCGCGCGAAACGCCGCGACCAGCATGGTCGGCAGATCGGAGATGAAACCGACGGTGTCCGACAGAATGATGCGCGTGCCGCGCGGCAGGTCGATGGCGCGCAAGGTCGGATCGAGGGTCGCGAACAGCATGTCGGCCGACAGCACGCTCGCCGCCGTGACGCGATTGAACAGCGTCGATTTGCCGGCGTTGGTATAACCGACCAGCGCAACAATCGGATAAGGCACGCGCTTGCGGCTGTCGCGATGCAGTTTGCGCGTCCGCTTGACCTTCTCGAGTTCGGCTTCGATCCGCATGATCTTGTCCGACAACATGCGGCGATCGGATTCGATCTGGGTTTCGCCCGGACCGCCGAGGAAGGCGCCGCCGCCGCGTTGACGTTCGAGATGGGTCCAGGAGCGCACCAGCCTGCCCTTCTGATAAGTCAGGTGCGCGTGTTCGACCTGCAGCGCGCCTTCTTTGGTGCGCGCGCGTCGGCCGAAGATTTCGAGGATCAGCCCGGTGCGATCGATGACCTTGGCGTTCCAGGCCTTCTCCAGATTCTTCTGCTGCACCGGCGATATCGGGCAGTCCATGATGACCACGGACGCCTCATGGCTCTTCACGAGGCCGGCCATTTCATCGACTTTGCCGGAGCCGACATAAGTCGCCGGCTTGATCGCCTGCAGCGGCACGAGCGCGCCTTCGACGACATCGAGATCGATGGCGCGGGCAAGACCCATCGCCTCCTCGAGCCGCGCCTCGGGCGTGCGCGTGTCGGCCAGATGCGCGGCACCGCGGCCGCCCGGCATGCGCACCCAGGGCTCGATGACGATCGCACGGCCGCTGCCCGACCCCGAAGGGGTCAGAGTGTCCGTGCCTTTGTCGCGTTCGCGTGCTTCCAACTAAGCCTTTTCCGGCGTCAGCGGCTCTTCGCCGCCTTCGAACAACTGGATCGGGTGGCCGGGCATGATGGTCGAGATCGCATGCTTATAAACAAGCTGCGAGTGCCCGTCCCGGCGCAACAGGACGCAGAAGTTATCGAACCAGGTCACGACGCCTTGCAGTTTCACACCATTGACCAGAAAGATGGTCAGCGGAATTTTTGCTTTTCGGACGTGATTGAGAAACGTGTCTTGTAAGTTCTGCGCTCGATCGGCTGCCATGGCCGTGGTCCATTTTTTAGCTCGCATCTTAACGCGCGAGACAATCGTTGCCCTTTAGTCCTCTGCAGGTCGTTGCGCCCATCCCCTGGAGGCGGCGCTGCCGAGGCCCGGGAGTGCCCATTAGATGGTAGTGCGCTGTCCGGTGCAAGCGGAACTTGCGCTTTTTCGAAGCAAGTCACTGAATAGATACGATTTTCTTAGATACCGCAGCAGCGAGCGGAGCTGATCCCAAGCCGTCAGGTGAACTCCGCCTTGCTGTGATAGTCGCGGCGCAGCGCCGAGGCCGCCGTGCCCGGCGCCCGGTTGCCGACCGGACGGCCGTCGATTTCGACCACCGGCATGATCGACTGGCTGGCCGAGGTGACGAAGGCTTCGCGCGCGGCATAGGCCTCCTCGACGGTGAAGGGACGTTCTTCGAAGCGCAGCCCCTGCGCCTTCACGAGGTCGATGAGCACCGAGCGGGTGATGCCCGGCAGGATGTCGCCGGCGAGCGGCCGCGTCACCAGGACGCCCTCCCGGGTCACGATCCAGGCCGTGGACGAGGCGCCCTCGGTCACGCGCCCCTGAGCGTCGACCAGCCAAGCCTCGCGGGCGCCCTTGTCCCGCGCCGTCTGCTTGGCCAGCACATTGGGCAACAGCGACACCGACTTGATATCGACGTGACGCCAACGATCGTCGGGCACGGTAATCACCGCGATGCCCGCTTCCGCCTGAGCCTCGATTCTGGCGAGATTGTTGGTGCGCGCGGTCACCACCAAGGTTGGCGGCGTGCCGGCCGGCGGAAACGGAAAGTCGCGGCGCATCTCGCCGCGCGTGACCTGCACATAGACGACGCCGTCGCTCACGCGATTACGCCGGATCGTCTCGCGCATCACGATGGCGAGGGACGCAACGGACATCGGCCGGTCCATCCGCAGCAGGTCGAGCGAGCGCTGCAGGCGCGCCATATGGCGGCGTTCGTCGACAAGCTTGCCGCCCCTCACCTCGCAGACTTCATAGACCCCGTCGGCGAACTGAAAACCGCGATCGTCGACGCTGACTCCGGCGTCGCCGTGCGGCAGGTAACGGCCGTTGACGTAAGCGATGCGCGACATGCGACGTTATCCAATTCCCAGCGCTTTGAGTTTCCGGTGAAGCGCCGAGCGTTCCATGCCGACGAACTCCGCAGTGCGCGAGATGTTGCCGCCGAAGCGGGAAATCTGCGCCACCAGATATTCGCGCTCGAACACCTCGCGCGCATCGCGCAGCGGCAGACCCATCAACTGCTCGCCGCCGTTGCCATTGGGCATCGCCGGCACCATCGAGCCGACGTCCGGCGGCAGCATACTGGCATTGATGACGGCATCGGGATCGCCACCGGCCAGGATCATCAGCCGTTCGATGTTGTTGCGCAGCTGCCGGACATTGCCCGGCCAGTTATGCGACTGCAGCACGGCCATGGCGTCTTCGCCAATGCGCCGCTTCGGCAAGCCGGTCGATTGCGAAATCTGATCCATGAAGTAATCGATCAGCGATGGAATGTCCTCGCGCCGCTCCGACAAAGGCGGCACGCGGATCGGCACGACCGACAGACGATGATAGAGGTCCTCGCGGAATTCACCCTCGGCGATCGCCGCTTCCAGGTTGCGCGAGGTGGAAGCGACGATGCGGACATCGACGGCAACCTTGCTGGAGCCGCCGACCCGGCTGAAGGTCTGATCGACCAGCACGCGCAGGATCTTGTTCTGCGTCTCGCGCGGCAGATCGGCGACGTCGTCGATGAACAACGTGCCGCCATGCGCCTCTTCCAGCGCGCCGGTCTTGCGCGCTTCGGCGCCGTTGGCCTCGACGCCGAACAGCTCGGTCTCCATGCGTTCGGGCGTGATCGCCGCGGCGTTGATGACGATGAAGGGTCCGCTCGCCCGTGCCGACAATTGATGCATGGTGCGCGCGGCCAGTTCCTTGCCGGCGCCGGACGGCCCGACAATGAGGACGCGACTGTTGGTCGGCGCCACGCGGTCGATCGCCTGGCGCAGGCTCGACATCGACGGCGACTGGCCGATCAGCATCGACGGCGACGGCGCCAGTTGCTTGAGGTGCCGGACCTCGCGCTTGAGCCGCGAGGTCTCCAGCGCGCGTTCAGCGACCAGCACCAGGCGGTCGGCCTTGAACGGCTTTTCGATGAAATCGTAGGCGCCCTGCTTGATGGCGGCGACCGCGGTTTCAATGTTGCCGTGGCCCGAAATCATCACGATCGGAATCTCGGGATGCTCGCCCTTGAGAATGGTGAGCAGCTGCAAGCCGTCGAGCTTGGAACCCTGCAGCCAGATATCGAGGAAGATCAGGTTCGGACGGCGCGTCACGATCGACGCCAACGCATCGTCGCTATTGCGCGCCGTACGCGCGCTGAAGCCCTCGTCTTCCAGGATCCCGGCGACCAGATCGCGGATATCGGCTTCGTCGTCGACAATGAGAATCTCGGAGGACATGGCGCTCATTCGGCGTTCACTCGTTGGTCGTCTTTTCGGCAACCGCTACCGCGGTCGTTTCGGTTTCGCTGGCAGCGCGCACCGCTGGCTTGCCGGCGGCGGCAAAGCGCATGCGCATCCAGGCGCCGCGCTGGCCCGGGATTTTGTCGCTGGCGTCGCGTAGTTCGAGCCCGCCGCCGTGCTCCTCGAGAATGCGTCCGACAATGGCGAGACCGAGGCCGGTGCCCTTCTCGCGCGTCGTTACATAAGGCTCCATCAGACGGTTGCGGTTTTCGCGTGGCAAACCGATGCCGTTATCGACAATATCGATGACGACGTCGTCGCCCTCGCGCGCGGCGAAGACGCGGATGATGCCTTTGCCGAGTTCCTCGGCCGGCACGGCGGCCACCGCTTCGGTCGCGTTCTTGATGATGTTGGTCAGCGCCTGCGAAATCAGGCGGCGGTCGAACTGCGCCGGCATCGGCTCCTCGGCGATCTCGGCGGAAATATCGAGATCCGGATTGCCGACGCGCTGGAGAAACACCGCCTGCCGGACGGTATCGGCGATGTCTTCGCCGGCGATGACAGGCTTCGGCATGCGCGCAAATTTCGAGAACTCATCGACCATCTGCCGGATGTCGTCGACCTGACGGATGATGGTGTCGGTGCACTGTTCAAAGACAGCGCGGTCCTCGACGATCACCTTGCCGTATTTGCGCCGCAGCCGCTCGGCGGAGAGCTGGATCGGCGTCAGCGGGTTCTTGATCTCATGCGCGATGCGGCGGGCGATGTCGGCCCAGGCCGAGGAGCGCTGCGCGGTGACGAGTTCGGTGATGTCGTCGAGCGTGATGACGTAGCCGTGGTCGGAGGCGCCGGATCGCTCGCTGGTGACCCGGACGGACAGGTTGCGCTCGCGCCCTGCCCGGTTGATGGTCACTTGATCCTGAGTGCGGCCGCCGTGCTTGGCGGTGAGCATGATGCCGGACAGCTCCGGGAAGACTTCGATCAGCGGCTTGCCGATCGCCTCGGCTTCGCTGAAGCCGATCAGCTTCTCGGCCGAGCGGTTGAGGATGCTGACATTGCCGAAACTGTCGACGCCGATGACGCCGGCGCTGGCGCCGGCCAGAACGGCCTCGGTGAAAATGCGGCGGGTGTCGATGACGTCGCGGGCGCGCACCAGGTCGTCGCGCTGGGTGCGCAGTTCCTGGGTCATGCGGTTGAAGGTCTCACCGAGATGGGCGAGATCGCCTTCCGACTGCCGGACGGGCACGCGGACGTACAGGTTGCCTTCCGACACGGCGTTGGCGGCGCCGATGAGCCGGCGGATCGGCGCCACCAGTTTGTTGGCGAAGTTGAAGCCGAGCCAAACTGCCGACAGCAGCACGATCAGCGCGATCACGGTGTACATGAGGCCGAAC
This sequence comes from Pseudolabrys sp. Root1462, assembly GCF_001426945.1. Classification (GTDB taxonomy): domain Bacteria; phylum Pseudomonadota; class Alphaproteobacteria; order Rhizobiales; family Xanthobacteraceae; genus Pseudolabrys. The sequence goes on along the minus strand of NZ_LMFS01000001.1, from coordinate 1,893,952 downwards.
GCGACCTGAACGCCGAAGCGCCGCTGCTCGATGGCGACGTATTCCGAGACGCTGGCCCGCGTCTCGCGCAATTGCGGCACGACGCGCGGATCGAGCAGCCGCGTCACGTAGAGATAGCGGTTGTCGTAGTTCTGCAGTTTGATCATGGCCGCGACGTAATTGGTGTCCGGCAGCAGGACGAGCTGCGGTTCCTTGTCGCTGATGGTCGGCAACGCCTCGCGCGGCGGCAACGCGAAGGTCTGGTTGACGCGCGTATCGGCGCGGGCCACCTCCTTGAGGTCGCCGTCGAATACGATCGCCGTGGCAAGCCCGCGCACCGCGGCTTGGAAGGTGAGGAATTGCTTGAGCTGCTCGGGATTCTCTTCAATGACTGGTTTCGAGCGCGACAGATCGAACGCCATCACCAGAATGTCGGACCGGACGATCTGCGCGTGGTCGCGCAAATAGGCTTCGGCCACGATCAGCGAGTTTTCGATCGCGGCGCGGGTGCGGGTCGAGAACAGGCGGTCGAGACCGCGGTCGAGCGTGACGCTGGCGACGATCGCCACCAGGATCGCCGGCGCGGCGGCGATGATCGAGAACAGGCCGACGATGCGGACATGCAGCCGAGCGGCCGCCCGGCCCGAACGCCGCGCCTGCACCACCTGCCAGACCTCGCGCACGATGATGCCGAGCAGCAGGACGACGGTCGTGGCGTTGGCAAGCAGCAGCGAGACGACGACGTAGTGGGTCGGCGCGATCGGTGTCAGGTCGGCCAGCACGACGAAGGTGACGAAGGCCGACAGCAGCGCCAGTCCTACGGCGATAGGACCGACAACACGGGCGCCCTCGCGTTTGGTGGGCGTCGGTACTCCGGACAATTCGGCGGACGTGGCCTGATCGAGGCTCATGCAAACGGTCTTGGCTCTGATTTATTGACAGAATTCGGTCAGGCGGCGGAGCGCGAGCGGCGCTTCGCCGGCGGAGCGAGCCCAGGGGAATCGGAGGCGGCCCAGACCAGCACTGATGCTTTTATACAACAATGTTGCCGAATTGCGACAAGACTGCGGCGCGACGCCCGCACTTGAGGCGGCAGTTGTGGAGCGCTGGCGGCAGTCAGCCGACCATCTCGCGGACCATCGGAGCGACCTTGCGGCCGTAAAGCTCGATGCAGCGCATCATTTTGTCGTGCGACAGCGGGCCGGCCGAATACTTCATGTCGAAGCGCGCTGCACCGAGCGCCTGGACGGTGCCGGCAATCTTCCTGGCCACTGTCTGGGGCGACCCGACATAGAGCGAGCCGCCTTCGATCTCACGCTCGAACTCGGCCTTGCCGAAGGGCGGCCAGCCGCGCTCGGCGCCGATCTTGTCGCGCATGCGCTTGTAGTCGGCGAACAGGTCTTCCCTCGCCTGCGCGTCGGTTTCGGCGATGTATCCGTGGGAATGCACACCGATCGGCAGCTCCGGCTTTTTCATTTCGCCGAGCGCGCGCTTGTAGAGGTCGACATAAGGCGCGAAGCGTTTCGGATCGCCGCCAATGATGGCGAGCATCATGGGGAAGCCATAATGCGCCGCGCGCATCACCGACTCCGGCGTGCCGCCGACGCCGATCCAGGTTGTGAGCGGCGCGTCGAGCTTGGGATAGACGCTCTGGTTCTTGAGCGGTGGCCGCGTCGCGCCCTGCCAGGTGACGGACTCCTGCTTCAGCACCGCGGCGTACAGATCGAGTTTTTCGTTGAACAGCTCTTCGTATTTGTTGAGATCGAAGCCGAACAGCGGAAACGACTCGATGAACGAACCTCTGCCCAGGATGACTTCGGCGCGTCCGTTCGAGGCGGCATTGAGCGTGGCAAAGCGCTGATAGACGCGGATCGGATCGTCCGACGACAACACGGTCACCGCAGAACCGAGGCGGATGCGTTTGGTGCGCCCGGCAATCGTCGCCAGAACCATCTCGGGCGACGACACGGCGAAGTCGGCGCGATGATGTTCGCCGACGCCGATGAAATCGACACCGGCTTCATCGGCCAGCACTGCCTCATCGATCAGGTTGCGGATAACCTGCGCTGCGTGCAGTGGCTGACCGTCAGGCCCATCGGTGATGTCGCCGAACGTGTCGAGACCGAGTTCGATTTGTGCCATGCCGATTTCCAATGCGGGACTGCCGCTTATCTAGCGGCGCCCGCATTTGGGGCAAGTAGGCACAGGTTTGACACTGGGCTTGCAGGTCCATGGCGCGAGGCGGAATGCGGATACGGTGCGCCGGATTGATCCGCCCGCGCTACGGGCGGATCAATCAATTCCCGCCGCGGTAAACCTGGATGTCGAGGTCGCGGATCTTCTTGCGCAGGGTGTTGCGGTTGACGCCGAGCAAGTCGGCGGCGCGAATCTGGTTGCCGCGCGTCGCTGCCAGCGCCGCAGTGAGCAGCGGGTATTCGATCTCGCGCAGGATGCGATGATAGAGCCCTGCCGGCGGCAGGCCGTCATCGAAGCCGGCGAAGTAGCTCGAAAGATGCCGCTCGACCGCGCCGCTCAGCGACTCCTCGCCACGCGGTTCGTCGCCGCCGGCCGGTAGCGCCGGCTGCGCCAGTTCGCTCTCGATCACGGCCGCGGTGATGGTTTCCTGCGGATAGAGCGCGGCAAGACGGCGCGCCAGGTTCTCCAGCTCGCGCACGTTGCCCGGCCAGCGATGCCGTTTGAGGCGATCGAGCGCGGCCTGATCGATCTGCTTCGGCGGCAGCCCTTCGCGCTGCGCCTGGGCGAAGAAGTGGCGGATGAGATCGGGAATATCCTCGGTACGCTCCCTGAGCGGAGGAAGGCGCAGCGGCACGACGTTGAGGCGGAAGAACAGATCCTCGCGGAACAGACCCTGCTGAATCTGCAGCCGCAGATCCTTGTTGGTCGCGGCGATGATACGCACGTCGCTCTTGATCGGCGTGCGGCCACCGACGGTGGTGTATTCGCCCTGCTGCAGGACGCGCAGCAGGCGCGTCTGCGCTTCCATCGGCATGTCGCCGATTTCGTCGAGGAACAGCGTGCCGCCTTCCGCCTGCTCGAAGCGACCGGCCGAGCGCGTATTGGCGCCGGTAAAGGCGCCCTTCTCGTGGCCGAAAAGTTCGGACTCGATCAGGTCGCGCGGGATCGCCGCCATGTTGATGGCGACGAAGGTGCCGGCGCGGCGCTTGCCGTAGTCGTGCAGCGCCTTGGCGACCAGTTCCTTGCCGGTGCCGCTCTCGCCGGTGATCATCACGGTGAGATCGGTCTGCATCAGACGCGCCAGCACGCGGTAGATTTCCTGCATCGCCGGCGAGCGGCCGACCAGCGGGATGGCGTCGAATTCCTCCGGCTTGGCCGGCTGCGTGCGCGGCTCCTTCGGCTCCGACAGGGCGCGGCCGACGATGCCAATCAGCTCCTTGAGGTCGAACGGCTTCGGCAGATATTCGTAGGCGCCGCGCTCGGAGGCGCGGATCGCGGTCATGAACGTGTTCTGCGCGCTCATGACGATGATCGGCAGATCGGGACGTGCCTTGCGGATGCGCGGGATGAGGTCAAAGGCGTTCTCGTCCGGCATCACCACATCGGTAATGACCAGATCGCCGTCGCCCTGGTTGACCCAGCGCCACAACGTGGCGGCATTGCCGGTCGAGCGCACTTCGTAGCCGGCGCGCGACAAAGCTTGATTGAGGACGGTGCGGATCGCGGCATCGTCATCGGCGACAAGGATGCTTCCTGTCGGCATCGGTTATGACCTCGAGGCTTCTGCTGCGGGTGCGGCGTCATCGACACCGCCGCCGCCGTTGTAAACAGGCATCAGCACGCGGAAAGTGGTCCGCCGCGGCTGCGATTCACATTCGATGATGCCGCCGTGATCGCCGACGATCTTAGCCACCAGCGCAAGCCCGAGGCCGCTGCCGGTCGGCTTGGTGGTGACGAAGGGATCGAAAAGATGCGGCATCAGGTCTTCGCTCACGCCGGGGCCATTGTCGCGCACGCAGAATTCGAGCGGCAATGAGACCCGCGCGCTCGTGCCGGGCACGGCAAGCCGCACGCCGGGACGAAACGCGGTGGTGAGCTGAATTTCGCCGTCGCTCGCCTCCTCGCCGATCGCCTCGGTGGCGTTCTTGACGAGGTTCAGGAACACCTGAATGAGCTGGTCGCGATTGGCCAGCACCGGCGGCAAAGACGGGTCGTATTCCTCGACGAACTTGATGTGGCGGGCAAAACCGGACTGCGCCAGCCGCTTCACGTGATCGAGGATGACGTGGATGTTGACCGGCTCGCGCTCGACCGGGCGCTCGTCGCCGAAGATCTCCATGCGATCGACCAGCTTCACGATGCGGTCGGTCTCGTCGCAGATCAGCGTGGTGAGCTGGCGGTCTTCATCAGCGGCCGATTGCTCAAGCAATTGAGCCGCGCCGCGAATGCCGGACAGCGGATTCTTGATTTCGTGCGCCAGCATGGCCGCGAGCGCAATCACCGACCGCGCGGCGCCACGATGCGTGAGCTGGCGGTCCATCTTGTCGGCGATGGTGCGCTCCTGCAGCATCACCAGCACATGGCCGGGATATTCGGAGACTGGTGCGACGTGCAGATCGACCAGCCGTTCGCCCGGATTGCGCGGCGTGGCGAGATCGACCTTGTACTCGTTGACGGCGGAGCCGCTCCGGCGAACCTGTTCGACCAGAGTCAGCAGAGGCGAACCGAACGGCACCAGGTCGCGCAGGAAATTCCGGCGCAGCATCGGGATCGAGGATTCGAAGAATTGCTCGGCCGCGACATTGGCGTCGGCGACGTGGCCGTCAGGCGCGATCATGATCACCGGATGCGGCAATGCGTTGAGCATCGCATCGGCGGTGACGGTCAGCGGACTGCCGGCGTTGGGTTGGGCTTGCGCCGGGCTCATGCGGCGGCCCTCCAGGCGAAATCGTCATAGGCGTCGGCGAGCAGACGGCGCGCTTCGTCGGGCCGTTCGCTGGTCAGCACGCGCGTGCGATGGACTTTCAGCAGCTCGGGCGAAACGCCCGCGGTATCGGCGGCGACGTCGAGCGCCCAGCCGAGATGTTTGCGCGCGTGGCGGCGGCCGATGGCGACGCCGTGATGCTCGATGTGTTCGGCGTAGAGCGCGTCGATCAGTTCAAGCTGGGTCGCCAGCGCCGGCGCCTCGCCGCGTTCGCCGGTGGCGAGGAAACGGGCCACCTGCCCCGGAAACCACGGCCGTCCCTGCGCCGCGCGGCCGACCATCACGGCATCGGCGCCGGAATGACGCAACGCGTCGATCGCATCGTCGTAGCTGCGGATGTCGCCATTGACGACGACCGGCACGGTGACGGCATCCTTGACGGCGCGCACGGCCTGCCAATCGGCATTACCCGTGTAGAACTGGCAGCGCGTGCGGCCATGCACGGTGATCATTTTGACGCCGGCATTTTCGGCGCGGCGCGCCAGGTCGGGCGCGTTGATGCTGTCGGCATCCCAGCCGAGCCGCATCTTCAGCGTGACGGGCACGGTGACGGCGTTGACGGTCGCTTCGATGAGCGTCAACGCGTGGTCGAGATCGCGCATCAGCGCCGATCCCGAGGCGCCGTTGGTGACCTGCTTCGACGGACAGCCCATGTTGATATCGATGATGCGTGCGCCATTGGCTTCGGCAATTGCCGCGCCCTCGGCCATCCAGCGGGCTTCGCAGCCGGCGAGCTGGACGACATTGATGGCGACGCCCGCGCCTTGGCTGCGCACGCCCGCCTCGCGCTCGCCTTTGGCGAGCCCGGCGCAGGCGGTCATCTCGGAGACCACCAGGCCTGCCCCCAGGCGCTCTGCCAGGCGGCGGATGGGCGCGTCGGTAATGCCCGACATCGGCGCCAAGACGACGCGGTTCGGGATACTGACACCGCCGACATCCAGCGAACCGGCATAAATTACGTTTATGTCACCCACCATCGGGCTGCTGCCTAGCATTTAGGCTCTACCTCGTACTGCATAGAGTTTAGCCATTTTCGCACCTCGCGCAAGTGCTGCAGTGCAATATCATAGACCGGCTCCCCCAATTCCAAGCCTCCGAACGAGCGTCGGATACCGGAGATAGCGCTTTGGCATGACAGGGCGAACGCGCTAATGCCTTGGGCCGAGAAAAGCGGCAGGACCTTCGAACTATGGCGAAAATCGCAGCCGTAATCGTGGCAGCCGGCCGTGGCACACGAGCCGGCGACCCCGATCTGGCCAAGCAGTTCCGGCCCATCGGCGGCCAGTCGGCCCTGCGGCGTTGCCTGGCGCGCTTTGCGGGCTGTGGATTGATCCATGCCATCCAGCCGGTTATTCGGGCCGGCGACGAGGGCCCCTACCGGGAAGCCGCGGAGGGGCTCAGCCTCCGGGGGCCGGTTCATGGGGGCGATACCCGCCAGGCCTCGGTGCGCGCCGGGCTGGAGGCGCTAGCCGGCGAGCAGCCGGACATCGTGCTGATCCACGACGCCGCCCGCCCCTTCGCCAGCAACGACCTGATCGCCCGCGCCATCGCCGCGGCGCCGGAGACGGGGGCGGCCATTCCGGGCTTGGCCGTAACCGACACCATCAAGGCAGTCGATCGCCACGGCCATGTCGGCGAAACCCTAGATCGCAGCACGTTGCGGGCGGTGCAGACGCCGCAGGCATTCGCCTTCGCGCCGATCCTCGAGGCGCATCGCCGGGCCGCGCGCGAAGGCCGCAACGACTTCACCGACGACGCCGCGCTGGCCGAATGGGTCGGCATGCAGGTCCGCGTCTTCGAGGGCGAGAGCGGCAACATCAAGATCACCCATGCAGAGGATTTCATGCGCGCGGAGGCAATGGATTGGGCGGCTTTGAGCGACGTGCGCACCGGCACCGGCATCGACGTCCATGCGTTCGGCCCCGGCGATCATGTCTGGCTCGGCGGTCTCAAGATTCCGCACAGTCAGACACTGACCGGCCACTCCGACGCCGATGTCGGTCTGCATGCCCTCACCGACGCCCTGCTCGGCGCGCTGGCCGATGGCGATATCGGTTCGCATTTCCCGCCGAGCGATCCGCAATGGAAAGGCGCGGCTTCCGATCGCTTCCTCAAATTCGCCTGCGACCGCGTCGCGGAGCGCGGCGGCCGCATCGCGCATCTTGATCTCACCATCGTCTGCGAGGCGCCGAAGATCGGCCCGCACCGCGACGCCATGCGTCAATCGATCGCGCGCATTGCCGGCATCGCCGTCGATCGTGTCGCCGTGAAAGCGACCACCAGCGAACAGCTCGGCTTCACCGGACGCCGCGAAGGAATCGCCGCCTATGCGACGGCCACCATCAGATTGCCTTGGTCCTGAAGGATTGGAGCGTCTCATGAATGACGACCTGCACTTCGCCGCCATTGCCGTGCTCGAGGCCTGCCGCGAGCGCCGCCTCACCGTGGCGACGGCGGAGTCCTGCACCGGCGGTCTGGTGGCGGGCGCCCTGACGGCGATCGCCGGCTCGTCGGACGTCGTCGATCGCGGCTTCGTCACCTATTCGAATGAGGCCAAGCAGGAGATGCTCGGCGTGCCGCCGGAGACGCTGAAGCGCTACGGCGCGGTCAGCCGGCAGACTGCCGAGGCGATGGCCAATGGCGTGCTGGCGAAATGCAAGGTGGATCTTGCGGTATCGATTACCGGCATTGCCGGCCCCGGCGGCGGCTCCGACGAAAAGCCGGTCGGACTGGTGCATTTCGCCGCCGTGTCGCGTGACGGCACATCGATGCACGCCGCCAAGCGCTACGGCGAGATCGGCCGCGATGCGGTGCGGCACGAATCCGTGCTTCAGGCGTTGGCGATGCTGAAAGAGGTCGCCGAACAATGACAGGAAACGTCACTGCGACAGGCGCCCGCTTCTGGCCGGCGATCGCTATTCCGGTTGCCGCGGTGGTAGCCGCTTCCATCCTCGGCCAGATCGCGACCTTCCCCAATCTCGCGCCGTGGTACGCGAACCTGCTCAAGCCGCCCTTCAATCCGCCGAACTGGATATTCGGGCCGGTCTGGAGCGCGCTTTACGTGCTCATGGCGTACGCGGCATTTCGCATCCACCGCCTCGCGCCGTCGGCCGAGAGGTCGAGAGCGCTCGCTCTGTTCTACATTCAACTGGCCTTCAATGCCGCTTGGTCGTGGATGTTCTTTGCGGCGCATTCGCCGCTGCTCGGTCTCATCAACGTGGTGCCGCAGTTAGTCCTCGTCATCGCGACCGTTGTTGCTTTCTTCCGGCTCGATCGCGCCGCCGGCATCGTGATCGCACCGCTGGCGTTCTGGGTCGCATTCGCGACGCTGCTCAATGCCTCTGTCTGGTGGCTGAACGGCTGACGCCTTCAGCCTTCTTCCGGTGGCGGATTGCGCGGAAAGGCCACCAGCGTTCCCATCAGCGCGATGCCGCCGCCCAGCAGCACGTCCTGCAGGCGCTCGACCAGGAGGCCGGCCACGACACGAGGGTCGGCCGTGCCGAGGTCATAGATAAGCAGCACCAGCAGGGCGATCAGGGCCGTGTGCAGCCAATAGCGATTCTGCAGATGGTGCGGGATGAGCGCCGCCACCGCGAGAACCAGCGCTAGGATCGCCCAGTGCGGCGGCACGAGGCTGGTCACGGCAAAGGCCGCGACAACGCCGAGCACCGTGCCGGCGATACGCTGAACGATCAGGACGTAGCTCGCCCGCGCGTCCGGCTGCATAACGACCAATGTCGTCACCACCACCCACAAGGCTCTGCCCGGATCGACGCCAACGCCGATGGCCAGACTGACGCTCGCCGCCGCGGCGTAAGCCAGCGCAAAGCGCAGCCAGCCGCCGGACGGCACGCGGCGTGGTCGCGGCTTCTGCTGTGCCAACGGCCCGAAAACGAGATGATCGACGATACGCAGAAGCGCGATGCAGAGCACGGCGCCGCCGGCGTAGCCGAGTTCGGCCGGATGAAATGCCGGCGCGCCGCTGGTGACGACCAGCGCCATGGCGCCGAAGCGCGCGGCCAGCGTCTGCGCCTTGCCGACGCCGAGAAACCAGCCGCTGGCGAAGGTCGCAAGCGCGAACACAATCCAGATCGGCCAGGCAAAGCCATGCAGCAGAATGCCGACTGCGCCGCCGAGGGCGACCCCGCCTGCGATGTAGACGACGAGCATCAGGCGGCGCTGCAACGGTCCGTCGTCGTCGCCGAAGGACAGGATGAGACCGGTCATTGCACCGAGCAATGCGCCGGCTGGATCGTTCAGGCCCAGCCCGGCCAGGAAAGGCAACCCGACGCTGAGGAGAAACAGCAGACCGCGGCGATAGGCCCCGTCCGGCACGCTCCGGTGTAGATGGAGCACCAGATGGTGCGGCCGTTTAGGCACCGCGGTTGCCGGTGCCGTAGACCTTGTCGGCCCGCTCTTCGAAGGCGGCTGCCATCTTGCGGAACACGGTGTCGAACACCGCGCCCATTAGCATGCCGAACGTGCGGCTGCGGAATTCGTAATCGATGTAGAATTCGACTTCGCAGCTATTGTCCCCGGTCGGCACGAAACTCCAGCGGTTCTGCAGCCGGCTGAAGGGGCCGTCGAGATATTCGACGACGATCTTCAGGTTCGGCTTGTCGAGCGTCACGCGGCTGAGGAAGGTCTGACGGATCATCTTGTAGGCGACCGTCATGGCCGCCACCAAAACGATGACGCCCTCGCCTTTCTCGGTGCGGCTCTTCACGCGCAGGCCGTCACACAGCGGCACGAACTGCGGATATTTCTCGACGTCGGCGACGAGGTCGAACATGTCGGCCGCGGCATGGCGCACGCGGCGCTTGTTCGTGAATTGCGGCATCGCCTAACGCGAAAGCTGCGCTTGCCGCGCCGCCTTCAGCCGCGCGAAGTCTTCGCCGGCATGATGTGAGGACCGCGTCAGCGGCGACGCCGACACCATCAGGAAGCCCTTGGAATAGGCAATGGTCTCGAGCGACTTGAATTCGTCCGGCGGCACGAAGCGCTTAACTTCGTGATGCTTCTTGGTCGGTTGCAGGTACTGACCGATGGTGAGGAAATCGACGCCGGCCGAGCGCAGATCGTCCATCACCTGCAGAATCTCGTTCCGCTCTTCGCCAAGGCCGACCATGATGCCGGACTTGGTGAACATCGACGGATCGAGCTCCTTCACGCGTTGCAACAGGCGCAGCGAGTGGAAGTAGCGCGCGCCCGGCCGCACCGTCAGATAGAGCGACGGCACGGTCTCTAGATTGTGGTTGAACACGTCGGGCTTGGCGGCCACAACAACCTCGACCGCGCCGTCCTTGCGCAGGAAGTCGGGCGTCAGAATCTCGATGGTGGTGCCCGGTGCGTTCTTGCGGATGGCTTGAATGGTCTCGGCAAAATGCTGCGCCCCGCCGTCGGCGAGATCGTCGCGATCGACCGAGGTGACGACGATGTGGTTGAGGCCGAGCTTGGCGGTCGCCTGGCCGACATGTTCCGGTTCCGCCGCGTCGAGCGCCCCCGGCAGGCCGGTCTTGACGTTGCAGAACGCGCAGGCCCGCGTGCAGGTGTCACCCATGATCATGAAGGTGGCGTGCTTCTTCTCCCAGCACTCACCGATGTTCGGGCAACCTGCTTCCTCGCAGACAGTGACCAGCTTGCTCTCGCGCATCAGCGCGTGCGTTTCGGCGTAACCCTTGGAAATGGGCGCCTTGACGCGAATCCAGTCCGGCTTCGGCGGCTGGACCGAATCCGGGCGATGCGCCTTCTCCGGGTGCCGGGGGCGCGGGTTGTTGATCAGGTCGAGGACGACGGCCATGCCTGTTACTTACGGTTCGGGGGGCCGCGCCGCAAGGCAGGCCAGTTCCGCCCTGCGGTCATGCCCCGCGGATCGCCCGCCAGATGAACAGGAAGATCACCGCGCCGATAGTGGCGCTGATGATGTTGCCGAGGAAATCCTGAGCGATGAAAATACCGAGCCGCGGCAGGATGGCGCCGGCGACGATGGCGCCCACCAGCCCCACGGCCAGATTGGCCAGGAGACCACCACGGCCGCCGAGAATGACGTTCGCGAGCCAGCCGGCGATCAGGCCGATCACGATCCAGGCAATGACACTCATCTGAGCCCCCTTGTGCTGTGCCGGTATCAGGCCGTCTTCGGCGGCATCTGCTGGCCCGGCGTCGACTGCGAAATCTTGATCTCGTCGTCGTTCATGTCGGCCCCGACGTCGCCGAACAGCGGCGTCGAGAGATAACGCTCGCCGGTATCCGGCAGCATGGCGAGAATGGTCGCGCCGGGCTTGGCCTTCTCGGCGATCTTGAGCGCCCCGGCGAGCGTCGCGCCGGCGGTGATGCCGACGAAGATACCTTCCTTCTGCGCCAGATCCTTGGCGTATTTCAGCGCCTCCGGCCCCGCGATGGTCAAGACCTCACTCGCCGCGCCCTTGTCCACCGCTTCGCCGGTGATCTTCGGGATGAAGTCCGGCGACCAGCCCTGCATCGGATGCGGCTTGAACGCGGCGTTCGGCTTGGCCGGCGTGCCGTCGGCGTTGCGCTCCTGCGGCGTGTGCGTCGAGATCATCGGCGCGTCGGCCGGCTCGCACAGCACGATCTTGGTGTTCGGCATCTCGCGCTTGAGCACCCGCGACACGCCGTTGAAGGTGCCGCCGGTGCCAAAGCCGGTCACCCAGTAGTCGAGACCGCTGTCCTTGAAGTCGGCGACGATCTCGGGGCCCGTCGTGCGCTCGTGCATGTCCGGGTTGGCTTCATTCTCGAATTGCCGCGTCAGGAACCAGCCATGCGCCTTGGCAAGCTCCTGCGCCTTCTCGACCATGCCGAAGCCGCGGCCGGCGGCCGGCGTCAGCACCACCTTGGCGCCGAGAAAACGCATCAGCTTGCGGCGCTCGACCGAGAACGTCTCCGCCATGGTTACCACCAACGGATAGCCCTTGGCGGCGCAGACCATCGCAAGGCCGATACCGGTGTTGCCGGAAGTGGCTTCCACCACGGTCATGCCGGGCTTGAGTTCACCGGACTTTTCGGCGGCTTCGATGACGCCGAGCGCTAGGCGATCCTTGACCGAGCCGAGCGGATTGAAGGCTTCGATCTTGACGTAAAGATTGATGCCTTTCGGCCCCAGCTTGTTGATCTTCACGCAGGGCGTGCGGCCGACGGTTTCGAGGATCGAGTTGTACTTGGCCATGATTGCTGTCCCGGTTCTCGCTGTCAGTCCGGGGCGGCCCAACGGGCCGAACCCGGACTCCAGCCACAAGCACTGCGTACGCCTCTGGATTCCGGGTTCGCGCGCTCCGCGCGTGCCCCGGAATGACAGGATCACATATTCAACACGCGCCCATAAGCATCGAGCACCGCTTCCTTCATCGTCTCCGAAATCGTCGGATGCGGGAAGATGGTGTGCATCAATTCTTCTTCAGTAGTTTCGAGGTTCATCGCCACGACGAAGCCCTGGATCAGTTCGGTGACTTCCGATCCCACCATGTGCGCGCCGAGCAGCTGGCCGGTCTTCTTGTCGAAGATCACCTTGACGAGGCCCTGGTCCTCGCCCTGCGCGATCGCCTTGCCGTTGCCCATGAACGGGAAGCGACCGACTCGGATGTCGAGGCCCTTCGCCTTGGCGGCGGCCTCGGTGAGGCCGACCGAGGCAATCTGCGGATGGCAGTAGGTGCAGCCGGGAATCTTTAGCTTGTCCATCGGGTGCGGATGCAGGCCCTTAATGGCCTCGACGCAGACAATGCCTTCGTGCTCGGCCTTGTGCGCCAGCATCGGCGGACCAGCGACGTCGCCGATGGCGTAGATGCCCGGCACGTTGGTCTTGCAATAGTCGTCGATCTTGATGACGCCGCGCTCCAGCTTCACGCCGAGCTTTTCGAGCCCGATGTTCTCGACATTGCCGACGACGCCGACGGCGGCGATGACGCGGTCGACCGTGATCTGCTTGCTCTTGCCGTCAGCCTCGATCGTCGCGGTGACGCTGTCAGCCTTCTTGTCGAGCTTGGCGACCTTGGCGCCGGCGATGATCTTCATGCCCTGCTTCTCGAACTGCTTGCGGGCGATGCCGGCGATCTCGGCATCTTCCACCGGCAGGATCTGCGGCAGCACTTCGACCACGGTCACCTCGGCGCCCATCGTACGATAGAACGAAGCGAACTCGATGCCGATGGCGCCGGAGCCGACGACCAGCAGCGACTTCGGAAATTTCGTTGCGGCCAGCGCCTCGAAATAGGTCCAGACCAGCTTACCGTCCGGCTCGAGGCCCGGCAGCACGCGCGGCCGCGCGCCGGTGGCGACGATGATGTGCTTGGCCTGATAGGCGCCCGGCCCGAGGGCATCCTTCGGCAGGTTCGCGACTAGCGAGGAGTCGTAAGCCTTGACGGTGATCTTGCCGGGCGCGTCGATCGTCGCCTCGCCGCGGATCGTGGTGATCTTGTTCTTCTTGAACAGGAAGCCGACGCCGGTGTTGAGCCGGTTGACGACATTGCGCGAGCGCTGGATCACGGCAGCCGGATCGACCTTCACGTTGTCAGCCGCCAGGCCGTAATCCTTGGCGTGTGTCATGTAGTGATAGATCTCGGCCGAGCGCAGCAGCGCCTTGGTCGGGATGCAGCCCCAGTTGTTGCAGATGCCGCCGAGGAACTGGCGCTCCACCACCGCGACCTTGAAGCCGAGCTGTGCGGCGCGGATGGCGGTGACATAGCCGCCCGGCCCGGCGCCGATGATGATGATATCGAAATTGGTATCGGCCATGGCCCTTATCCTTTTCCGTCATTCCGGGCACGCCGCAGGCGCGAACCTGGAATCCAGACAATTCGCTCATGCATCCGTTTCTGGATTCCGGGTTCGCCGTGTCGCGGGGCCCCGAAATGACGGACGTCACACCACCATCATCACCGGGTTTTCGATCAGCTTCTTGAACGCGGTGATCAACTCGGCGCCCAGCGCGCCGTCGATGGCGCGGTGATCGCACGACAACGTCACGCTCATCATCGTCGCGGCGACGATCTGACCGCCCCGCACCACCGCGCGTTCCTCGCCGGTGCCGACCGCGAGGATCGACGACTGCGGCGGATTGATCACCGCGGTGAAATCCTTGATGCCGTACATGCCGAGGTTCGACACCGATGACGAGCCGCCCTGGTATTCGTTCGGCTTGAGCTTCTTGGCCTTGGCGCGGGCCGCGAGGTCCTTCATCTCGTTGGAGATGGCGGACAGCGTCTTGATCTCGGCCTGGCGGATGATCGGCGTGATCAGACCGAACGGCAGCGCCACGGCAACGCCGATGTCGGAGTGCTTGTGGCGCAGCATCGCCGCTTCAGTCCACGACACGTTGGCTTCCGGAATCTTCTGCAGCGCGATCGCCATCGCCTTGATGACGAAATCGTTGACCGACAGCTTGTAGGCCGGCTTGCCGTCCTTGTCCTTGCCGGCCGCGGCGTTGATATCCTCGCGCGCCGCCATCAGTCTGCCGAGGTCGCAATCGACCGTCAGGTAGAAGGTCGGCATCGAATTGGTCGCGGCGGTCAGCCGCTGCGCGATGGTACGCCGCATGCCGTCGTGCGGAATGCTCTCGTAAGAGCCCTGCTCGTAGAGGCCGAGGATCTGTTGATCCGACATTGCCGGAGCGGCAGCCGGTGCGCTGGCGGCCATCGGAGAGCCGGCCGGCGCTGCCTTTAGCCCCTTGCCGGATTTCGCGTCCTCGACGTCGCGGGCGATGACGCGGCCGTGCGGCCCCGAGCCCGAGATACGCGAGATATCGATGCCGGCGTCCTTGGCCAGACGGCGCGCGAGCGGCGATGCGAAGACGCGGGCGCCGGATGCGGCGGCAGCCGGCGCGGCCGCGGCAGGAGGCGCAGCCGAGGCTGTCGGCTTGGCCGCTGAAGAACCGGCAGCGGGCGCGGCTTGGGCCTTCTTCGGCTCTTCCTTCTTGACCTCTTCCTTTTTCGCTTCGGCTTTTGGCGCTTCCGCCTTCGCCGCGCTGGCGGCGCCGGCAGCGGCCGCCTTGACGTCCTCGCCATCGGCGGCGAGCACCGCGATCAGCGCATTGACGGCGACGTCCTGCGTGCCTTCGGGGACGACGATCTTGGCGAGCGTGCCTTCATCGACCGCCTCGTATTCCATCGTCGCCTTGTCGGTCTCGATCTCGGCGAGGATGTCGCCGGCCTTGACCTTGTCGCCTTCCTTCTTGAGCCACTTGGCGAGGTTGCCCTTCTCCATCGTGGGCGACAGCGCGGGCATGAGAATGTTGGTCGCCATGAGACAAGCCTACCGGTAACAGACGGATTATTTGTAGCTGACGGATTTGGCGGCCTCGACCACTTCCGCGGCCGACGGCAGCGCGAGCTTCTCGAGGTTGGCGGCGTAAGGCATCGGCACTTCCTTGCCGGTGACGCGCACGACCGGCGCGTCGAGATAGTCGAACGCCAGTTCCATCATCCGGGCCGCGATCTCGGCGCCGACGCCGGACTGCGCCCAGCCCTCTTCCACCGTGACCAGGCGGCCGGTCTTCTTCACCGACTCGACGATGCTCTCGGTATCCATCGGCTTGAGCGTGCGCAGATCGATGACCTCGGCGTCTATGCCTTCCTTCGCCAAAGTCTCGGCGGCTTCCAGCGCATAACGCATGCCGATCGACCAAGCGACGATGGTGACATCCTTGCCGGCGCGCGCGATGCGCGCCTTGCCGATCGGCAGCACGAAGTCATCGAGCTTCGGCACCGGACCGGACTGGCCGTAGAGAATTTCGTTCTCGAGGAAGATCACCGGATTGGGATCGCGGATCGCCGCCTTGAGCAGGCCCTTGGCGTCGGCCGGATTGGACGGCGCGATCACGCGCAGGCCCGGAACGTGCGAATACCACGCCGAGTAATCCTGGCTGTGCTGCGCGGCGACGCGCGCCGCCGCGCCGTTCGGTCCGCGAAATACGATCTGGCAACCCATCTGGCCGCCGGACATATACAGCGTCTTGGCAGCCGAGTTGATGATCTGGTCGATCGCCTGCATGGCGAAGTTGAAGGTCATGAATTCGACGATCGGCTTGAGGCCGGCGAGCGCGGCGCCGACGCCGAGGCCGGCAAAGCCGTGCTCGGTGATCGGCGTATCGATGACACGGCGGTCGCTGAACTCCTGCAACAACCCCTGCGTCACTTTATAGGCGCCCTGATATTCGGCGACCTCTTCGCCCATGACGAAGACGTCCTTGTCGGCGCGCATCTCCTCGGCCATGGCGTCGCGCAAGGCTTCGCGCATGGTCATGGAAACCATCTCCGTGCCTTCGGGGATCGCCGGATCGTTGGCGGCCTGAACCGGCGGCGGCGCGAGTGCGGTCTCGGCCTTCTGCGGCGCCTTCGTTTCTGCGATGGCCTTTTCGGCGGACGGCGCGTCTTCCTTCGCCTTTTCAGCGACCGGCTTTTCAGCCTTCGGCTCGCTGCGCTTGATGTCGCCGGCCTTTTCGCCGTCGCCGAGGATCACGGCGATCGGCGTATTAACGGCAACGTCCTGGGTGCCTTCGGGAACGAGGATTTTGCCGAGCGTGCCCTCGTCGGCGGCTTCCACTTCCATGGTTGCCTTGTCGGTTTCGATCTCGGCGATGATGTCGCCGGATTTCACCGTGTCGCCCTCTTTCTTCAGCCACTTGGAAAGGTTGCCCTTCTCCATCGTGGGCGAAAGCGCAGGCATGAGAATGTCGGTCGGCATGGGCGCTACTGGTGTCCTGTCACGCGCTCGAACGCGGCTTAACGGTAAATGTCGGTGTAGAGCTCGGAGACATCCGGCTCGGGATCATGCGTGGCGAATTCCGCGGCGTCGTTGATGTAGTCGCGCACCGAGCCGTCGATCTTCTTGAGTTCGTCTTCGCTGGCGAATTTCTTTTCGACGATGCGGTGGCGCACCATGTCGATCGGATCATGCGTCGTGCGCACCTTGTCGACTTCCTCGCGGGTGCGGTACTTCGCCGGATCCGACATCGAGTGGCCGCGATAGCGGTAGGTGAGCATCTCGAGGATGTAGGGGCCTTTGCCGGCGCGGCACCAGGCAACGGCCTTGTCGCCCGCGGCTTTCACGGCGCGCACGTCCATGCCGTCGACCTGCTCGCCCGGGATCTTGAACGACACGCCGCGCCGCGACAGGTTTGTCTCGGCCGAGGAGCGCGTCGATGACGTGCCCATGGCGTAACGGTTGTTCTCGATCACGTAGATGACCGGCAGCTTCCAGAGCTCGGCCATGTTGAAGCTCTCGTAGACCTGGCCCTGGTTGGCCGCGCCGTCACCGAAATACGCGACCGACACATTGTCGTTGCCGCGATAGCGGTTCGCGAAGGCCAGACCGGTGCCAAGCGGCACCTGAGCGCCGACGATGCCGTGGCCGCCGAAGAAGCCCTTTTCTTTCGAGAACATGTGCATCGAGCCGCCCTTGCCCTTGGAATACCCATGGGTGCGGCCGGTGAGTTCGGCCATCACGCCCTTGGCTTCCATGCCGCAGGCGATCATGTGGCCATGATCGCGATATCCGGTGATGACCTGATCGCCGTCCTTCAGCGCCATCTGCATGCCGACGACGACGGCTTCCTGGCCGATGTAGAGATGGCAGAAACCGCCGATCAGGCCCATGCCGTAAAGCTGACCCGCCTTCTCCTCGAAGCGGCGGATCGTCAGCATGGTCTTGTAGGCCGAAAGGTCCTGGTCCTTGGAGAACTCGACGATCGGGGTTACGGGGCCCGGCGCGTCGGTTGCAGCGCTGGCGGTGGCAGTGGCGGCCGGCATTGGCACTCCCTAGACGAATTGCCCTTTGCGGGCCTAAGCAGAACCGTAGGTAACATTTTGTGCGCGCACGATCTTTTCGTAATTGACGCGCGCCGCGCCGGAATCGTGCGCACACCCTTCGTCACAACGGTCGAGGCTGGGCGCGACCTTTCGATCCCACCCGACCCATACCGTAAATAACCGAGGCGCGGAAGCGGCACACCCCCGCAGGTGCAACGCAGCAACGCGCGGCACGATGGGCTTTCCGGACTGAAGAAGACTTAGCGCGGCGCCAGGAGCAGCGTCACATCGCGCGGATCGGCAAAGCCGATCAAGGCCCGGGCGCGTTCGTCGAGCATATCGGGATCGATCTTGTCCGAGCGCAGCAGGCTGACCCGCCGCTCCCAGACCGTCCGCTCGGCCTTGACCTCGTCGAGTTCCGCCTGCATCCGCGCGAGGCGTTGTTCGATTTCTTGTTGCGCGCGCAAGCCATGGTTGCCGGTGAAGGCATTCACCGCAAAGTAGCCGACGAAAGCGGCGGCAAACAGATAAAGACCTATAGCGGTCAGGATGGTGCGGCGGCGGCGGTGCGAAACCATGGCGGGCGCCAAATTGCCGCAACCGCGTTAAAGGCGGTTTAATGGGCCGCTTCAAACCCGGTGCCGGACCTCATTGAGCAGGAAATTGCCCAGCCGCTTGCCCCGATTGCGCAGGACCTGGAGCACGTCCCGATCGACGAAATAGGTCAGCAGGATCGAATCGCGGGTTTTGACTCCGGCGTGGACCGGATCGGCCGAGTGCCACGTGTCGCTGCCGACCGCGAAGGCATAGCCGCTGTTGCGGGCGAAACGCATCTGGCTGTGGCGAGGCTTCGAGCCGTCCGGCTCGACGGAGTGGAAGATGGTCCCGACGTCAGTGTTGGCGTCGTCCGCTGGCAGATAGAACTGGACGGTAATACCCTTCCAGTGTGTGTCCGTGTGCGGGGTGATCAGGTAGCCGGGGATGTCCCGCGTCAGGATCGGGATCGGATAGAGCCCGACCTTGGCGAAGTCCGCCCCGAACCGCTTCGACAGACCGGGCGCCAAGCGCCGCACGAAAGCCTGCTTGACTTTCTCCGAGCACAGCGCGCGGCCGACCAGATCCCACAGCGCCTTCTTCGGCCCCGGCAGGTTGCGGATGTATTCGGGAAACAGATCGATCTTGACCCGGGTATGAGTGCCGTCCTCGAGGTCGTGACCTTTGCTGCGGCCGTGCATCGGCCGGTAATCGTCGCTCTCCGGCATCAGCGCCAGGATCTGGCCATAGAGATCGTCGGGAAAGACGTGATCGAACTCGAGATGGAAGAAGGGCTTCTCCACCGCCCGCGCGCCGTCAATCGAACGCGCCACGTAATCCGACAGGGCATCGACCGCACGCAGGCGATCATGACGCGCAATGGATACGGTCTGGTCCATACGGAACCTCTGGCTGCACGATATGGCTCCGCAACCTGGGGTCTTTCGGCCCCAATGACAAGCCGTCAGTCAGCCTGCGGCATCACTTTAGCAAAGCTCCAGGACTAGCGCGGAGCCTTCACGACGGCGCGGCCGGCATACTGCGCCTGCGCGCCAAGCTGCTCTTCGATGCGCAGCAACTGGTTGTACTTGGCGGTGCGATCCGACCGCGCGAGCGAGCCGGTCTTGATCTGACCGCAGTTCGTAGCGACCGCGAGGTCGGCAATGGTCGAGTCCTCGGTCTCGCCGGAGCGGTGCGACATAACCGCCGTGTACCCCGCCTTATGCGCCATCTCGACCGCGGCCAAGGTCTCGGTGAGCGTGCCGATCTGGTTGACCTTGACCAGGATCGAGTTGCCGAGGCCCTGTTTGATGCCATCGGCGAGTCGCTTGACGTTGGTGACGAACAGGTCGTCACCGACGAGTTGAACCTTGTTGCCGATGAGATCGGTGACCTGCTTCCAGCCGTCGAAGTCGTCTTCCGACATGCCGTCTTCGATCGAGATGATCGGGTAGTTGGCGGCGAGCTGGGCGAGATACTTGGCCTGTTCGGCGATCGAGCGGGTCTTGCCCTCGCCTTCGTAGACATAGGCGCCGTTCTTGAAGAATTCGGTCGAGGCGCAATCGAGCGCCAGCGCGATGTCCTGGCCCGGCTTGTAGCCGGCCTTTTCGATGGCTTTCATCACATAATCAAGCGCTTGCTCGGCCGACTTCAAGTTCGGCGCGAAGCCGCCTTCGTCACCGACATTGGTGTTGTGACCTTCGTCGTGCAGCGCCTTCTTGAGGGTCTGGAACACCTCGACGCCCATGCGCAGGCCATCGGCAAAGTTCGCCGCACCGACCGGCATGATCATGAATTCCTGGAAGTCGATCGGGTTGTCGGCATGGGCGCCGCCGTTGACGATGTTCATCATCGGCACCGGCAGCAGCCGCGCCGAGGTGCCGCCGACATAGCGGTACAGCGGTAAGTTGGAGGCAATCGCCGCCGCCTTGGCGGTGGCCAGCGACACGCCGAGCAAGGCGTTGGCGCCGAGACGGCTTTTGTTCGCGGTGCCGTCGAGCGCGATCAGCGTTTCGTCGATCTGGGCCTGGCTCTCGGCATCCATGCCGCCGAGGGCATCGTAGATCTCGCCATTGACGGCTTCAACCGCCTTGAGGACGCCCTTGCCCAGGTAGCGGCTCTTGTCGCCGTCGCGCAGCTCGACCGCCTCATGCGCCCCGGTGGAGGCTCCTGACGGCACGGCCGCGCGACCCAGCGAGCCATCTTCCAGCAGCACGTCCACTTCCACGGTCGGATTACCGCGGCTGTCGAGAATCTGGCGGCCAACGATGTCGATAATGGCGGTCATGGAAGGTTTCCGGTCGGCTGGATGGGTGATTTGCGGCGCTTCTACAGGATGGCCGCCCGGCGGCAAAGAGGCCTTGCTTCGGTTCGCCGCTCCCCTTGACCAGCCAATCGTGGCCCGGCAATGACAGCCCATGGCCAAAAGAAGAACATCCTCCGCGTCGCTTCAGCTCGGACACTCCGTCGCGCAGCCCGCCTCGCCGGAGGCGGCGCGGCTTGACCGCGTCCCCAATCCGCATGCGGACGCGAACTACGTCGCCCGCTTCACGATGCCGGAATTCACCTCGATCTGTCCGGTCACCGGCCAGCCCGACTTCGCGATTCTGGTCATCGACTACGTGCCGAACAAATGGCTGGTGGAATCCAAATCGCTCAAGCTGTACCTCAACAGCTTCCGCAATGTCGGCTCGTTCCATGAGGACTGCACCGTCGGCATCGGCAAGCGGCTGAAGACCCTGCTCGCCCCGCGCTGGTTGCGCATCGGCGGCTATTTCTATCCGCGCGGCGGCATGCCGATCGACGTGTTCTGGCAGACGGGCAAGCTGCCTACCGGCGTCTGGATCCCTGATCAGGGCGTCGCGCCTTATCGAGGTCGGGGCTAAGTCGCAGACGCCGGCCGCCGCAGATAGTGCGCGGTGACGACGCCGTTCAAGATCAGAAGCACGCCGGCGCCGATCAGCATCGGTGTGACGCCGGCGACGCCGAAGCCGAAGGTGTAGATCGCCGGCCCCGCGGCCTGTCCGAGAAAATAGAAAAACGAGTGCAGCGCCATCGCCGAGCCGCGCGCGGCCGGCGCAAGCTCGCTGGCGTAGATCTGGATCACGCCATGCAGCATGTAGAAGCCAAGCCCGAGAATGGCGAAATCGACGACGTCGGCCTGCCAAGGCGCCCGCAGTGCGATGAAGCCGACGGTAAGCCCCATCAGCAGACCGCCGATCCGCATCATCCAGTTTTCTCCGAACAGGCGCAGCAGCAGGCTCACGCGAATGCTGTAAAGCACGCCGCCGAGAGCAAAGCCGCCGATGACCAGGCCCGGGATTGAAGCGCGCGTCTCGCCCATATCGTGAAACAGCGCGGCCAGATGCGGGAATACGCCATACATCAACGCACCCTCGACGGCGACCGCGGTGAAGCAGAACTTGGCCAAAGGGTTGGTGAAGATGGCGCTGTAGCCGGATCGGATCACAGCCACATCGAAGCCGCCGCCGCGCTGGCCGACGCCGCGAAGGCCGTAGAAGGCCGCGGCAAGAATGACGAAGCCGAGCACCGCCATCACCGTGAACACGGCGCGCCAGCCCAACAGATCGCCGATAAAACCGGCCGCCGTCGCGCCCAACAGATTGCCGCTCATGATCGCAAACAGAAGGCGGCCCATCGCCACCTGCCGCTTATTGACCGGGACGAGATCGCCGAGAATGGCGAAGGCGATCGGGACGAGACCGCCCGAACCCATGCCGGTGATGGCGCGGCTCGCCATCATCAGCGGAAAGCTCGTCACCAGCGCGCCGGCAAGGGTCGCGGCCGCGACGATGGCCAGACAGATCAGCATCAGCCGCGCCTTATTGAACATGTCGGCGAGCAGGCCAAGCGCAGGCTGAACGATCGCGTAAGGCAGCGCGTAAGCCGTGGACAGCAGCGCGGCGGTGGCCGCGTCGGTGCCGAGGCCGTCGGCGATCTGCGGAATGATCGGGTCGACCGAGCGGGTGAACATCGCGCCGGCAAACGAAACGAAAGCGATGATCGTGATGACGCGGTTCATGAATGCGGTCTGGTCCTTTCGACCGCGGGCACACTAGCGATGTGGCGTGGGAAAAACGAGCGGCCGGGCTGCATTGCCCTTATTCGCCGCCGCTGTCGCGCGTCAATCTGTAATTACCACAGGCTCAGCCGCGCCCGCTCCGGCCATTCCTGGTCGTAGCGCTCGCCGCCCACCTTGGCCTCGCTGAGCGCGGAGAGGATTTGCCCGGGCGTCGGCAGGGTTTCCACGGCGACATGAGTCGCCGGGTTCCACAGATCGGACCGTACGATCGCGCGGGCGCACTGGAAGAAGATCGTCTCGACCGTGAACACCATGACCGAGCGCGGCGCCTTCTCACCGACGGCAAAGGACGCCAGCAACTGCGAATCGATGCTGAGCTGCGCGCGGCCGTTGACGCGCAAAGTGGTGCCGGCGCCGGGAATCATGAACAGCAGCGCGCAACGCGGGTCCCGCACGATGTTGCGCAGCGAGTCGACGCGATTGTTGCCGCGCCGGTCCGGTAGCAGCAGCGTCCGCTCATCGGCGATGCGGACGAAACCGGGCCGGTCGCCGCGCGGCGAGCAATCGAGGCCCTCCGGCCCGACGGTCGCGAGCACCGCGAAGGGCGAGGCCTCGATCAGCCGGCGATACTCCAGCGAGATCCAGTCGATTTCCTTGACGGTCGAAGCCTCGCCGGGCGTGCCGTACAGGGCTTCGAGTTGCTCGACACTGGCAATGACGGACATGAGATGGCTCCCCGCGGACCTCTCGCAATCATCACAGTTCAATGACGGTTCTGCGACAGCACAAAGCCCGTGTCACGCCTTGGCGAGGCGATCGAACGCCACGAGGCGCTTGACGAGCGCCTCCATGTCCTTGAGCGGCACCATGTTGGGTCCGTCGGACGGCGCGTGATCGGGATCCTGATGCGTCTCGATGAAGACGCCGGCGACGCCGACGGCGACGGCGGCACGCGCCAGCACCGGCACGAATTCGCGCTCGCCGCCCGATGAAGTACCCTGCCCGCCCGGTTGCTGTACCGAATGCGTGGCATCGAAGATCACCGGCGCGCCGGTGCGCGCCATGATCGGCAGCGCGCGCATGTCCGAGACCAGCGTGTTGTAGCCGAAGGACGCGCCGCGCTCGGTGAGCATGACGTTGCGATTGCCGGCCCCGACAATCTTGGCGACGACGTTCTTCATGTCCCAGGGCGCCAGGAACTGGCCTTTCTTGACGTTGACGGCGCGGCCAGTTCTGGCGGCCGCGATCAACAGATCGGTCTGTCGGCTGAGGAACGCCGGGATCTGCAGCACGTCGACCGCCTCCGCGGCGATGGCGCATTGGTCGGCGTCATGCACGTCGGTGAGTACGGGCAGCTTCAGGGTCTCGCGGATCTCGGCGAAAACCGGCAGCGCCGCCTCGAGCCCGACGCCACGCGCGGCCGAGGCCGAGGTGCGGTTGGCCTTGTCGAACGAGGTCTTGAAGACGAGGCCGACGCCCGTCCTCGCAGCGATCTCCTTCAAGGCCGAAGCCATCTCCAGCGCGTGCGCCCGGCTCTCGAGCTGACAAGGGCCGGCGATGAGCGTCAGCGGCAAGTCATTGCCGAACCGCACATTGCCGAAGCCAATCTCGACGACCGCATTAGGCTTGAGGCTCTGATCCAATCTCGTGCTCCCGGTTGGCGCGGACCATGCGACCGCGTCCGGTCAGGGTCAATCCCGGCCGAATATAAGGCCTGCGCCGAGCGCGCCGACCAGCCGGCGGCGCTCGGACCAGGACCCGGCAAAGCGCATGGCGGCAAGGCGCGGCCCGTTCGATGTATCCGGCGGCGAAAGGTCGTATCGCGCCGTGTAGGCATCGGGGGTCAGGACGTCTATCGCGCCGCGCGGCAACTCGACCCGCAAGCCGCCGCGCTCGGCGGAGACCGCCGCCGCGCCGGTGTAGGCCTGCAGAAAGTCGCGGTGCCGCGCCGGTTCGTTCGCCACCATGACGATATCGCCGATGCCGGTGGCGCCGTTGGCGTGCTGCTGGAATGCCGGATTCCAGAAGTTCTGCGGATAGTGCTGCTGGCACGTGAAGAAACGCGCCTCTGACGCCCCTTTGTCCCGCGCAAATGCAAGCGAGAAGGCCACGTGAACCGGCGTGCCATCGGGCCGTTTACCCTCGCGCTCGAACCGCATCTTCTCGGATGCGGCGATGCCGGCGGCCTTGAAGGCCGCGACGTCGGCGTCGGAGTCGTGCGACTCCATCACCAGCATCGACAGTCCTTCATGCCGCGCCGCGAAGTCGCGGTTGTAGATGCCGAACTCCTGCGAGAAGCCGCCATTGTCGAGCTTATCCGGCTCGGCGAGCATCAGGATTTCGATGAAGAAACCAGGAAACTGCACAACGTGGTTATGCGTGCCCCACGGATGTTTGTTGCGCGCGCCGACGGTGAAACCGAGATCGCGATAAAGCGCGGCGGCGACGACGAGGTCGCGCACCGCATGGACGATATGATCGAGACCTCGAGGCATCGCGCCGCTATTTCGCCGCCGAGAACGCGGTCGGCTGCAGGAAGCTGCTGGTGATATTGGCGACGATCTGGCCGTCCTTCTCCGACTCAGCTCGCGCCGACTGCCAGTCCGGATCGCTCATGAAGGCCGCCCACAGACGCTCGCGCTCGGCGAGCGATTCCCACTTCAGCATGTAGGTCAGATCCATGTTGGATTCGCCGATCACCGTGGTCCAGAAGCCGGCCTGCTTGATGCCGTGCTTGTCCCAGAGCTTCAGCGTCGCATTCTCGAAGCGCTTGAGCAGCGCCGGCAACCTGCCGGGAATGCAGCGATAGACGCGAAGCTCGTAAATCATGATCAATCTCCGGCGGCGGTTGATTGCAATCGGGAACGCGGCGCCAGAGATACCGCGTGGCCACCGCGCGAACAAGGCCACCGTCATCGAGCATCGCGTCAAAGCCGCCAAGGTCACGCACGGACCGTTTCACGGTAGGCTCGATTATTTAGAACAGTTCGCAGGTGCGGCAGATCCGCTCCTTAATATCAGAGCAGACTGTTGAAGAGCACACCGCAGCTCATGACATGACACGCCTTTGACGCCAATGTGCCGCATTGGAATCACATGGAAGGCACTGCAATGCAAAAACCACTCGCGGAGTTCATCGGCACATTCACTTTGGTCTTCTTCGGGTGCGGCGCTGCCGTTATCGCCGGCATGGGCAAAGGTGCCACCGCGATCGACGTGCTGGGCATCGCTTTCGCGTTCGGCTTGGCGATTGTTGCAATGGCCTACGGCATCGGCCCGATCTCGGGCTGTCACGTCAACCCGGCCGTCAGTTTCGGCGTCTTCGTTGCCGGCCGCATGTCGTTCGGTGAATTGATTACTTATGCGATCGCTCAGGTGCTGGGCGCCATCGTCGGCGCGGCGGTCCTGTATTTCATCCTCTCGGGCAAGGCGTCCGGTTGGAACGGCGGGCTCGGCCAGAATGGCTGGGGCGCAGGCTATCTTGGCGAATACAACATGACGTCGGCCTTCGTCTTCGAGGCGGTCGCGACGTTCCTGTTCCTGGTCTGCATTCTCGGCGTCACGCAGAAGAACAATCCGACCCACATCCACGGACTGGCCGGTCTCGCCATCGGCTTGACGCTGACCGCGATCCACATCGTCGGCATCAATGTCACCGGTGTGTCGGTCAATCCGGCGCGCTCGCTTGGTCCGGCAATCGTCGGCGCGGCCGGGAATCCTGCAGCGCTCGGCCAAGTGTGGCTGTTCATCGCGGCACCGCTGATCGGTGCCGGCCTCGCCGGCTGGCTGTTCGCCAGCGGCCTGCTCGAGGCCAAAGAAGCCTGACGACGGATAAGAAGATGGCCGCGGAGCCGCGCTCCGCGGCCATTTATTTTTTCAGCGGCGGGCTAAACCAACCGGCTCTGATCCACCGCCGCGCCGATGAAGGACGAGAACAGCGGATGCGGCTCGAACGGTCGTGACTTCAGCTCGGGGTGGAATTGCACGCCGATGAACCAGGGGTGATCCTCGTACTCGACGATTTCCGGCAGAATGCCGTCGGGCGACATGCCGGAGAAGCGTAGGCCGTGCTGCTCGAGGCGATCCTTGTACGCGGTGTTCACTTCGTAGCGGTGCCGGTGGCGTTCGAAGATCTCGGTTGATCCGTAAATCTCGGCGACGCGGCTGCCACGCTTCAGCATCGCCTCATAAGCACCGAGGCGCATGGTGCCGCCGAGGTCGCCATTCGCAGCCCGCTTCTCGAGCGCATTGCCCTTCAGCCATTCGGTCATCAGGCCGACCACGGGTTCGGAGGTCGGACCGAATTCGGTCGAGTTGGCATCGGTGATGCCGCACAGATTGCGCGCCGCTTCGATGCAGGCCATCTGCATGCCGAAGCAGATGCCGAAATACGGCACGCTGCGCTCGCGCGCGAACTGCGCCGCCTTGATCTTGCCCTCGGCGCCGCGCTGGCCGAAGCCGCCCGGCACCAGGATGCCGTTGACCTGCTCGAGGAACGGCGCCGGATCCTCGTGCTCGAACACGTCGGACTCGATCCACTCCAGATTGACCCTCACCTTGTTGGCGATGCCGCCATGGCTGAGCGCCTCGTTGAGCGATTTATACGCATCCTTCATGCCGGTGTACTTGCCGACGATGGCGATTGTGACCTCGCCTTCCGGATTGCGCACGCGCTCGTTGATCTCGTGCCAGCGCGCCAGGTGCGGCGCCGCTTTGTCCTCGATGCCGAAGGCGGCGAGCACCTCGCGATCGAGGCCTTCGGCCGAATAGGCTTCCGGCACGGCGTAGATGTTGTCGACGTCGCGCGCCTCGATGACGGCGCTTTCGCGCACGTTGCAGAACAGCGCCAGCTTGCGGCGCTCGCCCTGCGGAATCGGCCGGTCGGTGCGGCACAGCAGGATGTCCGGCTGGATGCCGATGGACCGCAGTTCCTTCACCGAGTGCTGCGTCGGCTTGGTCTTGAGTTCGCCGGCGCTGGGGATGTAGGGCAGCAGGGTGAGGTGAATGTAGATCACGTGTCCGCGCGGCATGTCATTGCCGAACTGGCGGATCGCTTCGAAGAACGGCAGGCCTTCGATGTCGCCGACGGTGCCGCCGACCTCGACCAGCACGAAGTCGTAGCCGTCATTGCCGTCGCGGACGAAGTCCTTGATGGCGTTGGTGACGTGCGGAATGACCTGGATGGTGGCGCCGAGATAATCGCCACGCCGTTCCTTGGTGAGGATGTCCTGATAGATGCGGCCGGTGGTGATGTTGTCGCGCTTGGTTGCCGGATTGCCGGTGAAGCGCTCGTAATGGCCGAGGTCGAGATCGGTCTCGGCGCCGTCGTCGGTGACGAAGACTTCGCCGTGCTGATAGGGCGACATCGTGCCCGGATCGACGTTGAGATAGGGATCTAGCTTGCGAAGGCGGACCTTGTAGCCACGCGCCTGCAGGACCGCACCGAGAGCTGCGGAAGCGAGACCCTTGCCGAGTGAAGAGACCACGCCGCCGGTGATGAAAATGTACCGCGCCATGGGGCCTAACCTCTAGCCGTCGCGAATCGATTCGGGGAGAGCGAAAATCGAAAAGCTGCCCCGCGCCTGTGCGTAGCGGGAAAAAGTGCCGTGGTCGTCAGTGCTTGCATTGGTTTGTTAACGCCATATCCGATCCGGCCGCCGGACGCGCGAGCGCCCTCGCCTGATCTCCTTCGACATGTTCCAAAAGTCAGAAGGGCCGGAACGTCCGGCCCTTCGTCAGTTGCTATTTCGACTGCGGGACTTGGGGCCCGGAGGGCGCAGCCGGCGCCGCGGGTGCTGCCGGCGCGGCCGGTTGGCCGCCCCCGAGCTGATTCAGAAGTCCGCCACCGCCGGTGCCAAGCGGCGGGGTCGAACCCGGTGCGCTGGCCGGCGCCGCCGGATTATTGCCTTGCAGGATCGAGGTCGGGGCCCGGTTCATGCCGGCGAGAATCGAAAGGATCAGGCTGGTCGCAAAGAACAGGCCCGCCAGGATCGCAGTCGCCCGCGTCAGCACGTTGCCGGCGCCGCGGTTCGACATGAAGCTGCCGGCGCCGCCGCCGCCAATGCCGAGCCCGCCGCCTTCGGAGCGCTGAAGCAGCACCACCCCGATCAGGGCGAGCACCAGCATCAGGTGAATGACAATTACGACGTGCTGCATCTCGAGGCGTCCGTTTGCAAAATCTGCTTAAAGCCCGGCAGGTCGCTGCCAATTCCGGCGCGTCCAGCCCGCTATATAGGAATTCGCGGCGGTCTCTACACGATCGCGCCGGCGATTTCCACCCTGCCCGCAGTAAATCGCGGCGGCAGCTTGAGAATCCCCTATTTCCAGGTCGGGCCCGGCTGACCGGCCGGAACCTGGTCCCGGCCGGCCGATCCTCGCCGCCGCTCAGGCTGCGGCCCGGTTATCCAGCAGAAAGGCACGGAGCGCCGCGCCAATTTCCGCGGGGGAATCCTCCTGGAGGTAATGGCTACCCTTGACCGTCACCTCGCGCTGATTGGGCCAGGTCCGGCAGAATTCTCTCGCCCGGCCCGTAATCAGCACCCCTGGTTCCGCGTTGATGAAGAGCTTGGCGACCGGCGATGCCGCCAGCCAGGCACCGTAGTGCTCGACGATCGCCACGACGTCGGCCGGCTCGCCGTCGATCGGAAGCTGGCGAGGCCATTCCAGGGTGGGCCGGCGTGTTTCGCGCAGCAGAAACGGTTGACGGTAAGCCGTCATTTCGTCTTCGCTGAGCTGACGCAAGACGCTCTTCGGCAACACCGTCTCCACGAAGAAATTGTCGTCGAACACCATCCGTTCGCCTTTGTCCGATCGCAGCGCGCGAAAAATCTGATCGCGCCCGTCGGGAAAGTCGCTCCAGCGGCGCGGCTGCACGATGGCTTCCATGTAGGCGATCGCGCGGATCTGTTCGGGAAACCGCGCGGCGCGGTTGAAGCCGAGGGCCGAGCCCCAGTCGTGCAGGACGAGCGTGACGCTGTCCGTAAGGCCAAGCGCTTCAAACCACGCATCGAGACAGGCCGCATGGTCGGCGAAGCGATAGGACCCGGTCGGCGAAGGCCCCGACTGCCCCATGCCAACGAGATCCGGTGCGAGGCAACGGCCGAGGTCGCTGACACGCGGCAGAATATTTCGCCAGAGATAGGACGACGTGGGATTGCCGTGCAGAAAGACGATCGGGTCGCCGCTACCCACCTCAACGAAGCTGATTTCCGTTCCGGCGACGCGCACGCGGCGTCGGGGATGCGGATCGAGTGCACTGATGGTTGTCATCATTTCACCTATGTTGTGCCGGGCGTTTCGCCGGCCGGTGAAAGCGATAAGGGCTCGCCGGCTGCGCAGGAATTCGCTAACTTCGATCAATGGCTGATCGTTTTTACACAGGGCTGGACTGGAGCGACGTCCGTGTTTTTGCCGCGCTGGCCCGGCACGGCAGCCTTTCGGCGACGGCTCGCGCACTTGCGGTCAATCACGCGACGGTGGCGCGGCGGTTCGCCAATCTCGAACAGACGCTCGGCGCCAAGCTGCTGGAGCGCCGTCCGACCGGCTACAAACTGACGGCGGCTGGACGGCAGGCCCTCGAAGCGGCCACCGCCATGGAGCAGTCGGCAGCCGCGCTTAAGATGTTGCAGGCAGCGCCGGCCCTCGCCGGCCTGGTGCGCATGACAGCAACGCCGAGCGTCGCCTCGTATGTGATCGCCAGGCTCAAGCCGTTGCAGGAGATGCATCCCGCGCTCGATTTCGAGGTCACAACAGAGCGCTCCCGCGTCAGTCTGCCCCGCCACCAGTCCGACATCGCGCTGCGCCTCGGCCGGCCGGAGCGTGGCGGCATTCTAGGGCGGCGCGTCGCCAAGGTCGGATACGGGTATTACGGCACGGCGGAATGGCGCGATCGGCTGAACGACGGTGCGACGCCGACACTCATCGGTTTCGACGAAGCCGGCGCACAGTTTCCCGAAGCGCGCTGGCTGGCCGAGCGTTTTCGCGGAGTTCGGATCGGCTTTCGCAGCAATTATCAAACGGGGCAGATTGCCGCCGCCTGCGCCGGCCTGGGCATTGCCGTGCTGCCGCACTTCCTTGCGGCAACCGAACCGACACTCGTACGTCTCGCGTTGCCGCAGAAGCCGCCCGATCGCGAGCTGTGGCTGCTCACGCGCAACGACGCCCGCAACGCATCTCCGGTCCGCACGGTGTCCGACTATCTGGTCGATCTCATGCGGCGGGAGCGGGCCCTGTTCGAAGGCCGTTAGCGTCCCCTAGCGGTAAGCCGCGGCGATCCCGAGAAAATCCGCGGCCTTGAGGCTCGCCCCGCCGACCAATGCGCCGTTGACGTCGGCAATTCCCAGAAGCTCCTTGGCATTCGAGGGTTTGACGGAGCCACCATAGAGAATGCGCACCCCCGCACCCGCTGCGCCGAAGCGCGCGGTCAGGGTCTTGCGGATGAAAGCATGGACCTCGGCGACGTCGGCGGCAGTTGGGGTCAGACCGGTGCCGATGGCCCAGACCGGCTCATAGGCGACCACCAGATTGGCCGCGGTCGCGCCGTCGGGCAGCGAACCGGCGAGCTGGCCGCCGACGATATCGAGGGTCTTGCCGGCTTCGCGCTCGGCGCGTTGTTCGCCGACGCAGACGATGGCGACCAGGCCGGCCCGCCAGGCGGCTTCCGCCTTGGCTTTGACGTCGGCATTGCTTTCCTTGTGGTCGGTGCGCCGCTCCGAATGGCCGACGATGACCGCGGTGGCGCCGGCGTCCGCCAGCATTTCGGCGGCAATGTCGCCGGTATGCGCGCCGGAGGCCTTGGCATGGCAGTCCTGGCCGCCGATGGCGAGCGGCGAACCTTTGGCGGCTGCGGCAAATCGCGCGATTAAGGTCGCCGGCGGGCAGATCATCAGCTCGGCGGTGCCGGCCAGTTCAGCGGCGCCCTGCCTGATGCCTTCAAGTTCGGCCAACGAGGCCGCCAAGCCGTTCATCTTCCAGTTGCCCGCGACCAGCGGTTTGATCTGCCCCGACGCCATTGCTTATCACCCTGTTTCCGCCTGACTTTCGTCTGCGGTTAGCAAAGGCGGGCCTGCTGCGCCATAGTGTACGGCAATTTAGCCGCCGTGACGGCCGATCTTCTCGGCGTTGCAACGAGTTGGGTGCCTCCCTATAAGGGCGCGGCCGCCGATCCCAGGCCCAACGGAACCAACAAACGGAACATCCATGCTCCGCGGAATTCACAAAGCGTCGTCCACCTGGGTCGGCAAGGCCATCATGGGCACGGTCATGGGCTTCCTGATCCTGTCCTTCGCGATCTGGGGCATCGGCGACATTTTCCGCGGGTTCGGCGCCAATTCGGTCGCCAAGGTCGGCGGCAGCGAAATCACGATCGAGCAATTCCGCCAGTACTACACCGACAAGCTGCAGCAGCTCGGCCAGCAGCTGCGCCGGCCGATCACGCCGGACCAGGCGCGGGGACTCGGCCTCGACCAGCGCTTCCTCGGCCAACTGGTCGCGGAAACCACGCTCGATGAGGAAGCCCGCAAGATGCGGCTCGGCCTCTCCGACAAGGCGATCGCCGAACGCATCATGGCCGATCCGAACTTCAAGGGCCTCAACGGCCAGTTCGACCGCGGCCGCTTCGAGCAGATCATCCGCAACGCCGGCTTCAGCGAGCAGCGTTACGTCGCCGAACAGCGCAACGTGCTGCTGCGCCGCCAGATCGCGCAGAGCGTGAGCGGCGACCTCGCCGTACCTCAGACGATGCTCGATGCGGTCAACCACTTCCAGAACGAACGCCGCTCGATCGAATACATCCAACTCGGCGCCGCGCAGGCCGGCGACATTCCGCAGCCGACCGCCGACGACCTCGCCAAGTATTTCGAGGCCCGCAAGGTCACGTTCCGCGCGCCGGAATATCGCAAGGTCACCCTGCTCGCCCTGACGCCGGCCGAACTCGCCAAGCCCGATGCGGTGCCCGAGGCCGACGCGAAGCTTTATTACGATCAGCGCAAGGACAGTTTCGGCACGCCGGAGAAGCGCGAAGTCCGCCAGATCGTGTTCCCGAACGCCGAGGATGCCGCCGCCGCCGAAGCCAAGATCAAGGGCGGCGCCAGCTTCGACGATGTCGTCAAGGAGCGCGGCCTGAAGCCGGGCGACACCGATCTGGGTCTGGTGGCCAAGAGCGAGATCATCGATCCGGCGGTCGCCAGTGCGGCCTTCTCGCTCAAATCCGGCGAGGTCAGCGCCCCGGTCAAAGGCACCTTCGGAACCGTGTTGCTCACGGTCGGGAAGATCGAAGCCGGCAATCAGAAGACCTACGAAGAGGTCGCGCCGCAGATCAAGCAGCAGATCGCCGAACAGCGCGCCCGCAACGACATCAACGATCTGCGCGACAAGATCGAAGACGAGCGCGCCGCCGGCTCGACGCTCGCCGAGGCCGCTCGGAAGCTCAATCTCAAGGTCACCCAGATCGACGGCGTCGATCGTTCGGGCCGCGGTCCGGACGGCAAACCGGTAACCGCCATCCCGCGTTCGCCCGATGCCATCAGCGCGGTGTTCGGCACCGATGTCGGCGTCGACAACGAAGCGCTGCAACTGCCCGACGGCGGCTACCTCTATTACGACGTCACCGGCGTCACGCCGTCGCGCGATCGCACGCTCGACGAGGTCAAGGACCAGGTGACCGAGCGCTGGCGCAACGATGAGATCGCCAAGCGTCTCAAGGCGACGTCGGAGGACATGCTCGGCAAGCTCAAGTCGGGCACGCCGTTGGCGCAGCTCGCGACCGAGAACAATCTGAAGGTCGAGACCGCGTTCGGCTTGCAGCGCGGCCGCGCCGCCGCCGGTTTGCCGCCGGCGGTTTCCGAAGCCGCCTTCAGCACCGGCAAGGGTGAAGCCGGCGTCGCCGACAGCGACAATGGCGATCGCCGCTACCTATTCCGCGTTACCGACGTCAGCGTGCCGCCGATCGATCCGCAGGGCGCGAGCCCGGAACAGCTCAAGGCCAATCTGCAGAACTCCTACGCCGACGACATCATCGGTCAGTACATCACCCGGATCGAGAGCGACGTCGGCGTGTCGATCAATCAGCAGGCGGTCAATCAGGTCGTCGGCGGACAGACCAACCAGTAGGCGCGACAAGCCGCGATGCAGATCGAACCGTCCGAGAGCACCTTCGCGGAACGTTACAATCGCGGTGAACCTCAGGTGGTGTGGACCACCCTCGTCGCCGATCTCGAGACGCCGGTTTCGGCCTTCCTGAAGCTCGGCGGCGGCAAGCCGATGAGCTTTCTGCTCGAGTCGGTGGAAGGCGGCGCCGTGCGCGGCCGCCACTCGATCATCGGCATCGAGCCCGATCTGATCTGGCGCGCCCATGGCGACAAGGCCGAGATCAATCGCAGCGCGCGCGCCAGGCCGGACGCCTTTACGCCCTGCGCCGAGCCGCCGTTGTCTGCGCTGCGCGCGTTGATCGCCGAAAGTCGTATCGAGTTGCCGGAAACCTTGCCGCCGATGGCCGCCGGCGTCTTCGGCTATCTCGGCTACGACACGGTGCGGCTGATTGAAGAACTGCCGGCCGACAAGCCGGATCCGATCGGCATCCCGGACGCGATTATGATGCGGCCGACGCTGATCGTCGTGTTCGACGCGGTGAAGGATTCGATCACCGTCGTCACCCCGGTGCGGCCCGAGAAAGGCGTCGATGCCAAGGTGGCGCTGACGCGTGCCACCGAACGTCTTTCAGCGGTGGTTGATGCGCTCGACCGGCCGCTCGACAAATCGCTGGCCGAATACGATGAGGGACCGCTCGACGTGCCGCCGGTGTCGAACACCACGCCGGCGGAATACGCCGACATGGTCAAGCGGGCCAAGGAGTACGTCGCCGCCGGCGACGCCTTCCAGATCGTGCTGGCGCAGCGCTTTGAGGCGCCGTTCTCGCTGCCGCCGTTCTCGCTCTACCGGGCGCTTCGCCGCACCAA
Source organism: Pseudolabrys sp. Root1462 (assembly GCF_001426945.1). Taxonomy (GTDB): domain Bacteria; phylum Pseudomonadota; class Alphaproteobacteria; order Rhizobiales; family Xanthobacteraceae; genus Pseudolabrys. The sequence continues at coordinate 1,859,728 of NZ_LMFS01000001.1, read as the reverse complement.
TCCGTCGCCCTACCTCTACTTCCTCGACTTCGGCAGCTTTGCCGTGTCCGGCTCGAGCCCGGAAATTCTGGTCAAGGTGTCGAATGACGTCGTCACCATTCGCCCGATCGCGGGCACGCGACCGCGCGGTGCGACGCCGCATGAGGACAAGGCGCTCGAGGAGGAACTCCTGGCCGATCCGAAGGAATGCGCCGAGCATCTGATGCTGCTCGATCTTGGGCGGAACGATGTCGGCCGCGTCGCCGCGATCGGTACGGTGAAAGTCACCGACAAGTTCTTCATCGAACGCTACAGCCACGTCATGCACATCGTCTCGAACGTCGAGGGCAAACTCGATTCGAAATACGACGCGCTCGACGCCCTCGCCGCAGGTTTTCCGGCCGGCACCGTGTCCGGCGCGCCGAAGGTGCGCGCCATGCAGATCATCGACGAACTGGAAAAGGAAAAGCGCGGTCTTTACGCGGGCTGCGTCGGCTATTTCTCGGCCGCCGGCGAGATGGACACCTGCATCGTGCTGCGCACCGCGCTGGTGAAGGACGGCAAGATGTACGTCCAGGCCGGCGCCGGCATTGTCGCCGATTCCAATCCGGCGTCCGAACAGCAGGAATGCGTCAACAAGGCCAAAGCCCTGTTTCGCGCCGCCGAAGAAGCGCGGCGCTTCGCCAGCACGGCCAAGCGCGGGCAATAACGACAGACGGTTCATATATACTCCGCTCATGCCATCCAGCGCTGGCGAAGAAATCTGGACCCCCGCTTTCGCGGGGCGAGCGGATAAAGGAGAAGCATCGATGGGCAACGACCACGATCACTCGCATGATCACTCGCGCGAGCCAAAGTGGAAGCACGACGGCGTCCGCGTAATCCCGGGCAACTCGCTCGATCCGAACACGGCTTCAACGCCGGGCATGGACCGCAAGGCGGCGATCAACGCCGCCCGCGTCGGCGCGCAGAAAATCTGGGCCGGCACCGTATCCATCCACCCCAACGCCAAGACTGGCGCCCATCACCACGGCGAGCTCGAAAGCGTCATCTACGTGGTGCGCGGCAAGGCGCGTATGCGCTGGGGCGAGAACCTCGAGTTCGTCGCCGAGGCCGGTCCGGGCGATTTCATCTACGTGCCGCCCTTCGTGCCGCACCAGGAGATCAATGCCAGCCCGGACGAGGTGCTCGAATGCGTTCTGGTCCGCTCCGACAATGAAGCGGTCGTGGTCAATCTCGACATCGAGCCGGTCGAAAAGCCGGAAAACGTCGCGTGGATCGACCCGATTCATAAGGCCTGAATTTCGTCATTCCGGGGCCCGGCCTTTTGCCGCGAACCCGGAATCCAGACGCAGCCGCGGTGCCCATGGCTGGATTCCAGATCGCCGCTTTCGCGACGTCCGGAATGACGCGGAGGAAGCCGCCTTGACCCCTCAGGCCCCCAGCCTTTAAGACCCTGACCGGGCCCGAAACATGATCATCCTGATCGACAACTACGACAGTTTCACCTTCAACCTCGTCCACTACCTGGGCGGGCTGGGGGCGGACGTCATCGTTCATCGCAACGACAAGATCTCGAGCGACGCCGTGATGGCGATGGAGCCGGAAGCGATCGTCCTGTCGCCCGGCCCCTGCACGCCGAACGAAGCCGGCATCTGCCTCGACCTCATCGCCAAGGCCTCCGCCACGATCCCCATGCTCGGCGTCTGCCTTGGCCATCAGGCCATGGGCCAAGCCTTCGGCGGCAAGGTGATCCGCGCCCCGCAGATGATGCACGGCAAGTTGTCGGAAATTCGCCACGACGCGACCGGCGTGTTTCGCGGCATCAACGGTTCGTTCCAGGCGACGCGCTACCATTCGCTGATCGTCGATCGCACCACCCTGCCCGCGGGCCTGCGCGTCAATGCCGACACCGCCGACGGCATCATCATGGGTATGGCGCACGAAAAACTGCCGCTGCACGGCGTGCAATTCCATCCCGAAAGCATCGCCTCCGAGCATGGCCACTTGATGCTCGATAACTTCCTGGCCATCGCGGCCGAGTGGAACAAGAAACAAGGCCGCGCGACATCGAGCGCCGCCGCCCGCCAGGCCGGCTCCCGCGAGCCCGCGCATCTGGCGAGTTGAGGAGACGCCGTGGCCGACGAATTCAAATCGCTGATTGCCAAGGTCGCAACCGGCGCCAGCCTCACCCGCGACGAAGCGGCCAATGCCTTCGACCGCATGATGTCGGGCGAAGCGACGCCGTCGCAGATGGGCGGTCTTTTGATGGCGCTGCGCGTACGCGGCGAAACTGTCGACGAGATCACCGGCGCGGTGACCACGATGCGCGCGAAGATGCTGGGCGTGAAGGCGCCGTCCGACGCGGTCGATATCGTCGGTACAGGGGGCGATGCCTCCGGCTCCTACAACATCTCGACCTGCGCCGCCTTCATCGTGGCCGGCGCCGGTGTGCCTGTTGCCAAGCACGGCAACCGCGCGCTGTCGTCGCGTTCAGGCTCCGCCGACGTCCTCGGCGCCCTCGGCGTCAAGATCGACCTCACGCCCGACGAAGTCGGCCGCTGCATCGCCAAGGCGGGCATCGGTTTCATGTTCGCGCCGGCGCATCACCCGGCGATGAAGAACGTCGGCCCGACCCGCGTCGAGCTTGGCACGCGCACGATTTTTAACCTGCTCGGACCGCTGTCGAATCCGGCCTCGGTGAAGCGGCAGATGGTCGGCACCTTTTCGAAGCAGTGGATCGAGCCGATGGCACAGGTGCTGCACAATATCGGCGTGCAATCGGCGTGGGTGGTCCACGGCTCCGACGGCCTCGACGAAATCACGACCTCGGGCACCACCAGCGTCGCCGAACTCAAGGGCGGCAATATCCGCAGCTTCGAGATTTCGCCGGAAGACGCCGGACTGCCGCGCGGCAAGCCGGAAGCGCTCAAGGGCGGCGATGCCGACACCAATGCCAAGGCGCTGCTCGACGTTCTGAAGGGCAAGCCGAGCACCTTCCGCGACGTCGCCCTGCTCAATGCCGCCGCCGCGCTGATCGTCGCCGGCAAGGCCAGCGACCTCAAAGAGGGCGTGGCGCTGGCCGCCAAATCGATCGATTCCGGCGAAGCTGAGGGTCGGCTGGACCGGTTGATTGCGGTATCCTGCGAAACCGAGGAATAGCCGCTTCCATCCGGTGGCGGCCGGTTTTGAACACGATCACGCGGTAGCAAAGCCGATGGCCGATATCCTGAAGAAGATCGAGGCGTACAAGCGCGAGGAAATCGCGGCGGCCAAACGCGCCCGCTCGCTTTCCGACCTCGAGGCCGAGGCGAAAGCGCTGCCGCCGCCGCGCGGCTTCCTGCGGGCCATCGAGACCCGGGTTGCCGAAGGAGAATACGCCCTGATTGCCGAGATCAAGAAGGCCAGCCCGTCCAAGGGACTGATCCGCGCCGATTTCGACCCGCCGGCCCTGGCCAGGGCCTACGAGGCAGGCGGCGCTACCTGCCTGTCGGTGCTGACCGACGCCCCGAGCTTCCAGGGCAAGCCGGAGTTCCTGACCGCCGCGCGGGCGGCGACGAAGCTGCCGGCGTTGCGCAAGGATTTCATGTTCGAGCCCTATCAGTGCGCCGAAGCCCGCGCCTGGGGCGCCGACTGCATCCTGATCATCATGGCGGCGGTCGATGATGGTCTGGCCGCGGATCTGGAAAATTCAGCCTTTTCATATGGCATGGACGTTCTTGTTGAAGTTCATGCGGAAGATGAACTCGACCGTGCACTGAAACTGAAATCGCGCCTGATCGGAATCAACAATCGCGACCTGCGTACTTTCGAGACCTCGCTCGCCGTCAGCGAACGTTTGGCCCCGAGAATCCCGAAGGATCGGGTGATCGTCGGCGAGAGCGGTATCTTCGGCCCAGCCGACCTCACCCGACTCGAGGCCGTCGGCATTTCGACCTTCCTGATCGGCGAAAGCCTGATGCGGCAGACCGACGTCGCCGCGGCGACCCGCAATCTGCTCACCCGCTCCAGCCATGCCGCGGCGGAGTAAGCCCATGGCCAAAGCCAAAGCCGCGGCGAAAACGAAAAAGAAGGCCGGCAAGCGCCCTGCGCCCTCGGGGTTGAGCCACATCGATCAGTCTGGCCGCGCCAACATGGTCGATGTCTCGGCCAAGGCGCCGACCGAGCGCATGGCGCTGGCCGAGGGCAAGGTCATCATGACCAAGGCGACCCTCGACAAGGTGATCGCCGGCAACGCCATGAAGGGCGACGTGCTGGGCGCCGCGCGGCTCGCCGGCATCATGGCGGCCAAGCACACCCATGGCCTGATCCCGCTCTGCCACCCGCTGCCGATCACCAAGGTCGAAGTCGATATCTTCCCTGAACACTCCCTGCCCGGATTTCTCGTCCAGGCAACGGTGAAGGTGACCGGCAAGACCGGCGTCGAGATGGAGGCGCTGACCGCGGTGTCGATCGCCTGCCTGACGATCTACGACATGGCCAAGGCGATCGAGAAGTCGATGCGCATCGAGGGCATCCGCCTTCTGGAGAAGACCGGCGGCAAGTCGGGGCCGTACAAGGCGGAAGCCGGCGCATGATCCCGAAAATTAGGGACCGGTTTTCGGACAAGATCATACGCGATTGGAAGAAGTCATGGCCTTGATGCCGGTCGCCGAAGCGCTGGCGCGGGTGCTGGCCGACACCGCGCCGCTGCCGACCGAGGACGTCAGCCTCGACGACGCTCTCGGCCGTGTCCTTGCCACTGACCTCTCCGCCTTGCGCACGCAGCCTCCCGACGCGGTCTCGGCGATGGACGGCTACGCCGTGCGCGGCGCCGAAGTCGCGCAGGTGCCGGTGACGCTCACGGTGATCGGCGAAGTCGCGGCCGGGCATCCATTTGACGGCGCCGTCGGCGCGGGCCAGGCGGCGCGCATCTTCACCGGCGGCGTGATGCCGGCCGGTGCCGACACCGTGGTAATCCAGGAACACACGGCGCGCGACGGCGATAAGGTCACCGTGCAGAAGCCGACCGCGAGCGGCCGCAATGTTCGCGGCGCCGGCATTGATTTCAAACAGGGCGACACGCTGCTCGCCAAAGGCCGCCGCCTCAGCGACCGCGACCTGATGCTGGCGGCGGCCATGAACTATCCGCGGCTCGCGGTGCACCGAAGCCCGCATGTCGCGGTGCTCGGCTCGGGCGATGAACTCATCATGCCGGGCGGCACCTTGAAGCCGGGCGAGATCGTCTATTCGAACGGCTTTGCGCTGTCCGCCTTGGTGCGCGCCGAAGGCGGTACGGTGACCGACCTCGGCATCGCCCGGGATGACCTCGACGACATCGCCGGCAAGATCCGCCGGGCCCGCGACGCCGGGGTCGATATCCTTCTGACCAGCGGCGGCGCGTCGGTCGGCGATCACGACCTGATGCAGAAGGCGCTGAAGGCGGAAGGTCTCGATCTGTCCTTCTGGCGCGTGGCGCTGCGCCCCGGTCGGCCGATGATGCATGGCCGCTTTGCCCGGGACGGTTTGGGCGCCATGCATGTGCTCGGCGTGCCGGGCAATCCGGTGTCGTCCTATGTCTGCGCCTTCCTGTTTCTGACGCCTCTCATCCGCACGCTGTCGGGCCGCAGCGACGTCGTCACCATGCCGGAATTTGCCATTCTTGGCCGCGATCTCCCGGAAAACGACGAACGCGCCGACTACCTCCGCGCCACCCTCGAATCCGGTCCGGATGGCCCGATTGCAACCCCCGTACCGGTCCAGGACAGCTCCCTTATGGCGCCGCTGGCACGCGCCGGCGGGCTCTTGATTCGCGAGCCTTTTGCCCCGGCGGCCAAGGCCGGCGAACGCTGCCGCATCCTTAAGTTCGCGTTTTAGCGGCCTTTAGAGTTGTTCACGCCAAATTAAGTGGTTGCGGAACACATATCGAACAGATAGTGTCCGTTCATGCTTTGTTTCGGATGAGTCCTCCCAGAAGCCCTGCCTAATACCGGGGCGCTCATCCGCGACCGGGAGACCACAGGCGATGCTGACCCGCAAACAATTCGAACTCCTGCGCTTCATCCACGAGCGGTTGACCGAGGCCGGTGTTCCGCCCTCCTTCGACGAAATGAAGGATGCGCTGGACCTGCGCTCGAAATCGGGCATCCACCGCCTGATCACGGCCCTGGAGGAGCGCGGCTTCATCCGCCGCCTCGCCAACCGGGCCCGCGCCATCGAGGTAATCAAGCTGCCGGAATCGGTCGCTCACGGCATGGGCGGCAGTGGCCGCGCCCGCGGCTTCAACCCCAGCGTCATCGAGGGCAACCTCGGCAAGGTACGGCCGGTGCCTGCAGGTGAGGATGACTCGGCGCGTTCGATCTCGGTGCCGGTCATGGGCCGCATCGCCGCCGGTACGCCGATCGAGGCAATCCAGACCAAGAGCCACGTCATCAACATGCCTCCGGAGCTCCTCACGGCAGGCGAGCATTTCGCCCTCGAAGTGCGCGGCGACTCAATGATCGACGCCGGCATTCTCGACGGCGATATCGCGCTCATCCGCCGCTCGGAAAACGCCGACACCGGCGACATCGTCGTCGCCCTGATCGACGACGAGGAAGCAACGCTGAAGCGCTTCCGCCGCCGCGGCGCCTCCATCGCGCTTGAACCGGCCAACGCGTCGTACGAAGTCCGCATCCTGCCGCCGAACCGCGTACGCATTCAGGGCAAGATGGTCGCGATGTTCCGGCGGTATTGAGACTAAAAATCCGCTCGTCCCCGAGAAAGCGGGGCCCCAAACTCCACAACAAGATTTGCCTTGGCGGCGTTCTGGATTCCCTGCTGTCCCCGGGAATGAACGCAGTGCCTCAGTCACCAGCCTCTATCGCATCTAATCCGGGCGTCGCATCCGGCACCGCGGTCCGGCGGATGGATGACTGACGTTCGTTCACGGCGACAGGCGTACGTGCCCACGGCCGGTCGGCCGTCGATGGCCGCGCCACTTCGGTGACAAAGCGCTCGCCGGCGGCGTAAAGCGCGGTGGCGCCATCCCGTCGCCACGCACGACGATCGATGATCAACGCCGCGCAATCGTCGGGCGCATCGATCGCCGAGACAACGACGGCTGCACGCCGGCAATCTTCCTCGAACGCGTCGACGGCGAGCGCAAAGGCTACGATGCGCCCGTCGCGAAGGCTCGCGGTGCAGCCAATGGCGTCGCAGCGGACGCCATCGTTCAAAGCAGCACTGTCGGCCGGACGGGTGTCGCCATCGGCCAGTAGCCACTCTTTCGCAGCAAAGCCGTCGCGCGCCTTTTGCAGGAACAGCCAATGGCCGCTCTTGCCGCGGACAGCCGCGGTCTGGCCATCAGCGGCGATCAGAACATCAGGCCGCGGAGTCGCCAGCGCCCAGCCAATCGCGACCGCCAGCACGGCGGCGCCGCTCCAGCGCAGCGGCGAGCGCAGCAGACAAATCAGCAACAGGCCGGCGGTCGCCAAGGCCAGCGCCCCCATGCCGAAGGCCGGCATCGGGCCTACCGCACCGGGCAAACGCGCGACCCACAGTGCCACCGCCATCATCCAGTCGAGACCGAAGCCCATTAATTTCCAAAACGGGGCATCGAGGCCAAGTGGCATCAGCACCGCGCCGATAATGCCCATCGGCATGACCAGCACCGACACGACCGGCATCGCCAGCAGATTGGCGAGCACGCCGTAAGGCGCGATGCGGTGGAAGTGAAATGCGGCGTACGGTGTTGTCGCCATTCCAGCGACGAGTGAGGCGATGATCAGGCTGGCCGCTTCGCGCCCGCCCCACAGCGCTAAACGCGCGGCCCACGGGTTGTCGGCATCAACCTTCCATAGCAGCGAATGCTGATAGGTCGCGACCAGAGCCAACGTCGCCGCGAATGACATCTGGAAGCTGGGATGCACCAGAGATTGCGGCGCAATGATGAGCACGGCGAACGCGGCGACGCTCAAGGTGCGAAAAGTAACCGCGGGACGATCAAGCATCACGCCGCACAGCACGATCGCGATCATGATGTAGGAACGCTGGGTCGCAACTTCGGAGCCCGACAGCAGCAGATAGAACGTCGCAGCCAGCAGTGCGCCGGCCGCGGCCCACTTCTTGATGGGCCTGCGAATGGCGAGCGATGCCAACAGCGCCAGCGCGGCTCGGATCACGAAAAACACGATGCCGGCGACGACTGCCATATGATAGCCGGATATCGATAGCACATGGGCCAGGCTGGAGACGTACATGGCGTCGTTGACCGGCGGCGAGATGGCGTCGCGTTTGCCGGTGATAAGCGCCGACGCGATCGAGCCGCGATCGCCCGGGAGTACGGCGCGGATTCGGTTGTCCATGCCGTCGCGAATGGAATCGAGCACCGCGGCGTAACGCAGCCACAAGCCTTCCGTAGACCGCTTCGGCTCAACGATGATCTTGCCGAGGACCCAGCCCGATGCGCCGATCTGCTGGAAATACATGTCGCGGGCGAAGTCGTAACCGCCGGGCCTGAGGGGCGCCAGCGGCGGCGCCAGGTGCGCCTTGAACGATACGTAGGCGCCAACCGCGGGCGCGGTGTCCTTCCGCACCGAGACGCGGATGCGCTCCGGCGCGGGCGCGATGCGTGGCGCTTCGAAGCGCTCGACGCGGACGACGACGCGGTCGCTGCGCGCCCGCTCCTCCCTGATCTCGACGAAACCGCCAACCTGCGCCTGCCAGGTTGCGGCCTGCATCACCGGATGTGCGATGCGCAACGTCTGCAAAGTCGCGATCGCAAAACCGCAGGCCATCGCGGCCACCGCCAGCGCCAGCGGAAATCCGACCGGATGGCGGCGGGCGGCGAAGACCATGGCCAGGGCAAGCGTTGCCACAGCCGAGGCGGCCCACCAGGCGGGCTCCCGATCGGCGGTAAAATAGATCGCGATGCCGGCGCCAAAGGCCACCGGTAGCCCCGGCAAGAGGCGGCCCGGCGCGATTTCGGTGGCCGCCCATCCTACAAGTGTCTGGCGGGCCCGCAGAGCCCAGGCGACGCCCTGTGGCACGGTCTGACCGGCGCCGCGGCCCGCGGCGATGGTGCCGGCGACCGCTCGTTTCCCCGGACCTCCTGACGCATGCCCCGCCATGACGCCACCCGCCCACAACCGAGACGATGCTACGGCAGCCACAGGTTGTGGCTAGGAGAACGGTTGTGAACGGCCCGGCGCGGCGCCTTTAGCTGGGCCTGCCGGAGAAGTCGATTTGCAGCAGGTCGTTGTCGAGGAACCGACCGCCGATCTGCACCGCCTTTGGCTCGGTACCGAAGCGGATGAAACCGAGGCTCCGGTAGAGCGCGACGGCCGGATGATTGCTGGCGCTCACCGTTGCCTCCAGCACAGTCACCCGCGTCGCGGCGTGGGCAATGACGGCTTCGACGAGCGCGCGGCCGGCGCCCTGCCGTTGCAACGAGGGTCGCACATAGACGCCGACCAGGGTGCCCTTATGCCGCTCCTTCACCCGCTCGCCAGCTACGAAGCCGGCCATACCCGCGAGCACGCCGTCTTCAAAGGCGCCGAAAATCGCGTTGCGATCGGGGCCGCGTGCCACCGTCCTGAACCATGCGAACGGCTTGGCGGCTTCCTCTTCGTAGCTTGAGAGAAACGCCTCCGGCACCGTCTGCAAGGCTTCGAGACGTAGCGTTCGCAGCGCCTCGGCATCGTCCTCGGTGAGGCGTCTGACGACGAAGGCCATGCGTTGCCTCCCCACGGATCGGCTTACTTGCCAACTTCCTTGGCGAAGGTGTCGCGCAGGCCGACCGTGCGGTTGAACACCGGCTTGCCGGGCGAAGAATCCTTGTCGCGGCAGAAGTAGCCGTTGCGTTCGAACTGGATCGCATCGGCGATATTCATCTCGGCCAGCGACGGCTCGAGCCGCGCATTGCTCAGGACCTCGAGCGAGTTCGGGTTGAGATCTTTCTCGAAGCCCTCGCCCCCGGTCGGATCGGGCTTTACGAACAGCGGGTTGTAGAGGCGCACTTCAGCCGGCACCGAGTCCGTCGCCGACACCCAGTGGATCGTCGCCTTCACCTTGCGGCCGTCCGGCGCATTGCCGCCACGCGTCGCCGGATCGTAAGTGCAGCGCAGTTCGACGATGTTGCCAGCAGCGTCCTTCACCACCTCCTTGCAGGTGATGAAATAAGCGTAGCGCAGCCGCACCTCCATGCCGGGCGACAACCGGAAGAACTTCTTCGGCGGGTTCTCCATGAAGTCGTCCTGCTCGATGAAGAGTTCGCGTCCGAATTTGATCTTGCGCGTGCCGGCGGCCGGGTCGTCGGGATGATTGACCGCATCCAGCTCATCAACTTGGCCTTCCCGATAGTTTTCGATCACGACCTTGAGCGGCTTCAGCACCGCCATGCGACGCTGCGCGGTCTTGTTGAGCACCTCGCGGATCGAAAACTCGAACATGCCGAGATCGACTGTGCTGTTGGCCTTCGCGACGCCGATGCGCTTGACGAAATCGCGCAACGCCGCCGGCGGTACGCCGCGGCGGCGCAAGCCCGCCAGTGTCGGCATGCGCGGATCGTCCCAGCCGGAGACGTGCTTGTCGCGCACCAGCATCGTCAGCACGCGCTTCGACAGCACGGCGTAGGTCAGATTGAGCCGCGCGAATTCGTACTGATGCGGTGTCGACGGCACCTTGAGATTGGCGATGAACCAGTCGTACAGGGGCCGGTGATCCTCGAATTCCAGCGTGCAGACCGAATGCGTGATGTGCTCGATCGCATCCGACTGGCCGTGCGCATAGTCGTAGCTCGGGTAGATCTTCCACGCCGTGCCGGTGCGCGGGTGATGCGCATGCAGGATGCGATACATCACCGGGTCGCGCAGGTTGATGTTGCCTGACGCCATGTCGATCTTGGCGCGCAGCACGCGGGCGCCGTTCGGGAACTCGCCGGCGCGCATGCGGCGGAACAGATCGAGGTTCTCCTCGACCGAACGGTCGCGGAACGGCGAGTTCTTGCCCGGCTCGGTGAGCGTGCCGCGGGCGATCCGCATCTCCTCCGGCGTCTGGTCGTCGACGTATGCCTTGCCGGCGCGGATCAGGTCCTCAGCCCAGGCGTAAAGCTGCTCGAAATAGTCGGAGGCGTAATAGAGATGCTGGCCCCAATCGAAGCCGAGCCAGTGCACGTCGCGCTGGATGGCGTCGATGTATTCCTGCTCTTCCTTGACCGGATTGGTGTCGTCGAAGCGCAGGTGGCAGCGGCCCCCGAACTCGGCGGCAACGCCGAAATTCAGGCAGATCGACTTGGCGTGGCCCATATGCAGGTAGCCGTTCGGCTCCGGCGGAAAGCGGGTGACCACGGTGCCGACCTTGCCACTGCCGAGATCGGCCGCCACGATATCGCGGATGAAGTCGCGGCCGGCTTCGCCCGCCGCGGTATTGTCCAAAGACTTGTCGTCGCTCGCCATGCTTTTTCCAAACCTGCCGCTCAAGACCGGGCCCGCGCCCCGCCGGACGCCGCATTGCCCGGCCCCCCAATGACGTGTCGGTTACCTCGATGTCAAATGGCTTGCCACTCGTGACGGGACCTGTGGTACAGGGCGCGCGATGAACGCACCTGTCGTCACCCGTTTCGCACCCTCCCCGACCGGCTTCCTCCATATTGGCGGCGCCCGCACGGCGCTGTTCAACTGGCTCTATGCCCGCCACTTCGGCGGCAAGATGCTGCTGCGAATCGAGGATACCGACCGCGAACGCTCGACCGATGCCGCCATCGACGCCATCCTCGACGGCCTGAGCTGGCTCGGCCTGACCTGGGAAGGCGAGCCGATCTTCCAGTTCGCCCGCGCCGACCGCCATCGCGAAGCGGTCGAGCAACTCATCGCCGCCGGTAAGGCCTACCGCTGCTACGCGTCGCAGGAAGAGCTTACGATCATGCGTGAGGCGGCCCGCAAGGAAGGCCGCTCCAAGCTGTATAACGGCCTGTGGCGCGACCGCGATCCCTCTGAGGCGCCGGCGGGCATCAAGCCGGTAATCCGTCTCAAGGCGCCGACGACCGGCGAGACGGTCATCGAGGACCAGGTCCAGGGTCGCGTCATCTGGCAGAATTCCGACCTCGACGATCTGGTCCTGCTCCGCTCAGACGGCTCACCGACCTACATGCTGGCGGTCGTCGTCGACGATCACGACATGGGCGTCACCCACATCATCCGCGGCGACGACCACCTGACCAACGCCGCCCGCCAGTCCCAGATCTACGAGGCGCTTGGATGGCAGGTGCCGACCATGGCGCATATCCCGCTGATCCACGGGCCGGATGGCGCCAAGCTCTCCAAACGCCACGGCGCCCTCGGCGTTGAAGCCTATCGCGCGCTCGGCTACCTGCCCGCGGCTCTACGGAACTATCTCGTCCGCCTCGGCTGGTCGCACGGCGACCAGGAGATTTTCTCGACCGAGGAGATGATTGCCGCTTTCGATCTGCCGTCGATCGGCCGCGCGCCGGCGCGGCTCGACCTGGCCAAGCTCGATAACCTGAACGGCCATTATATCCGACAGATGCCGGACGCCGACTTGCTCAAGGCGCTGGAAGACGTGCTGCCCTTCATCCCGAACGGACAGGCGCTGGCCGACAAGATGAACCCGATACTGCGCGACAAGCTGCTGATCGCCATGCCCGGCCTGAAAGAACGCGCAAAGACTCTGATCGAGCTGTTCGAAGCGTCGCGCTTCGTCTGGGCCGGCCGGCCGCTGGACATGACCGATCAGGCGAGGGGCCTGCTGACGCCCGAAGCGAAGACCCTTCTGGGCAAGCTGATCCCCGCGCTGGAGACGGTTCCTGAATGGACCGGGCCGGCCATCGAAGCGGTGGTCCGCAGCTTTGCCGAAACCGCGGCGGTCAAGCTTGGCGCAGTGGCGCAGCCGCTGCGCGCAGCGCTCACCGGCAAGACCACCTCACCGCCGATTTTCGACGTTTTGGCCGTGCTGGGCCGAATCGAGAGCCTGGCCCGCCTGCGCGACCAGGCCGCGGGCTGAGGCGTCGGCGCCGGACCGGCTAAATTCTCCCGGCGTCAATCTTTCCGCGACGAAATCCATGCCCATATGCGAGGCAGCCCCTGCGTTTGCGCGATCTTGCAGCGCAAACACGGATGGGCTACCGAAATGCAGGCTGGATGCCTCTCGCGCCTCCCTGGCGCCGTCCCCGTCCGGCTTAAGGCCAATAAAGTAGCGCATCGCCGCTCCGAAATCCGAGGGTTCGACCATGGACGCCAAAACGGACGCCAACAAAGCAACCGGCTCGATCACCGTCGGTAACAAGAATTACGACCTGCCGATCTACAAGGGCAGCATCGGGCCGGATGTCCTCGACATCTCCAAGCTCTACGGCCAGAGCGGCATGTTCACTTACGACCCCGGCTTCACCTCGACGGCAAGCTGCGAATCCAAAATCACCTACATCGACGGCGACGAAGGCGTGCTGCTGTACCGCGGCTACCCGATCGACCAGCTCGCCGAGCACGGCGACTTCCTCGAGACCTGCTATCTGCTGCTGTACGGGGAACTGCCGACCGCCGCGCAGAAGGCCGACTTCGACTACCGCGTCACGCGCCACACGATGGTGCATGAGCAAATGAGCCGGTTCTTCCAGGGCTTCCGCCGCGACGCCCATCCGATGGCAATCATGACCGGCTCGATCGGCGCGCTGTCGGCATTCTACCACGACTCGACCGACATCTCGGATCCGACCCAGCGCATGATCGCGTCGCTACGGATGATCGCCAAGGTGCCGACACTCGCGGCCATGGCCTACAAGTATTCGGTCGGCCAGCCCTTCGTTTATCCGAAGAACGATCTCGATTACGCGTCGAACTTCCTGCACATGTGCTTTGCGGTGCCGGCTGAGGAGTACAAGCCGAACCCGGTGCTGGCGCGCGCGATGGATCGCATCTTCATCCTGCATGCGGACCACGAGCAGAACGCCTCGACCTCGACCGTGCGCCTTGCCGGTTCGTCGGGCGCCAACCCGTTCGCCTGCATCGCGGCCGGTTGCGCCTGTCTGTGGGGCCCGGCACATGGCGGCGCCAACGAAGCCGCGCTCAACATGCTGAGCGAAATCGGCACTGTCGATCGCATTCCGGAATTCGTGCGTCGCGCCAAGGACAAGAGCGACAGCTACCGTCTCATGGGCTTCGGCCACCGCGTCTACAAGAACTACGATCCGCGCGCCAAGATCATGCAGAAGACCTGCCACGAGGTCCTCGCTGAACTCGGCATCAAGGACGATCCGCTGCTCGACGTCGCCATGGAGCTCGAGCGCATCGCGCTGCATGACGAGTACTTCATCGAGAAGAAGCTCTACCCCAACATCGACTTCTATTCGGGCATCACGCTCAAGGCGATGGGCTTCCCAACCACGATGTTCACCGTGCTGTTCGCCGTCGCGCGCACCGTCGGCTGGATCGCGCAGTGGAAGGAAATGATCGAGGATCCGAAGCAGAAGATCGGCCGACCGCGTCAGCTCTACACCGGCGCCACCGAACGCGATTACGTGCCGACCTCACGGCGCAAGTAACTACTTTCGTCGCCATCGATACCGCGGCCGGGCCTCATCGCCCGGCCGTTTTCTATTGCCGAGCGCTTGGCTCAGACCATTTCCCCGATCACCTTGCGGAAGCGCGTCAGGGCGATGCCAAACAGCACGCCGCCGATGGCGATCAGTGCCAGCAACTGCGGCCACACCACGGCGAGCCCGGCGCCGCGGAACAGCACTGCTTGCGACAGCATGATGAAATGCGTGGTCGGCGCGGCCAGCATGATGGTTTGCACGACAGCCGGCATGCTTTCGCGCGGCGTCATGCCGCCCGACAGCATTTCCAGCGGCACGATGACCAGAATCACCAGCAGGGCGAACTGCGGCATCGACCGCGCGAGCGTGGCCAGCACGATGCCGAGTGAAGTGGTGGCGAACAGGTTGGCCGCAACGCCGACCAGCAGCACCGCCAGAGAGCCCTGCACCGGCACACCAATCAGGCCCTGCACCACCAGAACCAGCGCCGTTGTCCAGGCGGCGATCACCACCAGCGCCATCGCCCATATCTTGCCGGCCATGATTTCGAACGGCGTCACCGGCATGACCAGCAGGTGCTCAATGGTGCCATGCTCGCGCTCGCGGATCAGCGCCGCGCCGGTCAGGACGATCGACAGCAGCGTGACCTGATTGACGACCTCGATGACGGCGCCGAACCACGACTTGTTGAGGGCCGGGTTGTAGCGAATGCGCAGCGCCAGATCGACGGGCAGCACGGTCGCCGCACGGTAATGCTGCAGGAAGGCGGCGACCTCTGTGGCGACGATGGTCTGGATGTAACCGGCGCCGGCGAACGCCTGGCTGACCCGCGTCGCATCGACGTTGAGCTGAATGTCGGGCTTGCGGCCGGCCAGCACGTCGCGCTGGAAGTTCGGCGGGATGCCGAGCGCAAACGTGATCGAGCCGTTGTCCATCCGTGCGTCCATCTCGGCGGCGCTGATCAGGATCGGCGGATTGAAATGTGGCGGGTAGAACGCGGCGACGAGACGCGTCGATAGCGCCGAGCGGTCCTCATCGACGATGGCGATCGAGGCCTTGTTGAGCGTCTCGGGCATGGCGGTCGCGGCGGTGTAGATGGCGCCGGTAAAGGCATAAACGATCAGCGCCAGCATCACGCGGTCGCGACCGAGGCTGCGCAGTTCCTTGATGCCGAGATTGACGATGTTGGCTAGCCGCATCGTCAGCTCTCCTGCTTCTTCAGCAGCATGGCGCAAAGCCCGATCAGCACCGGCACCGCCAGCGCCAATGGCACGAACGACGCCTGCAATTCGGCAAAGCCCAGCGACTTGGCAAAGGCGCCGCGCGAGATGATCAGGAAATGCGTGGTCGGATAGACGGCGCCGACAATGGCGCCAAAGCCCTCCAACGCCGACACCGGCTCGATGAAGCCGGAATACTGCGTCGCCGGGATCAAGGTGACGATCGCGGTGCCGAACACGGCGGCGACCTGGCTCCTCATGAATGAAGACATCAGCAGCCCCATGGCGGTGGCCGAAACGACATAGAGCAACGCGCCGGCGGACATCGCCGCGAAGCTGCCCTTTAGCGGCACGCCGAACAGAGTGACCGCCAGCAGCGTCAGCAGCAGGAAATTCAGCATTGCCAGCACGACGTATGGCAGTTGCTTGCCGAGCAGAAATTCAAGCCGCGTGGTCGGCGTCACGTAGAAGTTGATGATCGAGCCGAGTTCCTTCTCGCGCACGACGCTGAGCGCGGTCAGCATCGACGGAATGAGCATCAGCAGCATCGGGATCACCGCCGGCACCATGGCGACGATGCTTTTGACGTCCGGGTTGTATCGGTAGCGGATGGCGATGTTGACCGGCACGGCCATGCCGCCGGCAGCGCCGAGCCACTCCTGGTGCATGGCCTGCACGTAGCCTTCGATCGTTTCCGCTCGCATTGGCATGCTGCCATCGATCCAGGCGCCGATCTGCACGCGGTTGCCGCAGGTCACGGCCGAAATTCGGCGGCAACTCAATAGCCAGGGTGATCTCGCCGGCCCGCATGCGACGGTCGAGATCGTCATAGTCGGTGATCGGCGGCCGCTCGGTGAAATAGCGCGAGCCCTCGATGTTGAGGACGAAGTTCTGGCTGGTGGTGGTCTGGTCGCGGTCGAGCACGGCGAAGGTCAGGTTCTCGACGTCCATGGTGATGCCGTAAGCCATGACGAACATCAGAATCATGCTGCCGACCAGCGCCAGCGTGGCGCGTATGGGATCGCGCAGCAGTTCGAGCGTTTCGCGCCGGGCATAACTCAGAACGCGCCGCGGCTCGAAGAAGCGCGGCGCCGGCCGCGCCGTGGCCGCCGGGAGGGAGAGCCGTCCGGCATCCGGATGGGCCTCTTCGCCGGTGTCCTCAAGATAGGCGATGAAAGCTTCTTCGACATTGCGGACGCCGCGTCTGGCGACCAGCGCCGCCGGCGTGTCGCTGGCCAGCACCTTGCCGGCGTGCATCAGCGAAATGCGATCGCAGCGTTCGGCCTCGTTCATGAAATGGGTCGAGATGAAGATGGTCACGCCGTCGTTGCGCGACAGGTCGATCAAAGTTTGCCAGAACGCGTCGCGCGCAACGGGATCGACGCCGGACGTCGGCTCGTCGAGGATCAGCAGCGACGGCTTGTGGATCATGGCGACCGCCAGCGACAGGCGCTGACGCTGACCGAGCGGCAATTGCCCGGGCAACATGTCCATGAGGCCGGCAAGCCCGAAACGCTCCGCGACCACCGTGACGCGCTCCGGAATCTGCTCGGCGGGCATCTGGAACAGGCGCGCATGCAGTTCGAGGTTCTGCCGCACCGTCAACTCGCCATAGAGCGAGAAGCCCTGCGACATGTATCCGACGCGCCGGCGCGTCTCCATATCATTCGGATCCACAGCGAGGCCGAACAGCCGAGCTTCGCCCTCGCTCGGCGGCAACAGCCCGGTCATCATCTTCATGGTCGTCGTCTTGCCGCAGCCGTTGGAGCCGAGGAAGCCGAAGATCTCGCCCTGAGGGATGCTGAAGCTGACGTGATCGACGGCGACGAAATCGCCGAAGCGCATGGTCAGGCCGCGCGCCTCGATGGCAATGTTCGTGCGATCCGCCGGCAGCGGCTTGAGCACCACGGCGCGATGGTCGCGCCGCTGCTCATCCGGCAGCAGGCTGATAAAGGCGGCTTCCAAGCTGGTGGTCTGCGTCCGATGCAACAGATCGTCGACCGTGCCTTCGGCCATGACGCACCCGGCATTCATGGCGATCAGCCAGTCGAAGCCGGCGGCCTCCTCCATATAGGCCGTGGCCACAATGACGCTCATCGACGGCCGGCCGGCGCGAATGCGGCCGATCAGTTCCCAGAACTGTCGGCGCGACAAGGGATCGATGCCGGTCGTCGGCTCATCGAGAATGAGCAAGTCCGGGTCGTGCACCAGCGCACAGCACAGGCCGAGCTTCTGCTTCATGCCGCCCGACAGCTTGCCGGCGGGGCGGTCAAGGAACGGCGCCAGCCCGGTGCTCTCGGTCAGCGCGGCGATGCGGCGCTCCCGCTCGGCCGCATCCTGGCCGAACAGCCGGGCGAAGAAATCGATATTCTCCCGCACCGACAGCATGGCGTAGAGGTTCTTGCCGAGACCTTGTGGCATGTAGGCAATACGCGGACAGACCGCGCCGCGGTGGCTGGCCTTCGCCATATCGCCGCCGAGCACCACGACCTCGCCGCTCTGCACGCGGCGGGCGCCGGCCACCAGCGCCAGCAAGCTCGATTTGCCGACGCCGTCAGGTCCGATCAGTCCGACCATGCGGCCCGCAGCGAGATCGAGCGTAATGCCGGCGAGGGCCTGCACCGCGCCGTAGCGCAGTCCGACGTCACGCAGCCGGGCAACAGGCGCCGGGGTCACGGGCCCGTTCATTGCGGCAGCTTGGTCTCGAGGTGCGGCGGCCATTTCGCCTCGGGGTTCAGCCGCACATAAGCGGTGCCTGGCAGGCCGGTTTTGACCTGGCGGATATATTTGCGCAGCAGGTCCGGTGCGATCCTGGCCTTGATGCGGAACATCAGCTTCTGCCGCTCTTCGGCCGTCTCGACCGTCTTCGGCGTGAATTGGGCGACATCGGCGACGAAGGTCGCGCGCGCCGGCACCACGTATTGAGGGATAGCGTCGATGACGAGATGCACGTCGCTGCCGATCTCGACCCGGCCGGCGGAGCCGGTCGGCAAGAAGAAGGTCATGTAGACGTCGCTAAGATCGACGATGTTGAGCACCTTGCCGCCGGCGCCTAGCACCTCGCCGGGCTCCGCCACACGATATTGCACGCGGCCGTCGCGCGGTGCGACCAGCGTGCTGTCCTTGATGTCGGCCTTGATGCGATCGACCGTCGCCGTCGTGGCGTCGACCGCGGCTTCGGCATCGATCACCTGGGCCTCGGCCGCGCTGATCGCGGAGGTGACGGCCGCGACCTGGGCCTCGGCCGCACTCACCGCCGCCTTGGCGCCTTCGTAGCGGGCGCGATCATTGTCGAGGTTCTCGATCGAGCCGCTGCCGGACTTCGCCAGTTGGTCGGAGCGTTCAAAGCGCTTCTGCGCGGCGTCAAGCTCAGCTTTGCGCTGCGCGACCACGGCGGTGGCCGCTTCTTTCTCGGCCCGCCGCTGCACCACCTGACTGCGCGCGGTATCGATGGAGATGGTGGCGCGCCTGACCTGCGCCTGCGCCTCGCGCAACTGCGCCTCGAGCACCTCGGTGTCCATCCGCGCCAGCACCTGCCCAGCAGTGACGAAGTCGCCCTCGTCGGCCATGATGTCCTTGAGCCGCCCCGGCGTCTTCGCCGCTATGTCGATCTCGGTCGCTTCGATGCGGCCATTGGCACTGGCAATCCCCGGCGGCAGCGGCGGTGCGCCATACCAGCGCCACGCGCCATACCCGGCGGCAACGATCACGGCCGCGATGACGCCCCACAGGAACCAGGCTCGTGTCTTGTCCACGCCTATAATGCCTTTGCTGGCTGAACCACGGTCCTCGTCACGTAGTGTGACGGCCGCACGGGCTGGTTAGCCCGATACCGACGCGGGGACGTTGATTTAGCGCAACAATGGCAATCAGTGACGCAGTCGAAGTCAGCCGAGGGCAACCGGCCGGCCCTGCTCGGCCGACGCCAGCATCGCCTCGATCAGCCGCATGACCTTGAGCGACTCCGCGCCGCTGACTTCGGGCTCGCGGTTGCCGTCGATGGCGTCAAGGAAATCGACGATCAGCGCCTTGTGAGCGTCATTCGGGAAGGCCATCGGATCGGCGCCGCCGCTCTTTGACGCCGCGCCTTCGTGATGCACGTGGCGACCGTTCTTGTAATAGATATCCAGCGTTTCGGCATTCAGTACCGCAGTGGCGTTGGCGCAAGCGAGCTCGAGCTTCTCCGGAAAGCCCGGATAGGACACGGTCGTCGCATCGATGGTGCCAATGGCGCCGTTGCCGAATTCGACAGCGGCCGCGGCGATGTCCTCGGTATCTATCTTGCGCAGCGGCGAGGTCTTGGCGAACGCCGTGACACGCGCGACCGGCCCGGTCAGGCTCTGGAATAAATCGAGCGTGTGGATCGCCTGCGTGATCAGCACGCCACCGCCGTCCCGTGCCTTCATGCCGCGGCCCGGCTGGGCGAAATATTCCGGGGTCCGCCACCAGCGGATCGAGGCCGAGGCCGAGACCAGTTCGCCAAGCTCGCCGCTTTTCACCGCCGCACGCAACTTGCGCGAGGCATCGCGGAAGCGATGCTGCAGCATGATTGCGAACTTCTTGCCGGCCTTTGACATGGCCGCAACCTGTTTTGCGCCGCGCTCGCTGGTGAAATCGATCGGTTTTTCGAGCAGCACGTGCTTGCCGGCGGCGGCGCACTGCTCGACCAGATCGAGGTGCGACATCGGTGGCGTCAGGATGAAGACGACATCGATCGTCTTGTCGTTGAGAACAGCATCGACGCTATCAACAACCGGATGCGGGCTGGCTGCGGCGAACGCCTTGCGCCGCTCGGACGATGGCGTGAAGCAGGCGGCAATCTCGACGCGGTCGGAGAGTTCTTCGAGGCTCGTGAGATGCGGCTTGAGCGCCATGCCCAGTCCGATGATGCCGACGCGATGTTTCGCCATAGCGCTTCCTTCCCCCGCCGCGGCTTTTTCAGAATGCCGCTGGCGATCCGTTCATCATCACCATCATCAGTGATCAGGCGTGGCCGGCCTTGCCGTTGAGTTTCGGCGCTTTGCCACCATCATAGCCCCACTGCACGTAGACACCGGCCCAGGTGAAGCCGCCGCCGAAGGCTGCCAGCACCAGCTTGTTGCCCGGCTTGAGCTGGGACTCGTAGTCGCACAGGCACAGCGGGATCGTGGCGTTGGTGGTGTTGCCGTATTTGTGGATCGTCACCATCACCTTGTCCATCGACAGGCCCATACGTTCGGCCGTCGACTCGATGATGCGCTTGTTGGCCTGGTGCGGCACCAGCCAGTCGATCTGATCACCGCGCAGGTTGTTGCGCGTCATGATCTCGCCGGACACCTCGGCCATCTTGGCGATGGCGTATTTATAAACCGCCGCGCCTTCCTGATAGACGTAGTGCTGGCGCTTCGTGACCGTCTCGATGCTCGCCGGCAAGCGGCTGCCGCCGGCCTTCTGGTGCAAGTGGATCGAGCCCGAACCGTCGGAACGGATCAGCGCATCCATGATGCCATAACCCTGATTGTTGGGCTCGAGCAGCACGGCCCCGGCACCGTCGCCGAAAATGACGCAGGTCGCGCGATCCTGATAGTCCATGATCGACGACATCTTGTCGGCGCCGACCACGATCACCTTGCGCGCGGTGCCCGTGGCGATGAACTGCGAGGCGATGGTCAACGAATAAAGAAAGCCCGAGCACGCGGCCTGCACGTCGAACGAACCGATATTGTTGATGCCGACCATGTCGCAGATCAGGTTCGCGGTCGACGGGAACTGCATGTCCGGCGTCGTCGTCGCGCAGATCAGGAGGTCGATCTCGCTGGGGTGGGTGCCGGTCTTTTGCAGCAGCCCGCGGACCGCTTCCGCACCCATGTGCGAGGTGCCGAGGCCCTCACCCTTGAGGATGTGCCGTTCCTTGATGCCGGTACGCTCGGTGATCCAGGCGTCGGTCGTATCGACCATCTGCGCAAGGTCGGCATTGGTGAGCACGTCCGGGGGGACATAGCCATGAACGGCGGTGATGGACGCGCGGGAGGGGACAGGCAAAGGACTCGGTTCCAGTTTCGTGTGCCAGGGACATAACGTGTGGAACGGAAAGTTCAAACTACGCCGTCCGCGGACCGGATGCTACTTTTTCGCGGGGTTCAAGGTTAAATTCGGGCAGCGCCGCCAGTATGATGGCGGCCGCTCGGTCGCTCGGTGCGCCCTGCCCGAGGCCCATGATGCGGTCGAGCCCGGCGCAGGCCTCAACCTGGCGCCGCCGCTCCGGCGTGTCGCTCATGAGCGGCGCCAGGGCCCCAGCGAGCCGCTCTGGCGTACAGTCCTGCTGCAGAAACTCAGGGACGACGTTCTCCCCAAGGACCAGGTTGGCGAGGATCGCGGACGGCACCTTGATCATGAGACGGGCCACCCACTCCTCCAGCCGCGAGACCCGATAGCCCGCCACCATCGGCACCCCCGCCAGGGCCAGTTCGAGGGTCGACGTGCCGGATTTGGTGAGGGCTGCCCTCGCGCGTCGAAACGCGGCGTGCTTATCGCCGATCTCGGTCACAATCCGGGCCGGGACAGGCCAACGCGCCACGGATTCGCGGACGACAGCCTCCAGGCGCGGCACGGTGGGCACGGTCACCTCGAACGGCCCGACCCGGGCCGCCAGCTGGCCCAGCGCCGCGCCAAAAACGTCCGCCAAGCGTCGGACTTCGCCCGAACGGCTCCCGGGCAAGACCAGAAGCAGGGGCT
This sequence comes from Pseudolabrys sp. Root1462, assembly GCF_001426945.1. GTDB lineage: Bacteria > Pseudomonadota > Alphaproteobacteria > Rhizobiales > Xanthobacteraceae > Pseudolabrys. The sequence goes on along the minus strand of NZ_LMFS01000001.1, from coordinate 1,837,306 downwards.
GTCCCGTGAGGCGGCTGGCCGGCCCCGCCTCAGGACGCAGTTCGCTCACCTGCTCGCCCAAGGGATGACCCACGAAATCGGTCGGCGGCCCGCCGAGCCGCGCCATGGCTTCCGGCTCGAACGGCAGCAGCGCCAGCACATGATCGACATAAGCGCGCATCGAACGCGCCCGCCACGGCCGCCACGCCCACACCGACGGGCAGACATAGTCGATGATTGGAATCTCCGGCGCTCGGGCTCGCACCTTGCGGGCAACACGGTGCGTGAACTCCGGACTGTCGATGATGACGAGCAGATCCGGCTTCGCCGCGACGACGGCGTCGGCCGTCTGTGTGATGCGCTTGAGGATGGCGGGCAGGCTCCTGGCGATCGCGGCAAAGCCGATAATGGCCAGCTCGCCGAGCGGAAACAGGCTTGGCACGCCCTCGTCGATCATATGGCTGCCGCCAACCGCCGAGAATTCGATGTCGGGGCGGGCCCGGCGCAGCGCGCGGATCAGCGCCGCGCCGAGCCGGTCACCGGAATCCTCGCCCGCGACCAAATAGACCTGCGGCTTGCGGGCCACCGCCGTCATGGCGATGACCCCGGCGGCAAGCCGAGAATGAAGATACCGGCCCGATCTGCATTCGCCACAAGCGTGTCGGCCTCGGCGACAACGGTGGCGCCACCGACAACGGCGATGCCGGCAAGGCCGGCGCGCGCGGCGCCCTCAACGGTCTGCGGTCCAATCGACGGCAGGTCGAAGCGACGGTCCTGCCCGCGTTTGGGCGCCTTCACCAGAACGCCACCCTTGGCCGCGCGAATGCGGCCGTTGCTGCGCAGTTCGGCGACCCGCGTCAGCATCTGATCGGTGCCTTCGACCGCTTCGACAGCGAGGATGTGACGATTGGCGACCACCACCGCCTGACCGATGTCGTATGGGCTCGCTGCATCGAGATAGGCCATGCCGAACGCCGTATCGGTGCGATCGGCTTCGCCCGGCTGAGCGGCGCCCATGACGCCTTCGGGTGCGAGAATCTGCGGCGCCACCTCATGCGCCCCGCGCAGCGTGAAACCTTCGTCCTCCAGGAGCCGGGCCATGCCCGACAGCAGATGATCATCGCCGCCGCGGAACGCCTTGAGCGCGCGCGGCAACAACAAAAGGTCGCGCAGCTGAAAACGGGTGTGCCACGGCGACGGCCTGATCACCGCGCCGATGAAGACGACGTCGCGACAACCGGCGGCGCGGGCAAGTCTCATGAACTTGCTGATCTGGCCGATATAGATCCAGTGATGCCGATAGCGCTCGACCGGCAATCCCTCGGCGGCACCCACCAGCGGAAACAGCACGACCTCCCGGCCCCGAGCGCGGACCAGGTCGGCAACCGCCATCGGCAGGCTGCCGCCGCCGCAGATCATGGCCAGCGGTCCGTCTTGCGGCGCGGCCACGACGACGCTCATGGCTCGCCGTCCGCCTCATCGCGATGGCTCGCCATGGTCAGCGGCCGCTTGCCGGCGCGGATGAATTCGAACATGCGATCGACCAGCGGACTGCCGCCGAATTCGGCTTCGACCTTAGGCAGGCGATCGCGGAATTCGCCGTCACCAAAAAACAGTGCGCGATAGGCCGAACGCAGGGCATGAATATCGGTTTTCGATTTGCCGCGCCTGCGCATGCCGACCACGTTCAGGCCAACCAGAAAGGCGAGCGGGCCCTGCGCCATGCCCCACGGAATGACGTCGGCGCGGATACCAGAGAGGCCGACCAGCATGGCGCCCTCGCCGATCCGCACGAACTGACGCACCGCGGCACCGCCGCCGAACACGACGAAATCTCCGACTTCGACGTGGCCGCCGAGCAGCGTGTTGTTGGCGACGACGACGTTATTGCCGACGTGGCAGTCGTGGCCGACATGGCTGCCGACCATGAAGAAACACTTGTTGCCGACGGTGGTGGCGCCGCCGCCATCCTCCGTGCCGATGTTCATGGTGACGTGTTCGCGGATGTCGCATTCAGCGCCGATCGTCAGCGTCGTAGGGCCGCCGCGATAACCAAAGGACTGCGGGGCCGTGCCGAGAGACGTGAACGGCTGAACCACGGTGCGCTCGCCGATCGAGGTATGGCCGGTCACGCTGACATGCGAGACGAGACGGACGCCGGTGCCGAGTTTCACGTCGGGACCGACGGTACAATACGGTCCGATGCGCACGCCCGCGCCGATAACGGCGCCGGACGCGACGCGCGCCGTTGGATCGATGTCGGTTGCCGACGCGGCGCCGGGATCGGCCTTAGGATCGCCCATGATGATGCCTTCGAGGCGCCTAGCGGTCGGAGATCATCGCGCCGAGGTCTGCCTCGGCCACGACAACGTCACCGACCTTGGCGACGCCGTGATACCACCACATGTCCTTGCGCCGCGCGGTGCGCGTCATGTGATATTTGAGCGTGTCACCGGGACGCACTGGCTTGCGGAATTTGGCATTGTCGATGGTGAGGAAGTAGACCGACTTGGGCTGGCGCGACGACGTCGCGGCAATACACAGAACGCCCGCAGTCTGCGCCATGCCTTCGATCATCAGCACACCGGGGAATATCGGATTGCCTGGGAAGTGCCCCTGAAAATGCGGCTCGTTGATCGTGACGTTCTTGATGCCGCAGCCATATTCGTCCGAACGAATATCTACAACGCGATCGACCAAAAGAAACGGATAGCGATGCGGCAACAGCTCCATCACTGTCGCGATGTCGGCCGCCTCGAGCGTCGTGGCAATAGTATCCATCCTAATATTCTCACTCATCGGCAGCCGCAGCGTCATCGCCTTTGGCCTGCGCCAGCCGTTTGACCAACATGATTTCCCGCAACCATTGCCGCATCGGCTTGGCCGGCGAACCACCCCATTTCACGCCGGGTGGAACATCGGTCGCGACATTACTGCTGGCCGCGATCATCGCACCCTCGCCGACGGTAACGCTTGGAACCGCACCGGCCCGGGCGCCAAAAACAACGAAATCTTCCAGCGTCGCGCTGCCGGAAATACCCACATAAGCCACCAGGACGCAATGCCGTCCTATGGACACATTGTGGCCGACCTGCACCAGGTTGTCGATCTTGGTGCCCTCGCCGATCACCGTATCCCTGATTGCCCCCCGGTCAACGGTCGTCCCGGAACCGATCTCGACATCGTCCTGAATGATGACGCGGCCGACTTGTGGGACCTTGAGATGGCCGCCGCCGCCCATGACGAAGCCAAAACCGTCCTGACCGATCTTGCAGCCCGGATGGATGATCACGCGATCACCGATCAGTGCGTTGCTGAGCACGGTGGTCGCGCCGATGGAACAATCCCGGCCCACGCGCACGCCAGTGCCGATCACCGCGTTGGCGCCGATCACGGTGCCGCTGCCGATCTCCACGCCGCTGCCGATAACGGCACCGGGCTCAACGATGACGTCGCTTTCGAGCCGGGCGGTCTCATGGATGTGTGCGCCCGCGGTGGCGCCGGACGACGCGAGCGACACAGGGCGCAGTGCATGGGGGAACAGAGCCCGCGACACCAGCACGAAGGCGCGGAAAGGGTCCCGCACGGTCAAGGCGGTCACCCGTGGCGGCAGCAGCGAAACGAGCTCGGGCCGCGTCAGGCACAGCCCGGCATGGCTGACCGCTGCATCCTTGGCGAAGTTCTTGTTGTCGAAAAATGAAATATCGAAGGGCGAAGCGCGATCCAGAGCGGCGACATTGACGATCCGCCGGCTGCCAACAGCGCCGTCGGGCGCTTTGGCGCCCGTCAGCTGCACGATTTCATCAAGCGTCAGACCGCCCGACTCGCGGAGGAATACCGGCTCGCTCATTTGCTCTTGCCGCCATGCCACGCTGAAAGTCCGACACCCACTGCAGGGGCCGGCCGGGATCACAGCCAATAATGCCGCGATCCCGCCGGATCCAGACTTCCGTGTCGCCCGGCTCTTTCGGCGGAGCTACGATTAGAACTTCGTGCCGCCGCCGAACCGGAACACCTGCGTGCGGTCGCAAACTTCGCCACCACCAGGGGAGTTCTCGCAGTACTTCTTCAGCGGGTAGGCAAAGTCGAAGCGCAATGGTCCGAGCGGCGAATCCCAGATCAAACCGACACCCACCGAGGCGCGAGTCTTGCTGATGCCGTCGAGGCCGACGTTGAGAGTTTCACCGGTGACGTTCCACGACGTCGGTCCCTCATAGCCCCAGACGTTACCCGCATCGGCGAAGGTGGCGAACTTGATCCCGATTTCCTTCGGCAGGAAGTAGAGCGGCGTCTGGAATTCGACGCTGGCGCCCCAGAAGTGCGTGCCGCCGAGGGAGTCGTTGTTGGTGCCAGCGGTCAGATCGCGCGGACCGAGGCCGCTGGGCGCGAAGCCGCGGACGAGGTTCGGACCCATCTGGAAGTGATCCAGCATGCGCAGATCCTTGCTGCCCCAGCCCGAGACGTTGCCGCCCTGGACCTTCAGGACGCCGACCACATCCGGCACCACTTCGTAGTAGGTGCGGGCTTCAGCGGTGGTGCGGATGAAGTTCACGTCGCCGCCGACGCCGGCATAGTCCTGCTTCAGTTCGGCATAGAGGCCGCTGGTCGGGTTCTTGTTGTTGTCGAGCGTGTTGTAGGCGGTGGTGTAGCCGAGCATCGACACAGTCACCGGACCGTTGGCCAGTTCCTTGCGAACCGCCAGCGAAGCTTCGCCGTCGCTGTAGCACTCGTCGCCGGGCCGCACCGCGCCGGGCGTGTGCGAATGGAAGCCCGCCGGGGTTGGCGAGAACATCGCCGTCGAGGTCGAGATACAGTTATTGTACTGGTCCGGCAGGGTGATTTCCTGCCGATAGATCGAGTAACGCGGCGCGAAGGACAGCTCTTCGGTGAGCGCGAAGCCGAGCTTCAGGTTCGTGCCGTAGGTCGTGATGTCGTAGGAGACCGAGTTCGACGCATCATTCTTGCGCGCGAACAGATCGACGCCGCCCGCCATGCGGTAGCCAAGCAGGTACGGCTCGACGAAATTCAACTCGACGCCGCGGGTGCGCTGACCCCAGGTCACCGCCGCCTTGGCGAACTGACCACGGCCCATGAGGTTGCGGTCGGCGACGCTGGCTTCGGCAATGAAGCCGTCGGCCGTCGAATAACCGCCCGCGATCGAGAATTCACCGGTCGATTGCTCTTCGACGTTCACGTTGACGATGACGCGGTCGGGGGCCGAGCCTGGCTCGGTCGTGATCTTCACGGTCTTGAAGTAGTTGAGGTTCTTCAGCCGGCGCTCGGCGCGGTCGATCAGCGCGCGGTTATACGCGTCGCCCTCGCCGATATCGAATTCGCGGCGGATGACGTAGTCGCGCGTGCGGATGTTGCCGCGAACATTGATGCGCTCGATGTAGGCGCGCGTGCCCTCTTCGACCACAAAAGCGAGATTGATGGTGTGGGTCTCGGGCTTGCGCTCGCCGCGCGGGCGAACGTTGGCGAAGGCATAGCCGTTCTTCGCCGCTTCGATGGCCATCCCCTCGACGCTCTTCTCGACGAGATCGGCATTATAGACGTTGCCGGGCGACAGCTTGACCTTGCTGCGCAGCAGCGACGGGTCGAGCACGCGCACGTTCGAGATCACATCGACGGTGCCGACGTGGTACTGCGCACCCTCATCGATCGTGAAGGTGATGACGAAGCCCTTCCTGGCCGGATCGTACTCGCCGACAGCGGAAACGATGCGCACGTCGGCATAGCCGTGCTTCAGGTAGAAGCGGCGCAGGAGATCGCGGTCGGCTTCGACGCGATCCGGATCATAAATGTCGGTGGTCTGCAGGAAGCTCAGGAAGTTGGTCTGGACGGTCTTGATGACGTCCTTGAGGCGGCCTGACGAGAAAGCCTTGGCGCCGATGAAGCGGATTTCCTTGACGCCGGTCTTCTCGCCTTCCTTGATTTCGAACACGAGATTGACGCGGTTGTTCGGCAATTCGATGATCTTCGGCACGACGCTGACGTCGAACCGGCCGGTGCGCTGATAGATGTCGATAATGCGCTGGACGTCGGCCTGCACGGTCGGCTTCGACAGCGTGCCGCGCGGCTTCGACTGCACTTCGGCTTTGAGCTGGTCGTCCTTGGCCTTCTTGTTGCCTTCGAACGCGACCTGATTGATGACCGGGTTTTCGACGACGGTAACGACAAGGCGGCCGCCGGCATGGTTGATGCGGACGTCCGAGAACAGGCCAGTCGCGTAAAGCGCCTTGAGCCCCTCGTCGATTTCGGCAGGCCCCAGGCGGCCGCCGGGGCCGGGCCTAAAATAGGACCGCACGGTCTCCGTCTCGACCCGGCGATTGCCTTCGACCACGATGGAATTCGCCGACTGCGCGACGGCAACAGTGGACGCCGAAACGGCCAGCCCGGCGGAACCAACAAGGATTCCACCGAGGACCAACAGAGAGAGGGTCAGTCCCCGAACAACCCGCACACAAAGTCCCATGCGCAACGCGCCCTTTATTGTCCTTGCGGCCGTCACCGCAAATGGCCCGACCGACTCTCAAGGCCCGTCGTCGGAGCTTTTTACAGCGTTTTGCAAGCACTGCAAACGAAACCGCCGGCCGAACTTTCCCTTTCCCCTCATCAAGTTGCCCCAGGGCAACGATTATGAGGTGGCCAAGTGCAGGATGTCATTAAAGGTTGCAAAAATCATCAACATGACAACGATCGCGAGTCCGATGCGGAACCCCACTTCCTGGGCCCTTTCCGACAGAGGACGGCCGCGGGCGGCCTCGACGGCGTAGAACAAAAGGTGGCCGCCATCGAGTAAGGGGATCGGGAACAGGTTCAGCAGCCCGATCGATACCGACAGGACGGCCGCCAGGTTGATCAGGGGGCCGAATCCGTTGGCGGCCACTTGCCCCGAGACCTGGGCGATCCGGATCGGGCCGCCGAGCTGATCGGCGGAGTTGCGCCCGGAAAAAATACCCGCAATGTACGAGAAGGTGTGGTCGACGATCATCCAGGTCTGCTTGGCGCCCTCGACCACAGCTTCGCCCGGTCCGAACTTCTGCGTCGTGATGTCGCCGGCCGCGACGGACCGGCTGATGCCGAGCACGCCGAGTTCGTTGCCGAACTTGTCGCGCTTGAGCTGTGGCGTCGCCTGTAAGGTGACGATCGATTTGTCCCGTTCGACCTTGACCTTGAGCTGACGAGCAGCGCTCATGCTGACGATGCGCTGCATGTCCGAGAAACTGCCGATGTGTTCGCCGTCAATCGACAGCACGAGGTCGCCGGGCTTGAATCCGGCCGCCTCTGCCGCTCCGCCGGCAATCACCTGATCGACTCGTGGCAGCATGCTCGGCTTGCCGACGACCATGAAGAGGCCGGCAAATATCACGATGGCCAGGATGAAATTGGCGATCGGTCCGGCGGCGACGACGGCAGCGCGGGCCCACACGGGTTTATGCGCGAAAGAGCCCTGCTTCTGTTCCTCGGTCATGGCCGCGGCCGCGTCGAAATCTGGCACGCTGGCGGCGTTGTCATCGCCGACGAACTTCACATAGCCGCCGAGCGGAATGGCCGACAGCTTCCAGCGCGTGCCATAGCGGTCGTTGAAGCCGATGATTTCCGGGCCGAAGCCGAGCGAAAACGCCGTGACCTCGACGCCGCACCAGCGGGCGATCAGGAAGTGGCCGAGCTCGTGGAAGAAGACCACGATGGTAAGGACGAACAGGAACGGCACGATATAGCCGGCGGCCCCGCCGCCGAATGCGCCCAGTTGCTCCAGAATGCCCATCGTAATTCCTCGTCCCAAGGCGCGAAGCGCCAATATGGCGCAAAGGTGACTAGAATGCCTTTACGGCATTATTGAGCAAGAGATCCCGGGCCAGGGTTCTCGCAGTATGGTCAATGGCGAGCGCCGCCTCGACGCTTGCCGGCTCGTCCAGAAGCCCGCGCCTGTCAGCCGCTTCGAGCGTCTTTTCGACCAGCGCCGGAATGGTCTGGAAGCCAATGCGGCCGGCGATGAATTCGGCGACCGCCACCTCGTCGGCGGCATTAAGAACCGTCGGCGCCGACCCACCTGTGGCCATCGCCTGCCAGGCGAGCGCCAAGGCCGGAAATCGTGCCAAATCCGGCTTCTCGAAGGTCAAATCGCGCAGTGCCGCCAGATCGAGGCGATTTACCGGGCCATCGATGCGCTCCGGCCAGGCCAGACAATGCGCAATCGGTACCCGCATATCCGGCGGACCGAGCTGCGCTACGACCGAACCGTCGCGGAATTCGACCATGCCATGGACGACCGATTGCGGATGCACCAGCACCTCGATCTCGTCCGGACCGAGATTGAAAAGGTGGTGCGCCTCAATGACTTCGAGGCCTTTATTCATCAAGGTCGCGGAATCGACGGTGACCTTGGGTCCCATCGACCAGTTCGGGTGGCGCAGCGCCTGTTCAAGGGTCGCGCCGCGGATCTGATCGAGCGTCCAGGTACGGAACGGACCGCCCGAGGCCGTGATGATGATCTTGGAGACATCGTCCCGCCGCCCGGCGCCCAGCGCCTGGAATACCGCGTTATGCTCGCTGTCCACCGGCAGCACGGTCGCGCCGGAGGCTTTGGCCCGGCGCATGAACAGCGCGCCGGCGCAGACAAGGCATTCCTTGTTGGCAAGCGCCACTGTGGCGCCGCGCTCGATAGCCGCCATTGTCGGTTTCAGACCAACCGAGCCGGCGATCGCAGCCATCACCCAATCGACCGGATGCTGCGCCGCTTCGATCAGCCCCGCCTCGCCGGTCGCGACTTCGATTCCGGTGCCGGCGAGCGCATCCTTGAGTTCAATGAAGCCCGCGGGATCGGCCAGCACCGCCATGCGGGCCCCGACCTCGCGCGCGATGCGCGCCAGCGCTTGCACGTTGCGGTGTGCCGTCACCACCTCGACGCGGAAACGTTCGGGCGAACGCTTGATGAGGTCGATGGTGCTGGCGCCGATCGAACCGGTGGCGCCGAACACGCTGACACTACGCACTGCGACCTGCCGCGGCGATGCGGGCGCTACCCTCGGCGAAGCCAAGCCGCCCTTGCCCATCACGTTCACGTCGCTCACCACAGCAACAGTCCGCGCGCGGGCGCATCGAGACCGCCGCGCAACAAACCGATCAAACACGCTGCGACCACGGCGGCCCAGAAGCCGTCGAGCCGATCCATCACACCACCATGGCCCGGGATCAGCGTGCTGGCATCCTTGGCGCCGAAGTGACGCTTGACGTGTGACTCCAGCAGATCGCCGGCCTGCGACAGCACCGAGAGAACCAGCGCCAGTCCTGCAATCGCCGTCTTGTTCAAGCCGCCGAACAGCGCGGCGACAAGAACCGCTGCAATGATAGCGCCCAGGGTGCCGCCGATCGCGCCAGACCAGGTCTTCTTCGGGCTCACCGACGGCATCAGTTTCGGACCGCCGATGGCGCGGCCGGTAAAATAAGCCAGCACATCGGTCGTCCACACGATGGTGAAGATCAGCACGATAGCGATGAAGCCAAGCCATTCTTCGCCGCGCAGCACGATCGGAGCCAGCATCATGGTCCCGGCATAAGCGATGCCGGCGAGTATCCAGAAGCGGTCCTTGCGCGGTGCGACGATCGATGACGCCAGCGCGCCAAGCGCCACGATGAGCAGCGCAACCAGCGGCCGCTCGCGCCACGCCAGCACCGCCGCGACTGCGACGGCACCGCCGCAAGACGACAGCATCAACTTATGATCGCGTCCGGCGACCAAAGTGATCCATTCCCACAACACCGCAATGCCGGCCGCGGCCCAGAACACCGCGAACGGCCACGAGCCCCAATAGGCGACGCCAAGCGCAATGGGTGCCATCACTGCGGCGGAGACTACGCGCAGAACCAGATTGCTGACGCCGGCTTTTTTCGCAGCGGAAGGCGTATCGTGCTGAGCCGGCCCAGAGAGCGGATGTGCGGCATCGTCGACCGGCCGCACGATTTCAGGATCCCGTCTTGGCGACGAGGCCGCCGAAGCGGCGCTCGCGCTGGCGAAATTCGCCGATGGCCGCTTCCAACGCGGCGCGATCGAAGTCCGGCCAGAAAGTCGGGACGAAAACGAACTCGCTGTAAGCAGCCTGCCACAGCAGGAAATTCGAGAGCCGCTGTTCGCCGCTGGTGCGGATGATCAGATCCGGATCGGGGATGTCGGGCGCGTCGAGAAAGCCCGAGAAAGTGTCGGCGGTTATGTCGTCAGCCTTGAGCCGGCCTTCGGCCACCGCCTTCATCGCGCGATGCACGCCGCGCACGATCTCCTGCCGCGAGCCGTAATTGAACGCCACCACCAGCGTCAGATTGGTGTTGCCCTTGGTGAGCTCTTCGGCCTCTGTGAGCAGGCGGGCAATGTCCGGTTCGAGTTCGTCGCGCTCGCCGATGATGCGCACGCGCACGCCGCTCTTGTGCAGCTCGGCGAGGTCGTTGCGAATGAAGCGCCGCAACAACCCCATCAGCTCACCGACTTCGCTCGCCGGACGCGACCAGTTCTCGGCGCTGAAGGAGAAGATGGTGATGAACTTGATACCGATCTCGCCCGCGGCACGGATGGTACGGCGTAGCGTCTCGACGCCGCGACGATGGCCCTCGACCCGCGGCAGGCCGCGCGATGCCGCCCAACGGCCATTGCCGTCCATGATGATGCCGACGTGCCGCGGCACATCGGCAGCGGCGATCGGCGTATGCGGGGCGTCGGACATGCTGGCGCGACCTCAGACCGTGAGGATCTCCTTTTCCTTGGCAGCGAGCAACTGATCGACCTCGGCGATGCCGGCGTCGGTCGCCTTCTGAATGTCGGCGGTAAAGCGCTCGATCTCGTCCTTGCCGTGATCCTTCTCGAGCTTCTTGAGCGTATCGAGCGCATCGCGGCGGACGTGGCGCACCGCGACCCGCGCGGCCTCGGCATATTTGTGCGCCAGTTTGACCAGTTCCTTACGGCGGTCCTGGTTCAATTCCGGAATGCGCAGGCGAATGGTCTGGCCTTCCGTGGCGGGCGACAGACCGAGATTGGAATCGACGATGCCTTTTTCGACCGCCTTGACCAACGACTTGTCCCAGACGTTGACCGCGATCAGCCGCGGCTCCGGCACGGTGACGCTGGCGCATTGATTGAGCGTCATCTGCTGGCCGTACGCCTCGACCATCACCGGATCGAGGAGATGCGCCGAGGCGCGGCCGGTACGCAGACCCGACAGTTCGGTCTTGAGAGCGGCACTGGCGCCGGCCATGCGGCGCTTGATCTCGTTCATGTCATGAGTGGCATTGGCCATGACGCTTCCTCTACTTTTTGAGCCGCCGCGGAAACAAGCGCGACAATTGTCAGGTTGGCAACCCGCACTGGCCTCCGGCCGGCTTTAGATCGAACCCGAAGATTCGACTAGCCGACCAGCGTCGAACGCCCCTCGCCGCGCAGAACCTTCCCGATCGCATCCTTGTCCGCCATCGAGAAGACAATGATAGGCAACCGGTTCTCGCGGGCAAGCGCGAAGGCGGCGCCATCCATAACCCGCAGATCCTTTTCGATCGCTTCTTGATGACTGACGCGCTCGTAGCGCTTCGCCGCCGGGTCCTTCTTCGGATCGGCGGTGTAGACGCCGTCCACATTGGTCGCCTTCAGCACCGCCTGGCAGTCCAGTTCCGCCGCCCGCAGCACCGCGGTGGTGTCGGTCGTGAAGAACGGATTGCCGGTACCGGCGGCGAGCAGAACAACCCGGCCCTTGGCAAGGTTCTTGACCGCGCGCTTGCGGTTGTAGGTCTCGCAGACAGCGGTCATGGCGAGCGCCGACAGGGTGCGCGCCTCGCAGCCGGCGCGCTCGATGGCGGCTTCCAGCACGAGGCAGTTCATCACAGTCGCAAGCATGCCCATGGTGTCGCCGACCGGACGCGGCACGCCACGGCTTGACACTTCAACGCCGCGGAAGATGTTGCCACCGCCGACCACGACGCCGAGTTCGACACCCAGCTTCGCGGTCGCCGCAAGATCGGTGGCAATGCGCTCGACCGTCGGCTGATCGATGCCGAAACCCTTGTCGGCGGACAGCGCCTCGCCAGACAACTTGACGATGACGCGCTTGTAGATGGGATCAGCCATCGGCCGCAGCCCTCTTCTTGCGGAAGCGGCGGTGTTTGAAAGCACCGCCGCTCCATTTCATCAGTTGGTGCCCGCGGCCGCCGCCACTTCGGCGGCGAAGTCGGACTCCTGTTTCTCGATACCCTCGCCGAGGGCGTAGCGCACGAAACCGGTGATCTTGATCGGACCGCCGACCTTGCCTTCGGCCTCCTTCACGGCCTGGGCAACACTCTTCTTGCCGGAGTCGTCGAAGATGAAGGGCTGCTCGAGGAAGGTCTGTTCCTTGTAAAAGGTCTTCAGACCGGACTCGACGATCTTCTCGATCATGTTCTCGGGCTTGCCCTGCTGACGGAACTTGTCGGCGAGCACGTCCTTCTCGCGCTTGATGACGTCGGCCGAAACGCCCGACGGATCCAGCGCGATCGGGTTCGACGACGCGACATGCATGGCGAGCTGACGGCCAAGCGCCTGGAGCTCGTCGGTGCTGCCGGGCGATTCCAGACCGACGAGAACGCCGATCTTGCCGAGGCCTTCCGACACCGAGGTATGCACGTAGGAGCCGATGACGCCCTTCGACACTTCCACCGCAGCCGCGCGGCGCAGCGTCATGTTCTCGCCGATCTTGGCGATGGTGTCGTTGAACGCGTCGGCCACGGTGATCGAACCGACCTTGGTCGCCTTGATCTTCTCGACATCGGTACCGACGTCGAACGCGACGTCCGCACTCATCTTGACCAGGCCCTGGAACAGGTCGTTGCGCGCAACGAAATCGGTTTCCGAGTTGACCTCGACGACGACGCCCTTGGCGCCCCTGACCGTGATGCCGATCAGGCCTTCGGCGGCGACGCGGCCGGCCTTCTTCGCGGCCTTCGACAGGCCCTTCTTGCGCAGCCAATCCTGCGCCGCGGCCATGTCGCCGGCGGTCTCGCTGAGCGCGGCCTTGCAATCCATCATGCCGGCGCCCGTCGATTCACGGAGCTCCTTGACCATCTGTGCTGAGATATTTGCCATCAATTCAATCCTTCGACCGTCAATGCCGGCAAAGAGAACTTTGGCCGGTGACGTCATCCAATCCGGGAAGCGAGAGACCGGCGCCCGATGGGGGCGCCGGCGCCGTTCGATTTGTTATTCGGCTTCCGCCAGCATCGACTTGGCCTTGGCGACCCAGCCATCGACGCGGCCCGGCAGACCGACTTCTTCGCCGACATTATGCGCAGCGGTCGGTGACAGTTCGGCCATCTGCGAATAGTGGAAGATGCCGAGGTCGTTGAGCTGCTTTTCGATCGCGCCCGAGACGCCGGGCAGCTTCTTGAGGTCGTCGGCGACGCCGCGCGGACCCGGCAGCGGCTCGAAGCCGAGACCGGCGGAGGCCGGCGCGGCCGGCACCACTTCCGCCATCGGCTTTTCCGAGGCGCCGATATCGACGCCACGCTCGCCCTGGGCGCGCGCGATGCCGTCGATCGCCGCCTTGGCGATCAGGTCGCAATAGGTCGAGACGGCGCGGCTGGCGTCGTCGTTGCCCGGAACGACGTAAGTGATGCCGGCCGGATCGCAGTTGGTATCGACGATCGCGGCGACCGGGATGTTGAGCCGGCGCGCTTCCTTGATCGCGATGTCTTCCTTGTTGGTGTCGATGACGAACAGCAGGTCCGGCACGCCGCCCATGTCCTTGATGCCGCCGAGCGAGCGGTCGAGCTTGTCGCGCTCGCGCTGCATCGTCAGGCGTTCCTTCTTGGTGTAGCCGCCGGCGTCCGCCGAGTTCAGGATCTCTTCCAGCTTGCGCAGGCGGGAGATCGAACCCGAGATCGTCTTCCAGTTGGTCAGCGTGCCGCCGAGCCAGCGCGAATTGACGTAGTACTGCGCCGAGCGCTTGGCGGCATCGGCGATGGCGTCCTGCGCCTGGCGCTTGGTGCCGACGAACAGGATGCGGCCGCCCTTGGCGACGGTATCCGACACGGCCTGCAGCGCGGCGTGCAGCATCGGCACGGTCTGGGCGAGGTCGACGATGTGAATGTTATTGCGGGTGCCGAAGATGTATTGACCCATCTTCGGGTTCCAACGGTGCGACTGGTGGCCGAAATGCACGCCAGCCTCGAGCAGCTGACGCATCGAGAAGTCAGGAAGAGCCATAGATATTCTCCGGTTGATCCGCCGCGGAGGGTGTGTGAGCCATGGATTAGCCTTTGATTATCAAAGGAAATCTGGCCACCGGACGGCTCTTTCGGTCCATTGTCGGGACCGCGAGCCAACCATCCGCGTGAGTGATGTGCCGGGCTTATATAGGTCGGAATCGCGGGAAGCAAGGTCGAGGGGCCCGTCCCGGGCTAGCACGGCCGCGAGACCCGGGACCCATAGCCCACCGTGCCATCGACGCGGCCCTACAGCGCCTCGACCTGCACCACGCCGGGCACCGCCTTGATGGCGCCGGCGATCTGCGGCGAGACCTTGTAGCGACCATCCAGCTTGACCTCGACTTCCGTGCCCTGAGCGAGCATCAGGATCATGCTGACCTCGCCGGCGCCGCTCGCCCGCGCAGGCACCGGCTCCAGCCGCTTGGCGACGCCCTCGAGCGGCGCGCCGTCGCGCAGGAACACGCGCAGGCCCTTCTGCAGATTGGCAGCGGCCTGGTCGAGCGGTTCCGCCGACTGGATGCGGGCGCGCACATCGTCGCCCTGCACTTCCGCCGACAGCACCATGAGCACGGCGCGCCCCGGTTCGAGCAGATCGCGATATTCGGCAAGGCCTTCGGAGAAGATCACCGCTTCATAGGCGCCGGTCGGATCGGACAGGCCGAAAATGCCCATCTTGTTGCCGGTCTTGGTGCGGCGCTCCTGGCGCGACACCACGGTGCCGGCGACCTTGCCGGCGGTGGCGCCGCTTTTGACGGCTCTGGAAAATTCCGCCCAGCTCTGCACCCGCATCTTCTTGAGCACGGCGGCGTAATCGTCGAGCGGATGGCCGGACAGGAAGAAACCGATCGCTTCGTATTCGCGCTTGAGCCGTTCCGCCGGCAGCCAGGGTTCGACATTCGGCATCGCGATCGGCTCGGCCTTGCCGGAGCCGCCGAAGAAATCGTTCTGGCCGACGGCCTGCGTTTCATGCGTGCGCTGCGCGATGCCCATGACCTTGTCGAGCGCGCCGAAGACGCGGGCGCGGTGCTTGTCGAATTCGTCGAAAGCGCCGGCCTGCGCCAGGCTTTCGAGCACGCGCTTGTTGACGGCACGCGGGTTGATGCGCGCGGCGAAATCGCCGAGATCGGCGAACGGCTTGTTGCCGCGCGCCTCGAGGATCGACTCCACGGCCTGACGACCGACGCCTTTCAGCGCCGCGAGCGCGTAGATGATGGTGTTGCCCTCGACGCCGAACTCGACGGCGGAGCGGTTGACCGACGGCGGCTCGACCTTGATGCCGAGACGCTCGGCCTCGGCGCGAAATTCCGACAGCTTGTCGGTGTTGCCCATATCGAGCGTCATCGACGCGGCGAGGAATTCGACCGGGTAATTCGCCTTCATGTAGGCGGTCTGATAGGCGACCAGCGCGTAGGCGGCGGCGTGCGATTTGTTGAAGCCGTAATCGGCGAAACGCTCGAGCAGTTCGAAGATCGCCTCGGCCTGCGCCTTTTCGATACCGGCCTTGGCGCAGCCTTCGACGAAGATCGAGCCCTGCTTCTGCATTTCGGCGCGGATCTTCTTGCCCATGGCGCGGCGCAGCAGATCGGCGTCGCCTAGCGAATAGCCGGCGAGCAATTGCGCCGCCTGCATCACCTGCTCCTGGTAGACGATGACGCCGAAGGTTTCCTTCAGCACCGGCTCCAGTTTCGGGTGGATGTAGTCGGGCGTCTCCAGCCCGTGCTTGCGCGCGCAATAGGTCGGAATATTCGCCATCGGGCCCGGCCGATAGAGCGCGACCAGCGCGATGATGTCCTCGAAGCGGTCAGGCTGCATGTCGAGCAGCGCGCGACGCATGCCCTGGCTTTCCAACTGGAACACGCCGACCGCTTCGGCGCGGGCCAGCAATTCGTAGGTCTTCTTGTCATCGAGCGGGATGGCCCCGAGATCGATGTGAATGTCGCGCTTCTTGAGCAGTTCGACCGCGGTCTTCAGGGTGGTCAGGGTCTTGAGGCCGAGGAAGTCGAACTTCACCAGCCCCGCCTGCTCCACCCATTTCATGTTGAACTGGGTGACCGGCATATCGGACTTCGGATCGCGATAGAGCGGCACCAGTTCGTTCAGCGGCCGGTCGCCGATGACGATGCCGGCGGCGTGGGTCGAGGCGTGGCGCGTGAGACCCTCGAGCTTCTTGGCGATGGCGAAGGCGCGCGCCACGGTCGGGTCGTTCTCGGCTTCGGCCTGCAGCTTCGGCTCGTCCTCGATCGCCTTGGCCAGGCTGATCGGCGCAGCCGGGTTCTGCGGCACCATCTTGCAGAGCTTGTCGACCTGCCCGTAGGGCATCTGTAACACGCGGCCGACGTCGCGCAGCACGCCGCGCGCCTGCAAGGTACCGAAGGTGATGATCTGTGCCACCTGATCGCGGCCGTAGCGATCCTGGACGTAGCGGATCACTTCCTCGCGGCGGTCCTGGCAGAAGTCGATGTCGAAGTCGGGCATCGACACGCGTTCCGGATTGAGGAAGCGTTCGAACAGCAGGCCGAAGCGCAACGGATCGAGGTCGGTGATAGTCAGCGAATAGGCCACCAGCGAGCCGGCGCCGGAGCCACGGCCCGGACCGACCGGGATGCCGTGATCCTTGGCCCATTTGATAAAGTCAGAAACAATAAGGA
This sequence comes from Pseudolabrys sp. Root1462, assembly GCF_001426945.1. Taxonomy (GTDB): domain Bacteria; phylum Pseudomonadota; class Alphaproteobacteria; order Rhizobiales; family Xanthobacteraceae; genus Pseudolabrys. The sequence goes on along the minus strand of NZ_LMFS01000001.1, from coordinate 1,820,459 downwards.
AGTAGCCGGGATACTTCATCTTCTCGATGACGTTGAGCTCGAAGTCGAGCCGGTCCCGGTAGTCCTTCTCGGTGAAACCCTCGGCGATGCCCGCGGTCGCGATGCGCCCGGTGAGCCCAGCCTCGGCCTGCCGGCGCAGTTCAGTCGCTTCGTCGGCGGCCTCGCCGGCCGCGAAGCGCGGCAGGATGGGCTTGCGGGTCTTCGGGCGGAACGAGCAGCGCTGGGCGATCTCGACCGTCGAGGCAATCGCCTCCGGCAGGTCGGCGAACTGAGCGACCATCTCGGCGCGGGTCTTGTAGCGGTGCTCGGGCGTGAGCTGGCGCCGGTCGCTGTCCGACACGTAGCGTCCCTCGGCAATGCAGATCAGCGCGTCGTGCGACTCGTAATCGGATGCCTTGGCGAAGAACGGCTCGTTGGTCGCGACCAGCGGGATGTCGCGGTCGTAGGCGAGATCGATCAGGACTTTCTCGACGCTGCGTTCGACCGCGGTGCCATGGCGCTGCAGTTCGATGTAAAGGCGGTCGCCGAACAATGCGGTGAGCCGGTCGAGCCGCGCCGCGGCGACCTGGCTCTGCCCGGCGGCGATGACGCGGTCGAGCGGACCGCTCGGGCCACCGGTCAGCGCAATCACACCCTTGGCGATGCCGTCGCGCTCCTCCTCGAGCCACTCAAACTTGGCGCGCGGCGGCTCGTTCGGCGGCGACTCCATGAAGGCGCGCGAGTTGAGGTGCATCAGGCTGCGATAGCCCTCCTCGCTCGCGGCCAGCAGCACGATGCGCTGGCGCTCATTGGCGGCGAGGGTCGCACGGGGGCCGTTCTCGGTGTCGCCGAAGTCGATCGCCAGGGCGCAGCCGACGATCGGCTGAATGCCGGAGCCCGCCATCTTCTCGGAGAATTCGAGGACACCGAACATGTTGTCGGTGTCGGTGAGCGCGATGGCGGCCTGCTTATCGGCCTTTGCGAGGTCGGCGAGCTTGACGATCGGCAGCGCGCCCTCGAGCAGCGAATAGGCGGAATGGACGTGCAGATGCACGAAATCGAGGTCGGCCATTTGGCAAGTCCGATGGCAAGTCAGAAGGTGAGGTTCGCGGCCGGAATGATTCTCTCGGCCAACCCACAGTGGGGACGTGCGGCGCCCTCGTCCACCCTCGCGGCGGCAAGGCAGCCGCCTATGCGGCTTTTACACAGCCGCCCCCAATCCCACCCCGGCGTCAGCCGGTTCCATGCAGCGGTCCGATCCCCAGACCGTTACTTGGAAACCGGCATTCCGAAACCGGCTTTGACACCGGCCTTCGGAGGCCGACCCGTCATGCCGGCGGAAGCGTCGGGGAACGCCGGCCGGACATGACTAGACGCGGGCTACGCTACGCACAGGGGACAGAAGCAGCAGACACAGAACAGGCAGCAAAGGCAGACAGGACGCAGAACGAACTTGGGAGTACGACGGGAGGCAGAGCCCGGCGCATTCCGTTGCAGAGGTTGCCGGTCAAAATTCCCGGGTCACAGGTTTCCAATCACCTGGGACCAGATGGCGACCATGCCGACGAAGAGCGACAGGGCGGCGAGCGTGGCGGCTTCCTGAACGACGATCTTGAACATGACACCCTCCAACAAGAACGTAGAGAGAACATAGTTCGCGGTCTGTTCTTTTGTCAAATTGAATCTTGCGGTCTATCTAAGTAGTTGAAATAATGACACTTTGTGCGCCAACGGCGGGTCAATCGCGCCAAGCGATACCGTTTGCCCTCTGACGGTACCGCTGCGTATTGGCCTATGGCCCGCTCTGAGCGACCACGGAGATTCTATCGAATCTGATAATTTGCCGGAATGCCGCTCACCGAGCTCGCCTGGCTGGCGCTCGCCGCCTACGCCGCCCACATCCTCGAAGAATTCAGCCTCGATTGGCGCAACTGGGCCCGCGCGGTCGTCGGCCTGCCCGTCGAGTGGTCCGACTTTTACGTGACCAATGCGGTCGTCGTGATCCTCGGCTTCGCCCGGGCCGAATTGGCGCCGACCTTCGTACTGGGACCGCTCGCTTACGCGGCGCTCATGCTGATCAACGCGACGTTCTTCCACGTCTGGCCGTTTCTGCGTACGCGCGGCCGCTATTCGCCCGGGCTGACGACGGCCGTCCTGTTCTTCTATCCGCTCGGCGTCGCCATGTTCGCGCGGGCCCACGCCGAAGGCCGGCTGACCCTCGGCACCGCGCTATCGGCGTTTATCGCAGGCGCGCTGCTGATGGCGTTCCCGGTGCTGCTGCTGAAATTGAAAAGCCAGCCGTATTTCCGGCAGACCTGACGCTCAGTCCAGCTCCACCACCAGCCCATCGCTGATCGTGACGCGACGATCCATGCGCGCGGCGATGTCCATGTTGTGCGTGGCGATGATAGTGGACAGGCCCGAGGCGCGGATCAACTGATTGAACGCGGCGAAGACGTGCTCGGCGGTCTTGACGTCGAGATTACCGGTCGGCTCGTCGGCGAGAAGAATGCGCGGCGCATTGGCCACGGCGCGGGCAATGGCGACTCGCTGCTGCTCGCCGCCGGACATTTCCGCCGGCCGGTGACTGACGCGGGCTTTGAGCCCCAGATAGTCGAGGAGTTCTTGCGCCCGCTTCTTCGCCTCGCTGCGGCCGAGCCCGCGAATGAGCTGCGGCAGCATGACGTTTTCCATCGCCGTGAATTCCGGCAACAGGTGGTGCGACTGATAGACGAAGCCAATGTCGGTGCGACGGATGCGCGTGCGTTCGGCATCCGGCAGGTTGGCGGTCGCCTGGCCGCCAATATAGACCTCGCCATGATCTGGATGTTCGAGCAGACCGGCGATGTGCAGCAACGTCGACTTGCCAGCGCCCGACGGCGCGACCAGCGCCACCGACTGGCCCGGCCACAGCGCCAGCTCGGCGCCGCGCAGGATGTCGAGCGTCGTCTCGCCCTGGTTATAATGGCGTTCGACCTGATGCAGGTACAGGATCGGGATGTCCTGCGGCGCCTCGGCCTCGATCGTCACTTCCTCGGTCTCGACCATGACGTCACTCATAACGCAGCGCCTCCACCGGATCGAGACGCGCCGCGCGCCAGGATGGATAGAGTGTCGCGAGCAGCGACAGGATCAGCGCCATTAGCACCACGGCGGTGGTCTCGCCGGCATCCATCTGGGCCGGCAGCTTCGACAGGAAGTACAGCGTCGGGTCGAACAGTTCGGTGTTGGTGAGCCAGGACAGGAACTGGCGGATGCTCTCGATGTTCTTGCACACCACAATGCCGAGCAGGAAGCCGAACAGCGTGCCGACCACGCCGATCGAGGCGCCGGTGATCAGGAAGACGCGCATCACCGCGCCTTGACTGGCGCCCATGGTGCGCAAAATAGCGATGTCCTGGCCCTTGTCCTTCACCAGCATGATGAGGCCGGAGACGATATTGAGCGCCGCCACCAGCACGATCAGCGTCAGGATCAGGAACATGACGTTACGCTCGACCTGCAGCGCGTTGAAGAAGGTGGCGTTGCGCTGCTGCCAGGTGATGATGAAGATCGGCCGCTTGGCAGCGTCCTGCACTTCCTTGCGGTATTGCAGGACCTTGTCCGGATTGTCGGTATAGACCTCGATCGCGGTGACGTCGCCGGCACGGTTGAAATAGGCCTGCGCCTCCTTCAACGGCATGAAGACCATGGCGCTGTCGTATTCCGACATGCCGATCTCGAACACGGCCGCGACCTTGTAGACCTTGATGCGCGGCGTCGTGCCCATCGGCGTCACCGCGCCTTTCGGCGACACCAGCGTGATGTTGTCGCCGGCGCGCAGCGACAGCTGATCGGCGAGGCGGCGGCCGATGGCGACCCCCTGCCCGTCGTCGAAGCCGCCGAGCGTGCCCTGCTTGACGTTGTTGACGACCGACGGCAGGCCCTCGAGGTCCTTCAGGCGGATACCCCGCACCAGGACGCCACCGGCATTGAATGGCGACGATGCCAGCGCCTGGCCTTCGACGATCGGCGCGGCCAGCCGCACGCCCTTCACCTGCGAAATGCGCTGAGCAACCTCGTCCCAGTCGGTCAGCGGCTTTTCCAGTGGCTGGATCAACAAATGGCCGTTGAGGCCGAGGATCTTGTCGAGCAGCTCGGCGCGGAAGCCGTTCATCACCGCCATGACGATGATCAGGGTGGCGACGCCGAGCATGATGCCGAGGAAGGAAAACCCGGCAATGACCGAAATGAACCCTTCCTTGCGGCGCGCGCGCAGATAGCGCAGCGACAGCATCCATTCGAACTGTGAGAAAGGCCGCGTGCCGGTGGGCTCGGTCATCTGAATATGGGTCCCATGGGGCTTGGGTTTTCACACGATTCGGGCGGTTTCGTGGGCGGAAAACCCAAGCCGGGTCACAGCTTTATTCCAAGGTCACCGGCCGCGCCGGACCGCAGGCGGCAGCCCGCTTCAACAGGAAATTCCGCTCGGCGGCATTGCGCGACAGTGCGGCGGCCGCCTCGAAGGCGGCGCGCGCCTCGGCATAACGCCCGGCACGGTACAGAAAGTCACCTTTGGCGGCCGGCAGCGGCAGGTAGTCCCGCAGAATCTCCTGTTGTTCGAGCGGCGCCAGCAGCGCCAGCCCGGCTTCATGACCGAAGGCCATGCTATGGGCGACCGCACGGTTCAGATCGACCACCGCCGACGGAATGACCTCCTGCAACCGGTCATAGAGCGACGCAATGCGGCGCCAGTCGGTGTCCGCGGCGGTGCGCGCCCGGCCATGACAGGCGGCGATTGCGGCCTGCAGCGCGTAGGCGCCGTCGGCGCCGCCAAGCGTTTCGGCACGCGCCAGGGCCTCGAGCCCGCGGCCGATCAAAAGCTGGTCCCAAAGGGCCCTGTTCTGCTCGGGCAGCGTGATCGCCGCGCCGTCCGGACCGACGCGGGCCTTCAACCGCGAGGCCTGGATCTCTATCAGCGCCAGAAGGCCGAAGGCCTCCGGCTCGTGCGGCGCGATGCCGGTGAGGATACGACCGAGCCGCTGCGCCTCTGTACACAGATCGGCCCGGATCAGATCGTCGCCGGCGGTGGCCGCATAACCTTCGTTGAAGATCAGGTAGATAACCTCGAGCACCGAGGTGAGACGACGCGCCCGCTCCTCGCCCCGCGGCGCTTCATAGGCAGCGCCTGATTCCTGAAGCGTCTTCTTGGCGCGAGTAATGCGCTGCGCCACGGTCGGCTCGGTGGTGAGAAAGGCGCGTGCGATTTCCGCGATGCTCAGGCCGGCGATCAGGCGCAGCGTCAGAGTGACACGAGCATCCGGCGACAGAACCGGGTGACAGGCGATGAAGATCAGGTTGAGGAGGTCGTCGCCAATGTCGTCATCCAGCGCGGCGTCGATCTGATCGACGGCGTCACGACCCTCGTCGAGGTCGCGGCCGATTTCGGCGTGCTTACGTTCCTGCATTTTGGCGCGGCGCAGACGGTCGATGGCACGGCGCCGGGCGGCCGCCATTAGCCAAGCACCCGGATTATCCGGCACGCCGGAAGATGGCCATTCCGCCAGCGCCGTCACCAGCGCGTCCTGCGCCAGTTCCTCGGCCAGACCGACATCACGCACCATGCGGGTCAGGCCGGCGATCAGCCGCGCCTGCTCGATGCGGAAGACGGTTTCGACGCTGCGATGGATATCGGTGTCGGCCACGCACCCCGATTAAGTGACAAGCGGGGTGCGTGGCAAGCGGGTCTCGGGCTCAGGCGAAATCCGACATTTCCCAGATCGGCCGGATTTCGATCTCGCTCGGTCCGGGCATCGGATTGAGGCAACGCTTCACCCATTCAACCGCCTCGGCCATGTCCTTGACCTCCCAGATCCAAAAGCCGGCCACCAGTTCGCGCGACTCGGCAAAGGGACCGTCGGTCACCGTTCGCTTGGCGCCGTCGAAGGCGACGCGCTTGCCGGTAGACGATGGCTTGAGCCCGTCGGCCGTCAGCAGGACGCCGGCCTTGCGCAGTTCGTCGTTGAACCTGCCCATCTCTGCGAGATCGGCGGCCTTGGGCTTGCCCATGTTCTCGGAGTCCTGCGTCGCCTTGACGATCACCATAACGCGCATTGTCGCATCTCCCTGGCGGCTGGCTCAGATGGCTCTAGCGGTTCTTTGACTGCTCGCGCAGGCGCTCGAAGCGGTCGACGATCTCCGGCGTCGCGGCCTCACCGAAATCGGCCATTTCGTAGAACGGGCGGATTTCGAGTTCGCTCGGCCCCGGCATCGGGTTCGGGCAGCGCTTCGCCCATTCGACGGCTTCGGCCATGTCCTTGACTTCCCAGATCCAGTAGCCGGCGACCAGTTCCCGCGTCTCCGCGAAAGGCCCGTCGATGACGGACCGTTTCGGGCCGTCGAAGGCGATGCGCTTGCCCTGCGATGACGGCTTGAGGCCGTCGCCGGACAGCATGATCCCCGCCTTCACCAGCTCTTCGTTGTACTTGCCCATGGCCTCTAAAAGTTCCGTGGTCGGCATGACGCCTTGCTCGGAATCCTTGGTGGCCTTGACCATAACCATCACGCGCATTGTCTTATCTCCGTTGGTTCGGAGGCCGGTTTTCAGCCTCTCTATCCCCACGACGAATGGGCCCGGCCGGATTCGACACGGCGGGCGAAAATTTTCGAGCCATTTTTTCGGGCTAGGTTCCCCGGGCCGCGGATCAGCGCGTCAGCAGATCCAGGGCGGCAGCCGGCGAAATCTGTTCCTTTTCGCCGGTCTTGCGGTTCTTGATTTCGACCTTGCCTTCGGCGAGCCCGCGCGGACCGACCATGACCTGCCACGGCAGGCCGATGAGATCGGCATTGGCGAACTTGGCGCCGGCGCGCTCGTCGACGTCGTTATACAGAACCTCGACACCCTTGGCCGATAACTCGGCGTACAGTTGCTCGCAGGCGCCATCGGTCGCGGCATCGCCCTGCTTGAGGTTCAAGAGAGCCACCTTGAACGGCGCCACGGGCTCCGGCCAAATGATGCCGGCGTCATCATGCGAGGCCTCGATGATCGCCGCGGCCAGCCGCGACGGGCCGATGCCGTAGGAGCCCATGTGTACCGGCACTTCCTTGCCGTCGGCTGTCGCGACGACCGCCTTCATCGGCAGAGAATACTTGGTGCCGAAGTAGAAGATGTGACCGACTTCGATGCCGCGCGCCGAGACCTGAGCATCCGTCGGCACGGCCGCGAACTTGTCGGCTTCGTGCATGTCTTCAGTCGCCGCATAGAGCGACGTCCACTGATCGACCGTCTTCTGCAGGCCGGCGATGTCGTCGAAGTTCACGTTCGCGTCCGGCACCGCCATGTCCAGATAGTTCTTGTGGCAGAACACCTGCGACTCGCCGGTGTCCGCGAGCACGATAAACTCATGCGACAGGTCGCCGCCGATCGGGCCGGTATCCGCGCGCATCGGAATCGAGGTGAGACCGAGGCGCTTGAAAGTACGCAAGTAGGCAACGAACATCTTGTTGTAGGAGTGCCGTGCGCCGGCTTCGTCGGCGTCGAACGAATAGGCATCCTTCATCAGAAATTCGCGTCCGCGCATCAGGCCGAAACGCGGCCGCACTTCGTCGCGAAACTTCCACTGGATGTGATAGAGGTTCTTCGGCAGATCCTTGTACGAGCGCACCGAGGCGCGGAAGATCTCCGTGATCATTTCCTCGTTGGTCGGCCCGAACAGCATCTCGCGCTCGTGGCGATCCTTGATGCGCAGCATTTCCTTGCCATAGGCGTCGTAGCGGCCGCTCTCGCGCCACAGCTCGGCCGACTGCATGGTCGGCATCAAGAGTTCGATGGCACCGGAGCGGTCCTGCTCCTCGCGCACGATCTGCTCGATTTTCTTCAGCACCCGCAGCCCCAGCGGCAGGAAGGCGTAGATGCCGGCGGCCTCCTGACGGATCATGCCGGCGCGCAGCATCAGGCGGTGCGAAACGATCTCGGCCTCGCGCGGCGGTTCGCGGAGCGTGGGCAGGAAATAACGGGACAGGCGCATGGGATCGGAGCCGGCTTTTTGTTGAGTGAAACAGGGAGTGAGTGAAAGCGGATCGGGGCGGAAAAGACAAGCCTAAGATGTCATTCCGGGACGCCACGAAGTGGCGGGCCCGGAATCCATAATCGCCGGCACCGCGGGTATGGATACCGGGCTCGCGGCTAAAGAACCGCGCCCCGGAATGACAAGGCTACAAACTGAAATGCGCGTAGGCCTTGAGTTTTTCCAGGTGTTCCTTCACCGGGAAGGAAATCCAGGCGCGGTCCTTCAGGTACGGGACCCGGTTGACGTCGATGACCTCTGCGAGCTTGCGTAGGTAATACAGCTCTTCCTTGGACTGGACCCGGAAGGCCCCGAACTGGCGCTGGCCATCGCGGAAGTCGGCGTCGGAAACCAACTCCTCGAAGCGACGCGCCCAGCCGTCCTTCCCGGTCTCGAGGCCCGCCCCCTCGCCGAAGGCGATCTTGCTACGGTCCCGGATCGTGGCCGGCAGTTCATCCGGATAGAGGTCATAGAGTTCGCGCAGCGGCATCTTGCCGCTCGGCAGGCCGTTCACCTCGCGCACCAGCGCCGAGGGCGCCAGGCCGAGCGCGTAATTGACCACGGCGGGATCGAGGAACGGCTCGCGCATCTCCAGTGACTGACGCATCGACGCGCGATCGACACGCTGCAGGCTGACGCGGTGCATCAGCGACAGGCATTCGTCGCGGAACACGACACCGTCGGCCGGGCTGTCGTGAAAAGCGATCTCGAGCGGCGCGTAACCGCAGAACAGTTCGTCGGCGCCCTCGCCGCACAGGCCGACGCGGAAGCCGTCGCGATGCATGGCCTTACTCACCGCCATCGAACCCAGCGCGCCGCGGATCAGATTCGGCTCGAAAGACTCCGTCGCCAGCACGACATCGTCGATGGCGCCGGAGGTGTCGGCACTGTCGGGATCGAACGGCACGATGCGCAGGTCGTAGCCGGTCTTTTCGGCATAAGCCTCGGCGTAGCGATAGTCCGGCGCGTCCGGCCCGCCGACGAAATAGCCGGGCGCCTCGGGGCGGAATTGACGCGTGTAATGCGCGACCAAGGTTGAATCGATGCCGCCGGAGAACCAAGTGGCGACCGGCAGGCCCGGCGGAATGCGCCGCTCGACTGCGCCGCGCAGGATGGCATCGAGCGCCTGGGGCGAACTTTCGACCGGCGCATCGAGCCGCGGAAACACCGGCGAGCGGTAGCGCGCGCAGTTCTTGCGCGAAAGCGCGTAGCCCGGCGGCAGCATCATGACGTCGCCGACCGGCACGGTGTCGAGCAGAGGCTTCATTTCGGAGCAGAAGAGGAAGCCCGTGCCGGATTGCATGACGTAAAGCGGCTTGACGCCGAATGGATCGCGCGCGGCGAGAAACTCGCCATTCGTAAGATCGACGGCGACAAAGGCGTACATGCCGTTGAGCCGCTCCGGAGCGCGATAGCCCCAGGCTTGCAGCGCATTGGCGAGCACTTCGGTGTCAGAATGGGTGCGAAAGCCGACGCCGAGCGCTTCCATCTCGTGGCGCAGTTCGACGTGGTTATAGATCTCGCCGTTGAACGACACTGCGAGACGGCCATAAAACGAAATCTGCGGCTGGGTGCCGTGCTCGGCATCGACGATGCGTAGACGGCGCGTGCACATCGCGACGTTCGGCAGCGGGGTGAGCAGCGGATCGGTGACGTCGCCGCGGTGCTGGATGCCGTCGATCAGGCGGGCCACGGTTGTCTCCGCCTCGGGCCATCCGATCGCGACCGCAAATCCGCACATGCCGAAGGACCCTGCATCCTGCCGTGACGCCACTGGAATCAGCGCGTCATTTAGAATGCGTTTACTTAGGCGGAACCGAGTTAACTGCCGATTAACCGCAGTGTTATCCAGCCTTATCGAGAACGTTGCAGCGAAGCCAAACCGGAGGCTGGCAGTATTGAAAAGTTAATGATAGGTAACCGGCCGGTGGAACGAGCAATCATGCGTTTCGGTTGGCGCAAAATCGTATCGGTACTGGCGATCTATTCGGTCGCGCTGAATGCGATTCTGTGGGCCGCGCTCGGCCCGGTGCCCGTCGGCGCCAGCTTCGATCCCCTCACCGCCATCTGCCACAGCATCGTTGATCAGGCGACAGTTGAAGGCGATCAATCGCCAGCCGGTCAGCCGGCAAAACCGAGCAAGGCCTGCGATCACTGCACGCTATGCGGCGTCGCGCCGGTGGCGTCGAGTGCCGCGGACGCGGTGCTCGCCGGCGTCCTCGAGCCCGGCAGACTGCTGCGCGTGCTGCGTCCGGTGGACGCAGCACGCTCGACCGGCGTCGTTTCTCATCAGCATTCGGCCCGAGGTCCTCCGCTGAGCGCGTGATTGTCGTTGTGGCTTTTGCGCCGCATTCATCACAGCTCATCGAACAGGACTGAACTCATGACCAACATCCGTTGGCGCGGCCGCATGCCGTCATGCGCGTTCGTTGCCGTTCTCTCGCTCAGCACGTTCAACATCGCTTCCGCGCATGTCACACTCGACAAGAAGGAAGTCGCTATCGGCTCGTTCTACAAGGCCGTGCTCACCGTACCGCATGGCTGCGACGGTTCGCCGACGGTCAAGATCGCGGTGCAGATTCCCGAAGGCGTGATCTCGGTAAAGCCGATGGTCAAGCCAGGCTGGACCATCGAAATCAAACGAGGCGCCTACGCCAAGCCCTACAGCTTCCTGCACGGCGCCAAGTTCACCGAAGGACCGAAGGAGATCGTCTGGTCGGGCGGCGCGCTGCCGGACGGCTATTTCGACGAGTTTATTCTGCAGACCTTCGTCGCCGGCGAACTGACGCCGGGAACGACCTTGTATTTTCCTGTGACTCAGACTTGTCAGAAAGGCGAGCATCGCTGGGTGCAGGTTCCATCGGCCGGCAAACCGGACGAACATCTCGGCGAACCGGCGCCGGCCATCAAGCTCATCCCCGCTGCCAGCAAAGGACACTGACCCCATGCGAAACGTCATACGAATTTTGTTGGGCGGAATCTTACTTGCGCTCCTGCCAGGCGCTGCGCTGGCGCACGCCCATCTCGACCACGCCCAGCCCGCGGTCGACGCCAAGGTGGCGCAAGCGCCGAGTGAGGTGTCGTTGTGGTTCACCGAAGCGGTCGAGCCGAAGTTCTCCTCGATCGTGGTGCAAGACGCCAAAGGCACCGCGGTGCAAGACGGCAAAGCTACCGGCGCCGCCGACAACGCCGCCGTGCTCAAGGTGAAGCTGAAAGCGTTGCAAGCCGGTGCCTACAAGGTGGTGTGGAAGGTGCTCTCGGTCGACACCCACCGCAGCCAGGGCAGCTTCACTTTCACCGTCGCGCCCTAGCCGACCCGATGCCGATGCCCGAGCCGCTCGCCATCGTTCGTGCCGTGCACTTCGCCGCCTGCTTGGCGGCGTTGGGCACGGCCGCGTTTATGCTGCTCGTCGGCCGCCTCGACGGCCTCGATCGCCAGTTCCGCCGTTTCGCGGCGGCGGCGCTCGCGGTGGCGCTTCTCTCGGGCGTGTTGTGGTTCGCCCTCGTTGCCGCGCGCATCCTCGCCTTACCGGTCAGCGAGGCACTCGGCGATGGCGGCCTCATCTCGGTAGTGACCGATACCCGGTTCGGACGGATCGCCATCATCCGGCTGGCGCTCGTCGTGCTGGCCGCGGCGGCGCTGGCCCTGCCGCGCGGACGCTGGCCGGCGGTCGGGGCGACAACGGCGCTGACTGGGGCGATCGCCTGGACCGGCCATGCCGGCGCCGGGACCGGGCTGCTCGGCGCCGTTCACCTCATTTCCGATGTGGCGCACCTGATCGCCGCCAGTCTATGGCTCGGCGGCCTGCCGGCTTTCGCCTCACTGCTGGTCTGGAGCCGCGGCGCCCCGGCGCCGGGCGATCTGGCCGCCCGCGTGACCCGGCGCTTCTCGCTGCTGGCGATCGGCTGCGTTCTGGCGCTCCTGACCAGCGGCATCATCAACAGCGCCGTACTGTTAGGGTGGCCGACGGACCTCCTGGCGTCCGCCTACGGCCGCGTGCTGGTGCTGAAACTGGCGCTGTTCGCGGCCATGCTGGGGTTGGCGGCGTTCAACCGCTACCGGCTCACCTCGCGGCTGCCCGGGCGGGGCGCGCTCGACGCCCTCGCCGGCACAACTCTGGTCGAGACCGTGTTGGGACTGGGAATTCTCGTGCTCGTCGGCATTCTCGGCACGCTTGCCCCGGCCAGCCACCTGCACAAGCCGACGGCAGCGATTAATCCGGATGCAGCTTTCGTCCATATCCACACCGAGGTGGTGATGGCCGATCTCACCATCGACCCCGGTTACGCCGGCACCTCGGCCGCGATCATCCGATTGTGGCACGAGGACTACGCGCCGTTTGCCGCTGATCGCGTGCAATTGGCGCTCGATCCGACCTTTTCCGGTGCAGCCGGTATCCGGCACGATGCCCGGCAATTACCAGACGGAACATGGGTGATTGAGAACCTGCGTATACAATCGCCTGGCGTGTGGACCGCTCGCGTGATCATCGAAAGAAAAGGCACGGCGACGGTACTCGACGCGCCGATTGTAATAACGCAGTGCAGCAACGAATGCAGGTGACACACCTGATTCCATCCGTTAGCATTCTTCAAGCCGAGTGGCAGGATGGCTGGCAGCAAGACCAGCGCTCCGACAAACGGTCCAAGTCTTGGGAGGAAAGTCTCCGGCGCGAAACCGCAGCCGCCTCGATAACAAAGCTCAAAAAAGCCAATTAAATCGAGGCTGAGAGACAGCTACAGAAGACCGAGCAGGGCAAGTGCCCTGCTCTTTTTTTGCGTGCACGATCGCGCCTGGCGCCGTGGCCCGCCGACTCACGAATGCGGCGGCTGGGAAACTCGTTCGAGAAAGCCGAACGGGATGAGATCGCGCGTATAAGCGACGTAGAGCGCGCCGAAGATCGCGGTCGCGATCACCGTTGTGTAGAGAATCTTGCGCCACATTGTGTGCGTCGCCGGTGCGCCTGGATCCGTACCGGCTTCGAAAGCGCCCGCCTCGTGCTGGCTGCGCACGCCCCAAGGCAGTACGGCGAACAACGTCACCCACCAGATGAGAACATAAATCGCGACGATGGTCGTTGTGCTCATGATCTTCCCTTGCGCATCGCCTTATCAGAAAACCGGCACCCGCTTTTCCCGGTCAGGCGCGATTCATGCCTGTTCGAGTTCGACGAGCGTGCCGCAGAAGTCCTTCGGATGCAGAAACATCACCGGCTTGCCATGTGCGCCGATCTTCGGCTCGCCGTCGCCGAGCACGCGTGCGCCCTGCTTCTTGAGCGTGTCGCGCGCGGCAATGATGTCGTCAACCTCGTAACAGACATGATGGATGCCGCCGTCCGGGTTCTTGTCGAGGAACTTGGCGATCGGTGAGCCCTCGCCCATCGGTTCGAGCAATTCGATCTTCGTATTCGGCAGATTGATGAACACGGTGAAGACGCCGTGATCCGGCTGCGCCACCTTCTCCGAGACATCGGCGCCGAGCGTGTCGCGATAAACCGCCGCAGCTTTGGCGATGTCGCGCACGGCGATGGCGACATGATTGAGACGACCGATCATTGAACTCCCCCTACCTCTCGTAGCAAGCCGGCGTATGTATCAAACCACGAGCACATGGACGTGGCACATAGGCTTTTTGCCCCAGCGGTGCGCCACGGCGGCGCGGACCGCGCGGCGCACCGCTTCGGCGAGTGTATCCGGATCGCCGCGGCGCTTGCGCGGTAGCGTCTCGTAGGTGGACTCGATCGCCTCGAGCACGGCATCGGAAATCAGTTCGCCGCCGGCGTCGCGCTCCGGTATGCCGATCATGTCAAATTCCGGGTCCGCAACCAGTTCGCCGCGTTCGGTCAGCGCCAGCGCCACAGAAATGGCCCCGGCGAAGGCCAAGCGCTTGCGGTCGGCAATGGTGCGCGCGTCGGCCTGCACCAGTAGGGAGCCGTCCTTGTAGGTGCGGCCCGATGGCACCTCGTCGATGATGGACGCCTTGCCCTCAACCAAACGTACCAAGTCGCCGTTACGGCACTGAACGACTTCCGGAATGCCCATGGCCCGGCCGAGCTTGGCGTGCTCGGACAGATGCAACGCCTCGCCATGGACGGGGATCAGAATCTTCGGCTTGACCCACGACAGCAGTTGCTCGACCTCGGCGCGGCGCGGGTGGCCGGAAACGTGGACCAGATGCGTACGGTCGGTGATGACCTCGATGCCTTGGTCGATCAGGCCGTTGACGATGCGGCCGACCTCCTTCTCGTTGCCGGGAATGGTGCGGGCGGAAAAGATCACGGTGTCGCCGCGCGACAAGGTGACGTCGGGATGCTGGTCCTCGGCAATGCGCGCCAGCGCCGCACGCGGTTCCCCCTGGCTGCCGGTGCACAACGCCACGACCTTGTCCGGCGGTAGATAGCCATAGGCATCGACGGAGCGGAACGGCTTGACGCCGTCGAGCAGGCCAAGTTCGCGCGCGATGGCGACGACGCGGTCCATGGCGCGGCCGACCACCACCACCTCGCGGCCACACTCCTGCGCCGCCAGCGCGACGCTGCGCAGCCGCTCGACATTCGAGGCAAAAGTGGTGACGGCAACACGCCCCTTGGCGCTGCGGATCAGCGCCGAAATGGTTTTCTCGACGTCAGCCTCCGACGGCGAAATACCGTCGCGCACCGCGTTGGTGGAATCGCCGACCACGGCGAGACAGCCCTCCTCGCCGAGCGCGCGGAGTTTGGCTTCGTCAGTGCCTGGCCCGAGCATCGGCGTCTTGTCGATCTTCCAGTCGCCGGTGTGCAGCACGGTGCCGGCCGGGGTACGGATGATCAGCGCGGTCGCTTCCGGAATCGAGTGCGCCATCGCCACCATCTCGACGTCAAAGGCGCCGACCGAGAACCGGCTGCCGGGCTTGACGATGTTCACCGGAATCTCCGGTGCGACGCCTCGCTCGCTGCCGAGCTTGGCCTCGAGCAGCGCCGCGGTAAACGGCGTTGCAAATAACGGCACCTTCAATTTCGGCCACAGATCCATCAGTGCGCCGAAGTGGTCTTCGTGGGCGTGCGTGATGACGATTCCGGCGAGGTTCTTGCGCTCCGACACCAGGAAGCCGATGTCCGGCAGGATGAGATCGACACCGGGCAGATGTTCTTCCTGAGCGAAGGAGACGCCGAGATCGACTGCCAGCCAGGACCTTTTGTGGTCGCTGCCGAGGCCATAGATCGACAGGTTCATGCCGATTTCACCGACGCCGCCGAGCGGCGCGTAAACCAGATCAGTGCGCGTGTTGTTGCTGTTCATATCTGTCCAAATCCAAAAACTTCGCCGGCCGTGACGGCGGTGATGCCATCTTCGCCGCGCACCAAAAGCCGACCGCTTTCATCGAGACCTTCAAAATGCCCCGAGAACTCGCGTTCCGGTAGCCGCACGTGAATCTCGGTGCCGAGGCCGGCAGCGCGCCTGAGCCAGGCCGAGCGGATGGCGGCAAAACCCTGCCCGCGATCCCATTGCGCGAGCCGCGTCTGCATCGCTCGCGCCAGCGCGCCCAATAGATGCTCCGGCGCCACCACGGCGCCGGCCGACGCCAGGTCGGTTGCGGCATAAGGCGTGTCCGGCGGGTGGCTGGCGCAATTGACGCCCATACCGATGACGGCGGCGAACGGCGGGCCGCTCTCACCCTCGATCAGGATACCGGCGATCTTGGCATCACCGAGCAACAGATCGTTCGGCCATTTTACCTTGAGCAGCGGCCCGAGTTGCGGCGCGCATTCGGCGACCGCGTCATGCAGCGCCAGCGCGGCGACGAAAGAGAGCTGCGGGGCAAGCGGCGGCGGCGCCGGATCGGTTAGCAGCAGCGAGGAATAGAGATTGCCTGGTGGCGACACCCAGCCCTTGCCGCGGCGGCCACGCCCGGCCTCCTGCATGGTGGCGGTGACCCACAACGGACCACGCTCGCCGGCACGCACGAGCGCCTGCGCCTCGGCATTGGTGGAGCCGAGCCTTTCGAAAGCTATGTGTCGGACCCCCGCCAGGTCCGTGGCTTCGCGGTTCATTGATCAGGACGTGCCGGGCACGTCCACGCGCGCTTCGCGCTCAGAACAGCGACACTAGAACAGCGACTTGGCCGCCGCGGTCGCCGCGCCGAGCAGCGGCGCCGGATAGAGGAAGAACACGATATTGAGCGTCCCGAACACGACCATCATTAGGCCGACCAGCGCCGGCGTGCGCTGGAAAGCGGGCGCCGGGGCATCGAAATACATCACCTTGACGATGGACAGGTAGTAGAACGCGCCCACGACGCTCGACAGCACGCCAATCACGGCGAGCGTATACAGGCCGGCGTTGATGGCGGCGAGGAAGACGTAGAATTTGCCGAAGAAGCCGGCGAGCGGCGGCACACCGGCGAGCGAGAACAGCAGCATCGCCAGCATGAAGGCCATGGTCGGATGCGTGCGCGACATGCCGGAGAGGTCGCTGATGTTCTCGACCATCCTGCCGTCGCGGCGCATCGACAAGATGACGGCGAAGGTGCCAAGCGTCATGCCGACGTAGATCGTCATGTAGATCAGCACGCCCTGCACGCCTTCGGCGGTGCCGGCGGCGAGCCCCACGAGCGCGAAGCCCATATGGCCGATCGAGGAATAGGCCATCAGCCGCTTGATGTTGGTCTGGCCGATCGCGGCGAAGGCGCCGAGCGCCATCGAGGCGATCGAGACGAAGACGACAATCTGCTGCCAGGAATGGGTGATCCCCGGGAAGGCGACCACGGAGGCGCGGACGAAGATGGCAATGCCGGCAACCTTGGGCGCAGCGGCGAAGAACGCAGTCACCGGGGTCGGCGCGCCCTCATAGACGTCAGGCGTCCACATGTGGAATGGCACGGCCGAGATCTTGAAGCAGAAGCCGGCGAACAGGAACACCAGGCCGAAGATCAGTCCGGTTCCCGCCCCACCCTGCACCGCCTTGGCGATACCCGCGAAGTTCACAGTGCCGGTGAAGCCGTAGATCAGCGAAGCGCCGTACAGCAGCATGCCGGACGACAGTGCGCCGAGAACGAAATACTTGAGGCCCGCTTCGGTCGATTTGGCATTGTCCCGGTTCGACGAGGCGATGACATAGAGCGGCAAGCTCATCAACTCCAGGCCGAGATAGAGCGCGATCAGATCGTTCGCCGAGATCAGCAGCAACATGCCGAGGGTGGCGAGAAGCACCAGCACGCCGAACTCGGCCTTCTGCAGGCCTTCCCTCGTCAGGTAATCGAGCGACAGGATCAGCGAACCGGCCGAGCCGGCCAGCGCCAGAAGCTTGAGGAACCGGGCGAAATCGTCGACCACGAAGCCATTGTCGAACATCGTGACGCGACCGGCCGGCTGCATGACGATCAGTGCGCCAACGCCGATCAGCAAAAGGATGCACAGCGTGTTGACGAAGCGGGCGGCGCGGTCGCCGGCAAACACCGCCAGCATCAAGAGCACCATGGCGCCGACCGCCAGGGCGATCTCCGGCAGGACGGGCTGCAGCGATTGGAGGGACGTCAGGTTGTTCATCGCGTGGCGCTCACCGGAATAACGCTGGCCTCGACCGTCGGCGCCTTGGCGGCGGCCGCCTTGGTGCCCTCATCCTTGGCCGTCTTTACTGCCTTGCCGTAGCCGTCGAGCAGTTGCGCGACAGAGGCCGACGACATGTCAAGCACGGGCTTCGGCCAGACACCAAACAGAATGGTCAGCACGACGAGCGGCGCGAAGATCACCGCCTCGCGCAATCCCATGTCCCTGATGCCTTCGACCGCCGGCTTGAGCGTACCGAACACCATCTTGCGATAGAGCCACAGCGCATAGGCCGCCGAGAAGATCACACCCAACGTGGCGAAGGTCGCGACCGGGATATTCACCTTGAAGGTGCCTATCAGCGACAGGAATTCGCCGACGAAGCCCGAGGTCCCCGGCAAGCCGACATTCGCCATCGTGAACAGCATGAAGACGAAGGCGAACACCGGCATGCGGTGCGCGAGCCCGCCGTAGAAGGCGATCTCGCGGGTGTGCATGCGATCGTAGACGACGCCAACGCAGAGGAAGAGAGCGCCGGAGACGATGCCGTGCGAGATCATCTGGAATACCGCGCCGGAGACGCCCTGATGCGTTGCGGCGAAGATACCCATGGTGACGTAGCCCATATGCGCGACCGAGGAGTACGCGATCAGTTTCTTCACGTCCTCCTGCATCAGCGCCACCAGCGAGGTGTAGACGATGGCAATGACCGACATCGTCCAGACCAGCGGTGCGAAATAATCGCTGGCGACAGGGAACATCGGCAGCGAGAAGCGCAGGAAGCCGTATCCGCCCATTTTCAACAGGATCGCGGCCAGGATCACCGAGCCCGCGGTCGGCGCTTCGACATGCGCATCCGGCAGCCAGGTGTGCACCGGCCACATCGGCATCTTCACCGCGAAGGAAGCAAAGAACGCCAGCCACGCCCAGTACTGCATCCCCGCCGGGAAGCCGTGGCGCAGCAGCACCGTAATGTCGGTGGTGCCGGCCTGCCAGTACATCGCCATGATGGCGAGCAGCATCAGCACCGAGCCGGCGAAGGTGTAGAGGAAGAACTTGAAGCTCGCATAGACGCGGCGCGGGCCACCCCAGATGCCGATGATCAGGAACATCGGGATCAGGCCACCTTCGAAGAACAGATAGAAAAGCACCAAGTCGAGCGCGGCGAAGGTACCGATCATCAGCGCTTCGAGCATGAGGAACGCGATCATGTATTCCTTGACCCGCTTCTGGATCGAGGTCCAACTCGCCAGGATGCAGAGCGGCATCAGCGCCGTGGTCAGGATGATGAAAGGCAGCGAAATGCCATCGACGCCAAGGTGATAGGAGGCAACGCCGAGCCAATCGTGCTTTTCGGTGAACTGGAATTCCGGCGACGACATATCGAAACGCCGCACCAGCACCAGCGAAACGGCAAAGGTAACGAGCGTGGTCCACAGCGCGATCCAGCGCGCCGTGCCCTTGGCGAAGGGCCCGTTGCCGCGGACCATAAGCATGATCAGAAGCGCGCCGAGGACCGGCAGGAACGTGACGACGGAGAGGACAGGCCAAGCCATATCAGTGAATCCCCGCCGAGAACATGAACCAGGTAATGAACAGCGCCGCGCCGATCAGCATGGCGAAGGCGTAGTGGTAGAGGTACCCGGTCTGCAGCCGGACGACGCTGCGCGTGACGTCAAGCACGCGGGCCGAAACGCCATCGGGGCCGAAGCCGTCGATCAGCCAGCCGTCGCCCTTCTTCCACAGCGAGTAGCCGATCCACTTCGCCGGACGCACGAAGATGACGTCGTAGATCTCGTCGAAGTACCACTTGTTGAGCAGGAACTTGTAGAGGACCTCGTGCTGGCGTGCGAGTTCGACCGGAATCTGCGGCTTGCGGATATAGAAATACCAAGCAACGATGAAGCCGATGACCATCATCACGGTCGGCAACAGGCCGATCTGCATCGGGATGTGATGCATCTCCTCAAGGACCTTGTTGTTCGGTCCGAACTTCAGCGACTCGCGGAAGAAATGCTCGACGCCGTGGCCGGCGAAGATCTCCTTGAACGGGAAGCCGGCGAGGATCGACCCGGCCGCCAGCACCGCGAGCGGAACGAGCATCACCATCGGGCTCTCGTGCGCTTCCTTCCAGTGCTTCACGTCATGGGGCGCGCCGTGGAAGGTCTTGAACACGAGACGCCAAGAGTAGAACGACGTCAGTAGCGCCGCGGCGACAGTGCAGACGAAGGCGTAGAGCGCCATCGGGTTGTTCGCGACGAAGGCGGATTCAATGATGGCGTCCTTGGAGAAATAACCGGCCGTCAACGGGAAACCGGTCAGCGCCAAAGTGCCAATCAGCATCACGATATAGGTGAACGGGATGCGGTCCTTCAGACCACCCATTTTTCGGATATCCTGCTCGTGATGCATCGCATGGATCACCGAGCCAGAGCCTAAGAACAGCAGCGCCTTGAAGAAGGCGTGCGTGAACAGGTGGAACATGCCGACCGAATAGGCGCCCGCCCCCATCGCCACGAACATGTAACCGAGTTGCGAACAGGTCGAATAGGCGACGATGCGCTTGATGTCGTTTTGCACCAGACCGATGGTCGCGGCGAAGATCGCCGTGGTGGCGCCGATGAACATGACGAAAGCCTGGGCGTGCGGCGCCAGTTCGAACAACGGCGACAGCCGCGCCACCATGAACACACCGGCGGTGACCATGGTCGCAGCGTGGATCAGCGCGGATACCGGCGTCGGGCCCTCCATCGCGTCCGGCAGCCAGGTGTGCAGCAGGAACTGCGCCGACTTGCCCATCGCACCCATGAACAGGAACAGGCAGATCAGCGTCATCGCGTCGGCGTGCCAGCCGAAGAAATTGATGCTCTTGCCGACGAGACCGGGCGCCTGCGCGAACACGGTGTCGAAATCGACGGCGCCGGTCATGGCGAACAGCGCGAAGATGCCGAGCGCGAAGCCGAAATCGCCGACGCGGTTGACGACAAAGGCCTTGATGGCGGCAGCGTTGGCTTCCGGCTTGTAGTACCAGAAACCGATCAGCAGGTAGCTCGCCAGACCCACGCCTTCCCAGCCGAAGAACATCTGCACCAGGTTGTCGGACGTCACCAGCATCAGCATGGCGAAGGTGAACAGCGACAGATAGCCAAAGAAGCGCGGCCGGTACGGCTCCTCGTGCATGTAACCGATGGAATAGAGATGCACGAGCGCCGACACGGTGTTGACGACGACCAGCATCACGGCGGTGAGGGTGTCGATGCGGAGCGCCCACTCGACCTTAAGGTTGCCCGACACGATCCAGTCGATCAGCGGCACGCGCACGTCATGGCCGCCGAACCCGACCTGCACCAGCGCGATCCAGGACAAGATCGCCGAAACCATCAGCAGCGTCGTGGTGATCAGCTCCGCCGTGCGCGAGCCCGCAGCCGCCGGCTCAACCGGGCCGTGCCCGTGACCGTCGTGGCCGTGCCCGTCGCCGGGTTCGTGGCTATCGTGGTGAATGACGCCGCCGCCAGCCACATGCGCGGAATGGTGATGGACGGGCGCGCCCGTCGCGTCGTCTTCGGCGCCGGGCGGCGGGGCCTCGCCGGGAAAGCGGCTGCGCGCGCTGACAAGCGCGATGACGCCGGCGAGAATGGCCCCGAGCAACGGCAGGAATACAATGGCCTGAAACATCGGGGATTCAGCCCTTCATCATATTGATGTCCTCAACCGCGATGGTGCCGCGGTTGCGGAAGAAGACGACGAGAATGGCAAGACCGATGGCGGCTTCCGCCGCGGCGACGGTCAGCACGAACAGCGCGAAGACCTGCCCGGTGATGTCGCCCAGATGGGTCGAGAACGCCACCAGGTTGATGTTGACCGCGAGCAGGATCAGCTCGATCGACATCAGGATGATGATCACGTTCTTGCGGTTCAGGAAGATGCCGAAGACGCCGAATGTGAACAGGATCGCGGCGACCGACAGGTAATGTCCAAGACCGATGGTCATGCCGCCTCTCCCGCGTCCTTGGAGGAAATCTCGTTGGAGCCGAGCCCCTGCCCGGTGCGGACCTTCGCCACCTTCATCGCCATCTGCGGAGTCCGTGCGTTCTGCGCGCTGATCGACTGGCGCTTGACTCGCGCCTTGTGGTGCAGCGTCAGCACGATAGCGCCGATCATGGCGACCAGCAGGATCATGCCGGCGACCTCGAAGAAGTAGACGTAGCGGGTATAGAGCACCAAGCCGATCGCCTCGGTATTGGTGACATTGGTCGGGATCGGCGCAGTGATCGCCGACGGCACGCCGGGGCCGATCGCCCAGGAGCCGAGCACCATCACCAGTTCGGCGAGGAAGATGCCGCCGATCAGCATGCCGACCGGCAGATACTGCAGCGCGCCGTGCTTCAGTTCGGCGAAGTCGACGTCGAGCATCATGACGACGAACAGGAACAGCACGGCGACCGCACCGACATAGACGACGACCAGGATCATCGCCAGGAATTCGGCACCCATCATCACGAACAGCCCGGACGCGTTGACGAAGGCGAGGATGAGGTAGAGCACCGAGTGCACCGGGTTCTTCGACGCGATCACCATGAAGGCGCTCGCGACCAGGATGCAGGCGAACAGATAGAAGAATACGGCTGCGGCGGTCATCGGCGTTACCTATACGGCGCGTCGAGCGCGATGTTCTTGGCGATCTCGCGCTCCCAGCGGTCGCCATTCGCGAGCAGGCGCGCCTTGTCGTAATAGAGCTCTTCGCGGGTTTCCGTAGCGAATTCGAAATTCGGCCCTTCGACAATGGCGTCCACCGGGCAGGCCTCTTGGCAGAGGCCGCAGTAGATGCACTTCACCATGTCGATGTCATAGCGCGTGGTGCGGCGCGTGCCGTCGTTGCGGCGCGGGCCGGCCTCGATGGTGATGGCTTGCGCCGGGCAGATCGCTTCGCACAGCTTGCAGGCGATGCAACGCTCTTCGCCGTTCGGATAACGGCGCAGCGCGTGCTCGCCGCGGAAGCGCGGCGAGATCGGACCCTTCTCGAACGGATAATTCAAGGTCGCCTTGGGCGCGAAGAAATAGCGCATGGCGAGCGCGGTGCCGACCACAAACTCCCAGAGGAACAGTGCCTTTGCGGCGCCGACTAATCTCATGACGTCCTCACTTCATCGCCGCGGTGGCGAGGTGACCGTATTGCAGGACACCCGCAACAATCACGACCATCGCCAGCGACAGCGGAAGAAATACTTTCCAGCCGAGCCGCATCAGCTGGTCGTAGCGGTAGCGCGGCACGATCGCCTTCGCCATGGCGAAGCCGAAGAAGATGAAAAGCGCCTTGAGCACGAACCAGATGACGCCCGGAACCCAGGTGAACGGTGCGTAAGGCACCGGCGGCAGCCAGCCGCCGAGGAACAGGATGGTGCCCATCGCGCACATCGTGGCGATCGCCACGTATTCGCCAAGCATGAACATCATGTAAGGTGACGAGCCGTACTCGACCATGAAGCCGGCGACCAGTTCCGATTCCGCCTCGACCAGATCGAACGGCGGACGGTTGGTCTCCGCCAAGGCCGAGATGAAGAACACGACAAACATCGGAAACAGCGGCAGCCAGTACCACGACAGCATGCCATAGGGCCCGTTCTGCGCCTCGACGATCTTCGACAAGTTGAGCGAGCCGGCGCACAGCAGCACGGTGATAATGACGAAGCCGATCGACACTTCGTAGGAAACCATCTGCGCCGCCGAACGCAGCGCGGCCAGGAACGGATATTTCGAGTTCGACGCCCAGCCGGCCATGATCACGCCGTAGACCATCAGCGACGACACCGCGAAGATATAGAGCACGCCGACATTGATGTTGGCGATCACCCAACCAGCACTTACTGGCACCACGGCCCAGGCGGCAAGCGCCAGCACGCAGGTAACGAGCGGCGCGAGCAGGAACACGCCCTTGTTCGAACCGGCCGGAATCACCGGCTCCTTGACCACGAATTTCAAAAGGTCGGCGAAGGACTGCAGCAGGCCCCACGGTCCGACGACGTTCGGGCCGCGCCGCATCTGCACTGCCGCCCAGATTTTACGGTCAGCCAGCAGGATGTAGGCGATGCCGACCAGCAGGATCACCAGAAGCAGCAGCGACTGCCCCAGAATGATGATCAGCGGCCAAAGGGTGGTCCAGAAGAAATCCATCGTTCCCTACTCCGCCGCCGTCAGCGTGAGCTTCTGCGCGGCAGCCTTGGCGATTGCCGAACACTCGGCCATCACGGCGGACGCCCGCGCGATCGGATTGGTGAAATAGAAGTCGGAAACCGGCGACACCAAAGCCGACTTCTCGATTGTGCCGCCGAGCTTGCTCAGGTTCTGAATATCCGCTGCCGCGCCAGGCGCAATCTGATCGATGCGCATCAGGTGCGGATAGGCCGCATACATCGCCGCTCGCAGCGCCGGCAGCGAGTCGAACGGCAACTTGCAGCCCAGCGTCTCCGACAGCGCGCGCAGGATCGCCCAGTCCTCGCGGGCGTCGCCCGGCGGGAACGCGGCGCGCGTCGTCATCTGCACGCGGCCTTCGGTGTTCACGTAGGTCGCCGATTTTTCCGGGTAGGCCGCGCCCGGCAAGATGACGTCGGCGCGATGCGCGCCGCGGTCACCATGGGTGCCGATATAGACGACGAAAGCGCCCGCGGGGACATCGACTTCATCGACGCCAAGCAGGAACAGCATATCGAGCGCGTTGGCCTTGAGCATGGCGCCGGTATCGAGGCCGCCCTCACCCGGCACGAAGCCGATATCGAGCGCGCCGACGAGGCCGGCTTCGGTATGGAGGATGTTGAACCCGTTCCAGCCGTCCTTGACGACGCCCAGCGACGCCGCGGCCTTTGCCGCCTGCGCAAGCACCGCGGCGCCATCGGCGCGGTTGAGCGCACCTTGGCCAACGATGAACATCGGCTTCTGCGCCTTAGCCGGCGCATGATCGATCATCGGCGTGAGGCTGTCCGGGCCGGCGCCAAGATAAGTATAGCTATAAGTAAGATCGGCCTGTTCGCCGACGACACCGATCAGCACATTGCCTTGGCGCCAGCGCTTGCGGATGCGAGCGTTCAGCACCGGCGCTTCCCTGCGCGGGTTACAGCCGATCAGCATGATCGCGTCGGCCTGATCGATACCGGCAATGGTCGAATTGAACAGGTAACTGCCGCGGCCGTGCTTGGGATGCAGCGGCGAACCCGGATAACGGGCGTCGATGTTCTTGACACCGAGCGCCGTCATCATCGCCTTCAGCGCGTACATTTCCTCGACGCCAGCCAGTTGGCCGGCGAGCGCGCCGACGCGCTCGGATTTGGCCGGGCGCATCTTGTCGGCGATGGCGGCAAACGCCTCTTTCCAGGTCGCGGGCCGCAGGCGGCCATTCTCGCGAATATAAGGAATATCGAGGCGCTGGGTGCGCAGACCGTCGACGACATGGCGGGTCTTGTCGGAGATCCACTCTTCGTTGATGTCGTCATTGGTGCGCGGCAGGATGCGCATCACCTCGCGGCCGCGCGCGTCGATGCGGATGGCCGAGCCGAGCGCGTCCATGACATCGACCGACGGCGTCTTCGACAATTCCCACGGCCGCGCGGCGAAGGCGTAAGGCTTCGAGGTCAGCGCGCCGACCGGGCACAGATCGACGACGTTAGATTGCAGTTCGGAGGTCATCGCGGCTTCGAGATAGGTCGTGATCTCCATGTCCTCGCCGCGACCGGTGGCGCCCAGTTCCGACACGCCGGCCACCTCCGCCGAGAAGCGGATGCAGCGCGTGCACTGGATGCAGCGGTTCATCGAGGTCTTGACCAGCGCGCCGATGTACTTGTCTTCGACCGCGCGCTTGTTCTCGTGATAGCGCGTGTGATCGACGCCATAGGCCATGGCCTGATCCTGCAGATCGCACTCGCCGCCCTGATCGCAAATCGGGCAATCGAGCGGATGGTTGATCAGCAGAAATTCCATTACGCCTTCGCGCGCCTTCTTCACCATTGGCGACTTGGTGAACATCTGCGGCGGCTCGCCATTGGGGCCGGGCCGCAGGTCGCGGACGTTCTGGGCGCAGGAGGCGACGGGCTTCGGCGGCCCGCCCTTCACTTCGATCAGGCACATGCGGCAATTGCCGGCGATCGACAGCCGCTCATGGAAGCAGAAGCGCGGAATCTCGGCGCCGGCGGCTTCGCACGCCTGCAACAGCGTGTATTCCGGCGGGACGTCGAGTTCCTGTCCGTCGATGATGACTTTGGTCATGCCGCGTGCTCGCCAAGAAGGGGAGTAGGCGCGCCGCAGCGCGCAGTTTTCCAATGTTGCGCATCGGCGAGATACTCCCAGCCGAATGCATGCTCGCTCGACCCGTGCGCCTTCAAGTGCTCGAGGCGCTCGACGCCCTCGGCCATCGGCGGCCGATGTCCGGCTTCAATGTGCCACATCACCAGCGGCGTCTCGGTATGTTCAAACCACTCGGCGCGTCGGCCGTAGAAGCGGCTGTGCACCGTCTTCCAGACGAAACGCTCCAGCGCCGCGACGTTTTCCCACACGGTCAGGTTCGGCAGGATCCGCGGGTCGCCGTATACCTGCATGCCCATGGCGTTGCCGCTGTCGTCGGCAAGCCGCCAGACAAAGCCTTCGATCTGATCCGCCAGCCCGTTCACCCGCGCGACATTGCCGACGAAGTCCGCCATGCGCGGATCGTCGAGCGGATACTTGATCCGCGCGATGTTGAACTGGGCGAGATGGCGGGTCCCGGTCATGCCCTACTCCGCCGCGACCATGACTGGTTCGGCATGCGGATTGGCCGAGTACTGGTCGATCCGCTCTTCGATCTCGTGACGGAAATGCGCAATCAGGCCCTGGATCGGCCAGGCCGCGGCGTCGCCGAGCGCGCAGATGGTGTGACCCTCGATCTGCTTGGTCACATCGAGCAGCATGTCGATCTCGCGCTTCTGCGCGCGGCCTTCCGACATGCGCGAGAGCACGCGCCACATCCAGCCGGTGCCCTCGCGGCACGGTGTACACTGGCCGCAGCTCTCGTGCTTGTAGAAATACGAGATACGCGTGATCGCCTTGATCAGGTCGGTGGACTTGTCCATCACGATCACCGCGGCGGTGCCGAGACCGGAACGCAGCTTGCCGAGGGAGTCGAAATCCATCGGCGTGTCGATGATCTGCGCCGCCGGCACCATGCGCACCGACGAGCCGCCGGGGATCACGGCCTTGAGATTGTCCCAGCCGCCACGGATGCCGCCGCAATGCTTGTCGATGAGTTCGCGGAACGGAATGCTCATCGCTTCTTCGACGTTGCACGGCTTGTTGACGTGGCCGGAGATGCAGAACAGCTTGGTGCCGACATTGTTCGGCGCGCCGAACGAGGAGAACCATGCCGCGCCGCGGCGCAGGATATCCGGCGCGACGGCGATCGACTCGACGTTGTTCACCGTGGTCGGGCAGCCATAGAGACCGACATTGGCCGGGAACGGCGGCTTCAAGCGCGGCTGACCCTTCTTGCCCTCGAGGCTTTCGAGCAGCGCGGTCTCTTCGCCGCAGATATAGGCGCCGGCGCCGTGGGCGACGTAGAGGTCGAAGTCCCAGCCGTTGACGTTGTTCTTGCCGATCAGCTTGGCTTCGTAGGCCTGATCGATCGCCGCCTGCAGGCGCTCACGCTCGCGGATAAACTCGCCGCGCACATAGATGTAACCGGCATGCGCGCCCATGGCGAAGCCGGCGATCAGGCAGCCTTCGACCAGCAGATGCGGGTCGTGCCGCATGATCTCGCGATCTTTACAGGTGCCCGGTTCGGACTCGTCGGCGTTGACGACGAGGTAATGCGGACGTTCACCGATTTCCTTCGGCATGAACGACCATTTGAGACCGGTCGGGAAGCCGGCGCCGCCGCGGCCGCGCAGACCCGAGGCTTTCATCTCGTTGATGATGCCGTCGCGGCCCTTCTCCAGAATCGCCTTGGTGCCGTCCCATGAGCCGCGCGCACGCGCCCCCTTCAGCCCCCAATCGTGGAGGCCGTAGAGGTTCTTGAAGATGCGATCCTTGTCAGCGAGCATTGGCTATCTCGATCTTCGGCGCGATCAATTCGGTTTCGGCTTTTTGTCGGCGCCGGCTTTCGACAGCGGCGCCTTCGGTTCGGGAGCTTCGCGATTGCTCGCGGTGACACTCGGCTTCTTGGCGTCGCTGTCGGTCAGCGCCGGGCCTGTATTCTGCGGAGCAGCCGCTTTGGACTGGGCGGCGTAGACTGCGGGATCGGTCAGGGTCGTCGGGCCACCCTCGGGCGCTGAAAACTGGCGACCGTTCTGCGGCCCCGGCTTGGGCGGATTGCCGGCGGCGAAGCCGTCGATGATTTTCTCGAAGCTCTCCGCCGTGAGATCCTCGTACGTGTCCTTCCAGATCAGGGCCATCGGGGCGTTGACGCAGGCGCCCAGGCACTCGACCTCTTCCCACGAGAAATTCCCGTCGGCCGACACCTCGAACGGATCATGCGCGATGCGGTGCTTGCAGACTTCGAACAGGTCGTCGGCGCCGCGCAAACGGCACGGCGTCGTACCGCACACCTGAATGTGCGCCTTCTTGCCCACAGGCTGCAGCAGGAACATCGTATAGAACGTCGCCACTTCCATGGCGCGGATGTGCTCCATGCCAAGCATGTCGGCGACGTAGCGGATCGCGGCCTCGGGCAGCCAGCCGTGATGTTGCTCCTGCGCGCGCCACATCAGCGGAATGACGGCGGAAGCCTGACGGCCCTCGGGAAACTTGGCCATCTGCGCCTTCGCCCAAGCGAGGTTCTCCGCCGTGAAGGCGAACTCCTTCGGCTGGACTGCGGCGGGCGCGGTGCGGCGAACGCTCATCGATCAACTTCCCCGAACACGATGTCGATGGAACCGAGAATGGCCGAGACGTCGGCCAGCAGATGGCCCTTGCACAACCAGTCCATCGATTGCAGGTGCGCGAAGCCGGGCGCGCGAATCTTGCACTTGTACGGCTTGTTGGTGCCGTCGGCGACGAGATAGACGCCGAACTCGCCCTTCGGCGCCTCGACCGCGGCATAAACTTCGCCGGCCGGCACGTGGAAGCCTTCGGTGTAGAGCTTGAAGTGATGGATCAGCGCTTCCATCGACTTCTTCATCTCGCCGCGCTTCGGCGGCACGATCTTCTGATCGACTGCCGAGACCGGGCCCTGGCCTTCGGCCGAGCGAAGCTTGTCGCAGCACTGCTTCATGATCTTGGCCGACTGACGCATCTCTTCCATGCGGATGAGATAGCGGTCGTAGCAGTCGCCGTTCTTGCCGACTGGAATATCGAAATCGAGTTCGGCGTAGCACTCGTAGGGCTGCGACTTGCGCAAATCCCAGGCCGCGCCCGAGCCGCGCACCATGACGCCGGAGTAGCCCCAATTCCAGGCGTCCTCGAGCTTGACGACGGCAATATCGACGTTGCGCTGCTTGAAGATGCGGTTGCCGGTGAGCAGCGTGTCGAGATCGTCGACGACCTTCAGGAACGGATCGCACCAGTTGTAGATGTCGTCGATGAGCTGGCGCGGCAGATCCTGATGCACGCCGCCGACACGGAAATACGCCGCGTGCATGCGCGAGCCCGAGGCGCGCTCGTAGAACACCATCAGCTTCTCGCGCTCTTCGAAGCCCCACAGCGGCGGAGTGAGCGCGCCGACGTCCATCGCCTGCGTGGTGACGTTGAGAAGATGCGACAGGATGCGGCCGATTTCCGAATACAGCACGCGAATGAGCTGCGCGCGCTTCGGCACCTCGAGACCAAGCAGCCTTTCGACCGCGAGGCAAAAAGCGTGCTCCTGATTCATCGGCGCGACGTAATCGAGCCGGTCGAAATATGGAATCGCCTGCAGGTAGGTCTTGGCCTCGATCAGCTTCTCGGTGCCGCGATGCAGAAGGCCGATATGCGGATCGACGCGATCGACGATCTCGCCGTCGAGCTCCAGCACCAGGCGCAACACACCGTGCGCCGCGGGATGCTGCGGTCCGAAGTTGATGGTGAAGTTGCGGACTGCGGTCTCGGCCATTACGGCGTCGCCTTCTTCTCGGGCTCACCGGTGAGCTTGTTGCCCTGCCCCGGCTCCTTCGCCTTTTCGTCGCCCGGCAGCACGTAGTCGGTGCCTTCCCACGGCGACAGGAAGTCGAACGAGCGAAATTCCTGCGCCAGTTTCACCTTGTCGTAGACAACGCGCTTCTGCTCGTCGTCGTAGCGCACCTCGACGAAGCCGGTGAGCGGGAAGTCCTTGCGCAGCGGATGTCCCTCGAAACCGTAGTCGGTGAGAATGCGGCGCATGTCCGGATGGCCGGTGAACAGCACGCCGTAGAGATCATAGGTCTCGCGCTCGAACCAGTCGGCCCCGCGGAACACGTCGATAAGCGACGGCACCGGCGTTGCCTCGTCGGTCATGACCTTGACGCGAATGCGCTGGTTCAGCCGCGGCGACAGCATGTGATAGACGACGTCGAATCGCTGCTCGCGCCCTGGATAATCGACTGCGGTGACGTCGATGATGCAGAGGAATTGGCATGACGGATCGTCGCGCAGATATTTCGCCACCTTGACGATGTCGGCGGCATTGGCGGTGACGTTGAGTTCGCCGAAGGCGATCTCGTGGCCAATCACAGCGCCGGGCAGCGCGGCCTTGATCGAGGCGCCGAGATTGTCGAGCGTCGTGAGGTTGTCCATGGCCCGCCCCTATCGCTCGATCGTGCCGACGCGGCGGATTTTCTTCTGCAGCATCAGCACGCCATAGAGCAGTGCCTCCGCCGTCGGCGGACAGCCCGGCACGTAGATGTCGACGGGAACGATGCGGTCGCAGCCGCGCACCACGCTGTAGGAATAGTGGTAGTAGCCACCGCCATTGGCGCAGGAACCCATCGAGATGACGTAACGCGGTTCCGGCATCTGGTCGTAAACCTTGCGCAGCGCCGGCGCCATCTTGTTGGTCAGCGTGCCGGCGACGATCATAACGTCGGACTGGCGCGGCGACGCGCGCGGCGCGAAGCCGAAGCGCTCGACGTCGTAACGCGGCATGGAAACCTGCATCATCTCGACCGCGCAGCAGGCCAGACCGAACGTCATCCACATCAGCGAGCCGGTGCGGGCCCAGGTAACGAGATCGTCGGCGGCGGTGACGATGAAGCCCTTGTCGGACAGCTCGTTATTAACATTTGCAAAGAACGGATCGTCGGCCCCGACCGGCTTGCCGGTCGACGGGTCGAGAATGCCGCGGGGCTGGGGAGCAACCATTGTCATTGCGATGCCTTCAGCGCGCTCAATCCCATTCGAGCGCGCCCTTTTTCCATTCGTAGATGAAACCAATGGTGAGGACGCCGAGGAACAGCATCATTGCCCAGAAGCCGAAAGCGCCGACCTGATGGAACGTGACCGCCCAAGGGAACAAGAAGCTCACCTCAAGATCGAATATAATGAACAGAATGGCGACCAGGTAGAAGCGCACGTCGAATTTCATGCGCGCATCGTCGAACGAATTGAAGCCGCACTCGTAGGCCGACAGCTTTTCCGGATCCGGCTGCTGGAACGCGACGATGAACGGCGCGACGAGAAGCGCGAGCCCGATCACAAGCGCCACGGCGATAAAGATCACGAGGGGCAGATAGTCCTGCAGCAATGCGCTCATCGGCGACCTCTATCGTCTTTCGCCCCCTGCCCCGTAAGGCAGCTCCGGCCGGTCGCGGCCGCCATCGTCGGCGCCGCTGTTCCCGCGCAAAACCCTCAAAAACCCAAGGCCTTGTTTGGAAACGTTGCAAGGACAGAGCGGCTGAGGCTTAGCGCAGCGCGCAACGCCTTGGCAAGCCGACTGTGTCGCCAAAAAGGCCGCAATACGCCGTGCCGCTCGCGCAAACTGTGGATCGTGGCGGCCGCCGCCCGGCCCTTCGGAACATGAGCGCGACTCGGGCTAGGCGCCGACGCGAACCCCGATGGCGCCAGCGCGCTCAAGCGCCCAGTTGGTACGCGACATCGGCAAGATCGCTCCCCGCCACGTCGACAGGCACAGTCGGCGAGCGTTCGCCGGTACCGGGGCCATGCTCATTCGGACGTGCGACATGCCCGGTGCGCAGACCACAGGCCGCAGCCGCGGCGAGATCGTTGGAATGCGCCGCCACCATCATGCACTGCCGCGGCTCGAGATCGAGCGCGGCACAGGCGGCGAGGTAGACTTTAGGCTTGGGCTTGTAGTCGCCGGCAATCTCGGCGCCGAGAATGGCGTCCCACGGCAGATCGTTGCGCCGTGCCAGATCGACCATCAGGGATATGTTTCCGTTCGACACCGGCGCTATGCGGAATTTGGTCTTCAGCCGCTCCAGGGCCGCCGGCACTTCCGGCCAGGCGTCGAGCCGGTGCCAGACCTGGGTCAGGTCGTCGAGCACTTCGTCCGACAGGCTGTCGAGGCCGAAGCGCGGCGCCATGCGCACGAGATTGGCACGGTGCAGCACGTCCAGCTTGCTGAATGGCATGCGGCCGGAGCGCACTTCCTCCATGCCGGGCTGGTACTCGCCGCGCCAGCCGTCGGCAAAGGCCAGCCAGTCGAGGTCGAAGCCGAGGTCGCCGAGGATTCGCTCGGATTCGCGGGCAACCGAGATGCGCCAGTCCACCATGGTGCCGAAAACATCGAAAAACAGGGCTTTGACGCCCAGATCCGGGTTAGGCATGGGCTTAACTCCTCCGGTTGGCGTCCCGATCGGTGGCGGCGCTGACCAGGCGCGGCAGTGGGATGATCTGCCACCGCCCAGCGGCCCGGCCGTGTCGGGTCAGTATCGCACAACGAAAAAGGCTCGCCAAATGGCGAGCCTTTTTAAGTCTCTGATTTTCATCGGAGAAATGGCGGGAGCGACGGGACTCGAACCCGCGGCCTCTGCCGTGACAGGGCAGCGCTCTAACCAACTGAGCTACGCCCCCGCGGGCGTTGCGGTGAGTTATAGGGGGCTCCGCGCCAAGTCAAGGCAAACACGTTTGAGCCCGTCACAATTGCGAAAAAGCCCCATTTATCGCTAAGAATCATGGTCAGACCGCACCCGAATCGTCTAATGCGGACGTCACGGTCTGGCGCTTCGCCAGCCTTGCGGCTCAAGAGGAGGGTCCCCTGATGGCTACGGCAAGTAAGGCTCCGGCAACGGTTACCCTGAAGCATCTCGCTGCGGCGCTCGCCGAATCGCACGAGATGTCCAAGAAGCAGGCTGAAACCGTCCTCGGCGATTTCGTCGGCAGCATCGTGAAGCACCTCAAGAAGGGCGAGCGCATCCGCATCGGTGGTCTCGGCATTCTTCAGGTGCGCAAGCGCGCTGCGCGCATCGGCCGTAACCCGGCCACGGGCGAACAGATTCAGATCAAGGCGTCGAAGAAGGTCGCGTTCCGCGCCGCCAAGGAACTCAAGGAAGCGGTCTGACGCTTCCGGCGCTGGACTCTCCGGCAAATTAGACGGCAGGCTGCGGCGACAAGCCCGGCCTGCCGTTTTGTTTTTGGTGTTGATGGATTCGACGATGTCCGCCTCTCTCGCCTTCGACTACACCGTGCTCGAGCGGTTCTTGCGTTACGTCGGGATCGATACACAGTCCGACCCGGCATCGCCGACGACGCCGTCCACACAGAAGCAGAAAGATCTCGGCCGCCTACTGGTGAGCGAACTGCGCGACATCGGCCTCAGCGACGCCGCGATGGACGATAACGGCTATGTCTACGCCACGCTGCCGGCCAACACCGACAAAACCGTCCCGGTGATCTGCTTTTGCTCGCACATGGACACATCGCCGGACTGTAGCGGCGCCAATGTGAAGCCGCAGATCGTGCGGAACTACCAGGGCGGCGACATCGTCCTGCCGGGCGACGAGGCCCAGGTCATCCACGCCGCCGAACATGCTTCACTCGCCCAGCAGATCGGCAACGACATCGTCACCTCGGACGGCACCACGCTGCTCGGTGCGGATAACAAGGCGGGGCTGGCCGAGATCGTCGATGCCATGCGTTTTCTCGTCGCCCATCCCGAGATCAAGCACGGCACCATCAAGGTGTTGTTCACGCCGGACGAGGAGATCGGCCGCGGAGTCGACAAAGCCGACCTGAAGCGGCTTGCCGCCGACTTCGCCTATACGATCGACGGCGAGGCTGCGGGCAGCATTGAAGATGAGACCTTCTCGGCCGACGCGGCGATTATCTCCATCACCGGCGTCGCCGCGCATCCGGGCTTCGCCAAGGGCAAGATGGAAAACGCCATAAAGATCGCGGCGCGAATCGTCGATGCGCTGCCGAAGGACACCTGCACCCCGGAAACGACCGATGGCCGCGAAGGATTCCTGCACCCGGTGTCGGTCACCTCGCAGCTTGGCGAAGCCAAACTGCAATACATCGTCCGCGATTTCGACGAGGCCGGCTTGCGCGCAAAGGGGCAGTTGCTGGAGCAGACGGTCAAGGACGTGATGCGAGACTTCCCGCGCTCGACTTATCGCTTCGAGCTCAAGGAGCAGTACCGCAACATGCGCGTCGTGCTCGACAAGCATCCAGCGATCGTCGACAACGCCATGGAAGCGGTGCGCCGCGCCGGTCTGACACCGGTCAAAGGCTCAATTCGTGGCGGCACCGACGGCTCGCGGCTGTCCTTCATGGGACTGCCCTGCCCCAACATCTTCGCCGGCGAACACGCCTTCCACTCGCCTCTGGAATGGGTCAGCGTCCAGGACATGCAGGCCGCCGTGCGCACCATCGTGCATCTGGCGGCGCTGTGGGAAGAGCGGGCCTGACTGACGAGCGCTGATGCGCGCCGGAGCGACACTGCCTCGCGATCAGGATCCGGGTGGTGGACCTTGGCGTCTTCTGCGACCTAACCGCATCGTTCGGTCAGGTTGCGAGGCGCCATGTCGGAAAGTTTGCACCATCACCCTTTGCCGACGGCCTTCCGGCGGCTGGCGTGGTCGAACCTGATTGCGCAATCGGCCGACCAGATCGGCCTTGCCGCCGCGCCGATGATCGCCGTGCTCGTGCTCGGCGCCGGTGCGGGCGCGACCGGCTTTCTCACGGCGGCGCAGACCTTGCCGTTTCTGCTGCTGTCGTTTCCGGCGGGCGTGCTTGCCGACCGCACCTCACGACGCTCGCTGATGGCGCTGGCCGAGGCGCTGCGCTGCGTCGCGCTGCTGTCGCTGCCGATGTTAGCCGGGCTCGCATGGCTGTCGGTGCCGCTATTGGCGCTGATCGGTTTTGCCGCCGCCACCGGCACCGTGGCCTTCAGCGTCGCCGCGCCCGCGCTGGTGCCGGCGCTCGTGCCGCGGCAACAATTCGTCGCCGCCAATGGCCGGCTCGAACTGGCGCGCAGCGTCGCCTTCGCCGCCGGCCCCGCGCTCGCGGGCGCGCTTGTCGGCTGGCTCGGCGCGTCGCCGACATTCATCCTCGCGGCCGCATTGTCGGCCATCGCCGCCGCGCTCTTGATCGGCATCCCCGAACCGCAACGTCCGGCACAAGCGCCGCGCCATATCGTCGCCGATCTGAAGGAAGGCGCCGGCTTCGTCTGGCGGCACGAATGGCTGCGGCCGATCCTGCTCACCGCCGTCGCCTGGAATCTCGCGTGGTTCGTCCTGCAGGCGGCCTATGTGCCTTACGCCGTGCATCGGCTCGGACTGTCCGCGACCGG
This sequence comes from Pseudolabrys sp. Root1462, assembly GCF_001426945.1. Taxonomy (GTDB): domain Bacteria; phylum Pseudomonadota; class Alphaproteobacteria; order Rhizobiales; family Xanthobacteraceae; genus Pseudolabrys. Next base: position 1,785,255 of record NZ_LMFS01000001.1, on the reverse strand, counting down.
CGTCGGCGCGACGCTCGCCGTCTACGGCATCGGCATGGTGGCGGGCGCGCTGCTGGCGCCGCGCGTCGTCGCCTCGATGTCGTTCGGCAGCGCGGTCGCGCTCGGCCCTGTCGTGTCTGTCGCGGCGATCGCGGTGATGCTCGCGACGCTGCAATGGCCTTCGGGCGCGCTGGCCGCCGTGTCGTTCTTCCTGTTCGGCGCCGGCCCGATCGTCTGGGTCATATCGTCGACGACACTCCGGCAAGCCGTCACGCCCGAAGCGCTGCTCGGCCGCGTGTCGGCGCTGTTCATGACGGCCAATACCGGCGCGCGGCCAGTCGGCGCAGCGCTCGGCGGTCTCATCGGCGGCGCCTACGGCGCCGAGGCCTGCATCGTCGTCGCCTGCATCGGCTTCCTGATCCAGGCGGCGATCATCCTGCGCTCGCCGATCCGGAGCCTGGCGCGATTGCCGGCAATGGCCTGAGTGATGGGATGGTGGGCAGTGAGAGGATCGAACTCCCGACCGTCCCGGTGTAAACGGGATGCTCTACCGCTGAGCTAACTGCCCAATCCGCCGCGAGATAACGCGGTACTGCGTCGTCGTGCAAGCGCTGCCGCGCCAGCACCCAAATAAAAACGGCGCCCGAAGGCGCCGTTTTCACATTCAGAGGCCGGCCGCTTAGTGTGCGGTCAGGCCAGACTCGTCGCCGGTCTTCTTGTCGGCGGCGGCCGCGGCAGCGGCAGCCGCCTCGTCCCACTCGATCGGTTCCGGCTTGCGCACCAGGGCCTTGGCCAGCACCTCGTCCATCCGGGAAACCGGAACGATCTCGAGGTGCTTCTTGACGGTCTCGGAGATTTCCACCAGATCCTTGGCGTTCTCCTCCGGGATCAGCACAGTCTTGATGCCACCGCGCGCGGCGGCCAGCAGCTTTTCCTTCAAGCCGCCGATCGGCAGCACCCTGCCGCGCAGCGTGATCTCACCGGTCATGGCGACGTCCTTGCGGACCGGAATGCCGGTCATCACCGAGACGATAGCCGTGACCATCGCGACGCCCGCGGACGGACCATCCTTGGGTGTCGCGCCCTCCGGCACGTGCACGTGGATGTCGCGCTTGTCGAACAGTGGCGGCTCGATGCCGAAGGCGACCGAGCGGGAGCGGACGTAGGACGCCGCCGCCGAGATCGACTCCTTCATCACGTCACGCAGATTGCCGGTGACGGTCATCCTGCCCTTGCCCGGCATCGAGGTGCCTTCGATGGTGAGCAGCTCGCCGCCCACATCGGTCCACGCCAGACCCGTGACCATGCCGACCAGATCTTCCGCCTCCACTTCGCCGTAGCGATACTTCGCCACGCCGAGATAGTCGGCGAGATTCTGAGCGGTGACGGCGATCGACTTCTTGTCGGAAGTCATGATCTCCTTCACGGCCTTGCGGACAAGGGTCGACAGTTCGCGTTCGAGACTACGCACGCCGGCTTCCCGGGTGTAGCGCCGGATCAGCAGCAACAGACCTTCATCGTTGATGGTCCATTCCTGAGGCGCCAAACCGTGCTTGGCGACCGCGTGCGGAATCAGATGCTTGCGCGCGATCTCCAGCTTTTCATCCTCGGTGTAACCGGCGATGCGGATGATCTCCATACGATCCATCAACGGCCCAGGAATGTTGAGCGTGTTGGCGGTCGTGATGAACATCACGTTCGACAGGTCGTAATCCACCTCGAGATAGTGGTCGTTGAACGTCGAGTTCTGCTCCGGATCCAGAACCTCGAGCAAAGCCGAGGACGGATCGCCGCGGAAATCGGCGCCCATCTTGTCGATCTCATCCAGCAGGAACAGCGGGTTCGACGACTTGGCCTTTCTCATCGACTGGATGATCTTGCCAGGCATCGAGCCGATGTAGGTCCGCCGGTGACCACGGATCTCGGCCTCGTCACGCACGCCGCCGAGCGACACGCGCACGAACTCACGGCCGGTCGCCTTGGCGATCGACTTGCCGAGCGAGGTCTTGCCGACGCCCGGAGGGCCGACGAGACACAGGATCGGACCGGTCAGCTTGTTGGCGCGCTGCTGCACGGCGAGATACTCGACGATGCGTTCCTTGACCTTCTCGAGGCCGTAGTGATCGGCATCGAGAATGGTTTCGGCGGCGGTGAGATCCTTCTTGACCTTGCCCTTCTTGCCCCACGGGATCGACAGCAGCCAATCGAGATAGTTGCGCACGACGGTGGCTTCGGCCGACATCGGCGACATCTGACGCAGCTTCTTCAGCTCGTGCTGCGCCTTCTCGCGGGCTTCCTTCGACAGCTTGGTCTTCTTGATCTTATCCTCGAGTTCGGCAAGTTCGTCCTTGCCTTCCTCGTCGCCGAGCTCCTTCTGGATCGCCTTCATCTGCTCGTTGAGGTAGTACTCGCGCTGGGTCTTCTCCATCTGCCGCTTGACGCGGGTGCGGATGCGCTTTTCCACCTGCAGAACCGAGATCTCGCTCTCCATCAGGCCGAGCACCTTCTCAAGGCGCGCGGTGACGGACGGCGTCTCCAGGATGTCCTGCTTGTCCGGAATCTTGACGGCGAGATGCGAAGCCACCGTGTCGGCGAGCTTGGCGTAATCCTCGATCTGCTGGATCACGCCGACGACTTCCGGCGACACCTTCTTGTTCAGCTTCACATAGTTTTCGAATTCGGTGACGACCGAACGCGCCATGGCTTCCGCTTCGACCTTCTCGCCGACATCGTCGACGATCGGGGTTGCGTCGGCTTCATAGTATTCGTCGCGGTCGCTGTACTTGGAGACCTTGGCACGCGTCGCGCCCTCGACCAGCACCTTCACGGTGCCGTCGGGCAGCTTCAGGAGTTGCAGGACGCTCGCCAGCGTGCCGACTTCGAAAATCTGGTCGGTGGCCGGATCGTCGTCGGACGCGTTCTTCTGGGTCGCCAGCAGGATAAAGGTGTCAGAGCGCATGACTTCTTCGAGCGCCTTGATCGACTTTTCACGGCCGACAAAGAGCGGAACGATCATGTGCGGAAACACCACGATGTCGCGCAACGGGAGCACCGGATAGGCCCGGGATTCGCCCGGCTGCAGCGTGGGTCGTGGCTTGTTGGTCATTGCTTCCAGTCCTTGTGTTGTGCCCCTGTTCCGTGACCCGCATCAGCGGCATCGCAAGAACAGTGCCGAGCAGGAAGAAGAAACGTCGGAACGCGCTTCCTGTTTCGCGTTCCACCCCCGAGCATGAGTTTCGGGGTCAGTTCCTTCGTCTAAAACGACGCTTTGTACGCCAGTTGTTCGACAGCACTATACGTAGGATGGTGACCACCCCTCCGCAAGTAATGCCCGAAACTCCAGTTAAGATCGGGCTAGCGTCGAAGCACAACACAAACGCTTTGATTCTGCGACGATTAAGCCGTCCCGCACCGGGATATTCAGCCGCCGTTCCGTGGGCCGGCAGCGTTGCTGGAACTGGGCACGCGGCAACGGGCTACCGGCCCCAAAAGAGGCCGGTAGTTCACTTCGGAACCGGGAAAGATCAGGCGCTGGCGGAGCCCTGGTCGGCGGTGCGGTCGCTGCGGTCGGCGTAGATGTAGAGCGGCCGCGCCGTCCCCTCCACGACCTCCTTGGAGATCACGACCTCCTCGACGCCCTCGAGCGAGGGCAGATCGAACATGGTGTCGAGCAGGATGCCCTCCATGATCGACCGCAGGCCGCGGGCGCCGGTCTTGCGCTCGATCGCCTTGCGGGCAATCGCGCCGAGAGCTTCCTCGGCCAAGGTCAGGTCGATCGACTCCATCTCGAACAGGCGCTGGTACTGCTTGACCAGCGCGTTCTTCGGCTCGACCAGAATTTTCTTCAGCGACGCCTCGTCCAGGTCTTCCAGCGTGGCGACGACCGGCAGACGGCCAACGAACTCCGGAATGAGGCCGTACTTGAGCAGATCTTCCGGCTCGACGTCGCGGAAGATCTCGCCCATGCGGCGGTCTTCCGGCGAGGTCACCTTGGCGCCGAAGCCGATCGAGGTCGACTTGCCACGGCTCGAGATGATCTTGTCCAACCCAGAGAACGCACCACCGCAGATGAACAGGATGTTGGTGGTGTCGACCTGCAGGAATTCCTGCTGCGGATGCTTGCGGCCGCCCTGCGGCGGCACGGAAGCGACCGTCCCTTCCATGATCTTCAGCAATGCCTGCTGTACGCCCTCACCCGACACGTCGCGGGTGATCGACGGATTGTCGGACTTGCGGCTGATCTTGTCGATTTCGTCGATATAGACGATGCCGCGCTGGGCGCGTTCGACATTGTAGTCTGCGGCCTGCAACAGCTTCAGGATGATGTTCTCGACGTCCTCGCCGACGTAGCCGGCCTCGGTGAGCGTCGTTGCATCGGCCATCGTGAACGGCACGTCGAGGATTCGCGCCAGCGTCTGAGCCAGCAGCGTCTTGCCAGAACCGGTCGGACCGATCAGCAGGATGTTCGACTTCGCCAGTTCGACGTCCTGGTGCTTGGTCTGGTGGTTGAGCCGCTTGTAGTGATTGTGCACGGCGACCGAGAGCACGCGCTTGGCATGCATCTGACCGATCACGTAGTCGTCGAGGACCTTGCAGATTTCCTTTGGCGTCGGAATGCCGTCGCGCGACTTCACCAGCGAGGATTTATTCTCCTCGCGAATGATGTCCATGCAGAGCTCGACGCACTCGTCGCAGATGAAAACGGTTGGACCCGCGATCAGCTTTCTGACTTCGTGCTGGCTCTTGCCGCAGAACGAGCAGTACAAGGTGTTCTTGGAATCGGTGCTGCCGACTTTGCTCATTCCGTTCTCCGTCTCACTCGTCCCAATACCTGACCAAGCAGACCGATCAAAGTATCGCTCGTTGCGTCACCCCGCCATGGCCCGGCAAGCCGGACCCGATTGTCAGCGAAGCAAATTTCGCGCCGCAACTCCAACACGGCGGCCATTTACTCCGGGCGGCCGCTAACCCCTTTCCCGACCGAAGCATAAGCGAAGCATGCTACGGGGAGGATGATCAAGAATGTATTAACGATAACGTTGGCCGGATTTGTGGGCAAAACCGGTGCAAATTACCGTTATCTCAAGGCCCTCCCGGGCCATTTAAACGTCGGGATGCGGGGAACTTTCGCATCCCGAAAGCTGGCGAACCGCATCAGGCCGGCTTGAGGCCAGCGTCCTGCGGCCGCTTCTCGATGACCTTGTCGACGATGCCGAAGTCGCGCGCCGCCTCAGCGGTGAGGAAGTAATCGCGCTCCAACGCATCCTCGATCTTCTTCAGCGCCTGGCCGGTGTGGTGCACGTAGATCTCGTTCAGCCGCTTCTTCAGGTTCAAAATCTCCTGCGCGTGCAGCATGATGTCGGTCGCCTGGCCCTGGAAGCCGCCAGACGGCTGGTGCACCATGATGCGCGCGTTCGGCAGCGCGAAACGCATGTCCTTCTCGCCGGCGGCGAGCAGCAGCGAACCCATCGAAGCGGCCTGGCCGATGCACAGCGTCGAGACGGCCGGGCGGATGAACTGCATCGTGTCGTAAATAGCCATCCCGGACGTCACCACCCCGCCAGGCGAGTTGATGTACATCGAGATTTCTTTCTTCGGGTTCTCGGCTTCGAGGAACAGAAGCTGCGCCACGATCAAGGTCGACATACCGTCTTCGATCGGGCCGGTAATGAAGATGATGCGTTCCTTCAGGAGCCGGGAGAAAATGTCGTACGCCCGTTCGCCGCGGTTAGTCTGTTCGACCACCATCGGCACGAGGTTCATGTAGGTATCGATCGGATCTTTCATGGCGGCTCCAAAGGGCGTAACGACGCGAATCACACGGGCTAGATTAGCCGGTAGCCGCGCTCCGACGATCTATTTTCGGTTGCCCCCATCCGCAAGGGCCACCCTAGGGCCTGGTGACAAGTGTCTTAAGACGCAAGGCTAACAGGCGTTAGTTCGCCACGCCCGAAGTTGGGCATAACGACCGGCAGGCGTCGCGATACCTGCCGGTTGGCCATTTTGGCCGATGCCGATTAAGCAATCGTGCAAGAGACAGCGGGGATTTGGTTAAGCCCCCTCCGCCTCTTCCTCTTCCTTCATCAGCTCTTCGCGCGATACCTTTTTGTCGGTCACGTCGGCGAGTTCGAGCAGGAAGTCGACAACCTTCTCCTCGAAAATCGGCGCGCGCAGCGAGGCGAGCGCATCCGGGTTCTGGCGGTAGTAATCCCAGACGCGCTGTTCCTGACCGGCGAACTGGCGGGCGCGCTCGGCGACCGCGCGCGACAGTTCCTCGTCGCCCACCGTGATCTTGTTCTTCTCGCCGATCTCGGCGAGCACGAGGCCAAGGCGCACCCGGCGCTCGGCGATGGCGCGGTATTCCTCTTTCGCCTTTTCCTCGGTGGTGTTCTCGTCGGCGAAGGTCTTGTTCTCCGCCTTGAGCTCTTCGGTCACCGATGACCAGACGCGGTTGAACTCGTCTTCCGCCAGCGTCGGCGGCAGATCGAACTTGTGCAGCTTGTCGAGCTCGTCGAGCAGCGCGCGCTTCACCTTCTGGCGCGACATCTGCTGATAGTCGCGGCCGATGCGTTCCTTCACGGCCTCACGCAGCTTGGCCAGCGATTCCAGGCCGAGCTGCTTGGCGAATTCATCGTCCACCGTGACCTCGCCCGGGGCTTCGATCGACTTCGCCGTCGTGGCGAATTCGGCGTCCTTGCCGGCGAGCTCTGCATTGGCGTAGCGCTCCGGAAACTTCGCCTTCACGGTGCGGTTCTCGCCGGCGGCAATGCCGATGAGCTGATCCTCGAAGCCCGGAATGAACGTGCCGGAGCCGATTTCGACCGCGATGTCGTCGCCGGTGCCGCCCTCGAACGGCTTGCCGTCGATGGTGCCGACGAACGAGATGATGACGCGGTCGCCGGTCTCCGCCTTGGCGCCCTCAGCCTTGGCGGCATAGGGCCGGTTCTGCTTTGCGATGCGTTCCACCGCCTCGTCGATCTCGGCGTCGGTGACATCGGTCGTCAGCTTTGTGAGCTTGATCGACTTGAAATCGCCGAGCTTGATCTCGGGAACGATCTCGATGCCGACGGTGTACTGGAGATCCGAGCCACCGGTGATGAGCTTCTCGACCTCGCCCTCTTCCGACGGCAGCGTCACCTTCGGATCGGCGGCCAACTTGAAATTGTTGTCGGTGACGATCTTCTGGTTGACGTCGCGTACCGACGCTTCGATTACTTCGGCCATCGCCGAACGGCCATAGACCTTCTTGAGGTGCGCGACCGGCACTTTGCCCGGACGGAAGCCGTTGATGCGGACCTTGTCCTTGAGCTCCTCGAGGCGCGCATTGACCTTGGTCTCGAGTTCGGCGACCGGAATGCTGACCGCGTATTCGCGCTTCAGGCCTTCGGAGAGTGTTTCAGTAACCTGCATGATCTCACTTTGTCTTCGTTGGACGCGCGACACTGTCTGTCGCGACAGCGGCGCGCCGTGGTGCTCGGATTGCGGGGCCCGCCCCCGCATTCAACAACTCAAAAACCTAAGTCCCCTGGCTGGTGCGGGCGGAGGGACTCGAACCCCCACGACTTTCGCCACTGGAACCTAAATCCAGCGCGTCTACCAATTCCGCCACGCCCGCAAAGGGCCTTCAAAATCTGTCTGCCCGCGACGCGCGGACATAACCCCTCGGCCCGGCAAGGGCAAGAAAATTGGGCAAAGCAGGAAACCACCGCCGTTGAGGCGGCCGGGCGGGTCGTGGCTGTATTGGAAGCACCACTAAGATGGCCCCGTTCGCCGCCGGCTCAAGGGGCCGTCGGGAACCCGAGCAGTCGTCGGTAAATCGGCGGCAGGGCCTCGGGCAGGTCCTCGGCGATCAATCCCGGGCCGAATGCCACAGCGGCCTCGCCATGGAGCCACGCGGCGGCGCTGGCAGCCTCGAAGCCGTCCATGCCCTGAGCCAGCAGGCCGACGATCATGCCGGCCAGCACATCGCCCGCCCCCGCGGTCGCCAGGTAAGGCGGTGCATTGTCAGAAATCGAAGCGCGGCCGTCCGGGGCGGCGACGACGGTATCCGGCCCCTTGAACAGGACCACGGCGCCGCTCAGTGTGGCCGCCTCGCGGGCCTTCTCAAGCTTAGAATTAAGATTAGGATTATCTGATATTAATTTGAATATTCTATAGAACTCCCCCGAATGCGGCGTCAGAATTGTCGTGGAAGTCCGGCCACGGATCGCGGTCAGCAATGGTTCCGGCTGCTCCGCGAAACTGGTTATGGCATCGGCATCCAGCACCACCGCGGCCGGGCTCTGCAGCGCCGTGAGCGCCAATTCCCGCATCTGTGGCCCTACGCCGCCGCCCGGCCCCAGAGCCACGGCATTACGCCGGTGGTCCGCCAGGAACATCCCGAGTTCCGCCGCCCCATCGACCGCCCGCACCATGATCGCAAGGTTGCTGGCGGCGTTGACGGCCAGAGCTTCGCGCGGCGAGGCGATCGTCACCAGGCCTGCCCCGGCACGCAACGCGCCTCGAGCCGCCAGCCGGGCCGCACCGGTGGTCGACAGGCCGCCCGACAGCACCACGGCGTGGCCGCGGCTGTATTTGTGACCGTCGACGCGCGGCACCGGAAAGCGCGACCGCCACAGGTCAGGCCCGTTGGCAAAAGCCTGCGGCTTGATGGCCCCGAGCACACTCGGCGGAATGCCGATATCCGCGATCACGACCGGGCCGCAATGCAGCCGGCCGGGCAGCAGCAGGTGACCGGTCTTCTTGCGGAAGAACGTCACCGTGCGCGCGGCATTAACCGCCACGCCCATGACCGCGCCGGTGGTGCCATTGACGCCGCTCGGCAGATCGACGGCGATGATCGGCACGCCGCTGGCGTTCATTGCCTCGATCATCGTCCGCGGCAGTCCATCGACCGGCCGATCGAGGCCGGCACCGAACAGCGCGTCGATGACGATGTCGCAATCCTTGATGGCGCCGGACGACGCCGGCACCGTCGGTCCGCGCCAGTGCTCGAATGCCGCCAAGGCATCGCCCTTGAGGCGAGCAATGTCGCCGACCAGCATCACCGTCACGGCGTGTCCGCGTTCGGCCAGGAGCCGCGCCGCGACAAAGCCGTCGCCGCCATTGTTGCCCGGTCCCGCAACAACCAGGACGCGCTTTTGCTGCGGGTTGATCGCTTCGGCCACCGCACGGCCGGCATGCTCCATCAGGCGCAGCCCCGAGGTGCCTGCCGCGATCGTGGCGCGGTCCGCCTCGGCCATCTCGGCGGTCGTCAAAAGCTCATTCATGTGTTCGACACTATCGGCCGTGAATATGGCCGACAATTCAGCGTTCTTCCGTATGCGATGGCCTGCCTCAAGTTGCTGCGTTGCAACGGCTTTCCCGCTCTGGCTAATATATGGGCATAATGCTTAATTGCGCGGCACTGAATCTTAGGCAGATCGATTTAGTTGCTGCGGTATAAGGCTCAAAGCATTGCTGTGGAATGGAAATCGATTGGTGCGCGATCTGGCACAAGACCTGCAAACACCAGCGCTGCTCGCAAGGGTTAGCGCGGCTCCTCAGCCGTCGATGGCTTTGGGCACTGTTGGAAGAGAGACAAGTGGATGAAAAAAATCGAGGCCATCATCAAGCCCTTCAAGCTCGACGAGGTGAAGGAAGCCCTCCAGGAGGTCGGGCTTCAGGGCATTACCGTGACGGAAGCGAAGGGTTTCGGCCGCCAGAAGGGTCACACCGAGCTATATCGCGGCGCTGAATACGTCGTCGATTTCCTGCCCAAGGTGAAGATCGAGATCGTGCTCGGCGACGACATGCTGGACAAGGCGGTCGACGCCATCCGCCGCGCCGCCCAGACCGGCCGGATCGGTGACGGCAAGATCTTCGTGTCGAACATCGAAGAGGCGATCCGCATCAGAACCGGTGAATCCGGTATTGACGCCATCTGACGTCTGGCCAAATGTCGCGGCCGGATTGACCCATTCCAGCCAGGGGATAAGCGACCGATGACGACAGCCAAGAATGTCATGAAGATGATCAAGGATAACGACGTCAAATACGTCGATTTCCGCTTCACCGATCCGCGCGGCAAATGGCAGCACGTCACGTTCGACGTCTCGCTGATCGAGGAAGACACCTTCGTTGAAGGCCAGATGTTCGACGGCTCGTCGATCGCCGGCTGGAAGGCGATCAACGAATCCGACATGAACCTGATGCCGGACCCGGCCACCGCCTGCATCGATCCGTTCTTCGCCGAGACCACCCTGGTGCTGGTCTGCGACGTGCTCGAGCCGACCACGGGCGAACCCTATAACCGCGACCCGCGCGGCATTGCCCGCAAGGCCGAAGCCCTGGTCAAGTCGATGGGCTACGGCGACACCATCTTCTTCGGCCCGGAAGCCGAGTTCTTCGTGTTCGACGACGTCAAGTACAAGGCCGATCCCTACAACACCGGCTTCAAGCTCGACTCGATCGAACTGCCGACCAATTCCGACACCGATTATGAAGGCGGCAACCTCGGCCACCGCATCGGCATCAAGAAGGGCTACTTCCCGGTGCCGCCGCAGGACTCGGCGCAGGACATGCGCTCGGAAATGCTGGGCGCGATGGCGCGCATGGGCGCCAAGGTCGAAAAGCACCATCACGAAGTGGCGTCGGCGCAGCACGAACTCGGCCTGAAGTTCGGTCCGATGACCATCATGGCCGACCACTTGCAGATCTATAAGTATTGCATCCAGCAGGTCGCGCAGATCTACGGCAAGACGGCGACGTTCATGCCGAAGCCGATCTACGGCGACAACGGCTCGGGCATGCACTGCCACCAGTCGATCTGGAAGGACGGCAAGCCGATGTTCGCCGGCGACAAGTATGCCGGTCTCTCCGACATGTGCCTGTCCTACATCGCCGGCGTCATCAAGCACGCCAAGGCGATCAACGCCTTCACCAACCCGACCACCAACTCCTACAAGCGTCTGGTGCCGGGCTTCGAGGCGCCGGTGCTGCTCGCCTACTCGGCGCGCAACCGCTCGGCCTCGTGCCGCATCCCCTATACCGAGAGCCCGAAGGCCAAGCGCGTGGAAGTGCGTTTCCCCGATCCGCTGGCCAATCCCTACCTCTGCTTCTCCGCGCTGCTGATGGCCGGCCTCGACGGCATCAAGAACAAGCTCCACCCCGGCGACGCGATGGACAAGGATCTGTACGACCTGCCGAAGGCCGAGCTGAAGCAGATCCCGACGGTGTGCGGCAGCTTGCGCGAGGCGCTGGAAAGCCTCGACAAGGACCGCGACTTCCTCAAGGCCGGCGGCGTGTTCGATGACGACTTTATCGACAGCTACATCGAGCTGAAGATGACCGAGGTCATCCGCTTCGAGCACACGCCGCACCCGGTCGAGTTCGAAATGTACTACTCGGCCTGAGTGCCGCTGCTTTGCGGCGTCGCGGATCGCGACGCCGCCCTCTCTCGGGGCGCTCCTGTCAAGGAGCGCCCTTCTTGTTGACGAAGGTGCGACGTGTCGAAGCTTCAGATTGCCGTTCGCGACATCGCCGACGAAATGCGAGAGCGGACCGACCGCGGCGAGGTCGCGACCTACATCCCCGAACTCGCCAATGTCGATCGCAAGCATTTCGGCATCGCCGTGGTCGGCGTCGATGGCGAGGTGGTGGTCGGCGGCGACCATGACATGCCGTTCTCGATCCAGAGCGTGTCGAAGGTGTTCACGCTGACACTGGCACTCGGCAAGGCTGGCGACCGGCTTTGGCAACGTGTCGGCCGCGAGCCGTCCGGTTCGCCGTTCAACTCCGTCGTCCAGCTCGAGTACGAGCGCGGCAAACCGCGCAATCCGTTCATCAATGCCGGCGCAATCGCCGTCACCGATCTCATCCTCTCGGGTCATCAGCCGCGCGAAGCCCTGGGCGAGATCCTGCGCTTCATCCGCTTCCTCGCCGACGATCAGTCGATCGGCATCGACGAGAAGGTCGCCGCCTCCGAGCAGCGCACCGGTTTCCGCAACGCGGCCCTCGCCAATTACATGAAATCGTTCGGGGTACTCGACAACCCGGTTGACCTGACGCTCGGCGTCTACTTTCACCAGTGCGCCATCGCCATGTCGTGCTTGCAGCTCGCCCGCGCCGGCCGATACCTCGCGATGTCAGGACGAAATCCCGCGACCGGCCACCCCGTCATCAACGCCGAGCGCGCCCGCCGCATCAACGCGGTGATGCTCACGTGCGGTCACTATGATGGCTCGGGGGAATTTGCTTATCGCGTAGGCCTGCCGGGCAAGAGCGGCGTCGGCGGCGGCATTCTTTGCGTCGCGCCGGGCAAAGCCTCGATCGCCGTATGGTCGCCGGGTCTTGATGCAGCCGGCAACTCCCATCTCGGCCGCGTGGCGCTTGAAGCGCTCACCCGACGCATGGGCTGGTCGATCTTCGGCGCGTAGCTTTGCGGGTCAGTTCTTGAGCGCCGTTTCAGCCGCCTCGCGGATCGCCTCGTCGTGATACCAGCTGCCACCGTAGACGATCGTTGGCAGGATTTCCGGACCGAGGGTCCTGTTGAGGCCGCTACGCGGCGCCAGACCGGCGCGGCCACCGACCGGGAATTGGTAGATGGTCGCGGACTCTCGTTGTGCGTTTGTCGTCATCGTTGGTCTCCTCTGATGTCGCGCTTCCCGGCGCTTCGCTCAGACCGTTGTTCACAGAAACAACGCCACCACAGACATGGTGTTCTATACCACGAAATGAATACTCCGTGAGCAGATTGCCCCAATAAAATCAGCAAGTTGCCTACATTTTGCGCATCTTAGGATCTGCTTGATCAGGCGGCATGGCACTGGCGCAGCACGACTTTCCGGCCCGACGCTTGCCGCTACTTTGATCGCCGGCACATCAGCCGCCTAGAATCTGGGCAGACAGCAGTGTTCGAGCAGCACCTCGGCGACGAACCGGTGACAAAACCACCGTGTTTTCGCGGCCCCGCCGGACTGGTCAGTTGGCACACAAAATGCTTGCTACTCACCGGTCGTTGAGGCCGGGCGCGCCTTGAGCGGCTCAATCTGCCGTCCCGCGGCAGACGTTCTCGTACAAGGCTCCTCACTCACGGCGCTACAGGCGTCATCAGCATGAGAGATTCGCAATGACAAAGTACAAGCTCGAGTACATCTGGCTCGATGGCTACACGCCGGTGCCGAACCTGCGTGGCAAGACTCAGATCAAGGAATTTGCTTCGTTCCCGTCGCTTGCCGAGCTGCCGCTCTGGGGTTTCGACGGCTCCTCGACGATGCAGGCCGAAGGCCGCTCGTCGGACTGCGTGCTCAAGCCGGTCGCTGTGTATCCGGACGGCGCGCGCAAGAATGGCGTTCTGGTGATGTGCGAAGTCATGATGCCGGACGGTGTCACGCCGCACGCGAGCAACAAGCGCGCGACCATTCTCGACGATGAAGGGGCCTGGTTCGGCTTCGAGCAGGAGTACTTCTTCTACAAGAACGGCCGTCCGCTCGGCTTCCCGGAGCACGGCTATCCGGCGCCGCAGGGCCCCTACTACACCGGCGTCGGCTACTCGAATGTCGGTTCGCTCGCCCGCAAGATCGTCGAAGAGCATCTCGAGCTCTGCCTCGAGGCCGGCATCAACCACGAAGGCATCAACGCCGAAGTGGCCAAGGGCCAGTGGGAATTCCAGATCTTCGGCAAGGGCTCCAAGACTGCGGCCGACCAGATGTGGATCGCCCGCTACATCATGATGCGCCTTTGCGAGCAGTACGAAATCGACATCGAGTGGCACTGCAAGCCGCTCGGCGACACTGACTGGAACGGCTCGGGCATGCATTGCAACTTCTCGACCGAGTACATGCGTACGGTCGGCGGCAAGGCTTACTTTGAAGCGCTGATGGCGCAGTTCGGCAAGAACCTCAACGACCACATCGCCGTCTACGGTCCGGACAACGACAAGCGTCTGACCGGCAAGCACGAGACCGCGCCGTGGAACAAGTTCTCCTACGGTGTTGCCGACCGCGGCGCTTCGATCCGCGTGCCGCACTCCTTCGTCAAGGGCGATCTCTACCGCGGTTACCTCGAAGACCGCCGCCCGAACTCGCAAGGGGACCCCTACCAGATCGCTTCGCAGATCCTGAAGACCATCTCCGAGGTTCCGACCTCGAAGTCGGCGGCGGCGTGAGCTGCTGCCAATCGGCGGCGGCCTGACGGCCGCTGGCGTTTCCTCCCAAGACTTGAGGCGCCCCCTAACCGGGGCGCCTTTTTTCTTTGGGTGACGGGCGCTGGCAACGGCGGCGCGCCGCCGCTAGATAGGCGGCATGAGCCAGCCGCCAAAGCCTGACAAGTCCGCTACCGCCAGACCGCTCGCCACCGAGAGCGACTGGAAGAAGCTGTGGCCGAGCGCCCAGCCGGGCAAATCCGAACCGCTCCTCAAGGCGCTGCACATCCTGACGCGCGACGGCGCGCTCAACGCCGATTCCCGGCGCAAGCTGACGCAAGTCCTCCACCTGACGCAGTTGTTGCGCCCGGCCATCGAGGCCATGCTGGCAGAGAAGGACGACCCGGTACTGGCCGACCTCGGCGCCGGCAAGTCCTATCTCGGCTTCATTCTTTACGACCTGATCATCGGCCCCGCCGGCAAGGGTCGTGTCGTCGGCGTCGAGGCCCGCGACAAGCTCGTCGAGACTTCGCGGGCGCTGGCCACACAAGCCGGCTTCGAACGCATGGAGTTCATGGCGGCGCCGATCGCAGAAGCGGTGCTGCCGGGCGGTCACGCCGACATGGTCACAGCGCTGCATGCTTGCGATACCGCAACCGACGACGCCATCCGCTTCGCCCTGCGCCACGAGGCGAAACACATTGCGCTGGTGCCGTGCTGCCAGGCCGAAGTCGCGCGACTGCTCGACGGTCATCAAGGCCCGATGCGCCAGCTCTGGCGGCACCCGATTCAGCGCCGCGAATTCGGGGCGCATCTCACCAATGTCATTCGCGGCCTGGTGCTGGAAGCGCAGGGCTACAAGGTGCGCGTCACCGAGTTTACTGGCCTCGAACATACGATGAAGAACGAACTGATCCTTGCCGAGCGGCATCAGCGCTCCAATGCGCAGGCGCGCGGCGAGCTCGATCGCCTGATCGATCAGATCGGCGTCAAGCCGGCGCTGCTTGATGTGATGGCGTGATGGTGGACGTCGTCGGAGTCTACGGCCAGCCGCCGTCCGATCTCGCGGACGTGCCGCGCGACGCCGTCCAGTTCTCACCACTGATCCCGGGCTCGGCGTCGCTCGATCGCCAACCGGCCGCGTCGCTCAATGCCATGACGCTGCTCGCACCGCCGGGCACGATCGAGCGCCGCTATGCGCTGGCGCAGGCGCTGCGCGCGCTCAAGCCTGGCGCGCCGCTCGTCGCGCTGGCGCCGAATGACCGCGGCGGCACGCGCCTGCGCAAGGAGCTCGAAGCTTTTGGCCTCGACGTCAACGAGACCGCCAAACGCCATCATCGGATCGCTGCCGCGGCGCGGCCCGCCAAGCTCGCGGGCATCGACGATGCCATTGCCGCGGTTATCGCCGATGGCGGCCCGCGCTTCGACGATGAGATCGGATTGTGGACCCAGCCTGGCGTGTTCTCCTGGGACCGCCTCGACCCCGGCACGGCGATGCTGATCGAGCACCTGCCCGACCTGTCCGGCCGCGGCGCCGATTTCGGCTGCGGCATCGGCGTGCTGGCGCGGGCCGTGCTCGCCAATGGCAGCGTCGGCGAACTCACTCTCATCGACATTGATCGCCGCGCCATTGAATGCGCCCAGCATAATCTCGACACGCCGCGCGCCCGCTTCCTGTGGATCGATCTGCGCGACCCGCATCCCGAACTCGTCAATCTCGACTTCGTGGTGATGAATGCGCCGTTCCACGATGCCGGCCAGGAAGACAAAGGGCTGGCGCAGGCATTCGTCAGGCGCGCCGCCGAGAGCCTGCGTAAGGGTGGCGTCTGCATCATGGTGGCGAACCGCCATCTGCCCTATGAGGCCGTGCTGAGGCCGTTGTTCAAGGCGGTCAAACCCGTGATCGAAACCGGCGGCTACAAGATCTACGAGGCGCGCAAATGAACAAAGCGCCCACGGCCCGCCTCGACCGCCTGCTGTCCAATCTCGGTTATGGCTCGCGTCGCGAGGTGCAGGATCTGATCAAAGCCGGCTATGTCCTGCTCGACGGCGACGCCGTCATCGACGGCGACGAGCGCATCGCGCTCACGCCCGACCTCGCCGCGCGCATGACGGTCGAGGGCGAGCCGCTCGATCCGCTGCCCGGTCTGGTGCTGATGATGAACAAGCCCATCGGCGTCACCTGCTCGCACAAGGAGCAAGGCCCTCTGGTGTATTCGCTGCTGCCGGAGCGCTGGCGCGCGCGCAATCCGGCGCTCTCGACCGTCGGCCGCCTCGATAAGGACACGTCCGGCCTATTGCTGCTCACCGACGACGGTGCGCTGCTGCACAGAATCATCTCGCCGAAGGCCAATGTGTCCAAGCGCTATGACGTTACGCTGGACCGGCCGCTGCGCGGCGACGAGAGCCAGGTGTTCGGCGCCGGCACCTTGATGCTCGATGATGAAGACAAGCCGCTGTTGCCGGCGCAGTTTGAGGCGGCGTCGGAGAAGCGCGGCTTTCTTACCATTACGGAAGGCCGCTACCACCAGGTGCGCCGCATGTTCGCGGCGATCGGCAATCACGTCACCGCCCTGCACCGCGATCGCATCGGCGCGCTGGCCCTGCCCGACGAACTTGCGCCTGGTGGGTACCGCGTTCTCGGCAGCGCCGAACTGGCGCGGGTGTTTCAGAGCGCGTGATTCAGGGAATGAACTGCAGCGCGGCGACGATAACGGCCAGACCCGCTGCGACGCCCGCGCCTGCGATCAGCATCTGACGGCGCTGGCGCTTGGGGCCGTACACGCCGGCAGCGCGACGCTCGGCGATCAGGGCCGCATCGAACTCCGCCGAAGACGAGTAGGCGCAAGCCAGTGCCACGCCAGCCTGTTCGGCATAGGCCTCGAGAGATAAAGCGGCGGCGGACGCCTGACGGTGCGACGGACTTGACATGCTCTTAGAGTAGAGCCGGCATGATTAATCGAACGTTACCGGAGTTCCGGCTGGTTAAACCGCAGCAGCGGCCTGCGAGCCGCGGCGCGCGGCGAAGCGGCCAATCTTGCCGTCGGCGCGCTTGTTGCGCGCGGCCCAGCGCGCCCGTGCCGCCTCCGTACCCGGCTCCTCATCGGCGGCGATGAAGCGGTTGCGGCCGCTGTTCTTGGCCCGGTACAGCGCCTCGTCGGCGCGCAGCAGCAGCGAATCGATGGTCGCCTCCGGCCGGTAGGTGGTGGCCAGTCCGCTGCTCACCGTCGCGCCGACGGCAATGTCGTCGATGACAACGCCCGCCTCCTGGAAATTGACGCGCAGACGTTCGGCGACGACGCAGGCATCCTCGATCGCCCCCGGGATCATGGCGACGAATTCCTCGCCGCCGAGCCGGCCGACGATGTCGCTGGCGCGCGTCGAGTCCTGCAGCACCTTGGCGAAGACCTTGAGCGCGCTGTCGCCGACGGCATGGCCGAAGCGGTCGTTGATCGACTTGAACTTGTCGAGATCGAACATCAGCAGCGTTACCGGCTCGCCGCGCCCGCTCTGTACCGCGTGCATGTTGCGCGCAGCTTCGAGGAAGGCGCCGCGGTTGAACAACCCGGTCAGACTGTCGGTCGTCGCGGCCTTGCGATAGAAATGAACGTGCCGGTCCTTGACCATCAACAGCACGATGAAAGCCGTGCCGACCGTATAAATCATGGTCTCGACGGCGAACACGGTCTGCCACCGCGTTGCGAAGACTTCGGGATACCAGGCGCGCAAGCCCAGCGGCATCAGGAAAATGCTGGCATGGAGCAACGGCACGACGACTGTCGCCGTGCGCGAATACAGCGACTTGCGCCGCTCGCGGCCAAGTTCGAACGCCATGAAGAAGGTATAGAGCGCGACGATGGTGACGCCGAGGATCACGCGATGCGGGCTGCCTTCTTCCAGCGTCGGCCACTGCGTCAGCACCAGCCAGCCGCCGGCGCCGGCGAGCGAGAACGACAACCGCATGTCGCGGCCGTAGAACAGCCGCAGCCCGTTCCAGAACATGCCGCAGGCGACGAAGATCAGCGCTTCGGCATACACTACCGGGACCTTGACGATCTGGTCCGGGGCGCCCCACAGCGTGATCGCCGCGGCGCCGATCAGATAAGCCGAGCCCCACCAGGCCAGCGCGCCGACATCGCGCTGCTGCATCCAGTTGATGATGAGGAAAACCCCGAGAAATCCGGCAATGCAAACGCTGGCGAAGATCAGGGTTGGAAAGTCCAGAGCGGCCGCTTGGGTCATAATGCTCGGTCGTGAGAGTGATAACGGACGTTCACCGTCGCAGCGTTGACGGACGCTAACCACTTCCGACCCTATCGCTCAGATCATGCGAAAGCTTTGAAGCCTTCGGCAGGCTTTGACGCAACAGCGGCGCGAATTCGATTCAAATTGCGGGATGGAGCGCCGCGGGCCCTGGGGCGCCGGCGGCGTCAGGCGCTGATCGGCAGCTTGCGCCAGTCGTGTTCGGCCTCGTCCGCCGCTGCACCGCCGACCGCCAATGAGTTTGCGGTGACGACACGGTTACGGCCCTTGGCCTTGGCGCGGTAAAGCGCGCGATCCGCCGCCGCCATCAGCGCGGGCAGCGTGGCGGTCGTCTTGTCTGCCAGCGCCAGGCCGACGCTGACTGTCGGCGCGATGTCGTCGGACTGCTCGGCGGCGGCAAACGCGCGGCGCAACTGCTCGGCCACGGCGAGGGCTTCATCGGCGCCGCGGACGCGCAGAACCGCGCCGAACTCCTCGCCGCCGATGCGGCCGAACAGGGCGTTCGGGCCCAGCGCGCGCGTCGCGGTGGCGGCAAAATTCATGAGCACCGCGTCGCCCGCGGCGTGACCGAGCCGGTCGTTGATCGCCTTGAAATGATCGAGGTCGAACAGCAGCATCGCCAGGCCGGTCCCGTCGGCGCGCTGCTGCGCGGCCAGCTTCTGCGCGCCGGTCAGGAAGGCGCGGCGGTTGGCGACGCCGGTCAGCGGATCGACCAGCGCCGCGGTCTTGTGCCGCAGTTCGGTGCGCTCCTTGGTCATGTTGAGCAGCAGAAAGGCCAGCACGACCGCGAACAGCAAAGTGCCGAACGATAGAAAGGGATAAAGCGCGCTGGCGGTCAGATGATACGCGCCGGCGGGCTGCGGCACCATCAGCGTCAGCGGCACGCGCGCGAACATGATGCTGGCATAGGCAGAGAGCGTGATCACCGTAGGCCAGCGCGACAGCAGCGGCTCGGCGCGGCCGCGCCATATCTCCAATCCGGCGACCAGAGCCAGGGCAGCAGCCAGGGCCGACGCGATGATGGTGCGCGCGTTGATGTCGGCGAGGATGACCGGCACGGAACAGGCCGCGAGCCAGATCAGAGGCGCGACCGCAATCAGCGCCGCTCGCGGCCGGCGGCCATCGAACTGGCGTGCGCCGAGCCAGACCAGCCCGAGGCCGACAAGCACCAGCATGTTGGCGAACTGGATCGACAGCCAGTCCGGCACCATGCCGCGCACCGCGACCAGCGCGGTGCCGGCCGCGCACAGCACGAACGCAACGCCCCACGTCATTGGCGCGCGAATGGCACGGTTCTGCAGCCCTGCGAACACAAGCAGAGCCCCCAGCAGCGCCGTGACGAAGACTGTCACGATCGCCAAAGTCGGAATATCGAGACGCATGGTTTGACCGCACCTATCCCCCGCCGATTTAAGCGGACGATGCTTTGGGGGTAGTTATCGTGCCCCACTTTTGTGCGGGGCATTATTGCCGATCAGTAAACACATTTCCAAGAATGTGCCGCAGTTCAATCGGCCGCCCACAAAAGAAAAGAGCGCGCCGAAGCGCGCTCTTTGGATTCGTTCGAATGTGCTTTGCTTAGCGCTTCGAGAACTGGAACGAACGACGGGCCTTGGCCTTGCCGTACTTCTTACGCTCGACCACGCGACTGTCGCGGGTGAGGAAGCCGCCGCGCTTGAGCACGCTGCGCAGATCCGGTTCGAAGTAGGTCAGCGCCTTGGCGATGCCGTGACGCACGGCGCCGGCCTGGCCCGACAAACCGCCGCCCGACACGGTGCAGACGACATCGAACTGGGTGGCGCGGTTGGCGGCAACCAGCGGCTGGTTGATCAGCATGCGCAGCACCGGACGGGCGAAGAACACTTCGATCGTGCGGGTGTTGACGGTGATCTTGCCGGAGCCGGGCTTGAGCCAGACGCGGGCGACAGCGTTCTTGCGCTTGCCGGTGGCATAGGCGCGGCCCTGCTTGTCGACCTTCTTCTCGTAGGTCGGCGCATCCGCGGCGGCCGGCTTGAGCTGCGCCAGGCCTTCCATTGACTGTACGGTCTCGGCCACGATTAGGCACTCCTCACGTTCTTGCGGTTCATCGCGGCGACATCGAGCGGTTCCGGCTTCTGCGCCTCATGCGGATGTTCGGCGCCCGGATAGACACGGAGGTTGCCGAACTGCACGCGGCCGAGCGGGCCACGCGGCAGCATGCGCTGCACGGCCTTCTCGACGACGCGCTCGGGGAATCGGCCGTCCATGATCTGCTTGACCGAACGTTCCTTGATGCCGCCGATGAAACCGGTGTGGTGGTGATAAACTTTTTGCTCGCGCTTGCGGCCGGTGAACACGACCTTCGACGCGTTGATGATAATGACGTTGTCGCCATCATCGACATGCGGGGTGTAGGTCGCCTTGTGCTTGCCGCGCAGGCGCATAGCGACGATCGAGGCGAGCCGGCCGACGACCAGCCCGGAGGCGTCGATCAGCAGCCACTTCTTCTCGATGTCGGCGGCTTTGGCCGACTGGGTGGTCTTCATGACAAATCCCAAAGAGTGGAAAACGATGGAAAAAGGCGCGGGATGAGCCGCGCCAGCGTGTCGGCTATGTACCGGAGGCTGCTCGCACCGTCAACGCCGTTCGACGAATATTAGTGCTGTAGAATCAGCGTCTTAAAAGAATGGTATAAAGCTACCATCTTCTAATCACTTCTGAACCGGCAGCGAATAGGTCGACGTGACATGGGCTACCGGCTCGTCCTCCTGCCCGTCGGTGTAGAGCCAGACCTCGCCGACCGCGAGCCTTTTACCCACCTTCATCAGCCGGGCATGGGCGATCAGGTCGGCTTGCGCCGGTTTGCGCAGGAAATTGATGTTGAGGTTGGTGGTCACCGCCAGCGGCTGCGGGCCGACCGCCGAGAACACCGCGACATACATGGCGAAATCGGCCAGCTCCATCATGGTCGGTCCGGAAATGGTGCCGCCCGGGCGCAAGTGGTCCTCATGAAACGCCTTGCGCACGCGTACGTCCCCGAAGCCGACATCGCCGATCGACAGGCCGCTCCCGGGGAAAAACGCCTGCGGGAATTCCTTTTCGAGCAGCTTGCCGATCTCGTCGGCGCTCATCACGGATTCGCGCATCGTTCCCCCCTTTGACTATTGGGGAGTCTTAGACGGCGCATCCAAAGCACTCAACCTCTCCCGCCTCACGGTGAGGAACGGCCGCAGGCCGCGCCTCGAACCATGGGGCCACCCAATGCTTCGAGACGTACGCCTGCGGCGTGCTCCTCAGGATGAGGCGACCCCCTTCCCATACACCTCGCGCAATTCGTCCTTGGCCCTTTGCAGCTTGGCCTTGCGGGTCTTCGACAGGCCCTTGCCGGCGCGGTTGATGTAGAAGGTGAGCATCGACATCGCCGAGCGATACGGATCGGCCTTGCGCCGTTTGCTGCGGTCCGCGGACCTCTTCAGCGACAGCGCAATCTTGCGCGGCGTCGATTTAGTGAACACGCCATCCTCGAGCGTGAGCGCGTCGCTCTCGCGGGTAACGCGCTGCGACCAGCGCCGCCGGCCGCGCGCATGCGATTTACGTCGGGCGTTCGGCGCTTTCTTCGAAACCTTGCAAATCTTGCGGGACGCGACGCTTCGCCCCGAAACTTTCTGAGCCATGGCCGGTTCCTCCTTGGCTTCAACGCGATCGTCCAAAACCCTGTTCCGCCGCCACCTTTGCGGGCGGGCGTTATGGAGACTATCTTGAATGTAACGCCGAACCGGGATCCTGCCATGAACGTCCAGACCGCCCGCGACCTCGACCAGAAAGCGCCCGTCCTGCTCGTCGAGCGCGACGGACCGGTCGCGATCCTCACGCTCAACCGGCCGCAGGCGCGCAATTCGCTGTCCGAGGCGCTGCTGATCGCGCTGTCCGAGGCCTGGACCGCGACCGCCGCCGAAAGCGCCATTCGCGCCGTGGTGCTGACGGCAACCGGTCCTGCCTTTTCCGCCGGCCACGACATGAAGGAACTGACGGCCCGCCGCGCCGATGCCGACGGCGGCCGCGCCTATTTCCATCAGATCATGACGGTGTGCAGCGGCATGATGCAGCAGATCGTCAGCCTGCCGAAGCCGGTGATCGCTGCCGTGCAGGGCGTCGCCACCGCCGCGGGTTGCCAGTTGGTGGCAAGTTGCGATCTTGCCGTCGCCTCGGATGCCGCAAGGTTCGCGACCCCCGGCGTCGATATCGGCCTTTTCTGCTCGACTCCGATGGTCGCGCTGTCGCGCAACGTATCGCGCAAGCACGCCATGGAAATGCTGCTCACCGGCGAGATGATCTCCGCGGAGCGCGCCGCGCAAATCGGCCTCATCAACCGTGTTGTGCCGGCGGGCAGTGAACGCGCCGAGGCCATTGCGCTCGCCAAGCTCATCGCATCGAAATCGTCCTACACGCTGAAGGTCGGCAAGGAAGCTTTCTACGCGCAGGCGGAGATGGGATTGTCGGCCGCCTATTCCTACGCCTCCGAAGTGATGACCGAGAACATGATGGCGCGCGACGCCGAGGAAGGCATCTGCGCCTTCATCGAAAAACGCAAACCAACCTGGGAGGACCGCTGATGACCGCAACCACCCTCGCCCTGCGCTTCGACCGCACCGTGCTGATGCGCGGCGCCCTCGCCGGTCTGACCTGGGGTCTCGTCATGGCTGCCGGTCTGCTCGGCATGGCCTATGCGCAATGCGGATTGAGCTGCGAACTCGATGTCGCGACGACGACGCTGATCAGCGTCGCCACCGGCCTCATCGCCATCGGGCCGTTGGCTCTGCTTTGCCGCCGTCCGTCACGCTGAGCCGATCCGGCCAAATTTCTTCAATTGTGGAAGCCGCCCGTTTCGGGTGGCATAGCGCCATTGGAATCGGCCATTGCCGTTCGCACGAGGAGGACATCCATGACCCGCACGATTCTCGCTGCCTTCGTTTGCGCTTCGCTCACCGTGGCCGCGACCGCGGCGTCGGCGCAGGAATTCAGCGCCGAAAAACGCGCCGCCTGCAAGGGCGACTACGACCAGTTCTGCAAAGGCACCATGCCGGGCGGCGGCCGCGTTCTGGCCTGCCTGTCGAAGAATAACGACAAGTTGTCGGCGGCTTGCAAAAAGGTCGTCGCTGACGCCAAGAAGTAACTGGCCGCGCCGTTCACGGCGGCTTGATCCGGGCCGCCCTTTCCGTCGGCGTCTGGCATGCCTAACTATGGCGGCCTTGCGCGACAAGAGGGCGGCCCTGTCATGTCAAACGCTTCCATCGTCTTCACACCAGCGGTGCAACAGGCGCAGGCCGAGCGCGGCTCGGCCAGGGCCTATGCGCCACGCATTGCCGAAGGCTTTCCGGACACGGTGACGCCGGAGCTCGCCGCTTTCATCGCCGAGCAGGACACGGCATTTCTGGCGACCGCCACCAAGGACGGCGCGCCCTACATCCAGCACCGCGGCGGCCCGAAGGGCTTCATCAAGGTCATTGACGACAAGACCCTGGGCTTTGCCGACTATCGCGGCAACCGGCAGTACATCACGCTCGCCAACCTCTCCGAGAACGACCGCGCCTATCTGTTTCTGCTCGATCCGGCGCGGCGTCAGCGCATCAAGCTGTGGGGCCGCGCCCGCGTCGTCGAGAACGATGCCGCGCTGGTCGAGAAGCTGTTCGACGCCGGCTACAAGGCCAAGCCCGAGCGCGCCATCCTGTTCACGATCGACGCCTGGGATGTGAACTGCTCGCAGCACATCATCACGCGCTTCACCGAGGCCGAAATCGCCGAGGCGATGGGCGGCGTGACCCGTAAGATCGCCGAGCTGGAGGCCGAGAACGCGCGGCTCAGGGCGCTGTTGGCGGAACGGAGCAAAACAAGCTAAAGCTCTCGTCATTCCGGGGCGCGCCGCAGGCGCGTTACGCGCGTCTCCTACGGACTGTGGCGCCATCCCGGAATGACCGGTGAGTGAAATGAACCACGACGCCTACCCCGACTCCTACATCCGCGGCATTCTCAACACCGTGAAGACCATCGCGATGGTCGGCTTCTCGCCGAACACGGCGCGGCCGAGCTACTTCGCTTTCAAGTATCTTATCGAGCGCGGCTTCAAGGTGATCCCGATCAACCCCGGCCATGCCGGCAAGGAATTCCTCGGCCAGACCTGCTACGCCACGCTCAGCGACGTGCCAGAGCCGATCGACATGGTCGACATCTTCCGCGCGCCGCAATTCGTGCTGCCGATCGTCGAGGAAGCGCTCAAGCTGACGCCGAAGCCGCAGGTGATCTGGCTGCAACTCACCATCCGCAACGACGAGGCGGCGGCGCTCGCCGAAGCGGCCGGGCTCAAGGTCGTAATGGACCGCTGCCCGAAGATCGAATACGGCCGCCTGTCGTCCGAGATTTCCTGGATGGGCATCAACTCGCGGACCTTGTCGAACAAGCGCGCGCAGAATCTCGGCGGCGGCTTTCAGCGCATGGGGCTGGGTGAAGGCGGCAAGAAGACATGAGGCCGAGGAACTGACGGCTGCGCCTTACGGCTTCTGCAAACTCGCGACCATCGCCGCCCCGGCGGTGCTATCGAGCTGACCGAAATAGATTCCGGAAAACCATTTTTGTTGTGAGACCGGTTTGCCGATGGCGGTACCCGGTATTGGCACGGCCATGACCAAACCGTTGCTGACGACAGCGGTTTGCGACGACCTCATGTTGATCACGAAATAATAGCTGCGGCCTGCTTCGACCTGGATCTCGTCTTCGATCGCCGGCGTTCCGTAAATCGTCATGACCGCGATCTTGTGCCGCCCCGGCGCGCGGTCGACCGACACGTAAGAGCCGTCCGTTATTTTGCCGACCGGCTTGTCATCCACCGCGATCGAATAGCGCGCGGCCTTTCCCAGCAGCGTGCTGGGCCGCATCAGGTAGATGCGCGCCATCCCCGAACGCAGTGCGACGTTCTGCGGCTCCAGCGCCGTCGTGCCGCACCCCGCCAACAGCACACAGGCGAGCACCGCCCGGATCACACGTGTCATTGCCGTGAAATTCCCCAACCCCGCACTACCGTACTACCTTTACGGGCGGAGGAGCAACGGCGCACGCGCGCCCGTTCACCGGAGAGTGCAAAGAGTATCCTGTCCGACGCGGCGAGCTGGCGAACTTATTCCGGCCCGCCGCCGCTTTCGAGCCCCGCTGGCCTAAAACGACGCCTCAACTTGACGGCACAGCGGCCCCGCTTCTTAATCCCGCCACCTTACGCGGGCCGGGAGCGCCCGATTTCACGACGGAGATATCCATGGCCGACGCCGACCGCATCCCCGGATTTGACACGCTGGCCATTCACGCCGGCGCCAAACCCGATCCGACCACCGGCGCGCGCGCGACGCCGATTTACCAGACCGCGTCCTACGTGTTCGACGACGTCGACCACGCCGCCTCGCTGTTTGGCCTGCAGGCCTTCGGCAACATCTACACCCGCATCGGCAACCCGACCTGCGCCGTGCTCGAGGAGCGCGTCGCCGCGCTGGAAGGCGGCACCGCCGGTCTCGCCGTCGCCTCCGGTCACGCCGCGCAGGTCATCGTCATGCAGACGCTGCTGCAGCCGGGCGACGAGTTCATCGCCTCGCGCAAGCTCTATGGCGGTTCGATCAACCAGTTCAACCACGCCTTCAAGAGCTTCGGCTGGAATGTGGTGTGGGCCGACCCGGACGACATCTCATCGTTCGAGCGCGCCGTATCGCCGAAGACCAAGGCGATCTTCGTCGAGTCGATCGCCAATCCCGGCGGCACCGTCACCGATCTCGAGCCGATCGGCGCTATCGCCCGCAAGGCCGGTGTGCCTTTCATCGTCGATAACACCCTGGCGACGCCGTATCTGTGCAAACCGATCGACTTCGGCGCCGACGTCGTCGTCCACTCGCTCACCAAATTCCTCGGCGGCCACGGCAACTCGATCGGCGGCATCATCATCGACGCCGGCACTTTCAACTGGTCGCGCGACAAGAAGTATCCGATGCTGTGCGAGCCGCGCCCGGAGTATGCCGGCATCGTGCTGCACGAGACTTTCGGCAATTTCGCCTTCGCCATTGCATGCCGCGTGCTCGGCCTGCGCGATCTCGGCCCGGCGCTGTCTCCGTTCAACGCCTTCCTGATCTCGACCGGCATCGAGACGCTGCCGCTGCGCATGCAGCGCCATTGCGACAACGCGCTCGCCGTCGCCGATTTCCTGTCGACGCATCCGGCGGTCGCCTGGGTCAGCTATGGCGGCCTCGCCGGCGACAAGTATCACGGCCTCGCCAAGAAATACGTGCCGAAGGGCTGCGGGGCGGTGATGACCGTCGGCCTCAAGGGCGGCTATGACGCCGGCGTCAAGCTGGTGTCCAACGTCAAGCTGTTCTCGCATCTTGCCAATATCGGCGACACCAAATCACTGATCATTCACCCGGCCTCGACCACGCACCGGCAATTGTCGGACGAACAGAAGGTCAAGGCCGGCGCCGGGCCGGATGTGGTGCGGCTGTCGATCGGCATCGAGGACAAGGCCGACATCATCGCCGACCTGGATCAGGGGTTGAAGTAAGCGCATCTCCTGCTTGCCGTGAGCAGCCCCGCACTCCGTTCATTCTCGCGCATAGCCGTCCGAAGGACGGTGTTCTTCGAACGCCTAGAGCGGGAATCCAGAAATGGGTCCCCGCTTTCGCGGGGACGAGCGGCGGTTATGTTCGCAGCAGCGTTTTCAGCGCTTGCGTCAGCGGCCATCGCGCAACCGACGCCCCTCATCCATCTGCGCGACAGCGACCCGAGCATCCGCCAGGACATGCGTTACGCCGGTCCCAATAATTTCACCGGCCGGCCTTTGCCCGGCTACGACGCGGCGGAATGCCTGCTGCGCCGGCCGGTGGCGCTGGCGCTCAAACAAGTGCAGGCCGATCTCCGCAATGCCGGTTATTCGCTGAAGGTCTATGACTGCTACCGGCCAACCCGCGCGGTCGCTGCCATGGCCGCGTGGGCACGCAATGCGCACGCCATGCCGGACACATCGCGGTTCTATCCGGGGCTCGACAAGTCGAAGCTGTTCGCGCTCGGTTATATCTCCGGCCACTCGGCGCATTCGCGCGGCGTCGCCGTCGATCTCACTGTCGTGCCGCTGAAGGCCGGGCCGGTCGCCGCCTTCGATCGCGGCAATCGCTACGGCCCCTGCACCGCACCGCAGGCCGACCGCGCGCCCGATGACTCGCTCGACATGGGCACCGGCTTCGATTGCTTCAGCGTCAAAAGCTGGACCGTCAATGCGTCGATCACGGCGGCGCAGAAGGCCAACCGCCGCGTGCTGTGGGACGCCATGCGCCGCCACGGCTTCACCAACTACAAGCGCGAATGGTGGCACTTCTCGTATGACCGCGCCGACGACGGCGTCGCCTTCGACGTGCCGGTCGGGCTGCGTTGACGCTTCACGCCTTGTTCAGCGTCTTCGCCACGTAATCGGCGACGCGGGCCAAGGTCGCGTCCTGCGTCCAGATCGCAGTCACCGCCTCATCGATGGCAGCCCCGCTGGCCGCCATCCGCTCGACCACCGGCTGGCGGATCTGCGCCTTGCTCTGCGCGAAAGCCTCCGGCGACAGCGCCGCATAGGTGCGGGCCAGCCGCACCGCGCGCGGCATCAGCTCCCAGCCATCGACCACCTCGTCGACCCAGCCTTTGATCAACGCATCGTCGCTGGCATAGGTGGCCGCGCCCAGCACGAACTCCGGCAGATAGCGCGGCGGCACGACCAGCCGCACGATCTCGAAAGCCAGCGCCGGCAGCGGTACGCCGACCTGCAATTCGGTGATGCCGACATTGCCGCTGTAGCGCGCCATGACGCGGCGGTCGGCGCAGGCGGCGAGCACCGCGCCGCCGGCAATGGCGTGGCCGTTGACCGCGGCGACCACCGGCTTCGGACAAAAGAACAGCGCGTCATAGAGCCGGTGCAGCAAGGGCAGGAACCGGCGGACGTAATCGGCGCCGCCGGCGCCGAGGCGCTTGAGATCGACGCCGGCGGAAAACATTTTGGCTTGCCCGGTAACCACCACCGCCCTGACCTCGGGCATCGCGCGCAGTTCTTCGAACAGCACCGCGAGCGCCTCGCAGAATTCGAGGTCGAGGGCGTTGGCCTTGCCGTGCTCCAGGGTGACGATGGCGACGCCGTCGTCGAGGCGCATGTTGATCATGCGCCCTGCTCCACTGTCCGCAGCGCCGGCGCCGATGCGAAAAGCGACAGCCGTTGCGCATGGACGATCGCCGCGGTCAGCACGATGACCGCCAGCGCCTGATGCGCGATCGCCAGTTCGAGCGGCGCCTGATGCAGCAGCGTGAAGATGCCGAGCGTGGCCTGCGCCGTGACGAAAGCGAACACCGCCAACGCGCCGCCCGCCGCTCGGCCGCTTCGCCAGGCATCGAAGGCGTGCCAGCCGCTGAGCAGCCAGATCGCATAAGCCAGCATGCGATGATCGAACTGCACCGTCAGCGTGTTCTCGAACAGATTGCGCCAGGCCGGCTCGATGTGCCACAGCCGCGCCGCTTCAGGAATGAACGAGCCGTCGTTCAGCGGCCAGGTGTTGTAGATCAGCCCGGCATTGAGGCCGGCAACCAGCGCGCCCAGATAGATCTGCACCAGCACCATCAGCGCGATCACCAGCGCGGCGACGCGCAGCCGCGACGGCGTGGTCTCAAAGCGCGCCTTCAGCCCCTGCGCCGTCCACAGCACGGCGAAATAGATGGCGCAGGCGAGCGTCAGATGAAACGCCAGGCGATATTGCGACACGCTGGTGAGTTCGCTGCCCTTCAGCCCCGACGACACCATCCACCAGCCGACCGCGCCCAGCGCCGCGCCGCCGGCGAAGATGGTCCACAGCCGCGCCTTGAGGCCCGGCGGGATCATGCCGCGCCACAGGAAGAACAGGAACGGCACCAGGAAAACGAAACCGGTCGTGCGCGCCAGCAGCCGGTGCGACCATTCCCAGAAATAGATCACCTTGAAGGCATCGAGGCTCATGCCCTTGTTGAGCTGCTGATACTGCGGGATCTGCTGGTACTTGGCGAACTCGGCCTGCCAGTCGGCTTGGCTGAGCGGCGGCAGCACGCCGGTCACCGGCTTCCACTCGGTGATGGACAGCCCCGACTCCGTCAGCCGCGTCGCGCCGCCAACGACCAGCGTGAGAAAAATCATGGCGGCGACGCAGTAGAGCCAGACACGCACCGCGCCGGCTTTCGGCGTGGCGGCGGGTGAGGGCGACGTGAGGTTCATGATGGAAATCGCGGCGAAAAGCGGCCTTGCGGCAGGCGGCGTCGACCATATAGTCAGGAGCGCCGGGATAGGCAAATGCGGCAAGTTCGCCGCATTTGACGACCGCCGGCCCGGCCGATTCTGGAGACGACATGCCCGTTCGCTTGCGCAAGTTCATCGGCGCCATCGCGCTTTTGGCCCTGGTCATGGTCTGGGCCCTGCTCGCCATGGCGCTGGCGCAATCGGCTCTGACCGACATCAACGGCTTCGTCGCCACGCTGTATTATATCGTCGCCGGCCTCGGCTGGGTGCTGCCGGCCATGCCGATCATCGCCTGGATGTCGCGCCCGGCCAAAGCCAAGGCCTGAGCGCGCATGACCGACACCGTCACCGACAATCCGGCGCGCAATCGTTTCGAACTGCAAACACCGGCCGGCCTCGCCATCGCCAACTACCAGCGCGACGATCGCAGCATCACCATCACGCACACCGAAGTGCCCCGCGCCGTCGAAGGCCGCGGCGTCGGCTCCAGGCTGGTGCGCGGCATGCTCGACCAGATCCGCCAGGAAGGCCGCAAGGTGATACCTCGCTGTTCCTTCGTGGCAGCCTATATCAGCCGGCATCCGGAATATCGGAATCTCTTATAGTCATTGTGGAACCACGTTCCCGCCGAGTGAATTGACATGGCGGAGAACGAGGAACCAGGATGTCACATGAAAACAAGTTACGGCTCGGCATCGCGTTGCTCGTCGGGCTCATGGTGAACGCGGTGCTGTTCGGCGCCGGACTGATCACCATTCTCATGACGCCGGCCCTGAGCGCCAATGCGTTCGAGGCAATGCCGATCATGATCGCGTTGAGCTTTGTGCTCACAGCGCCGATTTCGTGGATCATCGCGCCGCGGCTGCGCGCCCGCTATTGGCGCGAACGGCGGACCGACGTCATCGCGGGCTGACGATCTTTTACGCCAGCGTCACTTCCGCAGTTTCTCGATTTCTTCGACCGTCCGCCCCGATCGCGCGCGATACACCGGCAGAGACCAGCCGTAATGCAGCGCCAACGCGCGCACGATGAAGCACAGCACAAAGCCGCTGCCTGTCGCGACGGCTTCCGGCGCCCTCAGCGCCGTGAGGCCGACATAGGCCATGGCGCCGAGCAGCGCCGCGGTGACGTAGACTTCCTTGCGCAGCACCAGCGGACTTTCACCGCCGAGAATATCGCGAATGACGCCGCCGAAGGTCGCGGTC
This sequence comes from Pseudolabrys sp. Root1462, assembly GCF_001426945.1. Lineage (GTDB taxonomy): Bacteria > Pseudomonadota > Alphaproteobacteria > Rhizobiales > Xanthobacteraceae > Pseudolabrys. The sequence goes on along the minus strand of NZ_LMFS01000001.1, from coordinate 1,754,393 downwards.
ATCACGCCCATGGCGATGGCGATGAATCCGCCGGTGCCGGCTTCGAGCGCCCTGTCGGCGCCGATGACGCAGAACAGCGACAGCCCTGCGGCGTCGAGCCAGAGCAGCGCACGATAACGCGACTCCGGAATATGGGCGAGGAAGAAGGTCGCCGCAGACACGACGACGCAGATCGCCAGCGACGCCGGCTGCTGCACCCAGAACACAGGCAGCTGACCGAGCATCAGGTCGCGCAGGCTGCCGCCGCCGATGCCGGTGGCCGCGCCGAGCAGGACGAAGCCGAAAATGTCCATGCGCTTGCGCGACGCCACCAGCGCGCCGGTCACCGCGAAGATCGCAACGCCGAACCAATCGAGCGTCATGAGCCATGAATCGGGCATGCGGCGCGACTATATCATGGCCTTCGACGGCGGCCCTGCCCAGTCATCCTGAGGTGCGAGCGCAGCGAGCCTCGAAGGAGGACGGCAACATCGCTTGAGGACCATTCGGATAGCCCTTAAGTTACTCGCCTGAGATTCTGGCCTGCTACGCCTGAGAACATCGTCAAGGAAAAGCGCAGCTAACCCCAGGAAGACTTTCAAGCCGGCGTTGGCCGACAAAGACGCTCGCCCCGAAGAAGAAGGGCCAGACGGCGGCGATGTGACACCAACTCGCCCCCGATCTCGCTCCATGCAAACAGGTCTAAAATGAGTGACTATCTCCCGCGCGTCATGTCACTTCAATCGAGCGCAGTATTTTTCGGCGGGCAGAAAGTCCCACTAATACTACACACGGGACTTACTATTCTCGTTGGTCCAAACGGTGCAGGGAAAACAGCACTGCTGAAACTGGCGAGGGATCATTTGAAGCACCAAGCCCCAAATATGCATCCTCGTCACACGGTCTATCTTTCTGCAGGACGCGTGAGCGCGTTTGAAAATTTTCGGTCGAACTCAGCAGGCCCGGGCCATCTATCGGGTAATCCGGCAGCGATTGGACATCAACAGTGGCGAAACCTGTGGTCAGAGATCGAAGGTGCGCCTGGAATGTTTCTTCGCCTAAAAGACAGACCTGACCTTCTCCTAAAAGTCGAAGCAAGACTTCAGGCTCTCTATCAACGCAGACTCCGACTTGAATGGGCCCAATCTGGCCTCCAAGTCGGATTCACGCCGATTTCCGGCGGAGAGTTCTACTACGCGAACGCGGAAGCGAGCGGACTAATTCAGCTTATCCCATTGCTCGCCGCAATCTATGACGATGGAATCGGAGCGCTACTTATCGATGAACCAGAAATTTCATTGCATCCTCAATTGCAGGCGTTTGTGCTACAAGAAATGGAAGCGTTTGCCGGAGACCCGGCCGATATAAGCAAGAAACTGATTATAATCGCGACACATTCGCCGACAATGCTACCGGTCCGACGTATAAAGGACATTCCTCGTCTTGTGCTATTTACGGACCGACACACTGCACCCATTCAGATTGCTAGCGATGCCGGAGAGATCAAGAGCGAAAAGCTAAGCGCTCTAATCACCAGACTTAGCGACAATCACAAACTTGCGTTTTTTGCGCGAAACGTCCTCCTCGTTGAAGGGCCCAGTGACGAAATTGTAGTGAACGGGTTATCACTCAAGTTGGACCATCCGCTTCTTAGGAGCAATACTCAAATCGTTCCCGTTATCGGAAAAGGTCAATTTGCTGAAACAGTGAAACTATTCCGGCTCCTCGGTAAGAATGTTTTCGTTCTTGCAGACCTTGATAGCCTCGCAGACGACAATCAATTGGTAAACGTATTCCAAGACGCCGGCCGTCCTGCTGCTACCAAACATGGCCTGGCAAGCCTCACCGAAATGGATAAACACATTCGGGAAAACTTTAATGCGATGTTAGACCGCTCTTTCGAAGCGCTGCCCGCCGCTCGCACGCACAGGTATTGGACATACCGTCATAGAGACGGGTCCGAAGAAGAATTGAAGGCGAAACGTCGGGCAACTCTCGCCGCTCTCCTTTCAGCGCCAGAAAGCGAACTCGCGAGCCTTCTGGATGACAAACTATCGGCTCTTCGAAGGCGTTACGACGCATTGCTTAGTGTCCTTACGAGCGCAGGATGCGTAATTCTTAGGCGCGGAACAGTTGAAGACTATTATTATCGCGCGGCTGTTGGTTCGCTTGGGAAGCCAGAAGCCGCGGCTAATGAGATGGAGGACGTCGCAACCGTTGCAGCGAAAGATGTGTGCGAGAAATATGACGACATAGTTCGCGCCTTGGAAATATCTGCGCCTTTTGCAAAAGTAGACGAAAATGAGCTTTTGAGGGAACAATTAGGAAGCCTCCTCGGATCAGCCTTACAAATTGTGCGTCCTGATATGGCAGATGATGAACTAAACGCACGTGCTGCTGCCAATTTTAGCTCGTCTAGCCCGGTCTTCGCTTTCACCAATCGATCAACTTCCAACGGCCCGTCCAGTCTTGCACGAAAGGTCGAAGTACGAATTACCTCCCCGCTCTTCCAAAGGCCCGGTTTTCCATTCGAAATTAGCGATCAAGAGAACCTGACTTCGATCATCAGCCAAAAGTTGCCCAATCCGTAGGGGGGATTTGCGAAACTAGGTCACTCCGCCTTGCCACCGAGCTCAGCCTGTCGCTTAAAGCCGCACCGTGCAGCCTACCGGGATGGCCGGGTCAAGCCCGGCCATGACAACTCCTTTGTCGCTCGGCCCTCATGCTGAGGAGCGCCGCCGAACGGCGCGTCTCGAAGCATGGGGCCGCCCATCCTTCGAGACGGGCGCATTCGCGCCCTCCTCAGGATGAGGCCGGAGACAAGTCCAGCCATGACGGCTTACGTCAGCCTTCCTGCCATTTTTATTCCTATCATCTATTGACTTTCCTCCTATGACATAATACCCATACTCCGCTCGCCCCTTCGAG
>NZ_LMFS01000001.1:1751320-1751387 GCF_001426945.1 Pseudolabrys sp. Root1462 | reverse complement strand
GGGCTCCGCCCGCCGGCACTATGACCGGCCGCGAGGAGCTCGCTGATGGTGAGCGCTACCCGCGAAA
>NZ_LMFS01000001.1:1628337-1751262 GCF_001426945.1 Pseudolabrys sp. Root1462 | reverse complement strand
TTAAAAGCCGCGTGCACATAAGGCACGTCGCGCCTTCCGGCGCGCCGTCCCCCTCGCCTTTCCAGAGGCGGGGGCAAGTGGCCAAAGCCCGGGCGCCATCGCGCCGCGGCAACGCGGACGCATGCGCGCCGCACACCTCAGCCGGAGATCATCATGCAGGAAGCGTCACGCCGCGTTGACGCGTCGAAATTTATTCCACAGCGCCGTGCCGGCGCCGGACATCAGCACCTTCACATAGCGCTGCTGCTGATATTCGCCGTTCACCGAAATGCGCGGCAGCGCCATCAGGTGGTCGGCATGCGCCTTGAACAGCACGCCCGGCCGCGTCGTCACCGCGGTCTTGAAGCCGAGCTCGGCGGCGATGTTGAATTCGCGCGGCCCCGCCGACGTCGGATCGCCGACCGGATAGGACAGGTGTTCGGGCCGCGTGCCGAGCGCCGCCTCGATCACGAAGCGGCTCTGCTCCATCTCGGCGCGCACCGCGTCGTCCGACGGCAGCTTCTTCAGCATCGGATGCGTCACGGTGTGCGCGCCGATCGTGACCAGCGGATCTTCGGCCATCTGCGCGATCTCCTGCCAGTCCATGCATTCGTCGCGGCAGATCTCCGGGATATCGACGTGATAGGTCGCGCACAGATCGCGCACCGTGCGGCGCACCTCGTCTTCGGTCTTCATGCTGCGCAGGTAGCCGTAGATGGCGTCGTACAGTTCGCGCTTCTCGCGCACATTGCGGGCGTCGAAATAGCGCTCTTCGCCGTTGATCATCAGGCCGATGCGCTCGTTGCGCGCCACGACATGCTCCAGCGCCACCCACCACAGCTCGCCGAGCCGGTCTGGAAAGCTGGTCGGGACATAGAGCGTGTACGGCATCTCGTACTGTTGCAGCAGCGGATGCGCCCAGCGCAGGTTGTCCTTGTAGCCGTCGTCGAAAGTGAGGCAGACGAAGCGCCGCTTGAAGTCGCCCTCGATGAAACGCCGATGCATCTCGTCGAGCGAGATCACATCGACCTTGCGGCGCTTCAGCCGGCGCAGCAATCCTTCGAGAAAGACCGGCGTGATTTCGAGCAGGCGGTTCGGCTGGAACGCATCCTTCCGCGGCGGCCGCACGTGATGCAGCGTCAGGATGGCGCCGACGCCGCCGACCAGCGGCCGCATCCAGTGATGCATGCCGGTGAAGTACAGCCCTTCCAGCGCGGTCTTGATGACGGTCTGCTTCATGTTAACCATGACCCACGCGAGGAACCGGCAGGTCCCTCGATCCAGGCGAGTGTGGAGCAATATTCCAACCCTTTATTGATAAGTTATTGCCGATGGGTTTTCGTTAATATTCTCATGCGCTTAGCAAATTCGCTCCTGACAAACTTTGGACCGGAAAAGGCCGGTTTAGACCGGAACAAGCCGGGAACATGGAAAACTTTTCGCAGGCCCGCTAAGCAGGCGCCATGCCCCGCTTCGAACCGACCTTCACCCCTACGATCAGCTACGTCCGTTCCCTCAGAATCGGGCATCTCGATATCTGGTGTGAAGGCCGAAATCCCCAATCCGGATATCGCTGCGGACGCTATAAGAGCCTGCCGATTGAGGGATTCGATGATGCGGTCACCTTGGTTTCGATCGCTTCCCGCCTGCGCTGTGAGGGCTGTGAGACGGTCGGCAAGGTGGATATCCGGCCGGCATGGGATGATGCACCGGCACAGCGGACAAGCGGGCCGAGTGAGACTGGCTGGATGACGCCGCCGGCACCGCGGAAATGACGAAACCCGGCGCGGCGGCCGGGGCCTCCTAACCTAGGTTGCGCTCGCGCATGAGCGCGGGCAGTTTCGTTTTCAGCCACGTCCGCTTCGGCGTCTCTTTTTTGATCTGCTTACAGTACGCAGCGATCTTGGCGAGACGGCGGTCGTCCGGTGACAGGTCGGTTTTCTCTTTCTTCGGCGGGTATCGCTTCGCCATTTCGAGCGCGAAGCGCATCAACTGCGCATCGGTGAATTCGTAGGGTTCGGCACCCTTCCGGCCGTTGAGGGCCGAGCGGCGGCCCTGCGCCAGGCGCCGGCACATCTCGCAGCCATCCTTGCGCATTGCGGCCCATGCTTTGCGGCTATCGCGACCGCCCGCCTCGACCACGTAGGAACTGCGCCTGTGGATAGCGGCCTTGGTTCCAGCCATGTTGTCCACACGGTCAAGCTTATTCCCGCGCTGTTCGCCTAGCAGGCCGGCATAGGCGACCGCGACAACGCGCGGCGGGCGTAAGTGCTTGATAAAAGATTCAAAATCCTCGGCGGTACGGCAAACGTATGTTTCCGCCGGATTAAAACGCGCCAGCAATTCCCGTTGCGCCGCCTCCGACAATCCGGTGACGGGCTGAATTAGGGCGCGATATTCGGGTTTTTCCACCATTATTCGCACAAGATAAAACAGGTCTTGAACGAAAGCAAGGGCGGGCGTATATTGCTTTCAACAGGGAGCAATAGCTATGGCCGCGACCATCCTGAAACTCAATGCCTACGGCGCTCGCTGGCACGTTATGATCGACGGTCGCGGCGTCGTCTTTAGCGGTGACACCAAGATTTCCTGCCGGCGCTATTGCCGCCGCCACAATCTGACCGTTGCCTAACAGGAGACGCCGCCGATGCTCGAACCCGGAAGCGATGCCGCCAAAGCCTACGCGATGGCCTATGCCAAGCTTGAAGAAAAGGCTGCGGATGCCGAAATGCGGGCTGTGATGAACCGCGCCGAGATCGGCAAGCTGGCCGCCAAGCTAGAGCAAATCGCGGCTGTCTGCCACGATAACGCGCCGCCATCCTGCGACAAGGGAATGGCATTGGATTTTGTTCGGCAAGTTGCCGAGAGCAAATAGTCAGGAAATCTCGCCGTGAATGTGCCCCAAGAAACGCTGATGCGCTGGCAGGAGATCGTCGGGCAAGCCATGGCCTGCATCCGGGGCGAGACGCCGGAGGACTGTGCACCCGGCGAGGCCGAGGACGACACCTACACAAAATTGCGTGAGGTCGAAGCCGAGATTTCGACCGCCCTCAAACTGTAGAGAAACCCCGCCATGGGAATGGATAGCGGCGATCTGAGGATGCAGCAGCCCCGCGACCCATGCGTTGATGCCTATGCTGCGGGGTATATCGCAGGGCTGCATGGTGTAGACCCGCGTCTGTGTCCGTTCGATAAAATGACCGCCGAGTGGCGCGCATGGAACGACGGGCAACATCGCGGCGTCACAGTTCACGACGAGAACTCAAAATCTGAGAAGGATTAGCCCCGCCATGACCGCACTAGGCCAGAACGAGATTGAAATGCTGCGCGCCATAAAGGCGACCCACGGCGGGTGGCGCCCCTGGAACGGCTTCGCCGGTCGGGCGGAGCGGATGGCCAAGGATGGCCTGATTATCAAAGCGGGCATTACAGCGATGCCGCCACACGTCTGCTACGTCATCACAGAGGCCGGCGAAAAAGTGCTGGCCGAATTGGAGCATTAGGCCGCTCGGCACAGCCCTAATAACGCGCCACGGTTGATCTCCTTCAGACCGCAATGCTAGGTTCTATCCCATTCTTGGGGAGGCACTATGGCGATCACAAGCGCGCGACGCGAATATCTGGATGGGCTACGCGGGTTCGCGTCCCTCGTGGTACTGATCGGTCACCTGATTTTGGCGGTGATGCCGTCGGTAATCACGTTCAATCCCAACGACACGCATACCCGGTTTGATCCGACGATTGGCGGCCTGCCGATAGCCTTCCTATGGAACGGCAACGGCGCGGTCTGCGTGTTCTTTGTGCTCAGTGGCTTCGTGCTTTCCGACCTGTTTCATAGGTCGTCGCTCGATGTGCCGGCACAGGTAGTCAGGCGCTATGTCCGCTTGGCGCTGCCGATGCTGCTCACTGGCCTGCTGCCATACCTCCTGATGCGCACGTCCGCCCTTCCCGGATATGACGTCACCCAGGTCACGCACAGCGGATGGCTGGGTAGCTGGTATCACTTCGGACCGTCTGGGCGGGAAATGGTTTCGGAGATGCTCGCTGGAGCATTCGTATCTGGCAAATCGCTTTACAACTCGAACCTGTGGACAATGCGGGTTGAACTCATCGGATCGATCGCGGTCTTTGTCATCTCGGCACTGAGCTCCAACCGCGCCGCACGGGTCGCGTGCTTCATGTTCTATATCTGGCTCTACCCGTACGATTACTCGCCCCTGTTCGCGGTCGGCGCCATTATGCGGGAGTGCGAGGCGGCGTTCGTAGCCCAGCAGAACAGGACGGCGGCGTTGCCGATCGTCGTCTTCATGTTAGGCGCGTTCCTGTGCGGCGTGCCATCAACCAGCACGGCGGTGCCGTGGTTCGACTGGCTGCCATACATCGGCAAATGGGACACGGCGAGATTTTGGCACGAGCTTGGCGCCATCCTCGTCGTCGCCTCGCTGCTCATGTCGAGGGGGTTGCAGGATATGCTGGCGACGCGCCCACTGCTCTGGCTCGGCCGCATTTCCTTCACGCTCTACCTGATCCATCTGCCGATCGTCTGCGCCATGGTCCCGGCGATCGTTATCGCGCTGCGGGAGTATTCCTATGGGCTCGCCGGCGGCGCCGCGGCCTTGGCAGCGGCGGCTGTAAGCCTCGGGCTAGCGACCGTTCTGACGCCCTACGTAGACCGATGGCCAACGAGGCTTTCGCAGAAGGTCGGAGACGCGGTGATGTGGCTTGAGCGGCAGGCTGTGGACTTATCACATCAGCGCGGCGGGTACTCACCGTTTATGTCGCGCTGAACGAAGCCATGTCCGTGCCGTAGATCGCGAACGTCCTGTTCAACATTTGAGATGCGCTGCTCGGTGACGGCCATCTTCACGAGCACCTCTCCGACTTTCCGGATCTCGATCTTCATGTCGGTGATGTCGGTCTTCATGTTGAAAACGGTGTTCTTCAGCGAGGCGAGCACCGTGACGCCTCCGACGACTATTACCGAAATCTCGATGATATTGCCGACGGTTATTGTCGCATCGACAATCATTTGGAACCCCATGGATTCTGGCGGCATCGTGTGGTTCCATTGCATCCAGCGGCCATAGGCCCCCCTTGGTCTGTGGTCGTAGGGCTGGCGGACTGTCTCACCAGGACGCCGGCCCGCTGCTAACGCTTCAGAATGCGAGCGACATTTTCGACGCCGCGTTTGCCGAAATAGAAGGCCATGACCATGGCCGCCCAGCCCACTGCATCACCTGTCAACGCATCGGTGTTGAAGATGTTGCGAGTGTACCCCGCTAGGCTCCCGATGATCTTGTCCCACACTACGATCTTGCCGAAATAAAGAACGATGATGTACGCGAACAGTTTTTCAGGTTCCCAAGGATGGCCGATTTGCGCCGTCTTGAGCTTCGCCTGAACGTCAATCTCAGACTGCTGGACTGCCAACTCCCGAGCGAGCAAATCTGCCGTGTGGGAATCCTTGCTGTTCTCGGCGTCAAGCTTGACCTTGTAGGCATCCACGGCTGCCTTGGCGAACGGGCCGCCGAGAAGGTCACCGAGCCATTTAAGTATGAGGCCGGCCACTTTTCCCGGCCCCAGAAACGAAGAAGCCCGGCACTATGGCCGGGCTTTCTGTTGAGCGATGATTGCAGCGGTCACCCATAGCTCTGCGGAAAGAACTGCCCCAGCAGACTGCCGACGAGCACCACCAGCAGAAGCGCGAACAACAGCCCGATCCATCCGGCAATCGCTTCGCCCGCCGTCGGCACTTGCCGGACGATGCGGAGATTGTTGAAGCGGGCGCTCATAGCCCCGCGACCCGCGCATTCGGATTGACGATGGTGTAGCCCGCGATCGAACGGACATGCCGGCGGGTCTTGCCCCCGCCTGAATTGCCGTCATGCACCAGCCACAGCCGGCCCTCGACGTGGGCGATCAGCACGAAGACATGGCCGGACCGGGCCGCCGCCATGCCAGGCGCCGGCGCAGCTCGAGGAAATACCCGCCGCCAGTTGGCCGCCAGGTTGAGCTTGGGAATGATCCGGCCGAAGACGTAGAGGGACGCCTCACAGCCACAGAAGCGGTGCGGACACCCGGCCGGACGGCCGCTGAGGATTTCCCCGGCTCCGTTGCCGTTGGCATCGGTCACGCGGGCGGTGCGGCGGTCAGCGACAGGCGCGGCGGCATTCGGACAGGCCTCGCGCCCCGGCGCGGTCGAGAAGCACTGTGCGGCCACGGCATGGGCAATACGGGCCTTGCGAGGCTTGGCGTCTGCGGACGGGATTGCGAGCGCAAAGGCGCACGCCATCGCGACCGCGGCGATGAACCGCGTCATGGTGGAGTCTCCGGGTTGTGGGCGGGAGGTTTGTGGCGACCGGGCTACCGATCGTCGGGGCGGGCCGGGGTGCCGGTCAGGCCTTGGAGTCGATCTTGCTTTCCATCCGCTCGAGACGCTGCTCGACCTTTCCGAATTGGTCGCGGATGTCGGCGCCGTAGCCCTTCATGGCCTCATAGAACGAGTCCCGGCGCATGAAGGTGTCCCGGTTGAAAAGCTCGACTTCGGTGATCTTTTGCCGCAGCGCGGCGGCGATCTCGCCAGTGTTCAGTCTAAGCGAATGCAATTCGCCATCGAACTTTTCCCGGTGCGTGGCGATCTCGTCGCGGACCGTTTCCCGGATTTTGCTGACGAACCAGGTGAGGCCGACGACGGCGACGAGGATATTAAGCGTTAACCCTGCCAGGGCGATGTATTCTGACAGGGCCATTATCGTTCCCTTCCCCATGGCGCGCGGCCTCCGGGCATGGTTCCATTGTCGATAGCCGTCATCAGCATCCCCCAAAAGTGTGCTGGTGGTGGTCAGGCACGGGCGGACGTTCGTCGCGCTCGCTCGTGCCGCTTGCTTTACGCGCTACTGAAGTTCGACTTCGGCCAAGGCGGACATGAGTTCGCGCGACGGGACGTACTCGATCAGTATCTCGCCATCGCCCTTCAGATCGTGAAAGTGATCCTTAAAGATCTCGACTTCGCGCTCGAGCGCCTCGTCGAGCGGCCTTGTCCGTTTCCCAATTTTGTTGAGGTGACACCGCCGGTCGATAATCTCTCTGAGAAATGACCAGTCAGCGCGAAGGCGCAGCACCTTGGTTTCCGCCGCCATTACCGTTTGCCTCCGAGAGCCTTGATGATGCCGCCGAGGATCCCGGTCACCGGTTCGCCGGCCGCCGCCGCCGTGGTGCGCTTCGTCGTGTCCGTCGCGACGTAGCCATTGAGCGCGGCCGAGATTGCGACCCAGCTCACCAAAGTGCCCATGGCGGCAATGATGGCGGTCAGCGCGTCCGCCTTCCCGCTCGAGATCATGAGCCACATGCCGAAGCAGACGAACGGCAGCGGCGCCAGCAGCCACAGCATCGTCACGTAGCCGATGAGATGCCGCCAGTGCCACCACGACACGCCGGCGGCGAGCTCTGCCTGCATCGTCGTGTTGATCGCCTGCCCTTGCTGGGCGTTGGCATTGGCAATCGCCGCAGTGGTGCGCGCCCATTCCGCTTCCGTCTCGGCGAGTTTCTTCTGCACCTCGGGATCAGTCGAGAGCGCGGCACTCACCGCCGCCGGCGTCGCCGGCACGCCGAGCGCGTCGGCGATGACTTTGCCGGCCGTGCCGCCGAGCGGGCCGAGCAATGCCGTGCCGAGGCTCGGCAGGCCGAGCGAGAGAAGGGTCTTTCCGAGATCACCCCAGTTCATGACTTGCTTCCTTTGAAGGCGCCGATGATGGCGGTGATGAGTTTGGCGATGAGTTCGAAGGCCGAGGCCGCTTGCGGTGGGTCGATGCCGGCCGGCGCGGGCGGAACAGGCTGGGGCGTGATCGGCGGCACCTGGGACGGCGCTGCCGGCGTGGGCATAGCGACTGGCGCGTGCAGGCCCCGTTCAAACAGCGCAGCTTCTGCATCGCGCCGGTCGCGCAAACCGCGACTATCGGGCCACAACCGTTTCATGGCGCGCAGTTCGTCCGGGATCTTGGCGAATTCCTTGGCCGCCATGTGCGCCTTGATGGCGCGCATTTCGATGTAGCGGTCGCCCTGGGCCGCGAAAGACGCGCCGCGATTGAAGGTCAACGACGTCAGAACACCGAAACAATCGGCTGAAAGGAATTCGGTATTCGGCAGCGCCTTGGCGACCTTGGCCTCCCATCGCGGGAGAACGCATTCCTTGTGAACCGCGAGCGCAACCTCCCAGGGGATATCGATGTCGTTGCGGATCGCTGCCGTGGCCGCCTTGCCGGCCGCGCCGGTCTTGCCGCTGGCCGCGACCATCAAGTCGAGCATCGATGTCGGAACGCGGCCGAACCAATCGGCATGGATCGTCGCCTTATCGGTCTGGCCGAGGTCATAGCCGATGCCGACGGTTGGCCCGGACTGCTCACCGGGCCATTCCGGCCGGCGGTACTTGGCCTGATAGACCGCTTGGCTGGAAACCTCCCAGCCCACGATCTTGTCGAAGGCGGCTTGCGAGCTGCGCATCTGCGCTCCTGCTGTTTTTATCCCTGCCCTTAGGCAAAGAAAAAGCCGCCGGGAGGCGGCGTAAAAACCAGCAATTCACAGGCTAAGGGATTCCAGAGATTCACAGTTTCCGTCCGGATATCGCGTGCCAATAACCAGGTTCACACGGCAGGATTGAGGGTGCTATATTCCGTCCCGGCCCTTCTGGCGTGAAATCCGGTTGCGGCCTAAGCGAAGATAGGAATCCACCCGGCGTAGGTGGCGTGCTACCAGAGCACGCTCCCTATGTTGGGCGGCCCGCCGAATAAAACACCCTTCGGGGAATAAGCGGGGTCGGCATCCTATCTTCGCCGAATTTCACCCGCCCGGCACCAGCCGGGCCGGCGCGAAGATAGGGCCCGCAAATGCTTCACAATCGACTGCCGCAATGGCATGGCGCCGTCGCCATAGCCGTCTGCGCAATTGCGCTGCTCATGGCTGCCGCGGCCTCGATCATGCCAGCCCGGCCGGTCTGCGATGCAGTGCTTCCGCTCGTTACCGATTGCGCCCCGAGCGGTAGCGCGACCACATCAAAGCGCATTATCGACCGTGCCGACTTCTGGCACGCGCCATGAACAAGCTAATCGGCTTCCTTCGCCGCCTAAGTTTCGGCGCGCACGAATGGCAACCTTTCGCGCCGGCCCCGCTGGTCACTTATCGGGATACAGCCGGCAGCATTCTCACCGGCGGAATTTTAATGAGACGTCGCGGCACCGATCGCAAGTGGCAGTACCGCAATGCCACGGACGAAGAGTCCTCCCTCTACGTCGCCGATTCGGTTGCCTAAACCGCCCAGCCCGTCGATCCGGTCGGCGCCGCATTAAGGGCTGGCGAGCCGGCAACAGTGCCGGGCCAACTTGCCGACGTGCCGCCGAACGAAATCAGACCACCGGGACCGACGATCCAATTCTGAGCGCCGGATGCGATCGATCCGGAATGGGTGATCGTACCGCCAATGGTAACAACGCCGCCGGCGATGGCGCGCAGCAACGCCGTGATTGTTGGCGTGCCGCTGTAGGTGATCGTGATATTGCCCGCGATGTTGATGGCACCGGGCGACGGCGCGTGAAACAGATAGTTCATGGGACCAAACACGGTGAAGCTGTTGTTGATGTTGATGGTCGCACCTGCGCCATCCATCGAAATACCAGAGTTCGATCCCGTCAACGCACCGATGCCGCAACCGGTGAGAACGTCGAGCACGCTGAACTGATGCATCTGAATGCTGGCGAACTTGATGTTTGTTACTTCATGCACAGCACCATCGCCGATAATCGTCACACCCTGAAAGACCGCGCCGAGCGCGCTGGCGCCTTCCCAGAAGATGACGGTCGCGCCGCTCGGATTGGCGTTGAGCTGTAGCGTTCCCGGGTAATTGCCATCGGCGAGATGGATTGTCGGAAACGAGCCGCCGGCCTCGATCTCCTGATAGAGCGCCGCCATCGCCGCCTGACGGGTCGCAAAGGCGCGCGCGCCGGTGTCGAGGCCATCGGCAACCGCCGGATCGTCGCTGCCGTTTGCCGGATCGACATAAAGGTCCGGGCTCAGATTAAGCCACTTCGGCACTTCTCCCATGTAGACGGTCGTTCCGTCACAGAAGAGATCGACATGCATGCCGGGATATAACCGACGCTTGTCGCTCCCGTTGACGACACATCGCCCTGTCGAGTTGCTGGTATTGACGACGCGGCAGCGCCACTTCGGCACTGTGATTGATCCGACCGTGACGGCGTAGACGCCGGAGCCGCCGAGAAAGACGATATTGTTGTGATGATCGTCGGTCAGTGTCACAGCACCGGTGACTGCGGTATTGCCGATCTGAATCTCAGCGCCCCAATCTCGGATAGCTGATTTCTCGGGCTCCCATACGGGCGACCCAGAATCACCATCGATCGTGAAGTCACGCCAAATTTCTGCTGCGTCAGCCATGGCCGAGCACCTTTTCGTTGCTGGTGATGTTTTGGAGTTGAACGACGGCGCTCGCGCGCGCGGGCAACAAGTGAAACCCTTAGACTTGTTTCAGCGAGCCGTTGTACAAGAACATGCCCTTAGCGATGTCGCCGGTATAAACAATGTTCGTGCCGTCCATGATGTAGACCTCGCAGTAGAGTGAGGTAATCGCCGGAATGCGGCCGACGATAGAAATTTCTGTCCAGCCGATGCCGAGCGCGGTCGCTTGGGCCGAGACGAACACACCGGTTCCGCTTACAGCGCTGCTGAAGGCAGCCGTCGTCGATAAATTATATCGTGATTGGAAAAGATTGGCGCCACCATCACCAACTCGCAACAGTATTATAGATCGCGACTTCCCCTTGACGTCTATCTTGAATTCGTAGTCCACACCGGCGGTAACCGTGACAACCTGTCTGACAAGATGGTTAGCAGTCGCGGTGGTCTCTACCAATTGAGTGGCTTTTGTTCCTCCGCTCGGATCGAGGGCGCTCGTATAGTTCGCCGTCAATCCTGATTTAGTCCAAACGGAATTTGTTAGATCAGTTGGAAACAACAAAAGCTGTGGTGAATTGCTAGCGATTGAGATAATCGCAGAGTCGGACCATGCCGAAGCGCTTCCGAGAAACCCGATGGATGCTACCTGAACTTCATAGTCAGCCCATTGCCGAACCGGAACGATACTGAATTCGATAGTTGCGCCAGCGTCGGTTGGATTGTTAATTTCAACAACTTGCCAACTGCCAGGCGAGCCGGAGCCGGCGTCAACCAGTCGCCAGCGCGCCCGGTAATTAAGGCCCGGATAGTTGGGGTCATCGAACACCATCGATAGAAAATAGCCGTTCGTTTCGTCTCCACCGATCGTGCCGTCCAGGTTTTGCGGCTTTGGCGGGCCGCTCGGAACATTGCGGGTGGCAAGGGTTGGCTCGTAATCTTCCTCGCTCGGGTCCCACCCGTCGATCGTGGTTGGATCGACAATGGTCCAGTTGAAAGTGATGCGAGCCGATTCGAGATCGATCTCGCCAGTATCGATTTCGACGATGGCGTTGGTTAGATCGCTGAGGCGGTCGTCGGTGATACGCACCCAGCGCTCGCCGAGCGCTTCGATCCCCGCCAGTGTCGTGACAAGCGTCCCACGCCGCGGCGCATTGGCTTTCGCCATCTTACGCTTCATCAAACGCCGGCCTTGACTGTGCGACTGTACCCAGGACAGAGCCTCGGCATGTGAGCGAGTCACGCCGCGCTGAGATATGTCAAGTTCATCGCGCCATGGCACACCGGGCATTTCGCGATAGCCGTTGTCCGGACTGGTGAAGGTCCATGTGATCTCGTTGACGACATTCTCATCTTGCGTGCCGTGGTCGATCGAGAAGCCAACGATGATATCCTTCTCGAGCGTCACGGTCGGAGACCGATAGACACCGATGCGGATCTTCAAAGCGCCATTGCCATCCTGAGACAACCAACCGTCACAAGTCGCCAGCATCATCGCGAGAACGGCGGCAGGTTCATTGTCGAAGCTGTAGAAGCCCGCCGAAGTATAGCGCTTTTCATACGAGCCATCGTCGCGCTGCACGAGCGCGTCGCAAAGATTGGCTTCGTTCATTAGGTCTGTGAGATTGGGAGTAACGATATCGTCCCAGTCGTAACCCATGCCGCCATCGGCGCGGGTCAGGAAATCGATGATTTGCAGAATGGGGTTGGTCGACGATTGCCACGTATTGACGTTGCCGCGCGACTGCGAACCGTCACGCGGATCGAAGATCGGCGTAAAGTCGCCGACGATCGATGGCTCCGGCTTACCGTGCGGATAATTATTGGAAAAATCCTCCGACTTCACAGCCTGACAAATCAGGCACAGCGAGGCAATGCCGTCGCCGCGGTGCGCTTCGGTCCAGATGTTCGGCAGCCGCGACGTTGCGCCGAGATGAGCCGTCTCGATATCAAGGCCGAGCCGATAGCTGATAGCGATGCCGCTGGCGTATCGTCCATCTGAGGCAACCGCCCCCGTAATGGTTCCGTCCGGCTGCACAGATGCCAGATCATCATGCAGATACAATTGGAGGAAGGTCTGCATCTTGCCGGAATGAAACGCGATGACATCGACCGAGGTGCCATCGACCGCTTCGAACAGTACGTAGCAACCTGCCACGCGGGTGCGACCGTAAGCGCGAAGTCGCGGCGGCACGGCTTGCCGAATTGGAACGGTCCCGGAGGCCTGGTTCGGAAGGTCGTTGAGCGTCGGTTGCTTCGGCCGTAGCGCATAGTTCAAGCCGATGCTACCGGCGATGAGGGCCGCTGAACCAACCGCGCTCGCCGTCGCGGCCGAGACCACAAACGAGGCCGCCCCGATTTCGGCGAGCGCCAGCGGTCCAGCCGTCAGGACCGCGCCACCTGCCAGCTCGATCAGCGCCACGCCGACTGCGACGGGCACGCTAGATCCCCCACGCTACGACAGGGACGGCCGGAACAACGACCAGTCCCTGTTCGGTTCGCCGCGCCCATGCACCCTCTGTCATGATCGCTCCCGCCAACAGTCGCCGCCCACCAGGAGCCGGCGTCCACAACAACCCGACATCGCCGAGCACTGGTGATGCTGTTCGTTTGATGCCGTGGCGGGAGAGCAACCGATCGAAGGCGGGTACGGCTTCCGACAAATCCGACATCAGCCGCATTTGTTCGTGCGCGGATTTGCAGAACGTCCGCGCCACATTGCCAAAATCGATCCCGGTTTCAATCGACAACCAGTCGGCAAAGAACGTCATGCAGTTCGAGTGTCGCACATCCCACGGCTGCCGCGGCGCCTCCGACAGGAACACAGCCAAACGTTCCGAACGCGTTGCGGGCCGCAGATCGGATGAGGCCATCGTCAAGGCCATTTTTTGCCGACACTATTCTGATAGAGCGGCGTGCGCTCGCAAAAGATATCGCCCGGGCTACGCGCCTGCTGATCCGGGTCGGTGAAGTAGCTGTAAGGCGAACGGCGGCGATTGGTCATCAGCGAGCCGACCGATAGCTCGACCGTGCGGGTCTGAATGCCGCCGTTCGAGTCGAGCGAGACAGTCAGATAATCCGCCTCCCCGCGCCAAAGCTGCACGCCAGGCCCAAGGCATTGCCAATCTGCATCAAACCCGATCAGCATCAAGCGCACGTCCTGACCGCGTACCCCAACCGCTTCGCCGTTGGCGATCTGCAATACGCGCTCGCTGATGCCCGACATGCTGAACACCACACGTTCCGCCTTGCCGTTGATGAGCTGCGAGACGGACGGCACCTTCGTCAGTTCGCCCATGCCGTAGTAACGGCCGTCAGCCTGGGCCACGGGATCGTAGAAATTTCCCTCGCCGATGCCGGCCCAGAAGCGGCCGACCGGATCGCCCGCAAGGCGGAACAGAATTCCGATGCGCGGGCGGTCTTTCGCAAGCTCGGCGCGGAGTGCTGAGGGGAGGTTCATGGGCTAGACGACAAACGTCTCAACGAAAGACACGCTCGGGAAGGACCATAGTCCATACTGCATCGACAGCTTCATTTGATCTGGCGACACCAGCCGCATGACGCACTTTGGCTCGTTGAATTCGAGCGCTGTGTTGATACGACCGGCCTCCCGCATGGGCGGCGAGAATTTGCAGACGTAATCGCCCCCAAAGTCGGTTACCTGCTTGATGCGATACAGGCGATGCCGCTTGGTCGGATGGTCGATCGAGAAATGCATGCCGGGACGCAAGACGCCACCGGCAATGATCCTTATCGTGATCTGGGTCGACCGGAGTGAGAACGCCGAAAGGCTCAACGCGACGATCGCACCCTGCGAATATCCAGTCCCATCCGAAAAGAACGTGCCATCCGAATGAGGGATCGAGACGGCATCGTAACTGTATGCGGCGGCCAGATCGGCACGCGGCGCATAAAGCAGATCGCGGTATGGGACGACGACGGCTTGCGAGCCGGCATCAAGAAGCGCCTCGAAGGCTCTCCATCGAAGGACCGACTCGCGATCAGGAACCGGAATGCTGTCAAAATCGGCGCGCCACAAACCGCCGCCGTCCGTGCGCGTGTAGGGAATAGCATCGCTTCCGGATTGGCCGCCAGAGATTGCCTGCCCGGATAATTGCCACGCCAACGATTGTCCGGAGATAATCTCTGGCGGAATATAGAGAAGACTCATGTGCCGAGCGCCTGATTAGAAAGAGCGCGCGACGGATATGTCTTATTGACCTGTCGCAGAAGCGCTTCGTTATTCTTTTTGAGAATGGCACCGAGCTTCGCTTCACTCATGCTCGACCCGCTCGCGTCGATGTTCGTGACCGGCGCAAAGACAAAGCCGCCGCCTATGCCCTGCCCCGGCTTTGTCACGCTCACCGTTTCATTCGGCGAGGCACGGAACGCGACGAGTTGCGAGTCGATGCCGCCGGAACCGCCGACCCCGAACGATCCGCCGTTGGCAAAACCGAATAGCTTGCCGATGCCTCCGATGACACTGCCAATTCCGCCGCCACCGCCGGCCAGGCTGCCCAGGACCCCACCCGACGAACCACCCTGCGTACCGAGCAACAGATTCTTGAACTGCTGCATCGCCAGCGTTTTGAGTAGATCCTTAAGCGCATCTTTGAGGTTCAGCGTGCCATCGAGCGCCTTGCCAAATGCCGACTCGGCGGCTTGTTCGAACGCCTGCAATTCCGGTGTGGCCTGCACAAGCTGCTGCTGCGCCTGCGCCACGCCACGCGCATAGACTTCCTGGTTTGCCTTGCCGTAATCGAATGCGAGATTCAGCCGCTCCATCGTCGCGGCGAATTGCTCGGCTGGCGTGCGCGTCTGTTCAAACACTTGCTTGCCGAAGACGGCTCTCTCATTCCACGTCGACCACGTCTCTGCGAGTTGCTGCAGTTTCTGCCGTAGCGCTTCCGTGATCGGGATGTGATTGGCCTGCGCCGCCGCCAGACCTTCGGCCACGATCTTGGCCTGCTGCTGCACGATATTCGACTGACCGATGGTCGAGGCCTCAGCCTGAAACGCGGCGATCTGCTTGTTCTTCGAGTCGAGGAAGGAATCGAGCGCGTCCTTTGTGGTCTTGATGATGGTTGGACTGAAGGTCTTTTTCGTCTGCTCGCCGAGAGCTTGAAACCCCTTTGTCGCATCCTCATTAAACTTGGCGATCACCTTGCCCATGCTGTCATAGGCTTTGGCGGTATCGTCTCGACTCTGATTGAAGTCAGCCCACGCCTTTTTCAGGGCGCCGAAATCGGTGCCGAAGAATTTATCGACCACGTTGGCGAACGCGTAAAGATCGGCCGCCGCACGATGGAATATCACGCCGGTTTTGATGGCCTCTTCGGCCAGCGCCTTAAAGAAGGCGACGATGCCGCTCGCGGCCGTCTTGACCAACTCGCCATTCTTGGCGAAGTCCAACAGCATCTGATTGAACTGCAGCAACGTCGGCAGCATTTGCGCCGTGACCTGTGTCACTAGACCTTCGAAGATTTTCCCCAGCCGCGTCAGGTTGTCATTGAAGGCCTCAGCCGCCCGGCCCGTGTTCTGGTCGATCACAAGTCCGAAGGCCGCGGCTTCCGTCGTCATTTCGCGCAAGCCGGCACCGCCCGAGTTGAGCAGCGGAATCATATCCGCGCCGGCCTTGCCGAAGATCTGCATGGCGAGGGCGGTCTTGGTGGTGCCGTCTTTCATCGCTGCGAAACGGTCGGCAATCTGCGGCAACAGGTCGCCGACCTGCTTGATATTGCCGCCTGAATCGCGGAACGAAATTCCAAGAGCCCGATAGGCCGCAACGGCGGTCGTCGATCCTTGTGCCGCGTCGACGGCCGATCGCGCCAGCTTGCCAAGCCCCTTGGTCAGCGCCTCGGAGCTGACGTCGGACAGTTGAGCGGCATAGCGCAGCGCCGACAGTTGTTCGACCGGAACGCCGATTTTTTGCGATGTCTTAGACAGATCGTCGAAAGAATCGATCTGCTTTTTCACGGCATATGTCGCGGCGGTCAGGCCGGCCGCCATCGCCGCGCCCGCCGCAGTCAATACCGCCCCGGCGCTTGCGCCGAAGGAAGCGAGGCTCGACCGCGCGTCTTTCAGCCCCGTCTCGAGCGCGGCAGTATCGGCCCCCAAGACAACGCGCAGCGCACCGATGACGGCATTACCGGCCATTCAATCATGCTTTCTATGTGACGATGGTGCCACCATAGGCGGCGTTGAGCAGCTTCACGATTTCGAAGGCCTCTTCGTCCGTCTGCGGCTCACGCGGCCGCGCGCGGCTCAAGAGACGATCGAGAGGAACGGGCTTTTCAGATCGCGGCAGGTAGGCGATATGCCAGGCGAGCCAGGCGCGTTGATCGTGCTCGCGTTGATATCGCCGCCCCACGGCTTTGAACTGGCGGTCGATCTGCCGCGGCGTCGATCGCCAGAAGTCTTCTTCGGTGCCGAGCCCGGCTTCCAGCCAACCCTCTAGGAGGACTGGCCAGTCCCATCCTGACCCGGCTTCGGAGGGTTCGCGTCACCTTCGGCTGGCGCGTCGGGAAACGCGAGCGTGAAGGCCCTGACGATCAGCCCGACGGCTTCCGTCGGCATGACCTTGGAAAAGATCGCCTTGGCCTGTTTGAGATCGACGTCGGGGTTCTCGTCGAGCAACCCGGCATGGAAGATCGTCCGCATCGTCGTCATGCGGATATTCGCCGGATCGGCCATCAGCGAGCCGATCTCATTGACGCCAACGCCGAGCATGTCCTCGAGCTCGGCCAGCGCGTTGGCTGAGAAGGACAGCGTATGGCTGTCCTCCCCGGCTTTGAACGTAACTTCGCCTTTATGTGGATTTGCCATCAGTTATCAGGCCCCGATGACCGGCGCCGAGGTAGCGCTCGCCGAGCCGGCCGCGTTAGTCGCGGTCACCGTGACGGTGATGGAGTCGCCGCTATCGCCGGCCGCCAGCACGTAGGTCTTCGACGTAGCGCCGTTGATATTCACGGTGGCATTCTTCCACTGATAGGTGAACGTCGGCGCGCCCGACCAGTTGCCCTCGTAGGCGGTGAGGGTATCGCCCGTGGCGAGCGTGCCGGAGATCGCCGGCAGCACCGAATTGACCGGCGCGGACGGCGCCACCAGTGTGGGCTTGCCGGTGACCTTGAATTCGATAGCGGCCGTCATCTTGCCGTCTTCCGGCGCGTCCGGCGCAAACGACGTCTGGATGCCAACGAAATTCCAAATATAGCCGTTGGCGAACACCACGCGCGCCGTCACGGCGGTGCGCAGATAGGTCAGCAAGGTCGCAACGCTACTGTCGCCGGGGACATAGTTGATATCGAAGCTCATCGACTCGCCGTCGGCAAGACCCGCGATATATTCGCGGAAGGCATCGGGGCTTTCCGTATGCGTCGCATCGACTGTGTCGACTTTGAACGACGGCGGCTTGATTTTCATCTGCTCGCCGATCTTGAGCCAGACATCCGGCCCGGTCGACGTGCGGATCTGAAGGATAGTGCCATAGCCAAGCTGCGCGGCTGTCGCGGTCATTGCGATCTCCATTCGATGAGGTGAGAGATATAAAAGCCCGCGATCACCCCCGCGGGGACGGGGATTCCGTGAGGCCTATCGGCCTGATTTCATCTTTGCGGCGTCGCGCGCGGCCTTGCGGCCGAGCCGTTTTGTCGTTCTGGCGATGTCGTCGGCGAGCTCGCTCTTCACGATCGTGAGCGACTGATCGACCTGAGAATCGAACGCCGGCCGCAAGTGAGGCTCCGGCGCCTGGTGAGCATTGCCGAATTCGGTCTGTAAGCCCTTGGGATGCGGGCCCGGGCCGACATAGACCTCGACCATCGACTCTTTGACGTTGGCTCGCTTCTGGCTGCGTGAGAGTTTCGTCGAGACGGTGTAAGACAGCTTGAGCCGGCCGGTGAGCTTCGGCGCATTGGCTTCGCCCGCGGCACGGATCGGCTCGCCGGACTTCTTCAGCACGCGCGTGAGCAACGGCTTGACCTTTTTCTCGCCGTAAGTGTCGGCCAACTCGACAAGCGCGGCGTCGAGTTCCTTGAGCCCATCGACCTTGAATATCTGGCTAGCCACGGTCTTCGAACCCCACCAGAAAATCGCGACTGACGCGGTGCATCTGCGCGATGTCATCGAACTCGGTGCGGCCCGTGCCGCCCAGGAACACGCCCTGCACCGTCACGGCATTGCCGCCGCTGCCCATCGTGCCCCGATAGCCGAACAACCGATCCTTGACCTGCAGAGCCAGCGCCATCGCTGCATCCGCGGTCGTGGCATAGGCATCGACCTGAATTCGCGCCGAGCAAAGCCCGTCCGGGCCTTCGGTGTGCACGTCACCAACTTCGCTGATCAGGTTATAGACGAGGCTTTCCGCCGTGACGCCCTGCGCCATCTTCGTCGGATAGACCCGCGCGCCACCCACTGCCGTGCTGATAACGCTATCGGCCAGCAGGAAGGCGCGCAGCGCGGGGCGAATGTCCTTGACGGTCACGACGTCACATCCGCCCGGCGAATAGTCTTGATCGAAAGGTCGATCTGCCGGCCGACCTCATCGGGCGAAACGATATCGAGGATGCAGTTTGCCGGCGGCGCTTGCACGTTCTGACTCAGGCCGTCGACGGGATAGATGATGCGATCTTCAGGGGTCAGCGGGCGCGACGTCGACGGAATCACATGGAAGCGGATCGTCACCGTCAACTCCTGCTGCGCCACTTCCTGGGCACCCGTCATCCGCTCGCTGCCACGCGTCGGCTCTACCCGTGCCGGCACCCGATAGGCGATATCCGTCCAGGTGGAGACCTCTTCGCCAGAACCCGACTGCGTCACCGACTTGCGCTGTACCGTGACGAGGCGATCATACCGGCGCTGCATGACTAGAACGAAATCCGTCGATACGGCGCCAGCAGCGCATCAACCGCGAACGGCATCGCCTGTGCCGGTTGGCCGACCTGCACAGCGCCGGGATTGTCGAACCAGTGGCGGATCAGCAGCAGCATTGCAGCTTTTATCGCCGCCGGCACGCTCGCCGCATCGGCATAGCCCGCGACATAGGCGACGCGGACGGCCGGACGCTGACTGTTCACCGCGGCGAAGCTGTAGGTATCCTTGAAGCGGACGAAGCCGCCGCGGTCATCGGTCAGCAGATCGTAGAAGCTTGACGATACGGTCTGCTCGACGGCGGAACTATCGTCGTATTTCACACTGGTGATCGACGCGGCCTGGAACAGCGGCAGGCGCAGGCAACGGGAGAAGTCGTCGAAATCCTGCCGCCAGGTTTGCGGCATCAGGCACCGCCCCAGAATGCCGGTCCAACCGTCGAGATAGGCAATCGCGGCATCGAGCAAAAGCGTGATTTCGGTGTCCTTATCGGTATAGGACACGTCAAGGTGAGCCTTCACCTCTTCGAGGGTGAGCGGCTTTGCTGCCGGCGGCGTGACGAGGACGGGGCGATACATCAGGCAGCCTTGCCGCTCACAAGCGGATTCGGATGTTGCGAGTGATCGTAGCGGGCTTCAACCTCCGCGGCCGACGGCGTCTCGGACTTGGCGACGAATTCGACCTTCACCGACCCGTCTTCCCTATCATGAAGGTGCACGTCGACGCAGTCGTAGCCATAGAGCCGTTCGGCTTCCGGCGCGCAGGCATCCAGCAGCGAGCTCGTTTCCGGCACGGTGATTTCAATGCCGCGCGAAGCCGCGATGCCGAGCCAGAATTCGCAGCAAGCCCGGCCTTTCTCGGCGTGATGCGCGTTCGGCAAGGTATAATCGAGGCCGAAAAGCGAGATGCGCTTGACACCGACGTGAATGGCATAGGCAATCGCATAGGCCGCCGTCGAATTGAAATACGGCGCGCCGCCATTGCCGTCGTGCTTGCGGTTGAGCACTTCCTCGAGCGGAAAGGCGACAAGCCCGGGATACCCGGGGCGTACCACGCTCGTATAAATCGGGCCGGGATGGCTTTTCAGCCAAGCCACCATGGCGGCAATATTGCCGTCGGGCTTCGCCTCGGCGCGCGCTTCCTGCACGCGAAGATCGTCCATGTGAAAGATACGGTCGCACTTGAGCACGTCGCCGATGGCGTTGATGCCCCAGACTTCATCGCAATACGCGCTCACCCCGCCGAGCCGGCGCGTGAGTTCGAAGAACGTCGCGCATGAAGGCCCGAGGCCGACAATGGCGACGTGCTCCGGAACGCCGCGCGCGGTCACCCCGCGCGCGGCCAGGACTGGCGACAGAGCAACCATCAGGCGACAGGTGCCTGCTGCGGATTGCCGAGGATCACGGAAGCGGCCACCAGGGCCGTCGCCGTGCCGACGCCGTAGAGCTTGAACTTGAGGTAGCGCTTGTTGCCGCGATAGCCGACACGGCCATACTTGCCGGCCGCGGTCGACAGGGTCAGCGCCGCCTCGGTGCCGAGCAGATCGGCATCCGCCACGGACGCGAACGAGTCGCCGGTCGCCGCGGCCTCGAACACCACGGGGGTGATCGTGTCCGCAACCGACGCGCTGCCGCCGGACTGATAGGCGAACTCAACGGACTCGAAGCCCTGACGATCGATGATCGCCGAGAGCACGCCGTTGGCCGCACCGGTCGTACCGACCGCCTGCGGCTTTAGAGCGCGAAGCACGTTGATATTATTGTGCATGTCCTTCATGGACTTGCCCTTTCGTTTCAGATGGACATTTCGGGAAAGATGGGCGGCCCGGCTGGGCCGCCCGGCGTTCGATCAGCCGGCTTCAGCCAGCGATCAGGTGCTGCACTTCAGGGCCTTGACGGCCTCGAAGTTCTGGATGCCGCCACCGACGCGCTTCGTGGTGTAGAACATCACGTAGGGCTTGTTGGTGAAGGGATCGCGCAGCACGCGGATGCCGGCGCGGTCGACGATGAGATAGGCGCGCTTGAAGTCGCCGAACCACATCGGGAACTTGTTGGCGCCGATATCCTCGACGTTGTCGTCATCGGTGATGGGATAGCCCATCAGCGTCGCCGGCTGGCCGACCTGCAGCGAGGGCTGCCACAGCGGCAACTGCTCGGTGCCGAGGGTCTTGAACTTGCGCACCGCCGCCTGCGTCTTCCGGTTCATCAGGAACCGCGCATTGGTGCGGTAGCCCTGCTTGATCGAATAGACGAGATCGGTGACGGCATCGGCGCCATTGTGCGTCGAGTCGTTGAGCGCAGCCGCCACACCGGACACCTGGAAACCGACCTTGCCCCAGGCGTACGACGCATCGGCGACCATCGTGTAGGACGAGATGCCGCGCGGCTTGTTGACGCCATCGCCGGAATAGAAGGCAACGCCTTCATAATCGGCAAAGGTCTGCGAGACTTCATCGCCGAGCCAAGCGGCGATGTCGACGCGGGCGTCATCGAGCATGGTCTGGGTCGCCGAGGGATTGGCGTACAGCTCCATGGCCGGGAATTCCAGCGCCGCCAGCGTCGGCGACGTGGTTTCCGGACGGGCCTGCTTTTCGCCGACCCAGCCGCCGGTGGCGCCGCCCTGCCCGACCAGCTTGCGGTAGGTCTGCGCCGAGATGGTCATCACCGACGCGATGGAGCGGATGGCGGAAACGGTCGCCAGCACGCGATCGACGGTCTGCTCGGTCTGCTTGTCGACCAGATAGCCGCCGTTCGGATCGTTGTCGGTCGTCGCCGCGGCCTTGACTTCCAGATCGCGGAGGCCGGCTTCGGCGCCCTTGCGGAAGTATGAGTTGAAGGCCTTGGCGTGGGCTTTCTCATCGGCCGACAGATCGTCCTTGCCGCCGCCGCCGCTGACGCGAAGAGCGGCAACGAGCGCGTTCACCTCGTCGATCGCCCCCTGCAGCTTGGTCACTTCGGCGTTGATGCGGTCGACCTTTTCGGTCTGCACCACGTCCTTTTTGACAGCTTCGAGTTCGGCCTTGTGCTCGGCCTTGAAGGTCTCGAAGGTCTGCTTGAGCTCGGCGAGGATCTTGTCGGCGTTGCCGGCATCGGCGCGGACGCCGAAGACAATACCACGGGCGCGCGCATTGAGTACGGGCGCGACCGCAGTCGACGCGGCCATAGCCGCGCGCGGATTAACGTGTTTCATGGACGAACCTATGATTTGAGGGTGCTGATCAGGTCGAGAAGACCTGCGTTGACGGCTGCATCGCGCGCGCCGGAGTCTTGCCCTGCATCACGCTCGGGCGAATTCATGAGCTGCGCCATCATTTCGCTGCGCAGACTGCGGGGATAGCCAGCCTTGGCGAGAGCCGACTCGGTCTGGCGGCGCGCCATCAGGCGCTGATCGACACTGCGAGCCTGGGCATCGGCCGGCTTCAGATCTTCGGCGACGGAATCGGCGAAGCCCTTGGCGACCGCTTCGGACGGCCCCATGAAGGTTTCCGCATCCATCAGCTTCTCGATGGCCTTGCGATCGATGTTGGCGCGGGCGGCATAGATATCGACGATGGCCGAATCGAAGCCCTCGAAGAGCTTCGCAGCATCGGCCATGTCATGGCGATTGCCGATCACCATGCCCCATGCGTTGTGCACCATCATGAAGGTGCCGAGGCCCATGCGGATTTCGTCGCCAGCCATGGCGATGATCGACGCCGCCGAAGCCGCCCACCCCATGACGTCGACCGTTACCTTCGCCGGATGCTCGCGCAGCAGGTTGTAGATCGCGATGCCTTCGAACATGTCGCCGCCAGGCGAATTGACCTTGACGTTCACCGGGTTTTTCCCGATGGCGCGCAGCGCGCCGGCCATGCGCTTGGCGGTGAATCCGCCGCCGGTCCACATATCCTCGCCGATCACGTCATAGATCGAGATCGTCGACGGATCATCGCCTTCGGCGGCGAGCGGGCGCTCGGCCCACTTGGCCAGCACGTCGGATGGCGCATCCCACTGGAAATTCTGCGGGCGAGCGAAAGACTTCGCCTCAGGCATTTTGCGAAGGGTCATTGCCCTGTTCCTTTGGATGCGCCGGCATCGGCCGAAGCCCCGGCTGTGTTCGGAGGCGGATAGAAGATATCGCCCCCTTCGCGGGGGTTTTGATCTTCGAGCGCACGCACTTCGTTCGGTGACCAGACGCCCCACTGAAGACCGCGCACATAAGCATTCCAGCGCGCATTGAGATCGCCCTTCACAAGGGCGGCTCGATTGTAGCGGGCATAGATATCCGGGTCGGAGTTGAGGTCGATCGTGATCCCCTCTTCCCACATCGTCAGGTAGTCTTCGAGCGTGAAGGTAACGAAGCCATTGGCCTTCTGCTCGAGGCCCGTACCCCAGTTCGAATCCGAACCCGAGTTGTCGCCGATCATCGACGGTGGCACGCCATAAAACATCGCGATATCGGAGCGCGACAGCTTCCGGCTTTCGATCCACTGCGCGTCAACGGCTGTCATTCCGAGGCGTTCGAACTTCATCGCCTCTTCGAGGATCAGGAACTTTCCTTCGCTATCGCCGCCGGCGCGATATTCGTCGAGGCTCGCCTTCAACAGACGCTGCGCATCTTCACCGAGCTTGGCCGGGTGCGTCAGCGTACCGGGCGTGCGGGCGCCGTTCTTGAACGTCGTCGCGCCGTAGTCTTCCTGCGCCAGGGCAAGACCGATTGTCTCGCGCGCAAACGTGATCGGCGTCACGCCCTCATAGCCATTTAGTGTCAGGCCGTAGAGGTGAAAGATTTCATCCTGCTTGAAATCGATGCGCCGGCCCGTCGGCGACGTGTATTGATGCGTCAACGACATATCATCGTTTTGAACGGTCTTCGTCCGATCTGGATTGAGCGGGATCAGCCCCTGTAGCTCACCGCGCGACATAACTTTGAGCGCGTAGGCATTGCCGCGAAGAAGCACATGGGCCGCCATCATGCGCTTGAACTGGTGCGGCTTCTGCCACCTGTTAGGCTTGCGGTTGATGACCTTCCAGATTGGAGTATCGGACGCATCGGCACGTGTCTTTTCATCGACGCGGCGCTTGATCTGCAGCGGCAGGGTCGCCTGAGGGCCGGACAGCAGGCGCACGCAGGCATAGACCGCGCCGTTCCGCATGGCCGTGTCCGGCGTCACAACCATGCCGGCCTTGGTCGTACTGCCGTCCTTGAGATACTGATCGAGATCGGCCGAGTTGGTGATGAGAACACCACCACCATCCTGCTGTGTCGCGTTGCGCGGCGCAGCCGACGGCCGATTGAACAGTCGCGACCATAAGGCCATCAGAGAACCAAAGCCCCGCGGGTGGCGTAGATCGACGTCTTGTCGGGCTGCACCGTTGCCACGCCAATGCTCATCGCCAGCGACACCATGCCGTCAATGCGCCCCGTCGCTTTGGCCTTGTTGAACATGCGGTGACCCGTTTTGTTTTCTTCGTAGATCACGCCGGCGGCGCAGGATGTCATGACCGGGTTGACATCGATCGCGATACGCTCTTCGAGGAGAGCGGCTTCGAGCTTGTTGATCGAGTCCGGCATCCAAAGAACGAGCTCTTCGGCGCCGCTATCGTCTTGCTTCAGGTCTTCGCGCTCGCCGACCTTCCGGCGATTGAAGCCTTGCGGATGAACCACAGCGCCGGGCAATTCCGCGCCCTTCTCCGCCATCGCATCGAGCAACTGTTCAAGCCCGTACTGATCACAGCCGATGATCTGCGGCTGGTACCGCGCACAGATTTCCGGGATGGCATCGGCCAGCCAGGAATACTTGATGCGCGGTCCCGGAACGGCTTCCATAAAGCCTTCCTTTACCCATGCCTCATACGGCGCCATGTCCGTTTTGGCGCGCTCGCGCAGCGTATCCTTCGGCGTCCAGAACCATGTCTTCGAGGCGAAGCGCCACTGGTCCTTTTTGTTTTCGAGCATCCACGTCAAGGTGAACGCTGTCAGGTCGCGAACCTTGGAGAGATCGAGTCCGCCGAAGCACGGGACGTTGCGCTCCGTCAGTTCCTCCGGGTCGAAGGCTTTGTTGCCGACGGCTTGGCAAGCCATCCAGACTTGACGCGGGATTGCCGACGACTCGCTTTGTGTCCACTGGCAGAAATTGAGACGGCGAACCATGCCTTCCTTGGAGGGCATGCCTTTGGCTTCGGCGACCTGCTCGCGGATGTAGTCAGGCTGAATCGAGATGCCGAGATTCGGGTTGACCTTGATCCAGCAGCTTTCGTCTTCGAACGGCTCTTCGCCTTCATCGAGCGCGCAGACGTAGGCAAACCATGTGTCGGTTTCCTCGACGCTCAACCGCTCGTCACCGTGCACAACCTTGAGGCTGTACTCATGTTCGTGCCAGCAGACCGACTTGCGATCGAAGCCGGAGTTCGTGATCTCGAAGATAAGCGCCTGCTGGTTGCCCTTCGTGCCGGCGCGCAGCATCTCGATCACTGAATTATTCGGGTGCTCGTGGATCTCATCGATCAGCGCGCACATCGGCCGGATGCCGGACTTACCTTTCTTGTCGCTCGAGATCGGCTTGAAGAACGATCCCGACCGCGGGTGCGTCAGCTCGATGACCGGGTTTTCGCCCTTGTGGCCGAGGCGCTGTTGCAGCGCCGGCGACCGCTCCCACATCGCGACCGCGTCTCGGAACAGGATGTTGGCCTGGTCCATATCCGTCGCGGCCGAGTAGACTTCCGAGCGCAGCTTCTTCGTGAAGCCGTGCATGTAGTGGCCGATGCCAGCCGCCATCGGCGACTTGCCGGAGCCCTTGCCAATCTCGCAATAGGCCCTGCGGAATCTGCGGAAGCCCTTCGCATTCTTCCAGCCGAACAACGACCCGACGATGAAGCATTGCCAGGGCTGCAGCACAAACGGCACGGCCCGCGAGGTCGCGACACCATCGTCGCCCTTTTCCTCAACCTCGACGGTCAGCACGGTCGCGAAGAAGCGGATGGCGCGCTGCGCTTCGGCAACGTCGAAGGCCATCCCGCGGGCGGCGCCGTCTTTCAGATCCTTGAGGTGCCGGCGGCACGCGGCACGGACGTGGGGCCCGGCGATAATCTCACGCGCGACGACAGCGACCGCATAAGCGGTCGTTTGGTCTTCAGACACGGGATCAATCGAACTCGGAGGCCGGGTCGAAAAGATCGGACTGGCCAGGCGCCATGTTGCGTTCGTCCGTCGGCGTCAGGCCGAACAATGAGATCAGCGAACGCCACTGGCGCCAGCATTCATTCCGCTGCGCGACGTGTGGGTGGCTCTTGAGCTGAATCCCGTTTCGGCCTTCGACCATGTAGATCTCGGCGTCGAGCCCGGGCTCGCCGGTCACGCGCTCGGCGCCAGGATAGGCCTCCGCCATGTCGACCTTGTTCTCAGCGAAAAACCGGTCATAGGCGCGGATGCGCA
This sequence comes from Pseudolabrys sp. Root1462, assembly GCF_001426945.1. GTDB lineage: Bacteria > Pseudomonadota > Alphaproteobacteria > Rhizobiales > Xanthobacteraceae > Pseudolabrys. The sequence goes on along the minus strand of NZ_LMFS01000001.1, from coordinate 1,724,544 downwards.
GGCTGACACGGACAAGCATGAGCGCGGCGTCGACGAAGTGCGGCTTCAACCGATCGAGGACCGGATCGGCGAGCATCGAGCCGAGCCGCATCCATTCCTTCTTCTCCTCGTCGTTCAAATCCTTCGGCCGCAGCTTCAACGCTAGCTTGCGCGCGCGGTCCCGGCGGGATTTTTCGTTGGCCGCAAGGTCCGTTCCCTTCATGGGAACGACGTTGCCGATCTTTGGCTTGGCTCCTCTCATCACATCACCAGTGGGCTTTTAGTATTCAATTCCGACTTTCTTGGTTTGAATGGTCGCCACCGGTCCCGGCGCGACGGGCCTCAGACTTTTGACCCACCCCCCGGGGGTGGGCGAATTCGATTGGCAGGGTGTTTTTGATCCAGAGGCCAGCCATCGAGGCCAACTTCACCGCTATAGCCCCGACCTTCCTCGGCCTGCTTGGCGCTATCGTGGTGGAACTTGCAGAGCGGTTGCCAGTTGCCCTCGATATCCCAGAATAGTTTCTGGTCGCCTTTGTGCGGGATGATGTGATCGACCACGGTTGCCGCGACTGTCAGGCCTTGGCCCTCACACATGCGGCAGAGCGGGTGGCTACGTAGGTAGGTGGCCCGGGCCTTGTCCCAGCGCCTGGTGTACCCGCGCTCGCGTGCGCTGCCCCTGTTCTCGTACCGGCCCATCTAATGAAAGGGGCCGCTGATCGATCCCCGATCAACGGCCCAAGTCTAGGGAGGAAACGCCCAAGGAGGGCATGGCTGTGAAGATGGTGATCGACGCAGCCGCTATCCTTAGACGACAAAGGCCCGGATGCTTGTGGCGTCCGGGCCTTGATACTTGAGGCAGCCCATCGGGGCGATGCATCCCGGGGTTATTGCCGCTGCCGTTACCGGTTCAACTGGGCTACTACCCTATGAACGACAAAGCCCGGCACGGCCGGGCTCAGTTCCAATGCGTTGCAAATCCACAGGGATGACCTGATTGGCTGGGCACCGCGCCGAGTCTGCATCGCCGATATCGGATAGCCCGACAGGGAATGGCGAAGTGCTACGAAGCTGCGAGCCCTAGGGCAGCGTGAAGCTTTCCGATTCTCTCCGGCTCCGCAAGGGCGGCGATCTCAGCCCATGCGCTGTAGGAGGTCACCGACACGATTTCGTTATCCTTCACAGTGGCTTCACGTTGGGTGATGACCTGTGAATATTTCTTCCGGCGCTTGCGCACCTTCACCACGTCTTCCATGTAGACCATCGGGCGCTCGCGGTTTTCGGCGGCGCGAAGCTTGTTCACCTGTTCGTCCGGGATCGGCGTGCTGATGATGCCGGTCACGCCTGGGATTGAGAGAATGAGGCGATAGTCGCGCTCGATGTCCCAACTCATGACGAACAGGTAGCCCGGGGCGAGACTGCGCATGACTTGGCGCTTCCTGCCCTTGATCACATAGGACGACGGTTTTCTAGGCTGATAAAGCCCAAAGCGGCGCGCTATCATGTGCCCGCAGACGATGCCCTCATGGTTGGCCAGCGTCGTCACGATGTAATAGCGCCCGCGCGTTTTATTCGGAGGGCTCGCGGCCAGAGGACTCCGGGCGATAGCGTCGAGCACGCGGTCACGCTTGAGATCGTTTTCGGTGAAAATCTCAGGTTTCGCCAGCATGTCCATTCCTCACCCTGCTTTGTCGAGTTGCTTAGGGGCTTCCGCCCGGGCTTCGATTGGCGCGGTCAGCAGCGCATCGCATTCGAGCAAGCGCTCGCGGTACGGCTTCACCAGCGCTTCGCACACGTCATAGATTTCGTTGTCGTTCGGCATGTACTTGTGATCGAGGCCGGAACGGCCCCGCTGGATCGAGCGACACCCTTCCTCGATCGCCCAGGCCGGCAGATCGGCCAGCATCCGGCGCATGCCGTCGATCATCGCCACAGCCGACTCGGGATCGACGTTGCGCATGACAGAGCGAAAGCCTGCGAACATGTCGGATATCGCCAAGGCAACGCGGTCTGTCTGTGCTTCCTGCACTGGCGCCAGCGCCGATGTCAGCTTGCCTTGCCGCCTTCCGAGCGCGCTGCGCTCCGATGGCAACAGCGCTCGCATCACCTTCCGTGGCTCGCCATCGATCTTGATGCGTGACCACACGGCCCGAGGAATGTCTATATCGCAGGTTCGATCAATCCGCGCCGGTGGCTTGTCTGCCGCGCAAACTGGCAGAGATGCCGGCGAAGGCGTTGCCTGAGGGTCGATTATTTCCCGGGCTACGAGCGCGACCTGTTTGAACATCGTTTTGCTCCGTCGTCGGCATGGGGGCTGATAGGCGCGCCATCTCGCGATCAATGGCCTTTTCGAAATACTGGATCGTCTGCGGAGGGCCATCGCGTTTGCCAGCCATCACAGCCCGAGCTACCGCGATTGCGGTTTCGCTTCGCCAGCCCTTTTTGAACCACCGATCAATTCGCTCTGGCGCTCCGCACCAGCCGAGAGGCCAGTCGATCCGTTTTGGATAGCCGGCGATGACGCCGATCTCGTCGGCAAGCTGAAATGCTTCAGGGCTGATCTGGCTTCGCGCGCGCGCGTCACCACCACTACCACCAGAGTCTTGGTCGTTATGTGCCCGTGCATGCGTGGGCACCTCGGCGTCGGAGGTGCCCGGCCTTGGCTGGGCACCGGTGCCCGCTGGTGATGCACCTCCGGGTGAGGTGCCCGCTGGTGGGCACCTCGGACCGCCATCATCGTCGGCGCCGGCATCGGCCGGCGGTTCGATTTCTGGGTCGTCAAGGTCCATAATAACACGGTATGCGTGGCACGCATGGGGGCGCGCGCCGATAAACTCGCGCTTCTGGACATAGCCGGCGTCGATAAGCCGATCGAGCGAGCGCTGCACTGTCGCGCGGCCACAGCGCAGCGCCGTCGCGATCGTGCCCTGCGACAGGAAACACCAGCCGAGCTTGTCGGTGTGCATGCCAAGGAAGCCCAGGACGTGAAGATCCCGGCCCTCGAGGCGCGCGTCGGTATAGGCCCGCGCGGGCGTGATGGAATAGCGGCGGTCAGTCACGGCGCGGGCATTTCCTCTTGGGCGTCGGCGTCATAGGTCTTGCCCTCTTTCGAGGGCGGCCAGGGCCATGGCGCGGTCATCGAGTTGCCTTGCGGGCGCCGCGCGACATTCGGCAGCACGCGGTCATAGAAGTCGCGCCACGCGGTCATCTGGGCGACGTTCGATATGCCGATTACCCCTTGCGCTGGCGTCCAATCTGCGAAAGCGAGCATGGCCGGGCCGTCCGCCTCTCGCGGCACATAAATGAGCCCATCCTTTTCCGCAGCGCGTGACAGGCAATGCGCTGCAATGCGGAGATTGACGTAAGCCTTTGCCCGGCGACTATCGGCCGGCAGCCATTCGAACGGGGCGTCTTCCGCTTCCGTCTGGGCTTCCGCTTCGCCTTCCTTCGTCGATCGTGTGAGGGCCTTGACGATATCGCGCGTTAGTGCGTCCGGAGCGCGTTCGATTTTCTTCGGATCGAAAAGCCGGACATTGGCGGCAACGGCGTCGGCGACCGCGGCGGCGATGATGGTGGAGAGTGGGTTCATCAGGCGACCACCTCAGCGTTCGTGCCAGCTGCTTCCAGCGCGTCAAAATGCAAAGTCAGGGCATCAGCCAGCACATCGCTCGGCCGCTCATTGTGAGCCTTGCAATAGGCTTCCAGCTTGGCTTGAAGATCGGCCGGCAAGCGATGTTGTGCCTTGTTGCCGACGATGGTGATGGAGCGGTTGCAGCCTTCGGTCCACCGAATCCGATTGCGGTCACGCAAGCCGACGAGGATCTGATGCACGCTGCCACGGCTCTTGCGGCCGAGGTGAACACGGATTTCCTCGAGCGTCGGCGACAGACCTCGATGCTCGATCGACTCGATGATGAATTCGAGCACGCGGATTTGCTGTTTTGTCAGACCTTCGGTGTTCATACCGCAATCACCTCTGCCGTCGTCTCTGAAGCAATCTCAGGCACCGTTTGCGCGACACACGGCGGCGTCATCTCGCCCTGCCGTGGGTAACCTTCCTTCGTTCGCCACTCTCTCCAGGGAAGGCCTTGAGGCGGATGCACGGTGATCTTGATGAGACCGCAGCGCTCGCATGGGCGTTCCGTCCGTCCGTTTCCGTCCGGGCTTTCGCATGCGGCGAGGCGCTTTTCTTTGTCGTGATCCCAGCGGTGACGGGTCACTCCACCACCTCCCCTGTCTTTTCATCGTGGGTGATGGGTTGGCCGGCGGCGTCGCGCGCGAATTGCTCGCGTGAGATTTCATTGCCCCACGTCACCCAGCCGTCACGCGGCCGGCGCGCATAGATTTCGAGATACGGGCCTTCGACCAGCCGCATGATGCGGTCGTGGATCTCATCGGGCTTGCGGCTGTGCTCCATGACCGGCGCGACAATGAGTTGCCGCACGTCGGCATTCATGCGCTGCGGATGACCGCGCGTTGCGAGCCAGCAATCTTCCGGATTGGAGCGGGTCCAATAACCCTGCCCCATGTGCCAGCCTTCACCCGAAGCATTTTCCTTGGCCCAGGTGAAAGCCGTCGTCTTGTGATCGAAGCCCCAATGCTCGATCAGTTCGAACGCCCACTTTGGGCACCAATCGACCATCCACATGAACATGACGCAGTTGTCGGCGGCGAGATCGGCGAGCGGCAGCGCCTTGATCGGATCGAGGCCGGACGTCGTGTAGTGCTCGCCGGCAGATCGGCCGTCGCCGCCCGCGCCGCGGGCGGCGAACTTCCATGGCGGGTCGATCAGGATGGCGCCGAACTTCCGGCCTTCGGCGATCAGTGTAGCGAGGTCGTCAACGTCGCAACCTTGATGAACACGGGCGGCATGCGCGGCCTTGGCATCCGCCTTTTTCAGATCGTTGATGACGTCGAGAGATACCTTGCCAGCGCCGTCCGCGATGCGCTGGCGCGTCCGCGCGACCATGGCCTCGAATGCCTGCTCGGCGATGCCGCCGACCTTCTGTGAGCGCGCGGAGAGCTTTTTGTCGATGCCGAGATCGTCGAGCTTGACCTTGGAAACCGGTTCCTCATCGGTACCGGTTTTCGGACGGCCGCCGACGTGCAGTTCGCCCGTGGCTTTCATGCTGGCGACGAGGATTCCCATGCGTCGTTCGGCACGCAGGCGCAGTTCGGCGGCGTCCATCTCGAGCTGCACGTCGCGCGCCATGCGGGCGTAGGCGCGGACGGCTTCCGCCTTGTCGCGGATTTCCTTGACCTCGTCGACGCGGCGGCACTCGGCGAGCGCGGCGCGCGCGGTCTCGTAAAGGGCGAGCTGCGTCACGGTTCCTCCGACGGGTTGATCGTGACGTTGATGTTGACGGGCGCCCATTTGAGCCAGCGGCATACGATGGCGGCGCCGAAGGTGAAGGCCATCGCGCCGGCCACGACCGCCATGAATGTGCCGACGACAAGGGTCAGGGCATCGGTCATCACAGCACCGTGACGCATTGATCGCTCGGCTTGCCGCCGGCGGCGATGTGCGCGTCATAGGCTTTGCAGAATTCGGCGTAGGCTTCGGGGTTGTCTTGAGGCTCGTCCTTTTGCTCTTCCCACTCGGCTTTGGCCTGTTCGTAGGTCGGCGCGCATTCGGCGCAGCAGAGTTCATCCTCATAGGCGAAGCCCATATCGCCGACGAACAGTGGCTTGCGACAGCCTACGCAGTCGGGAAGCCGTTCACGCTCAGAGTTCGGCGCAAGCATTGTGGTCATCCTCCATAAGGCGTTTCGCCAGCTTGACGTGCTCGTTGGCCTGGTCGAATCCCTTGACCGGCCGCGCGCCGAGTTCATGCAGCAGCGGGTGATTGACGCAGTGCGCGTCGAACAGCACGTCGAGATCATGTGCGGTGATCTTCGTGGACCACGACTTCGACAGCGTGAATGCCGCATGCGCGAGATTGCACGGCCAGAGATAGGCGCAGCGGATTGCTGTTTCGGGAATGCGAGCGCTCATGCGTGCTCGACCTTCCGTTTGCGGTCGAGCGCAGACCAGCCAGGAGGCGGATCGCCGAAATAGGTCGAGGTGATGCGGCCTTCGGCTAATTCCGCCTCGGCTCGCGCCGTTGCCGCTTGGATTCGGGCTTCGCGCTCGGCTTCACGCTTGCGCCCGCGTTCCGTGAGGCGCGCGTCGTGAATCTCCGACAGCGTCATGAAGGGTTTTTCGCGCTGCGGATTTTGAAGGCGCTGGTATTGAGCGGCGCATGCCTGCGGCGTGCGATTGAGCTTGAGCCCGATCGAGCCCCATCCGATGTGTTTCAACCCGTACCAATCGAGCAAAAGATCGTTGTCGGCCTTCGTCCAAGGTCTTGGCGCCATCACATCCCCCTCGGCTCTTGTTCGAATTCACGAGAAAGCGAATCGGCAGGCCATTCGGCCGGGATGGCGTTGATGCCGGTGACGTCGCTTTCGTCCGCGCGGTTGAGGCGGTTGTTCCAGTACCGCAGCATGACGATGACGAGGATGCCGACGGGGATGGCCATGATGCCGATGAACTGCGCGGTCGCGATAATCGTGTCTTTCATGCTGCACCCCTGATGCGGATGGCTTCGAAGAGACGACGCAGCGCGTATGAACGCACTACGCTCACCACAGTCATGATCAGCCCGAAGACAAGTGTGTCGTGCAGGCTCGGGCGGAAACCGAAGAGCGGCAGAAACAGCGCGAACGCTGCGCACTGAATGCCGTAGCCGATCGCGATATTCGCGAGGCTTTCAACAAGCGACATGGCGCGGGACTGTTTCACGCGGCCACCTTCATGCGGGTTTGCAGTCCAACCTTCGCTGACGTCGCGTTGAACTTCCGGCGCACGGCGGCATCCAAGTCGATGCCCTCAACCCATGCCAGAAGGTGCGCAGCGTGAAGGGCTTTTGACAGCGCCGCGGATAAGTCCGCTTTGCTCGCGCGTGAGCCGCGAATGCCGAGCCGTTCGCGGGCCAGCTTTTTAATGATGTTGCAGGCCTGCCCAGCGCCGGCGCCAAGCGCCATGGCAATCATGGCCTTGTCGAGCAGGCTATAGCGACCCTGGTGTTCGGGACGAACATCGAGCTGCGCCTCGACCGCCGGCAGGTCTTCGCTCATGGCGATCAGGTCGATGCAGATTTCGGCATCGGCTAGTTCGTCGGCGAGCTGCGAGCGCAGGTCGGTGAGGTCTTCAGCAAAGCGCGCCATCTGGTCGATCAGCGAATAGGCGACTTCGAACACCTCGCCGATCTCACCGGCCATTTCATTACCGCGATAGGCCAGATCGATACCACCCGCCTTATCCCATTCGGCCTGGCGGACGAGGTTGGCTTCGCGCAGGGTTTCGAATTCGACCGTCATGCCGCCCTCCCCTCGTTTGTTTCACTTATGCGTTTCACGTGGGACAAATCCGGCTCGGCGCAGTAGTGCTCCGGCGGAATGCCGAGGAATTCGCAGATGGTCAGGAGGTTGTTGACCGATATCGGTTTGCCGTTTTCGACGCGGCAGAGCGTGGCGAGTGAGACGCGTCCGCCGATCAGGGCGACCACGTGACGCTGCGAGCCAAGCTTGCGGACCCGGCGGCGTAGTTCGATGGCAAGGCCGAGCATCTTCCAGTTGAGATCGCCGAGACGCCGGCTCGGCGACGCCTCTCCGGTTCGTGAGTCGATGCCCAGGCCGGCGCAAATCTTGAGATATGCGTCGGCCCGGACGTCTTGGCCTGCCGCGGCCCGGGCAAGCGCCGTGGGCCCGACGCCGGCCGCGCGCGCGATCGACGGGCGATCACGACGCGGGCGGGCTTTCAAGGCGCACTGCAGGCGCTGTATGGGCGTGACGGGCATGGCGGCGGAGTCCGGTTAGCGACGATTGCGCTTGGACTTGGATTTCGCCGTCGCAGCCGCCGCGAACTCGGGTTGAGCCGCGATCAGCGCCGACTCGGCACAGCTACCGGGCAACACCTGAAGCGCGCCGTTTTCGCCGACTTCATCGTGCGCCAGGAACTGAAAATTATACTTCGGTTCGCGGCCGAGGAAGCTTTCGCGCGACGTGATGACGCCTTGGATCAGCGCGCCGCTGCCGTAGTGAGCAATCAGCTCGGCCGGCAGAAAAACACGCTGCGACACTTTGAACTGAAATTCAGACATAGCTTCCCCCTCGGGTAAGAATTGGCCGGGGTTATCCCGGTCATTCGAAACTCGATCACGCACGCAACAAAAGATTTACGGGTTACGCACTTGGTACAGGGGCAGAAGAATTTTGAGACAATGACCGCATCAGTAAGCTGATGGATCACGACTGGTGATCAGAGGCCTCCGATTGTTTCAGCTTTCTGGCCTCGATTTGGTCGGCCGCCTCTTTCGCGGCGAAACGAAATTCTTCGGTCAGGATCTTTGCTAGGCGGCGCATCGGCGCTTCGTCTTGAAGGACGGAGGCGGTCGCATAGACCGCGCAGCACGCGAGCGCTCTCGGCATGACCGAAATGATCTCATGAGGCTTTCGTCCGAACCGCTCTTCGATGTTGCAAAGTTCAACGATCGCGATCTGAAAGCCGGTGACCATGCGAAAAAATGAGGTCGTCGCCTCGTCGTAAGCACCGAGCTTCTGGACGTGCGTGCGCTCCGCAAGATCGCGGAAGGCTTCAAAGCCGTCGCCACGCTTGCCGTTGCCATGCGTGTTGAGCCATTCGTCGAACGAAGGAAGCGGCCGACGGGTCAATTCCGGGATCGAGCTCATGCCGCACCTCGCATGGAATGTTTTCCGGCGACGGCGGGGCATATGACGCGGTCACGCGCCCTTCCCTGTTCATTCGACCTGGGCTGATGGATGCCAAGGCCGTCGCCGGAACTGAAATTGGTTGAGAGGACCAGCGCGCCGCCGGGCGACCCTCTCCGTGCGGCAGCCGAATCTATTACCGGCCGACTAAGGCCCTGCCGAAGCTGGCGCGCCTGCATTCCGAATTGGTTGCCGTCTCTCCGAGCTGTCACGCCTAGTGCTTGCGGCGTTCCGTGGATCTCATCAGGCTTCGATCCCTGCCGACGGTTCTCTCCGCATTTGATTCCGCTGCAGGCACCGACAACCCCGCCCAGAATTCCGTTAACGATGATGATCGAGCAGCCAACTGATCGCGTCGATATCGGCCGCGTGAAAGTCGGGATCGTTGAATTGAAGCTTTGCGCGGAGCGCGTGAAGCTGCTGCATGTGCCGGCGCTGTTCCGCCCGCTCTGCGGCGTGATCGCGCTCCTGCTCGATGGCGCGAAGCGCGTCCATTTCGCGCCAGTCGATCCGGCGAGCTTCGCCGTACCAGATGTCGCCGGCGCGCGCGTATGACCAGTCGAGGCGCTTTGCGGCGCGGCCGATTGCAGCGCTGACGCTATCGCCGACGGGCCGAGGCTCGGCAGCAAGTTTGACGAGACGCATGGCTTCCGAGCGCTCGGAAACCTTTTCCGAGATTGCGGAAGACTTTTCCGCCCGCGCGGGCGGACGTGCAGCGAGACTGACTGACATGAACAACGATCCTCATACGCATTACAAAACAGAACTGAGGCTTCGCCACCCTGGTCCCCCTGGGGTTGGCGATGACGCGGGCCGGCGGCGATGGATAGGGAGTTTGCGTGCGCCGCCGGCCCGCGTGTGGTGTCAAAACCGAAACGCGCGGCTAGCAAAAAGCCCTGAAAATACGGTGAAAACTCACCTAAAATTTTCAGTAGAACTGTTCCATCTTTCCCGCTGTAATCGTGTAACCGGCGCATATAAGCCGGGGTACAACGGTGGGGGGTTAGAAGATGGAGCGGCACTCTTCCGCGCGCGTCGGCACGCCCGGCGTAACCGATATCGTCGATCCGCACTGTGTGCCGGTCGTTCCCGGCCACGAATTGCTGATGCACAACCTGCCGAATGGCAATGTGCTTCTCACCCTGCTCACCCATCACATCGAACCGGACGGCTCGCTGATCGGCGTCGTCACCTGCCGTGTCGAATGGCAGCCGGAGCGCCTCAAGGCCGTGCACGACAGACTGATGGCCGCGATGGATGCCGGGCCGCTGCTGACCATGGAGCCGGCGAATATGATCGCGGTGTGAGGTCATGTGCTCACCTCGACTTGCATGAGGTCCGCAAGGTCGGGCCGCAAATCCGTTCCGCTGAGACCGGTCAGCGCGCGAAGGTGTGTCGCCACCTTGACGTCAAGGGGATGTTTCCCGGCTTCGGCTCGCGACAGCGTCGCCTTGGTCGTCTCGATCCCGCGCTGACGCAGCTTCGCAACGAGATCGTCAAACGAGACGCCTTCGCGCTTGCGCCAGTCCTGCAGGGCCTTGAGCGGTTCAGCCATGTAGGTTTTGTTACGCTACATGCAACCCTTCAGTCAAGTCTTGTTGCACCCAGTGTTCACGACAGCATGTTGCGCATGGCGTAACATGCTGACATGTCACACAGAATTGCGAAAAAACCATCCGCGCGCCGACGCAAGACCTTCATTCGCGAGTGGCGCGAATTCCGCGATTTGACGCAGGATCGCTTGGCAGAACGGCTTGAAATGTCGAAAGCGCAGCTCTCGCGAATCGAAACGGGGCTGCAGCCCTATTCACAGGATTTTTTGGAAGCCTGCGCTGACGCGCTTGGCACCGATCCGGCTTCTCTCATCATGCGCAATCCGACCGATGAGGATTCTATTTGGACGATCTGGGACCAGGCGAAGCCCGGCACCCGGCGGCAAATCATAGAAATAGCGAAAACGTTGAACAAAACGGGCTAAGCCATGGGAATGGGGATTGTCGTTTTCTGGCTGGCTCTCGCGGTGATCGTCGGCGTCGCAGCAAACACCAGGAACCGAAATCCTGCCCTATGGTTCGTCGGCGCCGTGATCTTTAGCCCGATGCTGGCCGGGCTACTGGTCCTCGCCCTGCCCGCCCGGGAGCCCGATTTATCGGCTCACGATTCTCGCTTCGAGCGCCTGCCATCGTGGGACCAACGCAGCCCCATGGCCAAGCTTGGGCGCGCCGCCGTCACAGTTTTCGCTATCGGCCTACTGATGCTGGCAGCCTATGCCATGAGCCGCCCCTAGCCAAAAGATTGTTGCATGTACCGCAACTTTCGGCTTGACGGCTGTTGCACTAGGTGTAACCTTCCCTCTACCGAATATCGGAGAGGGACATGGCAGATGCCTCCCCTCACCGCTTTTCAGACGGGAGAGGGAAGATGGCGACCAGTCTTGGCGATGCTCCGATCGAGGAAAAGCATCGCGACCTGATGCAGGCGCTTGCCGTCGCGCTCGATGAAGCCCTCAACCCCGGGCTGACCGGCAACGCAAAGAAGATCGGCTTCGTCTTGCTGGTCTTCCCGTATGACGGCCACGAAGGCCGCGCCAACTACATTTCCAACGGCGCCGACCGCAAGGATATCTGCACGCTGTTTCGCGAGCAGATCGCGCGCTTTGAAGGTCAGCCGGAAGTGTCGGGGCGCGCATGAAAAGTCTTCCGCTCACCGACGCAACACGACGTCTCGGAGCCCCGATAACATGGGATCACGAGAAGGATGGCGTCTGCCATACCCTCGAAATCCTTGACCACGACGGCTTCATGATATCGGCGTGGCAACCTTCGCCCGCTGAGTTGAAGCGCCTCGCGGAAGGCAAGCCGATCTTCCTGCACATTCAGGGCTCCGTTCATCCCGTCGTCTCACTGACGGTCGGAGAATGACCATGTTCCCCTCCGGACACAAAGAGCGTTCCCCGACGCTCCCAAGCCGTCACCCCATGTCCGGCGGGTTTGCGCCGTGGCCTGCCGAAGGTAACCCACCCCGGTCAAAGGCCACGGCGCAAGATCTTATGAAGCTGGCGACGGTGTTCATCTGCGCCTGCCTTTTCTCGCTCACGCTGATCAATGCGCGGGCGATCGTGAACGTAGCGTCGTGGCGTCCGAGTTTGTCATTCGGAGGGTATCCGTCCGCGCCTTTGTTGCCCGCGTATTCAGGGCAAGGCGCGGACGGAATTGTTTGTAACCGTGGAGTTTGTGTCATGCGTAGAAGCTACAGCCGCGCCGCAGCGCGCCGAGAATCGCCCGATCAATTCAACGCGCGGATGAACGCGCGCACCGCCCCGGTCAAGCCATGGGGCAAGATCCTATCCGCCGAAGAGATCGAAGCCAGTCGCGCGGACGAACGCGCCGCGATGAACTTTGATCAGTTCACGCAATCCGAACAGATGGCCTTGATGCAGGCGAGCCATGAGCATTGCCATCAGCATATCTGGCACCGGCTGCGACGGAATTTCGAAGTGCCGCCATTCACCCTCTCGACATTCCGATCGCTTGCCGAACGCGGACTCACAGAGAAGCCGGAAGGCAAGACCTTCCACACACTGACCGCCGAAGGCGCCAGGATCGCCGACGCCGTCGCCGACACACTCGTCGAAGAGCACGATCTGCATCTCGCTTGGATCGGCTCACACGTCGGTGCCACGGCAACGGTTCATTGCACCTGCAAATGGTCCGCCGGTATCCGCTACGGCGAAAACACACAAGCCAATGCCATTCGCGAACACTCCCGCCATTTGCGGGAGATCGGGAAGGCGTGAGTTACGACAACTAAGAGGATAGTGACGTGACGGACCTGACCTACAAACAGCCGATAACGCCGACCCGCTCCTTCAAAGTTGGCGATGTGGTTGATGTGCTCGACCGCGAGCACAAGGTTCTTAGTCAACGAAAAGTGGTCATGGCCTCCGGGCGCATCGTCAAGACTGACTGCGGACGCATTTGGAAACAGAGCGGGTGGTGGATTGGCGATGATGATCGGTCGTGGCCGTTTCCGTCGATCCGGCTTTCCGCTTCCGACGCGCCAGTGACGCCAGACAAGGGAGCCGTTTGATGCCTGACCAAGCACCCAACATCGACATGAGCGGAAGCGGCCGCCTTGTTTACGATAAGGCACGCCGCACCATTGTCCGCGCCAACCCGCTGACTAGCGCGAGCAATTTTCTTGCCTTGTCCGACGCCGGCATGAGTGAAGCCGCCGCGCTGCGTTTCCAGAAGCAGTGGGACGAGAAGTGCGCCGAGGTCGTCGCGGCGCGCGATGCAGCCTTAGAGGAGGCCGCCGCGATGTTGCAGGCGAGCTACCCCGACAATGTCAATACGAATGCTTTCTGCGCCGCTATCCGGTCGCTGAAAGCTGCGCGCTGAACACGCATCAACACTCCATGCTCCGACAGAATGTCCATCGTCCAAAGCTGATCCGCACCGCGCCAGAAAAGCGCGTCACGAAGCATTGCGGCATACAGACGACATTCTCACTGGAGAAGGCATTTTACGAAGCCATCGGCGACATCGCCGCAAGGCGCGGCACCACCATCGGCGCCATCGTCGCCCAGGTGGATGCCGACCGCACGGGCGGAAGCCTGTCAACCGCGCTCCGTCTCTTCGTGCTCAACGACAAAGACCGCCAGTTGATCGCGCTGCAGGCGCTCGTCTCAGTCGCCGCGACGCTCAACCCGGATGATTTCGAAGATTCACCGACCGTGTACGCGGACGAAGAGAGGGAAGAGGTTTAGAGATGCCCCGCCTCTCATCCACAGCCCGCGAAAAGCTCTACCTCGCAGAGTGTGATAAGGCGCGCGCCGCTGGCCTGGGCGATCTTCCCATCTGCAATCTATGTGGCGCGCCGATCGACGGCCGGCGCGACCGCTGGCACGAAAGCCACGACCCGGCCATTCCCCGTCACATGGGCGGCGACGTCACCGGCATCGCTCACGAAGCCTGTAACCTTCGCCATAACAACGAACACGACACACCGCTCTACTGGAAGATCAAGCGCGTGCGGCAGCGGTTCATCGGAGCCAGGGTGCCGAAGTCGAGGCCGATGGCCGGGACGAAGGCGAGCGGCTGGAAGCACAAGATGTCCGGCGAATGGGTGCGGCGATGAGCCTGCCTTACCCGCCGCCCTATCAGGACGCCAAGACGCTCGCCGCGCACATTTGCCTCGGCGAGACGACGATTGAGGAATACGTCGCCGCAGGCCTGCTCCCCCGGCCGCGCAAGGGCAAGGGCGTACCGCTTTACGATTGGGAAGAGGTCAAGGTGTACATCCGCGGCTGGCCGGTTGCCGGCCCCGGGGCGGTTAAGGCACACTCGCCGCCCCAGGCGCCGGGCGGTTCCGGCGACATAACGGAAAGAGTGCGCCTTGCGGCGGAGAGAGCAAGCCGTGGGTCTGCCGCGTGACGTATATGCGGTGACGGTTCGCCGGCGCCGGCCGGACGGCTCGCTTTGGGAAAAGACGTATCACTATCACCAGCCGCGCCGCGGATCGAAGAATCCGGGCAAACGCAGCAAGCTTCCAGACGACGCAACATCCCCCGAATTCTGGCAGGCATGGCGTGCGCTGACCTCGCCGACGAATCCGACGTTCGGTGATCTGACCCAAGAATATTTGGCATGGCTGAAGGAGTCCGGCACGGTAGAGCCGTCGACCTATGTCAGCTACGAGCGCACGGCGCGGCTCTATATTCAACGGACCAAGGATGCGGACGCTATCTGTCACATCGCTATCGCCGACATACGGCCGAGCATTTCGCAGGCCTTCCTTGATGGGCTCGCCGCCAAACCGGGCGTGCGGGTCAACGCCAAGACCTTGCTCGGCGCCATCGAGTCCTGGGCGATCGTGCGCGACAAGCTGCCCCGCACGATCATGACGGGCGTCGCGGTGCATTACGATGGCGGCGGCAACGAACCATGGCCCGCCTGGGCGGTTGAGCTTGCGATTGAGCACGGCGCGCCGTGGCTGCAGCGCGCCGTTTACGTCGGTGCCAACACGGCGCAGGGCGTCAGCGACCTCGTGAAATTCCAAGGCCGCGACCTGGAGGGTGGTGGCATCAACCTGCGCCGGAAGAAAACTGACAAGGTGATCTGGGTTGGCCTCGATCCTGCCGTCTGGGCGACCATGCAAGGATGGAAGATCGAGCCGTTCGCGCCGATCGTGCCGCACCCCGACGGCCGCGCGTTCAAGCGCGGCAACGAACTGTCGTGGTGGTTTTGGTACGAGCGGAAGAATAATCCGGCGCTGGCGCCGATCGCCGAGCTCGGCCTTTCGCTGCACGGGCTGCGCGCCACCGCGGTCGTCAATGCCGGCATGAAGGGCTTGAGCGATGGCGAGATCGCCAACCTCTACGGCCTGCACGAACAGACCGTTCGTATCTATCGCCGACTGGCCGATCAGCGCATTCGGGCCGATGCGACGGTGCTGCGCATGACCGGGAACGGAACGCAAACCGAACGCGGCCATGTAAAACATTTGGCAGGTTCTGCTAAATACAACCCGACGCACCCGAAAACGTCGCGCAAAAACAAATAGTTAGGAAAGTCGGCGATCTTCACAACGTTCTATTGATAAATCTTTGCGACGGTGCCGCGACCCGTCTCCAACCGCGGTTTTGTCGCATGTCCGTTGCTATCGCCACCCGCCCCGTGCCCGCCGATACCGCCGTGCCGGCGGCTGCCTCGGCCGGTCTGACCCGGGTCGATATCCTCCGCGACATGGCGGCGGCGGAGCCGTTCTGGCGCGCGCTGGAACGCGGCGGCGCCTTCAAGACGCCCTACCAGGCCTTCGATTTCCTCGCGCTGTGGCAGCGTCATATCGGCGCCGGCGAAGGCGTCGCGCCCTTCATCGTGGTCGGTTTCGATGCCGCCGGCGCCCCGTTGTTTCTTCTGCCGTTCGGCCGCCGCCGGGGCGCGGCCGGCCTGCGCGTCGTCGAATTCCTCGGCGGCAAACATGCCAATTTCAACATGGGCCTGTGGCGCGCCGATTTCCTCGGCGCGGTCACGGCGCAGGATCTTGATGCCGTGAGCGCCGCCTTGCGCGGGCATGCCGATGTCGTCGTGCTCGGCAATCAGCCGCTGGCCTGGGCCGGCCGCGACAATCCGCTGGCGCTGCTGCCTCACCAGCCATCGCCCAGTTTCGGCTTTTCCGGCCCGCTCTCCCCCGACTTCGAAGCCTTGTTCAACGACCGCACCAGCGCGGTCGGCCGCCGCAAGATGCGCAAGAAGGAACGCACGCTGGCGGAGTTCGGCGACGTCACATTCGCCCGCGCCACGAACGAACAGGACATCCGCCGCGTCACCGAGGATTTCTTCACCCAGAAGAGCGCACGCATGCGCGCCATCGGCCTGCCGGACGTATTCGCCGCGCAGGACGTGCGCGATTTCGTCACCGCCGGTGCGCTGACGCCGGCCGATAGCTCGCGGCTGATCGAGCTCTATACGCTGTCGGTCGACGACACGATTGTCGCCACCATGGGCGGCGTCTGCGCCGATGGCCGGTTCAGCGCCATGTTCTCCTCGATCGTTCACGGCCGCTTCGGTACCGAAAGCCCCGGCGAGCAGTTGCTGGTGCGCGTCGTGCGCGACTGCTGCGAGCGCGGCCTGCACACCTTCGATCTCGGCGTCGGCGAAGCAAGCTACAAGAGCCTGTTCTGCGACGCCGATCCGATGTTCGACAGCTATTGGCCGCTCAGCGCCAAGGGCCAGGCCTTCGCGGCCGCGCGGCGCGGATTCGCCGCCGCCAAGCGCGCCGTAAAGCAGAATCCGGTGCTCTGGAAGGTCATCGTCACCGCGCGCCGCATCAAGGCGCGGCTGATGAAGGCCGACAAGGCCGGTTAAGCGACGCTCGCCTGCGTCGCGCCGGCGAGCAGCACCACGTCGCCGTAGCCCGCCGTCGCCATGCGCTCGCGCGCCGAGCGCGTCTGCACATCGGCGGGATCGGCCGTCACCAGCACCGAGCGCTGCGCCAGCCGCGCGAAATATTCGACCGGGGCATCCGCCACCGACCCGGCATCGATGACGACGTAGTTGTAGCTCTGCGCCAGCGCTTCGACGATCGTCGACAGATACGGCGAGGCCGCCAGCGCCGCCGCATCGTTGCAGACATTGCCGGTGGCGACGACGTGAACCTGCGAATACTGGTCGCGGCTGATGATGTCGCCGAAGTTCACTTGTCCGCGGACCAGTTCGGCAACGCCGGGCGCATTCGGATCGGTCGAGATCACCGACAGGTTCGGCGCGCCGAAGGCAAAATCGACCAGCACGACGCTGGCGCCCTCGGCCAGCGACCGCGCCAGGGTGATCGCGGCGTAGGTGGTGCCGGCGTTGCGCGCGGTGCCCGCCACGGTGACGCGGCGGCCCGCCTCACCGGCGTGGCGCAGGCTCTGCACGATCTGCTCGATCGTGCTCACCGGCAGCGGCGGCACCGGCGCGCCAAACGCCGCGGCCGGCTTCATCTGCGGCGTCAGCGGCGGCGACGCCACATGCGGCAATGGTCGCGCCATTGTCATGGCCATGCCGCTTGCAGGCATGGTGGAAATCGGCAGCGGCGCATGCGGATCGGCGAAATTCGGCTGGACGAATCCTACCGGCGCATAGCCATAGCCAGCGGCCGGGCCCACCGGCGGCGCCCCGAGCAGCGCGCCGGCGACGACGAAGCCGGTCGACAGCGCCAGCCCCGCAAACGCCGCGATCAAAATCGTCGGCAGCTTTTTCGGATAAGTCGGTTTGATCGCCGGCGTCGCCCGCGAAATGATGCGCGCCTCGGGCGGCGAGGCGTTGATGTTGTCGCGGGCCGAGGCCTCGCTGTACTTCACTAGATAGGATTCAAGAATGTCGCGCTGCGATTTGGCGTCGCGCTCCAGCGCACGCAACTGGACGTCCTGCTCGTTGGTGGTCGAAGCAACCTTCTTGACCTGATCGAGGCTCGCGGTCAGCGCGGTGAGCCGGTCGGATGCGACCTTGGCGTCGTTGTCGAGCTGACGCGCCAGCCGATCGGCCTCGGCGCGCTTCGCGCGTTCGACCTCGGCGATCTGGGCGCGCAATTCCTTGATGCGCGGATGCTGGTCGAGCAGCGTCGTCGATTGTTCGGCAAGTTGCGCGCGCAACGCCGCGCCCTGATCGGTGAGTCGGCGCATCGATTCCGAATTGGCGATATCGGAGGAATCAATCGGCTGCCCCGAACGCACCAGTTCGCGCAGTTGCTTCGCCCTCGCCTCGAGATCGGCCTTCTGACCGCGCGCGGCCGCGATCTGCGAGTTGATTTCGGTGAGCTGCTGGTTCGGCAGCGAGGTATTGTTCGAGCCGACGAACAGATTGGACTGCGAGCGATAGGCTTCGATCTTGGCCTCGGCGTCGGCGACCTTGACGCGCATCTTTTCGATTTCGCTGGCCAGCCAGGTGCTGGCGGCGCGGGTCTGGTCGGTCTTGGCCGAACGCAGCGACGAAAGGTAGGCCTCGGCAATCGCATTGGCGACGCGGGCGGCGAGATCCGGGTTGGCGGATTTGAAGTCCACGCCGATGACGCGCGACTTCTCGATCGCGTAGGCGTTGACGCGGTCATAATAGGCGGCGAGCGTGCGCTCCTCCGGCGACATCGAAGAGACGTCTCGGCCGAGACCGATCATGCCCAGCAGAATCTGGCTGACCGATTGACCGCCGACGGCGGGATCGAATTCGGGGAGCTTGTCGAGATTCTCCTTCTGGATCACCTCGCGCGCCACATCGCGCGACAGCACGAGCTGGATTTGGCTGGTGACGGCTTCCTGATCAATCGTGCCGCGGTCGGTGAGGCCCTTATCGGCATCCGCCCGCATGAAGACGTTTTCGCGGCTCTCGAGCAGCAGTCGCGTTTCCGACTGGAAGCGCGGCGTCACAGCGTTGACGACGAGGAAGGCGGCTGCGGTGCAGAAGAACGTGACGCCGAAGATCATCGTCTTCTTCCGCCACAAGGCGCGACCGATGCTGCGCAGGTCCGGTTCGCCGCCCATGTCGCCTGAGGAAATCGTCGGCAACACCGCGGGGATGACAACCGGTCTCGGCGCCGGCTGCGGCGCTGCGGCTTGGGTCTTCTTACGGAAGAACATGGCGACTCCAACACCCGTCCCAGAGACGGTGATGGGATGTGACCCGATTATGGTTGCTACGCCGTTAATCCGGCGGTCACGGAAGGATCGAAAGGTTTTGTTAACCGCACGGGCGCTTAGCGGGAACGCGTTTGCTTCGCCTCAATCACTGATCCCAAATATCGGCCGCATGAGTTCTTTGAACATTCTCCACGTTTTCCGCGCGCCGGTCGGGGGCCTCTTCCGCCATGTGATGGACCTTGCCCGGGCGCAGGCCGAGCGCGGCCACCGGGTCGGCCTGATCGCCGACAGCAATACCGGTGGCGACCGGGCGGCGGCGGCCTTCGACGCAATTGCGCCCCTGATGGCCCATGGCATTACGCGAATCCCGATGAGCCGGCAGGTCGGTCCCGGCGACTGGAGGCCGGTTCTGCACGTCATGCGGCGCAGCAGCGCCGTCAAGGCCGACGTCCTGCACGGCCATGGCGCCAAGGGCGGAGCCTATGCCCGTCTGGCACTCGGCAACCGAGGTGCGGTGCGCGCCTATACGCCGCATGGCGGCAGCCTGCTGTTCGGCCACGACACCCTCGCCGGCAAGATTTATCTGACCACCGAACGCCTGCTGATGAGGCGCAGCGACCTGCTGCTGTTCGAAAGCCAGTACAGCGCCGATATGTCGCGCAGCAAAGTTGGCCTTCCGCACGGCCTGCTACGCGTCGTGCACAACGGCGTGTCAAAGGCCGAATTCGAGCCCGTAGTCCCGGCCAAGGACGCCACAGACATCATCTTCATCGGCGAACTGCGCCACGTCAAAGGCATCGATCTCCTGATCGACGCCATCGCCTCGCTGCGCCGACAGGGCCGACCCCTCACCGCGACCTTGGTCGGCGCCGGTGCCGACCGCGACGCCTTGATCCAACGGGTCGCTAACGCGGGATTATCCGACTCCATCGCCTTTCCGGGCGCCATGTCGGCCCGTGAGGCCTTAAAGCTTGGCCGTCTGATGGTCGTGTCGTCGCGCGCGGAATCGCTACCCTATGTCGTTCTGGAAGCCGCGGCCGGCCAAGTTCCCCTGGTCACCACGCGCGTCGGCGGTATCCCGGAGATCTACGGCCCGCTGTCCGAGGCTCTGGTCGAGCCCGGCAATTCAACGGCCATCGCGACGGCAATCGCCGATGCCCTCGACCACCCCGACGCCATGCGCCAGCGGACGCTGGCACTGAACGAGCGGGTCGCCCGCTCATTCTCGATCGACGCCATGGTCGCAGGGGTCCTGGATGGTTACCAGACAGCCCTGCAAAACGTGCGTGAATCGGGCCGCCATTAACCGGATTTCGCGATGTTCGCTAAACCTTTTTTGAGAGTCTTTCCGTAGATATTTACGCGTATTTACGAAGTTCGGCGGCTGTCGTCGTGGCCGTCTCAGTATGGCGTAACCGAAATGTTCGACACCGAATCCCGTCCCGCCCTCGATGCGGCCGGCGCCGGCGCCGCTGCGGTCCTCGACCGGCTGCGCGAAGGTCCGCGCGAACAATCCACGGCGCGCACGCTTTCCGATAAAGCTCGCGCCATCATCGACAAACCGATGGCCGCGCCGATCTCGCCGATCGTGCTCGCCGGCACAGTGCGCGTCGCCGAATTTGCGCTGATGGTCCTCGTCGGGCTCGCGATCTTTCTCGTCTATATCGAGCCGATCCAGCCACAGCTGCCGCGCTATTTTGCGGCGGTACTGGTGGTCGCCACGCTGGCAACGCTGGCTTTCCAGATCGCCGACATCTACCAGGTGCACGCATTCCGCGGCCACGAGAAGCAGTACATGCGTCTTGCTTCCGCCTGGTCAGTCGTGTTCCTGATCGTCATCGGTGCGTCGTTCTTCCTCAAGGCCGGCGAGATGTTTTCGCGGGTCTGGCTCGGCGCCTACTACGTGTTCGGCCTTGCCGCGTTGATCACCTCGCGCAAGGTCCTGTTCTATATCGTCCGCCGCTGGACGCACGAAGGCCGCCTCACCCGCCGCACCGTTATTGTCGGCGGCGGCGAGCCGGGCGAACGCGTCATCACGGAACTGCGCCGTCAAAAAGATACTGGCATCGAGCTGGTCGGCATGTTCGACGACCGCGGTGACCGCGGCGGTGACGAATGCGCGGGTCTGGCGAAACTCGGCACCGTCGATGACCTCGTCGAATTTGGTCGCCGCACGCGGGTCGATCTCGTCATCTTCTCGCTGCCGATCACGGCGGAAAATCGCATTTTGCATATGCTGAGAAAGCTGTGGGTGCTGCCGCTCGACATTCGTCTGGCCGCGCACACCAACAAGCTGCAATTCCGCCCGCGCTCCTACTCCTACATCGGCAAGATCCCGGTCATCGACGTGTTCGACCGTCCGATCGCCGACTGGGACGTTGTGATGAAGTGGCTGTTCGACAAGGTCATCGGCACGCTGGCGCTGATCGCGTTGTCGCCGGTGTTGCTGGCCGCCGCCGTCGCCATCAAGCTTGACAGCAAGGGCCCGGTGATCTTCCGGCAGAAGCGCTATGGCTTCAACAACGACCTGATCGAGGTCTATAAATTCCGCTCGATGTACACCGACAAGACCGACGCCACCGCCGCCAAACTCGTCACCAAGGACGATCCGCGCGTCACCCGGGTCGGCCGTTTCATCCGCAAGACGAGCATTGACGAACTGCCGCAGCTCTTCAACGTGGTATTCAAGGGCAACCTCTCGCTGGTCGGGCCGCGACCGCACGCGGTCAATGCCAAGGCCGAGGCACGGCTCTACGCCGATGCGGTTGACGGTTATTTCGCCCGCCACCGCGTCAAGCCCGGCATCACCGGCTGGGCGCAGATCAACGGCTGGCGCGGCGAAACCGACACCCACGAGAAGATACAGGCGCGCGTCGAGCACGACCTTTATTACATTGAAAACTGGTCGCTGCTGCTTGACCTTTCGATCCTGCTGCGCACGCCGGTCTCGCTGCTCAAGTCCGAGAACGCCTATTGATCACCGCCCGCGATATGGCTCCGGTCGCGGTCCTGGCGCCGCGGGCCCCTTATGCGATCGCCCCGCCGGCTGCGGCGTGCAGCAAGGCGCCGTTCCGCGAACGGCTGCTGACGGCTGTACTGTTCGTCACCGTGCTGGCGAGCTGCGTCGCCTTCATCGAGCCGTCGCCGCACGACGGCTTGGTCGGCGTTCTTGCGATTGCCGCGCTCGCGGCCGGCATCCGCTTCCACCGCATCCTGCTGATCCCATTCACGCTGCTGATCGTCTGGAACGTCTTCGGTCTGTTCTCCTTGCTGAACGTTCCGGGCCAGGAGAAGACCGAGCAATATGCTGCAACTTCGGTTTATCTGGCGATTGCCGCACTTCTCTTCGCGCTGATCTTCGCCGACAAAACCATGGAGCGCATGGCGACGATGCGCAAAGCCTATGTGGTCGCTGCCGCGATCGCGGCGCTCTGCGGCACGGCCGGGTATTTCCATCTGTTTCCGGGCGCCGGCATGTTCACGCTTTACGATCGCGCCATGGGGCCGTTCAAGGATCCCAACGTCTACGGGCCGTTCCTGATCCTGCCGGCGCTGATGCTGCTCGAGCGCATGCTCACCCAGCGCATCGACGTCCGCAGCCTGATCGCCACGGGCATCATCATGTTCGGTCTGCTGCTCAGCTTCTCGCGCGGCGCCTGGTTCAACTTCTCGGTCGGGCTGCTGATCGTCGTCGCGTTCAGCTTCGTCACAGCGCCGACGCACCGTGTGCGCACCCG
This sequence comes from Pseudolabrys sp. Root1462, assembly GCF_001426945.1. Lineage (GTDB taxonomy): Bacteria > Pseudomonadota > Alphaproteobacteria > Rhizobiales > Xanthobacteraceae > Pseudolabrys. The sequence goes on along the minus strand of NZ_LMFS01000001.1, from coordinate 1,701,943 downwards.
CATCGTCACCATCAGCGTCGTCGGCGCCGCCGTGCTCGCCGTTCTTCTGGTGTTTCTGCTGACCGCAACGTCGCTCTCCACCATGTTCGAGACCCGCGCCCAGCTCGTGCAGAGCTATGACGTCGGCACCGGCGGTCGCTTCGTATTGCAGGAACTGGCCATCGGCTCGGTGCTCGACTTCCCGAACGGCATGGGCCCGTTCGAATTCGCCCGCGTCTTCGGTCTGCAGCAGCACAACGTCTATCTGCAGGCCTTCCTGGTCTATGGCTGGGGCGGCGGGTTTGCCTATGTGCTCTTGGTGTTGACAACCTTGTGGGTGGGCTTTGCCAACGCCGTCAAACGCACGCCGTGGCAGGGTTATGCCATTACCGCGGCCGGCACGTTCCTCGGCGTGGTGCTGGAAGGCTTCATCATCGACACGGACCACTGGCGCAGCTTCTTCCTGGTGCTGGGCGTGATTTGGGGCCTCGCCGCGGCGACCCGGACCATGAAACTCGGCATGGCGGCACCACGGACTTTCGGCGCTTCCCCGGTTGCGCCGCGGTAGGCGCGTCCCTATAGTCCGCGCCGTTCCGGTCGGGGCGTGGCGCAGCCCGGTTAGCGCACTAGTCTGGGAGACTAGGGGTCGTGAGTTCAAATCTCGCCGCCCCGACCATTTTATCAGCTTTGTCAGATACTTATGTAAGCGCGACGATTGGGGAATTCCCCAGCCGCGCTACGTCACGGCGCCTTGCGTCGCCGACGCCTGTTCGGCCCAGCCATAGAACCCGTCCTGCACACCCATAATGTGCGTTTTCATCGCCTGAAATGCGGCGGCCGAATTGTGCTGCTCAATAGCGGCGATGATCGCCCGATGTTCACGCTTGGAAACCGAATAGAACGGATCCCGCATCCGGTCCTTTTTGTAGGTCGCCCAAGTTGGGGTCCGCCTCAGCAAATTGAGCTGCTCAAGCAACGCCGACAGAATAGGATTCTGCGTCGCCTCGGCAATCGCCAGATGAAACTGGTGATCCCACAGATTGTAGGCGTCGGGCTCCTTCGTGGTTTCCCGCTTGAGCGCGCACATCTTCATGCGCGCGATATCGGAAGATCGCGCCGTGGCCGCGGCGCACGCCGCAATTGACGGCTCAAGGATAAGGCGCGCGTCGAGCAACTCCTTCGGCGACACCTTGCCGAGCTTCAGCATTTGCTCAACGCCCGCGACCTGCGGGCGGCGGCCGACGAAAGTCCCCTGACCGACGTGACGCCATATCTGGCCTTCGGCCTCGAGCACCTCGAGCGCCTTGCGCAATGTCGTGCGACCGACCTGCAACTCAACGGCGAGCTCGCGCTCCGGCGGCAACCGACCTTGAAAGCGTCCGCGTTCGATCATGCTGCGCATTCGACGCAAAGCCGCGGCGGAGTCGCCACGATGCAAACCAATTCGATCACTTGGTTTGCTAATCTGCGGATTTCGCATGATTCAAAGCCTCAGACTGATTGACCAATATTGGCGATTGGTCTACTCGACAAAGTACAGGTTCGCAATGTCCGCGCCAACCAATGACGGACATGCGCAAACACGAGGAAACGCCGTGACACCGCGTCTCTATGTCGGAACTGGTGGTTTTTCGGTCTGGTTCAGCAACGATCTCGGCCAGACCTTCGATCGTCTCTGGGGCTCGACAGGCCTCTACAGCGAAACCCGCGTCTGGGCGCTCAACTGGCATCCCGACCGGCCCGGCGAAATTCTCGTCGGCACAGACAGCGGCGTTCATCGCCTCGATGTCGCAAGCCACAAGTTCACACATCTGCAGTCGCCCATGGACGCCATGCAAGTGTGGTCTATCGCGCGCAGCCCCAGCGAACCGGATCTGGTCCTCGCTGGGACACGGCCGGGCAACGTGTTCCGCTCCACCGACGGCGGCCAGTCGTGGGAAAGGTGCAACACCGGCATCCCCGCGACCTGTCTCTATGTCGGCTCGCCGCGAGTGACCAAAATTCTATTCGACCCCAAGGAGCATAATCTGGTCTGGGCGGGCCTTGAGGTGGGCGGGGTCTATCGCAGCGACGACGCCGGCAAAACCTGGACGATGACCTCGTCAGGTCTGATCTCGGACGACGTCCACGATGTGGGCATCATGCATCACCGCAACGAACGTGTGCTGTTTGCCGCAACCAACGAAGGCCTCAACATCAGTCGCGATAACGGGGATAGCTGGGCGCGGATGCCCTTTGCGTCCAAAAAGCCCTATACCCGCACCATCACGCCGCGTGCCGACGACTCCGGCGTGGCCTTTGTCGCCAACGGCGATGGCCCTCCCGGATCATGGGGGCGCCTCCTGCGTACCCGCGATTTCGGTGAGCACTGGGAAAACGCCGGTCTGCCGGGCGATCTGCAAAGCTCGGCCTGGCTTGTCGCTGCCAATCGCGCCAACCCCGACCTGCTCTTCTCATCGACCGCGCTCGGCCAGTATTTCCGCAGCGACGACGGCGGCGACAGCTGGGAAGCCCTGCCGCGGCGCCTCACCGAGACCCGCGCATTGGCGTGGATCCCGGTCTGATCTCGGTCAGTTTCACGTGTCGTTCTGGAGTTGAAGTATGGATCTTGGAATCGCGGGGCGCCGCGCGATTGTTTGCGCCTCGAGCAAGGGCCTTGGACGCGGCTGCGCCGAGGCACTGGCGCGGGAAGGTGTCGACGTCGTCATCAACGGCCGTCACGAGGCCGAGGTGATGGCCACGGCCGACGCGATCCGCCAGAACAGCCGCGTCAACGTAACGCCGGTGGTCGCCGACGTCACGACGCCGGAAGGCCGCGACGCTTTGCTGAAGGCCTGTCCCGAGCCGGACATCCTCATCAATAATGCCGGCGGCCCGCCGCCCGGCGATTTTCGAGACCTCGATGAAGACCAATGGCTCAAGGGGCTCGTGCCGAACCTGGTCGCGCCGATCATGCTGATCAAGGCCACCGTGGACGGCATGGCGAAACGGAAGTTCGGCCGCGTCATCAATGTCACCTCGCGGTCAGTGAAGACACCGCTCTACCACCTCCCGTTATCCAACGCCGCGCGCGCCGGTCTCACGGGCATGGTCGCCGGCCTCGCCCGCCAAGTCGCCAAGGACAATGTCATCATCAACAATCTGCTGCCCGGTCCCTTCGCGACCGAGCGTCAGATGGGACCGATGCGCGGCCGCGCCGAGCAGGCCGGCATCGATTACGAGACCTTCGTCAAGCAGCAAACCGATCAAGTCCCGACCCGCCGCTTCGGCACCGCCGAGGAATTTGGCAACACCTGCGCCTACCTCTGCAGCGTGCATGCCAGTTTCATCGTCGGTCAGAACCTCCTTATGGACGGCGGTGGCTTCGCTTCGACAGTGTGAGGATCAGATGGCCGGGCCTGACGAAATCAGCAAACCGCGGGGCTTGTCGGCCCGGCTTATCATCAATGGTCACATTCTCCGACGCTCACGCTTTCTGGTCGGCTTCGTCCTGCTGTTCGCGCTGTGGGAGCTGGCGGTACAGAGCGGCGTCAAGGAATACGTGTTGCCGTCGCCGATCAGCGTGTTCTACGGCTTTATCGAGCACTGGCCGAACCTGCTGACCAATGCATGGACGACCACGGTCGAGATCATCGCCGGTTATGCGCTCGCCATTGCCATCAGCATTCCACTCGCCCTGTTGATCGCCTTTTCACGCCTCTTCGAGGAAACCATCTACCCGGTTGTCGTATTCCTGCAGATCGTGCCGAAAATCGCCGTGGCGCCGCTTTTCATCATCTGGTTCGGATTCGGGTTCACCCCGAAGGTGCTGCTGGTGTTTCTGCTTTCATTCTTCCCGATCGTCGTGTCCGCCATCGCCGGCTTCAAGTCGATCAACCCCGAGATTGTCGATTTCGTGAGAACGACCGGCGCCAACGGTTTTCGCACTTTCTTCAAGATCCGGCTGCCCCACGCCCTGCCCGAGATCTTCACCGGATTGAAGGTCGGCGCGGCGCTTTCGGCGACCGCGGCGGTCGTCGCCGAGTTCGTCGCTTCGGATCGCGGCCTCGGCTACCTGCTCCTGCAATACAACGGCGACCTCAACACCCGCATGGTGTTCGCCGCCATCATCCTGCTGAGCGCCATCGGCGTCGCCATCTACTTCATGGCCGAATTGCTCGAACGAATTTTCGTGCCGTGGCGGCTTCCGCCAGGCGGTCACACCGACGTAACCTGAGCGACCGACTAAAAATAAACAAAACGAGGGAGGAAACCATGAAGATGCTGAAAGTGCTGGTGCCCGCTTTGGCGGCTGCCACCATTCTGATGTCGGGCCCGGCAGCGGCACTCGACAAGGTCACGTTCCGGATGAATTGGTATTACGGCGGCTTCCATGCCCCGTTCCACCTCGGCGTGCAGCGCGGCTACTACAAGGACGAAGGCATCGAGCTCACGCTGAACGAAGGCCGTGGTTCGGCCAACACCGTTCAGACGGTCGCGGCCGGATCGGACGACTTCGGCGTCGCCGACTCTTCGAGCGTCATGCTCCTCGCCTCGAAGGGAGCCGACGTCAAATCCGTCATGACGATCCACGCCAATAGTGCGTTCGGCATCATTTCGCTTGCCGAGACCGGCATCAAGGGACCCAAGGATCTCGAAGGCAAACGCATGGCGATCAGCGCCGGCGACGCGCTGACCCAGTTGTTTCCGGCCTTCGCCAAGAGCGCCGGCATTGACCGCAGCAAGATCTCGCTGGTCCAGATCGACCCTGCCGGCAAGGTCGTAGCGCTGCTGGAGAAACGGGTCGATGCAATCATCGGCGGTCTCGACGACCAGTACTTTCTGGTCAAACAGAAGGGCGGCAACCCCGTCGGCATGAAATTCGCCGACCACGGCGCCAACACGGTCGGACTTACCGTCGTCACGAGCAATGCTTTTGCCCAGAAGAATCCCGATCTGGTGAAGCGCTTCCTGCGCGCAACCGCCAAGTCCTGGCAGGAAGCCATCAAGAACCCAGATGCCGCGATCGATGCCCTGCTGAAAACCCGGCCGGATCTCGATCGTGTGTCGCAGAAAGGCCAGCTCGAAGCCGATATCTCCTTCATCAAGTCGGCGCACGGCAAGGGCAAGCCTTTCGGATACAGCGAACCCGAGGACTGGGAGCGCACCATGAAAATCCTGACCGAGTACCGTGACCTCAAGACCGACAAGCCGGCCTCGGCGTTCTACTCGAACGACTACATGCCGAAAGAATGAGTAATCGGACCCGCAATGCCAACACGACCGACCGGCTTCCGGACGTGACCGACTTGTCGACAAAGCAATCGGCCATCCGCGCCGAAGGTGTGTCGAAGACATTCGGCACCGAGGATCGACCGATCGTCGCGTTGTCGTCCGTCGATCTCACGATCAAGGACGGCGAATTTATCGCGATTGTTGGCCCCTCGGGCTGCGGCAAGAGCACACTCCTGCGCATCGTCGCCGGCATTTCAAAGCCGACGACAGGCACTGTGACGACGCCTCACGGCGTCGTCACCAGTCCGCTCACGGATGTCGGCATTGTATTCCAGAGCCCGGTCCTGCTCGACTGGCGCAATATTCTCGACAATGTCCTGATCCAATTCGAACTGCGCGGCATCAAGGCCAAGGATTTCAGCGATCGGGCACGAAATCTACTGGGAGCGGTCGGCCTCGGTGATTTTCTCAATCGCTATCCGCGCGAATTGTCCGGCGGCATGCGCCAGCGTGCGGCCATCGCCCGGGCGCTGGTCCATAATCCGTCGCTGCTCCTGATGGACGAGCCCTTCGGCGCGCTCGATGCCCTGACTCGCGAGCAAATGCGCGTGGATCTCGAGGCCCTGTGGCTCAAGTCCCGCAAGACCGTGCTGTTCGTAACGCACGGCATCGACGAGGCGGTTCTGCTCGCGGACCGTGTCGTCGTGATGTCGCCGCGCCCTGGCCGGATCGAACAAGTGATCGAAGTCGATATTCCGCGGCCTCGCGGACTCGGCGCGCGACGTGATCCGACCTTTCTCCGGATTACCGAAGAGATCACGAACATCTTCCTGTCGCGCGGCGTTTTCCACCAGGGCTCAGGGCTTTCGGAATCGCTGGGTCACTGATCATCCGCAACGAGGCGTAAATGTCGATATTCGGACACGGCGTGGTCGCCATTTGGAACGGTATCGCTCCAGAGGGGCGTGAGCAGTTCTACGAATGGCATGATCGGGAACACATGCCCGAGCGGGCGGGTATTCCGGGTTTCATTCGGGGCCGCCGTTACATTGCCAAATACGGTCACCCCGAATACTTCACGCTGTATGAGGCCGAAAGTCCCGAAGTGCTCAGCGGCCAGGATTATTTCAATCGTCTCAATAATCCGACGCCATGGACAAAAAGCGTCGTACCCGCCTATTTCCGCGCCACGTCGCGTGGCGTATGCCGTCTGAAATTCAGCCAGTCCTGCGGCGATGGCGGTTACCTGATCACGCTGCAGTTCGGCCCGCGCGCCGGCGAGGACGAAACGCTCGAACGCGCCTTGCGCCACAAGGCCTTGCCGAGCGTCATCGACACCCCCGGCGTGGTCGGAGTTCATCTGTGCATCGCCGATCATGCGGCCAGCGATGTCGAGACCGCCGAGCGCAAGGGCCGAACGGTCGGCATTCCCAAATGGCTGATCCTGATCGAAGCCGTCTCGCCGGAGGCCGCCGACGCCGGCTGTGACGCCGTCGAGGCCGCCGGGCTTACCGCCCTCGGGGCCGATCCGAATACCGATCGCGCGCTGTACATGATGCAGTTCTGCCGCGCCAAACGCGGCTAACAGGCATTTCAGCATCGGCGGTCAATCGGACAGCTGAAGCCGTTTCGCCCAACGTTCAAGTTCGGCTACGGTCGCTCTTGGCAAAGCGATGCCCTGCTCCATCGCCATAGCGATGTTGCGCGCCGCCTGATCGCCCGGCAGTCGTACCGGTGCCGCTGGGTCTATGGGAGCATTGGCCCGGCACTGGTCGGCGAAGAACGCGGTCTGCGCCTCGAAGGCCTCAGGGCCGGCGAAGGCCCGCGGGTCGATCACCTGCATGAAGACGCTGGCGCCCCATCGCGTCGGCGCGTCGCGACGTCCGAATCCGGACAGGCCTTGCGTCAGCGCTTCGACCATCAGCGCCAGGCCGAAACCCTTGTGGCCGGCCTCCGCGCCGCCGAGCAGCATGAGGCTGCCGCGATTGCCGCTGCCCTCCATCACCGCCGGATCCCGCGTTGGTCGTCCCGCACTGTCGAGCAGCCAGGCATGCTCGAACTGCTCGCCGGCGGCGACCTTGGTGCGCGTCATCGATACGGTCGTCAGCGACGCGCAGGCATCGAACAGCACCGGGCTGGCCCCGGCCGGGAAGCCGATGGCAAAGGGGTCGGGGCTGAACAGCCCCTGCCTGCCGCCGAACGGCGCCACGAACTTGGTGTGCGGGCCGGACGACGCCAGCATGATGTAGCATCCGCGATCGGTCGCATATTTGGCGAGCGCGGCGAGGCATCCGATGTGGTGGCTGCGCCGCATGGCGAAGGTGACGACGCCGTGGGCCTCGATACGGGCGAAGGCCGTTTCGAGGGCCTTCTCCATCAGCCAGAGGCCCGGCAGATAGCGGCCGTCCCAGACGATGGTTGCCCCGGTATCGCGAACGATCTCGGGCTCGCCCTCCTTGCTCATGCCGCCGCCCGCCAGTTCGTCGAGATAGGCCGGGCACTGCGCGAGGCCGTGCGTACCGCGTCCCATCGCGTCCGTGAGCACGAGCAGACGCGCGACCGACGCCGCCTTGTCAGCCGCGAGGCCAGCGGCCGCGAATAGCGACGCTGCAAAACGCTCCCATTCGGCCACGGATCGGGTGACCGTGTCAGGGGTCGGCGAATGCTTCATATCAGGCTCTCTAGAGACGACCGCGTCAGTTGTCCTCAAGCAAGGTGCAGTGGGCTGGATCGGCGCTCAGCATCACCTGCTGACCTTCCTGCCAGTGCTGCGGACCTGCGCGGCGAATGATCAATTCACGCCCGCCCCAGACCACGTGGATCTGGGTCAGGTCGCCAAGAAAGACCGAGCGCTGGATGGTCGCCGGCCAGTGGTTCGGGTGACGGGGCGGCGTCGACGCGGCGTCGGCAATGTCGAGGTGAACGGTCCGCACCGACAGACACGCCTGGTCGCCGACCTGGCGGCCGCAGGTCGCGGCATGGATGACCTCGCCGCCGTCCGCTTCGATGACGACGATGTCGGCGCTCGAACGCTCGCGCAGGACCTTGCCGCGAATGAGGTTGGACGAACCGACGAAGTCGGCGACGAAAGTCGTGCGCGGACTGTTGTAGATCGCATCCGGCGACCCGTGTTGCTCGATATGGCCGGCATTCATGACCAGGATCTGATCCGACATCGCCAGCGCCTCCTCGAGATCATGCGTCACATAGAGCGACGTAACGCCGAGCCGGTGCTGCAGTTCGCGCAACTCGATACGCATATTGCCGCGCAGCTTGGCATCGAGGTTCGACAGCGGTTCGTCGAACAAGAGCACCGAGGGCGAGAAGGCGCAGGCGCGCGCCACGGCGACACGCTGCTGCTGGCCGCCGGACAATTGCGAGGCATGGCGATCGGCGAAGGCCTCCATCTTGACGAGCGCCAGCGCCTCCCTGACCCGGTCCTGAATCTCGGCCTGGCTTTTCCGGCGTACCCTGAGGCCATAGGCGACGTTCTCGAACACCGTCATGTGCGGCCAGATCGCATAAGACTGGAACACCATCGACAGGCCGCGCTCTTCCGCCGGCAGGTTGATACCCGCCTCGCCGTCGAACATGACGCGGCCGCCGACGCGGATGCGGCCGGAGTGCGGCTTCTCGAGACCGGCGACGGCGCGCAAGGTCGTGGTCTTGCCGCAGCCGGACGGCCCGAGCAGCGTCATCTGTTCACCCGCCTTGACCTGAAAGCTGACCGGGCCGACGGCCTGCACAGCGCCGTAGCGAATGACCAGATCTTCGACTTCGATATGAGGCGCGGCGGTCATGGTCAGCTCTCGATTCTGGACAGGCGACGCGTCGAGATCAGGAACAGCAGCATCGCCGCGCCAACGACGACGGTCTGAATTAGCGCCATCGCGGCCGTCAGTTCGCTCGACGATGAAAAGAACGATTCAACGATGGCCGGCGTCAGCACTTTGCTGTTCGGTCCCATCAGCAGGATCGACGCGCCGAGTTCGCGCACGCTGGCAACGAAGATCAGGAACCATGCCGCGACCAGACCGGGCCGCAGCAGCGGTGCGGTAATTGTCCGTATGCGGTAGAACCAGTTGGCGCCGCACACCTCGCCGCACTCCTCGAGGCTGCGATCGAGTTGCACGATGACCCCGGAGATCGTGCGCACGCCGAGCGGCAGGAACACCGTGAGGTAAGCGATCAGCAGCAACCACAGCGTGCCGTAGATCGGGATCGGAAAGACCAGCCAGGCCCACATCATGCCGAAGGCAAAGACCAGACGCGGCACGGCCTGCGGGAACATCACGATGTATTCGAGAAAGTGGCGGCCGGGCAGCTTCGAGCGCTGAATGAACCAGGCAATCAGGCCGGTCAGAACGATGCCGATCGTCGCCGTCCAGAAGCCCAGCCACAGACTGTTGCCCATCGCCGAGCGCACCGCGTTGAGCGAGAACGCCGTGGTGTAATGTTCCAGAGTCAGGTTCGACAATGTCGGCATAACGGTCGCGAGTCGCTGCACCGAGGCGAACATCAGCGTCGCCATTGGCAGGAACACGGACAGGAACAGATAGACCGCGCAGACCGCAAACAGCACCCAGCGCAGCGGGCCGACATCCATCGGCCGCGGGCGGAACGCCTTGCCGCTGATCGTGGTGAAGCTGCGGTTGAGCGTGAGCCGGCGATACAGAAAGACCAGGCCGAACATGATCGCGAACAGGGAAACGCCCATCGCGGCCGCCAGCGGCATCCGTGGCGGGTATTGCGAAACGAGCTGGTAGATCGCCGTGGTAAGGACGTAAAAGCGGTTCGGCGAGCCCAACACCAGCGCGGCGGAAAACGACCCGAGCATCTCGGCGAAGACATAAACCGCGGCACCGAGCACGCCGGGTGCGACCAGCGGCAACGTCACGCGCAGCATGGTGCGCAGCCGCCCGGCGCCCATCACCTGGCTGGCTTCCTCGAGCGCGGGATCCATCGACTTCATCACCGCGCTGATCATGACGAAGGCGACCGCGCCCTCGAACAGCGCCATCACCCAGGCGATTCCGAGCGGGCCCGAAATATCGAACAACGCCTCCTTGCCGCCCATCGCGCGCCAGAGCTGGTTGATGAAGCCGCTTTCCGGTGCGCCGAGCAGGCTCCACGCCAGCGCGCCCAGCAGCGGCGTCACGTAATACGGCACGGCCATGAGCTGCTCGAGCGTGCCGCGCATCGGCACATTGGTGCGCGTCAGGATCCAGGCCGCGATGAAGCCGAAGACCAACGCCATCACCGTCGCGGCCGAGGCCACGACAAGCGTATTGACCATGATCTCCCAGTATTTCGGGAGCGTCAGAAAATTGTCGAGACCGTACGCAGTCGGCGGCCTGACGTTGGGATCGCCAACGTCGAAGGCTGCCTGGAACAGGTAGAAGACCGGGTACAGCACCAGGGCGGCGACAACGAGCGCCACCGCCCCGCCGACGATCAGCTGAGCCGAACTGCTTTCGCTGCGAGGCATGACCGGCTCTTACAAGCCAATCATCCCGTTCCATTCCTTCACGTAGGTGGGATGCGCCTTCTCGTAGGCATCCATATCCTGCGGGAACAGCAGTTTGTAGTCCGCCAGTTTCATGCCGCCCGGCATCGGCGGCGCATCCTTGCGCAGCGACGGGTAATACAGGAACTTGTTGGACTGGTAGAGTGCCTGGCCTTTGGACGACATCAGCCAGTCGAGGAACAGCCGGGCCGATTCCGGATGCGGTGCCTTGCTGACGATGCCCGTCACCAGCGGCGTCGCGGGACAGCCGTCTTCCGGCGCGACGAACACCACGGGCGCGCCGCGATCCTTGACCAGCTGGTAACCAGCCCATTCGCCGAGGATGGTTGCTTGATCGTCGCCCTTGGCGAGACGTTCGAACAATTGCGCACGCGAGTCGAAGGCGTGCGGCCGCAGCTTGGCAAACTCCTTCCAGTAATCGTCGCCGTAAAGGCGCTTGAGTTCGTACCATTGCACGAACTGCATGCCGCTGGTCGACTGCTTCGAACTGATCACATTGCGCCAGCGCGGCTTGATCATATCCTTCCAGTTCTTCGGGACATCCGCCCCGGTCACCTTCTCCGAATTATAGACGATGCCCACGAAATCGATGCCGGAGTAGAAGTAATATCCGGCGCCGGTGCCGAAGGCCTCCTTCGGATAAGCCTTGCTCTGCGGCGAATCGTATTGCTCGTAGCCGTCCTTCTTCTTGAAATCGATCGCGGTGGACACTTCCGAAAACTGCACGACATCGACGGCGAAACGTCCGGCGCTGCGTTCGGCGAGCAGCTTGGAGTACAGCGCGCCGTTCTGAGCGCGCAGATAAGACGCTTTGATCTTGGGAAAGTCCTTGGAGAACTCGGCGACGATCGCGGCGCCGGCAGGATCGCTGTCATGGGTATAGAACAGCATCTCGCCCTCGGCCTCGGCCTTGGCCAGGTCGGCGGACGTCTCGAAACCGGCGGGAGTCATCGTCGTCTTGCGGCTCTGGCCGAAAGCGATGCCGCCACTCGCGGACACCGCGACAGCCGCCAAGCCGGCTTGCATCACGTGACGGCGTGACAGGCCGTCGGAAGCCTTCTTAGACATCGAGTCCTCCCTGATGTTTTGGCCGAAGTTCCGGCCTGCATTGTTGCGTTCAGACTAGACACCTACGGTGATACCTGTCTTTATTTAGTTCGTTATCAATTGATACAAGATGGGTATCAATGTTCACGCTCGTCCAGCTTCGTTGCTTCGTCACGTTGGCGGAAGAACTGAACTTCAGGCGGGCGGCACGCCGGCTGAACATGAGTCAGCCGCCGTTGTCGCGACACATCCAGGCGCTCGAGCATGAAATCGGCGCCGCTTTATTGGCAAGAAACCGCCGCTCGGTACAGTTGACCGCCGCCGGCGCGAGTTTTGCGCGACTGTCGCAGCGCATCCTTGATCAAGCGGTCGATGCCTATCGTCAGACCCGGCAGATCGCGAGCGGCGATGCCGGCGAGATCACGATCAGCTTCACCGCGTTGTCGAGCTACGCCTTCGTGCCGTCGCTCATCGCGCTGTTGCGCAAGCATTATCCGGCCATCGCGCTGACGTTGCGCGAGATGACGACGCCGCAGCAACTCGCCGCCCTGGCGTCGCGACAGGTCGACATCTGTCTGCTGCGCCCGCCGGTTGCGCTGCCCAATATCAGAACGACGCGCGTGCTACGGGAGCGGCTGTTGGCGGCGGTGCCGGCGAAACATCGTCTGGCCAAGCGGCGCCATATCAATATCGATGAATTCGGCGGGAATGTGCTCGTGACCTATCCGCCGGTCGAGGGCCCCTACTTCCACGGCATGGTCACCGGACTGTTTCAGGCGGCCGGCGTCTATCCGTCAGCCATTCAGTACATCACGCAGACGCATGCGATCCTCGGCTGCGTCGCGGCAGGTGTCGGCATGGCTGTGGTCCCGGAGTCGGCCAAGGCCTGCGCGCCGGCGGGCGCGGTTCTGCGCCCGCTGGTTGGCGCCGAAGGCGTTCACGTCGATCTCGTGATGGCCTCGCCGATCGAGACGACCAATCCGGCGAGCGCGTCCGTGCTTGCGCTGGTGGAGAAGCATCTGGCCGGCCGCGCCCGCGGCGCTCAGGCAAGCTAAGGCCGGAAGATCAATCAGGGGTTCGCAACGAAACGCCCAAGGCGGCGCGGCGGCGCAGCCAGTTCGTGGCGCGGTATTTCGGATCATGCGTCAGCGCGAACATGCCGTCGAGCACGGCGAGCACCCGTGACGATCCCAATGCATCGCCGAGCGCCAACGGACCTTTCGGATAATTGAGGCCGAGCTCGACCGCGGTATCGATATCGGCCGGCGCGGCGACGCGCAGCTCGGCGATGCGCGTGCCGATATTGACGATCATCGACAGCAGCCGCTGCGTGACGAAGCCGGTTGAATCGTTGATCGCAGTGACCACTGCGCCGCCGGCGGCGAGCGCGGCGACGGCCTGGCCGAGCATGTCCGGCGCGGTCAGCGGGTTCTTCATTACCGTCAGGCGCTTGCCGAAGCGGCCGAGCATATCCACCGCGACGACGTTTGCCGGGTCGAGCTTCAATCGCAGCGCGGCGCCGGTGCAGTCCTCGCCAAGCGGTGTGACGAAGCAAAGTGCGCCTTTGGCCGGCGCGCCGCCAATCGTCACCTTGACGCCGTTGGCTTCGAGGACCGCGGCGAGATCGCGGCCGCCGTCTTCATCGGCGACCCAGGCTGCGGTCGGCACCGGCTGCGGCACGACGGCGATGGTCGGCGCACTGGGGGCCTCGGCATTCTTGTAGTCGTAGAATCCGGCGCCGCTCTTGCGTCCCAACAGACCGCCAGCAACCCGCGTCGCCAGCAGCGCCGACGGCTGATACATCGGCTCTTCGTAGTAACGGCCGTACATGCTTTCCATCACGGCATGGGTGACGTCGCCGCCGATCAGGTCGAGCAGTTCGAACGGCCCCATGCGGAAGCCGGCGGCTTCCTTCATCAGTTCATCGACCTCGCGCGGCGAGGCGATGCCCTGCCCAACGATGCGCAGCGCTTCCGGCCCGTAGGCCCGGCCGGCGTGATTGACGACGAAGCCCGGCGTATCCGTCGCCACGATCGGCGTCTTGGCGATGCGCTTGGTGACGGCGATGAGCGCGTCGGCGAGCGACGGATCGCTGCGCAGGCCGGCGATGACCTCGACCAGCTTCATGACCGGCGGCGGATTGAAGAAATGCAGGCCGCCGACGCGTTCCGGCTTGGAACAGCCGGCGGCAATCTCCGTCACCGATAGCGACGAAGTGTTGGTGGCGATCACCGCGTCCGCCGCCAGAATTTTCTCCAACTTCTGGAACAGGTCGCGTTTGACGCCGAGATCCTCGACGATGGCCTCTATTACCAGGCCCGCGGGTTTGGCCTCCGCCAGCGAAGACATCGGCTTGAGCTTGGCCATGACCGCGCGCTTGGCGTCCTCGGTGATGCGACCCTTGGCGACCTGACCGTCCAGGCCCTTGCCAACGGCGGCGATCGCCTCATCGACCGCACCGGCTCGCGCGTCATAAAGCAGCGTATCGATGCCGGCCTGTGCACAGACCTGCGCGATACCGCGGCCCATGGTGCCGGCGCCGAATACGGCGACGACGAGATCGGACTTCAACAGGTCAACGGTCATTACGAATCTTGCCTATTTGCCTTCGTAGGTCGGTTTGCGCTTCTCGATGAAGGCGGCCATGCCTTCCTTCTGATCCTGAGTCGCGAACTGCAATTGAAACGCCTTGCGTTCCAGCATCAGCGCGGTTTCGAGCGGCGCGTTGAGGCCGGCGTTGACGATTTCCTTGATCTGCTGCACCGAAATCGGCGGCATCGCAGCGATTTCGCGGGCGATGTCGAGCGCGCGGGCCAGCGCCTGTCCGGTCGGCGCCATCTCGGCAATCGCGCCCATCGCTAACGCTTCCGCTGCGGAGAAGAAACGTCCCGTCATCAGCAGCATCAGCGCGCGCTGCTTGCCGACCAGCCGCACCAGCCGCTGGGTGCCGCCACCACCGGCGAGAATGCCGAGCTTCACCTCAGGCAGGCCGAGCTTGGCGCCCTCGCCGGCAACGATGAAATCGGCGCACAGCGCCAGTTCGAAGCCGCCGCCGAGCGCAAAACCTTCGACCGCCGCGATCACCGGTTTCGGGCATTCGACCACCGGCCGATAATACTGTTGCACATTGCGCGCCATCACTTCGATAGGACCGGCCTTGGCCATCTCGCCGATGTCGGCGCCGGCGGCGAAAGCCTTGTCGTCGCCGGTGATGACGATGCAGCGCGTCTTGGCGTCGCTGCCGTAGCGCAGGACCTCCTCCGCCAGCCGCTGACGCAACGTCAGGCTCAGCGCATTGCGCACCTGCGGCCGGTTGAGCCGCAACACGACGATGTCGTCGGTGGGATGTTCGACGAGAAGCGGATCGGGCTCGGTCATGAGATATCCTTGGAACAGGCCTGCATAGCGACTGAAGGAAAGCGGCCTTGCCTAACATGCACCTAAGCTGCCGCCAATCGACCGCGGCCGAGGGTAATGAGCGATAGTTCGGTGCCGATGGAGGTCCGTTACTTGCTCGCCGGCGCGAGCGCCGCATCGATGAGGCTGCGACATTCCTTGAGCTCATCGAGCAGCGACTTGAGGCGCTCCAGCTTGTCCTGGGGCATGGCGACCGAAGCAGCGGCCTGCGGCGCCGGCTGCGGCTCGGCTCTTGGTTCGGTTCTTGGTTCAGTTCTGGGCGCGATGTCGAGCGGCGTCGGCCGATCGGCCGGCCGCGGCGCGGTGCCGATACGCTCACCGGGATCAATGCGCGGCATCGGCGCGCTCTGCATCGGCGGTTCCTGACGATCATTATCGACGTCGCCGGAGTCACCGAGATCGCGGCCGATCAGAGAGGAGATGCGATCGCGCAAGCCGCGCGGCTCTTCGAGTTCTTCGTCCTCGGCCTCGATCGCTTCTTCAAGGTCATCTTCGGCGTCGTCGGCGGGCAGCGGCGCGGCGCCCTCCTGCCAGATCGACTGCACGAAATCGATGCCCTGCTCGCGCAGGATCCGCTGCACGCCGCGGATGGTGTAGCCCTCGCCGTACAGCAGATGACGAATGCCGCGCAGAAGATCGATATCGTCGGGACGGTAGAAGCGGCGGCCGCCGCCGCGCTTCATCGGCTTGATTTCGGCGAAGCGGCTTTCCCAGAAGCGCAGGACGTGTTGCGGCAGATCGAGTTCGTCGGCCACTTCACTGATGGTGCGGAATGCGTCCGGCGCCTTGTTGTCCAAAGCGGCCTCACCTGCCTAGAGCTTGGAGCGGAGAATCTACACGAAAGCGGCGGCTTTGTTACGCGCGTTCGACTTCGTCGGCGACGTTATGCCCGTTTATCCGCTGCTTGAGGATGGCGGACGGCTTGAACACCATCACCCGGCGCGGCGAAATGGGAACTTCTTTGCCGGTTTTCGGATTTCGGCCGATCCGTTGCCCTTTTTTGCGCACGACAAAGCTGCCGAATGACGAAAGCTTCACCGTCTCGCCACGTTCGAGGCAATCGGTGATCTCTTTCAGGACCAATTCGACCAAAGACGCGGATTCGGTCCGCGACAGCCCCACCTTCTGGTAGACTGCCTCGCAGAGATCCGCTCTCGTTACTGTTTTACCGGACATCGCCCTGCCCAACCCATGGCGAAGATATCTCGCTGAATAATCGACGATATTAGCTCTACAGGGTGCGGTCAACGGCCGATTTGAGGCAATGGACCCCCGCCGGGCGCCGCATTTTTCACCCTACCAGCGTAGGAGAGCCGAGCCCCAGGTGAAGCCGCCGCCCATCGCCTCGAGCAAAATCAGGTTGCCACGCTTGATGCGGCGGTCGGCTACCGCATCGGCCAGCGCCAGCGGGATCGAGGCGGCGGAGGTGTTGCCATGGCGGTCCACAGTCATCACCACTTTTTCCGGAGAAATGCCCAGTTTATGGGCCGATCCGTCGATAATGCGCTTGTTGGCCTGATGCGGCACGAACCAGTCGATATCGGCGGCACTGGTGCCGGTGGCAGCGAACGCGTCTTCGATCACGTCGGTGATCATGGCCACCGCGTGCTTGAACACCTCGCGTCCTTCCATCCGCAAATGGCCGACGGTCTGGGTCGAGGACGGACCGCCGTCGACATAGAGCTTGGCGCGGTGTTTGCCGTCCGAGCGCAGATGGGTGGTGAGCAAGCCGCGGTCGGTATTGGTCCCGGGCTGCTCCTGGGCCTCCAGCACCACGGCGCCGGCGCCGTCGCCGAACAGCACGCAGGTGGTGCGGTCGCTCCAATCGAGAATTCGAGAGAAGGTCTCGGCGCCGATCACCAGCGCCCGCTTGTGCGGCCCGGTCCGCAGCATGCTGTCGGCAACCGCCAGCGCATAGACAAAACCCGAGCAGACCGCCTGAAGGTCGAAGGCGACGCCGGTCGAAATGCCGAGGTTGTTCTGCACCGTCACCGCGCTCGCCGGAAAGGTCTGGTCGGGCGTGGCGGTGGCGAGAATGATCAGGTCGATGCTGTCCGCCTCGACATGGGCATGAGCCAGCGCCGCCTTGGCCGCGTGGGTCGCCAGGTCCGAGGTCAGCTCGCCCTCGGCCGCGATGTGGCGCTCGTGGATTCCGGTGCGCTGCACGATCCATTCGTCGGTCGTATCGACCGTCTTGGCCAACTCGTCATTGGACAGGATGCGCGCCGGCAGATAGCTGCCGCAGCCAAGAATAACCGACCGAATAACACTCACGTGGACGCCCCATTCGCCGCCGGTTCCGTCACCGCGTCTCTGCCTGCCTGGGCGGCCGCGCGCGCCTTCAGATCGCGCGCCAAGGACTGGCCGATCTTGGCGAGAAGCTCGTACCGGATCATGTCGTAACCCATATCAATCGCCGAGGCGTAGCCTTCGGCATCCGCGCCACCATGGCTTTTGATGACAACGCCGTTGAGGCCAAGAAAGACGCCGCCATTGGCCTTCCGCGGATCCATTTTTTCCCGCAGCGTATCGAATGCCGGCTTGGCCAGCAGGTAGCCGAGCCGCGAGCGCCAAGTCCGGCCCATCGCGGCGCGCAAATACTGGGCGAACTGCTTGGCGGTGCCCTCGGCGGTCTTGAGGGCAATGTTGCCGGCGAAGCCTTCGGTGACGACGACGTCCACCGTACCCTTGCCGATATCGTCGCCCTCGACGAAGCCCTGGTAATCGAAATGCGGAAAATCGCCTTCGCGCAAAATGCGGCCAGCCTCGCGGACCTGTTCGAGGCCTTTGACCTCCTCGACGCCGATATTCAGGAGGCCGACGGTCGGCTTTTCGATGTCGAACAGCACGCGCGCCATGGCACTGCCCATGACGGCGAGATTGATGAGATGGGCCTCGTCGGCGCCGATCGAGGCGCCGACGTCCAGCACCACGGATTCGCCCTTCAGCGTCGGCCACAGGCCGGCGATGGCGGGGCGTTCGATGCCCTCCATCATTTTCAGGTTGAACCAGGACATCGCCATCAGCGCGCCGGTGTTACCCGCAGATACCGCGACGTCGGCCTCGCCCTTCTTCACCGCGTCGACCGCCAGCCACATTGACGACTTGCCGCGGCCATAGCGCAGCGCCTGGCTCGGCTTGTCGTCCATGCGGATCGACACCTCGGTGTGGGTGAAGGCCGCCTTCGCCTTGAGCCGAGGCAGGGTCTCAAGCACCGGGTCGACCGCAGCGCGATCGCCGAACAGCAGAAACTGGATATCCGGGTGCCGTTCGAGCGCGATATCGCAGCCCGGCAAGACCACCGCCGGGCCGTGGTCGCCGCCCATGGCGTCAATGGCGATGCGAATATTATCGGACATGACGCGGCTCAGAGGGTGGCGCAAGCGGCCGAGAGACGATGACGGTCGGGAACATGATTATGGCGTCCGAAAAGACTTCCCAGCATTCGGGATCATGCGCCCCACGAGGATGGTGAGCGACGGATTGAAGGCCCGGGCTCCGCAAGGCTCCACCCGGATTCGAGGCTCGCGGGCACCATACCCGGTGGGTCGAACGAGACAAGCCGTTTCAGTTCTTGCTGTTTCCCGGTTCTTTCTTGAGCGCAGCCAAGGCCGCGAAGGCGAAATTACCGCCTTCCTCAACCGCAGGAGGCGCGAACTCGGCTCCTTCCTTGCGAGGATAAGGATCGATGGCAAGGACCAGGAACTCGGCCGCGATGGCGCCCAGATCGATGACATTACCGACGAGGGGCTCGGGCGCCTCGCCGTCGGCACCGTGTCGCAACTCCGCGCTCTGGGCATCGGGAAGCACGGTCGCGCCGGCCGGCGGCGGAGAGAACGTCACGTCGATCGGTTCGTCGATAACCGTTTCCATCGGCTCCAGCGAAACGACGCAGGTCTGCCCGACCCGGCCATGGACGGAGCCCGAGACGTGGATCTTGCTGCCGTTCTTGCTCATGTCGAATGAGGCCGAAAGCTCCGGCACGCTGCGCAGGCCGGCCAATTCAGCGACCGCCGACCGCACCGCTTCGGACGCCTCGATTTCGCGGTGCAGGCCGCTATCGCTGATCTGATCCAAGGTCACCGGCACGCTCCACGGCACCACCTCGGTGATGCCGGCAGCGGCCCGCTCTGGATGCGCCCCGCGCGCGGGGCCGCTCTTCTTGCTCATGGTCGTCAACTCAGTTTCGGTTCTGTCAGACGGTTGGCGTCGGCACGGCGGCCGGATCGGGAAAGCGCAGCCGCCCATCGATGATCGCGGCCCGGTCCTGCGCCTTCAAGTCCCCTACCGCCTGCCCGATGTAGTCGGCAAGCCGGGGCGCGGCCGCGGCAGCCGATGGCGCTCCACCATAGATATTGCGGGTCAGCGCCGCCACCAGAGCTCGGCGATCGCTCACGGCGTCCAGATAGGCCTTGGAGCGGCCATAGAAGGCCTGCCCCATCAGCTTCATCTCCTTGGGTACCTTGAGGTCGCTGATCCCCATTTCTCGCAGGTTGTCGTCCATGTCCTGGCAAAACCGGTCGAAAAGCGCCTGGCCCGCCGGATCAAGGACCCCACCGTCGGTCAGCCGGTCCAGAACCAGCGCGAGGTGCAGGACAATGAGGTCGAAACGGCCATTTACCGTATCCGCGACCGCGTAATCCCGATAAAAGACCGGCAATCGCGCCTGCGCCACGATCATGCCATACAGGGCCGAAATGGTGTCGCGCGGGTTGCGGCGGAACAGAGACATGATCATGGGCGTGGAAAGCCTGACGGCGGGCGCGATTGCCGGCCTGAGTTGAGACGCCGATTTAAATTACGGCCCGCCGGATGCAAGAACTCAATTGACCCCCCAGACAATTGCCGATGAGGAACCGTTGTCGATGACTGCCGGAATCCCGAAATCCCTGCCCGCTCGCCGCCTCGCACCGGCGCTCGCGCTGATGACCGCGCTAGCCGCGCCGATGACGCTCGCCGGCTGCGGCAGCTTCGGCGAGACGTTGCAGCGCGGCTATGTCGTGCCCGATGGCGCGCTCGAGCAGATCCCGATCGGCGCCACCCAGGAACAGGTGCTGATCGTCCTCGGCACGCCCTCGACAGTCGCCACCATCAACGGCGACGTGTTCTACTACATCTCGCAGAAGGCCGAGCGCTCAGCCGCCTTCATGCCCCATCACGTCACCGACCAGCGCGTCATCGCCGTCTATTTCGACAAGGACCGCAAGGTCAGGCGCCTCGCCAATTACGGCATGAAGGACGGCAAGATCTTCGACTTCGTGTCGCAGACCACCGAAACCGGCGGCAACCAGCTCAACTACCTCAAGGGCGTCTTCAATGCTTTCAAGGTGTTCTAAGGCAACGCTCAGGTTTCACGACAACATCAGACAAACAAAAAAGGCCCGCGAATGTCGCGGGCCTTTTCATTTTCCGAGCGAGGGCCGGGTCTCCCCGGCCCTCTTTCGCTTAGTGAGCCAGGATCGCCAGCAGCAGCAGAGCCACGATGTTGGTGATCTTGATCATCGGGTTCACGGCCGGGCCGGCCGTGTCCTTGTAGGGGTCGCCGACGGTGTCGCCGGTCACGGCCGCCTTGTGGGCGTCCGAACCCTTGCCGCCGAAGTGGCCGTCTTCGATGTACTTCTTGGCGTTGTCCCAGGCGCCGCCGCCCGAGGTCATCGAGATCGCAACGAACAGGCCGTTGACGATGACGCCGAGCAGCATCGCGCCGAGCGCCGAGAAGCCGGCCGACTTGCCGGCCGCACCGCCACCCGCGATGAAGTAGATCGCGAAGTACCAAACGATCGGCGACAGCACCGGCAGCAGCGACGGGATGATCATTTCCTTGATCGCCGCCTTGGTCAGGATGTCGACCGCGCGGGCATAGTTCGGCTTCGAGGTGCCCTTCATGATGCCCGGATCTTCACGGAACTGCTTGCGCACTTCCTCGACGATCGAGCCTGCGGCGCGACCGACCGCGGTCATGCCCATGGCCGCGAACAGGTACGGCAGCAGGCCGCCGAACAACAGGCCGACAACCACGTAGGGATTGTTCAGCGAGAAGTCGAGCGTGATGCCCTGGAAGTACGGATGATCGGCAGCGCCCTTGATGAAGTACTGCAGATCCTGGTTATAGGCCGCGAACAGCACCAGTGCGCCGAGGCCGGCCGAACCGATGGCATAGCCCTTGGTGATCGCCTTAGTGGTGTTGCCGACCGCATCGAGCGCGTCGGTGGACTTGCGCACTTCCTTCGGCAGACCGGCCATTTCGGCAATGCCGCCGGCATTGTCGGTGACCGGGCCGAAAGCGTCGAGCGCGACGATCATGCCCGCGAGAGCCAGCATGGTGGTGACCGCGATCGCGATGCCGAACAGACCGGCGAGGTTATAGGTCACCAGGATGCCGGCGATGATGACGATCGCGGGACCCGCGGTCGATTCCATCGAGATGGCGAGACCCTGAATCACGTTGGTGCCGTGACCCGTGACCGAGGCCTGCGCGATCGACTTCACCGGGCGGTAGTCGGTGCCGGTGTAGTACTCGGTAATCCAGATGATCAGGCCGGTGACCACGAGACCGACGATGCCGCAGATATAGAGCGTCATGCCGGTGTAAGTCTGGCCGTCGAGCGCGCCGAAGTGGTTCGGCAGAACCCAGTGGATGACCAGCGCGATGCCGACGAGCGACAGGATGCCGGTGACGATGAGGCCCTTGTACAGGGCGCCCATGATCGACTGCGAAGCGCCGAGCTTGACGAAGAAGGTGCCGACGATCGAGGTGATGATGCAGATGCCGCCAATGGCGAGCGGCAGCGTCATCATTTGGGTCAGGATCGGCGTGCCGGCGAAGAAGATCGCGGCGAGAACCATGGTGGCGACGATGGTCACCGCGTAGGTCTCGAACAGGTCGGCCGCCATGCCGGCGCAATCGCCGACATTGTCGCCGACGTTGTCGGCGATGGTCGCCGGGTTACGCGGATCGTCTTCCGGAATGCCGGCCTCGACCTTGCCGACGAGGTCGCCGCCGACGTCCGCACCCTTGGTGAAGATGCCGCCGCCGAGACGGGCGAAGATCGAGATCAGCGAAGCGCCGAAACCGAGCGCGACGATGGAGTCGATGACGACCCGGTCGTTCGGCGCCATGTGCATGGTGCCGGTGAGGAAGCCGAAATAGACCGTGACGCCGAGCAGCGCCAGACCGGCAACGAGCATGCCGGTGATGGCGCCGGCTTTGAATGCGATGTCGAGACCGCCGGCGAGCGACTTGGTCGCGGCTTGGGCGGTGCGGACGTTGGCGCGCACCGAGACGTTCATGCCGATGAAGCCGGCCGCGCCGGACAGGATCGCGCCGATGGCGAACCCGAAGGCTACCAGCCAGCCGAGCGTGAAGCCGATAAGCACGAAGATCACGACACCGACGATGCCGATGGTGGTGTACTGGCGGCGCAAATAAGCCTGCGCGCCTTCGCGCACGGCAGCCGCGATTTCCTGCATACGCGCGCTGCCCTGATCAGCCCGCAACACGGATCCGGTCGCCCAGATCCCGTACAGGACGGCAAGCAGGCCGCAGCCTACGATCGCCCACAAAGTCGTCATGGTGTCTCAACCCCGTTTTGTAATGAGCTTTGGCAGGAGGATGGCCTCCCGGCCCGGCGCCCGGAATTATCGAGGATGGCCGCTTTATAAGGGCGCTTCACCCCGACCTGGAAAGCGCGCGGACCATGCCAAAATCGTGGCGGCAAAGCAACGTCCCGGCCGGGTGGATTTGACAGGAAACTTGATACCGGAGCGCTGTTTTACCGGTGCGAACATGCGCCATCGCCCCTGTTCTCGAAGGCCCGGGGCGGCCTGCCTTCCCCTTCCGGCCCCTCGGAAAAGCCGAGGGGATGGAGCGCCGCGAGGCGCCCATTCGATTCGCACCTTTGGGGTGCGCTGTGCCCTCTTGCGATCGAGGACACTGCGCCCCGCGGCGCTCCATCGCGGTGTCGTTACGACGCCGGGCCGCGCTTTCGGCGGCTGATCCATCTTGCGACGGGTAGCGCGNGCCGGTCTTATTGCCGGCGGGCGGAGCCCCGGCGCCGCCCGAGCGCCTGGGGTGCGTATTCCCTAGGCCCGCGGGCACCGCGTCCGTCTCCCGCTGCCATGACGCCTCATGAGAGCGCCCTCGGTGGGAGATGGACGAGACTAGGAATAATAGCTTTAGGAATTAATGCCAAGTCGCCTGCTCGGCGCATGGTCTCCGCCTTCGCGGAGACGGCATTTACAACAGCTTGCGCATGAACACGGTGCCGGCGGCGACCGCGCGTTGCAGGACGCCCGCCTGCATTTGCGCCTGCAAAGGTTTCCCGCCATCATTCTTCCGCAGGAAAGACGCGATCAAAACCGGGACCGCCCTGGGGGGAAATCATGACGTCAATGCGCTGGCTCTGCTGCGCCGCAAGCCTTCTATTCGCCGTGCCCGCGGCAGCACTCGCCGATGGTTCGTCGCGCCCTTACGGCGGCGGTGGCCCCATCGGCGCCCCGGACATCGTCGCCAAGTACAACAAATCAGGCGAGCGCTTTCGCATCGAGGGGCATTGCCAGTCCTCCTGCACGATGCTGCTCGCCATCCGCAATGTCTGCGTCTCACCCGATGCCGAACTCGCGTTTCACGCCGCGCTGTTCCCCAACGAACGCGGTCAAACGCCACCGCCGAAGCGCCAGGCTGCGATGCTCAACTCGTACAAGCCGGCGCTGCGGCGTTATCTCGTGGCGAACCACTACGTCGACTCGTTCGAATTCCACACCATCTCCGGCCGCGAGATCATCAGCAAATTCGGCTACAAGGCCTGCCCCTGAAGCACCGCGGCTTTGCGTCGGCATGACGTGGGGACCGCCGCGCGCGCCCTTACAACAGCTTGCGCATGAACACGGTGCCGGCGACCGGCGTGTCGTAGTAGGCGTCGATCGGCTCGAAGCCGAAACGGCGATACAACGCCTGGGCGTCCAGCATGGTCGGCAGCGTGTCGAGCCGCATCTCGCGATAACCGATGGCCCGGGCGTCGGCGAACAGGCGCTCGACCAGCCGTTTGCCCAGCTTTTGGCCGCGGCCGTCGGCGGTGACGTAGAGCCGCTTCATCTCGCAGGTGCCCGGCGGCTCGATCGGGCGCAGCGCGGTGCAACCGACCGCCCTGCCCGCCTGGTCCCGCGCAATCAGCAGCACGCCTTTGGGCGACGCGTATTTGCCGGGCATCGCCGCCATCTCGGCCTCGAAGCCCTGATAAGCGAGATCGACCGGCAGCGACTCCGCATAGGCGCGGAACAAACGAATGACGTCGGCTAGATCCGCGGCGTTCTCGACGGCAGCGATGGTGAAGGACGGCGTTTCGGTCATCCGCCGACTATAGCGCGTTTGTTTTAAACCGCCGCCGCCGCTTCGGTGCGCTGGCGCAGCACCAGCCAGATCAAAAGCACCGCGGGAGCAGCGAGGATGGGCATCGCCAGTTCGTTGATCGCGGCCCACCCGAACAGCGCCAGGAACTGGCCTGACGAGAACGACGTCAGCGCCATGCAGCCGAAGATCATGAAGTCGTTGAACGACTGAACTTTGGTGCGCTCTTCCGGGCGATGACACTGCGTCACCATGGTGGTGGCGCCGATGAAAGTGAAGTTCCAGCCAATGCCGAGCAGCACCAGCGTCGTCCAGAAATGTGCGACCGTGAGCCCGGCAACGCCGATCGCGGCGGACAGCAGCGTGATCACCAGGCCGAGGCCGGTGATGCGCTCGACGCCGAAGCGCGAGATCAGCGTGCCGGTGACGAAGCTCGGCGCGTACATCGCCAGCACGTGCCACTGGATGCCGAGCGCGGCGTCGGTGACGGAATGGCCGCAGCCGATCATCGCCAGCGGCGCCGATGTCATGACCAGGTTCATGACGCCGTAGCTGACAACCCCGCAGGCCACGGCAACGATGAAGCGCGGCATGCGCACGATTTCGCCGAGCGCCCGACTCGTGGTGCTGTGCGCCTGAGCGACGCGCGGAATGCGGACGAAGGACAGAACGACGGCGGCGATCACGGCGCAGGCCGATTGACCGAGATAGCTCGCCGCGAACACGTAAGGCGGCAGCAGGTCCTTGGTGAAGATGACGAGCTGCGGCCCGATCACCGCGGCGAAGACGCCGCCGGCCAGCACCCATGACACCACCTTGGCCCGCATGCGCTCGCTCGCCGTATCGGCGGCGGCGAAGCGATAGGACACGTGGGCCGCGGCATAGAGACCGCCGAAGAACGTGCCGAGCACCAGGATGGCGAACGAGCCCTGGATCACCGCGTAGCAGGACACCAGACCGGACAGGACGCCGAACAGCGAGCCGACCTGGAGCGCATTGCGGCGGCCGTAGCGGCGCGCCAGCCAGCCGAGCGGCAGCGAGCCGATCCACATCCCCAGCACCATGCCCGTGATCGGCAAGGTGGCGAGGCCCTTGTCCGGCGCCAAGGTGGCGCCAACGATCGACGCGGTCGAAACGATGACGGTATTGTTCCCGCCGGCCAGCGCCTGCGCGACGGCCAGCACCCGAGCGTTACGGCGCGCCAGATTGTCATCGGTGAGATGCGGCAGAGCTTCGGCGACGGCCGACATTCGCAAGTTTCCCGGGCAAAAACTTTCCCCTCATAGCGGCCTAAAGAGAAGGCGGCTACTCCGAAAGTCGCAGGGCTGGGTTGTTTCCCCTCTGAAACGCTCAGAAGTCGATGCGGGTGCGGTGCACCACGGTGGCGAGACGCGCTTCGGCCGGTGACTGGGCGCCGATCTGACCGAGCGAGGCGCGCAGGTCGTTCATGTAGAGGTCGATCAACTGCGCCGGTCCGTCCTCGCCGAGCGCGCCGATGGCCCACAGGAACGACTTGCCGGCGAAGGCCGCTTGCGCGCCGAGCGCCAGCGCCCGCATGACGTCCTGACCGGAGCGCACGCCGCTGTCGAACAGGATGGTGGCCTTGTTGCCGACCACCTTGGTGATCGCCGGCAGCACGTCGATGGTCGGCGCCAGCGCCTCGATCTGACGGCCGCCGTGGTTCGACACCCAGATGCCGTCGATGCCGAGCGCCAGCGCCTTCTCGGCGTCCTGTGGATGCAGAATGCCCTTGAGCGTCATCGGTCCTTTCCAGGCGTCGCGGTAGCGCGCGATCTCGTCCCACAGAAACGCGCCACCCATCTCGCTGCGGGCGAAACGAATGATGTCGTTGGTGCGGGTCTTGCCCGAATACTGCTGGAGGCTGGCGAAGCGCGGATAACCGTTGCGCAACAGCGCGGCGAGCCAGCGCGGCCGCATCAGCATCTCGGCGATCATGCGCGCGTTCGGATTGAACTCGCCGCCGAGGCCGGCATAGGTTTCGCGCGAACGGATCGTGCGCACCGGCGTATCGACGGTGAGCGTCAGCACCTTGACGCCGGCGGCCGTGGCGCGCTTGACGAGATCGAAGCCAATCCGGTGATCGTCGCGGGCGAAGCGATAGATCTGAAGCCAGAACACATCGGGCGCGACTGCCGCGACCTCTTCGATGACGGCGCCGCCGACGACACTCAGCGTATAAGGGATCCGCGCGGCCTGCGCCGCCTTGGCCATGATGAGATCGGCGCCGGGCCAGACCAGCGACGGCCCGCCCATCGGCGCGATGCCGATCGGCGCCGCATAACACGTGCCGAACAATTCCACCTCCACCGGCGGCAGCACATTGGTGACGCCGTAGCGCGGCACGATCTTGACCCCGTCGAGGGAGGCCCAGTTGTGCGCGATGCCGATATCGTCGCCGGCGCCGGTGTCGCCATAAGCGAAGGAAAAGCCCGGGACGTGTCGCGGCGCGCGGCGGCGGAAATACTGCGCGGTCGGAAACTCGCGCAGATACTTCAGGAAATTCGGTGTCTGTCCCACCGGCATGTAGGACTGCCGGATCTTGCTGTCGTCCATCGCGTTTCCTCGCCCGTGTTCTTATGGGCGGTACTATAGGGGCGAGGACGCCGCGATGCGAGCGGCGCCGAAATCCGCCGTCAGAAATGGCTGAACGAGGCGCGCTTGAAGTTCAACGTCGTGCCGTCGGCGCGGCAAAACCGGGCGCCCTCGCCTTGCGCAATCGTGCCGATGTCGGTGACCGCGGTCTTGGCCGCCATCGCCGCGACGCGGAAGCGGTCGACGTTAGCCGGCGGCACGGTGCAGAGGATTTCGTAATCGTCGCCGCCTGACAGTGCCGGCTCGAGCTGCGCCGCATCCTGCGCAATCACGACCTTGGCCGCATCGGACAGCGGCACGCGCGCGACCTCGATGTCGGCGGAGACTTTGGAAACGCGGCACAGCTTGGCGAGATCGCCGGCGAGCCCGTCTGACACGTCCATCGACGCAGAAGCATAATCGAGCACGGCCTGCGCCAGCGCGTTGCGCGGCCGCGGCAGCAGATAGCGCGACAGCAAGTGTTCGCGCTGCTTGTCGTCGAGCGACCACGACGCGCCATTGCGCAAGCCAAGACCGAGCACCGCATCACCGATGCTGCCGCTGACGAAGACGTGGTCGCCGGGCTTGGCCGTCGAGCGGCGCACCATGCGGCCATCCGGCACGCTGCCGAAAGTCGCGACCGACACCATGATCGGCCCCGGCGAGCGCACGGTGTCGCCGCCGAACAGCGGGCATTTGTAGGTGGCGGCGTCTTCGCGCAGACCGGAGGCAAAGCCGGTGAGCCAGGTCTCGTCGACCCCTTTTGGCAATGCCAAGGAGACGAGGAACCCGAGTGGTCTGGCGCCCTTGGCAGCGAGATCGGACAGGTTCACGCGCAGCGCCTTCTGCGCCACGGCGGCGGCCGGATCCTCGGTGAAGAAATGGATGCCGCCGACGATGGCGTCGGTCTTCAGCACCATCTCGCAACCGGCCGGCGGCTTGATGAAGGCGGCGTCGTCGGAGAGGCCCAGCGCGCCGGGATCGGTGGCGATGGGGCCGAAGAACCGCGCGATCAGTTTGTCTTCGCCGGAGGGAGAGTCTGAGGACATAGGGCGCACCCTACCCCATGACGCGTCAGGCCGCGAACTCGTCGCCGCGCAGCTTGCGGGCCAGTTGGTCGAGCACGGCGTTGACCATGCCGGTTTCGTCGCGCTCAACGAAGGCGGCGGCGACGTCTGCATATTCGGCGATGACGACACGGGCCGGCACGTCGCGGCGGTGCGCCAGTTCATAGGCGCCGGCGCGCAGCGCGGCGCGCAGCACCGCCTCGACGCGCTTGAGCGGCCACGAGCCCTGCAGCGCCTCGTCGATCTGCGGATCGAGCACGCGCTGCTCGCGCACCACGCCGGTGACGATGTCGCGGAAGAACGCGGCTTCCGCCGGCAGGTATTGCGCGCCTTCGACCTCTCGGCCGAGCCAGTGGCTTTCGAATTCGGCGAGGATCTCGTTGAGGCCCGAGCCTGCCAAATCCATCTGGTACAGTGCCTGAACGGCGGCGAGCCGCGCCGCGCCGCGCTTGTTCGCCTTGCGCGCGTCCTTATCGCCGCTGGTCGGAGCCTTGCCCATTATTTGCCCGATAGCGACCGCTTCAATTCGATCATGACGAGCGCGGCCTTGGCGGCGGCCTCGCCCTTGTGGCCGTGAAGACCGCCGAGACGCGCCCGCGCCTGGCCTTCGTTATCCACGGTGAGAATGCCGTTGCCGAGCGCGACGCCGCGCATCGAGAGATCCGTCAGGCCGCGCGCCGATTCATTCGACACCAGATCGAAATGATAGGTCTCGCCCTGAATGACACAACCGAGCGCGACGACGCCGTCGAACTTGCCCTTGTTCTTCGGCGCATCGAGCGTCATGGCGATGGCGCCGGGAACCTCGAGCGCGCCGGGCACGGTGACGACCTCGTAGGTGGCCCCGGCTTCGGTGAGCACCGCAGCCGCGCCGCGCAGCAGCTCGTCGGCGATCGCGTCGTAGTAACGCGCCTCGACGATCAGGACATGCGGCGCCGATTTCGCCTCCGATTTCTTCGCCGGGGCTTTAGGCGCGCGCGTCGCCGCGCTGGTCTTCTTGGCCATAGTGCTTCAATTCCTTGTTGGGCCGGGGTCGTAGCAAGGGCCCGCCCGCTAAACAAGGCTTTAGCGGGTTTCCATCAAACGCGCGGCATAACGCGCCATGGTGTCGACTTCGAGATTGATGTCATCGCCCGCTTTGAGGCCGCCGAATGTGGTCACGTGCAGCGTATGCGGGATGATCAGAACGGTAAAATCGTCGCCTTTGACCTCGTTCACGGTCAGTGACACGCCGTCCAGCGCCACCGAACCCTTCGGCGCGACGAACCGGGCAAGCGCGTGCGGCGCGCGCAGCGTGAAACGCGCCATTTCGGTCATGTCCTCGCGGGCCACGACTTTGGCCAGACCATCGACATGGCCGGCGACCAGGTGGCCGCCGAGTTCGTCGCCGATCTTCAGCGGCCGCTCGAGATTGACCTTGCCGCCACGCTGCCAGCGTCCGACCGTGGTGATGGCGAGCGTCTCGGCCGCTGCATCGGCTGCGAACCAGGCGCGGCCATTGTCTTCACCGGCGGCGACGACGGTGAGGCAAACGCCGTTGCAGGCGATCGACGCGCCGTCGATCAATTCGGCGCGCGGATAGCGCGTGTAGATCGACAGCGCCGACAGGTTGTTGGCGCGGGCTTCGACCGAGCGGATTTCGCCGAGATCGGTGACAATGCCGGTGAACATCAGATTTTCCTCAAGCAGCGTACCTTACTCCGTTCATTCCCGCGCAAGCGGGACTCCAGAAGCCAGAAAGACTGGGTCCCCGCTTCGCGGGGACGAGCGGAGAATGAATAAGCCTCGCAGTTCAACCTCACGACGCGCGCACATAATGCTCGATCGTATCCGGGCCAAGCAGTGCGGTGTCGATGAGCTTGAGCTGGCCGGTGAGCTTGTCGAGCGGCATGCCTTCGAGTGGATCGATGCCCTTGTCGCCGACATCGCGGGAGCCGCGGAACAGCACGAACTCGTCGACCATGTCGGCGGCGGCGAACGAGGACGCGACAGTCGGGCCGCCCTCGACCATCAGCCGCGTGATGCCCTGCTCGGCCAGAATTTTCATGATCTCATCGAGATCGAGACGTCCCTGCGTGTCGTCGACCCGGAACACCTTGCAGCCCTTCTGCGTCAGGAAGTCCTCGGCAACGTCGGACGCCTTCTTCGAGCAGAAGATCCAGGTCGGCACGTCGCCAACGGTCGAGACCACCGACAGCGACAGCGGAATGCGCAGATTGGCGTCGAGAACGACGCGCACCGGCGAGCGCTCGTAGAGCCCCGGCAGGCGCGTGGTGAGTTGCGGATTGTCAGAGAGGATGGTGCCGAGGCCGACCAGGATGGCGTCGCTCTGGTAGCGGATCATGAATACGCGATCGCGCGCCTCGACTTCGGTGATCGGCGCCGGCTTGCGGCCGGCGAGGCCAGCCTTGCCGTCCGCGGAGACCGCGAGCTTGAGCGTAACGTGCGGCCGGCTGGTGGCGATGCGGCTGATGTGGCCGGCATGCGCCTGACGCGCCTCGCCGGCGCAGAGGCCAACATCGACATCTATGCCGGCTTCGCGCAGCCGGGCATGGCCCTGCCCTGCGACTTCCGGGTTGGGATCCTCGAGCGCCGAGACGACGCGGGCGACGCCGGCCTTGATGACGGCGTCGGCACAAGGCGGCGTCATGCCTTCGTGCGAGCACGGCTCGAGCGTCACGTAGAGCGTCGCGCCCTTGGCGGCGCGCTTGGCGCGGCGCAGCGCCTCGACTTCGGCATGCGGCCGGCCGCCGGGCTGCGTCCATCCCCGCCCGACGATGACGCCGTCCTTGACCAGCACGGCACCGACCGCCGGATTTGGCCAGGTATTGCCGAGGCCGCGGCGGCCGAGCGCCAGCGCGAGCTTCATGTAGCGTTCGTCATCGGCGGCTGCGGATGACGGCGCGACGGCGGTTTCTGTTTCGCTCATTTACGGACTGGAACCTCGTCGTCCTCGGCGCGCAATTCATCCAGCGCGGCGCGGAAATCCTTGGCCTCGCGGAAATTGCGATAGACCGAGGCAAAGCGCACATAGGCGACGTCGTCGATCTCGCGCAAGTGCTGCATCACCGCTTCGCCGATCGTCTCCGACGTCACTTCGTTCTCGCCCATGCTTTCCAGCTCGCGGACGATCTTGGAGACCATCTGCTCGATGCGCTCCGGCTCGACCGCCCGCTTTCGCAAGGCGACCTGAACCGATCGCATCAGCTTGTCGCGGTCGAACGGCACGCGGCGGCCGTTGCGCTTGATCACGGTAAGCTCGCGCAACTGCACGCGCTCGAAGGTGGTGAAGCGGAAATTGCAGGCGAGACAGACCCGGCGGCGGCGGATCACGGCCGAGTCTTCGGTCGGCCTTGAATCCTTCACCTGCGTGTCGAGGCTACCGCAGCTTGGGCAACGCATGCGTTTTTCCCTTTGTCATTCCGAGGCAGTGCGAAGCACCACACCCGGAATCCAGATCTTATTCATCATGCGCGTCCGGATTCCGGGTCCGGCCCTGCTGGCCGTCCCGGAATGACGCCGTCATCACTGATAAATCGGAAACCGATCCAGCAGCGCCTTCACTTTGCCGCGCACCTTGGTCTCGATCAGCGAGTCCTCGGCAACGCCCTTCTGCGACAGCACATCGAGCACCTCGACGATCATCTCGCCGACCTGCTTGAACTCCGCCGTGCCGAAACCGCGGGTGGTGCCCGCCGGCGTGCCGAGACGCACGCCCGAGGTGACCATCGGCTTTTCGGGATCGAACGGAATGCCGTTCTTGTTGCAGGTGATGTGGGCGCGGCCGAGCGCGACCTCGGCCACCTTGCCGGTCAGGCGCTTGGGGCGCAGATCGACCAGCATCAGATGGTTGTCGGTGCCACCCGAGACGATGTCGAGACCATGGGCCTTCAGCGTCTCGGCGAGCGCGCGGGCGTTATCGACGATGTTCTTGGCGTAGGTCTTGAATTCGGGCTGCAGCGCCTCGCCGAACGCGACCGCCTTGGCGGCGATGACGTGCATCAGCGGGCCGCCCTGCAGACCGGGGAATACCGCCGAATTCATTTTCTTGGCGATGGCTTCGTCGTTGGAGAGGATCATGCCGCCGCGCGGGCCGCGCAGCGACTTGTGCGTCGTCGTGGTGACGACATGCGCATGCGGGATCGGCGACGGATGCACGCCGCCGGCAACCAGGCCGGCAAAGTGCGCCATGTCGACCATCAGGTAGGCGCCGACTTCATCGGCGATTTCGCGGAAACGCTTGAAGTCCCAGACGCGGCTGTAGGCGGTGGCACCCGCGAGGATCAGCTTCGGCTTGTGCTCGCGCGCGATCTTGGCAACCTCGCCCATGTCGATGAGGTTGTCGTCGCGACGCACGCCATACGGCACCGGCTTGAACCACTTGCCCGACATATTGACCGGCGAGCCGTGGGTGAGATGGCCGCCGGCATTGAGGTCGAGACCCATGAAGGTATCGCCCGGCTGCAGCAGCGCCAGGAACACGGCCTGATTCATCTGCGAGCCGGAGTTGGGCTGCACGTTGGCGAAATTGCATCCGAACAGCTTCTTAGCGCGGTCGATGGCGAGCTGCTCGGCGATGTCGACGAACTGACAACCGCCGTAATAGCGACGGCCCGGATAACCTTCGGCGTATTTGTTGGTCAGCACCGAACCCTGGGCCTCGAGCACAGCGCGCGACACGATGTTCTCCGAGGCGATCAACTCGATCTCGTCACGCTGACGACCGAGCTCCTTGCCGATCACGTCGAAAATTTCCGGATCGACATCCTTGAGCGGGGCGGAAAAGAACTGCTGCGTCGTCGCCGACATACCTATGGTCTCCGGGCGCCTCTCGGCGCCTTTTTATTGGGGATTTCCGGGGGAACCGGTTCGCAGTTGCGAATAGCATATCGGCCCCGGCTGGCCAAGCGGTGGCGCGGGACGCCGTGGACAGGCGCAAGATGTAGGGAGTTTCAGGGTTTTTCCAACGTGCGGCGTTCGCGGGCGATGCGTGCCTTCAGCTTGCCCAGCGCCAGCCTCTTCAGGTCGGCCACCGACGCCCTTGCCGGTCCGATCACCGCCACCTCGATCAAGGTCGCGGCATCGACCGCCGCCACCTTGGCGCTGCCGCCGATCACCGTGATCTCGAAATAGACTTCGGATTTGACTTGGGATTTGTCCGCCATCGGTCCGATATCTTAGCTGACTCGCCTCGCCCGCCGTTGTGACGTAATGGGGACGCCATGACCAATGCCCAGCTTCTGCAAATGGCGCGGGACAACCTGACCCGCTTCACCGCGGCGCCGGCGCCGGCCGAGGCGCTGCGCAAGGCGATCGAGGCGCACGACATCGTGTTCGCGCTGTATCCGGATTCGTCGTCAGCGCGCGGCTTCGACACCTATCTGATCAAGGGCAAGCCGCTGGTGCCGGGCGCCTCTCAGGAGGACCTCGCCCGCCTGCCGACCACCGCGGTGCCCTGCGCCGATCTCGAGGAAGCCATCGCGCTGGAGCGCGCCTTCGGCGACGGCGGCCGGGGGCAACATTAGTGGTCAGAGCGCCAGTTATTGTTCGCGCGTAGTCGCTCTCGCGAGCCGCTCAAGATGTCCGGAGGTGAAACGCCAAGCCCCCGCAAAAACCGGTCCGGATATATGAAGATGATAAACCCCCTTCCGTTCCCCCCGCTCCCGTGCAGGTTCGTGTTCGAATTTTACGCGGTGACCAGAGAGCAAGTTCTCGTCGACCAAACTCAGGTCTTCGGGCTTTAGTTGCCCGGCGCCGAGAACTGCTCCAAGCGCATGGAAAGCCTTTCGCACATGTTGCGGCCACCACTGCGGATTGTCGCTTTCCGGAGGCAAAGGCGACGTATTCACGCTTCCCCCTAAAAGGCCATGGTGGATTCGGTGCCTA
Source organism: Pseudolabrys sp. Root1462 (assembly GCF_001426945.1). Lineage (GTDB taxonomy): Bacteria > Pseudomonadota > Alphaproteobacteria > Rhizobiales > Xanthobacteraceae > Pseudolabrys. Next base: position 1,667,868 of record NZ_LMFS01000001.1, on the reverse strand, counting down.
TACCGCTTCAATGATGCGAATGTCACGCTCCTTGGCGACGTCGCCGAGCAGCTTGAGCGCCTCCTGATAGGCCGGGCTGTTATAGGCGGCGAGCGCCGCTTCGACGCTGTCGTATTCGACCACCACGGTGCGCCCCATGTACCCGCCGTCGAGCGTGGCCGACGGCATTCCGCGGGCCAGCACACGGCCGCCGGCTGCCTTCAACGCCGGGCCTGCCAGTTCGCCATAGGCGGCGAGCGCCTGCGGATTCGAGATCGTGCGATAGGTTGCGACCCAGTAGGCCTTTGCCATGTGCGCTCCATTGGAAGGGAGCCGCATCATACACAAGCCATAGCCGCCCGCAGAGCGCCGCCTTATTCCCCGGCGGAGTGGCTGTTGGCGCCGCGCCCGAAGAGGCCGTACTCGCTTGATTTGCGACCGTCCCCGTCGGTCACGCTCCCGGAAAGGCCGATTTGCAGAAGTTCCCGAACGGCGGCGGCGCGGCTCGGAATTTTATGCCTGTAGCGGAATTCGTCGACCGCCCTCAGCTCCTCCGCCGAGAGCATGACCTGGAGCCTTTCGCCCCTCTCTGACCCGTTCATCGGTCGCCTCATTGAGCTACTTACTCAATGCACTCAATTATATAAAGTTCCATAAAGTTGCAAAACTGTGTCAAGTGAGACATTTTCATATGATATTTCAGATACTTATCCCTTGCGGATCACAGCCAGCCGGGGTTAAAATTTCTTATGGCAGAATACCGTGCTTTCAAACTCGACGAGTCCGGCAACATCGTTGGCCAGTCCTGGTGCTTTGAATGCCGCGGCGACGATGAGGCGTTGGAAAAAGCCCGCATCGAGCTGGATGGCTATGCCGTTGAGCTTTGGGCTGGTGACCGCCACGTCGGCTTTGCGGTGCCCCAAGCGAGCATGACAGCGCCTCGAGAAACCGGTCCCGCAGTGGCGGCTAAATTATAGCCCGGCTTCCGGAACGGACGTTTGTGACATCAAGTCCGACGGCCACCCGACGCGCACGAGCAAACTGTCCGGCCCGTTGATGCCGACTTCGTACATTCCCCATTCGCGGTGCCGGAGAACGCCGCCCGGACGGATGACGAGATCATCGACGCGCGCCGCAATCGCCGCCACTTCCGGCGTGCGAATGAAAACACCGAAGGGATTGTTATCAGGCACGCGCCATTCGCCGGAGCCGGCCTGCGTCAGATGCACTTCGCAGCCCCAGCCCGACATCAGCAGATACTCGCTCTCGCCGCCGACGCGCTTGAAGCCGAGCCGTTGCCAGAATGCAGTCGAGGCCGAAAGGTCGTTGCAGGGAATGATGGCAAAGGCGCCGACCGAAGGGACCATGGCTTCACCGTTTCGTTGCGCGTTATTGCGGCATTCATAACGCGCACCGCGCCAACGACAAAACCCCGGCCGGGGAGGATGCCGGCCGGGGCAAGTCGTCTCGCCAGAAAGCGAAGACCCTCGAAAGATCTTAGAGGCGGTACAGAATCTGATCGGTCCAGAAGCGCTCGAGCCGATGCAGCGACTTGTTCAGGTTGGCGAACTCGTCGGCATTGATGCCACCGACCTGCTCAACCGTGCGCACGTGCTTCTGGTAGAGCGCATCGACGATATCGCGCACTTCCTGGCCCTTGGCGGTCAGCTTGATGCGGACCGAACGGCGATCGACGCGCGAACGCTGGTGATCGAGGAATTCCATCTCCACAAGCTTCTTCAGATTGTAGGAGACGTTGGAGCCGAGATAGTAACCGCGCGTACGCAGTTCGCCGGCGGTGAGCTCCTTGTCGCCGATATTGTACAACAGCAGCGCCTGCACCGAATTGATGTCGGAGCGTCCGCGGCGGTCGAACTCGTCCTTGATCACGTCGAGCAACCGGCGATGCAGCCGCTCCACCAAGGTCAGCGCCTCGTGATACAGTGGTCGGATAGTGTCGAACCGCGCTTCGCGTTCGGCGGGTTCGACCGTCTTGACGACGGCTTTCATGTCTAACGCCCCTTCGCTTTCTACTTGGCCTTTTTGGCCGGGTGCGAGGCCCTGTTTTCCTCGTCCCTAATAGGCGTCAACTTATGCGGGGCCTTCTAAAAACGGCTTAAATAACAGCATAAAGATTAGGTTTATTTAAAACGGTGAACGATCTGTTGCCGTCTCCATTTGAAGCAGTCGGCGCAAGAACTCGTTCACCACATGCATCCGCAGCGGTGCAAAAGCGGCGCCGCGCGCCACGAAAATGCGCGTCTTCAGCCGCGAATGAAACGAATGATGCCGGAGAAGTCGCGGCCGCCCTCGCCGCTGTCGGCATAAGCTGAATAGAGTCTTTCCGCCTGCGCGCCGAGTTCCGCGTTCGCACCGGCGGCTTTGGCCGCATCCTGCGCCAAACGTAAATCCTTCAGCATCATCGCCGCGGTGAATCCCGGCTGATAATCGCGATTGGCCGGCGACGTCGGCACCGGTCCCGGAACGGGACAGTAAGTCGTCATCGCCCAGCACTGACCGGACGACTTGGACGAGATGTCGAACAGTTTCTGGTGATCGAGCCCGAGCTTCTCGGCCATGATGAAAGCCTCAGACACCGCGATCATCGAGATGCCGAGGATCATGTTGTTGCAGATCTTCGCCGCCTGGCCGGTCCCCGCCCCGCCGGCATGCACGATGGTCTTGCCCATCTTCTGTAAAATCGATTCAGCGCGGGTGAAAGCCTGGGCCGAACCGCCGACCATGAAGGTCAGCGTGCCGGCGGTGGCGCCGCCGACGCCGCCGGACACCGGCGCGTCGAGCATCAAGAGGCCTTTCTTCTCCGCCTCGGCCGCGACCGCGCGCGCCGTGTCGACGTCGATGGTGGAGCAGTCGATCAGCAGCGTGCCGGGCTGCGCCGCGGTGACCACGCCGTTATTGCCGAGATAGACCTCCCTCACCTGCTTGCCGGCCGGCAGCATGGTGACGACGACGTCGGCCCGCGCCGCCGCGACATGGGCGAACTCGACGTTGACGCCGCCTTCGGCCTTCAGCTTGTCGATCGCGGCCGGATTGACATCGACGCCTTCGACCTGGTGACCGGCCTTGATCAGGTTGACCGCCATCGGCAGGCCCATGTTGCCGAGTCCGATAAATGCAATCCGCGCCATCGTCGTTCTCCCGTTATGCCTTTGTCTTGTTGATCACACCGGCTGTTCGCGCGCCGCCTTCAGCGCCAGCATCAAATAAACGGCAAGCACGCCGGCCTCGAACAGAATGCTGAACATGCCGCGGCCGAACACCTGCGGAAAAAACAACTGCACCGCGATCATCGAGGCAACCGCGGTCAGCCAGATCACCGCGCCCCAGGCGGCGGCGAGCCACAGCCCGACGGCGGCGACGAGATCGATGACGGCGAAGAAAACCGTCGCGGTCTGCCAGGCGATGGCATGGGTGACATAGAGATCCTCGTCGCTGACGCCAACGCCGCAGATCCGCGACCAGTGATACAGGCCCTTGAGCAGCGACACGCCCGCCATGACGCGCAGGAAAATGACGAGCCGCCGCGTCCAGATGCCGACGGTCGGCTCGCCGTCGTGTTCGTGCACCGGCTCGAGATTGCGCAGATCGTCGGCCGCATAAGGATCGCTGCTGTCGTCGCCGGCTACGGCAGCGCCAGTTCCCCAGAATTTAGGGAAGCGAAATGGCGGTCGATCTCCGCGTGCGTCACGCCCTTCAGCGTCGGTGGATTCCATTGGGGTCTGTTGTCCTTGTCGACAATGACGGCGCGAACGCCTTCATAGAAATCGTGGCCTTCGACGATCCGCGACACGATGCGCATTTCCAGCCGCATGCAGGTCTCGAAGTCGTGCACCGCGCCGAAGCGCACCTGCGCCAGCGCCAGCTTCAGTGAGGTCGGCGATTTGCCGCGCATCAGAGTAGCCGTCTTCGCCGCCCACTCGGCATCCGGGCTTTTTGTGGCGGCTTCATGATCGAGCCGTTCGAGGATGACCTCGACGTCGGATCCGGCGAAGACGTGATCGATCAGGCGGCGGCGCGGGCAGATCGGCCCCTCCCCCGCCGGCTCGGCGAAGGCGGCGAGCACGGCGTCGACCGACACGGTGCCGGTCAGGCCGTCGATCAGCGCCGGAAACCGCGAGGACGCAATGCGATGCGTGGCGAGCCCGGCCTCGAGTGCATCGGCAGCGTTGAAGCGCTCGCCGGTCAGCGCGCAGTAGGTGCCGAGTTCGCCGGGCATGCGCGGCAGAAACCAGGTGGCGCCAACATCGGGAAAGAAGCCGATCGAGACTTCCGGCATGGCGAAGGAATAGCGGTCGCCGGCGACGCGATGCGAGCCGTGCACCGACAGGCCAACGCCGCCGCCCATGACGATGCCGTCGATCAACGCGACATAGGGCTTGCGGTAATTCTTGATGAGGGTGTTGAGAGGATATTCGTCGCGCCAGAACTGCAGCGCCTCGGTGGCGCGGCCGGCCTTGCCGAGATCGTAGAGGTGGCGGATGTCGCCGCCCGCCGAGAATGCCTTCTCGCCGGCGCCGGCGATGACGACGCGCGTCACGGCAGGATCGTCGGCCCATTCATCGAGCTGCGCGCGCAATGCCAGCACCATGCCATGCGACACGGCATTGAGCGCCTTCGGCCGGTTCAGCGTCACCAGCCCGGCGGCGCCGCGGCGTTCAAAAAGAATTTCGGAATCGCTCACGTCATCGCCCACAAAAAGGAAGCCGTTGCCAAAGCCCCGAGGGCGGTTCGTACCGCGTGCAATCTGCCCCATTGCTCGATCAGGCCGCGCGTCACCTCGTCGGCGGCTTCCGGCGATGTAGCCTGCAACAGTTTGTTGGTCGGCATAAGAATGAACAGGGTAAACGGCCAGTTGGCCAGAATTAGCGCGGTCCCTACCAGCCAGCGCCAATCATACGTCATGATGAATGCGAGGATACCGAATGCGCCTGAGATGATTGCCAGGCTCGCCTGCATGATGAAGCCCCGCGCATAGGACCGCTTCCATTGGAGGAGCAGAGCGCGGACGTCGAGTTGCAACCGCGCGTGCTGTTCGGCAAAGTTGATGTAGAAGGCTACGCCGGCAAACATCGCTGCGGTCACCAGCGCCAATTCACCGCTCCAGGCCGCGAAGGTCATGGATCAATTCCCCAGAATGTTGCGCGACACGATCACGCGCATGACCTCGTTGGTGCCCTCGAGGATCTGGTGCACGCGGACGTCACGCAGGACGCGCTCGATCGGATGATCGCGCAAATATCCGTAGCCGCCGTGCAGTTGCAGGCAGCCGTTGACCACCTCGAAGCCGGTATCGGTGGCGAGGCGCTTGGCTTTGGCCGCGAGTTGCGTTGCCGCCGGCTCCTTGTCGCCGACAGCGACGGCGGCGCGGTGTAGCAGCAGGCGCGCGGCATCGAGCTCGGTGGCGTAGTCCGCGATGCGGAATTGCAGCGCCTGGAAATCGGCGAGACGCGTGCCGAATTGCTTGCGCTCCTTCATGTAGGCGACAGTGCGATCGAGGCAGAACTGCGCACCGCCGATCGAGCAGGCTCCGATATTGAGGCGGCCGCCATCGAGTCCGGCCATGGCGATCTTGAAGCCCTCGCCTTCGCGGCCGATCAGGTTCGAAGCTGGCACCCGGCAGTTCTCGAACATCACCATGGCAGTCGGCTGCGACTTCCAGCCGAGCTTCTTCTCCTGCGCGCCGAACGACAGGCCGGGCGTGCCCTTCTCCACCGCGATGCAGGAGATACCACGCGATCCGGCCTCGCCGGTGCGCGCCATGACGAGATAGACGTCCGACATGCCACCGCCCGAGATGAAGGCCTTGGCGCCGTCGAGCACGTAGCTGTCGCCGTCGCGCCGCGCTTTGGTGGTGAGACCGGCGGCGTCGGAGCCGGCATCGGGCTCGGTGAGGCAGTAACTGGCGAAATGCTCCATCGAACACAGCTTCGGCAGGAAGCGCTTACGCGCCTCGTCACTGCCGTAGGTGTCGATCATCCACGCCACCATGTTGTGGATGGAAATATAGGCCGCGGTCGAGGTGCAGCCCTGCGCCAGCTCTTCGAAGATCAACGCCGCGTCGAGCCGGGTCAGCGCCGAGCCGCCGACATCGTCGCGCACGTAGATGCCGCCGAAGCCCAGCGCCGCGGCCTCGCGCAAGGTGTCGGCCGGAAATTCCGAGCCTTCGTCCCAGTCGCGCGCGAACGGCATCATGGCGTCGCGGGCGAATTGCCGCGCCGTGGCCTGGAACGCCTGCTGTTCTTCGGTAAGGGAAAAGTCCATCGGCCGCGCCTCCCTACCCGCTTTGCTAGCAGGCGGCACGCCGGCAACCAAGACCCCGCCCGGCCCGCTCAGGCGGGCGACGCGATCTGCATGAGGACAAGGCCGGACACGATCAGCCCGGCCGCGATCACACGCGTGACGTTCATGTCCTCGCCGAACATGACGATGCCGGCGACAAAGGCGCCAACCGCGCCGATCCCCGTCCAGACTACATAGGCGGTGCCGACCGGCAGGCTGCGCATCGCCAGCGACAGCAGCACCACGCTCGCTACCATGCCGACGAAGGCGATTGCCGACGGTACCGGCCGGGTGAAGCCGACCGACGCCTTCAGCGCCAGCGCCCAGACAATTTCCAGCAGACCGGCGGCAACCAAAACGATCCAGACCATGACGGCCCTCCTCAACGCGGCGCCGGGCCGTCCCGGACGGGAGTTCCGCGCTTTCGGCGCGTTCGAGGGCGTGGCCTCGGTGGTCAATGTAAAAACCGGCCGGGCGGGGTCAAGGCGGCTCCCAGCGTGCATGGGTGGCGGGCATGCATCGGGTAGCGGGGCCGTCGCGAAGCGGCTATTAGAAGGCCGTCTGGAGTTCTGCCCATGGCCATCAAATACGGACGCCCCTTGCAGCATAAGGTCGGGTTTCTTCCCGGCGAGCCGGAAACGGCGGCGGTCACGCGACAGCTCGACCTCAGCGTCCGCATGCGGCGCAACCGCCGCGCCGACTGGACCCGGCGGATGGTGCGGGAAAATGTCGTCACCACCGACGACCTGATCTGGCCGATTTTCGTCATGGACGGCGACAACGCGCGCCAGCCCGTGCCGTCGATGCCCGGCGTCGAGCGCCTGTCGGTCGATCAGGCCGTACGCGAAGCCGAACGCGCAGCCAAGCTGACCATCCCGTGCATCGCGCTGTTTCCCTATACCGACCCGTCGCTGCGCGACGAGACCGGTTCGGAAGCCCTGAACGAGAACAATCTCGTCTGCCGCGCCGTACGCGCCATCAAGAAAGCCGTGCCTGAGATCGGCATTCTCTGCGACGTCGCGCTCGACCCCTATACCAGCCACGGCCACGATGGCCTGATGCGCGACGACGGCGTCATCCTCAATGACGAGACGGTCGAGGTGCTGGTGAAACAGGCGCTGGTGCAGGCCGAGGCCGGCTGCGACATCATCGCCCCATCGGACATGATGGATGGCCGCATCGGCGCGATCCGCAAGGCGCTCGATCGCGACAATTTCCTCGACGTGTCGATCATGGCTTACGCCGCAAAATACGCCTCCGCCTTCTACGGCCCGTTCCGCGACGCCGTCGGCTCGTCGAAGACGCTGACCGGCGACAAGCGGACCTATCAGATGGATCCGGCCAATACCGACGAGGCGCTGCGCGAGGTTGCGCTCGACATCGAGGACGGCGCCGACATGATCATGGTCAAGCCGGGCCTGCCCTATCTCGACATCTGCGCGCGCGTGAAGGATGCCTTCGGCATGCCGACGTTCGCCTATCAGGTGTCGGGCGAGTACGCGATGATCATGGCCGCGGCCAATAACGGCTGGCTCGACGGCGAGCGGGCGATGATGGAAAGCCTGACGGCCTTCAAGCGCGCCGGCTGCGACGGCATCCTCACTTATTTCGCGCCGCGCGTGGCCGAGACGCTGCGCAGCGCAGTCTGATTTTTGTGGGTCCCCATATCAGTCATCATTAGAAGGGCCGCGTCCCGCTTCAGCGGGGACGACAGGCTACGCAATACAAAACGAGGAAATGCAAATGGGTGAGTTTGCCATCGGCCAGGGCGTGCCGCGCTTCGAAGACCCGCGCCTGATCCGCGGCGGCGGCCGCTACACCGACGACATCAAACTCGCCGGCATGGTCCATGGCGTCGCGGTGCGCTCGCCTTATGCGCACGCCACCATCAAATCGATCGACATCGACGCCGCCCGCGAGGCGCCCGGCGTGCTCGCGGTGATCACCGCGGCCGACGCAAAAAAGCACGGGTTCGGCGACCTGCCGGTACCGGGCGGCTTGAAGATGCGCGACGGTTCGCCGGCGCCACGGCCGCGCTATCCGTTCCTGGTCGAGGACCGGGTGCGCTGGCTCGGCGATATCGTCGCCTTCGTGGTGGCCGAGACGGTCGCCCAGGCCCTCGATGCCGCCGAGCTGGTCGTGGTCGATTACGAGCCCCTGCCCGCGGTCACCGCCACCGCCGACGCCATGAAGCCCGATGCGCCGAAGGTCTGGCCGAAGCTCGCCGACAATGTCGGCTTCGTCGAACCGATCGGCGACAAGGGGAAGACCGACGAAGCCTTCAAGAACGCGCACCACGTCACGCGCCAGACATTCGTCATCAACCGCGTCACCGCCGTCTCCATGGAGCCGCGCGGCGCGGTCGGCGACTACAACGCCACCGACAACCACTATACGATCTATACCGCGATCCAGCGACCGCATCCCTCGCGTGCCGATCTGGCGCCAATCCTCGGCGTGCCGGAGAGCAAGCTGCGGATCGTCACCGGCGATACCGGCGGCTCGTTCGGCATGAAATCGCCGATCAACCCGGAAACACCGCTGGTGCTGCTCGCCTCCAAGATCGTCGGCCGACCGGTGAAATGGATTTCGACCCGCACCGAAGCCTTCATGACCGACCCGCAGGCCCGCGACAACGTCACCGAAGCCGAACTGGCGCTCGACAAGAACGGCGTGTTCCTCGGTCTGCGCGTCAAGCTGACCGCCGCGATCGGCGCCTATCTGCAGCCGGGCATGCAGGCCTTCTTCCTCAACGCCGGCACGCTGGCCGGTTGCTACCGGACGCCCGCGATCTTCGTCGATGTGACCGCGGTTTATTCCAACACCAATCCGGTGCGCCCCTATCGCGGCAACGGCCGCCCGGAGGCCGCTTACGTTATCGAGCGCATGGTCGATATCGCCGCCGACGAGATGGGCATCGACCCGATCGAACTGCGGCGGCGCAACTACATCGCGCCCCAGCAGATGCCGTTCAAGACCGGACTGACGTTCACCTATGACACCGGCGAGTTCGAGACCAACATGGATCTCGCGCTCAAGCTCGCCGACGCCAAGGGCTTCAAGGCGCGCAAGGCGGAATCCCGCAAGCGCAACAAGCTGCGGGGTTTCGGCCTCTCGAACACCATCGAGCGCGCCGCCGCCGACCTCACCGAAGGCGCGGAAATCCGCTTCGACCGCTCCGGCAGCGTCACGCTGGTCACCGGTGCCGACAGCCAGGGCCAGGGCCACGAGACCGTGTTCAAACAACTGGTCTGCGACAAGCTCGGCATCGCGCCCGGAGAGGTGCAATACGTCCAGGGCGACACCGACCAGATCTTCTACGGCGTCGGTACCGGCGGTTCACGTTCGTCGGCGCTGGCCGGCTCGGCCTTCCTGCGCGCAACCGAAAAGGTCATCGCCAAAGCGCGCGCCATCGCCGCGCATACCCTGAACATCGATGAGACCGACCTGAAGTTCGAGGACGGCGTCTTCTCGTCGCCCCGGACCAACCAGACATTGAATGTCCAGGAGATCGCCCGCATTGCCGCCGATCCGACCAAGCTGCCGAAAGACATGGAAGCCGGCCTGACCCAGACCGCGGTATTCCAGGGCACCGCCGCCAACTATCCGAACGGCTGCCACATCTGCGAGGTCGAGATCGATCGCGACACCGGCAAGGTCGAGATCGTGCGTTACGCCGTCGTGGACGACGTCGGCACCGTGCTCAACCCCATGCTGCTGCATGGCCAGATCCACGGCGGCATCGCCCAGGGCGCCGGCCAGATCCTGATGGAAAACATTGCGTTCGACAGCGAGGGGCAGATCGTGACCGGGTCGTTCATGGACTACGCCATGCCGCACGCCCACGACTTCCCGCCGATCAAGATCCAGGCCCACCCCGTGCCGACGCCGACCAATCCGCTCGGCGTCAAAGGCGCCGGCGAAGCAGGCACCGTCGGCGCGATGCCGGCGGTCGCCAATGCGCTCGTCGATGCCTTGTCGGAGTTCGGTGTCAAACACATCGACATGCCGGCAACCTCCGAGCGGCTCTGGCGGCTGATGCAGAGTGAGTGAATACCAGCGCGGCGCATTTACGCCGTCGGACGTCCAATTAACGCGTTATTTCCTACCATTCCACAGCGACTTGCGCGTATATGCGCAGAAGCGCTGGAGTGGAGCCATGGAGCAGAGCTGGGTTGAGCCGGCCTTTTGGGTGTTTTGCATCCTCGCGTTTCTCGGCACCGCATGGTGGGCCAAGAAAGTCCGCGACCACGATGCCGCGCGGGCCAACCGCAACGACCGGCATTTGTAAGGCGCGAAACGTTGCCCGCGGCCGCAGCAAAGGCTGTGTGTCACCGGTACGGCCGTGTGGATAGGCCGCGAAAGCGCTCCTGACTTCCTGTAAAGTCCCGGCTGGCAATTAGCGCTCCTCCCCGCCGCCGGCCCCATTTCCATGGAAAACGCGACCCTTCGTCCGGATGGCGGCCTCAGGAAGCGCCTGCTCGCGTCCGGGACCCTTTCCACCTGGCGCAGCGATCTGACCGGCGGGTTGGTCTCGGCCGCCCTCGCCCTGCCGCTCGCGGTCGGCTACGGCATGTTCGCGTTCGGGGCCCTCGGCGACAGCTATTTCGCCCACGGCGCACTGGCCGGTCTGTACGCCGCGATCGTCGTCGGCTTTGCCTGCGTTATCCTTGGCGACCGCACCACCACCGTCTATGCCCCGCGCGTGACGACGACGTTCTTTCTTGGCGCGCTGCTGTACCAGTTGCTGCATTCGAACGCCGCCGTGTTGCGCGATGGCGCGCACCTGCACCTCGTCTTGCTGTCGTTCTTCGCCACCATCCTGCTCGGCGGCGCCTTTCAGGCGCTGTTCGGCCTGGTGCGGCTCGGCACGCTGATCCGGTTCACGCCGCACCCGGTGATGGCCGGCGTGCAGAACGCCGCGGCGGCGCTGCTGTTCCTGGTGCAGCTCGGCAATGTCTGCGGCTTCGACCACAACATTCCATTCACCGCCGTCGCGCAGCATCTCGCGGAGATCAAGCCGCTCAGTCTCGTCGTCGCGCTGACGACGTTCATCGCCATGTGGAAAGCGCGCGCCATCACCACCAGGGTGCCGCCCCTGCTGGTCGGTCTCGGCATCGGCTGCGCGCTCTATTTCGGTCTCATGGCGATCGGCCTCAAGGCGGATCTCGGACCGATGATCGGCGTTGCCGCGGCGGTCGAGAGCCCGATCCCTCACAGACTGCTGGATGAGGTCGTCAGCCTGCGCGATTTCACTGAATTACTGCCGATCATTGTCACCGGCGCCTTCGCGTTGTCGGTGGTCGCCGCCATCGATGCCCTGCTCTGCGCCAAGCTCGTCACCGCGCCCGGCGCGCCGAAAGTCGACGGCAACCGTCTGCTGATACGACTTGGCCTCGGCAATGTCCTGTCGGCTTGCTTTGGCGGCATTACCAGCGGCATCAACATCGGACCGTCCATCGCCAACCGGACATTCGGTGGCAAGACACCGCTCTCTGTAGTGATCAACGCCGCGGTCCTGCTGCTGGCCGCCGGCGTGCTGTTCCCGATCGTCGGCTACATGCCGCGCAGCGTGCTGTCGGCCACCATCATGGTCATCGCAATCCAGCACATCGATCCCTGGTCGCTCGACCTCGCGCAGCGAATCCGGACCAATGGATCGCGTCATCGCGGCCTGATGCTGCTCGACTTCGCGGTCGTCGCGCTGGTGGCGATCCTGTCGGTGACGATCAATATCGTCGTTGCGGTCTTCATCGGCATCTTCATCGCCGTGGCGCTGTTCGTCGTACGCATGAGCCACTCCAACATTCGCCGCATGTACCGATGCGATACGGTGCATTCGCGCAAGGTCCGCGCGCCGGACCAGGTGGCGCTACTGGAACAGCGCGGCACCTCCATCCTCGTGCTGGAATTGCAGGGCGTGCTGTTCTTTGGCAGCGCCGAGACGCTCGGCGACGAGATCGAGCGGATCGCCGACTCCGCCACGCACAACATCATCCTCGACCTGCGCCGCGTCACTGAAATCGATACGACCGGCGCCCGCATCCTGGCGGACGTGCAGCGTGCGCTGAACCGCAAAGGCCAGAAACTCGGCATTGCCGTCGGCTCCGGCAGCGACAACGCCATTCGCCTGACCGAGGCCGGCGTCACCGGCGGCGGCGCGGCTCCGTTCTTTGCCGATATCGATCGCGCCCTGCAATGGGCTGAAGACGACGTGCTCGGCGCCCAGCTCAAGGATGATGCCGACGACGAGATCGCGCTGGCGCAGGTCGATTTGCTGGCCGCCCTCAATCATGACGAGATCAAGATTGTCGAAGCCCACAGCCGGCGCGAAACCTACGCGCGCGGCGTGACGATCTTTCGCGAGGGTGACCCCGGCCGCGAGATGTTCATCGTCACCCGCGGCCGGGTCAGCGCGTATCTGGCGCAGGCCGACAGCGGCGACATCCGCCTCGTCACCTTCGCGCCGGGCACCGTGTTCGGCGAGCTCGCCATCCTCGATGCCGGTCCGCGCTCGGCCTCCGTCGTTGCCGATGACGACGTGGTTTGTTTTGTGCTGAGCGAGGCACAATTCATCGCATTGGCGCAAACGGCGCCGAATGTCGCCATCAAGCTGCTGGCCGGCCTCGGCCGCGAGCTGAGCGGCCGGCTGCGCCGCGCCAATCGCACCATCCGCCAGTTGGAAGGCTGAGCTTTCGGCCGACGCCTAGAGCGGCCCGGTGCCGAGGCGCACCGGCTTGTAACCGTCGGCCGCCATCGCAGCGATCACCTCGCGGGCATGGGCGGCGTCGCGCGTCTCGATCATGACATCGAGGCTGGCGCCTTTGGCCGGCACATCCAGCAACTGGCGGCGGTGCTCGACTTCGAGAATGTTGGCGCCCATGGCGCCGAGCCGCGTCGCGATCAGCCCAAGCACGCCGGGCTGATCGGGGATGGTGAGGCGGAACGAGACGATGCGCGTCTCGCGCTCGAGTTCGCGCACCATGATGGACGCCAGAATGCGCGGATCGATATTGCCGCCGCACAGGATCAGGCCGATGCGCTTGCCCTTGAAGCGGACAGGCTCGGCGAGCAGCGCGGCCAGCCCGGCGGCGCCGGCGCCCTCCGCCATAGTCTTCTGCAGCGTCAGGTAGGCGTTGACCGCGCGCTCGAGGTGGGCCTCGTCGACCAGAAGCACGTCGGAGACGAGGTCGCGGATGATCGGCAGCGTCAGCTTGCCGACGTTCTTGACGGCGATGCCTTCGGCGAGCGTCGGCCCGCCGATCGCGCGGTTGCCGTGCTCCAGGGCGTTCCACACCGACGGATAAAGGAGCGCCTCGACCCCGACGATCTCGATCTTCGGATTGAGCGCCTTCGCCGCGATGGCGTTGCCGGAGATCAGCCCGCCGCCGCCGATCGGGATCACCATCATGTCGAGGTCGGGTACGTCCTCGAACATTTCCAGGGCGATGGTGCCCTGACCGGCGATGACCTTCTCGTCATCATACGGGTGCACCAAGGTCATGCCGCGCTCGGCCTGGATCGCCTCGCAGCGCGCCTGTGCGTCGGCGACGGTCTCGCCATGGAGCACCACCTCGGCGCCGTGCGAGCGCGTGGCTGCGACCTTCACATGCGGAGTCGTTACAGGCATGACGATGGTCGCCGGAATGCCGAGCCGGGCGGCGTGATAGGCGACCGACTGGGCATGATTGCCGGCCGACATGGCGACGACGCCGCGCTCGCATTCGGCCTCGGTCAGCGACGACAGCTTGTTGAGCGCCCCGCGATCCTTGAACGAGTTGGTCACCTGGAGGTTTTCGTATTTGACGAACACCTCGGCCCCGGTGAGCGCCGACAGCCGAGGCGCCGGCAGCATCGGCGTGCGCAGCACCGCCCCGGCAATGACTTTTCGCGCGGCGTCGATATCGGCGATGGTGACGGTCACGGTTGCTGGCTCGGCTTTCGGGATTCGGCGGGCGGTGCCGCACCATGCCGCAGGTCACCCCACCCTGCCAACCGGTCGCCGGCCCCTTGCAGAGGTTTCGGCGGCCCGCCATTTGCGGTTAAGCTGACGCAGACCAGAAATTCGGGGCCCGTTTCATGTCGATCTCAATGGATGTCCGGCCACATGCCTATGACCCGGATCTCAATCCGGAACTGTTCGAGGGCGTGCTGTCGCGGCGGGTCGTCGCTTTTGTCATCGATTTCGTGCTGATCGCGATCCCGGTCGTTCTGGCCGCCATGGTGATTTTCGTGTTCGGCATTGTGACACTGGGCTTCGGCTGGGCACTGTACTGGCCGCTGCCGCCGGCCTCGGTGATCTGGGCGATCGTCTATTTCGGCCTCGGAGTCGCCGGCGAACGCTCGGCGACCGTCGGCATGCGGGTCATGGACCTGGAAATGCGCACCTGGTACGGCGCGCCGGCCTATTTCGTCCTCGGTGCCGTGCACGTCGTCCTGTACTGGGTCACCGTGTCGGCGCTGACGCCATTCATCCTGCTGGTCGCATTCTTCAACAGGCGTAAGCGGCTGCTGCACGACATCCTGCTCGGCACCGTGATCGTCAATAACGCCAGCCGGGCGGCAGCGCTGCGCACCTATGCGCCCGCCGCTTAGGCTCGGCCAGCCTTTGACGGAACCAAAGGACCGCGCAATGCTAGACTGTCTCGAGTCCCGAAACAGATGACATCAACCCGGCAGGTTCACCACACGGCCTTGACACCTTGACCCAGCACTCCCGCGACACGCCGCAATTCTACCTGACCGCGCCGTCGCCCTGCCCATACCTCAAGGGACAGGAAGAGCGGAAGGTGTTCACGCATCTGGTCGGCGAGCGCGCCGGCGAGCTCAACGACCTGCTCACCCATGGCGGCTTTCGACGCAGCCAGTCGATCGCCTATCGCCCGGCCTGCGAGACCTGCCGCGCCTGTGTTTCGGTGCGCGTCGTCGTCAACGACTTCAAGCCGTCGCGCAACATGCGGCGCAACCTCGAGCTCAACGACGACGTCATCGGCGACATGCGCAACCCGGCGCCGACCTCCGAGCAATATTCCGTGTTCCGCGCTTATCTCGACGCCCGGCATCGCGACGGCGGCATGGCCGACATGACGGTGCTCGACTACGCCATGATGATCGAGGACAGCCACGTCGATACCCGCGTGATCAACTATCGCAAGCGCGACGCCGATTCCGGTTTCACCCACCGCGGCGCCGGGCAGTTGCTGGCGGTGGCACTGACCGATGTTTTGTCGGACGGGCTGTCGATGGTCTATTCGTTCTTCGATCCGGAGGCCGCCGAACGCTCGCTCGGCACCTTCATGATCCTCGATCACATCGCCCGCGCCAAGGCGATGGGCTTGCCCTACGTCTATCTCGGCTACTGGGTGCAGGGCTCGAAGAAGATGGACTACAAGGGCCGCTTCCTGCCGCAGGAACGCCTGATGCCGGCAGGCTGGACAAGGGTCGATAAGTAATCAACCGCCCGCGAACGTTTCGAACAGCAGCTTCACGTTCAGCGCGACGATGACACTGGCAACCAGCCAGGCGAGCGCCGCGACCGGGCGCGAGATGGCGAACGTCCCCATCTTGCGCTTGTCGGAGACGAACTGCACCAGCGGGATCACGGCGAATGGCAACTGCATCGACAGGATGACCTGACTGAGGATCAGTAGCCGCGCGGTCCCACTCTCGCCGTATAGCGCCGCGACCACGACCACCGGCACGATGGCGATGGCACGTGTGATCAGCCGCCGCACCCAGTGCGGCAGACGGATGTGCAGGAAGCCTTCCATCACGATCTGGCCGGCAAGCGTCGCCGTCACCGTCGAGTTGAGGCCCGATGCCAGGAGCGCCACCGCGAACAAGGTCGAAGCGATGCCGACGCCGAGCAGCGGCGACAAGAGTGCATGGGCTTCCTCGATCTCGGCGACGTCCTTGCCGTTGGCATGAAAGACCGCCGCCGCGACGATGAGAATGGCGGCATTGACGAACAGCGCCAGCATCAGCGCGATCGTGGAGTCCGTGGTGGCGTAGCGGATGGCACTGCGCTTGCCTTCCTCGTTGCGCTCATAGGCGCGCGTTTGCACGATCGAGGAATGCAGATAGAGGTTATGCGGCATCACCGTCGCGCCAATGATGCCGATGGCGATGTAGAGCATCTCCGGATTGGTGACGATTGCCGATGACGGCACGAAGCCGCCCAGCACCGCGGCGACCGGTGGCGCCGCCAACACGATCTGCGCGCCGAAGCACAAAGCGATGATGAACAGCAGCGCGATGATGAAGGCTTCGAGGTAGCGGAAGCCGCGGCTCATCAGCATCAGGACAAGGAAGGCATCGAGCGCGGTCAAGATCGCGCCGCCGACCAGCGGGATGCCGAACAGGAGCTTCAGCGCGATCGCAGTGCCGATCACCTCGGCAAGGTCGCAGGCGATGATGGCGAGCTCGCAGGCCACCCAGAGCAGCCAGCCGACCGGGCGCGGATAAGCGGCGCGGCAGGCTTGCGCCAAGTCCCGTCCGGTGGCGATGCCGAGCCGCGCCGACAGCCCCTGCAACAGGATCGCCATCAGGTTCGAGATCATGATGACTGAGAGCAGCGTGTAACCGAACTTCGAACCACCGGCGAGATCGGTCGCCCAGTTGCCGGGGTCCATGTAACCGACCGAGACCATGTAGCCCGGCCCGGAGAAGGCCAGCAGCCGGCGCATCCAGTGCCCGCCTACGGGCACCGCAACCGAGCTATGGACTTCGGCGAGGCTCAGACGCTCGTCGTCGCCGCGGCCGGCACGGAAACCATCCGGCGGCGTGGCCGGAGCGGCATCGCGACTGATGACGTTCATCGAAGACCAATACTCCTACCGTCGCACGCCGGAATTCGGCTTCGGTCCGTCGTGATAGCCTAGTTGCGAATAATTTGCAATTGCAAGATCTGTGGAACTTTGGCGACCCCGCCCCGTTAGTGGGTCCCAGAGACTAGAGCGGCACGGGGGCATTTCTGTCGATCCTTCCAGACCACAAGGCCGGACGAGCGAGTTTGATCCTCGTTGTCGGCGCACTGACGCTTGCGGCCGGCCCGGCGCTGGCTGCCGAAGGCGGCAAAGGCCCCTCCGAAGTCATTTTCATCGCCCAGCTTGCCGCGCTGATGCTGACCGGCCGCCTGCTCGGCGAAGCCATGCTGCGCATCGGCCAGCCGGCGGTCATGGGGCAATTGATCGCCGGCCTGCTGCTCGGGCCTTCCTTCTTCGGCCTCCTCGCCCCCGACCTGCAGCACCTGATCTTCCCGAAGTCGCCCGAGCAGAAGGCGATGATCGACGGCATCTCGCAGGCCGGTATCCTGCTGCTTCTGCTCCTGACCGGCATGGAGACGGACCTCCAACTGGTGCGCAAGACCGGTAAGGCTTCGGTCTATGCATCGTTGATGGGCATCATCGTGCCGTTCGGCTGCGGCGTGGCGCTCGGCTACTTCATGCCGGCCGACATGCTGCCGCATCCCGACCACCGTTTGATCACGTCGCTCTTCCTCGGCACCGCCCTCTCCATCGCCTCGGTCAAGATCGTGGCCATGGTCGTGCGCGAGATGAACTTCATGCGCCGCACGGTCGGCCAGGTCATCCTCGCCTCCGCGATCATCGACGACAGTGTCGGCTGGATCATCGTCTCCATCATCTTCTCGCTGGCGCTGCACGGCGAAGTCGACGCCCTGTCGATCGCGCAGAGCGTCGTCGGCACATTCATCTTCATGGTGGTGAGCCTGACCATCGGCCGCCGGCTGGTGTTCTTCGCGATCCGCTGGGCCAACGACGTGCTGGTGAGCGAATACGCCGTCATCACCGCCATTCTCGTCATCATGTCGGTGATGGCGCTGACCACGCATCTCATCGGCGTGCACTCGGTGCTGGGCGCCTTCGTCGCCGGCATCCTGGTCGGCGAGTCGCCGATCCTGACCAAGCACATCGACGAGCAGTTGCGCGGCCTGATCACGGCGTTTTTCGCGCCGGTGTTCTTCGGACTCGCCGGCTTGAGCGCCGACCTCACTATCCTCGCCAATCCCGAGATCCTATGGTCGACCGTCGGCCTGATCCTGATCGCCAGCGTCGGCAAATTTACCGGCGCCTTCGTCGGCGCCGAACTCGGCGGCCTGACCAAGCGCGAAGGGTTCGCGCTGGCCTGCGGCATGAACGCCCGCGGTTCGACCGAAGTCATCATCGCCTCAGTCGGTCTGTCGATGGGCGCGCTGACCCAGAACCTGTTCACGATGATCGTCGCCATGGCGGTCATCACCACCATGGCGATGCCGCCGACCTTGCGCTGGGCGCTGTCGCGCATCCCCATGGGCAAGGAGGAAAAACAGCGGCTCGATCGCGAGGAGCTTGAGGAAAAGGGCTTCCTCCCCAAACTGGAGCGTCTGTTGCTCGCCGTCGACGATTCAACCAACGGCACCTTTGCGAGCCGCATCGCCGGCATCATCGCGGCAACGCGGGAAATGCCGACCACGGTGATGCATATCACCGGCGGCAATGTCGACGACAAGAAGATCATCAAGGCGGAAACCGCCAAGGCCAAAGATGCGGCGACCACCGTCAAGGAAGTCGCCGAGCGCGCCGAGCACACCAAGGCCGCCGAGGAGCAGACCGAACTCAATATCGAAGTCTCGACCCTGGTGCAGCGGCCGAGCACCGAAGCGGTGGCCGAGGAAGCTGAAAAAGGCTACGGCGCGATGATCATCGGCCTCGAAAAGATGATCGCGCGCAAGAACCATTTTCACGACCACGTCACCAATCTGGCGGCCGGCTTCGAAGGCCCTCTCGTCATCACCGATGGCCGCGACGAACATCGCAAGCACCCCCTGCACGGCACGATCAGCATCCTCGTGCCAATCAACGGCACCGAGGTGTCGCGCCGTGCCGCCGAGGTCGCGATCGCGATTGCGCGGTCCAATCGTTCGCCGGTCACCGCGCTTTACGTCGCCCCCGGCGGCAAGGCCCGCTCCCGCCGCAACGAAGAGGCGATCCTCAAGGACATCGTGACATTGGGCGAGACCTATTCGGTCGACGTCCGCAGCGCGGTGCGCACCAGCGACGCCGCCGATGTGGCGATCTTGAAGGAGGCCGCGCGGCGCAAGCACAACCTTATCGTCATGGGGACGGCGCGGCGGCCCGGCGAGAAGCTCAATTTCGGCGACACCGCCGCTGCCCTGCTGGAAACGTCGCCGCATTCGATGGTTTTCGTTGTCAGCTGAGATATGCGCCCGCGACGGGCCGCCCGCGCGCGGCTTGCGATATCGGGCGGCGACGCGGCGTGGTATCGGCGGGTTCACGCTCCAGGACCATTTCATGTCAGACGCCGATCAGCCGCTACCCCCATCGTTCGACCCCGCCGAAGCCGGCTGGATTCCCTACAGCGATGAAGGCTTTATCGGTCTGGTCGGTCCGTTCTGGCAGCGGCCGGATGGCGACAGCTTCCGCTACGCCTTCATGGCAGAGGACAAGCATCATAACCGCCGCGGCGTCGTGCAGGGCGGCATGCTCATGACCTTCGCCGACCGCTCGTTGGGCATGACCTGCTGGTACGCCAACGGCCGTCAACCGCAGGCTACGGTGCAACTAGACGTGCATTTCGTCGACGCGGTGCAGATCGGCGAATTCGTCCAGGCGAAGTGCCGGGTGGTCCGCCGAACCCGCTCGCTGGTGTTCATGGCCGCCGATCTCGTCGTCGGCACCCGCGTGGTGGCGACGGCGCAGGGCGTGTGGAAGACGGTGAAGCCGAAGGCGTGAGCGCGCACCGGTCGGTGCGCGCTGCGCGGGTGCCCTACTCTTCCGTTTTCTTTGCGGCGGCCGGCGCGCCCCTGAACTTGTTGTTCTTCGGCAAACCCTGCGCGATGCGACCGGCATCGGCGCGGTTGGCCTGCCAGTCCTTGAGCTCTTTCATCGTCAGCGTCTGCGTGCGGCCGGCGCCATCGACCCAGGACAGGCCTTCCGAAGCCTTGAAGGTGGTGATGTCGGACAGACCCTTCTGCAGATAACGCTGCAGCCGCACGCCGCGGCCACGCGTCATCTCCGGCACCTGATCCAGCGGGAAGACCACCATCTTGCGGTTCTCGCCGATCACCGCGAGCGTATCGCCGTCGATCACGTTTAGCGCCACGGCCTTGTCCGGCGCCTTCAGGTTCAAGACCTGCTTGCCCTTGCGCGTGGTGCCGAGGCATTCGTCTTCCGGCACGATGAAACCGTTACCCTGATAGCTCGCGACCATGAACTTGCGGCCACCCTGGTAAGCCAAACCGGCGACGATATCGGCATCGGCTTCGATGTCGAAGAACATGCGGATCGGCTCGCCATGGCCGCGGCCGCCGGGCAGCTTCGAGGCCTCCAGCGTGTAGAACTTGCCGTTGCCGGCGAAGATCAGGATCTTGGCCGTGGTCTCGGTCTGGAACGCGAACTTCAAGGCGTCGTCGGCCTTGAACGACACGCCGGACATATCGAACTGGTGGCCGCGCAGCGCACGGATCCAGCCCTTCTCCGACACCACCACCGTGATCGGCTCGCGCACGGCGAGCGCCTCCTCGATGGCAGCCTCGTCATGCTCGGGCGCGGTCGAAAAATCGGTGCGGCGCTTGCCGAGCGGTGTCTTCGGCCCGAACTGGACTTTGAGATCGCGGACCTGACCGGCGATCGCCTTCCATTGCATGTCGGTCGAGCCGATGAGCTTCTTGAGTCCGGCGCGCTCCTCGTTGAGACGCTTCTCCTCGCCGCGGATTTCCATTTCCTCGAGCTTGCGCAAGTTGCGCAGGCGCATGTTGAGAATGGCGTCGGCTTGAACTTCGGTGATCTTGAAGGTCTTCATCAGGACGGGCTTGGGCTCGTCCTCGGTACGGATGATCTTGATGACCTTGTCGAGATTGAGATAGGCGACGAGATAGCCGCCCAGTACTTCGAGGCGATGCTCGATCTCCGCCAGGCGATGCTTGGACCGGCGCACCAGCACGTCGCGCCGATGCTCGAGCCATTCGGTCAGCGCTTCGGCGAGCCCCAGCACCTTCGGCACCCGGCCCTTCACCAGCACGTTCATGTTGAGCGGAATGCGCGTTTCGAGCTCGGTAAGCTTGAACAGCGACTCCATCAACAGCGTCGCATCGACGGTGCGGGCCCGTGGCTCGATGATCAGGCGCACGTCCTCGGCCGATTCATCGCGAATGTCCGCCACCAGCGGCAGCTTGCGCTCGTTGAGCAGCTCGGCGAGCTTTTCCACGAGCCGCGACTTCTGCACCATGTACGGCATCTCGGTGATGACGATGACGTAGGTGCCGCGCGAGCCCTCTTCCACGTTCCACTTGGCGCGGACCCGGAACGAACCACGTCCGGTGTTGTAAGCCTCGGCAATCGCTTCCGGCGGATCGACGACGATGCCGCCGGTCGGAAAGTCCGGACCCTTGACGTATTTCAGGAGCGTCTTGGTGCGCGCGTTCGGGGTCTCGATCAGATGCAGCGCGGCGTCGCACAGTTCGGCAACGTTGTGCGGCGGGATCGAGGTCGCCATGCCGACCGCGATGCCCTGCGAACCGTTGGCCAGCAGATTGGGGAATGCCGCCGGCAGCACCACCGGCTCTTCGTTGGAGCCGTCGTAGCTCGGCCGGAAATCGACCGCGTCCTCGTCGAGGCCGTCGATCATCAGCTTGGCGACTTCGGTGAGGCGCGATTCGGTATAACGCATCGCGGCCGGGCTATCGCCGTCGATATTGCCGAAATTGCCCTGGCCATCGACCAGCGGGTAGCGCTGTGCGAAATCCTGCGCCAGGCGCACCATGGCGTCGTAGATCGCCTGGTCGCCGTGGGGATGGAAATTACCCATGACGTCGCCGACCACCTTGGCCGATTTCTTGAAGGCGGCACCAGGGTCGAGGCGCAGCGAGCGCATCACATGCAGGATGCGGCGGTGCACCGGCTTGAGGCCGTCCCGCGCATCGGGCAGCGCCCGATTCATGATCGTGGAGAGCGCGTAAGCGAGGTAGCGCTCCTCGAGCGCCGATTGCAGCGCAACGTCCTCGATCAGGCCGCCGGGAGGGCCGTTCTTGTCCGGGGGAATCGGTTTCTTTGCCATGCCGGGGTGGTACTGCGGCCATCGCCGATGAACAAGCGATGAACGCCACAGCCAGAGAATCTTCGAAATTCTCGGGGTACTGTCTGAACTTAGAGGCGGGAACCGCGTTCTGTCTCGCGGCTACCTGCGACGGAACATAGGCCCCCGGCCCTCTTGCCGGAGGCCTCGATACCGCCGCCGGCGCCGTAAATGTATCTCGGTTCCTGTGATCTCAATCACAGCCGGTCGGGCCGCGAACCGGCAATGATCGCAATCTCGGCATTCAGCGCCGCCATCGGGGCGGCGGCCATCGGAGGAAACTGACATGCGTGCACTGCTCCTGTCTTCCCTATTTGCCATCGGTCTCGGGCTTGCCGCAGCGCCAGCCAACGCCGCGCCGATCTCAGCCATCAACGGCGCCGTCGCCGGCCAGAACATGGTTGACCAGACCCAGTACTATTACCGCCCGCGTTACCGCGCGCGTTGCCGCTCGGTTCGTGTCTGCCGGTGGACGCCGTACGGCCGCCGCTGCCACGTGGAACGCGTGTGCCGCCGCTGGTAACAGCATTCGTTGCAACGGCCCGGGGAAACCCGGGCCGTTTTTTTGTGATCTCTACCGCTCCGCACTCACTGTCATCGCGCCGAGAGGTCTATAGTTCATCGCAGCGATTCCAAATTCGAACGGCGTCGCTTCGAGGCACGCCGATTGAATGTCTCGTCCGACTGAAACTTCAACGGAGGAAATACAATGCGTAAGCTCGCGCTGACGGCTCTGTTCGCCCTGGGTGTCGGCCTGACGGCCACCGCCGCATCCGCCGCGCCGGTTTCGACCGGCGCCGCCGGTCTCAGCACCGCCGGTGTTGCGGCCTCGCTGGTCGAGCAGACCGCTGTGCGCTGCCGCAGCGTCCGCGTCTGCCGCGTCGGTCCCTACGGCCGCCGCGTCTGCCGCGTGAACCGCGTCTGCCGCCGCGTCTGGTAATCGGATCGCGACAGTCTAGAAGCCGGCCCGGTGGCAACGCCGGGCCGGCTTTGTTGGTACAAGATCAGGCGACGTTCGGCAGCGCGCGGGCCAGCGCGGCGAGAAAATGCATGCGCTCATCGGCAAGCTGCATACCGCGCGGCTCGAGCACATGGCGCGCCAGAAAGAAACCGGTCAGCTTGAAGCCGTCGTCGAGATCGCGCCCGGACGGCGCGCGCGACGGATCGGTCAGAAACGGCGGCAGCTTGAACATGCGATCGGCATAAGGGGCGCCAGCCTCGCGAGACACGGCGCGGCCCGACTTCGGCGACACGTAGATCAGCTCTTCAGTCGCGCCGGTGGCGGCGCATTCCTCCAGATCGAGGCCGAAGCCGAGTTCTGACAGCAACTGCATCTCGAAGCGCGCCACCTGCGGCGCCGCCCAGGCAGCGTCCTCGAGGCCGTCGAGGATGGCTTCGAACTCATTGAACAGACCTTCGTGCGGATCGCGCTCCGGCAGCAGCCGCATCAGCGCGGCCAGGTGCGACACGCCGTAGATCGCATGCGGGGCGCCGAAATAATCGGAGGCGCGCTGGCGCAGCGGCTCGACCGTGTAGTTGCCCATGTGATCTTCCAGCCGCGCCCGCCAGGTCGCGGACACGCTGTTGCCGGTCTGCAGCACCGGCTTCATCCGCGTGCCGAAGCCGCCGCGCACCATACCGACATGGCGGCCGTGCTCGCGCGTCATCAGCTCGAGGATGGCGGAAGCCTCCCCGTGCCGGCGCACGCCAATCACGATGCCTTCGTCGGTCCATTGCATGACTTGTCATTCCGGGGCGCGGGCGTCAGCCCGCGAACCCGGAATCCATACTCCCTGAATCAGAGAAAATCACGGTGCGCTGGGGATATGGGCCCCCGCTTCGCGGGGACGACAAACGCCTATTCCCGCGGAAACTCCAGCCCCATGGCCCGGTAACGCTCGGGATCATCGCCCCAGCCCTCGCGCACTTTGACGAACAGGAAGAGATGCACCTTGGTGTCGGCGATTTCAGCGATGTCCTTGCGGGCCGCCTCGCCGATCGATCTCAGCGTCTGCCCGCCTTTACCGATGACGATCTTGCGCTGGCTCTCGCGCTCGACATAGATCGTCTGCTCGATGCGGATTTCGCCGTTGCGCAGTTCCTTCCAGCTCTCGGTCTCGACCGTCGAGTGATACGGCAATTCCTGATGCAGGCGCTCGAACAGCTTCTCGCGGGTGATCTCCGCCGCGAGCTGCCGCATGGGCGCATCCGACATTTGATCTTCCGGGTAGAGCCATGGGCCGGCCGGCATGCGCTCGGCGAGCCACGACTTGAGATCGGCGACGCCGTCGCTCTTGAGCGCCGAGATCATGAAAGTGGCCTCGAACTTCGCCTTCTCGTTGGCGGACTTGGCGAGCCCGAGGAGGTTCTCGCGCGGCACGACATCGATCTTGTTGAGGAGCAGGATCTTCGGGCCGCCGACCTCTTTGAGCCGGTCCAGGATCGCCTCGACCTCCTCGTCGAGCCCCTTGCGGGCATCAATCAGCACGGCCGTCAGATCGGCGTCATGCGCACCGGTCCACGCCGTCGTCACCATGGCGCGGTCGAGCCGGCGCTTCGGCGCGAAGATGCCGGGCGTATCGACGAAGATGATCTGCGACTTGTCGTGGATGGTGATGCCGCGGATCAGCGCCCGCGTCGTCTGCACCTTGTGCGAGACGATCGTCACCTTGGAGCCGACCAGCGCGTTGAGCAAGGTCGACTTGCCGGCATTCGGCGCACCGATCAGCGCGACGAAGCCGCAGCGGGTGTCTTCGCCTGAAGTCGCAGCGGTCTCGTTTTCACTCATGAGACCTTGTCCAGTTTGACGCCGACGCTGGTCAGCATCGCTTCGGCCGCTGCCTGCTCGGCGGCGCGTTTCGAAGCGCCGAGACCCTCGGCCTGCGGCCGATCCGGCAGGCTGACGGCGACCTTGAATTCGGGATCGTGATGCGGCCCGGTGCGGCCAATTTCCTTATAGGCCGGCGTCGGCAGTCCGCGCGCCTGCGCCCATTCCTGCAGCATGGTCTTGGCGTCGCGCAACGGCTTCACCGACTTCAACATGCGCTCCTGCCAGAATTTGGCAATCAGCGCCTCGGCCGCCGGATAGCCGCCATCGACGAACACGGCGCCGACCAGGCCTTCGCAGGCGTCGGCCAATATCGTGGCGCGCAGGCGGCCGCCGGCATGGGCCTCGGAATTGCCGAGCCGCAAAGCGGGCCCGAGATCCATCTCCTTAGCCACGGCGGCGCAGGTTTCCTTGCGTACCAGATCGGCAAGCCGCTTCGACAGTTCGCCCTCATTGGCCTTGGGGAAAGTGCGGTAGAGCATGTCGGAGATCACCAGGCCAAGCACGTGATCGCCGAGAAACTCGAGCCGCTGATAGCTCGACACGCGGTTCTGCGGCCCGCCCGACAGCGCCGAGATATGCGTCAGCGCGCGGTCGAGCAGCGCCTTGTCGGCAAAGCTGTAACCGATCCTCTCTTCGAGCGCCGAATAATCTTTAACCTTGCGGCTCATCTGACGATTGTCATCAGGCGATTCCAGCGCACCGCCACCGGCCAGCGCCAGAACTGCCAGGCGTGTTCGCCCTCATAGACCGAGAAGAAGATGAGCTGCGCCTTGCCGACAATGTTCTCCAGCGGCACGTAGCCGACGCCCTGCCGATCTTCCGGCACGCGGCTGTCGGTCGAGTTGTCGCGGTTGTCGCCCATCATGAAGTAATGGCCGGGCGGCACGGTATAGACGTCGGTGTTATCGAGGAAACCGTTATCGACCAGGTCGAGCGTGTAATAGGACACGCCGTTCGGCAGTGTTTCTTTCCAGCGCTTGACCGGCTTGTCGTGGCCGGTTTCCTCGGTCTCGATGAAATCGGGCGCGCGTTCGCGCTTGACGGTGACGCCGTTGATCGAGACCTGCCCGCCGGTCACCTGGATCTTGTCGCCCGGCAAGCCGATCACGCGCTTGATGTAATCGGTGGAAGGGTCGCGCGGCAGGCGGAATACGACGACGTCGCCGCGCTGCGGCAGCAGGCCGCCGGGCAGACGGCCGGAAAAGATCGGCGGCGAGAATGGCAACGAGTACTGGCTGTAGCCGTAGGAATATTTCGAGACGAACAGATAGTCGCCGATCAGCAGCGTTTCCTTCATCGAGCCCGACGGGATGTTGAAGGGCTGGAACAGGAAGGTGCGGATGACGAGCGCGATGATCAGCGCGTGGATGATGACGCGGATCGTTTCGCCGACGCCGCCTTCCTTCCTCTTGGTGTCGGATGTCACGCTCATTGCGCCTTTCGTCCTGGGATGAAACCTGTGTCAGCGCCCCGGCGATCTTGTAGCGGCACTGCTTATTCGGCGCAACGAAGATCGCCGCAACTCCGATATAACCCGTTGGCGGGCTTCGCTTTATCGCCTTCAGCGCGAATCGGCCGGGTTGGCAACGGGAACGGCATGGATGATGACCATGGCCTGCGCCAGCGGGCCCTCATCGGTCATCGACAGCTCGATACGGGCCTCATGGCCGGCGGGGATCATGGACTGCAGCCTAGCTTGGGCGCCGCCGGTGAGCCGCAAGGTCGGCCGCCCGCCCGGCAGGTTGACCACCCCCATGTCGCGCCAGAATACACCGTGGCTGAGCCCGGTGCCCAAGGCCTTGGCGCAGGCCTCCTTGGCGGCAAAGCGCTTGGCATAGGTCTCGACACGGTTCTTGCGGCGGTCGGCCTTGGCGCGCTCGAGCGGCGTGAAAATACGGCCGAGGAAGCGCTCGCCGTGGCGCTCGATGGTCTTGGCGATGCGCCGCGCATCGCACAGGTCGGAGCCGAGGCCAATGATCATGGGAGCTTCTTCTTTCGGCGCATGACCTGATCCGAAAATCCGCTTCCGCTTTTCGAACTCATGCGCGGGCGCGTGCCCGGCCGCGGTCCATGGCAGCGCGCATGAATTTCACGGTTTCCGCCAGGCCTTCGAACACCGCCTCCCCGATCAGGAAATGGCCGATATTGAGTTCGACGATCTGCGGCAGCGCCGCGATCTCCTCCGCGGTGGCGTAATCGAGCCCGTGACCGGCATGGACCTCGAGCCCGAGGCTGGCCGCCAGTTCGGCCCCCGTGACAATCAACCGCCATTCGGCCTCGGCCTTGGCGGTGTCGCCCTCGGCCAGGGCATCGCACCAAGCCCCGGTATGAATTTCGATCACAGGCGCTCCCAGCGCCGCCGCCGCTTCGATCTGCTTCGGCTGCGCGCCGATGAACAGCGACACGCGGATACCGGCATGCTTGAGCTTGTGAACGACCGGCTTCAGCGCGGCCTGCTGGCCGGCGGCGTCGAGCCCACCTTCGGTGGTGCGCTCCTCGCGCTTCTCCGGCACCAGGCAGCAGGCATGCGGCTGGGTCTTGAGCGCAATCGCGACCATGTCGTCGGTCGCCGCCATCTCGAAATTGAGCGGCTTGTCGATCTCGGCCTTGAGCCGCGCCATGTCGGCGTCGCGGATGTGGCGGCGGTCTTCGCGCAAATGCGCGGTGATGCCGTCGCAGCCGGCGGCGATGGCCAGCTTGGCGGCCCGCACCGGATCGGGATGGCGGCCGCCGCGCGCATTGCGGATCGTGGCGACGTGATCGATGTTGACGCCGAGACGCAGAGATTTAGCCATTCACCCGCTCCGCCTTGGCGACCATGGGCTTGACGCGCAGTTGCGCCAAAATGTCGTTGAGGTGCTTGAGATCATAGACTTCGAGATCGATGGTCACGTCGGTAAAGTCCGGCGCGCGACGCGTCATCGCGATGTTGTCGATATTGCCGTCATGCTCGGCGATCACCTGGGCGATCTGCGCCAGCGAACCCGGCTCGTTGGCCGATTGCACGGTGATGCGCGCCGGATAGCGGCGCGGCACCGTGTCTTCCGAATCCCAGCGCACATCGAGCCAGCGTTCCGGCTTGTCCTCGAATTCGGCGAGCAGCGGCGACTGGATTGGATAGATCGTGATGCCCTCGCCCGGCGACAGGATGCCGACGATGCGATCGCCCGGCACGGCGCCGCCTTCCGGCGCGAAGCTCACCGGCAGATCGCCGTTGATGCCGCGGATCGGGATGGCCGGACCGGTCGCGTCCGGCACCTTGAACTTCAACGACTTGAACTTGCGCAGGCCGAACCAGCCGCTGCCGCTCTCGGCCTTGGGACGCGCCGCATTGGCGGCCGCGCGTTCTTCCTTGTAGTCCGGATACATGGCGCGGGCGACGTCGGACGCCTTGAGCTCGCTGCGTCCGACCGCGGCCATCACGTCCTCCAGCGAGGCGCGCGCCAGCCGCGGCAGCGCGCCCGTGAGCTTGTCGTCCGAATAGGCGATCTTGGCGCGCTGAAACAGGCGCTCGACGATGCGGCGCCCCAGTCCGGCATATTGCTCGCGCACGGCAACGCGCGTGGCGCGGCGGATCGAGGCGCGCGCCTTGCCGGTGGTGACGATCGCCTCCCAGGCCGACGGCGGCGACAGTTGCGCCTTGGAAGTCAGAATTTCCACTTCGTCGCCGTTCATTAGTTCGGAGGTCAGCGGCGCGATCTTGCCGTTGATCTTGCAACCGACCGCGGTGTTGCCGACGTCGGTATGCACGGCATAGGCAAAATCGATCGGCGTCGCCTTGCGCGGCAGCGCGATCAATTTGCCTTTCGGCGTGAAGCAGAACACTTGGTCGTGAAACAGCTCCAGCTTGGTATGCTCGAGGAATTCCTCGGGGTTCGAGGCTTCCGCCAGCGCCTCGATCGTGCGCCGCAACCAGGCATAGGCGCTCGATTCCCGCGACAGCAACTCGGTCGGCGTGCCAACGCCATCCTTGTAGAGCGCATGTGCCGCGATGCCGAATTCGGCGATCTGATGCATCTCGATCGAACGGATCTGCAGTTCGACGCGCTGATTGCGCGGACCGATCACCGTGGTGTGAATCGACCGGTAATCGTTGGCCTTCGGCGTCGAGATGTAATCCTTGAACCGCGCCGGCACCATCGGCCACGTCGTGTGCACGATGCCGAGCGCCTGATAGCAATCGGCCGTCGTCTTTACGATGACGCGGAAGCCGAAAATGTCGGAGAGCTGCTCGAAGCCGACTCCCTTGCGCTCCATCTTGCGCCACACCGAATAAGAACGCTTGCGACGCCCCGAGACGGTGGCGGTAATGCCGCGGTCAGCGAGCTTCTTGGTGAGCTGCTGTTCAATCTCGGTGATGAGATGCGCGTTCTGCGCCGCCAGGGCGTCGAGCCGCGCGCTGACCACCTGATACGCTTCGGGGTAGAGTTCGCGAAATGCGAGGTCGTCGAGCTCCTCGCGCAATTCCTGCATACCCATGCGGCCGGCGAGCGGCGCGTAGATTTCGAGTGTCTCCTCCGCCGTGCGCCGGCGTGAGGCGAGCGGCATGTAGGCGATCGTACGCATGTTGTGCAGGCGGTCGGCGAGCTTGACCAGCAGCACGCGCACGTCATCGACGATGGCCAGAAGGAGCTTGCGCAGGTTCTCGGCCTGCTTGGCTTCCTTGGTGACGAGGTCGAGCTTTTTCAGCTTGGTGAGGCCTTCGACCAGCGCGCCGATATCTTTGCCGAACAGCTGATCGATCTCGGCACGCGTCGCGGCGGTGTCTTCGATCGTGTCGTGCAGCAGCGCCGCGGCGATGGTGGCGTCGTCGAGCTTGAGGTCGGTCAGGATGGCGGCGACTTCGATCGGATGCGAGAAGTACGGATCGCCCGAGGCGCGGCGCTGATCGCCATGCGCCTTCATCGCGTAGACATAGGCGCGGTTGAGCAGCGCCTCGTTGGTGTTCGGATTATAGGCGCGGACGCGCTCGATCAGATCGTACTGCCGCATCATCTGCGGCTTGCGAGCGGCGGCCTTCTCAGTGGCAGGTACAGGGCTGGCGGCTGGCGTGGGTGGCTGCAGCGGGGCCCGGGTCGGAGCCTGCTTTTGCATGCGCGGGAGGTCGGGGCGCGTGCGCGTTGTCACAATAAGCCTCAATACCGCCGTGGGCGCAGCCAAGGCCCCCGGCGGTCCTGGAACATGACCTCGCCAGGCGGCTGCCTGAACTGGGGAAAGATCATGCTCGATCAATAACCTAATCGGACGGCGATTCGACGGGAAGCCGTCCCGATTTAGGATGTCATAGATATCACGTTAATCTTGTGGCCTCGCAAGGGCAGCCGCGATTGCTTAACGAAATCAGTTGGCCGCCCCGGATGGCCAAAACGCAGCCAGACGCCGAAAGCAAAAGGCCCGGCGTGAGCCGGGCCTTTACGCGAATTTTATGGTTGGAGCGAGTTACTCGCCCTCGTCTTCCGGGACCTCTTCCGGCGGCGCCAGGCCCTCGAGGCCCTTGAGCAGCTCTTCTTCGGTCATGCGATCCGGAACGATGACTTCGGAATCGTCGGCATCCACGCCGCCAGCGCCGATCAGCGGCGCCTCGGGCTCCGGCTCGTCGACTTCGACGTACTTCTGCAGGGAGTGGATGAGATCTTCCTTCAGATCGCCCGGCGAAACGGTGGTTTCCGCGATTTCGCGCAGCGAGACCACCGGGTTCTTATCGTTGTCCCGATCGATGGTAATCTGCGACCCCGACGAAATCATGCGCGCGCGGTGACTCGCGAGAAGCACGAGGTCGAAGCGGTTTTCTACCTTGTCGATGCAGTCTTCTACGGTGACACGGGCCATCGGCTTCGTCACTCCTCAAAGTGGTACGATTTCATGAGTTAGCCGGTACCTATCCCTTGCGACCGTGTTTTTCAACCCCTTTTTGTCTTGGTTTGGCCGCATCTTCCTGTTAGCCAACGCGTCTTGCGACCGCAAACAGGCCGGCCGGACGGAATTTACCGGTTAAGGCTCGATTGCGCGGGGTGCCAACTGATTGTTCATACAGGTGCCGTTGAGACCCAGATCAGCCCCTGCCGATAGCGTTGCCGGCGCGTTGCCGCGCCCGCACGAGGCTGACGCCGCATCAGGCCCAACAAACATCGCCTCTCGTTCAAGAGAACAGGAATGACCATGCCCGGCGAAAAGATCGCTTTGTTCATTGACGGCGCCAATTTGTATGCGACCGCCAAATCGCTCGGTTTCGATATCGATTACAAGAAGCTGCTCAAGGAATTTCAGGGACGCGGCAATCTGTTACGGGCATTTTATTACACCGCGGTGATCGAAGATCAGGAATATTCGTCGATCCGTCCGCTGATCGACTGGCTCGATTACAACGGCTACGCGGTGGTCACCAAAGCCACCAAGGAATTCGTCGACCAGGCCGGCCGACGCAAGGTCAAGGGCAACATGGATATCGAGCTTGCCGTCGATGCCATGGAGATCGCCAACCATATCGATCACATGGTGCTGTTCTCCGGTGACGGCGACTTCACCCGCCTCGTCGAAGCCGTGCAGCGCAAGGGCGTGCGCGTGACCGTGATTTCCACCGTGACAACGCAGCCGCCGATGGTGGCGGACGAACTGCGCCGCCAGGCCGATGTCTTTACCGACATCATCACCCTGCAGAGCAAGATCGGCCGCGACCCATCCGAGCGGCCGGTTCGCCCGCGCGACACCGATGCCGGCCATGGTCACACGCCGCAATTCCTGCAGCGCGGCCCGGCGCCCCCGCAGCGGGCGCCGGCCAACGCCGCGGCGATGGACGACGAAGAAAACTACGAATAATAGACGTCCATGGCCAACAGCGTCGGTAAGCCGGGGCGCGATTGTCCGCGCTGTCCCCGGCTCGTGCATTTCCGCGAAACTTGGCGTGCCAAGCAACCGGACTGGTTCAATGCGCCGGTGCCGTCGTTCGGAGCCGTTGATGCGCGCCTGCTGATCGTCGGGCTGGCGCCCGGCCTGCAAGGCGCCAACCGCACCGGGCGGCCGTTCACCGGCGATTACGCCGGCGTTCTGCTTTACGACACCCTCGGCCGCTACGGCTTCGCCAAGGGCACGTTCGATGCCCGCGTCGATGACGGCCTCACCCTCACCGACTGCCGCATCACCAACGCCGTGCGCTGCGTGCCGCCGGAGAACAAGCCGACACCGGCCGAGATCAATACCTGCCGCGATTTTCTCAAGGACACCGTGGCCGAGATGCCAAAACTGCGCGTCATTGTCGCGCTCGGCGCCATTGCCCATGCCAGCGTGCTGACGACGTTCGCCGCAAAGAAATCGGCGCATCCGTTCAAGCACGGCGCGCATTACCAGCTCGGCGGATTCAGGCTGTTCTCGAGCTATCACTGCTCGCGCTACAACACGAATACCGGCGTACTGACGCCGGACATGTTCCGCAGCGTCTTCCAGAGCGTGCGCGGCTATCTCGACACCACGCCCTGAGCGGTATTAGCCCGCCCGGACCGGCAGGGCTGCATTGGTCGGACTCACCCCAAGGCCGCGTTTTGTCACGTGGCGGAACTTTAGCGCAGCGGTAATGTTCCTTTTGAGGGGTCCGCCGTCTCCGATAGCGGCCACCAATTTTCCGAGGGAGCTAAACGATGAGCATCAAGAACCACCTGCTGACGGCCTGCCTGACCGTCCTCATGGGCGCTGCGGCGCTGCCGGCGACAGCACAGACCGCCAGTGCGCCTCTCAAGGACGCCCAGGGCAAGGAGGTCGGCTCTGCCAACCTGACGCAGACTCCGCGCGGCGTGCTCATCATCGTCGCGTTGAAAGGCCTGCCGCCGGGCGAACACGCATTCCATGTCCACACCGTCGGCAAGTGCGAGGCGCCCTTCACCTCGGCCGGCGGCCATTTTAATCCTGATCAGAAGAAGCACGGCCTGCTGGCCAATGACGGCGCGCATGCCGGCGATATGCCGAACCTGCACATTCCGCAAAGCGGTGACCTCACCATCGAAGTGCTCAATGCCGCGGTGACGCTGGAAAAAGGCAAGCCGAATTCGGTGTTCGATGAGGACGGTTCGGCACTGGTCATTCACGCCGGCACGGACGACTACAAAACCGATCCAACCGGCGAAGCCGGCGGCCGCATTGCCTGCGGCGTAATTCAGTAACCCGGCAAAGGCCCACCCGGGCCTCCCAACCTCGGTCATTTCGGGACGCGCGTAAAAGGCGCGCGGACCCGGAATGACAATGACGGAGGTTAGCGGGGACGAGACGAGACCAGCCTAACCTTTTTCCCGCATCAGCCGGCCGCGTTCGCGGTCCCAACTGCGCTTCTTGTCGGTCTCGCGCTTGTCGTGGAGCTTCTTGCCCTTGGCCAGCGCGATCTCGATCTTGGCGCGGCCGCGCTCGTTGAAATAGACCTTGAGCGGCACGATCGTCATGCCCTCGCGCTCGACGGCGTTGGCCAGCTTGTGGATCTGGCGCTCGTGCAGCAGCAGCTTGCGCAGCCGCTTCGGCGCGTGGTTCTCGCGATGCGCCTGGACGTATTCCGGGATATTGGCGTTGACCAGCCAGATCTCGCCGCCCTTGGCGTCGGCATATGACTCGGCAATCGTCGCTTTGCCACTGCGCAACGATTTCACCTCGCTGCCGGTCAGCACGATACCGGCCTCGAAGGTCTCCCCGATCAGATAGTTGAACCGCGCCTTGCGGTTTTCCGCGACCGTTTTGAAACGGCGCTCATCTTTGCCAGCCATGGAACTTATATAGGTATGAAGCGGCGCGCCGGCTGCCAACGAAGGCCGTCCGGCGCGCCTGTTAAAGTTTAGATTTCAGAACAGGAAATGACGTCAGTATTTTGATATTACTGCATTTATTCTCGCTTGTCCGGCTCAGTTCAGCAGCCCGGCATGAACCATCGCGGCGCGGATCACCTGCCCGGTCTGCGGCGTCACCGGCATCAGCGGCAGGCGTACCTCTTCGTCGAGACGGCCGAGCAGCTTGAGACCGTGCTTGGCGCCCGCCAGCCCCGGCTCCTTGAACACGGCATCGTGCAAGGGCACCAGCCGGTCCTGGATCTTCAGGGCGCCGGCATAGTCGCCCTTGAACACCGCGGCCATCAGGTCGGCGCAGGGTTTCGGCGCCACATTCGCCACCACCGAGATGCAGCCGTGTCCGCCGGCGGCCATGTAGGCGAGCGCGGTCATGTCCTCTCCGGACAACTGGATGAAGTCCGGCCCCAGCGCATGACGTTGCTGCGAGACGCGCGCGAGGTTGGCAGTGGCATCCTTCACGCCGGCGATGTTCTTGAGTTCGTAGAGCCGGGCCATCGTGTCGACCGACATGTCCACCACCGAGCGCGGCGGGATGTTGTAGATGATGATCGGAATGCCGATGGCGTCGTTCACCGCCTTGAAGTGCTGGTACATGCCCTCCTGCGTCGGCTTGTTGTAATAGGGCGTCACCACGAGGACGGCGTCGGCGCCGGCCTTTTCGGCATGACGCGCCAGTTCGACCGCTTCCTTGGTCGAATTCGACCCCGCGCCGGCGATGACCGGCACGCGCCCCTTGGCCTGGTCGATGCACATCTCGACGACCCGGTGGTGCTCTTCATGACTGAGGGTCGGGCTTTCGCCGGTGGTGCCAACCGGCACCAGCCCGCTCGTCCCCTCGGAGATCTGCCAGTCGATCAGGTCGCGGAACGCCTTTTCATCGACCACGCCGTTTTTGAAGGGCGTCACGAGCGCGGTCATGGAACCTCGAAAGCTCGTCGTCGCCCGATTATTGGCGGTCATGGTGAAATCTCCTTAACCAGACTGTGCGGATATCCGCAGGTGCATTGTTATCGGGTCGGTATGCCTGAAGAAAGCCCCCGGAAGGCCCATTTGATGGCGGCCTGCCAAGCTTTCGCCGCCGTTCCGGACTAACCCTACCGGCAGGTTCGGGGGCTGGGGTATCCCTTCCCGTGCCATTTTGCCCTAAGGGGAGACAGGCTGTGCCCGTTGTATGAGTCGGGCGCCAAACGACACGCCAACCGCGCCCCGTGGGGCCTAGAGGCTACGGTTTGCAGGACGCATCGAAGCAGTCATATGCGCTCTTTTGGATCACGCTGATCGCAGCAGGCGGCCTCGGAGGTGCCCTTGTGGCGGCGCCGGCTTGGGCCGACCCCGCCGCGAAAAAGCCCGGCGCACAGGTCGAGGCCAAAGCCGAGACCAAATCCCATTCGAAGACCCAGGCGGAGGCCGAGTCCAAGACTCACGCCAAGACCGCTGCCAAAACCGCCGTTGCCAAGACTGCGGCGAAACCGCACGCCAAGTCTCACGCCAAGACCGAAGCGAAGGCGCACAAGCCCGCCGACACCCAGCGGGTCGCGGTTCCGATGCCGCAGGACCGCCCCGGCGCGAACAACGCGAAGGCCGCGCCCGCCGCCCGCGCGCCGCTGCAACTGGTCCCGACTGCCCTCGCCAGCCCGGCGTCACAAGGATCGGACGCCTATGCGCAGGCCGGCGCCGGATTGCGCGGAGCGATGTTCGCCAGCCGTGCGACGCTCAAGCCGCTCGCTCGTCCGGTAGCCGGACCGTTTGCCATCGCGCCGACCTCGGTCACATCCGATGCCGACATCGCCGCCCTCAAACGGGTGAGCGAGTCCGCGCGGAAAGGCAACGACGGCGAAGCCGACGCCGCCGAGCGGTCGATTGCCGATCCAGTGGCGCGCAAGCTCGCCGAATACATGATCCTGCGCAGCTACAACACCAAACCCAGCTTCGAGCGCTACGCCAACTTCATCACCCAAAATCCCGACTGGCCGCACGTGCCGCTGTTCCGCCGCCGCGCCGAGAACGCGCTGTGGAACGATAACATCGGCGACCCACAGGTGCTGGCGTTCTTCGCCCACCAGCAGCCGACCACTGCGAAGGGACGCTATGTGCTGGCCCGCGCCCTGCTCGCTCGCGGTGATCGTGCTGGAGCCGAAGCGCTGGTTCGTTACGCCTGGCGCAATCAGGATTGCAGCCCCGACGTCGAGAGACGCGTGCTCGACACGTTCGCCGGCATGCTGACCCAGGAGGACCATAAGGTCCGCATGGACGACCGGCTCTATGCCGGCGACACCGAAGCCGCCCTGCGCACCGCCGAGCGGCTGGGCAGCACCAACCTCGCCCTCGCCAAGGCCTGGATTGCCGTCATCAAGCGCGCCGGCAATGCCAAGGCCCTGCTCGATGCGGTGCCGTCGTCAGCGCATCGCGAGCCCGGCTACATCTTCGCGCGCGCTCAGTGGCTGCGCAAAAATAACCATCCTGAAGAAGCCGGCCGTTTGATTCTGTCGGCCCCGCGCGACGGCGGGCCCTTGGTCGATGCCAATGAGTGGTGGCAGGAACGCCGCATTTTGGTTCGCGATCTGCTCGACGGCAACGATGCGCAAACCGCCTATCGCGTTGCTCGCGACGCGGTGACCCCGACGCAAGGCAATTACCGCGTCGACAAGCACTTCACCGCCGGCTGGATCGCGCTGCGCTTCCTGCACGATCCCAAGACCGCGGCGGCGCATTTCGCGCTGATCAATCAGGGTACCGACAATCCGCATGCCTTGTCGCGCGGCGGCTACTGGCAAGGCCGCGCCGCCGAGGCGATGGGTCAGGAAGCGCAGGCGCGCAGGTACTACAGCGAGGCGGCTCAATACAGCGCCACCTATTACGGCCAACTCGCCCGCGCCCGGCTGCGGCTGCCCGATATCGGTCTTGTCGGCCCGCCGCATTTCACGCCGCAGGAACACAATGTCCTGGCCAACACCGAAGTCGTGCGCGCGGTCGAGTTGCTCTATGCCCTCGACGAACGCGATATGATCGCCTCGATCTATGCCGAACTGGGCGAGAGCGGCACCGATGTCGCCGGCATGGCGATGCTCGGTGAGGTCGCCGCCAGGCACAAGGATCCGCGCGCCATGGTGCTGATCGGCAAAGGCGGCCTCGGCCGCGGCCTGCCGCTCGACTACTACGCGTTCCCGACGCTCGGCCTGCCGGCGTACCAGCCGATCACCTCGCCGGTCGAACCGGCGCTGGTCTATTCAATCGCGCGTCAGGAGAGTCACTTCAATCAGAAGGTCGTGTCGCCGGCCAAGGCCATGGGCTTCATGCAAGTGACGCCGGTGGCCGCGCAGGATACGGCCAAGCGCTTCAAGGCGCCCTTCAACAAGGCCCGCCTGCTCACCGATGCTGTCTACAACATGCAGATGGGCGCCGCTGAGCTGTCGATGCTGCTCTCGACCTATGATGGCTCCTACCTGATGACCTTCGCCGGCTACAATGCCGGCCGCGGCCGCGTGCGTCAGTGGGTCGCCGCTTACGGCGACCCACGTGATCCCAATGTCGATCCGGTCGATTGGTGCGAGCGCATTCCGCTGTCCGAAACCCGCAATTACGTGCAGCGGATCATGGAGAACATGCAGGTTTATCGCGCGCGGTTCGGCGGCGGCAACAAGCTGGTCATCGAAGCCGATCTGAGGCGCGGCGCGCCGCGCTGACGCATGATCCCGAAAAATTGCCAAACGGTTTTCGGGCAGGATCATGCGCCAAGATACCGCGCACAGGCCGGGTAGTATCGCGGCATGACCAGCATCGCGACCTCCCGTTTCATCACCGCCGCCGATGGGCTCAAGCTGCATGTCCGCGATTATGGGCGGCACGATAGCGCCAGCCTGCCCGTGGTCTGCCTGCCAGGCCTGGCGCGAACCGCTGAGGACTTCGAACCTTTGGCCATTGCGCTGTCCAATGGCGGCCGCCGCGTCGTCGCCGTCGATTATCGCGGGCGCGGCCGCTCCGATTACGATCGCGACCCGGCGAAGTATTCGCTACCCGTCGAGCTTGGTGACGTCATCACCATTATCGGCACGCTCAAATGCGAACCGGCTGTGTTCGTCGGCACCTCGCGCGGCGGTTTGCTGACGATGCTGCTGGCTTCGGTGCGACCTCAAGCCATCGCCGGGGCCGTGCTCAATGACATCGGCCCGGTGCTGGAGCCGCAAGGGCTGGCGCGGATCAAAACTTACGTCGGCAAGCTGCCGCAGCCGAAGGATTACGATGATGCCGCCGCGATCCTAGCCCGCCTGTTCGGCTCGCAGTTTCCCAGGCTGACGATGGAAGACTGGCGCGGAAGCGCCCGGCGCGGTTTCAAGGAGCGAAAAGGCGTCCTGGTGCCCAACTACGATGTGGCGCTGAAGCAGACGCTGGCCGACATCGAGGTGTCCAAGCCGATCCCCGACCTGTGGCCGCAATTCGAGGCGCTGGCGCAGGTGCCGGTCTTGGCGGTCCGCGGCGAACTATCAGATCTGCTGTCGGCGGCGACGGTCGAGGCAATGAGCGCGCGGCATCCGGGCCTTGAGACGCTGGTGATCCCCGATCAGGGCCACGCACCGCTGCTCGCCGAAGATGGTGTCATCGCGCGGATCGCAGCCTTCCTGAAACGCTGCGACCAGCGACACGCCGCAACCTCGGCATAGCGATCCTCATTTCGCTGTCCTAACAAAAAGAAACCTCCGGCGATTGCTCGCCGGAGGTTCTTAACGTCAATCCGTGATCGTTGGATCAGGGATAGAAGTTGCGCTGGGCGCGGACGATACCCGACCACCAGCTGTTGTCGCCGATGTTGGCGCCGGCAAACGCCGTGTCCTGGGCCTGGTACATCACTTCGACGCTCAGATCGAGGTTGGTGACCGGGGTCCAGGTCGTGCGCGAGCCAACCTGCCAGTACGACCAGTTGGCCGACGAACCGGCAACAGTGCCGGCAGCAGCAGTCTGCAGGATCGCGCTGGCGGCAGCCGAGTACTCGAGCTTGCCGTATGCACCATACAGCGAGGTCTTCAGGTTCGGGACCCAGAAGTGCTCGAAACCGCCGGTGATCGACCAGCCGGTCGTCAGATCGGCGCTGCCCGCAGCGGTCACGACCGCATCCCAGGCCGGGCCGTACGAGATCTTGCCGCCCTGCTGGCTGGTCTGCGCCTGGGCGAGANCGACATAGTCGATCGCGCCAACGCCGTAGGTGAACTGACCGACGATGTAGTCACCCTTGCCGATCATCGGCAGGTTGACCTTCAAGCCGGCGCCCAAGGCCCAGCCGCTCTTGTCCGACGGATCGGCCGCAACACCGAAGTTGACCTGGTGGTAGGCGCCCATGAGCTGAGCCGAACCCCAGGCCTGATCGATGCGCAGGTTGCCGACGATGTCGGGAATCGACTGGCCCGCGGCCGCTTCCGCGCCCGCAGCGGTCGTGGTCGTGATCACGCCAGTCGCACCCAGGGTCGAGGTGGTCACGGTAGACGCAACGCCCATACGGTGGCCGTTGTTGTTTTCGGCCGC
>NZ_LMFS01000001.1:1627932-1628299 GCF_001426945.1 Pseudolabrys sp. Root1462 | reverse complement strand
GTTGTTCGACGACCAGACGTTCGACTGGTTCGAGTAGGGCTGACCGTCGAAGTCGAAGAACGACCCGGTCTTACCCATCGTGAAACCAGCCCACTGGATGAACACGGCCGGCGCGTAGAGACGTGTATAGGGCGAAGCGCCCGTACCGTTGGTCGGGTTCGACGAACCGGCATAACCGCCGCCGATCGAGTTGTCGTCGGTGGCCGCCAGGTAGACGTACGCGCGCAGGGTGCCGTAGGCGGTCTGCGAACGAGCGTCGGCGGTGATCGCACCGCGGCTGCGCCAGCTGTTGTTGTTGTAGCTGCGCGAGTCGTGGTTCACGAAATTCGGCGTGAACGAGCCGGAAGAGTTGAAGTTGACTTCCGTG
>NZ_LMFS01000001.1:1515740-1627925 GCF_001426945.1 Pseudolabrys sp. Root1462 | reverse complement strand
CCCGGCATGTAGTAGAAGCCGGCCCCGTAGAGCGAGCAAATCTTCACGTACTGGACCGGTTTGTCGATCAGCGCGGAAGAAACGCGAGAGATTCCAATTGCCGTGACGCTGCCTCGGATACTTGTTCCGGCTTCGTCGCAACTGACTCAACTCGGCCCCGTCTGGGTCGGCCCAACGATCAAGCGTTTGAGTCAAATCCCGGATTCAACGCGAACATCTCGAACAGCGCTAACCACGCGATAGGTCTGCTCTAGGACGCGTTCATCTGACCGAACAAACGACGCGCGAAAAAAGCCGCATGTCATAGGGACATGCGGCTGGTTAGCGGCCGGTAAATGCGAAGAAGAAAACGCGCGTCCGCGCGCGCATCAAAGCGCGTAAGATAACACGCTGAGGCTTTGTCTAGCTGCTAGGTGATTGCGTCTGCGCCGGGAACTCGACGACCTGCTGGATGAGATCTGCAGCGTCACTTAATGTCTCTTGCGACAGATGCGCGTAGCGCTGGGTGGTACGGGCGTGCATGTGACCCAACAGCCCCTGCACGACGTAGAGCGAAACGCCGCGGTTGACTAGGAAGCTGGCGAAGGAATGCCGCAAATCGTGCAAGCGCACGTCTTCAAGTCCGGCGCGCTTCCTGATGCGGTCCCATGGAAAGAACAGCGACGCGGAAGGCTTGCCGGTGACTTCCGACGGAAAAATGTATGGATTGCCGTCGATGCGCGGTGTCGCTGTCAGCAGCGCGATCGCCGATTGGTTCAAGGCGATGACGCGCGCCCTGCCCGACTTCGACTTCGGCACCAGCAGCGTTCTGTTCTTCCAGTCGATATAGTCCCACTTTGCGAAGGTGATTTCGTTGCGCCGCCCCCCGGTCAGCAGCAGGAGCAGGATCGAACGCGCGGCGGTTCGGTTCTCGTCGGCATGAATGGCGCGCACCAGATTTTCCGCTTCCCATTCGCTCAGGAAACGATTGCGCTGAACGTCTGGGCCTGCGGTCAGGCCGGCGGCCGGATTGTTTTCGCCGCCCGGCGTTTTCCACTTGCGTGCCAGATTGTAGATGTAGCGCAGGATCACAATGACCCGATTCATCGTTCCCGACGCGTAGCCGTCGGCACGCATCGTATTGATGAGATTTGAAATCGCGTCGGTCTTGATCTCGTCGAGCGCAAGATGGCCGAGCCGGGGGAGCACGTGGATGCGCAAAACGGTTTCATCCGTTCGCCAGCTGCTCTTGTAGGTCTTGATGAACGGCAAATAGCGTTCGGCAATGAAATCGCGCAGCAGCGGAATGGCGCGCATCTCACGGCGCTTCTGCTGCGGATCGGCGCCGAGCAGCGCTTCCGCCACTATCTGCTTGGCCTTGCGGCGCGCCTGATCGAGCGACACCACATCGGCTGGTCCGATCTTGTATTGCCGTTCGCGGCCGCGCTCATCGGTATAGCGTTGGTAGAACGTCTTGCCGCCGGAAGATCGCACCTCGAGCATGAATCCGCGCTGACCGACGTCGAAATAGTCGGTCTTCTTACGATCAGGCGCGCACTGCACCTGCCGCACAAAACTCGCGGACAACGCAACGGTAGGCATGACTCTGACGACTGTTTGACGCCCGTTGGCGGGCTTTTTCTGGGGGTGAGGCAGATTGTCGCAACTTCCTCAAAGCGTCGGCGTATTTTTCGAAGGTATCGAGATAAATTGCCCGTTAATTCTCTCGTAACTTCTGTTTGATAGCAACAATAAATTATATTTTATGATCTTCTATACTTTGAATATGATATCTCATTGAATTTCCTATATTTCATAATGCGATAGGTCTCGCCAAATTCCGATAGGGAACTACAGCTACCGGCGGGCCGCCAATTTCTTGACAATCGGGCCGACGCGCTTCGCATCACCGCGATCACAGCCTGCGGGCTAAGTCATTAGCAGTTGAATTTGGTCCCGCTGACGCATCAATACCTGAAGGCGGAAGCAGACAGACTGCGAATACTTGTAAAATGGTCGGAGCGGCAGGATTTGAACCTGCGACCCTCTGGTCCCAAACCAGATGCGCTACCAGACTGCGCTACGCTCCGAAAATATGACCCTCGGTCATGAACCCGGGGCCGCGATAACGCGGGCACCGAGTGACGGCTAGGTACACGCTTCGACCCCGCCCAGCAAGGCGCGCCGCGGCGGCTCAGCGGCCGCCGAAGATCGGATGCGCCACCTTGTCGCCCGGCGCGATGCCGAGCTTCTTTACCGTACCGGCGATCACTTCAAGGACACCGCGCACCGGCCCGCCGGAGGGAATGTTGCGCGTCGACAGCGGCGTCGCGTTCTGCTCGATGCGCAGGATGGTGCCATCGCCGCGGATGAAGATCATGTCGAGCGGGATGTAGGTATTCTCCATCCAGAACGCGACCTCCTGGTCCTTCTTGAAGTCGAACAGCATGCCCTGCCCTTCGGGCAGCTCCTTGCGGAACATCAGACCCTTGGCGCGTTCGGCCTCGGTCTGCGCCAGTTCGACGGTGAAGGCGTGCACGCCGGTCTTGCTGGCGATCTCGAGGGTGCTGGTGTCGGCTGCCCGCGCAGGCAGCGCGACGACCCACAATCCCAGAAGGATGGCGGCGATCAAACGGAAACGATGCATGGAGAGACGACCTC
Organism: Pseudolabrys sp. Root1462; assembly: GCF_001426945.1. Classification (GTDB taxonomy): domain Bacteria; phylum Pseudomonadota; class Alphaproteobacteria; order Rhizobiales; family Xanthobacteraceae; genus Pseudolabrys. The sequence goes on along the minus strand of NZ_LMFS01000001.1, from coordinate 1,625,285 downwards.
GCGCGCGACCGGCGACCGCCGGCCCGGCGGTCAGCATCGCAAGCAAAAGCGGCACCGGCAAGACGACAGCCCGACGATGGATCGCAGAACAGCGCCCGGCCCGCGCCGGCGGTCATGCAAATGAAAACGCCCCGGGCGAACCGGGGCGCATTCCTTTCGACCGAAGACCGGTCGACGATGATCAGTGCGAGGCGAGACCGAGCGGACCGCCGTCCGGCCGAACCTCAGCGGCCATCAGGCCCTTCGGTCCGGGCCCGAAGCGAACGAGCACGGTCTGGCCCGGCCGCAGTTCGGCAAAACCGAAGCGCCGCAGCGTTTCCATATGCACGAAGATGTCCGGCGTGCCCTCGCCGCGCGTCAGGAAGCCGAAGCCGCGCAGGCGGTTGAACCACTTGACCTGGGCCCGTTCCAGCCCGCTGGTCGGCGTGACGTTGACATGCGTGCGCGGCGCGATCTGGGCCGGATGGATCGCCGTCGATTCATCCATCGACACGACGCGGAAGGCCTGCAGGCCCTTCGCTCTCGGCTGAACTTCAACCACCACCCGTGCGCCCTCGTAGGCGGTCTGAAAGCCGTCGCGGCGCAGGCAGGTCACGTGAAGGAGAATGTCGGGCATCCCGTTATCGGGGATGATGAAGCCAAAGCCCTTCGAAACATCGAACCACTTGATAACCCCGGCGAGCTCGATGAGATCGGTTGCTCTCTCGTCGCCAAGGTCTCGGACCGTGCCGGGTCGGAGAATTGTATCTGGCATTCGATTCAATCCCGTTCGACGATTGTTACCGGCTGGACTATGCCGGTTTGGGTGTGCCGCTTTGACTTTTGCCTGCTCGACTTCCGAACCGCCGTTGGACGTGGCGTTTGTTGGGAATCGCTTAGGCGAATCTGTGATTTGAAGATAACACCCGGCCGAATCCGGCAAAGAGCAAAATGTGCTTGCACACAAGTTCTCTGGCGCCGGAATGGTTTCGCGAATCAGTGGCGGATGAAGGGCGCGAGTGCGTCGCCGATGTCGTTACGCACAACAAGATCGGCGAACTCGTCGAATTCCGTCGGCTCGCGATTGATGATGACGAGTTTCGCACCGCTGCGTTTGGCGATCAGCGGAATCCCCGCCGCCGGCCAGACAACCAGCGACGATCCGACGGCGAGCAACAGATCGCACGCGCTGGCCAGTTGCTGCGCGCGCCGCATGGCGTCTTCCGGCATGGCCTGACCGAATGAAATCGTCGCGGTCTTGACGATGCCGCCGCAATCGCAGTCCGGCGGTTCTTCGCCATTGACCTCGAAGCGGCTCCGGATCGGGCCCAACTCGTAGCGCTGACCGCAGTCCAGGCAGGTGGCATAGGTGGTGTTGCCGTGCAGCTCGACGATATCGTGCGGTGCAACACCGGACATCGGATGCAGATTGTCGATGTTCTGGGTCACGACGCCGGGAACCCGGCCGGCCCGGTACAGGCTCGCCAGCGCCAGATGGCCCCGCCCCGGTTTCGCCTGCGCGAACGTTGCCTCGATATTGAAGCGCCGCCGCCAGGCCTCGCGCCGCGCCTCGGCGCTCGCCACGTACTCGTCGAACGGGATCGGACGGTTGTGCGTCCACAGGCCTCCGGGCGAGCGAAAGTCCGGAATGCCGCTCTCGGTCGAGATGCCGGCGCCGGTAAACGGCACGATCCGCTGCGCGTCGTCGATCAGGTCACGCAGGCCGGCAATGGCGGTGTCGAGATCGGAAGCAATCATTGCGATTTCGCCGACATGGTTCTATGTGCGGTAGTGGGTTCCAAGTGTATATCCGAGGTAAGCCCCATGCGATTTCTGCACACCATGCTGCGCGTCCGCAATCTCGATGACGCGCTCGATTTCTACGTCAACAAACTCGGCCTCAAGGAGACCCGGCGGCGGGTCGATGACAAGAACCGCTATACGCTGGTCTTCCTTGCCGGCAGCGACGACCAGGATGCGCTTGAGGTCTCCAAGAAAAAGGGCCGCCCCGGACCCGAGGTGGAACTGACCTATAACTGGGACACCGAGGACTACGGCGAAGCGCGCTATTTCGGCCACCTCGCCTACGAGGTCGACAATATCTACGAGACTTGCGAGCGGCTCATGAAAGCGGGCGTCACCATCAACCGGCCGCCCCGCGACGGCGTCATGGCCTTCGTCCGCTCGCCGGACAAGCACTCGATCGAGATCCTGCAGAAAGGCGCCGCGCTGCCACCGCAGGAACCGTGGGCCTCGATGAAGAACACCGGCCACTGGTAAAAGCGCCTTTCGCCCCGATATGGGGGGACGAGGCAACCAAGGCCGCCGGACCGGGACAAATCGAGCCCCTCCGGCGGCCGAGCCGCCGCTGTCCCGGTTTCCCGGCCCTGTTTCCAATGACTTGCCGCGGACTTGTTCAAGACTTTTCCAAGACTTGCCGCAGGCGGCGAAGCCCTTTATAGGTCGCCGCCTTGGCACCGTTCGGTGCCACTGCGCCCTTCGTCTAGAGGCCTAGGACACCGCCCTTTCACGGCGGTAACAGGGGTTCGAATCCCCTAGGGCGCGCCAATTACCGTTATAATCAAAGCAGTTATCGAGATTGCGCGCCCTTGTCATACGGCGAGGCGCCGGCGGTGCGGCAATTGTACCGTAAGCCCCATCATGACTTGAACGCCCCCACCGCTTTGGCGCGTCAACGCGTGGCGTTCCGGCATGGGCGAGAATGCCACGTGAGCGAGGTCTTAGTCGCCCGCGTCGTGACGCCGGGCAACGCACGCTCTTCACGGCGCCGGCCTGATGCCGGGCGCCACGATTTTTTAGCACCGGATATCGCGTGAAGAACGTCGAGTGGAAGCCGCATTTCTCCGGCTCGTCTCGGCCGCACGCGGCTGCTCGGAACTTCGCGAGAGGCGACGAGTTTAAATCGGGGTAACAGACGCGGAGCGATCCCATGAGTTTGGCGGCGTATGCGGTAAAGCGGGTCAGAGACGGCTGGGGCGTCGAACACGACGGACGGATCGAAGGTTCTTACCTGTCGAAGGAATCCGCCTTTGAAGCGATTGCGATGGCCGCTTCCAATTCGATCAAGGATGGACACGAGATCAGAATATCGGTGCCGGGACGCGAAGCCCAGGAGTCTGCCCTTGGCGTTGTCGACGAGCGATAAAGAACAGCCCTCGCCCTGTCCGTAGCCTGCACGTTGCGCCGAAATATGAACTGACGATTTCATCCGTTTGCCAGACTGCAAGTCAGCTTAGTGTAAAGCCGGCTTGATCCAATGAAATGAAACGCGGTCGCGCGTTCTGGCCGAGCAAGTACCTCTCGTTAGCGTAATGCGTTTGTGGAGATTGCGTCATGCCGCCCATCGTGCCGGCGGCCCCCGGTCAATTCGACGTCACGGTTTATATCGTGCTGCAAGATTTCGGCCGTGTCGGCCGGGCCTATAGAGAGACCGACGAAGAGACGGCCGACAAAGACACTCTGATCGAAGACATCCTCAACGGCCAATTCCAACAGATCGTTCGCATCGTCGCATTCAACACGGCCGAAGGTTGGTCGCGTGACGTCACCGAGGATGTCGCGCGCGACGTCGTCGAGGCCGCATGGCATCGCGGCCAGCCGGTTAGCGGTGGCACGCGCGATTTCGTCGATCGGTACAGTCTGGCATCCGGCGTGTAAGCGCCGAGCAGTGTGCCGTCGGTAGCGGGACCCGGCTACCCCTTTTTTCTACCTTGGCGGTCACCTCAAAAAAGGTCGCGGTTTTGTTGTAAATCAAATTCTCCTCCTCCCCGGCATCTAACCTGATCGTAGCCAAGGGGGAGTAGCATGAACGTTGTCCCCATTTTCATAGAGGCTAGTTTCGATGACCTCGCCACGCGCGTTATGGGTGAGGCTTTCGATCGCGCTTGTTTAGCCCTCGAGGAATTGGCGCTGTCACAGGCGGACCGCGAGATCATCGCCAAGCGCATTATTGCAGTCGCCAGGACAGGCGAGCGCAACGCCGACAGGCTGTGTGAGCAGGCGGCAAGTGTGCGCTCGGAGCTTTTGAATGCCTATGGCCCGCGCCTTGGCGTTCGATCATCGCGAGCTGCCGCGGGCCGAGAACGAGTTCATCGCGCCTGACGTTCGAGGAATGCGCCGCGTCCCTGTCCACCAGGGTGTCGGGCGGAGCGCGATGCCGCTTTGCGCGGACACGGCATAACGCATCACCTGGCAATCATCCTTCGGTATGACGCGGCCACTCCTGCGTATGATTTCGCTGGTGCTCGGAAAGCGGAACATGGGCCCCGGGGCGATCAGGCGACACAGTGCGACGTAACGCGTCGTGTCGTCCCTCCCGAGCAAAGCCGGCATGAGCGAATACGAAAATCCGAGACCGCATTATCGTCTCTGGCCGCCGTCACCCGAAACTATCACCAGCCTCGTCACCATCGGCATTGCGGTAGCGTGCATCGCTGCCGGCTTCGCCTATGTCGGCGGCTACCTGACGCCGCAACGGCTGACCCAAGCGCGCATCATCGACCGCTTCGAACAGATCAACGGCGTCCACCCCGGTTTCCGCCGCAATCACGCCAAGGGCGTCTGTATCGCCGGTACCTTCGACAGCAACGGCAATGGCACCGCGCTGTCGACAGCCGCGGTTTTCGAAAAAGGCACAACGCCGGTCACCGGGCGCTTCGCCGTCGCCGTCGGCAAGCCTTTCGTCCCCGACAACGAGACCGAGGTGCGCAGCATGGCCCTGAGCTTCCGGCTTCGCGACGGGGAGGAATGGCGCACCGGCATGAACGACATTCCGGTCTTCCCGGTTCGTAATGCGCAGGCGTTCTATGAGCAGATGCTCGCAGCGCGGCCCGATCCGGCCACCGGCAAGCCCGACCCGTCACGCATGCAGAGCTTCCTCGCCGCTCATCCGGAGACAGCGAAGGCGCTGCAGGCGATCAAAGCGAGGCCCTTCTCAACCGGCTTTGCCAATGCCAGCTACAACAGCCTCGACGCATTCCGCTTCGTCAACGGCGCCGGCGTATCGACGCCGGTGCGCTGGAGCATGGAAGCGGTCGATCCTTTTGTCGCCGAGGGCCAAGCCGGGGTCAACAAGAGCAGCCCGACGGACGTCAACTACCTGTTCGACGACCTGATCGCCCGGCTCGCCAAGGGCTCCGTGCAGTGGCATCTCGTGGTCACGATCGGCACATCGGACGATGCGACCGCCGACGCAACCGTGGCTTGGCCCGAGACCCGCACGCGCCTGACGCTCGGCACGCTGACCATCGATCGCATTGCGACGGAAGCGCCGGGCAATTGCAGCGACGTCAATTTCGATCCGCTGGTGCTGCCGGCCGGTATCGCGCCGTCGGACGATCCACTGCTCAGCGCTCGTTCCGCCACCTACTCGAATTCGTTCAGGCGCCGCGCAGCCGAAGCGAAGACGCCGAGCGAAGTGCAGGTCCCCAACGTCACGAAGGGCGCCTCGCCATGACGCATTACCAGTTCCCTGCGTTCTCCCGCGTCCTGCACTGGCTGATGGCCGTAATGATCCTCGCCATGCTGTTCATCGGCATCGGCATGGTGGCGTCGGTGACGGAGTATCATTGGCTGCTCTCGATCCACCGGCCGCTCGGCATCGCCATCCTGGTGCTGGCCGCCATCCGGCTGCTCAACCGCCTCGTCCGCCAGTCGCCGCCTTTGCCAAACGGCATGCCAACGACCATGCGCTTCGCGGCTCACGGCTCGCATGTCCTGCTTTATGCGCTGATGTTCGCCGTGCCGCTGGTCGGCTGGGCCATGCTGTCGGCCGCGCGCTACCCCGTGGTGCTTTATGGCGCCATCCACCTGCCGCCGATCGCGCCGCAGAGCGACCAGCTCTACAGCATCCTCAGAACCGCCCATACGGCGCTCGCGCTGACGCTGTTCGCGCTGTTCCTTGCGCATTTCGGCGCGGCGTTGGTGCACCGCCTGGTTTTCCGTGACGGCGTGTTCGAGAGCATGGCGTCGCTGCGGTCCGGCCGACGGGAGCGCTAGGCTGCGACAAATGGCTCCCGGCGCCTCCTTCATGTCAGCCATGCGCCGAAGAGACGCATTTCCTCCCCAATTTAATGGGGAAATTATGCTGCAAACGGCAGTTCGCCATTACATTGGTGTGATACCGCTCGCATGGGAGCCAGCACCATGATCAACAGCATCGATAGCAGCAGCAAGAGCATCGTGGCCGGCAAGCACGTCGTCAGCGCCCTGCGGCGCGACGCCGCCTTCATCTGGAATGCGGTGATCGTCGTTGTCTTCGTCGGCTTTGCCGGACTGGCGGTGGCTTCCGCCTTGCTCGACCTGATCTCGATCCGGCATTGAGCGCGGAGCGCTTCCACGCGAAGCGGAAGCCGCTTCGCCGTCAGGAAACGCGACAACAAAGCCTAGCGATAAGCGTGGCGCCTGCCGGTGAAGTCCTCGATCTCATAACCGCCGTCGACCGTCTCGAGGTAATTCGGCCCGAGCGGCGATTTGCCGTGGCCGCCCGGAATATCGAGCACGTAGCTCGGCTGGCACAGGCCCGAAACGCGGCCGCGCAGTTCGCGCATGATGTTCTGCCCGGTCGCGATATCGGTGCGCAGGTGCGCGGTGCCCGGCGCGAGATCGCCGTGATGCAGATAATACGGCTTGATGCGGCTCTCGACGCAGGCCCGCATCAGGTCGCGCATGGCTTCGGCGCTGTCGTTGACGCCCTTGAGCAGCACCGATTGGCCGAGCAGCGGAATGCCCGCGTCAGCCATGCGCGCGCAGGCGGCGCGTGCTTCGGGCGTGAGTTCGCGAGCGTGATTGACATGGACCGCGACATAGACGGCCAAAGTCCTTCGAGCATTGCCTGACGTCTTCAGCGCACGCACCAGATCCGGCGTGATGCGCGACGGCTCGGCCACCGGCATGCGGGTGTGAAGGCGCACCACTTTGACATGATCGATCGCGCCCAATTCCTTCATCACCGCGCGCAGCCGGCGCGGCGACAGGATCAGCGGATCGCCGCCGGTGAGGATGACCTCCCAGATCTCCTGATGGTCGCGGATGTAATCGAGCGCGGCCTTGACCGCTTCCGGCGACAGCGCATTCGGCTTGTCGGGCCCGACCATTTCGCGGCGGAAGCAGAAGCGGCAATAGACCGCGCAGACATGGGTGAGCTTGAGCAGCACGCGATCGGGATAGCGATGCACGATGCCCTCGACCGGCGAATGGGCCTCGTCGCCGATCGGGTCGGCGAGTTCGTCAGGCGTCGTCTCGAGTTCGGCGGCATCGGGTACGAACTGAAGCGCAATCGGATCGCGCGCGTCGCCGCGGTCGATCAGCGCCGCCAGCGCCGGCGGCAGCGCCACGGCATAACGTGCGGCGACCTTCTCCAGCGCGGCGCGTTCTGCCGGCGTGACGAAGCCTTCGTCGACGATGTCGCCGGCCGTGCGCAAGGTCCGGATCTGTTTGTTCATGGTCGTCTCTCTAATCCTGAACCCAAATCATTCCTGAACAGGAGTCCAGATCACCTGTTCGATATGGTCGGCGCCGGAGGCCAGCATCGCCAGCCGCTCGAAGCCGAGCGCGATGCCGGACGCCGGCGGCATCTGGGCGAGCGCGGCGAGGAAATCCTCGTCGATCGGATAGCGCTCGCCGTGAATGCGCTCTTTCTCGTCCATCGCCGCGTTGAAGCGGCGGCGCTGCTCGGCGGCGTCGGTCAGTTCGGCGAAGGCATTGCCGAGTTCGATGCCGCAGGCATAGATCTCGAAGCGTTCGGCCACCTTGTCGCTTCCCGGCTTGGCGCGCGCCAGCGCCGCGTGCGGCAAGGGATATTCGTAGAGAATGGTGGCGGTTTCATTGCCGAGATGCGGCTCGATCTTCTCGACCAGGATGCGGCTGAAGATGTCACCCCAGTCATCGTCCGTGCCATACGCGATGCCTTCCCGCGCCGCGGCATTTGCCAGCCGGTCGCGATCGCCCTCGCCGCCGCTGATGGTATGGAGCAGATCGATGCCGGCATAACGCGCGAAAGCTTCCGCCACGGTGAGGCGATGCGGCGGCGCGAACGGATCGATGTCGCGGCCGCGGAACGAAAAGCGCGTCGCGCCGGTGGCGCGCGCTGCCGCCGCGATCAGCGCGGCGCAGTCGTCCATCAGCGCCTCATAGGGCTCGCCGGCGCGGTACCATTCGATCATCGTGAATTCCGGATGGTGCAGCGGGCCGCGCTCGCGGTTGCGGAACACGCGGGCGAAATCGACGATGCGGCTCTCGCCGGCGGCCAGCAGCTTCTTGCAGGCGAACTCCGGCGAGGTGCGCAGGTAGCGCGGCCGTTGCGAGGTATCGGGGCCAATCAGGTCGGTGGCGAAGGCGTGCAGATGGGTCTCGTTGCCCGGCGAGACCTGGAGGGCCGCGGTTTCCACCTCGACGAAGCCCGCTCCGGCGAACCAGGCCCGCAGCGCCGCCATCACCCGGCCCCGGTTCAGGAGATGGGGCCGACGCGCCGCGTGGCGCCCCGGAAGCCAGAAAGTCGTTGTTTTTTCTGCCATTTACCGCATCCGGGAATTCGGCCGGAAGGGCTGGCAATGCCCCAGAAGATCGCTATGGTGCGGCCCGAATCCGGCCCCGCACGCCGGGACTGCTCTATTTTCAAGGATCGCTATCGTGAAGGTCATCGCCAGCCAAATTCGTAAGGGCAACATCGTCGATCTCGACGGCAAGCTTTGCGTCGTCCTGCATGCCGAAAGCTTCCACCCCGGCAAGGGCACGCCCACCACCCAGATCGATATGCGCCGGATTTCCGACGGCGTGAAGACCCAGATGCGCTACAAGACCACCGACCAGGTCGAGCGCGCCCACGTCGAAGAGGTGGAGTTTTCCTACCTCTATCAGGACGCCGAGGGCTTCCATTTCATGAACGACGAGACCTACGACCAGGTCCAGATGCAGGCCGACATGGTCGGCGACGCCGCGCCCTATTTGCAGGAAGGCATGAAGGTGAACCTCGCCATCCACGAGGGGCTGCCGATCTCGATCGAAATCCCGCAGAAGGTGACGCTGGAAATCACCGAGACCGAACCAGTGGTGAAGGGGCAGACCGCATCGGGCTCGTTCAAGCCGGCGATCCTGTCGAACGGCGTGCGCACCATGGTGCCGACCCATATCGTCCCAGGCACCCGCGTCGTGGTGATGACCGCCGACGGCGCCTACGTCGAGCGCGCCAAAGACTGACGCACTTTCGACTGACGCACATGCACTGAGGCACTTGCACCGACGCGCCTGCACCGGCGCGTCTGCCCTACCCCTGTCCCGAAACGATACCGCGGCGCTGCGATCGGCCGCACGGCGGCCGCCCTTGTAGGCGGCGCCATGGAACCGCTAGTCTCTCGCCCTGTTTCGGGGACGGCGCCGCGGGGGCGCGCAGCAAGGGGCGTGAGTTGAGACGACAGGTTCTTGTCGGTGCGGCGCTGATCGCCGCACTTGTTGTTGCACCTGCTTTTGCGCCTGCCGCGACCGCCGCCGAGATCGAACCGCCGAAGGTTACGATCAGTGCGGTCGACTGGGTTGCCGCCGCCGCGGCCCTCAAGGACGCCGGCGACGGCACGCCGGCCGAACAATTCGCCAGGCTCAACACCGCAACCGACAAGCGCTTCCCCGGCATCGCCGGCAGCAGCGTGCCGGTGCTGGCGCCGTTCGACCTCGACGCCTTCAAGGCCGACAAATCCGATGCCGACACGGACAAGTATTTCGGGGTGTTTCATCCGACCAAATATTTCCTGCCCGGACCGGCCGGCTTCACCGGCACCTACGCGCTCGACACCGGCGGCGGACCGTTCAAGGTCACCTACAAGAAGAAGCCGATCGAGATCGAGATCACCGGCGCCGGCTTCACCTACGACCTCGACCCCCCCGACCATCAGGAGGTCTTCCCGCCGAAGGACAAGGAGCTCTCGACGCTCTTCCCCGGCATCCGGCGCATCATCCGCGAAGCGCATGTACGTTACGCCTTCGAGCGCTTCGGCGTTCCCTACATCGTTTCGATCCAGTGCTACGACACGCGCGTCTCATCGAGATACCTGTCGTGCCGCGAGGCCGATCCGATCGCCGAAGCCTTCCTGAAAAAGCTTGTCGTCGTCGGCGGCGCCCCGCGGACGATCCCTGAGCCGCATCTCGATCTGACGCGGCCGAGCGGGCCGTCGGATTTCACTTACTACGCGCCGGGTGATCTCATTCCGAATACCGGGTGGAAGAAGCTGCCGGGGCGTGCCGATTACCACGTCTATGCACTGATGCGCTTTCCGATCGCGGAAGCGCCGGCCTACGTGAAGTCGCAGAGTTTCATGCCGTGGGGCGATTGCTACCGCAGCGGTCGCACTGGCCGCATCGGCAAGAAAGACGCGCCCTACACCTGCAAGGTCAACGGCCTGCCGCTGACCTTCAATGAATCGGCCGCGGTGAATTTCAACTATCCGTGGCGCGACAATTTCTGCGAGCTGCGCGACTTCCTGGTCGGCCAGTGTCCCGGCGGCTACGGCCATCAGGGCCAGGACATCCGCCCGGCCAATTGCGTGATGGACAATGTGGGCTCCGACCGTTGCGAGCCGTATCAGCACACGATTGCCGCAGTACGCGACGGCCTGATCTGGCGTCTGCCCGGCAACCTCGCCGCCTATCTCATATTAAACAACCCCAACGAGTTCGTGCGCTTCCGCTATCTGCACATGAATCCGAAATACATGGACGAGGACGGGCTCGTGACCGGCCGCGTGGTCAAGGAAGGCGAGATCATCGGTAAGGTCGCGACCTGGGGCGATTACGAGAGCGGCACCTCGTACCACCTGCATTTCAACATGCAGGTGGTCACCAAGTCCGGCTGGGTCTGGGTCAATCCCTACATGTCGCTGGTGCTCGCCTATGAGAAACTGATCGGCGGGCGCGGCAAGGAACTGCATGAAGGCGACCCGGTGCCGCCGGTCCCGGACAAGCCCCCGGTGATCCTGCACCCGCCGGTGACCGCGGCTACGCCCGGAACCGCGGCAACCAAGACCGAAACGGCCGAACCCAGGAAGCCGCTGGTCAAGCGCGTTCGCGAAAAGGTGCGCAAATTCATCCGCCGCCATCGCCACCGCAAGCCGCGCACCGAGACGGACGAGTAGTTCCTCAGACGCGCCGGCTCCGGCTGCGGCAAATCCGCACCGATTGTGCGTCGTCCGCCGGCCGCTACACTGCCCGGATGGCTCGATTCGAGAACCGCCCGCCCCTGCTGTTTCATCGCCGCAGCCTGCTGCGCGGCGCGCTGGCGCTTGCCGGTGGCCTTGTCGCCGGCGATGCCGCCTTCGCGCAATCAGCCGCGTTCGAGCGCTGGGTCGAGCGCTTCCGCGCCGAGGCCGTGCGTCGCGGCGTGTCGGAGGCGACCTATGACCGCGTCATGGGCCACGTCAAACCTGACACCGCGGTTTACGAGCTCCAGCGCAAGCAGCCGGAATTCACCGAGGAGATGTGGCAGTACATCAATCGCCGCTGCTCGGACTGGCGCGTCATCACCGGCAAGGAGCGCGCGAAGGAACACGCCGGTGTGCTGGCGCGCGTCGAGCGCGAATACGGCGTCGATCGTTACGTGCTGCTCGGCCTCTGGGGCATGGAGTCGTCCTACGGCGACGTCATCGATAATCCGAAATACATGCGGCCGATCATTCCAGCGCTCGCCGCGCTTACTTATGGCGAGCCGCGTCGCCGCCGCTACTGGGAAACCGAGCTGATCAACGCGCTGAAGATCGTCGATCATGGCTGGGCGAAGCCCGCCGAGATGATCGGATCATGGGCCGGCGCCATGGGCCACACGCAATGGATGCCCGAGGTCTGGCTGCATATGGGCGTCGATTTCGATCGCGACGGCCGCATCAATCCGTTCGGTAGGCCGGACGACGCGCTCGCTGGCACCGCGCGCTATCTGGCCGAACGCGGCAAGTGGCGGCGCGGCGAGGCCTGGGGCTGTGAGGTCGCCGTGCCCGCTGGCGGGCATCGGCTGGCCGACAACCGCACCATGCGCACCTACGCCACCTGGCACGGTCACGGTTTCCGCCGCGCCGATGGCCAGCCTTTCCATCGACCGAACGATCACGTGAAGCTGTGGATCCCTGTGGCCGGCGGCCCCGCCTTCCTGGTCGGGCAGAACTTCCGCGCTGTCTATTCGTACAATCCGTCGGCAAGCTATTCGCTGGCGCTGGTGCATCTCGGCGACCTCATCCGCGGCGACGGCGACTTCCGCCAGAAATTTCCCGGCGGCGAGCGCATTCCGACCATCGACGAGGTCAAGGAGATTCAGCGCCGGCTCAACGAGCGCGGCTTCAAGACCGATGGCGTCGATGGCCGCACCGGTTCCGACACCGTGCGCGCGATCGGCGCGTACCAGAAGAGCGTCGGCATGAAGCCCGACGGCTATGCGGGGCTGAAGCTGCTGGAGCGGCTGCGGCAGCCCTGACTGTCATGCCGGGGCGCTCGCCTGAAGCGCGTTAATGCGCGCCTTCGACGCCCCGGAACGATGAGTGAGCGAACCTACTCCACCCCGCTTTTGCGCGCGGTGTTGTCGTCCGGCGTGACGTCGATGACCGAAGCGTGGCCGGTGATCTGAACCGGCGCCCGGCAATCCTTCATGCACGGATTCTTGTTCCAGAACGCCTTTTCCGTGGTGTCGCGATCGTCGTCGTAGAAGCCGTCGGCATTCGGCATCTTGATCTGCTTCCAGGTGTCCTTCGACAGCACGAATTTGTCGTCGACGATGTCGTTGAGGTTCAGCACGAAGGCGACGATGGCGTAAACCTCGTCATTGGTCAGCGACTGCGCGTCGCCGAACGGCATGGCGCGGCGTACGTAATCGAACACGCTCGACGCATAGGGGAAGTACGAACCGACGGTCTTGACCGGATCGTGGGTCGCCAGCGTGCCCTTGCCCTGCGCGAGTTGCGGCCAGCGCCCGGCGCTTTCGCCGAATTCGCCGTGACAGGCGGCGCAGCGCTCGAGATAGAGCGTCTCGCCGTCCTTCACCGAGCCCTTGCCCGGCGGCAGCCCCTGTCCATCCGGCCGCACGTCGATATCCCAGCCGGCGATCTGCGCCGCCGTCGCGGGCGTGCCGATGCCGTAACTGTGCGGCTTGGGGGATTGCGCGAAGACAGGTGAAGTCAGCATCAACAGAACAGACACGACGGCAAGCCGCAAAAAACACCGTTCGTCCCCGCGAAAGCGGGTACCCAGAGCGGGCTCACGAAGACCTGGGTTCCCGCTTGCGCGGGAACGATCGGAGACTGACGCAGCTTGCGAGCTCCGGCGCAAACTCTCAACCGACCTCGACATTCTCGACCTCCCCGTTGGCCTTGACCGACCAGGTCTGGATGCCGTTGTTGTGATAGATCGAATTGACGCCGCGGATGGCGCGCAATTCATCCTTGGTCGGCTGCACGTAGCCGGTCTCGTCCATGGCGCGGGACTGCAGCAGCAGCGGCTCGCCGTTCCATTCGGTCTCGACGTAAAAACGCACCAGCGACTTGTCCAGCACCGGGCCGTCGATCTTTGCCGTCTGCCAGTTGCGGCCGCCGTCGATCGAGACATCGACGCGCGCGACCTTGCCCCGGCCGGACCAGGCGAGGCCGGAGATCACCAGGAAACCCTTGTTCTTGATCGGCGCCTGCGGCGACGGCGACGTGATCACCGACTTGGCGTCCATCACGAAGGTGAATTTGCGAGCTTTGCCGTTCGGCATCAGGTCGGTGTACTTCGAGGTCTCCTCGCGCGTGTACCAGGGCTCGTCGCCGACTTCGATCCGGCGCAACCATTTGACCCAGATATTGCCCTGCCAGCCCGGCACGACGAGGCGTACCGGATAGCCCTGCTCCGGCCGCAGCATTTCACCATTCATGCGGTAGGCGACGAGGCAGTCGTCGAGCGCTTTCTCCAGCGGCAGCGAGCGATCGAGACCTGAGGAGTCGCCGCCTTCGACCAGCAGCCATTTGCCGTTTGGCTTCACGCCGGCCTGTTCGAGCAGCAGCTTCAGCGGCACGCCGGTGTACATGACGCTGTGGATCATGCCGTGCGTGTACTGGCAGCCGTTGAGCTGCGCACCGCGCCACTCCATGCCAGAATTGGCGGCGCATTCGAGGAAGTAGATACGGTTGACGCGCGGCAGCCGCTTGAGATCCTCGAGCGTGAAGATGAGCGGTTTGTCCACCAAGCCGTGGATCATCAGCCGATAATCGTGCGGATCGACCTCGGCGATGCCGCCGTGATGGCGCTCGAAGCACAGCCCATTCGGCGTGATGATGCCGTCGAGCTCATGCAGCGGCGTGAAGCTCACCGAGGACTCACGGCTGGCGGTCAGCCATTGCACATCGCGGCGGATAACATCTTTTTCGAATTTCGACGGCTGGCCGTAGGGCCGCACCGCGACGCCGTCGCCCAGCGCCTTGCTCCATGGCGCCACGTTCGGCGGCAGGTTTTTTTCATCGGCATGGGCGGCGCCCGCTGCGCCGGCGGCAATGATGCTCGCCGCTCCGGTCAAGAACCTTCGCCGCGACGGCCGCGGCGCGTCTTTGGGATCAGCCATCTGTATCCTCCCACGGGCGGCCGTCGAATGCGGCCGTTTCCGAATGCGTCGGCCCTCTTATCATATTCCTTTTGATGAATGTAATGAAATCTTCTCGTTCCACACCATGGTGGGAAACTATTTTATCGCCCCATTGCCAAAGCGGGGACGGAAGTTTCACGCTCCCGTGATTTTCACGCTGGTGTTCGGCGTGACGCGCACGGTTTTCTCCGCGGCAACGTAACGCTCGACGAGGTCCCAGACCGGCGGGCCCTGCGTGCCCTCGTTGACGCTGGCCCAGCCGGCGACGGTGTATTCGCGCGCCGGATCGATCGGCTGCCCGGTTTTCAGCAAGGTCATGCCGGAAATCCGGCTGCCGATCGGCTTCGACACGTCGATCGAATAACCGAGCCCGCCGCAGCGCACCATGTCGCCGCCCTGCTGGTAATAGGGATCGGGGTTGAACAGGTTATCGGCGACGTCTTCGAGCACCTCCTTGAGGCGCTGACCGGTCATCGGCTGGCGATAGACCTGCGGATAGGTAATGGCCGTGGCGTTGTGGATATCCTCCACGGTGATCGGCGACCCCGGCAGCACGCTGGTGCCCCACCGGAATCCGGGCGACAGCGCGATCTCGGCGTCGCGCTCCTTCAGCAGCGCCGCGCAGATCAGGTCGTCGAACGTGCCGTTGAAGTTGCCGCGCCGGTACAACAGCGAATCCGCCTGCCCGACCACACGCGCCAGATCCTTGGCGTAAGGCGCCCGCGCCTTCTCGATCGCCGCGCTCATCTCGGCATCCGGCTTGATGACGTCGGCAAACAGCGGGATCAGTTTGTAGCGGAAGCCCTTCACCGCCCCGCCCTGCACGTCGAGATCGAGCCGCGAGATGAACTTGCCGTGGCTGCCCGAGGCGATCAGCAGCGTGTTGCCGACCTTGATGGCTTCCGGCAGCGCATCGTGGGTGTGGCCGGTGAGAATGACGTCGATGCCCTCGACGCGCGCGGCGAGCTTGCGATCGACGTCGAAGCCGTTGTGCGACAGCAGCACGACGAGCTGCGCGCCGGCCTTGCGTGCCTTCTCGACCTGGGTGCGGACCTCCTCCTCGCGGATGCCGAACGACCACTTCGGGATCATCCAGCGCGGATTGGCGACAGGCGTATAGGGAAACGCCTGGCCCAGCACCGCGATCTTGACGCCGCCGCGCTCGAACATCTTGAAGGCGTCGAACACCGGCTCGTTCCATTCGGTGTCGCGGACATTGAGGGCGAGGAAGGAGAAGCCGAGCTTGTCCACCAGTTCCTTGACGCGGTCTTCGCCGTAAGTGAATTCCCAGTGCCCGGTCATGGCGTCGGGCTTCAGCAGCGCCATGCAGTCGGCCATGTCCTGACCCTTCGACGCATTGGCGCCGAGCGAGCCCTGCCAGGTGTCGCCGCCATCGAGCAGCAGCAACTTATCGCCGCGCTCGGCCCGCACCTGCTTGACCACGGTGGCGCAGCGATCGAGGCCGCCGATCTTGCCGTAGTTGCGGGCGAGCGCCGTGAAATCCTGATCGGTCAGCGCATAAGCGTCGGCCGAGCCCCGCGCGATGCCGAAGCGCTTGAGGAACTCGGCGCCGGTGACATGCGGCGGCTGGCCCTTGGCTTCGCCGACGCCGACATTGACCGTCGGCTCGCGGAAATAGACGGGCATCAACTGGCCGTGAATGTCGGTGACATGCAGCAGCGTCACGTTGCCGTGACTGTCGAACTTGAGGAGGTCGTCCTGCGTCAACTTCTGCTGGGCGAAGGCGCGGCTCAGCGAACCGGCGCCCGCCATGATGGCCGCGGTCGCGGCGCTGACCTGAAGCATTTCGCGGCGAGTGATCATGACCCAGGCGACTCCTGAAGTTCCGGCATGGTCCGATTAACCGCCCGATCATTACGTTGTGACGGGGCGAACCGGGAACGAGCGACCTCACGGCGGGTTGGTACGGCGAACCCAATGGAGGTAACGATGAAGAAGTTGATCATTGCGGCGGTGACCACGGCGCTCGTCGCCAGCGTCGCCCCGGCCATGGCCGCCGGAAAGAAACATCACGCCAAGCGCTATCATCATCATGTGACGCGGGATGGTTATTATGTCCCCGGCATTCCGAAGCGCGACCCCGGCCGCTACAGCAACCTGCCCGGCAAGGACGCGCAATATTCGAAGGCCTACATCCGGGATCACTAAGTAGTCCCGACTGCTCGTCCAGCGAGGTCGTCACACTGACGGCCTCGCTGTTTTTTTGCCTTTAGTGCCGGATGCCCGGCACGCTGAGTTTCAGTCCGTCGTTCTGCGCGGCGAGATACAGTTCGAGATCACCGTATTCCTTGGCATCCGGCGACAGTTCGTCGGCGCGGATGTTGACCTGACACCACTGGAAGCGCTGCCGGATATCCCAGATCGCCTGCAGGCTGGTGCGCCAGGTCGGGAAGTGATCGTACTGCCCCTTCGGCTCGCCGAGCCATTGGCCGCGGATCCAGTGATTGGCCGCCTTGCCGTGGCAATCGGTGCAGGCGAAATTCAATTCGCCAATCTTGCGTTCGGCCAGTTCCTTGCCGCGCGCGATCGCGGCCTTGGCGTCCGCGCTCTGTGTATCGACAGCAATCGGCGCGCCATTGGCGAGGAAGTGCAGATAGACCGACATGGTGCGGTTGTCGTCCGTCTCCATCAACCACTGCGCGCCCGTGGTCGCGGCGGCGTGGCGGGTGACGAATTCCTCGACGCCCAGCACCTTGCCCAGCCGCGGCTCCCATTTCGGCATCGACGCCGCCCAGGTCTTGAACTCCTTGGCCGGATCGCTGTGGCACGAGGCGCACGAGCCCTTGGCACTGGCCTGCTTGAACAGCTCCTGCGCCTTGTCGACCGCCCACATGCCGGGGTTTTCCATCGGGTCGAGGTTCTCGCGCTTCTCGACCGGCGCCGGACGCTTGTTCGGATCGTCGAGCACGGTCTTGAACTTGGCCGGCGACTTCAGCGTCTTGAGGAACGCGACCATGTCGCGGATTTCGGCGTCGGTGAACACGCCGTGGCTGCCCCAGGGCGGCATCACCGTCTCGGCGTTATAGACGCGCGCATCGTAGATGTAGTTGTAGAGCCACTCGTCCTCGCGACCGGCCGCGCCGATCTCGGACAAATCGGGACCGACATTGCCCGGCAAGTTCGCGCCGCCGGCCGGGCCCATGACGTGACAGGCCAGGCACGAGCCGCCGCGGTTGCGGTCGGCCACCAGTTCTTCGCCCTTCTTGGCGTCGCCGGTAATCGGGCCCGTGATCTTCTTGACGTCCTCGGGCTTCGGCGGCGGCGGCGAGGCCACCTTGGCCAGCGTGCTCCACTTGGATTCATCGCGCGTCGGCCAGCCGGAATAACGCTTCCAAGGACGCGCCGCGGCATCGCCCGTGGTCACGAGCGGCGCCTCTTTCTTGGTCTGTGCGGCGGCCGGCGCGAGCGTGATCACGCCCGCCACCATCGCCGCCAGCGCGGCCGTACCCGCCGTCATCATCCCTGCCCGCTGCATCGCAATCCTCCCAACCCGTTTCTTTAGTGTCCGCTGCACATGATCTGTCGGCAGCGGTTTATCAGGCGACTTCGATTTTCGATTCCGCCGTGGTCACCGTGCCGTCGTCATCGGTCCAGGAGAACTTGAAGGTGCCGCTGGCTTCGACCTTGGCATTGAACTGCAGATACGGATTGGCGGCGATGGCCGGCTCGAGCGTCGCCGAAAACACTGGCTTGCCCTCGAATTCGGCGACGAATTTGTTGATGATCTTGCGCGGGATGATCTTGCCATCCTTATCCTTGCGCTGACCGGATTCCATGATGTGCGGCATCAGGGTTTTGATCTCGATGATCTCGCCCTTCTTGGCCGTCTTCGGCACTCTGATCTTCGGCGTGTCCGCCATGGGGTCGTCTCCTGAAATCTTGTTCTGGGCTCAGCCGCCGCAGCCACCGATGGTGACCTTGACCAGTTTCGACGCGGTATAGAACGCGCCCTTGCTGGTCTTGGCGGTCACGACGATGTTCTGCGTGGTGGCCAGACGGATACGGGTGGAGGCGTCGGCCTTGCCCGAGAGCGGCGTGAAATGGAACGTGGCAACGCCCGGATTCGGATTGCCTTCGGCAACGACAAGAACGTCAGTGACGTGATCATCCGCGGTCATCGGCGCATCGACCGAAATCGCCAGCGGCACGGTATTGCCGTTCTCGGCGATCTCCGGCAGCTCGATCGAAATCTTGCCCTCGGTGGCGGCCTTGCCCCCGGTAAATTTGGCAATCTCGGCCTTGGCGGCGTCGGGAGTCGCCTGGGCGTCCCTGCCCCAACCGATCACCGAAAGCGTCGCGCCGGCGGCGCCCAGCGCCAAAGCCGCACGACGAGAGATTTGCTGCATCGAAACTCCTCCCGGAAATTCTGTCGGAGCGACAGCTCGCCCCGCGTTACGCGACCTTAACCGCCGCAACCGCAACGTCAATTCATATTCACAGCAGAGAATGTAATTTCGCAGCGCAACATACCGCAAAATGGAATCACCCCCGCCCGCGCGCACGGTGGCATAGAATTTTCGGCGGCGGATCGTGAAATCAGCTCGGCTGCGATTTCAAATAGTCTCGGAAACTCTTGGCCTCATAGGCCTTCTCGCGGACGTAACGAAACATGGCGAGAAAATCGTCCGGCCGCAAATAGCCCGGGGCGCGGGCCACCTCGCGCTTCTGCGGCTCGCGGGCCTTCAAGGCCGCGGCGTCCTCGTCGAAAAACTGGAAGGTCGGCGTGAAGCGGACACCGTATTTCGCCGCCAGCTCCTTTTCCGACAGCTCCTGGCCGTCGAAGTCCTTCACCTTGCGTGAGCCGATAATGTTGAGTTGCAGCACCACGAAATTGGCCTTGATGTAATCGGAAATATCGTTGCGCCCGAAATTGACGAAATGCGTTTCCTTGCAATAGGGGCAGCCCTTCAGCTCCCACATCACGACGAAGCGCTTGCCGGACTTGCGCGCGTCTTCGAGATCGTCGGGAAGTTCGAGGAAGCTCTCCAGGAACCACGGCTCCTTGTAGAGCCCATCATCGGTCAGGATTGGCTCGGCGGCCGACGGGCCGATCGCCATGACGGACACCGCCGCCGCGCCAAGCATCAAGTGCCGCCGGGAGATTGTCATCGACTTCACCTTGTGCGCGGATTCCCCGCGCCTTGATATTCATCTTAGCATATATCTAGGCGGCACAGCCGAGTGAATACAGATGCCGATCAACTTTGCGCGCGCAGCGATTCTCGTCCTCGCCTTGGGGCTGACGACCGCCATCGCATATGGCGATGAGCTTGACGACTTCAACGCCGCGGTCGAGCGGGCGGCGTCGCATAATCGGGTGGCCGACGGGTATCTACGCACGGGCAATACAGACCTTGCCTCGCTGGAGATCGACCGATTGCGCGAGGCCTGGGCGGCGTTAACCGAGCGCTTCGGCGGCCATCGGCCGGAGGCATTCAAAGACGGCAACCTTTATACGACCACCCTGCTCAAGATCAGCACCAGCCTGGTCGCCGCTGACATGATGCTCAATTCCGGCCGCGCCGACTCTGCGCGCGCTTCGCTCGAAGGCATCCGCACTGACCTGTACAATCTGCGCCGCTCGGCCGGCATCGTCGTGCTGGCCGACTGCGTCCGCGACGCCAATGCGATCGCCGACAGGCTCATGGTCTATCACCGCGCCATCGACTGGGATAACGCGGAGCAGCGCAAGGCCCTCTCCGATGGCGCGTCCGACTACGTCAAGACCATGGATCGCTGCGACAACATCGCCAGCCCCGATGTCCGCAGCAGCCCGGAATTCCGCCGCCTCGTCGATGGCGCGCGTTCGGGTCTTGGCTTCATTCCCAAGGCCATCGAAACGCGGGATACCAATCTGCTGCAGCGGGTGCTCAGCGAGTTGCGCTCATTCGATAACCTGCTCGCCTTTCGGTTCGGCTGACGTCAAACCTTGCCGCGATCCCCGGGTCGCGTGATCAAGGTCGCAGCCAGGATCAGGCACGACACGAAAACCACGATCAGCGTCCCCAGCGAGTTGATCTGCGGCGAAACACCGAGACGGACGCTGGAGAACACCACGATCGGCAAGGTCGAGGCACCGGGCCCGGTGACGAAGCTCGCGACGACGACGTCGTCGAGCGACAGCGTGAAAGCCAGCAGCCAGCCGGCCGCGATCGCCGGCATCAGCAGCGGCAAGGTCACACGGCGGAAGGCGCGCCACGGCGTGGCGCCGAGAATGGCCGCAGCCTCATCGAGCGACGGATCGAGCTGCGACAGCCGGGCGCGGATCACCACCGTCGCATAGGCGGTGCCGAAACTGGCGTGCGCCAGCGTGATGGTCAGCGCGCCGCGCTCAGACGGCCAACCGATGGCGTTGCCGAGCACGACGAACAGCAGAAGCAGCGACAGGCCGATCAGCACCTCCGGCACGATCAGCGGTATCATCACCAACGCCTCGTAGCCGCGATCGGCAAAGAATGGCCGCAGCCGCTGCAGGGCGAAAGCCGCAGCGGTGCCCAGCGCCACCGACAGCGTGGCGCTGACGGCGGCGACGCGGAGCGACAGCCAGGCCGCGTCGAGCATCTGGTCGTTGTCCAGCAGCGCGGCGTACCAGCGCAGCGAGGCGTGACTCCACACCGTCACCAGCCGGCTGTCGTTGAACGAATAGACGATCAGGATCGCGATCGGCAGATACAGGAAGGCATAGCCGAAGCCGAGAACGCTCAAGAGCGCGATGGAACGGCGTCCGGTCATGACGCCACCTCGGCGCGGCGCAGGACGCGATAGAGGAATGCCGCCGGCACCAGCACCATGACCAGCAACGACACCGCCAGCGCCGACGCCAGAGGCCAGTCGTGATTGCTAAAGAACTCCGTCCACAGCACGTGGCCGAGCATCAAAGTGCCGGGACCGCCGAGCAGATCCGGGATGATAAATTCACCGAGCGCCGGGATGAAGACGAGCAGCCATCCGGCAACGATGCCGGGCAGTGACAGCGGCAGCGTCACGCGCCGGAAGGCGGAGAACGGCCGCGCGCCGAGATCCTCCGCCGCCTCGAGCAAGGTCCAGTCCATGCGTTCGAGCACGGCATAGATCGGCAACACCATGAACGGCAGATAGGAATAGACGATACCGAGATGCACGGCGAACTCGGTGTTGAGCAAGGTCAGGGGCTCGTTGATGACGCCGAGCTTGATAAGCAACGCATTGATCAGGCCGTTGGAATTCAAGAGCCCCATCCACGCATAGACCCGGATCAGGAACGAGGTCCAGAACGGCAGGATGATCAGCATCAGCAGCCCGAACCGCAGTTCGGCCCGCGCCCGCGCGATCGCGTAGGCCATGGGATAAGCGACGATCAGCGTGATCAGCGCCGAGGTCGCGGCGATGCGCAGCGACGAGGCAAAGGCTTCGAGATAGAGCGGATCGGAGCCGAGCGTCGCGTAATTGGCGAGCGTGCCGTTGAAGACCGGCCACAGACCCTTGCTCCACGCGAATAGCGGCTCATAAGGCGGCACCCCGAAGCGCGCTTCGACCAGGCTGATCGCCAGCACGATCAGGAACGGCGCCAGGGTGAAGACGGCGAGCCACGCGGTGGTGGCGCCGAGCATGACCCGCCGCATCCCGCGCGCCTCGCCCGCCGCCAGCGTCATGACGCCAGCACCCGCGCCGCCGCCGGATCGAAGGACAGATAGACCTGGTCGCCGGCCGAAAGCGCGCCCAGCGCCGCCAAGTCGGTCGGCGATAGCCGCGCCTGCACTGCCTTGCCGCCGGGTAGCGTGAAATGGCAGATGGAGGCGTTGCCGAGGAAGACGATGTTGGTCAGGGCCGCCGGCAGCACGTTCGCGCGCGCAGGCCGCTCGCGGCTCACCATCATCTGCTCCGGCCGCACCATGACCGCGACCTCGCCCTCGCCTGCGCCGCCATCGACTACCAACGTGGCCGCGGCTTCGGCGCACTCGACGGCATTGCCGCTACGCCTGCCCTCGAACAGATTGGCGACGCCGAAGAAGTCGGCGGCGAAACGTGACTGCGGCGCGTCATAGAGCTGGCGCGGCGTGCCGACCTGACACAGCGCGCCATCGCGCATCAGCGCGATATGCGTCGCCATGCTCATCGCCTCCTCCTGGTCGTGGGTGACCATTACGAAGGTGATGCCGACGCGTTCGCGCAGCGCCACGAGTTCGAGTTGCGCCTTCTCGCGCAGTTTCTTGTCGAGCGCGGCGAGCGGTTCGTCGAGCAACAGGATCTTCGGGTTCTTCACCAGCGCGCGGGCGAGCGCGACGCGCTGGCGCTGGCCGCCCGACAATTGATGCGGCTTGCGCGCCGCCAGGCCGCCCATGTCGAACAAGTCGAGCGCAGCGGCAACCCGCTCGCGGATCTCGGTGCGCGGGCGTCGCTCCTCTTCGAGGCCGAAGCCGACATTGTCGGCCACGGTGAGATGCGGAAACAGCGCGTAGGACTGGAACATCATGTTGACCGGCCGCGCATAAGGCGGCCGGCTTGTCATGTCTTCGCCGTCGATGACGATGCGGCCGGTGTCCGGCCTCTCGAAGCCGGCGATCAGCCGCAGCAGTGTCGTCTTGCCCGAGCCGGAAGCGCCGACCAGGCAGAAGAAATCGCCGCGCGCGATGTCGAGCGATACGCCCGCCACCGCGGGCACGGCGCCGAAGCTTTTGGCAACGCCCTCGATCCTGATGACAGGCGGCGCCCCTTCGGTTGGCCGATCCATCACTTCCCGGCTTTGATGCTCGTCCACAGCCGGTTGCGCGTCCGCTCATAGGCGGGCGTCACCAGAGACGGCGTGTAGAGCTTGGCGTCGTCCGGCGGGAACACCACCGGGTCGTTCCGGATCTCGGCCGGAACGAATTCAAGCGAGGCCGGCACGGCATTGGCATAGCCGACCGCGGCGGTGATGTCGGCGACCACCTTCGGCGTCAGGATGTAGTTGATGAACTTGTGCGCGTTGTCGGGATGCGGCGCATCCTTCGGGATCGCCATGACGTCGATGTTGAAGGCCGTGCCCTCCTTCGGCAAAAATATGCCGATATCGACGCCGTTCTTGGCCTCCTGCGCGCGCTTGCGCGCCTGGAACAGGTCGCCGGCATAGCCCTGCGCCACGCAGATATCGCCGCCGGCGAGATCGTTGATGTATTTCGACGAGTGAATGTAGCGGTATGACGGCCGCGCCGCCTTGACGGCCTTGACGGCGGCGTCGAGGTCTTCGGTGGTCACGCTCACCGGGTTCTTGCCCGTGTAGGAGAGCGCCGCCGGCAATACTTCTTCCGGCGCGTCGAGCACGGTGACGCCGCAGCTTTGCAGCGCCTTCACCGTCTTTGGATCGAACAGCATGGCGAAGCTGCCGATCGGCGCGTTCGGCAGCAGTTTGTCGATCTTGCTTTTGATATAGCCGACGCCGGTTCCCGCCATCATGTATGGCAAGCCATAGGCGTTGCCGGGATCGACGGTGGCGAGGCGGCCGAGCACCTTGCCGTCGACGCCCTTGGAGTTCGGGATCTTGGCGAGATCGAGCTTGCGGTAGAGCCCGCCTTTGACCTGACGGGCGAAGAACGGCGAGGCCGATGGAAACACGACGTCGTAGCCCGACTTGCCGACGGTCAGCTTGGTCTCGAGGATGTCATTGGAATCGTAAACGTCGTAATTGACCTTGATGCCGGTTTCCTTGGTGAAGTTCTCGATCGTGTCCGGCGCGACATAGTCGCTCCAGTTGAAGACGTTGAGCACTTTCTCTTCCTCGGCCGCCGCTGGGACGGTCGACGACGCCGCCATCGTCATCGACAGAGCGGCAACAAGAAGCGCCGGCGTCAGAACGCGCCGCAGAGCCATCGTCAACATCGATCGGAATCCCTCACCTTCGTCCGGCCGGCAATGTTAGCGGAGGCGGCAACGCGGCGCTAGAATTCGCGGCGTTTCAGCCGATTTTCCCCAAGCTCGGGAAGGTCTCGATCAACCAGTTGGCGATGGTCGGCATCTGGCCGGTGAAAACCAGAATGCCGGCGAGCACCAGGAAGGCTCCCATCGCCTTCTCGATCAGCGCCAGGCGTTCGTGAAAGCGCGCGGTCCAGCGCATGAAGGCGCCGGCGAACGCCGCGGCGACCAGAAACGGCACGCCGATGCCGAGCGAATAGATCAGCAGCAGTCTGGCGCCCTCGGCGGCGCTCTCGGCGGCGCCGGCGATCAGCAGAATCGCCGCCAGCACCGGGCCGACGCACGGGCTCCAGCCGAAGCCGAAGGCCAAGCCGATGACGAAGGCGCCGAGCAGGCCTGCCGGCTTCTGCGTCACGCCGACCCGCGCGGTGCGGTCGAGCAGCCCGATGCGCAGGACGCCGAGGAAGTGCAATCCCATGACCACGATCAGGCCGCCGGCGACATAGCTCAGCACGCCGAGCCAAGCGTTGACCGCCATGCCGATTATCGACGCCGTGGCGCCGAGCACCACGAACACCACCGCAAACCCGCCCACAAAGGCCAGCGCTGTCAGCAGGACATGCCAGCGGCGGCCGGCGCCCTCGCCGTCGCGCAGTTCCGTCACCGAAACGCCGCCCATGTAGGCAAGATAAGGCGGTACCAGCGGCAAGACGCAGGGCGAGAAGAAGGACAGCAGTCCGGCCAAGAAGGCGCCACCCGCGGAAACGTCCAGGCTCATGGCAGATCGCTCATTTCAGACATTCGAATTTAGTGATATATCGGATCGCCAATCGAAATGCCTCTGCTTATCCACGGATTCATTCCATTCCGAGCACGCCTTTGACCGCCCTGACCTCGATCGCTACCTCGCTTTCACGGATCGCCGCCGTTGCCCTCGCGCTCCTCGCGACGCCGACCGGCGCGGCCGAGCTTGTCATGTTCGAGGATGCCGGCTGCGCGTGGTGCGCGCGCTTCAACGCGGAAGTAGCTCCCATTTACCCGAAGACCGACGAGGGCAAGCGCGCGCCGCTGCGCCGCGTCGACAGCGGCGGAGCCCTGCCCGCCGACCTCGCTTTCATTACACCGGAGCGCCTGACTCCCAATCGGCCGTATTCGCGGCTATCCCGGCGACGATCACTTCTGGGGCCTGCTTGGCGTCCTGATGACCAAACTCGACGACGCGCAAAAGTCTGGTGGTGAGGCAATACCTCCCGAAAATTCAACGCGCAAAGCCCGATAAACCTCAGTAGACTCCTCAGCTCAGGCAATACCGACCGTTACGCCCCGCGCCGCCGCTTCAGGATAGTTCGATGGAATTACAGCACCTGGACAAAATCGAGCGCACGCATGAGCTCGACCGCATGGCGGTGAACGCCAAGCGCGCGAGCGAATTCCTCAAAGCGCTGGCGCATGAGAGCCGCCTGATGATCCTGTGCATTCTCGCCGAAGGCGAGAAGTCGGTCAGCGAGCTGGAAGAAATTCTGTCGCTTCGTCAGCCTACCGTTTCGCAGCAGCTCGCGCGTCTGCGCGGCGACGGACTGGTCGCGACGCGGCGCGACGGCAAGACGATCTATTACAGCCTCGCCAGCGAGGAAGCACGCGTCGTCATTGGCGCGGTCTACGACGTCTTCTGCCGCAAGCAGCGCAAGCGCTGAGCGCGCGCCGGTTTGCCGGGCCCTGCCAGATCGGGCATGTTGGCCTCATCAGCGGGAATCGTGCGGAGCGTGAAGCGATGGCGGGGATCGACCCGGATGGCCAAATTTTCGTCGGCAAAGGCGAAAAGGCCGAATATCTCACTTTGAAACTGGCCAATCGTCACGGCCTCGTCACTGGCGCCACCGGCACCGGCAAGACCGTGAGCCTGCAGATTCTGGCCGAAGGATTTTCCAACGCCGGCGTGCCGGTCTTCGCCGCCGACATCAAAGGCGACCTATCCGGTATCGCCGAGGCCGGCGAAGCCAAGGAAGCGTTCGTCACCCGCGCCAAGTCCATGGGCTTCGACTACCAGCCTGACCGCTTTCCCGTGGTTTTCTGGGATCTCTTCGGCGAACAGGGCCATCCGATCCGCGCAACGATTTCCGAAATGGGCCCGCTGCTGCTCGCCCGCCTGCTCGACCTGAATGACGTGCAGGAAGGCGTGCTGAACATCGTCTTCCGTATCGCCGACGAACAGGGCCTGCTGCTGCTCGACCTCAAGGATCTGCGCGCGGTGTTGTCGCTGGTCGCCGACAACGCAGCCGAACTGACGACGCAATACGGCAACGTGTCGAAAGCGACCGTGGGCACCATTCAGCGCCAGCTTCTTGTCCTCGAAAATCAGGGCGGCACCAAGTTCTTCAGCGAGCCGGCGCTGCAGCTCGCCGATTTCATGAAGACCGATCGCGACGGCCGCGGCTACGTCAATATCCTCGCCGCCGACAAACTGATGGAAAGCCCGCGGCTTTACGCGACCTTCCTGCTGTGGCTGCTGTCCGAACTGTTCGAGCAACTGCCCGAAGTCGGCGATCCCGACAAACCGAAGCTCGTCTTCTTCTTCGATGAGGCCCATCTGCTGTTCACCGACGCGCCGAAGGCGCTGCTCGACAAGATCGAACAGGTCGTCCGACTGGTCCGTTCCAAGGGCATCGGCGTTTATTTCGTCACCCAGAATCCGCTCGACGTGCCGGATAAGGTCCTGGCGCAAATGGGAAACCGGGTGCAGCACGCGCTGCGCGCCTTCACGCCGCGCGATCAGAAGGCGGTGAGAGCGGCGGCCGAAACCTTCCGGCCGAATCCGAAGCTCGACACCGCAAAAGTAATCATGGAGCTCGGCAAGGGCGAAGCCTTGGTATCGTTCCTCGAAGGCAATGGCGTGCCATCCCTTGTCGAGCGCGCGATGATCCGGCCCCCATCGGCGCGTCTCGGCGTCATCACGCCGGACGAGCGTAAGACCATCATTCAGGCGAGCCCTATCAAGGGCAAGTACGACAACGCGGTCGATTCCGATTCCGCTTACGAAATGCTGCAGGCGCGAGCCAAGGGACAGGCGGCGCCGGCGCCCAATCAGGGACAGGGCCTGCCCCAAGCTCCCGGTCAGCCGCAGGAAGCGCCAACCGGTGGCGGCCTCCTCGGCGGTCTTGGTGGCCTGATCGGCGGCATTTTCGGCACCAACCGGCCACGCGGTCAGAAACTGTCGACGACCCAATATGTGGCCCGCGAAGTGACCCGTTCGATCACCAACCGCGTCGCCGGTCAGATCGCGGCGGATCTCGGAAAATCACTCGGCGGCCGGACGGGCTCGACGATCGGTCGTGCCATCGTACGCGGCACCCTGGGCGGGATGCTGCGGAGATAATCTCATCCGGGTCGCGAGCACGTCCCGCGAACCCGGAATTCAGAGACACATAATTCGATCTGGATTCCGGGCTCACGCGCCACATCGCGTCGAAAGCGCGCGTTTAGCGCTCTTGCGCGTGTCCCGAATGACGGCGGGTTACGACTCCGCTTCGCACTTCTTCATGAAGGATGCCTTGGCCGCGCCGGCGAGCGGCTTGCCATCCTTGCTGACCGCCTTTGGCGTGCAGGTGTCTTCCTTGCACTTCTTGACGAAGCTCGTCTTCGCGGCACCGGCGAGCGGCTTGCCGTCCTTGCTGACGGCTTTCAACTCACAGGCGGATTCGGCGAAGGCCGAGCCGGCAGCGAAGGTCGCGATCAGGGCAGCGAGCATCAAGCGCTTCATGGTTCTCTCCCTTTGTCCGGCACACCCGGATAACGTTCAGCCTGGCTCCGCAAAGCTGAACCGGCCGTGAATTGCCTCGGGCTTTGTAGTTCACCTGTCACCTGGCTTTGATGGCGTCGCGAATTTCCGCAAGCAGCTTCACTTCTTCGGACGGCGCCTGCGGTGGTGGCGGCGGCGGCTGGTCGCGCCTGAGCTTGTTGATGGCCCGGATGGCCATGAAGAGGACCCACGCGACGATGAGGAAATTGATGGTTACGGTCAGGAACTGACCCCAGCCGAGCACCGCTCCTTGTTTCTTGGCATCGGCATAAGCCAGACCGGCTTGAACCTTTGACGACAGCGGAATGTAGTGGTTGGAGAAATCCAGCCCGCCCGTGATCGCGCCGATGATCGGGTTGATGATGTCGGCGACCAGCGACGACACGATCGAGCCGAAGGCGGCGCCGATGATGACGCCGACTGCCAGATCGACGACGTTGCCGCGCAACGCGAATTTTTTGAATTCGTCAAACATCGCCCGCATTCCCTGTGACAATGACCGATAGCGCCGTAACCAGGCGATGTTCGGTGGGTTTCTTGGCTCTGACAATGTGTCTAGGCGAGACTCATGGCAGTTTGGTAGTTCGGTACCATGGCTGTTGAAAACTGTGGCGAAATGTGTGGCATTTGCGGTGCTCCCCCTACGGACGCCGGGCGGAGCGCCTATCTATCGGGTCGAAATGCAACGCAGGTCTGATTTGCTGCATTGCACAAGATGAGCCATAGTGCGCGCGATTCACGGGCCGCCCGGGGCGAATTCATGAGCAAAAACAACAGCGAAACTTGGAACACCAAATACGGCAAGCGCCGCGTGCGCGACGAGAAGCCGACATTGGCCGAGGCCATTGAGGCCGCGCGGGGTTTCATCGATGATGTCGACCAGCAGGCCGAATTCGCCGCCGCGCTCATGGGGTTGCCCGTCGAACAGGTGCGAGCCGAGATCATGAAAATGGCGCCGCAGCGCAAGGAACCGCAGAAGTCCGTGGTATTCACCGGTTCGGCGACCGCGCCGCGCACGATCGTCGTCGAGCGCAAGCCAACCCGCCGCGTCATTCCCGCCGGGGCGCGGGCCGCTCTCCTCAACCACTAAATCAGCCGCCGCTTGATCCCAGGCTGTCGTGCCGCCGTATAAGCGGCACATGACGACGCTTGTCTGGTTCCGCCAGGATTTGCGGCTGCGCGACAACCCCGCCCTTGTGGCGGCGGCTGCGCGCGGCCCTGTCGTGCCGATCTTCATTCTCGACGACACTGATAAGACCTGGGGACCCGGCGCGGCCAGCCGCTGGTGGCTGCATCACAGCCTCGGCGCATTGCGCCAAGAGCTGGGCACCCTGTCCTTCTATCGCGGCGATCCGAAGAAGCTGCTGCCAAAGCTGGCCGCGGAAGCGAAGGTGTCGGCGGTCTATTGGAACCGCTGCTACGACGCGCATGCCGTAGCCCGCGATACGGCCATCAAGAATCGCCTGAAGAAGGACGGCATCGAGGCGCAAAGCTTCAACGCCGCCCTGCTCCACGAGCCGTGGGAGATCAAGACCGGTGGCGGCGGACCGTACAAGGTGTTCACGCCCTACTGGCGTGCGGCGCAGGCGCGTGAGTTTGCCGCTCCGGTGGCCAAACCGAAGGCGATCGACGCGCACCGCCTCGGCTCGAGCGAAAAGCTGGAGGACTGGGATCTCACGCCGACCAAGCCTGACTGGGCCAAGGGCTTCGACCAGTACTGGACGCCTGGCGAGCAAGGCGCTCTCGAACGCATCGAGAATTTTCTCGGCGGCGATCTTGTGTCCTATGGCGAGATGCGCGACCGGCCGGACAAGCCGTCCACGTCGCGGCTGTCGCCGCACCTGCATTTTGGCGAAATATCGCCGCGGCAGATCTACGCGCGGCTGCAATCGGATCTCGACAGCAAGGCGACGCAATCCGGCGCTACGAAATTCTTGAGCGAAGTCGGCTGGCGCGAATTCGCCCATCATGTGCTCTACCACTTCCCGACATTTCCGGACGAGAACTGGCGCGATGCTTTCGATGCCTATCCCTGGCTTGACAGCAAGAAGGACTTGAAGGCGTGGCAGCGCGGCCTCACCGGCTATCCGGTGGTCGACGCAGGCATGCGCGAACTCTGGCACACCGGCTTCATGCACAACCGCGTGCGCATGATCACGGCGAGCTTCTTGATCAAGCATTTGCGGCTTGACTGGCGGCTTGGCGAGAGTTGGTTCTGGGACACCCTCGTCGATGCCGATCTCGCCAACAACGCCTTCGGCTGGCAGTGGGTCGCCGGCTCCGGCGCCGATGCATCGCCCTATTTCCGCATCTTCAACCCGATGACGCAGGGCGAGAAGTTCGATCCTAACGGCGATTACGTGCGGCGCTGGTGCCCGGAGCTTTCAAAGCTGCCGGACAAATTTATCCACGCGCCGTTCAAGGCGGATGCGGATGTTTTGAAGGAAGCCGGCATCGCGCTCGGCAAAGATTATCCTAAGCCCATCGTCGATCACGACGAAGCGCGCAAGGCCGCGCTGGAGGGCTATAAGAAGGTGCGCAAGTCCGTCAAAACGTCAGGCTAGCGCCACATCCACGATCCGCATCTGCACGCGTTCGGCGCCCTGCCAGCGATCGACGGTGAGATAACCAGCGACGTGCATCGCGCGGCCGCGATTATCGATGAGCGCCTTGCCGAGCGGCGTGCCGACGCAGCGGAAACAGATGGCGTTGACGAACTGGCCATCCCCGGAACGCAAGCGCGCGCGGATGTGGTTCTCGCCGACCGGATCGACATAGGCCAAAGTATGCGACGGCAGCGCCAGGACGGGCTCCGGATTGCCGGCGCCGTATGGCCCGGCTTTCGCCAGCAGCGCGCACAATTCGGTATTGACCGCGCCGGCGCTGACCGCGCCGTCGATCTTGAGCGCGGTCTCGCGCCGCGCCGCCTCGACAGCAGCGGACAGTGTCTCTTCCATGAAGGCGCGGAACGGCCCGAGCCCGTCCTTGCGCACGGTGATGCCCGCGGCCATGGCGTGGCCGCCGCCCTTCACCAGCAGCCCCTGATGCACGGCTTCGCGCACGGCGCGGCCGAGATCGACGCCGGGAATCGAGCGGCCCGAGCCGGTGCCGGTGCCGCCGGGCTCCAGCGAAATGGCAAAGGACGGCCGGCCGAAGCGCTCCTTCAGCCGCGCCGCAACGAGACCGACGACGCCCGGATGCCAGCCGGCCTGCGCGGTGACGACGACCGCGCCCTTCTCTTCCAGCCCGAGCGCGGCCAGTGCCTCGGCTTCGGCCTGCTCGACGGCGGCAACCTCGATGGCGCGGCGTTCGTGGTTGAGGCGGTCGAGCTCGACCGCGATGCGCGCGGCCTCGGTCGAATCGTCTTCCAGCATCAGCCGTGCGCCGAGATCGGCGCGGCCGATGCGACCGCCGGCATTGATACGCGGACCGAGCATGAAGCCCAGGTGAAATGCTTCCGGTGGACCGCTGAGGCGCGAGGCGTCCATCAGCGCAGTGAGCCCAATCTGCTCGCGGCGCCGCATCGCGATAAGGCCCTTGGCAACGAAGGCGCGGTTGAGCCCCTTGAGCGGCACCACATCGGCCACCGTGCCGAGCGCAACGAGATCCAGCATCGACAGCAGATCCGGCGCCTTGCGGGCGTCGAAGTATCCGCGTCGCCGCAGCTCGCGGGTCAGCGCCACCAGCGTCATGAACACGATGCCGCAGGCCGCGAGATAGCCGAGCCCGGAAATATCGTCGGCGCGGTTGGCGTTGACCACCGCCACCGCCGGCGGCAGCACTTCGTCGGCGAGATGATGATCGAGCACGATGGATTGCAGACCGAGCGTCGCGGCCTCCGCCAGCACGACATGGCTGGTGGTGCCGCAATCGACCGTCACCAGGAGCGTGGCACCACGCTCGGCGAAGGAGCGGATGGCGTCGGCATTCGGGCCGTAGCCTTCGAAGATGCGGTCGGGAATGTGGACGATAGGATCGAGACCGCAACTGCGCATGAAGCGCGCCAGCAGCGCCGACGAGGTCGCGCCATCGACATCGTAATCGCCGAAGATGGCGACCTTCTCGTTGCGCTGAATGGCATCGGCCAGCCGCGCCGCCGCCGCGTCCATGCCGGCGAGCACCGACGGATCCGGCATCAGGTTCTTCACGGTCGGATCGAGATAAGCCCCGACCTCATCGACTTCGACGCCGCGCCCGGCCAGCACGCGGGCCAAAAGCTCCGGCGTGCCGAAGCGCTGCGTCATCGTGGTCGCACGCGCGAGGCCGCGGTCGTCAAGCCGGTCGCGCCACGCCCGCCCGGTCGCGGATTTCTCCACGCCGAGGAAATAGCGGTCGCGTTCGTCGAAGGTGGCGGCAGGCAGGGCCATGCCGGGAATATAGGCGCTTTGGCGGGTGGCTGCACGGCGGCAGCAATGGCCTGTGTATAGCCACCAAGTCATTCCGGGGTGGCGACCTACGGTCGCGGCCCGGAATGACAGCTCAGGGCTTACGCCTCAATCCAAATGAAACTTCCCGAGTTGGCGGTGTTCGCCGATGACGCGGCGGACGGTGCCGGTGGTCGAGCGCATGACCACGGTCTCGGTCTCGATCACGTCCTTGCCGAAGGTGACGCCCTTGAGCATCGCGCCGGTGGTGACGCCGGTGGCGGCGAACAGGCAATCGCCCTTCACCATGTCCTCGATCTCGTACTTTTTCTTGGCGTCCTTGATGCCCATCTTCTTGATGCGCTCCTGCAGCGCCTCGGTGTCGATGACCAGGCGGGTCTGCATCTGGCCGCCGATGCAGCGCAGCGCCGCCGCCGACAGCACGCCTTCCGGCGCCCCGCCCGAACCGAGATAGATGTCGATGCCGGTCTTCGCTTCGGCGCAATGGATGACGCCGGCGACGTCGCCGTCCGAGATCAGCGACACCGCCGCGCCTAGCTTGCGGATCGCCGCGATCTTGTCGGCATGGCGCGGCCGATCGAGCAGGATGGCCGTGATCTCCGAGGGCTTCACGCCCTTGGCCTTGGCGAGGCTGATGATGTTATCTTCTGTCGAGGCATCGAGATCGACCGTGCCCTTGGGATAGCCCGGGCCGATGGCGATCTTGTCCATATAGCAGTCCGGTGCGTGCAGCAGCGTGCCGCCGTCCGCCATCGCGATGGTGGCGATCGAGCCCGGCATGTTCTTGGCGCACAGCACGGTGCCTTCGAGCGGATCGACGGCGATATCGACCTTAGGACCGTTTTTGTTGCCGACTTTCTCACCGATGAACAGCATCGGCGCTTCGTCGATCTCGCCCTCGCCGATCACGACCGTCCCGTCGATGGGCAGCTTGTTGAGCTCGCGGCGCATGGCATCGACCGCGGCCTGATCGGAGGCCTTGTCGAGCCCGCGGCCGCGCAGCCGCGCAGCGGACACCGCGGCGCGTTCGGTGACGCGCACGATCTCCAGCGTCAGAATGCGCTCCAGCAGCAGTTCGGGCTGAATGGTAATCGAAGCCATCGGATGGTCCCCTCGTAACTGACTAATTCTTCTCGATGCGAATGACTTGCGGCCGGCCGGAAATCACCCGATCGCGCCCCACCGCGGCGAGCGCCTTGCGCACCGCGTCCTCACTGGTGGCGTAGGTGATCAGGATAACCGGCACGGAGCCGCTTTTCGACTTCGGCGCAACCTCGCCCTTGGGATGACGTTGCACGATGGATTCCAGCGAAATGTCCTGCTCAGCCAGCCGCTTGGCGATAGTCGCGGCGGTGCCGGGCTTGTCGCGAGCTTCGAGGCGGATGTAATAACCGCCCTCGTGGCGCTGCATCGGCGCTTTCTTCACGACCGCGAGCTTGGCCGTCGGCCGGCCGAACGGCGCGGTCTTGGCGCCGCGCGCGATGTCGGCAATATCGGACAGGACTGCTGACGCAGTTGCCGCGCCGCCGGCGCCTGGACCGACCAAGGTGATCGGATTGATGCCTTCGGCGTCGATAGTGACGGCGTTGGTGACACCCATCACCTGCGCGATCGAGGAGTCCTTGCGCACCATGGTCGGATGCACGCGCTGCTCGATGCCCTTCGCCGTGCGCACGGCAACACCCAGCAGTTTGATGCGGTAGCCGAGTTCGTCGGCGGCGGCGAGATCGGCCGGCGCGATCGAGGAAATACCCTCGACGTAGATGGCATTCTCATCGACCTTGCTGCCGAAAGCGAGACTGGCGAGCAGCGCCAGCTTTTGCGCGGTGTCGAAGCCTTCGACGTCGAAGGTGGGATCGGCCTCGGCATAGCCCAGCCGCTGAGCGTCGGCGAGACAATCGGCGTAAGACAGCCCCTCCTGCTCCATCCGCGTCAGGATGTAATTGCAGGTGCCATTGAGGATGCCGTAGATGCGGTTGATGGCGTTGCCGGCAAGCCCTTCGCGCAAGGTCTTGATCACCGGAATGGCGGCGGCGACCGCGGCTTCATAATTCAGCGAGACGTTGGACTTCTCGGCCAGTTGCGCAAGCTTGAAGCCGTGCTTGGCCAGCAGCGCCTTGTTCGCCGTCACCACCGACTTGCCGGAGGCGAGCGCGTATTCGACCGCGGTCTTGGCCGGATCGCCCGATCCGCCCATCAGTTCGACGAACACGTCAATGCCGTCATAGCCGGCAAGTTCGACCGGATCGGAGAACCACTTCATCTTCTTCAGATCGATGCCGCGGTTCTTGGTGCGCGAACGCGCCGACACCGCGACCACCTCGATGGCGCGGCCACAGCGCGCCGCCAGCGTGCCGCGTTGGGCCGCGATCTGGGCGATCAGGGCGGCGCCAACCGTGCCGAGCCCGGCGACGCCAACTCTCAATGGTTGGACCATGGGATTAACGCCGCGTCGCCAGCGGTACGACGTTATGGAGCTGCGTCGGCGCCGTCTCGAGGAAACGTTTGATGTTGCGCGCAGCCTGGCGGATGCGCTGCTCGTTCTCGACGAGCGCAATACGCACGAAGCCTTCGCCGCGCTCGCCGAAGCCGGTGCCAGGTGACACCGCGACCTCGGCTTTTTCGACGAGGAGCTTGGAGAATTCCACCGAGCCCATCTCGCGGAAAGGCTCCGGGATCGGCGACCAGGCGAACATCGATGCACTGGGAGCCGGCACATTCCAGCCAGCGCGCGAGAAACTGTCGATCATTACGTCGCGACGCTTGGTGTAGATGTCGCGCATCTCGCGAACGCACTCGTCCGGACCGTTGAGCGCCGCTGCGGCAGCGACCTGGATGGGCGTGAAGGCGCCATAGTCGAGATAGGATTTAACGCGGCCGAGCGCCGCGATCAGCCGGTCGTTGCCGACGGCAAAGCCCATGCGCCAGCCGGCCATCGAGAACGTCTTCGACATGGACGTGAACTCGACGGTGACGTCGATCGCGCCCGGTACCTGCAGTACCGACGGCGGCGGCTCGCCGTCGAAGAACACTTCGGCGTAAGCCAGATCCGACAGGATGAAGATTTCGTGCTTCTTCGCAAAGGCAACGAGGTCCTTGTAGAAGTCGAGGCTTGCGACGAATGCCGTCGGGTTCGACGGATAGCAGACGACGATCGCGATCGGCTTCGGAATCGAGTGGCGGATGGCGCGCTCGACATGGGCGAAGAAATCCGGCGTCGGCTCTGACGGCACCGAGCGGATGACGCCGCCCGCCATCAGAAAACCGAAGGCATGGATCGGATAGCTCGGATCGGGAACGAGAATGACGTCGCCCGGCGCGGTAATGGCCTGCGCCATGTTGGCGAAGCCCTCCTTCGAGCCGAGCGTGGCGATGACCTGGGTATCGGCATTGAGCTTCACGCCGAAGCGGCGTTCATAATACGCCGCTTGCGCCTTACGCAGGCCGGGAATACCGCGCGACGCCGAATAGCGGTCGGTCCGCGGCTTGCCCAGGGTTTCCTTGAGCTTGTCGATGACATGCTGCGGTGCGGGCAGATCGGGGTTGCCCATGCCGAGGTCGATAATGTCTGCACCGGCGTTCCGGGCCTTGGCCTTGGCGCGGTTCACCTCTTCGAACACGTACGGCGGCAGACGGCGGATGCGGTAGAATTCTTCCATCGTTTCGGACCTTGGCTGGAGCCTTAAGCCGCCCTCTCCGGCTGGCTTTGCTAACCCCGGCTGGCTTTTATCATGGGTTCGTTTTTGCGCCAGAGGCCTGTCCGGCTTTCGGGGCGGCAGGCTTCTTTTTTACCGGCGCCGGGGCGGGCGTCGGAACGTCCGGCGGCGGCAGGGTCGGATCGGCCGACAACTTCTCGTGTTCGTCGCGCAGCTTCTGCAGGTCCTTCTGCATATTCAACTGCTGCTGGTCGTCCAGCGGCGCATCCGGCCTGGCGGCCGGCTTACCGTAGACGTTGGGGTAGCTGTAGGACTGAGTGGGCGGCTTTGGCGCGCCATCCGGCAGACCGCCGAGCGCGTGCGGCAGAGCGTCACCCATCCCGCCTTGGGCACAGCCCGACAGCGCCAGTTGCGCCGCGATCGGCAAAACAGCGGCCAGCGCCAAGCTCGTGATCCGCCGATGTCTCAACCAGTCCCTCATCGCGTCTTCGAGTCGCCAGTTCCAGCCGGAATAGTTCGGCTCCCTGCGGTCCGAAAAATCGGTGCAGACTCAATGAATTATAGCATATTTGCGCTATCCGGCTAATATGGCGGCAGCAAGGTGCTTCGCGCGCTGCCATTATGCGAATAATTGGCGCAGAATTGCCGCAAAAGGCGCCTTGCGATGGCCAAGACTCCGGGCCAAGTCTGGTTCGGGGACACGACAACAATGACGATGGAAACGTCCAAGGAAACGACGACCGGCGAAGCCCGGGGGGCCACCCCACAGGGCGAACTGAAGCTCGTCGCCTCCAATGCGACGCCGAAGTCCGCAGGTCCCGCCGCCAAAGCGGGGGCGCCGTCCCCGGCGATCGAGCCGCCGGCCTTTGGCAGCGTCGATGTCGAAGCCTTCTCACGCAACCTCGCCCGCGTCATTGAGAACGGCGGCAAGGCACTCGCCGCCTACATGAAGCCGCGCGAGGAAGGCAAAGTTCGCGACGAATTCACCGAGAATGTCGCCGACATCGTCAAGACCGTCGCCAAGGTCCTGGAATTCTGGCTGTCGGACCCGCAGCGCTCGCTGGAACTGCAAACCAGCGTCGGCCGGTCGTACCTCGACCTGTGGGCGAGCGCGATGCGCCGCCTGTCCGGCGAAGAGTTCAAGCCCGTTGTCAGCCCCGATCCGAAGGACAAACGGTTCGCCGATCCGGAGTGGTCGCAGAACCAGTTCTACGACTTCGTCAAACAGCTTTATCTGCTCACGGTGCAGTGGAGCGAGAAGTTGGTCCAGGGCGCCGAAGGCATCGACGATCACACCCGCCAGAAAGCCGAGTTCTATATCCGGCAGTTCGCCAATGCGATCTCACCGTCCAACTTCGTGTTGACCAATCCGGAGTTGCTGCGCGAGACGATGACGTCGAATGCCGAGAATCTCGCGCGCGGCATGGCCATGCTGAGCGAGGACATCGAGGCCGGCGAAGGCAATCTCAGGATCCGTCAGACCGACCCGGCGACTTTTGCCGTCGGCAAGAACCTGGCGCTGACGCCCGGCAAGGTCATCTACCAGAATGACCTCATGCAGCTCGTCCAGTACGAATCGACAACCGACGAGGTGTTCAAGGTCCCGCTGCTGATCGTGCCGCCGTGGATCAACAAGTTCTACATCCTCGACCTCACGCCGGAGAAGTCCTTCATCAAGTGGTGTGTCGACCGCGGCTTTACCGTCTTCGTGATCTCCTGGGTCAACCCCAACGCCGCCTTGGCCCGCAAGAGCTTCGAAGAATACATGAAGGAAGGCCCGCTCACCGCGCTCGACATCGTTGAGCAGGCGACCGGCGAGAAGAAGGTCCACACCATCGGCTATTGCGTCGGCGGCACCCTGCTCGCGGTGACGCTGGCCTATCTCGCCGCGAACAAGAAAAACCCGGTCGTCTCGGCCACCATGTTCGCCGCACAGGTCGATTTCACCTATGCCGGCGACCTGAAGATCTTCGTCGATGAAGAGCGCATCAAGCAGCTCGAAGCTCGCATGCAGGAAACGGGGTATCTCGAAGCCTCGCGCATGGCCAACACCTTCAACATGCTGCGCTCGAACGACCTGGTCTGGCCCTATGTTGTGAATAACTACTTGCGCGGCAAGAAGCCCTACCCCTTCGACCTACTGTATTGGAATTCCGACGCCACGCGCATGCCGGCGGCGAACCACTCCTTCTATCTGCGCAATTGCTATCTCAATAACCGGCTGACCAAAGGCGAGATGGAGGTGGCCGGCACCAAACTGAAGCTGAGCAAGGTGAAGGTGCCGATCTACAATCTCGCCACGCGCGAGGATCATATCGCGCCCGCCAAGTCAGTGATGTATGGCTCGCAGTTCTTCGGCGGACCGGTTCGCTATGTGTTGGCCGGCTCGGGCCACATCGCCGGCGTGATCAATCCGCCGGGGCCGAAGATCAAGTACCAGTACTGGACCGGCGACTCGCCGAAAGGCGACGACGTCGAAAACTGGCTGGAGACGGCAACCGAGCATCCCGGCTCGTGGTGGCCGGATTGGCTCGACTGGATCAAGAGCCTCGACGACGAAAGAGTACCAGCCCGCGTCATCGGCGGCGGCAAGCTGACGCCGGTCGAGGACGCGCCCGGCTCTTACGTCAAGATGCGAAGCTGACGGCCGGCCGCACTTCGATCGATCGCCTCAATTACGCGCGAACAGTTCGCCGCCTTGCCTTGGTCCGCTTGACGGAATGCTTCTCCGGCAGATGTTTCCTGGGCGGTCCGGACCGAAGTCGCCGCGTCACGTATTCGCGAAGTTCGTGGGCAACGACGCGGATCGGCGCCGCGTTTTTCATCTCGGTGTGAACCAACAGCCAAACACCTTGTCTGACCGGTGGTTCATTCCGCGCCACGAGAGCGAGTTGGTCGTCATCCGCCGCCATGAAATCCGGCAACATGGCAACGCCGCCACCGATCCGGGCCGCAGCCAGTTGAATGTCCACCGTACTGACACGAAGTGCGAATGGCCGGCCGGCCATATATTGCAGCAGCGCGGCCTGGTGCTCCGCCGCCTCCATATCCTTATCGTAGCCAATGAACTTCCAATCGTCCGGTTGCCCGGCCGCGAGATAGGCCGGGCTCGCATAAAGCCGGAACGCAATCTCACCTAGCTTGATGACGGTCAGATCCCCTTCGCCTGGCCGGCTTAACCGCACAGCGATATCGGCCTCGCGGCGATCGAGCGAGGCACGCCGCGTTTCACCGACGATGTGAATGCGCAGCTCGGGATGCCGCGTGCCGAGCGCGACCATGGGCTGCACCAGCATCACAGCCGCCAAAGCCGGCGGCGCGCTGATGGTGACGGTTCCCGCCAATTCGGCGCGCGCGCCAACGGCGGCGCGGTCGATGGTCTCCGTCGCACGTTGCATCCGCTCGACCAGAGGCGCCATCTGTTGGCCGGCAACGGTCAAAGCCAGCCTGCGTCCCCGGCGATCGACAAGCTTCAGCTTCAGGTCGGCCTCCAGCGCCGCAACCCGGCGGGCAACGGTCGCATGCTCGACCCGCAGCAGACGCGCCGCCGCCGACCAACTGCCGCATTGAGCCAGAGCCGCGAAATGCCGCAAATCTTCCCAGTCGACCATTGTGCGAATTCTCCCATGCATTGGGATAATTATATGGATTTTCACACAGATTGGCAGGTGTCATCTTCGGCCTGTTCGACAACGGAGAATGACCATGGATTTGATGATCCGGATGACCGGCCCGGGCGGGGCCGACCGCCTTGAAGCGGTACCCTGCGCGCCGCGGCATCCCAATGAAGGCGAGATTCGTATCCGGCATGACGCTATCGGCGTCAATTTCATCGATATCTATTTTCGCAGCGGTCTCTACCCGCTTCCCGCCTATCCAGCCGTTCTCGGCGTCGAGGGTGCAGGGATTGTCGAGGCCGTCGGCAGCGGCGTCGCCGGTTTAACGGTTGGTGACCGCATCGCTTATGCCGGCGCCCCAATCGGCGCCTATGCGACGACGCGCCTGCTGCCGCAGGCCCGCGCGCTTCGGCTGCCCGACGGGATTTCGACACACCTGGCCGCCGCCAGCATGTTGCGGGGACTGACGGCTCACATGCTGCTCAAGCACATTTATCGCGTCGGCCCTAACACCACCCTGCTCGTCCACGCGGCGGCGGGCGGCCTTGGCGCGATGCTGGTTCGCTGGGCCAAACATCTTGGCGCGACCGTGATTGGCACTGCTAGTTCGCCAGAAAAGGCGAAGATGGCAATCGCGCACGGTGCAGATCACGTCATTGTTGGCCGAGATGCCGATATCGAGAAGGAAATCCGGGCACGGACCAACGGCGCTGGCGTGAACTATGCCATCGACGGCATTGGAGGTGACATGCTGCAACGGACGCTCGCCTGCGTGCGGCCATTTGGCGTTGTCGCGAGTATCGGTCAGGCGGCAGGTTCGATCCCGCCTTTGTCCGTCGAAGCACTTGGTCCGCGGCGCTCGATTTCGCTGGCACGGCCCAGCGTCATGGCCTATTCGGCCGATCCGGTGCTCTACAAAGTCGCCGCCGCAGATCTATTTGCCGTCATGGCCCGCGGCATCGTCCCTGAGATCGGTGCGGAATATCCGCTTTCTCAAGCCGCTCAAGCTGAGGCCGATCTGGAATCCGGCCGCACCACCGGCAGCCTGTTGTTGATACCGGACTAAGGAAAACAAGCTGACGCGAAATGCGAAGCGTGTCCTACGACGCCAGCTTGATCGGGACCTTCAGGTAATGCACGCCGTCGACTTCGGCCGGTGGAAATTTGCCGGCACGGATGTTGACCTGGATCGACGGCAACAGCAGCAACGGCGCCGCAAGCTTGGCGTCGCGGGCTTCGCGCATGGCGACGAACTCGTCTTCTGACACGCCGTCATGAACGTGCACGTTGCGGGCGCGCTCCTCGCCTACGGTGGTCTCCCAGGCATAATCGTCGCGGCCCGGCGCCTTGTAATCATGGCACATGAACAGCCGGGTTTCCGGAGGCAACGACAGCACACGCTTGATCGAGCGGTAGAGATCGCGCGCATCGCCACCGGGGAAGTCGGCGCGCGCCGTGCCGTAATCCGGCATGAACATGGTGTCCCCGACAAAGACGGCATCACCGATCCGGTAGGAGACGCAAGCCGGGGTATGGCCCGGTGTGTGCATCACTTCGGCTTCGATAGTGCCGATCTTGAAGCGCTCGCCGTCCTTGAACAGGTGATCGAATTCGGAGCCGTCGCCGGAGACGTCGATGGCGTTGAACACCGGCCGGAAGATCCTCTGCACGTCGCGGATGTGTTCGCCGATGGCAACGTTGGCCCCCGTCTTCAATTTGATATACGGCGCGCCGGACAGATGATCGGCATGAGCATGGGTTTCCAATACCGTGCCAATCTTCACACCAAGTTCGTTGGCGCGCGCGAGCACCGCGTCGGCCGATGCTGTGGAACAGTCGCCGGTGCGAAAATCGTAATCGAGTACCGGGTCAATCACCGCACCTTCGCCCGTGTCACCGTCCCACACCAGATAGCTCACGGTATTGGTCGGTTCGTCGAAAAACGCCTGGATCTGCGGCTTCTTGGAATGTGCAGTTTCTGACATCGCCCCGCTCCTTCATCTTCACCCGACGAAACCCTGTCCGGACTTGACGGATATATTCGGCATACCTAATTTAGCAATACCTAATATAAAGGTTCCCGATGCGGTCATCGTCAGTCGCCAAGACCCTGCCAGCCGATAAGAGCATGAACCAGCTTGAACGCAAGGCCGCCGAGGCGGCTTCGCTGCTGAAGCTTCTCGCCAACGAAAACCGGCTGCTGATTCTCTGTCGTCTCGCTTCCGTCGGCGAAGCCTCGGTCGGCGCGCTGACCGAAGCCGTCGAACTCAGTCAGTCGGCGCTGTCACAGCATCTCGCCAAGATGCGCGACGACGGCCTCGTCGCCACGCGGCGCGACGGCCAGACCATCTACTACCGCATCGTCGACGAACACGCCGGACGTCTGCTCGCGCTGCTCAAGGACATCTACTGCCCCTAGGCGGACTGATAACACGCCCTTCCCTCTCCACAGGACAAGAACAATGAAAACCATTTCGCCCGAGCGCGCCGCCGAACTCGTCAAGGCTGGCGCCACGCTGATCGATATCCGCGAGACCAACGAGTACGCCGGCGAGAACATTCCGGCGCGCGCCATCACGCCTTGTCGCAGATCGGACCGGATTCGGTGCTGCGCGCCGGCGATACGGTGCTGATCTATCACTGCAAGTCGGGCGGGCGCACCGCGATGAACGCCGGACGCCTCGCCTCAGCCGCAGGCCAATGCGACGTCTACGTAATGAGTGGCGGCATCGAAGGCTGGAAGCGCGCCGGTTTCGCCACCTCGGCAACGCCGGCGCGCGAGCCCGGAACCAAAAGCGGCCAGGACGGCTTGCTGAAGCGGCTCACCTCGATGTTCCGCGCGTAGGCCGCGCGGCTAGTCCGGAGCGGCCATGTTGCAGCACGTCCTCGCCATTGCGTCCGGCAGCCTCGTCGGCTTCACGCTCGGCCTGATCGGCGGCGGCGGCTCAATCCTCGCCGTCCCGCTGCTCGTCTACGTGGTCGGGGTGTCATCGCCTCATGTCGCGATCGGCACCAGCGCCATCGCGGTCGCGGCGAGCGCCGCCGCCAATCTCGCCGGCCACGCCCGCGCCCGCACCGTCAAGTGGGGCTGCGCCCTTGTCTTCGCGGTTTCCGGTATGGCTGGCGCCGCGATCGGCGCGCAGGTCGGCAAGATGGTCGATGGCGCGCGCCTGCTGTCGCTGTTCGGCGCGCTGATGGTCGTCGTCGGCGTGTTGATGCTGCGGCCGCGCAAAAGCGCCGGCGACCCGGACGTTAAACTAACCGCCGAAACGCGCGCGACGCTGCTGCCCTGGCTGATCGGCGGCGGCGTCGTCGTCGGCGCGCTCTCGGGATTCTTCGGCATTGGCGGCGGCTTTCTTATCGTTCCGGGACTGATCGGCGCTACCGCGATGCCGCTCATCAACGCCATCGGCTCTTCCCTGGTCTCGGTTACCGCTTTCGGGGCCACCACCGCGGCGAGCTACGCGTGGTCCGGCCTGGTCGATTGGCCGCTCGCCTTTCTGTTCATTGCCGGCGGCGCGCTGGGCGGGTTCGCCGGAACCCGCCTCGCCCGCCATCTCGCCGGCCACAAGCACGCGCTGACGCGGGTGTTCTCCGGCATCGTCATCGTCGTCGGACTCTATGTCATTGCCCGCTCGGTGACGGGCTGACCTGGCGCGGCTGCGTCCGGCGCAGCCTCGGCACGATCATGCCGACACGCTCCCGATAGCGGCGATATTCATCGCCGAACATCGCGATGAGATCGCGTTCTTCCAGTGCAATGCCGACGAAGATGTAGGCCGTGGTCGCGGCGGCGAACAGAAGATGTCCGACTGTCATGTGCGGCGTCACCCAGAACGCAACGATGAAGCCGACATAGATCGGATGCCGCACCAGTCGGTAGTAGAGCGGCGTGCGGAACGTCGCTTGCGGCATTGGCTTGCGCGTCAGGCTGGCGAACACCTGATGCAGGC
Source organism: Pseudolabrys sp. Root1462 (assembly GCF_001426945.1). Classification (GTDB taxonomy): domain Bacteria; phylum Pseudomonadota; class Alphaproteobacteria; order Rhizobiales; family Xanthobacteraceae; genus Pseudolabrys. The sequence goes on along the minus strand of NZ_LMFS01000001.1, from coordinate 1,581,409 downwards.
CGACCAGCTCCAGATGATTGAGCAGGAATGTGCTCGACAGCGCCACGAACCAGCCAAAGGCCGCCAGCGCGTACAACGCCCCTGCGAGAGTCGGATCGCTCACCTGCCAGACCACGGCCGGCAACGGACGCCACTGCCACATCAGGAACGCCAATGCCAGTGTCGCCGCCAGCACATAGGTCGAACGCTCGATCGCCGGTGAAATAAATCGTGTCCACCATGCCTTGAATCCGCGCCGCGCCATGACGCTATGCTGAACTGCAAACAGCGATACCAAGGCGATGTCGATGACGATCGCCGCCAACGGTGATCCCTGCTCGCCGCTGTCGATGGTCTTCGGCACGCCAACGCCCGCGATGAAGGCGATCGCATAGTTGAAGGTGGCGAAGAACAACAGATAGGCGGCGACGCCATAGAGGAATGCCAAAAGATGCCTCATAGCCTCACTCCTTGAATTTGGAATTGATGTGGGATCAGCGGGTCTGGGCCGATGCCGCGGTGGCGACGCGCGCCGGATCGGGCGACCCGAGAGTGATGACAGCCACGAGCAGCACCGCGGCTGCGGAGGCGGCCAGCAGAAGCGCCGGACCCGCGCCGCGCATGATGTCGATCGATGCCTTAAGCCGCAGGATGCCCGCAACGCTACGGTAGTGATCGAAGTCTATGGTGTCGTCGGTACGGCTCCGCATTTCGTTCTGCATGGTCGCCCCTTTTCAGCATGAGTTGTTCTCCGGGAGAGGCATGCGCTATCCCCGTCCCGCGTGCTTTGGGGCCGGCTTGATTTTCCCTTGAGAAGAACTTGGTTTCGCTCGGCCCGGACGCGGGGTAGAATCGCCGCCATGCCGTATTTGTTTGAAAATCACCGTTTGGACCCCGACCGGCGCGAACTTTTCGCGCGCGGCGAGCCGGTGTCGCTCGAACCGCAGGTTTTCGACCTGCTGGTCTATCTGATCCGCAATCGCAGTCGCGTCGTCAGCAAGGACGACCTGATCGCCGCCGTCTGGGATGGCCGCATCGTTTCCGATTCGACGCTCGACAGCCGCATCAATGCGGCTCGCAAGGCGCTCGGGGATAACGGCCAGCGGCAGCAGTTCATCCGCACCGTTATCCGCAAAGGCTTCCGCTTTGTGATGCCGGTTGAGGAAACCGCCGTGCCGCCCGACTTCGTTTCGGAGCGGGCCGCCCCATCACCGAAACAGGAAATTTCGTTTTGCCGCAGTACTGACGGGGTCAGCATTGCCTGCGCCACGGTCGGCGCCGGGCCGCCACTGCTCAAAGCGGCCAACTGGCTGACACACGTCGAACATGACTGGGACAGCCCGGCCTGGAAGCCGTTTCTACATTGGCTCGCCGAACGGCACCGCCTGATCCGCTACGACGGTCGCGGCACCGGGCTTTCGGACCGCGACGTTAGCGACATTTCATTCGAGGCCTTCAGACAGGATTTCGATGCTGTCGTGAACGCCGCGAATATCGAGCGTTTCGCCGTACTGGGGATCTCGCAGGCCGCCGCCGTCGCGATCGACTATGCCGCCCGCCACCCGGAACGCGTCTCGAAGCTGGTGCTGCTCGGCGCCTATGCCCAGGGGCGCAAACGGCGCGGCTCCGAGAGCGAAGCTGAAAAGGCCGAGACGTTCCTGTCGATGTTGCGGCAGGGCTGGGGTGACGAGAACTCCGCTTTCATGCGCGCTTTCGCCTCAATGTTCATCCCGAGCGGTTCGCCCGAGCAGATCAAATGGGTCGCCGATCTGCAGCGCGTCACCACGAGCGCCGAAAACGCCCTCCGCATCCGCAATGCCTGCGACGACATCGACGTGGTGGCACTGCTGCCGAAGGTGCGCGTACCGACCCTGGTTCTGCACTGCCGCCACGATGGTGTGGTACCGCTGGAGCAAGGACGCCTGATCGCGTCAACCATCCCCGACGCGCGCTTCGTGACGCTCGAGAGCGACAACCACGTGCTGCTGGCGGGCGAACCGGCCTGGCCGCGCTTCCTCGCCGAGCTGGAATCCTTCCTGCGCGAGTAGCACGACCGGACAAGCCGCTTGGCGGCGCCCCGATCATGCGCGGCTTATCCACCTGTCACGGAAGCCTCGATGGCCGCGGCGCGGCCGATGGGCTAGGCTCCGCGCCGCCGGCTAGTGCCGGAGTCGGACACGGAGGCTGCGATGTCGCGCGAACTGATGTGGCTTACCTTCACAGTCATCCTGACCGGGGTGCTGTGGATCCCCTATATTCTCGACCGCGTCATGGTGCGCGGCCTGTGGGGCGCGCTCGCCAATCCGTCGCGCGACGACAAGCCGCAAACCCCGTGGGCTCAGCGGCTTTATTTCGCCCACACCAATGCGGTCGATAACCTTGTCGTGTTCGCTCCGCTGGTGCTGATCCTCGACAATATCGGCTATTCGTCGCGCGGCACGGTGATCGCCTGCGCCGTTTATTTCTGGGCTCGGCTGGCGCATGCCATCGTCTACGCGCTCGGCGTGCCGGTGCTGCGTACGCTCGCCTTCTGCGTCGGCTTCATCGCGCAGGCGGCCCTGGTGCTTGCGATCTTCGGCAAGCTCTGACGCTTCAATGCAGCGACGCGGCACGCGCGACGATGGCGCGCGCGTCGGCAGCGGGCGGCAGCGTACCGAAGGCACCGACGGCACCCGTTAAGCGCGACGCACAGAAGGCATCGGCGACATACGCCGGTGCATGCCTGATCAGCAGCGCTGCCTGCAATGCCAGCACCAGATCGCGCGTGAGCGCGCGCGCTTGGGCCTCATCATTGCGCTCGGCGCCGCCAAGGCGCTTCTCCAGTGACGCCACGAAATTCTCGAGGCGCGGATCGCCCGCGCCGGCGAGTTCGGCGCGCAGAATTTCGCTCGCATGCGCGGTTCGTCCAAGTGCCCGCAGCACGTCCAGGCACATGACATTGCCGGAGCCCTCCCAGATCGAGTTGACCGGCGCCTCGCGATAGAGCCGCGGCATCACGCTTTCCTCGATGTAGCCGGAGCCGCCGAGCACCTCCATGGCCTCAAGCGTGACGAACGGCGTGCGCTTGCAGATCCAGAACTTGGCCGCCGGCGTGATGACGCGGCGGAACACGGTCGCGACCTCGTCATCCTCATCATAGGCGCGCGCCAGGCGGAAGGTCAGCGTCGTCGCCGCCTCGCATTCGAGCGCCAGATCAGCAAGCACGTTGGTCATCAGCGGCTGGTCGATCAGCTTCTTCTGAAACACGGTGCGATGGCGAGCATGATGCACCGCCTGCGCCACCGCCGCGCGCATCAACGACGATGAGCCGATCGCGCAATCGAGCCGGGTGTGATTGCCCATCTCGATGATCGTCGGGATGCCACGTCCCTCCTCACCGATCAGCTGCGCAAAGGCGCCGACGAATTCGACTTCGCTCGAGGCGTTGGAGCGGTTGCCGAGTTTGTCCTTGAGGCGGATGATGTGGGTGGCGTTGCGCTCGCCGTCCGGCATGAAACGCGGCAGCAGGAAGCAGCTCAGACCCTTCTCAGTCTGAGCCAGCACCAGGAAAGCGTCGCACATCGGCGCCGACATGAACCATTTGTGGCCGAACAGCCTGTACGAGCCATCGCCCGCCGCCTCCGCGCGCGTCGTGTTGGTGCGCAGGTCCGAGCCGCCCTGGTTCTCCGTCATGCCCATGCCGAGCAGAGCCGCGGATTTCTCTTTCGCAGGGATGAAGCGTTTGTCGTACTCGCGGCCATAAATTTTCGGCAGCCAGTCGACGGCGACGCCGGGAGAATGGCGCAAGGTCGGTACCGCGCCATAGGTCATGGCCACCGGGCAATAGACCCCGCTCTCGATCTGGTTGAGCATGTAAGTGCCCGCCGCCCGGGCAACATGGGCGCCCGGCTGCGGGTGCGCCCACGGGCTCGAATGCAGCCCGGCGCGCAGCGCGATCGCCATCAGTTCGTGCCAGGCCGGATGGAATTCGACCTCGTCGAGCCGATGGCCGTAGCGGTCGAGGGTCTTGAGCTGCGGTGTGAACTTGTTGGCGTCGAAGCCGAGTTTCACGGTCTCCGGCTTGCCGAGCGTGGCGCCGAGCGCGTTGAGCCCGCTTTCGGCCCATTCGGCCTGCTCGCGCCGCACCGCCTCGCGGAGAACAGCGTCGCTGGCGAAGAGATTATACGGCTCGAGCGGCGGCGGCTGGTTTGCGACCTCGAACATGGTCGGGCCTCCCGGCAAGGACGCCCGACCCTATTCGATGTGGCGATTCAGGGAAATAGCGCGACCTGATCGATGCCCATGGTTTCCGGGTAGCCCATGATCAGGTTCATGTTCTGGATCGCCTGACCCGAAGCGCCCTTCACCAGGTTGTCGAGCGCCGAGATGATGATCGCCCGGCCCTCGATGCGGTCGCCGACAACGCCGATCATGGTCATGTTCGAGCCGCGCACATGCCGCGTATGCGGCGTTTCGCCGAACGGCAGAACGTGGACGAACGGCTCCTTGGCGTAGAACTTCGACAGGATCTCGTGCAGGTCCTGCGCCGTGCGGCCCCGCCGCCCGCGCACATAGATGGTCGAGAGGATGCCGCGGTTCTGCGGCAGCAGATGCGGCGTGAAGCTCACCGTCACCGGCCGACCCGCCGCCGCCGAGAACTCCTGGTCGAGCTCGGCCATGTGCCGATGCTTACCGACCCCATAGGCGTTGAAGCCTTCCGACACTTCCGAGAACAGCATCGCCTCTTTGGCCGAGCGGCCGGCGCCGGTCATGCCCGACTTGGCGTCGATGACGATCTCGTCGAGATCGATGGCCTTGGCCTTGATCAGTGGCGTCAGCGGCAACTGGGCGCATGAAGTGTAGCAGCCGGGGTTGGCGACCAGCCGCGCCTTGCGGATGTCCCGCCGGTGGATTTCGACCAGGCCGTAGACCGCTTCCTTCTGCAGTTCCGGCGCATGATGCTCGTGGCCATACCAGGTGGCGTAAGCCGCGGTGTCCGACAGACGGAAGTCGGCCGACAGATCGACCACCTTGGTGTCGGGCGCGGCGTTGAGCAGCTCCTTGAGCACCTTCTGCGTCGTGGCATGCGGCAGCGCGCAGAACACGACGTCGAGCGCCAGCTTCTTCCAGTCGAGACCTTCGATGGCGACCAGGGTCGGCAACTCATAGGGCGAGAACTGCGGGAATACCTCGCGCATCGGCTTGCCGGCGGAGCGTTCAGCGGTCAGCAGCACGATCTCAGCGCGCGGGTGACGCAACAGCATCCGCACGAGTTCTGAACCGGTATACCCTGAGGCGCCGAGAACGCCGATCTTTGCCTTTGTCGCCATGGTCTTAAGCCTTTGTCTTCATGCCCCGCCTGAACGGCGGAAGAATGCGGATGCTCCTGACAGGAAGCGGTTTCAATGGTCGGAAGGCAAGCGGTCTGGAAGGACTTGGTGCCGCGGGCCAATCCGGCGGCACGGGACAGATTTACACGCCAAAGCGCGCCCGTGCCGTGGCGGTACGGCGGCGGCGCGATCCGGTGCTGGTGCAAATCGTCGTCATGGGCGGCGATATAGGACTGGCGACGGAACCGGTCAATCCCGGTATTCGGGGCAGTGAAATGCAAAAAGGCCGCCCCGTGAGGCGGCCTTTGCTCGTTTTGGGCGGCGCGATCAGGCGCCGTTCGGGTCCCAGGCCACCGGGATCAGGCGATACCCCGCCCCGTCCTTTTCCACGTGCCCGACGCACGGATACGGGAAGTGATAGCCGACCACCGTCATCTTCTCGGCCGCGGCCATGTCGTAGATCTTGTGCCGGGTGGCCTGCGCGACATCGCCGTCATTGTCGAACAGCGCATGCCAGTCAGGGTGGCGAAGGAACAGCGATGGGATGTTGGTGACGTCAACCTGCACCAGAATCTTCTTCGATCCCGAGGCGACGACGAAGGATGTGTGCCCCGGCGTGTGCCCTGGCGTCGCAATCGAGGTAATGCCCGGTGCGACTTCCTTGTCCGCCTCGTAGGTCGACACCTTGATGCCATCCATCATCTTTTTGACTGCCGGAAATTGCCCCCTATTGAAGGGGTTGGCCTTACTGGCATTGGCCTCGTCGCTCCAGAACGCGAGTTCCGTCGCCGGCACCTTGATCTCTGCGTTCGGGAAGGCCGGTGAACCATCGGCATTCTTCAGGCCGCCGATATGATCGCCATGGAAATGCGAGATGATGACGATGTCGATCTGCTTCGGATCGATACCGGCCGCCGCCATGTTCTGCCTCGCCTGTCCGACCGCGCCCTTGGTGGCGGCAAAGGCGCCGAGGCCGTTGCCGGTGTCGATCGCAATCAGCTTGGACCCGGTGTTGATGATCATCGGCGAGAATGGAATGACCACCTTGCCATCCGGCATGTAGGCCGCTTCCGCGGCCTTGATCGCCTGGTCTTTGCTGGCGTTGACCACGAACTGGTCCGGCATCGGCATGGTGCGCGCGCCATCCATAAGCTGGATGACTTCATAATCGCCGACCTTGTAGCGATAAACGCCGGTGCTCTTGATGGGCTCCGGCGGCGGCGCCGCCAAAACCGGCATTGCAACGAGCGGCGCGAGCGCGGATGCGGCACCCGCGGCGGCAGCCGTCGCGAATAGATTGCGTCGAGAAATGTGCATGTTTCAGTCTCCATGGGCCCACGGCTTCTGATTGCCGGCCTGCTCGCACGGGCCCGCTCGTCGGCCCGATGCGTGACAATAACGCCGGAGGTGGCGCTGTTATTCAAAATGAATGTGATTGCTGCCGCGTTCGGCGGTCACAGACCCGCCATGTTTTCGCTTACCAGGGCCACATCGCCAGCAGGCGCGACACGCCGTCGCCAAGCGTCAACAACACTGCCGCCCAGACAAAGGCCGACGCGAAATTGGCCAGTTGGAACGTCCAGAACGGCATCTCGAAGATGCCGGCGATGAGCGGCACCGACGCGCGCAACGGTCCGAAGAACCGGCCGATGAAAATCCCCGGCACACCCCACTTCTTCATGAAGCGCTCGCCGCGCGGAATAAGATCGGGATGCCGCGACAGCGGCCAGATGTGCTGCACGCGATATTCGAGCTTGCAGCCTATCCAGTAGGACAGCCAGTCGCCGAGCGCGGCGCCGAGGGCGGCTGCAATCCAGACCGGCCAGAAACTGATGCCGCTCGAGCCAACCAGCGCCCCGAGCGCGACCAGCGCGCCCCAGGCCGGCAGCAGCAGCGAGATGAAGGCGAGCGATTCACCGAAGGCGAGCGCGAACATTATCGGCGGCGCCCAGGCCGCGTGCTCGCGCGTGAAGGCGATGATGTGTTCGATCGTGGCCTGGAAATCCATTCGATTCCGATCTAGCTCACGCCCCCGGAACCCGCCAGTGCGGCAAGAAGCCCGAACAAGGCGCCAACCACGCCAGGGGCCGGCGGTCTCGGTTTCGGCTCGATCATGGCATAGTCAGTGGCAAACGATTCGCCGACACCATACCTGTCGGGTTCGATCTTCCTCAATCATCGTTTGAAGTCCTAGAGAGAACCTCTTGTAACTATGGCAAAATCCGCGACGACCAAGAAAGCCGGCAAGCAGGACGACCTGTTCGCCGCCCCCGCCCGGCAGGCGGCCTCCCGCCCCGCGCCCAAGGACAGCGCGCGGAAGGCCTCGAAAGCCAGCGGTGGCGAGGAAGGCTATAGCGCCAAGCACATCGAGGTTCTCGAAGGCCTGGAACCCGTGCGCCGCCGCCCCGGCATGTATATCGGCGGCACCGACGAGAAGGCGCTGCACCACCTGTTCGCCGAAGTCATCGATAACTCGATGGACGAGGCGCTGGCCGGCCACGCCGATTGGATCGAGGTCGAACTCGATGCCGATGGTTTCATTGCCATCACCGACAACGGCCGCGGCATGCCGGTCGATAACCACCCCAAGTTCAAGAACAAGTCGGCGCTGGAAGTGATCATGTGCACGCTGCACGCCGGCGGCAAATTCGACTCGGAGGTCTATGAGACGTCGGGCGGTCTGCACGGCGTCGGCGTCTCGGTCACCAACGCGCTCTCGGAGCGGCTGGAAGTCGATGTTTGGCGCGAGCAGACCCAGTACCGCATGGTGTTCGAGCGCGGCAAGCCGAAGGGCAAGCTCGAGAAGGTCGGGCGCGCGCCGAACAAGCGCGGCACCCGCGTGCGCTTCAAGCCGGACCCGGAAATCTTCGGCAAGAAGGCGGCGTTCGATCCGGCCCGCGTGTTCAAGATGGCGCGCTCCAAGGCCTATCTCTATGGCGGCGTCGAAATCCGCTGGTCCTGCGCTCCCGAGCTGGTCGAAGGCACCGACATTCCGGACAAGGCGACGTTCCATTTCGCCAATGGCCTGTCCGACTATCTGCGCACCAATCTGGAAGGCGCGACCTTCGTGCATCCCGACATCTTCTCCGGCTCGGCTGGCAAGAGCGGCAAGCACGGCGCGGTCGAATGGGCGGTGGCTTGGACCGCCGATGCCGACGGCTTCAGCAACTCCTACTGCAACACGATCCCGACGCCGGACGGCGGCACCCATGAGTCGGGCCTGCGCTCCGCCCTGCTCCGCGGCCTCAAGGATCACGCCGCGCGCATCGGCCAGGAGAAACGCGTTGCGCCCGTGACCAGCGAAGACGTCATGGTCGGCTCGGGCTCGATGCTGTCGGTCTATATCCGCGAGCCGGAATTCCAGGGCCAGACCAAGGACCGCCTGGCCACCGCCGCGGCCCAGAAGATCGTCGAAGGCGCGATCAAAGATCCGTTCGATCACTGGCTGTCGGGCAACCCGCTGCAAGCCAACAAGCTGCTCGACTTCGTCATCGAGCGCGCCGAGGACCGCCTGCGCCGACGCGCCGAGAAGGACGTCGCGCGCAAGAGCGCGGTTCGAAAGCTGCGCCTGCCCGGCAAGCTGGCCGACTGCTCCAACTCGGCCGAGCAAGGCTCCGAACTGTTCATTGTCGAAGGCGACTCGGCCGGCGGCTCGGCCAAACAGGCGCGCGACCGCCGCACCCAGGCCGTGCTGCCGCTGCGCGGCAAGATCTTGAACGTGGCCTCCGCCGGCAAGGACAAGCTGGCGCAGAACCAGCAGCTCGCCGATCTGATCCAGGCGCTCGGCTGCGGCACCGGTTCGCATTTCCACGAAAAAGATCTGCGCTACGAAAAGATCATCATCATGACCGACGCCGACGTCGACGGCGCCCACATCGCGTCACTGCTGATCACGTTCTTCTACCGGCAGATGCCGAAGCTGATCGACCTCGGCCGGCTCTATCTCGCGGTACCGCCACTGTTCCGACTGCAGCACGGCGGCAAGATCGCCTATGCGCGCAACGAGGCGCACAAGGATCACCTGCTCAAGACCGAGTTCAACGCCAATGCCAAGGTCGAGGTCTCGCGCTTCAAGGGCCTCGGTGAGATGATGGCGGCGCAGCTCAAAGAAACGACGATGGACCCGAACAAGCGCACCCTGCTCAAGGTGACGCTGTCCGAAGGCGACGAAAAGGCCACGGCAAGCTCTGTGGAGCGGCTGATGGGCAACAAGGCCGAAGCGCGCTTCGAGTTCATTCAGGAGAAGGCGGAGTTTGCGAGCGAGGAACTTCTCGACGTGTAACCCCTGACCGGCCTCATCCTGAGGAGCGTTGCGAAGCAACGCGTCTCGAAGGATCGAGGCCGCCCGCATGCTTCGAGACGCGCGCTAACGCGCGCGCGTCTCCCCGAGGCAGGTCAGCCACACCTCCTCAACACAGGCGTCTTCAATCCGCTCCGCAGCGCCACGCCGTTGCGCACGCGCACGCCATCGTCGCCGCGATTGTAAATCGTGCGCCGCGTCTCGACGCCCTTGGCGTCCTTGCCGACCCGCATCACCAGAGTCTGCGCCTCCTCGCCTTCCAGGCCCGGCCGAAACAACACACGCGCCTCGACTGAATCCTTGTCGAGCCGGTGGGCAGCGACGAAATGATAAAGATTGCTGGCGAACTCAGGCCCGACATCGTGAGTCTCAACAACGCGGCCATCGCCAGCCGCTGTGGTGGCGACATGCGGATTCTGCGGGCTGGCCGGCGCGCGGCAATCGAGCGCCCAGTTGCCTAGCAGGTTGAGATCGCGGAACACCGGTTCGGCGGTGAAGGATGGCCGGGCGAGCTCGGCGTTGCCGGCCCCGGGCTCGGTGGCGGCGACAGCCGGCATGACAGACAGCGTTGCGGCCAGTAGCCCCCAGACCGCAAACCTTTTGAACAACAATCCCGACTCCCGATGCCCCGCTGCCCTTGAGCAGCATAGCAACCGGTCCGGTCGCGACAATCTGCGTTACGTCAAAGTCGCAGGTTTTTTGTGGCGAGCCAGGCCACGCTCAAAGCAAACCGTAACGCGGCACCGTTTGCAGGTAACGCACGTAAGGCTCGCCGAACTTCGCGGTGAGATAGCGCTCCTCACGCCTGATCACCCCGAAATGCAGGACGACCGCCGTGACAACTGCCATCACCACCATCCAGTCCGAGGCTAGAAGGATGGCGAGACCGAGCAATGCCACCGTGCCGCCGACATACATCGGGTTGCGCAACCAGGCGAAGATGCCCGTCACGACGACCGCGGTCGACGGCCGCCACGGCCTCACCTCGGTGTGGGCGGCGCGGAAGGCGCGCTCGGCCATCGTCACCATCGCGACGCCGGCGGCCATCAGTTCGACACCGAGCAGGATGCGGGTGCCCCACGACAGCATGACGCTGAGCATGTAGGCCGGGAGCAGCCAGTCGAGGACGAGACCGAGCAGCACCGCGATCAACAGCAACACGGGGGGCGGCGCGATGACGCCGGCCGTATCGGCCGCGAGCGGATCATCAGGGGCTGAGAAATTCAACCATCGCGGCATTGACGGGCTCCGGCTTTTCGATGGTGGAGAGGTGCCCGCATTCCGGCACAATGGTGAGCTTGGCGTTCGGAATGCCGGCAGCGATTTCCCGGGCGAGATCGGGCGGCGTCAGTTCGTCGCCGTCGCCGACGATGACCAAGGTCGGGCATTTGGTCGAGGCCAGGAGACCGCGTGAGTCCGGCCGTCCCATGATCGCCCGCTCCTGCCTTACAAAGGCATCCTTGCCGGTCTCGCGGGCCATGGCGTGGACGATACCCTTCAACCGCTCGTCACCGGCATGGTTCCGGTGCAGGAACTTGGGCGCCAGCATCTCAACGATATCCATCAGCTTGCCGTCCTCGGCCATGGTGATGAACTTCTGCCGGTTCACCTTCTGCTCGTCGGTGTCCGGTCGTGCCGAGGTGTCGAGCAGCACCAGTTTGGCGATCCGCTCCGGCGCCAGCCGTAGCATGGCGAAGGCGATGTAGCCGCCCATCGACAATCCGGCGAGCGCGAAGCGCGGCGGCGCGTCGGCCAGAATTCGCGCGGCGATCGCCGCCATGTCAGCGTCACGGCGGTGGTCGGCCACCGTGACCGGGCCCAGCGGCCACAGACCCTCGACCTGAGGGCTGTAAAGGCGGGCGCTGCACAGCAGCCCCGGGACCAGCACGAGCGGGAGTGAAGTCGGCATTCCAGAGCCTCCAGAGGGCAAAAAGCCCGAAAAATCAGCCAAAATTAGCCTTACCGCGCTGCGGAAGGATTGACTTTGCGCCCGTCCTCCCTATGTTCCGGGCAGCCGGTGCGAGCCACAATCAGATTCGACCGTGCTCCCGCGCATTGTACCCGGTTTTGATAACTGGTTTTACGTCCGGCGCGGCGCTTGGCGATCAATCGCCGTTTGAGGTTTCATGAGCTTTTCTGATCTCGGTTTGTCCGACAAGGTTCTGGGCGCGATCGACGCGGCCGGTTACAAGACCCCCACCCCGATCCAGGCCCAGGCCATCCCCCACGTCCTCGCCCGCCGCGATGTCCTGGGTATCGCGCAGACCGGCACCGGCAAGACCGCCGCTTTCGTCCTGCCGATGATCACCATGCTCGAGAAAGGCCGCGCGCGGGCCCGCATGCCGCGCACCCTGATCCTCGAGCCGACCCGCGAACTCGCCGCCCAGGTCTACGAAAGCTTCGAAAAATACGGCAAGAACACCAAACTCAACGTCGCCCTTCTGATCGGCGGCGTTTCTTTTGGCGACCAGGACACCAAGCTTGTCCGCGGCGTCGACGTGCTGATCGCGACCCCGGGCCGCCTGCTCGATCACTCCGAGCGCGGACGCCTGCTGCTGTCAGGTTGTGAATTGCTAATTATCGACGAAGCCGACCGCATGCTCGACATGGGCTTCATCCCCGACATCGAACGCATCGGCAAACTCGTACCGTTCACGCGTCAGACTTTGTTCTTCACGGCGACCATGCCGCCGGAAATCCAGCGCATCGCCGACAACTTCCTGCACAATCCGGTGCGCGTCGAGGTCTCGAAACCCGCGACTGCCGCAACCACCATCACACAGCTTCAGGTCGCGACCGGCCGCGAGGACTACGAGAAGCGCGCCACCCTGCGCCATCTCATCGACAGCGCCGAAGACTTCAAGAACGCCATCATTTTCTGCAACCGCAAGCTCGAAGTCGCGGCGCTGCATAAATCGCTGGTCAAGCACGGCTACAACGCCGTGGCGCTGCATGGCGATCTCGACCAGACGACCCGGACGGCCGCGCTCGATGCCTTCCGCAAGGGCGAGGCCAAGCTGCTGATCGCGTCCGATGTCGCGGCGCGTGGCCTGGACATTCCGGCCGTGAGCCATGTCTTCAACTACGACGTGCCGCATCACCCCGATGACTACGTCCACCGCATCGGCCGCACTGGCCGCGCCGGTCTCACCGGTACCGCGATCTCGCTGGTGGCGCCGTTCGACACCAAGTCGGTGGCGGCCATCGAGAAGCTGATGGGCACAACCATTCCATGGATGGGAGAGCCGGTGGCCGCCGGTGAGCCGGGCGAACGCCCCGCCCGCCAAGGTGAACGCGGCCGCGGCGGTCGCAGCCGTCAGCCGCGCGGTCAGCGTCCGCAGGAGTCCCGTCCGCGCGAACCGCAGCAGCGGCGCGAGCAGGCTTCACCCCGTGCCGAGGCCCCGGTTCCGGCCCCGGTACGGCAGCGCGACCCACAACCTTATCGAGAGCGGGCGCCGCGAGAGAACGTCGAGCCGGATACCAGTCACCTGCCGGCGTTCCTGCTTCGGCCCGTCAATATCAAGGCTTAAGAGTAACATCGTAACGTCGCGCGTTACGGTGGCAATTTTGCCGCTGCAACCAGTTCCGCATTTACTCACCATTCATATACCTGGAATACCGTTCTCGCCGGGGACGTAGCGCGGGCCATGTTGGCGCGCGGCTGGAAACCCACGGGCAGAGCTGCCTCCAGGGGGTTGTTTCGCGATGAGTGGCGAAAGCGACGAACATGAACGCACGATGGCGTTCTGCGACATCGCGCTCGGCCAGATCAAGGCGCTGCGTCAGGCTGCGACTCCGCGCAATTACGAGATCTGGTACTCGTACGCCACCGGCTATCACCCCTCGCTCAATCAGAAGATCAACGAGACGCTGAGCGAGCACGGCACCTTGTCTGACGCCGATCTCGACAGCATTTATGAAACATTCCTGGCTCCGAACCGCCTGACCGAGCGCATCGACACGGTCGGCTCCAAGGTCATGGGCGAGATCGAACAGGTGATGGCGATGATCGACGCCGCCGCCGGCAGCGCCTCAAGCTATACCGAGAGCCTCGCTGGCATGAGCGAGAAGATCGGCGCCTCCGATCGCGAGGGGCTGCGCGCCATCGTCGAGGGACTGGTGGCGACCGCCAAGGAGATGGAAGAGTCGAACCAGAAGCTGGAAGAGCGCCTCAGCGCCTCCAAGCAGGAAATCAACGAGCTTCAGGTCAACCTCGAAGCGGTTCGTACCGAGAGCCTGACCGACCCGCTGACGCAACTCGCCAACCGCAAGTTCTTCGACACGACGCTCGATGAAGCCCTCGCTCTCGCCCGCGAGAGCAACGAGCCGCTGGCGCTGATGCTGACCGATATCGACCACTTCAAGAAGTTCAACGACACCTTCGGCCATCTCACCGGCGACCAAGTGCTGCGTCTGGTCGCCATGTCGGTGAAACAGAACGTCAAAGGCCAGGACACCGCGGCGCGTTACGGCGGCGAGGAATTCGCCGTGATCCTGCCGAACACCGCTTTGCGCTCCGCCATCACCGTGGCTGACCACATCCGCCGCGCGGTGATGACCAAGGAACTGATGAAGCGCTCCACCGGCGAACATCTCGGTCGCGTCACCATCTCGATCGGCGTTGCATCCCTCCAGCCGAGCGACACCGCCGCGACGCTGATCGACCGCGCCGATGCCTGCCTTTATGCCGCCAAGCGCAATGGCCGCAACCGGGTGATCTGCGAGAGCGATCCGGAACTGACGCCGGACGAAGCCATGCAGGTCGCCTGAGCGAGCGTCGTCCCTGCCCGCCTACAATTCCGCCGACACCGAGAACGTGCCGATATAGGCGCGGCCGCTGTTGCCGTTGAAATAGCCGCCCACCCCGTTCGGCGTAATCGCGATATCGACATAGCCAAGCTCGACGCCGAACTTCAGATGCTGGACCGGCTTCCAGTACAGGTTGACGGCCGTCCGGAACGTCTCGCTTTCCGGCTTGGCGAGCAGCAGATCGGCTTTCACCGAGACGAAGCTGGCAAAGACATTGGATTCGAACGCGTCCGACCACTCATGGTGATACGATGCGACCGCACTCCAGCCTTCGGTGGGACCGATCGACCGCACGATGCTCTGGTAAACCACGAGATCGTTGGTGGTGCCGAGATAGGACGAGGCATCGACGGCGTATGTCGCCTGGAAGCTCACTTCGTCGCCGTCGGCGATGAATTTCGTCGGCACCTTGAGGCCGAACGAGGCCGCCCAACCGGTCCGCTCGGTCGCCGTGTTGGGAAGCAGCGGCAGGATTGGTGAATTGGAAAAATCGGCGCGGCGCACGATGCCCGACAGGTGCGTCGTCAGCGCTTCTGTCTCGCGGCGCCAACGTAGCGAGTAGATCGGATTCGAGAAATCGAATTCCCAGATATTGGTGTCGGCATTCGGCGATGTCGGCAGGTTCGACTCAACGCCAACCGCAAGTTTGCTCGCGTTGTCGAGCGCCTGCTCGTATACGACGGTCGTCGCCGAGCGGGCCGGCGAACTCGCGCTGGTGAGGAAATTGCCCTCCCAGAAGCTCATGAGTGAACCGGTATAGCCGACCGTCAATCCACCCAGCCCTACGCTCCAGCCGGTGAAATAGGCACTGCCGTTGGTGGTGCCATCGTCAGTCGATTTCGACCACTCGCCGGCGATGGTGGACTTGAATTCGCCGAGCGAGGTCTGCCGCGTGTACTCGAGCCCGCTGCTGGCAGTCACGGACTGCGACATGGTGTTCTGGGTCACCGTGCCGTTGCGATTGACGATGCGCGGCACGCCGGCGGTCTGCTTGGTGCCCTGATAGGTGTAAGAGACGCCGGCCGTCACCTTGCCGCAGCCGTCGCCGACCGCGAAGCGTACGCCCTCGTCGTCGTCATCGCCGCCGTCGTCTTCGTCACCGCCGTTCTGATTGTCGGTTTTCCCGTTCTGACAGGTTGCAGCGCTGGCGCTTTTCGGCGCGCCGCCCTTGGGTTCGGCGCGCGCGGCGCCTGCGAGCGGAACCGCGACGGCCAAGAGCAGAAGACACAAAATTCGGGCGCAGGCCCCCACAACCCAACGCGACGTCATGACTTCCCCTGCCCCTGCAACCGACCTCATTCGTCGGCAAAGCCGGAGTTGAGTCAAGACGCGGGGGCGCGGCCTAGCGCTTCTTCCTGTTGAGTTTTCGCGGCGCGGTTCTAGCCCTGCCGGATTTTTTTTGGTTGGATTTTGCCGTCGCCCGTTTCCTGACGGCTGGTTTTTTGATCACCGGCTTCTTGGCCCCGGCTTTGGTCTTGCGCTTGCCGGACTTTTTCCTGGCGTTCAGGGCATGGGCAACCGCCACCGCGGCGCGGGTCCACTCGGCGAGTTCGTCCGGCTCGTCATAGAGCCGCGCCGGCAGGCGCCACCACGAATTGACGTGAATGACCTTGCCGCTTCGCTTCTGGCTATAGCTGAACGGCGTCGAGCCTTCGGCCTCGAAGCGCGCGACCGACGACGGATCGGCCTTGAGAAACAGTTCCCCGCGAAGGAACACCGCAAAGCAGACATCCTCGGCGTAGACGCCGAAGCCGGAAAACAGGCGTTTGACGCTGACTGGACCGTAGCACGAGAACAGCTCGGCAAGGTCGTCCCGCTCCACGGAACCGCTCCGGTTTAGTGCGCGGTCTTCTCTTCGCCGGACAACTGGGCGGGCGTGAGTTGGACGCTTTCGCCGCAGCCGCAGGCCGAGGTCTGGTTCGGATTGTTGAACACGAACTGCGACGACAACTTCTCGGTCTTGAAGTCCATCTCGGTGCCGAGCAGGAACAGCACGGCCTTCGGATCGACCAGGATCTTGACGCCCTTGTCCTCGATCACCTCGTCGGTCGGCTTCACCGCGTCGGCATACTCCATGGTGTATTCCATGCCGGCGCAGCCCCCGTTCTTGACGCCGACGCGCAGGCCGGCGACCGGCTTGTCGGCTTTCGCCATGACAGCCTTGATGCGATCGGCAGCGGCTTCCGTCAGCCGCATCACCTGGGGTCTCGGTCGTGCAGTGGCCATTCCGCTCTCCTTTTCCAGCCGGGGGCAAGACCCGGCGGATCGCAACCTGTAGATAATGACGGCTTTGCCGTCTTTAAGTCCTTAACCGCCGCGCTCCGTCAGTAGGTCGTCCACAAGCCCGGCGTCGCCAGTTCGATCACATGGGCGTCCGGGTCGCGGAAATAAATGCTGCGGCCGCCGCGCGGCCAGTCCACGTCGCCTTCAAGCGCGACGCCGCGCTCGCTCAGGCGCCGCTCCCACGCCGGTAGTTCGTCAGCATCGACCGCGAAGGCGAAATGCAATGGGCCCCGGCCGTCGTGCGGCGGAATCGTGCCGCCGGGGAGATCCACCGCCTCAAGGGTACCGCTGCGGCGAAACAGCAGCAATACGCTCTGGCCGCCGACGTCGTAGGCGCAGAAGCGGCTGTCATCACCACCGATCCGCGGCAGATCGAGCACCTCTTCGTAGAATCGGGACGCACGCTCGAGGTCGTCGACGTACAAGCAGGTTTCGAGCACGCGAGCCAGTTTAGGCATTCGAGTTACCACATATTTAGGACCAGACGCGCCTCGTCCGACATGCGGCTTGGATCCCACGGCGGATCCCAGACGACGGCAACCTTGGTTTCCTTGACGCCGGGCACTGCCGAGACGGCGTTCTCCACCATGATCGGCAGTTCCTGCGCCGACGGGCAGTTCGGCGAGGTCAGCGACATATCGACCTTCACCGTGCGGTCGTCGCCGATGTCGATCTTGTAGATCAGGCCGAGTTCATAGATGTCGGCCGGAATTTCGGGATCGTAGACCGTCTTGATGCCGGCGATGATCTCGTCGGTCAGCCGGTTGAGCTCTTCCTGCGGCAGCGCCGAGGCGCCGGACACGGCAGCGTTCGGCTCACTGATCTCCGGAGCTCTCTCGGCCACCGCCGTCGCCGCGGCAGCCTGCTGGACGTCATCGTCTGTCGGATTCTCGGTCACGCGAAAAACTCCTGAGCCTTGATCAGGGCAGAGGCCAGGACATCGACCTCGGCTTTGGTGTTGTACATGCCGAATGAGGCGCGGCAGGTGGCGGTGACGCCGAACCGCGCCAGGAGCGGCATGGTGCAATGGGTGCCGGCACGAACGGCGACGCCGGAACGGTCGATCACGGTGGCGATATCGTGGGCATGCGCGCCCTTCATTTCGAAGGAGACGATCGGGCCCTTGTCTCTGGCCGTACCAATGATGCGCAGCGAATTGATCGCACCCAGCTTCTCGTGAGCGTATTTGACGAGTTCAGCCTCATGCGCGCGAATGCGATCCTTGCCGACCGACTGGATGTAATCGAGCGCGGCGCCCAAGCCGATCGCCTGGACAATGGCCGGCGTGCCGGCCTCGAACTTGTGCGGCGGCTCGCCATAGGTGACGCGGTCCTCGAACACCTCACGGATCATCTCGCCGCCACCATTATACGGCCGCATCGCTTCGAGATGCTTGGTCTTGCCATACAGCGCGCCGATGCCCGTCGGGCCGTACAACTTGTGGCCGGTCAGAACGAAGAAATCGCAATCGAGATCCTGCACATCGATATCCATGTGCACGGAGCTCTGCGCGCCATCGACCAGCACCGGGATGCCGCGAGCGTGGGCGATACGAATGACATCCTTCACCGGCACCACGGTGCCAAGGGCGTTCGACATCTGCGTCATCGCCACTAACTTGGTGCGCGGGGTGAGCAGCTTCTCGAATTCGTCGAGCAGGAAATTGCCGTCCTGATCGACCGGCGCGAACTTGAGCACCGCGCCGTGGCGCTCACGATAGAAATGCCACGGCACGATATTGGAGTGGTGCTCCATGATCGAGATGACGATCTCGTCGCCCTCGCCGATCCGGCCCGCGCCGAAGCTCGACGCCACGAGGTTGATCGCCTCCGTGGCATTGCGCGTGAAGATGATCTCCTCTTTGCGCGGCGCATTGATGAAGGTAGCGACCTTCTCGCGTGCGTCCTCATAGGCCTCGGTCGCTTCGTTGGCGAGGTAATGCAGGCCGCGATGCACGTTGGCGTATTCGCGCGTATAGGCCTTCATCAGGCGATCGAGCACGGCCTGCGGTTTCTGCGCCGAGGCGGCGTTATCGAGATAGACCAGCGGCTTGCCATAAACCTGCATCGCCAGTGCCGGGAAATCGGCGCGAATCTTGTCGACGTCGTAGTCGCCGCCGGCGATGGCTGCGTGCATGTTCATGGCTTGACCTCGCGCGTCTCCAGCCAAGCCAGCGCCGCCGCCATGACGGCGTCGCGGAAGCCCTCATGCGGGATTTCCTCGACGGTTTCGCCGATGAAGGCCTGGATCAGCAGCGTCTCGGCTTGCGCCTCGTCGATGCCGCGCGACATCAGGTAGAACTTCAGCGTCGGGTCGAGCGCGCCGGCGGTGGCGCCGTGGCCGCAGACCACGTCGTCGGCGAAAATCTCCAATTCGGGCTTGTTGTCGGCCTCAGCCTTGTCCGACAGCAGCAGCGCCCGCGTCATCATCTTGGAGTCAGTCTTCTGTGCGCCGGGCTTGACCACGATCTTGCCCTGGAACACCGAATGGCTCTCGCCGTCGAGCACGGACTTGAACTGTTCGCGGCCGGCACAATGCGCCGCGGCGTGCTCGATCAGCAGCGTGTTATCGACGTGCTCCTCGCCGCGCAGCAGATTGACGCCGCGGATCGCGCCCGTCGAATGCTCGCCGGCGAAGCGGACGAAGCTCTGGTTGCGGACGATGCCGACTTCCTGATTGAGCACGAACGTATCGAAGCGCGCATTCCTGCCGACGCTCATCAGCAGGCTGCCGACATGGATGCCGCGCGTCGCCACGATCTTGAAGTAATCGACCTGGGCCTCATCGCCAACGACGAGTTCGAGCGCGGTGTTGACCTGCGCCGCGCAGCCGTCATGGGTCTCGGCGATGACCGCCTTGGCGCCCTTCTCGACGACGATCAGCGAGCGCGTGTAGTTCGAGGTTTCGGTGGCGGTGAAATTGACGAGCTGCAGCGGCCGCGCCAGCGCCGTGCCGGCGGCGATGCGGATCACCGCGCCGTCGCCCATCATCGCCGTGTTGAGCGCCAGCGCCGCGTCGTCGCTCTCGAAGGTCTTGCCGAGATGCACCGCGACAAGAGCATCGCCCTTGAGCAACGCCTCGGCCATCGAACCGATGGTCAGGCCCGCTTCCGGCGTCAGGTCCGACATCTCCGGCACGAAGGCGCCATCGACAAATACCAGCTTGCGCGGATTGAGCGATGCGAACACCGCGCCGGACCCCGTGGCGGTCGCCTTGGCTTGAGCATCGGGCGGCGTCGCCAGCGGCAACGCGTCGCGCAGCAGCGTGCGAAGATCGGTGTATTTCCACTCCTCGACGCGGCGATGCGGCAGGCCTTGCGCATCGAAACGCTTGAACGCGTTCTCGCGCAACGAGGCGATGGCGCCCTGCCCCGGCAGTCTACCGCGCGCGCCGTCGTAAGCGGCGGCCAGCGCCTGCTCGGCGGGAGTCTTGATGGGAGTTACGTCAGCCATCGTCAAACCTTACGCCGCCTCGTCCGTGTATTGCGCGTAGCCCTTGGCTTCGAGCTCGAGCGCCAATTCCTTGCCGCCGGTGCGCACAACGCGCCCCTTGGCCAGGACGTGCACGACATCGGGCACGATGTAATTCAGCAGCCGCTGGTAATGCGTGATGACCACCATCGAGCGCTCCGGCGAGCGCAGGCGATTGACGCCTTCCGACACGATGCGCAGCGCATCGATATCGAGGCCGGAGTCGGTCTCGTCGAGCACGGCAAGGCGTGGCTGCAGGATGGCCATCTGCAGGATTTCGGCGCGCTTCTTCTCGCCGCCGGAGAAGCCGACATTGACGCCGCGCCGCAGCATGTCCTGGTTGATGCCGAGTTCGCCGGAACGCTCACGCACCAGCTTGATGAATTCCGGCGTCGAGACCTCGGCCTCGCCGCGCAGCTTGCGCTGGGCGTTGAGCGCGGTGCGCAGGAACGTCATGGTGGCGACGCCCGGCACTTCGACGGGATATTGGAAGGCGAGGAACACGCCCTTGGCGGCGCGCTCGTTCGGCTGCATGTCGAGGATGCTCTCGCCGTCGAGCAGGATGTCGCCTTCGGTGACTGCGTAGCCCGGGCGGCCGGCGAGCACATAAGCCAGGGTCGACTTGCCGGAGCCGTTCGGCCCCATGATGGCGGCGACCTGGCCCTTCTCGATGGTCAAAGTGAGACCGTTGAGGATCTTCTTGCCCTCATCCTCGATCTCGACATGCAGGTTCTTGATCTCAAGCAATGACATGATGTTCAGCGTCTCTTTTCAACTCATTCGGCCAGTACGGCGATTTCATCGATTAATTGAGCCAGCGTGCGCGTTGCGCCGCCGCCGCCATCCACCAGGTTGGTGGAGGGCACCGACACGTTCTCGCTGACGCGAAATGAATCAGGCCCGGCGCGGCGCACGATCAGGAAGCGGTGGCCGCCCTTGATGACGAGGTCATCGTTCTCGCGAAAGACCTCGACATCCGGAAAATGGGCGCTGACGCAATCGACCAGTTCGCCCGCCGGCTTCGATTGACCGAGGCACGCACCGGCTTCCGCTCTCAGCTTGTTCCGGTCAGCCATCAGCCGACACTCCCCTCAAGCGAGATCGAAATCAGCTTCTGCGCTTCGACCGCAAATTCCATCGGCAGTTGCTGCAACACATCCTTGACGAAGCCATTGACGACCAGCGCGGTCGCTTCTTCCGCCGACATGCCGCGGCTCTGGCAGTAGAACAGCATGTCTTCGGAGATCTTCGAGGTCGACGCTTCGTGCTCGAACACGGCGGAGGAATTCTTCGCTTCCATGTAAGGCACGGTGTGCGCGCCGCATTTGTCGCCGATCAGCAGCGAGTCGCAGTTCGTGAAGTTGCGAGCGCCGGTGGCGCGGCGGTGTGCCGTGACGAGGCCGCGATAGGTATTCTGCGAGTGGCCGGCCGAGATGCCCTTGGAGATGATCCGGCTCACCGTGTTCTTGCCGAGATGGATCATCTTGGTGCCGCTATCGACCTGCTGGCGACCATTCGAGATCGCAATCGAATAGAACTCGCCGCGCGAACCGTCGCCGCGCAGGATGCAACTCGGATATTTCCAGGTGATCGCCGACCCGGTTTCGACCTGCGTCCAGGAGATCTTCGAGTTCTTGCCACGGCAGTCGCCGCGCTTGGTGACGAAATTGTAGATGCCACCTTTGCCCTCGGCGTCGCCCGGATACCAGTTCTGCACCGTCGAGTATTTGATCTCGGCGTCGTCGAGCGCAACCAGTTCGACCACGGCGGCGTGCAGTTGATTCTCGTCGCGCATCGGCGCGGTGCAACCTTCGAGATAGCTCACATAGGCGCCCTTCTCGGCGATGATGAGCGTGCGCTCGAATTGACCGGTGTTCTGCTCGTTGATGCGGAAGTACGTCGACAATTCCATCGGGCAGCGCACGCCCTCCGGCACGTAAACGAAGGACCCGTCTGAAAACACCGCCGAGTTGAGCGTGGCGAAGAAATTGTCCGAGGTCGGCACCACCGAACCCAGGTACTTCTTGATGAGGTCGGGATGCTCGCGCACCGCTTCCGACATCGGCATGAAGATCACGCCGGCGCGCTTGAGCTCTTCTTTGAAAGTAGTCGCGACCGACACCGAGTCGAACACGGCATCGACCGCGACGCGACCGGACGAGCGCATGCCTTCGAGCATGTCGCCGTCGAGCGTCGAGGGTTCGCTTTGCTTGCGAACGCCGGCGAGGATCTCCTGCTCCTTGAGCGGGATGCCGAGCTTCTCATAGGTGCGCAGCAATTCCGGATCGACATCGGCCAGCGACTTCGGCGCCTTGAACGCCTTCGGCGCCGAATAGTAATAGGCGTCCTGATAGTCGATCTTCGGATAGTGGACGCGCGCCCAAGTCGGCTCGCGCATGGTCTGCCAGCGCCGGAATGCCTCCAGGCGCCAGTCCAGCATCCACTGCGGCTCGTTTTTCTTGGCCGAGATGAAACGGACGGTATCTTCGTTCAGACCCTTTGGGGCCTTTTCGGATTCGATGTCCGTGACGAATCCATATTTGTATTGGTCAACGTCGATCTGGCGGACCCGATCGACGGTCTCTTGTACGGCCGGCATTCTTCCCTCCGCTCACGGTTTCAAGGACCGCGGGTTGGATTTAGTCGGTTATGGTCGGTTCGCGTGTGCCGTCGCGATCGTCCTGTGTTTGTCGGTTCAGGCGGCTTGCGCCTGTCTCTTAAGTAGTGCGGCGGCCACACGCTTCCAAGCAATGATCAGCCGGTCGATATCGGGTTCGGTGGTAGTCCAGCCCAGGCTGACGCGAAGCGCGCCGGCGGCGAGCGCCGGATCGGCCGCCATCGCGGTGAGAACGTGTGATTGCGTCACTTTGCCGGAAGAACAAGCGGAGCCCGACGAGACGGCTACCCCATTGAGATCAAAGGAAATTACCGCTGTTTCCGCCTTTACCCCGGGCGCCGAGAAATAGGACGTGTTCGGCAGGCGCGGAACTTCCGCGCCGAAAACCATCGCTTGGGGTGTCGCGATCCTCAGCAGGGACTCGAAACGGTCACGCAGTGCCGCCATGCGGTCAGCGGCCGCCTCATATGTCGAGGCAGCAGCTTCTGCGGCGGCCCCGAAGCCGGCAATGGCCGCCACGCTCTCGGTGCCGGCGCGAAATCCGCGCTCCTGCCCGCCGCCCTTGAGCAACGCCGCCGCCGGCTGCACGCCGCGCATGATCAATGCTCCAGCACCCTGCGGGCCGCCGATTTTGTGCGACGACACCGTCAGCATGTCGGCCGCGAGCGCAGCCATATCGCAGGCAATGCGCCCCGCCGTCTGCACCGCATCGACATGAAGAATACCGCCGGCCTCGTGGACAATGGCGGCGATCTCGGCAACCGGCTGGATCACGCCGGTCTCGTTGTTGGCATGCATCACCGACACCAAAGGCGTCTTGGCTTGCGCAATGGCGATCTTGAGCGCCGCCACGTCGATCACGCCGTTCGCCAAGACCGATAGCCGCTCGACCCGATCGGGTGCGAAACGGCCGCCGCTCAATACCGAACTGTGCTCGATCGCGGAAACAAACAGGCGGTCACAAGTGACCTGGCGTCCTCTGACGACCAGTTCCGGCGTCAGGGCCAGCGCATTGGCTTCGGTCGCGCCGCTGACGAATACGACTTCCTTAGCTTCGGCGCCGATCAGCGCCGCGACCTGGCCCCGGGCGCGCTCAATAAGCCCACGCGCCGCACGGCCCTCACTGTGGACCGACGAGGCCGTCGCGGTGACATCGAATGCGCCGAGCACAGCGGCCCGCGCCTCCGCGCGCAACGGCGCGGTCGCATTCCAGTCGAAGTAGGTCCGTTCGGTCATGGAACCATCGAATATCGGAGTACCATCTCGGCGCTAGGCCTCGCAAAAAGCTTGCTTTTCGCCCTAGCGCTTGTGGTAGAAGCCGGCATCTGCCAGGGCCACTTATAGTCATTGTTGCGGCGCTGACCAGCGAAAACCATATAATTAGAACAATTCTAAACAAGGATTGTTCGGTTCCGAGCGCCGCTAAATGCGCGACAACGCAATGGCTTGGAGCCCAGTCTTAAAGTTAAAGAGGTAGACCGCCATGCCAGAGGTCATTTTCACGGGTCCGGCCGGCCGTATTGAGGGCCGATACCATCCGGCGCGGCAGAAGAATGCGCCGATCGCTATCATTCTGCACCCGCACCCGCAGTTCGGCGGGACGATGAACCACGCGATCATCTACCAGCTGTACTACGCCTTCGTGCACCGCGGCTTCTCGGCACTGCGCTTTAATTTCCGCGGCGTCGGCCGCTCGCAGGGTTCGTTCGACCACGGCACCGGCGAATTGTCGGACGCGGCCGCGGCGCTCGACTGGGCGCAAACCATCAACCCGGAAGCCAAGAGCTGCTGGATCGCCGGCTTCTCGTTCGGCGCCTGGATCGGCATGCAACTGCTGATGCGCCGCCCGGAGATCGAAGGCTTCATCTCGATTTGCCCACCGGCCAACCTGTACGACTTCTCGTTTCTGGCGCCCTGCCCGTCTTCGGGCCTGATCATCCATGGCGACAAGGATGCCGTGGTTCCGGCTAAGGACGTCAACACGCTGGTCGAGAAGTTGAAGACCCAGAAGGGTATCGTCATCGAACAGAAGGTGGTGGCCGGGGCCAACCACTTCTTCGACGGCAAGGTGGAAACGCTGCTCGGCTCGGTCGAGCAATATCTCGACAAGCGCCTCAAGACCCCCGAGCGCAAACCGGCAGCCTAAAGCTGCCGGCGCTGACTACTGACGCGCCGGCACGGCCGCCTGGCTGATCGTGGCTTGATATGTTGCCGCGTAAGGGATGAACTCCAACTGTTGGAGCGCATAGCCTGAGACACGCTCGGCGAAGCGCGCGGAAAGCACGTAGTCCGCGGTCAGTGTCGATGCAAGAAACACCGTGGCATGCCCCTCGCCGGCAACAAATGCGACCGGTCCCAATCTCTGCATTGTCTTGGGATTGATCTTGGCCAGCATCTCCTTCATCGGTGCGGAAGTATCCTTTGCTTCCGCAAGCGGCTTGGCGAAGCCTTCATTGCCGATTGTCCTGATCAGGTTCGTGACGGCCGTTCGTAGCGGCGCCAGGCGAGGATCTTCACCGGCTTTTGGATTGGCCAGTGCGCCGATCCGCAACTGCGCTTCGAACAGCCGCGCCGCAAGCATCGGCATGATAGTCTTGTTGTAGCTCTTGGACTCTTTGATGCCGAGCGTGTCGCGCCATGTTGCGATTTGCTTGGTGTCACCAAAGCGTGTCTCAACCGCCTTCACGGTTGCCACCACTTCATCCACCAGCGCCTGGGGCCGGTAGACTTCGCCGCGCAGCCAAAGCGGGCGCGGTTCAACGGCGCCATTGGGCTGCCGGACCCAATCGCCCGGCACCCAGCCGATATCGACGATGCGCCGGCCCTCCTTGCGCGCCTCCCAGACCGTAAAGACAGCGATATCGAGCAATGGATTGTAGAACACGATGAGCGCGCGGGCCTCGTTCAAGCCAGCTGCCGTGAAGACGGACGTCCCCAGTAAATATCGCCAGCCAGCGGGCGCGCCAGCGCTCGCCGTGGTCATCTGTTTGTCGATGGCGGCGAACTCCCGTTGCGCCGCACCGGCGGCATAGGCCGATATACTCTTTGCTGGATTGACCAGCATGCCGCTGCGGAAACGCAGCATGTCGACCACGCTGTTGACTTCCTTGGCGGTCGGATGCGCGGGATCAGCGCGCAGCGCGGGCAGCCCAAACAACGCGAAGCCGGCAATCGCAGCAGCAATCGTCACTACAACTTTGCGACTGATCATGTTCCGGTCTCCTTATTTCACCCGCCACGATCCCGTGGCTTGATAGGGGCCGCCCCAGGTCAGGGGGCCTTTGCAGGAACTGTCGCGCAGCGTCTGCCGCGCCGTCAGCGAACCATGGATGGTCGCGCGGCCGCCCTTTTCGAGCGCAATCGTGTCATGCCCGCGATATTCGGCGCGGCTGGTGCATCCAGTCGTCGCTTCAAAAACTGTAAAGTTATCCATCTCGAGTACATTGCCCGCGCGCGTTCCGGTGAGCGTGATGGTCAAGGTCATACCGGGCCCTTGGGCGTGCCGCCCGAAGCACGACACGCGCTCCCCGGTGACTGTGCACGCGAGCGGATAGTTCACCTGACTGTTTTGATTCAGCTCGAATGACGCAGGAACGCCATCGCCGAGCGTGGCTTCCTGTTGCGAAGGCGCCGCCGGCACGCCGGGCACCGGTTGTTTCAGCACCGGCACATAGGGCAGCGCGCCGAAATCGAGCAGTGCCACCTCTTCCGGCTTGAAGGCCTGCAACTGCGCCCGTTCCTCCGGCGCCATGGTCGCCCAGAGGAAAGCACGCTTGGCCTCCATCGCATCGTTGAGCGGCGCCCTGTCGAACACCGACATGATGCCGGTCGTGCCGCTGGTGACGTAGTCCTTGAGGTATTTGTCGTAGCCGAACGCGGCGATGAAGCCGCCTGCGGCGGTGCCCACGGCGCCGCCAACGATGCTGCCAGCGATGTTGCCGATGACCGGAAAGAACGAACCGACCGCGCCACCGGTCACAGCGCCGATCTCGCCGAACAGGGCCGCGCCGCCCGCAGTGACCTTGCCGCCGACGGCAATGGCGGCTGCGCCGCTCACCGTGCCGCGCACGTCAAGCGCACTCGCCGCCCCTAGCGTCGATGCTGCATCGGCGATCGAAATACTCCTGGAAAGGCCCTCGAATTTGCCGGTGGCGATGTTGGTCAGCGTGCCGCCGGCTTTGCCGGCGCTCTGTATCGCCGCGTCAGTCGCTCCGAGCCAGCGGCCCGCGATGTCGCGCTGTTCCTGCGCAACCGCACCCGGATCAGGCGCGGCACGCAGCGACGGCTGTTCCTGGGCCGACACGGCGATCGTCCAGGCCAGAAGCAGAAAACCAGCCTGCAGGCTAGCGGCGCATGCCTTATGCGGGCGCAAGATCATGGCTCCCGATCGTTGAGCCGTTACATCACGGCCTAACTCCGGTGCCCGCCTTGCGATAGGTCAATCGATCCCGCGCGCTGTGGCCTACGGACGCACCACAATGCCACCCGCCATTGCAGCCGACGCGCCGGTGGTCAGCGGGAACGTGATCGGCAGCGCATTGAGGGTGCGCATCGCCAGATAAGCGAATGCCTGCGCCTCAATCGACTGCGACGACCAGCCAACGGCATCGGCAGTCTCGACTGTCGCCGGCGCCAGGCGCGCCGCCAGCATCTTCATCAAGGTCGGATTGCGGGCACCGCCGCCGGCAACAATCCACGCTTTCGGCGGCACCGGCAGCCGCGACACGACGCGGGCGACCGACGCTGCCGTCAGCGCCGACAAGGTCGCGGCGCCGTCGGCCACGGACATGTCCGGCAGACCGATATTGGCGAGCGCGAAATCGTTGCGGTCGAGCGACTTTGGACACGGCTGGTCGAAGAACGGGTGCGCCAGCACGTGCGCGATGAACGGTTCATCGACCTTGCCGCGCGCCGCCTGATCGCCATCGCGGTCGAGCGGATTGCCGGTCTTCATGCGCATGAAGTCGTCGATCAGCGCGTTGCCCGGCCCGGTGTCGCAGGCGACCGGATCGCCGCCGTTGACGAAGGTCACGTTGGCGACGCCACCGATATTGAGCACGGCGATCGGATGCGGCCGGTCGAGGTCGCGCGCCAGCGCCTGATGGAAGATCGGCACCAGCGGCGCACCCTGCCCGCCGGCGGCGACATCGGCGGCGCGGAAGTCATAGGCGACGGTGAGACCGAGCCGCTGCGCCAGCGCCATGCCGTCGCCGATCTGCACGGTGAGCCGCTCGGCCGGCTTGTGCAGGACGGTCTGGCCGTGGAAGCCGATAACGGCGACATCGCCTCGCGCGATGCCTTCGGCGTCGAGGAAGGCTTCCACAGCCTCGGCATGGGCCCGGGTGATGAAGGCCTCGGCCTCGGCCAGCACGCCCGGCCGTTCATGACGGAGGGTCAGGTTCTTGGCATCCGCAAGGGCCTGGCGCAGCAGCGCGCGTTCGTCATCCGAATAGGGCCGGTAGCCGGTCGGGCCAAAACGGAAAATCCGCTCGCCGTCGCTGTCGATCGCCGCCACATCAACGCCATCGAGCGACGTGCCGCTCATCAACCCAACCGCTAGACCCCTCATGCGCCACCCGTTGAATCGTTCGCCGGACCTGTTACACCACGGCCAATCGATGCGCCAACGGGTCCCCGATGAGCACCTATAAGTCTGATTTCCTTAACATTCTGAGCGAACGCGGCTTCGTCCACCAGGTCTCCGAGGCCGACGTCCTCGACGCCAAGGCGGCCGAAGGCCAGATCACGGCCTATATCGGCTATGACTGTACCGCCCCGTCGCTGCACATCGGCCACCTGCTGCCGACCATGATGCTCTATTGGCTGCAGCAGACCGGTCACCGGCCGATCGCATTGATGGGCGGCGGCACCACCCGCGTCGGCGATCCGTCCGGCAAGGACGAGAGCCGCAAGGTGCTCACCAACGAGGTCATCAACGAGAATCTCGCCTCGATCCGCAAGACCTTCTCGAAGTTCCTGAAGTTCGAGGGCGACGGCGGCAACGCCGTCATGGCCAACAACGCCGACTGGCTGAACACGCTCAACTACATCGACTTCCTGCGCGACGTCGGCCGGCACTTCTCGGTCAATCGCATGCTGTCCTTCGACAGCGTCAAGCTGCGGCTCGAGCGCCAGCACGAATTGTCGTTCCTCGAATTCAATTACATGATCCTCCAGGCTTACGACTTCGCCGAGCTCAACAAGCGCTACGGCTGCACGCTGCAGATGGGCGGCTCCGATCAGTGGGGCAACATCGTCAACGGCATCGACCTCGGCCGCCGCCTCAACAACGCGCACCTCTTCGCCCTCACGGCGCCGCTGATCACCACTTCTTCCGGCGCCAAGATGGGCAAGACCGCGGCCGGCGCAGTGTGGCTGAATGCGGACCTGCTCGCCCCCTACGGCTATTGGCAATTCTGGCGCAACACCGAGGACGGCGATGTGTCGCGTTTCCTCAAGCTGTTCACCGTGATGCCAATGGACGAGATCGCCAGGCTTGGCGCGCTCAAGGGCGCCGAACTCAACGAAGCCAAGAAGATCCTCGCCACCGAAGCAACCGCGCTGATGCACGGCCGCGCCGCGGCGGACGAAGCGGCGGAGACCGCGCGCAAGACCTTCGACGAAGG
Source organism: Pseudolabrys sp. Root1462 (assembly GCF_001426945.1). Classification (GTDB taxonomy): domain Bacteria; phylum Pseudomonadota; class Alphaproteobacteria; order Rhizobiales; family Xanthobacteraceae; genus Pseudolabrys. Next base: position 1,552,016 of record NZ_LMFS01000001.1, on the reverse strand, counting down.
CGCTTTTGCGGAAAATTTGCCGACCGTGGAAATCGCCCACGACAAGCTGGCGGCCGGCGTCGGCGTGCTCGTCGCCTTTGCCGAGATCGCGGCCCTTGTCTCGTCGAACGGCGATGCACGCCGCCAGATCAAGGCCGGCGGCCTCAAAGTAAACGATGCCACCGTCACCGACGACAAGATGATGCTGAACGAGAAAAATCTGACCGCCGACGGAGCGATCAAGCTCTCGCTCGGCAAGAAGAAGCATGTGCTGCTGAAGCCGGTCTGATCTCTTGTCCCTCTGCAAACAAGGGATGAGATCGGTGAGCTACTGCGGCACCGGCACGAATTTCGGGTCGAAGCTGCCCGGCGACGGGATGAACTTGCGCAGCAGGCCTGGCGCGATAGCGCTCACCGGGTTGACTGTGAGCCGCGGTGCCGACGGTGGCCCGACCGCCTCGTAATTGATGCCGAGCAGGCCCTCGTTACTGCCGCCGCCGAGGAACAGGCCGACGATCGGGATTTGCCCGAACACGTTGTTCAGACCGTAAAGCGGCACAAAGGTGCCGCGAAGATGCATCTCGCTTCGGGCAAAATCGACCTGCCCTTCCACCGTTGCGCCAACGATCGGCCCGCGCACCACGCCGTCGCGTACCGACATGCGGCCCGGCGTCTTGGTGAAGCCGGCGCTCAATTCGGTGAAGATCACGCCCTGCTGGCCATTGGCGCCGCTGCTTCCGGCCACGCGATCAAGTGCCGCCTCGCCGCGCACGGCGAAATCGCGAATGACGATCGTGCCGACCTGCGGCGTCTGGTCCTGCGTCGGCGGATCCATGGCGACCCACATGCGACCGCCATACATGCGCGGATAAGTGTCGGTAAACCGGAACAGGGCGCCAGCATCGTCGGTTTCCAGATAGACAACCTGATGATTGTCGCGGGACCGCAAGCGGAGGTCGCCTATCAGCGGCGTGTCGCGGCCGATCTTGGCGTTCATGTTGAAGCTGCGGATATGGCCGCCACGCCGCGTCAGCTTGAGGCTGAGCCCGCGCAAGGTTTCGCCATTGTGGCCGGCCACCGTGCCAAGCTTGATGTCGAGGTCGAGGTCGGTCTGCTTTTCCTTGGCGTCATCGTCGGCACCGGCCAATGAGGATTTGACGAAATTGCGCCCGTCATAGACGTCGCCGCGCATCGTCACCTTGAGCACGCCGCCATCGCCGCGGTCGGCGCGTACCGACGCCTTGTCGCCATCGGACAGATTGAAGGTCGGGAAATTCGCCGAGGTCAGCGAATTGTTGGCATCGAGTTCGACCGCGCCCTTTACGGTGACGCCGGCGCCGTCGATGACGATGTCATCGAAGCGCGTCTTGTTGGCGGATTTGACCATGGTGTACGTCGCGCGCGCGGCCTTGCCCGCCGGCTTGACCCAGCCGGGCAGAACATTTTCGATTTTGACCGCCGTGAGGTCGGCCTCGACATTGAGCTTCTCATCCTTGACGTTGTCGCCGATCAAACCGGTCGCCTTCATCGGAATGGAGCCGACAATGCCGCGGCCGAAATCCAGACCGAGCTTGCGCCGCGCCGCCTCGTCGATCGAAGCGGTCATCGTCAATTGTGCCGCGTCGTCGTCCTTGCCCCGGCGCAGGTCGATCCTGGCGGCGGTGCCGTTGACCTTGACGTCGCCCTTGATCTGGTAACCGTTGTTCGTCGCAGTGACGCGCAGCGCCTGCGCCTCGATCTTCTGGCCCAGGAGCAGCTTGTCGGCCGCGAAGCCCGCGAGATCGGCGTCGATCGAATAACGGGTCGCATCCGCTGGCACGTCCTTGCCGAGGAGCTGCTGTACCGTCACCAACGCCGAGATGGTGCCGCGGCTGGTCGCCGGATCGATGGTCAGCCCCATCTTGTCGCGCAGCCCGTCGCTCGACAGCAACGCCGCCGCCGCCGGAACGGCGCCATCGACACGGAACGTCGTCACCGACGCCGCCGGCTTGCGGTGCGTATCGGGGATAGAGAATACGCCGCCGGCGATGTTGAGCTTGCGCCCGCCCGCCACCTCGACCGTCCCCCGGCCAAGATTGACGGTCGCCGTACCGCCGGTGACACGGACGTTGAGATCGGCGTCGCGAATCTCCGGCAGGTGATCAACCGGCTTGATGGTCGTACCGCTGGTTTCGATATCGACCGACAGGCCGTCCTCAGGCGTAGGCGGACCGCCCTCCTTGAAATTGGCGAGCGGCGCGTTGCCGGCGACCACCACGCGCTCGACGATGCCGTCGTTGATGTGGTCCTCGACCCAACGGCGCAGATCGGTCGCCGCGAAGACCGGCCACAGTTTCTTCATAGTTCCCATCGGCATGCGCGTGCCGGCGACGCCGAAGGCGATATGCGGCTCCCCCGAGAAGTCGAGACTGCCCGTCACCGCCACCGCGACATTGAACAGCGGCCGATTGTCGACGCGGCTGACATCGCCCTGATCGACATCGATGCGTTTGCGCGTCGGATCGATGCGGGCGCGGATATTGACGCGGTTGAGCGCCAGGCTGCTGTCCTTGTTATCCGTCGTGCCGAGGATGACCGGATCGATCACCGGATCGCCGCGCGTGAGGCTGAATTGCCACGCTGTGTCGCCGGTGGCGGGCGGCTCGAGCATCGCGCGCAACGTGAACTGGTTGGGACCAGCATGGATCTGGAATGGCACGATCAGGTTGCCGCGCTGCGCATCCCAGTTGAAGCGCGCATCGACGCGATCGATGTCATAGTGAATGGGCTCCTTGGGGCCGCGATCGACGATGGAGCCGGCATCGGCGAAGATCTCGCCCTGCACCACCCGCGGCCGACCGTCAGCCGCCACCTCGGCGCGCACCGACGCCGATATCGGCAGATTGACGTCGAGGTTGTCGCTGTCGAGGCGCATCGCCAGCAGCATGTCGCGGGTCGAGACCTTGCGCGCCTCGATGCCGAGCGCGCGGACGCCGTCTGCCAGCGGCCGCATCGCCGCGCTCAGGATCCACGGTCGTTGCGGATTGAGTGACTCGAGCCGGAATACGACCCCGCCCGGCGCCGGGCGCGTCAGGCTGACGTTGATGCGGTCAAACATCCAGCGCTTGCCGTTGCGGCGGTCGTCCACGGTCAGGCTACCGTCCTTCAATCCGATCTCGCGGAGGTCGTGACCGTCGAGTCCGGTGGTGCCGACATTGTCGATCCAGGTCATGATGCTGGCGAGCCCGGCGACGGCGGCGGGCGGCGTATCAAGCGTCGCTTCAGCCGGACTGGGTGGCACCTTGTCCTGCTGTGGCGGGGGCGACGCTGGCAGCGGCGACGTGGCAATGGGACGGTTGTTGTCGCCGGCAAACACCGTCACCCTGCCGTCGGTCTCGATCCGGATCGACATGGCCGCGCCGACGAGATTGAGACTTTGCGCCCGCACCCGGCCATACAGCAGGCCGAGGCCGGACAGTCCGACTTCAGCCTTGGGCGCGCTCGCCACTATCGTCCCATCGGCATCGCGCACTTCGATATTGCGCAACCGCAGCGATGTGCGTCCCTTTTCATCGCGTTCGATCTGGGTACCGCCAACGGTCACCTTATCACCGGCGCCGAAGTTCTCCTCGATGGCCTGCTTCAGCCAGGGCGTGGCGATGTCTAGTTCGATCGGTCCGCTGTTGAGCCGCCACCACAGACCGCCGGCGGCAACGGTCAGTACAACAGCGGTCAGCGCCAGGCTCAACAATACCCTTTTGGTGGCGCGGTGGGTCAGGACCTGGAAAACGCGGCGGCGCAAGCGGACCCAGCGCCGGCGCGCGGATCTTTTCGCGCGCCGCCGTGCTGCACTGCGCCTCGGCCGCTCGTGCGAGACATCGTGGGTAGCAGCCTTGTCCGCCGGTTGGGCGCGATGGTGGGCACGGTGCGGCCGGTGACCCTTCCCGTGCTCCTGCCCCGCCTCATGGCGCACCTCGTCGTGCGCTACGGACTGGTGCGCGTCGGCATGGTGCGCGGCCCGCGGGCCGGGATGGTGCGGCTTGCTGTTCATGCCCTCGCGAATGGTATGGGCGCGCGAGGCCTCAGCGGCATCACCACGCGCCAGTCCTCCCACCGCCCCGGCGGTGTGCCAGTCTGTTGTTCCTGCGGCCCGCCTGGCACGGCCTCGGTCCCCTCGGAACGCAAAGCCGGTTGCGTCCGCCCGATGCAAATGGCATGGGCGAGATTGACCGCGCGAAAGCGACGAAAGGAAGGCACATGTCCCCTGCCAAACCCCCGGTAAAAGCTTCAGAACTTGCCGCCGGCACCAAGGCTCCGCCTTTCAAACTGACTCGCGACGACGGCACCAGCGTTTCGCTGAAAGACTTTAAGGACCGCAATCTCGTCCTCTGTTTCTACCCGCGGGCGGATACCCCAGGCTGCACCAAGGAAGCGATGGATTTTTCGCGCCTGCGCCCGGCTTTCGCCAAGGCCGGCACGGAAATACTCGGCGTCTCGGCCGACCCGGTCGCGGCCCAGGCCAAGTTCAAAAGCAAGCACAAGCTCAAGATCGATCTCGCCTCCGACGAGTCGACGGCGATGCTGGAAGCCTACGGTGCTTGGGGCGAGAAATCGATGTACGGCCGAAAGTTCCTCGGCGTCATCCGCAGAACATTTCTTATCGACGGCAAAGGCCGGATCGTCCGCGTCTGGCCAAGCGTCAAAGTCCCTGGTCACGCTGACGAGGTGCTGGAGGCGGTCCGGGCTCTCTGAGGCCCCGAACGGTCCCACTGCAGCCGGCCAGGACACAGCATCCCGGACATCGGGTCGCAGGCGCAAAGGCATGGTCTGGCAGCGAAATTCGTCCTCTGCTGCGCGCCACTTACGACATTCTTAACCATATGCGGCTGATATCGGCGCTGAGGTCCCGTCCGGGCGGCGGTGATCGCGCGGAGCGTTCATGTCGCAAGTAGCCTATTCCCAATACGATCAATCCCCTTCCGCCACCCGCACCCCTTCTGCGGCAAGCGTTTCGCGCCACATCAACCGCGCTCATGCCGCCAACAAGGCGCACGCCCACGACTACACGCTGGTGCATCACGGCCGTCAGGTGCGGCTTGGCCCGGTCGCTTTCTGGATCGTCGTCGGTACGCTGGTGATCATGGCGGTGTGGACGATCGCCACCGGCACCTATTTCACGTTCCGCGATGACGTCCTCAAAGGCCTGATCGGGCGGCAGGCCTCGATGCAGTTCGCCTACGAGGATCGCATCGCCGAACTGCGCGCCCAGGTCGACCGCATCACCAGCCGGCAGATGCTCGATCAGGAGCAGTTCGAACAAAAGCTCCAGGCCCTGATGCGTCGGCAGGCCGTGCTCGAGCAGCGCAGCTCCTCGATCGCCGGCGATCTCGGCATCACCACCGGCTCGATCAAGCCGCAACGGCTGCCTGAGTTGCGCGGCGAGCGGCCGGTCAAACCGTCGCCGATCAGCGATACGGTCATTTTCACCGCGCCGCCCGACCGGGAAGCGCGGCTGCAGTCGCGCGAGCCGGTCAATACCAACACCCGCCTGGCCGACACTGCCGGCAATGCGAGCCTGGACGGCATCCTGACGCGTGTGTCGCTGTCACTGGACAAGATCGATCAGCGTCAGGTCGCAGCGCTCACCAACATGGAAGAGAAAGCCGACAACAAGGCGCGCGCCATCGGTGCCGTGCTCGCCGATCTCGGCATCAACGTCGGCAAGGGATCGGGCGGCACCGGCGGTCCTTATGTGCCGTTGAAAGCGCCGCGCGGCGACTCCGGCCCGTTCGAGCGACAGATCTGGCGCATCAATATCGCCCGCGCTCAGCTCAATCGCTATACGCAAGCACTCGCCACCGTTCCGGTCCGCAAGCCGGTGTACGGCGAGGTCGAGCAAAGCTCGCCTTTCGGCATGCGCATGGATCCGTTCCTTGGCGGTCCGGCGATCCATACCGGCGTTGATCTGCGCGGCGACACCGGCGACCCAGTGCGCGTGACAGCTAACGGCCGCGTCACGCGCGCCGCGTGGGCCGGCGGCTACGGCAACATGGTCGAGGTTGATCACGGCAATGGCCTGGTCACCCGTTACGGCCACATGTCGAAGATAGAAGTGAAAGTCGGCCAGCACGTCAGCATGGGACAGACCATCGGCCGCATCGGCTCGACAGGCCGCTCGACGGGTCCACATCTGCATTATGAAGTGCGTATCGACGACAAGCCGGTCAATCCGCAGAAGTTCCTGCGAGCAGGCTTGCGGCTCGGCCCCACCGTTCTCGGTGCCGACACCTGATCCGCCCTGACCCAAAATAAAAGCGGCGCCGCATGCGGCGCCGCTGAGCTTCGGGATAGCCCGCCGATCAATTCATCTTGATGACGCGCACGTTCGACGTGCTGAACTGTGTGCCGACGCAATCAAGATAAGGCCACGCCTGTTGCGTGCAGGCTTTGATGGCGCTGTGCCCCGGCTCGGCGATCGGACTGGCGTCGAGCGTATCGCTTGAGCCGGTGGCGAGGGTGAAGATGCCGGCAATGACAGCCGCCGCGATAACGGCTGGGGTCATATTCTTAAACACGACACTCTCCTGTCTCTTGTCTCTATCGGCCACGGCTCACTAACGCCGGTGGCCTTGATTGGTTGCGAGACTAGAGCCGGCGGCCGTGCCCGGCTGTGCTGGCCATCACGAATCAACAGCGGCCGCAGAAACGCCCAGCGGCCTGATTCAGTTCCACTTTTTAAATTAGCCGATCCCCCGGAGCCCGCGACCGCAGCCTGCCAGCGACGCGTCCCGATCGATCTCGCCGCGCCACAAGCGGCCAGGATGAAATAGCGAGATATTAAGGAGAGAACGCGAACGCCGCCTCGGTTAGCGCTACGGGTTTACTCTACGTCCTCGACGACGACAGGTTCACCGCCGAACGCCTTTTGCGCCAGTGCCGCCTGCATGAACAGGTCGAGGTCGCCGTCGAGCACGCCGGCGCTGTCCGAAGTGGAGACGCCAGTGCGCAGATCCTTGACCATTTGATAGGGCTGCAAGACGTACGAGCGTATCTGGTGGCCCCAGCCAATATCGGTCTTGGCGTCCTGTTCAGCTTCAGCGACCGCCTCGCGCTTCTTCACTTCGCGCTCGAACAGTTTGGCGCGCAGCATGTCCCACGCCATGGCGCGGTTGCGGTGCTGCGACCGGTCCTGCTGACACTTCACGACGATGCCCGACGGCTCATGCGTCAAACGCACCGCCGATTCAGTTTTGTTGACGTGCTGGCCGCCCGCGCCGCCCGAGCGCATCACGTCGGTGCGCACGTCCTTCTCGTTGATCTCGATCTTGATGTTGTCGTCGACCACCGGATAAACGACGACACTGGCGAACGAGGTATGCCGCCGAGCATTGGCGTCGAACGGCGAGATGCGCACCAGACGGTGCACGCCGTTCTCGCTCTTCAGCCAGCCATAGGCGTTGTGGCCCTTGATCTGAACGGTCGCGGATTTGATGCCGGCGCCATCGCCTTCGCTCTCTTCCAGCCAGTCGACCTTGTAGCCCTTCTTCTCGGCCCAACGTACATACATGCGCAGCAGGATGCTGGCCCAGTCTTGGCTTTCGGTGCCGCCGGCGCCGGCGTGAACTTCGAGGTAGCAGTCATTGGCGTCGGCTTCGCCAGACAACAGCGCTTCGAGCTCGCGCCGCGACACCTCGCCCTTGAGGCCCTTCAGTGCCACCTCGGCATCGGCCACGGTCGCGCTATCGCCCTCGGTCTCGCCGAGTTCGATCAGCATCAGGTTGTCTTCGAGGTCCTGCTCGATGCGGGCCAGCGCCTTGAGCTGGTCTTCGAGCGCGTCGCGCTCGCGCATGGCCTTCTGGGCCTTGACGGGATCGTTCCAGAGATTGGGGTCTTCGGCCGCCTTGTTCAGTTCGGCCAGTCGTTGCGTCGCGGCATCGACGTCAAAGATGCCTCCTCAGCAGCCCGACCGACTGCTTGATCTCACTGACGAGATTCTGGGTTTCTGCGCGCATAATAACCGAATTCCATGCTGGATATGGTGGGCATGTAGCCTCCCGCGAGCAGTCCCGCAACCCCGGGACAGGATCAGCCGCTCAGACGCAGTGGACCCGCTTGAGCGCGCGGTAAACGGTCGCCCGGCTAACGCCGAGACGCGTGGCCGCGTCGGCGATGCCGCCCGGCTTGCCATCGGCTTCCTCGATCGCGGCCATGACCAGGTCGTCACCGAGCTTGCGTGGCCGCCCGACGTGCCGCCCCCGCTGCCGCGCCGAGTGCATCCCGGCTTTGGTCCGCTCGGAAATCAGAGCGCGCTCGAACTGCGCCAGCGCCGCCATGATGTGAAAGACCAGCACACCGCCGGGCGATCCGGTGTTGATCGCCTCCGATAACGACGCCAAGCCGATACGGCGCCGATCAAGATCGTTCACCACCTCGAGCAGGTGCTGGAGCGATCGGCCCAACCGGTCCAATTTCCATACAACCAGATCGTCACCGACCTTGAGTTGGGACAGGCAGCGTTCCAGGCCAGGACGGTTTCGACTGGCGCCGGAATGGCCCTCGTCTTTAAATATAATTTCGCAACTAAAACGCTCTAACGCATCGACCTGCAAGTCGATCGACTGCTCATCCGTAGAAACGCGCGCATAGCCGATACGCATGACTGCGCAACACCTAGTCTATCGCCCATATATACTTAGTTTCTCTCCATAAATCACTAAAACATAAACCGAAGACTTATAAATATTGTCTCGAAAACGTTCCTTTTTAGAACACGGCCTGTGGATAACGTCAAGCAGAATTGCAGCCTTTTGTCTCATGTTTTTATGATTGCAACCTAGGGTTACAGTGTCATTTGCCGACGAGGTGTTGCACTCCTCTGTCAGGCCAGCCGCCTCCCCGCCCCTCCGCAAAAGGGAACGCTTTCGGTCCGTCGCCGGGCCGGAAGCGGAAAGCCGCGCAAACCCGCGGCCCAACCCTTCAAAGGAGAACGCAAATGGCTGCCCAGAACTATACGCTCCGCTTCAAGAACCGCAGCGGAAGCCAGCACGACTTCCTCTGCTATCAGCAGGGCATCAACGTCAACACGCCATACGTCTACACTCTCGCTTGGTTCGCCAAGCCGGTCGCCAACGGCGTCGACGTCGATTTCATGTGGACCATCGACTATTCGTTCGTTTGGTCCGAACAGGGCACGCTCAAGCCCGGCATCACCTTCAAAGCCCAGCAGGTGATCCCCGCCGACCTCACGAGCGCCAACCTCGTCACCTTCACCGACATCGAGGATGCGTTCCAGTTCGGCACGCCGAACGCCAGCGGCGCCGCCGGCTCGCTCACGATCGACTGCGACAGCACTATCCCGAAGGGCGCCGCGATGGTCGGCATGGGCATGTCCGGGCAAGGCACTCACGTTGTGCCGGCCGAGCCGAACTTCGCGGCGGTGTTCAGCGTGCATCCTGAATACTGGATCAGCTTCGGATCGTTCGTGCCCGGCCAGGTGGTCGACACCCAGACCATGGTGAATTCCGAGCAGGTCGACTTCCCGGTCAACGTCTACGGCATGACCGCCACGCTCGACAGCGGCAACAACTGGACCCTCGCGCAGGGCCTGGTCTGACACGCCGATAGCGATGCGAGCGCCGCCTCCCCCCGGGGCGACCTCGCCGCGAGCCCCCGTGCGGTCGCCTCAGCCAGCGCGGTGGGCTCGCACCACCCCCAATCATCTCGTTAACGGAGCCTCACCCATGTCACGTTCACGTACACTTCTCACGACGGTCGCTATCGTCACCGGTTTGCTCGCCCTGCCGATCACGGCGCAAGCGGTCTGCATCCCCAACAACTTCCCCGCCAACTGGCTGCAGCAGCAGGAAAACGCGGGCGGACACACGATCGCCCGTCATGTCGGGCAGACCGACATGCAATTGACGACGCGTCTCCAGAACCAGGGCCTGAACGCGGTCGGCTCGTATCCGAGTTCGGGCGCTCCGTATCCGGCGGCGGCCGCGCAAGCGACGATCACCGCCGGTGTCGCGGCCAATCGCAACGTGATCAATAACTGGGCCGCGAACGCCAATGCCGGCGCGACGATGGCGTACAACTATGTCACCGCGCCACCGGCGACGATCGGCCGTGTCGCGACCTGGAACAACGCCAATCCGCCCGCGCCCGTGGTCAACAACACGTGCACGTTCCGGGTGGTCGTGCGAGCAACGGGCGGCGGCAACTGCTATGTTCTGACCTCCTTCCCGACGCCTCCCGGAGGAGCCGCTTGTCCGTAAGCAATACCGACGCCTTGTACGGCTATCTGGCCGGCCAGTTCGCCGATGCCGATCTGGCCGGCCAGACCAATGACCAAGCAGCAGTGGACGGCCTAACGCCCGACACACGCGCCGCTTACGAAGACGTATTGAAGCAAGGCCGTGCCATCCTCGCTTCGTCCTCGTTCGACTGGCTGAAGATTGCCGATTACGCCAACAGACGTTTTGGCAATGAAAGCCAGACACGCCGCTGGCTCACGCGGATGATGGATGTGCTGGAAGAGGCGCTGAAAAGAAGCTGAAACCGGACATCACGGCTGGTCACGCGACGGCGTGCCTCCCTGCCGTCGTTGACCACGCGAGCCGCCTGCCCATCCCCTCGCGCCGGGCGGCTCGCGTCAATCTGATGGAAGCGAAACCTCTTCCGAGGCGGATTGACGCTCGCTGGCCGAATCGAAAGACTGCCGCCAATTTCGCGCGCCGCCCTCCAATATCTCAAACGGATCAAGCAATTGCCGGTCAAAGCACTGTTCGCGCGGATACTCGTCGCCGGATTCCTGGCGATGGCCGGCACCTTGGCGCTGCAACCGCTCTTTGTCGGCGCCCTCGTCCTCACCCGCCAGCACGCTGATCTGCCGGCGATCCGCGCGCACATCACGCAGGCCTTCGCCGACGGCGTGTTGTCGGTAGACGAAACGCCGCGTCAGTTCATACACCGCGGCGGCCACCAATTTACCGAATGCACCGGGCTTCTTGTGTCGATTGACCCCGAGCCCGATCCGCTCAAAGCCGCCCTGCGGCCGGTGATGCATTCGCGCTATGTCGGTCCCTGCGGCGAAGTCGAAAGCCTCGCCAAGGGCATCGAGACTGGCGAGCGAACCGACTATGCGCGCTACTGGCACGGCTATCGCGTCTATCTGTGGCCGATGCTCAGTGTGTTCAGCCTCGGCACAACGCGCTTCGTCAACGCCGTGCTGCTGCTGGCCGCAACGCTTTACTTCTTCTTCGGCCTGCGTCGCGCCATCGGGGCGACGCCAGCGGCCGCGTTCTTCATCGTGCTGCTCAGCCTCACCGACATCTGGCGCATGTGGAACATAACCACGCACGCGCTAAGCATGGCGCTCATCCTCGCCGGCAGCGGACTGTTCGCCCGGCTGTATCCGACGCGTCGCAACTTGACACTGGCCATCGTCGTCGCCGCGTTGTCCGGCGCAATCTTCAATTACGTCGATTTCCTCATCAACCCGCCGATGATGCCGATGCTGTTTGCGTTCATCGTCATGGCTACCGAGTTGGCGCAACCGGCGCCAATCACGCGGCAGGCCGTCGTTCCGGCGGTGATCGCAGCCGGTTTCACCGCGCTGGCCTGGTTCGGCGGCTATGGCCTGACCTGGGCGACGGAGTGGGGTCTGGCCGTGTGGATGTCGCCGGACGCGCATCAGCAGGGCCTGTCGATCATCAAGCAGATCACGCTGCGGCTCTATGGCGTCGAGGCTGACTCCGTGGTGCCGATGTATCCGTTGGTACCGACGCTGACGATGATCCTGCAAGCCTTCATTTCGGTCGGCAGCGCCGTTGTCGCGGTGTTTGCTGGGGCTTTGTTCGTGCACCTGCGCACGCACTGGCAGGCTTTCGACTGGCGACGCTTCCTGTTGCTGAGCTCGCCGACTCTTGTGTCGATGGCGTGGTTCGAGATCCTCAACAACCACACACAGACGCACTCGCACTTCACCTATCGCAGCGAGTCCGCGGCTATCGCCATCGTGTTCGCGGCGGCGCTGCTGGCGACCGATGCGCCGGTAACACTGCGCTCGCTGCTCGTAAATTTGTGGCGCGTCATAAAGCGACGGCCGGCGCATGCGACGGCCGCGTAAATCCGAAGGCGCCTCGGGACGCTCCGAAGGAGCGAACCGGAATGATGGCGTTAGTACAGTCCGCCGGTGCCGGACCTGACGGCGCGTCCCGACTCCGGTGATACGCCCTGCCCGTAGTATGGCGGTGGCGGAGCGCCGGGGCCGCCGCCCTGCTGACCGCCGTCGTAGCCGACGACCGAATAATTATCGGGCGGCGCGGTGCCGGGCTTGAAGGCCTCGAGGATCGCCTTCTGCGTGTCCGGACCGGCGCGCATGCCGGTCTTGAGATCGACGCGGATCAGCTTGATGCCGGGCGGCACGCGGAACGGCGCCGCCGGCTTATCGGCCAGCGCCGCCTTCATGAAATCCTTGACCACTGGCGCGGCAAGGCGGCCGCCGGTTTCGCCGCGGCCGAGCGAGCGCGGCTTGTCGTAACCGAAATAGACACCGACCACGACGTCGGGCGTGAAGCCGATGAACCAGGCGTCCTTGTAGTCGTTGGTGGTGCCGGTCTTGCCGGCGACCGGCTTGCCGAATTCCTTCTGAAAGCCGACGCCGCCGGCGGTGCCGCGCGTGACGACGCCTTCCATGATCGAGGTGATCTGATAGGCGGTCATCGGATCGATCACCTGCTCACGGCGATCAATCAGCGAGGGCTCCGGCTGGTTCTCCCACTTCGTCGCATCGCAGCCGATGCACTCGCGTTCGTCATGGCGATAGACGGTGTGGCCGTAACGATCCTGAATACGGTCGATCAAGGTCGGCTTCACCTTGCGGCCGCCATTGTCGATCATGCCGTAGGCCGTGACCATGCGCAGCAGCGTGGTTTCACCGGCGCCCAGCGAGAACGACAGGTAAGGCGGCAGGCTGTCATAGACGCCGAAGCGGCGCGCGTAATCGGCGATCAGCGGCATGCCGATATCCTGTGCCAGACGCACGGTCATCACGTTACGTGAATGCTCGATGCCGAAGCGCAGCGTCGACGGGCCGAAGAAGTTTTGCTCGTAGTTTTCCGGCTTCCAGACGCCCAGGCCAGGGCCCTGGTCGAGTTCGATCGGCGCATCGAGCACGAGCGACGACGGCGTGTAGCCATTGTCGAGCGCGGTCGCATAGACGATCGGCTTGAACGATGAACCGGGCTGGCGCAACGCCTGCGTCGCGCGGTTGAACTGGCTCTGGTCATAGGAGAAGCCGCCGACCATGGCGAGTACACGGCCGGTCTGCGGATCTTCCACCACCATCGCGCCGGACACTTCCGGCACCTGGCGCAGACGGAACTGACCGTCCTTCTTGTCGTCGGCTTCTACATAGACGACGTCGCCAGGCGACAGCACCTGACTGACCTTGGTCGGCGCCTTGCCCGACACCTTCGCCCACTTCATGTTCTCGAGCGGCACGATGCCGATGTCACGCGCGCGGTCGATGCGGCCGGCCAGGTCGTGCGCCGGCTGCAAGCCGACGCGGGCCGACTGATCGGTGACTTCAAGCACGACCGCGCCGCGCCACGGCGAGATGTCGTTGAGCGTCTTCACATCGGCGAGCTTGGTGCCCCAGTCGCCGGCGATGTCGATCTTGGAAACCGGGCCGCGCCAGCCATGAGCCTCGTCATACTTCACCAGACCGTCGGTGAGCGCTTTGCGCGCGACCGCCTGCATCTTGGTATCGAGCGTGGTGCGCACCGACAGGCCGCCTTCGTAGAGCTTCTTTTCGCCGTAGCGGTCGTAAAGCTCGCGCCGAACTTCCTCGGCGAAATATTCGGCCGAGAAAGTGTGCGCGACGGTCGGCTTGGTGCTGACGCCGAGGCTTGTCTTCTTAGCCGCCTCGGCCTCGGCCGGCTTGATGAATCCGGATTCGGCCATGCGGTCGATCACCCAGTTGCGGCGCTCCAGCGCGCGCTCGCGCTGGCGGAACGGATGGAATAGCGCCGGACCTTTCGGCAGCGACGCCAGATAGGCCGCTTCCGGAATGGTCAGCTCGTTGACGCTCTTGTCGTAATAGACCAGCGAAGCGGCGGCCACGCCGTAGGCGCCGAGGCCGAGATAGATTTCGTTGAGGTACAGTTCGAGGATCTTGTCCTTCGAATAAGTGCGCTCGATCTTCAGCGCGAGCAGCGCTTCCTTGATCTTGCGCGAGAACGACACCTCGTTGGTCAGCAGGAAGTTCTTCGCCACCTGCTGCGTGATGGTTGATGCGCCTTGCGGGCGGCGGTTGGAGCCAAGGTTCTGCACATAGCTCAAGCCGGCGCGCGCGATGCCGGTGAAGTCGAGACCGCCGTGCTCGTAGAAGTTCTTGTCTTCGGCGGCGAGGAAGGCGTGGATGACAAGCTTCGGCACGCCCTGGATCGGCAGATAAAGCCGGCGCTCGCGGGCGTATTCCGCCACCAGCGAACCGTCGGCGGCGTGGACGCGCGTCATCACCGGCGGCTCGTAGTCCTGCAACTGCGAATAATCCGGCAGGTCTTTGGAGTAATGCCACAGCAGGCCGGAGACCGCGGCAACGCCGACGACAAACATGATCGTGCCCGCCGCAAACAGGAAGCCGAGGAAGCGCAGAAGGAATTTCATGAGCGAGCGACGCAACGCCCGCGAAACGCGGCGCTGTCCCCTAAGGTCATGGCGGAGCTTACTGATCGCCCGCTTTTATGTTGAAACTGAGGCCGCTTTTCAGCAGCAAAGCCGCGAGCGTCCGGCATCAATTGGCCCTCGCGCTGCCGCGCGCCAGGCGCGGCGCAAAGAACTGGTCGACGGCCTGGGCGACCGACGCGGCGGTCTTGGCTCGCCAGTCGCCGTTGGTCAGAAGCTTCAGGTCGTCCTTGGTCGACATGTAGCCGAGTTCGATCAGCACCGACGGAACGTCCGGCGCGGTCAATACCTTGAAGCCGGCCGACTTCAGCGGATGCTTGTGCAGCCGCGCCGTGGATTTGAGTTGGCCGACCACGGAGCGCGCGAATTGCGCGGAATAGGACTTAGTTTCGCGCTGCGCCAGATCGACAAGGATATTGGCGACATCGTCCGGTTCGGCGGTCAGATCGACGCCGGCGATGACGTCGGCCTTGTTTTCCGCTTCGGCAAGCCGCGCCGCCTCGGCGTCCGAGGCGTTTTCCGACAGCGTGTACACGGTCGCCCCCTCGGCCTGCCCCTCGTTCTTGGGCAGACTGTCGGCGTGGATCGAGACGAACAGCGCCGCGCCATGCGACCGGCCGAAGCGCACCCGCTCCGACAGCGGGATGAAGGTGTCATCGGTTCGCGTCATGGCGACGCGGTACTTGCCGCTCTGCTCGAGACGCGCCCGCAGCGTAGTCGCGAATTGCAGCACTATGTCCTTTTCCAGTTCGCCGCTCTGGGCGCGGGCGCCCTGGTCGATGCCGCCATGGCCGGGATCGAGAACGATCAGCGGCCGCATATCACCATCGGCCTTCGCCGGCAGGTCGGGCAACTTGGCGCTCGTGCGCCGCTCCGGACCATTATCGAGGGTCTGGGCGCGCAGGAAACTGGCGCGGTCGGTCGTCGCCAGGTCAACGACCAACCGGGCGGGCAAGTCGGACGTGGCCTCTAGAACGAAGGCCTTCTCGATCTTCACCGGACCGCTGGTGTCGAGGACGACGCGCGAGCCGCCCTGCATGATCAGCCCGTAGCGGAACGCCTTGATGAGCCCCCGCCCTTGCTCGCCGGCCTTGTCCGGGAGATGAAAAGCAACCTGAGGCATGTCGAGGACGACCCGGTAGGGATCAGCCAAAGCGAAGGCCGCGAAATCGAGCTTCTGCGACAGGTCCATGATGAAGCGGGTCTTTTGACCGTCTCCGCCGACCCGAACCGCCGTGATCGACGGCAGGACTGGCACGGCCGACGGCGCTTGGGCCCGCACCGGCGCAGCCGGGAGCGCGCCGCCCAGCGAGGCGGCCAGGACCGCAAGAATTGGCAGTGTCCAGCTTCTCACCGATTCCGACCCTTTCGGACGCGGGTTCTACCTCATTACGGGGGGTGTCGGTTAACGGAAGTTGAGGATTGGCCCCGAAAACATGCCATTCGGTCATGAACTGTGTCGGCCGGGCCGCGCCCGGAACCCCGTACCGGGGAACCGGGCCAAGCCGTTGCTTGCCATCCCGAGATTCCGGCCGTACATAGTAACTGCTGACGGTTTATGGTTCCGGTTGTGCCGCGTTCGGGCTCCCCGGCCCGCCAGTCCTGGATCGGTCCCTCGAGGAGGCAGGCCGAACGGACGGCGAAGCGAGCCGATACCCTTGTGAAGGACACCCGGAACAGCGCCTGACCATCGTGGTCATCCGCAAACGGATCGTCAGCGTTTGACAATTCGGCAGCGCCGGTTTTGGGCGCGGCCGTAGCGCTACGGGTCGCAATTTATGCTGCCAAGGTTGCAGCAAAAGCCATTCGACGTCCCCCGCTTTCGCGAAGCCATCGTGACAGCGCGCTTTTCTATGGGCCTCGACCTGCTTTGGCGTGAAAGCGCGCCCCATTCCCTGAAACCCAATCAGGCCGCCTCCCCGCTCCGCCGCCAGAACAGCTTTTCTGTGCGCGGGCCTGCGTCGTCATGGCACCCGTTGCCACGGCGCGAGCACGCGGGCCACACGGCCTCAGTGAGACTTTCCAATGCCCGACAAAATGTTGATCGACGCGACACATCCGGAAGAGACCCGGGTGGTCGTGCTGCGTGGCAATCGCGTCGAAGAATTCGACTTCGAGTCCGCTAACCGCAAGCAGCTCCGCGGCAATATCTACCTCGCCAAGGTTACACGGGTTGAGCCGTCGCTGCAGGCCGCCTTCGTCGATTACGGCGGCAACCGCCACGGCTTCCTCGCCTTCTCCGAAATCCACCCGGACTACTACCAAATCCCGGTCGCGGACCGGCAGGCGCTGCTCGCCCAGGAGGAGCATGACGCTCGCCAGGCCGAAGCGGACCATGAGAATCGCTCGCGTGGCGGCGGCCGCGGCCGCAATCGTCACCGCCGTTCCGATCGCTCGCGCGATCCCAGCCGCTCGGAAGCGGTCGCTGCTTCGAGCGAGACCTCGGAGACGCAGGCCGAGCTGAACGGTGAAGCCGCGCTCGGCGGGCTGCCACCGGAAGAAGCCGAACGCACCGAGGTCCCGCAGTCCGAGTCGGAAGCGCCGATCGCCGACAGCGAGTTCGTCGCTGACGCCGCGCCCGCCACGACCGAAGAGCCGGCTCCGTCGGAGCCCGTCGATATTCCGTCGATCATCGAGAGCCGCGCGGAAACCGCGCCGGCCGTCGATGAACCGGTCGCCGTCGAACCTGAAGGTGGCGACGATCATGCCGAGACAGGCGACGAGGTGCTGCTGCCGGACGCCCAGTCGGCGCAGGCCGCCGAAACCGACGAAACCGAAGCCGTCGAAGCGCACGCCGGCCACGACGACGAACACGACGATGAGGCTGAAAACGGCGACGCCGAGCACGGCAACGGCGACGACCATGCCGACGATGAGTCGGTGGAATCGGTCGGCGGCGCCGACGCGCTCGAGGAAGCGCAAGAGCGCACTCCGCGCTTCCGCCGCAACTACAAGATCCAGGAAGTCATCAAGCGCCGCCAGGTCATGCTGGTACAGGTGGTCAAGGAAGAGCGCGGCTCCAAGGGCGCGGCGCTGACGACTTATCTGTCCCTCGCCGGCCGCTATTCGGTGCTGATGCCGAACACCGCCCGCGGCGGCGGCATTTCGCGCAAGATCACCTCCGGTGAAGACCGCAGCCGCCTGAAAGAAATCGCCCAGGAGCTCGAAGTGCCGGAAGGCATGGGCGTGATCCTGCGCACTGCCGGCGCTTCGCGCACCAAGATGGAGGTCAAGCGTGACTTCGAATATCTGCTGCGTCTGTGGGAGACGGTGCGCGACCTGACACTGAAGTCGATGGCTCCGACCCTCGTTTATGAGGAAGGCTCGCTGGTCAAGCGCTCGATCCGCGACCTCTATTCGAAGGATATCGACGAAGTCATCGTCGCCGGCGAAGCGGGCTACAAGGAAGCGCGCGACTTCATGCGCATGCTGATGCCGAGCCACGTCAAGAACGTAAAGCTCTATTCGGACGCGCAACCGTTGTTCACGCGCTACGGCATCGAGAGCCAGCTCGACGCCATGTTCCAGCCGACCGTGCAACTGCGCTCCGGCGGGTACATCGTCATCAACCAGACCGAAGCTCTGGTGGCGATCGACGTCAACTCCGGCCGCGCCACGCGCGAACATCACATCGAAGACACCGCGCTCAAGACCAATTGCGAAGCCGCCGACGAAGTCGCGCGCCAGCTTCGCCTGCGCGACCTCGCGGGCCTCATCGTCATCGATTTCATCGACATGGATGAAGGCCGCAACAATCGCACCGTCGAGCGGCGCGTGAAGGAAGCCCTCAAGCACGACCGCGCGCGCATCCAGGTCGGCCGCATCTCGCATTTCGGCCTTCTGGAAATGTCGCGGCAGCGCATCCGCACCTCGGTGCTGGAGTCATCGACCGAGAAGTGCCCGGTCTGCGGTGGCCTCGGCCATGTGCGTTCGGTGTCGTCGGTCTCGCTGCAGTTGCTGCGCGCCATCGAAGACACGTTGAACAAGGGCGCCACACACAATCTCATCGTGCGCACGCGTTCGGAAGTCGCACTCTATGTGCTCAATCACAAGCGCGCGCATCTGCGCGCGCTCGAAGAGCGCTTCCGCATCACCATCACCATTTCCGCCGATCCGACTGTGAACGCGCAAGTCTCCTACACGGTCGAGCGCGGCGAGCAGATGCACAGCGCCGACCAGGCCAAGGCGATTGCCGCCGCGGCACCGGCGATGATCGTTCCGATCGAGGAAGAAGAATACGTCGAGCCTGAGGTCGAGGCATACGACGAGGAAGAAAGCGAAGCCCTCGCCGGTGAAATCGGCGAAGACGAAGGCGAAAGCGAAAGCGAAGCCGCCCCGGGCGCCAATGGCGAAGGCGAACAGGACAATGGACGGCGACGTCGCCGTCGGCGTGGCCGCGGACGCGGCCGCAGCCGTGGCGGTCCTCGCGACGAAGCGCAGCCGCAGCAGGCGCAGGCAAACCTCGGCGAGCATGAAGTTGCGCATGAGGATCACGACGCCGGCTCGCCGGACGAAGAAGGTCTGCCGGCACAGGGCGGAGAAGACAGCGAGGGCGCCGACGTGGCGGCCGAAGGTGGCGAGCAGAACGGCGAACACCGCCGTCGTCGCCGTCGCGGCCGGCGTGGCGGGCGTCGCAATCGTCATCGCGAAGGCGAAGCCAACGGCCAGGAAGCCGGCGCCGAGAGCGTCGAGTCATTCGAACAGGGCGTGCACGAGACCTCCGAAGGCGCGCCGCATCCGGTGCTCAGCGACGAAGATGCCGGCATGATGGCGCCGCCCTTCCCGCAGCCGACGCCGGTTCACGAACCAGCCCCGGTGCCGAGCGCACCGTCCGCGGCCCAGCCGCCGGCGCAGGAATCGCCGCCGCCGGATACGCAGCCGCGCCGCCGTTCCACGATTCGGGAGCCCGCGCCGGTTGGCAGCGGTGAAGCGATTGCGATGCCGATTTCGCCGGCGCCAGCGAGCCCGGCTCCCGTCGTTTCTTCAACGGCGCCGGAAGCGACCACCGAGCCGCCGAAGCGCGGCTGGTGGGCCAAACGCCTGCTCGGTGGCGACAAGAGCTAGCCGCAATTGGCGGCCACACTGCGGGCCGCGGCTCACCGCCGCGGCCGGCCGTGCAAGCCGCTGAATTCGTGCTAGATTGCCAACGGCGCCGCCTGCATCCACGGCGCCTCAAGGAAAGCCAAGGGGACGACTCCCATGCCGCATCTCAAGGTCACTGCTCTCGCGCTTGCCGGTCTCCTGCCGGTCGTTCTGGCCGCGCAGCCTGCCGCCGCCGCGACCAAGGACCAGAAGATGGAAACCTGCAAATTCGCCGCGGACAATGACAACCTCAGCGGCGCCAAGCGCACCGCCTTCATCAAGAAGTGCATGGGAACCGGCAACTACGAGCCGCAGGCGCGCAAGGATGCGTTGAAGCAGGCCAAGGGCAAGAAGCCGGCCGCAGCGCCTGCCGCCGCAGCGCCCGCTCCCGCCGCCGACGACGAGACCGAAGAGAAGGCGCAGTAAGCTGCGCCTCGCCTGACCTAGGTCAATCCTTACACCCGCGGCCGTGCGAGAGTGGCGCCATGACATGGCGCGCTCTGTCCCTCGCAACGCTTGTCGCGGCCTCCCCCGCCATAGCGGCAGATGATCCCTACACCCGCAGTTTCGCCGGCGTCGCCGGCGGACGGCCCTGCTATGTGCGCGTCTATGACGACGCGCATCTCAAGAGCCATCCCAGGCAGACCGTAAGGCGCATCTTCATCGACTTCGACGTCGACGTCCGCTCCGACGAGACGCGCAAGAACGGCCCGGACGATTTCGAAGCCGGCATCGGCTTCATGCTCAAGCGCTCACCGGAATGGTACGGCCAGGCCATGTCCTGCAAGGCCGTCGCCGATCACGTCGAGTGTTTCCTGGAGGCCGATGGCGGGACGCTGAAGCTGACGCCGCGCGGCAATGCCTTGCGCCTCGAGGTGACCGGCGGCGCCGATGCCGACATCCACGCCGAAGGGGAAAAGGATTTCGGTAGTTTCGGCGCCCGCGGCTCGGATGATCGTATCTTCATCCTGCCGCTGGGCGACCGCGCCATGTGCGACGCGGCGTTTCCGAAATAAGCCTAAGCCGCCTTCATGGCCGGCCGCTCCGAGGGCGTGACCTCGAAGCTGCGCAGCGTGCCGCGCCTGAGGACATCGATCGCGATCGAGCGGCCGATGCGCTCGCTATTGAGCAGGCGGATCAAGTCGTCGACGCCGGTCACCGGCAGACCATCGGCCTGCACGATGATGTCGTAGGACATCAGCCCGGCTGTGGCCGCCGGCCCGTTCGGCTCGAGGGCCGAGATCATTGCGCCCGATGCATTCTCGATACCGGCCAGTCGCGCATGGCGCCGCGGCACTTCGATGGTCTGTCCCGACACGCCGACATAGCCGCGCCGCACCCGGCCGTGCTGAATCAATTCGCTCAGCACGAATTCCGCGGTGTTGGCGGCGACCGCAAAACAGATGCCCTGTGCGCCGCGGATCACTGCGGTGTTGATGCCGATCACCTCGCCGCGCGACGACACCAGCGGCCCGCCGGAATTGCCGGGGTTGAGAGCGGCGTCGGTCTGGATGACGTCCTCGATCAGGCGGCCGTTGCGCGCCCGTAACGAGCGGCCGAGCGCAGAGATCACGCCGGCGGTCACGGTCGATTCAAAGCCCAACGGATTGCCAATGGCGACGACGAGCTGCCCGCGGCGCAGCGCCTTGGAGTTGCCGAGCCTGGCGTGCGGCAGATCGCGCACCGCGCCGGCGCGCAGCAGCGCCAGATCGGTGTCCGGATCGACGCCGATGACACGCGCTTCCATGACGCGGCCCTCGGTATCGAGCAGCCTGATTCCCTTGGCGCCCTCGACGACGTGACAGTTGGTCAGCACCAGACCGTCCGGCGCGATGGTGACGCCGGAGCCGGTGCCGGCCGGGCGCCCGCCGGCGCTGCGTGTTTCCACGCGCAGCACGGCGGGGCCCACCGCGTCGGCGACCGAGGTCACCGCGCGGGAATAGGCGTCGAGGATCTCGGCGTCGGCGGCATAGTCCTGATCGGACGCGAGGGCGGCCGCAGCCACACCCACGCCCTCATCTTCCGGTTCGGAAGGAGACGTGAAGTCGAGCATGTTTGTTGTCTTGTTGTGACGATCGGATGCGGATGTAGGTATCCGCTTCGGTTAATGGAAGGGCCGCCCCCGGCCGCTCGATCGGCGCGTTGCCGCCGCCAATACGGTAACGGCGAACCGAATTTAAGACCAAATTAACCACATTGCTTAATGCTGGAAGCAATGCCGGGGTCATCGTTCTTCAGGAAATCGCAGCCGCGAGACGCTTCAGCTTGTCCTGAAGCGTCGCCGCCTTTGGTGCCGGACCCGGGCATCGACGCCGGCGCAACGGCGGCGTCGGTGCGCGAGACGATCGACCTTCTCGAGCTCGACCTCAGCGCCATGATCCGCGACGTCGCGCAGGCCGCCGAGGCGGTGCACAGCGGCACGTCGGCTTCCGCCCAGGCACTGGCCGCGATTCGCGCGCGCGGCGAGACCCTCGCCGGCCAGTCTCAGGATGCGCGGCGCGACGCCGGCCAGGTCGCCTCCGCCACCACCGAACTCGCCCAATCCGCCGGCGAGATCGACCAGCGTGTGCGCGCAGCCGGCGCGTTGACCGATGACGCCGAGGCCGCCGCCGAAGCCGCCAACCGCAGCGTTGACGAGCTCAAGTCTTCGATCGGCGACATCGGCAAGGTGGTCAATCTGATCGCCAATGTCGCGCGCCAGACGAACCTGCTCGCCCTCAACGCCACCATCGAGGCGGCGCGCGCCGGCGCCGCCGGTCGCGGCTTTGCCGTTGTCGCGGCCGAGGTGAAGGAGCTCTCGGTGCGCACGCAGACGGCGACCGAGGAGATCACGCGCAAGATCGAAACGCTGCAGAAGGCGGCGGCGGTGTCGATCGCGGCGGTGCATCGCATTTCGGCGGCGACCCAGGCGGTCCGTCCGGTGTTTTCGTCGATCGCCGAGGCGGTGCAGGCCCAGGTCCGTACCACCGACGGCCTGTCGCACAACGCCACCGAGACCTCGGTCTTCATCGGCGCCGTCGCCGATGGCGCCAACGAGATCAAGAACGCCGCCGCCGACGCCACCGCGCATGGCGAGCAGGTCGATCAGTCCGGCCGCGAGGCCGGCCGCCTTGCCGAACAGTTGAAGACGCGCTGCGTCATCTTCCTGCGCCTCACCGACATCGGCGACCGCCGCCGTCACGAACGCCTGCCCTGCGAGCTCGACGTGACGCTGCAGATCAGCGGCACGCCGTTGCGCGGGCGGACCGCCGACATTTCCGAAGGCGGGCTGCTGGTGCGGCTGCGCGAGGCGCATGAGCTGCGCACCGGCACGGTGCTGCCGGCGGAGATCGGCGGCATCGGGCCGTGCCAGTTGCATCTCGTCAATCAATCGCCGCTCGGCCTGCATCTGCAGTTCGGCCCGCTGACGCCGGAGACCAAGGCGCATCTCGATGGCCGGCTGAACGCCATCCGGTCCGCCAATCAGGAATTCATCGGCCGCGCCATTGCCGGCGCCGATCGCATCTCCGGCCTGTTCGAGGAAGCCGTGCGGTCCGGGCGCATTTCGGCGGAGGAACTGTTCGACAACAATTACGTGCCGATCCCCGGCACCAATCCGCAGCAGCATCGCACCAAGTTCCTGCCGCTGTGCGAGGAACTGCTGCCCGCCGTCCAGGAGCCGATGCTGGCCAGCGATCCGCGCTTGGTGTTCTGCGCCGCGGTCGACCGCAACGGCTATCTGCCCGTGCACAACGCTGTTTATTCGCAGCCCCAGCGGCCGAACGATCCGATCTGGAATTCGGCGCACGCCCGCAACCGTCGCATCTTCGACGACCGCGCCGGCCTGTCGGCAGGCCGGGTGGTGCGGCCCTACATCATCCAGAACTACCCGCGCGACATGGGCGACAAGATCGTCATGATGTGGGAAATCGGCGCGCCGATCCGGGTTTTCGGCAAGAAATGGGGCGGCTTCCGCACCGCCTATACGCTGTAGCCGGCGTCTTGGTTACCGATTCCCTTCCCTGAACCCGCCAAACTTGATTGAAGTTCTTCAAGCGACCGCAAGCGCGGCGCGGCTATGGTGCGTGGCTTCGTTGACGCCGGAATGGGACTGCCGTGGCCCGCACTGCGACACATATGACGCGCTTCGCGCTGCGCTCGCCCCCGGCGCACAAGCGCAAGCCGTTCCGCGTGTCGGATATCGTCGCGCTCGGCATCGGCGCCGCGCTGCTGATCGCCGCCCTCGCCGCCCTGCTGTTCATCGTGCCGAAATTCCGCCCCGCCGAGCCCGTGCCAACGCCGGCGGAAATCGCCGCGCGCATCCGGATCGAGAACGCGGAGGCGCGCCTCGCCTACCGTCAGGGATCCATCCTGGTCGTCGATCCGGACTCCTGCACGGACTACGCCTTCGACAACTGGTCGGGCAGCGTCCGCTACCAGAGCGTCGTCGACTGCGACGAGCGGCTCGCCAAGATGCAGAAGGCGCAGACCGAACGATCGACCGAACGCATGCGCACCGTCATTGAAGGCTTCCGCCGCTAGGCGCGGAAATTACCTCAAACGACATCGCTGCCGCAGCGCGGCATCGGCGTGAAACAGCGCTCCATCGGAACAATTCAGCCAAGGCCGGGTTGTCGGGCCATAACGTGGACACGCGTCCGCGTGCATGGAGGCTGGGTTCATGTCTATGACAGAAATCGATATCGTTACCGCTGACGACGCGGAATCCGCGGTCAGCTGGAAAGCCATCATTGCCGGTGCCGTGACATCGGCGGCCATCACCTTGATCCTCGTCGCCTTCGGCGTCGGCGTCGGCTTCTCGGTGGTATCGCCGTGGAGCGGTCAAGGCATCTCCGCGACCACATTCACCATCGCCGGCGGCATATTCCTGATCGTGGTGGCGATGCTGTCGTCCACCATCGGCGGTTATCTCGCCGGTCGTCTGCGGCCGATGTGGTCGAGCGTGCACGAGCACGAGCGCTATTTCCGCGACTCGGCACATGGTCTTGTGACCTGGGCCGTGGCGACGGGTCTGGTGGCGACGGTGCTCGCCAGCGCCCTCACCGCCATCGTCGGCGCTACCGGCGCCGGTCTGGCCGTTGCCGGTTCGCAGCCGGTCGATGCCTATGTCGACACGCTTCTGCGGACCAACCCGGGCAACGCGCAAGCCGCGCCCGCCACGCCGGCGAATGCGGCCGATCAGGCCACCTCCGCGGCGCCGACCAGCGACAATGCTGCCTCGCTCCAGGGCGGCCAGTTGCCGGTTGAACGGCGCGGGCAATCCGTCGATCGGGCCTCGATCGCTCGCATCCTCGGAACCGCCATGGTGAAGGGCGGCAGCATCAGCGAACCCGACCGCACCTATCTGGCGCAGTTGGTCGCGGCCCGCACCGGGATGCCGCAGGCTCAGGCGCAGCAGCGCGTCGATGAAACCATCACCCAGGCAAAGGCGGCCGCCGACAAGGCTCGCAAGTCATCGGCGGCGTTTGCCTTCTGGCTGGCCTTTGCCCTTCTCGCCGGCGCGCTCTCTGCTTCGCTGGCGGCCATCGAAGGCGGAAGCTTGCGCAATCGCGAATGGTGGTTGCCTGCCGGTAGCCGCGTCGTTCGCACCACGCCCGCCGAATAACACAAACTAGGGAGACGATTATGCCTATTCTTCTGTGGCTCCTGGGCGTTCCGATCAGCCTCATCCTCGTGTTGATGCTGCTCGGCATCACCTGAGCAAACGTCCGCTAAAGCAAAGCCCGCCCGTCTAACGACGTGGCGGGCTTTCGCTTGTCTTGGCCCCCTCTGGTGTTGATTTAGCGCAAAGCCGCGCTTCCTGTTTATTGCATCCTCGCCGCGCATCGGTGGCTAGCGCGGAGGGAGCGATGCGTGTCCGGTTTATTTGGGCTCTGCTCGGCAGCCTGCTATTTGCCGGCCCGGCTCTGGCGCAAGCGGCCATGCCGAGCGAAGCCGTTCAGGAAAAGCTGATCAAGACCTGCATCCTGACGCTGAACGACGCCAACCTCACCGGCAACTACAGCGTCCTCCATGCCAAGCTGGCGAAGCCGTTCCGCACGCAGTTCGCCCCCGACAAGCTGAAAGCGGGCTTCAAGGGCTTCGCCGCCCAGCAGATCGATCTGTCGGTGGTCGCGATCAAGACGCCCGTCGCCTCGACGCCGGCCAAGATCGACGATCGCGGTGTTCTGCAACTGCGCGGCTACTTCGACACGCAGCCGAGCCGCGTGCTGTATGAATTGGATTTCCTCGTCTCCGAGGAAGAGTGGAAGCCGCTCTCGATCAACGTCAAGGTTAGGCCGGCGTCGGAGAAATAGCCGCCCGCCTTCCGACCGGAGGATCACATCATGTCGCAATCCGATGTCACGCCAGTCAAACAGGTCTCGACCGCGCGCAAGGTGTTTGCCGCAATTCTCGATTTCCTGTTCATCTTCATCGTCGCCGGCTACGGCGTCGCGCACTTCGCCGGCGGCACGACCGAAGGCGGCTTCGAGCTGAACGGCGCCCCCGCCTTCGCGCTGTTCGGCATCATCGTTCTGTATTTTATTGTGTTCTCGCGCTTCCTCGGCGGCACGCTGTTTCAGCGCCTGCTCGGGGTGCGCTGAAGCGCACTCAGTCGCTTTGCAGGATGACGTTCTTGACCTGCGGATAGATCTGGTTCTGCCAGGCCTTGCCGGAGAACACGCCGTAGTGGCCGACGCCGGCTTGCATATGGTGGCGCTTACGGTAGGGCCGCAGTGACGTGCACAGATCGTGCGCCGCCAAAGTCTGGCCGACGGCGCAGATGTCGTCCTTCTCGCCTTCCACCGTGAACAGCATGGTGCGCTTGATGGCCGCCGGTTCGACTTTGCGACCCTGATAGGTCAGTTGACCGAGCGGCAGCGCGTGATCCTGGAACACCAGCTTCACCGTCTCGAGATAGAACTCGGCAGCGAGATCGAGCACGGCGAAATATTCATCGTAGAACGTCTTGGTTTGCTCGGCCTTCTCGACATTGCCCTGGGCAATGTTGAGATAGAGCTCGCGATGCGCCTTGACGTGGCGATCGATGTTCATCGACATGAAGGCCATGAGCTGGACGAAGCCCGGATAGACCCGTCGCCCGGCGCCCGGATAGCGCCCCGGGACGGTGGCGATCATGTTCTTCTCGAACCACTCGATCGGCTTGCCCTTGGCGAGTTCGTTGACTTTCGTTGGCTGCACCCGGGTGTCGATCGGCCCGGCCATCAGAGTCATCGAGCGCGGCTGGGCCGGGTGATCGCCCTGCGCCATCACGCTGGCCGCGACCAGCGCGCTCACGCACGGCTGACACACGGCAACCATATGCGCGCCCGGCCCGATCTTCTCCAGGAAGCGGATGAGATGACTGGTGTACTCGTCAAAACCGAAGCGCCCTGCCGAAAGCGGCACGTCGCGCGCATTATGCCAGTCGGTAATAAAGACATCATGCTCGGCGAGCATGGTGCGGACGGTTGCGCGGAGCAGCGTAGCGAAATGACCGGACAGCGGCGCGATGATCAGCACCCGGGGCTGCGCCTGTTCGACGTCTTTCTTGAAATGCAGGAGCGTGCCGAACGGCGTCACATCGGCCACCTCTTCGGTGACGCCGACTTCCTGATTGCCGACCGTGACTTTGTCGATGCCGTAATCCGGCCGGGTGTGGGTCAGCCGGGCGCGCGCGATGAGTTCATACGCCGCCGTCATATTGCCGAGCATGGAGGGGCGCGGTGCGCCGTTGAGGCGCGCGCCCACCGTCTCCGCGGCGAAAGAGGCAAACTGGCGTAACGGATCGAGAAAATCCGAATGCGCCTGATAGGCCTGATACAGCATCCAATCCCCGGTGGGTCCCGGCGAACCCATCTTGCAACGCTAGATCATTTCATGCTGCACTGCGAGATAATTCTTGGCAAGCCGGGGTGCCGGGGACAACCGCTCACAGGACCCGGCGGGAAACTATTGATCCGCCTGAGCTTTCGTCTACAGTGACGAAGCCGGGCTGCGTTCAAAGGGATGTTCATCTCATGGACTCGCTCGCCCCGGCCAAGGCTTCACTCACCATCGCCAGCAAGAACTACGGCTCGTGGTCGATGCGCGGCTGGCTGCTGTGCAAGCTCGCCGGCCTCGACTTCGACGAGCAGCCGGTCGCCAGCGACGATCCCTCGACACGCGCCGAATTGTTGCTGCTGTCGCCTTCCTTTCTGGTGCCTTGCCTGACGCATGACGGCGTCAAGGTGTGGGACACGCTGGCGATCGCGCAGTATCTCGTCGAGACTTTCCCCGACTGCGGCCTGCTGCCGAACGACCGCGCCGCGCGCGCACACTGCCGCTCGATCTGCGGCGAAATGCATTCCGGCTTCACCAATCTGCGCTCGGCGCTGCCAATGAATCTCAAGGCGCGGCATCCCGGCTTCAAGGTCTGGGCCGGCGCGCAGGCCGACATCGACCGCGTCATCTCGATCTGGCGCGAATGTCTGTCGAAGAGCGGCGGGCCTTATTTATTCGGCGCCACGCCGGGCATGGCCGATGCCATGTTCGCGCCGGTGGTGACGCGCTTCATCACCTACGACGTCAAGCTCGATTCCGACTGCGCCGCCTATTGCCAGGCCATCATGGACCTGCCGGCGGTGAAGGAATGGGTCGAAGGCGCGCTCGCCGAGCCGGATGAAGTGGTCGAACTCGACGTCGAGTTCTGACACCGGCGATCTGACTGCCGCTCGCTTCGCCTAGCGCTTGAGCCACTCCCCGATGCGCTGCACGGCTTCGTGCATCTCCGCGCCAGACCCGGCGTAACAGAAGCGCAGGAAGTTGTGGCCATTGACCGGATCGAAATCGATACCCGGCGTCGCGGCAACGTTGGCTTCGTTGAGCATGCGCTTGGCGAAATCGAGACTGTCATTGGAGAAGCGCGAGATGTCGGCGTAGAGATAGAACGCGCCGTCGACCGGCAGGAATTTGTCGAGCCCTGCCTTCGGCAAACCTTCGACGAGGATGCGCCGATTCGCCTCATAGACGTGCTTGACCGCCTCCATCTCGTCGCGGCCGTCGAAAGCTGCCTCCGCCGCGATCTGTGACAAAGCCGGCACCGAGATCGCGAAGTTCTGCTGCAGCCGCTCGACCGGACGCACCAGCGGCTCCGGCATCACCAGCCAGCCGACGCGCCATCCGGTCATGCAGAAATATTTCGAGAATGAATTGATGATCACCGTGTTGTCGGACAGCTTCGCCGCGGTCTCTGCCGCGAAGGCATAATCGAGGCCGTGATAGATCTCGTCGGAGATCACCTTGATGCCTTCCGCTTCCGCCACCGCGATCAGCCGCGCCAGCGCCTGCGCGTCCATCATCGTGCCGGTCGGATTGGCCGGGCTCGCCACCAGCAATCCCTTCAGCGGCGTCTTGCGGTGCGCCTCGATCAGCGCTTCTGGCGAGATCACCCAGCGCGTTGCCGCCGAGGTCTCGATCAAAACCGGCTCGCAGCCGAGCGCGGTGAGAATGTGCCGGTATGGCGGATAGCCGGGATTGGCGAGCGCCACCCGGTCACCGGGTTCGAACAGAGTGAGAAACGCCAGCATGAAGCCGCCGGACGATCCGGTGGTCACCACCACCCGACCGGGATCAAGGTCGAGACCGTAGGTGTCGGCATAATGCCGCGCGATGCGGGCCCGCAGCGACGGCATGCCGAGCGCTTCGGTATAGGCGATGCGGCTGCCTAGCGCCGCGCGCGCCGCCTCGAGCGCAGTCTTCGGCGCCGGCTGAAACGGCTGCCCGACTTCCATGTGGACGACGTGACGGCCGGCGGCCTCCGCCTGCGCGGCCGCCGCCATGACATCCATGACGATAAAGGGCGGTACGTTGCTGCGCCGGGAGGGAGAAAGCAGCATTTTCGCCTTGTCGAGCATGTCGGGGTTCCTGCCGGGCTGCCACCCGCCCCGCTGCTGCCGCATTCAAAGGGTTGCGTGGCAGACGGACCTGGTGGTGGTGACTCGCGTCCAATCTCGCCAGTTCGTGATGGCCCGGGTCCTTAAGAACCGCGAGAAACGGCCGGGTTCGCGTTGACCGCGTCTGCCGGCGTCTCTTAAGTTCCGCGCCAATCGCAAGAGAAGCCGAACCGGCCAATAGCAGCGTTTTGACCATGGAATTGACGGGCCTACCTATCAGGAGCGAATGCGCTGCGCCAGCCGCCGGACGCCGCCGCGGCTTCGTCCGCACGCTCGCCTTCGCCGCCGCCGTGACCGCGGTGGTGGCGGGTCCGTGGACGGCGCCGGCGCAGGCCCAGAATCGCGGCATGCCGGTCATCCGCGATACCGAGATCGAAAACCTGCTGCGCGATTACGCCGCGCCGGTGCTGCGCGCCGCCGGGCTCGGCAAGCAGAACGTGCGCGTGGTCGTGCTCAACGATCGCGCCTTCAACGCCTTCGTCATGGACGGCCGCCACATCTTCATCAATGCCGGCGCGCTGTTCGATGCCAAGACGCCGAACGAAATCATCGGTGTCTTTGCCCATGAAACCGGCCATCTTGCCGGCGGCCATTTGCAGCGCCTGCGCGAACAGCTGGCGCGGGCGCAGACCGCCTCGATCATCGGCCTCCTGATCGGCGCCGGCGCCGCGGTCGCGGGCGGCGCCAATGCCGGCGCGGCCGGCATCCTGGCGCCGCAGGCCGCCATCCAGCGCTCGCTGCTTGCCTACGTGCGCACCCAGGAAGATCAGGCCGACCACGCCGGCGTCAAGTTTCTCACGGAAACCCATCAGTCGGCGCGCGGCATGCTCGAACTGTTCAAGCGGCTGAGCAACGAAGCGCTGTTCAACTCGCGCAATGTCGATCCCTATCTGCAGACCCATCCGATGCCGGCCGAGCGCGTCGCCGCGCTCGAAGTGATCGCCAAGTCCAGTCCGTATTTCGACGCCAAGGATTCGCCGGCGCTGCAGGCGCGCCACGACATGATGCGCGCCAAACTGTCCGGCTTTCTCGACCGGCCCGACACCGTCGCCCGGCGCTATCCGCTGACCGACCACAGCCTTCCGGCACGCTACGCGAGGGCGATCGCCGCTTATCGTCACTCCGACATTCGCAACGCCATGGCGCAGATCGACGGGCTGATTCAGTCGCAGCCGGGCAATCCCTTCTTCGAAGAGCTCAAGGGCCAGGCCCTGCTCGAGGCCGGCCGCGCCAACGACGCGATCGCGCCGCTGCGCCAGGCGGTGCGGCTGTCGAACAACGCGCCGCTGATCCAGGTCCTGCTGGCGCAAGCGCTGATCAACAGCAACGACCGGCAAGGCGCCGAAGAGGCCGTCGGCCTGCTCAATTCGGCGCTGGCCCGCGAACCGACCATTCCCGAAGCCTACGACCAGCTCGCCATGGCCTATGGCCGCAAGGGCGATCTCGGCCGTGCCGATCTGGCCGCGGCGCAAGCTGCCCTTAACCGCGGTGATTTAAAAACGGCCCGGCAAATTGCCGCACGCGCCAAGGGACGCCTTGCGGTCGGCTCGCCGCCGTGGGTACAGGCCAACGACATCACCAATGACAAGCCGCAAAACAACGCCCGCAACTGATCACCGACAAGGACCCTCCCCTATGACCACCAAACTGCGCCTCGCCGCCATCGGCGCCGCCCTTATGGCTTCGGCGCTGATGCAAAGCGCCTCGGCCGCCGAATTCTCGCCCACACAGAAGGACGAGATCGGCACCATCGTCCGCGAATATCTGATCGCTCATCCGGAAGTGCTTCAGGAAGCGATGGCCGAACTCGACAAGCGCCAGCAGGCCGCCGATGCCGAGAAGCATCAGGCCGCGGTCAAGGACAACGCCAAGGCGCTGTTCTCCTCGCCCAACCAGGTGACGCTCGGCAATCCGAAGGGCGACGTCACCTTCGTCGAGTTCTTCGATTACAACTGCGGCTACTGCAAGCACGCCATGGGCGACATGCTGGCGCTGCTGAAGGACCCGAACCTGAAGGTCGTGCTCAAGGAATTCCCGGTGCTCGGACCGGGCTCGGTCGAAGCTGCGCAGGTCGCGGTCGCGGTGCGCATGCAGGATCCGACCGGCCAGAAATATCTCGACTTCCACCAGAAGCTGCTCGGCGGCCGCGGTCAGGCCGACAAGGCGCACGCGATGGCCGCCGCCAAGGAAGCCGGTCTCGACATGGCCCGGCTGGAGAAGGACATGGCCAGCCCCGAGGTCAAGGCGACCTTGACCGAGAACTTCAAGCTCGCCGAAACGCTCGGCATGAACGGCACGCCGAGCTATGTCATCGGCAACGACGTCGTCGTCGGCGCCGTCGGCCTCGACGCCCTGCGCCAGAAGGTCAGCATGGCGCGCTGCGGCAAGGCGACCTGCTGAACGTTCCACGACATCGGCAACCGGAAAGAGGCGCATGGTCATGCGCCTCTTTTTTTTGCGCGCCGACCGCCCCGGCCGCGAATAAACAGCTTGAAAGTCCGGCGCCGACTGTCGTCAGATCGGTGACGCGCCTTCGACGGTCCGACAAGGAGCATGGCCATGCCTGCCAGCGACGCCGTCTTCGCCGGTTCTATTCCCGACCTGTACGACCGCCTGATGGTGCCGCTCATCTTCGAGCGCTATGCGCAGGACCTCGCGCGCCGCGCGGCGGCGCAGCGTCCGGCCGCCGTGCTCGAAGTCGCCGCCGGAACCGGCGTCGTGACGCGCGCGCTCGACAAGGTCCTCGGCGGCGCGCGCATTGTCGCCACCGATCTCAATCAGCCGATGCTGGATTTCGCGCGATTGCATCACGACCACGCCGGCCGCATCGAATGGCGGCAGGCGGACGCGCTGGCGCTGCCGTTCGAGGATCGCAGCTTCGACATCGTCCTCTGCCAGTTCGGCGCGATGTTCTTTCCCGACAAGCAGCAGGGCTACCGCGAAGCGCGGCGCGTGCTCAAACCCGGCGGCACGTATCTCTTCAACGTCTGGGACCGTATCGAACACAACGACTTCGCCGACGTCGTCACCTCCGCTCTCGCCGCGCAATTTCCCGGCGACCCGCCGCGCTTCCTCGCCCGGACCCCGCATGGCTATCACGACGCCGCGCAGATCGAGCGCGAACTGCGAGCCTCCGGCTTCACGGATGTGCAATGCGATTGGGTCGAAGCCGTCAGCAAGGCCGCATCACCGCTCGATGTCGCCATCGCCTATTGCCAGGGCACGCCGCTGCGCAACGAGATCGAGGCGCGCGATCCCGGCGGTCTCGAGCACGCGACGCGCAAGGCGACCGAGGCACTGACGAAGAAATTCGGCGCCGGTCCGATCGAAGGCCGCATCCGGGCCTGTGTAATTGCGGCGAAAGCCTGACAAACACGAAGCGTCCAAAAGGCGCGGGAACCCGATCAACCCGGGCGGGTTATTGGGCGCATGTACACGATCGGACTGGAAGAGGAATTCTTCGTTTTCGACGCGACGACGCGCCGTGCGGTGCGGCGTCTCGATAAGCGTTTCCTCGCGGGCTTGAAGGACCGGCTGGGCGACAGCGTTTCAACGGAAATGCTTCAGTCGCAAATCGAGATCATCACCCCGCCTTGCGAGACGATGGCGGATGCACGCGCTCACCTCGTTCGCATGCGTCGTACGCTCGGCGATGCGGCGGCCGTGCACGGCCTCGGCGTCGCGGCGATGGGTACCTTCCCGCTGGCCTTCTGGCCGGAGATGACGCCGACCAGCAAGGCGCGTTACGGCGCCATCATGGACGACCTGCAGATGATCGGCTCGCGCAACATGATGTGCGGCATGCACGTCCATGTCGCGGTGCCGGACCTCGACGCACGCGTCAATCTGATGACACGGCTGACGCCCTACCTGCCGCTGTTCCTGGCGTTGTCCACCTCGTCGCCGTTCTGGCAGGGCCATCTCACCGGCCTGGTCGGCTATCGCCTCGCTGCCTATGACGAACTGCCGCGCACCGGATTGCCCGAACTGTTCCGCACCAAGGAAGACTACGACGAATACATCGCCGCGCTAGTCGGCGCCGGCGTCATTCCCAATGCCAGTTACATCTGGTGGGCGATCCGGCCGTCGGTCGGCCATCCGACCATCGAACTGCGCGTCGCCGATAGCTGCACCCGCGTCGAGGATGCGATCGCGATCGCCGCGCTGTTCCGTTGCCTGGTGCGCGCGCTCGACCGCAACCGTGAACTCAACGCCGACTTCGACCGTGTCGGCCGCGCCATCACGGCCGAGAACAAGTGGCACGCCCAACGTTACGGCGTCGGCGCAACCTTCATCGATCCGTTCTCGCGCGCGCCCCTCACCATTGAGCGGTGGCTCGGTCAGGTCCGCGACATCATCGCCCCGGAGATCGATATCCTCGGCTGCCGCGCCGAGATCGGCCACCTCGACCGCATCGTCGCGGGCGGTACCAGCGGCGACCGCCAGATTGAAATCTTCCAACAGGCCACCGCGGCGGGCGCCGCCCGGCTGAGCGCCATCAAGGACGTCATCGACTGGGCCGCAGCCGAAACTCTGGCCGCCAACGACCTCGCCAGCGCTGCTTGATCGCGCGACTCGGCGACAAACCGAAGCATCGCTTAACCGGCGGTTTACGAGAGGCGCGCTAGACATCCGGCCTGAAGCGGCGCGCCGTCCGTGGGGCGCTGCCCTGATGCGAGCCCCGGCCCCATGACCGTGCAGGACATCGAGCGGCTGCGAATGGCTCCGGCGATCCGCTCCACAATCCTTGGCGCAACGCTGGCCGTAATCGTTTCGGTCGCATTATTCGCAATCGTCTTTCTCGTCTTTGATCGGGCGGATTACCTGCAGTCGGTGGATGCGTCGTTCGGCGTCACCACCGGTCATCCCGTCTGGAAGACCTTCCAGGGCCGCGTCCTCGCACCCTATATCATCAAGGCGATGGCGTTCGGTTCGGCGGCGCACTACGTCGCCATGCACATGATCTTCCAGCTCGTCGCAGTCGCAGTCGCCGCCTTCCTGCTGTGGCGGCTGGGCCGAAAGATCGGCGGCAACGATCAAAGCGGGCTGTTTGCCCTGGCGTTGTTCGTCATGAGTTTTGTCGCGCTGCTGCGCGCGCCATGCCTTTATAGCTGGGACTTCGTCGATCTGATCGTCTTCACGCTGTTCATCGGCTTCGTTTTATCCAATCGCCCTTTGTCCTGGTTCATCGGCCTGTTCGCGGTTGCCACCTGGAATCGTGACAGCGCCAATTTCATCGCTCTCTGGCTGGTGATGGAGCCGGTGATCCGCGCTGTCCGTCAGCGCCTCAGCGACGGCATCATGCCGGCACTCGACTGGCGGCGGATGCTGGCCGGCGTCCTCTGCATCGCCGCCGGAATGGCGATCGCCGAGCTGCTGCGGCGCAATCTGCTCATCGAGGAGATGGCGCCCAAATACTTCCCCAACAATCCGGTCACGGCCGGCTACCGCTATAATTTCGTGCTGCCGATCAACATCGAGTTTCTGCGGCACTCGTTTTTCAGCCCGGCCGCCCTGCTCGTTCTCGGCTTCCTCGGCACCACCGTCTGGCTCGGTGCCGCGTTGTCGCGCCGCGATCCGCAGCGCCAGTTGCCGTTGTTCGCGGTCGAATTGGCGTTGATCGCAGCCATGCTGGGCTTCGGCATCATCTACGAGCCGCGTATCTTCGTCCCGCTGATCCCGTTCTTCGTCGCCTCGGCCGTCCAGATGCGCTCGGCGACGCCCGCGGCAAATACGACATTATCTCAATAGTTTCAGATACTTAGGACAACAAAAAGGGCTTTGACGGCGGGCTTCCCCTGACGGCTGCGGCCACCTATAAAGCGTCCCTATCGATAAAACGCCGCGCGATTGCGCTGAAACGACTGCACTCCAGCCCTGCCGGACGACCGACTGCAATGGCCCAGACGATCTATGTCCTCAACGGACCCAACCTCAACATGCTGGGCCTGCGCGAGCCGGAGAAATACGGCTCGGCGACTTTGGCCGATGTCGAGCGCCTGTGCGGTGACACCGCCAAGCGCTTCGGCCTCGACATGGTGTTCCGCCAGTCGAACATCGAGGGCGAGCTCGTCACCTTCATCCAGGAAGCGCGCCTGAAAAAGGCCGCCGGCATCGTCATCAATCCGGCCGCCTATACCCATACGTCGGTCGCCATCCTCGATGCGTTGACGCTGACCGAACTACCGGTCATCGAAATCCACATCACCAACGTCCACCAGCGCGAACCCTTCCGTCACCACTCTTACGTGTCGAAGGCTGCGAAGGCCGTCATGGCGGGCTTCGGTATTCAGGGCTACGCGCTGGCGATCCAGGGTCTCGCCGGCATCATCGGCGCAAAAGAAAAGTAAGATATCCCAAGCTATGCGTCTGCCCGGCGCCGCGCCGGCATCGCACACAACGTCGGAACCGTTTGAATGGCAAAACCGCCGAAAACTACACTGGTCGACCGCGAACTCATTCAGGAGCTTTCCAAGCTCCTCGACGAGACGGGACTGACCGAGATCGAAATCGAACAGGACGGCCAGCGCATCCGCGTTGCTCGCGGCAGCGTCGCCGTTGCCGCCGCGCCGGCCCCGGTCCCGCGCGCCGCCGCGCCGCAGCCGATCGCGGAATCCATTGCCGCGCCGCTTGA
>NZ_LMFS01000001.1:1477060-1515732 GCF_001426945.1 Pseudolabrys sp. Root1462 | reverse complement strand
CCGGGCGCCCGCCCCTTCATCGAAGTCGGCAGCAAGGTGAAGGCGGGTGAAACCCTGCTCATCATCGAAGCGATGAAGACCATGAACCAGATTCCGGCGCCGCGCGCCGGCACCGTGACGCAGGTTCTGTTCGAGGATGGCCAGCCGGTCGAGTTCGGCGAGCCGCTGGTGATCATCGAGTGACAGCTTTGCGACCGCGCGCACCTCTTACTTGTCCCGGGCTGAAAAACCGGGACCGCCACAGGTTGGAACGGTCCCGGCTCAGCGCTGAACCGCTCCGCTGCACTGCGCGCCGCATCGCGTCCGGGACAAGAGAACCCCATGTTCGATAAAATCCTCATTGCCAACCGCGGCGAAATCGCACTGCGCGTGTTGCGCGCCTGCAAGGAGCTCGGCATCAAGACCGTCGCGGTGCATTCCACTGCCGACGCCGATGCCATGCATGTGCGCTTTGCCGACGAGAGCGTCTGCATCGGCCCGCCGAGCGCCAAAGACTCCTATCTCAACATCCCGGCGATCCTCGCCGCCTGCGAGATTACCGGCGCCGACGCCGTGCATCCCGGCTACGGCTTCCTCTCCGAAAACGCCCGCTTCGCCGAGATCCTGGCCGACCACGGCCTGCATTTCATCGGTCCGAAGGCGGAGCACATCCGCACCATGGGCGACAAGATCGAGGCCAAGCGCACCGCCAAGCGCCTCGGCATTCCGGTCGTGCCGGGCTCGGACGGCGGCGTCACCGACGATGCCGAAGCCGCTCGCATTTCCAACGAGATCGGCTTTCCGGTGTTGATCAAGGCTGCGGCCGGCGGCGGCGGCAAAGGCATGCGCGTGGCGCACACGCCGGAAGAACTGTCGACGGCGCTGTCCACGGCGCGTTCGGAAGCCAAGGCCAATTTCGGCAGTGATGCCGTTTATATCGAGAAGTATCTCGGCAAACCGCGCCACATCGAAATCCAGGTGCTCGGCGACGGCAAGGGCAACGCCGTCCATCTCGGCGAACGCGACTGCTCGCTCCAGCGCCGGCACCAGAAGGTGCTGGAGGAAAGCCCCTCGCCGGCGCTCAACACCAAGGCGCGGAACGAGATCGGCGAAGTGGTCGCCAAGGCGATGCGCGAGATCCAGTATCTCGGCGTCGGCACCGTCGAATTCCTTTACGAGGACGGCGAGTTCTATTTCATCGAAATGAACACCCGCATCCAGGTCGAGCATCCGGTAACCGAAATGATCACCGGCATCGATCTGATCTTCGAGCAGATCCGTGTCGCCGCCGGCGCGGAACTGACTCTGAAGCAGGACGACATCGAATTTCGCGGCCATGCCATCGAATGCCGCATCAATGCGGAAAATCCGGTGTCATTCCGGCCCTCGCCCGGCAAGATCCTGCACTATCATCCGCCCGGCGGCCTCGGCGTGCGCATCGACAGCGCCGTTTATCAGGGCTACACGATCCCGCCCTATTACGACTCCCTCGTCGGCAAGCTGATCGTGCACGGCAAGACGCGTCAGGAAGCATTGATGCGGCTCAAGCGCGCGCTCGACGAGATCGTCGTCGACGGCATCGAAACGACCTTGCCGCTGTTCCGCGCTTTGCTGGCCGAGCCCGACATCATCGACGGCAACTATCACATCCACTGGCTCGAGCAATTCCTCGCCCGTGGCGGCATGGAAGAAAGCCAACCGCTGTCGTCGTGACCTCCTCGTTGGTCGTGACCGTCTGACGCCATGCGGCGTCGGCAAGCGCGCGCCTGCGCGCGAAAGCCGTTATATAAGTGGGGAAACCGCTCGCTCGGCACAGCACGCACCGGAGGAACCCGACATGCCCGGCACAGTTCGACTGCACCGCGTCCTCACCACCAAGCCCGACAAGGTCTACCGCGCCTTCACCGAGGCCGATGCGCTGGCCAAATGGCTGCCGCCCAACGGCTTTGCCTGCACCGTCCATCACCTCGAGGCCAGAGTCGGCGGCAGCTTCCGCATGTCGTTCCGGAATTTCACCACCGGCGGCAGCCATTCATTCGGCGGCGAGTATTTGGAACTCGTGCCCGGCGAGCGCGTTCGTTACACCGATAGATTCGAAGACCCCAACCTGCCCGGCGAAATCCGGGTGACGGTGGAACTCAGGAAAGTCCTCGTCGGCACCGAGGTCAACATCGTGCAGGAGGGCATCCCCGACGCCATACCGGTCGAAGCTTGCTACCTCGGCTGGCAGGAGTCGCTGCGCAATTTGGCCCGTCTTGTCGAACCGGAGATCAATCAGTAAGCGACGGCAGCGTTGATCCTCCGCGGCTCGAGGGGGATCTGCGCTGCGCCCGCAACTCGTCGTTTGACGGCCGAATCCGATATCGTGACGGCGACGGCAATCGCCCCCAATTGAACACTCCCGCCTCCGGCGCCATGAAAGGACGACCCTTGGTCTTAACGCTGCCCCGCTGGCGCTTCCTCAATCTTCAGGCGCTGCTGCTCGGCATCGGTTTTCTTCTGCTGGTCGGCATCAGCGCCGCGACGGTTTTTCTCGTCGAGCGCGCCGCCTCCGACAGCAAGCAGCTCGCCGACACGCTCAGCGTCGAAGACAAGCTCTCCGACATCCTGCTCACTGTACGCCGCGCTGAAAGCAGCCAGCGCGGCTATCTCTTGACCAACGATCAGTCCTATCTCGACGATTTCCGCGACGCCGAGCCGGAGACGTTGGACACGATCGCCGAAGTCCGCGAACTCGCCGGCGCCAGCGCAACGCGTAAATCGACCGTCGATCGTGTCGATGCGCTCGTCACCGGCAAATTCCGCGAGATGAAACGCATCATCGAGCTCAACGAGAGCGGCAAGCGCAGCGAGGCGCTGAGGCAGGTCCGCGAGGGCGAAGGCCGGCGCATCATGGTCGAATTGCGCGACGCCATCGAGGAGGCGATCGATGCCGAAAACGATCTCGCCGACGTGCGCAGGCAGGCATCGTTCCGTACCAGCAATCTGCTGCTGTTCGTGTCGCTCGCCGGCGCGGCGCTGATCGTCGCCGTGGGCGGGCTGTCCGTCCTTCTGGTGCAGCGCAATTATCGCCGCGCGGAGGCCGCGCGCGCCGAGCTCGCATCGACCAATGCCAATCTCGAGCGCATCGTCGCCTACCG
Organism: Pseudolabrys sp. Root1462; assembly: GCF_001426945.1. Classification (GTDB taxonomy): domain Bacteria; phylum Pseudomonadota; class Alphaproteobacteria; order Rhizobiales; family Xanthobacteraceae; genus Pseudolabrys. The sequence continues at coordinate 1,512,613 of NZ_LMFS01000001.1, read as the reverse complement.
CACCGAGGACCTCACCGAGGCCAACGAGGAAATCCAGCGCTTCGCCTACATCGTCAGCCACGACCTGCGGTCGCCGCTCGTCAACATCATGGGCTTCACCTCGGAGCTCGAGGCCCTGCGGCAGGACATCTTTCAGGAAGTGGAAAAGCTCAATGCCGAACTCGCCCAGGTCAAGGGCGAAGCGGAGGCGCGCAAGGAAGACGAGACAACGCGGCAGCTCGGCGCCGATTTCGATGAGGCCATCGGCTTCATCAAGACCTCCATCGGCAACATGGACCGGCTGATCAACGCCGTGCTCAAATTGTCCCGCGAAGGCCGCCGCCAATTCCACCCCGAGACTGTGGATATGGACAAGCTGGTGGGCAGTCTCATCGAAACGGTGACCCATCGCGCCGTGGAACTTCAGGCCACGATGAGCGTTGGCGAATTGCCGCCGGTCGAAACTGACGCCCTGGCGGCGCAGCAGATTTTCGGAAATCTCATTGATAACGCTTTGAAATACGGTCGCGCTGACGAAAAATTGCAGATCGAGGTAAGGGGCCGTCTGACTACCACACACGCGATCTATGAAGTCCAGGACAACGGACGCGGCATCGACCGCGCCGATTTCCAGCGCGTCTTCGAGTTGTTTCGGCGGGCCGGCAAGCAGGATCGCCCCGGCGAAGGCATCGGCTTGGCGCATGTCAGGGCGCTGGTTCGGCGCCTGGGCGGCACTATGGGTTTGACTTCGGAACTCGGCAAAGGCAGCACCTTCACCGTGACACTGCCGCGGCGATGGTCGGTTCAAAACAGGAGCGCAGCGTGAATAGCCGTATGTCGGAGCTTCCCGTCGAGATCGTCATGATCGAAGACGATGGCGGCCACGCTCGTCTGATCGAAAAGAATATCCGCCGCGCCGGCGTCAACAATCCGATTACCCCGTTCAGCAACGGCACCGATGCCGTCACCTATCTGTTCGGCGGGGACGGCTCCGGCCTCACCAGCAAGGGCAAGCCGCTGCTGGTGCTGCTCGACCTCAACCTGCCGGACATGACCGGCGTCGAAATCCTCGGGCGCATCAAGTCGAACGAGCATCTCAAGCGCGTGCCCGTAGTGGTGCTGACCACCACCGACGACGCCGTCGAGATCCAGCGCTGCTACGACCTCGGCTGCAACGTCTATATCACCAAGCCGGTGAACTACGACAACTTCGCCAACGCCATCCGCCAGCTAGGTTTGTTCTTCTCCGTTATCCAGGTCCCCTCACCTGATTAAGCCATCCATGCCGCGCAAGGTTCTCTACGTCGACGACGACGCCGGGTTGTGTGCACTGGTCAAGCGCAGCCTGGGGCGCGAAGGCATTGACGTGGTCACCGCCGGGGATGGCGAGACGGGCCTGAGGCTGCTCAGCGAGCACCAGGACTTCGACATCGTCGCAGTCGATCTGTACATGCCCGGTCTCGGCGGCATCGACCTGACCGAGCGCATCAACGAGATGCCCAACCATCCGCCGGTCATTGTCGTCACCGGCGCGCAGGACTCGCGCATGGCGGTCGCCGCGCTTAAAGCCGGCGCCTTCGACTATGTCGTGAAGGACGTCCAGGGGGAATTCACCTACCTGCTCAAGGCCTCGTTCCACGCCGCTTCGGACGCCATGCGCACGCGGCGCGCCAAGGAAGCCGCCGAAGCCGAAGTCCGCGCCGCGCGCGATCGCTTCGAGGCCTTGGCCGCCGAACGCGCGCTGCTGATGCGCGAGGTCAACCACCGCGTCGGCAACAGCCTCCAGCTCATCGCGTCGCTGCTCACCATCCAGTCCAACGCCGCCGGCAACGCCGAGGTCAAGGAAGCGCTCAGCGATGCCACCGGCCGCGTCATGGCGGTAGCGCAAGTGCATCGCCGCCTCTACACCTCGGACGATGTGCAGTCGGTCGCGGTCGATCTCTACCTCGAGGCGCTGGTCGAGGATCTGCGTCGCTCCACGGCCGCCGAAGGCGGCGCCTTGGCGCAATTGACGCTGCACGCCGAGCCGATGGCGGCAGCGCCGGATCACGCCGTGGCTCTCGGCATGATCGTCAACGAGCTCGTCACCAACGCGCTGAAATACGCCTACCCCGAGGACAAGAAAGGCGCGATCCGCGTGGTGCTGCGCCGCGACGGCGACAACCGCGGCCTGCTCAGCGTCGAAGACGACGGGGTCGGCAATTCTTTTGGCGCCGCCGCGCACTCGAAGGCGACCTCGACCGGCCTCGGCCAGCGCATCGTCCATGCCATGGGCGACAAGTTGCACGCCCGCATCGACCACGACAGCAGCCCAAGCGGCACGCGCGTCACCGTCGGCTTCGATTTGTTTGGGGCGCCGGTTGCCAACGCCGCGGCGGCAAAGCCGGCCGCCTGACCGCTGCCGTATTACAGCCTTGCCGACATCCGCTCGATCAGCGTGCAGACTTCCGCGGGGCTATAAGGCTTCGGCACGAACAGCGAGCGGGTCACCATGCCCTTGAGGCCGAACTCCGCATAACGTCCCGATGCATAAAGAATCGGCAGGTCGGGCCGCATTTGCCGCGCCAACTCGGCCAGTTCGGCACCATCGATGTCGCCCGGCAGATTCACGTCGGTGAAAATGATGTCGACCGGGGCGCCGCTGCGCAGATGGCGCAACGCTTCTTCGCCGGTGGCGACCTCTTCCACGGCAAAACCGCGGTCGCGCAGTTCGTCGGCCACCAGCATGCTGATCAGTTCTTCGTCTTCGACCAGCAGCACATGGGTAGGTTCTGGCAGGTCCGGCATGATGAATCTCATCGGCATGTCTGCGAAGTCGCGGCCCGGGTTCCGACTCAACCGTGCGTTGGCAGGTCAACGCCAACGCGGGAAAATCGTTCAAACTACTTAAAATTCAAATGACTATGGTTAGCGAGGCGTTACCGTGGCGCGGGGGCGCCCGGCGCGCTAAGATTCGCGCCGATGGCTGGCCGCGACACCACCCACTTCGAGATCACCCCGGACGTGCTGCTCAAGGCCTATGCCTGCGGCATCTTTCCGATGGCCGAGAATGCCGACGATCCGGCGCTATATTGGATCGAACCGGAACACCGCGGCATCCTGCCGCTCACCGGGTTCCACGTGCCGGCGCGCCTCGCCCGCACCGTGCGCACCACTCCCTTCACCGTCCATGTCGACCGCGATTTCGACGGCGTCATTGATGGCTGCGCGGCACCGGCGACCGACCGCGATCGCACCTGGATCAATAGGCGCATCCGCAAACTCTATCGCGGCCTGTTTGATCGCGGCCATTGCCACACCGTCGAGGTCTATGACGGCGACGCGCTGGTCGGCGGCCTCTACGGCGTCTCGCTCGGCCGCGCCTACTTCGGCGAGAGCATGTTTCACCGCGCGCGTGATGCGTCGAAAGTCGCGCTGGTGCATCTGATGGCGCGGCTGAAGGCCGGTGGCTTCACCTTGTGCGACACCCAATACGTCACTGAACATCTGCGCACCTTCGGCGCCGTCGAAGTGCCGAAGAAACGCTATCAACGCATGCTGGAAGAAGCCCTCACGGGCGAGGCCGATTTCTTCGCGCTGCGGACCGAGCCACCGGTAAGCGGCGACGAAGCCCTGGCGATTCTGGACAGCGATTGAGTCCAGAGGCTTTCAAGAACCTTAGCGCAATGGCTGGAACGTACCGGACGGCAGCGGGCGCCCTTGCGCCGGCGCTTGTGCCGGACGCTGCGGCCGTTGCGCCGGCGTCCGTGGCGGCGGCTTCTTCGCCTCGGGCTGCGGTTCGGCGGCATCGGCGACGTTCGGGTTGGTGCCGCCTTTGCACTCCGTCAGCCACACGTCATAGATCGGATGCTCGATGCCGTGCAGACCGGGGCTGGCCGCGAACATCCAGCCGGAAAAGATGCGTTTGATCTCGCCGTTGAGCGTCACCTCGTCCACCTGCACGAAGGAATCCGTGTTCGGCGTTTCGGTCGGCGGCCGTGAGTAGCAAACACGCGGCGTCACGCGCAGCGCGCCGAACTGCACTGTCTCGTTGATGGCGACATCGAACTTGGTGATGCGTCCGGTAATCTTGTCGAGGCCGGCGAAGATCGCGGTCGGATTGGCGATCCGCTGCGGCGGCGGTTCGACCACCACTTCATCGCCCGGCTGGGCAGCGGCATCGGCCGGCTGTTGCGGCTGTGGCGTACCGGGCGGCTGACGAACCCCCGGCGGCAGGCCGGGCAACGGCTGGGCCGGATTGGTGGTCACGTTGTTCTGCGGCTGCTGGCCGGCCGGCGCATTGGGTGCGACCGGCGTCATCGGTGTCAGATCCTGCGACGGCGCCGCGCCTGGCGGCGGCGCCAGTTCGTTCGACTGGATGCCGCCGCGGCCCGGCCGACTCGACGGCGGCAGGTTCATCGGCGCCGGCAGCGGCTGCGCCGGCGGCAGGTCGGGATTGACCCAGTTACCGGATTGCGTGGCGGTGGCGCCGCTCTGGATATTCCGGCCACGATCGACATCGGCCGGGGCGACATAAGGCGGCTGCGCCGGCTGGCCTCGCGGCACATTACCCGGCGGACGCGGCGGTGGCGGATCGCTGAAGATATTGCTGAACTGGGCGGCTGCCGGAGCGGCCCCGAGCAGCACCATGATCGCTATCGCTGGAAGCCGAAGCCAGGCCATGGACGTCGCTTGTTAGGGGTTTCTCAGGCCGCCGCGCGTGCGGATTCGCAGGCGCCATAAGTGGTCCGGTTAACACGGTGAATGCGGCGGCGGAAGGGCGGTTTCCGCCGCCCCGGGCCGGGTAAATGGCCGGCCCCGACAGCCCTCCCCACACCCGCGGCAGGACCAGCCAGCCTGTCCGTGCGCCTGCTGTGGACAGCCCGAAATTCTCCGTCGCGCCAAGGCTCTGACGCGACGCGACGCTGTGGAAAACCCTGTGGATATCCAGTGGAGAGGCAGTGGATGAAGTTAGGCGGAGCCGACGCAGTCGGCCGGCGCTTCTGGAGCCGCTACCGCTTCATCATTGGACGAGCGGCCGTCTTCGCTGGAGACGATCGGGCGACTAATGGCTGGCCGCCGATGACGACAGCGGCAAAGGAAAGCGGTTGATCGCGAGTCGCGTCGAACGCTCAGGCGTCCGGCGACCACGCCTTGTAATCGCCGGTTGCCTTCGGACGGCGGTTTGCGGCCAGCGTCGAGCCCTGCGGGCGGTAGGCGCCCGGGGTGCCGGTCAGATTCGGCCGGTGCGGCTTCTGCCATTCGCGCGGCGTGTAGACTTCATCGGTCGGTGGCACATCGACGGTGTGATGCATCCAGCCATGCCAGGACGGCGGGATCGTGCTCGCCTCGGCGTAGCCGCTGTAGATCACCCATCGGCGCTCGAAGAGCAGCCGCTTGTCCACCTTGCCGCCGCGGGTCCGGTAATAGGTATTGCCGAATTCGTCGGTGCCGACTTTCTCGCCATGGAGCCAGGTCCACAGATCGGTGCCGAAGGTGGACGAGTTCCACCAAGTGAAGATTTTAAGCAGGAAACTTTTCATCGCCGATGCGCATTTCCGTTGCGACCGGCGCGTTGTGCCACCTCACCGCCCCCATGTCCAGCGCACGCGAAGCGCCCAAACACCCATTTTCCCGCACTATTGAGAGCTGAAATCGCTCATGGATTCGATCAGATCCGCACTATCGACCGTCGCGCAGTGGCTCGCCTGGCTTCCCAGCCAATTGGTGGCGATGGTCATCGTCGCCCTCGCCGTCACCATCGCGCTATCGCTGCACAAGACGGCGCGGCGCCTCCTGCGCATGAGCTTGGCGACGCGCTTTCCCTACGTCATCGCCATGGTGCAGCGGATGCGCGGCGTCACCCGCCTCGGCCTCGTCATCCTGGCCCTCATCATCGCGGTACCGGTCGCGCCGTTCGATGCGAACACCGCGGCCTGGATCGGCCGATGCCTGCTGATCGCCGTCATCGCCATGATCGGCTGGGGCGCGCTGACCGCCTTGAAGATCGCCGCCGATCTCTACTTGCTGCAATTCCGCATCGACACCGAAGACAATCTGCTGGCGCGCAAGCACTACACCCAAGTGCGCGTCCTGATGCGCACCATCGACGTCCTGATCATCCTCGTCACCATCGGTGCCGCACTGATGACGTTCGAGCCGGTGCGCCAGTACGGCGTCAGTCTGTTTGCTTCGGCGGGCGTCGCCGGCCTGGTCGCCGGTCTTGCCGCGCGGTCCGTGCTGTCCAACCTGTTCGCCGGCGTGCAGATCGCCATGACCCAGCCGATCCGGCTCGACGACGCCGTCGTCGTCGAAAACGAATGGGGCACCGTTGAGGAAATCACCTCGACGTATGTGGTCGTCAAACTCTGGGACTGGCGGCGGCTGATCGTGCCGCTGACCTATTTCATCGAGAAGCCGTTCCAGAACTGGACGCGCGAGAACTCGGCTCTGATCGGCGTCGCCATGTTCTATGTCGACTATCGCGCGCCGGTCGCCGCCATTCGCGACAAGCTCGCGGACATCGCCAAGGCATCGCCGAACTGGGACGGTCAGGTGGTCAATCTCCAGGTCACCGACTGCAAGGACGAAACGATGGAGTTGCGTTGCCTGATCAGCGCCGGCTCGGCCGGCAAGGCCTTCGACCTGCGCTGCGAAGTGCGCGAGAAGCTCATCGACTTCCTGCAGCGTGAGCATCCCGAAGCGCTGCCGCGCAAGCGGGCCGATCTCGTGCTCGAGCGGGCAAGCCACGGCGGCCATGTCAGTCGATGATGTGCCGGCCGCCATCCCGCTCCAGACGAGCAAGGCCCTCCTTCATCGCCTTCAACTGGTCCGGGGAATGCCCTTGCCAGTTGGTCACCTCCGCTATGATCCGGAGCGGCTCCCGCGAGCGATAGGATAGCGTCGGATTGCCGGGAAATTTTTTGTCGGTCAGATTGGGATCGTCGAAGACCGGCCCGGTGGGCTCTACGACATAGATTCTTCCCGGTTCGCTACCGGCGGCGAGCTCGGCGCCCCAGATCGCCGCATCGAGCGTGCTCGATAAGTAGACCCATGACAGCGGCCGCTCCTTCGCGAAATTCGACGCACGGCCGACGACAATGAAGTCGCCGGGCCGCAGGTTGGCTTTCGTCCCGTGGAAATACGACTGCGAAAATACACCGGCTGCGGCGGACATCGACCAAAGCTCCTTGAACGGCAAAAGCGGCAATCCGTATCGGCGTTATGGAGGAATACCGTCAATTTTGAGGAGGACTTTGCAGTCTTCCTCCGGCAAAGGCGCTTGGCGCCGCGCGAGAAGCTCGTCGATTTCCTGCAGCGCGGGCACCCCGAGGCCCTGCCGCGCCGGCGGGCTGATGTGGTGCTGGAGCCTGCCGCAATGCGGGGAGCTTGAGCTAACCCCTTTGGGTCAGAGAAAGCGGCAAATTTTGATTAATCGCGAGCCGCAGACAAGAATGGAATTAGTTCGTATTAATTCCGACAGCAATAAAATAGGCGTTTGGATATTCGGGTTCGTCCGGTCCGAATGAGCCAACTTTAAAGTCCGTCGAGGCTTCGATTGCCTCCTTCAGAGCCCTGGCCGTCCCGTTGCCGCGCCCAGTCGAAACTCCAGTTCCGAGGCCACCGCCTTCACTGAAATGAATGTCAGTCCATCCAGACGCTTTCAAAATATCGGCAAAGGATTGAGCTAGATCTTTTCCTCGGTAATTTGTGTACATTACCTGTATCCGCTTCGGCGGTATGGCTGCGAATTTCTGTTGAAGAGCTGTGGTTTCTTTGGGCGTCAGCGAACGCCACTTAGCTCCGACGGTGAACTTGGTCATTTCGGCCAAATCATCGAGCTTCTTTTTCATTTCATCCGGAGAAGCGCCACCCGCCTTATCCTTATATTCGTCGCGCTGTATCTTCAGACTACTAATTTCGGAGTCGCGGTTCGCGACGATGCCGCTATAGCGCCAATCCATCGCCCACCAGATCACTGCGCCCGCCACAAGTAGTGCGGCCAAAAAGGTGACGGGCGCCTGAGCGATGATGCTCAATTCACCGATCAGGTGTTTGATAATTGTTTCCATTAGACAATCATGGCGACAATCCATTTCCGCCACAATGGTCGCGCACCGCTCGCCATTGCCTTTGCCCAGAATCTGGAGTTATGGTGCCTGCGAATTCAGCAATGCCGCTGTTGTTTGGGCATTCCGCTGAAAACGAGATGACAGTGCCGGGAAATGAGAAGGCGGGCTCCATGCGGGCCCGCTTTCTTCGTTTCAGGCGCCCGCCTTTGCCCGGCGCGATTCCTTTGCAAAGTCTCAAGGACACAACCTGTTGCGTGATCAACAGGGGTGGGACACTTCATCCCGCTCGCGGCCGCCGATCACCCACAGGCTAACCGGCTGACCTCAAAACGAGAATCAGGGACTCCCGGGCCGGTTCCTCCGGATTTGTCCCGCGTTTATCCCCGTCCCGGCCGGCCGGCAAAAGAAGCTGTGGGTTGTCGGTAAGCCCCATTTTTCGTCATTTTTTCTTCACCCCCCTAGGCATCAAAACCCAGGCCGGGGACCAAAAAAAACGGGCTTTCCGCTCCGGGCTTAAGGGTCATACTGCCCGCGGCTTCACCGGACGTTATCCTCGTTTTTCACCGACCTGCCACAAGACTTAGGGATTTAGTTACCCGTACCCACTATCTGTTGTTGACGACAACAACGAGTCCCATATAGTTTTGTGACAGTACGGTGTGGGTGATGCGTGCCGATGAGTTCCCGCCGGAACCTCCAAACCGACGTGACGTCGCGTTTTGAGCCCTGATCGACGCCTCAGGCGTTTTCAGGGGACGGCAGACTGTTGCGTAGCGGGTTCCCTTTAGGGAGCCCGGGAGTTCCACCGGGTGCCGATAATGAGCCCCGGACCTACATCAGGTGGGTGTCAGTCAGGGTTGAGTGAACGCAAGGCGGACAGGGACAGGTCCGTCTGGAATAATCGGCGGCCGCTGCCGCCCGGAATTTGGGGACTAAGACGATGCGGATCGAACGGCGCTACACCAAGGAAGCGGGCCAGGCTTATGCAGGGATCGACTTCCGCCTGACCACGTCAGAGATCAAGAATCCGGATGGCTCCATTGTCTTCAAGCTGGACAATGTCGAGGTGCCCGAATTCTGGTCGCAGGTGGCGTCCGACGTCCTCGCGCAGAAGTATTTCCGCAAGGCCGGCGTGCCCGCCCGCCTGAAGAAGGTCGAAGAGAACTCCGTCCCCTCGTTCCTCTGGCGCTCGGTCGCCGACACGGAAGCGCTCGCCGCGCTGCCGGAGAAGGAGCGCTATATCGGCGAGCACTCCTCCAAGCAGGTGTTCGATCGTCTGGCCGGCACCTGGGCCTACTGGGGCTGGAAGGGCGGCTACTTCGACACCGAGGAAGACGCTCACGCCTTCTATGACGAACTGCGCGCCATGCTGGCCAAGCAGATGTGCGCGCCGAACTCGCCGCAGTGGTTCAACACCGGCCTGCACTGGGCCTATGGCATCGACGGTCCGTCGCAGGGCCACTATTACGTCGACTTCCAGACCGGCAAGCTGACCAAGTCGAAGTCGTCCTACGAGCATCCGCAGCCGCACGCCTGCTTCATCCAGTCGATCAGCGACGATCTGGTGAACGAAGGCGGCATCATGGATCTGTGGGTCCGCGAGGCGCGCCTGTTCAAATACGGCTCCGGCACCGGCACCAACTTCTCCAACCTGCGCGGCGAAGGCGAGCGCCTGTCGGGCGGCGGCAAGTCGTCGGGCCTGATGTCGTTCCTTAAGATCGGCGACCGCGCCGCCGGCGCCATCAAGTCGGGCGGCACGACGCGCCGCGCCGCGAAGATGGTGATCGTCGATGCCGATCATCCGGATATCGAGAAGTACATCGACTGGAAGGTGCAGGAAGAGCAGAAGGTGGCGGCGCTCGTCACCGGCTCGAAGATCAACCAGAAGCACCTCAAGGCCGTGATGAAGGCCTGCGTCAACTGCGAGGGCTCGGACGACGACTGCTTCAATCCGGACAAGAACCCGGCGCTGAAGCGCGAGATCAAGCTCGCCCGCAAGGCCTATGTGCCGGACAACTTCATCAAGCGCGTCATTCAATTTGCCAAGCAGGGCTACACCGATATCGACTTCCCGACCTACGACACCGACTGGGACAGCGATGCCTATCTCACCGTGTCGGGCCAGAACTCGAACAACTCGGTGCGCGTCGACGACCAGTTCCTCAAGGCGGTCGAAGCCGACGGCAAGTGGGATCTGACGTTCCGCAAGAACGGCAAGGTCGCCAAGACCGTGCAGGCGCGCGACCTGTGGGAAAAGATCGGCTACGCCGCCTGGGCCTGCGCCGATCCGGGCCTGCAGTTCCACACCACCGTCAACGACTGGCACACCTGCCCGGCCTCCGGTGACATCCGCGGCTCCAATCCGTGCTCCGAGTACATGTTCCTCGACGACACGGCCTGCAACCTCGCGTCGCTGAACCTCCTCACCTTCCGCGACGGCAAGACCGGCCAGTTCGAGGTCGAGAGCTACGAGCACGCCGTCCGCTTGTGGACCGTGGTGCTGGAAATCTCGGTGCTGATGGCGCAATTCCCGTCCAAGGAAATCGCCCAGCTCTCGTACGAATTCCGCACGCTCGGCCTCGGCTACGCCAATATCGGCGGCCTGCTGATGACCTCGGGTCTGTCTTATGACTCGGATGCCGGCCGCGCTTACGCGGGCGCGCTGACCGCGATCATGACCGGCGTGTCCTACGCCACCTCGGCCGAGATGGCGGAGAAGCAGGGTCCGTTCCCCGGCTACAAGAAGAACCGCGAGCACATGCTGCGCGTCATGCGCAACCATCGCCGCGCCGCTTACGGCGAACGCCAGGGCTATGAGAAGCTGTCGCAGGCCCCGGTGCCGCTCGACCACGCCGCTTGCCCCGACCAGGCGCTCGTCGCCCACGCCAAGGCCGCCTGGGACCGCGCCATCGAGCTCGGCGAGAAGCACGGCTACCGCAACGCGCAGGCCACCGTGATCGCGCCGACCGGCACGATCGGCCTGGTCATGGATTGCGACACCACCGGCATCGAGCCCGACTTCGCGCTGGTGAAGTTCAAGAAGCTCGCCGGCGGCGGCTACTTCAAGATCATCAACCGCGCCGTGCCCGAGGCATTGCGCACGCTCGGCTACTCGGAAGCCGAGATCGCCGAGATCGAGGTCTATGCCGTCGGCCACGGCTCGCTGGCGCAGGCCCCGGGCATCAACCACACCACGCTGAAGGCCAAGGGCTTCACCGACGAGATCATCGCCAAGGTCGAGAAGGCGCTGCCGACCGCGTTCGACATCAAGTTCGTCTTCAACAAGTGGACGATCGGCGAAGCGTTCTGCCGCGACGTGCTCGGCCTGTCGGCCGAACAGCTTGCCGCGCCGACCTTCGACCTGCTCGCCGCCATCGGCTTCGGCAAGCGCGAGATCGAGGCCGCCAACATCCATGTCTGCGGCGCCATGACCGTGGAAGGCGCGCCGCACCTCAAGCTCGAACACTATTCGGTGTTCGATTGCGCCAATCCGTGCGGCAAGATCGGCAAGCGCTACCTGTCGGTCGACAGCCACATCAAGATGATGGCTGCGGCGCAGCCCTTCATCTCGGGCGCGATCTCCAAGACCATCAACATGCCGAACGAGGCCACCGTCGAGGACTGCAAGGACGCCTACATGCAGTCGTGGCGCCTGGCGCTGAAGGCCAACGCGCTGTACCGCGACGGCTCCAAGCTGTCGCAGCCGCTCAACTCGCAGCTCATCGCCGATGAGGACGACGAGGACGATGCGATCGAAACCTTCCTCGACAAGTCGGCGGCGGCGCGCGCCACTGGCCTCGCCGAGAAGGTGGTCGAGAAGATCGTCGAGCGCGTCACCGTGCTGCGCGAGCGCGAGAAGCTGCCGTCGCGCCGCAAGGGCTACACGCAGAAGGCCGTGGTCGGCGGCCACAAGGTCTATCTGCGCACCGGCGAATATGACGACGGCCGTCTCGGCGAGATCTTCGTCGACATGCACAAGGAAGGCGCGGCGCTGCGCTCGCTGCTCAACAACTTCGCCATCGCCATCTCGCTCGGCCTGCAATATGGCGTGCCGCTCGAGGAATATGTCGATGCCTTCACCTTCACCCGCTTCGAGCCGCAGGGTCCGGTGCAGGGCAACGACTCGATCAAATACGCCACCTCGATCCTCGACTACGTGTTCCGCGAACTGGCGGTGTCGTATCTCGAGCGCTACGACCTCGCCCATGTCGATCCGAGCCAGGGCGGCTTCGATGCCCTGGGCGCCGGCGAGAGCGAAGGCAAGGCCGCGCCGAACTTCATCTCCAAGGGTCTGACCCGCTCGCGACCGGACAAGCTGCAGGTGGTGGCCTCCCCGTCATCAGCCGGCACAGCCTCGGTCGCGACTGCGAAAGTGACGGCTTTTGGCGGTGCGCATGCGGCTACCGCGCTGAAAGCCGAGCCGGAGGCTAAACTGTCCCCGGCCCAGCAGCTCGAAGTCGGTCTGGCCCAGCCGGCGCCGCAGGCGAACGCCAAGGCGATCGCCTCCGAACGCCGCGCCGAAGCCAAGGCCAAGGGTTACGAAGGCGAAATGTGCGGCGAATGCGGTAACTTCACCCTGGTGCGCAACGGTACCTGCATGAAGTGCGACACATGTGGTGCGACCAGCGGTTGTTCGTGATAGGACGAACTCCACAAGAGGAGGCCTCGCTGAACAAATCGAGCAACCCCGCGTCACCGGACGCGAAAGCAAAACTGAAGCGCCGCCAGGATCAGGCGCGCGACGGCATCGTGGCTGCGGCGGAATATGAGGCCGCCGCGGTCGCCATGCGCGAGAAGACGGCGAAGCTGCGCGCGCTCCGGCTCGCCCGCGAAGCCAAGGACGCCGCCGACCTCGCCGCCAATCCGCCGGAGCCGGTGAAGAAAAAGAAGACCAAGGCGAAGAAGAAGGCGGAGTGAGAGCGCTTTAATTCATACGTCATGGCCGGGCTTGTCCCGGCCATTTACGTTTTGTTGGCGGGGCCCAGAGCAAACGGCGACATCCATGTCGGTGGCCTTCAAATCGGCAGGCCCTAGACCGATCCGCCAGCGCACCGGGCGGTCAGTGCGGACCAAGCATCATTGACGGACCGCGCGAGCTCATCCTTGCGAAAAGTGGCCAAACTGGAAATCTCACGCGCCCTCGCAAATGCCGGGCCTAATTTCCTGTAGGCCGCCTGGGACGCTTCTGTGATCACCCGTATTTCTTCCTGCCGCCGGCTTCCGCCGCTCAGGGCCTCGACCATCCTCGCTTGCTTGCGGAACCAGTCGCAAAAGAGCCTGGTCTGCTTGGGAGACGCGGCAACGGCTTCGACAACCTTCCTGGCGTCCGCCAGATCATGATCAGTGATCGCCGCGCCGTCCGCGCGCAGCGTACCGCGCGTCAGGCACGACATGATCGTGGCGATCAAAACAACCCCTGCCAGCCATTGCATTGCGCGCACGTTATCGGCCCCCGCATCAGACCGGATCGACGGATAGCAGAACACGCAGGTGCTCACATCTCGACTCCAGTCCGCCCCTGCGCCGCCCGGCATGGCCATTCGCTCCATGCGGCCAATGCCCCGCGTCGTCTCCCCGTCATCCCCCTGCCCCATTCCCCCTTCATGCTCCGCGGCATGAACGCGCCGATCACCTGGAACTACGACCGCGCCGAGACCATCGCCGATGCCGTCGTGCATGGGCTCGGTATTGCGCTCGCCATCGGCGGCGGCGCGGCGCTCATGATCCTGGCCGTCCACCACGCCAACGTCTCGCAGCTCACCGCGGTTGCGATCTACATCGCCGGCCTCGCCGCGATGATCGGCTTTTCCGCCGCCTACAATCTGTGGCCGCTGACGCCGTTCAAATGGTGGCTGCGGCGCTGCGACCATTCGGCGATCTATCTCCTGATCGCCGCGACCTACACCGCCTTCGTGCTGCCGATGCACGGCACGGCATCGGACGCCATCCTCGTCGTGCAGTGGGTCTCGGCGTTCGCCGGCATCGCTCTCAAGCTGTTCTTCCCCGGCCGTTTCGACCGCGCCTCGATCGCGCTCTATCTCGTCATGGGCTGGAGCGGCCTTTTCGTCATCGGGCCGATGGCGGCGGCGCTGGCGCCGCTCACGCTGGCGCTGATCGTCGCCGGCGGCGTCCTGTATTCCGCCGGCGTCATTTTCCACGTCTGGGAAAGCCTGCGCTTTCAGAACGCGATCTGGCACGGCTTCGTGCTGCTGGCGGCAGCCTGCCACTACGGCGCCGTGCTGACCTCGGTGGTGTGAGGGCGGGTTAAGAACCGCTACGCCGCTTCCTGGACCACGCGGTTACGGCCGTCGCGCTTGGCGCGGTACAGCGCCTGGTCGGCGCGCTTGAGCATCGCGGCGGCGTTGTCGCCTGCCGCGCCCAGGGCGGCGATGCCGATCGACAGCGTGACGTTGATCTGCTTCTCGCCCTGCTGGATCGCGAACGGCTCGGAGGCGATCTTGCGGCGGATGCGCTCGGCCACCATGCCTGCCACCGCGATGTCGGTTTCCGGCATGACGATGACGAACTCCTCGCCGCCGTAGCGGCAGGCCAGATCGATGTTGCGGATCGACTTGCGGATGCGCACCGCAAATTCGCGCAGCACGTCGTCGCCGGCATCGTGGCCGTGGCCGTCGTTGATCGACTTGAAGAAGTCGATGTCGAGGATCAGCACCGCGAGCGGCTTGCCGCGCTGCGCCGCCTGCTCGGTCAGCGCGCCGAGATGCGTTTCCATGTAGCGGCGATTATGCAGCCCGGTCAGCGCGTCGGTGATCGCCATCTCGATCGACATCGCGACATTGTCGCGCAGCCGGTCGGTGTAGCGCTTGCGCTTGATCTGGGTGCGCACGCGCGCCAGCATTTCGTTCTTGTCGATCGGGCGGATCAGGTAGTCGTTGATGCCGATCTCGAGGCCGCGCACCAGCTTGGCGTTGTTGTCCGGCTCGGCGATGGCGAGGATCGGGATACTGCGCGTGCGCTCGAGCGAGCGCACCTGGCTGCACAGCCGCAGGCCATCGAAATCGGCAAGCCCCAGCGACACGATCAGCAGTTCGTAATCGCCTTCGGCGGCGCGGAACAGCGCTTCCTTCGGATCGGACTGCACGTCGACCGTATGCTCGGCGCCGAGCGTGGTGGCGATGCGCTCGTAGGACGAGGCGCGGTCGTCGATGATGAGGATGCGGCCCTTGCGGCCGGTGTCGGCCACCGCCTCGCGTTCCGGACTTTCGATGCCGATTTCGCGCGACGTCAGCGCGCGCATGCGCAGTTCGTCGGTCACCATCTTCAGCCGCGTCAGCGAGCGCACGCGCGAGATCAGCGCCACGTCGCTTACCGGCTTGGTCAGGAAATCGTCGGCGCCGGCTTCGAGGCCCTTGATGCGGTCGGACGGCTGGTCGAGCGCGGTGACCATGACCACCGGAATATGATGCGTCGCTGGGTTGGACTTCAGCCGGCGGCAGACTTCGAAGCCGTCCATGTCCGGCATCATGACGTCGAGCAGCACGATGTCGCATTCGGCGCGTTCGCACAGCGCCAGCGCCTCGGTGCCGCTGAAGGCGGTGGCGACGTCGAAATATTCCGCCGACAGCCGCGCCTCCAGCAATTTCACATTGGCCGGAATGTCATCGACGACGAGTACGCGGGCGGTCATTTCAACACCATGATACGGGACCGGTCAGGCCGGGCCGAGGAAGTGACGAACGGTCTCGATGAACTTGCCCACCGAGATCGGCTTCGACAGGTAGGCTTCGCAGCCGCCCTCCCGGATCCTTTCCTCGTCGCCCTTCATCGCAAAAGCGGTGACGGCGACGACGGGAATGGTCTTCAGCTCTGGATCATCCTTGAGCCACTTGGTGACTTCGAGTCCGGACACTTCCGGCAGCTGGATATCCATCAGAATGAGGTCGGGCCGGTGCTGGCGGGCCAGATCCAGCGCGTCGATGCCGCTGCGGGTGCCCACCACGTCGTAGCCATGCGCTTCCAGCAGATCGTGGAAGAGCTTCATGTTCAGTTCGTTGTCCTCGACGATCAGGACGGTCTTCGCCATGTTCCGCCCCG
Organism: Pseudolabrys sp. Root1462; assembly: GCF_001426945.1. Classification (GTDB taxonomy): domain Bacteria; phylum Pseudomonadota; class Alphaproteobacteria; order Rhizobiales; family Xanthobacteraceae; genus Pseudolabrys. The sequence goes on along the minus strand of NZ_LMFS01000001.1, from coordinate 1,496,528 downwards.
TTGTCCCCAGGAAGCGCCTGCCCCGCTGTCGTCGCGGCATCCGGGCGGCCGCGCCTCTGGGCTATGATCCACGTTCGACGTTAGTGGTGATTTGTTACGGAAAGGCAAATTCGATCAATGAAAGGCCCCCGCGGCATGTCGCCGGAAGCCGCAGAAGCGCTTGCGATTCAAGCGCTTAGCTTCCTTGCTGAAGATTCGGAAAGGTTAACCCGCTTCTTCTCCGTCACCGGGCTCGATCCGGCCGGGATTCGCGAGGCCAGCACCGCGCCCGGCTTCCTCGCCGGCGTGCTCGCCTACATCGCCTCGGACGAAGCGCTGGCGACGGAATTCATCGCCGCCGCCTCCTGCTCTCCCGACGATATCTTCCGCGCCCACACCGCGCTGGGCGGCCAGCCCTGGGAGCGCGAAATCCCGTGACCGCGTTCTGCCGCGATTGCCTGACCGACACGGCCGACGCAGCGCGCCGCTGCCCGGCCTGCGGCTCGCCGCGGCTGTTGCGCCATGCGGAGCTGGCGACCTTGTCGGTGGCGCATATCGATTGCGACGCCTTCTACGCCACGATCGAGAAGCGCGACGATCCTTCGCTCGCCGACAAGCCGCTGATCATCGGCGGCGGCAAGCGCGGCGTGGTCTCGACCTGCTGCTACATCGCCCGCACCTACGGCGTGCGTTCGGCGATGCCGATGTTCGAAGCCATGAGCCGCTGCCCGCAGGCCACGGTGCTCAAGCCGAACATGCAGAAATACGTCGCGGTCGGCCGCCAGGTGCGCGCCGCGATGCAGGCGCTGACGCCGCAGGTCGAGCCGTTGTCGATCGACGAAGCCTTTCTCGACCTCACCGGCACCGAGCGGCTGCACGGTATGAGCGCCGCCAAGGTGCTGGCGCGCTTTGCCCGCGACGTCGAGCGCGACATCGGCATCACCGTGTCGATCGGCCTGTCGGCCAACAAATTCCTCGCCAAGATCGCCTCCGACCTCGACAAGCCGCGCGGCTTTGCCGTCATCAGTCCGTCCGAGGCGGTGGCGTTTCTGGCGCCCCGCCCGGTCGGCTTCATCTACGGCGTCGGCGCCGTCAGTGCCGCCAAGCTCGCCGCCGACGGCTTCCGCACCATCGCCGATCTGCAGCGCGCCGACGAGCACGACCTGATGCGGCGCTACGGCGACGAAGGCCTGCGCCTGTCGCGGCTGGCGCGCGGCATCGATACCCGCAAGGTCGATCCGGAGCGCGAGACCAAGAGCGTCTCGGCGGAAACCACGTTCAACACCGACATCAGCGACTTCCGGCCGCTGGAGCAGACGCTGTGGGAGTTGACCGAGAAGGTATCGTCACGGCTCAAGGCGGCCCGCCTGACCGGCTCCACGGTGACGCTCAAGCTCAAGAGCGCCGACTTCAAGATCCGCACCCGGTCGCGCTCCCTGCCCGCTTCGACGCAACTGGCGGGCCGCATCTTCGAGGCCGGACGCGACATGCTCAGGAACGAGGTCGGCGCGACGCGCTATCGGTTGATCGGCATCGGGGTCAGCAGTCTCGAGGATGCCGTCGGCGAGGACATGGCCGATCTCATCGACCGTCGCGGCGCGCTGGCCGAACACGCGGTCGACAAGCTGCGCGAGAAGTTCGGCAAGGCCGCGGTGGTGAAGGGTCTGGCGATCGAAGAAGATTGATCCTGTTCGCCTGACATCGAGTAATCTCAGCAGAAATTGATTACACGATGCCTACTTGCACGCTTTCTCGCTTTTCATCTCCAGCGACGTCAGTTCGCCCTTGATGGAGAAGTCGCTGTAATACAGCGTCAGCGCCCGCGAGATGCCGTTCTCGTAAAGCTCGAAGGCGATCGAATACACCGGCGTCTGTTCGCCGGTACGCTCGGCGTCCTCACTCTTCTTCTCGAAATAACTGATCGTCACCGGCCAGCGCAGCATGCCGGCGAGCGCCGGGATCTTGGCGCCGGCATCGGTCACCGGGTCCTTGGCCGGATCGATCGGCTGGCCGATCACGGTCAGCGTGCTGTAGAGCTTCTCGCCTGTTTCGGAGCCGTCATAGACCGGAAATTCAAGGATGGTTTTGCCAGCGCGCGCCGCCTCGATGATCCGGCGCATATGCTCGGTCGGAAACACCACGTCAGTCGGGACCGTGAAGGTCTTGTCCTTGGGCTGCTTGAGATCGACCGAAACTGCGGACGCCTTGCGTTCGGCGCTGCCATCGACCGTGTCGGTCGTCTTGTCGTTGAGCAGGTTTTCCGAGTTGAAGCGGAATTTGCTGGCGTCGTTGTTCTCCCAGGTTGTCGAGCGCAAGTCGCTCAGTACGGTCTTGCCCTCGCCGGAATCGAGTTCGGACACCTGGCGAAAATTGAGTTCGTAGCCTTCGCAGGCGCTGGCGGAAAAGTCGTACAGGATGCGGCCGCGCACCGCCTGAACGCCGCGCGCCCCGCTCGATTGCGCGAGCTTGAGATCGTAGACCGCACGATGCGATGCCAGCACAACCGGCTTTGCCGCCTCGCCGGTCGGCACGGGGGCGGCAATCGGCGCCGCGTCCGCCGGGCGATCGATCGGTCCGGCTAGGGACACCATCGCGAGGACGGCCAGGATCGGAGGGGCGATGTGCAGGGCTATGGCTTTCATGATCACCTTGGCGGAAAATGTGGCGCAATCTGGCGCGATGATAGGGGCAATAACGAGGCGCGTCCCCCGCCAATAAGGCTGTACCCGGTGGCGGGCGCCTTGCGCCCCGCCGGGCGATCGGCCAAGACTTCCGGCCTCTACACCATTGGAAAAGGAAGACCGTTATGGCCGGCGCCATTGAGAAAAAACTGAGCGATCTGGGGATCACCTTGCCGACGCCGGCCGCGCCGATCGCCAATTACGTCGCAGCCGTTCGCAGTGGCAATCTGATTACCGTCTCGGGCCAGCTCTGTTTCGGTGACGAGGGCAAGCTGGTCGCGACCGGCCAGCTCGGCGGCACGGTATCGATGGAAGACGGCCAGAAGGCCGCCCGCGCCTGCGCCATCAACCTCATTGCCCAGCTCAAGGCCGCGGTCGGCGACCTCGACAAGGTGGTGCGTGTGGTCCGCCTCGGCGGCTTCATCAACTCGGCGCCGGGCTATGCCGACGGACCGAAGGTGATGAACGGCGCCTCCGATCTCATGGTCGAGGTGTTCGGCGACAAGGGCCGCCACGCCCGCTCCACGGTCGGCGTCTCGGCGCTGCCGGTCAACGCCGCGGTCGAGATCGAAGGCCTGTTCGAGGTCGCCTGATACCCATGGCCCCACTCGATTGGCTCACCGCACGGCCGATCGCGCATCGCGGCCTGCATGACGCGGCGGCCGGCATCATCGAGAATTCGGCCTCTGCTTTTTCCGCGGCCATCGCCGGCAACTACGGCATCGAGTGCGACGTCCAGGTCAGCGCCGATGGCGAAGCCATGGTGCATCACGACGACGCCCTCGGTCGCCTGACCGAGGGTGACGCGCGGCTGGCAACGCTCAGCGCCGCGGCGCTCAAGGTAGCGCCCTTCAAGGCTACCGCCGACCGCATGCTGACCTTGGGGGAACTCCGCGACCTCGTCGGCGGTCGCGTGCCGCTGGTGATCGAACTCAAGAGCCGCTTCGATGGCGACCTGCGTCTGACGCGCCGTGTTACCGACGTGCTCGCCGGCTATCGCGGCCCGGTGGCGGCGATGTCCTTCGATCCGGCGCCGATCGCGGCGATGCGGACCCTGGCGCCGCAGCTTACGCGCGGCATTGTCGCCGAGCGGCATTACGCCCATCACGAATGGGACGGCATGACGTCGGCGACGAAGCGCAATCTCGCCTGGTTCCTTCACGCGCCGAAAAGCCGGCCGCAGTTCGTTGCCTATTCGGTCAAGGACCTGCCGGCAGCGGCACCAAGGCTGGCGCAGCACTTGTTCGGCTTGCCGCTGCTGACCTGGACGGTTCGCAGCGAGGCCGATCGCGACGCCGCCGCTCGCTACGCCGATCAGATGATTTTCGAAGGATTTCGCCCCGACTGACCCGACAGTTTCGCACAGCAACACGAATGCAGTGTGACACTTTTCCGGAACAACCGGGCCCGGGGATGGTTACCGCGATATGCGCTGGCATCAGATCTTCATTGCAGCACTTGCGCTCGGCTTCACAATTGCCGTGGCCGCACCGCCGCAAATGGCTGCGGCGCAAACGTCGCATCAACGATCGCTGCACACGAAGAAAAAAGCCGTAAAGCATTATCGCGCGCGGCGTCAGAGCGGCGGGCAAATCGCCTGCACCGCGTTCGGATGCCATCCGATTCCCCGCAATTGCCATCCGACAACGGGGTATCGCTGGGATGGACTGCCCAGCGGCTTCGACGCCATCGTCTGTCGCTGAATTAGCGGACCAGCTCTTCAATTTTCGACGTGGTGAAATTACGGCGCCCGCCCATCTCTGCGGCAGGGGCAAGACCGCATCACGCCGAAAGCGTGGTGTGCGTTCAACTTTCAGAAAACAGAGAAGTGAAATGCCAAACGTGTATCGCCGTGCCGTCCGCGCTGACGCTGTCGCTTTGTACGCCCTAGCTTTGGCGGCAGCGCTCGCCTTCCCCGCCCACTCCGCTTTCGCCGCCTCGGCGAAGACGACGCACGCACGCCATGTTGCAGCGGCCAAGGCACATGCCGAAGCCCCCGCCGAAGGGGTTGCCTGCACCAAGTCCGGTTGCAAGCCGATGCCTTCTTCCTGCCATGCTGCGCCGCAAGCGGGTACGGAGCCGGGCTACTCGATCATCGCTTGCCCGTGAGGCGATCTGACATCGTGCAACTGACATCCTGATGACAACCATGCTGGTGGCGCGCCCGGTCGGGCGCGCCATTCGGCTTTCGCCGGGCTTTGACCTTTCCGGGCAGTGACGGCACCGTGATCGCCGGACCAGCCGGCTCCGCCTAAACTGAAGGGCGGGTGCGGCCACGTTTGGCGCCCGCCGGATGCCCCGTCGAACCTTCAAGGACCCGCTCATGCCTCTTCGTCGCCCCAGCCTTGTCTGCCTTGTCGTCGCCCTCGCAACGTTGCCGTGGGCCGCCGCCGCGCAAACCGGGCCAGCGCCGCGCACCAAGCCCAACCTCGAACGCCGCCCCGACGCCGCCCAGCAGTACCGCCCCGGCGACATCGTCTGCACCAAAGCGGGTTGCCGGACGCTGCCGCCGAATTGCCACGCTGTGAACGAAGAGACTTGGGAAGGTCCGACCGGCTACGCCATTATCGTCTGCCCGTAGGGCCCGCACCGGCCCCCGCGCCATCCATCCACAGGGTGGCTCCGCTATCCACAGACGCCGTTCAGGCCATCCGTCCAATCGCAATGCCCGACCACGAAATCCGGATCCGCATGGTGCCCAGTTTGGCGGAGATTCCCGCCGCCGAATGGGATGCTTGCGCTGGGCAATTGGGAAAGCGCGCGAAGACCCTGTCCACAACTCCACAGGTCGCGGCGGAGGACTTGTCCACAGCCGCGGCGCCACAGCCGCTTGTCCACAGATCGCTTGAGGATAACCCCGCACTTAATGTGGAATGTGAGGAAGACTTGTCCCCCGAGTTATCGACACGAGGATTTGTCGACAACCCATTCGTTTCTCACGATTTTCTTTTCTCTCTTGAACAGGCGCATTGCGTCGGCGGCCGGACCGGCTGGCAGCCGCGCTACCTGCTGGCCGAGACCGCCCAGGGCCGCCTGCTGGGCGCCGCGCCCTGCTACGTGAAGAGCCACTCACGTGGTGAGTACGTATTCGACCATGGCTGGGCCGACGCTTTCGAGCGAGCCGGCGGCGACTACTACCCCAAGCTTCAGGTCTCGGTGCCGTTTACGCCGGTGACAGGCCCTCGCCTGCTTGCGCGGCCCGGACCGCAGGCCGCCGGCATTCGCGATGCGCTGGCCGAAGCGCTGGCCAAGCTGACCGATGCCAACGACCTGTCCTCGGCGCATGTGACCTTCCTCACCGAGCCGGAATGGCGCCTTCTCGGTGAGCGCGGCTTCCTGCAGCGCACCGACCAGCAATTCCATTTTGAGAACCCGGGCTACGCGACCTTCGACGACTTCCTCAGCGCTCTCTCCTCCCGCAAGCGCAAGACCATCCGCCGCGAGCGCAAGGAGGCATTGAGCCCCGGCATCGAGATCGACTGCCTCACCGGCTCCGACCTTACCGAGGATGCGTGGGATGCCTTCTTCGCCTTCTACATGGATACCGGCTCGCGCAAATGGGGCAGTCCCTATCTGACGCGCGAATTCTTTTCGCTGATAGGCGAACGCATGGCCGACCGTATCGTCCTGGTCATGGCCCGGCGCGCCGGACGGTGGATCGCCGGAGCCATCAACTTCCTCGGACATGACACGCTGTACGGTCGCAACTGGGGCGCCATCGAGCACCACCCGTTCCTGCATTTCGAGGTCTGCTACTACCAGGCCATCGACTACGCTATCCGCCACAAGCTGCGCTGGGTCGAGGCCGGCGCCCAGGGCGAACACAAGCTGGCGCGGGGCTACCTGCCGCACCTCACCTACTCGGCGCATTACATTTCCAACCCGGGCCTGCGCCGCGCCATTGCCGACTATCTCGAGCGCGAGCGGGCCTATGTGGAGGCGGCATCGGAAGAGCTTGCGGCGGCCGCGCCGTTCCGCAAGGATTTGGCCGAGCAGGAATAGACAACGACGTCATTCCGGGGTGCGCCGCAGGCGTGAATCCTGAATCCAGCAGCAAGCTCTGCGAAAGCCTCTGGATTCCGGGCCCCGAATGACATCAACAACCGGGGACGCGCCGATGCCGAGCTACGATCCGAACAACATCTTCGCCAAGATCCTGCGCGGCGAGTTGCCCTGCTACAAAGTCTACGAGGACGACAAGGCGCTGGCTTTCCTCGACATCATGCCGCGCGCGCCCGGCCATACCCTGGTGCTGCCGAAAGCGCCGGCCCGCAACCTGATCGACTGCCCGGCCGAAGACCTCGCCCACATCGCCAAGGTCGCGCAGAAGATCGCGCAGGCAGCGATGACCACGCTCGGCGCCGACGGCGTCACCGTCCAGCAGTTCAACGAGAGCGCCGGCGGCCAAGTGGTGTTTCACCTCCATGTCCACGTCATCCCGCGCAAGGCCGGCGTGCCGATGAAGCCGCCCGCCGCCGAAAAGGAAAAACCCGAAGCGCTCGAGGCGATGGCCAGGAAGCTTGCCGCGGCGCTGACCTGACGCCTCAGGCTGCGTACCACGCCGCGCCGGCGAACAACGCCACCTCGCCCGCCAGCACGCCGACAAACACTGAGCGCTTCGCCGCCATGAAGGCGGCAAAGGCGATGACCGCCGCGCCGATCCGCACCGGCGTCGGCACGCCGGCGAGTTCGCCGGACGAGAACAGGATCAGCTTGGCGATGACGCCGGCCAGCAGCGCGATCGCCACCACTCGCGACCAGACGACCAGTTCGGACTCCTCGTTGAGGCCGCGCGCCATGACGAGGCCGACGAGACGCCAGACCTCGTTCGGCAGGAAGCCGACCAGGATCAGCACGAAATAAGGACCGAGCGAAACCATCGCCTCTTTCACGACGCGCTCCTGCGGTAGCGGCCATAGGCGTAGGCGATGCTGCCGCCGATCACGCCGGTCCAGAGCAGATCGAGGCCGACCTGCCAGTAGGCGAGCAGCGGCCCGAGGATGAGGCCGAGCACCAGCGCGATCTTCTCGATCACCTGCCGCGCATTGTTGACGGTGGACAGGAAGAACGACAGCGGCGTGAGAAACAGCAGAATGCTGGCGAGCAGCGGCGGCAGTCCGGCCGCGAGAAAATAGCCGACGTAACCGGCGACGACGGCGGTGCCCATGTAGCCGGACGACAGTCCGTTGCAGTAGGCGATGCGGTGTTCGCGCGCGACGTACGGCAGCAGGCGCAGCGATTCAATCCACATGCTGATCGAGGTGAAGTGCGTCGGCAGCAGCATCTCGGGCAGCCGCGTGCCCGGCTTGCGCATCATCGGCAGCAGCGCCACGACCATCGGAAACAGCCGCATCGCGCTCAAGGTCACCGCAATCGCCACCTCGATCAGCGAGCCGCCGGTGCCGACCGCGGAGATGATGATCAACTGCGCCGGGCCGGCCCACACGATGATGGTCGAGGCCATCATCCAGACCGAAGACAAGCCGACGTCATGGGCCAGCGCGCCAAGACCGATGTAGGTGCCAATGAGGACGACGACGTAAACCGACGTCATTGCCGAGCGGGCGCCGGCGAAAAAGGCGGCGGCGGAGGATGCGTAGATCTTCGGGTCGCCGGATAGGGCCTGCATGCGCGAAGCAAGCTGTCTCACATGCGGTCTGCGCAGGCAACGCTCCCTGCCCGCTTCCGCTGCATGCGGCCTCTGCAAAATGAAAAGGCCGGGCACAAAAAAAAGCCGGGCACTTGGCCCGGCTTTCATATTGCATTGCGACGAAGCGCTTAGGCCTTTAGCAGCGGCACCTTCGGCACCGAGCCCTTGCCGCCATTGCCGTCGCCCTTGTTGTCCCCCTTGGGCTTGTTCGACCGCGGCTTCGGTGAAGCGCGGCGTTTGGCCTTCGGCTTGTCCGCCGGCAGCTTCTCCGGCTTCGGCGTCACCGGGCCGTCGAGGAACTCGAAGCCGAGCTTGTCGCGACCGTTCTCGTCCTTCTCGACGACGACGCGGACATGCCCGCCGTTCTTCAGATGGCCGAACAGCACCTCGTCGGCCAGGGGCTTCTTGATGTGCTCCTGGATGACGCGGGCCATCGGGCGAGCGCCCATCAGTTCGTCGTAGCCATTGGCAATCAGCCAGCGCGAGGCTTCTTCCGACAGCTCGATGGTGACGTTGCGGTCGCCGAGCTGCGCCTCGAGCTGAAGCACGAACTTCTCGACCACCTGCGAGATCACCGCCTGCGGCAAATGGCCGAAGGTGATGGTGGCGTCGAGGCGGTTGCGGAATTCCGGCGTGAACAGCCGGTTGATCGCGTCCTGGTCCTCGCCTTCCCGCTTGGTGCGGGTGAAGCCATAGGCCGCCTTGGCCATGTCGGACGCACCAGCATTGGTCGTCATGATCAGGATGACGTTGCGGAAGTCGACCTGCTTGCCGTTGTGGTCCGTGAGCTTGCCATGGTCCATGACCTGCAGCAGCACGTTGAACAGGTCCGGATGCGCCTTCTCGATTTCGTCGAGCAGCAGCACCGAATGCGGGTGCTGGTCGACGCCGTCGGTGAGCAAGCCGCCCTGGTCGAAGCCGACATAGCCCGGAGGCGCACCGATCAAACGGGAGATCGTGTGCCGCTCCATGTACTCCGACATGTCGAAGCGGATCAGCTCGACCCCGAGCGACGCCGCAAGCTGCTTGGCGACTTCAGTCTTGCCGACGCCGGTCGGACCCGAGAACAGATAGCAGCCGATCGGCTTCTCCGGTTCGCGCAGGCCCGCGCGGGCCAGCTTGATCGAAGCCGACAGCGCTTCGATCGCCTTGTCCTGACCATAGACCACGGTCTTGAGCGTCTGCTCGAGATGGCGCAGCACCTCGGCATCGTCCTTCGACACGGTCTTGGGCGGGATACGGGCCATGGTCGAAATCGTGGTCTCGATTTCCTTGACGCCGATCGTCTTCTTGCGCCGGTTCTCGGGCAGCAGCATCTGGGCCGCGCCGGATTCGTCGATCACGTCGATCGCCTTGTCCGGCAGTTTGCGGTCGTGGATGTAGCGCGACGACAGTTCCACCGCCGCCTTGATGGCGTCGTTGGTGTACTTGAGCTTGTGGTACTCCTCGAAATACGGCTTGAGGCCCTTGAGGATCTCGATCGCATCCGGCACCGACGGCTCATTGACGTCGATCTTCTGGAAACGACGCACCAAGGCGCGATCCTTCTCGAAGTACTGGCGATACTCCTTGTAGGTAGTCGAGCCGATGCAGCGGATCGTGCCGGATGACAAAGCCGGCTTGAGCAGGTTCGACGCGTCCATCGCGCCGCCGGAGGTGGCGCCGGCGCCGATCACGGTGTGGATCTCGTCGATGAACATGATCGCGCCCGGATAGGCCTCAATCTCCTTGATGACCTGCTTGAGACGCTCTTCGAAATCGCCGCGGTAGCGCGTGCCGGCGAGCAGCGTGCCCATGTCCAGCGCAAACACCGTCGCGCCCTTGAGCACATCCGGCACTTCGCCATGGATGATGCGGCGGGCGAGACCTTCGGCGATCGCCGTCTTGCCGACGCCGGCTTCACCGACGAACAGCGGATTGTTTTTCGACCGGCGGCACAAAACCTGGATGGTGCGGCTGATCTCACTGTCGCGGCCGATCAGCGGATCGATCTTGCCGTCCTTGGCCTTCTTGTTGAGGTTGACGCAGTAAGCCTCGAGCGCATCGCCCTTTTTCTTGGGTTCGTCGCTATTGCCGCTCTTGGCGTCGGCCTCCTCGTCGGCGCCGCGCACCGGCCGCTGCTCGGTGAGACCGGGCCGCTTGGCGATGCCATGGCTGATGTAGTTGACGGCGTCGTAGCGCGTCATGTCCTGCTCTTGCAGGAAATAGGCGGCGTGGCTCTCGCGCTCGGCGAAGATCGCGACCAGCACATTGGCGCCGGTCACTTCCTCACGGCCGGACGACTGCACGTGGATGACGGCGCGCTGGATGACGCGCTGGAAGCCGGCGGTCGGCTTACTGTCTTCGCTGCCGTCCGTGATCAGGTTCTCGAGTTCCGACTCGAGATAAGCCACCAGGCTGCGGCGCAGTTTCTCGAGATCGACGTTGCACGCCCGCATCACGGCGGAAGCGTCCTGATCGTCGATCATCGCCAGCAGTAGATGTTCCAGTGTGGCGTATTCGTGATGCCGCTCATTCGCGAGCGCGAGCGCTCGATGAAGCGATTGTTCCAGGCTGCGGGAGAATGTCGGCATTCCGTGTTCCAGTCCCAGTTATCGAAAAGTTCCGGTCGAAGCGTCCCCCACCCCGAATCTACTTTTTTTCCATCACACACTGCAAAGGATGCTGATGTTTTCGCGCGAAGTCCATGACTTGTGTGACCTTGGTTTCGGCCACTTCATAGGTATAGACGCCGCATTCGCCCATGCCGTGGTGATGCACATGCAACATGATGCGCGTCGCCGCGTCGTGATCCTTGCTGAAGAATCGTTCCAGCACGTGCACCACGAACTCCATCGGCGTGTAGTCGTCGTTCAATATAAGCACGCGATACAGGTTTGGCCGCTTGGTCTGCGGCTTGGTCTTGGTGATGACCGCCACATTCGGCTCGCCCGGCGTCGGCGGGTTGGCCCGTTTACGGTCGTCATCAGCCATCCGCACCGGAGCCATGGGCACCGGCGAATTGGCGCCCAGGCGCGATCGCGCGGCCACGTACCGGCCCGGCGCGGCCGGCGCGGGCGAATGGAATGCAGGGGTCGTCGTCTTGGTCATGGTTGGTCGAAAGTCGTTCAAATCAGGCAAGTTGGACGCCGAGAGCCGAGGTCGCAGAAACCACAAGCTCCGAACGCCATCTCAAGCGTTGCATCCCCGAGGCCCCGCCGTCACCCCATCGGATCGGTTATTCACCATCATAAGGACGTCGGCGCCATCCTTCCAAGCGGCTCGGTCGCCCTCAGGCCGCCGCCACGCCTGCGGCGTTTTCACGCGATATCGGACGGCTTAGGCCTCAGATAGCCACTGACGCCCGGTTCACAAGTCGCATTCGCGCCAAAACGTCGGCCGCCGGGGAGCCGGCCGTGGTCCAGGCGGCACCGCTGTCCCGAAGACGGCGGCCGGAATCACCCGCGCCGGCGAGCAGTCAGGGGCCGCGGCTGGTGCCGAGAGGCTCCCGACTGGGGGCCACAACCGGGCGTTAAGGATGTCGCCTAAGAACTATTCGGCATTCGCGCGGTGAAAAGCAGACGTCGTTTACCACCCAAGCCATTGAGCGGACGTCATTTGCGGCGACGGGCGGCATCAAAGCCTTAGCGGCCGCCCCCGGATTTCCGGCGCGCCATACACCCCTGATTTAATGACGTTGGGTATGAAGGCTGACGGTAACTGCACCGTCGGTGGCATCATGACAGGTTATTGGCACGCTCTTACCAGCATTTTCTTCCGCAACCTGACGCGCTTTGCGCGCGAGCGCGGTGGCAATGTCGCCATCACCTTCGCCTTCGCCACGCTCCCGATCATCGGCTCCGTCGGCGCCGCCGTTGACTACAGCCACGCCAACAACGTGAAGGCGGCGCTGCAGGCCGCGCTCGATTCCACGGCGCTCATGCTGGCACGCGACGCCGCCGACCTGAGCGCGTCCGACCTCAACACCAAGGCGCTGAATTATTTCAAGGCGATGTTCGACCGGCCGGAGGCCCAGAACGTCACGGTGAACGCCACCTACACGATCAGCGGCGGCTCGAAGGTTGTCGTCAATGGTTCGGCAGCGGTGCCGACCACGTTCCTCGGCATCATGGGCTACAACAACATTACGGTAGCGGGATCGTCCACGACCGCCTGGGGCACCACGCGGCTGCGCGTCGCGCTCGTGCTCGACAATACGGGTTCGATGGCGTCCGACGGCAAGATGACCGCGCTGAAGTCGGCGACCAAGGATCTGCTGACCCAGCTCAAGAACGCCGCCTCGGTCAACGGCGACGTTTACGTCTCGATCATTCCTTTCGCCAAGGACGTGAATATCGGCGCCGCCAACTACAATGCGAACTACATCGACTGGACCGATTGGAATAACGACAATCAATCCTGCAGCAACGGCGGCGGCTGGGGCGGCTGGGGCGGCAACGGCTGGGGTTGGGGCGGCTGGGGCTGGGGCGGTGGTGGCGGTGGCAGCGGCTGCTCGGCGTCGAATCATAATACCTGGAACGGCTGCGTGACCGATCGCGGCCCGTCGAATGCGCCCGGAAATTCGACCTGGGATCAGGTCGTGACCGCGCCGGACGGCACAACGAATTCGAAGTGGCCTGCGGAACAATACGACGCCTGCCCGGCGGCGATGATGGGGCTCACTTACAACTGGACCAACCTCAACAGCCTGGTCGATCAGATGCAGCCCAACGGCTCCACCAACCAGCCGATCGGTCTGGTCTGGGGCTGGCAATCACTCGTCGGCGGCGGGCCGCTGTCGGCGCCGGCGAAGGATTCCAACTACAACTATTCCGACATCATCATCCTGATGTCGGATGGTCTGAACACCCAGGACCGCTGGTATGGCAACGGCTCGAATATCAGCACCGCGGTCGACAACCGGATGTATCAGACCGGCAACGGCACCGGTACCTGCGCCAATATCAAGACGTCCGGCGTGACCATCTACACCATCCAGGTCAACACCAGCGGCGATCCGACCTCGGCACTGCTGCAGAACTGCGCCGGCACGAAGGACAAGAACTACGATCCCTCGAAGTTCTTCATGGTCACCAGCGCCAGCGGGATCGGCACTGTGTTCAATCAGATCGGCACCAGCCTTACCCAGCTGCGCGTCGCCAGATAACATCGCCACGTTCGGCCCAGTCGAGGTCGGCGTCGCGACAAAAAAATAGCCCGGCTCAACTGCCGGGCTGGTCATTCCGAAACCTACTCTTCCGTTTCGTCCTCTAACGCGACGTTACGGTACGCTACGCTTACAAAACTCAGCGCAGGCCTGTTACTTGGCCTTCACCATCATGCTTTCGAACGGCTTGTAGGTTTCCTTGGCGAGAGCCGAATACATTTCACCGAGCTTGTTCGTTTCGGCAAGCAGGGCTTCGTAAGCGGTCTTCGCATATTCGGTCTGGACTTCGATCGCCTTCTCGAACGACTTGGCGCCGAACAGTTTTTCCATCAGCGCGGTGCTTTCTTCGAAGGACTTCTTCGAATAGTCCGCGAGTTCGGCAGCGATCGCCTGGGCGCTCTTCGACACGTTGCTCACCGACTTCATCGCGAGGTCGATGTTCTCTTTGCTGGCTTGCTGGAATTCCTCAAAGTTCTTGACCATGGTAATTCCTTTCCCGGCCGCCTAGGCGGCATTGCATCACCCGGATATGACCCGGCTTGAAGCTTATTTTTAGTGCACTGCACAAAAAAGTCAACATGAATGCTGCAGCGCGGAATTTACCATAAAATCAGAGGCATAGATTAGGATTTTGGTAACCGAGTTTCCCTAGCGTCGAATCCTCTGGTGCACAGACAGCGCTATAAATTGGCCACGATGGGGACTTAGGGCCGTCGTGTTTTTCGATGGGTTGGAGGTTTGATGTCGGGGCGCGAAAGCCATGTCCAACCCTTGGTTCGCTGGGGCTCGCTTGGGCTGGCCGTGCTGGTCGCGATCGCCGCGATGACCGGCGACGCCGACGCGCGCTCCCGCCGCGGGCGTCACCACAAAGCTGCAGCCGTCAGCGCCTACAACCCACCGACCGCCTCCATCGTCATCGACGGCAACTCGGGCAAGGTGCTGCAGGCGAGCAACGCCGACGCACCGCGTCACCCCGCCTCCCTGACCAAGATGATGACGCTTTACCTGCTGTTCGAGCGCCTCGACTCCGGCAAGGTGAAGCTCAACAGCGAAATGCCGGTCTCGGCCCACGCCGCCGCGCAGGCGCCGTCGAAGATGGGCCTCAAGCCGGGCGAAACCATTCAGGTCGAAAGCGCGATCAAGTCGATCGTCACGAAATCAGCCAACGACGTCGCCGTCGTCATCGGCGAATATCTTGGCGGCGACGAGCCAAGCTTCGCCCGCATGATGACGGCCAAGGCGCGCATGCTGGGCATGACGCAGACCACCTACCGGAACGCCTCGGGACTGCCGAATGACGAGCAGGTCACCACGGCGCGCGATCAGGCCCTGCTCGGCCGCGCTTTGCAGGATCGGTTCCCCAACTACTTCGGTTATTTCTCGACGCGCTCGTTCGTCTTTCACGGCCGCACCGTGCGGGGCCACAACCGGCTGCTCGGCAGTGTCGACGGCGTCGACGGCATCAAGACTGGCTACATCCGCGCCTCCGGCTTCAACATCGTCACCTCGGTCAATCGCGACAACCGCCACATCGTCGCTGTCGTGTTCGGTGGCCGCACCGCGCGAGCCCGCGATGGCCTCGTGCGCAACCTGATCGACGACACGATCAAGGTCGCCTCCGTCCGCCGCACCGCGCCGCCGGTCGGCGAAGGCACCGTGGTCGCCGAGACCAAACTGCCCGCGAGACCACCGGCACCTGCGGCCGATCCGCGCGAGCAGCAGACCACCACCGCCACCGTCGACGCACCGGAGCTGGGTTCCACCGATCCGATCAAGCCGAATGCGGTCAAGACGCTGCTCGTGCGTCCGGGCAAGACCCAAGTCGCCTCGCTGTCCGAATTGCCGCCGAGCAGCCGCAAGATGATGCCGCCGGCGCATACCGCGAGCGTCAGCCTGATCGCGACGGTGAAGAGCGATCTGCCGCCGCCGCCTCCGGGCGCCGCCCCTGGCGTGCTTGGCGTCCTGCCGGCCAAGGCCGAGGGCAGCACCAGGGTTGCCTCCGCAGGCGCGACCGTCCCGGTCGCCGCCGTATCGACGCCAGAGCCCCCGGCAGCTCAGGCGATGAAGGGACACACGGGCTGGATGATCCAAGTCGGCGCGTTCCCGGAAGAGAAGGCGGCCAAGGAGCGGCTGTCGGCGGCGCAGACCAAGGCCAAGCAGCAGCTCGGCGAAGCTGCCCCGTTTACCGAGAAGGTCGCCAAGGGCGAGCGCTCGCTCTATCGCGCGCGCTTTGCCGGGCTCGACAAGCCGCAAGCGGAAGCCGCCTGCAAGCATCTTAAGCAAAGCGAAATTCCCTGCATGCTAATCCGCAACTGATTGCGGACGCCGCCCGGTCCGGTCACGTGACGGGCGGCTGAAAAAACGAGCGAAACGCTCGACGTGACAGGGATGCGTTGGACAACAGGAGCCGCCGGTGGCGTTGCGTTCTGGAGTTCATCAGCGATGTTGGCGAAGCAGCTTTTCCTTGGCCTCGTTAATCCGGGCCGCGAGATACGTCGATCCCCCCTGATCGGGATGGAATTTCTTCATGAGCGCCCGATGGGCGCGCGTGATGTCGCGCTCGCTCGCCCCTCGCTGCAGGCCAAGGATCTGATAGGCCTCCTCTTCCGTCATTTTGGCGCTGCCCGGCGCAGCCCGCCCCGCTGCCGCGTCACCTTGCGCGTGTTCACGCCAGCCGGCGTCCCGGCGGTCAAGATACGGCACCAGTAGCGAACGGGTTTCGTCGTCGGCCTCGCGCAGCAGCGCGATCAGCGCATCTATATCGAGATCGTCGAGCGCACGCCCGACGAACTGTCCGGCCAGCACCTGCCCGCGCATCGCGCCGCTGTCGTGATCGAGCGTCATTTCAACGAAGGCGGTGCGCACGCGCGATACCTGCCCGCCGGATTTGCGCGTCCGCGACGAGAAGCCAGCCGGACCGAATGGCAGCCAGCCGAGCAGCCCGAGGCCGAACATGCCGAGCGGGATCGCGACATAGAGTTCGCCGCGCAGGCCGAGGAAGGCCGCCAGGCCGATGGCGATAATGCCGCCGCCGGCCTTGAGCACGCGGGCGCCGACCTTGGGATCGATGCGCGAGATGACGCCGACGACCCATATCGCCGCGACCAGGATGAGAACGCCGAAGATCAGTGTCGGCATCGCTCAGCCGCGCAACTGGGCGAGCAGCAGCCGCGCACCGCTCGATTGATTGTTGGAAAGCGCGGCCAGCGCCTTGAGTCCCCCGGCGGCGTAGGCGGCCACCGCGCGCAACAATTCGGCGAGCTGATGCGCGGCACCGGTGTCGAAGCGGCAATAGGCGCCGCGCGACAGTCGCGCGATCTCGCGATAGGCCTTCTCGGCGACGGGGTCGGCGCCCTCCTGGAACATGAAGACGGGAACGCCGAGCAGGCCGAGTTCGCCGGCGCTGGCCGCAAGATCGTCGATCGGCTCTTCCATGGCGTCGCCGACGAAGACCAGCGCCTGCACCGCCTGCCCCTTGTGCTCCTTGCGAACGTGGCCGAGCACCTTGCCGATCTGGGTATGGCCGCCGCGGCAGTCGATGCGGCCCATCAGGTCGGCGAGCTTGCCGGCGTCGGCAACCCAGGACGACGCGCGGCATTCATTGGTGCCGCGGAAATACATGAGCTGAATGTCGAGGCCGCCGATCTGCGCCGCCTCGCGGAACATGTCGCCCGTCAGTTTCTGCGCCGTGTCCCAGGTCGGCTGCCGGCTCATGGTGGCGTCGAGCGCGAAAACCAGGCGGCCCCGCTTGCCGGCGGTCACGGCCGGGCCAAGCGATTTGACCCGATCGAGAAAGGCGTCGATCTCGTCGCGCGATGATTTCGCGGGCGCCTGGTCGGCGCCCTTGCGGGTCGGCGTGGTCATGGCGCAGAGTTTACACTGATTTGAGCCATGCCGCTTACGTGGCAACGCCGCAGCCGCGAGGCAAGGCAATTCTGATGCGGCAATCAGGCCAGCAGGTCGTGGACCTGGAGCGGCTGATCCATGACCGAATACCACTCGGCCCGGGCGGCAGCGCGGCGGCGGCCGTTTTCCGACACCGGCAGGCGCAGCGCATTGAGCAGCGCGATGACTTCCTCACGCGCGGTCAGATGCGACATGTTCGGGCGCATGCCGAGGGTCTGCTCGTCGAGATCGTCGAAGGCGGTGAGGCCGCGCGGGAAGAACTCGCGATAGACCACGCGCTCGGCAAAGCCATCCACCGCGCGGAAACCCATGCGCTTGGCGAGTTCCTGGATGCCCTCGCCGACCAGCTTCTTGTTGCGCGAGCCGAGCGCCGACAGGCGGTTGCGCACGACGATCCAGTCGGTGAGCTTGCCGTCCACCAGACGGCGCTGACGGCGCGCCTCGCGCACCATCTCGGCGTAATGACTTTCGCCGGTCACGGTGAAATTGGTCTGGTCGATCTTCGCCAGCACGTCGAAATCGACGAACGAGTCATTGAGGGGCGTCACCAGCGTGTCGGCCATCGAATGCGCGAGGCGCATCAGATAGGTGTCGTTGCCGGGCGTGTCGATGACGACGACGTCGTGGGTATGTTCGATGGCGCCGATGGCGCGGGAGAAGCCGGTGAATTCCGCCGCTTCATTGGCCTCAACCAGCGGACCGTCGGCGCGCGGCACGCAATAATGCGTCGGCAGCTCGAGCTTGATCTGCGCACGCTCGGCCCAGGCGCGGCGATTCTGGATGTAGTGCGTGAAGCTCTGCTGGCGCGAGTCGAGATCGATGGTCGCGACCTTCTGCCCGGCCTTCATCAGAGCGACGGCGATATGCAGCGCGGTCGTGGATTTGCCCGAACCGCCCTTCTCGTTACCGAGAACGACGACGTGAGCGGATTGTGGGCTCTGCGAGATCGGCTGGACCAACATGACGCGTCCTTGGAATGTCAGCAATTCTCGATTAACTGCCGGGCTTTAGTCAAGTTTTGCGCAATTTAACTATTAATCCGCGCCCGGCTTCCGACGCTTCAGTGCTTTCGTGACGCCGAATTGACGGCCATCCGCCGACAAGGCCATAAAGTTTCCGCCGCCGCCGGGACCATTAAGCATGACCAACCGCCCTCAAGTTCTCCGCACCGTCGCCGCCTTGCGCCGGGCCATGACGCCTTACCGCAAGGCTGGCCGCGGCATCGCACTGGTTCCAACCATGGGCGCCCTGCATGCCGGCCACCTCAAGCTGGTGGCGGAGGCCAGAAAGCGCGCCCGCCGCGTCGTGGTCTCGATCTTCGTTAACCCAACCCAGTTCGCACCGACCGAGGATTTCGGCAGCTATCCACGGACTTTTGACGCCGACATGAAGGCGCTGACGGCGCTCAAGGTCGATGCGGTGTGGGCACCGACGGTGGCCGAGATGTATCCGGAGGGCTTCGCCACCCGCGTGGCACCGGAAGGCGCGGCACTCGCCGGCCTGGAGGACAAGTTCCGCCCGCATTTCTTCGGCGGCGTCGCTACCGTCGTGTCGAAGCTGTTCACCCAGGTTCAACCGGACTTCGCCCTGTTCGGGCAGAAGGACTATCAGCAGCTCCGCGTCGTCACGCAGATGGCCAAGGATCTCGATCTGCCGCTCAAGGTGATCGGCATCCCGACCGTGCGCGAGAAGGACGGCCTCGCACTATCGTCGCGCAACGTCTACTTGTCGCAGGCCGAACGCGCCGTGGCGCCGACGCTGCATCGCGTCCTCAAGACGAGCGCCCAGCGCATCAAGCGCGGCGAGCCGATCGAGATGGTGATGGAGGAAGGCGCCAGCGACATCCGCCATGCCGGCTTCACGCTCGATTATCTCGAAGCGCGCCACGCGCTGAGCCTTAAGCCGGTCGCGTCGGTGAAGGATGGCCCGATCCGGCTGCTGGTGGCAGCGAAGATCGGCAAGACCAGGCTCATCGATAATCTGGCGGTGTAAGCGGCGCTGTCGTCCCGGGCGAGCGTGGGGAGCCCCGGATCCAAGCCACCGCGCTATCGAGAGCGCACGGCGTACGGGCCCCCGCCTTGGACGACAAAAGCTTCAATTTTCAAA
>NZ_LMFS01000001.1:541150-1476942 GCF_001426945.1 Pseudolabrys sp. Root1462 | reverse complement strand
CCCGCGGGCACCGCATCCGATGCCATCATCAAGACGCCTCTAGCTGACGCCCCCGGCAGGATTGGACGAGAACGTTTATAATCCTAGGATCAAATACTGTCAAGTCGTCCGGACGAGCGGCTATGCGCGGAGACGACGGAACGGGCTACAGCAGGCCCAACTGCATCAGCTCGCGCCGCATGTCCTCGGGCATGTGGATCGCGCCCTTGGCGGCCTTGGTGAGGTCGCGCGGCGTTTCCTTGTCCTCGAGGTAACGCCAGCCCTGGAAAGCCGAACGCGGCCGCGGCTCGACCGGGATACATTTGGGATCGAGCACCAGCTTGCAGCGATGGATGCCGTCCTTGTCGGTGAAGGGCTGCACGTCGAGGATGGTCTCGCGGCACAGGATCTGGCCCTTGATCACCCAGTAGATCGAACCGCCGTCTTTGAGCTCGTCGGCGCGCTTGGGCACCATGCGCGTGGTGTGGATGCGCTCGGGCTTCTTCACGCCGCGCTTCTTCTGCGCCTTGATCTTGTCGTCGATCCAGCCTTGCAGGTCGGCGATGGAGTCGGTTCCAACCGATAGTTTGATCAAGTGCAGCGGCATTTCAGATATCCGAACAAATAACGGCCGGGACTTCGACGATCAAATCCCGGAAACGAACTTGGCCATGACGACGATGATCGCGACCTGCATTGTCCCCTGCGCTGCGACAGCGTAGAAATAACCGCTCATCAGCCGACGAATTTTTGCGCCGTCCGGCTGCGCCTTCTGCAATTCGAAACAGACGCGCAAATTGGTTGGCAGCAGATAGCCCAGGCCCTGAATGGTCATCAGCGTCACCAGCACCAGCGCGGCATAGACCCAGGCGATTTGCGGCCATTGCAGCGCGGTAAAGCCGAGCTCGACGGCCAGAAACCAGCCCGCCGTGCCGGTGATGATCGAGAGCGTGGGCATCAGAAACAGCGTTCGCGGCGTCAGCTTGAGCAGGATCTGCTTGCGGACCGAAATGTCCAGAGTCCGCATGATGGGTCCGAGAACAAAGCCCATGAACAGGTCGATGCCGGTCCACAGGATGCCGCACATCACGTGCACCCAGTTGAGGAACCAGATGTTACGGCTCACGATCGCGGCGACCATGACGCAGAGCGCGCCAGCGACGTACCAAAGATAATGAAGCCGTATGAGAGACGGCGCATTGTCGGTCGACAAGGTCGCGGCAGTCATGTCCGTCATTCCCCCCCGTTTGCCGATCCCGTAATGACCATCACCTTGGCGCCTTCGGCGATTTGCGCGCCGACCGAGGCGGCGATTTCGGCGACGGTGCCGTCGATCGACGCGGTGAGCGTGTGCTCCATCTTCATCGCCTCGATGATGGCAAGACGCTGGCCGCGCGCCACCGAGGCGCCCTGCTCCACCAGCAGCGCCAGCACCTTGCCGTGCATCGGCGCGCGGATGAGCCCGCCGCCGCTGGCCTCGCTGTCTTCGCTGAGACTGAGATCGCGCGCCGCGAGCCGCGTCTGGCGGCCGTGGCGCAGCACGAAGACCGCATCGTCGGTCGCGATCGCCGTGGCATCGGCGGCGGGCGCAGCACCTTCGACGCTGACCTTGGCCTCGCCGGCCTCATAGACGACTTCGGCGTTGAGCTTGTGGCCCTCGGCGACGATGGGAACGATCAGCCGGCGCGTGCCGGACAACTGGAAACCGTCATCGGCGTCCCACGGCGAGTCATAGCTGGCGGTTCGTTCCGACAGCAGTTCGCGCTCACGCTCGATCAGCGCCTGGGCGCCGAAGGCAATGGCCTCGTGATCGAGCGGCTGCGGCCCGGCGCCGAGATCGGCGAGATGCGCATCGATGAAGCCGGTATCGAAGGCGCCGGCGCGGAAATCCGGCGCCCGGCACAGCCGGCTGAGGAAGCCGGCATTGCTGCGCGGGCCGATCACGGTGGTGGCTTCGAGCGCATCGGCAAGACGATCCAGCGCCGCCTCGCGTGACGATGCATGGGCGATGAGCTTGGCGATCATCGGGTCGTAGAACGGCGTCACCTCGTCGCCGGCCTCGACCCCGGTATCGACGCGCAGCCCCTCGCCCCTGGGAAATTCCAGCGCAATCAACTTGCCGGTGGACGGCAGGAACGAGCGCTCCGGATCTTCCGCATAAAGCCGCGCCTCGACGGCATGACCGTCGAGCGGCACCTCTGCCTGCGCTAGCGGCAGCTTCTCGCCATCGGCAATGCGAAATTGCCATTCGACCAGATCGAGGCCGGTGATTGCTTCGGTCACCGGATGTTCGACCTGCAGCCGCGTATTCATTTCCATGAACCAGAAGCCGCCGCTTTTCAGGCCACCGGCGCCGTCGGCAATGAACTCGATAGTCCCGGCGCCGACATAGCCGGCGGCCTTCGCCGCGGCGACGGCGGCGGCGCCCATCTCGGCGCGCAACGCCGCGCTCATGCCCGGCGCCGGAGCCTCTTCAATGACCTTCTGATGGCGGCGCTGCAGCGAGCAATCCCGCTCGTTGAGATGGATGGCGTTGCCGTGGCTGTCGGCGAACACCTGCATCTCGATGTGGCGCGGCGCGGTGACGTATTTCTCGATCAGCACGCGGGCATCGCCGAACGAATTCTGCGCCTCGCGCATCGCGCCTTCGAGCGCGTCGTCGAAGTCGGCGTGCTTGTCGACGCGGCGCATGCCCTTGCCGCCGCCGCCGGCCACCGCCTTGATCAGCACCGGATAGCCGATCTCGTAGGCCTTGCGCTTGAGGAACGCCGCGTCCTGCTTGTCGCCGTGATAGCCGGGCACCACCGGGACGCCGGCCTTCTCCATCAGCGCCTTGGCGCGATCCTTGAGGCCCATGGCCTCGATTGCTGATGGCGGCGGGCCGACGAAGACGATGCCGTTGTCGGCGCAGGCTTTGGCGAACGTGGTGTTCTCGGAGAGGAAGCCGTAGCCGGGATGGATGCATTCGGCCTTCGACGCCTTGGCGGCGGTGATGATCTTGTCGATCACCAGGTAGCTCTGCGCCGCAGGCGCCGGGCCGATCAGGTGCGCCTCATCGGCGAGCTTGACGTGCAGCGCGTTCGCGTCGGCCTGCGAATAGACCGCGATGGTGCGCATGCCCATCCGCTTGGCGGTGCGCATGATGCGGCAGGCGATTTCGCCGCGATTGGCGATGAGGACGGATTTGAACATGCGGTGGCCCGGTTGACGGCGAGACGATACTAGCGTGCCGGGGCAATGTCCGCCGGTTCGTTGGCCGCCTGTGGACGCTTCGGCGGCACCGGGGTCTTGGAAGGCTCGACCGGCAGCGGCGGCGTCTTGTCGCCCGGCGCGGCCTTGACCAAGGCTTCGGCCTTGGCGGCGGCCGCTTCCTTCGACAGCGGCGGCTCGGAGTTCATGATGCTGACCGGCGGGATCGAGGCGGCGGAGGGGAAATCGTATTTCGACGATACCGGACGCGCCTCGGCCGACGGCTGTGCCGATGCGGTCTGCGGCAAGGTCCCCGGCAGGACCGCCGGCGGCACGGCCTGCGACACCTCCGGCGCGGCCGGGCGGGCCGCAGCGGGCGCGTTCCAGGCGGCGGCGTGGCGCGAGACGTACTGGTCGAAAATCTGCGCCTTGATGTTCGACTTGAGCACGTTGGCGTCGGCGACCAGCGCGAAGCCGGAGCATTGCGCCGCCGTGCAGCCGTCGCGTTCGCTCAGGACGTGCGCCGCGATGCCGAAGCGGTCGAGCTCGATGGCGCGGCGGGTGCCGGCGAAGCGCGGCGCGACGTCCGGGATCGCCTTTTCCATGGCTTTGGCGTCGGCCAGCAGCTCGAGGCGCGCGCTGATATAGGCGACCGCCGCGGCGGTGGCCTGCGGCGAGGCGAACACGGCGGCTTCGCAGGCGGTTTCGGTGGCGTCGCCGGCGGCGGCGTCGAGGCAGCCGAGCGCCGATCCCGACGCCAGCGCCCGGGCGGTGAGATCGTCGCTGCGCGCCAGCAGCGCCCGGCGCTCGGCGGCGCGGTCATTGCGGCTGAGCGCGTCGGCGACGACAAAAACGCCGGCCAGACCGACCGCCAGCACAACACCGGGCACGATGAGCCGTTGTAGGACAGTCATGATGGTATCGGCACTCCTCGCCCGCTCCGCTTCCGGCGTCATGATAGCCGGAAGCACCTCCTGCCCTCAAATTGCGGCCAGGAACAGGCAATTTCGCGACCCGATCCCCTCTAAACCTCAGCTCAGCGGACGGTCGCGCCGGACACCTTCACGACCTCGGCCCATTTGTCGATGTCCTTCTTGAGGTAGGCCTCGAACTCGGTCGGCGTCATCGGCATGGGGATGGCGCCCTGCTTCAGCCAGGCTTCCTTCACCGCCGGCAGCTCGATCGCCTTATTCACCGCCTTGTTGAGGAAAGCGATGACCTCCGGCGGCGTGCCCTTCGGCGCCATCAGGCCGAGCCAGATGGTGGCCTCATAGCCCGGCACGGTCTCGGCGACCGTCGGCAGATCCGGCGTCAGCGGGTTACGCTTGAGGCCGGTGGTGGCGAGCGCCTTGACCTTGCCGTCCTTGGCGAGCGCGGTCATCGTCGTGACGGCGTCGAACATCATCTGCACGGTGCCGGCCAGCACGCTGTTGCGCGCGTCGCCGGAGGCGCGGTGCGGCACGTGGACGATGTTGGTGTGGCTCATGGCTTTGAACAGCTCGCCGGCCATGTGATACGGCGTGCCCGGTCCCGACGAGGCATAATTCAGCTTGCCGGGCTCCTTTTGCGCCAGCGCGATGAACTCGGCGACGTTGCTCGCCGGCACCGACGGGTGCACCACCATGATCAGGTCGGAATAATTGATGCTGGCGACCGGCACGAAGTCGCGCATCAGCTTGAACGGCTTGTCGGGGATCAGCGATTCATTGGTGGTGTGGGTGTTCGACATCAGCAGCAGCGTGTAGCCATCGGCCGGCGACTTCGCGACGGCATCGGTGCCGATCAGCGAGCCGGCGCCGGGCCGGTCTTCGACCACGAAGGACTGGCCCGTTTCGTCGGACAGATATTTGGCCAGCACGCGGGCATAGACGTCGGCTGGGCCGCCGGCGCCGAACGGCACAATGATTTTCACGATCCGGCTCGGATAGGTGTCGGCCGCTGCCGGAACCGCACAGCAAGCGGCAACGATCAGCGCGAACAGGCGCAAGGTGGCGCGCATCAAGGATGTCCTCCCCGTCTTTTGTTATCGGCGGCACGAATGGGCGTCGCCGGCGGCGATACTAGGTCGCGCCGGAGCGGATTGTCAGCGGTTTTCTGAAATTTGATGGCGCTAGACGCCGCCGGCGGACTTGAAGCCGGGCGCGAGATCGGATGCCGCGGCAAAGGCGCCCTTGGCCTCGATCGACGTCATCGCCACCGTGGTCTTGAGATCGGTGACGCCGGCGCCGGCTCCGGCGGCGAGCAGCGCCGCCGCCATCTGCGTGTTGTCAGGTGCCTCGGCGATGAGGAGGAAATCAAATTCGCCGAAGGTGACGTAGTAGCCGACCAGGCGGCCGCCGACCTTAGCCAGCAGGCGCGACACCGCCTCGGCGCGATCCTCGGGCTTGATCAGCATGCCCTTGATGGCGTCGCGCGTATAACGCCCCTGCGTGATGTAGATCGGCATCGCCACCCTCTCCGCTGCGATTCAATGCGCGGGCGAGTATAGCCGAAAGCGGCGGCGGATGCGCCGCGCGAGCTTGCTCATGGGAGGATGGCAGCAGCAGCCCTCGCGCGTCAGATGCGCTCGAGCTGGCTTTCCTTGGCGACGCGTTCGAACGCCTCGACCGAACTCTTGATCCGGTACTGGCGATCTTCGCCGTCCGACGGCAACACCTTGATCACCGTATAAGCGCCGCTGGCGGCGGCGCGGCCGAAACTCGGCGACGTGAAATAGACGGCGTCGCCGACCTTGTACTTGTATGCGGTGTTCACTGGTGCGGGTTCCGGTGCCTGAACCGGCTGCACCGGCGGGGAGAACGTACGGATCATGGTCAGCGCGACCAGCGCGCTTTCCGACAAAGTTTCTTGTTCCGCCTGGCGCGCTTTCAGCGCCTCCTTGGCGGCGGCCTTGGCCGCGATATTCGCCGCGATCTTGGAAACGTGCTTGGCGACTGACTTGGCCGCCGGCTTCTCGACCGGTTTGGTCGCGGGCTTGATCATAGTCTTGGTGGTCGCCGGCTTGGCCGCGGACTGCTTTACCGCCGGCTTGGTCGCGGTCGCCATCTTGGCGCCGTTCTTGCGAGGCGATTTGGCGGTGCCGACGGTGGCGGCGCGCGATGTCCGCGCGGTCGCCCGTGCCCGCGACGATTTGGACTTCTTTTCGGAAGTCCGCGCCGATTTGGTGACCTTCTTGACGCTGCGACCGGAGGACTTGGCCGGCCGGCGGGCGGCCTTCTGCGACTGTGTACTCATATTTCTAATATAGCAGCAATTTACCCGAAGGTGGGAAGTTTTTTCGGGAAAAAGACTAGCTATTTCAGCTAGTTAAAATCATACCGGCGGCTATGCGCGGTGTTTCTATGCAAATGCCGCAGGACCGTCCGCGGAGGCCCCGGCGGGGCCAGTCCGATACAATTTTAGGGAACTTCGGCGGCCCGCCGGACGTTCGTGTGCGATGAGCCAACCCTTCGGAGGGCGCGAGCAATGCGATTGTTTTTGGGCATGATCCTGGGGGCGCTGCTGACCATCGGCGGCGCCTACATTTACGACAGCGGCAACGGCAACACTGCCACGGGCGACGTCACGACCGGAACTTCCGTCACCGCCTCGCGGCCGATGGTGAACTGGGATGTGGTCAGCGTGAAATGGCACGAACTCAGCGAGGGCGCGCGGCATCAGTGGAACCGCGTTACCGCCAATGTCCAGGCGGACCGCGCCGTGCGGCCGGCCGAACCACGCGGCTAATCTAAAGAACACGTAGAGAGCGAGAAAGCCCCGCCGGAACCGGCGGGGCTTTCTGCGTTTCGAACAGGTGCTGTGACGGTCGTCAGGCCGATCGGGCCTGCGGGGCGACGGCGATCGCCGCGCCGATGGCTCGGCGATCCATACGGGTGCCGTCGTCGCCTTCGATCGACAGCGCCACGCGATCGCGGCGCGACAGGTGGTTGGCCCACCACAGCGCCTCATCGAGCGAGATGAACTCCTTGTAAAGCATCTTCTGTTTTTCGATCGGCGACGGATCGGGCGCGCCCTTCGGGCCGCTGTAAACGCGATAGGTCATGGCTAACTCCTTGCGCTTGATGCAATGGTTTCGCCCCGTTACTCGAGACTTTAACAGATCAATGCGCTAGCGCTCGCGCGAGTTCCGCAAGGCAGATGCGCGCTCATGCAGGGTGTTACGATCACACCAGCACGCTCGACGACGCCACGATAACGCGTCAGCTTGCGCGGGGTGCCAGCGGCAGTTCGGCAAATCCCGCGGCATCGAACGCGCGGCGCAAGACGCCCGATGTTTTGGCTTCCTCGATGAGGCGCGTGACGAGCGACAGCGCGCGCGGCCTCCCTTTCGGAACAGCGACGGCAACGCCGGTTTCCTGGAACTGTCCGGGCAAAATGCGCGCTCCCGGCAGGTGCGGCAGCAAACCGAGAAAGGAATCGTGCGACAGCGCGAAGGCATCGCCGTCGCCGCGCTGCGCCATCGCCACCATGATATCGACGCCGGCGACCTCCTCGACCGCGGCGAGCGGCGCGGTGCGCCGTGCACTGCGCGCCGTCGTGGTGTTGGCGATGGCGACGATGCGCACGCCAGCACGATTGACCTCGTCGATGGAGTGAATGCCGGAGCCCGCCGGCACCAGATAGGTGCTCGCCATCAGGTAGATGCTCGGACCGAAAGCGACGCGCGCCTCGCGCGCCGCATCGCGCGGCATGAAGCCGATGTCGCTGCGGCCTTCGGCGACGGCGTCGGTCAGTTGTCCGGAATTCGGGAATTCAGTCAACGCCAGCGGCACGCCGAGATCGGCCGCGATGGCCCGCAGCAGATCGACCGGCACGCCTTGCGCGGCGCCATCGCCGTCCTTGGCCGCGAAGGATACCGATTTGACGGGCGCAACCACCACGCCGCCGCGCAGCGTGCCGGTGGGCGCGAGTTCAGCCAGTTCAGCGCTGCCGGTCATGCGGGCGGTAGTCCTGATTGGTGAAGGTCGGCCGCGTCGGCCGCTTGATGACGATGAAGCCGTTTTCGGTACCCTGGTGACAGGCGTTGCAGGCGGCGGTGAGCCGATCGAAGCCGGCGGCAAAAGCCTTCGGGTCCTTGGCTTCGATCGCCTTCTCCAGATCGGCGATCTCCTTGACGATGACGGCGTCCATCATGTCGGCGAGCGGCAGGCTCTTGAATACCGGCACGAAGTCCTGCACATCGCTCATCACTTCCTTGATCTCGCCGAGTTCGTAGGCCGCCAGCGGCCAGTTGCGGGCGCGGCCGGCGAACCAGAGCTTGTTGTGCTCGGTGAGGATGACGTTCATGAACTGCTCGAGGCCGGGGATATAGACCTTCGGCGTCGCCGGCTTGCTCTCCGCAGGCTTGGTCTCGGCAGGCTTGGTCTCGGCAGGCTTGGCATCGGCGGGCCTGGTGTCAGGCGCCTGCGCGAGTGCAACCAGCGGCGCCAATGCGCCCATGACGAGTGCGGCAGACAACCAGCGCAGCATGGCGGCCTTCAAAATTTTTCGACCCAGGGGCGCAGCTCGACCTCGAAGCTCCAGGCGCTGCGCGGCTGCTTTAGCGTCTGCATGTAGGTCTCGGCAATGGCGTCGGGATCGAGCATGGCATCCGGCTTGTCGGGATCGGGCGGCCGCCGCGTGCTGCGGATGCCGCCATCGATCACGAAATGCGCGACGTGAATGCCCTGCGGTCCGAGTTCGCGGGCGAGACTTTGCGCCAGTCCGCGCAGCGCAAACTTGCCCATGGCGAAAGGCGCCGACTGCGCATAGCCTTTGACGCTGGCCGACGCGCCAGTGAACAGAAGCGCTCCCTCACCTTTCGGCAGCATCCGTTGCACCGCCTGCTGCGCCACCAGGAAGCCGCCGAAGGCGGTGATCGCCAGGGTTTTCTCGACCTCGGCCGGATCGAGTTCAAGCAGCGGCCCGCGCACGCGGTAGCTTGGATTGTAAACCACGACGTCGGGCGTCAGCCGGGCGGCGTCGAGATCGCCGAACAGCTTCTCGACGTCATAGACCTGCGCCGCATCACATTCGAAGGTGCGGGCGCCGGTCAGGTCGGCAAACTCCTTGAGCTTGGTCGTGGACCGCGCCGCCAGCGCAACCTGCATACCGTCCTTGAGCATCAGTTTGGCGAGCGAGGCGGACAGGCCGGAGCCGGCACCGACAATGAGGGCGGATTTGAAGGGCACTGGAAGCGGCTCCACGGACAACGGAAGCCAAAGGCGTCACTGCGGCACGAGAAAATGCTCGGCCCACTGATCCTTCGGCACGCGGCTGCCCATCGTATAGCTGAACGACACGATTGACAGCCCTTCGTCCGCCGTCTGGCACTGATAGGACAGCCGGTACCATTCGCCGCGATTGCGGAAGGCGGCGCCGCGCGCCACCACCCGGTCCTTGTCGATGGCGACATCGGCGAAGGCGTAGGCGATGATCTCGTCCGGCCTGAAGCCCTTCTGCTCGCGGGTGATGACGCCAAGCGCCTTGGCGTTGCAGCGCTGCTCGGCGCGCTCGTTGGGCGCCAGCGTTTTCATCTTCTCGACGATCGCCTTGATCCGCGCAGCCGAAGTGTCTTCATGCCGCGGCGCCGCAGCAGCGCAGGCCACCTGCCCGCTCATGACGGCGGCAGCCGCCACGCCAATCCACCTCGTCCGCATCAGCCTCATGGGAGTATCCGGGTTGCGCCGCCCGCGCAGCGCCGATTAGGGGCATGAAATGGGTTTTTATGGGGCCCTGACGGGCCGGATCGTTTCATGCGCTCATTCTAGACCGTAAGGCTCGTGTCTGTCGCCGCCCGACCTAGATTTCCGCATCGGAGCGAATGACCGCGACGATCTCGAACTGGTCCTTGTCGTCGTCGCTCTTGGCGTAGGCGTTGAGCGCGTCGCGCGCCTTGGCGATCGCCTCCTCCGCCGTCCAGCAGCCTTCCACCTGCATGCTGTCGTCCTCGCCGTCTTCGAGATAGACGAAGTAGACGTCCCAGGAATGGCCGGGTGGTTTTTTGGGAGCGCTGGGCATGGAGCACGATCGCGGTCTGCAGGGGCGCAGTTGCGGAAGGGGTAACGCGCCGCCCGGACCGAGACAATGGCGGATTGGCAAGTAATATCCGACGCTCTACCTCAAAACGGAGCCGGCGGTTCCCCTATCCGCTTCACATCCTGAACACCCCGAACCGCGTCTCCGGCACCGGCGCGTTGAGCGCGGCGCTGAACGCCAAGGCCAGCACACGCCGCGTCTCGCTTGGCGCGATGATGCCGTCGTCCCACAGCCGCGCGCTGGCGTAATAGGGATTACCCTCTTCCTCGTACTGGTCGCGGATCGGCGCCTTGAATTCCTCTTCCTCGATCTGCGACCACGTGTTGCCCGACGCCTCGATATTGTCGCGCTTGACGGTGGCGAGCACGGAGGCCGCCTGCTCGCCGCCCATCACCGAAATGCGCGCATTCGGCCAGGTGAACAGAAAGCGCGGCGAGTAAGCCCGGCCGCACATGCCGTAATTGCCGGCGCCGTAGGAGCCGCCAACGATGACGGTGATCTTCGGCACCTGAGCGCAGGCCACCGCGGTGACGAGCTTGGCGCCGTCCTTGGCGATGCCGCCGGCTTCGTAATCGCGGCCGACCATGAAGCCGACGATGTTCTGCAGGAACAAGAGCGGAATGCGGCGCTGGCAGCACAGCTCGATGAAGTGCGCGCCCTTGAGCGCGCTCTCCGAGAACAGAATGCCGTTGTTGCCGATGATGCCGACCGGCATGCCGTGAATGCGGGCGAAACCGCAGACCAAAGTCGTGCCGTAGAGCTGCTTGAACTCGTCGAACTCGCTGGCATCGGCCAGCCGCGCGATCACCTCGCGGATGTCGTATTGCTTCTTGAGATCGACCGGCACCACGCCGTCAAGTTCGGCGGCGTCGTAGAGCGGATCGCGCGGGTTCGACAGCGCGATGTCGACGTCCTTGCGGGTGTTGAGATTGGCGACGATGCGGCGCGCCAGAGACAGCGCGTGGTGATCGTCCTGCGCCAGATGATCGGCGACCCCGGACTTGCGCGCGTGCAGATCGCCGCCACCGAGATCCTCGGCGCTCACCACCTCGCCGGTCGCCGCCTTCACCAGCGGCGGGCCGCCGAGGAAGATAGTGCCCTGGTTCTTGACGATGATGGTCTCGTCCGACATCGCCGGCACGTAGGCGCCGCCCGCGGTGCACGAGCCCATCACCACCGCGATCTGCGGGATGCGCAACGACGACAACGTCGCCTGATTATAGAAGATGCGGCCGAAATGCTCGCGGTCGGGGAACACTTCGGTCTGGTGCGGCAGGTTGGCGCCGCCGGAATCGACCAGGTAGACGCAGGGCAGCCGGTTCTCGCGCGCGATCTCCTGGGCGCGCAGATGCTTCTTCACCGTCATCGGGTAATAGGTGCCGCCCTTGATGGTCGAGTCGTTGCACACGACCATCACTTCGCGGCCTTCGACGCGGCCGATGCCGGCGATCATGCCGGCGCCATGGATGGCGTCGTCATACATGCCATAGGCGGCCAGCGCCCCGATCTCGAGAAACGGCGAGCCGGGATCGATCAGGTTCATGACGCGATCGCGGGGCAACAGCTTACCGCGGCCGACGTGGCGCGCCCGCGCCTTCTCGTTGCCGCCGAGCGCAGCCTCGGCGCGACGCTGGCGCAGTTCCTCGATCAGAGCGCGCATGCGCTGGGCGTTGTTTGCGAATTCCGCCGATGAGAGGTCGATCGACGACGACAGGATGGTCAAGGTGGCGCCTCCGGGTCGGCGGAATCGCCGCCGCATTCGTTTGGCCCGCAAGGTGCCCCGGCGGAACCGGCAAGGCAATGGCGCCCCGTTGGGCCGCGTGGCAATGGCGGGTCGCAGTCCCCTCAGGGGAACGGGTCGGACCATTGGGCGTTCGTAGGGCGTCACTGAAGACTTCGGGGGCCATCAGAGAGGAACATCGACATGCCCAAGGCTCGTTTTCTTTGCAGTGCCGCCGCGGTCCTCGCCCTCGGCCTCAGCGCGGCCTATGCCCAGCAGCCGTCGGCGCAGCCCGCCCCTGCCGCGCAGCAGAACGCCCCGGCCGAAAAAACCGCGCCGCCGATGAATGCCGGCCAGCACAGCCCGGCTCTCAAGCCGGAGACCACCGGCCAGGCGCCGTCGGGTCTCAAGCCCGGCACCAATGAAAATACCAAGGTCGAGATGAAAGGCTCAGCTCCGGCCGACGCGAACGCCAACGCGGCCAAAGCGGCGCCGTCGACCAGCGGGCAAGGCGCGGCCGGTTCGCACGCCAACCTGACGACCGAGCAGCGCAGCAAGATCACAACGGTGATCAAGCAGCAGAAGGTCGAGCCCGTCCGCTTGAACGTCGAGGTCCGCGTCGGCACGCGCATTCCAGAGAGCGTGCGCTACCACCCGCTGCCGGCGGAAGTCGTGACCGTTTATCCGGAATGGCGCGGCTTCGATTACATCCTGGTCGGCGACACCATCGTCGTCATCGATCCCGCAACGCGCGAGATCGTTGCAGTGCTCGACGCCTGAGCCTGCGCGTATGTCCAATGACATGACGCAGCGCGACATGGAGTCGTGCTGCGTCTCTTTTTCGCGGCCCTTTGTTCCGTAAATTAATAAGTTCCCGGAACATCACCGTTCCGTCGCTCGTTATCGGGCAGTGTCTCTCTGGCACCTAAAAATTTAACAGGAGGATGAAGATGAAAACGCTTACTACCCTGACCGCCGCTGCGGCGCTGATTGCCGGCATGTCGCTTGCGCATGCTCAGACCAGCACTTCGGGCGCGGCCACGACCAATCCCGGCAGCCTCAACGCTGCGCCGACTTCGGAAGGCAGCAACGGCAAGAGCGGCATGCAGACCAAGGGCTCGGCCGATATGAAGGGCTCGTCGAAAGTGAAGACGGACCAGCAGGCCCAGTCGGAAAACAACGCCGACATCAACAAGAAGCCGACCGACAGCGGCATGGCGCCGAAGAGCGGCACGCAGTCGAACTCGACCAAGACCATGGGCTCGGGCTCGGCCACCACGCCGTCGGCCACCACCGGCAGCGGCGCTTCGAGCACCGCGAACCCGAACGACAAGTCGACGGATAACGGCAAGACCAAGGCGAAGGATCTGGCGAAGTAATCAATCGTCATCCACGCGTAAGCCTCGCAACGGCCATCGCCGCTGCGAGGCTTTGTGTCGCACCAAGCCTCCGCATCGAGATACCTGATACGCGGAACACGATGGGGACTGGCCGCGTTGTCTTCGCGAGTTCACGCCAACATACGAGGGAAACAAATGAACAGAGACCGTATCGAAGGCAGCTTCAAGCAGGCCAAGGGCAAGGTTAAGGAAACCGCTGGTGAGGTAACCGGCGACGCCAAGCTCAAGGGCGAAGGCAAGGCCGATCAGGTTGAAGGCAAGGTTCAGAACGCCGTCGGCGGCGCCAAGGACAAGATCAAGGAAGCGCTCGACCGCTAAGCGCGTAAGCGCCAACGGCGAGTTACAAGGCAGAAGCCCGGCACCCCCCGCCGGGCTTTTGCTTTTTCTATTGGATGCCGGGCCGCAGATCGGCAATCACCGGCAGATGATCCGACAGCGCGCGGGCGCTGCGATCGACGTAGCTGCGGACCAAGGCAACACGCGGCCGACAGTAAATTCGATCCAGACGCAACAGCGGAAATGCCGCCGGAAAAGTGCGAAAGCGCGTGCGCCCTGCCAGGATACGCGACAGCACGGCGCGGACCGAACCCGGCCAGAACCAGTCGTTGAAATCACCGGCGATGATCGCCGGCGCGTTGCCGGCGGCAAGCTCGAGGAGCATCGCCGCCTGGCGCCGCCGCTCGCTGATGCTGAGCCCGAGATGAGTGGCGACCACCGTCAGGGGACCGAGTGGCGTCGCGATCTCGGCGCGAATGGCGCGGCGCGGCTCGCGCTCGCCGAACGAGATATCGCGGATCTCCTGATGGCTGACCGGAAAGCGCGAAATCAGCATCTGCCCATAATCGCCATCGGCGCCAGTCAGCGAGATCGCGCCGATGCCGTACACGCCGACGGCGCCGGCGAGATACTCGAACGGGTTCGCGGCATCCGCCAGAGCGCGGCGGGAATCGACTTCCTGCAAGGCGACGATGTCGGGATCCCAGCGGCGAATGAGATCAACGACGCGCACGAGATCGAAACGTGGATTGCGGCCGAGGGTGCCGTGGATATTCCACGTCATCACGCGCACGCAGTCGGCCGGCTTCTCCGCTCCCCTCACCGGCTGCCGCTCCAGTATCGCGACACGGCCGCCTGAACGCCGATCGACAGGCCAACCCAGGCGATGACGGCGACGGCAAGGATCGCGATGTCGGTCGGCGACGGCGATGTGAGAATTCGCGCAAACTGGTTGCCGACCGCCGAGATCATGACCATGCCCGGCAGCATGCCAAGCATGGTGCCGGCCATATAGTCGAACACCGGGATGGCGCTGGCGCCGGCCGCGAGATTGACCAAAGCAAAGGGCGCCACCGGCACCAGACGAATGGTGGCGACGGAGATGACACCACGCGAGGCGATTTTCCGGCGCACGCGGTTGAGCCTGGGACCGAGCAGATCCTGCATCGTCTTCTTGCCGATCGCGGCGCCGACGCCATAGGTCACCAGTGCGCTCGCCAGCGCGCCGATGGCGGCATAGGAAAAGCCCAGCCATGGCCCGAAGGCGGCGGCGGTTGCCGCGATCAGCACCGTGACCGGAAACATCAGCGAACCGGCGACGACGAAGACGCCAATGACCGCGAGCGGCGCCCACCGACTATCCGATATCTCGGAGAAAGCCGCCTTGACCGACTGCGGATCTGCGAGCGGCACGAAGTTCCACACCAGCGCGAGAGCGACGATAATGAGACCGGCCACGACGGCTTTGACGACGGTCGAGAAGTTGCGAGGCGGCACGTAACCTCCGAACATATTGCTGACGAATTCCTCGGCACCGATCGGCCTTTCCGGATCGGCGACGTTCTGAATCAAAGCGAAAGCTTCGGGCGACAAGGTCGGGTCGTCCACAATGGGCGTCAGCCGATGACCGTTGCGCGAGAGGTTCTGCGCGACGGCAGTCAAACTTCCGTTGTGGCCTTCGAGTGCTTCGGCGACCTCATTTGCTCTGGCGCCGCAGTGATCGCCGATCAGCGTGTCACGCAGCCGGCGGACGGCGCGGCGTTGGTCCTCGCCGTCGGCAACGATGACGAGATCGCATTCGGTGTCGGTGCCCATTGAGCGGTTGTTGAGATTGGCCGAGCCGACGCGCAGGATGCGGTCGTCGACGATCATGACCTTGGCGTGCACCATGGTGTTGACGGACTTGTCGCCGGCCCCGACTTCGGGATGCAGCAGCGCCACCCGGTTGCCGATGAATTCGTCCAGCACCGCGGCAAAGTGGGTACGGCCGACGCGCATGCTCTGCGCCTCGAGCCACGACACATGGGTCTGCGGCGAAACGATCAGCACCTCCAGCTTCGGCTTTTCGCGCAGCCGCCGGGCCAGGCGTTCGGCCACCGGCAGCGCGGTGAGAAACTGGTTCTCGATATAGATCGTGCGCTCGGCAGCATCGATCGCATCGAAAAACAGCCGCTCGACCTCCCGTGCCTCCTCCCGTCCGTCGAACCGCGGCTCGGTGCGCGCGATGCCGATGTCGGTGTCGGTGAAATCGGGCGCCACGTTGTCCGGCCACGGATCGCCGCTGCTGCGGACGACCGGCACCTGTTCGAGCGCGGCGCAGGCCCAGCGGTTGCGCAGCAAGTCGCCCAGCGCCTCGGCGGCCGCTCCGTCGATCACCATCTGCACATCGTGGAACGGGCCATACGGCTTGCCGGCCGGATCCACGCGGTTCGGATCGTCGACGGCGTGGGCGTTGGTATCCCAACGCCGCACCGTGAGATCGAGGCCGCCGGAAAAGGCGACCTTGTCGTCAACCACGACCAGCTTCTGGTGCTGCGAGGAGCCGACCGGAACGCAGTCGTCGAGGCAGAAACGGATGTTGTGCGGCGTCGCCCATTGCAGCGTCGCCGTCGGAAACGGATCGCGCTCGGCCGCATAGAGCACGGAAAAGTCCCACAGCAGCAGCCGCACGACGAGCTGCGGCTTCTCGGTCACCAGCGCGACGAGGAACTCGGCGAAGGTTTCGGGATAGCCGTCGTCGGCACGGCCCGAGGGCCCCACCAGCCGGGTCCGGCTGTGAATGTCCCAGCCGGCCACCAGGATCGAATGCTCGGCCTTGATCATGGCGCTGCGCACGGCGGCGAAATAATTCGCGCCGTCCACCAGCATGGCGGCGCGATGAGCGCGCGCGATGCGCCAGACGTTGTGATCCGGTTTCAGCAGCATGCATCCGATCCGCCCAAAGCGCGAGAACCGGCTGAAAAGCCGGTTCCGCCCCACTGGGTGATCAACGCATGAATGGAACTTTGGTTGCGAAATCTGCTATTCGACTTTGACGCCGCGCACCAGCGGCCAGTCCGGCTCGTTGTGCTGCAGAATCCAGGTCTCCTTGGCGCCGGCCTCTTCCCATTCCTTCCACGCCGGCATCGCCAGCACCGCATCCATATAGGCCCGCGTGGCCGGGCCGACCGGCAGTCCGTAATTGCGGAAGCGCGCCACCACCGGCGCATACATCGCGTCGGCGTTGCCGAAGCGCGTACCAAACAGGAAAGGCCCACCTTGTCCGTATTGCGCGCGGCAATCCGCCCAGATGGTCTCGATGCGCTTCATGTTGGAAAAGACTTCGTCCGGCATCGGCCGCGGCTTCGGCGGCAGCCATAGATTCATGGTGCAATGCTGGCGCAGCGCCTGGAAGCCCGAGTGCATCTCTGCCGAGACCGAACGCGCCAGCGCGCGCGCCGCGGCGTCCTTCGGCCATAGACCGGCATCGGGAAATTTCTCGGCGAGATATTCGAGGATCGACAGCGAGTCCCAGACCTTGAGATCGCCGTCATGCAGGATCGGCACCTTGCCGGCCGGCGAGTATTTCAGGATCTCCTCGGCGCTGCCTTCGCGATACAGCGGAATGAGCACTTCCTTGAACGGAATGCCGGCGGCCTTCATCGCGATCCAGGGCCGCATCGACCACGACGAATAGTTCTTGTTGCCGATAACCAGAGTGAGAGACATGGAAATCCTTCGCTCGCTTGTCTTTTACTGTCCGATCACTTCGCGTCGGCGCGGTGCACCACCGGCCAATCGACTTCGTCTTCCGCAAACAGCCACGGCTCGGCAACTCCGGCGGCCTCCCAGGCCTTGAAAGCCGGCAGCGCCATGACCGCATCCATATAGGCGCGTGTCTGCGGCGTTACGTCAACGGCGTAAGTGTGAAACCGCGACACCACCGGCGCGTACATCGCGTCGGCATTACCGAAGGCCCCGAACAGGAAGGGCCCCGGCCGATCCGTCGCCGTGCCAAAGCGCGCGCGGCAATCCGCCCACAAGGCCTCGATGCGGCGGACATTGTCCTGAACCGGCGGCGGCAGATCGCGCTTGATGACACGGCGGGCGAAATTCACCGGCAGATGATTACGCAACGGCTGGAAGCCGGCATGCATCTCGTTGGCCACGACGCGGGCGTGCGCCCGCGCGGCGGCGTCCTTCGGCCACAGGCCGGCCGCGGGAAACTTCTCCGCGAGGTATTCGAGGATCGCCAGCGATTCCCAGACACGGACATCGCCGTCGATCAGCACCGGCACTTTGCCGGTGCCGGAAACGCCCGTGACCGTCTTCTTGAATTCATCAGTCTCGAACGGGATCAGCACTTCGTCGAACGGGATGCCGGCCACTGTCATGGCGATCCAAGGCCGCAGCGACCAGCTCGAATAATTCTTGTTTCCGATGATCAGCTTCAATGGCGAGGCCCCTCTGCCCGAGTCGCCGCATGGTGCGGAAGCCACCGGAAGCCGGCAAATGAATTTTGGAGATGCCGTCCAGAAGCGGCGCTGATCATTCCGCCGGCTCGCCTAACCGGCTTTCGGCTCCGGGTTCTCAACCGGACCGCCCGCCTTTTTCCAGGCGCCGAAGCCGCCGCGGATATGAGCCACCGGCTTGAGCCCCATGCGGTGCGCGGTCTGCGCCGCCAGCGCCGATCGCATGCCGCCGGCGCAGAAGAACACGAACTTCTTGTCCTGCGCGAAAACCGGCTTGTGATACGAGCCGGTCGGGTCGATCCAGAATTCGAGCATGCCACGCGGACAATGGAACGCGCCCGGGATCCTGCCGTCGCGCTGCAGCTCGCGGATGTCACGAATATCGACCAGCACCACGTCGTCGCGGCCGGCGAGCGCGACGGCCTCGGCCGTCTCCAGGGTCTCGATCTCGCGCTCGGCGGCGGCGCACAGCTCCTTGTAGGTGACGGTGATATTCTGCGGCATTCGTGACTTTCCTCGCGCCTTGTCGCTCGTAAGGCTCTAGACTAGCCGGTGTCGCGGACCGGCGGCAATGCGCCCCTCGCCGTCCCGCTCAGGGTTTGCTCATCAAGGACTGCCCATCAAGGATTTGCCCGCATGCTCGCGTTCAGCCTGCCGGATGCTCTCGCCCTCGCGCTGTTCCTTTTCGCCTGGCTCGGCTACTCGGTCGCCATCGAAACCACCGCGCGCGGCAAGAAGAGCCTGAACGCGATGATGCACACCTACCGCGAACAGTGGATCGATCAACTCATCGCCCGCGAGGTACGCATCGTCGATTCCCAGGTAACGGCGGCGCTGCAGAACGGTACCGCGTTCTTCGCCTCGACCAGTCTGATCGCCATCGGCGGCGCGCTGTCGATGCTGCGCGCCAGCGACCAGATCCTTCACGTCATGGGACTCTTGCCGTTCAGCGTCGCCAACACGCCGGAGATGTGGGAAGCCAAGATCGTCGGGCTCGCCGTGATCCTGGTCTATGCCTTCTTCAAGTTCGCTTGGTCGTACCGGCTGTTCAACTACCTCGCCATCATGGTCGGGGCGGCGCCGCCGCCTGCCGACCGTCACACCGCGCCGGCGCGCAACTTCATCTACCGCGCCGCGCGGCTGTGCGAGGAAGCCGGCTTGCATTTCAACCGCGGCCAGCGCGCGTTCTTCTTCGCGCTCGGCTATCTCGGCTGGTTTCTCGGACCGGTCGTCTTCGGCATCAGCACGATCGCGGTGGTGATCGTGATGTGGCGGCGGCAGTTCGCGTCGCCTTCACGCCGCGCCTTCGATACCGAGATCGCCGACGCGTCCTGAGCGTCTAGGACATCCCCATCAGCAGCGCGACGGCGCCGACGATGGTGATCGCCAGCGCCGCGGCAACCGCGGTGATGACGCGCTCGCCCCAGTGTCCGCTGAGCCCGAAATCGGCATAGAAATCCGCCGCGTCCGCTTCCGACGGACGATCGACGGGCGCATTGTTGGAGGCCATGGCCCGATCCCCTTTTCGACAAAAGGCATCACGCGTGAAGCAACGACGCGGATGGTGCGCGAGAACGCTGACGCGACCTCGGGCGCACGAATCGCCCTGACAACAAAAATGCTACCGCCGGTTTGCAGATCCGACAATCTTTGGTGACTGGCAGCGATGTTCACGGCGCCGGAAACAGCGCCGAGGTCCGGCCGCTGAGCCGATAAACAACGAGGCCGAGCCATTCACGCGCCGCGCTGTCGAGCCTGTCGAGGTTGTGCCCGACGGCAAGGCTCGGCCACAGCGACAACCGCGGATCGGTACGCCAGGCCGCCGGATAGGCCTCGACGTCGAAGCCGACTGCGCGGAAACTGCCCACCGCTCGCGGCATGTGCTGCGCCGACGTCACCAGCAGCCAGCGTGCGCCCGGTTTGGGGCGGGCTATCTCGCTGGTGAATGCGGCATTCTCGGCGGTGTTGCGCGACCGCGTT
This sequence comes from Pseudolabrys sp. Root1462, assembly GCF_001426945.1. Taxonomy (GTDB): domain Bacteria; phylum Pseudomonadota; class Alphaproteobacteria; order Rhizobiales; family Xanthobacteraceae; genus Pseudolabrys. The sequence continues at coordinate 1,456,930 of NZ_LMFS01000001.1, read as the reverse complement.
TCCAGTGCGACCCGCGTGCGCGCCAGGCCGAAATCGTCGAGCAGCGAGCCGACATAGTCGGTCTCGGGCGGCTTGTTGCCGGCCAGACTGGCGTCGCCGCCCGAATAGATGATGCGCGCCTCCGGATAGAGCCGCGCCAGATGCGCCAGCGCGACGATGCGGCCGCCGTCGGCGCTGACCACGCCGCTGCCGATTTGCCGCGACAGGACCGAGGAAATGCCGCCGCCGAGGACGACGATGCCGTCAGGCGCGCCGCGCGCCGGGCCGCCGGTCTTCTCCCATTGCGGAAACCGCGCCTCGAGGACATGCGTCAGATAAGCGCCGAGCGGCGAAACGCCGCCGATCAGCAGCAGCACGATGCTGGCGAGCATGAACCGGATGCCGGCGCGGCGCCGGCCGGTTGCCATCAGCGCCATGCCGATGAGGCCGACGAGCAGAATGATGCTCGACGGCAGCAGCAGAACGGTGACGGTTTTGGAGAGTATAAAGAACATGACGGGCCCGCTGCGATCGCGACGGGGACCGTATCACATCCAAGACGCCATGCGCCTCAGCGCGACTTCTTCCAGGCTTCGTAGCGCGCCTTGTTCTCGTCGTTGGGCGGATAGAGGCCGGGCAGCTTGGCGCCCTTCTCCACTTCCTGCACCAGCCAGCTCTCCATCAATTCGTGCTCGGCGCCTTCATGCGTGACGAATTCGACGAGGTCGTGCGGGATCACCACCGCGCCGTCGTCATCCGCGACGATGATGTCGCCCGGAAAAATCGCCGCGCCGCCGCAGCCGATCGGCTCATTCCAGCCGACGAAGGTGAGCTGATTGACCGAAGCCGGCGCCGCGACACCCTGGCACCACACCGGCAGGCCCGTGCCGAGCACGCCGTGCTTGTCGCGCATCACGCCGTCGGTGATCAGCGCCGCGACGTTGCGTTTGACCATGCGCATGCAGAGGATGTCGCCGAAGATGCCCGCGCCGGTGACGCCCATGGCGTCGGCGACACAGATGCAGCCGTCCGGCATGGCCTCGATGGCCGACCGCGTCGAGATCGGATTGAGCCAGCTTGCCGGCGTCGCCAGATCCTCGCGCACCGGCACGAAGCGCAAGGTGAAGGCCGGACCGACGATGCGCTTGCCGGTGAAGCCGAACGGCATCGCGCCCTTCATCCAGGCATGGCGGATGCCCTTCTTCAGCAGCATCGTCGTGACGGTGCCGGTGGTGACGGTGCGCAGCACGTCGAGGGTCTTGGGGTTGGCCGCGACGGGCGACGCGGTCATGGTCATGGGTGCGATGTGGGGCGTCGTCGTCATGGGTGTTCCCGTCAGATTAAGCTGGAGAGAGGCCGAGGCGCGCGTCGCGGCGCCGAATATAGGCCACCAGCGGGATCGCCAGTAGCACCATCCAGGCCTTGCCGACGATCTGGCCGGCGAGGAAATCGAGCGAGCCGAAGGCCAGCCAAAGAAACACGATCGAGTCGATCACCAGACCGACAATGCCGGAGGCGACCACCGCCAGCACCAGGCGGCGACGCGCGAGCGGCGTATAGACGGCGAAGTCAGCCGCTTCCGAAAGAAGGAACGCCGCCGCCGATGCGGTGACCAGCGCCGGCGGCGCGATGGCCGCCGAGATCAGCGCGCCAGCGATGATGGCGCCGAGGCCGAACTCCACGCCGAGGCGGCGCTGAACCAGATCGCGCAGGACCAGCGCCGCGCCGATCATCAGGACGCCAGATGGGGCCAGCAGGCCCGGCGCCACCGGCACCAGGCACGGGCTATCCGCCGGGCAGACGGTGCCGACATGGCCGATCATCCAGTTGGCGGCCGGAACGGTGAGACAGAACAGCGCGAGGAAGATGGCGCCTTCGATATTCTTGCGATTTTCAATCGGCATGGCAGGTCAGGCGGTCGGTTCGTTGTCTATAAATTTGAAATCGGTCAGGCAGGACCGTCGGCGCAGAACTTGGCGTAGCCCTGTGCCCGCAGTTCGCAGGCCGGACACGCCCCGCAGCCATAACCCCAAGGATGACGGTGCGAGCGGTCGCCGAGGTAGCAGGTATGGGTTTCTTCGACAATGAGGTCGAGGAATGCCTGCCCCGCGATCTCGCGCGCCATGGCGAAGGTTCCGGCCTTGTCCACCCACATCAGCGGCGTGTGGATGGTGACGCGGCGGTCGAGGCCGAGGCTGAGCGCGACCTGCATGGCCTTGACCGTATCGTCACGGCAATCGGGGTAGCCGGAATAGTCGGTTTCGCACATGCCGGCGACGATGTGCCGGGCGCCGCGCCGGTAAGCCAGCGCGCCGGCGAAGGTGAAGAACACCAGGTTGCGCGCCGGCACGAAGGTGTTGGGTAGGCCGCCGTCGGCAAAGGCGATCGCCGTCTCGCGAGTCAGCGCCGTTTCCGAAATGGCGGACAGCGCATCGAGGGCGATCAGGTGGTCTTCGCCCAGCCGCTCTCGCCAGGCCGGCTTGATGCCGGCGATCAAGTCGCGCAGGCGTGGCCGCATCTCCAGCTCGATCACATGGCGCTGGCCGTAATTGAAGCCGACCGTCTCGACCCGGGCGAAACGATCGAGCGCCCATCCGAGACAGGTGGTGGAGTCCTGCCCGCCGGAGAACAGGACGAGCGCGGTGTCGTTGGCGATGGTCATGGCTCCAGCATTAACCCGTCATGGCCGGGCTTGTCCCTATCGTCCCGCAGAAGGACGCCATGTGCCTGCCGAAGCGGTGATAACAATTTCGTTCAATCCCACGCCGGGGCCCAGGCCAGATTGACGATCCGCTTGCCGGCTTGAGACAGGCCGGCGATCTCTGCCATTTCGGCATCCGACAAGGTGAAGCCGAAGATCGCGAAATTCTCCGCGAGGCGTTCGAGCTTGCTGGTGCGGGGGATGACGACGACGTCCTGCTGCACCAGCCAGCGCAGCGACACTTGCGCTGCGCTCTTGCCATGGGCACGGCCGATCCGTTCGAGCACCTCGTTGCCCTTGGCCGAGCCGCGCGCGATCGGACTATAGGCGACGACCGCGATGTCGTGCTGTTTGCAGGCGGCCATCACTTTCGATTGGTCGAGGAACGGGTGATACTCGATCTGATTGCACACCAGCGGCTCGCTGCTCACCTTGGTCGCCTCATCGAGCAGCGCCACGGTGAAGTTCGATACACCGAGCTGCTTGACGTAACCGGCCTGTTTCAGCTTCGCCATGGCGCCGAGTGTCTCGGCGAGCGGAATGCGATCGTTCGGCCAGTGGATCAGCAACAGATCGATCTCGTCGATCCGCAATTTGCCGAGGCTCTCCTTGACCGAATGCTCGACGTCGTGCGGCGCCAGGTTGGTGCGTGCGATCTTGGTCGTCACCATGACTTCGGCACGCCGACCCGAGGCGCGCACGCCGTCGCCGACTTCCGCCTCGTTGCCGTACATCTGCGCGGTGTCGATATGGCGATAGCCGAGACGGATCGCCTGCTCCACCAGACGCGCGCAATCGCGCCCGCGCAATTCCCAGGTTCCCAGGCCGATGATCGGGATCTTGAAGCCGTTGGCCTCGACCGTTTGCATCTGGACCTCCGCGGTTACGGCGTATCCCATTGCGGCGAATGCGGCGGATTGACCACGCGCATGTTCGTATCGTTCAGCTTCTTCAGTTCGGCCATCTCGGCGGCGCTGAGCTTGAAATCGAACACGTCGAGATTGGCCTTGAGGTGCTCCGGATTGGAGGAACGCGGAATCGAAACCATGCCGCGCTCGACCAGGTAGCGCAGCGACACCTGCGCGGCGCTCTTGCCATGGGCCTTGCCGATGCGTTCCAGCGCCTCGGCCCCGGGCACCTTGCCCCGGGCGATCGGCACATAGGCCACCACCGCCATGCCGCGCCGCTTGCAGGCGTCGATCACCTTGTCCTGGTTGATGAAGGGATGGGCCTCGATCTGGTTGCAGACCAGCGGCTCGCTGGTCGCCTTCCAGGCCTCGTCCAGCAATGCCACGGTGAAGTTGGAAACACCTATATGCCGTGCCTTGCCGTCCTTCTTCGCCTTGCACAGCGCGCCGATGGTGTCGGCGATCGGCACCTCCTTGCTCGGCCAATGGATCAGCAGCAGATCGACATAGGGCAGTTGCAGGTTGGCAAGGCACTCATCGACCTTGCGGGCGAAGGCGTCGGGGCGGGCGTCGCTCTCGCGCACCTTGGTGGTGATGAAGACGTCGTCGCGCTTGACCCCGGAGGCCCGCAGTGCCGCGCCGTTCTCTTTTTCATTGCCGTAGAAGTTCGCGGTATCGAGGTGCCTGTAACCGAGATCGAGGGCAGTCCGGATGGCCTTGGTCCCGGCCTCCCCCGTCAACTGCATGGTTCCGAGGCCGATCTGCGGGATGTGGGCACCATTGGCATCGACGTATTGCATAAACGAAACTCTCCGGCAGGGGCGGACGACCGCGGGCCGGGAGAATGCCCCCTGCCGCGGCCCCTGCCAACCGCCGCCAGTGCAGGCCGGCCCGGCGGCACGGCGGCCGAACCTGCACAATTTGTAATGTTACGGCGCCCCCGCAACATCGGCCGGCCGGTCAAGCGATTGGGCCGCCTTCTCACATTGGAATAATTCAAGAGTAAAAATAAGGACTTGCATCGGATCGCTTTAATGCTTTTGTGAGCCCGACGAAGCAAAACCGGGACCATCATGCGCACCTTTCTCACCGCTGCCGCTCTTGCCGCCTTCGTGGCCCTCGCGCCCGCCGCCGCGCAGGCGGCCGACGACTTCACCCTGACCATCAAGGACCACAAGTTCACGCCGAGCGAGCTGAAGGTGCCGGCCAACAAGCGCGTCGCCATCACCGTCGTGAACAGCGATGACACGCCGGAAGAGTTCGAGAGCAACTCTCTGAAGGTCGAGAAGGTTATCCCGGGCGGCTCCAAGGCCACCGTGCGCATCGGACCGCTCAAGCCCGGTCGTTACGATTTCTTCGGCGAATTCCACGAGGATACCGCCAAGGGCGTCGTCATCGCCGAATAGCTCCACCTGCGGGAGATACCGGAGTTGCGGCCTGCGCCGCAGTTCGGAATAAGTTGCACTCGCGTCATGAACGGCTGAAGAAACACCATGCTCGGCGCCCTGATCATCGTCTTTCGTGAAGTCATCGAGGCCGGTCTCATCATCGGCATCGTGATGGCGGCAACGCGCGGCGTGATCGGCCGCGGCCGCTGGATCGCGATCGGCGTCTGCGCCGGCATTCTCGGCGCCGGCGTCGTGGCTTTGTTCGCGGGCGCGATTTCGCAGGCGTTCGAAGGCGCGGGCCAGGAACTGTTCAATGCCACCGTGCTCGGCGTCGCCGTCGTCATGCTGATGTGGCACAACGCCTGGATGGCGCGGCACGGCCGCGAGATCGCCGCCGAAATGCGTCAGATTGGCAGCGAAGTCAGCGAAGGCGCCAAGCCGCTCACCGCCCTCGCCGTGGTGGTCGGCCTCGCGGTGTTGCGCGAAGGCTCGGAAGTCGTGCTGTTCCTCTACGGCATCTTCGCGCAAGGCACGTCGGGCCTGTCGCTGCTCAGCGGCGGCGTGCTCGGCATCGTCGCCGGCGCGGCCTTCACCGCTTTGACCTATGCCGGCCTGCTCGCCATCCCGCAGCGTTATATTTTCTCGGTGACCAGCTGGCTGATCGCCCTGCTCGCCGCCGGCATGGCCGCGCAATCGGCGCAGTTTCTCTACAACGCCGGCGTCATCGACCGTATGGGCGAGACGGTGTGGGATACATCATGGCTCTTGAGCGAGAAGAGCCTGTTCGGCCAGCTCATGCACACGCTGATCGGCTACGTGTCACAGCCGACGGCGCTGCAGATCGTCGCCTATATCGGCACACTGGCGGCGATGTACGTGCTGATGCGGATTGCCCGCTACCGCCCCGAGGCGCGGCCCGTAAGGGTCTAGCGCCTGCCGCCGAGCGCGGCGAAGGCCGCTTCCGGCGCCTTGTCGATCAGCTTCAACAGCGCCCGCGCCGGCCCGCGCGGATTGCGCTTGCCCTGCTCCCAATTGCGCACGGTCTCGATCGGCACCTCGATCTTTTCCGCGAAAGCCGCCTGCGTCAGCCCGCAGCGCGTACGCACCTGACGCACGAAGGCCGCCGGATCCCTGTGCTCGAGCGTGACCTCGCTGCCGTCGGGCGCGATTTCCACGATCCGGCCGTCGGCCTTCAATCGCACACGCATCATGCGGACCTCCACTGGCTGAGCTCTGGTCGGTCAATGGATGAGCCGATTCGGGAAAGCGAAGGTTAACGGTCCCGCCGCGACCGCGGCCTTGCGCTTTGGCGCCCCATGGCTAAAGGTCCGGCCAACCGGGGAGTCGTTGATATGCAAGGCAAAAAGCTCAGAGTCGCCATCCTGTTCGGCGGCCGTTCGGCCGAGCACGATGTGTCACGGGCTTCGGCCGCCAACGTCCTCCGCTCGCTCGATCCTGACCGCTATGAGGCGGTTCTCGTCGGCATTACGCGCGATGGACGCTGGATCGCCGCCGACGCCGGCAATGGCGCCGGAACCGGGGCCTCACCGCTCACGGTGCCGGAATCGGGCCCGCAACTGACGTTCCTGCCGGGCGGCCACGGACGCGCCGTGCTCACCCAGGTCACCGGAGACGCAGGCCGCGAATTGCCGGCCATCGATGCGGTCTTTCCCGTGCTGCACGGCCCGCATGGTGAGGACGGCACGGTCCAGGGCGCGCTTGAACTCGCCGACGTGCCCTATGTCGGCTCGGGTGTGGTGGGATCGGCTGTGTCGATGGACAAGGATGTCGCCAAGCGCTTGATCCGTGACGCCGGCCTGCCCACGTCGCGCTTCCTGTCGGTCACCGCCTCCACACTGCCGACCTATGACGACGCCGTCCGCGCCGTCGGCACCGCTGAGTTGTTCGTGAAGCCCGCCAATATGGGTTCGTCGGTTGGCGTCTCCCGCGCGACCTCGGCGGAAGAATTCAAGGCGGCCTGCGAGCAGGCCTTCCGCTTCGACAGGAAGATCCTGATCGAGGAGAACATCCCCGCGGTGCGCGAAATCGAATGTTCGGTGCTCGAGGACGGCAAAGGCGAGACGCACGCATCCGAGCTTGGAGAAATTGTGCCGGACAGCAAGCACGGCTTCTATTCGTACGACGCCAAATACATCGACGCCGCGGGCGCCGCACTCGTCGTGCCGGCGAAGCTGTCAAAGCAGCAGAGCGAGACCTTCAAGACGCTTGCGATCAAGACCTTCAAGACCTTGTGCTGCGAAGGCATGGCGCGGATCGATTTCTTCCTCAGCGGCGAGCGGATCCTGGTGAACGAGGCCAACACCCTGCCCGGCTTCACCAATATCAGCATGTATCCCAAACTCTGGGAGGCGAGCGGCCTGCCGCAGGATAAATTGATGGATGTGCTGATCGAGCACGCGCTGGCGCGTCACCGACGCGCGCAGGCGGTTTCCGTGCATCGCTGAGCGCGACGGGCGTCACCTCACGGCAGGTTGAGCTGCCAGGAGACGCCGAAGCGATCGTTGATCCAGGTGAAGAGCCGGCTGAAGCCGTAATTGGCGAGCGGCATCAATACGCCGCCACGCTCGCCCAATTCGGCCGCGAAGCGGCGCAGTTCCGACTCGGACGTGACGTCGACGAAGAACGAGAACGCGGGCGTGAAGGTGAAGGCATGCTTCACCGGACTGTCGATGCACATCACGCTTTGACCGGCGAGCGTGAATTTGGCCACCTTGACCGAACCTTCCTTGCCCTGCTCGCCGGGGCCATAGCGGCTGATGTCGGTGACCCGGCCCTCGGGAAAAAGCGATACATAGAAATTCATCGCTTCCTCGGCCTTGCCGTCGAACATCAGGAAAGGCTGCACCGTCACTTGCATTCCCGAACGCTCCCTCAGGTCACCGCGTCTTCTCGAAGATCTCCCGGCCGATCAGCATACGGCGGATTTCGCTCGTGCCCGCGCCAATCTCGTACAGCTTGGCGTCGCGCAGCAGGCGGCCCGTCGGGAAGTCGTTGATGTAGCCATTGCCGCCCAGACACTGGATCGCCTCCAGCGCCATCCAGGTCGCGCGTTCGGCGGCATAGAGAATGGCGCCGGCGGCGTCTTCGCGCGTGGTGCGGCCGTCGTCGCAGGCCTTCGCCACCGCGTAAACGTAAGCCTTGGCCGCGTTCATCGTCACATACATGTCGGCGAGCTTGGCCTGAATCAACTGGAATCGGCCGATGGCCTGCCCGAACTGCTGGCGGTCGTGGACGTAAGGGATCACGACGTCCATGCAGGCCTGCATGATGCCGAGCGGACCGGCGGCGAGCACGACGCGCTCATAATCGAGGCCGGACATCAGGACATTGACGCCGTTGCCCTCGACGCCGAGGACGTTTTCTTCGGGCACCTCGCAATCGGTGAAGACAAGTTCGGACGTATCGGAGCCGCGCATGCCGAGCTTGTCGAGCTTCTGCGCCGGGGCAAAGCCCTTGAACCCCTTCTCAACGATGAAGGCGGTGATGCCGCGCGCACCCGCGGTGCGATCGGTCTTGGCATAGATCACGAGTGTATCGGCCACCGGCCCGTTGGTGATCCACATCTTCGAGCCGTTGAGCACGTAGCGGTCGCCGACCTTGTCGGCGCGCGTCTTCATCGACACCACATCGGACCCGGCACCCGGCTCCGACATCGCCAATGCGCCGACCTGTTCGCCGGAGACAAGCTTGGGGAGATATTTGCGCTTCTGCGCTTCACTGCCGTTGCGATTGATCTGGTTGACGCAGAGATTGGAATGCGCGCCATAGGACAGGCCCACCGCGGCGGAAGCGCGCGATACTTCCTCCATGGCCACGCAATGCGCCAGGTACCCCAGCGCCGAGCCGCCATACTCCTCGCTCACCGTAATGCCGTGCAGGCCGAGCGCCCCCATCTCCGGCCACAAATCGCGCGGAAATATATTACTGCGGTCGATCTCGTCGGCGCGCGGCGCGATGCGGTCGCGCGCAAAGTCGCTGACGGACTTGCGCAGCATGTCGGCATCGTCGCCGAGCCCGAAATCGAAGCCCGACCAGGCATTGGGGATCATGGGGTTGCCTCCGCGATTTATTGTGCGGCAACTCTAGACACATTCAGGGTGGCGGCGAAACGAAGAATAAATCCGGAATTTTCCGTCGTATGACCGGACGGCGGCCGCGTCTTCGTTTCGCCGGGCAAGGCGATCACGACAGAAAATCACGCACTCTGTGCCGCCGGCCCTTCCGGTACCGTCATGCCGCCGCCGCGCTTCTGCTGGGCGAGCAAGCGGTCGATCGCGGCGGCCGGCGCGGGCTTGGCAAACAGGAAGCCCTGCATCTCGTCGCAACCGGCGAGCCGCAACAGCACGCGCTGCTGTTCGGTCTCGACCCCCTCGACGAGGATCGACAGGCCGAGCGCGCGACCCAGCGCGACGATGGCCTGGATGATGACGCCGCCATTCGCGGAGGCGCCCAAGGCGGTGACGAAGCTGCGATCGATCTTGAGCTTGTCGAGCGGAAACCGCTGAAGGTAGCCGAGGTTCGAATAGCCCGAGCCGAAATCGTCGAGCGCGACCCGTACGCCGAGCCCGTGCAGATCCTCGATGCGGCGTACCATCTCATCCGGATTGTCGACCAGCACGCCTTCGGTGATTTCCAGCATCAGCCGCGACGGCGGCACGCCACTGTCCTCGAGCGCCGAGCGCACCACCTCGACGATCGAGCCGTCGCGCACTTGGAGCGGCGACAGATTGACGGCGATATACAGATCCGGCCAGCGCTTGGCTTCCTGCAAGGCGCGGCGCAACACAAAGGCGCCGATCGTGTCCATGAGGCCCATCTGCTCGGCAATCGGAATGAAGATCGCCGGGCCGATCGGGCCGCGGGTGGCATGCGTCCAGCGCAGCAGCGCCTCGACGCCGACAATGCGGCCGCCATGGGCGGAGATGATCGGCTGATAATGCAGCTCGAGTTCGTTGGCGCTGACGGCGCGCGGCAATTCGCGCTGGATGAATTTCTGGTCGGTCGAGACCTTGTCGAGCGGTGCGTCGAAGGCGACCCGGCTGCCCGGCCCCTTGCCGGCCGCGGCACGCAGCGCCAGTTCGGCCCGGCGCGTCAGCTCGCCGCGGGTCGCCGCATGGTGAGGCGCCTGGGCAAAACCGGCATGCGCGCTGACACGGACAACGGTTTCCAGCCAGTGCGGCCGTGCAATGCTCTCCAGCACCGCGGCGACCATGGCGTCGACATCGACGTTATCGGCCGTGGTCATCAGCATGGCGAATTCGTCGCTGCCGATCCGTCCGCAAATGGCTTCGGGCGGCGCCGCCTCACGGATGCGATCGGCCACCGCGATGATGAGTTCGTCGCTGCCGAGGACGCCGAAGTTGGCGGTGACGTCGGCCATACCGTCGAGTTCGAAAACGACGAAGCTCGTGGTTTCGCCCGGCTCGCGTTCGGCCAGTGCCAGATCAAGCAGCTCAACCATCTTGGCGTGATTGGGCATTCCGGTGAGCTTGTCCTGATCGGCGGCGCGTTGTGCCAGCGCCTCGGTTTCGCTCAGGTCGCGGGCGGCGAGGCCAAGGTGCCATAGCGAATAGATGGCGAAGGCGATCAGAACTATCATCAGCGCTGCGATGTAAGGCATCAGCGCGCCCATCGCCGCCGTGGTCGGCGCAGTTCTTTGCCAGGTGAAAAACCCTGCAATGCGGCCGTCGCCGTCGATCACCGGCTGTACCTCACGGCCGTCATCGGATGGCGCGAGTTCGAATTTCAAATCCGGCAGCCGCGCGCTGTTCTCGATCATGCGAACGAAGCGCTGGTCGATGTCGCGGCCGTGCGCGAACATGGTGCGGATTTCGCTGGTGGCGTTGCGCAGCGCCGTGCGCTGCTCGGCCCAGAGGTTCTCGTCGCTGTGACGCGCGATTTCGTAACCGACAGCGGTGCTGACCAGCGCGACGCCCAGCGTCAGCAGCGCGAGCAGCACAACGCCGCGCGGCGCCGACAGCCAGCGCCGCATCGCGCCCCGCGCGGGCGCGCCGCGACCTGCCCGCATCGCGCGAGGTCGCAACCAGCCCAATTTTCGGAATGCCGGGCCGAAGCCCGGCGCACCCTCGTCGACGTCGCCCAAACGCACTACTCCCCGCGCGACTTTCGCGGCATCCCCGCACCACCAATAAGGCGATAGCGTTAAGGGCGGGTCAGCAAAGAGGGTGAACGAAACGTAACCAGGCCTCCGAGGCTTCTAACGCAGGCCGAACCATAGGGTTGCGATCGCCAGGAACGAGAAAAAGCCGACCACGTCGGTCACGGTGGTGACGAAAGGGCTCGATGCTACCGCCGGATCGATCCTGAGCCGGTGCAGGCCGAGCGGGATGAGAATGCCGCCCGCTGCGGCTGCCACCAGGTTGCAGATCATCGCCAGCCCGATGACGATGCCCAGGCCCGCTACGTCGAACCACAAATAGGCGGCAATGCCGGTGATGATGGCGAAGGCGAAACCGTTCAAGACCCCAACCATAAGCTCCCGCAGCACGACCCAGCGGGCATTGGCCTCGTTCAGTTGCTGGGTTGCAAGCGCCCGCACCGCAACGGTCATAGTCTGGGTCGTAGCGTTGCCGCCCTGGCTCGCCACGATCGGCGCCAGCACGGCCAGCGCCACCATCTGCTGCAACTGACCTTCGAACAGGCCGAGCACCGAGGACGCGACGAAAGCGGTGGCGAGATTGACCAGCAGCCAGCTGAACCGGTAGCGCGCGATGGTCCAGACCGAGTCAGAGAGCTCTTCGTCGGCCGGGACGCCGCCGAGCGCCTTGATGTCCTCGTCGGCTTCTTCCTGGATGACGTCGGCGACGTCGTCGAAGGTCACAACGCCGACCAGCCTGTCGGCTTCGTCGACCACCGGCACCGAAACCATGTCGTAGCGCTGGAACAGATGCGCGACGTTTTCCTGGGTCTCGGTCGGCAGCACGCGCCGCCGCTTCTCGTCCATCAGATCGGCGACCAAGACCGGACGTTTGGCCCGCAGCAGCCGGTTGAGCGGGACCGCGCCGAGGAAGTGCCCGGCGCCATCGACGACGTAGAGTTCGTAGAACTGATCCGGCAGGTCGGCGGTCTCCCGCATGTAATCGATCGCCCGCCCGACATCCCAGTCCGGGGTCACGGCGATGAATTCGGTCTGCATCCGCCGGCCGGCGGAGAATTCCGGATAATCGAGGCTGCGGGTCAGCGACAGCCGCTCGTCCAGCGGCAGGTGCTCGAGGATCTCGCTGCGTTCGTCGCTCGGGATGTCGGCGAGAATGGTGACGGCATCGTCGGATTCGATCTCGCGGACGCCCTCCGCCACCGTCTCGGCGTCGAGTTCGTCGAGGATTTCCTCGCGCACCGCCGTGTCGAGTTCGGTCAGCGCCGTGAAGTCGAAATCGATGCCGAGCAGTTCGACCAGCCGCGGCCGCTGGTCAGGCTCGAGGGCTTCGACCAGCGCGCCGAGGTCGGATTCGTGCAGATCGTCGACCAGTTGGCGCAGGGTCTCGACATCACCGGCTTCGAGGGCGCGAGCCGCTTCGGCGACGAATTCCGGGCGGATGGCGCCATCGTCGTCGCGGAGCGTCGGCAGCGGACGGACCGGGTCGATCGTTGCTGCTTCGGTCATGGACGGTCCCCGCTCGCCGGCACCCACCAGGGCGCACGGGGAGCTTTCTGGCTGAACTTGACGAACGTCGTGTGTCGCTAAAGCCCCGCCCGGCGACAAGACGTGGGCGATTGCGCTTGTACGCTTGACGCGGCGGACGGCGCAATCTTAAAGGCGGATGACGATAGCGCGCCGCCACTGCGTCGCGCGCCGCACTCGTCCATGTCGAACCAGGTGCAACCACCATGCGCGCCGCCATCGCTGCCCTGCTCGCTGCGGCATTTCTCGAGACGTTGTCGCCGGCGGCCGCTTCGGCAGCCGACTGCCCGGGCCGGCCGGATGCGCTCGGGACCGCGCGCACCCTGGTAGTCAACGCCGCGACGACGCCACGCGTCGGCCGCAAGCACTTCCCCGATACTCTGCCGCTCGCGGACAAGGAACTGGTGCTCACCTTTGACGACGGGCCATGGCCGACCACCACCCCGAAGGTGCTCGAGGCGCTGAAAGCCGAATGCGTGCGCGCCACTTTCTTCCTGGTCGGCCGCAACGCCGATGCCCACCCGCAGATCGTCCGCCGCGAATACGCCGAGGGCCACTCGATCGGCCACCACACCTATTCGCATCCGCTCCTGGCGCACATGCCGCTCGCCAAGGCCGAGGCGGAGATTGATCGCGGCATCGCCCGCGACGAGCTGGCGCTCCACGGCGTGGCGCGCAGGGAGCCCTCAACGCCGTTCTTCCGCTTTCCCGGATTTGCCTCGAACCAGCCTTTGCTGGACCGCATGCAGGACCGCGGCATCGTCGTATTCGGTGCCGACGTCTGGGCCAGCGACTGGAATCCGATGACGCCGGAGGCCGAACTGCAATTGCTGCTCGCCCGCATCGACCAAGTCGGGCGCGGCATCGTCCTGCTGCACGACACCAAGGCCCAGACCGCGCGCATGCTGCCGAAGCTGCTGCGCGAACTGAAGGTCCGCGGCTATTCGATCGTCCACGTCGTGCAGCCTCCGCCGCCGTCACAAATTGAGGCAGGCCGCGGACACCGGGTGTTTCCTTTTTGCCGCACCGCGGAGAAATCCTCGGCAAAACAAGCCTGTGGACATGTTCGCCGGTTAATTTTCGGTTCATACGCCGCCCGCTAGCGTGCAAATGGAAGGCCCGAAACCGACGCGCCGCAGAGCGCGAGGGACGGGCACGGGGGCTTTAGGCGGGGTTCGATGTCACGATTTGTATGGACTTTTGCGCTGGCCGCCGGGCTGGCCATCGCAGTGTCGTCGGCGCAGGCCGAGGAGCCGGCCAAAGAACAGATCCAGGCGATGACGTCGGCGCAGCCTGCCGTCGCCGAGCCGGCGGCAAAGCAAGAGCCCAAGGCGCAAGACGCAGCGCCGCAAGCGGCCCCCGAACAGCCGAAGAAAGCTGAGCCCACGAAAACCGCTCTCGCCTGCGCCCATCCTGGCGCGCTCGGCACCAGCCGCACCATCACGGTCGCGCCCGATGCGTTCCCGCACATCGGCACCATGCAGTACCGCGAGAGCCTGCCGCTCGAAGACCACGAAGTGGTCATCACCTTCGATGACGGTCCGCTGCCGCCCTACACCGATCGCGTGCTCGACGCGCTCGACGCCGAGTGCGTCAAGGTCACTTATTTCATCGTCGGCCAGATGGCGCGCGCCTATCCGGATACGCTTCGCCGCATCTACAACGCCGGCCATGTCATCGGCACGCACAGCATGCATCACCCGTTCTCGATGGGCCGCATGGATGACGAGCAACTCACGCGCGAAATCGACGGCGGCATCGTTGCAGTGAAGGCCGCCATCGGCGACGACCGCGCCGTGGCGCCGTTCTTCCGCGTACCCGGCCTCGCGCGTTCACGGCAGGTGGAAGCCTTCGCCGCCTCCCGGTCGCTGGCGGTGTGGAGCGCCGACGAGGTTGCCGATGACTGGTTCCACGGCATCAAGCCGGCGCAGATCGTCGAGCGTGCCATGCGTCGCATCGAGGCCAAGGGTCACCGCGGCGTCCTGCTGCTGCACGACATTCATCCCGCCACGGCGATGGCGGTGCCGATGCTGCTCAAGGAGCTCAAGGCCAACGGCTACAAGATCGTTCAGGCGATCCCGGCGGGCGATCGACCTGCCACGGTACCGGAGCGCACACCGGAACAAATCGCCGCGGCACGGTCGCAAGGCTGGCCGCGCGTCATCAAGGCGAGCCTGAAAGGCCATCACGCTCACAAGCATGCGCACGCCGCGAGCGAAACCGACGACGGGTTCATGGGCAAGCTGGCTGGCAAGAAGAAGCACGCCGTCGCGTCCGCATACGAGATCAATGAGATTTTCAACCGCTGATCGCGGCCGCTCATGATTGTCAGGCGCCTCTGACCGGGGCAGCATTCCCGCTCGCGCCGGGCCATGCTATTGCCCGCCGACGAAACAAGGAGTCACGGATGGACAAGCTTCGCATTACCGCCGGTTCTTATGTGTTCGACGCCAAGTTCGAGACCGAACTGGCGCCCAAAACCGTCGCGGTGTTCAAGAAGCTGCTGCCCTACGAGCAGAAGGTCATCCATGTGCGCTGGAGCGGCGAAGGCGTCTGGGTGCCTCTCGGCGAGACCGATCTCGGCCTCACCTACGAGAACCACACCAGCTATCCGCATCCGGGCCAGATGATCGTCTATCCGGGCGGCATCAGTGAGACCGAGATCCTGCTGGCCTATGGCGCCGTGCATTTTGCCTCGAAGCTCGGTCAACTCGCCGGCAACCACTTCATCACGCTGACGTCCGGCATGGACAAGCTCTACGAGTTCGGCCGCGCGGTGCTGTACGAAGGCGCCAAGCCGATCCGCATCGAAGCAATCTGAGCCCGCCAGACTACGACGCGGTGACCGCTTCCGCCTTGGCGACGCCGAGATAGGCCTCCAGCGTCGCGTGATCGTTGCGCAAGGCTTCGCTGCTGCTGGCGTGGACGATCTGGCCGCGTTCGAGGATCACGGCATGATCGACGATGCCAAGAATTTTCTTGGCATTCTGCTCGACCAGAACGGCCGATATCTTTTCTTCGCGAATGATCCGCTGCAGCGCGCCGAGCAATTCCTCGACCAGGATCGGCGCCAGACCTTCCATCGGCTCATCGAGCAGGATGATGCGCGGATTAAGAATGAGCGCGCGGCCGATCGCCAGCATTTGCTGTTCGCCGCCGGAAAGCTGGCCGCCCATGTTGGTGCGGCGCTCCTTGAGCCGCGGAAACATCGCGTAGATGCTCTCGAGCGTCCACGGCCCTTCCTTGGCGATCGCGGTGAGGTTCTCCTCGACCGTGAGCGACTTGAAGATGTTGCGCTCCTGCGGCACCCAGCCGATGCCGCCGAGCGCCCGCTGATCCGGCCGCAGCCGCGTGATATCCTTGCCGTCGAGGGCGATGGTCCCGCCGCGGTAGCGCGTAACCCCGACGATCGAATTGATGAGCGTCGTCTTGCCGGCGCCGTTACGGCCGAGCACCGCCAGCGACTTGCCAGCGGGTATGCTGAACGAGAGACCGCGCAGGACGATGGCCTGATCGTAACCCGCCGACAGATTATCGACCTTGAGAACGTCAGGCATCGAGGCTCTCTCCGAGATAGACAGCCTTGACGCGTGGGTCGCGCGCGACCTCGGCGGCCGGACCTTCGGTGAAGAGGCCGCCATTCACCAGCACCGAGATCTTCTCCGAGAACGAGAATACAATATCCATGTCGTGCTCGATCAGAACCACGGTGACGTCCTTCGGCAGCGCCGCGATGCTGCTGAGAATCTCGTGGCGCTCTTCGTCCGGCACGCCCGCCGCCGGCTCGTCGAGCAGCAGCACTTTCGGTCTGCACGCAATAGCCACCGCGATTTCCAGAAGCCGCTGCTTGCCGTAAGGCAGGATAGAGGTTCGGGTGTTCATCACGTCGGCAAGACGGAAACGGTCGATGATATCGGCGATTTCCTGGTTCAGGCCCGGCTTGGTGCCGGCGACGCGCCAGAAATCGGCGCCGTCGCCGCGGCTTTCGGAGATGGCAAGGCCGATGGTTTCGAGCGGCGTCAGATCGGGAAACAACTGATTGATCTGGAAGGTGCGCACCATGCCGAGCCGCACGCGCTTCTGCGGCGAAGCATCGGTGATGTCGACGCCGTTGAGAACGATGCGCCCGGAGGTCGGCTTGAGCATGCCCGTCAGGAGATTGATCAGGGTCGTTTTGCCGGCTCCGTTCGGGCCGATCAGCGCATGCCGCGCGCCGGCCTCGAACTGAATCGAGACGTCGTCGGTGGCGGTCAGGCCGCCGAACTGCTTGACGAGATGCGTGGTCTGAAGAACGACGGTCATGACGCCTGCCCCTTGGCGCGCCAGTCGAGCCGGTTGGCCAAGGCGCGCACCGGTTCGGTCCAGCGCAGCATCCGGTCGCGACCGACCATCACCAGGATGACCAGAACCAGGCCGATCCAGAACGGCCAGTACTGCGGCGTCAGTTGCGCCAGATAGTCCTGCATGACCTTGAAGATCACGGCGCCGATCAGCCCGCCATAGAGATAGCCGGTGCCGCCGATGATAAGCACCAGCAACAGATCAGCCGAACGGTCGAATGAAAACACATCCAGTGACGAGAATGCCGTGGTCTGCGCCAGCAGCCCGCCGCCAACGCCGGCGTAGAACGCCGCGATCGTATAGATCGCCACCAGACGCGCATCCACGCTGATGCCGATGGCCCGTGAGCGCAGCGGATTGTCCTTGACCGCCAGCAAGGAGAGGCCAAACGGCGACGCCATGAGCCGGCGCGCGATCAGAAACAACACGAACAGCACGACAAGGCTATAGATGAAGCCGTTGTGACCGAACATGTCGAAACGGAAACGGCCGAGAATGGGCTCCATGGTCACGCCCTGCAAGCCGTCGGCGCCGCCGGTCAGCTCGCTGAACTTGTTGGCGAGTTCGCGCAGCACCAAGGCAATGCCGAGCGACACCATCAACCGCGTCAAATCCGCGCCACGCAACATCAAGAAGCTGGTGGCAAAGCCGACCACGGCTGCAATCAGACCGGCGGCTATCAGCGCCAGCACCGGCTCGGTGATGATGCCATGCTTGGCGAGCAGCGCGGCCGCATAGGAGCCGACGCCGAAAAACGCGGCGTGGCCGAGCGAAAGAATGCCGGCATAGCCAAGGATCAGATCGAGCGACAGCGCGAACAGCGCCAGCCAGGCGATCTCGGTGAGAATGAGATGCTTGTTCGGCAGCAGCCAGATAACGCTGAAGGCCACGATCCAGAAGACAAATTCAAGAGGATGCCAGCGCGCGCGGGCGAGAATACCTTGTGCGGCGCGTTTGGCAGTGGGCGTCTGCTCGCTCATTTGCTGCCTGCCCGCGCGAAGAGGCCCTGGGGCCGCCAGATCAGAACGACGATCATGATGGTGTAGATGACGAAGGCGCCGAGCTTCGGCACATAGTACTTGCCGGCCACATCGGCGATGCCGAGCAGCAGCGACGCCAGGAACGGCCCGGTGATGCTCGAGGTGCCGCCGACGGTGACGACGATGAGGAAGTAGATCATGTACTTGAGCGGAAACGTCGGATCGAGACCGAGAATCTCGGTACCGAGCGCGCCGCCGAGACCGGCCAGCCCCGAGCCAAAAGCGAAGGTCAGCGCGAAGATGCTGCCGACATTGATGCCGAGCCCACGCGCGACGCGCTGGTCATCGACGGCGGCGCGCAAGCGGCTGCCGAAGCGGGTGTAAACGAGAACATATTGCAGCCCGAGCGCCAGGGCACCGCAGATCACGATAATCATCAGCCGGTAGCGGCCCATGCCGATGCCGAAGACGTGGATCTGGCCCTGCAGGGCGTCGGGAATGCGGGCGAAGACCTGCGACGATCCCATCGCATAGTCGGCCGCCGCAACCGCCATGAAAACCAGGCCGATCGTGAACAGCACCTGGTCGAGATGGGGCTTGCGATAGATGTGAACGTAGAACGCCTTTTCCATGACGAAGCCGATGGCGGCGCTCACGAAGAATGCGCAGATGACCGAAACCCAGAACGGCACGCCGAGATTGTTGACCAGAATGACGAGCGCGTAGCCGCCGGCCATGGCGAAGGCGCCGTGCGCGAGGTTGACGAGATTCATCAACCCAAGAGTCACGGAAAGGCCGCATGCCAGCACAAACAGCAGCATGCCATAAGCAATTCCGTCGAAAAGGATCGTCAGCATGAGAGAGACACGCTTTCGCCGGATATCGGCAGAGAAACCGGATCAGGAAAACGGGCGCACGAAGATGGCTCCGTGCGCCCCTTTCGACAACGGCGATTACTTCTTGATCTTGGCCGGATCCTTGACGTCCTTGAACGTCTCGAATTCGACATTGTAGAGCTGGCCGCCCTTCTTCTCGACCTTGCGCATATAGATGTTCTGCACGATGTCGCGGGTTTCCGGATCGATCGAGATCGGACCACGCGGGCTTTCCCACTTCATGCCCTTCATCGCCGCGATCAGGCTGTCGCCGTCGGCCTTGCCACCGGTCTTCTTCAGCGCTTCGTAGATGAGGTGCATGCCGTCATAACCGCCGACCGACATGAAGTTCGGGCGGAAGCCTGCAGCCTTGGTGAAGTCGGCGACGTACTTCTTGTTCATCGCGCTGTCGTGATCGGCCGAATACATGTGCGCAGTGACGGCGCCGATGACGGCATCGCCCATCTGCGGCAGCAAGTCGTCGTCGGTGACGTCGCCCGTGCCGATGACCTTGATGCCGGCCTTGTCGAGGCCGCGCTCGGTGTACTGCTTCATGAACGTCGCGCCCTGCCCCGACGGCACGAAGACGAAGATGGCGTCGGGCTTGGCGTCGGCGGCGCGTTGCAGGAACGGCGCGAAGTCCGGGTTGGCAAGCGGCGCCTTGATCGTTTCGAGAATCTGGCCGCCGTTCTTCTTGAACGTGTCGATGAACCATTTTTCCGCGTCGGCGCCGGGAGCGTAGTCGGACACGATGGTCACGACCTTCTTGATGTTATTGTTCGCGGCCCAGTCAGCCATGATCGCCGAGGACTGAGGCAGCGTGAAGCTGGTGCGCACAATGTACGGCGACTTTTCGGTGATCGACGCCGTGCCGGCCGCCATGACGAGTTCGACAACCTTGGCCTCGGCCGACAGCGGCGCCACGGCCATCGCCGCCGGGGTCACTTCGAAGCCGGCGACCACGCTGACCTTGTCGTTCACGATCAGTTCCTGGGCGAGGCGCTTGGCGTTGTCCGGGACGCTGCCGGTGTCGCGCAGGATAACCTGCACTTTCTTGCCGGCAACGGTGTCACCGTGCTCCTTCATATAGAGGTCCACGGCGGCCTTGATCTGCTTACCGGTGGACGCCTGCGAGCCGGTCATCGAAATGACCAGGCCGACCTTGACGGTATCCTGCGCGTAAGCGCCGCCTGCGATCAGGCCCGCCATTGCCATACCGGCTGCGAATTTTACGAATTGCCTCATACGCCTCCTCCTCTTTTTACCCTTGGTGTCTTTTGCGGTGCTTTCGCCTACGCGGCATGAACCGCGTATTCAAGCTCCGAGTGAATTAGCGCTTCTCCCACACTACTCTTTTGGCGAAGGCTCCGCGACGCTCCCTTAGGCGAAGCCTCGCGCGCCAAACCGGTATGACGCTGCGTTAATGCGCCGCCTACTCCAGCCCGCCGAGCCGCACCGAACCCTTCACTAAGCCGACGACTAGCTATTTTCCTAATCGATAGTGTAAATACGATCCATAAATCCAGTGAATAGCGCAAGTGTCATGTCCCTGCAAACCTTCGACCTCAATCTACTCCGTGTTCTCGAGGCGCTGATCGACGAGCGCAGCGTGACTCGCGCGGCCAAACGGCTGGGTCGCACGCAGCCAGCGGTGAGCAATTCGCTGTCGCGGCTGCGCAAGCTGCTCGGCGACGATCTGCTGGTGCCGACCGGCAAGGGCATGATGCCGACGCCGCGCGCCGAGATGCTGCGCGCGTCGGTTCAGGAAGTGCTGGCCCTGACCGCCAAGTCGCTATTTCACCAGGATGGCTTCGATCCCATGGTGGACCGCGGCATGTTCAGGATCAGCATGCCGGACCGTCTCAATCTCGCGGTGCTGCCGCCTCTGCTCGCACGCATCCGCCAATCGGCGCCCGCCATGGACGTGCAGATCATCACCGCGGCGCGGTCGGAGGCGATTCGTTTGCTCGAGAACGAGGAAACGGATGTCGGCCTCGGCTGGTTCGACGAGATTCCGCGTCACTGCCGCCACGAGGTGCTGCGCGCGGAGCGGCTATTCTGCGTATTCCGACCCGACCACCCGGTCACGCAGACGAAATTCACGATCGACGCGGTGCTGAGCCATCCGCATCTCGTCGTGACGGGCCGCGGCCGCACCTCGGCGATCTTCGACGATCTGTTGCAGCGCCACGGCAAGAAGCGTCGCGCCCAGACCATCGTTTCCAGCTTCTCAGCGGTGCCGCAATTGCTGGCGTCGAGCGACCTGATCGGCGTCTTCACCCAGCTTGCTGCGGACGCATTCACCTCCTCTTACAAGCTGATGAAGCGCCCGGTACCGATCAACGTGGGGACGATTTCGACCTACATGGTCTGGCACGCCAGAAATGACCGCGACGCCCGCCAGGATTGGCTGCGCCAGCAGATCCGCGCCGGTTATCAGCGCCTCAAGCCCAGCCGACCGGCCGCACGAAGCTAGGCCGGCTGCCGGGTGATCGGATTTTCAGGGCATGTCACCGGTTTCGAAAACCGGTCAAATTGGTGCGGCCGAGAAGACTCGAACTTCCACGGTTTTACCCGCTGCCACCTCAAGGCAGTGCGTCTACCAATTCCGCCACGGCCGCAAACCTGAACCTCGGTCATGAACCCCATGAACCGCGCTCAGCGGCGCACCCTCTAACAAATAGGGATTAGCCATACAAGACCCGAGGCGCCTTTCCGGCCTGGCCGGAGGGGATTTTCCTCAGGCTCTCAAGCCGTTACGACAGCAGCCGGAATCAGCGCATGTCCGGCGCGCGCGGCAGCAATTCGCCGACTTCGACGGCGATGCGGTTGCCATTGACCACCACCGTTCCCTGCGCCACCGGCAGGTTGTTGGCCAAAACCTTGACGGCGTCGTCCTCGCTGGCGTCGAGTTCGATGATGGCGCCGCGGCCGAGCCGGAGCACCTGATGGATCGGCATGGTGGTCGTGCCAAGCACGACAGTAATGTCGACCGAAACCTTGTTGAATGTGGCCAAGTTCCCAAATTCCTGTGACGCCCGCCCCCCAATGGCCGGGTACCCTGAGGTCACCATGCTATGGTTAACCGGTGATTAACGTGCGCGACGAACTCAAAACCGGGATGCCGGCGCCGGCCGGCGCGCCACCGGTGGAATGGCTGATTTCCGACGGCCTGACGCCCTATCCGGACGCCGTGGCCTTCATGGAAGCCCGCGCCGCGGCGATCGCGCGCGGCGACGCCCCCGAGCTGGTCTGGCTGGTCGAACACCCGCCGCTTTACACCGCCGGCACCTCCGCGAACCGCGCGGACGTGCTGGAGGCGCGGTTCCCGGTGTTCGATTCGGGTCGCGGCGGCCAGATGACCTATCACGGCCCCGGCCAGCGGGTTGGCTACGTCATGCTCGATCTGCGGCGGCGCGGACCGGACGTGCGGCGCTTCGTCGCCTCGCTCGAGGAATGGATCATTCGCACGCTGGCCGCCTTCAACGTCCGCGGCGAGCGCCGCGAGGACCGCATCGGCGTCTGGGTGAAGCGGCCGGACAAGGGCGACGGCTTCGAGGACAAGATCGCCGCGCTCGGCATCCGCGTGTCGCGCTGGGTGACGTTGCATGGCGTCGCCATCAACGTCGAACCCAACCTCTCCCACTTCGGCGGTATCGTACCCTGCGGCGTCAGCGTGCAGCGCTACGGCGTCACCAGCCTGGCGGATCTTGGCCACACGGTGAGCCTGCCGGAATTCGACATGAGTTTCCGGCAGGCGTTTGAAGAGCTGTTCGGCGCCACCGCCGATGCTCAGGCGGCGCGAGAGCCAGACACCGCGAGCTGACGCGCGATATAGCGCCGGCCCTGCGTCAGCCCGCCGAAGCCGTAAGCGTCGTCGCGCACGTCGTGGACGTGCACATAACTCTCCTCATGCAGCGGACCCAGCAGCCGGCCGAAGGCCGCGTAGGTCTCGGCGATGAAGGCCGCCTTCTCATCCTTGGTGTTGGTGCCGTCGGTGATGTGAATATCGAGCCACACGCTGGCGAGCTTCTGTTCGGCGAGCGACCGGCTGCCGCAGAACCAGTCCTCCGGCGGCACGGTGGTGACGATGATGGCGGTCACCTTCGGGTCCTTGTGCAGGATGGTCGAGGACAGGCGGCTGACCTCGGCGGCGACCGCCGCCTTGGCAGGCATTTTCGGGTGCGGGCTCGACAGCGTCACGGTGATCAGGGGCATGGGCGTTCTCCATCGAATGCGATGGACGACATCTAGCGTCGTGGCTATGATTTATAAACGTCATGACTCGTGATAACAGTGATAACGATGATAAATCATGCTCCCGCGCTCGATATCGACGCCGTGCGCGCCTTTACCCTGATTGCCGATCTGGCGAGCTTTACCCGCGCCGCGCAAACGGTCGGCATGACGCAGTCGGCGATCAGCTTGAAGCTGAAGCGACTGGAAGACCGGCTCGGACACAAACTGGTCGAGCGCACGCCGCGCTCGGTGCGGCTTACCGAACACGGCACGACCTTTCTTGCCCGCGCGCGCGACCTGCTCGCCGCCCATGACCGCGCGCTGCATCCGGGCGAGTCGCAGACGCGCCGCCTCACCATCGGTTTCAGCGATCACGTGGCGGGCCCCGACCTCACACCGCTGATCGCGCGCATTGCCGGCTTCGACAGCACTCTGCGGCTTGACGTTCGCATCGGTCTCTCCGGCGATCTCGTCGATGCGTTCGAGGCCGGCAAACTCGACGCCGTCGTCGTGCGGCGTGAGCGTCATCGTCGCGGCGGCGAGACACTCGTCGAAGATGCCTTCGGCTGGTTCGCGGCACCGAGTTTTCGTCAACGGCCCGGCGAACCGCTCCGCCTCGCGATGCTGGCGGCGCCGTGCGGCGTGCGCAATCATGCGATCCGCACGCTCGACAAGGCGAAGGTTGATTGGGTCGAGGCCTTTACCGGCGGCGGCGTCACCGCCATCACAGCGGCGGTCGAAGCCGGCCTCGCCGTTGCGCCGCTCGCTGACCGCATCGCGCCACCGGGGCTCATGGATGTCGGCGCGAGCCTCAAGCTGCCCTCGCTCGGTAGATCGAGCGTGGTGCTTTACGCCCGCACCGTCGATGCCCGCGCGAACGCGTTGCTGCGCGCGCTCGCGGCGGTATTTCGCGGCAGAAGCGTATCCCGTTAGGGCAATCGCGACATGACAGCTATCTCTTGCGTGAGATCAAGCCGCAGGATTTCGCTGCGCCTAGCGTTACTCAAGCAGACGAGTCTTCTTGAGGTACGTCATCATGCTCAAATTCTGGCTGTTGCGTTTTCACCGCTGGATCGCCGTGATCTTGTCGATACCGTTCGCCGTCGTCATCGTCACCGGGTTGATCCTTTCGTTCGAGCCGATGGCGATGGGCGTGAACAGCCCGGCCGTAACGCCGAGCTCGGTGGGCGCGGCGCTGGCCAAGCACGACCCCGACGGCAGGGCGCGGTCAATCGTCGTGCGCGGCCATGACGGCACATTGTCGATCGGCGGTGCGCAACGCGGGCAGCAGATGACGATCGATCTGGCGCGCAACGAACGCGTCGCCGCACCGGGCGCGCTGGCAACGATGTTCGGCAGCGCGCGGCGCATGCACGAGCATTTCATCTACGATCTGCGTTGGGTGGTGACGGTTTCGACCATCGCCATGCTGATGATGATCCTGCTCGGCGTGCTGATGGGCTGGCCGCGCATTCGCAACACTGTGTCGGGCTGGCACAAGGCGGCCGGCTGGTTCGTGCTGCCGCTCCTGATCCTGTCCCCGCTGACCGGTCTGGCACTCGCTTTCGGCATCACATTCACTGGGCCGCCGGCCCGCGCCGCCGGACCGCCGGTGGCGCTGAGCGAAGCGCTCCGCATCGTCGGCGCGCAATACGACCTCGGCCAGGTGACCTGGATCCGGCCGCTCGGCGGCACGCTGGCCGCGCGCGTCAACGACAATGGCGAGATGCGCGTGTTCGCGGTAGGGCGTGACGGCCTCAAGCCGTTCGAGCGCAACTGGCCGCGGCTCCTTCACGAAGGCAACTGGAGCGGCATGATCGCGCCGATGCTGAACGTCATCACCTCGGCGGCGCTGGTGATCCTGCTGAGCACCGGGCTGTGGCTGTGGGGTCGCCGGCAATTCCGAAAACGCCAGCCGCGCCCGGCGCGCGTTCAAATTGTCGGCAGCACCGAGAACGCCTGACCCGGCCGGCGGTCCTTCAAGGCGGAAGCGTGGCCCGGCGCGCGCTCGATGGCATCGACACGCGCGCCGAAGGGGCCGCGGCGGCAGGCAGCGATCATGTCCTCGACCACCGCGGCATTGCCGGTCAGCAACGCCTCGACCGTGCCATCGGCGCAGTTGCGCACCCAACCCTGCAGGTCGCGCCGTGTCGCTTCACGTTCGACGAAGGCGCGATAGCCGACACCCTGCACACGGCCGTGGACGATGAGATGGACAACGACCTCTTCGATCATCTCACGCCTCTCCCCCGGCCATCCGGCGGCTGCCGGTCCAGCGCGAGATTGACCAGCGGCCGATGTCACGGACATGACGCTGCGGCAAACCCCATTCGCGGGCCGCGCTGGCGCACATCTCGGCGTAACCCGGCTTGGGCCGTCCGCTCGCAGCGCGTCGCAACAGATAGACCATCGCCTGCGTGGTGTGGCTGCCATGGCGAACCGGCAGCATCCGCACATTGTATAAGCCCTGGTGCAGCAGCTCGTAGGCGTCGAGCACAGCACGGTTGCGCGGCGTCAGTCGCCAAAGGACGCCGTGCACCACCTGCCCCGGCATCCGTCGCACCGAACCCCAGCCGTCAATGCCGATGAAAAATTCATAGCCCTCAAGCCGCGCCGGCCCGAGGGCCGCGGCTGCCGGGCAGCGCGCCTCCATAGCGGCGCGGTGCATGTTCGAACCGTAGGCGAAATAGAGCGTCACGCCGTCAGCATACCAGACACAGGTCGACGCTGAAGAGCCCGCTCAGGGGATACGCTTGTCGACGGCGCCATCCAGGCGGTCGATCTCGCGCTCGTAATCCTCCGGCATCATGTCCTCTTCGTCCTCGTCATGCACCGGGTGCTGCGGATTGCCGCCATCTTCGGTCGGCGTGAAGCCGCCGCCGGCCGGGACTTCCTCGCCGCGTTCGGCGCGCTCACCGAGCGTGTCCGGCCGCGTCTCCGGCAGATCGCGGCGGCGATCCTCGTCGATCAGGTCGGGGGCGGTGTTGGTCTCGAGATCGGGCTGCTGGCGCGGCTTGCGGGTCGGCGGCATGGCGAACTCCCTCGGATAAATCACCGGCTCAACGCGCGCCGCCGAAGCACGGTTCCTGCCGCGGGGGCCAGAGAATTGGCTATTGCCTCGCCATGAAGGCTGACCTACAGCACCTGAGGGTCGCGCCGGGCCCAATCCGTCAGCCTTTCGTCCGATCCGGTGTCAGCCAATGCAATTGATCCGCTCCAGCCGCCACCTTCGTCTCCTGAAGGTCACATCAGCGCGTTGGCGAAGACGTTTCCTGTTTCTCGCCGGCGGCGTCATGGTCGGCGGTGCGGCGGTGCTGCTCGCCTATCTGGCCGATCAGGTGCAGCACCTGTTCGCGCTGCTGATCGGACATTGGCGTTATGCCTCGCTGGCGGTGACGCCGCTGGGCTTCATGCTCACCGTATTCCTGACCAATCGATATTTCCCGAATTCGCAAGGTAGCGGCATTCCGCAGGCGATCGCGGCGCGCCAGCTCACCGACTATGCCGCGCGCAAGCGCCTGGTGTCGATGCGGGTCGCCGTCGGCAAGATCCTGCTCACGCTGCTCGGCCTTTTATGCGGCGCTTCGTCGGGCCGCGAGGGACCGACCGTCCAGGTCGGCGCCTCGATCATGTTCACCGTCGGCGGCATGTCGCCGCGCCGTCAGCCGGGCCTTGTGCTGGCCGGCGCCGCCGCCGGCGTCGCCGCCGCCTTCAACACGCCGCTCGCCGGCATCGTCTTCGGTATCGAGGAGATGAGCCGCAGTTTCGAGACGCGCGCCAGCGGTCTGATCATCTCGGCGGTGATCGCCGGCGGCCTCACCACGCTCGCGTTGGTCGGCGACTACACCTATTTCGGCCGCACGCAGACGATGCTCCAACATGGCACTGACTGGCTGGCCGTGCCGATCTGCGGCGTGATCGGCGGCCTGGCCGGCGGGCTGTTCAGCCGCTTCGTCATCGCGATGGCGCGCGGCATTCCCGGCATCGTCGGCGGCGCGTTCAAGAAGCAGCCGCTGCTGCTCGCCGGACTCTGCGGGCTGGGCGTCGCACTGTGTGGTATCGTGTCCAGCGACATGGTGTACGGCACTGGCTATCAGCAGGTCAAAGCTGCGCTCGAGAGCGGCAGCGCGCTGCCGCACAGCTTCGGCATCCTGAAGCTTCTGGCGACCGCGCTGACCGCGGTCAGCGGCATCCCCGGCGGCATCTTTGCGCCGTCGCTTGCGGTCGGCGCCGGCATCGGCAGCGAAGTGGCGCAGTTGTTTCACGGCGCGCCGATCGCGCCGATCATGATCCTTGGCATGGTCGCCTATTTCGCCGGTGTGGTGCAGGCGCCGATCACCGCATTCGTCATTGTCACCGAGATGACCGACAACCACGCCATGGTGGTGCCGGTGATGACGGCGTCGATCATCGCCTATGCCTGCTCGCGGCTGGTCTGCCCGGAAGGCATCTACCACGCGCTGGCCAAGGGCTTCCTGCGCAGCGCGCATGTCACGACGAAATAACGGCGAAACGCGCGGGATTCCGGTTCGCCGCTGCGCAGCGCCCCGGACTGAGAACTAGGCGAACTCCAGGATCACCGCGTCCACCGCCAGGCTGTCGCCGGGCTTGGCGTTGATCTTCTTCACCGTCCCGTCGATCTCGGCGCGCAGCACATTTTCCATTTTCATCGCTTCGACCACAGCGACGGTCTCGCCGGCTTTCACTTCCTGGCCTTCCTTGACCGCGATGGAGACGACGAGGCCGGGCATCGGACACAGCACCAGTTTACCCGTGTCGGCCGCCTGCTTCACCGGCATCAGCCGCGCGTAAGCCGCTTCGCGCTCGGTGTAGACATAAGCCCGGGTCTCGACGCCCTGATAAGACAGCGCGAAGCCATTGGCGATGGTGCGCACCTGGACGGCCACCGGCTTGGAATCGATGGTGCCGCCCCACAGCGGCTCGCCCGGCTTCCAGTCGGACTCCAGGTGCATCACAGCACCCTTGCCGTCATCAGATCTGCCGGCGAACCTGACACCGATGGTGCCATTCTCGCGTTTGACCTCGAGACGCATTTCCTTGTCGCCGAGCCATACCGCGCGATTGGCCTCGCGCGTCACCGTGCGGCCGTTCATCTGCCCGGAGATCTGGCGCTTGCGCTCGCCATAGACGTGGTCGATGGCGGCGGCGACCGCCGCCAGGACGTCGGCGCGCTCGCCTTCCGGCGTCTGCGCGTGGAAGCCTTCGGGAAATTCCTCGGCGATGAAGCCGGTCGAGAGATTGCCCGACTTCCAGCGCGGATGCGCCATCAGCGCCGACAGGAACGGAATGTTGTGGCGGATGCCGTCGACGACGAAGGCGTCGAGCGCATTGCCCTGCGCGGCGATGGCCTCGGCGCGCGTCGGGCCGTGCGTCACCAGCTTGGCAATCATCGGGTCGTAGAACAGCGATATCTCGCCGCCTTCATAGACGCCGGTGTCGTTGCGCACGGTGATGCCGTCGCTGACGCGCTCGGCCGGCGGGCGATAGCGCGTCAGGCGGCCGGTCGATGGCAGGAAGTTGCGATACGGATCCTCGGCATAGACTCTGGATTCCACCGCCCAGCCCTTGAGCTTCACGTCGCTCTGCTTGATCGACAGCTTCTCGCCGGCGGCGACGCGGATCATCTGCTCGACGAGATCGATGCCGGTGATCAGTTCGGTGACCGGATGCTCGACCTGCAGGCGCGTGTTCATCTCGAGGAAGAAGAAGCTCTTGTCCTGGCCGGCGACGAATTCGACGGTGCCGGCGGAGTCGTAGCCGACGGCTTTCGCCAGCGCGACGGCCTGCTCGCCCATCTTCTTGCGCGTCGCCTCATCGAGCAGCGGGCTTGGCGCCTCCTCGATGACCTTCTGGTTGCGGCGCTGGATCGAGCATTCGCGCTCGCCGAGATAGATGACGTTGCCGTGCTTGTCGCCGAGCACCTGGATTTCAATGTGGCGCGGATCGGTGATGAACTTCTCGATGAACATGCGGTCGTCGCCGAACGACGACTTGGCTTCCGAGCGCGAGCGCGTGAAGCCTTCGGCGACTTCCTTCTCCGACCAGGCGATGCGCATGCCCTTGCCGCCGCCGCCGGCGGAAGCCTTGATCATCACCGGGTAGCCGATCTCGTTGGCGATCGTCACCGCCTCCTTCTCGTCCTCGATGACGCCGAGATAGCCGGGCACCGTCGAGACCTTGGCGGCCGCGGCCGCCTTCTTGGATTCGATCTTGTCGCCCATGGCGGCGATGGCCTTGGGGTTCGGGCCGATGAAGACGATGCCGGCGGCCTCGAGCGCCCTGGGGAACGCTTCGCGCTCGGACAGGAAGCCGTAGCCCGGATGGACGGCCTCGGCGCCGGTCTCCTGACAGGCCGCGACGATCTTATCGATGATGAGATAGCTCTGCGCCGCCGGCGGCGGGCCGATCAAGACGGCGGTATCGGCCATCTCGACATGGAGCGCGTCCTTGTCCGCCTCGGAATAGACAGCGACCGTCTCGATGCCCATTTTGCGCGCGGTTTTGATGATCCGGCAGGCGATTTCACCGCGGTTGGCGATCAGTATGCGCTTGAACATGTAACCGAATTTCCCCCGCCAGGCCGAACCGGAGCACTCTGCGGCACTGCAATAAAATGTCAATGCGGGACGGAATACCCCACAGCGACCGCCGCCCACAGGCCAAGCGCGCCCGCGATCCAGCACAGCACCGTCATGGCCGCCACTTCCGTGGCGAAGCGCCCTCGCCCGAGCGCGATGGCGAGGGCGAGCTTGCTGGCCGTGTTGCTGGCGACGGCGACCAGAATCGCCATGCTGGCGCTGAACGTACTGAGCGGCGCCGGCACCAGCCGGCTCATCGCCACCGTCACCGTATCGACGTCGGCAAGGCCGATCGCCGCCGCGCCGATGAAGGCACCACCGGCGCCGAAGGTCTCGGCGATGAACCGGCCGGCGACAATGACTGCGCCAAGCAGCACGGCAAAGCCGACCACCGGCCAGAAGCTGAACGGATTGCTGAACGCGCCCGGCAACACCTGACCGCCATCGGCGGCGCCGCGCCAGTAGATGGTGACGACGGCATAGCCGGCCGCGACCACCGCTGCGAACACCAGCGCCGGTGCGATCAGCGGCAGCAAGATGGGCTGCAACGCCGCGGCGACCGCGATGACGCGCAGGAACGACACGACCGTCGCCAGCGCGACGCCGGCCGCCAGCAGGCGCGGAGCTGTTTCACCCGCAGTGGCACGTCGCGCACTGGTCACCGTCACCGCGGTCGATGACACCAGACCGCCCGCCAGCGCGCCGAACAGGATGCCGCGCTCGGAGCCCAGCACCTTGACCGCGGCATAACCGAGGAACGATACGCCGGCGAGCACAATGGCGATCAGCCAGACTTCGCGCGGATTGACGCCGTTGGCGCCGCCGACCGTCGTGTCGGGAATGATCGGCAGGATGATGAAGGTCATCGCCAGCAGCACCAGCGCCGAGCGCAGCTCCGGCCAGGTGATGCGGCTGATCCAGCCGTGAATCTCCGAGCGGATCGCCAGTATGCCGGTCGCCGCCACCGCCACAGCCGCGGCGATGCGCATGTCGCCGATGACGGCGAAGGCGCCGAGCATGAAGGTCAGAAGCCCGGCGATGATCGTGGTGGCCGAATAGCTGCCGGCGGCGCGGTCGGCGTCACGTTCGAGCAGCGCGAAGATCGCGGCATAGACGGCGAAGCCGAAGCCGAGCACGAGGCCGGCCGCCACCGGCGAGGCCATCGCCTGCGCCAGCGCCGCGACGATGCCGCCGAGCAGACCGCACAAGGTGAAGGTGCGCACGCCGGCGGCGCGCGAGCCCGGCTGCATATCCCGCGTCTTCCAGCCGCGCTCGAGACCGACCAGCAGGCCGATGCCGAGCGCAAGTGCCAGGCGGTAGAGAAGCTGATCGACGTTCATGCGGCGCGCCCGGGCCCTTGGCTCTCGCCAAATCTAGGCCCGGGACGGCGGCGCGGCAAACCGGTGCCGCGCCGGCCTCGTAACGCGATACCGAGGGTCAGCGCGGCAGATCGAGCGCCTCGGTCAGATCGCCCATCGGCGGATGACCGTTGGCCTTCAGCGCCGCGTCGCGTTCCAGCAGACCGGGCAAGACCGGCAGATCGTAGCGCTTGGTGATGAAGCGCAGGATCGAGGTCGTGTCGGACTGCGTGTGATCGACAGTGCCTTTCCTGGCATAAGGCGACACGATGATCGCCGGTATGCGCGAACCCGGGCCCCAGCGGTCGGCCTTCGGCGGTGCGACGTGATCCCAGAAGCCGCCGTTCTCGTCGTAAGTCAGCACGATCAGCATATGAGCCCATTGCGGGCTCTTCTGCAGATGCGCGATGACGTCGGCCATGTGCTCATCGCCGGACATCACAT
Source organism: Pseudolabrys sp. Root1462 (assembly GCF_001426945.1). Classification (GTDB taxonomy): domain Bacteria; phylum Pseudomonadota; class Alphaproteobacteria; order Rhizobiales; family Xanthobacteraceae; genus Pseudolabrys. The sequence continues at coordinate 1,425,455 of NZ_LMFS01000001.1, read as the reverse complement.
CGGTGTAGCCGGCATGGGAGTTGAGGTTGCCCTGCGGCTTGTAGAAGGTCACCTGCGGCAGCTTGCCTTCGTCGATCGCCTTGATGAACGCGACGCCGTTCATGCCGGCATCTTTCAGATGCTCCTCGCGCGCCGCCGTGCCGGGGGCGTACTGGACGAAATAATTGTACGGCTGGTGATGAAACTGGAAGTTCGGCACCGGCGTGGCGTTCTGCCCGTCGAGCGCCGCCTGCCAGGCGCCGGCATACCAGGCCCAGCTCACGCCCTTGAGCGACAAGAGATCGCCGATGGTGACGTCATGCTGCGGCGGCAAGGTGTTTGGCTTTGACGGATCGGCAAAGCGCTTGTCGCCTTCCGGCGCCGGTTTGTTGGCGCTCGGCTGATACGGCGGCTGCATGGTGTTGACGGCATAGAAGTCCGGTGAGATCTGGCCGTTGTTGACGAATTTCGGAATGCCATCGATCGCCGACTTCGGCGAATTGTCGGCGAGCTTGAGCGACACGCCATCGGCCTCCACCGCGGCAATGATGCCCTTGGCCGGGCTCTTGTCGGCGTCCGGATAGCGCGGCGTGCAGGCGCAGGCGAGCTGGAAGTGATTGAGGAACGAGCCGCCGAACGCACCCTGGAAGAAATTGTCGGCCAGCACGTAATCCTTGGCGACCTTCCACAGCGGCAGCTTGGAGCCATCATAGTGGCCCATCACCAGACCGCCGGCATCGGCATAGGCGGCGAACTTGTCGTTCTTGCCGCCATTGATCTGCATCTGGTTCTGATAGAATAGATGCCACAGGTCGTGGGTAACGACGCCGAGCTGCGTGTTGAGCCCCTTCGGATCGTCGATGGCGAATGGCGCATTGGCCATATGCTCGGTCTGCGCCTGCGTCACCACCGGCGTCACGCCCTTGGCGGTGAGGTTATTCCAGACCGGCGGCAATTCCTTGAGCACGCTGCCGTCGCGATCGAGCTGCCGCGAGTTCTCGGGCGTCACGTTCTGCAAGCCATTGGCGCCCGGAAAGGCCCCATAGAGATTATCGAATGACCGGTTCTCGGCATAGATTACGACCACGGTGTCGATCGCGTTGATCGCCGGAGCCGGCGTTTGCGCACGGGCCGGCGCGACGGCCGCCACGGGTAAGGTCATCGCAATCACGAGAGACAGGGCTTTGGCTGGCATCGACGGCGGCATGGCTATTGGCTCCTGAAGATCGTCCCCGCGCCATCATAGGTGGCGTTATATGGCAGTTGCATGAAGCCATGCATTTATGCCCAGCCTGGACATCGCCGTCAGAAAACTGTCATCCGCGCGTGCTCAAGGTAACGTCGGGCCTCACCAGGTGCACCGTGACGATCGCCAGAACCTGCCTGCACAGTCTGCTTGTCGCCATGGCGGTATTCGCCTGTGGCGGCGCTAGCGCGCAGAGCGACAGCGGGATGACGCGGCAGCAAGCCTACGCGCGGGCCGCCGCGCTCGAAGCGCTCGGCCGCAAAATCTTCAACGATGCTTCGCTATCGGCCTCCGGCACCATGGCCTGCGCCTCGTGCCACTACCCGAACAATGCCTTCGCCCCCAACAATGCGATGGCGATTCAGCCGGGTGGCAAGGATGGAAGACAGACCGGATTCCGTGCCGCGCCGTCGCTGAAATATCTTCAGGCGGCACCGCAGTTCACGGAGCACTATTACGAATCCGAGGATGAGGGCGACGCGAGCATCGACAACGGCCCGACCGGCGGACTGACCTGGGACGGCCGCGCCGACCGCGGCAACGATCAGGCGCGCATTCCGCTGCTGGCGCCATTCGAGATGGCCAATGCCGACGAAGCGGCCGTGGCCATGAAACTCGCAGCCGCGCCTTACGCCGACGACATCAAACGGCTGTTCGGCGCCGATGTCTTTGCCGAACCGCACAAAGCGTTCAACGCGGCGACCACAGCGCTGTCGGTCTATGAGCAAAGCCCGGCCGAGTTCTATCCTTACTCGAGCAAATATGACGCTTACCTCGCCGGCCGGGCGAAGCTCTCCGAACAGGAAATGCGCGGCCTCCAACTGTTCAACGACGAGGACAAGGGCAACTGCGGTAACTGTCACCGCAGCGAGCGAGCGAGCGACGGCAGCGCGCCGCAATTCTCCGACTTCGGCATGATCGCTATCGGGGTGCCGCGCAACCGCGCCATCGAAGCCAATGCCGATCCCAAGTTTTTCGATCTCGGCGTCTGCGGACCGCTGCGCACCGATCTGAAAGGCCACGATGAGTATTGTGGTCTGTTTCGGACACCGTCCCTGCGCAACGTGGCGCTGCGCAAGACCTTCTTCCATAACGGCGCGATGACCAGCCTGCGCGATGCGGTGGCATTCTACGCCACGCGCGACACCGACCCGGGGCGCTGGTACCCGCGCAATGCAGACGGTACCGCCGGCAAGTTCGATGACCTGCCGCAACGCTACCGGGCCAACATCAATAACGAGCCGCCTTTCGGCCGCATGCCCGGCGACAAACCCGCCCTCACCGACGGCGAAATCGACGATATCGTGGCGTTCCTCGGCACCCTGACCGACGGCTACAAGCCGGCTGCGCCCTGAAAATTCGTTACTCGCCGGACCAGGCCGGCCGCGGCTTTATGCTACCGGAGCCCGTCGCAGAAGCTGCGACATCCTAATTCCGGAGCCGCCCCTTCCCCGTCCAGCTTAGGACCTATATTAGGAACACGAACACCGACCCTGTCGATTTGGAGGTTCCCCATGACTTTGGCCATTGGCGATATCGCGCCTGATTTCAAAGCTGACACCACCGAAGGCAAAATCCGCTTTCACGAATGGCTGGGCGACTCCTGGGCCGTGCTGTTCTCGCATCCGAAGGACTTCACGCCGGTCTGCACCACCGAGCTCGGCACCATGGCGCGCCTGAAGCCGGAGTTCGACAAGCGCAACACCAAGATCATCGGCCTGTCGGTCGATCCGGTGTCCAACCACAAGACCTGGGCCGAGGACATCAAGGAGATCGTCGGCTTCGCGCCGAACTATCCGATGATCGGCGACACCGATCTCAAGATCGCCAAGCTCTACGGCATGCTGCCGGCGGCGACCGGCGGCACCTCGGAAGGCCGCACCCCGGCCGACAACCAGACCGTCCGCAATGTCTTCGTCGTCGGCCCGGACAAGAAGATCAAGCTGATCCTGGTCTATCCGATGACCACCGGCCGCAACTTCAACGAGATCCTGCGGGTCATCGACTCGCTGCAGCTCAACGCCAAGCATCGCGTGGCCACTCCGGCCGACTGGAAACAGGGCGACGACATCATCATCACCGGCGCGGTGAGCGACGAAGAAGCCAAGAAGATCTGGCCGGGCGGCTACAAGCAGCCGCGGCCCTATATCCGCATTGCGCCGCAGCCGAAATAGGTCGCGACAGATCGATTTGGGTTTGAGTATAGAAGGGCGCGGTCCATCGGATCGCGCCCTTCTCTCTTGCGTCCGGCGCGATGTGCCGGCACGCCCCGGTCCGGAGCCATCCGCAAATGTCCGATATCAACGAGCGCGCCCTCACCCAGCCGGCCTTCGCCAAATTCCTCGGCGTCAAGATCACCCATATTTCGGCCGAGAAGGTCACCGCCGAACTGCCGGTGCGCGAGGAGCTCAACAACCGCTTCGATATCATGCACGGCGGCGCCATCATGGCGCTTGCGGACAACCTCGGCGGCACCGCGACTTCGGCCAATCTCAAGCCGGGCCAGTCGACCACGACGATCGAGAGCAAGACCAACTTCTTCGCCGCCATCCCGCTCGGCGACACCGCTTATGCGGAATGCACGCCGCTGCATCGCGGCCGCAGCACCATGGTCTGGCAGACGAAGATCACCCGCGGTGACGGCCGGCTCTGCGCGCTGGTGACGCAGACCCAGATGGTGCTGGAGCGAAAGTAGCTAGTCCTTGAGTGTCGATGCCGCGACGTTGCTCGCCGCCGGTTTCGCTCGTCCGCCGCGATTGACGATCAGCACGCCGGCGGCGCAGATCAGCATGCCGACGATCGAGACCGCATCGAGCTTCTCGCCGAACAGCACGAAGGCCAACAGCGCGGTGGTGGCCGGCACCAGATAGAACAGGCTGGCAAAGCCGGTCGCCGGCGAGCGGCGGATCAGCCAGTACATCAGCGCGACGGTGGCGATCGACAGCACCAACACCAGCCAGGCGATGGCGAATACCAGTTCGCCGGTCCAGTGGATAACGCGGTCCTCGAACACAAAGCTGATTATCCAGAAGAACACCGCGACGCCGAGATATTGCACGACGTTGCCGGTGCGCCAGTCGATATTGCTGCTGTGCCGCTTCTGATAAAGCGTGCCGAGCGTGATGCCGATCAGCGAGATGACGCTCGCCGCCCAGCCGAACACGCTCGCTTCGGCCACCATCTGCCGGTCGTGCAGCACCAGCGCTACGCCGCCAAGGCCCAGCAAGAGGCCGAGCCACTGCATCGACGTCACCTTCTCGCCCATGAATCGGTTTGCGATGGTCGAGGTCAGGATCGGCTGCAGCCCGGGAATCAGCGCTGAAATGCCCGCGGGCACGCCCTGCGAGATCGCGATGAAGACGCCGCCAAGATAAATGCCATGAACGAGAATGCCGATGGCGAGGCTGTGGCCGCTTTCCACCGCATTCGGCCAGCGCGCGCCGCTCATCAGCGCGATCGGCAGCATGGCGAGAACCACGAAGCTCATGCGCACGGCGAGGAACGTCATCGGCTCGATGTAAGGCAAGCCGTATCGCGCGCCGATGAAGCCTGTGCTCCACAGCAATACGAACAGGATCGGCGCGACCGCGATCGCCAACTTCGTCAGGCGCATGTGTTTTTATTCGTGATGAGACCCGGGCGAGCGGCCGAAGCGACCGCAGGCGCTATAGCACCTTCGGCCACGCATGGCACCTGCGAGTTCCATCGGCAGTTGAAACTTTCGCGCCGGGTAAACGTTCTCATCGCAAGGCGACTTCCCCGCCGCAGGAAACCAAGGAGACAGCCATGAGCGATCCGCGCCTTGACGACCCGCGTCTTAACACGCGGCTCAATGACCCCGTGTTGCAACGCAACGAACGCGCCGCGTCCGGCACCACTTGGGCTTGGATCGGAGGCCTCGCGGCAGTAATTCTGATTGCGATCCTCGTCCTCGGCAATTGGCACACCGGAACCGACAGCGGCACCCCGGTGACCGCGAACACCCCGGCCGCAACGACTCCGGGCACGCCGCCCGCGTCGCTGAACCCGCCGAGCACCACCGGCTCAGGCACCACGTCGCCGGCCGTTCCGACTCGCCCGGCCCCGCCGGCAGCTCCGGCTCAGTAACGAGTCAACGTAACGACGAACCAAGGGCCCCGGTGGTAATCACCGGGGCCTCGTTTTGCGTGCGTTCGCTAGCCGAAAAACGACGACAGGCCGAAGCCGAGGCTGGCGCCGACGACGGCCTCGAGCGCTTCGAACTGCGTCCCGTTCAACGCTTGGCTGATATGCGGATAGACCCAGCGGCCGAGCGGCAGCATGATCGCCGCGACCAAGACGACACAAATCAGCTTGCTGATCATCGAGCGATCCATACCCCACCCCTCCGCGACGATGCTGCAGACTAGCACGGACCCCGCGTGCCGGCAGACTTGTTACCGTCAGGATCATTGCCGACAATAGCCGCCGGACCGACCAGCGGAGCTGCCACCCCATGCCGAAATCGCCGGACTACTTCAAGGGCAAGACCATCGTCATTACCGGCGCCGGCAGCGGCATCGGCCGCGCCACCGCGCTGATCTTCGCCCGCGAAGGCGCCAACGTGGTGTGCGCCGATATCGACGAGGCGGCGGTGGCGCAAACGGTCGAGATGATCGACGCCGCCTATAAGGGCAAATCGCTGGCGCTGGGCATCGACGTCACCGAGCGCGCCGCGGTCAACAACATGATCGAACTGGCGGTCGGCGATTTCGGCAGCGTGCAGTTCCTGTTCAATTCCGCCGGCTCGGCCATGCGCCGCGCCAAATTCCTCGACATCGACGACGACCTGTTCGACGCGACCTTCGACCTCAACGTCAAGGGCACGTTCTACGCCATGCAGGCCGTGCTGCCGCATATGCTCGCCAACCGCTTCGGCGTCATCGTCAATGTCGGCAGCATGGCGCATCGGCGCGGCGGCGGCGGCTCGAGCGTGCATTATGCCTCGGCCAAGGGCGCGGTCGTGACCATGACCATGGGCGTGGCCCGCGAATTCGCCACCCAGGGCATCCGCGCCTTGTCGATCTCGCCGGGCCCGCTCGACACCAATTTCCAGATCGCGTCCCAGACATCGCCGGAACTGAAGGCGCAGATGCTCGCCGACGTGCCGATGAAACGCTTCGGCCGGCCGGAGGAGATCGGCGAACTGGTGCTGTTCATGTGCTCGGACGCCTGCGAATACATGACGGCCGACACCGTCTATGTGAACGGCGGCGGCGGCTTCCGCTAGGCGCTCCCGTCATGGGCTGAAGATCAGCACCACGAATGTCGCGAACAGCACGAGGTGAACGCCGCCGAGCAGGATGTTGGTCGGCGCGCCGGAGAACGTCATCTGCGCGATCATCAAGGTGACGCCAAGCAGAATGGCATCGGCTGGCGCCAGGCCGAGTTGCAACGGCGTGCCGGTGATGAGGCTGATCAGCAACATGGCCGGGATGGTCAGCCCGATGGTGGACAGCGCCGAACCGAGCGACAGATTGACCGAGCGCTGCAGATGGTTCTGCGAGGCCGCCCTGAGCGAGGACAACCCTTCCGGCGACAGCACCAGGATGGCGATGACGATGCCGCCGAGCGGCGCCGGCGCGTGCAATTTTTCGAGACCGAAATCCACGATCAGCGCCAGCGGCTCCGCCAACAGCACCACCGGCAGCAGCGTCAGGACCAGCAGCAGTGCATGGGTCCAGGCCGGATAGACCGGCGCGCCGCCCTCGTGCCCGGCCTCCTCCACCGCATCGGCTTCCATGAAGAAGGTGCGGTGCCGCATGGTCTGGATCAGCAGGAAGCCGCCGTAGAGCAACGTCGTCAGGATCGCGAAGGCCACCGCCTGCATCGGCGTGACCGAACTGTCGGGCGTCGATTTCGTAAAGGTCGGAATGATGAGCGAGATCACCGACAGGCTGGTGATCACCGCTAGGAACGCCACCGCGCCCTGCAATGAGTATTGCTGCTGCTTGTGCCGCAGCGCGCCGACGATGACCGAGGCGCCGACCATGCCGTTGAGCACGATCATCGCCACCGCATAGACGGTGTCGCGCGGCAGGGTCGGATTGGGATCGCCGGTCAGCATCACGGTCGCCATGATCGTCACTTCGATCGCGACTACCGACATGGTGAGGATCAGCGTGCCGTACGGCTCGCCGCAATACTGCGCCAGCGCCTCGGCGTGGCGGACGACGCCGAAGGCGCACCAGACCATCACCGTGAACAGCCCGACGAACACCGCCGCGGTGAAAGCAAGGTTGGAGAAATCGTGCATCCAGCGCTGGCCGAGGCCGTAGACCACGGCGGTCGTGGCGAGGCCGCAGATCGTCGGCAATTCGCGCCGCAGGATGCTCACGAAGCCCAGCGGCGCTGCGGGGCTCATCACCGACCGCTCCTTGCGACCGGCCTTCGCGGTGGCTGTTTTGGATTTTGTGCTCATGTTCCGCCCCGACGATCCGCTCAGAATGTATAGCGCTTGCCGACGGCGGACGGCGCGAGCGTGGATTCGCCAAACGCATTGGCCAGCGCCGTCATGGCGCGCCAGCCGGTACAATGCCCGGCGGCGATGACCGACAGGTTAAACGGACGCAACGCCTTGACCGTGTCGTCGATGATGGCTTCGTTGCCACCGGACAAATGCAGTCCGCCCATCACGGCATAGAGCGGCGCATCGGGAAACCGCGCCCGCGCCGAGTGGCAAACATTGATAATGCCGGCATGCGAACAGGCCGACAGCACGACCAAGCCCTTGCCGGCGACGTTCACCGCCAGGAAACGCTCGTCCATGAGGAGTTCGTCCTTCTCCCAACCGCTCAAGTCTGCGGTGCGCCGCATCTGCCCCGGATAGCCGCGCTCGAAGGGCGTGACACGCGGGATTTCACCACTGACATAGAACAAGCCGTCCAGCGGCATCGTCTCGTCACGCGTCAGGACGAGATCGGCGCCGAAGGATGTGAGGTTCTCGGGCGACGGCACATCTTCCATCGGCCGGACGCTGCCATCCGGCTGAATGAAGCCGCGGGTGCGGAACATATCCGGGTGACCGTAGAACGGCACGCGCTTCCCCCCATTGCGGCCGCGAATCATCGTCAGCGCGAGAAGCATCGCACCGGCATGATCCCAATGGCCGTGCGAGAGCATGATCGCCTCGGCCGCGCCGAGATCCGCGCCAAGCCGGGTGACATTGCGCTCGAAAGCGTAGTCCTCCGGACCGGTGTCGAACAGCAGCGTGCGGCGTTCGCCGTCCTTCTCAACCGTGACAAGGCAGGACAGGCCATGCGCGGCGCAGCACAGGCATTTGGCGGATGTGAGAGGGATGCCGCGGCGCCGCAAACCCGCGGTTTCCGTTTCGACGAAGGACGGCGTTGAGGACAGCATGTCCGTCGCATTGTCCACGAGAACATGAATGGAGACGCGATCCACGCTTTGCAGGCTCATCGCCCTACCCCTCGTCATTCCGCGGCTTGTCGCTTCGCCACAGCCATAGCACAGATACCAAAATCATAAGGTCAACGGCCCATCCATCCGTCTAGCGGAAAAGTTGGATGCAACTGTTGGGCCAACGCCGCGGCGCAGCATGCAATTGCCTTTGCCGAAGCCGGATGAGGCGCTAGCCTTCCTGGCCACAACAAGGCCGGCCACCGTCCGGCCGTTTCAGGGAGGCTCTCATGCGCACGGCCTTGTCGCAGTTTCAATCGGTTTGCTCGTGCGGATCGCAACACGGTCGTGCTCTGTCGCGCCGCGCATTTCTCGCCGGCGGCGCTGCCGCCTTCGCCTGCACCGCCGCGCCACTCGCAGGCTTTCTGCCGAAGGCCTATGCGCAGGCCAAGGGCAGCATCATCGACGTGCACCACCACATCGCATCGCCGAGTTGGATCACCGCGCTCAAGAGCGCCAAGCTCGACTCGCCGCCGGTGACCAACTGGACGGTCGAGAAGACGCTCGAGGACATGGACAAAGGCGGTGTCGGCGTCGCCATCACCTCGCCGACCACGCCGCAGGCTTCGCCCTTCGATGCCCCGACCGCCACGCGCATCGCCCGCGAGTCCAACGAATTCGCCAAGAAGCTGGAAAGCAATCACCCCGGCCGTTTCGGCACCTGGGCGATGCTGCCGCTGCCGCATGTCGACGAAAGCCTCAAGGAGATCGAATACGCCTTCGACACGTTGAAGGTCGACGGTGTCGGCGTGATGACGAGCTACGGCGACAAGTGGCTCGGCTACAAAGAGTTCGAGCCGGTCTGGGCGGAGCTGAACCGCCGCAAGGCCACCGTCTACACCCACCCGACCGCGGCCAATTGCTGCGTCAACCTGGTGCGCGATATCGACCCTGCCCTGATCGAATTCGGCACAGACACGACGCGCTCGATCTTCACCGTGATCTTCTCCGGCTACGGCGAGAAATATCCCGACATCAACTGGATCTGGTCGCATGGTGGCGGTTCGATCACCGCGTTCTACGAACGCTTCACCGTGCAATCGATCGCCCGGCCGCCTTATGCGGGCAAGGTGACGCGCGCGCAGATCGAAAAGCAGATCAACCGCTTCTACTACGACACGGCGGCGATCCCGAACGACGTGACGCTGGCCGCGCTCGCCAAGATGGTGCCGGCCTCGCAGATCGTGTTCGGCACCGACTACCCCTATCGCCGCGCCGCCGAATACATCAAGCCGCTGGAAGACTTCTTCAAACCCGACCAGATCAAGATGATCGAGCGTGACAACGCGCTCCGGCTGGTGCCGCGGCTGAAGACGGCGTGAGCGATGCGATGACGCAATCAGGCGCGCGGGCAGCGGACCCGCGCGCCTATTTGATTCCGGCGGGACAGGCGCGCTCCGCCACGCGCGTGTCACAGACCCCGACTTTCCTGAGATACTGCGTCCAGGTCGCCGTCTGCTCCTTCGACGGCGTGAACTTGAACGCCTTCTGCACCACGTAGAAGCTGTCCTTGCCGGCGATCGCCTTCATGAAGGTGAACTCCGCCTTGCCGGTGTCCTTGTTGAGCGGACAGGATGCCAGCCACATCGTCACCGGATAGCCGCTTTCCACCGCGCTCATGATCGGCGCGCTTTCGGCGCCCGAACACGACTGGCTCCACAGCGCCGCGATGCGATCGCGAAACTGCTCGGGCGTCGACTTGAGGCCGTAGAAAACCTGCACCGTCAGCATCTCGGTCCAGCTGTTCACGGTCTCGGCCTTCGGCACCATCTCGGTGATCTGCGCCTTGCCCTGCCGTTTCTGGAAATCGACCTTGTAGCCATCCGGCAGCGACACCAGCAGGTTCTCGCCTTCGAAAGCGAAGGCGAGCGTCGGCGACGCGGCGACAAGCAGACATGCGGCGAACAGGCGAAGCATCGCAGCCTCCGAAGCGCCGGCTAGGCGGCGCCGAGCTTCTCCACCAGCACCTTGTCGAGCTCCGGCAGCATGACGATGCCTTCCTGGTCGGAGCCGGCCGAATGCACGACCAGCCAGGTGCACGGCTTGCCGCTTTCGTTCGACGGCGCGTGCGGCACATCGGCCGGGCAGAAGACATGATCGCCGGCCTGCACCATGACGCGGTGTTCGAGGCCGTCGCCGTAATAGACCGCGCACTCGCCCTCGAGCAGATAGGCGATGGTCTCGATCTTGTCGTGGTAATGCGCCTTGGCGCGCTTGCCGGGCGGCATCGGCATCACGTTCATGCAGATCTTTTCGGCGCCGACGGTTTCCTTCGAGGCGCCGGCGCCGTAAACGACGCCCTGCTTGCCGAGATAAGTCTGACCGGGTTTGACGACCGCGAAGCGGCTGGTGTTTGCGAGCGACATGAGCAACTCCTGTCGAATGAGCGACTCTCTTTGCCGTCAGGCTAGTGACGCGGCGAAGCTTTCGCCAATCACAATCGCTCGCTCCGGCCGCGGGCTCCGCGCGGCCCGTTCGGAACGGAATTTTGCGGAAGCATTCGGCGCGCACGCGCCAGCGCCCGTGTTGTTTGCGCGGCGCCGGGTGCGCCGGACTTCCCCTGTCGCCTGCCCCTCATCGTGACGATGAGGGAATGGAGCGCCGCGAGGCGCCCATAGAGGATCGCACCTTGTGGGTGCGAGGTTTCTCCTTGCGATCGGAGAAACCTGCGCCCCGCGGCGCTCCATGGCGGTGTCTTGCCGGCGACCGGGCCGCGCTTTCGGCGGCTGATCTGCCTTTCGGCAGGTAGCGCGCACCGTCAGCGAGCTCCTCGCGGGGGGTCCTTGTGCCCCCGGGCGGAACCCCGGCGCCGCCCGAGCGCCGGAGGTGTGTTTCCTCCAGCCCGCGGGCACCGCATTCCACCCCGCTTCCACGACGCCTCGTGACAGCGCCCCTCGACGGATGGAACGAATATAGGATTATATAGGTTGGGAATGAAGTCGACAGTGATGGAGGATTTTTTCCTCAATGCGTGTGTCGCGGCGACAGCACGTTTGCCTCCACACAAAAATACCACTTGACGGTCGAAACTCTAGAAACTATTATGGTATTTATAGTTTCCACGGATGAGAGCTCGCTTTGACTGGCGGGCCCAGACGCCCCGAACATTGCGACGCTCCGTCCGCGTCATGTCTTTCCTGCCATTTTCGTGGGGATTCGATGACTTCCGACTGTGAACTGCCGGTTCTGATCTCGGGCGCCGGTCCGACCGGCCTGACGCTCGCCGTCACGCTACGCCGCTACGGCGTTCCGGTGCGCCTGATCGACCAGGCGCCGGTACCGGCCACGGTGTCGAAGGCACTCGCGATGTGGAGCGGCAGCCTCGAGGCGCTGGCCGGGCTCGGCGTCATCGACCGCTTCGTCGCCGCAGGCGTCCGCCTCAATGCCTTGCGCATCGGCGACGGCAAGCGGCAACTGGCGACACTCAAAGTCGGCGACGGCATCGACAGTCCCTATCCCTACCCGTTGCTGCTGCCGCAAGGCGTCACCGAATCCATTCTCACCGCACGCGCCGCCGAACTCGGCCTGACGGTGGAGCGCGGCGTCGAGCTCGTCGGCTTCAAGCAGGACGAGACCGGCGTGACCGCCGAACTGCGCGCGCATGACGGTCGCGCCGAGACCGTGCGCGCCGTCTATCTAGTCGGTGCCGACGGCGCCCGCAGCTTCGTGCGCCGTTCGCTCGGCATCGAGTTCGAAGGCTACACCGAACCACAGACCTACCTGCTCGGCGACGTTCGGATCGACGGCGATCTCGATCATCAGAGCATCTATGTCTGGTGGCATGGCGGCGGCACCGTCGCGATGTTTCCGTTCGAGGAAGCGACTTGGCGCATCTTTGCAGTGCGCAAGGACGACAAGAACGATGCGCCCTGCACCGTCGAAGAATTGCAGGGCCACATCGACCTTCACGGACCGCCGGGCCTGCGGCTGCACAGCCCAAGCTGGCTCTCCACTTTCCGCATCAACGAGCGGCTGGCGTTGCGCTATCGCGACGGCCGCGTGTTTCTCGCCGGTGATGCCGCCCACATCCACAGCCCGGCCGGCGGCCAGGGCATGAACACCGGCATCCAGGACGCGGTCAATCTCGGCTGGAAGCTTGCCGCCGTGCTGCGCGGCAAAGGCGACAGCACGCTGCTGCTCGACAGCTACGAAGCCGAACGCAGGCCGATCGCACGCGCTGTCATCGCCGGCGCCGCGCAGAAGCTGCACGCCGCCTTCGCCAGCAGCGGCATTGCCCGCATGCTGCGGGACGTCGCGGTGAGTCTCGCCGGCAACATTCCCGCGGCGCAGCGCGCGCTGCAGATCGAACTGTCGGAAACCGAGATCGTCTATCAGGACGGTCCGCTCGTCTCTTTCGCCACGCAGCCGCGCCGCTGGCGGCGCACCGATGTCGGCAGCCGCGCCCGCGACGCCCGCTACATCGACGCCAACAACGCCGAGGCCAGCCTGTGGCGCACGCTGAGCGGTCCGCACCACACGCTGCTGGTCTTCGAGGAGCCCGACAAGACGCTGTCGCTCGGCGGCATCACCGACGCTTTCGCCGGCGATCTCACCGTGCTGCGCCTCGGCCCGGAAAGCGACTGGCATGGCGAGGTGCGCGACCGCTACCACATCAGTCCGCCCGGCTGGGTGCTCATTCGTCCCGATCAGGTTGTCGCCGCGCGCGGCGGGCCGGGCGATCTTGCGCAACTCGCCAATTACCTCGAACATGTGCTAGGGGCGCAGCCACGCGCCGCGGCCTCGCGCCCGCGGGAGACCGTCACTTCGTAACCCATTCCGAGAGCCGTGCCGGATCCGTCGCCCCTTCCCCCGATTGACCTCGACGACGGACCGGCGGGCCGCATCATCGCCACGACGCGCGAACTGCTGTTGCGTGACGGCTACAGCGGCCTGACGATGGACCAGCTCGCCTTCGCGCTCGGCATGAGCAAGAAGACGATCTATATCCACTTCCCATCGAAGGACGCGATCGTCAGCGCCATCATCGCCGCCACCGGCGCGACGATCCGGCGGCAGGTGCAGGCCGCGATGAGCAAGGGCGATGCGTTCCCGGTCAAGTTCGAGGCCGTGCTCGGCATCATCGGCGCTCAATTCGGACCGCTCGGGCCGAACTTTCTCGACGACCTGCATCGCCATGCGCCGGCGCTGGCGCGCGAGATCGACACGCTCAAGGAAAACAATATTCCGATCGTGTTCAACCTGCTGCTCCGCGAAGGCATCGCAGAGGGCATGGTGCGGCCGGACACCGACATCCCCTTCGTCACGGCGTACTGGATTCAGATCATCAAGGGCGTGCACGACCCCGCGGTGCTGGCGCAGACCGGGCTGACGCCGCGCGCCGCCTTCGACAAGAGCATCGAACTCTTCTTCCGCGGGCTGCTCACCGACAAGGGCCGCAAGGCGAGCCGGTGGGGGTGAAGGCGGCGGCGCGGTCCGCGCGCCTCAGCCCTGCTTCGTCATATGCCTCGGCGGCGCGATCACACCGGCAAATTATCGTGCTTCCTTCGCGGCATCTCGGCGTGCTTGTTCTTCAGCATCGCCAGCGCCCTCGCGATGCGCTTGCGCGTCGAGTGCGGCATGATGACGTCGTCGATATAACCGCGCTCGGCGGCGACGAAGGGTGACAGGAAGCGGTCTTCGTATTGCTTGGTCTGCGCCGCGATCTGCTCTGGCGTGCCGCCGCGGAAGATGATCTCGACCGCGCCCTTGGCGCCCATCACCGCAATCTGCGCCGTCGGCCAGGCGTAGTTGAGATCGCCGCCAACGTGCTTCGACGCCATCACGTCATAGGCGCCGCCGAAGGCCTTGCGCGTGATGACGGTGACGAGCGGCACGGTGCACTGGCTGTAAGCGAACAGCAGCTTGGCGCCGTGCTTGATCAGACCGCCATATTCCTGGTCGGTGCCGGGAAGAAAGCCCGGCACGTCAACGAAGGTGACGATTGGAATGTTGAAAGCGTCGCAGAAGCGCACGAAGCGCGCCGCCTTGCGGCTGGCGTCGCTGTCGAGCACGCCGGCCAGCACCATCGGCTGGTTGGCGACGAAGCCGACGGTCGAGCCGGCGACGCGGCCGAAGCCGATGACGATGTTCTTGGCGTAGGCCGCCGACAGTTCGAAGAAATCCCCCTCGTCCACCACCTTGGTGATGAGCTCCTTGATGTCATAGGGCTTGTTCGGATTGTCCGGCACCAAAGTGTCGAGCGACTCGTCGATCGCGTCGATGTCGGCAAAGCTCGGCCAGGTCGGCGGGCCGGCTTCGAAGTTCGACGGCAGGAAGTCCATCAGCCGGCGCATCTGCAGAAGACAATCGACGTCGTTCTCGAACGAGCCGTCGGCGACGCCGGACTTGGCGGTGTGCACCGAGGCGCCGCCGAGTTCTTCCGCCGTGACGACCTCGTTGGTCACGGTCTTCACCACGTCGGGGCCGGTGACGAACATGTAGGAGGTGTCGCGCACCATGAAGATGAAATCGGTCATGGCCGGCGAATAGACGTCGCCGCCGGCGCACGGCCCCATGATGACGCTGATCTGCGGAATGACGCCGGAGGCGATGACGTTGCGCTTGAACACTTCGCCGTAGCCGCCGAGCGCGGCGACGCCTTCCTGGATGCGGGCGCCGCCGGCGTCGAACACGCCGATGATCGGACAGCGCGCCTTCATCGCCATGTCCTGCACCTTCATGATCTTCTGCGCGTGCGCTTCCGACAGCGAGCCGCCAAACACGGTGAAGTCCTTGGAGAACAGGTAGACGGTGCGGCCGTTGATGGTGCCCCAGCCGGTGACGACGCCGTCGCCGGGGATCTTCTGCTTCTCCATGCCGAAGTCGGCGGAGCGGTGCTCGACGAACATGTCGATTTCCTCGAACGAGTCCTTGTCGAGCAGGAGTTCGATGCGCTCGCGGGCGGTCAGCTTGCCGCGCTTGTGCTGCGCCTCGATGCGCTTGTCGCCGCCGCCCAGGCGGGCCTCGGCGCGCCGCTCGTCGAGTTTGTCGAGGATGTCTTTCATGGGGTCGTCTCAGTCCCTGGCCGTGGTGTTCCGGGGAGAATGTCACAGGCTTGGTTGCGCTGCAAAAGGCCAGTGATTGTCGTCCCGGGCGACTGAAAGGAGACCCGGGACCCATATCCCCTGTCTGAGAGAATTATTCGAGGCAGCGATTATGGGTCCCCGCTTTCGCGGGGACGACGGTTGAACGGTCCGCCAATCCCCCCTAGAAGCCCGGACATGACCGAGCCGAACACCGCGCCGCAGACCATCGCCCAGATCCTGCAACAGGGCCTGTTTCACCACCGCCAGGGCCAACTGCGTCCGGCGATGGAGCGGTATATGGAGGTGCTGCGGATCAATCCCGAGCACGCCGAAGCGCTGTATTACTGCGCCGTGGTCGCCTGCGCCGAAGGCCAGTACAAGGAAGGCGTCGATGTCGTGCGCCGCGCCATCAAGTTCGGCCCGGCCACCGCCAAGATGTACAATGTGCTCGGCCAGGCGCTGGACCGGCTCGGCGAGCCGCTCGAGGCGATCAAGGCGATCGACCAGGCCATCGCCCTGGACCCCAACCTCGCCGCCGCCCACGGCAACCGCGGCAGCATCCTGGTCGATGCCGGCCTGCCGATGGAGGCGTTGAAGAGCTTCGACCGCGCGCTCGAGCTCGATCCGGCCTCGGCTACCGACCTGCTCAACCGCGGCGCGCTCTACGAGTCGATCGGCCGCCCGGCCGAGGCGCTCAAGGACTACGACAAGGCCATCGTCTGCGCGCCGGGCGAACCTGGCATCTACATGAACCGCGGCCAGGTGTTGAAGGATCTCGGCCTCATCGAGCTGGCGCAGGGCGCCGCCGAGAGCCGGCGCTTCGCCGAAGCCATCGCGTCCTACGACCAGGCGATCAAATACTCCGCGCGCATGCATGAGGCCTTCGCCGCGCGCGGCCAGATCAAGATGATGCTCGGCGACTGGCCGGCGGGCTTTGCCGATTACGACCACCGCGGCCAACTGGCGAAGCCGACCTACAAGGCCCTGCCCGATCCGCGCTGGCACGGCGAGAAGCGCGACGGCGAACGCATCGTGCTGGTCGCCGAGCAAGGCCTCGGCGATACCATCCAGTTCGGGCGACTAGCTCCATGGCTGGCGTCGCAAGGCCATGACGTGACGCTGCTGGTGCGGCCGGGCCTGAAGGCGCTGCTGTCGACGCTCAAGGGCGTGACGATCGCCACCAGCGAAGACGAGCTGCGCGAAAGCGACAAGCCGCTGCGCTGGGCGCCGCTGATGAGCGTGCCGGGCCTGATGCAGATCACGCCGGACACCATGCCGGGGGCAACGCCTTATCTCGCCGCCGAACCGGCGTTGATCGAGAAGTGGCGCGAGACGCTTGGACCGACGAAAGGACTGCGCATCGGCATCAACTGGGCGCCGGGTCACGCCGACCGCACGCAAACTTCGCGCCGCGACATTCCGCTCGCCGCTTTCAAGGCAGTCGCCGACCTGCCGAATGTCGAACTGATCGCGCTGCAGAAAGGCGCGCCGCTGGAGCAGATCCGCGGCGTGTCGTTCCGCGATCAGATCAAAACCGTCGATGCCGACAACGACGCCAAGGCGCCGCTCTTCCTCGACACCGCGGCAGTGATTCAGAACCTCGACCTGGTGATCGGCTGCGACACCTCGATCGTGCATCTGGCCGGCGCGCTGGCGCGGCCGGTATTCACGCTGGTGCCGGTGATCTCGGACTGGCGCTGGATGATCTCGCGCGACGATACGCCGTGGTACGAGACCATGCGCGTCTTCCGGCAGGACGCCAGCGGCGACTGGGCCAAGTTGATGACTCAGGTGGCGGCGGCCGCCGGCGCGCTGCGCAACTAGCCTTGCGTATAGGGCGACCAGCCATAAGGCGGTAGCAGCCAGTCCCAAGTGGTCATGGAACTTTCGAGGTTCCGGACTATTATCGCCGTGGTTCCAGTCCGAAAAAACATAAGGATCTGCGTCATGGCTCCTCCCACCACTCCGCGCCTGAAAACCCCGAGCGATCTCGGCGACAACGCCCGCAAGGACATCTCCGGCGCCATCAATGCGATCCTCGCCGACTCCTTCGCGCTCTATGTGAAGACCAAGAACTTCCACTGGCACATCAGCGGCCCGCATTTCCGCGACTATCACCTGCTGCTCGACGAGCAGGCCGCGGAAATTTTCGCCACCACCGACGAACTCGCCGAGCGCGTGCGCAAGATCGGCGGCAACACTCTGCGCTCGATCGGCGACATCGCCAAGAAGACGCGCATTGCCGACAACGACGCGCCTTATGTGTCGCCGGAAGACATGCTGGCCGAATTGCGCGAGGACAATCAAGCCGTCGTCAAGGCGATGCGCGAGGCGCACGGCCTGTGCGACGAACATGAAGACGTCGCCACCGCGAGCCTGCTGGAGAACTATATCGACGCCGCCGAAAAGCGCGTCTGGTTCCTGTACGAAATCGGCCGCAGGGGCTCGCCCGACGGGCATTGAGGCCGGCGGGGACGATGGGCGTGACAGGTATGGTCAGCGGCGTGCCGCGCCTGCTGCTGCGCGCGGAAGGCGCCGCGGTGCTCATCGTGGCGGCTGTGCTTTACCGCGCAACCGGTGAGTCATGGTGGCTCTTCGCCGTGCTCTTTCTGGCGCCCGATCTCAGCTTCCTCGGCTATCTCGCCGGCCCGCGCGCCGGGGCTATTGCCTATAATTGCGCGCATACGCTCATTGGACCGGCGGCGCTTGGCGTCGCCGGTTTCTTTGCCGCCGATAAATTGATCACGGCGCTGGCGCTGATCTGGGCCGCGCATATCGGCTTCGATCGGCTGCTCGGCTACGGCCTCAAATATGCGGCCGGCTTCGGCCTCACCCACCTCGGCCGCATCGGTCGAGACGCCAGGTCTTCGCAAGCGCCCGAGTGAGTGCAGCCTTCAGCCCCGCGTCACGCGGCGGCCTTTTCCTTTTCCGGAATGGCGCGCATGTGCTTGTTGAAGGTCCACAGGCCGAAGGCGATGGCCAGCATCAAGACGCCGCCGAGCAGCACCGACACCGGCGTGGCGCCGAGGCGCTCGAACCACTGCGTATAGAAATGGATGGCGCCGAAGGCGGCGGCGGTGTTGATGAGCCAGCGCCGGTTCACCGTCACCGCCCACATCGCCGCGCCGATCAGCACCACCGCCCAGCCGATGCTGAATACATACGCCGGGATGACGATGTTGCTCATCATCTCGATCGGGTTGTGATCCTTGAAGCCGCGCAGCAGGAACAGCGGATCGCCCCACAGCGAGCCGACCCAGAAGCCGAAATTGACGAGCAGGATCGAGGTACGCGCCACCATGATGGCGAGCCGCTCGTAATCCGCCCTGAGGCGCAGCGAGCCCCAATAAGCGAACGTCGCCAGCGCCGAGAACAACACGATGGTGAGGCTCGGCTCGAAGATGGCCAGGGAATAAGTTGCATGCTCGTAGCCGGTGCGCGCGCCGAGCGTCGCCGACAGCGCGATCACGGCGAGCGCGGCGAGCAGGCTGGAGCGCGCGGCGATCGCGGCTGCTGCCAGCGCCGCGGTGACAATCAGCATTGATGCCACCGAGCCTTCCGCCTGGCCGATGACGCCGCCGGAGAACATCAGCGCGCCGGTGACCAGGCAGATTTGGCCGAACACCGCCCACTGCGTGACGTTGTTGAGCACCACCGCAAGGCCGAGCGCGAACATGACGAGACCGACGGCGATGACGGTCGGCGCCGACGGCAGCAGCGCCACCGCGCCGGCGGCGATCGAAACGACGCCGAAGCCGATGAGAATGTTGACGGCCAGCGAACCGGTCTCGTGCGCCGCCAGCTCCTTGAGCCGCGCCGCCTCCTCCGCCGTCAGCTTGCCGTCCTCGACCAGCTTGGACAGATCGAGCGTGATTTTCATGCGGGCCCCCGTGCCATGCGCGCAGGGTATCACAGGTCGACGGTGCCCGGCCTCGATTGACAGGCCCGGGTCTCATGCCAATAGATGGCCGCGACAGTTCTCAGGGCGGGGTGAAAGTCCCCACCGGCGGTAAGGGAGTTTCTCCCAAGCCCGCGAGCGCCTGCCAGCGGCAGGGTCAGCAGATCCGGTGCGACTCCGGAGCCGACGGTTAAAGTCCGGATGGAAGAGAACGTGCAAGGCACCCGCCGTGAGGCGGGCGTTGCGCTTTGCATCGCGCCCTGAATCCGTCGTGTGACAGAGGAAGGGCCATGGATCAGAAGACCTATACCGGGAAAAAGAAGATCGCCGTTTTGCGCGCCCGCTGGCACGCCGATATCGTCGATCAATGCGTGAACGCGTTCACAGCCGAGCTCGGCGCTTTGAGCCAGGGCGGCTGCGAGGCCGAAGTCTTCGATGTGCCCGGCGCCTATGAAATCCCGCTGTTCGCCAAACGGCTGGCGCAGTCCGGGCGCTATGCCGCGGTCCTCGGCTGCGCCTTCGTCGTCGATGGCGGCATCTATCGCCACGACTTCGTCGCCTCCTCCGTGCTCAACGGCATGATGTCGGTGCAGCTCGAGACCGGCGTTCCGGTATTGTCGGCCGTGCTGACGCCGCACCATTTCCAGGAGACGGCGGAGCATCGGCGCTTCTTCACCGAGCACTTCAAGGTGAAGGGTCAGGAAGCGGCCAAGGCCTGCGTCGAGATTCTGGCCGCGCATGCGCTGGCGGCGGCATGAATGTTTCCGCCTCTCCCGTACACGGGGGAGCGGCGAAAGACATCATTCATCCCAATACGGTTTCGGCCCGAAGCGCTGTGACAGGAAATCGACGAAGGCGCGCACCTTCGGCGACAGATGCCGCGCCGTCGGATAGACCGCGTTCAGGGTCAGGTCCTGGCTGATGTAAGGCTCGAGCACGCTGACCAGCGTGCTCGCCTTGAGATCTTCGCCGACGATGAATGTCGG
This sequence comes from Pseudolabrys sp. Root1462, assembly GCF_001426945.1. Taxonomy (GTDB): domain Bacteria; phylum Pseudomonadota; class Alphaproteobacteria; order Rhizobiales; family Xanthobacteraceae; genus Pseudolabrys. The sequence goes on along the minus strand of NZ_LMFS01000001.1, from coordinate 1,404,884 downwards.
CAGATGCACGAAGCCATGACCGCGCAGCGCCGCAACGCGCAGCATGTCGCCATTGTTGGCGCTCATGCGGCCATTGACTTCGACCGGCCATGGTGTGCCGTCGGGGTGAATGAAGCGCCATTCGCGCGTGATGGTGATGTTGGTGTTGCTCAGACAGTCATGCGACTTGAGGTCGTCGGGCGTTTTCGGAACGCCACGCGCTTTCAGGTAATCCGGGCTGGCGCAGAGTACGCGGCGGATCACGGCGAGCCGCCGGGCCACCAGGCTTGAATCGGTGAGGCTGCCGATGCGCACCGCGACATCCACGCCCTCGTCGACCAGATCGACGAAGCGATCGGTCAGGGTGACGTCGAGTTCGACTTCCGGATAGAGGCTGAGGAAATCGCCGAGCGCCGCGGCGAGATGCAGGAAGCCGAAGCTCATCGGCGCGTTGACGCGCAGACGGCCGCGCGGCGCGGCCTGCAACTGAGTGACCGAGGCATTGGCCTCCTGGAGGTCGGCGAGGATGCGGCTGGCGCGCTCGTAATAGCTGCGGCCGGCCTCGGTCAGGGTCAGGGAGCGCGTGGTGCGGTGGAGTAGCCGGGCGCCGAGATCGGCCTCCAGCGCCGCGACATGACGGCTGACGGCCGATTTCGACGAGCGCAGCCGCCGGGCGGCCTCCGAAAAGGACTGTGTTTCCGCGACCTTGGCGAAGGCTTCGAGTGCAGCGAGGCGGTCCATGATTGTCCCATATATCGCAACAGTCTTGTTCCAATAACACGGATTGTTGCATTTCGATATATGGCCTAGATCTCTCGCCATGAACCGGGCGGATCACCGCCCCGGCCCCACGAATTCAAACCCTGCTGGAGGCGACCATGACCACCGCGACCTATTCCAACACTCCCTCGACCGTCCGCCCGATCATCCCGGCGCTGGCCCCCGTTACCAGCGCCCTCGCCCCGCTCGGCGAGCCGCTGGTCCGCATCGCGGCCGGCCTCGCGCTGGTGCCGCACGGCGCGCAGAAGCTGTTCGGCGCTTTCGGCGGCTACGGCGTCGAAGCCACCGGCCAATTCTTTGCCGCCAAGCTCGGCCTGCCGGCCTCGCTGGCGCTGGTCGCCGGCGTGATCGAATTCTTCGGCGGTCTCTTTCTCGCCGCGGGCTTCCTCACCCGTCCGGTGGCGGCGCTGGTGACCGGCCTGATGGCGGTGGCGGTCGTCACCGTGCATCTGCCCGCCGGCTACTTCTGGACCGATGGCGGCTACGAATACCCGCTGCTGTGGGGCATCGTCGCGCTGTCCTTCGTGCTGCGCGGCGGCGGCCGCTACTCGGTCGATGCGGCAATCGCCCGCGAGTTCTAATCGCTGATTGAGTGACGACGACGAAGGGCGGATGCGATGAGCATCCGCCCTTTTCTAATTGGCCGCGGCGCCCGGCATCGCGCCTGTGACGTCACGCACCTTCATGAAACGGAGCGTCCGCTGCGCTACGCTCTGCGAAATGCGCAGGAACGAGGTCTTGGCTTCGGCCAATTCTCCGTCGGTAAGCGCATGGTGGCTGAAGCGTACATTTAGAATGGCAGCCACAGTCGGCCAACTCAGCTTGGACGCCTTGCAGGCGACAATGAGGCCTTCGGCGCTGACGCCCTGCATGAGCTTCTCGATGATCTCGGTGGAGACGCCACAGAACAAGGCAAGGGTCGCGACAACTTCGTCCTGACGCTGGTCGTTGGCGAAACCGAGCAAGGCAGCTTCGGTCAATTGCCCCTGGCGATTGAGCTCGAACACCGCGCCGTTGGCCGCAGTGTAGTCGCGCGGCCTCTCGGCCTCGAGTGTAATGCGACTGGCGATCTCGTCCAACGCCAACTGAATATCGGCGCGCCGTTCCGGCGGTGCGGCTGCAAGAAGCTTGGAGCGCACGATCGCAGTCGCCTGGGCCAGTAGGCGGCGCAGCAGATTGAGCGGGATGTCGAGGCGCTTCCCGACCCATTCAGCGAGCGAGTCGTCGCCTTCCGCACGCCTGACGAGATCGGCAAAGCCATCCTCGGAGAAGCGCGCGCCACGGTTCTGCGCCAGCGCATGGGCAACGGCGACCTGCCCTCGCTTGAGCAGAACGTCGGTAAGATCTTCCGACAGCGCGGTCCGGTGAGAGATGGCGAGCAGATAGTCCTGGTCGCGCGATCTGGCGACGTCGATCAGATCGGCGTCGCCGAGCCGTGGCGAATGCGTCAGCACCGGTCCAGCAACCGCGATCTCGTCGTGACGGGTCAGATTTCGGATCATTTCCAGCGGCGCGTTCTCAATATGCGCCATCTGGCCGCCGAGCCGAACCAGCGCTCTGGTCTCGACACGCATGATCAGGTGAACGAGCACGTCGTCGAAAACCCGAACCTGCTCGTCGTTGAGCCTATCGGCTTGGCCAAGAAACAGATCGGTGACACGCCGCAGGGTTTCGGTCCGTCGCTCCGGTGTCCCGGTGGTGAGCGCGTCCTCAAGGTCTCCGAGAAGGGAATTGGCCATTAAAGACATTGGAAAACACTCCGACATTCAGGCACGCACCTATGGCGCGCGCACCGCGCCAACACCCCCATTTCGATCGAATGATCAACTTACGCGTGAATAAAAACATACTGCTCGCCGACTTAACGACGGTTTAATGACACCACTAATCTAGGTTGTATTTGAGTGAATTCTTGTAATCCATCGCCGCGATGGAAATATTAAACAAGCCGCAGAGCGCGGCAAAATGCCAATTCCGCACGAGATTATCGGCTCGATAAATCGACGATATTTATAGTATCAATAACGCGCATACGGTATCTGGCACCCGACCGGAACGACGCGCTACGGCGACAGCCGCAATACGCTCGCCGCCGCTTCGTATTCGGCAAAACGCGCAGCGCGGCGCGCGATGGCCATCTCATCGCGGCCCCATTGCGTCATCTGCCAGTCCTCATCGACATGCGCCGCGGCCCATAAGCGTTCGGCGTCGAAAGCGCGCGCATTGAGCGCCAGCGCAATCAGCGCCGACCCGGTGATGCTGGTGATCGACGCCGCCGCGCCGAGCCGCCACGGCTCGCTGGGGATCGCGTTGCGCGCGGCGACAATCGATTCCGCCGGCTGCTCGGCGAACACAATGCCTTCGATCAGCACGAAGCGCGCGCCCAGCTCATCGCGCGCCCAATCGAGCACCGGATCCCACAATTCATTCTGCCGCGCGACCAGACCCTGCGGCTCGTCTGCGCGGTAACAGACAAGATCGGAGCCGAGATATTTCGCGATCTCGTCGATCACCGGCTGCGGCGCGGGAGCAATGCCGTCGATCACCACGTTGGCGAGCCGCGTCAACGGCATACTCGCCGGATCGATCTCGGTCGCCTGCGCGTCCCACTCGCTGACAATCAGATCCGCGAGCGCGGCCGACGGCGCCGCCAAAGTGCGCCGTGCCGGGGTCTTCACCGGCTTGCCATCGAGCAATAACGGGTAGCCTTCTTCCGTCGCTTCGCCGCGCTGTGCTTCCGTGTAGAAGCGCTTGCGCAACGCCTGCTTGGCACCCTGCCGCGCCGACACCATCGGATCGGCCGGTTGGTTCTCGAAAATGTCCTCGAGCAGATCACGCATGATCGGCCCTCGCCTTGGCGGACGATGAAGCAACCGATGTCTCCGACCACAGACGCGTCAGCGCCGGATCGAGCGCCGCAAAGTCATCGACCACGGCATGGGCGCCGGCGTCATGCAGATCGGCCACCGGGTGATAGCCCCAGGCGACGCCGATGGCGTTCGCACCGGCGGCGCGTCCCATCTGCATGTCGAAGGCGGTATCGCCGATCATCACCGTATTCTCCGGGGTGACGCCGGTCTCGCGCATTGCCGACAGCACCATGTCCGGATGCGGTTTCGACGGCGAGGTGTCGGACGTCTGGACGGTGACGAAAATATCGTCCCAGCCATGTTGCTCGACCATCGCCGCAACGCCGCGGCGCGACTTGCCGGTGGCAATGCCGAGCACGACATCCTCGCGCTGCCGCAAGGTTGCGAGCGCGGCGGCTGCGCCGGGATACAGCGCCGCCTTCCACACGCCGGCGGCGCGCATCGTCGAGAACGTATCCTTGTAGGCGGCGACCAGACCGTCGATCGGATGATCCTGCCCCAGTGACAGTTGCTGGAAGGCATGCGGCAGCGACAGGCCGATGATGGCGCGCACTGCCTCAGGCGCCGGACAGACAAGCCCCTGCGCCGCATAGGCCTGCGTCATGGCGGCGCAGATCATGTGCTGGCTGTCCACCAGCGTTCCGTCGACATCGAACAGGATCAGCTTCATCGTCATTCGGCTAACAATCTCGTGAACAGGCGCGCCACATTTGTGCGACGCAATAGCCGCGTCCCCTTACCGCAGGTCGGGCGAGAAAAACAGCCATGGCGCGGGGCACAATTAAGCATCCCCGGGCGGATTGCACCGTTCCCCCGCCTCTGCCCGCCGTGTTCCGGCGCCGTCAACCGGCCCGGCCAGTTGCCCCCAGCGACGCACCCCCAGGCCGTAGCCTAAATTTATTCTAAGTCATATGATGACTTCACGGAGTCGGTCCAGACTAACGAGACCGGCCCGGGGGAGACGGCCGCAGCGAGCGGCTGCGCGCGGGTGCGGCGCCAGAGTGACGTCGCGTGAAGCGCGTATCGAGGACGCGATGAAAAGCACGGACATTTCCGACCCGCAGTACTTCCACAAGGTCGTGGATTGCCAATATGCCTGCCCGGCACACACGCCCGTTCCCGAATATATAAGATTGATCGCGCACGGGCGTTACGACGACGCCTACATGATCAATTGGCAGTCGAACGTGTTTCCGGGAATTCTCGGACGCACCTGCGACCGCCCGTGCGAGCCCGCCTGCCGGCGCGGCCGCGTCGAAGCCGAACCGGTGGCGATCTGCCGCCTCAAGCGCGTCGCCGCCGATTTCAAGGACGACATCACGGCGCGCCTGCCCAAGCCCGCGCAGCGCAAGAACGGCAAGAAGGTTGCTCTGGTCGGCGGCGGCCCCGCCTCGCTCACCGTGGCGCGCGATCTCGCCCCTCTCGGTTACGAGTGCGTGGTGTTCGATGGCGATCATAAAGCCGGCGGCATGATCCGCTCGCAGATCCCGAAATTCCGCCTGCCCGACAGCGTCATCGACGAGGAGACGGGGTACATCCTCCATCTCGGCGTGGAATTCCGCGGCGGCACGCGCATCGACTCGATGAAGAAGCTGCTCGCAGAAAACTTCGACGCCATCTTCGTCGGCACCGGCGCACCGCGCGGCCGCGATCTCGACATTCCCGGCCGCAAGGAAGCGGCCGCCAACATCCATATCGGCATCGACTGGCTGTCGTCGGTGTCGTTCGGTCACATCAGCAAGATCGGAAAGCGCGTCATCGTGCTCGGTGGCGGCAATACTGCGATGGACTGCTGCCGCTCGGCGCGCCGTCTCGGCGGCGACGATGTGCAGGTGGTGGTGCGCTCCGGCTTCGAGGAGATGAAGGCGAGCCCTTGGGAAAAGGAAGACGCCCAGCACGAAGGCATTCCGATCCACAATTACCTGGTGCCGAAGGAATTCACCCACGAGAACGGCAAGCTCACCGGCATTACCTTCGAGAAGGTGAAGGCGGAGTTCGATGCCAAGGGCCGGCGCAAGCTGGTGTCGGCGGGCGAACCCGATCAGCATTTCCCCTGCGACGACGTGCTGGTCGCGGTCGGCCAGGAAAATGCCTTCCCGTGGATCGAGCGCGACTGCGGCATCGAGTTCGGCGACTGGGACATGCCCAAGGTCGATGCCGTCACCTTCCGCTCGACGCATCCCAAGGTGTTCTTCGGCGGCGACGCCGCCTTCGGCCCGAAGAACATCATCTGGGCGGTGGCGCATGGCCACGAAGCCGCGGTGTCGATCGACAAGATGCTCAACGGTGAAGACATCGCTGACCGGCCCCTGCCCGCCGTCGAGGTGGTCAGCCAGAAGATGGGCATCCACGAATGGTCCTATGACAATGCCATCGAGCCAGACCACCGCTACAAGGTGCCGCTGCGCGACAAGGCGATCGCGCTCAAGGACATCAAGGCCGAGGTCGAACTCGGCTTCGACGTCGACCTGGCCCTGAAGGAGGCCGGCCGCTGCCTGAACTGCGATATACAGACGGTGTTCGCGGCGCAGCTGTGCATCGAGTGCGATGCCTGCGTCGATATCTGCCCGATGGACTGCATCACCTTCACGCCGAACGCTGACGAGAAAGAACTGCGCCAGCATCTCAAGGCGCCGGCGCTCAACCTCACCCAGGATCTCTATGTGCAGGACGGCCTCAAGACCGGCCGCGTCATGGTCAAGGACGAGGACGTCTGCCTGCATTGCGGCCTGTGCGCCGAACGCTGTCCGACCGGCGCCTGGGACATGCAGAAATATCTGCTGGAAATGACACACGCAGGAACGTCATGCCGACCGCCGCGCCGCTCAGCCGCATAAACGACTTCGTCGTCCGCTTCGCCAACGTCAATGGCTCCGGCTCGGCCAGCGCCAACGAGATGTTCGCCCGCGCCATCATGCGCATGGGCATTCCGGTGGCGCCGCGCAATATCTTCCCGTCGAACATCCAGGGCCTGCCGACCTGGTACGAAGTCCGCGTCTCGGAGGACGGCCACCTCGGCGCCCGCGGCGGCACCGATTTGATGGTGGCGATGAACCCGCAGACCTTCGACAAGGATATCGCCTCGATCGAGCCCGGCGGCTACCTGCTCTACGACTCCACCAAGCCCTACCCGGCTTCGAAATTCCGCGACGACATCACCGTGATCGGCGTGCCGCTGACCGCGATCTGCAACCGCGAATACACCGATCCGCGGCAGCGGCAGCTGTTTAAGAACATCATCTATATCGGCGTCCTCACCGCGCTGATCGACATGGACGTCGCTGCGGTCGAAAAGCTGATCACCGAGCAGTACAAGGGCAAGGACAAGCTGATCGCGCCCAACATCAAGGCGCTGCACATCGGCCGCGACTACGCCATCCTCAATCTGCCGCACCCGATCGGCCTCAAGCTGCGCAAGGCCGACAAGGTCGGCGACAAAATCTTCGTCGAAGGCAACGCCGCGGCCGCGTTAGGAGCCGTCTATGGCGGCGCCACGGTGTGCGCCTGGTATCCGATCACGCCGTCGTCGTCGCTGGCGGACGCCTTCACCAAGCACTGCGCCAAGCTGCGCGTCGATCCGCAGACCAAAAAGGCGAAATACGCCATCATCCAGGCCGAGGACGAACTGGCCTCGATCGGCATGGTGATCGGCGCCGCCTGGAACGGCGCGCGGGCGTTCACCGCTACCTCCGGCCCCGGCATCTCGCTGATGCAGGAGTTCATCGGCCTTGCCTACTTTGCGGAAATCCCGGCGGTGATTTTCGACGTGCAGCGCGCCGGCCCCTCGACCGGCATGCCGACGCGCACGCAGCAATGCGACCTCATCTCCTGCGCCTATGCCTCGCACGGCGACACCAAGCACATCATGGTGTTTCCGGAGAACCCGGCCGAGGCCTTCGAGATGGGCGCGCAGGCCTTCGATCTCGCCGACCGGCTGCAGACGCCGGTCTTCGTCATGCTCGATCTCGAGATCGGCATGAACCATCACCTCACCCGGCCTTTCACTTGGGACGACGCCAAGGTCTATGACCGCGGCAAGGTGATGACGGCCGAGGAACTGGAAGCCGGCAAGGACTTCGGCCGCTATCTCGACGTGGATGGCGACGGCATCCCCTACCGCACCTATCCGGGCACCCACCCGACCAAAGGCTCGTTCTTCACCCGCGGCACCTCACGCGACCGCTACGCCAAATACACCGAGGAAGGCGCGCCCTATGTCGACAACATGCAGCGGCTGCTGCGCAAGTTCGAGACGGCGAAGGACGTCGTGCCGAAGCCGCTGATCGCCAATGCGGCCAAGCCGACCAAATACGGCGTCCTTTATTTCGGCTCGACCGCGCCGGCCATGGACGAAGCCATCCACATGATCGAGAGCCGCGGCCACGCCATCGACCGCATGCGGCTACGCGGCTTCCCGTTCCACTCCTCTGTCAACTCCTTCGTCGCCGACCACGATTTCATCTTCGTGGTCGAGCAGAACCGCGACGCGCAGATGCGTTCGCTGATCGTCAACGAATGCGGCATCGACCCGGTGCGGCTGGTGCCGATCCTGCATTTCGACGGCACGCCGATCACCGCCCGCTTCATCGCCAAGGCGATCGGCGATCACCTCGACCAGATGACGATGAAGCCCGCAAAGGTGGCCTCATGACCTATCTCGCCAAGCCGAAATTCCATCACCCGGGCCTGCCGAAAAACGAGCTCGGCTACACCCACCGCGACTACGAGGGCACGGTATCGACCTTGTGCGCGGGCTGCGGCCACGACTCCATCACCGGCGCCATCATTCAGGCCTGCTTCGAACTGGCCATCGAGCCGCACCGCGTCGCCAAGATATCCGGCATCGGCTGCTCGTCGAAGACGCCGACCTATTTCCTCGGCAATTCGCACGGCTTCAACTCGGTGCATGGCCGCATGCCGTCGGTGCTGACCGGCGCCAACCTTGCCAACCGCGACCTGATCTATCTCGGCGTGTCGGGTGACGGCGACAGCGCCTCGATCGGCCTCGGCCAGTTTGCGCATTGCCTGCGGCGCGGCGTCAACATGACCTATATCGTCGAGAACAACGGCGTCTACGGCCTGACCAAGGGCCAGTTCTCGGCCACCGCCGACCGCGGCTCGAAGTCGAAGCGCGGCGTGACCAATACCGACAATTCCATCGATATGGTCGCCATGGCTCTGCAACTCGGCGCTTCCTTCGTCGCCCGCTCCTTCTCCGGCGACAAGGAGCAACTGGTGCCGATCATCAAGGCGGCCATCGCGCATCAGGGCGCCGCCTTCATCGACGTCATCAGCCCCTGCGTCGCCTTCAACAACCACGCCGGTTCGACCAAGAGCTTCGATTTCGTGCGCGAGCACAACGAGGCGGTGAACCGGCTCGACTTCATCTCGACCCGCATGCCGATCGGCCTGCAGCAGGAGCCCGGCACCGTGGAAATCGTCGAGCAGCACGACGGCTCGCGGATCGCGTTGCGCAAGCTCGACGCCGACTACGAGGTGCACGACCGCGCCGCCGCGCTCGGCTTCCTGCAGCATCATGCGGCCAAGGGTCAGATCGTCACCGGTCTGCTATTCGTCGAGAAGGAGGCGCAAGACCTCCACGCCCATCTCGACACCGTCGAGGAACCGCTGAACAAGCTCGGCGAGAAGGAACTGTGCCCGGGCTCCGCGGTGCTCGGTCAAATCAACGCGGGCCTGCGCTGAGCCGACAACCCTCCTCTGTCATGGCCGGGCTTGTCATCGACGCCACACCGGCCTCATGGTGAGGAGCCCGCGCAAGCGGGCGTCTCGAACCATGTGGCCGCCCCATCTTTCGAGACGGCCGCTTTGCGGCCTCCTCAGGATGAGGCGGAAGAAGGTCTCTCCATGCAACATCGCCCCCTCGGCCAATCCGGCCTGTCCATCGCGCCGCTGATGCTCGGCGGCAACGTGTTCGGCTGGAGCACGGATGAGGCGACGTCGTTCCGCCTGCTCGATGCTTTCGCCGACGCCGGCTTCAACGCCATCGACACGGCGGACAGCTATTCGCGCTGGGTGCCCGGCCATACCGGCGGCGAGTCCGAAACCGTGATCGGCAACTGGATGAAGAAATCCGGCAAGCGCGGCAAGATGGTGATCGCGACCAAGGTCGGCTCCGACATGGGCCAAGGCAAGTGCCTGAAGAAGGACTACATCCTCCAATCCGCGGATGCGTCGCTCAAGCGCCTGCAGGTCGAGACCATCGATCTCTACCAGAGCCATTTCGACGACGAGGTGACGCCGGTCGAGGAAACGCTCGAAGCCTATGGACAGCTCATCAAGGCCGGCAAGGTGCGCGCCATCGGCGCCTCGAACCTGACGCCGGCGCGGCTGAAGGCTTCGCTCGAGGCGAGCCGCCAGGGTCAGCCGCGTTACGAGACCTTGCAGCCGAACTACAATCTCTACGACCGCGCCGGCTACGAACGCGACTACGCGCCGATCGTGGCGGCGGAGAAGCTCGGCGTCATTCCCTACTATGCGCTCGCGGCCGGCTTTCTCACCGGCAAGTACAAAACAAAGGCGGATGCCGAGAAGAGCCCGACGCGCGGCGGCAAAGTGAAAAACTATTTCGACGCGCGTGGTGTCGCCGTGCTCAAGGCGCTCGACGAAGTCGCCAAGGCGAAGTCCGCGACGCCGGCTCAAGTCGCCCTCGCCTGGCTGATGGCGCGGCCGGGCATTTCCGCGCCGATCGCGTCGGCAACCAGCCTCGACCAGCTCAACGACATCCTCGGCGCGGCGAAGCTCGACCTGTCGCGCGCGGACATCGCCGCCCTCGACCAGGCAAGCGCCTATTAGCGGCGGAAATCCAGCCGGCCGTGCGGGAAGCAGCCGTCGATGCGCGTCAGGTCGACGATGCGACCGACCCATGGCCGCTGAATGCCGGGATCGGTCAGGTTGATGTATTTGCCAACGAGCCGGCCGCCGTCTTCACATACGGCCTCGATCAGGCCATGGCGGCGGCCGCCATCCCAGTCGAAACGCAAATAGAGCCGGTCGCCGTTCACGCGAACTTCGGCCCTGCCCTGCTTCCATTTCTCGGGTGCATCGCCGGCTATGGTCGGATCGGCGCCACCGTTCCAGCGGCTGGACCACGCGCCTTCGAGCGGGTCGGAGTGAAGTTCTGCAGCCCACGCCGATGCGTTGACGTCATCGGCCCCGCCCGCAAGCGTCGCCGTCGCCGCGAATGCAGTCACGTCGCTTCCGTCCGGCGCCGGAACATCGGCGGTGCCGAATGGGTTGCGGATGATGATGCGAGTGCCCTGTTGGGTCATTGGTTACTCCGGCATGCGTTAAAGCTGCGCGGTAACTAACGACTCCGGCAGGATCCGCCGACCCGATTTCTGAATTGTTCGAGCAGGCCGTGGCGCGGCGACCGCTCACGCGGCGCGGGCGATCGCCGGCTTGGTCGGCAGCTGACCGACCTTGATCTGATTTCGTCCTGCCGCTTTCGCCGCGTAAAGCAATTCGTCAGCATAGGCGACGAGGCCTTCAGGGGCCCCCGACGGCTGTCTGGCGGTGGCGATGCCGATACTCAGCGTAAGCCGCGGTCCCGCCGGCGAACGCGGATGATCGATCCACGCATCCTTGAGCGCGGCGGCGATCTTTTCGGCGACGGCCAGAGCGCCGGCCGAGCCGACGTCGGCGAGCAGACAGACGAATTCCTCGCCGCCATAACGCGCGACAAGATCGCCGGGACGGCGAACCGTATCCGTCAGCAGATGCGCGACTTCGCGCAGGCAGGCATCGCCCTGCGGATGGCCGCAGTGATCGTTGTAGGCCTTGAAGTGATCGACATCGATCATCAGCAGCGACAGCGGCACGGAATTGCGCTGACAGCGGCGCCATTCGCGCGCCAGCGTCTCGTCGAAGCGGCGGCGGTTGGCGATACCGGTCATCGCGTCGGTGGACAGGAGTTGCTGCAGCACCAGCTTCTGCGCGAATTCCGAGCGCTGGCTGCGATGCAAGGCATTGGCCGCGGTCAGGCCAAGCGCGTTGGCGAGCAGCATCCACAGGACGCCGCGATAGATTTCAACGCCTGGCACCGCCGTTTGCGCCAGAAGTCCCCACCAGACCGGCGCCACGATGGAAAATATGGTCGCCAGCGCCACCGCCAGCACGAAGCGCACCGGCAGATAAAGATAGATGATGAAGATGATGGTCACCATCAGCGGCAACCACATTGCCAGCGTGCCGGGCTGAAACGTCAGCATCAGCAGGCGAATAGTGATCCCGCAGGTGCAGACGCAGAGCACGGTGATTTCCAGCTTCTCCGGCGTGCGCATCCGGAAAAAGATGGCCATCGAAATCAGCGGCAGGAGGAACGAGACCAGCGGCGGATAGAGCCACTCCGTGGCCTGGCCCTGGAAGACATGGGCGTAAAGCCGGCCGAGAAAGATCAGCGCGCCGGTGGCCGAGGCCAGCGACATCACGATGAAGAGACGCCGACGATCGTCGGGAAATCGCTGCAGCCGAAAGGTGCGCTCATGCTCCGGATCGGCCAGCCGCGCGGTCCATCGCGTCACGGCAACCGGTTGTGCCGCCGCCATGGCGGCAGCGATATCGTCGATTCTGGTGCTTGCTGACGCGTCCATGAATCCCCGGCCGGTCCCCCTTGTCCGCACGGTATAGGAGTGAGCCGTTGACAAACTCCTAGCAACGCTCAGGGGGCGTTCAGCAATCAACCCTTCCGGAGGTAATCTATTCCGCAAGCCACGGCTTTTCGGCCACAGCCTTGTTGACCGCTTCGATCATGCCTGGCGGCGGCCCCTGCTGGTCCAACGTCAGCGTGTTTCCGGTCTCAAGTAGCGACTTGAGGTTGGACAGCACCGCCGGCCAGCCCGACCGGCCGCCGGCCAGGATGGCGTCCGGCACGTCCCAGGAATGGGATTCGGTCATGGTCAGCCGCACCGCCTTGCCCGCCGGTTCGATGTCATAAGTGACGATGCATTCCGGCATCTGGTCGAAGGGCGGCATGCCCTCGATCAGCCAGGTGCAGGACAGCCGGCGCGGCGGCGACCAGTCGAGCACCTCGCCGCTGCCATGAACGCCGCCGTCCGGATAAAGGATGCGGAAGGCGCCGCCCGTGCGCGGCTCGACCTTGACGGCAAAACCGAAGAAGTACTGGCGTGAGAATTCCGCATCCACCAGTGCCTGCCACACCTTCTCGGGCGTGGCGGCGATGTAGATCACGTAGACCGTCTTCGGCTTGAACCTGGCGACGTCCACCATCGTCAGGCCTCGGCAGCGGCGCGCTTCTGCGCCTCCTCGTTCCAGGACGGATCGAGGCCCTTCCCGGTCTCCAGGAAGCTCTTCAGCGACGACAGCACCGCCGGCCAGCCGGCCGAGATCATCTCGAACAGCTTGGAGCCCTCGTCGAACTCGTCATGGACGATGGTCAGTTTGGTTTGCCCCTTGAACGGTTCGAGCGTGAAAGTCACTCGCGACGCGCGTTCGTCCGTCATGTCGCGGTATAGCGGCTTCCAGGCATAGGCCAGCTTCTTCGGCGGATCGCTTTCGATGATCGGATCGTCATGGGCGAGCTTGCCGGCGGGATTGTGCGCCGTCATGCGGCCGCCCTTTCCGCCATCAGCCTGCACGCGGTACCCGAACCAGTATTTTTCGCTGATGTCCGGTTTGGTGAGCGCCTGCCAGATTTTCTCGGGACTGGTGGCAATATAGGTGACGTAGACGAAGCTCGGCTTCGAATTTGCAGTTGCGTTCATGCTGACACCTTCCCGGAAAACGCAATATCGCCGGTCTCGAGAAGCGACTTGAGATTGGCGATAACCTTGGGCCAGCCGCCGGACACGGCTTCGATCATCGGCGCGCCCTGCGCCGTTTCGGCTTCGTGCGTGATGGTGAGCTTGACCGCCCGGCCGCCGAAGTCGGGATAGTAGTCGGCAAGCTCGATCTCCATGGTGCAGCGAGTGAAGCCGGCGGCTTTCAGCTCCGGCTTGAACTCGTTGCGCCAATGAATGACCAGCCGCTTCGCCGGCACGGCTTCGAGGATCTCGCCGGTATCGGCGGTGCGACCGTCGGTGAATTTGAGCATCCACGGCGAGCCGGTCCTGAAATCGGATTCGACCCTGACGCCGAGCCAGAATTTCTCGACCGTTACCGGATCGGTCAGCGCCGCCCACAGCTTTTCCGGTGTGGTGCGGATGTAGGTCACGTAGACAAATGTCGGTTTACTCATCGCCACTCTCCAACGCCTTCTTCAACTCGCTCAACGCGTCAAGGCGCGAGCGTTCGAACTTGCCGATCCAGCGCTCCGCGATCTCGTGGATCGGCACCGGATTGAGATAGTGCAGCTTCTCGCGGCCGCGCTTTACGGTCGCGATCAGGTTCGCCTCCTCCAGGAGGGCGAGATGCTTGCTCACCGCCTGTCGGGTCATGCCGGGCACGCCGGCGCAGAGCTGGTTCAGCGTCTGGCCGTTGTCGGCACGCAGCCGGTCGAGAAGGTCTCGCCGGCTCGCATCGGCCAGGGCTTTGAACACCAGATCCATGATGACAATATGCAACCATTTGGTTGCCTGTCAAGCGGCGATGATGCGTTCCGGGGAGGAACTCCGGCTTGGAGGGCGCGTTGTCAGCGGAACTTCTCCCCACCGGCGGACCACGAACATGGCGAAGCGGACATCTCCGGCCTCGAAGCACGGCCGCGGCATCAGCGAGAGCGAAGTCCGCGACGTCGAGGAATTATCGACGCCGCGCTCGCCTGTGATTTACGAAGTGGTGCGCCGCCTCGGCGATGAGGAAATGGAGCGGCCAGCGACCTCGCTGTGGTGGTCGGGTGTCGCTGCCGGATTGTCGATCAGCCTCTCCGTTGTCGCCGAGGCGATCCTTGAAACGCATCTGCCCGACGCGCCGTGGAAGCCGCTGGTGACGCATCTCGGCTACAGCGTCGGCTTCCTCGTCGTGATCCTGGCGCGGCAGCAATTGTTCACCGAGAGCACAATCACAGCCGTCCTGCCGGTCCTGAAGGACCTCAATAGAGTAACGCTCTGGCGCATGGCGCGGCTGTGGGCGATCGTGCTTGCCGCCAATCTCGTGGGCACCCTGGTCGCCGCGCTGTTTTTCAGCCTGACGCCGGTGCTGTCCTCCGAATTGATGCACGGCATGGTGACGGTCAGCCGCGCGCTGCTCGAGCTCGGCATGACGCGCATGTTTTTTGCCGGCATCGCCTCGGGCTTTCTCATCGCCTCGATGGTGTGGATGCTTCCGAGCGCCGAGAGCAGCAAATTCGCGGTCATTACGCTGATGACTTATCTGATCGCCGCCGGCGGCTTCACGCACATCGTCGCAGGTTCGCTCGAAGCCTACATGCTGGTCATCGCCGGCGACTGGGCGTGGTGGCAGGCCATCGTCAAGTTCATGCTGCCGGTGCTGGCGGGCAACATGGTCGGCGGCACCGCGCTGTTCGCCGTGCTGTCCTATGCGCAGGTCAAGGATGAGATCTAGACGCGCTACTGCGTGACGCAAGAGCCGAGATAAGCCGACGGGTTGCCGGCCTGGGCGCCATAGGTGCCGAGCTGGTTGGCGCAGCGAACCGCGCGATCCTGGCCAGTCTCGATCCCGTTGGGACCAGACGGCGACAGCGTCGGAATATTCGGCAAGACGCGGCCGGTCTCCGGAACGACAATAGCCGGCGGCACATCGGCCCCCGGCGCCGGCGGAACCACGGCCGGCGGCGAGCGATACAGCCGGGCGTCGCGGGGCGACTGATATTTCGGCGGCAGCCACGGTTCGGGCCTGGGCTGCGGCCTGTGATGTGGCGCCGCACCGGGTTCGGGCTTCAGAATGTTGTAGGGATTGTCCAACGATTGCGCATGCACCACCGGCGCCGCGGCAAGCAGTCCCGACAACAACAAAACCATGGTGATTATCTGGCGGCGCATGATGGCAACGTAAGGACGCGCCGGCCTTTTCGGAAGATGCCTCACCGCTTCGTGTTAATCCTCGTCCGGGGCATCGACGATCGGATCGAACCGGTCGGGGTCGAGGCCAAGCAGATTCCAGGACTGCTCCATGTGTGGCGGCAGCGGCGCCGAAACGTCGATCGTGCCGCCGCGCGGATGCGGGACGACAATGCGCCGCGCAAGCAGGTGCAGTTTGTTCTGGAGCCCGCCGGGGAATTCCCAGTTCTCGATGTTGAAATATTTCGGATCGCCGACAATGGGATGGCCGATATGCGCCATGTGCGCGCGAAGCTGGTGGGTCCGGCCGGTCACCGGTTTCAGAGACACCCAGGCGAGTTTCTGCGCGGAGGTCTCCACCACGGCGTAATACGTGACGGCGTGCACGGCATCCTTTTCGCCATGCTTGGCGACCCGCATGAATGAATCTTCCTCCATCTCCTGCTTGGCGAGATAGGTGGAAATGCGGCCCTGTTTCGGTTTCGGCACGCCAGCAACCAGCGCCCAATAGATCTTGCGCGCCGAACGGGTGCGGAAGGTCTTGGCCAGAGCTGCGGCGGCAAAGCGCGTCTTGGCGACCAGCAGACAGCCGGCGGTATCCTTGTCGAGACGATGCACCAGACGCGGCCGCTGTGCGTCAACGCCCGGGCCGCGCAAGGCTTCCAGCAATCCGTCGACATGACGCGTCGTACCGGAACCGCCCTGCACCGCCAGCCCCATCGGCTTGTTGAGGACGAGCACATCGTCGTCCTCGGCCAAGGTGATCGACCGCAAATATTCGCGATCCTTCAGAACCTGCGGCGAGTCTTCGCGCACGCGCGGCGCCGCCAGTTGCAGCGGCGGAATGCGTACCGTCTGACCCGCTTCGAGTCGCGACTTGGTTTCGACGCGCTTGCCGTCGACGCGAACCTCACCCTTGCGGACGATGCGCTGGATGTGGCTGAACGACAATCCGGGGAATCGCGCTTCGAAGAAGCGATCGACCCGCATGCCGTTTTCATCCGCCGTCACCGTGACGGTCTGAACCTTGGTGGCCGCGGCCAGCGCGGGCGAGATGGTGGGCACCGGCTTGGCCGGCATCGTCTCGCGCGTGTCGCGCAATGACGGGCGCGGCCGATCCTCGACCCGCGCCGATCGGACGGGCTTGCCGCGCGGACGGTCGCTGCGTGGCCCGCGCTCTTCGGCGAGACGTGGCTTGTCGTTGCGTCCGCCGAAGCGGTCCTGGCGGCCGCCTCTGCCGGGCGGGCTGCGTTTTTTCCGCGAGCCTGCCGTCTGCTTGCCGCCACCCGGTTGCCGGGGTCCGCTTTTGCCGCCGCGCTTCATGACGTTTTCTCCGCAAGGCGGGCAAGTTTGTCATCGAGCCCGGTGAGGCCCTCGAGCCTCAGTTTGAACAGATCGGTGAGCGCATCACGCAGTTCGCCGGCGCTCTTCAACGTCGTCTTTTCCGTCGCGCCGCCCAATGTGTGGACCGCGAGTTGATTATCGCGCAAACCATAACGCCGGCCGCGCTCGACGCGCGCGCCGAGCAAGCCGTTGACGAAGATCGAGTTCGGATGGGCCGACGTGTACCAGTTACCGAGCTCGAAATCCGCGGGATGCGCCTCGGTAAAATCGAAAGCGTAGGTTTGCATCCATTGGTCGCCGATCAGGGCTTCCTGGGCGACAATGCCGTTGTCCTCATCGACCAGACGAAACTCCTCATGCGGCGTCGCTTGCGCGTCGCGCGATGCGAGCTTCAGCGGGCCGGTGAGAACATTGCCGCCGAAGCCGACATCGGTGAGATAGCGTCCGCCCTCTGCCTCGACGAGAAGCAGGCAGTGCGTGCGCGGCATCCGCACGCCTTCCGGCACGCCCCAGCGCACGCGCCCCGTCGCTTCCTTGACGGTGTAGCCGAGCGCCCGCAGCACCGCGGCCATGAGCGTGTTATGCTCGAAGCAATAACCGCCACGACCGCCGGCGACGAGCTTGGCCTGCAGCCTGCCGAGATCGAGCTTGACCGGGCGGCCGAGCAGCGGGTCGAGGTTTTCAAACGGGATCGATTGCGGATGCAGTTCGTGCAGCCGGCGCAAGGTCGCGAGCGAACTATCGCGCGGCCCGTCATAGCCGACGCGCTTGAAATAAGCGTCGAGGTCGATCGCAGGCGCGCTCATCAATTCCTCACGGACATCGGCGCGGCGCGCGCGATCCCAGGTCACCGCAATCCGGCCGCCATGCGGCCGCAGCGACACCGGCACCGAGCGCTCGCCGGCCAGATCCCAGCACAGCGCCTGGATGTGCACGGTATCGCCGGTCTTGTACATCCGTCCGATCCGGCAGGAGTCGGCCTGCCAGCGAACGGCGTAATCCGTCACCGTCAGCGGGGCATCGGCCGAAAAGAATAGCGCTCGGCAGGAGGTATCGTCGCCCCAGCGGCCGGTGACGGCTTCGCCCGCAATCGCTGGGGCCGCCGCCACCAACAGCACCACGGTCGCAAGCCCCCTGAGAAACCTCATTCCCCGCCTCTGTCCCTGCGCAGCTTCGCCCAATAGTCCAGTCGCTTCTTGATCTCGCGCTCGAATCCGCGCTCCGGCGGGTTGTAGAACTGCTGGCGCGGCAGCGCATCGGGAAAGTAGTTCTGTCCCGAAAAGGCGTCCTCGGCATCGTGATCGTAGGCATAGCCGCGGCCGTAACCCTCGTCCTTCATCAGGTTGGTCGGGGCGTTGAGGATGTGCTTCGGGGGCACCAGAGAACCGGCGCTCTTGGCGACAGCCTTGGCGGCGCAGTAGGCTTTGTAGCCGGCATTCGATTTCGGCGCGGTGGCGCAATAGATCACCGCCTGCGCAATCGCCAGGTCACCCTCCGGACTGCCGAGAAAATCGAACGCATCCTTGGCCGCATTGGCGATGATCATCGCCTGCGGATCGGCGAGGCCGATATCCTCGATCGCCATGCGCACGACGCGGCGCGCGATGTAGAGCGGCGGCTCGCCGGCGTCCAGCATCCGGGCGAGATAATAAAGCGCCGCATCGGGATCGGAACCGCGCACCGATTTATGTAGCGCCGAGATCAGATTGTAATGGCCATCTTGCGACTTGTCGTAGATCGGGGCGCGGCGCTGCACGATCTCCTGCAGCTTCATGCCGTCGAACACCTCGCCCGGCCGCGCGGCGCGCCAGACTTCTTCCGCCAAGGTAAGCGAAGCGCGGCCATCGCCGTCGGCCATGCCGGCCAGCATCAGCCGCGCGTTCTCGTCGAGCGGCAGCGGCTTGCCTTCGATTTCCTCGGCGCGCGCCAGCAGCCTCTCGACCGCCTCCGGTCCGAGCGACTTGAATACCAGCACGCGCGCGCGCGACAGAAGAGCGGCATTGAGTTCGAAGGACGGGTTCTCGGTCGTGGCACCGACCAGAACGATAGTGCCGTCCTCCATCACCGGCAGGAACGAGTCCTGCTGGGCGCGATTGAAGCGGTGCACCTCGTCGACGAACAGCAGCGTGCCCTGCCCCAGTTCGCGGCGGCGGCGCGCTTCCTCGAACACCTTCTTCAGGTCGGCAACGCCGGTGAAGATCGCCGAGATCTGCTCGAAATGCAGATCGGTCGCCTGCGCCAGAAGCCGCGCCACGGTGGTCTTGCCGGTGCCCGGCGGGCCCCAGAAGATCAGCGAACCGAGCGAGCGTGTCCCCAGCATGCGCGTGAGCACGCCGTCCGGTCCGAGCAGGTGATCCTGCCCCACGACCTCATCGAGCTTTTGCGGGCGCAAGCGGTCAGCCAGCGGCCGCGGCGTATCTTTGTCGAGGCCGGCGGCGGCGAATAGCGACGGTCCGCTCTGTTTGCCGCGCACCGCCATGCCTAGCCTCCGAACATCGCGGAGATCTTCTGGCCGCGGCGGACGATGACGATGCGCCAGGCGCGGTTCGGCGTCTTCGTGGCGCTTTCCAGGTCACGCGTCTTGGCGATATGCGTGCCGTTGACCTCCTCGATTACGTCGCCGCGCTGGAAGCCGAGATTGCTGGCATAGGAGCCGTTATCGGTTTCGAGGATGACGACGCCCTGATCGATGTTCTTCAGCTGCAGTTCGTCGGCCAGCGCCGGCGACAAATTCGCCACCTTCGCCCCCGACAGCGGCGAGCGCGACTGGATGGTGATTTCATCGCGCGGCGAATCCGGCGCGGTTTCCAGCGCGATATTCGAGACCATGTCGCGACCGGCGCGGATGACGCCGAGCTTGGCGCTGCCGCCGAGGGGCTTCGTCGCGAAGCGATAGTCGAAGGTGTTGCTGTCATCGACCTCCTGGCCGTCGATCGAAACGATGACATCACCGACTTTCAGGCCGGCGCGCGCGGCCGGGCCATCGCGCATGATACTGGATATCAGCGCGCCCGACGGACGCTTGAGGCTCATGCTGTCGGCGATGTCCGGCGTCACCGTCTGCAAGGTCGCGCCGAGCCACGGCCGGCGCACGGCACTGCCACCGCTCTTCGCGGAAGCGACGACGACGCGCACCATGTTGGATGGGATGGCAAAGCCGATACCCTGCGAGCCGCCCGAGCGCGACAGGATCATGTTGTTGATGCCAATCAGCTTGCCGTCGAGATCGACCAGCGCACCGCCCGAGTTGCCGGGATTGATCGCGGCGTCGGTCTGGATGAAGAACTGGTAGTTGCTGGACCCGACATCGGTGCGCGCCAAGGCCGAGACGATGCCATGCGTCACGGTCTGGCCGACGCCGAATGGATTGCCGACGGCAAGCACGACGTCGCCGACCTCGAGCGCGTCGGAATTGCCGAGTTCGAGGAAAGGAAAGCGATCGTTGTCGTGCTTGATGCGCAGCACGGCAAGGTCAGTGCGCTGATCCTTGAGCACGACAGTCGCTTCGAACTCGCGCTTGTCGGGCAGCGCGACCTTGATCTCGTCGGCGCCTTCGATGACGTGCACATTGGTGACGATCAGGCCCGAGGGATCCACAATGACGCCGGAGCCGAGGGCGCGCTGGATCTGGCTGCCGCCGGCGCCATCCGGCACGCCGAAGAAGCGGCGAAACACCGGATCGTCGAAGAAGGGATTTCGGTTCCGCACCACCCGCGCGGCATAGACGTTCACGACCGCCGGCGCGACGTGCTTGACGACGGGCGCATAAGACAGCCGCAGATCGTTAGCCGACGGCACGCGACGGTCCGGCGTCTGCAGCTGGGCGGCGGCCGGCTGGGCCGCAGCCAGCGCCAAGGCACCCAGGCAAAGCGTCAGGAAAGCACGGACGGGCAAGCACGACTTCATGGACGAATCTCTCCGGCGGGGGGACCTCCCCCGATATAGGCCGCCCCGCGCCCCGAATGAAGATATCGGCGGGAAATAGGCCGATTTTGCGGGCAAAAACCCGTTGCGGACTGCCTTGTCCCGTATCTTGCGCGGCGCCGCGGGATGGCCCATGGGGTAGGTATCAGGACCCCGCCCGGAGCATCCCATGAAAGCCGTCGGTTACCAGAAGTCCCTGCCCGTCACTGATCCGAATTGCCTGATCGATTTTACCGCGGACAAGCCGACACCCGGCCCGCGCGACCTGCTGGTCGCCGTCAAGGCGATCTCGGTGAACCCGGTCGACACCAAGGTGCGCATGCGCGGCCAGCCCGGGCCCGGCGAACTGCCCAAGGTCCTTGGCTATGACGCCGCCGGCGTCGTCGAGGCCGTCGGCGCCGACGTCACGCTGTTCAAGGCCGGCGACGAGGTGTTTTACGCAGGCTCGATCGCCCGGCCCGGCACCAACAGTGAATTCCACCTGGTCGATGAGCGGATCGTCGGCAGGAAGCCAAAATCGCTGGCCTTCGCGCAGGCCGCGGCGCTGCCGCTGACCAGTATCACCGCCTGGGAAATGCTGTTTGACCGCTTCGGCGTCGTGCCGGGCAAGACCCCGGACGGCCGCGCGCTCCTGGTCGTCGGCGGCGCCGGCGGCGTCGGCTCGATCCTGATCCAGCTCGCCCGTAAGCTCACGGCGCTGACCATCATCGCCACCGCCTCGCGCCCGGAGACGCGCGACTGGTGCCTCAAGCTCGGCGCCGATCACGTCATCGACCATTCCAAGCCGCTGGCGGATCAGCTCAAGGCCATCGGCCACCCGGAGGTCGCGCTGATTGCCGGCGTCTCCGGCTCGGCCAAGAGCGTGCCGCAGATGCCCGACATCATCGCGCCCTTCGGCAAGCTCTGTCTGATCGACGATCCGGGCCCGCTCGAGGTCACACCCTTCAAGCGCAAGTCGGCCTCGGTACACTGGGAACTGATGTTCACGCGCGCCGTCTTCCAGACGCCGGACATGATCGGCCAGCACAAGCTGCTCAACGAGGTGTCGGCGATGATCGACGGCGGCCTGCTCGTCACCACGGCGGCGCAGGAAATCTCGCCGATCAACGCCGCCAACCTGATCAAGGCGCACGCCCAGATCGAAAGCGCCACCACCATCGGCAAGATCGTGCTGAAGGGTTGGTAATTCGCAATGAGGCTCACCGGCCGCGACGGGCATCATGCGCGATGCCTGCCCGGCTGGTGATTTTTTGCCTACTGCTGGAAGTAGATCGGGCGATCCATATCCGGCAGGAGCTTCGGCCCTGCCGGATTCCAGCCGAGCTCCGCCCGCGTTTTGGCGCTCGAAGCTGCCATGTCGGCGGCCGCGAAGTGAATGAACCAGCCGAAATGCGCCGCAGCTTCGTCCTTGGTCTTGCTGACAACGGGAATGCTCAGTCGGCGGCCGGTGATTTCGGCGATATCGCGGAACGGCACGCCCTCTTCGGCCACGGCGTGATAGCGGAACGACGTGCCCTTCTCTAGCGCCAGCCGATAGACACGCGCCGCATCGAAGCGATGCACCGCCGCCCAGCGATTGGCGCCGTCACCGATATAAACCGCCTGCCCCTTCTCGCGCGCGAGATTGATGGTGAGCGGCACGAAGGCATGATCGCCATCGCCATGCACCTGCGGCAGGCGCACGATCATCGTGCGCACGCCGCGCGATGCGACGGCGGCCGCCGCGTGTTCGGAGGCGGCGCGCGCGTGCTGGCCCGGCTCGCTGTCTTCGGTGGCGAATCCATCCACCACGCCGACGCCCGAGGTGACGATCAAGGTCTTGGCCGTGCTGGCCAGCGCATCGCCCAGTGCTTCGACGATACGGCGGTCATCCTCGCAGCTTTGCACGAAGCGGCTGAAGTCGTGGTTGAACGCGGTGTGTATCACCGCATCCGCCGCCTTGGCACCGGCTTTGAGGCTGTCGATATCCTCCAGCGAGCCCTGATGGAAATCGGCGCCCATGGCCTTGAGCTCGGCAGCGCCCTTGTCCGAGCGCGCCAGACCCAGCACCGAATGGCCCGCCCCAATCAGATCTTTGACGACGGCGGCGCCGACGAAGCCAGTGGCGCCGGTAACGAAAACACGCATGGGAAGCTCTCCAGATTGTCCGGAGCGCAATATGGGCGTATCAATATCCGGGTAAATACGTGACTTTATACGGGTATAACGGCTAACAGGATGACGATCGCGGACGCCGACAACCGGCTGGGAAACTACCTGAAGTACCGTCGTGCCCGCCTCGATCCGGCGGCGTTCGGCCTGCCGCTGACGCGCCGGCGCACGCCGGGCCTGCGCCGCGAGGAAGTTGCGCAGCGCGCCCATGTCAGTGCCACCTGGTACACCTGGCTCGAGCAAGGCCGCGGCGGCGCGCCATCGGCCGACGTGCTGGACCGCATCGCCGGCGCCCTGATGCTGACGCAGGTCGAGCGCGAGCATCTGTTCCTGCTCGGCCTCGGCCGGCCGCCGGAGGTGCAGTATCAGACCAGCGACGGCGTTTCGCCCCGCCTGCAAAAAGTGCTCGATGCGCTTGAGCTCAATCCGGCCATCGTCAAGACCCCAACCTGGGATGTCATCGCCTGGAACAAGGCGGCGGCGGCTGTGCTGACCGATTACAGCAAGCTACCGCCCGGCAAGCGCAACATCCTGCGCATCATCTTCGGCGATCCGCAGAGCCGCGCCCGACAATCGAGCTGGGAGGATGTTGCCCGCTTCGTCGTCGCCGCCTTCCGCGCCGACGCGGCACGCCTCGGCGCTTCCGATCAGGTCAGGATGCTGGTGTCGGAGCTCAGCGCGCAAAGCCCGGACTTCGCGGCGATGTGGCGCGAGAACGACGTGCGGGATTTCGGCGAAGGCACCAAGCAGATGCAATTGCCGCGCGGCGGCAGCGTCGGGCTGGAGTTCTCGTCCTTCGCCGTCGCCGGACGGCCCGATCTTGGCCTGGTGATCTACAGCCCGGCGACGCCGAAGGACGCAGAGAAGATCAGGAAGCTGGTGCGGGGAAACTGATAAGAAATCTGATGAATCGTCGAATGCACCTGTCAGGCTCAGTTTGCCGAAGAAAGGCTCAACCGCACTGCTGACTCCGCGAAGAAGGCGTGAGGTTACTCACGCCTTCTTATTCGCCTCATATTCTCGCCTCAATCCTGATTCCTATAAATCGGGACAAACACTGCCACTAGCCCTTTGCCGGACAACTGAGTGTTCGCTTCCCTCTTCAGCGCGAGCTTAAGTTTCGGCTCAAATGAAGCGATCTTGGCGCTTGCGTTCGCATCAAGACTAAAGTTAATCGGCTTCCTTTCGAATTTTAACGTGCCTTCGTAGATAGTCTGAACTTGATAGACGCCCCAATTTTGTCCTTGGACATTGCCGCGCCACTCCTTGCAGTCACTTTTGAAGGCGCGACTGTTGAATATCGTATTTGCCTGAGATTCAGAGATGTCCGTGTAGGTAGCGTTCGTGAGCGTGAATCCAAAATAGTCGCTTAAGGAGCCGGATAGACCGAGGCTAAAGAAGTCATTCTTGATTCCTTCGAGTGAACCTGACAGTTCGAATTTTCGCAACAGATCAATGTCCGCCGAAGGATTAGGGCCGTTCGGCGCGATGCCATAAGGCGCCAAACTCGCGTCGCATAGGCGAATAAGATTTGCGGGCCGCTCCAGACTTCTGGTCGGCTCTTCCCGCGCATAGTACAGCGAACCCACCTTTATCCCGGCTCGCGGCGGGACCAAGAGTCTCCCGCCAACTGTGTCGGATAGAGACAGTGTCGGCCCGTGACCGCATGCGCTCAAGAGCAAAGACACAACAAGAACAGCGACCCCTCGATACATAATTCCCCCCCCTAGTTGCAGCCTTGTGGAGCTTCGGACTGCGCTAGGGAATTAGCAATTCCGGAATCAGTTGTTTTTGATGTTATTCACAACCATCCATCTGCCGGTTGTTTATTCCAATGAGCACCACCTAAGTGCCTGTGTTGCCTGATTTTCTTTAGATTTCGTCGAATCTAGCAGGCACCGCTGTGAATAAACAACTCATCCGACCTCGATGGACTCACGGCGGATGCCGGGCGGCGCGATCGCGCGTTGATGACGCGCGTAAACGCGCTGATAGGCGGCGCCCCGGAATAACAGAGGCTATTCCTTCGCCGGCACCGTGCGCAGGTAGGCGATCACGGCGTCGATATCCTCGCCTTTCATGTGATCGTAGTACGGATAGCCCATCGGCGGCTTGAGCTTCTCGCCGTCCTTGGCAATACCTTTGGTGATCGCGGTCTTGATCTGCGCGTCGGTCCAGTCGCCGAGGCCCTTGGCCTTGCTCGAAGTGATGTTGCGCGACACCGACTTGCCCCACGGCCCGGGGAATTCGAAGCCGCCCATGCCGTAGGTCGCCCAGTTGTGCCCCTTCGGCCCCATCGGCGTGTGGCATTCGAAACAATGGCCGATCGTGGCGAGATAGAAGCCGTTCTTCACCTTGTCCTTGAGCATGTCTTCGGTGAAGGGCTTCTCTGCGCCCGGCGGGGTCTGCGGCGGCGCCGGGAATTTATAAACCGGATCCGGCACCTTGTTGCTGATCGGCTTGATCGTGCGCAGATAGGCGACGATGGAGTCCATGTCGCGTTCGGTCACGATCTTGTAAAAGCCCGTCGGCATCACCGCGGCGATGTGCACGCCGTTCGGCCGCTGGCCGGTGCGCAGCAGATGCTTGATCTGCGCATCAGTCCACGAGCCGATGCCCGTCTCCTTGTCCTGGGTGATGTTCGCCGCCGTCACCTTGAACGGCGGCTCATCCCACGACAGACCGCCGGAGAAAGCCTTCGAGAAGTCGGGGCCGTTCGGCCCCATCGGCGTGTGGCAGTTCTGGCAGGTCATGATGGTGTTGACGAGGTAGCCGCCGCGCGCGACCAGATCGCCGTTCGGCTGCGCCTGCGCGGCCGATGTGGCCAGCGCCGATAAAACAAACACGGCGGCCGCGCCGAATGCGCGCCGCGACTTGGATGTGATCATCGAAAAGTCCCCCGGGAGTGAATCAACGCCTTCTTTGCGTGCGCGTCGGATATCACAATACCGGGTTGCCGATGTGACTGCCATCACAGGCGAAGCTTTTTAAACACCGGGCGACCCCGGCCCCCTCACCGCGCCCCGGCGCTTTCGAGGATCGCGACGATGGCCGCATAGCCGCGGCGGCGCGCATGGGCGAGCGGCGTCACGCCATCGCGGTCGGCGATGGTTACAGTTGCACCGGCCCGCACCAATTCACGGACAATCTCAGTGTGAACGGGCCCGCCGTCACCCAGCACGATCGCCTCGAGCAGCGCCGTCCAGCCGAGCTTGTTGACGTGATCCTTGTCGATCGCCGTGCCGAGCAACATGCGCACGGTTTCGAGGTGGCCATGATGGGCGGCCGGGATCAGGCCGGTGCCGCCATAGCGATTGGTGCTCTTGAGGTCGGCGCCATGGTCGAGCGTCAGCCGCAGGATATCGTTACGACCTTCGGCGGCCGCGTAGAGGTAGGGACTGTCCTCGATCCGGTCCTTGGCGTTGACGTCGGCTCCCGCCGCGATCAGCAACCGCGCAGCTTCGGTGCCGACGCCGGGAGCGGCATGGGTTGCCGCGAGCAGCGCCGTGCGGCCTTCTCCGTCCCTCGCGTCGACGCTGGCGCCCTCACCCAGCAGCTGCTGGACCGCAATGGCGTCGCCCCGGCTGGCCGCCGCGATCAACGCCTGGTCGGTTTTGGTATCGGCCATGCCGGGCGCGGCGCTCCAAATAAAAAGGGCGGCGCCAAGCGCCGCCCTCGATATCAATGTCACGAAGCCGCGCATTACGCCGAGGCGTTGGCTTCTTCGTTCTGTGTCGCCTGCACCGGACCCGAGTTGAGACCCTTGGCATCGACGTCGCGATCGACGAACTCGATCACGGCCTGCGCGGCGTTGTCGCCGTAGCGGAAACCGGCCTTCATGATGCGGGTATAGCCGCCGTGACGGTCCTTGTAGCGCGGCGCCAGCTTGTCGAAGAGCTTCTTGACCATGTCGATGTCGCGCAGCTCGGAGATCGCCTGGCGGCGGGCGGCGAGATCGCCCTTCTTGCCGAGCGTGATGAGCTTCTCGACGATCGGGCGCAATTCCTTGGCCTTCGGCAGAGTCGTGACGATCTGCTCGTGCTTGATCAGGGACGCGGCCATGTTCGCCAGCATCGACATGCGATGCGAAGAGTGCCTTCCCAACTTGCGATAAACTTTACCGTGACGCATCGCGTAACTCCCTGCCTCTATCCTGTTTGCACCGGACTATTCCGGCACGCCGCGGAAGGCGGCACAAAAAGCCGGACCGGGCGACGCCCGGTCCGGGAAACTCCTAGTAATGATCCTCGAAGCGCTTGGCGAGCTCTTCGATGTTTTCCGGCGGCCAGCCCGGCACTTCCATGCCGAGGTGGAGGCCCATCTGCGCCAGCACTTCCTTGATCTCGTTGAGCGACTTGCGGCCGAAGTTCGGCGTGCGCAGCATCTCGGCTTCGGTCTTCTGAACCAGGTCGCCGATGTAAACGATGTTGTCGTTCTTGAGACAGTTGGCCGAACGCACCGACAGCTCGAGCTCGTCGACCTTCTTGAGGAAGGCCGGGTTGAAGGCGAGGTCCGGGATCGTTTCCGCGGCCTGCTCCTTGCGGGGCTCCTCGAAGTTCACGAACACGTTGAGCTGGTCCTGCAGGATGCGCGCCGCGTAAGCGAGCGAATCCTCGGGCGTCACCGCGCCGTTGGTCTCGATGGTCATCGTCAGCTTGTCGTAGTCGAGGATCTGGCCCTCACGGGTGTTCTCGACCTTGTACGAAACCTTGCGCACCGGCGAATACAGCGAGTCGACCGGGATCAGACCGATCGGCGCGTCTTCCGGACGGTTACGCTCGGCGGCGACATAGCCCTTGCCGGTGTTGACCGTGAACTCCATGCGGATCTCGGCGCCCTCATCAAGGGTGCACAGGATCAGATCGGGGTTGAGCACGGTGATGTCGCCGACGGTCTGGATGTCGCCGGCGGTCACGGTGCCGGGACCCTGCTTCTTCACCACCATGCGCTTGGGGCCTTCGCCCTGCATCTTGATGGCGATGTCCTTGATGTTGAGCACCATGTCGGTGACGTCCTCGCGCACGCCGGCGATCGAGGAGAACTCATGCAGCACGCCGTCGATGTGGACGGACTGGACCGCCGCGCCTTGCAGCGACGACAGCAAAATGCGGCGCAGGGCGTTGCCCAGCGTCACGCCGAAACCGCGCTCGAGCGGCTCGGCAACGACCGTAGCGAAGCGCGCCGGATCGCTGCCGGCGGTCACCTGGAGCTTGTTCGGCCTGATCAATTCCTGCCAATTTTTCTGAATCACGTGTTCACCCGTTTAGAGCGTCGCTCGTTGATGAGCGTCGCTGGGCCTGCCCAGCGCACCCCACCCGCCGTATGGGGGAAAATAAGCGGCGGAAGCGGACGCGGGAAATCCCAAGCGTCCGCCTTACAAAATCAATTACACCCGACGGCGCTTGCGCGGCCGGCAACCATTGTGCGGGATCGACGTCACATCGCGGATCGAGGTGATGGTGAAGCCCGAAGCCTGCAACGCGCGCAACGCCGACTCACGACCCGAACCCGGACCGGACACTTCGACCTCGAGCGTGCGCATGCCGTGTTCCTGCGCCTTCTTCGAGGCGTCTTCCGCGGCCATCTGCGCGGCGTAGGGCGTCGACTTGCGCGAGCCCTTGAAGCCCATGGTGCCGGACGACGACCAGGCAATCGCGTTGCCCTGCGCGTCGGTGATGGTGATCATGGTGTTATTGAACGACGCATTCACGTGAGCGACGCCCGACGCGATGTTCTTGCGTTCGCGCCGGCGGACGCGGGCGGTGGCTTCTTTCGCCATAGTCAATCAGTCCTTTTGTGGCCTGTCGGCCCGTTAAAGCCCGCCAGCCGTCAAGCGGCGCGGGCGCGTTCAGATCGGTTAGGCGGTCTTCTTCTTGCCGGCGATGGTCTTCGCCGGGCCTTTGCGCGTGCGCGCGTTGGTGTGCGTGCGCTGACCGCGGACCGGCAGGCCCTTGCGGTGACGCAGGCCGCGATAGCAGCCCAGATCCATCAGGCGCTTGATGTTCATCGCCGTCTCGCGGCGCAGATCGCCCTCGACCAAATATTCCTGGTCGATGAGCTCGCGGATCTGAAGCACCTCGGCATCGGTCAGCTGCGACACCCGGCGCTCGGCCGGCAGGTTCAGCTTGGTGACGATGTCCTTGGCGATCTTCTGACCGACGCCATGAATGTACTGCAACGCAATGACGACGCGCTTATTGGTGGGCAAATTGACGCCCGCGATACGAGCCACGGATGCTCTCTCCTGTTACCGGCCGGCCGCCTCGCGGCAGCGAATTCTTGTTTCCCCAGAAGGGGTTAGACAAAACGGAAGACGACACCCGTCCCCCGCCCTCCGGGGAACCGGTATCGCGCCAAACTCTTGGATACGCACTCTATTAATGGATTCATGAGGGCTTCGTCAACCTCTGCTAGACGCCTGCCCGGCCGCCGCAGCGGTCGAACCGGAAGGTTTTAGGATACCGTCGATGGCCGCGGTCACCGCGTCCACCGGGGCCATGCCATCGACCCCCTTCAGGGCGCCCTTGGCGTCGTAGTAACCCGCCAACGGAGCGGTCTGGGTGCGGTAGGCCGCCAGGCGGCCCTTCAGAACTTCCGGATTATCGTCCGAGCGGACCTTCTCGCCCCGGGCCGTCATCTCGGCGACGCGGGTCTCGATCCGCGTGATGAGGATGCCCTCATCGACCTTGAGTTCGATCACCGCGTCGAGTTTTAGACCGCGTTCGGCGAGCAGCTTGTCGAGCGCCTCGGCCTGCGGAACGGTCCGCGGGAACCCGTCGAGCACAAAACCCTTGCGGGCGTCGGGCTGATCGATGCGGTCGGCGATGATCGCCACAACCACCTCGTCCGGCACCAGTTGCCCGGCTTCCATGATGCTTTTGGCTTTCAGGCCGACCGGCGTACCGGCCGCGACCGCCGCACGCAGCATGTCACCGGTCGACAGTTGCACGATGCCGTACTTGTCCACCAGCCGCTGCGCCTGCGTGCCCTTCCCCGCCCCCGGCGGGCCGAGCAAGATCAGTCTCATCTATTGCGCCCCCGCAATTTCGATTTCTTGATCAGACCTTCGTATTGATGCGCCAGCAGATAGCCCTGGATCTGCGCCACGGTGTCCATCGTCACCGACACGACGATCAGCAGCGATGTGCCGCCGAAATAGAACGGCACCGCGGCGTAGGAGATCAGGATCTCCGGTATCAGACAGACGATCGCGAGATAAAGCGCGCCGACTACCGTGATGCGCGACAGCACATAGTCGATGTACTCGGCGGTGCGCTCGCCCGGGCGGATGCCGGGGATGAAGCCGCCGTGCTTCTTCAGATTGTCCGCGGTCTCGGTCGGGTTGAACACGACCGCCGTGTAGAAGAACGAGAAGAACAGGATCAGCGCGAGATACAGCACCAGAAACAACGGCCGGCCGTGGCCGAGCAGCGTCGTTACCGTCGTCAGCCATTCCGGGCCCGAGCCGGCATTGAAGTTGGCGACCGTCGTCGGCAGCAGCAGCAGCGACGAGGCGAAGATCGGCGGGATGACGCCCGAGGTGTTGAGCTTGAGCGGCAGATGCGACGACTGCCCCTCGAACATGCGATTGCCGACCTGGCGCTTCGGATACTGGATCAGCAGGCGGCGCTGCGCGCGCTCCATGAACACGATGAAGGCGATCACGACGACCGCCATGATGATGATCACCAGAATGAGGCCGGTCGAGATCGCGCCCTGACGGCCGAGCTCGAGAGTATTGGCGATGGCCGCCGGCAGTTCCGCGACGATGCCGGCCAGGATGATCAGCGAGATGCCGTTGCCGATGCCGCGCGCGGTGATCTGCTCGCCGAGCCACATCAGGAACATCGTGCCGCCGGTCAGCGTCAGGGTGGTCGAGATCAGGAAGAACACGCCCGGCTGGCTGACCACGCTGCCGGTGCCCTGCAGACCGACGGCGATGCCGTAGGACTGGAACGCCGCCAGAATCACGGTGAGATACCGTGTGTACTGGTTCATGACCTTGCGGCCGGCCTCGCCTTCCTTTTTCAGCGCTTCGAGCTGCGGCGACACCGTCGTCATCAGCTGCACGATGATCGAGGCGGAGATGTACGGCATGATGTTCAGGGCGAAGATCGCCATCCGGTGGATACCGCCACCGGAGAACATATTGAACATGCCGAGAATGCCGCCCGACTGGCTGTTGAACAGCTGCGCCCAGGCGGCCGGATCGATGCCGGGCAGCGGGATATAGGTGCCGAGACGGTAGACGAGCAGCGCGCCGACGGTGAACCAGATACGCTTCTTCAGTTCGTCGGCCTTGGCGAGCGCGCCGAAGTTGAGATTGGCTGCCAGTTGTTCCGCTGCCGAAACCATTCGCTCGCTCCTGCCGCCGCTTCCACGCGCTCCCCGGATGAGGGAGGAGCAGCGCTGCGTCTTTTAACCTGGGTCCGCCCGTGACCTTTAGATAGGCGCTGGCCGCGAAACCGGTAGTCAGGCGAAGGCCCCGCCCGCCGCCGGCGGACGAGGCCAAGCCTCTATTCTACTTCGCTTCCTTGGCGGCGCGACGCTTGTTCTTGCCGCGCGGTTCGCCGTCATCCTCGGCGATGGCGGGCTTCAGGATCTTGACCGACCCGCCCGCCTTCTCGATCGCCTCGACCGCCGACTTGGTGGCGCCGTAGACGGCCAGCTCGATCTTGGCCTTGAGTTCGCCGTTACCGAGCACCTTCACGCCGGCCTTGGCGCGGCGCATCAGGCCGGCCTTGACCATCGCGTCGACGTCGATCGCCGACTTGGCGTCGAGCTTGCCGGCATCGATGGCGGCCTGCAGCTTGCCGATGCTGATCTCGTTCAGCTTGGCCTGGAACGCGGTGTTGCGGAAGCCGCGCTTCGGCAGGCGGCGATGCAGCGGCATCTGGCCGCCTTCGAAGCCCTTGATGCGCACGCCCGAGCGCGCGGTCTGGCCCTTGCCACCGCGTCCGCCGGTCTTGCCCATGCCCGAGCCGATGCCGCGGCCGATGCGCATGCGCTTCTTGCGGGCGCCGGCATTATCGGCGATCTGGTTGAGTTTCATCGTTCTAGTCCTTCGATCGTCCCTCGCCGCCTGTCGCGACGACGAATGAAATTACTTCGTCTCTTCGACGATCCGCACTAGGTGCGGCAGCTTGCGGATCATGCCGTGCGTTTGCGGCGTGTCCGGCAGCTCCTTGACGCGGCCGACCTTGTTGAGGCCGAGCCCGATCAGGGTCTGACGCTGGTCGAAATGGCAGCGCAGCGGGCTGGCGATCTGCTGCACTTTGACGGTCTTCTTCGCGGTAGCCATGGCCTAATTCCTTACCTGATCAGTCGGCCGCGACTTCGTCGGCGCCTTCGCGGCGACGCGCCTGCAAGGCCGAGACCTTGAGGTTGCGGCGGCCGGCGACGGAGCGCGGCGAGTCCTGGTGCTTGAGCGCATCGAAAGTCGCGCGCACCACGTTGTAGGGGTTCGACGAACCGACCGACTTCGCCACGATGTCCTGCATGCCGAGCGTTTCGAACACGGCGCGCATCGGACCGCCGGCGATGATGCCGGTGCCCGGAGGCGCCGCGCGCAGGTAGACCTTGCCGGCGCCGTGGCGGCCGTACACGTCATGATGCAGCGTGCGACCTTCGCGCAGCGCGACGCGGGTCAGCGAGCGCTTGGCGGCCTCGGTCGCCTTGCGGATCGCTTCCGGCACTTCGCGCGCCTTGCCGTGACCGAAGCCGACGCGGCCCTTCTGGTCGCCGACGACGACGAGCGCCGCGAAACCGAAGCGCTTGCCGCCCTTCACGACCTTGGCGACGCGATTGATGTGCACCAGCTTGTCGGTGAACTCGCTATCGCGCTCTTCACGACCGTGGCCACGCTCGCGATCTCTGCGGGGTTCTTGTGCCATCTAATAAATCCGTTCGTCTGTACGAATGCGTTTAGAAGTTGAGCCCGCCCTCGCGGGCAGCCTCAGCAAGGGCCTTGATGCGGCCGTGATAGATGTAGCCGCCGCGATCGAACACGACGTCCTTGATGCCCTGCTTCTTGGCGCGCTCGGCGATCAGTTTGCCGACCGTCTTGGCTGCCTCGATATTGGCACCGGTCTTCAGGTTGCCGCGCACATCCTTTTCGAGAGTCGAGGCGGACGCGACAGTCACGCCCTTCTCGTCATCGATGAGCTGCACGTGCATATGCTTCGACGAGCGGAACACCGAGAGGCGCGCGCGCCCGGTGGCGACCTGCTTGATCTTGCGCCGAACCGACGCCGTCCGCCGCGCGGTCCGGACATTAGCTTTCGACATGGCTCGAGCCCTTTACTTCTTCTTGCCTTCCTTGCGGAAGATGAATTCATCGGCGTACTTGACGCCCTTGCCCTTGTACGGTTCCGGACCGCGGAAGTCGCGGATCTCGGCAGCGACCTGGCCGACGGCCTGCTTGTCGATGCCGGTGATCACGATTTCCGTCGGCTTCGGCGTCGCGATGGCGATGCCGGCCGGGATCGGGAACACGACGTCGTGCGAGTAGCCGAGCTGCAGCTGCAGGTTCTTGCCCTGCACCGCGGCGCGGTAACCGACGCCGTTGATTTCAAGCTTCTCTTCGAAGCCCTTGCTGACGCCGACCATCAGGTTCGACACCAGCGTACGCGCCGTGCCGTACATCGAACGCGCGCGCTTGGTCTCGTTTCGCGGCGCCACCTTGATGGCGTTCTTGTCCATCGAGACGATGATGTCATCCGGCAAGGCAACCTGAAGCGCGCCCTTGGCGCCCTTCACCTTGACGGTCTGACCTTCGACACTGGCGGTGACGCCAGACGGGACAGCGACCGGTTTTTTGCCAATTCGTGACATTAGAACACCGTGCAGAGAATTTCGCCGCCAACATTGGCGTCGCGCGCGGCGTGATCGGCCATGACACCCTTCGGCGTCGAGACGATGGCAACGCCGAGACCGTTGTTGATGCGCGGCAGGTTCTTGACCGACGCATAGACGCGGCGGCCAGGCTTCGAGACGCGTTCGATTTCGCGGATCACCGGGGCGCCGTCGAAATACTTGAGTTCGATTTCGAGCTCGCTGCGGCCGTTGGCGTGAGCGACCACGGCATAACCGCGGACGTAGCCTTCGGCCTTGAGCACTTCGGCAACGCGCTCGCGCTGCTTGGAGCCCGGCATCGAAACCTTGGACTTGGCGCGCATCTGCGCATTGCGGATGCGTGTGATCATATCGCCGATTGGATCGTTTACCATCTCGGCCCCCTTACCAGCTCGACTTCACGAGGCCCGGAATCAGGCCCTTGTTGCCGAGGTCGCGCAGCGCGATACGGCTCAGCTTGTGCTTGCGGTAGTACGCATGCGGACGGCCCGTCAGCTCGCAACGGTTATGAATGCGAACCTTCGCCGAATTGCGCGGCAGCTCAGCGAGCTTGAGAGTCGCGGCGAACCGCTCCTCCATCGGAAGCTCCTTGTTCTGCACAATCGCCTTCAGGCGCGCGCGACGCGGCCCGAATTTTTTCGCCATACGGCGCCGGCGCTTGTTCTTCTCGACCGAACTCGTCTTAGCCATCTAGTCTGCTCCTTGCGGTTCCGCGTATGAGGGACGTTAATCGTCTCTCACTGCCGGAACGGGAAGTTGAATGCCGCGAGCAACGCGCGCGCTTCGTCGTCGTTACGCGCGGTGGTGCACACGGTGATGTCCATGCCCCAGGTATCGGTGACCTTGTCGAAGTCGATTTCCGGGAACACGGTGTATTCCTTGATGCCAAGGCTGTAGTTGCCCATGCCATCGAAGCTCTTCGGGTTGAGGCCGCGGAAGTCGCGAATACGCGGCAGCGCGATGTTCACCAGACGGTCGATGAAATCGTACATGCGCGCCTTGCGCAGCGTGACCTTACAGCCGATCGCCTGGCCGTCGCGCAGCTTGTAGTTCGCGATCGACTTGCGCGAGCGCGTGACAACCGGCTTCTGACCGGCGATCAGCGCCAGATCGGCGGCGGCGTTCTCGACCTTCTTGCGGTCCGCGACACCCTCGCCGATGCCCATGTTGAGCACGACCTTGGTGATCTGCGGGATCTGCATCGGGTTCGCGTAGCCGAACTCCTTCGCCATCTTCTCACGCACGACCTTGTCGTAGTGCGTGCGCAGACGCGCGGTGTAGTCCGACGGCACGCGGGCCTTCTTGGCCTTCGGCGCTTCATCGCCGGCCGGCTTCGCCGGTTTGGCGGCCTTCGGCTTCTTCGGTTGTTCAGTCTGAGTATCAGCCATCGATTTCCGCTCCCGAGCGCTTGGCAACACGCACTTTCTTGCGGTCAGCGCCCTCGCCGATGAATTTGAAACCAACCCGGGTCGGCTTGCCGTCCTTCGGGTCCGCGATCGCCAGGTTCGACAGGTCGACCGCGCTTTCCTTGGAGATGATGCCGCCCTGGCTCTGCGCGGTCTGGCGCTGGTGGCGCTTGACCATCGCGACGCCGCGCACCAAAGCGCGGTTTTCGCCGGGACGCACTTCGATCACCTCGCCGGTGCGACCCTTGTCGCGGCCGGTGAGCACGATCACCTTGTCGCCTTTACGGATCTTGGCAGCCATCACAGCACCTCCGGGGCGAGCGAAAGAATCTTCATGTGGTTCTTGGCGCGAAGTTCGCGCGGCACCGGCCCGAAGATACGGGTGCCGACCGGCTCGCTCTGGGCGTTGATCAGCACCGCGGCGTTGCGGTCGAAGCGGATCACCGAACCGTCGGCGCGCTTGATGTCCTTGCGGATGCGAACGACGACGGCCTTCATGACCTCGCCCTTCTTTACGCGCCCGCGCGGGATCGCTTCCTTCACCGAGACGACGATGATGTCGCCGATGGTGGCGTACTTACGCTTCGATCCGCCAAGCACCTTGATGCACATGACGCGGCGCGCACCGGAATTATCGGCGACGTCGAGATTGGTTTGCATCTGAATCATGATGCGGCTCTCATTCCTTGCGGGCGGGCGGCTTTAGTGCCGCGGACGCCGTTAATCCTGTTCGTCTCACTTCGACGAAGCGCCGGAAGCGCTTCGCTTCAAACCTTGGCTCGCTTCTCGCCGCGGATCACTTCCCAGCACTTGAGCTTGGAAAGCGGGCGACGCTCTTCGATCCACACCTTGTCGCCGACCTTGAACTCGTTCTTCTCGTCGTGCGCGTGGTACTTCTTCGAACGACGAACAACCTTGCCCATGGTGGGATGGGCAAAGCGCCGGTCGACCTGAACGACAATGGTCTTGGCCTGCTTGTCGCTGACGACGACACCCTGAAGGGTACGCTTCGGCATCTTTGACCCCTTACTTCTTCTTAGTCTTGTTCGACTTGTGCGCGATCGCACGAGCCGGTTCACGCGCCGGCGACGAACGCGACGCCTTCAGGCGGCGCGACTTCGCGGCGGGCTTGGCGGTTTTCGGCGCCTCGGCCTTGACGGCCGGGGTGTCGCCTCCCCGCTTCTGCGCGGCGATCGTCTTCAGCCGCGCGATGTCGCGGCGAATGACGCGCACGCGCGCGGTGTTCTCGAGCTGCCCGGTGGCCCGCTGAAAGCGCAGGTTGAACTGCTCCTTCTTGAGCTTGAGCACTTCGTCATCGATCTGGTCGAGCGTCATCGCTCGTGCGTCGGCGGATTTCATGGTCGTCACTCGGCGATGCGTTCGATGAAACGGGTCTTGACCGGAAGCTTGGCCGCAGCGAGCGTCAAGGCTTCCTTGGCGATGGCCTGGCTGATGCCATCCACCTCGAACAGGATCTTGCCCGGCTTGACGCGCACGACCCAGAGTTCGGGCGAGCCCTTGCCTTTACCCATGCGCACTTCGATCGGCTTCTTCGACACGGGCACGTCCGGATACACGCGGATCCAGACGCGGCCGGCGCGCTTCATAAAGCGGGTCAGGGCGCGGCGGGCGGCTTCGATCTGGCGCGCGGTGACGCGCTCCGGCTCGAGAGCCTTGAGACCGAACTGGCCGAAGGCCAGGGTGGCGCCCGACGAGGCGACGCCGTGGATACGGCCCTTGAACGCCTTGCGGAACTTGGTTTTCTTTGGCTGCAGCATGACTTTATCTCGTTACGCGTTTTCGCGGCGCGACGGACGGCCGGAATCGCCTTCGGCGAGCTTCTTGTCCTGGGCCATCGGGTCGTGCTCAAGGATTTCGCCCTTGAAGATCCAGACCTTGACGCCGCAGGTACCGAACGTGGTGAAGGCGGTGGCGACGCCGTAATCGACGTCGGCGCGGAGCGTGTGCAGCGGAACGCGACCTTCGCGATACCACTCCATGCGCGCGATTTCCGAACCGCCGAGGCGGCCCGAGCAGTTGATACGGATGCCTTCGGCGCCGAGACGCATCGCCGACTGCACCGCGCGCTTCATGGCGCGGCGGAACGCAACGCGGCGCTCGAGCTGCTGGGCGATCGATTCAGCGACCAGCTGCGCGTCGAGTTCCGGCTTGCGGATTTCGACGATGTTGATGACGACATCGCTGTCGGTCAGCTTCGCAACGGTCTTGCGCAGCTTCTCGATATCGGCGCCCTTCTTGCCGATCACGACGCCCGGGCGGGCCGAGTGAACGGTGACGCGGCACTTCTTGTGCGGCCGCTCGATGATGATCTTCGAAACGGCCGCCTGCTTCAGCTCCTTCATCAGAGCCGCGCGGATCTTGATGTCCTCGTGCAGCAGCGTGCCGTACTCGGTCTTGTTGGCGAACCAACGCGAATCCCAGGTGCGGTTGATGCCGAGGCGCAGACCGATCGGATTGATTTTTTGACCCACTGACAGCCTCCTCAGGCTTCGGCCGCGGCTTCGACCTGACGAACGACGATCGTCAGATGCGAAAACGGCTTCAGAATTTGACCGACACGGCCGCGGCCGCGCGGGGAAAAGCGCTTCATGACGAGCGACTTTCCGACGTGAGCCTCGGCGACGATGAGATCGTCGACGTCGAGGTCGTGATTGTTTTCGGCGTTGGCGATCGCCGACTCCAGGCACTTGCGCACATCCTTGGCGATGCGCTTGCGCGAGAATTCGAGGTCGGCGAGCGCACCCGCGACCTTCTTGCCGCGGATCATCTGCGCGACGAGATTGAGCTTCTGCGGCGAGATCCGGATATTCCGGGTCACAGCCTTGGCTTCATTGTTCGGGAGATCCCGATCGCGTGAACGCTTGCCCATTTCTCTATCCTCAGGCCTTCTTCGCCTTACGGTCGGCGCTGTGGCCGTGGAAGGTACGGCTCGGCGCGAATTCGCCGAACTTGTGACCCACCATTTCTTCCGACACCATCACCGGCACGTGCTTCTGGCCGTTGTAGACGGTGAAATGCAGACCGACGAACTGCGGCAGGATGGTCGAGCGCCGGCTCCAGATCTTGATCATGTCGTGGCGGCCGGACGCGCGAGCGGCTTCTGCTTTCTTGAGCAGAAAGCCGTCAACGAACGGGCCTTTCCAGGCTGAACGGGTCATCGCTGCAAATCCTACTGCTGCTGCTTCTTACGGTCGTGACGGCTGACCATAATGAATTTGGTGGTGCGCTTGTTCTTGCGGGTCTTGGCGCCCTTGGTCGGCTTGCCCCACGGGGTAACCCAGTGCTTGCCGCCCTTGGTACGACCGCCGTGCGGATGATCGACCGGATTCATGACGATGCCGCGGTTGTGCGGCATGCGGCCACGCCAGCGCTGACGGCCCGCCTTGGCGATCGTCGTGTTCATGTTGTCGGGGTTCGACACCGCACCGATGGTCGCCATGCAGCGGCCGTGAACGAGGCGCTGTTCCGACGTCGACAGGCGGATAATGACGTACTCGCCATCGCGACCGACGATCTGCACGTAGGTGCCGGCCGAACGCGCGAGCTGGCCGCCCTTGCCGATCTTCAGTTCGACGTTGTGAACGATGGTGCCGACCGGAATGGCGCCGAGCGGCATTGCGTTGCCCGGCTTCACGTCCGCCTGGTCGGCCGAGATGACCTTGTCGCCGGCGCCGAGACGCTGCGGCGCCAGGATGTAGGCGAGCTCGCCATCTTCGTACTTGATCAGCGCAATGAACGCGGTGCGGTTCGGGTCATATTCCAGGCGCTCGACCGTCGCCACCATGTCCTTCTTGGCACGGCGGAAGTCGATCTTGCGATAGGCCTGCTTGTGGCCACCGCCGCGGAAGCGCGAGGTGATGCGGCCCGAATTGTTGCGGCCGCCCGACGAGTGCTGACCTTCGGTCAGCGCCTTGACCGGCGCGCCCTTGTACAGCGTCGAACGATCGACGCTGATCAGGTGCCGCTGGCTCGGGGTCGTCGGATTGTATGTTTTAAGTGCCATCGCCGACCTCTTACAGACCCGTGGTCACGTCGATGCGGTGGCCCTCTTCGAGGGTCACGATCGCGCGCTTCACGTCGGACTGTTGTCCGAGCTTGTTCTTGAACGCCTTGATCTTGCCCTGACGGACAAGCGTGTTGACGCTCTTGACCTTCACGTCGAACAGCTTCTCGACCGCTTCCTTGATCTGCGGCTTCGTGGCGTTGCGACGGACCTTGAAGGTCACCTTGTTGAACTCCGACGCCATGGTCGCCTTTTCGGTGATCACGGGGGAGACGATGACGTCGTAATGACGGGTGTCGCTGGTGCTCATTTGAACCGCGCCTCCAGCGCGTCGACCGCCGCCCGGGTGAGGACGAGAGTCTTACGCCGCATGATGTCGTAGACGTTGATGCCCTGGATCGGCAGCACGTCGATGTTCGGAATGTTGCGCGCCGCGATCGCGAAGTTCGCCTCGAGCTCGGCGCCGTCGATGATCAGCGCGTTGGCCAGCGACATCTTGCCGAACTGCGTGGCAAGCGCCTTGGTCTTGGCTTCGTTCAGCGAGGCCTTGTCGACGACGACAATCGCGCCGTCCTTGGCCTTCGCCGACAGAGCGTGCTTGAGCGCGAGCGCCCGCACCTTCTTCGGCAGGTCGATCGCATGGCTACGCACGACCGGACCGAATGCACGGCCACCGCCGCGGAACTGCGGAACGCGAGCCGAACCGTGACGAGCGCCGCCGGTGCCCTTCTGCGCGTACATCTTCTTGCCGGTACGCCAGACCTCGGAGCGATCCTTGGTCTTGTGCGTGCCACGCTGGCGGCGAGCGAGCTGCCAGTTGACGCAGCGCTGAATGATGTCGGCGCGCGGCTCGAGACCGAAGATCTCGTCCGACAGGCTCACCGAGCCGGCTTCCTTGCCTTCAAAAGTGGTGATCTTCATATCCATGTTATGCGCCCTCCTTATCGGCGGAGGCTTCAGCAGCCGGCGCCTCGGCGCTATTGGCCGCACGGAACTTGCCCGGCTTGGCCGCATCCTTGTGCATCGGCTTCTTGATCGCGTCGCGCACGGTGATCCAGCCGCCCTTGGCGCCCGGCACCGCGCCGTGAACCATGATCAGGCCGCGTTCGATGTCGATCTTGGCGACCTTGAGGTTCAAGGTGGTCACGCGATCGACGCCCATGTGGCCCGGCATCTTCTTGTTCTTGAAGGTCTTGCCCGGGTCCTGACGGCCGCCGGTCGAACCGATCGAACGGTGCGAGATCGACACACCGTGCGAAGCGCGCAGACCGCCGAAGTTCCAGCGCTTCATGCCGCCGGCAAAGCCCTTACCGACCGAGATGCCGCAGACGTCGACGAACTGACCCTCGACGAAGTGGTCGGCGGTGATTTCGGCGCCCACCGGGATCAGCGCATCTTCGCTGACGCGGAATTCCGCCAGCTTGCGCTTCGGCTCAACCTTCGCCTTGGCGAAGTAGCCGCGGTCGGCCTTGCTCATGTTACCGGCGCGACGCGGGCCCGAACCGAGCTGCAGCGCGACGTAACCGTCCTTGTCTTTGGAACGATGGGCCACGACTTGGCACTGCGCGAGCTGCAGTACCGTGACCGGCACGTGTTCACCAGCCTCGGTGAACAGCCGGGTCATACCCAATTTCTGTGCGACGACACCCGTACGCATCTTTGTGGTCCTCACCCGGCCTTAAAGCTTGATCTCGACGTCGACGCCCGCGGCGAGGTCGAGCTTCATCAGCGCGTCCACGGTCTGCGGCGTCGGGTCGACGATGTCCAAGAGACGCTTGTGCGTGCGCATCTCGAACTGTTCACGGCTCTTCTTGTCGACGTGCGGCGAGCGGTTCACGGTGAACTTCTCGATACGCGTCGGCAGCGGAATCGGCCCACGCACCTGCGCGCCGGTGCGCTTGGCGGTGTTGACGATCTCGCGCGTCGACGCATCGAGCACGCGATGGTCGAACGCCTTGAGCCGGATCCGAATATTCTGGCCGTTCATTTGTTTGTCTCTCTGACTGTCATCATCCGTTCAAACGGATGATCCAGTATTCGCTACCTGCTCGTTGTCCCGCCCGGACACGGAAAGCAATTCGCCCGCGCCATTCAGGATTGCCGAGCCCCCGCCCTGTTCGGGCGGGGGCCACAGCGACTTGCTTACTCGATGATCGACGCCACGACGCCGGCGCCGACGGTGCGGCCGCCTTCGCGGATGGCGAAGCGCAGTTTCTCTTCCATCGCGATCGGCACGATCAGGTGCACTTCCATCGCGATGTTGTCGCCCGGCATCACCATTTCGGTGCCGGCCGGCAGATGCACGACACCGGTCACGTCGGTGGTGCGGAAGTAGAACTGCGGACGATAGTTGGTGAAGAACGGAGTGTGACGGCCGCCCTCTTCCTTGGTGAGGATGTACGCCTCAGCCTTGAACTTGGTGTGCGGCTTGACCGAACCCGGCTTGCAGAGAACCTGGCCGCGCTCGACTTCCTCACGCTTGGTGCCGCGCAGCAGCGCGCCGATGTTGTCGCCGGCCTGGCCCTGATCGAGCAGCTTGCGGAACATTTCGACGCCGGTGACGGTGGTCTTCTGCGTCGGCTTGATGCCGACGATTTCGACTTCCTCGCCGACCTTGACGATGCCGCGCTCGACGCGACCGGTGCAGACGGTGCCGCGGCCCGAGATCGAGAACACGTCTTCGACCGGCATCAGGAACGGCAGGTCAACCGGACGCTCCGGCTGCGGGATGTATTCGTCGACAGCCTTCATCAGCTCGAGGATGGCGTCGTGGCCGAGCTTCGGCTCCTTGCCTTCCAGCGCCATCAGGGCCGAGCCCTTGATGATCGGGATCTTGTCGCCCGGGAACTGGTACTTCGACAGAAGCTCGCGGACTTCGAGCTCGACGAGTTCGAGCAGTTCCGGGTCGTCGACCATGTCGCACTTGTTCATGAACACGACGATCGCCGGCACGCCGACCTGGCGAGCGAGCAGGATGTGCTCACGGGTCTGCGGCATCGGGCCGTCAGCGGCCGAGACGACCAGGATCGCGCCGTCCATCTGCGCGGCGCCGGTGATCATGTTCTTCACGTAGTCGGCGTGGCCGGGGCAGTCGACGTGCGCGTAGTGGCGGTTCGTCGTCTCGTATTCGACGTGCGCGGTCGAGATGGTGATGCCGCGCGCCTTCTCTTCCGGCGCCTTGTCGATCTGGTCGTAGGCGGTGAACGTCGCGCCGCCGGTTTCAGCCAGCACCTTGGTGATCGCCGCCGTCAGCGACGTCTTGCCATGGTCAACGTGACCGATGGTGCCAATGTTGCAGTGCGGCTTATTGCGGTTGAATTTTTCTTTGGCCATGGAGCTCTCCGTTCAGAACTTTCAGGTTTATCTGTCGCCGTTTAGGCGAATTTCTTTTGCACTTCCGCCGACACATTCGCCGGCGTTTCAGCATAGTGATCGAATTGCATGGTGAAGGTCGCGCGGCCCTGCGACATCGAACGCAGGTTGTTCACGTAACCGAACATGTTGGCAAGCGGCACCATCGCGTTGATGACGTTGGCGTTGCCGCGCATGTCCTGGCCCTGGATCTGGCCACGCCGCGAGTTCAGATCGCCGATGACCGAACCGGTATAGTCTTCCGGGGTCACCACTTCGACCTTCATGATCGGCTCGAGCAGAACCGCCTTGCCCTTCTGCAGCGCCTCGCGCAAAGCGGCGCGCGACGCGATTTCGAAGGCCAGCGCCGACGAGTCGACGTCATGATAGTTGCCGTCCACGAGGCGGACCTTGAGGTCGACCACGGGGAAGCCGGCGAGCACGCCCGAGCTGAGAACCGACTCGAGGCCCTTCTCGACGCCCGGGATGAAT
Organism: Pseudolabrys sp. Root1462; assembly: GCF_001426945.1. Lineage (GTDB taxonomy): Bacteria > Pseudomonadota > Alphaproteobacteria > Rhizobiales > Xanthobacteraceae > Pseudolabrys. The sequence goes on along the minus strand of NZ_LMFS01000001.1, from coordinate 1,361,776 downwards.
TCTTTCGGCACCGCGCCGCCGACGATCTCGTTCTCGAATTCGAACGGCACGCCCGGCTCGGTCGGCTCGGCAATGATCTTCACGCGAGCGAACTGGCCCGAACCGCCGGTCTGCTTCTTGTGCGTGTAATCGACTTCCGCCGCCCTGGTGATCTTCTCGCGATAGGCAACCTGCGGCGCGCCGATGTTGGCATCGACCTTGTAGGTGCGCTTGAGGATGTCGACCTTGATGTCGAGATGCAGTTCGCCCATGCCCTTGAGAATGGTCTGGCCGCTCTCCTGGTCGGTCGAAACGCGGAACGACGGATCTTCCGCCGCCAGCTTTGCCAGCGCGACGCCGAGCTTTTCCTGATCCGCCTTCGACTTCGGCTCGATGGCGATTTCGATGACCGGCTCGGGGAATTCCATCTTCTCGAGGATGACGGGCTTGTCAGGATCGCACAGCGTGTCGCCCGTGCGGGTCTCTTTCAGGCCGGCCAGCGCGACGATGTCGCCGGCAAAGGCTTCCTTGATGTCTTCGCGGTTGTTGGCATGCATCAACAACATGCGGCCGATGCGCTCTTTGCGCTCTTTGGTCGAGTTGATGACGCCGGTGCCGCTGTTCAGCGTGCCCGAATAAATGCGGCAGAACGTGATGGTGCCGACGAAGGGATCGTCCATGATCTTGAAGGCGAGCAGCGACAGCGGCGCGTCGTCCTTCGGCTCACGGGTCGTCTCTTCGTTTTCCTTGTCCGGATTGATGCCCTTGATCGCGGGCACGTCCAGCGGCGACGGCAGATAGTCGACGACCGCGTCGAGCAGCGGCTGCACGCCCTTGTTCTTGAACGCCGAACCGCACAGCACCGGATAGAACGCGCCGGTGATCACCGCCTTGCGGATGAGCTTCTTGAGCGTCTCGACATCCGGCTCCTTGCCGTCGAGATAATCGGTCATCGCGGCATCGTCGAGTTCGACGGCGGCTTCGACCAGCTTCTCGCGGTATTCCTTCGCCTTGTCGACGAGGTCGGCCGGGATATCGATGGTGTCGAACTTGGCGCCGAGCGCCTCGTTGTTCCAGAGATAGGCCTTCATCAGAACGAGATCGACCATGCCGACGAAATTGTTCTCAGCGCCGATCGGCAGCTGGATCGCAACCGGCTTGGCGCCGAGGCGGTCGATGATGTCCTGCAGACATTTGTAGAAATCGGCGCCCGTCTTATCCATCTTGTTGGCGAAGACGATACGCGGAACGCGATACTTGTCGCCCTGGCGCCAGACGGTTTCGGTCTGCGGCTCGACACCCTGGTTGCCGTCGAGCACGACGACGGCGCCGTCGAGCACGCGCAGCGAACGCTCCACTTCGATGGTGAAGTCGACGTGGCCGGGAGTGTCGATGATGTTGAGGCGCTTGCCGTTCCAGAAGGCAGTCGTCGCGGCCGACGTAATGGTGATGCCGCGCTCTTGTTCCTGCTCCATCCAGTCCATCGTCGCGGCGCCTTCATGCACCTCGCCGATCTTGTGGCTCTTGCCGGTGTAATAGAGAATCCGCTCAGTCGTCGTCGTCTTGCCCGCATCAATGTGGGCCATGATGCCGAAGTTGCGGTAGTTCTCGATTGCGTGGACGCGAGGCATAGCAGTCGTTCCTGAATTCTTTGGCCGCTTTTACCAGCGGTAGTGCGAGAAGGCCCGGTTGGCTTCCGCCATCTTATGAGTGTCTTCGCGCTTCTTGACCGCGTTGCCGCGATTGTTCGAGGCGTCGAGCAGTTCGGCCGAGAGACGCTCGGTCATTGTGCGCTCGTTGCGATCGCGAGCGGCATTGATGATCCAGCGGATGCCGAGAGCCTGACGACGGGTGGTGCGGACTTCGACCGGCACCTGGTAGGTGGCGCCGCCGACGCGACGCGACCGGACTTCGATCGAGGGCATCACATTGTCCAGCGCCTGCTGGAACACGGTCAGCGGGTTCGCCTTGGTCTTGGTCTCGATGGTCGAGAGCGCGCCATAGACGATCGTCTCGGCGACCGACTTCTTGCCGTCATACATGACGGCGTTCATGAACTTCGACACGACCGCGGACCCGTACTTCGGATCGATCGTGATTTCGCGCTTTTCTGCTGCGTGACGACGGGACATATCGGTAACCCCTACTTCGGACGCTTCGCGCCGTACTTCGAACGGCGCTGCTTACGGTTCTTGACGCCCTGCGTATCGAGCACGCCGCGCAGGATGTGATAGCGGACGCCGGGCAAATCCTTGACGCGGCCGCCGCGGATCATGACGACCGAGTGCTCCTGAAGGTTATGACCTTCACCCGGGATGTAGCCGATGACTTCGAAACCGTTGGTCAAGCGAACCTTGGCCACCTTGCGAAGCGCCGAGTTCGGCTTCTTCGGCGTGGTCGTATAGACGCGGGTGCAAACGCCACGCTTCTGCGGGGACGCCTGCAGCGCCGGCACCTTGTTGCGCGCCTTGAGCGGGTGGCGCGGGTTCGCAATCAACTGGTTGATCGTCGGCATCGTTCGCCTTCGTTACGTGATGGACCCACAAGGTCCGGAATTAACTGGGCCGCAAAGCCCGGCATCGGTTTCGTCACACGGCCGCCGGCCGCATGTTCTTCTTCCGTGCGTTGACCGCACGCAAAACGAAATCGCGCCATCCGCTGAACCAGCGGGGGCGCCTTCCCGTTCTGACGGACGCCGTCGCTTTCCTGCGAAAGCGGCGTGGCCGTACACATGAACTGACAGTGGCTGTCAGCGACAGCGTTTGAGCTTCTTTGATCGAGGCGAAGGCGCCAGGAATCCGAGAAAAACCAGATGGGATTTCAAAGGAATGCCCGGGCGGCCGTTCCGATCAGACGAAGCTCACCGCCTGTCGAAAAGATGGGCGTGTGTATCGGCAGGGTCGGTTGAAGTCAAGGCGAAAAAGCCTTGAAAACAGCGGCTCCTGCGCAGCTTTGCATCGCGAAATGGCCGGCTCGAAACAGGATATGATCATGCTGGCGTTCCGGCGCAAGGTGGGGCTTTCGCCGCCGCGCCGCCGTCCGGGCCCGGGTGCCAACGACGAACGGTCCTGTAGTCTAGGGTATTGATATCACGGTATTTTTTGTCGGCGCGGTCGAGAATCGCGGCGCCCCCTGCCCGTTCTATCCGCGCGGGCTGCGCACAGACCTCAGCCGGCGCCCGACTGGGCCACTGGACGACCAAGCCCAGACCGGTAGCCAGATCGACCCGCCAAAGGCGGCCGGCCGATGACGATGATTCAGGATCGAGCTCGAATCGACGGATTCGGAGACGAAATTGCGAATCGTGTCGCGTGCGGGTCCGCGGAGCCGACCGTGCCTGACCGCAGGATACCGCGGCCGCCTCCCGAGGCGTCCGTCTGACGGTCGGCCTGGACGGCTTTACTCGAGGGGTGGGATCGTCCGCACCCAGGCAACCAGGGCGTCGAGGTCGCCGGCGTTCCAGGTCCGGTAATAGGCGACGTGATCGCTCATCGGCGGCCGGAGCTTGCGGCCGTCGGGCGTGACGCCCTCGGTCAGCGCGCGCCTGAGCTCGGCGTCGCTCCAGGCTCCGATGCCGGCGGTGCGGCTCGACGTGATATTGGCCGAGCGGGTTTCGCCCCACGGGCCTTTGAAGGCGCGTCCGCCCTTGCCGAGGGTTTTGATGTAGTCGGCCGGCACCTCCTCCGAGGTGCGGGCATGGCAGGCCATGCAGTGGGCGACGGTCGATAGATAAAGCCCGCGCTTTGCCGGGTCACCGAGATCGGCATCGCTGAAGCGTTTGACCGCCGGCGGGTAAGCCGGCGACGGCGGCACCGCGGCCTTATAGACCGGCGCCGTGACCTCGTTGCGCACGGCCGGCACCGACCGCAGGTAAGCGACAAGGGCATCGAGATCGCGCGGCGTCAGGATGCGGAAGAAGGCCGACGGCATCGCTTCGGCGAGCGGCGTGCCGTTCGGCCGCACCCCCAGCGTGATCGCCCGCTTGATGTCATCGTCGCTCCAGGTACCGATGCCGGTGTCACGGTCCGGCGTGATATTGGCACCTTTGACGCGAAACCACGGCTCGTCGAACACCTGCACGCCGCCCGACAGAGCACGGCTCGCCGCGCCCGGCCCGCGCGGCGAATGGCAGTTACTGCAACTCATCAGGTGATTGACGAGATAGTCGCCGCGCTCAAGCAGCGTCTCGGCGTCCGCCCGTGGGATGGCGGCCAGCAAGACGATGACCAGGCTGAGCACGGCGCTGCGGGACATGAGCGGGCGGGCGCGCGATCAGCGCCCCTTCCAGCCGGCCTGGGTCGAGCAGGCTTCCATCTCCGTCTTGTGGCTCTTTTCCCACTGCGTGATGGTGCGCGTCTCGTTCGACGACATCTTGTTGTTCATGCAGGTGCAGTAGGCGGTGATCACTTCCACCGTCTGTCCCTCGTCCTTGTTGTCCTTGACGCACTGACCGACCCATTTGACGTCGTCGGAATCGGCGCGGGCCGGACTGCCGGCCAGGATGGTGGTGAAGGTCACAGCGGCAGCAAGCGCAACGAGGACGTGCTTCATTGAGTCTCTCCGATAATGGGAAGCGCCATCCTGACGTTGCCGCCGGCCAAAGTCCTGAACGCCGCGCTGAATTCAGTGGGCCCTTTCTGAATTCTTTCTGAAAGCCGCTCCGTCATAGGCAATCGCGGGCAATCGCGCTTCGCACTGCGGCACAAATGAAAAGGCCGCCCCGGAGGGCGGCCTTTGATCTTGTCAGAGCCAAATAAACGCAGGCTGCGCGCCTGGTTTATTCCGCCGGCGGCAGCGCCGGAGCTTCGATCGGGGTCGCCGCCTGCTTGGCGGCATCCTTCTCGCGCTCTTCCAGGATGAGCGCGTCGCGCTTCATGGCGACTTCGCGCAGCTGGTTCATCATGGCGCCGGTGCCCGCCGGGATGAGGCGGCCGACGATGACGTTCTCCTTGAGGCCGTCGAGCGTATCCGCCTTGCCGTTGACCGCGGCTTCGGTGAGGACGCGCGTGGTCTCCTGGAACGACGCGGCCGAGATGAACGACCGGGTCTGCAGCGACGCCTTGGTGATGCCGAGCAGCACCGGGTGACCGACGGCGGGCTTCTTGCCCTCCTCGACCGCCTTGAGGTTGATCGCATCGAAATCGCTGCGATCGACCTGCTCGCTCGCCAGGAGATCGGTTTCGCCGGCGTCGGTGATCTCGACCTTCTGCAGCATCTGGCGAACAATCACCTCGATGTGCTTGTCGTTGATCATAACGCCCTGCAACCGATAGACCTCCTGGATTTCGTTGACCAGGTAAGCCGCCAGTTCCTCGACACCCTTGATGGCGAGAATGTCGTGCGGAGCGGGATTGCCCTCGACGATATAATCGCCCTTCTCGAGCACGTCGCCATCCTGCAAGTGGATGTGCTTGCCCTTCGGGATCAGATACTCCTTGGGCTCAAGCGACTTGTCGGCCGGCTCGATGGTGATGCGACGCTTGTTCTTGTAGTCCTTGCCGAACCGCACCGTGCCGCCGATCTCGGCGATGATCGCCGCATCCTTCGGCTTGCGTGCTTCGAACAGCTCCGCCACCCGCGGCAGACCGCCGGTGATGTCGCGCGTCTTGGCGCTTTCGGTCGGGATACGCGCAATGACGTCGCCCGCCTTCACGCTGCTGCCCGGATCGACCGAGATGATCGCATCGACCGCGAGCAGATAGCGCGCCTCGCCGCCACGAGCGAGCTTGAGGATGCTGCCATCCTTGCCCTTGACGACCATGGCCGGACGGAGATCCGCCTGGTTGCGCGACGAACCCGTGCGCCAGTCGATGACCACGCGCTTGGCGATGCCGGTCGACTCGTCGAGCTGTTCGGACATCGACAGGCCGTCGACCATGTCCTCGAAATCGACAGTGCCGTCGACTTCGGTGAGGATCGGACGGGTGTAGGGATCCCACTCGGCGATACGCTGGCCGCGCTTGATCTGGTCGCCCTCGTCGACGCGCATGCGCGCGCCGTAAGGAATACGATGGTGCGCACGCTCGGTCCCGTCGGGATCGACCACCGCCACCACCATGTTGCGAACCATCGCCACCGTCTGCCCTTCGGAGTTGCGGGCGATGTTCTTGTTCTTGATGACGATCTTGCCGTCAAAGTTCGACTCGATGAACGACTGCTCGTTGATCTGAGCGGCGCCGCCGATGTGGAACGTACGCATGGTGAGCTGGGTGCCCGGCTCGCCGATCGACTGGGCGGCGATGACGCCCACCGCCTCGCCCATGTTGACCGGAGTACCGCGCGCCAGATCGCGGCCGTAGCACGCACCGCAGACGCCGATCTTGGTTTCGCAGGTGAGCACGGAGCGGATCTTCACTTCCTGCGCGCCCGACTTAACGACCCGATCGACTTCCGGCTCGGTCAGCAGCGTGTTGGCCTTGATCACCACGTCGCCCGAGGTCGGATCCTTGATGTCCTCTGCCGTGGTACGGCCGAGAATACGGATCGCCAGCGGCGCAACGACCGTGCCCGCGTCGATGATGGCGCGGACCGCGATGCCGTTGGTCGAGCCGCAGTCCGGCTCGGTGATGATGCAGTCCTGCGCCACGTCGACGAGACGGCGGGTCAGGTAGCCGGAGTTCGCGGTCTTCAACGCGGTGTCCGCGAGGCCCTTACGGGCGCCGTGGGTCGAGTTGAAGTACTCGAGAACCGACAGGCCTTCCTTGAAGTTCGAGATGATCGGCGTCTCGATGATCTCACCCGACGGCTTGGCCATGAGGCCGCGCATGCCGGCGAGCTGACGCATCTGGGCCGGCGACCCGCGGGCGCCGGAGTGGGCCATCATGTAGATCGAGTTGATCTGCATGTCGCGGCCATCCTTGTCCTTCCGGACCGCCGAGATCTCCTTCATCATCGCATCGGCGATGGCGTCGGTGGACTTCGACCAGGCGTCGACGACCTTGTTGTACTTCTCACCCTGAGTGATGAGACCGTCGTTGTACTGCTGCTCGAACTCCTTGGCGAGTTCACGGGTCTTCTCCACCGTGCCCCACTTCGAAGCCGGCACCACCATGTCGTCCTTGCCGAACGAAATGCCGGCCTTGAACGCGTGATAGAAGCCGAGCGCCATGATGCGATCGCAGAAGATCACCGTCTCCTTCTGACCGCAGTGGCGGTAGACGGTATCGATCATCCCCGAAATCTCACGCTTGGTCATGAGCTTGTTGACGATGTCGAACGGCGCCTTGACGTTCTTCGGCAGCACCGCACCGAGCAGCACGCGGCCCGGCGTGGTCTCGTACCACTTGCGGACCATGTTGCCTTCGGCGTCGACGCCTTCCCAGCGATACTTGATCTTGGAGTGCAGCGTGATCGCCTTGACGTTCAACGCGTGCTCGATGTCGGCCATGTCGCCGAAGATCTTGCCCTCGCCGGGCGAGCCTTCGCGGATCAGCGACAGATAGTAGAGGCCGAGCACGATGTCCTGCGACGGCACGATGATCGGCTGACCGTTCGCCGGATGCAGGATGTTGTTGGTCGACATCATCAGGACGCGCGCTTCCAGCTGCGCTTCGAGCGACAGCGGAACGTGCACGGCCATCTGGTCGCCGTCGAAGTCGGCGTTGAACGCGGCGCAGACCAGCGGATGCAGCTGGATCGCCTTGCCCTCGATCAGCACCGGCTCGAAGGCCTGGATGCCGAGGCGATGCAGGGTCGGCGCGCGGTTCAGCAGCACCGGATGCTCGCGGATCACCTCGTCGAGGATGTCCCAGACTTCCGGCTTTTCCTTCTCGACCAGCTTCTTGGCCTGCTTCACGGTCGTGGACAGACCCTTGGCGTCGAGCCGCGAGTAGATGAACGGCTTGAACAGTTCGAGCGCCATCTTCTTCGGCAGGCCGCACTGATGCAGCTTGAGCTCGGGACCGACCACGATCACCGAACGGCCCGAATAGTCGACGCGCTTGCCGAGCAGGTTCTGGCGGAACCGGCCCTGCTTGCCCTTGAGCATGTCGGCGAGCGACTTCAGCGGACGCTTGTTGGCGCCGGTGATGACGCGGCCGCGACGGCCGTTGTCGAACAGCGCATCGACCGCTTCCTGCAGCATGCGCTTTTCGTTGCGGATGATGATGTCCGGCGCGCGCAGCTCGATCAGCCGCTTCAAGCGGTTGTTGCGGTTGATGACGCGGCGATAGAGATCGTTGAGATCCGACGTGGCGAAGCGGCCGCCGTCGAGCGGAACGAGCGGACGCAGGTCCGGCGGGATCACCGGCACCACGGTCAGGATCATCCACTCCGGCTTGTTGCCGGACTGAACGAACGCCTCGATCAGCTTGAGACGCTTGGCGAGCTTCTTCTTCTTGATGTCGCTGTCGGTCTCGGTCAGCTCAACGCGCAGCTCGGCCTGGAGCTTGTCCAGGTCCATGCCCTTGAGCATTTCGCGAATCGCTTCGGCGCCGATCGCGGCGGTGAAGGAATCCTGGCCGAACTCGTCCTGCGCCTTGAGGTACTCGTCCTCGGACAGCAGCTGACGGTCCTTGAGCGGGGTGAGACCCGGCTCGAGAACGACGTAGTACTCGAAGTACAGGATGCGCTCGAGATCCTTGAGCGTCATGTCGAGCAGCATACCGATGCGGCTCGGCAGCGACTTCAGGAACCAGATGTGCGCGACCGGCGCGGCCAGTTCGATGTGGCCCATGCGCTCACGACGCACGCGCGACAAGGTCACTTCGACCGAGCACTTTTCGCAGATGATGCCCTTGTACTTCATGCGCTTGTACTTGCCGCACAAGCACTCGTAATCCTTGATCGGCCCGAAGATGCGGGCGCAGAACAGGCCGTCGCGCTCGGGCTTGAAGGTACGATAGTTGATCGTTTCGGGCTTTTTGATTTCGCCGTAGGACCACGACAAAATCTTCTCAGGGCTCGCGATCGAGATCCGGATCTGGTCGAAGACCTGAGCCGGAGTCGTCGGGCTGAAAAGATTCATGATCTCTTGGTTCATATTCTTCTCCGCTATGCCGGCATGCCGCCGGCCGCAAATTCAAAACAAAGGCGTGAACGCCGGGCCGCGTCCGTGACGGGCCCGGCAATCGCACTTGTTATTCGGCGGCTTCCGCCGTCGGTCCCGTGCCGTGGCTCGGGGCCTTGGAGTTGTACAGGTCGACATTGAGGCCAAGCGAACGCATTTCCTTGACCAACACGTTGAACGACTCGGGAATACCCGCTTCGAACGTGTCGTCGCCGCGCACGATCGCCTCGTACACCTTGGTTCGGCCGGCGACGTCGTCCGACTTCACCGTCAGCATTTCCTGCAACGTGTAGGCGGCGCCGTAAGCCTCGAGCGCCCAGACCTCCATTTCGCCGAAACGCTGGCCGCCGAACTGCGCCTTGCCGCCCAACGGCTGCTGGGTGACCAGCGAGTACGGACCGATGGAACGCGCGTGGATCTTGTCGTCCACGAGATGGTGCAGCTTCAGCATGTAGATGTAGCCGACCGTGACGTTACGATCGAAAGCTTCGCCGGTACGTCCGTCGAACACGACGGATTGACCCGACTGGTTCTGCCCAGCAAGCTCGAGCATGCTTTCGATGTCGGCTTCCTTGGCGCCGTCGAACACGGGCGTCGCAATCGGCACGCCGTGACGCAGGTTGGTGCCGAGTTCGATCAGACCGTCCTCGTCGAGCGACTTGATCGTCTCGTCATCGCCGTAGACCTTCTTGAGCATCTCCTTGAGCGGCTTGGAGTCGTGCTTGCCGTTGGCTGAGTTGTAGTGATCGACCGCTTGCCCGATCTTGAGACCGAGCCCGGCGCAAGCCCAGCCCAGATGCGTCTCGAGGATCTGCCCGACGTTCATGCGGCTCGGCACGCCGAGCGGGTTGAGCACGATATCGACATGCGTGCCGTCGGCGAGGAACGGCATGTCCTCGATCGGAACGATGCGCGAGACCACGCCCTTGTTGCCGTGACGGCCGGCCATCTTGTCGCCCGGCTGGATCTTGCGCTTCACCGCGACGAAGACCTTGACCATCTTCATCACGCCTGGCGGAAGTTCGTCGCCGCGCTGCAGCTTCTCGACCTTGTCGAGGAAGCGCTGCTCGAGCAGCTTCTTCGACTCGTCGTACTGCTTCCGGATCGCTTCGATCTCGGCCATCAGCTTGTCGTTCGGCGAGGCGAACTGCCACCACTGCGAACGCGGGTACTCGTCGAGCACCGCACGGGTGATCTTGGAGTCCTTCTTGAAGCCCTTGGGGCCGGCAATGCCCTGGCGGCCTTCGAGCAGTTCGGCGAGACGGCCGTAAACGTTACGGTCGAGAATCGCCTGCTCGTCGTCGCGGTCCTTGGCGAGACGTTCGATCTCCTCGCGTTCGATGGCGAGCGCGCGCTCGTCCTTCTCGACACCATGACGGTTGAAGACGCGGACTTCCACGACGGTGCCCTGCACGCCCGGAGGCACGCGGAGCGAGGTGTCGCGAACGTCGGAAGCCTTCTCGCCGAAGATGGCGCGCAGAAGCTTTTCTTCCGGCGTCATCGGGCTTTCGCCCTTCGGCGTGATCTTGCCGCAGAGGATGTCACCGGCGTGCACTTCGGCGCCGATATAGACGATGCCCGCTTCGTCGAGATTCTTCAGCGCCTCTTCCGAGACGTTGGGAATGTCGCGGGTGATTTCTTCCGGACCGAGCTTGGTGTCACGCGCCATCACTTCGAACTCTTCGATGTGGATGGAGGTGAACACGTCTTCCTTCACGATGCGCTCGGAAAGAAGGATCGAGTCCTCGAAGTTGTAGCCGTTCCACGGCATGAACGCGACCAGCACGTTGCGGCCGAGCGCGAGTTCGCCGAGGTCGGTCGACGGACCGTCCGCGATGATGTCGCCCTTCTCGACGCGGTCGCCCACCTTCACCAGCGGACGCTGGTTGATACAGGTCGACTGGTTCGAGCGCTGGTACTTCATCAGCCGGTAGATATCGACGCCCGGCTTGGTCGGGTCGGTCTCGCCGGTGGCGCGCACGACGATACGGGTGGCGTCCACCTGGTCGATGATGCCGGCGCGGCGCGCGGCGATCGATGCGCCCGAGTCACGGGCGACGACGCCTTCCATGCCGGTACCGACGAACGGCGCCTCGGCGCGAACCAACGGCACCGCCTGGCGCTGCATGTTCGAGCCCATCAGCGCGCGGTTGGCGTCGTCGTTCTCGAGGAACGGGATGAGCGCCGCGGCGACCGAAACGAGCTGCTTCGGCGACACGTCCATGAAGTCCACCTTGTCCCGCGGGATTGGGTGAACGTCACGGTTCGAACCGCCACGGCAGATGATCATCTCTTCGGTGAACTTGCCCTTGGCATCGATCGAGGCATTGGCCTGAGCGACGGAATAACGGCCCTCTTCCACCGCCGACAGATAGATGACTTCGTCGGTGACGCGGCCGTCCTTGACCTTGCGGTACGGCGTCTCGACGAAACCGTACTTGTTCACGCGCGCGAACGTCGCGAGCGAGTTGATCAGACCGATGTTCGGGCCTTCCGGCGTTTCGATCGGGCAGATGCGGCCGTAATGCGTCGGATGCACGTCGCGGACTTCGAAGCCGGCGCGCTCGCGGGTCAGACCGCCCGGGCCAAGCGCCGAGAGACGGCGCTTGTGGGTGATCTCCGAGAGCGGGTTGGTCTGGTCCATGAACTGCGAGAGCTGCGAGGAGCCGAAGAACTCGCGCACCGCGGCAGCCGCCGGCTTGGCGTTGATCAGGTCCTGCGGCATGACGGTGTCGATATCGACCGACGACATGCGCTCCTTGATCGCGCGCTCCATGCGCAGCAGACCGATGCGGTACTGGTTCTCCATGAGCTCGCCGACCGAACGCACGCGGCGATTGCCGAGGTTGTCAATGTCGTCGATCTCGCCGCGGCCGTCGCGCAGGTCCACGAGCGTCTTGATGACGGACAGGATGTCTTCCTTGCGCAGGACGCGCATGGTGTCCGGCGCGTCGAGCTCGAGACGCATGTTCATCTTGACGCGGCCGACTGCCGAAAGATCGTAGCGCTCGGAGTCGAAGAACAGCGAACGGAACATCGCTTCCGCGGTGTCGACCGTCGGCGGCTCGCCGGGACGCATGACGCGGTAGATGTCGAACAGCGCGTCTTCACGCGTCATGTTCTTGTCGACCGACAGCGTGTTGCGGATGTAGGCGCCGACATTGACGTGGTCGATGTCGAGGAGCGGCAGCTCCTTGTAACCGGCTTCGATCAGAACCTTGAGGTTCTTCTCGTCGATCTCGCTACCAGCTTCGAGGTAGATCTCGCCGGTCTTGGTGTTGACGAGGTCTTCGGCGATGTAGTGGCCGATGAGCTCTTCGTCGGTCATGCGCAGGGCCTTGAGGCCCTTTTCGGCGAGCTGGCGGGCCTGACGCACGCTGAGCTTCTTGCCGGCTTCGACCACGACTTTGCCGGTGTCGGCGTCAACGAGATCGTTGATCGCCTTGTAGCCCTTCATGCGGTTGGCATCGAAGGGCACGCGCCAGCCGTCCTTGGTGCGCTTGTAAGTGACGTGCTTGTAGAAGGTGCGCAGGATTTCCTCGCCGTCGAGGCCGAGCGCATAGAGCAGCGACGTCACCGGAATCTTGCGGCGGCGGTCGATACGCGCATAGACGATGTCCTTGGCGTCGAACTCGATGTCGAGCCAGGAACCGCGATACGGAATAATGCGGGCGGCGAACAAGAGCTTGCCCGACGAATGGGTCTTGCCCTTGTCGTGATCGAAGAACACGCCCGGCGAACGGTGCATCTGCGAGACGATGACGCGCTCGGTGCCGTTGACGATGAAGGTGCCGTTCGACGTCATGAGCGGAATGTCGCCCATGTAGACGTCCTGCTCCTTGATGTCCTTGACCGACTTGGCGCCCGTCTCTTCGTCGATATCGAACACGATGAGACGCAGCGTCACCTTGAGCGGCGCAGCGAAGGTCATGCCGCGCTGGCGGCACTCGTCGACGTCGTACTTCGGAGCTTCGAACTCGTACTTGACGAATTCGAGCATCGACGCGCCGGAGAAATCCGAAATCGGAAACACCGAGCGGAATACGGCCTGGAGCCCTTCGTCGAGGCGGCCGCCTTCCGGCTCGTTGACCATCAGAAACTGATCATAGGATGCCTTCTGAACCTCGATGAGGTTCGGCATCTCCGCAACTTCTTTGATGGACCCGAAAAATTTGCGTACGCGCTTGCGACCGGTGAACGTCTGCGCCATCGTTTGTTTTCTCTCGTATGTTTTCGGGGGTAAGCGCGGGCGCCTCTCCGAAAAGCCGCATTCCATCGCGGCAATCAGGACAGGCGTCGGGGGCTACCCGGTTCTTCTATGCGATTCGGAACCCTGAGGCCGAAGCCCAGTTACCGAACCGTCGAAACGTTCAAGTCAGTCTCGTCGTGACCACTCTTGCGGGCGGCTCACGTTTTGCCAGCGTGCAGCCCCGATCAAAAAGGGGCCGGTGCCGCTTGCCGATCCGACATCCGCGAGGCTTCTAAGCCTTAGGAATATCGAGTGTTTTTGTCGGAAATGGTGGCTCCCATGGAACCATACACCTCCGGTAGATAAGCAGCCTTCAGCGTTTTGCGACCCCCGGGCGCGGCTCGCGCCCGTCCGGGGATCTAAGCTTGTAGCGATCCCCAAGCCTCGCTGACGCGCGCCCGGGGATGTCGCTCGAGTAACCTGCGGTTACTTGAGCTCGACCTTGGCGCCGGCCTTTTCGAGCGTGGCCTTGATCTTCTCGGCCTCGTCCTTGGCAACGCCTTCCTTGACGGTCTTCGGCGCGCCTTCGACCAGGTCCTTGGCTTCCTTGAGGCCCAGGCCGGTGAGCGCACGCACTTCCTTGATCACTTCGATCTTCTTGTCGCCTGCCGAGGCGAGAACGACCGTGAACTCGGTCTTCTCTTCAGCGGCAGCAGCGCCGGCGCCAGCGCCGGCCGGGCCGGCAACCGCAACAGCGGCGGCAGCCGAAACGCCCCACTTCTCTTCCAGCATCTTCGCCAGATCCGCCGCTTCGAGGACGGTCAGGCTCGACAGGTCGTCGACGATCTTCTGCAGGTCAGCCATTTTTCAGTTCCTATTAGGTTCGAACCAGTTGGGTTGTTGGAGTAGGCCGTCAGGCCGCTTCGCCCTTGGAGGCATAAGCCTGGACAACGCGCGCGACCTTGGCCGCGGGAGCGTTGGTGAGCTGCGCGATCTTGGTCGCCGGCGCCACGAGGAGGCCGAGGATCTTGGCACGCAGTTCGTCCAGCGACGGCAGCGAGGCGAGCGCCTTCACACCGTTCTGGTCCAGGGCAGTTTTGCCCATCGATCCGCCGAGAATGACGAACTGTTCGTTCGCCTTGGCAAAATCGGTTGCAACCTTCGGCGCTGCGATCGGGTCCTTGGAGTAAGCAAGAACCGTCGGCCCCTTCAGAAGGGGCGCGATCGAAGCGACGTCGGTGTCCTTGAGAGCGATTTGGGCGAGACGGTTTTTAGCGACCTTCACCGAACCGCCAGCCTGCCGCATCTGCCTGCGCAGCTGCTGCATCTGGGCGACGGTGAGGCCGGCATAGTGAGCCACCACGACGACAGCCGAAGTCTTGAAGACCTCGGACAGCTCGGTGATGGACTCTTTTTTTGCCGCTCGATCCACTGCAAGCTCTTTCCGGTTTGGCGGCTTCCGCACGTTGCGGGAACCGCCGGGTTACATCCGGCCATCCCGCTATCGGCGCCACGAGTGGACGCAGTCAGGCAGGACAACCATGAAGCCTGCCCCTGACGCAGCTTTCGCGAACGTCAGTATCCGAGGTTCGAACCGTCTTGGCTCGGCCTTGCGACCGGGCAAATTCGGGTCTCATCCCCGTCTGTGCTGGCCCCCTTAGGAGGGATTAAGCGTCAGGCCCTGAGGCCATCGGCACCGGCAGTCTTGGACAGGTCCGCGTTCGCAAGCTCAAATGACGCCGGTTAGCCCCTTCCAGATGACCAATATGGCTCTCTAAAAGGAATGCTGTCCGTTCACCACTGAGTTTGAGAGACGCGCAAAGGCGTGCCGACAAATGGGCCGGCACGCCCTCGGGGGTTGGTTTAGTCCCTTTGGCCGGGGTTGCCAAGGGGGAAATTGCGGCCCTCAACCGGGGCAGACTGCCCCGCTCTCGACCCACGCCTTGAACAGCTGGCCGAACTCGGCCTGGGTTCCCGGCGCCGGTTTCCGGTCCCCGCCCGGGTGCCAGCCCCAGCCGACGAGGCTGTCCTCGGCCATGTGGTGGACCAGGGCGGCCATATCCATGCCGCCATTCCGCTTCGGATCCTTGAGCTGCTCGCAGATCTGCCCAAGCGACTTGCCCTGCCAGGCCATTTCGATCGGCGCGAGGTGCCATTCCGGGTGGCCCGGAACATTGGCGGGGTCGAAGTTCGTGGCGTGATGGCAGGTGCCGCAGCGCAGGCCGCCTTCGGCGCCGAAACCATCGGGGCCGCGCACGACCAGCGGGATATGCGGCCGCATGGCCTCGGTCTGCGTCGGGCGATCGCCGGCCGGATGGCAATTGAGGCAGCGCGGGCTTTGGATGACCTTGCCCGCCTCTTCAAACAGCGCCACGGAACGTGCGCGCTGGTCCTTGATCGCGTTAAAGCTCTCGACCGGCTCAAGTCCGTCTTTGGCCGTAGCGGCGACCGCGCGATCGACCGCATTGGTCGCGACCAGCATGGGCGCCGCCGCGCAAAGACCGCCGACGATCAAAGCGGCGGCATACATCACCGACGAACGCATCAGGCATTCCTCCCGGCCGGCACCATCGGCAGGCTGCGCGGACGCTGCACGCCGAGCCGCGCCATCGCATTGGCAATCGCCGGACCGACCGGCGGCACACCGGGCTCGCCGACGCCGGTTGGCTTTTCGCTCGACTTGACGATGACGACTTCGACCTCCGGCATCTCGTTGATGCGCAACGACCGGTACGAGTCGAAGTTCTTCGGCACCACGCGGCCGCCGTCGAGCGGCAGGTCCGCATAAAGAATGTGACCGACGCCGAAGCCGATGCCGCCTTCCATCTGCGCGCGGATGACGTCCGGATTGACGGCAACGCCGCAATCGACCGCGCACCAGACTTTATGCACGCGCGGCTCGCCATTTTTGCCGATCGACACTTCGGCAATCTGCGCGACGAAGGTATCGAAGCTCTCCACCGCCGCCACACCGCGTGCGCGGCCGTTGCCGACCTCGGGCCCGTTCCACTTGGCGAGTTCGGCAACGGCCTTCAGCGCACCGGCGAGACGCTTGCTCTTGTCCTTGGTCATCAGTTCGAGCCGGCCGGCGACCGGGTCCTTGCCGGCCTCCTGCAACAATTCGTCAATGAAGCTTTCGACCGCATAAGCGGTGTGGGTATGACCGACGGAGCGCCACCACAACGTCGGCACGCCGACATCGGCGGTATGCAGATCGCACTGGAAGTTCTCCACCGTATACGGCAGTTCGTTCGAGCCTTCGACCTGCGTCGGGTCGACGCCGTCCTTGATCATGCCGGCGAACGCAGAGCCCGCCATGAATGACTGGCCGACGACGGTGTCGCTCCAGGCGACGATCTTGCCGTTCTCGACCGCGCCCTTCATGCGATGCAGGAACATCGGACGATAATAGCCACCGCGAATATCGTCGTCGCGCGTGCGCACCAGTTTGATCGGCTTGTTCGGACCGATGGCCTTGGCAGCTTCCGCAAGTTCGATGGCAAGTTCGGCGGTCGCCTGGGCGCGGCGACCGAAACTGCCGCCGGCGAGCAGCATGTCGATCGTCACCTGCTCAGGTTTGAGGCCAAGCACCTTGGCAATGGCGCCCTGGTCCACGGTCTGGAACTGACAGCCATACTTGGCTGCCGCCCGCTCGCCATCCCAATTGATGAAGCCGTTGAGCGGCTCCATCGGCGCATGGGCGAGATACGGGAATACGTATTCGGCTTTGACGACCTTTGCCGCCGAATTTGCGCTGGCCTTGGCCAGGGCACCGACCGCATCGCCTTCACGGCCAGCGATGATGCCGGTCTTGTCCGCCGCCGCGCGATACTCGGCGAGCAATTCAGGGGTGCCGCGCTTTTCCGCCGCGCTCTCGTCCCAGGTCACGCGCAAGGCCTCGCGGCCCTTCATCGCCGGCCACATGCCATTGGCGTAAACGGCAACGCCGGACGACAGCGCTTTCACATCGACCACACCCGGGATCTTGCGGGTCTCGGCATCGTCGAAGCTGGCGACCTTGCCGCCGAACCGCGGCGGATGCGCGACCAGCACGGTGAGCATCCCCGGTTCGTTGATGTCGATGGTGAAGCGCGCCTTGCCGTTGGTCTTGTCGGGAATATCGAGGCGGGTGATCGCGCCTTCCTTGCCGATGAGCGTAAAGTCTTCCGGCTTCTTCAGCGTCACATTGGTCGGCACCGGCAACTTCGCCGCCGCCTGCGCCAGTTCGCCGAACGTGGCCTGACGATTCGACACCGCATGCTTGACGACGCCCTTGGTCACCGTGATCGCGTCGGCCGGCACCTTCCATTGCTCGGCGGCCGCCTGCACCAGCATGGCGCGGGCGCTGGCCCCCGCCTTGCGCAGTTGCTCGAACGAGTTGGCAATCGCGCTGGAGCCGCCGGTGCCTTGGATCGGGCCGAAGGCGAGGTTGTTGTAGAGCTTGTTGTTCGCGGGCGCACCCTCGACGCGCATCTGCGCCCAATCGGCGTCGAGCTCTTCGGCGACGATGGTGGTGAGACCGGTGTACGGGCCCTGCCCCATCTCGATGTGCTTGGACAACACGGTCACGGTGTTGTCGGTGCCGATGCGCACGAAGGCATTCGGCGCAAACGGGCCGGCCGGCGCCGCTGCGGTCTGTGCTTTGGCCAGCGGCGGCAAATAGAATGCAATGGTGAGGCCCGCAGCCGCCTTGAGGATGGAACGGCGCGACAGATCGGTCTGATGAATTGTCATGGCGTCAGCCCTTCAGGGTCTTCGCGGCATCGTGGATGGCGGCGCGGATGCGGACATAAGTCGCGCAACGGCAGATGTTGCCGTTCATGGCGAGATCGATGTCCTCGTCGGTCGGCTCCTTGACCGACTGGAGCAGCGAGACCGCGCTCATCACCTGCCCGGATTGGCAATAGCCGCACTGCGGCACTTCGCGCGCGACCCAGGCTTTCTGCACGGCCTCCGTTTCCGGACCCGCCATGCCTTCAATCGTGGTGATTTCGCTGTCGCCTACGCCGGACACGGGCATCGAGCAGGACCGCAACGGGCTGCCATCCATTTGCACGGTGCAGGCGCCGCACTGGGCAATGCCGCAACCGAACTTGGTGCCGGTCAATTGCAGATTGTCGCGTAACACCCAAAGCAGCGGAGTATCGGGTAGTACATCGACGGAATGGGATTTGCCATTCACCTTGATCGAGAAAGCCGCCATAGACCCCTCCAAGGATGCCTTTCGTCAAAGACATCGCACCTGTCGTTCCCACCGGAACAGAAAGTCGAAGCCCGCCACCCCCGCGGGGCGACAAGTGGAATCGATCTAGGGAGGGAGAAGCCAAGAACAAGGCAGAGGTCGACAGATTTTCGTCAGACCTTCGGCGGATGATGACAACAGAGTCGACACGATCGAAGCACAGAAAAAAATTTCACGGCGCTCGGCAAGTTACGACAATTTCGCAACGGCTGCGGGACTCACGCAGCAAATTTGCATAGCGATGCGTCAACGTCACTGACCCATGCGCCGGATCAGGCCGTCAACATGAAGCCATCAAAGTATGTCGCAAGCTCTTCGTATGCATGCATCGGCAAGACATGGGCGACATACTGGTCCGGACGCACAATAACTAGGCAGCCCTGCGCGCGGTCCACGCCGCGCATGTCAAAGATGTCGTGGCCGCCCTTGAGATCCGGTGCGAAAACCTTTTCGTAGTCGCGCAGCCCGAACTTGCCCTTCGCCGGCAGCAGCAACGGCGGCATCGCATTGATCGCCACATCGCGGTGGCCTTGCTGCACGATCGCCCGCACGTCGAAAACGGCGTCGATATCGGCGCCGGCCGGCGTGTACTTCCTGATCGGCGACTCCGCCGCCGTGGCGAGGAAGTCACACAGCGCGCGAAGCCGGCCGCCGGCCTGTCCGGCATCGCCCTTCGGCGCAAAGGCGAACAGCCGCCAGCGGCCGTCGGCTTTCACGGTGTGACCAAGCTCGATCTTCATGGCATCGCCAACGCGAATCACCGGCGCTGAGTGGAACCGTGTGCCGATGGTCAGGCCCTTGGCGAGATGCTGGTGCGTCGGCTCGCCGGTCAGCAAAGCCGGACGATAGCGTGTCGCGGTGCCGGCGGTGTAACGGCCGTGCTGGACGAAGTAGCGCTGCGTCTCGGCGGGATCCGCGCCCTTCGATGACGAGATCACCTTCGCCCATTCGCGATCGAAGTCGATCAGTTCCTTGGCCACCGCCTGGCGTTCGCCGGAGTAAGTGTGCAGCAACTGGGGTTTGGCGCGGCCACGCAGCACCGACGCCAGCTTCCAGCCGAGATTGAAGCCGTCCTGCATCGACACGTTCATGCCCTGCCCGGCCTTCGGCGAGTGCGTGTGACAGGCGTCGCCGGCGATGAACACGCACGGCAGTTCATCCGCCGCACCGTCTTCGACGTTGTCGAACTTGTCGCACAGCCGCTGCCCGATCTCGTAGACCGACCACCATGCGACCTCCTTGACGTCGAGCGTATAGGGTTTGAAGACGCGACGCGCTGCGGCGATGACCTGATCGGCAGCGATGTTACGATTGCCCACCCGTTCACCCTCATCCAGCTTGTCCATTTCGACATAGATGCGAAACAGATAGCCGCCTTCCCGCGGAATGATGATGATGCTGCCGTCGGCAGCCGACTGAATGAGGCTCTTCATCCGCACGTCGGGAAAATCGGTCACGGCGAGCACATCCATAACGCCCCAGGCGTGGTTGGCCGAGTCGCCCTCGAGCGTGCGGCCGATCGATTTGCGCACCTGGCTGCGTGCGCCGTCGCAGCCGACGACGTAACGCGCCTTGATGGTTTCGATCTCGCCTTGGTGCGCTTCATC
This sequence comes from Pseudolabrys sp. Root1462, assembly GCF_001426945.1. Classification (GTDB taxonomy): domain Bacteria; phylum Pseudomonadota; class Alphaproteobacteria; order Rhizobiales; family Xanthobacteraceae; genus Pseudolabrys. The sequence continues at coordinate 1,341,752 of NZ_LMFS01000001.1, read as the reverse complement.
GACGCGCTCAAAGCGCGCGGTGACGCGATGAGGGTCGTTGCCGGCTGTGTCGATGTGAAGATCGATCAGGCGCCGCGCGTAATGCGGCTCGAGCTTCGCCGGCGATTTGCGCATGACGTCGAGATAGAAATCATGCACCCGCGCCTGGTTGAGCACGACATGCGGAAACTCGGAGAGGCCGTCCTCGACGTCCTGAATGCGGCCGGAACTCGCGATGTTCGCGGGCTGCCGGTCGTCGGGCTTCCAGAACGTGGTTTCGTTGATCCAGCACGCCTCCTTCAGAACCTTCTCGCTGAAGCCGAAGGCCTCGAACATTTCGACGGTGCGGCAGGCGATGCCGTCGGCTTGGCCGCGCAGCAGCGGGCCCGTCTTCTGTTCGGCGATGACGGTTTTGATGTCGGGAAAGGCGGCCAGTTGCGTGGCCAGCGTCAAACCGGCCGGGCCGCAGCCGACGACAAGAACATCGACTTCCGCGGGCAACGCGCCTTTCGCGCCAGACTCCGGATAGCGCTGCGCCGTATCGGCGATCTCCGGATCGCCGGGCTCGAAACCATTGAGATGGAATTGCATGTCACCTCCCCGGCCTTCCCCGAAGGCTCGCGCTTTGCTTATTGCGAAGTATGCTGATGATCAGTATGCTTGTCAAATAGCGGCAGGAGGATCGGGTGAAGGATCTCAACGATAAACCGGGGCACCTCGCCCGCCGTTTCCAGCAGATCGCGGTCGCCGTGTTTCATGCCGAGATGGAGGAAGCCGGATTCGATCTGACACCGGTTCAGTATGCCGCGCTGGTGGCGATCGCGGCTCATCCGGGGATGGACCAGGCGACGCTCGCCGGGACCATCGCCTATGACCGCACCACCATCACGGGCGTCATCGACCGGCTGGCGCAAAAGGGACTCGTCGTCCGCACGCCAAGCCCGCGCGATCGCCGCGCCCACGAACTCTCGATCACAGCGGCCGGCGACAAAATGCTGCGGCAAGTCGAACCCGCGGTTCAGGCCGCGCAGCGTTCAATGATGCGTGGGTTGACGGCGGCAGAAGGCAAGGAATTGATGCGCCTGATGCGCAAGGCGATCGACGCCGGCAACGAACTCAGCCGGGCGCCGATGCGCGAGATGGCGAGCGCCGAGGCGAAGAAAGCCTGAGCCGCGCCGCCTTCCCGCGCGATTTGATGTCGCTCAAGATGGTGCGACGCCGCTCCTGCTACTGACGAAGCTTCCCGTCGGCAGATGTGCGGAGCCGAGCCATGGACCTCAACGAAGCGATTGCCACGCGCCGCGCCGTGCGCGCCTACAAACCCGACGCCGTTGACGACGCCACAATCCGCGCGCTGATCGACGCGGCGATCCAGGCGCCGAGCGCGATGAACGAGCAGCCGTGGACCTTCACGGTGGTGCGCGGCCAGCCGCTGCTCGACCGCATCTCGCAGGAAGCCAAGGCGCACATACTGCGCACCACGCCGGCCGGCCTGCTGTCGCATCATTTCAGCGAGATTCTGTCGGACCAGACCTTCCACATTTTCTATCACGCGCCGGCGCTGATCGTGATTTCGAGCCGCAGCGAAGGCCCATGGGCGACGATCGATTGCACGCTGGCGGCGCAGAATCTGATGCTGGCGGCGCGCGGACGCGGTCTCGGCTCGTGCTGGATCGGCTTTGCCCAATCCTGGCTCGGCACGCCGGAGGGCAAGGCTGCGGTGAAGCTTCCCGCTTCTTATATGCCCGTCGCGCCGATCATCGTCGGCCATCCGGTCGCGTTCCCGGCCGCGGTCGCGCGACAGCCGGCGCAGATCAGCTGGGCCGAAGCGTAAGCGGATGATGCGGCGTTCGTCTCGCCGTCGCGGCTATTGAGCGCCGCCGGAATGATCGGACCGCCGTGCGGCGATCGGCTGACGCGCCAGTTCGCGCGTCGCCTCGGCCACCAGCGCGGCGCTGAAACGATGACGCAGCACCGCCCACAGCTTCGAGGCGATGCCCGATGGCGTCAGCCGCAACAGGTTTTCCTGATGGCGCATCCCCTTGCCGCCGGGGACCAAGCCAAGCGGGCGAACGAGGCAATAGTCCCCGTTGGACATCCGCACCAGCTCGACATCCTTGTAGGTCTCACGCTTGAAGTAGCCCAGCACGCCCCGGATCCTCACAGCCTGTGCGAAGAATGCACCGGCCTGTGATTCGGTCAATTGAGGCAGGCCGCAAATGAAAAGGCCGGACGCGAGGTCCGGCCTTTCCAATTTCCAGATACCGCGTTGCGGTATCGCTTACGCCTTCGGCGCCGCGAGAGTCGAAGTATCGACCTTCACGCCCGGGCCCATGGTCGAGGAGACCGCGACCCGGTTGATGTAGGTGCCCTTGGCGCCAGCGGGCTTCGCCTTGTTCACGGCATCGACGAACGCCATGATGTTCTGCACCAGCTTCTCTTCCGAGAACGACGCCTTGCCGACGCCGGCCTGAACGATGCCGGCCTTCTCGACGCGGAACTCGACCGAGCCGCCCTTCGAAGCCTTCACCGCACCGGCGACGTCCATGGTCACGGTGCCGACCTTCGGGTTCGGCATCATGCCGCGTGGGCCGAGCACCTTACCGAGACGGCCGACCAGCGGCATCATGTCCGGCGTGGCGATGCAGCGATCGAAGTCGATCTTGCCGCCGTTGACGATCTCGACGAGATCTTCCGCACCGACAACGTCGGCACCGGCCGCCTTGGCCTCTTCCGCCTTGGCGCCGCGCGCGAACACGCCGACGCGCACGGTACGACCCGAGCCGTTCGGCAGGTTGCAGACGCCGCGGACCATCTGGTCGGCGTGCTTAGGATCGACGCCGAGATTCATCGCGACCTCGATCGTTTCGTCGAACTTCGCCTTGGCGCGTTCCTTGACCAGCTTGACGGCTTCCGTGATCGGATAAGCCTTGGCCGGATCGATGCCCTTCTTGATTTCAGTCGTGCGCTTGCCTGACATGACCCTTACTCCGCCACCTTGAGACCCATGGACCGGGCCGAACCTTCGATCATCTTCATCGCCGCATCGATATCGTTGGCGTTGAGATCCTTCATCTTCTGTTCGGCGATTTCCTTGATCTGCGCCTTGGTCACCGAACCGACGATGTCGCGGCCCGGCGTCTTCGACGCGGATTCAAGCTTGGCGGCCTTCTTGAGGAAGTAGGACACCGGCGGGGTCTTCAGTTCGAAGGTGAACGAGCGGTCCTGGTAGGTCGTGATGACCACCGGGATCGGCATGTTCTTTTCCATTTTCTGGGTCTGCGCGTTGAACGCCTTGCAGAACTCCATGATGTTGAGGCCGCGCTGACCCAGCGCCGGACCGATCGGCGGCGACGGGTTGGCAGCGCCGGCAGGCACTTGCAGTTTGAGGAATCCAGTGACTTTCTTAGCCATACTCTCTCTCCGTTAGTGGTGCGGTTTTTGACAGCCGGCTAAGCCGCCTCACCTTCCACATCTGGCTTGTCGCAGCCGGGGCGATCCCGGCCGCCTCGCAACGATCAGACCTTTTCGACCTGACCGAATTCCAGTTCGACCGGCGTGGCGCGGCCGAAGATCGACACCGCGACCTTGACGCGCGAACGCGCTTCGTCGACTTCCTCGACGACGCCGTTGAACGACGCGAACGGGCCGTCCGACACGCGCACGTTCTCGCCGACCTCGAAGGACACCGACGGCTTCGGCCGCTCGATGCCTTCCTGCACCTGCTGCAGGAGGCGCGTCGCCTCGGCATCCGAAATCGGCATCGGCTTGTTGTCGGCGCCGAGGAAGCCGGTGACCTTCGGCGTGTTCTTGATGAGATGGAAGACCTCGTCGGTCAGCGCCATCTTCACCAGCACATAGCCGGGGAAAAACTTGCGTTCCGAGTTCACCTTGCGGCCGCGCCGCATTTCGGTGACGGTTTCGGTCGGGACCAGCACTTCGTCGAAGTGGTCCTCGAGGCCGCGCTGCTTGGCCTGTTCGCGGATCGAATCGGCAACCTTCTTCTCGAAATTCGAGTAGGCGTGCACGATGTACCAGCGCTTCGGGCGCGTCGTGGCGGTGGTGGCGGTATCGTTCATTGCTGCAATGGCCTTGAGCTATCAGCCGCCGAGACCAAGGACGAAGGTCACGGCCAGCCGGATCACTTGATCGGCAACCAGGAAGAATATCGACGCGACGGCGACCATGACGAACACCATGGCGGTCGTGATCATTGTTTCCTTGCGCGAAGGCCACGAGACCTTGCGCGTTTCCTCACGCACTTCCTGAAGAAACTTGAACGGAGACGTTGCCATTCAGTTCAATCCTAACATCAAGTCGTGGCGGCCTGTTTCATCCAGTGACGCCGAAGTATCTAAGTATGCGGGAGCGAAATTGCCGCTCTATTCCCTCGCCCGACAACCGTTTCCGTTTGGACCTGCAAGGGGCCGGCTCAATCCGGCTCGAAAAGCCGGGAAAGAAGCCGGGCCGCCTTGGCAGGGGCGGCAGGGTTCGAACCCGCGACCCCCGGTTTTGGAGACCGGTGCTCTACCAGCTGAGCTACACCCCTCCGGAAGCGGAAGCGGCGGACCATAGAAGGGTCCGCCGCCGCGACTTCATGCATGATCGTGCGCGGCTTTGCAAGGGCAGAAACGGACAGGATTCGGGCCGGATTCAGGCACAGACCGGGGGCTGCCGGCCGAATCCGCACCTGCCGCCCCCGCCGCCTTACCGGCCGGCGGCATAGCCCTGCATGCCGCGCGGATTGGCCGCCGCCCGGCGCCTGACCCCATCCAGCGAGGCCGCGACCAGGCGCCCCTCGGACCAGTCGTCGCCGACTTCGACGATATGGCCGCGCCGGCGCAACTCGTCGATCGTGGCCTTGGGCAGCCGGTTCTCCACCACCAGCACGCCGGGCCGCGACTGCCGAGGCCAGAACGATTGCGGGAAATGCTCGCTGTGCCAGGCCGGGGCGTCGATCGCCTCCTGCAGGTTCATGCCGCAGTCGGCGTGGCGCAGGAAGAACTGCGGAATCCACTGGTCCTGCTGGTCGCCGCCGGGCGAGCCCCAGGCCAGGTAGGGCTTGCCGTCGCGCAGCGCCATGGACGGCGACAAGGTCGAGCGCGGCCGCTTGCCCGGCAGAAGCGCCGCGGGATGGCTCGGGTCGAGCCAGAACATCTGCGCCCGGGTGCCGAGACAGAAACCGAGTTCGGGAATGACCGGCGAACTCTGCAGCCAGCCGCCCGACGGCGTCGCGGCGATCATGTTGCCGTCCTTGTCGACGATGTCGAAATGCACGGTGTCGCCGCGCACCTGCCCGAGACGGCCGACCGTCGGCTCGCCGGCGCCCGAGGCGCCGACCGCAACGCGCTCGGCGCTGGAGACGCGGGCATCGACCTTGCCGCCGAAGCCTTCGATGGTGCCCGGCCGCAATTCCATCGACGCCCGCTCGCCGATCAGCGCGCGGCGCTCTTTATTATAAGCGTCCGACAGCAAGGTCTCGACCGGCACCTCGACGAATTTCGGATCGCCGTAGAACGCCTCGCGATCGGCGAAAGCCAGCTTCGAGGCTTCGACGATCAGATGGACGAACTCGGGATCGGTCGGCTTGAGCTTGCTCAGTTCAAAGCCCTTGAGCAGCGCCAGTTGCTGCAACGCCACCAGGCCTTGCGTCCACGGCCCGGCCTTGAGCACCCGGTAGCGGCCGTAGTCGTAGCTGATCGGCTCCTCGACGGTGGACTGCCACGTCGCCATGTCCTGACCGCTGAGGACGCCGTGATGGCGTTCGCCGGTGACGTCCATCACCGCCTGCGTGCGGCAGAAACGGTCGATCGCCTCGGCGACGAAGCCTTGCGACCAGCTCCTGCGGGCCGCTTCGATCTGCTGCTCGCGACCGCCGCCCGCGGCTTTCGCCTCGCGGATGATGCGCTCATAGGTGCCCGCGAAAACGGTGTTGGTGAACATCGTGCCAGGCGCCGGCACATTGCCGTGGGGCATGTAGACCGCGGCCGAGGTCGGCCAGTGCTCGCGGAACAGATCCTTGACGGTGTCGATGGTGGCGCTCGCCCGCTCGACCAGCGGATGACCGTTACGCGCGTAAGAGATCGCCGGCGCCAGCACCTCGTCCAGGGTCATGGTGCCGTAGTCGAGCAACAGCCGCATCCAGGTGTCGAAGGTGCCGGGCACGCAGGCGGCCAGCAGGCCGGTGCCGGGCACGAGATCGAGGCCAAGGGAACGGCAATGTTCGATGCTCAGGCCCGCCGGTGCCGGGCCCTGCCCGCAGATCACTTCGGTCTTGTCGCGGCGTGCATCGTGCAAAATGACCGGCACGTCGCCGCCCGGACCGTTGAGATGCGGCTCGACCACCTGCAGCGTGAAGGCCGTGGCGCAGCCGGCGTCGAAGGCGTTGCCGCCCTTCTCCAGGATCGACATGCCGACCGCGGTCGCAATCCAGTGCGTCGAGGCGACGACGCCGAAGGTGCCTTCGATCTCGGGCCGCGTGGTGAAGGGCGACGGATTGATGAAGGCCATGGCGAACCTTTCGAAGCGAGCGGAAGCGGCGGGAGTATCTCGATAGGCCGCGGCGGAAGCCGGGGTCAATGGCGGCGGCGTCATTGCTCCAATGCGACGGCCGACCCGTACGCCGTGCCCTGTCGATGGCGCGCGTCGGCCCGCAGCCTGTCCCGTCACCCGCGCTCAACGAAGGCGAGCGCAACGTTGCCGGCGTCGGCATGCGGCACGACGATGCCGCCCGAGGGCAGCGACGCATAGGGAATGCCCTCGCCGTCCAGCACCGCGCGCGGCGCCGCAAGCGATGTGACGGCAATACCGAGCGCCACCATGCGGTCAGACCCATCCGGACTGACCAGCGCAGCGCCGCAGTAGCGCTCGGCGACGGCGTCCGGCCGCAAGATGAGAACCGTCATGGCTGCGGCCTTGAACGACAGGCCGCCGGAAACCGGTGTGGTCAGGCCGGGACCGAACATCGCTTCATAGAGCGCCGCGGTGCGCGCCGGCTCGTTCGAGGCGATGACGAATTCGGCGACGCCGACCGCGCCATTGCGGTGCGTCTGCCACTCGCGCCGCCACACCAGCTCCGGCGTGTGATGGTGACAGAAGAATGTGCGGCCGTTGGCCACCACCTCCGGCGGCATGACGATGACGGTGAATCGCGCCTGCGCTGTCGAACCGTCGGGCGCCGTCACCGGCCGCTGGAACGACATCGGCTCCTTCACCGGCACGCCGCGGGCTTGCATCGTCGCATAGACCCGCGCCGGATCCTCAGCCTTGAAGGCGAGCCCCGTCAGCCCGGCCGGATGCGCCATCAGGTCGGGTCGTTTGCCCTCGTTGCCCGGCATGAAGCCGAGCAGTTCGAGATAGCCTTCACGAAACACCGCGAGATGGTTGCTCGAACCGAGCGAATGATGGCCACGTTCGGTAAGCTGAAAGCCGAGCCGGTTGAATTGCGCCACGGCGTCGTCGAGCTGGGACCGAACATTGACGACGACGTGATCGAGGACGGGGCGGATGTTTCCTGCGGAGGACGTCATGTACGGCAATCAGTCTCTCGCTGGCGGGCCGGCGTCAAAAGTAATGTCATCAAAGAACGATCCGAGACTCAACCCGGGCCAACCGTGCGCGGCTGGTCGGCCAGAAGCACTCCCAGAAGGGAGCTATTCACTTCAAGGTGCCCGTTGTAATTGATGAAGCCAAGTTTCCTGAATTTATTCATGAAATGGCTGACGCGGGAGCGCGTCGTGCCGATCATCTCCGCCAGAGTCTCCTGGCTGATTTTGGCGAGAATCGGCTCGGGCCGGCCTTCCTTGCCGAAGTTGGCCAGCAGCAGCAGCATGCGCGCCAGCCGCTTTTCCGTCGAGTTGAAGAGCTGATCGACTAGGTCCTCCTCGACGCGAGCATTGCGCGTCAGGACATGCGCGACGAACATCTTGGCGAACGTCGGCTCCTCATGAAGAACGCGCTGCAGCTCGGCCTTCGTCACCCGCATGGCCTCGCATTCCGTCAACGCCGTTGCCGTCGACAAACGCTTGGTCTGTCCGATCAGGCAGCCCTCTCCGGTAAACTCGTCCGGCCCGAGCAACGCGATCACCGCTTCTTTTCCGTCTTTCGACAAGACGGCGACCTTGACCTTCCCCTTCTTGATGTAAAAGACGGAGTCTGCATCGTCGCCCTGCGAGAAAATAATATCGTTCTTCGAGTATTCGGAAATTTCCCGGCCGGGCGCCGCCGTTGCCAGAAACATCGCCGGGTTGAACGACAGCGCCTTGTCGGCTGGCGACTTCGATTTGCTGCGTCGTTTGACAGAACCTGGCCGCTTGACCGGACCGGATTTCCGAGAGCGCGCCATGATGGCCTCATCACTTTGTCCAGAGGTATTCAACTAGGCGCGATGCCGCGCCGCTTTATTGATGCGCCTTTGCGCACGCTCAAACAAGCCCGCCGGTTCCCGGCGGCAATTGTACCATCACGAACGCGTGGCAAGTTGCCGCGGATTTCACGCAGTCCATCGCCGTAATAATCTGAAAAGTGGTCTTTATAGTACAGTTATCGTTTTCCCGGCGTTGCAGATTGACCCATCGCCGGCACACCTTTGGGCTTCGGTGACTGAGAGACGTGTAGTGCTCCCCGCCCGTCATACGGGAGGCTTCCATGAGATCCACTTCGACCGACAATTTCTACTTCGACGACAACGCAACCCACGCCATAGGCGCGGCATTCGATGAGGCGTGCAGCTCGCTGAGCCAGCCGGCGACCGCCGATACGGCGCGCGAACTTATCGCCAGGCGGATCATCGAGGCTGCCAAGACAGGCCAGCGCGATCAGGCGCGCGGACCGCAGGTACTGGAACCTTCCTCGACAACGGATCGGCGACAGCCGCTAGCATAGTACCGGCGACCCCGTTCCGGTCTATGCGTTGGTCCCGCGTGTGCGTGATCAAGAAAGCCCGGCTGTCTCCCCCCGCAGCCGGGCTTCGAATTTCGATCGCTTCCGAAACCGTGCTTGAGATCGGCGTATTTCAGCGCCAGAGGCGCCGCCGTCTCGCCGGCTTCGGATTGGCGATCTTGTTCAATGCCGGCGTATCGAAGCGCCGAAGCGGTGCCGGGACCTGTCAGACCCTCACGAAACGATAGACGAAGCGATCGGTCTGACCCTTGATCGAGGGATCGAACACCTTGATCGAGTGCCGATCGTCCTTGTTCGCGAGCATGGTGCTTTCCGCCTCCAGCATGAAGCCGACCGCCTCCACCTCCTCGCGAACGGACGCGGGATCGATCCGATGCAGCGACTGGGCGTCGCTCGTACCCGCCCCTGCGACGGCGGCGTGGTCGACGATGACATAGGATCCGCCGGGCTTCAGCCGCTCGAACACAGCTCTATTGAAGCGGGCCGCCGTTGCGCCCCTGCCCTGAATCAACGCGGTGTGGAGATCATGATAGAATAGGTGCAACCACACGACATCGGCCGGCTGCGTGACCTCCGGCATGGTCATGAGATCAGCCGAGACGGCTTCGACATTCTCGCGGCCTGGCTCCCTCGCAAGCGTCCGCATGCGGCCGACCGGATCGTTCTTGAAATGGGCGACCTCGGCCGGCACGAAGCTATAGACCCGTCCTCCGGGTCCCACGACGTCCGAGAAGAGACGGGTCCAGTCGCCATCGCCCGGGTAAACGTCGATGACGGTGGCGCCGGCTTCGACTCGTGCGAACCGGATCAACTCGGATTGCTTCGATTTATCGTACATTGGGATTTCCTATGCATTTGAGCATTCGACGAGCACGGGTGGCTCTTAATGCTCTGCGACGTTTACGGACATTGATTCCCCGGCCTTCAACGACGCCGGGTCATCCGTTCTGCTGTGCGGCGACCTTTGCTTGGATAGCCGGCCGATCAGCCAATTCTGCCATCCGGCGCGGATTCAGATCGCCGAGAAGCCGCCATCGACAGACAACTCCAGCCCATTCACGAAGCTGGAATCGTCCGAAGCAAGGAACAGCGCAGCCGTCGCAATTTCCTCGGGACGTCCCATCGTTCCCCGCGGGATCAGGGATTCGAACATCTGCTTCGCCTCCGGGGTGAGAACCTGGTCCTGCATCGGTGTGGCGATCGGGCCCGGGTGCACCACGTTCACCCGGATATTCCGGCCCTTCAGCTCGTTGAGCCACCCGCGTGCGAATGCGTGCAACGCTGCCTTACTCGCGGCATACACGCTGTAACCGGGAAAACCTTTCAGCGAGGCAACGGACCCGGTCATGAAGATCGATCCGCCATCGTTGAACAGCGGCAACGCCTTTTGCACCGTGAATAGCGTGCCGCGCGTGTTCAGGCCGAACGTCGCGTCGAAATGCTGCTCGGTAATCTCGCCCAATGGCACGGCTTCGCCGGTGCCGGCGCTCGCGAACAGGATGTCGATCTTGCCCTTTTCACGCCGGACCGTGTCGAACAGGCGGTCGAGGTCGTCTAGATTGGACGCGTCGCCGCGCACGGCCGTCACGTTCCGGCCGATCAGCTTGACCGCCTCATCGAGCACTTCCCGTCGACGACCGGTAATGAAAACGTACGCGCCTTCCTCAACGAACCGTTTGGCGCTCGCCAGCCCCATGCCGCTCGATCCACCCGTGATGACTGCAACCTTACCGTCTAGCTTTCCCATGATTTCTCTGTCCGTCCTTGATTGTTCGGGCTGGCCCCGAGACCGCAAGATGGGACTTGAGGCGTGTGGCTTTGAGTGCGGAACCACGCACATCGGTGGTGCGAAATTCAACCGGCTACGCGCTGGGCACGCTGAAATTTGGTCCCTATCTCGTCCTGACGTGCTAGAAAGGGCTTTGAACGGCACCAAGCGGTGCGGGCACGCACCATCATGGACTGGGACGACATTCGTTATTTTCTGGCCGTCGCGCGCGGAGGCTCCGTACGGGCCGCCGCCGAACGCCTCGGTGTGAATCACTCAACCGTGCTGCGACGCATCGCTCAGCTCGAGGAACACCTCGGTGCGCAGATGTTCGAAAAGCTGCCTTCCGGCTACCGCCTGACGGCGGCGGGCGAGGAGGTCCTCGAACTCGCGAACCAGATGGAAACGTCGTCGAACCAGCTCGAGACGCGCGTTTTCGGTCGCGATCAGAGCGTACGTGGGCTTCTGCGCGTGACGCTGGCACCGCCCTTCGCGACGCACCTGCTTATGCCGGACTTCGCCGATTTCGCGCGTCTGCATCCGGACATCGAGATGGAAATCCTGTCGTCCGGCGAGCTGGCAAATCTGACAAACCGGGAGGCCGACGTCGCGATCCGCGTCGTCTACGACCGCAAAACCCTGCCGCTCAATCTTCACGGCCTGAAGGGACCGGAGGTGTTCGGCGCGGTCTACATCTCCCGCGATCGACTGGCCGCATGGCGTGCGGGTGCGCCCGATCCCATCCGGTGGATTGTCATCAGCGTTCATGGCATTCCGGATTGGGCCAGCGAGGGCGAGGTACGCACCAGAGGAGTTCCGTTCAGGACCACGGACGCCGAGGCGCAACTCGCGGCGGTCCGGCAAGGGCTCGGGATCACGACATTGCCGTGTTTCATTGGCGATGCCGACCCTCTGCTGGTGAGGGTGCCGGGCACCGAGCTGCACATGTACGGAACGGCCTGGCTTCTCACACAGGGAGAGACACGCAAGACGAAGCGCGTGCAGCTCTTCACCGAGTTCGTATCCCGCAAGCTCGCCGCGTATGCTCCGCTTCTCTCTGGACTGTCGGTGTCGCGCGACTGACGCCCGGCAACCCCAACAGCCCCGTGAGTATCAACGCGGCGGCCTAACGCGGACTAGGCGATTGAAAAAATTGGAGCGGGTGAAGGGAATCGAACCCTCGTATTCAGCTTGGAAGGCTGCTGCTCTACCATTGAGCTACACCCGCAACTCGCTGGCGTAGCGGCATAATCCGCTGCGCCAGGGCGCCGGCGGGCTGTGCGCCGGCCGGCGGTTAGCCGTCCTCGACTGCTACCGGAGGCCGGGGATCAAGGCAAGGGCGCAGGAGCCCCCCAATCAGGTGTACTCGGCCCGCACCAGGGCAGCGCCCTCGACCATGGCCTTGAGTTTGCCGAACGCGACTTCGCGCGGCAGATACTTCATGCCGCAGTCCGGCGCCGGGATCAGGCGATCGGGGCTGACATGCTTGAGGCCGAGCCGGATCCGCTCGGCCACCCGCTGCGGCGTCTCGACCACGATGTCGGACAGGTCGAGCACGCCGAGCATGATCTTCTTCGGCGCCAGATCGGCCAGCACGCCGAGATCGATCTTCGGCTGCGCACTTTCGATCGAGATCATGGTCGCCGTGGTGTCAGCAAGCTCGGCGAGAAAAGAGTAGCCGCTCGGCTTGGTCTCGCCGGGCACCACGGCGGCATAACCGAAGCACAGATGCACCGCGGTCGGCACCTTGATGCCTTCGAGCGCTCGATTGATCGCCTTGACCGCGTAACGGCGGGCGCTGTCCGGATCGTTGCGCACCCAGGGCTCGTCGAGCTGGATGACGTCGGCCCCTGCGCGCACCAGATCGTGCGCCTCTTCGTTGACCGCCGCCGCCATGTCCATCGCCAGCGCTTCGGCGTCCTTATAGTGCTCGTCCTTGGCCTGCTGGCTCATCGTGAACGGGCCGGGCAGCGTGATCTTGGCGATGCGGTCGGTATTGGCGCGCAGGAACTGCATGTCGCGGACCTCAACCGGGCCGTTGCGCCGCACCTTACCGACGATCCGCGGCACGGGCGTCTGCTGCCCGGAGCGCGCCTTGACGAAGCCGGGATTGGCGATGTCGACGCCGTCGAGCGCGGTGGCGAAGCGATTTGAGTAGCTCTCCCGGCGCATCTCGCCATCGGTGATGACGTCGATGCCGGCGCGCTCCATCGCGCGGATGGCGACGATGGTGGCATCGTCCTGCGCCTGTTCGAGCCATTCGTCCGCCACGCGCCACATCTCCTTCATGCGCACGCGCGGCACCACCTTCGACAGCATCTTGCGATCGACCAGCCAGTCCGGCTGCGGATAACTGCCGACGACGGTGGTGGGAAACAGTTTCTCAGCCATGACGACTCCACGAATTGCGATGCTTGTAACTAGGCGGTCGCCGGCGCCGGCAGGCGCGCGGCGCGAACGTCCTCTGTCGAGGCCACCCGGCGGCCGGCGTTCTGCCAGGCCAGGGTGCGGCGCTCGATGGCGCGGACCGCGACATCGAACATGATCGACAGCAGCAGCACCACGATGATGGCGGCGAACACGCGCGGGCTGTCGAGAATAGTGCGGTTGATGGTGACGAGATAGCCGATGCCGCTGGCCGAGGTCAGCATCTCCGAGACAACGACGCCGATGATCGTCAGCGCGCCGCCGAGGCGCAGGCCGGCGAGCACCGTCGGGATCGCCGCCGGAATGATGACGCGGGCGATCAGCTGCGGCAGCGTCGCGCCCATGCTGCGCGCGGCGAGCAGATACTGCTCGTCGATGGTGCGGATGCCGGCGGCGGTGGACAGCATCACCGGGAAGAAGCCGTAGACGCCGGCGAAGGCGATTTTCGATTCCGAGCCGATGCCGAACCAGGCGGTGAAGATCGGATACAGGATCACGATCGGAATGGCGTAGAGGCTCGACACCACCGGCAGCATCAGGTTGCGGACGACGGCGACGCCGCCGACGACGGCGCCGAGCGCAATGCCGGCGCCACATGCGATCAGCATGGCGAAGGCGACCTCGTACAGCGTCACCATGAGGCCGGACAGATAGATCAGCCGGTCGCTCCACAACACGACGAGCGTCTTGGTCAGCGGCGGCACGAACAATTCCGGCAGGATGCCGAGCCGCGGCACCGCCTCCCACAGCACCAGTACGGCCAGGCCGATGAGGCGGCGAACGGTGCGCGGCGACGGCCGGTTCATGGCGCCCTACTCCTTGGCGCGGATCTGCTGCCAGATCCGTTCGCGCAACTGACCGAACTTGTCGGTCGCCATCATCTGATAGGTGCGCGGCCGCGGCAGATCGATGGCGACGCGGTCGAGAATGCGGCCCGGCCGCGCCGACATCACCAGCACCTCGTCGGCGAGATAGACCGCCTCGGTCAGGCTGTGGGTAATGAACACCACCGTCTTGTTGGTCTCATCCCAGATGCGCAGCAGTTCATGGCCCATGGTCATGCGCGTCTGCTCGTCGAGCGCGGCGAAAGGTTCGTCCATCAGCAGCACCGGCGGATCCTGCACCAGACCGCGGGCGATGGAGACCCGCTGCTTCATGCCGCCGGACAACTCGTGCGGATAGCGCCCGCCGAAGCTGTCGAGACCGACCAGCTTGAGCATCGCCTCGGCGCGCGCGCGCCGCTCGCCGCGCGGTCCACCCTTCAGAGCCAGCGGAAACTCGACATTCTCCACCGCAGTCAGCCACGGATAGAGGCTCGCCTCCTGGAACACGACGCCGACGCGCTGCGGATCGGGCGACGGGATCGGCCGGCCGTCGCAGAGAATGGTGCCGGACGTCGGCGTACGCAGCCCGGCCAGCATCATCAGCAGCGAAGTCTTGCCGCAGCCGGACGGCCCGACGATGACGGTGAAACGGCCGGCCGGCACCGTCATGTCGATATCGGTTAGCGCCGGCACCGCGCCTTCGCGTCCGTGATAGACATGGCTGACGCCAATCACCTCGACGGCGTTCGCCCGCGCCGGTCCGGGATTCGGCTTCAGCTGCGCCACCTGCTGCATCTCGCCTCCAGTGACCGGATCAGTTCGTTAAAGGCCATCGCCGCCAGCGCCAGCACGATCACGCCGGCGAACAACTGCGGCAGCATGAAATTCTCGCCCCAGTTCGCGATCATGTGGCCGACGCCGGTGCGCGAGGCATACATCTCCGCGATCATGACGCCGGTGAAGTTAAAGATCATCGAAATGCGCACCGCCTCGAGCAAGATCGGCATCATGCTCGGCACATAGATGCGGCGCAGGATCTGCCCCCGGCTCGCGCCGTAGGACTGCGCGACCAGGATGTACTCCGCCTTCACCGACTCCACGGCAGCGCCGGCGCTCATGATGACGATGAACACCGTCGAGAACGTGGCGTAGGCGACCTTCTGGCCGAAGCCGATGCCGAAGGCGAGGATGAACATCGGCAGGAAAATCGATTTCGGGATGCTGAAGACGTAGAACAGCATCGGCCGGAAGATGGCGCCGAGATAGGCGTTCTCGGCAAGCAGCACGCCGAGCGCGCCGCCGATCGGCACGGCGATGACGAAGGCGACCACGACCTCGGCCGCGGTCACCGCCATCGCCTCGCGGAAATCGCTGCGCGCCAGGATGTCACCGAGCACGGCGAGCACCTGCGACAAAGGCGGCAGCAGCATCGGATTGACGATCCCGGCGCGTGGCAGAACCTCCCACGCGCCGAGGAAGACGATGAGCATCGCGAGCCGGATCAGGGTCGTTGCCGTCCTGCTCATGGATGATGTCCCGGACCGCGCGCTACTTGGTCGGCACCGCCTTGAACTTGGTGGTGTAGATCTCGTCGATCGGCGCCAGATCCGTCATGCCGACGAGCTTGGCCATGTCGAGGCCGCGCTCGACCCACTCTTTCTTCATTTCGCCGTCCGAGGACAATTTGAGGATGTTGCCCTCGAGCTCCGCTTCGGCAATCTGCGGCGAAATCTCGTCGACTTCGGCGATCAGCTTGATCGCCCCCGCCTTGTCATTCCTCAGTGCAATCATCGCGCCGAACAGCGCATTGACCGCCTTCTGCACCATCGCTGGCTTTTCCTTGATCACCTTGTCGGAGGCGATCCATACGCCGCTGAGATGCTCGGGCATCGCCTGGCCGTAATCGATCAGGGCCCGCCCGGTCTTCTCCTGCAGCACTTTGAAGCTGAGCGGCGAATACAGCACGATGGCATCGACGTTGCCGGACAGCATGTTCGGCACCAGCCCGCCGCCGCCGAGCGGCACCGCGGTGAACTTGATCTTCTTGTCGGCCATGGTCCAGCGCGCGATGATGTCGCTCGCCGAGCCGGCCGACGTGATGCCGACCTTCTTGCCGTCGAGATCCTTGACGTCCTTGATCGGCGAATCCGGTTTCACCATCAGGTACCAGCCGGTGTAGCCCATGCCGGCGCCGGCGACGGCCTGGGTATGCACGCCCTTCCGGATGCCGGCGGCAACGATCGCGGTCGAGCCGACGGTTAGATCGGCGGCGCCCGCCGCCACCGCTTCGAAGGCTTCCGCACCGCCGCGATAAACGGTGAGTTCGGCCTTGATGCCTTCCTTCTCGAACAGCTTATGCCGCAGCGCCGCTTCCGAGATGATGGTGGGATAATAAGTCTTGGTCGGCAGCGCGATGCGCACCGTATCCTGCGCGGCCGCCGGCAGCCCGTTCGAGAGCACGATGGCCAGACCACCGAGAACCGCGGCCGCCATGCCGATGGCCGTCCGGGCACGCGTCTTCACTGAGATCATCACGTCTCCTCCTCGCCCATGTCGTCCCGCGCCGGGCGCCCGCTTCTTTGACGCGAGCAGGCTGCACCGACAGGACGCGAACCATGGCAGTTGTAGGAGTGTATGACAAGATGAGCAGACGCGAGGACCCGGCGCGCCGGCGCCGTCACGCCATGGGAAACCGCCCACGCGACTGCGTCAGGATGACGCGAAGCGCATGTTCACGAGCAGAGGACTGGTGAATCGCTCAGGCCTTCGCGGTCTCGTCGGCCTTCAGCTTCTGCAGCGCCTTGAGCGGCAGCGGATCGAGCCCGGCGCCGCCGGCATCGAGATGGCTGAAGATCGCGCCGCGCATCCGCGGATCCCAGAACTTGCGGATGTGGGTGGCGATACCATCGACATCGCCGCCCGGTTTCTGCGTGGCGAAGAACTTGCCGATCTGGTTGGCCATATAGACCAGTTTGTCGGGTGACTTAGCCGGCGACGACATGGAGGCTCCGCTCTTCCTTGATGCGCTGCGGGTGCGTGAACACTTCGAATCCGTCGGACCGCGCCACCGCAACCAACGTCATGCCGACGCTGTCGGCGGCGCGCACGGCGAGCGCGGTCGGCGCCGATACGGCGACCAGGATCGGAATGCCGACGGTCGCCGCCTTCTGGATCATCTCGATCGAAAGCCGGCTGGTCACCAGCGCAAAACCGCTTTGCCGCGAAATGTCGTCGCGCAGCAAGGCGCCGCATAACTTGTCGAGCGCATTATGACGGCCGACATCCTCGCGCATGATCAGGCCGTCATCCGCGGGACGATAGAACGCGGCGCCGTGCACGGCGTGCGTCTGCTGATTGATGGTTTGCAAATCGGGCAGTGCCGCCATCGCCCGCATGATGTCGCGCGGCGACACGGCAACATGATCGGCCAGCGGTTGCAGGGGCCGCATCGCCTCGGTCAGCGATTCGATGCCGCATAGGCCGCAGCCGGTGGGACCTGCGAGAAAGCGCCGCCGCGCCGCCAGCGCACCGGCACGCGACTCGTTGAGGCGCATCTGCAGTTCGATGCCGGCCTCCAGTTCGAGCACTTCGATGCGCTCGATCTCGTCGGGCGACGCGACGAGGCCTTCGGTCACCGTAAAGCCCACGGCGAAGTCCTCGAGATCCTGCGGCGTCGCCATCATCACGGCGTAAGTGGTGCCGTTATAGGTGAAGGCGACCGCCGTCTCTTCCGAGATCGCGCGCTCGCCGGACGTAAAGCGCCCTGCCCGCCAGGCCAGCCGTTCGACGGTGCGGACCGGTCCGGGCACGGCTTACTCCGCGGCTTCCGCCGGAACGATACGCCGCGTCTCCTTGGAGAAGCGTTCGTATTCCTCCTGCCACGGCGTCGGGCCGTTGGACGGCGACACCTGCACCGCGGTGACTTTGTATTCGGGGCAGTTGGTGGCCCAGTCGGAGTAGTCCGTGGTGATGACGTTGGCCTGCGTGTCCGGGTGGTGGAACGTGGTGTAGACCACGCCCGGCGCCACCTTGTCGGTGACGACCGCGCGCAAGGTGGTTTCGCCCGAGCGGCTCGCCAGCTTGACGAAGTCGCCTTCCTTGACGCCGCGGTCCTCGGCATCCTGCGGATGGATTTCGAGCACGTCCTCGGCATGCCACAGCGAGTTGTCGGTGCGCCGCGTCTGGGCGCCGACGTTGTACTGCGACAGAATGCGGCCGGTGGTCAGCAGCAGCGGGAAGCGCGGACCGACCTTCTCGTCGGTCGCCACGTATTCGGTGACGATGAACTTGCCCTTGCCGCGCACGAAGCCGTTGACGTGCATGATCGGCGAGCCTTCCGGCGCGTTGTCGTTGCACGGCCACTGCACGGAGCCGCGTTCCTCCAGCATCTTGAAGGAGACGTTGGCGAAGCCCGGCGTCAGGCGCGCGATCTCGTCCATGATCTGCGACGGATGATCGTAGTGCATCGGATAGCCGAGCGCGTTGCTGATGAGGCAGGTGATCTCCCAGTCCTCATAGCCGTTCTTCGGCGACATGACCCGGCGCACCAGCTGGATGCGGCGCTCCGCATTGGTGAAGGTGCCGTTCTTCTCCAGGAAGGTCGAGCCCGGCAGGAAGACATGGGCGTAGCGCGCGGTTTCGTTGAGGAACAGATCCTGCACCACGACGCATTCCATCGCCTCCAGACCGGCGGCGACATGCTTGGTGTCCGGATCCGACTGCAGGATGTCTTCACCCTGGATGTAGATGCCCTTGAACGAGCCATCGACGGCGGCGTCGAGCATGTTGTTGATGCGCAGGCCCGGTTCCTTCTCGAGCGTGACGCCCCAATCCTTCTCGAACATCTGGCGCGGCTCATCGAGCGAGATGTGACGATAGCCGGACAGTTCGTGCGGGAACGAACCCATGTCACACGAGCCCTGAACGTTGTTCTGGCCGCGCAGCGGATTCACGCCGACGCCCTTGCGACCGATATTGCCGGTGCACATGGCCAGGTTGGCGATGCCCATGACGGCGGTCGAGCCCTGGGAATGTTCGGTGACGCCGAGGCCGTAATAAATCGCGCCGTTGCCGCCCGTGGCGTAAAGACGCGCCGCGCCGCGGATCTGTTCGGCCGCGACGCCGGTCGCCTTGGCGACCGACTCCGGCGAGTTCTGCGGCAGCGAGACGAACTCCGCCCAGTGCTGGAATTCATCCCAGTCGCAACGCTCGCGGATGAACTTCTCGTTGTAGAGCTTCTCGGTGACGATGACATGCGCCAGCGCGGTCAGCATGGCGACGTTGGTGCCGGGCAGCAGGGGCAGATGATAGGCGGCGTCGATATGCGCCGACTTCACCATTTCGGTGCGGCGCGGATCGATGACGATGAGCTTGGCGCCCTGGCGGATGCGCTTCTTCATGCGCGAGGCGAACACCGGATGCGCCGCCGCCGGATTGGCGCCGATGACGATGATGACGTCGCTGTCCTCGACCGAGTCGAAGTTCTGCGTACCGGCCGAGGTGCCGTAGGTCTGGCCGAGGCCATAGCCGGTCGGCGAGTGGCAGACGCGGGCGCAGGTATCGACGTTGTTGTTGCCGAAGGCGGCGCGGATCAGCTTCTGCACCAGGAAGGTTTCTTCGTTGGTGCAGCGCGACGAGGTGATGCCGCCGACCGAGGACCGGCCGTACTTGTTCTGGATGCGCTTGAACTCGGAGGCGGTGTAGGCGATCGCCTCGTCCCAGCTCACTTCCTTCCACGGCTCGTGGATCGAGGAACGGATCATCGGGTTGAGGATGCGCTCCTTGTGGGTGGCGTAACCCCAGGCGAAGCGGCCCTTGACGCAGGAATGACCGCGATTGGCCTCGCCGTCCTTCCACGGCACCATGCGCACGACTTCCTCGCCGCGCATTTCCGCCTTGAAGGAGCAGCCGACGCCGCAATAGGCGCAGGTGGTGACGACCGAGTGCTCGGGCTTGCCGATCTCGATCACCTTCTTCTCGTTCAACGTCGCGGTCGGGCAGGCCTGGACGCAGGCGCCGCAGGACACGCACTCCGAACCGAGGAAGGATTCTTCCATGCCGGCGGCGACGCGGCTACCGAAGCCGCGGCCGGCGATGGTCAGCGCGAAAGTGCCCTGCACTTCCTCGCAGGCGCGAACGCAGCGCGAGCAGACGATGCACTTCGACGGCTCGTAGGTGAAGTAGGGATTCGACTCGTCCTTCGGCAGCCAGTTCGGATTGAGGCCCTCGGGCGTCTTGGCGAAGACGTGGTTCTCGCCCTCATAGCCGTAACGCACGTCGCGCAGGCCGACCTGGCCGGCCATGTCCTGCAATTCGCAGTCGCCGTTCGCCGAGCAGGTCAGGCAGTCGAGCGGATGGTCGGAGATGTAGAGCTCCATCACACCCTTGCGGATCTGATGCAGGCGATCGGTCTGCGTCTTGACGACGATGCCGGGCGCCACCGGCGTGGTGCACGACGCCGGCGTGCCGGCGCGGCCCTCGATTTCGACGAGACAGAGACGGCAGGAACCGAAGGCATCGACCATATCGGTCGCGCACAGTTTCGGGATCTGCGTCCCCATGTCCATGGCGGCGCGCATGATCGAGGTGCCTTCAGGCACCGTGACCTCGACGCCGTCGATGGTCAGCGTCACCATCTTCTCGGATTTGGACTTCGGCGTGCCGTAATCGATTTCGTGGATGAGAGACATGAGGGGTCTCCTTATTCAGCGGCTTCGAGGCGCGGGGCGCCGCCGAAGTCTTCGGGGAAATGGGTGAGCGCGCTCATCACCGGATACGGCGTGAAGCCGCCGAGCGCACAGAGCGAGCCGAATTTCATGGTGTTGCAGAGATCGGTGAGGACTTCGAGATTCTTGGTCCTCTCGATTCCCTTCATGATGCGATCGACGGTTTCGACACCGCGCGTCGAGCCGATGCGGCACGGCGTACACTTGCCGCAGGATTCGATAGCGCAGAATTCCATCGCAAAGCGCGCCTGCTTGGCCATATCGACGCTGTCGTCGAAAACGACGATGCCGCCATGGCCGATCAGGCCATCCTTGGCGGCGAAGGCTTCGTAATCGAACGGCGTGTCGAACAGCGCGCGCGGGAAGTAGGCGCCGAGCGGGCCGCCGACCTGCACCGCCTTGACCGGGCGGCCGGTGAAACAGCCGCCGCCGATATCATCGACCAGTTCGCCAAGCGTGATGCCGAACGCGGTTTCGAACAGGCCGCCGTAATTGAGATTGCCGGCGAGCTGGATCGGCATGGTGCCGCGCGAACGGCCCATGCCGAAGTTCTTATAAAACTCGGCACCCTTGTCCATGATGATCGGGACGGTGGCGAGCGACAGCACGTTGTTGATGACGGTCGGCTTGCCGAACAGGCCCTTGTGCGCCGGCAGCGGCGGCTTCGCCCTCACCTGCCCGCGCTTGCCTTCGAGTGAATCGAGCAGCGCCGTTTCTTCGCCGCAGACATAGGCGCCGGCGCCGACGCGGACTTCGAGATCGAAGACATAGTCCGATCCGCAGACCTTGGCGCCGAGCACACCGCCGCGCCGCGCCGCGCTGATCGCATCGTTCATGACGTCGATGGCATGCGGATATTCGGAGCGGATATAGATGTAACCCTTGGTGGCACCGACGGCGATGCCTGCAATCGTCATGCCCTCGATGAGCACGAAGGGATCGCCTTCCATGATCATGCGGTCGGCGAAGGTGCCGGAGTCGCCCTCGTCGGCGTTGCAGACGATGTATTTCTGATCGGCTTTGGTGTCGGCGACGGTCTTCCACTTGATCCCGGTCGGGAAGCCGGCGCCGCCGCGACCGCGCAGGCCGGACTGGGTCACCTCGTTGACGATATTGGCGGGCTTGGCCAGCGCCTTGTTGAGGCCGCGATAGCCGCCATGAGCGCAGTAGTCTTCCAGCGAGCGGGGATCGACGATGCCGCAGCGGGCGAAGGTGAGCCGCGTCTGCTTCTTCATGAACGGGTGGTCTTCGGGCTTGCCGACGCGCAGCTTGTGCTCGCCGCCCAAAGCCTGGCCATTGCCCAGCATCGCGTCGAACACGCTCTCGACATCGCCGGCTTCGACCGGGCCGTAAGCGATGCGGCCTTCCGGCGTCGTCACTTCGAGCATCGGCTCGAGCCAGTGCATGCCGCGCGAACCGTTGCGGACGATCTGCACGTCGATGCGGCGCTGGGCGGCCAGATCGCGAATGGTCTTCGCGATGTCGTCGGCGCCGCAGGCCACCGCCGCAGCGTCACCGGGAACATATATGCGGATCGCGCTCATCGAGACGTCTCCGCGAGCAAGGCATCGAGCTTGTTGGCGTCGAGCCGGCCGACGATGCGGCCATCGATCATCGCCGACGGCGATACAGAACAAAGACCGAGGCAGTAAACCGGTTCCAGCGTGACCCGGCCGTCCGCCGAGGTTTCGCCGAGTTTCACGCCGAGTTTCTCTTCGGCGCGGGCGGCCAGCGCATCGCTGCCGCAAGCCTGGCAGGCTTCCGCTTGGCAAAGCTTGAGCACGTGGCGGCCGGCCGGCGCGTGGCGGTAGTCATGATAGAAGGTGACGACGCCGTGCACCTCGGCGCGGGATATATTGAGCGCCTCGGCCACCATCGGCTCGGCCGGTTCGGGGATATAGCCGAAGGCATGCTGCAGACTGTGCAGGATCGGGAGCAGCGGCCCCTCGGTATCCTTATGGCGACCGATGATTTCCGCCGCCAGATTTGCGTCCCACCCGGGTGTCGTTTTCATGCTGTCGAACCGCTTTTCCTGCGTTTAACCGCATTAGAATCCTTTCAAATTATCGATCAAGAACCCTGTTTCGATGGATTGATCGATAATCCCTATCAAAACATGATCTCCCGATAACATTTCGCAATAGCGAAAGCCTATCAAACTGCGATTTTGGCGGTATTTGAGTGATTTAATCAGAGGCGTCCGTAAACCGGCCGCCAATCAGGCGTTTTCACCCTACCGGCACCCTAATGAGGCGACCGGTCTCAGCGGCCGGCCGGGCCGACAATAATTATGTATGCCAGGCGCCGGCCGCGCGGAAACGCCCGGCCGGGCCCGCTCAGGACGCCGCGGCCGCCAGTCCGCCGCCCAGGAAGAGTTGGGCGATGCGCGGGTCGTGGAGGATATTGGCCGCGGTGTCCTCGATCCGGGTCTGGCCCTGCTCCAGCACCAGGCCGTAATCCGACATCTGCAGCGCCTGCTTGGCGTTCTGCTCGATGAGCAGGATGGTGACGCCCTTGTCGCGCAGGCCTTTGAGAATGGCGAACACCTCCTGCACCATCAGCGGCGACAGGCCGATCGACGGCTCGTCGATCAGGATCAGCTTCGGATCGAGCAGCAGGCCGCGCGCGACCTCGAGCAGCTTCTGCTGGCCGCCCGACAAGGTCGAGGCCTGGGTGTCGGCCTTCTCGCGCAGCATCGGAAAGCGCTGCATGATGCGCTCCATGCGCTCGGGCAACTGCGACTGATCGGCCAAGGCGACGCCGCCGAGCTCGAGGTTATGGCGCACGCTGAGCTCGGGGAAGATATTGCGGCCCTGCGGGATGTAGGCCATGCCGGCGTCGAGCACCTGGCGCGGCTGGAAATTCGTCGTGGCGCGGCCGTCGAAGCCGATCGAGCCCGTGCGCACCGGCAGCAGACCGTAGATCGTCTTGAACAGAGTCGACTTGCCGGCGCCGTTCGGGCCGATGACGGTGGTGATGGCGGCGCGGCGGATGCGCGCCGTGGTGCCGTTGAGAATCGTCATCTTGCCGTAGCCGGCATAAACATCGTCGATCTCAAGGATGGCGTCGCTGCTGCTCATCGTGCCGCCCTCAATGACCGAGATAGGCTTCGATCACCGCGGGGTTGCGCCGCACTTCTTCCGGCGCGCCCTCGGCGATGATCCGCCCTTCCGCCAGCACCAGCACGCGCGTGCACAGCGCCATGACGAATTCCATCTGATGCTCGATCACGACGAAGGTGGCCTTGCGTTCGGCGTGATAGGCCTGCAGCCGCTCGCGCAACAAGCCGAGCATGGTGAGGTTGACGCCGCCGGCCGGCTCGTCGAGCAGCACCAGACGCGGGCCGGCCATGAAGGCCATCGCGGCGTCGAGCAGCTTCTGCTGGCCGTAGCTCAGCATGCCGGCCTGCTCCTCGGCGAGATGCGACAGGCGGAAAAACTCGATCATCTGGTCCGCCGCATCGCCGAGCCCGGCATCGGGCCGCCCGAACAGCCGCGACGTCATCGAGCCCTGATGCTCCTGGCCGGCGAGAATGAGATTGTCGCGCACCGACAATTGCGGAAAGACCTGCAGCAATTGGAATGTGCGGCTGACGCCGAGACGATTGAGATCGCACGGCCGCATGCCGGTCGATTCCTGTCCGTCGATGCGCACGGTGCCGTCGCTCGGCAGCAATTGGCCGAGCACGCAGTTGAACAGCGTGGACTTGCCGGAACCGTTCGGCCCGATGATGCCGAGGATATCGCCGTCATTGACCGTGAACGACACGTTGTCGACCGCGACGATGCCACCGAAGCGCTTGCTGAGATTGTTGACTTCGAGGACGGCCGTCATCGCGTGACCTCCGCCTTGAGCGTCGCGGGTGCCGGCGGCGGCGCTTTCTTCGGTCTGAACGCCTTTTCGAACAGGCCGAGGACGCCGGTCGGACAGAACACCATCAGCACCATCACCAGCATGGCGTAGACGATGAGATAGTAGCCTTCGGCGATCCGCATCCATTCCGGCAGCAGCACGGCGATCAGCGCGCCGACGAAGGGGCCGAAGAACCGCCCGCTGCCGCCGACAATCACCATCAGAAGAAGATTGAACGACATGTTCAGCGAGAACGAACCCGGCTCGATGAACTGCACCAGCGGCGCATAGAGTCCGCCGGCAAGCCCGCCCAGCGTCGAGCCGAGCGCGAAGGCCATTAACGTGTAGCGCCGCGTATCGAGACCGAGCGACAGCGCGCGGATCGGATTTTCGCGCAATGCCACGAAGGCCCTGCCCCAGGGCGAACGCATCATCCACCAGGTCGCCGCCGACAGCAGCACCAGGATCGCCAGGCAGACGAAATAGAACGCCCGCGCATTGTCGGTCGAAAACCCGAACAGGCTCGGCCGATCGGTGCCGGCGATGCCGTAGCTGCCGCGCGTCAGCCACTCTTCGTTGCGCAGGACGAGGAAGACCAGCGTGTTGAACGCCAGCGTGACGAAAGCCAGATAATGGTGCTGCACGCGCAGCGCCGGATAGCCGAGCAGCCAGCCGATGACAAAGCACAATGCGCCGCCGAGGATGAACGCGACGAAGAACGGCCAGCCCGCCGCCGTCAAAAGCGCGACCGTATAGGCGCCGATGCCGACGAAGGCGCCCTGCGCCATCGACACCTGCCCGGCATAGCCGAGCGTGAGGTTAAGGCCGATGGCGGCGATGGTCAGCACCGCCCACATCGAAATGAGATAGACGCCGAACGGCTTGAGCAGGAACGGCAATCCGATCGCCACCACGCCGGCGATCGCCAACGCCGAAGGTCCGAGCCGCCTCATACCGCGCGCTCCTCGACACGGCCGAGCAGGCCTTGCGGCCGGAACAGGATCACCGCGATGAGGATGACCAGCGGAAACGCGCCGCGATATTGCGACGACAGATAGGCGGCCGACAGATTGTCGAGCACCCCGAGAATGAGACCGCCCAGAATGGCGCCGCGCACCTGGTTGAAGCCGCCGATGATGGCGGCGATGAAGGCCGCCATGCCGAGCGCCTCGCCATTGGTGAACTTGGCGAGATAGATCGGGCTGATCAGCAGCGAGGCGATGGCCACCAGCGCGCCGTTGATCAGGAAGGTGTAGAGCACCATGCGGCCGACCGGGATGCCGAGGATCCGCGCCACCGTCGGATTCTGCGCGGTCGCCTGCATGCAGCGGCCGAGCCGCGTCTTGTTGAGCAGGAGATGCAGCGCGACGACGGTCAGCACCGCGACGGCGAGCACAACGACGCTCTGCAGCGACACCACCGCACCGAGGAAATGCAGGTCGCGCGGCGCGACCGGCGCCGGAAACGGCTGCGCCTGC
Organism: Pseudolabrys sp. Root1462; assembly: GCF_001426945.1. GTDB lineage: Bacteria > Pseudomonadota > Alphaproteobacteria > Rhizobiales > Xanthobacteraceae > Pseudolabrys. Next base: position 1,315,798 of record NZ_LMFS01000001.1, on the reverse strand, counting down.
GACGAATAGAAATCCTTGACGCTCTCCTTGAGGAACAGCGACAGCGCGATGGTCGTGATCACCAGCGGCAGCACGCCATGCCTCATCATCGGGTCGACGATGACCGCCTTGAACAGCACGCCGAGGACGACGACCGAGAGTGCAATGCCGATCAGCGCCGCCAGCCAGTACGGGGCGCCGACATTCATCGCCGCGAGGACGAAGAACGCCGGCAACATGACGAATTCGCCCTGGGCGAAATTGATCGTCTGCGACGTCTGCCACAGCAGGGTGAAGCCGATGGCGATGAGCGCATAGATCGCTCCGGTCGCGAGACCCGAGACCAGGAGCTGGATAAACGAGGCCATGATACGGAGCCCGTCAGGTTCCGCCCGGCGTCGCGCGCCGGGCGGAAACGTTGCGACGACGTGCGATTACTTCTTGCTCAGCATCGGCAGCGTCTTGACGATCTTCTGCTTGCCGTCGACGACCTCGCCAAGGAAGCTTTCACGGTCGATGTCGCCGTTCTTGTCCCACATCGCTTCCATCAGGATGCCCGGCTCGTCCTTCGGCGTGATGGTGATGCCGTGCGCCTTCTCCGCGAAGGCCTTGCTGTCGAACTTGCCGATCTTCTCGGTCACGTACTTGACGAAGTAGACGCCGGTGTAGCCCTTGATGCCGTTATGGTCGCAGACATAATTGAACCGCTGCTTGAACTTGGCGGCGAAGTCCTGCACCGCCTTGATCGGGGCATCGACGGTCAGGCCGACATGGCCCTGGACGCCTTCGGCGGCGCCGCCGGCGAGATCGATCACCTTCTGGCCGAGCAGCGTGGTTTCGCCGATCAGCGGCGCCTTGATGCCCTGCTTCTTGGCTTCCTTGAGGAAGCGCGCGCTCTCTTCTTCATTGAGATAGACGAAGACGGCATCGGCATTCGCGCCCTTGAGCTTGACGACGTCAGCCGAGAAGTCCGCCTGGCCGACCTCGGTCGAGATGTCGGCGGCGATGTTGATGCCGCGATCCTTCATCTCCTTGGTGAAGTTGTCGCGGCCGCCCTTGCCGAAGTCGTTGTTGACCCAGACCACGGCCACGCTCTTGGCCTTGATGCTGTCGTGAATGTAGTTGGCGATCTTCGGCATGCTGAACTGCTGGCCGAACGAAGTGCGGAACACATAAGCGTTGTTCTTCTGGGTGATCGCCGCCGCTTCGCCACCCACGATTTCCGGAATCTCGGCCTTCAGCGTCATCAACTGCGTCACCAGGACCGAGCCGGAGAACACCGGGCCGAAGACGACATAGGGATTGTTGTCGAGCACTTTCTGCAGCTGGGCGCGCGAGGTGCCGGCATCGCTCTGGGTGTCGAGCACCGGCGTCTCGATCTTGTGGCCGAGGATGCCGCCGGCCTTGTTGATCTCGTCGATGGCCATCAGCATGCCGTCGCGGAAATTGGTGCCGGAAACGGCGCCGGCCCCGGACAATTCCAGGATCGCCGGCATGTAAACGGTCTTTTGCTGTGCGTGCGCCGTCCCGGCCAGTCCGATACCGGCGGCAACGAGCGATACAAGCAATCCAGTGCGAAGCATGAGCATCTCCCCTCAGGTGGTTTAAAGTCGCGCCGGTGTTACCCCGGCGTTTAGATCAGGCGGTCCTTGATCCCGGACCAGTCTCTGATTGTCAGACCATTGCGGCGTCGCCGCACGAGGTCAACAATCAAAACGTTGTCGAAACCCAACATCAGGTTATCTTCGGCGCACCTCGCGGACGCCCGCGGCTTGAGCGCGCCGCGGCACAACCGGCGCGGCCAGGCTTTCCATATGCTCGCGCAACGCAGTGATGAACAAGGCCGCGTAACGCGACAGCGGCGCGTCCTTGCGGTGCACAATGTAGGTCTGGAATACCGTCGGCTCGGCGATGTCGAGAACACGGACCTGCGGCCAGTTGTTGGCCGCCAGCGTGAACTCATCGACGATCGCCACGCCGAGACCTTGCGTGACCAGGGCGCAGACGGTCGAGCCGAAGCGGGCGCGAATGGTCACTTCGTAATTCAACGAGTGCCTGGCGAACAGATCGGCCATGATCCGTCCGTAGGGATCGTTCGGATCGACGCCGATCAACGGGTACTTGGCGATTTCCGCCGCCGGGACTTCTGCGCGTCTGGCGAGCGGGTGATCCGCCGGCACGATGCATTTAAGCTGTCCTCGCGCCAGGGGCGCACAGGTCAGCATCGGATGCTCGATCCTCGAGCTCAGCGCAACCAGTTCGCCCTTGCCCAGCAGAAGGTAATCGACGGCGTCCTCGATCTTGAGGATGTCGCAGTCGATCAGCAGATTGGGAAACGCCTTGCGCACATTGGCCAGCGCCCGCGGCACCATGACATTGGCAATGCTGGGCACCGAGGCGACCTTGAGCTCGCTGTCGGCCCCGCGCTTGATTCGTGAAATGACGAATTCCAGGTCTTCGATCTTGTCGTAGACGCCGTTGATCTGATCGAAGATGGCATGAGCTTCGCTGGTCGGTGAGTAACGGCCGCCCTGGCGATCGAACAGCTTGACCCCGACTGATGTCTCCGCGTGCTTCATCACGCGGCTGATACCCGGCGACGACACGTTGAGCAGCCGCGCGGCCCCGCCAACCGTGCCGGTCACCATGATGGCGCGAATGACTTCGATCTGACGGAGCGTCAACATCGGGCGGTGTTCTTGAAGGTTGTTGGCGTCGAACGGCACGTTAGCAGGTCTCCGCCGTCCGGCCAGCGCGCGGAACGCGTGAGACCGCCGAGATGACCGGGGCGATTTGCCTGCGTCATGGCGATGCACCGCGCTCGCTATCGCGCGCGCCGCCGCTCCCGCGCCTGCTTGCTCCCCACCCACGTGAACCGTCACTTTTGTTTGTGACCCCGGCCGGCGAACGTCACTCTGTCCTGTTCCCCTACTCTGGCGAACCCGCGCGGGGAGTCAACAATTATCCCACATTGTGAGTTGGCATTTGCCAATACTGAATACGCGATGCTAGCCTTGGCGGGCACGCCGCCCCGGTCCGCACGGGCCCGCTTACGGGCCGCTGCGGCCGCGGCGCCGTCCTCGTCGCTTTGCTCCCTCTTCGTGCGCCGGAAACCGCCATGGCTTCGCAACCGTCCCGCAACATTTCGTTCGTCAGCCACACCGACATGAACGGCCACGCCGACGGCGTGCAGATCATGGTGCACCGCGGCTACGCCTATGTCGGTCACGGCTTCTCCAACGGCATCACCACGCTCGACGTGCGCGACGCGAAGAACCCGAAGGTAGTCGACTTCATCGCCTGTCCGCCGGGCACGCGCGCGCTGCATTTGCAGACCCATGATGACCTGCTGCTGGCGGTGAATGCGCCGAGTGTCTGGCACATGCAGCAATTCCAAACCGACAAGGCTTACTTCGGCGGCTCCTGGGCCGAGCAGATGAAGGCCACGGGCAACCAGTTCACGCCCGGCATCCGCGTCTACGATATATCGAAGCCCGACAAGCCGACCGAGATCGGCTTCATGCCAGTCGAGGGCGTCGGTCCGCATCGCCTCTGGTATGTCGGCGGCCGTTACGCCTATGCCTCGATCCACTTCCACGACTTCACCGATCATATACTCGCGATCATCGACATGGCCGATCCGCGCAAGCCTCATGTCGTCGGCCGTTGCTGGATCCCCGGCATGTGGCGCGGCGGCGGCGAAACGCCGGCCTGGGCGTCCAACCGCCGCTATGCCCTGCATCATGCGCTGGTCGCCGGCGACCTCGCCTTCGGCGCCTGGCGCGACGGCGGCCTCACCGTTATCGACATCGCCGACAAGGCAAAGCCGCGCATCATCGCCCACCGCAACACCGATCCGCCATTCGGCGGCGGCACGCATTCGCCCCTGCCGCTGCCGGACCGCAATCTGCTGGTGGTCGCGGACGAACCGTCCACCAACAACTGCGCCGACGGGCTGCGCTACATCTGGGTCTATGATATCCGCGCGCCGCACAATCCGGTCAGCATTGCCACCATGCCGATGCCGGCGGAGGACGACTATTGCGCCAAGGGCGGCTTCTTCGGTGCGCATAACATGCACGAGAACCGGCCCGGCTCGTTCCAGAGTTCGGAATTGATTTTCGCCACGTTCTACAATGCCGGCGTGCGCGTGTTCAACATTGCCAACCAGTTCCAGCCGCGCGAGGTCGGTTTCTACGTGCCGCCCAATCCGGCGAAGATGATGGATCCACGCCCGAACCGGCCACAGGTCGTGCAGTCGGCCGACTGCTTCGTCGACAAGAATGGCTTGATGTACGTGACCGATCCGAACGCCGGGCTCAACATCGTGCAATTCAACGGGGCTTGAGCGTCCGCATGCCGCCGCGCATCGCCGTTTTTACGAAGAACCTCGTCAATCCCGGCTACCAGTCGGCGCGCATCGGCGCCGACCGCACGGCGGCGCGGCTCGGCGCCAGCGTCACGCATTACGTTCCGGAAAAACCAGACAATGTCGATGAGCAGATCGCGCTGATCGGCCGGGCGATCCGCGACAAGCCCGACGCCGTGGTGTTCGTGCCGGTGCATGAGACCGCGGTGAACGAGGCCATCCTGCAATTCGATACCGCGAAGATTCCGCTGTTCAACATCGTGTCGAAGACGACCGCCGGACAGCGCGTCTGTTTCATCGGCTCGGACGACCGCGCGCTCGGGCGGGACATCGCGCGCTACCTGTTCGAGAAGCTGGCCGGACGCGGCGACATCGTCATCATCGAGGGCGCCAGCGCCTCGCCGACCAGCCGCGACCGCCTCATCGGCTTTCAGGACACGCTTGCCGAATATCCTGGCGTGAAGGTCCGGGCGTCGCTGCGCGGCGAGTATTTGCGCGATGTGGCGAGACAAGCCTGGCTCGCAGCCGCCGATAAGCTGAAAGGCATCGACGCGGTGCTGAGCGCCAACGACCACATGGCGCTCGGTGTCATCGACGCGATGACCGGAGTGGGCGTCGCCCGGCTGCCGCCGATGGTCGGCATCAATGCCATCCCGGATGCGATCACCGAGATCGAGGCCGGGCGCATGCTGGCGACCGCCAATTTCGATCCGATGGCGATGAGCGCCATCGCCGTCGAGGCCACCGTCCGCCACCTCAGGGGCGAAAGCATGCCGGGCGAGATCATCCTGCCGGTCCAGATCATCGACGCCGGCAATTGCGCCGCCTGGAACAAGCCGTATGAGGCGCGGCCGCTGCCGGTGTGGGCCGACGTCATCGCCGCCGCCAACCTTTGAAAATGGCCTGCGACATTGTAGAACGCTTAAGACCATCGCCCTATCCGCCGGAGGCAGGCGTTTGAGAACTCCCGCAAGACTGAAGAAGGCGGCCCCGTCCCGGCCCGGCGATACCGGACCGGCGGTCAAGAAGGTGGTCGATAATGTCGAGCGCGCCGACGACGGCGCCGACGCCCCCGAACGCGCCGGAGGCGGGGTCCAGTCGATCGCCCGCGCCTTCTCGATCCTCGAGGAAGTCGCACGCAACCGCGAAGGCATTGGCCTCGCCGACCTGAGCAAGCGCGTCGGCCTGCACAATTCGACGACGTTCCATCTGGTCAAGACCATGGTGTCGCTGGGCTACATCCGCCAGATCAAGGACAGCAAGCGCTATCGCATCGGTCGGCCGCTGTTTGCTCTGGCGGCAAGCGCGCTCGACGAGATGGAAATGGTGAGCATGGCGACACCCGTGCTCGAGCAGCTCGCGCATGAAACCGGCGAGAGCGCGCATTTCGCCGCGCGCGTCGGCGACGCCGTCGTCGTGCTGGCGCGTACGCCCGGCCCGGGTGCGTTTCAGTTGACCGAACGCGCTGGCGTGGTGCGGCCGGCCTATTGCACCGCGCTCGGCAAGGTGATCCTCGCCGCGCTCAGGCCGGAGCAACTCGAACACTATCTCGATCGCGTCTCGCTCGAGCCGCTGACGCCCGCCACCATCACCGACAAGAACCGGCTGCGCCGCGATATCGAAGCGATCCGCGACGCCGGCATTGGTTTTGACGACGGCGAGTTCAACAGCGAGGTGCGCTGCGCGGCGATGCCCATCTACGACTTCAGCGGCCAGGTGACCGGCGCCATCGGCATTTCAGGGCCAGTGTGGCGGCTGTCGATCCAGAGCCTGCAAAGCCGGGCCAAGACCCTTTCCGCTGCGGCCAAGTCTCTCTCGCAAGCATTCGGCGCCAGCGACGTGCTCAAGGCGTCGAAATAAGCGACAGCACAGTTAGCGATTCATTCGACGAAGGTGCCCTGCCGGCGCTCGGCCGCGTATTTGACCAGCGCCAGGAAGCGATACAGCCCGTGCACGAACTTGCCGTATGGCAGGCTGAGGAACAGGCCCAGTACCGTACCGAGGTGCACCGCAAGCAGGATGCCCATCGCGGCGCTGTCACGCAACATCAACAGCAGAAGCCCCGTCAGCGCCACCAGGAACAGCATGACGATAAAGGCGGTGGACATATCGCGTCGTTTGACGTCCGTCAGAATCGGATCGCGGCGCGCTGATAGCGCGTACAGCCCCACCGGACCGATCAACAGGCCGATGCCGCCGACCGTACCAAGGATCACCGGCAGGCTGAGCAGGCCGTAAGGCGCGTGCCAGCCGAACGCGTAGTGATACAGCGTCGCCACCGAAGTCGACGCAAAGCAGAGCATGAAGCCATAAAAGGTGAAGTGGTGAAACATTCGGCGTGACGGCGACGGCCTCTTGTCTTCGCTGGTACAGCCGCCACCGCCGCCATGCAGGTAGGTCAGGTGGAAAGTGTCGATCAGCGCGCGGCCGAAGTCGCGCAGGCCGATCGGCGTGTTGCCGTTGATGTCGCGCCAGAACCGCGTCAGGCTGATGGCGAAGGCAAGGATCGCATACAGCGCCACCACGCCGAAGATGCCGGCCATCGCGTTGTGCGGCATCACCTTGTAGAAGTCGCCGCCATGCGTGGCGAACAGCGCCGCAGGATCGACCCACACGACGAAGCCGACGACGAAAACGGCGAGGCTCGCCGCGGTCAGCAGCGTCACCAGCAGGCCGTTGCGGTTGAACACGCCGGCGAGAAAGCCCGGCCAGACATAATGCGCATAGCTGTCGTTGCGCGCGGCAGCCAGAGTTGCCGGGATGTTGACGCTGAATTCATGCGGCGGCGAATACTGGCAGTCGGTATAGCAGGCGCCGCACTGGTGACAGAGGTTGGCGAGATAATTGAGATCGCCGTCGGCGAAGGTGCGGCGCATTTCCATCGCCGGAAACACCGCGCACAAGCCTTCGCAGTAGCGGCAGGCGTTGCAGATCGTCATCAGACGATCGGCTTCCCGCAGCGAACTAGTTGCGTGCATGCAAAGCGGCTCCCTCGCCCGCGAGCCGCCCGAACACGGCGCCAATCGTCATTCCGATGCCGGCAAGATAGCCTTTGCCCAGCACGTTGCCCGCCATGATTTCACCCGCCGCGAACATGTTGCCCGATGGCGTGCCGTCCGCCATCTGCATGCGCGCCTCCTCGTTCACCCGCACGCCGAGATAGGTGAAGGTGATGCCCGGCCGCAGCGGATAGGCGTAATACGGCGGATGGTCGATGGTCCGCGCCCAATGGGTCTTCTCGATCGCCAGACCTTGGGTGCGGCAATCGTCGAGCACGGTGTGATCGAAGGTTCCCGGCCGCACTGCGGCGTTGAACTCCGCCACGGTCTTTTCCAGGGCCGCGACGTCAAGTGACAGCTTGCCCGCCAGCTCACCGATGCTGCCCGCCTCAATGGCCGGGAAGATCGACGGCATGAACAGCCGGATCGAGCGGGAATCGATGATCGAATAGGCGATCTGGTCGGGCTGTTGGGCGATCAGGCGCCCCCAGATGGCGTAGCGCTTGGGCCAGACATCCTCGCCTTCGTCATAGAAACGCTGAGCGTCGCGGTTGACGACGACGCCGAAGACGATGCTGTCGAGGCGCGTCGCGATGCCGCCGTCGAACTTCGGCGACCGCGCATCGAGCGCGATGGCGTGGCACTGCGTCGGATCGCCGACCGGCTTGACGCCGGCATCGAGCAGCAGACGCAGCACGTCGCCGCGGTTGAATTTGGTGCCGCGGATGATGAAGTTGTCGGCCGCGTCGCCCCAGTATTCCTTCAGCCACTCGATGTTGGATTCGAAGCCGCCGGCCGCGGCGACCAGCGCTTTGCCGCGCACGATGCGGCTCGCGCCTTCGAAATCGACATTGGCGGAAACGAAATAACCGTTCTCGATGGTGAGGCCGGTCACTTTGGCGTCGTACAGGCAGATGACGCCAAGATCCTCCGCCTTGCGATAGAGCGCGTTGAGCATGCCGCGGCCGCCGCCGAGGAAGAAGGCGTTGGTCTTGCCCAGGCTCAAAGTGCCGCCGAGCGGCGGCTGAAAACGGACGCCGACGTCGTCCATGAAGCCGAGCAGTTCGCGCGACTTGGCAATGGTCAGTTCGGCCAGCGCCTTGTCGGTCTGGCCGCCGGTGACGCGGTAGAGGTCGTCGAGAAATTCGCCGGGTTCGTATGGCCCGGTCATGGTCGGCGCGGTGCCGTCATGCGAGCAGCGCAGGTTGCGGGTGTGGCGCGTGTTGCCGCCGCGATAGAATTCCGGCGCGCCCTCGAGCACGATGACGCTGCGCCCTGCCCGCCGCGCGGTGATCGCGGCGCACAGCGCAGCGTTGCCGCCTCCGATCACGACGACGTCATAAGTCTCATCGAAAACCGAGGACGATGCCAAAGGCGACCCTGCCGATCAGTTGCCGGGGATATAGCGCGTGCCGATCGACGGCTTGCTGGTGCCGAGACCCGGCAGTTCCCATACGCCGGCACCGGCCGGATTAGTATCGGCCGCGATGTCCACGTCAATGAGGTATGGCTTGTTGGCTGCAATGCCTTTTCGGATGGCGTCGCCGACATCGGCGGCGCGATCGACCCGCACGCCCTCGACGCCGGCCGAACGCGCCATCGCCGCAAAGTCCGGATTGTAGCGCTGCCCGGTGAGCGGATCGTGAAAGTCGGTGGCGAGTTCGCGGCCGTTGAGGTAGCCGCGCTGCAGGCCGCGGATCGAGGCGTAGGCGTAATTGTTCCACACCACCCAGACCACCGGCAGATTGTATTCGACCGCCGTGCCGAGCACGTTGGCATGCATGAAGAAAGCGCCATCGCCGCAGACCGAAATGCAGGGCCGGTCGGGCGCCGCGAACTTGGCGCCCAGCACGCCGGCGACGCCGAAGCCCATCGAGCCGAAGCCCATGCAGCCGATCAGCGAATCCGGCCGGCGCGGCTTGCAGTAACCGAGCAACCAGTTGTGATGCACGCCGATGTCGCTGACGAGGATGGCGTCTTCCGGCAAGGCGCGGTCGATTTCGAAGGCGGCGCGCTGCGGATTGATCGGCTGGCTGTCATCGGTGAAACCGGGCGCGACGAACTTGTCCCACTCCTTGCGGTAGCCGTCGATCTCGGCCAGCCATTTCTTGCGGGCGTCGAGCTTCTTGGTCGTGTCGGTGCGGCGATCGAGTTCGGCGAGAATCTGACGCAAAAAGGTGCGCAGATCGGCCATCAGGCCGAGCGCCACCGGATAGTTGCGGCCGATCTCCTCCGGATCAATGTCGACATGGATGAGTTTGGTCGGCGGGATGGTGAAGGAGTAGCCCGGAATCCATGAGCTCGATGTGCGGTCGTCGAAACGGGCGCCGAGCGACATCAGCACGTCCGCCTGACGCGTGGCGTGGTTGGCCTGATAATGCCCGCCGCGCGCGACCATGCCGAGCGCCAGCGGATGATGGGTGTCGAGCGCGCCGAGGCCGCTCATCGACGCCGCGACCGGAATCTGCAGCCGCTCGGCGAGCATCCTCAACTCCGCGGCCGCGTCGCCATGGCGTATCTGCTGGCCGACCAGCATGACCGGCCGCTCGGCGCTGAGCAGCATGTCGACGGCCTTGATGACGCCTTCGGGATCGGCGCCGCAGCGGCTCGAAATATTGGCGCTCCACTCTTCCGGATTGGGCGCCTCTTCCGCCGCCGCTTCCATGAACACATCGAAGGGCACGTCGAGCACCACCGGACCCGGCCGGCCCGTGACCATGGTCTTCCATGCTTGTCGCACCGCGAGCGGCACCATCTCGCCGCGGGTCGGCTGATAAACGCGCTTGCAAACGCTGCGCACGGTCGAGGGGAAGTCGGCCTGGTTCTGCCGGTACATTTCCTGGAACGCGCCGCGATTGAACTGGCTGGTCGGCACATTGCCGGTCACCGCCAGGAACGGCACCGAGTCGAGATAGGCCGTGGCCAGCGCGATCGGCAGGTTGGCCGATCCGGGGCCGCAGGACGTGAAGGTCGCGACCGGCTTGCGCTTCACCCGGTAATAGGCGTCCGCCATGAAGCCGGCGACGCTTTCATGATGTGTCGAAATCGCCTTGATGTCGGAGGAACGCTCATACAGGGCGTCGATGAACTGGATGTTGCCGTGCCCGCAAAGCCCGAAGGCATAGGGCACCTTCTCCTGGATCAGATAGTCGACGATCACCTGCGCGCCGTTGAGCTTGTTGGACCCAGCCATCAGAGCGTCTTCCCCCAGCTATTCGGGCAGCGGCACCACCTCGGCCCACCGGTGTACCGGGAGGCCAGAATTTCTATAATATGAGATGCCATTTGCCAATGGCAAAGGAATAGGCCTACCCGCCCAGGCGGCGCGACAAGCCGGTCAGCAGCGCGCTTCCGCCCAGGCGGGCCGCTGGCGCGCCAATATCGGGCCGTAAGCAAGGGCAAAAAGCAGGAAGCCTCCCAGCCACAACACCCCGGCGCTTTCCAGCAACAGAACATTGCCGGACAACGCCGCGACGACGCGCAACACCGCGCCGGCAAAGACCAGCCCGTAGATCGCCTGCGTCGCCGGCCCTGCCTGCAAGGCATGACCGGTGTGGCCGAGCGAAGCGCGCGTCATGACGGCCAGCGTCATCAGCCCAACCGCCCCCGCCGCCCAGGCGTGAATGCCCGCGCTCGCCGGCAGACCAGCGACAATCGAAAGCCCATTCAACAAGAAGCCCAGCGGCACGAAGGCATAGGCGACGTGCAGCACGAGAACGAGCCGGTCAGCGGTCGTCCGATCACCGGCCCAGCGCGCGAGACGAACCGTCTGCATCACGCCGACGAGCAGCATCGCCCAGCCGGTGACGATGGCCGCCGGGACAATGACCCACGCCGCCAGCGCAGCGGCAGTGCATGCCAATGTCACTGCGTCGTACCGCGAAAACGGTTTCGGCAAGCGGCCAGGATTGTTCCGAGACAACCAGTTATTGGTGAAGCTCGGCACGATACGGCCGCCGACGAGCGCGATCAGCACAATCACGGCGGCCAACGCCAGGCGGATGCTGTAGTCGGCGGCGCCGCTCACGAAATTTTCGACGTGAAAGAAAATGTTCGACGCCAAAAGAAGAGTGACGACGGCGAGAACACGAAGATTTCGCCAGTTCTTGCCGGCGATAATCTCCCGCGCGCAGACGAACGCCAGCGCGGCGAGGAATGCGGCATCGGCGATGCCGGTGAGCGCAGGACCGAGACTTGAGGAGGCCAGCATGGCGATGCGACCGGCGAGCCAGAGCGAGGCCAGCGCCGCGAGCGGTGCGCCATTGACCGGCAGCCGGCCGGTCCAGTTCGGGATAGCGGTCAGCAGGAAGCCGGCAATGGCGGCCGCGGCATAGCCGAACAGCATCTCATGGATATGCCAATCGAGCGCCGAGAAGTTCGTCGAGAACGGCAGCAGCCCTAGATAGACCGGCAGCCACAGCAGAATGCCGCCCGCCGCCCAGATCGCGGCGCTGAGAAAGAAGATGCGGAAGCCGTAAGAAAAGAGTGCCGGGCCGGCATAGCGGCGGCGGCGTTCCAGAGCTGCATTGGTCATGTCTGTTGTCCCGGCACACGTGGCAAGAAAGGAAGACGCCGATCGTGCGCGCGACATATTGATCTAGATCAGGCCGGGTCGGCAGCGCCGCAGACTCTATCCGTCAGATGTCTTCATTCATGGCCGGCCGCACGAACTCCTTGAGCCGAGCGGCATCGGTAACCGTGATCGTGGCGCCGTGGCTGCTGACGCCGTGCTGCTCGAGCGCGGTCATGCCGCGCGAGTAACTTTCCGGCGTCATGCCGAGATAAGAGGCAAGCTTCCTCTTCTCCAGCGGCAACTCGAACGAGTCGCGGCCCGCCCGCCGCGCCGAACTGAGAACCCAACTGGCGAGCCGCTCGGTCGAACTCAGCATACGGTCGTTCTTCAGCACGCGCGTCACGCTGCGATAGCGCGCGGCCAGTTCGCCGACGATGCCGCGCGCAAATGCCGCATCGCGGGTGAAGGTGTCGCGCACGACCTGGGACGGCACCATGAGCAATTGCGACGGCGCCAGCGTGCGCGCCGATTTCAGATAAGGCTCGTCGCGAACGACGGCTGCGAGAATGAAGCTGGATACTGGATAGAGAATGTCGATCGTCGATTCGACGCCGTCGCGGGTCGCGAACAGATCGATAGTGCCTTCGACGACAACGTAGAGAAAATCCGGCATCTCGCCTTCCCTGATGATGTCCGCGCGCGCCGGAAAGCGCTGCAGCATCGATCGATCCATCATCTCGGCGAAGCTCTGCTCGGACATCTCGCTGAACAGCGGCAACGCACGAATCGCGGGGGTATCAGCAAGACGAACTGGCATTCGTGAGTTCTCCAGGTCGCGCTTATCCAATGGCGCGCCGTAGTTCCTTATAGCCTAAGTTTCTCTTGATGCACGTCAAGTGACACTATTGCTTTAGTCAACTCAAAGAATATCGAAGATCAATTACGTTTTAATTCTGAGAGTCGCCAAGTCGAGTTGATCAAACGCAAAGTGGCCATTGGTAAGATGAGGCTTCCTGATCCCGTCGATATTCAAGACGGGGTTCGTCATGCCAACGCAAATTACTACGGCCACCCCCGGCCAGAGCCGGGCGCTGTGGATGTCCACGATCGCGTTCACGGTGTGCTTCGCCGTCTGGACCATCTTCGCCATCATCGGCGTCCAGATCAAACAGCAGCTCAATCTCAACGAGACCGAGTTCGGCCTTCTGGTCGGCACGCCAATCCTCACCGGTTCGCTGATCCGGCTGGCGCTGGGCATCTGGACCGACCAGTACGGCGGCCGCGTCGTCTACACCGTCACCATGCTGGCGGCAGCGGTGGCGACCTTCCTGCTGTCCTACGCGCAGACGTATCCGCAGATGCTGTTGGCGGCGCTCGGCGTCGGCATCGCCGGCGGCTCCTTCGCGGTCGGTGTCGCCTACGTGTCGCGCTGGTATCCGACGGAGAAACAGGGCACGGCGCTCGGCATCTTCGGCGCCGGCAATGTCGGCGCCGCGGTCACCAAGTTCGTCGCGCCCTTTGTGCTGGTCGCCTACGGCTGGCAGGTGACGGCGCAGGTCTGGGCCGTCGGCATTGCGGTGATGGCGGTCGTCTACTGGTTCACCACCGACGACGATCCGGTGCTGCGCGCCCGCCGCGCGCGCGGCGAGAAGCCGACCAGCGCCTGGCTCGAGCTTGCGCCCTTGAAGAACATCCAGGTCTGGCGCTTCGCACTCTATTACTTCTTCGTGTTCGGTGCCTTCGTGGCGCTGTCGCTGTGGCTGCCGCGTTATCTGATCGCCGTCTACGGCGTCGACATCAAGACCGCGGGTATGGCGGCCGCCATGTTCTCGTTGCCGGCCAGTCTCTTCCGCGTCTACGGCGGCCACCTCTCCGACCGTTACGGAGCGCGGCGCGTGATGTACTGGACCTTTCTGGTCAGCGTGCTCTGCACCTTCATCCTGTCCTACCCGCCGACGGACTACGTCGTGCGCACCATCAGCGGGCCGATTTCGTTCCACATGGAGATGGGGTTCACGCCGTTCATCGTCACCGTGTTCGTGCTCGGCTTCTTCATGGCGCTGGGCAAGGCCGCCGTCTACAAGCACATCCCCGTTTACTATCCAAAGAATGTCGGCTCGGTCGGCGGCCTCGTCGGCATGATCGGCGGGCTCGGCGGCTTCGTGCTGCCGATCGCCTTCGGCGCGCTCAACGATCTCACCGGCATTCAGACGAGCTGCTTCATGCTGCTGTTCGTCCTGGTCACCGGCGCGCTGATCTGGATGCATCTCGCCATCCGTCAGATGGAGCGCGGCGTCGTCGGCGCGGCGCTGCAGAAGCTGCCCGAACTGCCCGAGATGCAGGAGATCCACAAGCCCGAACACATCGGTGCGCTCTCCGGCAAGATCCTCACCGACTGGCGCCCGGAAGACAAAACCTTCTGGGAGACATCGGGCCGGGCCATCGCCCGCCGCAATCTGTGGCTCTCGATCCCGGCGCTGCTGCTGTCCTTCGCGGTCTGGCAGGTCTGGTCGGTGGTGGTCGCCAAGCTGCCGGCGGTCGGCTTCAAGTTCACCACCGATGAGCTGTTCTGGCTGGCGGCGCTGCCGGGCATTTCCGGCGCGGTGCTGCGGATCTTCTACTCCTTCATGGTGCCGATCTTCGGCGGCCGCCTGTGGACCACGCTGGCGACCTGGTCGCTGATCATCCCCGCGGTCGGCATCGGCTACGTCGTGCAGCATCCCGAGACGCCCTACTTCATCTTCCTCGGCCTCGCGCTGCTCTGCGGTCTCGGCGGCGGCAACTTCGCCTCGTCAATGGCCAATATCTCCTTCTTCTTCCCGAAGGCGGAGAAGGGCAACGCCCTTGCGCTGAATGCCGGCCTCGGCAATCTCGGCGTCAGCGTCGTGCAGTTCGTCATCCCGATCGTCATCACGGCCGGCGTGTTCGGCTGGCTCGGCGGCGATCCGCAGCCGATCAGCGCGACCGGAAAGCTGTGGCTGCAGAATGCCGGCTTCATCTGGGTGCCGTTCATCGCCGCCAGCGCCTTCGCCTGCTGGTTCGGCATGAACGACATCGCGTCCGCCAAGGCATCGTTCAGCGAGCAGGCGGTGATCTTCGAGCGCAAGCACAACTGGGTGATGTGCTGGCTCTACACCGGCACCTTCGGTTCGTTCATCGGCTACTCCGCCGGCTTTCCGCTGCTGGCCAAGACGCAGTTCCCGGCGGTCGATGCGCTGGCCTTCGTCTTCGTCGGTCCGCTGGTCGGCGCCTTGTCGCGCTCGGCAACGGGCTGGGTCTCCGACAAGTTCGGCGGCGGCCGCGTCACCATGTGGGTCTGGATCATGATGATGGTGGGCGTACTCGGCGTCCTCTACTTCCTCGGCATCAAGGATCAGCCCTACGCGTTCTGGGGCTTCTTCGCGATGTTCCTGGTGCTGTTCTTCGCCGCCGGCGTCGGCAACGCCTCGACCTTCCAGATGATCCCCAACATCATGCGCAAGGAGATGGACCGGCTGATGCCGACCGCGGATCGCGACACGCGGCTGCGTCAGGCCGAGAAGGAATCGGCGGCGATCACCGGCTTCACCTCGGCGATCGCGGCCTTCGGCGCCTTCTTCGTCCCGAAGGCCTACGGCACCTCGATCACCATGACCGGCGGCGTGCAGGCCGCGCTGTGGGGCTTCCTCGCCTTCTACGTCACCTGCCTCGCCGCCACCTGGTGGTTCTACACGCGCCGCGGCGGCCTGCTCTACGACGTCGAGCACCGCATCGCATTGCCGCCGTCCGCACCGCGTCCGCCCGCCGCCGCACAACCCGCCGAATGACAAGGACAGTAGAACTATGAGCCATTTCCTCGATCGACTGACCTTCTTCAATCGCGGCGACGAGCCGTTCTCCGACGGCCACGGCATCCTCACCCACGAAGACCGGCGCTGGGAGGACGGCTATCGCAAGCGCTGGCAGCACGACAAGATCGTTCGCTCGACGCACGGCGCCAACTGCACCGGCTCCTGCTCGTGGAAGATCTACGTCAAGGGCGGCATCGTCACCTGGGAGACGCAGCAGACCGATTATCCGCGCACGCGGCCGGAGTTGCCGAACCATGAGCCGCGCGGCTGCTCGCGCGGCGCCAGCTACTCCTGGTATCTATACTCCGGCAACCGCGTGAAATATCCGCTGGTGCGCTCGCGGCTACTCAAGCTCTGGCGCGAGGCGCGCGTCGTGCGCACGCCGGTCGCGGCCTGGGCCTCCATCGTCGAAGAGCCGGCGAAACGCGAAGCTTACGTCTCCAAGCGCGGCCTCGGCGGCTTCGTGCGCGCCACCTGGGACGAAGTCACCGAAATCATTGCCGCGGCCAACGCCTATACCGTGAAGAAGCACGGCCCCGACCGCGTCATCGGCTTTTCACCGATCCCGGCGATGTCGATGGTCTCCTATGCCGCCGGCTCGCGCTACCTGTCGCTGCTCGGCGGCGTCTGCATGTCGTTCTACGACTGGTACTGCGACCTGCCGCCCGCCTCGCCGCAAACCTGGGGCGAGCAGACCGACGTGCCCGAGAGCGCCGACTGGTACAATTCGGGCTTCCTGATCCTGTGGGGCTCCAACGTGCCGCAGACGCGCACGCCGGACGCTCACTTCTATACCGAGGCGCGCTACCGCGGCGCCAAGAGCGTCGTCATCTGCCCGGACTATTCGGAAGCTTCCAAGTTCGCCGATCTGTGGATCTCGGTGAAGCAAGGCACCGACGCCGCGCTCGCCATGGCGATGGGCCACGTTATTCTGCGCGAATTCCACATCGACCGGCAGGTCCCCTACTTTGGCGACTATGTCCGCCAGTACACCGACATGCCGATGCTGGTGGAGCTCGTGAAGCAGAACGGTAGGCTGGTGCCCGGGCGGCTGTTGCGAGCCTCCGACTTCACCGGCGACCTCGGCGAAACCAACAATCCCGAGTGGAAGACCGTCGCATTCGACGAAGCGAGCAAGAGCATCGTCGCGCCGCGCGGCTCCGTCGGTTTCCGCTGGGGCGAGAAGGGCAAGTGGAATCTCGAGGAGAAGAAGTCCGACGGCGAAGCCACCAAGCTGCAACTCTCCTTCGCCGACGACCGTGACGAACTCGCCGATGTCGATTTCCCCTATTTCGGCAACCGCGAGCATGACCACTTCGCCGGCACCGACCATCCGAGCGTGCTGACACGCAAGGTCCCCGCCAAGCTCGTCGCGCTCAAGGACGGCGAGAAGCTGGTCGCCACCGTCTACGACCTGTTCGTCGCCAATTACGGCATCGACCGCGGCTTCGGCGGCGCGCACGTCGCCAAGTCGTACGACGAGAACGTGCCCTATACGCCGGCCTGGGCCGAGAAGATCACCGGCGTGCCGCGCGACCAGATCATCACCACGGCGCGCGAATTCGCCCTCAACGCCGAGAAGACCAAGGGGCGCTCGATGATCATCATCGGCGCCGCCATGAACCACTGGTACCACTGCGACATGAACTACCGCGGCGCCATCAACATGCTGGTGATGTGCGGTTGCGTCGGTCAGTCGGGCGGCGGCTGGTCGCATTACGTCGGACAGGAGAAGCTGCGGCCGCAATCCGGATGGCTGCCGCTGGCCTTCGGCCTCGACTGGGGCCGGCCGCCGCGCCAGCAGAATTCGACGTCCTTCTTCTACGCTCACACCGATCAGTGGCGCTACGAGACTGTCGGCGTCGAGGAGATCCTGTCGCCGACGGCGCCTGCCGGTCCGTGGGACGGCGCGCTGATCGATTATAATGTGCGCGCCGAGCGCATGGGCTGGCTGCCATCGGCACCGCAGCTCAGGCAGAACCCGCTGGACCTCGCCGCCAAGGCGCAGGCCGCGGGCCTGGAGCCCAAGGACTACGTCTCCAAGGGGCTTAAGTCCGGCGAGCTGCAGATGGCCTGCGAGGACCCGGACCATCCCGACAATTGGCCGCGCAACATGTTCGTGTGGCGCTCCAACCTGCTCGGCTCCTCGGGCAAGGGCCACGAATATTTCCTCAAGCACCTGCTCGGCACCACCCATGGCGTGCAAGGCAAGGATCTCGGCGAAACCGGCAAGAAGAAGCCGAAGGAAGTCGCCTGGCACGACGACGCTCCGAAAGGAAAGCTCGATCTGCTCGTGACGCTCGACTTCCGCATGTCCACGACCTGCGTCTACTCGGACATCGTGCTGCCGACCGCCACCTGGTACGAAAAGAACGATCTCAACACCTCCGACATGCATCCCTTCATCCATCCGCTGACGTCCGCGGTGGACCCGGTGTGGGAGGCCAAGAGCGACTGGGAGATCTACAAGGCCATCGCCAAGGCGTTCTCGCGCGTCTCGCCCGAAGTGCTGGGCGTCGAGAAGGACGTGGTGATGACGCCGATCCAGCACGACTCGCCTGGCGAGATCGCGCAGGCGCTCGACGTCAAGGAATGGAAGAAAGGCGAAATCGATCCGATCCCCGGCAAGACCATGCCGGCGGTGACAGTGGTCGAGCGCGACTATCCGAACCTCTACAAGCGCTTCACCGCGCTCGGCCCGCTGATGCAGAAGCTCGGCAACGGCGTGAAGGGCATGGCCTGGAACACCGAGCACGAGGTCGAACTGCTGAAGCGCCTCAACGGCGAAGTGACCGAGGAAGGCGCGACCAAGGGCCTCGCCCGCATCGACACCGACATCGACGCCACCGAAGTGATCCTGTCGCTGGCGCCGGAGACCAACGGCGAAGTCGCGGTCAAGGCCTGGGACGCGCTGGGGAAGACCACCGGTCTCGACCACACCCATCTCGCCATTCCGAAGGAAGACGAGAAGATCCGCTTCCGCGACGTGGTGGCCCAGCCGCGCAAGATCATCTCGGCGCCGACCTGGTCCGGCCTGGAGTCCGAGAAGGTCTGCTACAACGCCGGCTACACCAACGTCCACGAACTGATCCCATGGCGCACCCTGTCCGGCCGCCAGCAGCTTTACCAGGATCATCTGTGGATGCGGGCGTTCGGCGAAGCGCTGTGCGTCTATCGCCCGCCGGTCGATCTCAAGGCGGTCAAGCCGGTGATCGATACCAAGCCGAATGGCGAAAAGCAGATCGTCCTCAACTTCATCACGCCGCATCAGAAGTGGGGCATCCACTCCACCTACACCGACAACCTGTTGATGCTCACGCTGTCGCGCGGCGGGCCGATCGTCTGGATCAGCGAGAACGACGCCAAGAAGGTCGGCATCGCCGACAATGACTGGATCGAGGCCTACAACTCGAACGGCGCACTGGTCGCACGCGCCGTCGTCTCGCAGCGCGTCAAAGACGGCATGTGCATGATGTATCACGCACAAGAAAAGATCGTGAACGTGCCCGGCTCGGAAGTAACCGGCCAGCGCGGCGGCATCCATAACTCGGTGACGCGCGTGGTCGTCAAGCCGACGCACATGATCGGCGGCTATGCCCAGCAGGCCTACGGCTTCAACTACTATGGAACGATCGGCACCAACCGCGATGAATTCGTCATCATCCGCAAGATGAAAACCGTCGATTGGCTCGACAAGCCGACCGCCGATCAGCCCGAACCGCTCACCGTCGCGCCTAAAAATGCGCCTGAGACCAAACTGGAGGCCGCAGAATGAAAATCCGCGCACAAATCGCGATGGTGCTGAACCTCGACAAATGCATCGGCTGCCACACCTGTTCCGTCACCTGCAAGAACGTGTGGACCAACCGCGAGGGCATGGAATATGCCTGGTTCAACAACGTCGAGACCAAGCCCGGCATCGGCTATCCCAAGGAGTGGGAGAACCAGAGCCGCTGGAACGGCGGCTGGCGGCGCAAGAAGAACGGCAAGATCGAACCGCGCATCGGCTCGAAATGGCGGGTGCTGGCGAACATCTTCGCCAACCCGGACCTGCCGGAAATCGACGACTACTACGAGCCGTTCACCTTCGATTACGAGCACCTGCAGAACGCGCCGGAGCTCAAGGCCTCGCCGACGGCACGGCCGCGATCGCTGATCACCGGCGAGCGCATGGAGAAGATCGAGTGGGGTCCGAACTGGGAGGAAATCCTCGGCACCGAGTTCGCCAAGCGCTCGAAGGACGTCAATTTCGAGGGCGTGCAGAAGGACATCTACGGCCAGTTCGAAAACACCTTCATGATGTACCTGCCGCGGCTGTGCGAGCACTGCCTCAACCCGACCTGCGCGGCGGCCTGCCCTTCGGGCGCCATCTACAAGCGCGAGGAAGACGGCATCGTCCTCATCGATCAGGACAAGTGCCGCGGCTGGCGCATGTGCGTGTCCGGCTGCCCCTACAAGAAGATCTATTACAACTGGTCGAGCGGCAAATCCGAGAAGTGCATCTTCTGCTACCCGCGCATCGAGGCCGGCCAGCCGACGGTGTGCTCGGAGACCTGCGTCGGCCGCATCCGCTATCTCGGCGTCGTGCTTTATGACGCGGATCGCATCGAGGAAGCGGCCAGCGTGCCGAACGAGCAGGACCTCTACGACGCCCAGCTCGGCGTGTTTCTCAACCCGCACGATCCGAAGGTGATCGAGCAGGCGCGTCGCGACGGAATCAGCGAGAACTGGCTCGAAGGTGCGCGGCGCTCGCCCGTCTACAAGATGGCGATGGAGTGGAAGGTCGCCTTCCCGCTCCATCCCGAATACCGCACGCTGCCGATGGTCTGGTACGTGCCGCCGCTGTCGCCCATCCAGTCGGCAGCGCAGGCCGGCAAGATCGGCCATGACGGCGAGATGCCGGACGTGCGCTCCTTGCGCATCCCCCTCAAGTATCTCGCCAACCTGCTGACCGCCGGCAAGGAAGAGCCGGTGGCGCTCGGTCTGGAACGCATGCTGGCGATGCGCGCCTACATGCGGGCGAAGACGATCGACGGTGTCATCGACGAAAACATCGCCAGACGCGTCGGCCTCACCGGCCAGCAGATCGACGACATGTATCACGTGATGGCGATTGCCAATTACGAGGATCGTTTCGTCATCCCCACGGCCCACCGCGAGATCAACGAGGATGCCTACGACATGCGCGGCTCCTGCGGCTTCTCGTTCGGCAATGGCTGCTCCGGCGGCTCGTCCGAGACCAATCTGTTCGGCACGCCGAAGCGCGCCAAGACTCCGATGGAGGTGGTGTGATGAATCTCACCCTCAAGGCACTATCCGCGCTGCTGACTTATCCGACCGCCGAGATCCAGAGCGTGTCGGGCGTGATCGGCACCGTGCTCGCCGCTGACTCGCTCATCCCTCGCCGCGTGCGCACCGATCTGCAGGCGCTGGTAGACGACATCGGTACCGGCGATCTCTACGACCTGCAGGAGCGCTATGTGCTGCTGTTCGATCGCACGCGCTCGCTGTCGCTGCATCTGTTCGAGCACGTTCACGGCGAAAGCCGCGACCGCGGCCAGGCCATGATCGACCTCAAGGGCCAGTACGAAGAGGCCGGTCTCTATATGAGCGCGGCCGAGCTGCCCGACTTCCTGCCGCTGTTCCTTGAATACCTCGCCACCCGGCCGCTCAAGGAGGCCTGCGAGACGCTTGGCCAGCCGGCGCATATCTTCGCCGCGATAGCCGAGCGGCTGCGCAAGCGTGACTCCGCTTACGAAGCGGCGTTCCGTGCGTTGGTCGCACTGTCCACGGCGAAGCCGAAAGACGCCGAAGTCTCGGCGCTGTTGCAGTTGCCGGACCCCGACGCCAACGACCTCGCGGCCCTCGATGCCGCCTGGGAGGACGAGCCGGTCAATTTCGGTCCCGGCTCCGGCGACGGCTGCAAGGACGGCATCGTTGCCCGCGTGCGCGGCGCCATGCGCCCTGCTCCCGACATGCCCCAACGCCCGCGTTCGTAAGGAAACGACCATGCGTGACATGATCAATCACATCGTCTTCGGCTGGTACCCTTACCTCTGCCTCACCGTGTTCCTGCTCGGCAGCCTCGTGCGCTTCGACCGCGAGCAATACACCTGGCGCTCGGGATCGAGCCAGCTCCTGCGGCGCAAGCAACTGACCTGGGGCTCCAACCTGTTCCATGTCGGCATCCTCCTGATCTTCGCCGGCCACCTAGTCGGGCTGCTGACGCCGATCTGGGTGTTCGACACCCTCGGCATCTCGCATACCTTCAAGCAATGGATGGCGATCGGCATCGGCGGCGTCGCCGGCGTCGCCTGCTTCGTCGGCATCACGCTGCTGGTGCACCGCCGCCTGTTCGACGCCCGCATCCGCACCACGTCGTCATTCGGCGATATCGCCATTCTGCTCATTCTCTACGCGCAGCTCATCCTCGGGCTCGGCACCATCTATGTGTCGCTGCATCATCTCGACGGCCATGAGATGGTGAAGTTCATGACCTGGGCGCAGGGCATCCTCACCTTGCAGCCGGGCGTCTCGGCGCTGATCGCCGACGTGCACCCGATCTTCAAGGCGCACCTGTTCCTCGGCATGACCATCTTCCTGCTGTTCCCGTTCACGCGCCTCGTCCACATCTGGAGCGCGCCGGTCTGGTATCTCGGCCGTCGCGGCTACCAGGTCGTGCGTACGCGGCGCCCGATGATTCCGGCGGAGTAAGCATCATGTCGGTCTCGATCGAAGTGAACGTTGCCGGCAAGAGCGCGCCCAAGCCGGTGCCCGTGCGCGTCAACGGCGTCACAATTGGGCGTGACGATATTATCCGCGAAATGCAGAACCACCCCGCCGACAAGCCCGCCGCCGCCTGGCAACAGGCGGCGCGGGCGCTGGTCGTGCGCGAACTGCTGCTGCAGCGCGCGGCAGCGCTCGGCCTGACGCCGGAGCCGCTGACCGAGGACGGCCGTCGCGAGACCGATGACGAAGCGCTGATGCGCGGCGTGGTCGAGCACGAGGTCGCGGTGCCGGAGCCGGACGAAGCGACCTGCCAGCGTTACTACGACAACAACAAGGCGCGGTTCGCCTCCCCCGACATTTACGAGGCGGCGCATATCCTGTTCGCCGCGCTGCCGGCGGATGAAGCGGCCTATGCCCAGGCGCAAGCCGATGCCGAGGCGGCGCTTGCGACCTTGCGCGGCAAACCGGAGAGCTTCGCCGATTTGGCGCGTACGCATTCGCGCTGTCCGTCGGCGGCACAAGGCGGCAATCTCGGCCAGCTCACCGCCGATCAGGTGACGCCGGAATTCGCCGAGGCGCTCGCCGCAATGTCGCCTGGCGAAATCAGCGCCACGCCGGTCGCCACCCGTTACGGCTTGCACATCATCCAACTCGCGCGCCGCCACGACGGCCGCACCCTGCCCTTCGAGGCGGTGGCTGAGCGCATCGCCGGCTATCTGCGCGACAGCGTCATGCACCGCGCCCAGGCACAATACATCGCGCGGCTGGTGTCGGCGGCGCAGATCGAAGGCATCGCGCTGGCCGGCGCCGCCGACCACCGCGTGAATTAACGGAGACAGCCATGCTGCTGGGCGACATCATACGACAACTGACCGACGACGCAGCCGCCGCCGAAGTCATCGTGAGCGTCGGCGATCTGGCGCTGCTCACCGCGATGTCCGACCGCGCCGAGAGCGCAGGCATGGACCTCGCCACCTTCAGCCAGGCCGCGGTCCGGCGCTATTCCGACGCCGCTTCGGAAGAGGAATGGGTCACCCTGCTCGGGCAGATCGGCCAGTCGGTCGATCCGGCGGCGATCTACCTGAAGCGCGCCTTCGCCAGCGCGCTGCACGCATAGGACGGCACCATGGCCTCGGCCTCTCATAACATCCTCGCGGTGACCTACTCCGACGGCTTTGCCGCCGACCGCCTGATCGCCGACACCGCCTACCGGCTGCGCGACGACGGCGTCACCATCGCAGGTCTCGTGCAGATCAACACGGACGTGCCCGGCCGCACCAAATGCGACATGGCGGTCGAGGAATTGTACTCGCGCACGCGTTTCCAGTTGTCCGAGGAACGCGGACCGGCGGCGCGCGGCTGCCGGCTCGATCACAGCCGGCTGGTCGACGCGGCGGGACTGCTGGTCGACGCGCTCGACCAGGATCTCGACCTCATCGTCCTCAACAAGTTCGGCAAAGTCGAAGCCGAAGGCGGCGGTCTGCGTGACGTGCTCGGCCGCGCGGTGCTGCTCGACATTCCGCTCATTGTCGGTGTGCCCTATCGCAACCTCGACCAGTGGCGGCATTTCGCCGGCGGCATGGCCGACGAATGCGAGGTGTCGCAGGCCGATGTTTTGCGCTGGCTGGCAGCAAAAGGCCTGGTGGGCCACGGCTCGAGCCGCGAACGATCGGACCGTGACAGCCTGAGGCGGTGACGCCATGTGCCTCGATCACTTGTTCGATCGCAATGTCGCTTGGGCGCAGGCCAAGACGCGCGACGATCCCGGTTATTTCGTGCGCATGGCCGGCATCCAGAATCCGAAGCTGTTATGGATCGGCTGCTCCGACAGCCGCGTCACCGCCAACGATGTGCTAGGCCTCGACCCGGGCGAGGTTTTCGTCCAGCGCAACATCGCCAACATGGTGCACACCAGCGACATGAACCTGCTTTCGGTGCTCGAATACGCCATCGAGATCCTCCGCATCGAGCACGTCATCGTCTGCGGCCATTACGGCTGCGGCGGCATCCAGCGCGCGCTCGGCGACGAGCGCACCGCGCTGGTCGATCACTGGCTGCAGCCGATCACCATGCTGTACCGCAAGCACCGCAGCCTGTTCGACGCCATCCCCGATCCGGAGGCGCGCATCAACCGGATGTGCGAACTCAATGTCGAGATGCAGGTGCGTCGCATCGCGGCGATCCCGACGGTCGAGAAGGCCTGGAACCGCGGCCAGAAACTGCATCTGCACGGCTGGCTCTACGGCGTGACCGACGGCCTGCTGCGCGATCTCGGTCCGCATCTGTCGTCGGCCAGACAGCGCGACGCGCTGATCAGCATCGACGAGCGCGCCCGCCAGCCGGTCGAGCCGGTCAGCGGCATGCGCCAGCATGCGCTCGCCGCCTTCGAGGCTACGCAGGCGTAGCGCTAGGCCGGCAACGGCAGCCCGCGCACGGCATCGACGTATTCCTCGGCAATACGGCGCACCAGTTCGCCGGCCGGCACGATATCATCGACCAGGCCGACGGACTGGCCGGCCTCGAGTTTGCCGCGCGCCACGTTGCCGTCGAACGCCGCGTCCTTCAGCGTCGAAGCCGAGAACATCACCTTGCGCTGATCGAGCGCCGCGCCGGAGGCCTCAAGGCGCTCCATGTCGTCGGTGAATTCGTTGTGCAGCGTGCGGATCATGCCGATCTCGCGGCCGACGGTGCGGGTATCGCCAATGCCCGCGGCCAGCACGGCCTGCTTATAGGCATCGGTGACATTGGCTTCCGGCGTGGCGATAAAGCGTGTGCCGAAATTGGCGCCGCCGGCGCCGAGCGCCAGCGCTGCGGCAAGTCCGGCGCCGTCCGCGAAGCCGCCGGATGCGATGACGGGCACCTTGCACCCCGAGCGCACGATGGCGCGCACCAGCACCTGCGTCGCCACGAGGCTCGGCGGCGGGTGGCCGCCTGCCTCGCCGCCGACGGCAACGACCGCGTCGACGCCGGAGTCGATCGCCTTTTGCGCATGCTCGACACTGGCGACGACGTGGATGCAGGTCGTGCCGATCGCCTTGAAGCGATCGAGATACTGCTTGGTGCCGCCTTGCGAGGCGACGACGATGGAAATGCGCTTGTCGATCAGCAGATCGATGATCTCGGAAGCGCCCTTGCGATACAGCGGCAGGTTGACGGCGAACGGCCGGTCGGTGCCGGCGCGCACATCGTCGATCGCTTTTGCCAGATCGTCCGGCCGCATCGGCCCGGCGCCGATGACGCCGAGGCCGCCGGCCTTCGAAACCGCGAGCGGCAAAGCGGCGTTCGACGACGCCCAGGACATTCCGGCTTGCACGATCGGCAGATCGATGCCGAGCAGCCGGGTCAGCGCCGTCTCGATCTTCACGACGCCGTCTCCCGCGATGCCGCCAGCAGCTTCTCGGCGTGGGCGGCGAGGTCTTTCTTCTTTACCTTGGAGCTTTCGGTCATGCCGGCCATCTGGAAGTCCGGCACGATCCAGACATGGCGCGGCACCTTGAAGCCGGCCATGTTGGTCTTGCACCAGGCGATGACGGCGTCTGGCGTCAGCGCGGCATCGTCGCCGGCGATAACGAAGGCCACCGGCACTTCGACCAGCCGCGGATCGGCGACGCCGACCACCTGCACCTGTTTCACCGACGGGTGCGTCAGCAGCATGTTCTCGACTTCCGATGGTGCGACGTTCTCGCCGCCGACACGGATGATGTCCTTGAGGCGGCCGACGAACTCCAGCCGCCCGTCCTCGCCGAGCACGCCGCGATCGCCGGTCGACAGCCAACCGTCGGGGGACAGCACCGCCGCGGTCTCCTCCGGCCGATCGAAGTAGCCGCGCATCACGTTCCAGCCGCGAACCACGATCTCGCCGGCGACGCCGGGGGGACAATCCTTGCCGGTTTCGGGATCGCGGATGCGCACGGCTACGCCGGGCTGCGGCCGCATGCGACCCGACACGCGCACCTCCTCCGGCTCCCACCAGGCCGATTGCGAAATGTTCGGCGAAGCCTCCGACTGGCCGTAGCCGACGACGCAGTCGCGCGCGCCAAGTTCGTCGATGACGCGGCGCACCACCGGCTGCGACGCGGCGCACCAGGCGCCGCGCAAATAGAGCTTGCGGCGCGGCCGGTCGGGATGATTGAGCAGCATCAGCGCCATGGTGTCGTTGCCCGAGAAATGCGTGCAGCGCTCCTCCTCGAACAACCGCAACGCCTCGCCGGGCTCGAAGCGATCCATCGTCACCAGCGTGATGACGTGCTGCAGCGCCGACAGAACGGACAAGGTCGAGCCGGCGACGTGGAAGAACGGCCGCGCACTGTGCAGGCGGTCGCCGGCGCGGAAGCCGATGCGACCGCCGGAAAAGAAGGCATTGCCCAGCATATTGGCGTGGGTCAGCATCACGCCTTTCGGGAACGACGTGGTGCCCGATGTATATTGAATGAGCAGCACGTCGTCGGATTGGCATTGCGGCGCTACCGGCGCGCCGCCGAGCGCCAGAAGGTTATCCCAGGTAATGGCCGCTTTCGGCGCGCTATCGCCGATGACGACGACGCCCTGCAGATCCGGCAAGGCGGCATCCGGCAATGTGCCGTCGATGCCGGGGCAGATCGCCCGCAGCATGGCGATGAAATCGATCTTGAGGAACGACGACGCGGTGATGAGATAGCGAACGCGCGATTGCTTCAGCGCGAAGGCCATCTCGCTTTCCTTGAAGCGGGTATTGACCGGGACGGTCACCGCGCCGAGCGATCCGATCGCAAGGAAGATCGCGACCCAGCGGCCGCTGTTGCCGAGGCACAGGCCGACATGGTCGCCGCGCCTGACGCCGAGCGCGGCCAGCGCCGAGGCGATGCGGGCGACCTCGTCCTGCAATTGCGCGTAGGTGATACGGCCATCGGACGCGACCACGGCCTCGATGTCCGGCGCGATGGTAGCGGCCCGCGCCAGCGCCACCGGCGTGGTGGTCGGGCAAATCTGCGACAGCTCCATCATTCCTTGTCGTCCTGCGCTTTGCCCTTGCCGACCGTATCGGCAAAGGCGGCCACGCCGCGCTTCCAGTCGCCGTTCGCCAGATTGTGTTCGATCGCGGCCATCTCGATACGGATGCCACTGGCCAGATCGGTCGTGGCGCCAAGGTCGATCGCCTGCTTGGTCAGTTCCATCGCCAACGCCGGCGCCTTGGCGATTGCCGCAGCGATCGCTCGCGCGGTCTCTTCCAGCGCCTCAGGCTCGACGACACGAGCGACGAGCCCGAGCGTATGCGCCTCGCTCACCGGCATCTCGCGCCCGGTGTACAATAACTCCTTGGCGCGGCTCTTGCCGATGACGCGTTGCAGGCGCTGGGTCGCGCCGACCGTGCCCCATTGCGGTTCGGGAAAGCGGAAGCTCGCCTTGGTCGAGGCGACGATGAAGTCGCAGCTCATAGCGATCTCGCCGCCGGAACCGACGACCGGGCCCTGCACCACAGCGACCACAGGCCTGCGGCACTTCTCGATGGTCTCATAGGCCGCAAACGATGCCTCGCGGCGCTGGCGCACCCAGGCTTCATCCTTGCCCTGACGTTCCTTGAGATCGGCGCCGGCGCAGAACACCGGGCCGTTCGCCGTCAGCAGCACGACGCGCACCGCCGGATCGCGATCAAGCGTCGCGAACGCCTCGCGCAATTCGCCGCACATCGGCAGATTGAGCGCGTTGCGCGCCGCGGCGCGGTCGAGCGTCACCGTGGCGATGCCGTCGGCACCGGTTTCGAGTTTCACCAGACGCGGCTGTTCAGTGGTCATATCGCGCCCTCGGATTTCAGCGCTGCGATGGCTTCAGCCGACAGCTTGAGGCGATCGCGCAGGATGATGTCGGTGGATTCACCGAGCATCGGCGGCGGCGCCATCTCAGGATCGTCCAGACCGTTGAAGCGGATCGGCGTGCGCAAGCCCCTGAACTCGCCTTCAGTTGGATGCGTGAAGGTACCGACCGCACCGCGCGCCTGCAGATGCGGATCGGAAAGGGCTTCCTTGACGGTGAAGACCTCCCCGGCCGGCACGTCACGCGCGCGCAGGGCTTCGGCCAGCTCGTTGCGGTCGCGGCCGGCGATCGCAGCGCCCATGGCCGCCATCACTTCGCCGCGCCGGGCCACGCGGGCCGCGTTCTTCTTCAACTCGGCATCGGCGGCGAGAGCGCCCAGACCGAGCACCTCGCAGATTGCCGGCCAATGCTGGTCGCTGCCGCTGATGTGGATCCAGTCGCCGTCCTTGCACTCGAAGGCGGCCGACGGCACGCGGCCGAGATGCTCGGTGCCGGTGCGCTGCGGATCTTCTCCGGTGGCGAAATAGCGTGACGCGGCGATCGTCAGCAGGCTCGCTTGCACGTCCATCATCGCGAGATCGATATGACATCCCTTCCCCGTGCCGTGCCGGCCCATCAGCCCGCTCAGCGCGGCGATCGCCACCCACAGCCCCGAAGTCAGATCGGAGATCGGCACGCCGACCTTGGCCGGCGGCCCGTCGGGATAGCCGGTCAGCGCCATGATGCCGGACAATGCCTGGAAGATGGTGTCGTAGCCCTTGCGGTCGCGATACGGCCCGGTCTGGCCGAAGCCGGTATTTGAAATGTAGACCAGCCGCGGATTGAGTGCGGAGAGCGCCTCGTAACCGAGACCCATCTTGGTCATCGCGCCGGGCAGGAAGTTCTCCACCACGAGGTCGGCCTGCGCCGCGAGGTCGCGGGCGAGCTGCCGCGCCTTCTCGCTCTTCAGGTTGAGCGTGATCGACTTCTTGCTGCGATTGAACGCGAAGAAGTAACCGCTCTGCCCGCCCGGCAGCCGCGGCTCGAACTGGCGGGTCTCGTCGCCGGTACCAGGCATCTCCACCTTGATCACCTCGGCGCCGAGCTCGGCGAGAATCTGCGTGCCCATCGGCCCGGCGAGAACGCGAGAGAAGTCGAGGATCGTCAGACCGGCGAGCGGCTTCATTTGCCACCCTCGCGGAACGACCGCATCAGCGCGTTGACGTCCTTGCCGGCGGCCATCGCCGCGTCATAGGGCAGATCGGCGACGCGATAGAACAGCGACTTCGCCGCGGCCATGGCGCGCGGATTGGCGGCCGCCCACTGCTCGGCGATCTTCACCGCTTCGCTCTCCACCTCCTCGGCGGGCGCCAGCCGGTTGGCAATGCCGAGATCGATCAGTTCGGCGCCGTTGAGAATGCGACCCAGGCTGACCAGTTCGAAGGCCGCCTTGCGGCCGAGATTATGCACGAGGCCGGTCATCACCAGCGCCGGCACGATCGAATGCTTGAGCTCGGGATAACCGAAGCGCACGCCGTCGCTCGCCGCCACCACCATGTCGGAGCCGATGGCGAGACCGGCGCCGCCGCCCATCGCGACGCCGTGCACGGCGGCGACCACCGGCTTGGACAGCTTCTGCAGCATCGACTGGGTGCGGCAGGTGAGATCGGCGCGCGCCGTCACCTTGTCCTGCTGATCCGGCGTCAGGTCCTTGAATTCGGCGAGATCGGCGCCGGCGCAGAACGCGCGGCCAGCACCGCACAGCACCACGGCACGCACGTTGGCGTCGGCATCGGCGGCGAGCAATGCGTCGAGCAACGCCTGGGTCAGCGCGGTGTTGAGCGCGTTCATCTTGTCCGGCCGATTCAGGCGGACGATGCGCACCGCGCCGCGGTCTTCGGTCAGCAGCACGTCTTGTGCGGCGGTATCAGGCATCGACTTTTCCCTTGGTACGAACGGGCCCGAGGCCGGCGCGGGCCACCATGCTATCGAGCGGACGGCCGAGGATGTCCTCGCACAGCTTCGAGGATTGCATCATGCGGTCGAGATCGAGCCCTGTGGAAACGCCCTCGCTCTCGAACAGATTGACGAGATCTTCGGTGGCGACGTTGCCGGTGCGACCCTGACCATACTGAATGGTGACGGGATGACCGCCGACGCCGCCGAACGACGTATCGAAATAGCGGCAGCCGGCTTCGTAAGCCGCCACCGCATTGGCGAGACCGCTGCCGCGCGTGTTGTGGAAATGCGCGACAAGAGTCGCCTGCGGCGCCTCGCGGCGCAGCCGCTCAAACAGTGCCCTCACCCGGCGCGGCGTCGCCAAGCCGGTCGTGTCGCCGATGGCGACGATGCCGACGCCGAGATCGACGAAGCGGCGCACGTCGGCAGCGACCACATCGGGATCGACATCGCCCTCGAACGGGCAGCCCAGCGCCACCGAAATCACGCCGACAAGGCGGAAGCGCGAACCCGCGCCGGCCACCATCTCCTCGACGCGCTGCCACTGGCCGGCGCGCGTGGTGCGCAGATTGCGCTCGGTATGGGCCTCGGTGGCCGAGATCAGCAGGCTCAATTCGTTGGCGCCGTGACCGGCATCGAGGTCGGCAACGGCGCGATCAACGGCCTTGGCGTTCGGACAGGTCGCCTTGTACCAGACGCCCGCCTTGCGCGAGATGCCGGCGAGAACCTCGCTGGCATCGGCAAACATCGGGATGCGGCCGGGATGGCTGTAGCTCGTTGCCTCGATGCGCGGAAAGCCGACGGCGGTGAACGTGTCGATCAGCTTGATCTTCTGCGCCGTCGTGACAGCGACGGTCTCGTGCTGCAGCCCGTCGCGGGCGAAGCACTCGCAAATGACGATCGATGAATCGGACATCGCGCTACTGGACATGATGCTCAACGCTTTCGGCTCAGGCCGCCTAGTCGTCCGCCAGAATGATGGCGTCGTCGGCGTCGAACTCGATGAAAACCGTCTCGCCCGGCGCGATGGCCGTGCGCGGCCCGGTATTGGCGACAATCAGCTCGTTGCCGCAGCGCACGTCGTACCGGTTGAGGTTGCCGACGAAGCCGCGGTTCTCGACCTGGCCGCGGAAACGGTTGGCGCCACGATCGTCCGGCGCTGCGGCGCTCGACAGCCGGATCGACTCCGGGCGCACCGACATGGTCACGACATCGCCGGTCCTGACCGGACGGTTGGCCCTGCCCCGGATCACCTCGCCCGACTTGACGCGAACCGGCACCACGGCGCCGGTCTCGCCGCCGCCTTCGGCGGTGCCGTCGAAGATATTGGTGTTGCCGACGAAGCTGGCGACGAAGCGATTGCGCGGCCGGAAATAGATGCCGTCCGGCGTATCGATCTGCACCACGTCGCCGGCACTGAGCACGGCGATCTGGTCGGACATTTCCAGCGCCTCGGCCTGGTCATGGGTGACATAGACCGTCGTGACGCCGATCTGGCGCTGCAGGCGCTTGAGCTCCTTGCGCATGTTGTCGCGCAGCGCGGCGTCGAGATTCGACAGCGGCTCATCGAGCAGCAGCAATTTCGGCTCGCGGACGATGGCCCGCGCCAGCGCCACGCGCTGCTGCTGGCCGCCTGACAGCCGCGTCGCCGAGCGATCGGCGAAGCCTTCGAGATCCACCGTCGCCAGCGCCTTCAGGCTCATCGAACGGATTTCCTCGCGGCTGTAGCTGCGGTCCTTGGCGACGCGCAGCGGGAACGACACGTTCTCGATCACCGACATATGCGGCCAGATCGCGTAGGACTGGAACACCATGCCGATCTGACGCCGGTTGAGCGCGACGTCGACGTGACGTTCGGAATCGAAGAACGTCCTGTCACCGACGCGCACCACGCCGGTGTCCGGCCGCTCGAGCCCGGCAATGCAGCGCAACGTCGTCGTCTTGCCGCAACCGCTGGGGCCCAGCAGCGTGAAGAAGGTACCGGGCGGCAACTGGAAGGTCGCATTACGCACGCCGCCGGCGATGCCCTCTACATTCGCGTAGATCTTGCTGAGGCCGTTAACGTCCAAACCGAATTGATTCATGATGGCCTAACCGAACGTCTTGGCGGACTGCCGCCGCTCGAGGAAATAGAAGGCGCTGGCGACCAGCACCATGAGCAGGGTCCACAGCAGACCCAGGGCACTCAGTTCACCCGCCTGGCCGTTCTGCCAGAGGTCGAACATCGACACCGCGATGACCTGCGAATTCGGTCCCGCCAGAAGGATGGCAATCGACAGCTCGCGCGAGGAGATCAGGAAGATGAACAGCCAGGCCGCCACGAGGGCCGGCGACAGCAGCGGCGCGATGACCCGCCCCAGCACCTGCCAGATGCCGGCGCCGGAGGCGACGCCCGCCTCCTCCAGCTCCTTATGGATCTGCAGAACGCCGTTGTAGGAATAGCGCATGCCGTAAGGCATGTAGCGAATGAGATAGGCGATGCCGATCAGCCACACCGTGCCGTAGATCGGGATCGGCGACCGCAGTGACAGATTGAGCAACGCGACGCCGAGCACGATACCCGGGAAGATCAGCGGCATGGTTGCGAGTTGATCGACGATGGTGCCGCCCGGCTTGCGCCGCGCCGCCAGCCAGCCGCAAACCGCAGTGAGCAGAACCGCACCCGTCGCGGCCGTGATCGAGACGATCAGCGTATTGGTGGCCAGCGAGAGATAAGACGGCGACGTCAGCACCACGATGAAATTGGCCAGCGACACCGACTTCATCACAGTCCAGCCGACGGGCGCGATGAACGGCGTCAACGCCATCCAGAACAACGCCAACAGCGGCAGTGCCAGCACCACGGCAAAGTTGAACAGCACGATGACGCCGGCAATGCCGCGCGCGCTGCCGAGATCGAACGGCCGCGGCCGGTAACCCTTGCCGGTGACGCTGGCGTAGCGTTCGGCGTGCTTGGAGATTCGGCCGTAGAAATAGAGCAGCACCGACACCAGGATCAGCATGATCACGGAAAACGCCGATGCATGGCCGAGATTGGGCGGGAATTCGCGGATGGCGAGATAGATGTCGGTGGTCAACACCTTCACATCGCCGGGAATACCGACGAGCGCCGGCACCTCGAAGGCCTCGATGTCGCGAATGAACACGAACATGGCGAGCGCGAGCACGGCCGGCCGCGCCAGCTTGAGCGAGATATGCCAGATCGTGTCCCAGACCGACGCGCCGTTCATCCGGGCCGCCTCTTCCATCTCCGCATTGGACATGCGGAAAGTCGCGGACATCAGCAGGAAGACGAGCGGCGACCACAGGAAGCCCTCGATCAGCACCATGCCCCAGAGCGAATAGACGTTGAGCAGATCGCCGGTGTTGCCGGTCAGCCAATGATAGAGCTGATTGACGGGTCCGGTCCGGCCGAACAGGAACAGCCAGGCCATCACGTACAGTACATAGGGTGTGCCGAGCGAGACGATCGCGGTCAGATAAGCCAGCCGCCTGAACGGCGTATTGGTGCGCTCGACCAGCCAGGCCAGAATGCCGCCGAACAGGAGCGAGATCACAGTCGCGAAGGCGGCAAAGACGATGGTCGTCCACAGCACGCCGAAGAATTTCGCGCCTGAGAACAGCGCGCTGTAGTGGGCGAGCGTGTAACCCTT
Organism: Pseudolabrys sp. Root1462; assembly: GCF_001426945.1. Taxonomy (GTDB): domain Bacteria; phylum Pseudomonadota; class Alphaproteobacteria; order Rhizobiales; family Xanthobacteraceae; genus Pseudolabrys. Next base: position 1,281,998 of record NZ_LMFS01000001.1, on the reverse strand, counting down.
GATCGCGCCGTTGTCGGCGATATCCGCGAAACTCAGTTGAATGAGAATGAGGATCGGCGGCACTACCAGCAGCGCCAGCACCACGATCATCAGCAGCGACACCAAGCCAACCGGCTCGCGCAGAATGCCGAAAATTCGCGGCGGCCGGACCTTGGTCCGGCCGCCTTTGTCCTGCGTGTCGTTATAAGTCGAGGTCGTCATGATTTACGGGAACAGCTTCTTGTAAATCTCGGTCCAGCGCGGGAGCTGCTCGAGCGCCATCTCGTTGGTGATCGTGGTGGCCTTGTAGCCGCCCTGCTTCGGCTTGAGCGACGGATCGTCGGCCGGAACATCGGGATCGGCCGGCAGATAGCTGGCCTTCTGGAACACCGTCTGTCCTTCCTTGGACAGGATGAACTCCTCGAACAGCTTGGCGGCGTTCGGATGCGGCGAGTTCTTGATGATGCCGACGTAATTGCCGGTGCTGATCAGCGGCTCGATCTTGAGCCAGGTGGTCGGCGCGCCCTTTGCGGCGCTAATGACCGTGTGATTGTTGAAGATCATCAGGCCGATCGCGTACTGGCCGGCGATCACCTGATCGAGCACGACGCGCTGGCTGGCCGGCACCTTGGCGATGTCCTGCTTGGCCAGCTTCTCGAGATAGGCCATGCCCTTCTCCTCGCCCATGGTGACGAGGATGTTGCCGATGAAGCCCGGGGGGCCGTTCGGCGTCAGGTCGGTGGTCCAGGCCATCTTGCCCTTCCACTTCGGGTCGAGCAGGTCCTCATAGGACTTCGGACGATCCTTTTCGGCCACCAGATTGGTGTTGATGCCGGTCGCCATGGTGAAGACGTTCACGGCCGTGAAGCGGCCCTTCGGGTCCTTCAAATCGTCCGGATAATGCGCCGCCGCCTCGGGCTTGTATTCGACGAGATTTTCGAGCGGCATGGCGCGGAAGAACGCCGAATTGGCGTCGAACACGTCGGCCTGCACGCTGTTGGCGCGAATTTCGTTCTGCAGCTTCAGCGCCATCTCACCCGCGGGCGTGCGCGAATACTTCACGGTGATACCGGGATATTTTGCCTGGAAGGCCTCGGCGACCGGCCGCACGAGCTGGTTGACGATCAAAGTCGAGTACCAGACGACGGTGCCCTCTTTCTTCGCGGCCTCGATCAGCGCCTGATCGACCGCGAAAGACGGCGCCGCGGTTCCGATGAAAAGCGCCGCGGCCAGTCCGCCGACGGCACAGGATTTCACGATCGTAAGAGACATTCTCCATCCTCCCAGACACTTGCGCTTGATCGTCGCTCCGCCGCAGAGGATCGACTTTTATGAATATCGGGCTCAGCCGGGTGCGCGACCGGCCGTGTTGCCGGGGCGGACTATTCCGGCTAGGTGTTGTATTGTCAACAGCGGAAACGGCCTTTGTTGCCGCACCCCCAAGGAAAGGGATGCGGCGGCCGAACAAACAACACGTTGACGGCGCGGCCGGCGCGCAGCATATCGCTTGCCCTGCCGGGCCAGGCTTGCTCCCGGTCGACGCCGGCACTCGGGCAAGACCTCGGGTGAGATACGAGACACAAGTTCGAGACGAGGACCGAATGGCGCCCACCACCACGCGAACCGCCAACGCCGGGAAAGGCGCTGCTGTTTCCAGCAGAAAGAAGAATGACGAAGACTTCGCGCGCGGCGCGACCAAGTCGTCGACCATCCGTGATCTGCTGGCCTATCGGCTTCATGTCGTCGCCAACACGATTTCGCGCAGCGCCGCCGCGCGCTACCGCCGTGAATTCGATGTGACTTTGGGTGAATGGCGCACCATCGCCCTGCTCGCGGGCTACGGCCCGCTCGGCCTCAACCAACTGGCGCGTCAGAGCGGCGTCGACCGCGGCCAGATCAGCCGCATCGTCGCCGGTCTGACCGAGCGCAACTTCGTCACCGGGACGCACGACATCAAGGGCAAGCCGGTCAGCCTTTCGCTAACCGGCAAGGGCCGCAAGTTGTTCCAGGGCCTGTTCGACGCCGCGCTCGACCGCGACGAAATCTTCCTCGGCGCCCTGAGCGCGAAGGAGCGTGTGCAGTTCGACGACATGCTCAACAAGATTCTCGATGTGGCCCGCCGCGTCGAGAACGTCGAAAAAGAGAAGTCGTCCGGCCCCGCCTCCTGACGACCACGCAAGGCCGGCCTGCCCGATTGAGTGTTGATTTTACAACAGTCGAGGGCTAGGACTTGGAGCTTCGGAGGAAACGAAAAATGACAATCAAAATGTCTGTCCTGGCGGCCTGCGTCGCCGGCGCCTTCCTTGCGTCGCCGGTTGTCGCAGCCGAGACCGGCACCACGGCCCCCATTCCCTCGTCCGTCAAAGGCCAGTTCGTCGATCTTCCGGGTGTGCATCTTTGGTATCTCGACAGCGGCGGCGACGGCACGCCGGTCGTCATGCTTCATGCCAATACCGGCACTAGCGAAAGCTGGCGCTATCAATTCGAGCCGCTGATCAAAGCCGCCTATCGCGTTATCGCTTTCGATCGCCGCGGCCGCGGCCAGAGCACGCCGGCGGACACCGGTCCGCAGCCGGGCAGCGTCAGCGAAGATCTCGAAGCGCTCGCCGCGCACCTCAAACTGAAGCCCTTCTATCTTGTCGGCGTCGCCGGCGGCGGCTTCGTCGCGCTGGATTATGCGGCCTGGCAGCCGCAACGCCTGCGTGGCCTTGTCGTCGGCGCCAGCACCGGCGCGGTGCGGGAGGCGCCGGTTCAGGACGCCATCAAGCGCATCGAAATTCCGGAAATCCGTAAGCAGAACGCCAGCTATCGCGAGGTCGGTCCGTCCTACCGCGCCGTCAATCCGAAGGGCGTCGAGGAATGGCTGGCGATCGAACATCACTCGGAATCGCAGCACGGCGTGAAATCGCAGCCGATGCGGCAGCCGAACACCTTCGCCAAGCTCGAGACCATCAAGGCGCCGACGCTGGTCGTCGCCGCTGGCGCCGACCTGCTCGCACCGCCGAGCCTGATGAAGCTCTGGGTCGGCCACGTCGCCAATCATGAGTGGGCCATGGTGCCGGAATCCGGTCACTCCATCGCTTGGGAGAAGCCGGACGAATTCAACGCGCTGCTCCTCAAATTCATGGCCAAGCACTAGTGGTCCATCATTCACGGCGACGGAAGGTTCTGTTTTGAGCACACCAGCAAGACTGACAGCCGACGTTCTGCAGGGCCCGGCCTCCATCCTCGGCGAGTCGCCAGTGTGGTGCGACCGGCGACAGAAGCTCTTCTATGTCGACAGCCGCGCGCCCGCGGCTCGCATCTACGATCCGGCAACGGGCGAGACCACGTCGATCCCGCTGCCGGAAATCACCGGCAGCCTCTGCCTGACGACGAGCGACGATCTGCTCGTTGCCATGACGCGCAGCATCAGCGTGCTGCGCGCCGATGGCACCTTGGGCCCGGCGCTGGCGGCGCCCGAAACCGACAAACCGGACAACCGCTTCAACGACGGGCGCTGCGACCGCGCCGGCCGCTTCATCGTCGGCACCATGAACGACAAGGCGCGTCTGCCGACCGGCGCGCTGTGGCAATTACAGGCCGGCGATTGCCGGCACGTCGCCGACGACATCATCGTCCCGAACAGCATCGCCTTTACGCCCGACGACAAGCTGATGTATTTCGCCGACACCTATCGCCACGTGATTCACGTCTATGATTACGACATCGGCAGCGGCGCGTTGCGTAACCGCCGGCTGTTCTCCGATATGAAAGGTTGGAAGGGTCGCCCTGACGGCTCGCAGATCGACGCCGAGGGGTGCCTGTGGAACGCTGAATACGCCGGCGGGCGCGTGACGCGCTATACGCCGGACGGCCGCATCGACCGCGTCATCGAACTGCCGGTGTCGCAGCCCACCTCCTGCACCTTCGGCGGCCGCAACTTCGACGAACTCTACATCACCACCGCCAAGCAGCGCCTCACGCCCGAGCAACTGGCCGCCGAGCCGCACGCCGGCGCGGTGTTCGTGGCCAGGCCCGGCGTCTGCGGGTTGCCTGAAGGGCGTTACGCCTCATGACCATGCCGCCGCCGGTTGGACGACTGCCCGCCTCCGCGATCGGTCCGCGACACGGTCCGATCGCGCCCGACGTCATCGCCGCCTATCTGGCGCTGCCCGACCTCACCGGCAATGTCTCCGACGCGATGGACCTGCTTGGCCTCAGCGGCACGGTCGGCGCCTTCATCCTCAAGCCGTCGATTCCGAATGCCCGCATCGCCGGCCCTGCCCTGACGGTGAAGAACCGCGCGCGGAGCGGATCCGTCGCCGAGGCCGTCGCGCGCAAGGACAACCGTCTCGGCGACATCGAAGCGCACAACATCGCGCAATCCGGCGACGTGCTGGTCGTCCAGGGCATCGAGAATGCCTCCAGCCTCGGCGGCCTGATGGCGACCGTCGCCCAGCGTCAGGGCGAGATCGGCATTATCGTCGATGGCCTGGTGCGCGATATCGAAGCCAGCCGCTCCATCGGGCTGCCGGTGTGGGCCAAAGGCACGACGCCGGCCACCGGCAAATGGCGCATCGAGACCGAAGGCGTCAACGTGCCGGTGACGATCGCCGGTGTTGCTGTCGCTCCCGGCGATCTCGTCGTCGCCGATGAGACCGGCATCTGCTTCGTGCCGCGCGCCGACATCGAGCGCGTATTGCAGACCGCCCAGGGCATCGTCGCCGACGAACGGCGCCGCAGCGGCCTGATCGCCGGTGGCGCGACGCTCACCAACGTCACCAACAAGCCGCGTTGAATCTTTTTGCCGCCGCATCAGGGAGTGCATCACACCGTGCCCGCCGACATTCTCATGACCGCACCGCTCGAACCGGTGCTGATGGACGAGCTCGATCGCGACTTCACCACGCACCGGCTGTGGCAGGCCAAGGACCGCGACGCCTTCCTCGCCGAGGTCGCGCCGCGGATCCGCGGCGTCGTCTCGCGCAGCGCGGTCGGCGCCGATGCCGCGCTGATGCAGGCCTTGCCCAAGCTTGAGATCATTTCAATTTTCGGCGTCGGCACCGACAAGGTCGATCTGGCGGCGGCCAGGCAGCGCGGCATCCGCGTCACCAACACGCCCGACGTGCTGACCGAAGACACCGCCGATTATGCGATCGGCCTGCTGCTCGCTTTGGCGCGCAAGATCGTCGCCGGCGATCGCTATATCCGCGACGGCCACTGGAAGACCAAAGGCATCATGCCGAACTCGACGCGGGTGTTCGGCAAGAAGCTCGGCATTGTCGGCCTCGGCCGCATCGGCCAGGTGGCGGCGCAGCGCGCCACCGCGTTCAACATGGAGATTTCCTACAGCGGACCGCGGGAAAAGCCGAACCTGCCCTATCGCTATTTCGCCGATCCGGTGGCGATGGCGAGCCACGTCGATTTCGTCATTCTGACCTGCCCCGGCGGCCCCGAAACCGCGGGCCTCGTCAATGCCGCGTTCCTCAAGGCGCTCGGACCCGGCGGCATGCTCGTCAACATCGCGCGCGCCTCCGTCGTCGATGAAGACGCGCTGGTCGCGGCGCTGACCGGCGGCACCATCAAGGCGGCGGCGCTCGACGTCTTCCCCAACGAGCCGAACGTCTCCGACGCGCTGCTCGCCCTGCCCAACGTCGTGGTCGAGCCGCATATCGCCAGCACCACCGAGGAAACGCGCCGGGCGATCGGCGCTCTCGTCTTCGCCAACGTCAAGGCGCACTTTTCGGGCGCGCCGCTGCCTTCGCCTGTGACCTGATGTTGTCGTCCAGCCCAAAAGGACCAAAACGATGATCGTCGAACAGCGCACCTACACCCTGAACCACGGGACGACGGCGAAGTATCTCGAGCGCTACGAGACCTACGCGCTGCCGGTGCAGAAGCGGCATCTCGGCCGCTTGCTCGGCTTCTACGTCACAGAGATCGGGACGTTGAACCAGGTCGTCCACCTGTGGGCCTATGACAGCCTCGCCGACCGCGAAACACGCCGCGACAATCTCGCCGCCGACCCGGCCTGGCAGGAATTCCTCAAGATGAACGCCGGATCGTTCACGCACCAGACCGTCGCGATCCTGAAGCCGACGCGGTTCTCGCCGACCTGACGCCGCGCTAGCGCAGCTTCATCTCGATCCGCACCATGTCGCCGCGGTAGATGCCGTTCGCCACCAGGATCAGATAGCCGTCCTGGTTGACCGCGACGCGCTGCACCTTGGCGACGGCCTCGCCGAGCGGAATGTTGAGCCGCGACGACGTTTCGAGATCGGCGGCGCCGATGGTCAGTTCCTGGCGCGCATCGACGATCTTCTGGTCGGCGATATCGGCCACCAGACGCATCGCTGTCGCCGTGGTGAAGGCGCTCTCCGGGATCAGCGGACAGATGCGCTCATCGACAAAGACATCGGCCAGCAGGAAGGCGACGCCATTGCGCGAATGCCGCCGGCGCAGATGCCGGTAAGCCGGCGCGGCAATGCCTGCATCGCCATGATACGGCGGCAGTTGCACATTGCGCTCGTCCGACAGGATCTCGATCACCGCGTTTTCACGCGCGAGCAGCAGGCCGGTCCAGTCGGTGTGCACCTTGCACCACAGGTCGCGCTGCGGCTGCTTCTTGACGAACGTGCCTTTGGCGCGAAAGCGCTCGATGAGGCCATCGGCCTCGAGCAGATCGAGCGCCTGACGGATCGTCATGCTGGCGACGCCGCATTGATCGGCGAGTTCCTTGACGGTCGGGATCTTGCTGTCGACCGGCCATTCGCCGGTTTCAATGCGGCGACGAAACAGGCTCGACAGTTGCAGATAGCGAGCGACCGAACTCTTGCGCAGCGCTTCAGCGGTGCGATTGTCGAGGATCTTGTGGTCCATGAGGTGACGCCGCCCGTCGTTTCGACCCGTCATTTGGGGTCCGCTATCGTCCGCGAAAAATAGTGAATTCCCGCCGGAAAAACTAGCTTTTAATCAATTGACAGGCTCGGCCTACTGCTTATTACTCATAAAACTAGCTTAATATGATAATTGAGCCCGGCGTACTTCGCCGGGCCGGGAGGAGCTGTCGTGCCGGGCAACCTGTCGCATATCAAGGTGCTCGATCTCAGCCGCGTTTTCGCCGGGCCATGGGCCGCCCAGATGCTCGCCGATCTCGGCGCGGAAGTCATCAAAGTTGAACACGTTAAGGGCGGCGACGACGTGCGCCGCATGGGCGTGCCGCACCTCGGACCGGATGGCCAGCCGACCGGCGAAACCTCGTCCTTCATGGCGATGAACCGCGGCAAGAAGTCGATCGCCATCGACATGGGCACACCCGAAGGCCAGGAACTGATCCTCCGTCTGATCGACAGCGCCGACGTGCTGATCGAAAACTTCAAGGTCGGCAACCTCGCCCGGTTTGGCCTAGATTATCAATCCGTCGCCGCGCGCAATCCACGCCTCATCTATTGCTCGATCACCGGGTTCGGCCAGACCGGGCCTTTGAGTCCCCTGCCGGGTTATGACCCGATCTTTCAGGCCATGAGCGGCCTGCTCAGCATGACCGGAATTCCGGACGGCAAACCCGGCGCCGGCCCGGCGCTCGTCGGTTATTCGATCTCCGACATCACCGCGGGGCTCTACGCGGTGGTCGCCATTCTCGCCGCGCTCAATCACCGCGACACGCAATCCGGCGAGGGCCAGTTCATCGACATCGCCCTGCTCGACACCCAGATCCATGCCGCCTCGCACATGGCGATGAACTACCTGTCGTCCGGCAAGCTGCCGCGGCGCAACGGCACCGCCTCGCAGATCACCTGCCCGTGGCAGAGCTTCGATTGCGCCGACCGCCCGATCATGATCGCCGTCGGCAACGACACCCAGTTCCGCCGTTTCACCGAATTGCTTGGCCGTCCCGAACTCGCCGACGATCCCCGCTTCGTCACCAACCTCGAACGCGTGCGCAATGCCGATACGCTGGTGCCGATTCTGGCGGAATGCTTGAAACGCGACACCGCCGACAACTGGTACGCCGCGCTGGAAAAGGTCGGCGTGCCGAGCGGCCCGCTCAACACCTTCGAGGACGTGTTCGAACACCCGCAGGTGCAACATCGTGGGCTGCTGCAAACCGTCGAGCACTCCAAGGTCGGCACCGTACGGGTCGTCGCCAACCCGATCCGCTTCTCGGCGACTGAGACGGGTGCGAAGCTGCCGCCGCCGGTGTTCGCCGAGCACACCGATGAGGTGCTGACCGACATGCTCGGCCTGTCGGCCGACGAGATCGGCGCGCTGCGCCGGAAGGGCGCGGTCCGCTAGCTGCGCTCGCGATCGGCGCGCAGCTCCGCGAGGATCGAGGCGCGCTTTTCCTGCATCGCCTTGATCGTGTCGTCATAGACGCTGTTGCCATGGGCATCGATGGCCACCGTCAGCGGCCCCAGCCGCTCGACCTCGATACGCACCAGACGGTAATGCGAGATCATGTCGCGCCAGCCGATGCCGGTGACTCGCTTCACGGCGTCGGTCAGGATCGGCGCGCCGCCGCCGAGGAATGACAGATAGACGCAGCCCGCCTCTTTCATCGCCTGTGCCGAACGCGCATCGAGTCCGCCTTTGCCGCCGGTTGCGCGCAGCCCGAGCGCCGGGATCAGTTTCGGCATCAGATCGTTGAAGCGCGTACTGGTGGTCGGGTTCATGTACAGGATCTGAAGATCGCCGTTGGCGTCCTCGATATTGTAGCTGCCAAGATGGAACAGCGCGCCGTTCCTGAGATCGAACGGCAATGCCTCGCCGCGCTCCAGGCATTCGAGCATGCGGACATGGGTCGGAATGCCGGCCGTGCTGTGGATCTCGCCGCTCACATAGACGATGTCGCCGACCCGAAGCGCCCGGACGTCCGCCTCCGACAGCGGCAGCCTGAGATCGTGCTCGACGGTCCCGGTCATCGCCCTACTCCATGCGCTCGATGCGGCCGTCGCCGTAGAGCCTGGCGCGGGTGCGGCGGTTGATCCAGCAATTGAAGCACACCGCGACCGGCGTGAAGCCATGCCCCGATGCGTAATCGATGTGAACGCCGAGCACCGTGGTATCGCCACCGGTGCCCATCGGACCGACGCCGAGCTTGTTCACCGCGCGGGTCAGCCGCTCTTCCATCGCCGCCAGGGTCGGCTCCGGATTGGTAGTGCCGAGCGGCCGCAAGGTCTGCTTCTTCGCCAGCGATGCGCAGTGATCGAAGGTGCCGCCAATGCCGACGCCCATGATCACCGGCGGGCAATGCTGGGCGCCGGCCTTGATGGCGACGTCGAGAATGTAAGTCTCGATCTCTTCCAGCGACGGAAAGGTGAACAGTTCGAGCGCCGCCCAGCGGCCCGAGCCGAGCGCCTTCGGCGAGCAGGTCATCTCGACATAATCGAGCCCGCTCTCGAAATCGTAGCTGACGATCGGCATGTCCTTGCCGTGATAACCGCGCTCCAGCGTCAACGGATTGGTGACGTGCTTGAGGATCGGCGGGTCGATGGTCTCGACCAGATGCTCGTAGCCCTGGCGGATGGCGGTCTTGAAGTCGCACTGCAGCGGCGCGGCGCTGCCGATCTTGACGAAATAGACCGGCACGCCGCTGTCGGAACAGACGAACTTGTCGCGCTGCTCGGCCAGCTCGGCGCTGCGCAGTTGCAGCTTCAATGTCTGCTTTGCCGCTTCCTTGGTCTCTTTCTCCATCGCCCGCGCCAGCGCGGCCTTAGTGTCGTCCGGCACCTTGCGCAGCGCCCACGAGTATAGGTCTTCGGCGGTCTGGCGGACCATGGCGTCAGTGATCGGCATCGGGCCTCCCGGCGAACTGGAAATCGGGACGCAGCATCTCGAAGACCTCGTCAGTCACCGAGTAATCCATGTAGCCGAGCCGGGCCACCGGCTTCAGGCGCGTGGTGTCGACCAGGCCGTCGGTGAGTATGGCATCGTCGATATGGATGCCCACCACCTCGCCGATCACAATGGTCGTCGCCGAAGCCAGGCCGCTTTTCGGCTTGAGCGGGATGGTCTGATAGAGAATGCACTCGATCGCCGCCGGCGCTGCGGCAACGCGCGGCGCCCGCACATTGCGGCACGGCGCCTTGACGAGCCCGACCCTCTCGAACTCGTCGACCTCGGCGGGATAGACCGCGGAGGTCTGGTTCATCTGTTCGCGCAAATGCGAGCCGACAACATTGACGACGAATTCGCCGGTCGCCTCGATATTGGTCAGCGAGTGCTTGCGCGGCGTCGACGAGAACATGACGAACGGCGGACTGCCGGACACGGCGTTGAAGAACGAGTATGGGGCGAGATTGGCGATGCCGTCAGCCGACAGCGTCGAAATCCAGCCGATCGGGCGCGGCGAGATCAGCGCGTTCCAGGGATTATGCGGCAGTCCGTGCGGCTCGCTGCGGGGATCGTAAAACATCGGCCTAACTGCGCGGCACAGCGAGCGTGTCTTCCGGACGGAACGACATGACCACCTCGGCGCCGGTGTCGAACGGCATCGCCGGTTCGCCTTCGACGCGGAACGTGCTGCTGCCGCTGCCGGCCTTGATTTCGTAATGCACGACGTTGCCGAGGAAGCTCGCCGACGTCACCACGCCGGGCAGAACGTTCATGCCGTCGCCATTGGCCGGCGCTGCCTTCTTTGCCAGCGCGATGTCTTCCGGCCGAATGGAAATCGCCACGTCGGGGCCGACCTCGCCTTCCGTCCGGCAGCGCAAGGTGCCGCCGCCGTCCAACGCGACCGTGCCCGCCGAGCCGTCGATCCGCCCGCGCAGGATATTGGTGTGACCGATGAAGCTGGCAACGAACTCATTGGCCGGCCGGAAATAGATGTCGCGCGGCGAGCCGACCTGCATCATGCGACCCTTGGCGATGACGGCGATGGTGTCGGACATCGCCAGCGCCTCGGATTGGTCATGCGTCACATAGACCGCGGTAACGCCGAGCTCGCGCTGCAGACGCTTGAGCTCGGTCCGCATGTCTTCGCGCAAGGCGGCGTCGAGATTGGACAGCGGCTCGTCGAGCAGCAGCAGCTTGGGCCGGTGCACGATGGCGCGGGCCAGCGCGACACGCTGCTGCTGACCGCCCGAGAGCTGGGTCGCCGAGCGCTTGGCGTAGCCGCCGAGGCCGACGCTTTCCAGCGCCTCGTCCACCGCCTTGGCGATCTCCGCGGTGCTGTAGCGCTGCGTCTTCGACACGCGCATCGGGAACGACACGTTCTCGAACACCGACATATGCGGCCAGATCGCATAAGACTGAAACACCATGCCGATATTGCGCCGGTGCAGCGGCACCGAAATGCCGCGATCGCTGTCGAACAACGGCCGGCCATCGACGGTAATACGGCCCGTGTCCGGCGTTTCGAGGCCGGCGATGCAGCGCAACGTCGTGGTCTTGCCGCAGCCGGAGGGTCCGAGCAGCGTGAAGAACGTGCCCGGCGCCAGGTCGATATTGGCGTCGCGAATGCCGCCGGCATATTCGCTCGGCAGCGCCGCATAGACCTTGGTCAGGTGTTCCAGCTTCAGCATCGTCTCATCCCTATCCACGCGCGCGGTCAGCGAAGGCCGCCGCGGCCGCTCTTCTCGGCGACGAAGTAGAAGATCGACGCCACCAGCGCCATGATCGTGGCCCAGATCAGGCCGAACGCCGCCAGTTCACCGCCCTGCCCGTTCACCCACAGATCGTACATGCCGACCGCGACCACCTGTGAACTCGGGCCCGCCAGCAGCACGGCGACGGCGAGCTCCTTGGTCGCGATCAGGAAGATGAACAGCCAGCCTGAAATGATCGCCGGCGACAGCAGCGGCGCGATGATCCGGCGCAGCGCCTGCAACGGCGTCGCGCCACTGGCGCCGGCGGCTTCCTCGAGTTCTTTATGGATCTGCAACACGCCGGTGTAGGTGTAGCGCAACCCGTACGGCAGATAACGCACGACATAGGCGATGATCAGCGCCCAGATCGTGCCGTAGATCGGCAGCGGCACGTTGAGCAGGATCATGAGGAAGGCGACGCCCATGACGACGCCGGGGAATACCAGCGGCACAGTGGCGAGTTGATCGAGGATCTGGCCGCCCGGCCGCCGCCGCGCGCTCAGCCAGCCGACAAAGAACGACAGGATCATGCCGAGCGTTGCCGCGACCGCGCCGACCGTCAGCGTGTTCATCGCCAGCGTGCGGTAATAGTCCGACGTCAGAACGACCGCATAATTGTGCAGGCTGAAATTGCCGATGGCGGCAAAGCTCACAGCACGCATGTAGGGCAGCAGCGACAACCACAGCAGCGCCAGCAGCGGCAACAGCAGCACGATGCAGAAATTGAACAGGACCAGGAAGTCGCCGATCCAGCGATAGCCGCCGAGGTCGAACTGCCGCGGCCGGTAGCCCTTGCCGGTGACCGTCGAATAGCGCCCGGCGTTGCGCGACAGCCGGCCGTAGAAATGCAGAAGAACGGCCACGACCGCGAGCAGCACCACCGAATAGGCGCTGGCATAGCCAAGGTCGGGCGGGATGGTCTCCTTGATCGATTGATAGACTTCGGTGGTCAGCACATTGACCTTGCCGGGCATGCCGACCAGCACCGGCACCTCGAAGGCCTCGATGGCGCGGATGAAGACGAACAGCGCCAGCGCCAGAATCGAGGGCTTTGCCATCTTGATCGAGATCGTCCAGATGGTGCGGAAGACCGTGGCGCCGCTCATCCGCGCGGCTTCTTCCATCTCCGCGTTGGCGGCGCGGAAGGTCGAGGACATCAGCAGGAAGACCAGCGGCGACCAGAGGAAACCCTCGATCAGGATCATGCCGCCGAGCGAATAAGGGTCGAACAGCGGCCGGAAACCGCCGGTGATCTGCCGATAGAGATCGTTGAACGGTCCGGAGCGGCCGAGCAGGAACAGCCAGGCGCTCACGTAGAGAATGTAGGGCGTCCCCATCGAAATGATGGTGGTGACGTAAGCCAGCCCCTTGAACCGGGTATTGGTGCGCTCCACCAGCCAGGCCAGCGAGCCGCCGAACAGCAAGCCGATGATCGTCGAGCACACCGCGAAGATCAGCGAATTGGACAGCGTATGCAGCAACTCCGGATTGCGGATGAAGCGGGCGAAATGCTCGAGCGTGAAGCCGCCGACCGTCGCGTCGGCACTGGTGATCGCGACCGAGCGCACGACGAGGATGATCGCCGGCGGCAGCACCAGCACCGCGATAATGACGCCGATGATCAGGGCGAGCAGCGACGTCTGGCTGATACCCTTACGCTCAACCGTCGCGCTTGGCGTGAGTACGCTCAGTCTGGCCTCCATCGTGCGCTGTCGCCAGCGGTAGGATGTCACATCGGAAATAGGATCCACGGCGGGCCCGGCGCCCGCCGCGGATGAGCGTCACGAACTCAGCGATCAGCCGAATTTTTCGTTCAGCAGCTTGATCCAGGTCTTGAGATTGGCGTCGACGATCTTCGGCGACATCATCGTGTACTTGAACGGCTTCGGTCCGGTCGGCAGCAAGGTCGGGATCGTCGCCGGGACCTTGGGATGCGCCGGCAGATAGCTGGTGCTGGCGAGCACCTTCTGCCCCTCCTCCGACAACATGTATTCGATCAGCAGCTTGCCGGCGTTCGGATTGGGACCGTCCTTGATCAGGCCGACCAGGCTCGCGGCGCTGACCAGCGGCTCCATATGCAGCCACTCGATCGGCGCGCCCTTGGCCTTGGAGATATCGACGTGATGGTTGAACACCATCAGGCCGAGCGGGAAGTCGCCGACGATGACGCGGTCGAGCACGGTGCGCTGCGACGACGACATGTTGGTGACCTTCTGCGCCGCCAGCTTGTCGATGTATTCCATGCCGCCCTTGTCGCCTTTGAGGAGCAGCATGTTGCCGAGGAAGCCCGGCGCCGCGACCGGCTCCGGCACGGTCGACCACACCATCTGGCCCTTCCATTTCGGATTGAGCAGGTCGTCATAGGACTTCGGCACCTGATCCGGCTTGACCAGATTGGTGTTGTAGGCAGCGGTGAGGAAATAGAGGTTGAGCGCGGTCCAGTATCCGTCCGGATCCTTGAGTTCGTCCGGATAGGCGCTCGATTCAGCCGCTTTGTACGTCTGCACGGCGCCTGCCGGCATGATCGACGAGAATGTCGCCGTGCCGTCAAACACGTCGCCCATCATGCGGCCGGCCTGATGTTCGTTGATGATCTTCAGCGCGGTATCGCCGCTGCCGGCGCGCGTGAACTCGACCTTGATCTTCGGATATTTCTTCATGAACGCGTCGGCGATCGGACGCACCGCCTGGTTCACGATCATCGTCGTATACCAGACGACCTTGCCTTCCTTTTCGGCGGCGGCGACGAGATCGGCGCTGACCGCGGCGCGGGCCCGGCTCAATCCGAACGGCCCGACGGCCGCTGTCGCAGCAGCAGCGGCAAGACCCCATGTGACTTGTCGGCGATCCATTAGTTGTTTCCTCCCTGTTTCCTCGTGCTCGGTGTCAGCGGCAGCGTGATCGGAGCTTCAAGGCTCTCTTGGTCTTATAAGCTATATCTATAGCTCATACTGTGTTGCAGGCAACTGCGTCCGGCGGTCTTCGACCGTCCGTCGGCAGATATTTTCCAGGCGGCAAATGCTGTCAGGGCGCATGGCCAGACCACGGGTCCTGCGCCGACAGCCCGGACGACGGCTCGCCGCCCGCCGGCGCGAAGGCGTAACCATCGCCATCGCGGCGAATGAAGCCGCAATTCGGCGGACCAAAGTGACAAGGCAAGACCAGCGTGCCGCTGTCGGCAACCCGCTCGAGAAATGCAGCGCGCGTCGGTGCGGCGATCTCCGGCTGGATATCGACGATGGTATTCCACGCCGGGCGATAGATTTGGATCGGATGATGCAGCACATCGCCGGCGAAAACTGCCGTTCTGCCGCCCGACTGCAGCCAGTAGTTTAATTGTCCCGGCGTATGACCGAATGCGGCGACGGCATCGAGACATCCGGCGACCCGGTCACCCGGCGATACGAACTGCGCCAGGCCGGCTTCCACGATCGGCTCGACGCTGTCGAAGAACGAACCGCCGTCCTTGGCTCTGCCGCTGAGATTGAACTCGCGAAACCAGGAGTAGTCGTCCTTGGGAACGTGATAGGTCGCCTTGGGAAAGGTCGGCACCCACCGCTCGCCATCAAGTTGCGTATTCCAGCCTACATGATCGCTGTGCAGATGCGTCATGACGACATCGGTCACCTGGTCCGGGCTGGCACCGGCGGCCGCCAGCCAGGCCGGCGCGACGGTGTTGAGCTTGTTGGCTCGCGGCGTGGCGCGCGACTTCTGATTGCCGACTCCGGTGTCGATCAGAATCACGCGCCCGG
The DNA here is from genome assembly GCF_001426945.1 of Pseudolabrys sp. Root1462. Lineage (GTDB taxonomy): Bacteria > Pseudomonadota > Alphaproteobacteria > Rhizobiales > Xanthobacteraceae > Pseudolabrys. The sequence goes on along the minus strand of NZ_LMFS01000001.1, from coordinate 1,266,700 downwards.
CGCAATGCAGGATCCAGATCTGGAAACCGATCACCAGGCGATCGACCGCCTCGAACCAGTGCACGCCTTCGAACTGCGACCGCAGCGCGCGCAGCACATTGTGATCCATGGCCGGAAACAGCAGGTTCGGGACGTGGACCGGACCGAAATATTCGGTCAGGCCGACGACCCTCGCCTCGCCGATCTGCCAGGAACGGATCACGGCAGCGCCACCCTCTCGCCGAGGCCGAGGATCTTGCGTGCCGCCGCCGGCGTCGCGATCTTGCAATTGAGATCGTCGAGAATGCGCGAGACCTTCTCGACCTGCGCGGCGTTCGACTTGAACAATACGCCGGGCTTGTCGAACAGGTTGTCTTCCTGACCGATGCGGACATGCGTGCCCATCAGCGCTCCGGTCGCGGCAGCGCGCATGTTGCGCGTCCCGGTGCCGTGGGTGAACAGGACGCAGTCACGGCCGAACAGCCGCTCCGACGTCTGCCGCAGATGAACCAGGTGATCGACCTCGGACGGAATGCCGCCAAGGATGCCGGTCAGAAATTGGACGATGATCGGCCCCTTCACCTTCTTCGACTGCAAATGATAGTCGAGGATGTAGAGATGGCCGACGTCGTAGCACTCGAATTCCATGGCGATATCGGCGTCGATCAGCATGTCGATCATGCGGCCGATCTTGCCGAAGGTGTTGGAGGTCACGACCTCGTAGGCGTCGGGGCCGCTCAGCAGCTCGCGTTCCCACTGGTATTTGAACTCGACGGCCTTCTGGTCCTCGGCCTTGCGGAACCGGCCGTAATTCATCGAGCCGACGATCACCGTGGCGATCTCGGGACGCAGCGCCAGCACCGCCGAGACGCGCTCGTCCGCGGTGGCGCCGCGCGATGCCGACATGTTGATGATCCCCTCGCAGTTGGCGCGGATCGCCGGTACGAACTCCTTCCACACCGCAAGATCGTTGGTCGGGCGGCCATCGTTCGGGTCGCGGGCGTGCAGATGCACCACCGATGCTCCGGCGCGGACGGCGTCGATCGAATCCTTGGCGATCTGCTCGGGTGTGATCGGCAGATAAGGCGACATCGAGGGCGTGAGGCTCGATCCGGTTACCGCGCAAGTGATGATCGTTTCAGCGCTCACGATGGAATCTCCCTTCAGTTTTCTTGTTAGCGGCCGGCGACGTTCGCCGACGCCGGAATGGGCGTCAGCGTCGGATCGCTCGTGCCGTCCGGATAAAGTTCGGGCTTGTGCCCTTCCGGCAGCGGAATGCGGTGCGCGTTCAAGGTCAGCGACACCATCACGTAGTAGCCGGTAAGAGCCGTCAGCTCGACGACGCCGACGGGGCCCCAGCGCTTGACGATCGCGTCATAGCAGGCGTCCGACACCGTGCCGTCGTTCTGCAGCGCGCGGACGTAATCGTAGACCTCGCGATAGGCTTCATCGTCGAACACCGGCGATTGGCTGTCGCGGATTGCTTCGATGATGGGCTCGGCCAGCCCGGCCTCGCGCGCCGCCTTGGCGTGGATGACCCACTCGAGTTCGGAGTTCCAGCGCCGCGCCGTGACCAGCACCGCCAGTTCGTTGAGCGCCGGTGGGAACACCGTCTTGAAGCGCAGGATTTCGCCGAGCTGCTGCCAGCGATCGGCCAGAGCCGGATTATGCAGCGCGGCGCGCAGCGGACCGATTAGCGCGCCGCGACGCCCGTTCAGCACCGCGTCGAGGACCTTCCGCTGCTCCGGCGTCATCGTGTCGGGTTCGGGTAGGGGAATGCGCGCCGTTGTGGCCAAGGAAGGCTCTCCAGTTCTTTGTTTAGTCCGTCAAAGCTCGACGTTGCGTCTCACGCGCCGTCTGGCTTCACCTTGCCGATCCCGAGTTCGGCCAGCACTTCCTGCGTATGCGCGCCGAGCAACGGCGGCGCCGCGTCGAAGCTCAGCGGAGAATTCTGAAACCGCAGCGGGCTCACCACCTGCGGCACCGTGCCGGCCAGCGGATGCGGCAGATGACGCAGCATCTGGCGGTGCACGGTCTGCGGTTCGGTGAAGACGCGATCGATGGTGTTGATGGGCCCGCACGGCACGTTGGCAGCGCGGAACGCGCCGAGCCAGGCATCGACTGTGTCCTGCATCAGCCGCTCGCCGACGATCGTCATCAGTTCCGGGAGGTTGCGGACCCGCGACTCGTTGAGACGAAAGCGCTCGTCGGTCGCCAGTTCCGGCCGGCCGATGGTGGCGGCAAAACGCACGAACTGTTCGTCGTTCCCGACCGCGAGAACGATGTGGCCATCCTTCACGGCGAACACATCCTGCGGCTGAATGTTGGGGTGCTTGTTGCCGCGGCGTACCGGCACCACGTCCGACACCAGATAGTTCATCGCCTGGTTGGCGAGCATCGCGGTGGAGACATCGAGCATGGCGAGATCGATGAAGTCACCGACGCCGGTCTCGTTGCGCCGTGCCAGCGCCGCCAGCACGCCGACGGTGGCGTACATTCCGGTGACGATATCGATGATCGGCACGCCGACCTTCTGCGGCCCGCCGCCGGGCACGCCGTCGGCTTCGCCGGTCACGCTCATCAGGCCGCCCATCGCCTGGATCATGAAATCGTAGGCGACGTCCTTGGCTTTCGGTCCGTCGCTGCCGAAGCCGGTGATCGAGCAATAGATCAGCCGCGGATTGATCTTCTTGAGGTCGTCATAGCCGAGGCCGTAGCGCGCGAGGTCGCCCGACTTGAAGTTCTCGAGCAGGATGTCCGACTCCGCCGCGATGGCGCGGGCGATCTCCTGCCCTTCGGCGCTGGCGAGATCGAGCTCGACCGAGCGCTTGCCGCGATTGACCGACAGGTAATAACCCGACTCCTTGGTCGCGGCGCCGTTCTTATCCTTGAGATATGGCGGGCCCCAGCGACGCGTGTCGTCGCCGACGCCGGCGCGCTCGATTTTGATCACATCGGCGCCCAGGTCGGCCAGCACCTGTCCGCACCACGGCCCGGCCATGATACGGCTGAGATCGAGCACGCGAATATGGGACAGCGGCCCCGTCATCACGCCGCCTCGAAGCGCAGCGGCATCACGATGTCGCCCATCGCCAGCTTGTCGTCGTCCTGCACCACCGTGGCGGCGATCGACGGACGCGATTGCAGCGCGTCGTACCAAGCGGCAAGCCGCGGATGCTTCGCCTCCCAGCCGCAGCCGGCGAAGCGGAAATTGAGTTGGCCGAGCGCGCAGGCAATCGCCACATGGCCGAGACCGAAACCGCGCGCGGCAAGCTGCGGCATTTCCTTCTCGAGACAAGCGAGCGAAGCGCGAACCTTGACGTCGTAACCGTCGGAAATGATCTGACTGGCCTTGTCGCCGCGCGCCATCTCGATGCGCCAGAACAGCAGCACGTCGATCAGGCCATCGCCGAGCGCCTGCCAGCGCAGGCATTCGAAGCGACCGTCGAGATCCGGCGGCATGAGCTGCGTCTGCGGCGTAATGGCGTCGAGATATTCGCAGATCACCGCGGAATCGAAGAGCGTGCGACCGTCGTCGAGCACCAGAGTCGGAATCTTGGCGAGCGGATTGTCGATGAGAACGTCGGGATTCGGCACGGCGGCCACCGCCACCGGCGAGCGGACGCACTTCACCTGATCGGTGAGACCAGTCTCGTGCAGAACGATCATGACTTTCCGCACGAAAGGCGAGCGCGGCGACCAGTGCAGTTTCAAGCTCATCCTCCCGTGTATTTCGCTGAACAGTACCGGTGACGCGTATCTAATGTCAATAAATCATGTTTATGATTTAATGCAGTTGTGCGCCGAGGATGCGGCAGACCTCGTCAACCAACTCACGGAGATTGTCGTCGGTCAGCACCGAGGCGTGCGGCTGCAGGACGACGTTTGACAATGCGAGGAAGCGCGGATTTGGCACCGGCTCCTGAGCGAACACATCGAGCCCTGCCCCAGCGATCGTCCTGGCTTCGAGCGCCTCGAGCAACGCCTCCTCATCCACGACAGAGCCGCGCGACACGTTGATGAGAAAGCCTTGCGGCCCAAGCGCACGCAGCACGTCGCGATTGACGATGTGCTTCGTCGAGTCATCGCCCGGACAGGTCATCACCAGGAAGTCAACATCGGCGGCGAGCTTTGCAATGTCGCCGACATAGGCATAAGGCACGCCGGCTTTCGCGCGCGGACCGTGATAGCTCACCTTGAGACCGACGCCGGCCAGACGATCGGCGACGCGACGGCCGATGCGGCCGAGACCGACGATGCCGGCGCGCTGGCCGGCAACGCGTGTGGTCCGGCTGCGCCGCCCGTTCTTCCACTGTCCGCTCCGCACGTAAGCGTCGCCGGCAACGATGTCGCGCGCCACGGCATAAACCAGCGCCACCGCCATGTCGGCGGTGTCTTCGGTCATGACATGCGGCGTCGGATGAAGCGCGATGCCGCGCGCCTCGAGCGCCGGGGCATCGAATTTTTCCAGGCCGGCGCCGCAGCTCGCCAGCGTCCGGAGCGACGGCAGCAGATCGAGCATCGCCGCTGGCGCACCCTGCATCGCCATGGTCACCGCGCCGTTGATGGCTTTGCGATCATCGGGGGAAAGTTGCGGCAGCATATCCGGCGCCACCAGATCCAGCCGATCGGCCAGTGCTGCGCGAAGATCGGGCGCCAGCGCGCAAAGCATGGCGACACGCGGCTTGTGGGGACGAACCGTCATTCCAAGGGTATTCCTTAATTCGGCAGGCCGAGCACGGCCTTGGCCAACACGTTGCGCATGATCTCGCTCGAACCGCCGAAGATGGTGGTCGGCCGCGCCATCAGATAGGCGCCCGCGGCATGCAGCCGCGCATCGCCGTCGAGCGGCTCGCGCAGGCCAGCGGTCTCGCCGGCGACTTGAAGCATCTCCTCGGAGATGCGCTGGAACAGCTCGCTCTGGAAGATCTTCAGGATCGACACGTCGGCGCCGATTGTTTCGCCCCGGCGCAGCTTCTCGACATAGCTCTCGAACAACGCGGCGAGATCGTCGAGGTCGAGCTTGAGCCGCACGAAGCGATCCTCGAACGCCGGATCGCCGGCCACGCCCGTCCGCTCCGCCAGCGCGCGCAACTGCGCCAGCGCATTGGCCGACAGCCGCGGCGCGCCGATGAAAACCCGTTCGTGGCCGAGCAACGCCTTGGCGATGGTCCAGCCGCCATTCACCTCGCCGACCAGATTGCCCTTCGGGATACGGACATTGTCGAAAAAGATTTCGCTGAACTCGTCGAACAGTTCGAGGTTCTCGATCGGCCGCACGGTGACGCCCGGGGCATCCATGGGCACCAGCAGAAAACTGATGCCCGCCTGCTTCTTAACGGTCTTGTCGGTTCGCGCCAGAATGAAGATCCAGTTGGCGTCGTTACCGAGCGTCGCCCACGTCTTCTGGCCGTTGATCACCCATTCGTCGCCGTCGAGCACGGCTTCGGTGCGCACCGCCGCCAGATCGGAGCCGGCGTTGGGTTCGCTGTAGCCTTGCGCCCAGATATGCTCGCCCGACAGGATCTTCGGCAGGAAGTGTGCCTTCTGCTGTTCGCTGCCGTGATGGATCAGCAGCGGACCGAGCATGACGATGCCGATGTCGTTGACGCGGGCGCATCCGTGCCGGCCGAACTCCTCGATCATGATCAGTTGCTTGGCCGCCGACAGCCCCATGCCGCCATGCTCGCGCGGCCAGTTCGGGCACAGCCAGCCGCGCCTCGACAGCGCCAGATACCACGGCTTGACCTCGCGCCAGTGCAGCCGGCGCTGCGAATGCCGCGGCATGTCCTTCGGATAATTCTCTTCGGCAAAGCGCCGCACCAGCATGCGGAATTCGTCGTCCGGCATGTCGCGCAGGTCTTCGCTCGGGGCGAACGTCATCACGCCGCCTCCTTCAGCAACGCGGCGAAGCGCCTGCGGTGCACGGCCGACGAGCCGAACCGGTTGCACAAGGTCATCGCCTTGCGCACGAACAGGCCAGCGTCGTACTCGTCGGTGAAGCCGATGGCGCCGTGCATCTGGATCGTCTCGCGCGCCACCAGCAGCGCGGTGTCGTTGGCGCGGCATTTGGCGCGCGAGACCGCGGCGCTGCGCGCCGCCCTCGCGGCGCCGGCATCGAGCGTCGCGGCGGCCGATGCGATGGAGGCGCGCGCCAGCTCGAGCTGAATCTTCACGTCGGTGGCGCGGTGCTGCAGCGCCTGGAAGCTGCCGATCGGCTGACCGAATTGCCGGCGGGTCTTGAGATAGTCGATGGTCATGGCGAACACGCGCCCGGACAGGCCGAACAGATACGAGGCGGTGGCGAGCGTCGCCTCGTCGAGCGCGTCATCGACGGCATCGGCGGCATGAACCGCGAGCGGCGCGGCGCCGGTCATGTCGAGCGTGCCGAGGCTGCAGCCATCCTGCGTCCACTCGGAGTCCAGACGAACGCCGGATGCATCCTTCGCCACGATGGCGACGCCGCCCGCGGTGGCGACCGCGAAGCTGTCGGCGCCCGTCGCATCGGGGATGAAGCGCTTGGTCCCGGTGATGCGTCCGCCATCAATGCGCAATTTGCGCCAGCCCAGGCTGTTGGCATCGTCCTGCCACGCCGCAACGCAAATTCCGGCCTCGGCCAGGTCCGCGCCGGTCATCCGATGCGCCAGCGCCGCGCCGATCAGCGGCTCCGGCACCAGCCCGGCGCCCAGCTCTTCGGTCAGCGCGCAATATTCCGCCATGCCCAGACCAAGCCCGGCCGCCTGCTCCGGAAGACGCAATGTCAGCCAGCCCATCTCCGCCATGGTTGCGAAAATCGCGGGATCGAAACCGGACTGCTGAAAGCGCTGGGCGCGAATGCGGCTAAGATCGCCATCTGCGGCAACGACGGCGCGCGTGCTATCGCGGATCATGCGGACATTTTCGGCCGCATCGTCTTCCTGAGGGGGCATGTTTCCTCTAATATTGTAAAGCATAGCTTATTAGCTTTTATAGGCCTGTCAATCAACCGCAGCCCGCGAACAGACCATAGTTACCAGTGTAAATGAAAGAGCATAGACCTAGTTTTTAGCTGCGCCGCCGGCCCGCCTTCTGTATAGAACAAGGCAACAGCCGCCGCCTTCCGCGCGGTCACAAGCCAAGGAACGCCGAGGATGACACTGAGAATCGAGAAAGCCGACCGGATTGCCCGCGTCACCCTCGATCGCCCGCCCGTCAACGCGCTGACGATGCAGCTCTATGGCGAAATCGGCGACGTGTTCGAAAGCTCGAAAGAGTGGCACGACATCAACTGCATCGTGTTCGGTTCGGCGGGTACGCGCGCTTTCTGTGCCGGCCTCGATCTCAATGAATTCCTCGCCGCAACGGTGGAGGAAGATCCGAAGCGCGCCGCCATCATCCGCCGCTGCTTCAGCGCCATCCGCCATTCCGCGGTGCCGGTGATCGCCGCGGTCAACGGTCCCGCCCTCGGCGCCGGCTGCGTCATCGCTTCGCTGTGCGACATGCGCATCGCCAGCGACACCGCAACGTTCGGGCTGCCGGAAATCAATGTCGGCCGCTGCGGTGGCGGCGCCCATATCGGCCGTCTCGTGCCGCAGGGCATGCTGCGCCGGATGTTCTTCACCGGTCAGCCGATCACCGCGGCGGAAGCTTACCGCGTCGGCCTCGTCGATGAAGTCGTGCCGGCCGCCGAGCTCGGTGCCGCGGTGGATCGCCTCGCCAAGGTCATCGCGCAGAAGGCGCCGCTCGGGCTGCGCCTCGGCAAGCAGGCGCTCAACGAAGTCGAGTACATGCCGGTGGAAGACGGTTATGCGCGCGAGCAGCAATACAGCACGCGCCTGATGGCGACCGAAGACGCGCGCGAAGCGACCCGCGCCGTCGTCGAGAAGCGCAAGCCGGTGTTCGTCGGCCGCTGAAGGCGGTCGCGGCGGCGTTACTTGCCGAGCCGATCCGCCCAGTCGGCAATCGCGTTCGCCGTTTCGGCCGGTTTTTCCGCCGGCAACGCGTGGCTGGCATTGTCGATCACGGCGACCGTGACGCGGTCGCCGAATTCGGCCTTGAGCTCCTGCCGCGACTCCGCGGGGCGGAACGGATCGGCGCCGCCCTGCAGGTCGAGGATCGGCGCTTTGCCCGCCGCCCACCAATCGGCACGCTTGGTTGCCTTGCCGGCTTCGCGTTGGCTTTTGGTGACATCGCCGTGCCAGCCTTCGAGCCACGCCGTCGGATCGTTGCCCTTCGCGAAGAATGCGAGGCGCAGGCCGGCAAGGCGCTGGTCTGGCGTCGAGGCCGGGTCGTTGATCATGGTGATGGCGTCGCTCAGCTCCTTTGGCCACTTGCTGGCGCCGGCCGCCACCAGAACGACACCACGCGTCAGTTCCGGATGATCGGTGGCCAGCGTGCGCGCGATCCAGCCGCCATAGGCATGGCCGGCGACGATAGCGTTGCCACCTTCATTGCGAATGACAGCAGCGAAATCCTTGGCAAAGTCGTGGAAGGTCACGCCTGTCATCGGCCCCTTGCTGGCGCCGATGCCGCGCGGCTCGGGCCGCAGCACGCGATAGCCGCGCTCGGCGAGCCGTTTCGCCAGGTCGCCAAACTCTTCGGTGCCGCGCCCGGTCGAGGCGATGAACAGGATCAACGGGCCTTTGCCCTGGGCGTAATAGCTGATTGTCGCGTCGCCATTGGTTGCCGACTTCAGGGCGACCTCATCCGCCTGCGCCGCTGTCGCCGCGCTGACAGCGACAAGCGCACAGGCAACAACGAACGCTCTTGGCCACACGATCATGAGATCCTCCCCGGTCCCGCTCCAATGAGGAGCGGAAACATATTGGCTTCATAAACTAGGTCATTGATTTTTGCGTGCTGGCGATGTTGTGTCAAACGGCAATGAAAATTGGCGCCGTCGGTGGGCGCCTGAAATGCCGGAGTTCTTGGAATGAGCGGGACCAACACATTCACACGGGACGGCGTCTCGATCCGCTTTCAGGTGGACGGGCGCGAAGGCGCACCGTGGATCGTGTTCAGCAATTCGATCTGCACGGACCTGTCCTTATGGGAAGGTCAGGCGGCGGCGCTCGCTCCGAATTTCCGCGTGCTCCGCTATGACCAGCGCGGCCATGGCGGATCGAGCGTGCCATCCGCGCCCTGCACTTTCGAGCAACTCGGCGGCGACGTTGCCGCCCTGCTCGATCATCTCGGCATAGCCAGATGCACCTTTGTCGGCCTGTCCATGGGCGTGCCGACCGGCCTGCAGCTTTACAAAGATCAGCCGCAGCGAATCGAAAGGCTGGTCCTCTGTGACGGCCAGGCTGCGACGGCGCCCGCCGGTGCGGCCGGCTGGGAAGAGCGCATCGAGATGGCGCGGCGCGAGAGCATGAGTGCCTTCGCGGATGCCACTGTCGGGCGCTGGTTCACATCCGATCAAGTGAAAGATGGCCGCGCCGACGTCGTGCGGCGCATGATCGCCGAGACGCCGTTCGCCGGATTTGAGGCCTGTGCCCGGGCGCTGCAGAATTATGCCTATGCCGACGTGCTGCCGCGCATCGCGGTGCCGACGCTACTGATCGCCGGCAAGGACGACGGCAAGATGCCGGAAACGATGGCGCGCATGCGCGACGCGATTTCCGGATCTCAGTTCGTGGAAATTGCGTCGGCCGGTCACATTCCCGGTATCGCGCAGCCCAGCGTCTTCAATCGCGCCCTGCTGGGATTCCTCGGCGTTCGTTAATCGCCGGCGATCAGAGGATCGCTTCGATGAGGAACGGCCCGTTCTGGCGCAGGCCATGCGTCAGGGCGCGCGCGAAGTCTTCGCAGCTTTCGGCGCGGACCGCTTCGACACCCATGCCCTTCGCCAGCGCACACCAGTCGAGCGCCGGGTCGTCGATGTCGAGCATGCGCCGCGCATTGCGGCCGAAATCATTGACGCCGACGTTGCGCATCTCACCCTTGAGGATCGAATAGCCGCGGTTCGAAGCGATGATGGTCAGCACGTTGGCGCGCTCGCGCGCCTGCGTCCACAGGCCCTGCACCGTGTACATGCCGCTGCCGTCGGCCTGTAACGAGACGACCTTGCGGTCGGGACAGGCAATCGCCGCGCCGGCGGCCAGCGGAATGCCGATACCGATCGAGCCGCCGGTCAGCGGCAGATGATCGTGCGGCGCCATGGTCGGCGCCAGCGATCCGAGCTTGCCGATCGAAGTCAGGATTTCCTCGACGAGGATCGCGCCTTCCGGCAACGCCCGCGCCACCATCATCGACATCGCGTCAGGCGTCAGTTTTCCCGTCGGCGTCGGCAGATCGCGCGCGGTGAAGTCATGAATGCCGGCCGGCTTCGTCGTCACCGCGCCGATTTCGCCCGCCAGCGCATCGAGCACGGCAAAAAGATCGTGCTCGACCCCCGCAAGCTCGATCACCTCGCAGCCTTGCGGCAGCAGATCGCCGGGCTTGCCCGGATAAGCGAAGAAACCCACCGGCGTTCGCCCGCCGATGAGAATGACAGTCGAGAAGGATTTGAACGCCTCGACCGCGAGGTCGATCGGATACGGCACGGCCTGCGGCGTGACACGGCCGGCGCCGCGCTCCCAGCGCGCGGCGCGCTGCGTGAACAGCGCCGCGCCGGTCGCCGCGCTGATGCGGCCGGCAAGATCGAGCGCGTCGGCGCGCATGGCGCGGCCGCCGAGAATGAGCGCAGTCCTGCCGCCGCCTTTGAGCACCTGCGCCGCCGCCTTCAGCGCGTCACGCGAGAAGTCCGGCTGTGTCGGCAAGGTGACCGGGCTCGGCGTCTGCGCCGTCGCCTCGCCCCACGCGGCGTCGGCGTGAAGGATCAGCGTGGCGACGCCCCGTTCGCGCACGGCGGCGACATAGGCGGCTTCGGCCTTGCCGCGTACATCGTCGGCACTGGTGGCACGCCCGACCCACTGCGACATCGGCCGCGCCAGGCTGTCGATGTCGCTGGTCAGCGGCGCGTCGTACTTCAGGTGATAAGTCGCATGATCGCCGACGACATTGATGATCGGCGTACGGGCTCGTCGCGCGTTGTGCAGGTTGGCAAGCCCGTTGGCGAGCCCGGGCCCGAGGTGCAGCAAGGTCGCCGCCGGTTTGTCAGCCATGCGCGCATAGCCATCGGCCGCCGCGGTGACGACGCCCTCGAACAGGCCGAGCACGCAACGCATCTGCGGCTTGCGGTCGAGCGCCGCGACGAAATGCATCTCCGAGGTGCCTGGATTGGCAAAGCAAACGTCAACGTCATTGGCGAGCAAGACATCGCAAAGAAGATCGGCGCCGTTCATTCCACACTCACCAGATCGGAGTTGCTATCGCGCACCCTGCCGCAGTCTTATGGCTGCGACAAGGCGGCTTCGATGGCCGCCTCGAGGAGATCGAGCGCCTCGGTGAGCGTGTCGTCCTCGATGGTCAGTGGCGGCAGCAGGCGCACGACATTGGCGCGGGTGCCGCAGGGCAGCACGATGACGCCGCGTTTTTCCGCCTCGGCGATGACAGCGTTGGTCAGTTGCGGCGCCGCCGCCTTGCTGGCGCGATCCTCGACCAGTTCGAACGCCACCATGGCGCCGAGACCGCGGACATCGCCGATACGTTCATTGCCCTGACGCGCCGCGATGGTGCGCAGACGTTCCGTGATCTTGTCGCCGATCACCGTCGCGCGGGCGCAGAGTTGTTCTTCCTCGAGCACGTCGAGCACGGCGTTGGCTGCGGCAACCGCGAGCGGATTGCCGGCGAAGGTGCCGCCAAGCCCGCCGGCATGAACCGTATCCACCAGTTCGGCGCGGCCTGTGACCGCGGACAGCGGGAAGCCGCCGGCCAGCCCCTTGGCCATGGTGACCAGGTCAGGCCGCACGCCGGAATGCTCGATGGCCAGCATGCGGCCGGTGCGCGCCATGCCTGTCTGGATTTCATCGACGATCAGCAGAATGCGGTGGCGGTCTGCGATCTCGCGCAGCTTCACCAGGAAGTCGCGCGAGGCGACGTTGAAGCCGCCCTCGCCTTGCACCGGCTCGATCAGGAACGCGGCGACGCGCTCGGGATCGATATCGGAGGCAAACAGGCGCTCGAGGCTGGCGATGGCTTCCTCGACGCTCGGGCCGGTGTAGGCATTCGGGAACGCGGCATGAAAGATGTCGGACGGGAACGGGCCGAAGCTCTTCTTGTAGGGCTGCACTTTCCCGGTCAGCGCCATGCCGAGCATGGTGCGGCCGTGGAAGGCGCCGGAAAAAGCAATGACGCCCGGCCGCTTCGTCGCGGCGCGCGCGATCTTCACGGCATTCTCGACCGCTTCGGCGCCGGTCGTCACCAGCATGGTGCGGTTTTCGGCGCCGGTCGGCACCAGCGCGTTGAGCCGCTCGGCGAGGCGGATGTAATCCTCGAACGGCGCCACGTTGAAGCAGGTGTGCGTGAAGCGCTCGGTCTGGGCGAGCACCGCCTGCATCACCTTCGGGTGGCGATGCCCGGTATTGTTGACCGCAATGCCGGCAGCGAGGTCGATATAGCGCTTGCCGTCGACGTCCCAGAGTTCGGCGTTTTTGGCGCTCTGCGCAAAGATAGCGCGGGTCGCGATACCGCCTGCCACCGCCGCCTTCTGACGCTGAAGTAGTTGTGCCGATGCCGTCATGGAAAACCGCCTTTCTGGGAGGAGAGACGCTTCGGCCTTAGCACTGCTCAATATTTTGAGCAACGGCTGCTCAGTATCTTGGCCAGTTTCCCTACAGATACGGCGGCGTACAGGCCGAGATGACCACAGTCCGGCCGGCCGAGACGTTTCGGAACCGGTGCGGGATTCGGCTGTCGAACAGGTAAGCCTCGCCGGCTTTCAGCACCTGCACCTCGTCGCCGACCGTCACCTCGAGCTCGCCCTCGATGACATAGCCGCCTTCACTGGAGGCGTGCTGCAGGCGGGTCTCGCCAGTGTCGGCCTGGGGTTCGTAAACCTCGTGGAGAATCTGCAGGTTGACGGCGCGGGCATCGCCGACCTGGCGAAAGGTCATGCGGCCGGTGCCGTCCCCGATGGCGCTCGCGGCCACCTTGGAAGTGAGGTCGACCAGCTCATCCGCCCTGAAAAACGGGCCCGACGGCAACTGCCGCTCCGGCTCGAAGAAGTCGGCCATGCTGACGCCGAGGCCGCCCAAAATCTTGCGCAAGGTCGCGACCGACGGGCTGACCTTGTTCTTCTCGACGTTGGAAATCTGCGCATGCGGCACGCCGGCGCGCTCGGCGAGCTGCCGCTGCGACAGCGCCGAGGCCGAGCGCATCGCCTTCAGCCGGGCGCCAATGTCGAAGTCCGTTTCCACGATGTCCTCGTCCTCACATCTCAGGGCTCGCCGCGCGACTCTCCGGAGGCGCGACGGCCTTCCGCAGCGGGGCTGCACCGCTCCGAGTCCTAAAGTACCGGAGTTTCGCTAGCACGCTCAGTCACCTAGCCGAAGCTATCCAACTTGTAAAAAATATTGAGCAAGCCCTGTTGACTCAGATCAAGGTTTTGCCAATGCTGTATCTCAAATGGATACCACGTATTCAAATAGAATATCTGATGAAGGCGGCGTTCGCCCCCTTTCAACCGCGCTGAAGACCATCGCGGTGCTGGAAGTGCTGGCGAAAAGCCCGCGCGGTATGCGGCTGCAGGAAATTGCGACCTCGCTTGGCCTTTCGCGGCCGACCGCTTACCAGCGGCTGCTGACGCTGTCCGAAGCCGGCCTCATCGAACAGGACGATCAATCCCGCTACCGGCTGTCGATGCACTTGTGCCGGTTTGCCGCTGCGGCGCTCGAACAAGCGGATCTCGGCACCCGCGTGCTGCCGATCCTGCAGAACCTCGTCCACGAGGTGAAGGAAACCGCCTCGCTTGCCGTGCTCGATCGCGGTCAGCCCTGCATCGTGTCGCGCGTCGAATCCGACAGCGTGCTGCGCGCCGAGCAGAAGATCGGCACGACCATGTCGCTCGAAGGCTCGGCTTCCGGCCGCATCCTCACCGCCTTTGCCGACGAGGCGACCTTGCGCCGGCTGAAGGAAAGCGGCGAGGAGCTCGCCGCCGACGAGATCATCGCCGAGGCCCGTCTCAATGGCTACGCGCTGTCGAGCGGCTACACCCAGGCCGGCGTCCGCGCCATCGCCGCGCCGGTGTTCGACCTGCAGGGCCGCTGCGCCGCGACCGTCTCGCTGGTAATGCCGGCGACCCGTTTCCAGCTCGAACAGTTCAAGGCCCCGCTGCTGCGCGCCGCCGAGGATGTCACCCGGTTGCAGCAGGGATTGCGTTGAGACGACGATGACGGCACCGAACACGCCCAGCACGCCGAAGGCAGCCCCCCGCCCCCGCCCCGCCACTGAATTGATGCGTCCGGAGCGGCTCGCAGCCCTGCAGCCGAGCCGCATGAGCATCACGCGTTCACTGATGAACCGCATGCTGCGGGAGCGTTGGGACATCCGTCAGGAACGCTTCGACGTCGATGCCAATGCCAATGGCACCGTGATTTATTCGATCAAGACGCCGACGCAGCAATTCTCGTTTATCGCCTTCTCGTTTCCCCCGAGCCGCACCGCGCGCACCGGCCGTATCATCGGCCGCGCCTGGGACATGATGGGCACGCTCAATGAAGGGCCGGCCAGCGATGCCGACGTCGAACTGGCGCGGCGCGAACTGCCCAAGCTGTATCGCGGCCGTGCTACGCCTAAGTCATTGGTCTGGGCGCGCGCCAACCGCTCGATGCGCATCTTCGATCAGACGCTCGACGCGCTCGCCGCGGGGGAGCAGCCGTCGGTGGAGATGCTGGCGCAGGTCTGTTACCTGATGCGCAATACCGGCCTCGACGGCAACGGTACCTTCGGTACGCGTTCGTTTCCGTCGCTCGGCACCGACCATGCGCTCGGAGGTGTATTGCAGGCGCAGATGGTCGCCGCCTATCTGATGCGCGAATATTCGTGCGATCTTGTCGAGCACCTTGCCAAATTGAAATCGGATAAAGCGGTGCCGCTCGATCCAGCACTGCGCCGATTCCTCGGCGTCGGCAATGGCTCGGCGCTTGGCCTCATCTTCTTCATTCACCGCCATCCGCGCCTGATCGGCAGCTGGCTGGCGGCGCGCGAGGAAGCAATCGCGAAGGCGGCCGCTCTGCCCGTCCGAAAAGGTGATGCGCGCGCCGAAACACTGCTCGGCCTGGTCCGCCGCGCCATCGATTTTCGCCGTGAAGACCGCGTCGTCTATGAGACCATCACCAACAGCGCCGATATCGCCGACGATCTCGAGATGATTGCCTCCGCTCTCGTCGAACTGCGCGACACCGGACTGGTCGCCGGCCGGCAGGAGAGCTATCCCCTTCACGCCATCGCGCGGCGTCTCGAGACGCAGGTCAAACCCGAGGCGCTTGAAACCTTCAACTCGTTACTGATCGAACTGGTGCCGGAAACCGCAGACGCGTTGGCCACCACGGTAACCGGCGCCGACGAAGTGACCGTCCAGCCATCGCAAAGCGTGGCCGAGCTGATCGCGCTCATCAAGGCACAGTATCAATGGGCGCTCGACATCGATATGTCGGCTCCCGATGCGTACAAATACGTCTGGTACAAATCCGAGACGGCGGAAGAACCGCGCCGCGGCGCCCGTATCGAGGCGCCCGAAGCGCTCGACCTCGGCTTCGACATCTGCGGCGGCGTTCAAGGCCTGCTCGCCGACCTCACCGCCGAGCCCGACGCGACGCTGTCGGTCGCCCGCTTCCTGATGCGTCACCCCGCGCACCGCTATCTGGTGGCACGCATTCAAGCGCTTCGCGCCATGGCCTATCACACGCCGATCGCCAACATTAACGCCGAGAGTTTCACGCCGATCGACCTGGTACGGCTGATGAATGCCGGCCTGCACGGCGTCGACAAGACCCGCGACTTCCTCCGCCGCAACTTGCGCGGCGTGCTCTATCACGGCGCGCCGACGCCGGACGAGATCCGCGCCGGCAAGGAAGGCGTCTGGGCCTATCCTCCGGAGCCTCATTCATGAACTGCGCGCCGACCGACCTGACCTTGCGCATCATGCCGCGCGAAATGCGCATGATGACCGAGCGCGTTTTTTCGCTGTCCGGCCAGCCCAAAGGCTTCTTCCTGATGGTGCAGGACGTGGTGATGTATTCGCAGAGGCTCGGCCTTGGCGGATTCGCTCTGCTCGAGAAGCGCTGGGCAGAGCTCAAGAAAGCCGATCCATCGCGCGTGTCGATCGCCGCCGAGGCGGGCGACACGCTGACCCTCGATGCGGCAGGCCAGCCTGCCTGGTTCATCATTCCAACCGTCATCGACCTGCTTGGCGAACTGGCGGCCCGTCACGGCCGCGCCACCATAACTGTAACGAATGCCGCAGATGCGGCTGAGCTGCGCGTCGCCGCCGATCTTGCGGCTCGCAGTGGCCTTCGGGTCGCCTTCAGCGACAACGGACAGCCGACTTTGACTGCCACGGCAGCCGCATCGACGGGCAAGATCGATCAGGACGAACCCTTGTTGTGGGACCTCCTCCAAAACGGCGTCGCCATCGACGCCGACTTGTGGTGGCGCATCTACGCTATCGCCCAGACGGCGCTTGCGCCCGATAGCGTCGTGTCGCGACGCCACGCCGGTCCGGTCATCGTCAATGACGACGGCTCGATCATCGGCCGCAAGGACAGCGACGACGAGACCGATCTGAGCTTCCTCATCGCGCCTCTCAATTCAGAGTCCAAGAAAGAAAGCGTCGGCCCATGATCATTGACGGTTTGCAGTGTGGACATTTCGACCGGGCGGCCATTCAGGCGCTGCAGGCCGGCAAAGTCGGCGGCGTCGTCGTTACCTGTGGCTTCTGGGAAGGCACCGTTGAATCGCTCGACTCGCTCGGCCGGTGGCGCGACCTGGTTCGGGAAAACGCCGATGTCGCGGAAATCGCCCTCACGTCGGCGGACGTCAAGCGCATCGGCGAAGCCGGCAAGGTCGCGGTAATCCTCGGCTTCCAGAACTCCAACTTGTTCGAAGGACGCATCCGCTTCGTCGAACTGTTCGCCGAACTCGGCGTGCGCGTCGTGCAGCTTACCTACAACAACCAGAACGAACTCGGCGGCAGTTGCTACGAGACCGAGGACTCTGGACTCGCCCGCTTCGGCAAGGAAGTCGTGCGCGAGATGAACAAGGCCGGCATTCTGGTCGATTGCAGCCATGTCGGCGACCGCACAACGCTCGACGCCATCGAAGCGTCGTCAAAGCCCATCGCGGTGACGCACGCGAACGCGCAAGCGGTGTTCGAGCACAAGCGAAATAAGTCGACCGACGTGCTCAAGGCGCTGCGCGAGACCAAGGGCGTGATCGGTTGCGCCACTTACCGCAACATCACTGGTGACTTCTACTGCAAGACCATCGAAAACTGGTGCACGATGGTTGCCAAGACCGTCGAGATCGCCGGCATCGATTCCGTCGCCATTGGCACCGACCGCAGCCATAACTTCACTGCGCCGGACTATGCGTGGATGCGGCAGGGCCGCTGGACGCGCGGCGTCGATTACGGCGCCGGCTCGGCCTCAAAGCCAGGCAAGCAGCCGCCGCCGGAGTGGTTCCCCAAAGTCGAAGACATCAAGATCATTCCTGACGGCCTCCGCAGCGTTGGCTTCTCGCCGGAAGAGGTCGCCAAGATCACGCACGGCAACTGGCTACGTCTCTATGAAGCGACTTTCGCGTAACACCACGAGGGGAGTAGGAAATGACAATCTACCGGCCGGGATCTAAAGGCCTGATTGCGCCCAATCGCCGTAGTTTCATCAAGGCGTCCGGCGCCGCGCTCGGCGCCGCCGTCTTCGCGCCGCATATCGCGCGTGCGCAAGCCAAGGCCCTTTACATCAACACCTGGGGCGGGCCCTGGGAAGTCGCCGCGCGGGCCAACCTGTTTGACCCGTTTACAAAGGAGACGGGCATCGAAATCCGTACCGTTTCGCCGGTATCGTTTGCGAAACTCGCAGCGCAGGTCAAAACCGGAACCTACGAATTCGACATCACCACACTCGGTGGCGGGGAGTTGATCCGCGCCAACGACGTCAAGCTCATCGAGCCGTGGACGACCGAGCCCTATAAAGGTGCGGTGTTCGAGAACGGCGTCGCCTCGCATGCCTTCGCAACGATCATCGGCTATCGCAAGGACAAGTACCCGAACGGCGGGCCGAAGGACTGGAAGGATTTCTGGGACGTCGCCAAGTTTCCCGGGCCGCGCTCTCTTCAGCGCTACCCGGTGCGCGTATTGCCGCTGGCCTTGCTCGCGGACGGCGTGCCGATGAACAAGCTCTATCCCCTCGACGTCGACCGAGCCTTCAAATCGCTCGACAAGATCAAGCCGCATGTGCGCGTGTGGTGGACTGCCGGCAATCAGTCGGCGCA
This sequence comes from Pseudolabrys sp. Root1462, assembly GCF_001426945.1. Lineage (GTDB taxonomy): Bacteria > Pseudomonadota > Alphaproteobacteria > Rhizobiales > Xanthobacteraceae > Pseudolabrys. Next base: position 1,248,370 of record NZ_LMFS01000001.1, on the reverse strand, counting down.
GATCCTGCGCGACGGCGAGGTCAACATGATCGGCATCTGGCACAGCCAGTATTTCACCGCGCAGGACACCGGCGCGCCGCTCGGCATGACCTGGAACCAAGGCGAGACCGATGTCGCCTATTGGGTCGTCGCCAAGGGCACGCCCAACGCCGCCGCCGCGCGCAAGTTCATCGAGTTTGCGACCTCGCCGAAGCCGCTGGCCGGCTTCGTCACGCAGGCATCCTACGGTCCGATGAACCCGGCCGCCAACGAGTTCATCCCGGCGGACAAGGCCTCGCGCATGCCGACGTCGAAAGAGAACCGGCCTCAGATCTTCGATCAGGACATCGCCAAACTCGGCGCCGATCCCGCCGACATCTCACGCCGCTTCGAGGAATGGCTGGCGGCCTGACGCCTCAATGCAAAGCACGGTCCGGACGCCAATAGCGTCCGGACCGCTTAGATCAAGGGATAACGGAGCAATAATGCAGGCGACAATCGCCAAGCTCGCGGAAAGACCGAACCTCTGGCCCTGGCTGCTGCTGACGCCGCTCGCCATCTATCTGGCCGTGTTCTTTCTGGTGCCGCTCGCGAACGTCGTATTCATGAGCTTCACCGAACCACGCCTGACGCTCGCCAACTACGAGCGCGTGCTCACCGGCGCTTTGTACCAGCGCGTCTTCGTCAATACGTTTGCGACCGCCGCCCTGGTCACCGCCGTTTGCCTTCTGGTCGGTTACCCCCTCGCCTTCCTGATGACCCGCAGTTCGCCGCGCACGGCGATGCTGATCCTGACGCTGGTCACCATGAGCTTCTGGACCAGCTTCCTGGTGCGCACCTATGCCTGGATGGTGCTGCTCGGCGACAGTGGGCCGATCATCGGGTTCCTCAAAGCGATCGGCATTGAGCAACCGCCGCATCTCCTGTTCACACGTTTCTCTTCGACGCTGGCGATGGTCCATATCCTGGCGCCGTACATGATCATGAACATCTACTCGGTGATGCGAAAGATCGACCCGGTGCTGATCCGCTCGGCGCAGAGCCTGGGCGCGCGCGGCGCGGCCCTGTTTCGTCACGTCTACTTGCCGCTAACCGCCCCCGGCATCGCCAACGGCTCTGTTCTGGTCTTCGTCATCTGCCTCGGCTTCTACGTGACGCCGGTGCTGCTCGGCTCACCGCGTGAGCAAATGATAGCCGGTCTGATCGGTACCGAGATCGAGGAATTCCTCGCCTTCGGCCGCGGCTCGGCCATGGCGATCATCCTGCTGCTGATCACCCTGGTGATCCTGACGATCTATCACCGCCGCTTCGGCCTCGACAAATTGTGGGGCTGACGATGAACCGGTTGCTGATCACCCTCGGCATTATAGCGGTCGTTTTCGTCGTGGCGCCGCTCGTCATCGTCGTGCCGATGTCGTTCTCCAACGCACGGTCGCTGCAATTCCCACCGCCGGGCTACTGGTTCGGTTACTACCACGCATACTTCACTGACATGCGCTGGCTGAGACCGACCTGGAACAGCATCATCATCGCCGCCGGCACCACGGTGCTGACCATGATCCTGGTGGTGCCGGCGACATTCGCTTTGGTGCGCCACCGCTTCGCCGGCAAGAGCTTCGCCGACGTGATGCTGCTGATGCCGCTGGCGGTGCCACACATCGTCATGGCCGTCGGCTACTACTCTTATCTCGGCATGTTCGGCCTGGTGCAGACCCATCTCGGCGTCATCCTGGCGCACACTTGCCTGTCGGTGCCGATCGCCTTCCTGGTCCTGTCGGCTAACCTCAAGGGCTTCGACCGCACCCTTGAGCGGGCGGCGCAGAGCCTTGGCGCCAGCCCGGTCCGCACCTTCATCCACGTCACGCTGCCGATCCTCAAACCCGGCCTCATCATCAGCGCGCTGTTCGCCTTCATCCAGTCGTTCGACGAAACGGTGGTGGCGATCTTCATCTCGGGCCGCAATGCCGAGACGCTGCCGCGAAAGATGTTCGACAGTATCCGTCAGGAGGCCGACCCGGTCATCGCCGTGGTTTCGACGCTGCTGTTCGCTCTCGTGCTCGCCGGCATCGTGCTGCCGCCGCTTCTGAAATCGCTGCGCAGCCGCGTGACTCCGGCCCCGGCCGCCCAGGCCCTCTCAACTGCCGAAAATCAATCATGACCAGCTATCTGCGGCTCACCGACGTCTCGAAGATCTACGGCACCGTCACGGCGCTGTCGAAGATCGACCTCACCGCCGAGAAGGGCGAGTTCGTCACCTTCCTCGGCCCCAGCGGCTCTGGCAAGACGACGACGCTGATGATCGTCGCCGGCTTCGAGAAAGCGACGACGGGCGACGTCATGATTGACGGGCGCTCGATCTCGGCAATGGCCCCGCACGAGCGCAATATCGGCATCGTGTTCCAGAACTACGGCCTGTTTCCGCACAAGACAGCTCGGGAGAATGTCTATTTCCCACTGCAGATGCGTGGCCAGGCCAAGGCGCAAGGCCTGCGCAAGGCGGCCGAGATGCTCGATCTTGTCGGCCTCAAGGATCTTGGCGACCGCTATCCGAAGGAAATGTCGGGCGGTCAGCAGCAGCGCGTGGCCCTCGCGCGCGCGCTTGTGTTTGAGCCGTCGCTGCTCCTGCTCGACGAGCCGCTCGGCGCGCTCGACAAGAACCTGCGCGAACAGATGCAGATCGAGATCAAGCGCATCCAGCGCGCGCTCGGCGTCACCACGGTATTCGTCACGCACGACCAGTCCGAGGCGATGTCGATGTCGGACCGCATCGTCGTCTTCGACAAGGGCCGCATCGAACAGGCGGCAACGCCGCTGGACATCTATCACCGGCCGCAGACCAAATTCGTCGCCGGCTTCGTCGGCGAAAGCAACCTGGTCGAAGCGACCGTCACCGATGCTGCTGCCGGCAAAGCTGACGCCGCAGAACTCGGTCAGTGCGACTACAAGCCGGACGCCGCGCTCAAGAACGGCCAGGCGGTGACCCTGCTCATCCGCCCCGAGCACATCAAGCTGTCGCGCCAACCGCTCGAAGGGCGGAAGAACGTGCGTATCAAGGTCGATACGATCGTCAATTATGGCGACAACGCCCTGCTGATGGGCCACACCGAGAAGCGGACACTGCGCTGCCGCGTGCTCGGCGCCGACATCGTGATCATCAAGGAAGGCGACGAGTGCCATCTGAGCTGGCTGCCCGACGCCGTCGTGCCGATCGCGGGATGACGCTCCCTCTCCCTGCTTAAGAAAGTTGCCGACAATGACGTCCATGCTTCCGTCCGGCGCCGACGCGCTGATCGAGCGCTTCGGCATTGGCAAGCGCGCCAGCATCGCCGTGGCCCACAACGGAACCGGCTATTTTGCCGTGACGCCGCAGACGCCCTATGACGGCGCGCTCAGCGTCGCCGAACAGACGCGGCAGTTGCTGGCAAAAGCCGACGGCCGTCTGGCCGAGATCGGCAGCGACAAGAGCAAGTTGCTGTTCGTCGCCGTCGTCCTCGCGGACATGGTCGGCTATGCCGAAATGAACGAAGTCTGGGATGACTGGGTGAGCGGCATCGCGCCGCCCTCGCGGGCCTGCTTCAGCGCCGCGCTGGCAAGCCCTTCCCTGAAGGTCGAGATGATCATGATCGCGGCGGTCGGCGAGCGAGCCACGGCGTAACTCCGGCAAGCCGCTCGGGACGTGCACGCGCCTGATCAGGTCGCTCGGTCCGGGTCCCGCAATACGACGTAGATTGCCGGGATTACAAGCACGGTCAGCAGCGTCGAGGACGCCAGGCCGAACAGCAGCGAGATCGCCAGCCCTTGGAAGATCGGGTCCAGCAGGATGGTCGCGGCGCCAATCATGGCAGCGAGCGCCGTCAGCAGGATCGGCTTGAAGCGCACCGCGCCGGCCTCGACCAGCACTTCACGCAAGGTCTTACCCTGCCCGGCGCCGTGATGGATGAAATCCACCAGGAGGATCGAATTGCGGACGATGATGCCGGCGAGTGCGATGAACCCGATCATCGAGGTCGCCGTGAACGGCGCGCGGAACATCGCGTGCCCGAGTACGATGCCGATAAGCGTCAACGGGATAGGCGTCAGGATGACCAGCGGCAGCTTGAAGCTGCCAAACTGCGCGACGACAAGAATATAGATGCCGAGGATGGCGACCATGAAGGCGGCGCCCATGTCACGGAAGGTCACGTAAGTGATTTCCCACTCGCCGTCCCACAGCAGCGCGGTCTTGCCCTCGTTCTCGGGTTGGCCGTGAAAGCGAATCTCCGGCTTGCCGAGCGCGCCCCAATTATGCGCTTCCACGAGTTTGTTCACGTCCAGAATGCCGTAGATTGGCGCTTCATAGGCGCCTGCCAATTCAGCCATCACCATATCGGCGAAGCGGCCGTCGCGACGGAAGATCGTTGGAGAGCCGGCCTCTTTCGTCACGTGGACCACGTCCCCGAGTTCGACCACGGTCTTGTTGCCCGGCACGGTATTGGCGGCGACCGGCGTCGAAGCGAGCGTGTCGTTCCACGACAGCCGGCTTTTCGGTAACCGAACGACGATCTCGATCGGATCGCGGCCCTCGCCGCGGTGCGAATAGCCGACCGAGGCACCGCCAAACAGGGCGGCAATAGTGTCGTAAACATCGCGCTGCTCGACGCCGAAATACTCCAGCCGATCCTGGTCGATTGAGATGCGGAGTCGGGGCTGCGGCTCGCCAATCGAGTCGTCGATATCGACGATATACGGCACCGAGGCGAAGATCTTCTTGAGTTCATTCACGGTCGTGCGACGCGTGTCCGAATCCGGCCCATAGACCTCCGCCAGCAAGGTGGCGAGCACCGGCGGTCCGGGCGGCACCTCGACCACGCGCAGCACCGCGCCCGGCGGCAGAACGACGGCCTTGAGGCGTTCGCGCAGGTCGAGCGCAATGTCATGGCTGGCACGGCTGCGATCGCTCCGCGAAGCGAGGTTGAGATGCAGTTCGCCGAGCTCAGGTTGCTCGCGAATGTAATAATGACGCACCAACCCGTTGAAATTGAACGGGGCCGGGGTGCCGGCATAGGTCTCAACCGAGCGGACTTCCGGCAGCGAGTGAACCACGTCAGCGACGGCGAACAAGGTGCGTTCGGTATCCTCGAGAGTCGAGCCTTCCTTGAGGTCGAGGACGACGGCAATCTCCGATTTATTATCAAAGGGCAACAGCTTGACCGTCACGGTTTTGGTCACGAACAGCAGGCAGACGGCCAAAGTCGCGATGCCGACGGCAATGAGGAACGTCCACGCCGAACGCCGGCTTCGCACGATGGGCGTCGCAATCCGGCGATAGAACCTGCCGAGAGCGCCCTCCCCATGTGCGCCCCCGTGGACATGCAGTGCCGATCCTTCCGGCTGCAGGCGCACCATGAGCCAGGGCGCGACCACCATGGCGACGAAGAACGAGAACAGCATCGCCGCCGAGGCGTTGGCCGGGATCGGCGCCATGTAAGGCCCCATTAGTCCGGAGACGAACAGCATCGGCAGGAGCGCGGCGATCACGGTGAGCGTCGCCACCACGGTCGGATTGCCGACTTCGGCGACCGCCTCGATGGCCGCCTGCATTCGGCTGCGCCCGTCGCGCATCGCCCAGTGCCGCGCGATATTCTCGATCACGACGATGGCGTCGTCGACGAGAATGCCGATTGAAAAGATGAGCGCGAACAGGCTGACACGGTTGATTGTGTAGCCCATGATCTTGGCGGCAAACATCGTCAGCAGGATCGTGGTCGGGATGACAACCAACGTCACTAGCGCCTCGCGCCAGCCGATAGCGAACGCGATCAGTATTACGATCGATACCGTGGCGAGGCCGAGATGAAACAGCAGTTCGTTGGCCTTCTCGCTCGCGGTCTCGCCATAGTCGCGCGTCAGCGTGACTAAAACGTCGTCGGGCACCAGCCGCTGCTTCACGTCCTGTAGCCGGCCGAGCAGATCTTCGGCAACGACCACCGCATTGGCCCCGGCCCGCTTGGCGAAAGCGACGCTCACCGCCGGGACTCGCGACCATTGCCCGCCCTTTTCCGGCATGTCCATCCAGACGCGATGCTCCTTGGGGCTCGGCCCAATCACCACGGTAGCCACGTCGCGAACGTAGACCGGACGGCCGTCGCGGGTCGTCAACAGCAACAGGCCGATGTCGGGAACGCCGGATAAGGTTTGCCCGGCGCTGACGGTGCGCATCGCGCCGGCGTCGCGCACGGCGCCGGCCTGAAACGACCGGTTGGCGTCGCGGACCTTGGCAACGAGCTGCTGCAACGTGACGCCGTAGAGCGACAGTTTTTCGGGATCTGGCTCGACTCGGATCTGCTGCGCGTTGCCGCCAGAAATGTACGTGAGACCGACATTGTCGGTCTTCATCAACTCGAATTGCAACTGACGCGCCAGCGCGAACAAGTCTTTGTCGGTGTAACGCGACGCAGCCTCCGCCTTCGGCGACAGCGTAAGGACAACGACGGCGACGTCGTTGATGCCACGGCCGACGATCACCGGCTCGGCGATGCCTACCGGAATTCGTTCGATGTTGGCGCGAATCTTCTCATGGACACGCACGATGGCGTCATCCGACTTGGTGCCGACGAGAAATCGTGCCGTGACCATGACCCGGTCGTCGACGGTCTGGCTATAGACGTGCTCGACGCCGTCGATGCCCTTGACGATCGATTCCAGCGGCTTGGTGACGAGCTCGACGGCATCCGGCGCCTTGAGGCCGTCAGCGTTGATCATGATGTCGACCATCGGCACGCTGATCTGCGGCTCTTCCTCGCGCGGAATGGTCAACAGCGCAACGATGCCGACAGCGAGGGCCGCCAGCAGGAACAGCGGCGTAAGCGGCGAGCGGATCGTCGCCTGGGTCAGACGTCCCGACAGTCCCAGATTCACGGGCGCACCAGAACGTCGCCGGGTTTCAGACCCGACAGGATTTCCAAGGCGTCCTTCATATCCGGCCGCGGCTGTTCGCGCCCGCGCTGTACCGGGACGTCAACGGCTTGCCCGCTTTCGCGTTGAACGCGGGCGTAATCGATGCCGAAACGGGTGATGATGAAGGACCCCGGGACGATGTAGCTTTCGCGGTCGCCACCGGATACCCAGACGCGGATGCGCTCGCCTACAAAATAGTCGCCGAGACCGGCCACGCGGGCGTCGGCCACGACGCGGCCGTCCTCGATCAGCGGATAGATGAGCGCAATCGTGCCGAACCGAGCGCCATCGCTGCCCAGTCCCTCACCGTCGATCCGCACCGTGTCGCCATTCTTGAGGAATCGAGCGTGTCGCTCCGGCACACGCAGCCGAAGCACGAAATTCTGTTCGGCGATGCTGGCGACCGTTTCGCCGGCCATGATCACCGCGCCGGCCGTCACCGGCACCTTGAGGACGCGGCCTGCGGCCGGCGCGAATACTTTGCCTTCGCTGAGCTGCTGCTCGATCACCGAGCGTTCGGCGACCCGCGAACGCTGCGCGTTGGAGGCGACGTTGAAGGCGGTGCGCGCCTCGTCGAGCCGCGTTTTCGGAATCGTGCCGCTGGTGAACAAACCTTCGGCGCGATCCAGATCCGACTTGGCCTGCGCCACCTGCGCCTCGAGGCCCTGGATCTGGGCATCGAGCGAGTGCATCTGCAAGGCAAGCTTCTCGTCGCCGACGGTGGCAACGAGCTGGCCTTGTTCGACGTGATCGCCCTCCTTCACCGAGAGTTGCGCCACCGTTCCGCCGATGCGGGCGCGCGCCAAGGTGACGTTCGCGGTCTCTACCGTGGCAAAGACAGCCTTCTCATCGGCCACGACACGCGGTGCGACCGTGTAAGTGTCGGCGGCATAGGCCTCCTGCGCCGCCAGCATCATCGCAACCGCGATCAACGTCTTGCCGTACATGACCCGCATGTCCTCGTGCTGGAATTGTCGTTCCGATAGCGCGCCAGCGCATCGGCAGCATTGACCTTGCGCAAGCGCTACCGCTTTGCCTTGCGGGAAGCCGGCTTTTTCGGTCGACTGTTGGTGCGGGGGGCGCAGTAGATTCCGTAAAGAGTTCCGATGACCTGCCGGGCGGGTTCGCTGCCGATCGAATACCAGACGGTCTGACCGTCGCGGCGGGCGTCCACGAGCCCGTCTTTGCGCAGAAGCGCCAGGTGCTGCGATACCGTGGAGTCGCGGATCTTCAGCAGATCAGCGAGTTCGCCGACCGAGCGCGCCTTGTCGATCAACTGGCACACGATGATCAGCCGATAGGGGTGCGACAACGCCTTGAGGAGTGCCCCCGCCTCGTCCGCGGCAGCCACCATTTTGTCCGTTCGAAGCGACATTTGCAGAGCCTTATATTCTATATTGCGAATATACGAATGTTCGTATATATCGTCAATGCCGGCGACCATTCTGGCACGAGCTTTCTTCGCGCGCGCCGGCGAAACTCTTCAGGCACAGGTTTTGCGGTGGGTGTGGTTGGTCCGAAGGAGAGATATCAATGAACGTCGATCGCGCGGTCTTCGCCATCGCCGGCACTATGATTCTGCTCAGCCTCGCGCTGGCACATTTCGTCAGCGCCTACTGGTTGCTCCTGACGGCTTTCGTCGGGCTGAACATGCTGCAGGCGGCTTTCACCGGCTTCTGCCCGGCCGCGTCCGTCTTCCGCAAGCTCGGACTGAAGCCTGGCGCGGCATTCAGCTGCGCGGCGCCGTCTTCCGACCGATAATCCAGGTCGCCGCTCTCCGGCCGCCGGACTGATCAAGATCAAGGCGTGACGCCCAGCGCCATGTCTTCATAAGCGAAGCTAAATACGCACCGAAGAGCCCGACCAACGGGCCGGCATCGTCTCAACCCGGAGGAAATCATGGCTCATATCGTCGTTTTGGGTGGTGGAATTGGGGGCGTCTCTTGTGCTTACGAGCTCAAGGCCGCCATTCGCGCGGAAGACCGCGTCACCCTGGTGTCGAACAAGCCGTTCTTCCAGTTCACCCCGTCCAATCCTTGGGTTGCCGTCAACTGGCGCAAGAAGAACGACATCACAATCGACCTCAACGAGGTACTGCCGCGCCACGGCGTCGCCTTCAACGGCGCCGGCGCCAGCCGAGTGCATCCGCAAGAGAATCGCGTCGAACTCGGTGATGGCACTTCGCTGGCTTACGATTATCTCGTCATCGCCACCGGTCCCGAACTCGCCTTCGACGAAATCGAGGGTCTCGGACCCAATGGCAACACCCAGTCCATCTGCGATGTCGATCACGCGGTGACCGCCAACGGTCGCTGGGAGGCCTTCTGCAAGGACCCCGGCCCTATCGTCGTCGGCGCCGTGCAAGGCGCGTCGTGCTACGGCCCAGCCTATGAATTCGCCATGATCATGGACGCGGATCTGCGGCAGCGCCGCATCCGCGACAAGGTGCCGATGACCTTTGTCACTGCCGAACCTTACATCGGCCATCTCGGCGTCGGCGGCATCGGCGACACCAAAGGTCTGCTCGAATCCGCCATGCGCCAACGTCACATCAAGTGGGTGACCAACGCCAAGGTGGACAAGGTCGAACCGGACAAGGCCTTCGTCACCGAAGTGGACGACGACGGCAAGCCGAAGAAGGCACACGAACTGCCCTTCAAGTTCTCGATGATGCTGCCCGCGTTCCGCGGCATCGCGGCGCTGCGCAACATCGAAGGCCTGTCGAACCCGCGCGGCTTCGTCATCGTCGACAAGCACCAGCGCAATCCGAGATATCCGAACGTGTTCGGCGTTGGCGTCTGCATCGCCATTCCGCCGCTGGAGCAAACGCCGGTGCCGGTTGGTGTGCCGAAGACCGGCTTCATGATCGAGTCGATGGTGACGGCGACGGCGCTCAATATCGGCCAGTTGCTGCGCAACGAGCAGCCGACAAATGAGGCGACCTGGAACGCCATCTGCCTCGCCGATTTCGGCGACTCGGGAGTCGCCTTCGTCGCCATGCCGCAGAACCCGCCACGCAACGTGAACTGGTCATCGAGCGGCCGCTGGGTTCATGTGGCGAAGATCGCCTTCGAAAAGTACTTCCTGCGCAAGATCCGCATCGGCGCCACCGAGCCCTATTACGAACGCGCCGTCATGCGATTGCTCGATATCGGGAAGGTCCGCGACGTTGCCCAACACGGCTAAACACGCCTCGGCGAGGGCCAAGAGCATTCGAAGGCTTTGGCACCATGTGGGGCGGGTGCAAGTACGCGGATCGCCCTGACCGCCAGTCAGTACGCTTCGCCCGCGCCCGAGCGGGCGACTTTGTACGTAAAATCAGCGTCTTATGACGGGGTGGTGGGAGAGGTAGGACTCGAACCTACGAAGGCATAGCCAGCGGATTTACAGTCCGCCCCCTTTGCCGCTCGGGACACTCTCCCCCAAGCTCGCGTTCATCAGGCTTGCGCCCCGGCACCTGTCGCGCCGCCCGCCTAGTCCATTGATCCCCATAGCGAAACGGGGTTTCGCACCGGGCGGTGATGAATGGCTGGGGTTATGGGCAGGGGCCGCCGGGAAGTCAATGGAGGCTTCAAGGAAAGTTGCTACGGGACGCTGTTCGCCCCCGCCCCGATCCTCTAAAGCTCAGCCCCATGAATTCATCTCAGAATAAAGGCGGCCGGAAGCCCGGCGCCACCCATGAGCAGGTCGATCGTCGGGAACGCTTTACCCGTGCCCGCCGCGAGGATCTGCGGGCCGCTCCCGAGGGCGACGAGCCCGTCATCCTCTATGGCTGGCATCCGGTCACTGCGGCGTTGCGCAACCCGGCTCGCAAGTTGCGGAAGTTCCTTGCGACCGATAATGCCGCCCGACGCCTGGCCGACGAAGGCATCGCCGGCACGCTGGCGCCGGAAATCGTGCGGCCCTCGGCAATCGACGACCGGCTGTTGCCGGATGCCGTTCATCAGGGCCTTTACCTCGAGGCGGATCCCCTGCCCTCGCCTGCGCTCGAGGACGTCCCCGCGCGCGGCACCATACTGGTGCTCGACCAGATCACCGACCCGCACAATGTCGGCGCCATCTTCCGCTCGGCCGCGGCCTTCGCCGCCACCGCCATCGTCACCACACAGCGTCACTCGCCGGATGCCACGGCCGCCCTGGCGAAAGCCGCCTCCGGCGCCCTCGAATATGTGCCGCTGATCACCGTGCAGAATCTGGGGCGCGGGCTGACCACGCTGAAGGAGCGCGGCTTCCTGGTCGTCGGCCTCGATTCCAGCGGCGATGCCGACCTGTCAGAGCTGATATTGAGCCAGCCGCTTGCGCTGGTGCTCGGCGCCGAAGGCAAAGGCCTGCGCCAACTGACGCGCGAAATCTGCGATCACGTCGCGCGCATCGACTTGCCAGGCGAGATCAAGAGTCTCAACGTCTCGAACGCCGCCGTGCTGTCGCTGTACGTCGCCAGCCGCATTGGCCGACAGGCCTGAAAAGCAAACGGCGGGCCCCCCAGCCCGCCGCCGCCGCCCACTATCTCTTGAGTCTGTCAGTAAAGGCGCGCGCTCGCCTTGCCGCGCTCGCCTTTGCGATAGAGCTGAATGGTCATGCGATCGGGACCGAGAATGGTAATCTCAGCATCAGCCTGGATGACGCGCTTTTCGCTCTCGCCGCCCTTGCGTTTCTTCTCGCTCGGCGCCGCTTCAGCCACCACTTTCTTCTCGCCCTTGGCGTCGTCGACCACTGTGTAGCGCTCGACGACCCGCGGCGGATCATCGACATAGCGGGTGGTCTCAACCACCTTGGGTTTGTGGCGCACGACCTTCGTGGTGTTCACCGCGGACGTTCTCCCCGCGGTGCGCTGATGCAGTTCCTCGATTAGGCGCGGATCGTTGCGGGTACGCAGCGGCTTGGCTGCGGGCGCCGCGCGATGCATACGCTGCCGATGCGTCGGTGCTTCATCAGGACGCTGAATGACATATGTTCCCGGCGCCACTTCGATGGCAAAGGGCTGGGCCCCCCGTTGCTGCTGCACGTCAGGATAAAGCGGCGGCTGGCCCGGAGGAGCCGAACTGTAATATTGCGCACGGGCGTCACCGCTTGCCAGAGCAGCGGCGGCAAGAACAAGCACGGCGATTTTGTGCGACAGCGGCTGCAACAGAGACATGGGCGTTACTTCGACGGCATGAGGGGCGCGTAAGGCGGTGCGACATCGGCAGGGGGCAGTGTTACGCGGGGCGGATAAAGCGACAGCGTCGACCATTCCCGGTAATAGCTCGGCGCCGGCTTCGGCGCGGGATATTTGGCGTTGAGATTCTCGAGCCGTCCGACCTTCGGCTTCTTGCCGGTGAACGGATAATAGTGACGGCCCTGCCACGGCCGCCTCCAATAGGCGCGAATGCCGGGTTCAGGTTCGATATCGTAAACGATGACCTGCGGCGGGCGCGCTGCGTTCGACGGATAATAGGCAACGTGATGGCTCCGCCATTCGGACGCGTCGGCGTTGTTGCCCGCGATTCCGAAGGCAGCCGCGGCGGCAAGGGCCAATAATGCGCGCATCACGAATGATCCAATCGATCAATGTTTCTCGGCGCATTTTATACGAACGCTTTACGATGCCGCGCGCTATCGCGGGGTAACATTAATTGCACCGAGTCGTGGATGACTGCGATCATCACGATTGCGATATGCGATTGCGCAACGGGATAAAGCGGTAGTTACGCTTCGGCTTTGCGGTTAAAGTTAACTCGATGCCGAACCGGAACTCATCGACAAACGGAACTGTGACTGCCATGCGCGGCGGCTTCCGGCAGCGTTACGACGAGACTGAGACCCGTCGTGAAGAGCTAATTGCCAGGCTGAACAGTCTCGGCGACGGCGCGCGTGCGCACCCTGGCTACAAGCGAGCGCTAAAACTGCTCAACGAGACCTTCCGCAGGAGCAAGCTGGCCCAGCGGCTCTCGGTCCTTCAGGCCGCCGCTTGGCTCATCGACCTTCTCGAAAGGCTCGCGCTCACCCTCTGACAGGAAAGGCGAGCCATATTGCGCATAAATTTCCCGTAAATTTCATGGAAGATTACGATACCGTAATGTTGGTATAATATATTTATTTCAATGCTTTAGATGAACATATCTAGCCTTTTGGCGTACGACCTGAGAGGCAAAGACGCGGTTCCGGACGCGGGCGTATCGATGCCTTGGGGCGGCATAACAGAATCAACGAACAAGGCGCCCCGATAACCGACGCTGCTCGCGTCAATTGGGGAAACGCCTATGACAACGACGACCGCAACAGGCTTTACTTCGCGCGGAATGACTGCCGAAGAACGGAAGGTCATTTTCGCATCGTCCCTCGGCACCGTGTTCGAGTGGTACGATTTCTACATTTACGGCACGCTCGGCGTGTTCCTGGCAAAGTACTTCTTCGCCAATGTCCCGCCGAACGTCGGCTTCATCTTCGCCCTGCTCGCCTTCGCCGCCGGCTTCGCCGTGCGCCCGTTCGGCGCCCTGATCTTCGGTCGCCTCGGCGACATGATCGGCCGCAAATACACCTTCCTCGTCACCATGACGCTGATGGGCGTCGGCACCTTCTTCATCGGCTTGTTGCCCGGCTACGCCACCTTGGGCATCATGGCCCCAATCCTGCTGATCGCGTTCCGTCTGGTGCAGGGCCTGGCGCTCGGCGGCGAGTACGGCGGCGCGGCGATCTACGTCGCCGAGCATGCACCGCCGGGCAAGCGCGGCTATTACACCTCGTGGATCCAGACCACAGCCACGCTCGGCCTGTTCATGGCGCTGCTGTTGATCCTGGGCATCCGCACCGCGATGGGCGAACAGGCTTTCGGCGACTGGGGCTGGCGCCTGCCGTTCCTGCTGTCGGCCATCCTCCTCATCGTGTCGATCTGGATCCGGCTCTCGCTCAACGAGTCGCCGCTGTTCCAGAAGATGAAGGCGGAAGGCAAGGCGTCGAAGCGCCCGCTATCGGAAGCCTTTGGCCAGTGGTCGAACGCCAAGATCGCGATCCTCGCGCTGCTCGGCGCCACGGCTGGTGAAGCGGTCGTTTGGTACGGCGGACAGTTCTATTCGCTGTTCTTCCTGACTCAGACCATCAAGGTTCCGGCGGTCACTGCGCAGATCATGATCGTGGTCGCGCTTGCGATCGGCACGCCGTGCTTCATCCTGTTCGGCTGGCTGTCGGACAAGATCGGCCGCAAGCCGATCATGCTCGCGGGCTTCGCGCTCGCGGTCATCACCTACTTCCCGCTGTTCCAGGGCATCACCCACTTCGCCAACCCGAAACTGGAAGCGGCGCTGGCGGCGTCCCCGGTCACCGTGACCGCGGATCCCAAGCAGTGCTCGTTCCAGTTCAAGGCGACGGGAACCGAGACCTTCACCACGGCCTGCGACGTGATCAAGTCGACGCTGGTCAACCTGTCGGTGAACTACGGCAACGTGGCGGCCCCGGCTGGCACCCGCGCCAGCGTGAAGATCGGCGACACCGAGCTCACGGCCGAGACGCCGAATCTGCCGGCGGCAATCACCGCGGCGGTGAAGGCGCACGGCTACCCGGCTTCCGCCGACCCGAACGACATCAACTATCCGATGACGGTCCTGCTGCTCGCGATCCTGGTCGTCTATGTGACCATGGTCTACGGCCCGATCGCGGCCTGGCTGGTTGAGTTGTTCCCGACCCGGATCCGCTACTCCGGCCTGTCGCTGCCCTACCACATCGGCAATGGCTGGTTCGGCGGCTTCCTGCCGGCCACCGTTTTCGCGATCGTGGCAGCGACCGGCAACATCTACTCGGGCCTTTGGTATCCGATCGCGGTCGCGGCGATGAGTTTCGTCGTGGCCCTGATTTTCCTTCCCGAGACCAAGGACCGCGACATTACTCAAATGTGAGCCCGCGTTCAGGGTTTCGGCTCAAGCGCGTCAATGACACCCCGCAGCGGCAACGCTGCGGGGGTTTTTTCTCGCCCCCAACGAGGTTAGTGGAGCGCAAAATTGTCGCAGCGCGGGTTTTCCGGGGTGCATTGCCGAGAATTTTAGCTGATTGCCTGGAAGGCGCTCATAGCCGTCCATAAGGCGTCATAACGAGGCGCACCGGGCGACCACACAATTGATTTGTCAGCACGATTCCGGTATCGGAGCGGCTGCACCGGACAGCGCCGGATTAGCTCAGCGGTAGAGCAGCGGTTTTGTAAACCGAAGGTCGGGAGTTCAATCCTCTCATCCGGCACCACGCGGCCGATTGCCGGCCCCGTATCGTCGCCCAAAAATAACTCAACCGGTGCGCCCATCAGGCAATCGAAGACCTTGTTCGCCGCTTGTGGACTGTGCCAGACTGAAGCGTTACTTCGTAATACCTCGGAGATCTAGCATGCCTCAGGGCACCGTAAAGTGGTTCAATCCGACGAAGGGCTATGGCTTCATCCAGCCCCAAGAAGGCGGGAAGGATGTGTTCGTACACATCTCGGCGGTCGAACGCGCCGGACTTAGCACGCTGAATGAAGGTCAGACCGTTCAGTTTGAACTCGTCGAGAACCGCGGCAAGACGTCCGCGGAGAACCTTAAGGTAAAGTGACCTCGTAGCCCGAGGCCTCTTTCTACCGCGACCGGAAACGACGGACCGTCGGGCTTTGTAATGCCCGGCGGTTATGAGTATTTGTCGTTCGCCGAAGCCGCGCCTGAAACGCATGGCGCATGAGCGGGCTTTGGACGCTAGAGCTTCTCAAGTTCCGGAAATGCTTCGAACTGTGCGTCCTTGCACAGCGGAGCTACGTCCTTCTGGGTATCGACATAACGATCGAGCCTGCCCGACACGAAGGTCGCAAAGCCGTCTTTCGGTGAGCCGTAATTTCCATTCGATTTCCGCTCGCGATAGCGCACGCAAACGACGTAGCGCTGGCGATCGTCGTCACCCAGGCTTTTCAGCACAGGCTTGGTCGCCGATGCATTACGTACGTGGCGCGGATCGTTGAGGTAGGTGCGCATGAAGGCCACAAGATCGGCCTTGTAGTTCTGCGGCAAGACGTTCTGCGCGTCCCAGCGTGCCTTCAACTCAGCCGGACTCGGCCCCACATCATCGCTCGCGCAACCGGCGACTAACATCGCCGCGAGCAAGACCAGCCATCGCATTCGTGATCCCCCTTTGAGACGCCCGCTCTTGGTTTCGACCACAGCGGCTTGTAACCTGTCAATCGGCGCGGAATTTCGGCGCGCGCACTGACCTGCGGACCGTGTTCCATGGTGACCACGCCTCATTCCACGCGTCGCACATTCCTCAAGCATGCAACGGCTGCGTCTGTAGGTGCGGTCGCCGCCATGATGCCGGCCACGGCGCGAGCCGCCGCCCCCTTCGCCCGGGCGCAGGGCCCCGGTGTCTACCGCTACAACCTCGGTGCCTTCGAATTGACTGCGCTGTACGACGGCATTTGGTACTCGCCGATCGGCAATGGCTTCGTGCGGAACGCCGGCGCACACGCGGTCAACGGTGCCCTCGCCCGCGCATTCCTCAAACCCAATGTGCTGCCGATTTCCATCACGGCGCTGCTGGTGAACACCGGCGCCAAACTGGTGCTCATCGACACCGGCAGCGCCGGCCAGATCACCGACACCGCCGGCCTGATGAGCGCCAATCTCGCCGCCGCCGAGATCAAGCCTGACGACATCGATGTCGTCGTCATCTCGCACTTCCATCCCGATCACATCAATGGGATCAAGACCAAGGACGGCGACAAGGTCTTCACCAAGGCCGAGATCCTGGTACCGGAACCGGAATGGGCGTTCTGGATGAACGAGGCGAACCTGTCGCGCGCCACCGGTACGGTGCACAAATATTTCCTCAACGCCGGCCGCATATTCAAGGACATTGCCGGAGAGGTGCGGCGCTACACGCCCGGCGCCGAACTGCTGCCCGGCATTGTGTCGATCCCGGCATATGGCCACACGCCCGGCCACACCGCCTTCGCCCTGCACTCGGACCGCCAGTCGATGCTGGTGATGAGCGACACGGTGCGCAATCCGTATCTCTTCGCCAGGAACCCCGACTGGCAACCGACCTTTGACATGGACGGCCCGATGGCCGTGAAAGCACGGCGTCGCATGCTCGATCGCGCCGCCGCCGACCGCATGCTGGTCTCGGCTTATCATTTTCCGTTTCCGGCCTGCGGTCACATGCTTCGCGCCGGTAGCGGTTACGAGCTCGTGCCGGTGATGTGGTCGCCGCTGCCGTGACGGCAGACGCTACAGCTTGCCCAGCTTCGCCACGTCGATGGCTTTGGCATAGGCTATTTTGGTGGCCGCGTCCGCCGAGCCCTGCACGTTGATCAGCACCTTGTTGCCAACAACCATCATCAGGTCGCCGTCCTGGTTCTGCACGGCGCGCTGATCGCCGATACGGATCAGCTTTCCGAGCGCGCCGGCCATCGCCGGATTACTTAGAACCGGGCCGAACTGCATCAACAGCGCGGAGTCTCCGCTGATCGAAATATCTACCGTATCGCCTTTGTCGTTGCTGTAAGTCCGGCTCGCTGCCGAGACGCCGCCGAACACCGCGGTGCCGACGGCGTTGGTCTGCGCTTTATCGGCTTTCCAGCCCGCCAGTGGCTCCGGCAAAAGCGTGGCGAAACTTTCGGCGTTCTTCTGCGCGATCAATTGCGAAGCGAGATCGAGCGACTGCTTGGCAGTCGCCAGGTCACCTGCCTGATAGGCTTTGCGGCTCTGATCGATCGCATCGAGAATATCGTCGGCGCGCGCCTGACCAGTTGCAATGGCAACAACCAGCGCGGCTGCAAGCAGCAACGGTCGTGTCATGGTTTCGCCCCCATGGAATCAACCGCAGCAGCCTAGCAAAACGCCGGGAGCGACGCGCGGCACCCGCGCCGCGCGCCACCGGCGGTTTTGCCGCTCTAGTTGGTCGATACCTTGACACCGCCGAAGACGCTGGCGCCTGGCGCCTGCCAGCCGACCGGAACTTCGTAGCGCTTGTCGAACAGGTTATCGACGCGGCCGAACAGGGTGACCTGCGGGTTGATGACGTAATTGGCGGCGAGATTGACCACGGTGTAGCCGGGCGTCGTCTGCGGCGCCGTCAGCAGGCCTTGCCGGTCGAAATCGTCCCACGGACCGACATAAACCACAGTCGCCGAGACACCGAAGGCCTCGGTCGGCTGGTAGTAGACCGAGAAATCGGCCTTGTGCTTGGGCCGCCGCAGAAGCTGGCTATGGGTGGTCTCGTCCGTGGCATCGGTACGGGTATAGTCGGCGTGGAAGCGCCACTGCTCGTTGACCTTGAGTTCGACGAAGGTCTCGACGCCGGTGGTCTTGGCCTTGCCGACATTGACGTAGGTATTGACCGGCGTGAACACATTGTTGATCAGGTCGGTGATGTCGTTGTGGAAGTAGGTCGCGCCGAAGCGCAGCCGCCCGCCGAACAATGGTTGTTCGAAGCCGACATCGTAGCCCTTGCTGGTTTCCGGCTTGAGATTCGGGTTGCCGACATAGCCGAAATCGCCGACGCCATAGAGCTCGTACAAAGTCGGCGCCTTGAATGCGGTGCCGTAGGTTGCCTTCAGCTTGGTTTCGGTCACCGGCACCAGGAAGGCGGGCGCGATACGCCAGGTCGAATGACTGCCGAACTGATCGTCGTCATCGACGCGTGCGTTGGCCGCAACCGAAAAGCGCTCCGCAATCCGTGACTGCAATTCGACGTAGCCAGCGGTGTTGCCGTTTTTTCCGGAAAAATCCAGCGGTACCGCCGGGAACGTGCCCATGGTCTTGCCATCGGCGCGCTCGTCCGAGCGCTCGGCGCCCATAACCAGGGTGTGGTCCGGCGCCAGCTTGATATTGCCGCGCCAATCGACCGAGGTCCGAGTGCCGTTATAAGTCTGCGGCGGCGTGCCGTTCGGATCCTGATTACTACGGCGTGCATCGGTGACGTTGACGCCGAAAGTGTGGACGACACGGTCGTTCAATGTTGCCCAGACCGCCTCAGCCCGGCCGTAAAACGACTTGCTGCGGTAATCGGACCGCTGCGCGAACGGCGCCGACGGAAACACACTGAAGTCGTCGTTTGAGTACAGGAGCTTGGCATCGACGTAGCGGCCGGTGAGATTAACGCGCAGGTCGTCGTTGAGCTGCGCGCCGAGCCGGCTCGCATAGCTCATGTTATCGTAGGAGTTCGGATTGGCCGCCTGCCCCGTCGGCAGCACATAGCTGGGCGTCACGTTGATATTGGTGGAGCGCAGATGCGTGACATTGAAAGCATAGTCGATGCGGTCCTTCGCGCCGCTGACCGCGGCTGACTGATTGAAGGTACCCATCGAACCGCCTTCGAGCGTCGCAGTCGCCTTGGCTGGGCCCTTGCCGCGCTTGGTCGTGATCGAGATAACGCCGCCGATGGCGTTGGCCCCGTACAGGCTGCTCTGCGGACCCCGCAGCACTTCGACACGGTCTATGTCGCTGGTCACGATATGGGCAAGATCGACCGCGCCGTTGGGCGTGCTCGGGTCGGAAATGTCGATGCCGTCGAGCAGCACTTTGACATGCTGCGCGCTGGTGCCGCGCATGAAGATCGCGGTCTGCCCGCCCGGGCCGCCGGTCTGCACCACGTTGACCCCGGGCACGCTGTTCAGAACGTCCGGCAGTGTGCGGCGCTGCGTGCGCGCGATGTCGTCGGCAGTGATGACCGTCACCGAGCTGGCGATCTGATCGAGCGGCGTCGCAATGCCTGTCGCGCTAACCGAGACCTCGGGAAGCTGAATCGGCTCTGATTGTGAGCGTGATTGCGCCCGCGCGGCTTGCGCCGCGACGATGGCCGCCGCAGCCGTCGCGACCAAAAGATGAAAACGAGCCCCCATAACGCACATTCCTTCGTTGGCGTCCGTTCAGCGAACGGACACTCCGGGTGAGACCAAACCCGGTGCGAAGGACATGAGAACGCTGGACTACTCGACGCCCGTGACGTTCACCTGCCGATGTCGTTGAAATTTGAATGTCCAACAGACCATCGCACCGGCATTGACGTCACCGCTGCGAAGTGCCGCTCCGTATGGACCGCCCGTCCACCGGTTGGGTGACTGTGCTGGCAGGTCTCCTGGCTTGCGGGTCCTTGCCTGTTGCGTCCGGCCTTCCCAGGTTCTTCGAGGAGAATGTTCTCCAGGGAGAGGTCCCAGTGGCCATCTGAACGCGGGCTCGCCGCTTACAGTTGCGGGGGCAG
The DNA here is from genome assembly GCF_001426945.1 of Pseudolabrys sp. Root1462. Classification (GTDB taxonomy): domain Bacteria; phylum Pseudomonadota; class Alphaproteobacteria; order Rhizobiales; family Xanthobacteraceae; genus Pseudolabrys. The sequence continues at coordinate 1,228,267 of NZ_LMFS01000001.1, read as the reverse complement.
CCACGGATTGTCGCGCCTGCGGGCGCGAAAGGCCGTGTTCCCTCTTTCGTCCCCGGTGCGACCCGGGGAACCAGCACGGCTGGAAGTTTTCACTGGAACCGCGACACGAGTCAAGCGGCGCGGCTCATGACGAGCCACGCCGCTTCGATCGCCTGGTCGAAACCGGAATTAGATCGCGGCTTTCGGCTTGGCGGACTTGATGGCCTTCGCCGACTTCAGCTTCAGATGCTTCTTGGCGAGATGCTTCTTCGCGACGTGCTTGTGCGCGATGTGCTTTGTCGCCGCGTGCTTCTTGGCAACATGCTTCTTCGCCACATGCTTGTACGCGACGTGCTTGTGGGCCTTGTGCACGACCGGCTTGGCGGGGGTCGAAACCGGCGTCGTGGTGGTCGTGGAGCCGGCGCCTTGGGCGAAGGCCGGGGCGGCAATGAGACTGAGGGCGATGGCGGCGGCGCTGATGGTCTTGAACATGTCTCGGTCCTGTGGCCGGGTGGCCGCTTCACCCGAAAATTACGCGGCAAACCGGCGGAAGCCGGTTGATGTCCAGGGTCTTAAGCCCTTGCCACTGAACGTGATCTGAGATGCGCTGTTATGCGCCGTTCAGGTTCACCCCCCTGTTCCGGCGCCAAGCCAGCCCCGTGCCTTGGAAGCGGCCCGGAATAAAGCTGCTCACGAATTGTTTTTCACGGGACCGCCAGATCCGTCGTATCTTTGCGGCCGCGCCAGTTCACCCATGAGGTCTTGACCATGACGCTCACCCACCTCTTCCGCCAATTCTCCGTGATTGCTTCGGCCGCGCTGATCGTGACCGCGGTCGGCCTCAAGCCCATTTATGCCGCCGGTACCGACACCCCTTCCGACGACAAGAAAAAGGAAAAGAAAGGCAGCGCCATCGAAGAACAGGATCGGCAGATCGCGCAGGCCCGGTTCCTCAAAGGCTATCGTGACGCCCGCGATATGATCCTCGCCGGCCAATACGAGAAAGGCATCAGTGCGATGCATGCTCTCGGCCGCGACGACAACGCCGACGTCGCCAATTACATCGGCTACGCCAACCGCCGTATGGGTCACTACGAGCAATCGAAGATCTGGTACGAGGCCGCGCTCAAGGCCGACCCGAATCATACTCGCACCTGGTCGTATTACGGCATGTGGCAGGCCGAACAAGGCAACCGCCTCAAGGCCAAGGACTTCCTCACCAAGGTCAACGCGCTGTGCGGCAACACCACGTGCAAGGAATATGTCGAGCTCAAAGCCGTGATCGACGGCACCGGAACGTACTGATTCTCATTCGTCGAAACCGGGTGTGACACTGCAAGATCGCCGGGCGCCTGCGCCCGGGCGATCTTGCTTCAATGCCGTGAGCTCAGCGGTCAGAGCCTCGCCTCCAGCACCAGGTTGAAAGGCGTCTGCATCGCCTCGCGGAACTGCGAGAAGCCGGCCGCCTTGAAGACGTCGGCGAGACGGCCGCGGCCAGCCTGCGCGCCAAGCACATGGGTGCCCTTCTCCGAGATGGCGTGCGCGCAGCACATCGTCGTCGAGGCGGAGTAGTAAAGCCGCCCGACCGGGTTGAGGTTGTCTTCGACGCGATCGCCGGCCAGCGGTTCGATCAGCATCACCGCGCCGTCCTTCGCCAAAGCCTTGGCGGCATAGGCTGCCGCTTCGACCGGGCGGCCCATGTCGTGCAGGCAATCGAAGAAGCAGATGAGATCGTAGCCCTGCTCCGGATAGGCCGTGGCGTCGGCCCGGGCGAAACTGACGCGGTCGGCCAGACCGGCCTCTTGCGCCGTTTCGGTCGCGGCCGCGACCGAGCCCGCGTGATAGTCGAAGCCGAAGAAGCGCGAATTCGGGAAAGCCTGCGCCATCAGCACCGTCGAGTGGCCGAAGCCGCAGCCGACATCGGCGACACGCGCGCCACGCTCCAGTTTACCAACGACGCCGTCGAGGGAGGGTAGCCATTGCTGCAGCAGGCTGCCGCGGTAGGCGTTGCGATAGAACGAGGCCACGCCGCAGTACAGCCGCTCGTCGTGATCGCCCCAGGCGACGCCCTTGCCGGCGCGGATCGCCTCGCGCGATTTCGGCTCGTCGGCCCACATCGACGCGACCACCTGCCAGGCCGGCGGCATGTAGACCGGGCTGGTTTCGTCGGCGAGTGCGAAGGCCTGCTCGGGCGTCAATTCATAGGTGGCACTGCGCGGATGATAGGCGACGTAGCCGCCGGCGGCTTGCGAATTGAGCCACTCGCGCACGTATCGCTCGGCGCAGCCGCTGCGCCTGGCGACCTCCTGCGAGCTCAGCGGGCCGGCGCCGGCCATGGCCTTGTAGAGGCCGAGCTTGTCGCCCAGCGCCACCATGACGCCGCCATAGCCGGCCGAAATATCGCCGACCAATCGGCTCATCAGTTCGTTCAATTTGGCTTCGTCGAGTGCCATCGTCTGCTCCATCGCTGGTGCGGACCCATGTCCGCGCTGCGCGGCGTTGTGGCCGTTGCCGGCCCGGGATTTGAGTGGCAGGTTCGCCAAAACCGGTTCGTTTGTGCCAACGCCCGACTGGGAGCCGATGCCCGATGGTCAGGTCCGAACGCCCGCTGCTCGTCAGCCTCGTTGCGCTGCCGGACGGCGCCGTCTCGAGCATCACCGGACTGTTCGACGTTCTCAATTCCTTCTCCCTGCTCTCTGGGCGCCGACCCGGCGGTGCCGCGTCATCCCCCGTTCAAGGTGGAAATCGTCGCGGCCTCCAAAGGGCCGGTGGCGCTGGCGAGCGGTCTCGCGATTGCCGCCGGCGACGCGGTCGCCGACGTCACGCAGACCGATATCGTCATCGTACCGTCGGTAGTCCTGCGCGGCGGCGTGTGGAGAACCGGCCGTTATCCCGAACTGGTCGAGTGGCTGCGGGCCCAGAACGCCCGCGGCGCCGTTCTGTGTTCGGCGTGTTCGGGCGTATTTCTGCTGGCGGAGACCGGCCTGTTCGACGGCGTCGAGTCGACCGTTCACTTCGGCTATGCCGACGCCTTTCGACGGACGTTCCCGAACGTGCCGATCCATCCCGAGCGCGTGCTGATGATTTCCGGCAAGCGTCAGGAATTCGTCACCTCCGGAGCGTCGATGACCTGGCACGATCTCGTGCTCTACCTGATCGCACGCTATGTCGGGGCGACCGCCGCGCAAACGGTGGCGCGGTTCTTCGCGCTGCAATGGCATCACGACGGCCTTGCGCCCTATATCGTCTTCGAAGGACCGCGCCATCACGGCGACGCCCTTGTCGTCGCGGCGCAGGACTGGCTCGCGACGCGTTTCTCCGTCGCCAGTCCGGTCGAGACCATGATCCGCCGCTCGGGGCTCGCCGAGCGAACCTTCAAGCGGCGCTTCACCGCCGCGACCGGATACACGCCCATCGACTACGTGCAGCGGCTGCGCGTCGAGGACGCCAAGCGCCGTCTCGAGCGCACCGACGAAGCCGCGGATCAAATCGCGTGGCGCGTCGGCTACGAAGATCCCGCCTTCTTCCGCCGCCTCTTCAAACGGACCACAGGACTGTCGCCAGGTCAGTATCGGCGGCGCTTCCAGATTCCGGAATTCGCTTGTCTGGCGCCGGTCAAGAACAGACCCCGGTGAGCCCCGCCTCGACAAGACCCGCCCATATCGTATAAAGGATCGCCGGAAAGCGATGCGCACGAAGGCCTTGCGTAAACACGACTGACAAGAGCCAACGATGAATTCGCCGGCCTCATCTTTCAAGCGCATTGCCTTCGTGGCAAGCCCGACGCCCGAAGCACGTGCCGCCATCGCGCAGCTCGAGGCGCGTTATGACAATGCCAATCCGGCGGATGCCGATGTCATCGTCGCGCTGGGCGGCGACGGGCTGATGCTGCAGACGCTGCACCGGTTAATGAAATCGGGCAAACCGATCTATGGCATGCATCGGGGCACGGTCGGCTTTCTGATGAACGAATATTCCGTGGACGGCCTGCATGAGCGGCTTGCGGCTGCGCACCGCACCACCATCCACCCGTTGGTGATGCAGGCATACGGCCACGATGGCGGCATCCACGAACACCGCGCCATCAACGAGGTCTCGCTGTTCCGGCAGAGCGCGCAGGCGGCGCGGCTACGCGTTCTTATCGACGGCAAGGAGCGTCTCGCCGATCTGGTTGCCGACGGCGTCCTGGTGGCGACGCCGGCGGGCTCGACGGCCTATAACCTTTCGGCGCAAGGCCCGATCATTCCGATCAACGCGCCGCTGCTGGCGCTGACCCCGATCTCGCCATTCCGGCCGCGGCGCTGGCGCGGCGCATTGCTGCCCGACAAAGCCAAGGTCACGATCGAAGTCCTCGAAGCCGAAAAGCGTCCCGTCGCGGCGGTCGCAGATCACGACGAAGTACGCTCGGTACGCCGCGTCGATGTGAGCATGGACCACGCCATCTCTCTCTATATGCTGTTCGATCCCGGTCACAATCTCGACGAACGCATTCTCGCCGAGCAGTTCGGCTTCTAGATTCGCTTCTGCGGATTGGTTAGCGACAGGAAGAAGCCTGCGGTTGTGAACAGCGCCATCATCATGAACGCGGCGCGGAAGGCGAATGTGATGTCGGCCTGGATCGCAAAACGCTGATCGATCGACAGGCCGGCGCCGGCAGTCTTGGCGTGCTCGAACATCGCGGCGAAGACCTGCGCCGCCTCCGGATTGTTGATGGCCAAGACCGCGAACAGAACGGTCGCGACCAGCGCGGTGCCGAACGCGGCGCCGATCGACCGCGAGAATTGTACCGACGCCGCCGCCTCGCCGAGGCGCAACTGGCCGGCGGCGTTCTGCACACTGACCTGCACCACGCCCATCACGGTTCCCATGGCAAGGCCGTTAATGAGCAGCAGCACCGACAGCATCGCGATTCCGAGGCGATCGGCGAACAGCGCCAACGCCATGAAATTGAGTGTTGCAATCGCCAGCCCGACCACCGGGAAGATCATCAGCCGCCCGGTCGAATTGACGAGGCGTCCCGTCAACAGCGAGCCGACACCGATGCCGATTGTCAGCGGCACCAGCACCGCGCCGGTTGTCGACGGGGTGAAGCCGCGGACGACTTCGAGATAAACCGGAATGAAGGTGATGAGGGAAACCAGCGCCGCGCCATGGCAAGCAGCCATGGCGTCGCTGTGCCAGATTGCCGACTGGCGCAGCAACGACAGCGGGATCAGTGGCGACGAGGCGCGGTTCTCGTGCCACACCAGAACGATCAGCGCGGCAACACCAACCGCCAGCATGATGCCGCCCAGCGGCAGGCTGGACAGGTCGGCATGCTGCACCTGCTCGAGCGCCAGCAGCGTGGTCGCAACGAAGATCGCAAACAGCACCGCGCCGCCGGGGTCGGCACGCCAAGGAAGGCGGTCGCGGGTCGGATGCGGCATCCGCGTCACCAGAAAAAGCGCGACGGCGCCGATCGGCACGTTGATCAGAAAGATCCATTGCCAACCGAAGCTCTCGGTCAAAAAGCCGCCGGCGACCGGCCCGAAGCTATTCGCGCAGACCGCGACGGCGGCAAGATACCCCTGATAGCGCGCGCGTTCGCGGGGCGGAATGGCCTCGCCGACCAGAGCCTGTGACAAGGTCATCAGGCCACCGCCGCCGAGACCTTGGAGAACCCGGGCCGCGGTCAGCGTCAGGATGCTGTTCGCCAGCGCGCAAAGTACCGACGCGACGATAAATATGCCGAGGGCAAAGTACATGACCTTGCGCCGGCCGAATGAGTCACCGAGGCGCCCATAGACCGGCGCCGCGATCGTCGCCGCGATCAGGTAGGAAATTACAATCCAGGAGGCGCGCTCCACCTCCCCCATCGCCGCGGCGATCGTCGGCAGAGCCGAGGCGATGATGGTCTGATCCACCACGGCCAGAAACATCGGCAGCATGATGGAGGGGAAGATGGCGAAGAAAGCCGGAGATTTGGCGGGTGACGCGACGGAGTCAGACGCGCTTTTGTCCCGGTTGGGGTTTTGAGAAGACAATTCCGTGTGCCTGACCGTCCGCGAGAGCGCTTCCGGGCGAAGTGGGAGCCGGACCGCCGACCGGAAACGCTACAATACAAGAAACCTAGAGAGCCCGCCGTTTCGATGAAACGGTGAATTCGTCTAGTGTGCCATCAACACAGGTATCGTCGCCTTGGCGAGAATATGGCGGGTGGCGCCGCCGAAGATCATTTGTCGAAACCGGCTTTGCGTATAGGCGCTCTTGACCACCAGGTCACAGCCGAGCGACCCGGCATGCTCAAGCGTGAGTTCGCCGATGGCCTCGCCCGAGGTGCGATCGCCGCGCCTGAGCGCGAGCGGTTCGGCCTTAACGCCATTGCGGCGCAGATGTTGTGCCGCCTCCTCGACCGACGGGCCGTCCGATGCCCCGCCCGATACCCAAAACACGGTTACCTTGTCGGCGCGCTGCAGCAGCGGCATGGCGAATTCGTTGGTGTGAGCCTGCTCGGTCGAGCCGTTCCAGGCGATCAAAATGTTGCGACCGATCACTTTCGGAACCTGTTTCGGCACAATGAGCACCGGTTTGCCGCTGTCGAACAGCGCCGCTTCGAGCGGCGGCATACGGGGATTTTCCGGCGCCGCGCCGGGGCGGCCCAGCGCGATGAGATCGAACACCCGGCCATAGCTGCCGATAAAGGCATCCTCCAGCGCGTCGGTGCGTGGCCAGCCATAGGAATAGATCGCCGGCACCTCACTCCCGCCCTGCGGCACATTGTTCGCCGCCATGAATTTCTCGAACTCGGCCTTGGCCTTGGCCGTGTCGGCTTCGAACACCCCGGAAATGGCCAGACTCGAGACCGGCTCGACCGTCACATAGGTCCCCGGCGACGGACGAACCGCAAAACCCTCCATGTAGCTGCCGAAAATCCGGGCAATCAGCCGGGCTCCTTCGAAGACCGCGGGCATGGCGTCGTGATCTTCGGTCGGAATGAGGATTGTCTTCATGGCGGGACCGTTCGGTTGGAGCGGTTAAGGGTCGTCCGACCAAGCTTAGACCGCCGGGCGCCAATGACCAGCCCCCAATAAGGGCTTGATGCACAAGGTCTTCACCGCCAAGCGGCCGCCCGATGGAGGGACGTCCAGCACCCGAAACTGTCCATTAACCGTAAAACCGTAGCCTGAGCCACCGCAAGCCGACGGGCCCGTGACGTCCGTGGCCGCAAGGTTCCATGCTTCGTATCGACTTCAAAAGCCTGCGTTTCCTCGTCGTCGACGACAACGCGCACATGCGGCGCATCCTGCGTACGCTGTTGCACGGCTTCGGCGCCCGCGAGGTTTACGAGGCCGAAGACGGCGCCTCCGGGCTGGAGGCCTTCAACCACTTCGTGCCCGACATCGTCATCACCGATTGGGCGATGCCAATCTTTGACGGCCTAGAACTGACCCAGATGATCCGGCAGCCCGGCGGCAATGCGAACCCTTACGTCCCGATCATCATGATGACCGGCCATTCCGAGAAACGCCGCGTCACCGCCGCCCGCGACGCCGGCATCACCGAATTTCTGGCCAAGCCGGTTTCGGCCAAGGGCCTGTACGAGCGCATCGTCAGTGTCATCGTCAATCCGCGGCCGTTCATCAAGACCAAGACGTACTTCGGCCCCGATCGCCGGCGCAGCACTGTGTCGACCTACACGGGCCCGGAGCGCCGGAAGGGCGGCAAGGCTGACGTCATCAAGAATTCCACGCTGTTCGAGAAAGTTCGCTGACAAGGGCCAGTAACATGCCGTTCAAAAAGAATACGGCTGCGATCACGACCTACGGCGACCATGAGGTCATCCGGCCGGAAAACAAGCTGCGCGGCTACGCGTCGGACACGCCGCTCGAAGCTGGCGAGGAAGACCCGGTGGCGCGCGCGGAACGGGCGCTGGCGGAATTGTCCGGCGATTTTCCCGACTGGATGGACGACGAATGCGAGCGCCTCGATAAGGCGCGCAACACAATCGTCCAGCGCGGCATCGACGAGAGTAATAAAATGGCGCTGTTTCACGGCGCCCATGACATCAAAGGCCAGGCCGCGACACTCGGTTTTCCCGCGGTTGCCGCAGTCGCCGACAGCCTGTGCCGGCTGATCGAATTCACACCGACGCCACAGCGCATTCCGCTGACGCTGATCAACCAGCATGTCGACGCAGTGCGCGCAATCTATCGCGAGTATTCACGGTCCGATGCGGTCGAGTTGGCGGCACAGTTGAATCACAAACTGCGCGAGGTCACCGATCACTTCCTCGTCGAGGAAAACAAAGGCCGGCCCGACATCATCGAACAAATCACCGGCTAGCCGGCAGCACAGTTCGCATCACGCCACCAGCCGCGGCTCGTCGATGTGGGGCATGAATGCCACTTGATCGTTGGCCACCAGGTCGTCACAGAACATGCGCGCTTCCTCGCGTGCAGCCTCAACGGCGAAGCGGCGCAGCAATGCGAGCAGCGAGGCCATATCGTCGCGCCGCTCGGCCGCGCAGGCGTCGAGCACGCGCTCGACCATGCGACGCTTGAGATGCGATACGCCTCCGGTCTCGCCGAGAAGAATGCCGTCGCGCAGCGCGGCGATGGCCTCGCGGAACGCCGGGTAAGCCGTATCCGGCAACCCGGCCTTGGCGTAGATCGCGCGGAATCCGGAAATGTGCTTGTCCTGAATATAGGCCGAGACCCGCTCGATGGGCATACCGGTCAATTCGGCAAGTGCCTCCTCGAACAGCACGACGTTGCCGGACAGCAGCGCCCGCAGCACCATGCCGGCGGTGAGCTGGCCGCTCTGCCGCAGATGGCGCATCAGTTCGGAGATTTCCTCGTAAGGCGTATCGGCGGCGAGTGCGACGGTCGCCTTCTCGCAGGCTTCGCGCGCGGCGTATTCGGCATGCTCGGAGCCGAGCCAATGCCGTGCGGTAACGAATCCGGCCAAGGTCTGCGACAGTTTGGCGAGCAGCGCCTGGCGCGTCGCCATCGGCAGATCGTCGCGGTCCATGAGGCTCTCGCGGATCGCCGACAAATGGCCGAACCGCTCGACAATACGATCGACGGAGAAGACCGCGATGCTGGCGTCAGGGTTTTCGAGCAACGTGAGGCAAGCCTGCGCGCAGCCGACCTCGGCGATGGCCGCGGCGAGCGGCGATGTCAGCATCGCCCGGCTGGCGATCGCCACCTGGGCGTCGGGCTGTGCGGTGGCGAAGAGATCCACCAGGTCCTCGTCGCTCAGGAGCGGCGAGCGCGACAGCACAGGGATGGCAACATCCGGCTGATCAGCGGCGAGCGCGTGGACCACGACCGGGGGCGCCTTCTGCGCCGAGGCGAACACCTGCGCGAGCGCGCCGCGTACCAAGGGCGATGGATCGTCCAGCAGCATGATCATCGCGCCTTCGGCGGCGGAAAGATCAGCGGGTGATAGATCGGAGTGGAGATAGGCGCGGGCCAACGCGGAAGTCGCCTCGGCACGTTCGCCGGGGGACGCGTGGCGCAGCCACTGAAGAAACTGACGTACAATCATGACACGACCAGACGCTACAACAATCACCGGAACACGGCGGTGACGTTTTAAGTCTAGTCGTCGAGACTTAACAAAGCGTTCACCATAGGTGTTGAGAAGACGTTAACGACGATCGGCCGGAAAGCGCTGCGCGATCAACGATCCGCTAGCCGCGGCCTGTGAACATGCCGCGCACATTGGCGGCGCCGTCGGTGAACAGTTCAAGCGTCCGCACCGGTTGCTCAGCGCTCTGACCGTTCGTCGCCACCGGCGCGACTGACGACGAAGCCGTTTGGCCCGTCGCGCTCTGGTCGGTCCACAGCGAGGCCACCGTGCGTGCCACTGCGCCGCGCGTCGGATCGCTGAACATGTCCTGGAACATCGGCCGCGTCGTCTGCGGCGGCGGGCGATTGTCGGCCGACGCCAAGGCTTGGGTCACGCCGGCGGTGTCAGGGACTGGCGACGACAGCGACCGCAGCGTGCTGGGTACCGGCGCATAGAGATTGGCGAACGAGATCGGGGCCGCCGTCGTCGTGGCAGGCGTTGACGTCACATTCGTCACGTTAGGAATGTCACCTGGCGGCCGCATCACCGCGACCCGCGCGGTGTCGAACTTACCCGTCAGGCGGTCATAGACGTCGGCCACGCTCTTGGCCGAACCGTCGCGGTGGTAGAAAATCGGCCGGTTGGCGGCGGCCGCCGCCGGAAACATCGTCGCGGCGTTGGCGTTCGGATTGCCGGTGGCGGCATTGATCAACCGCCCGGCGCCGTCCGGCCCGAGGAAGTGAGCAGTATATAGTTCACCTTCGGTCGGCGCCCGCCCGATCGTAGCGGAGAGCTGCTCGGCATTGTTGCGCGCCAGCACGCCGGCCATCATGGCGCTCGCCGCCGGATCGGTGCGCAGCTTCATGATGGCGGAGCGCATCGCCGGGTCGGCCACCTGATATTGCCCATCCGCCGTCTGCGAGATGGCGTCGGCATACTGGCCCATGCCGAAGGCCGCGCCGCCCTGCTTGACGGTGCCGAGCCAGGTCTGATCGATAAACTGATAAAGGCCTTGGGCCGACGAGGTCGACGCCTGCGCCGACGGGTTGAGATTCGATTCGATCTGGGCGGTGGTGAGCAGATACTGGAAGCTGATGCCCGTGGACTGCGCAGCCTGCCGTATCGCGCCGCTGATTTGCGGTGCGAGGCCATTGGCGACGCGATCGACGGCCATCGACTTGCCTCGGGTTTGCCCGGGGCCTATGAGCGGCACCGGTTCTGTACGGCCGACAGGGCGGGACTGAACCTGTTGACCTTGGGTAATTATGGTAAATGAAGGGTTAACGGCGCCCGGCGCCCAAGCCTTCCGAAGGAGAACAGCGATGACGGATGCGATCCAGCGGCACAAGCGCGGCGGCCTGTATTTCGAGGACATGGAAGTCGGCAAGCTCTACGAGCACCGCTACACCCGAACCGTCACCCAGATGGACAACATGTTGTTCTCCAACATGTCGCTCAACCCGCAGCCGCTGCACATCGACCGGCACTTCTGCGAGACCGAGACCGAATGGGGTCAGCCGCTGATGAACTCGCTGTTCACGCTCGGCCTGATGATCGGCATCCAGGTTTCCGACATGACAGTCGGCACCACGATCGCCAATCTCGGCATGGACGGGGTCAAATTCCCCAACCCGCTGTTCGAGGGCGACACCATCAACTGCACCACCGTGGTGGTGAGCAAGCGGGAATCCAAGTCGCGACCGAACGCCGGCATCGTCGAATTCCACCACAAGGCCTTCAAGCAGGACGGCAAGCTGGTGGCTGAATGCCACCGCAACGCCTTCATCATCAAACGGCCGAAGTAACGCCTCACCAACAAACGAGTCGGCCGCCCAGAACTCCGCTCATTCTCACGAAAGCGGGAATCCAGAAACATTCATCACTGGTCTCGCTTTGCAGGGGGACGAGCGGAAACTGATCAACCTCCGAGGATTCGACCCCATGCGTTCCCTCCTCTTCGTCCCCGCCGATGCCGGCGCCAAGCTCGACAAGGCGATGGCATCCGGCGCCGATGTCGTGATCATCGACTTGGAAGATTCCATCACGCCGGAACGCAAGCCGGCGGCGCGCCAGGCCGCCCGTGAGTACTTGAAGGCGCACAGCGCCAAAGCCGAGCGTCCGCGGATGTTCGTGCGCATCAACGGCCTCGACACCGGCATGACCGACGCCGATCTAGAAGCCATCGTGCCGGGCAAGCCGGACGCCGTGCTGTTTCCCAAGGCCGAAGGCGGTGCCAGCGTCGTTCATCTCGACGCCAAGCTCAGCGCGCAAGAAGCGATCGCCGGGCTCGCCGAGGGCACAGTCAAGGTGCTGGCGCAGAATGTGGAATCGGCGGCCGGACTCTTTCTCGCCGGCACCTTCAAGGATACGAGCAAGCGGCTGATCGGCATGACCTGGGGGCCGGAGGATCTCTCCGCCGAGCTGGGCGCCGAATCGAACCGCGACGACAACGGCTTTCTCACCGAGCCCTATCGCCTTGCGCGCTCGATCTGCCTGTTCGGCGCCGCGGCCGCGAAAATGCCGGCGATCGAGACGGTCTATGTCGATTTCCGCAATTCGGAAGGTTTGCGCCAAGACACCGTCGCTGCGCGGCGCGACGGCTTTGTCGGCCGCCTCGCCATCCATCCGGCGCAGGTGCCGGTGATCAACGAGGTATTCACGCCCAGCACCGAGCAGATCGAGAAGGCCAAGGCGGTGATCGCCGCCTTCGCCGCTAATCCTCGTGCTGGCGCGGTTGGAATCGACGGCAAGATGTTCGACCGCCCTCACCTCGTCCGGGCGCAGGCGCTGCTTGCGAGGATCGCGAAGTAGCCGCCATTCAGGGCGGCGCGCCCTTCCGTAAAGTCCAGAGATTACTCCGCCGCCACCGCGGGCTCATGCGCGTGACCGTCCTGCGCGTCCTTGATGTGCTTTGCGCGCGCGACATAAGCCTGCGCCGCGCCGCTGTTGAACAGCTCGTGCGTTTCGAGCTCATCATCCTGGACCGGCGTCATAGCCAGATCAGTGTAGGCGTAGCGCTGCGGATCCTTCTTGATGCGCAGATAGATGCGGCGGAGCTTCAAATAAAGCACGGTCCAGCGGACCAGCCGGCTCACGACGCTACAGTAGTGCTTCGGATAGAACAGCCAGGCGGGCTCTATTGGCATTCCCGGGCGGCGGTCGCGCCGATAACGCCGGCGCATGAATCCGCCCTCGAGCGGATGGATGTGCTCGATATTGATCGAGCCTGTGAACCACGAGATCAGAAACAGCGCATTCGAGGCATTGGCCTTGGTCGAGGCCACTCGGCGCAAAATCGTCTCGATGTGCTCGATGGTGTAGTACCGCTGCCAAGCATCCTTGTAGGCGCGGTCCCACTCCTCGCGCGACATCTTTGGATGCGGGGTGCAGATGTGGTTGAGATCGTATTTGTTGAGATCGGGATCGAGCCAGGCTCCCACTCTCTTCAGCTTGAGGTGATCCTCCGAGCCGGGCAGCGGAGTGAGATAAAAGAATTCCAGCAGATCGACCGGCAGTTCCCGCTTGATCACGTCGATATCGTGCATGATCGAGTCATACGTATCGCCGGGGAAACCTAGGATATAACCGGCATAGGTGATGACGCCCGCCTTCTTCCAGGCAAGCAGCATTGTGCGATATTCGGTGATCTTGTTTTGCCGCTTCTTCGCGCCGAGCAGATTGTCCGGGTTGATGTTTTCCAGCCCGATAAAGACGCGCCTGACGCCGGCGCGCGCCGCCTTCTCGACGAAGTTCGGCAGCTTGTGACACAGCGTATCGACCTGGATGATGAACCCCAGATTGAATTTTTCGACCTCACGCAGGTAGATGATACGGTCGAGGATCGCTTCCCAGTCCTTATTGCGAGCGAAATTGTCGTCTGTGATGAAGAAGGAGCGCAGCCCCTGCGCGTAATTAACGCGCACGATGTGCTCAATGTCGTCCGGCGAGCGGCGACGTGACTTGCGTCCCTGCACGTTGATGATGGTGCAGAACGAACACTGGTAGGGACAGCCCCTTCCCGCATCGAACGACGTCGTGCGGCCGGCCGTACGCTGCGCCCGCTCGGCAGCCATCAACGGGATTGGTGTACCCTCGATGCCGGGCAGATCGTCCATGTAATTGTAGAGCGGCTTGAGCGTGCCGGCGTAGGCATCGCTCAAGGTCTCTTCAAGACGGCCTTCCGCTTCGCCGGCGAACAGCGACACGCCCATAGCTTTGGCACGGTCGAGATCGGCATCGATGCCATTGAGCATCGCGAGCACGCCGGAGACATGAAAGCCTCCGATGCCAACCTGAATCCCGCGTGCGCGCAGAGGCTTCGCCAGATCGAGCGCGCGGGGAAACTGGTTCGACTGCACACCGGTGAGCATCACCATGCCGGCGCCGGCTTCCTCGATCATCGTGGCAATGCGGTCCGGACGAATGCGGGTGTTGGTTTCGTCGAAAGCATGAATGTCGATGGAAACGTCATCACCGAAGATGCGCCGCTCGGCGCAATCTTTCGCCAGGCCATAAAGTGAGGCGAGCGAATTCGACGGGATTGGAGAACGCAGCCATTGGATGACGTAACCGTCATCGTCGTAGTGCGACGGCTTGACCAGCACCAGGCAAAAGCGCCTTGGCACGCTACTGGACCCGAACGCAGTCATACGACCCGTCGCCATGCAGGAAGCTTATCAGCCTCAAGCACATCGGCAAGCACTCTCGAGCCATTGGACCAAAATGATACCGTCGCAGCCGCGTTTCAGCTGCCGCATGTCCCGGCGCCAAATGAGTTCCGCGACGCACCGAAACGGCCGGCATCACGTTTGATACCGGCCGTTTTTTAGTTTATTCGAGCGTTTTCAAGCCGCAACCGGTCCCTTGCCGTCCGTGATCATCGCGGCAACACGGAAGCCGGAACCCGCACCGAGCGTCCAGCCCAGCGTGCCATGGCCGGTGTTGAGCCACAGGTTCGGAAAGCGCGTACGCCCGACATAAGGAATGTTTGACGGTGTGGTGGGCCGCAGTCCGCTCCAGAACGTCGCGGCCTCGAAGTTGCCGGCGCGCGGAAACAGCTTGCGCACGTTATCGATGATCGCCTGGCAGCGCGTACGGTTCAGGTCGCGCGAATAGCCCGAGAGTTCCGCCGTACCGGCGACGCGCAGCCGATCGCCGAGATTTGAATAAACAAGTTTGTATTCGTCGTCGGTGAGGCTCGTCACTGGTGCCATGTTGGAGCCGTCCGTCGGGATCGTCACCGAATAGCCCTTGGCCGGTTGTATATTGAGATTGATACCGTAGGGGCGCAGAAAGGGCGCCGACCAAGATCCCATGCTCACCACCACATCACGCGCCCGCAACGTCTTGTAACCCTCGGGGCCAACCACTTCGACGCTCGTGACCTTGTTCGCGCCGCGATCAAAGCCCAGGGCGGTGACCTGGGTGCTGTAGTTGAAAACTCCGCCTAGCTTTTCGCAGACCCGCGCCAGATTCTGCGTGAACTTGAAGGCGTCGCCGCTCTCGTCTTCCGCCGTGTAGGTCGCCCCGGCGATTTCGCGACGCCTATCGGCGAAGGCTGGTTCGATCTCGACCACCTTGTCGGCGTCGATGATTGTACGGTTGCAGCCGTATTGCCGCATCAGCTCTGCGACCGGGATTGCTGCTTCGAACTCCCTGGCATCGCGATAAAAATGCAAGATGCCCTTGGTGCGCTCGTCGTAATGAAAGCCTTCGTCACGGCGCACGGTTTGGATCAGCGCCCGGCTCTGCGTCGCAAGTTTGACGATCTCGGCCGTGTGGCGGCTGGCGCGCTGCGGCAGGCAATCGACGAGAAATTTAGCGATCCACAGCCACTGATGCACGTCCATGCGCGGCCGGAATAGGAGCGGCGCATCGCTCTTGAATAGCCACTTCAGCACCTTCAGCGGCGCCGACGGATTGGCCCACGGTTCGGCGTGACTGACCGAAACCTGCCCGCCATTGGCGAAGCTGGTCTCAAGACCGGCTTCCGGCTGGCGGTCGATGACGCAGACCGACTTGCCGTTCTTCAGGTTGAAATAGGCGGTGTTGATACCGACGACGCCGCCGCCAAGGACGATGACATCGAAATCGTTGCTGGTGATGTTGTTAGTTGCTTGGGACATGGCTCAGGTCCTTCTGACAGGCGCGCGCGAGCGTCCGCAGACGTCTCGCGTGCCCCCTCTGTCATTGGCCTGAGAGCTTCATCGTCCGGCATCATTGCCGAGAACGACTTTCACCGTCGGCGGAAGCCTTGTGGGCTTCACTCTTCAGAGGTCGAAGTCCTGATGAACGGTTCTTTTGCCTGAGAGATTCCGGGGCGGTTGCTCCTTCGGCGCCAACGCTCAAGTTGTTACACTTTCGCGTCAGTCTCTCCCGTTCACTGATAGAAATATCCGATTCCCCGATAGGAGTCGACTATTCCTTGTAAACGGCGGCCGGGTCGAACTGGCGCTCGGCGTCGCGGAATTCGAGCTTCACGGTACCGGTCTGCCCGAGCGGCGCGGCCCGATAGAAGCATGACCGCCGACCGGTGTGGCAGGCGCCCTCGCCTTCCTGCACGACCTTGAGCCACAGCGCGTCTTGATCGCAATCGACCCGCAGCTCCTGGATACGCTGGACGTGCCCGGAGGTCTCGCCCTTCTTCCAGAGCTTCTTGCGCGAGCGGCTGAAATACCAAGCCTCGCCGGTTTCGATGGTTTTCGCCAGCGCCTCGGCGTTCATGTGCGCCACCATCAGAACGTCGCCATTGCCAGCGTCGGTCACCACGGCGGTGACGAGGCCGTTGGCGTCGAATTTGGGAAGAAGCGCGAGGCCTTCTTCGATGTCGTGCGTGGAAGCCATGGCGACAGAATCCGATTGCCTATATGAAATTGCCGGGCTTTCACCCGGCAATTAAAGCACTTTGCAGCGGCGAGAGAAGCCGGAGCTACTTCTCGCGCACCAGCGACATGAACCGGACGAGTTCGTTCGGGTCGTCGCGGAATGTGCCGGAGAAATGCGTGGTGAGCGTCATCGAGCCGGGCTTGGTGACGCCGCGCAGCGACATGCAGGTGTGCTCGGCCTCGATCATCACGGCGACGCCCTTCGGCTTGAGCACCTCTTCCAGCGCAGTGGCAATTTGCGCCGTCATGTTTTCCTGCGTCTGCAGCCGCTTGGCATAGACATCGACCAGCCGCGCCAGCTTCGACAAACCCACGACGCGCTCGGTCGGCTTGTAGGCGACATGCGCCTTGCCGAAGAAGGGCATCATGTGATGCTCGCAGTGCGAGTTGAAGGTGATGTCCTTCACAAGCACGAAGTCGTCGTAGCCAGAGGTTTCGGAGAAGGTCCGGTCAAGCGCCTCGGCCGGACACTCGCGATAGCCCTGAAACAGCTCCTCATAGGCGTCGACCACGCGCTTCGGCGTGTCGAGAACGCCCTCGCGCTTGGCATCGTCGCCGGCATAGGCGATGAGCACACGCACGGCGGCCTCCGCCTCCTCGCGCGACGGGCGCGGTCCGGCCGGGGTCGGCGCGGCACTGACATGGTCGGACAGGCCCTGTTTGTCCCAGGGCTTCACAATCTTGCTCTTGGCGTCCATTACGGTCTCCGTTCGACCGGGGCATGCCTTCAAGGGGCAGCGCCGGGAGTGTCACCGGGGTGGCCGCGCTTCCCGCCCCCTCGGGCGGTCGGACGCCGCAATCCCATTCTGCATGGCCCTTATAGCAAGGAACCATGGGCTCTGCTGCCGAGAACCCTTCTCGTACCGGCGGGCCGCCCCCTATATATTGCTTTGTACGCACCAGGCAACGTGCCGGATGACTGGCCGAATTGCATGGCTTCCGGGTCCAATTCCATGCTGAATGACGTCTATAACGCGAGAATCCTCGATTTGGCCGCCCATATACCGCGACTGGGGCGTCTGGATGCCCCGGACGCTACCGCGACCGCCCATTCCAAGCTGTGTGGCTCGACCGTCACCGTGGACGTGAAGATGGACGGCGGCGCTGTCACGGATTTCGCCCATGACGTCAAAGCCTGCGCGCTCGGCCAAGCTTCCTCGTCGATCATGGCCCGCCATGTCATAGGCGCGACGCCAGACGAACTCCGCGAAGTCCGCGAGACCGTGCGCAAGATGCTGAAGGAAAACGGGCCGCCGCCGACCGGCAAATGGGCGGAAATCGCCGTTCTCGAACCTGTCCGCGACTACAAGGCGCGGCACGCCTCGACCATGCTGACCTTCGACGCGGTCGTCAAAGCTGTCGACGAAATCGAGGCGAAGACGGGCGGCGCCAAGCAGGCGGCCGAATAATTTCGTTCTGTTGGCCCGATTACTGCCCCGCCGCCATGCCGCCGGTCCTTTGCACCATCGCGGCTTCGGCATGTTCGCCGATCGGCTTGCTGCAGGCTGCCGCCAGCTGAGGGAAATGCTGCGGCGCGCCCGTGTTGCCGATCCTGATGACCGTCACCGCGTCGTCGCTGTTGGTTTCGACCACGACCGAACGGAAACCGGCGGAAAATTTACGGACGACATCGGCGGACACCTGGCCAACGGCGAGCGTCCGCAGCATCTGATCCTGTCGTCCACTGGCGACGATCTTCAACGCAGCACGGGTCTTGCCGATGCGTAGCGTGACTCCCTCGAGTTGGGCGGGCAGCGCCAGACCGTCGCCGGCATAGCGGCGCTCCACATAACTCATCTCGAATTTGTCGCCGACGCCGCAGGACAGGATCAGATCGAAGCTGCCGATCTGGTCGCCTTCGACCGTCAACGGATGGCGCCGCGCCAGCATCATGCCGCCATCGCGATTGACCAGCCCCCAGCTCCGCTCGCTGATCGGCAGGGACTTGACCGCAGGCTTCGAACCGTTTGTCATCGGGCGATCCGGCCGGGCCGGCGCAAGCGGCGGGGCGGCGGTCGTCGCCGCGGCTGTGTTCGCTGAGTTCGATGCCACGGCGGCCATTTCCGGCATGGCGGGGCCCTCGGTGGCGAGCCGGGTCTGCGTCAGCTCTTCGCGCGACATCACATGCAGCGGCTCCCAGGGCGGGATGCGCAGCGACAGATCGAGCAGATCCATCGAGGCGCCCATGTCCTCGGTGAACCTTGCCAGCCGGCCAATATCGCGCTGCACCAGAACCAGATCTTCCGCCGAGTAACTGGCCGCCGTCGGATCCTCGCGGCGATCGCCGAGCCAGATCTGATGCACCATGACGCGGGCTTCGGCCGGCACCGTACGCTTGATGCCGCCGAGCATCACGAATGCGCACATCGATTCACAATCCGCATATGGCGAGAGTTTCGCGCGCGGAACCTTCGATCCTCTCGGTTCGTCGGCCAGATCGACGACGCGGCCAACCATGGTCGAGAGTTTGGCGGTGCGGATTTCCCGGCCGAGAGCGATCGCGCCGAGCACCGAACCACCGTCCGAATCCATCACGACCGTCGCGCCCTTGAGATCGTGGCCCTGCACCGCCGCAGTTTCTATAAAGCTCTTGAAGTCGCGCGGGGTATCCGCGGTAATGGCGCCGGTGGCGGAGACATAAGTTCCGCACGCTGCGCCGCACTGCGCCGCCGGACCTTCCATGCGCAACTCGAAGCGCATCGGTAAAGCCCGGTTGTCGGCGCCGGCTGGCGTCGTCACGCCCGCGGCGAACAGAGCGGCGACGACCAGTGCGCCAGACGTGGTGCCAATCAGCTTGAGGGAACTTCGCATCTTTCCCCTTCTGCCGCGACGAACGAAAAAGTTTCGCACGGCGCGGAACCTGAACCCAATCGCTGCATTGTAGCAGCGGTGGATTCCATCTCGTTTCGAGGTTCTTGGTCGCGACAACAGCGTAAGCGCTGGAAGAGAGCGCTTATTTGCGCTTCGTCAATTGTCTGTCACAGAACCCCCGATGTCTTATTTAATACTCGTCGGCGAGATTCCCGCTAGTGCAAAAAGGTCGCTATCCCTGCCCCAAATTGCTCGAAACCTGAGCAGTTCCAAGACGATGGAACTCTGCTATGGAACTTTGCTAAGACGCTCGCGCGACTCTCGCGCGCGAAGGCCTTCTGCTTGAACGACCATCATTCGAACCGCGAACCCAATCCTCTGGCGCAAATTCCGCGCACGCTCGGCCGCGGCTTAGTGACCGTCTACCGTTATACGTTGTCACCACTCATCGGCCCGCGCTGCCGCCATCTGCCAAGTTGTTCGGAATATGCGGACGAAGCAATAAGCCGCTTTGGCCTATGGGCCGGCGGCTGGATGGCGCTGGCGCGGATCCTGCGCTGCAATCCCCTCGGCACCCAAGGGCTCGATTTCGTACCGAAGGTCCTGCCGGCGCAGGCGAACTGGTGGACACCCTGGCGCTACGGCCGCTGGCGCGGCACGCAGTCCGAGCCGTAGTGCAGGAACCGGGTGGCCAGCCGCATCGGGGCGCGGCACACCGCACGCGCTGCTGCTCGAAAGCCATCACCATGCGAACCACCATCGACCCGATGCCGATGCACCGCCAGGACTGGCTGCTGCTCGTTGTTTTATCGGTGCTGTGGGGCGGCTCGTTCTTTTTCAACGGTGTGGCGCTGCGCGAACTGCCGCCGCTGACGGTCGCGCTCGCCCGCGTCGGTTTCGGCGCGCTGTGTCTTCTCGTCGTCATCGGGCCGCTTGGCGGTTCGCTGCCGAAGCGCACGGCTGACTGGTTTCCCTTCGCGGTCATGGGACTCGTCAATAACGTCATACCGTTCTCGCTGTTTCTCATCGCGCAGACAGTCATCTCCAGCGGCCTTGCCGCCGTGCTCAACGCAACGACGCCACTGTTCGCCGTCCTGGTGATGGCGGCCGCCGGCGAGGAGCGCCTCACCGGCCGGCGCGTTGCCGGCGTGCTGCTCGGCGTCGGCGGCGTCGCCGTGCTGCGCGCGCCGGGCTTGAACGCATCCGACCAGATATTCGGCATCGTGCTCTGCCTCGGCGCGGCCCTGAGTTACGGCTTCGCCGGCTATTGGGGCCGCCGCGCGCTCAAGGGCATCCCGCCGATTACGTCAGCGACGGGCCAGCTCATTTGCTCGACGCCGGTGATGGCGGTTGCGGCCGCGCTGATCGACCGGCCGTGGACGCTGCCGCTGCCCGGTATCACGACCTGGGCGGCGCTCGCCGGACTTGCGACTTTATCGACGGCGCTCGCCTACATCCTGTTCTTTCGCATCCTCAACCGCTCCGGCGCGGTGAACGTCGTGCTGGTGACGCTGCTGATCCCGGTGACGACCATCCTGCTCGGCGTCTTCATCCTCCGCGAGCCGTTCTCCACCAACGAAATCGTCGGCGCCGTCATCATCGCCGCCTCGCTGCTCGTCATCGACGGGCGCGCGCTGGGCTGGGTAAGAGAGTGTCTGGCCCGCGCCTGACGGGGCCGGTTACTCCGTGCCAACCGTTGCCTTGCCGACGCCTTGCGCGTTGATCTTGCGCACGATGACGTTGGCGAAATGACGGGTGATCGCCGGATCGGGCGACGCTCCATTGAGCGCGGTATCGTTCAGGGAAACGGAAAAGTTCTTGAGGCAGAACTGGATTCCATTCTGCTCCGGATTGTGCCCGACCGAACTCACGGCACGGTCCGACAGCCGTTTATAGAGCGCCGGAGAATCCTTCAGCGTCGATTGCAGCGACAAGGTGCAGGGCTTATCGCCGCCATGCATCGTCCAGTCCGAAATCGTAATGCTGATTCGTTGGTACGGCAGATCGCATTTGCCGTTGCGCTCCGGCCGGCACCATGACCCGCCACCGCCCTTATAAGGCTTGAAGACATATCCCTGAACGGTGCTCAGTTCGATGGTCTGCATCCACGTCGGCGTGTAGCTTTGCGGCAGCGGCGCCGGCCCTTTGTATTGCGCGCCGGCGCTCTTCGCCCACCACCAGCCTCCGGGAAGCTCCGCGCCGGGATCGGGAAACAGCCCGGCACCAATCCCGGCCGGCGCCTTGAGCTGGTCGGTGATGTCTTTCACGCTCGCCCAGATGGCGGCGAGGATCGCCTGCTTCTCCGGCTTGACCTTCTCCTGCTGATAGGTCGCTTCCAGCCGCGTCATCCAGAAGCGGTCGACCTGGCGCTCGGCGCGGCGGCGCATCGGCTCGCCGATCAAATCCTTGTCCCAGCCTTTGTACTTGCTGATGTAGTCCTCGACCATTTTCGGCTTCACGGCGAAGTAGCCGCCACCGAGGCTCTGGCTGGTCGCATAGGAGAAGGAATTGATGACGTCCTGGTTCTGCGCCCGATTGGCCCGATAGGCGGCATAAAGGCCCGCATCGAGCTTGGGGATGAACACCAGATCGCGCACGGCTTCGAGCATCGACTTGTAGAGACGCACGGCCTTGATCGCGGTCATCAGCGGCGGCGGCAACAGGGCTTCGGCGGCGGAATCGGTCGCCTGATTGAGCACGGTGGTGGCAATCTCGGCGTCGCGCGCGTCCAGGAACTGCTGGGCGATCTGGACGGCGACAACCGCGTCGGTCAGCCGGCCGAGTGCCGCCGCATTGTCCTTGAGGGCGAGGCTGACCGCGTCATTGGTCATCCCGGTGTACTGGGCGATCGTATCGATGACGTCACCGGGCGCAGGCCGCTGCTGCGCCACGGCGGGTACCGCGAGGACCAACAGCGCAGCCAGCAGCGCGGGGCGTAAACCGGCGGTTTTCATGACATACGGCTACGACGGCAGGCCCCGGCCGGCGTTGCGCTGGATCAAACAGGCCGGCCCGGTTGCGCCGGCAAAGCAGCCTGCTATATCCCTCCCCGAATCCACATCCGCTTACCCGCGCTCGTTCGCGGGAGTGAGCAACAGGAGAAGACGACATGGTCGCCCTGACCTTTCCCGACGGCGCGCGCCGCGACTACCCCGACAACATCACCGGCCTCGACATCGCCAAGGGCATCTCGCCCTCGCTGGCCAAGCGCACCGTGGCGATGGCGCTCGACGGCAACCTCGCTGACCTCGCCGACCCGATCGAGAAGGACGCGCGCATCGAATTCGTGTCGCGCGACGACCCGCGCGCGCTGGAGCTGATCCGCCACGATGCCGCGCACGTGCTGGCCGAAGCCGTGCAGGAATTGTGGCCCGGCACCCAGGTGACCATCGGTCCGGTGATCGAGAACGGCTTCTATTACGACTTCGCGCGCAACGAAGCGTTCACGCCGGACGATCTGCCCGTCATTGAAAAGAAGATGAAGGAGATTATCGCCCGCGACAAACCCTTCACCAAGGAAGTGTGGTCGCGCGACAAGGCCAAGCAGGTCTTCACCGGCAAGGGCGAGCTGTTCAAGGTCGAACTGGTCGACGCCATTCCGGAAGACCAGTCGATCAAGATCTACAAGCAAGGCGACTGGTTCGATCTGTGCCGCGGGCCGCACATGACCTCGACCGGCAAGATCGGCAACGCGTTCAAGTTGATGCGGGTCGCCGGTGCCTACTGGCGCGGCGACAGCAACAATCCGATGCTCTCCCGCATCTACGGCACAGCGTTTGCCAAGCAGGAAGAACTCGACGCTTACCTCAAGCAGATGGAAGAGGCCGAGAAGCGCGACCACCGCAAACTCGGCCGCGAGATGGACCTCTTCCATTTTCAGGAGGAAGGTCCCGGCACCGTGTTCTGGCATGCCAATGGCTGGACCATCTTCCAGGAGATCATCGCTTATATGCGGCGGCGCCTCAAAGGTGACTACCAGGAAGTCAACGCGCCACAGATGCTCGACAAGTCGCTGTGGGAGACCTCCGGCCACTGGCAATGGTATCGCGAGAGCATGTTCGCGGCCCAGTCGGCGGGCGACGACGCGGAAGACAAGCGCTGGTTCGCCATCAAGCCGATGAACTGCCCCGGCCATGTGCAGATCTACAAGCACGGCCTGAAGAGCTATCGCGAACTGCCCATTCGCCTCGCCGAGTTCGGCATCGTGCATCGCTATGAGGCATCGGGCGCGATGCACGGCCTGCTGCGCGTGCGCGCTTTCACCCAGGACGACGCCCATATCTTCTGCACTGAAGATCAGCTCGCCGAGGAATGTCTCAAGATCAACGACCTGATTCTCTCGACCTATGCCGATTTCGGCTTCGAGGGCGATCTCGTCGTCAAACTGTCGACCCGGCCAGAAAAGCGAGTCGGCACCGACGCGGCGTGGGATCACGCCGAGACCGTAATGCAGAACGTGCTGCAGACCATCGCCCAGGGCAACAACCGCATCAAGACCGCGATCAATCCCGGTGAAGGCGCCTTCTACGGGCCGAAATTCGAATATGTGCTGCGTGACGCCATCGGCCGCGACTGGCAGTGCGGCACCACGCAGGTGGACTTCAACCTGCCGGAGCGCTTCGACGCCTTCTACATCGCGCCCGACGGCTCGAAGAAGACTCCGGTGATGGTACACCGCGCGATCTGCGGCTCACTAGAGCGCTTCCTCGGTGTCGTGCTGGAGCATTACGCGGGCCACCTGCCGCTATGGTTGGCGCCGAAGCAGGCCATCGTCTGCACCATCACGCAGGATGCCGACGCCTACGCCGCCGACGTCACGGCGGCGGCGCGCAAGGCCGGCCTGCGCGTCGATGCCGACCTGCGCAACGAGAAGATCAACTACAAGGTGCGCGAACACTCGCTGGCCAAGGTCCCGGTGCTGCTGGTCGTCGGCAAGAAGGAAGCCGAGACCCGGCAGGTGTCGATCCGCCGCCTCGGTTCGGACAAGAACGAAGTGATGAGCCTGGACGACGCGTTGAAGCTGCTGACCGAGGAAGTACCGCCGCCCGACGTCAAGCGCGAGCGCGCGGCCGGCTGATCTGCGCGCGCAGCCCTAGCCCGCCTTACGCCGGCGTTCGCTGACTGCCATCGCTTCGCGCATGGAGTCCGCCAGGAACAGATACGACGCAGCGAAGAAGCGCTGCGTCGCGTCGATCAACGCTGGCTTGAGAACGACGACCCTCAGGTCGGGACCCGGCCGTTCAAGGAAGCCCCGCTCTTCCGCTTCGCGGATCAGTTTGAGCACATGCGGCCGCGACACCGCGAAACGACGCGCCAGCGCCGCGATCGAGATCGGCACCGGGCGTGACGGCGGCACAGTGTCGTCCTCCTGTCCGGCGGCAATCAGGCTGGCGAGAATGAGCATGCCGCCGTTGCGCTCACCGAACAGACCGAGCTCCGGCGCCGCGGAGACGAGCCTGAACCCGGCGCGATAGCGCTTGACCATAGCTGCCACCAGCGCGCCATCGACGATCTTGTCGTCGAGCGCCGCCAGCATCGCCTCGCCGTCGGCGAACAGCGGCGCCATCGCCGTATAGTGCAGCTTCAGGCGCGAGCGCAGCAGTGCGTATAGCTTGTCGGTGGCCACGAGGCGGCGCTGGCGCCGGTCGATGATGTCGATATCCGGCGTGAGATAGCCGGAGAAGCGCATCAACGACAACATGGCGCCGGCGCGGCCCGGGCTGCAGACGTCGAACTCGGTACACAGCGCCTTGATGCGCGTCGGCGTCAGGCCGGACGAGGAATCGCGCGGGTCGCGCGTCGCATGCAGGTAGATCGCCAGATAGCCGAGCAGCATGCGGCCGCGGTCGTCCATCAGCCAATTCAGCAGATGGCGGCCGTGATGCATCGACGACAGGCCGGAGGCCGTCGCCCGGATCGCGCGCGGAAAACGCGGCTGTTCGCACAGTGCGGTTATTGCTTCGGACGTTGCAAAGCCGGCCTCGCCCGACATCGGTGCGGAATCAGGCACCATGTCATCGCCCCTCAACTCACCGCCAAGATAAAGCAGGGTATCGGGCAAATTTCTACTGTGGCGGAGAGCGTCCCCGGCCCGAGCCTATTTCTGCGCCGCGATGTAGGCGGCCAGATCGGCCGCCTCGCTACGCGACAGGCCCATGTCGGGCATTTTCGGATGCGGCGTGAGCAGAAACAGCGCGAGCTGCGCGGCGTCGAAACCGGGTTTCTTGGCGATCGCGGAGAACGGGGCGACTTGGGTATTGCCGCTGTTTTGATCGGCCGACACCACATGGCAGCCCGCGCACCAGCGCTTCGCCAAAACCCCGCCATTCGCCGCATCGGCCGCGCGGGAGGCGGATGGCACGGCCAGCAGAGCGATCAGTCCCGAGGGCAGCAGGAGGAGCGCCGCGCGAAATCTCGTCATCGGTGGGACGCCTTGGGTGGGTTATCGACGTGACATCCTATCGTGAAGACGGCTGGCGCCCCTGACCTATGTCAATGTCCGCCCCGCAGTCCGTCAGCCTTGCCGGGCGATCCGCCGCATCGGCGGATCCAACATCTCGGCCGCCGGATCGGTGCTCGAGACGCCATCGAGGAGTCCGAGGAACCGCTCCGCCCACTGGCTCAGGTCATTCTTGACCAGCATGGCGAAATTGGCCTGGTGGCGCATGCGCCGCTCTTCAACCGGCATGCCCAGCGCGCGGTTGATGGCGATGGCCACGCCTTCGGAGTCGTAGGGATTCACCAGCAACGCTGCGCCGCATTCGCGCGCTGCCCCGGCAAAACGGGACAGCACCAGCACGCCGGGATCGTCCGCGTCCTGCGCAGCGATATATTCCTTGGCGACGAGGTTCATGCCGTCGCGCAGCGGCGTGACCAGGCCGACGCGCGCCGAGCGGTACAGGCCGGCAAGCGCGGTCCGGCTATGGGCCTTGTTGATATAACGCAGCGGCGTCCATGACGCCTCCCCGAAGGTGCCGTTGATGCGGCCGACGGCTTCGCCGACCAATCGGCCGATATCTGCATATTCGCGAATGTCAGTCCGGCTGCGCGGCGTGATCTGCAGATAGGTCACCAGCCCCCGCCAGTCGGCGAAGTTGGCGAGAAAGCGCTCGAAGGCATTGAGGCGTTCGGGGATGCCTTTGCTGTAATCGAGCCGATCGACACCGATGATCAGCGCGCGGCCCGACATGCTCGCCATCACCTTGTTGACGAATTGAGACCCGACGGCCCGCGCCGCCATCCGCGAAAACGCCTCGGTTTCGACGCCCACCGGAAAGATGCCGACCGTGACGGAGCGATCCTCGTAATGGAAGCTGCTGTCGCCCGCTCTCTTCAGGCCGACTTCGTTGGCGAGATAGCGCGAGAAGTTATTGGCGTCGTTTTCTGTCTGGAAGCCGACCAGATCGTAACTGCACAAGCCCGCGACCACGCGCTCGTGGTTCGGCAATCCTGTCAAAATCTCCGGCGGCGGACAAGGGATGTGCAGGAAGAAGCCGAGGCGATTCTTGTGACCGCGCTCACGCAGCATCTGCGCGAGCGGCATCAAATGATAATCGTGCACCCAGATGACGTCGTCCGGGCGCAGAAACTTCTCGAGATTCTCGACGAAGAACTGATTGACGCGGAAGTAACCGCTCAGGTCGCGGCGGGTGAACTCCGCAAGGTCGAGGCGATAATGCAGGATCGGCCACAGAACGCGATTGGCGAAGCCATTATAGAACTCATCGTAATCGTCCTGCGGCAAATCGACGGTAACATAGTCGACCTTGTCTTGATGGACGGTTTTGGCGGGACCTGGGGTGCCGTCGGCCACCTTGCCGCTCCAGCCGAACCAAATGCCGCCGCGCTTCTTCAGCGCCGGCCTGATCGCTACTTCCAGACCGCCTGCGCGCGCATTGCCATCCGGAATGCCGACACGGTTGGATACCACCACGAGTCGCGACAAAGTTTCCCCTCCACGCCGCCGCGCCGCCCCGCGCAGCCAAGTTATGTAAAATATGCACTGATATGGCAAACGTCAGAGCAATAACGCCTGACAAGCCAAGAGGTTCACTTCATCGCGGCGAGTTGCTGCAACGCGCGGCGGACGTCATCCGGCGCCGAAAATATGCCGCTAAGGCCGGCAATTTCGCGGCTGACCGAGTAGCCCTTGCCGCCGAAGCCCGCCAAAGCGGCAAACGCCGCTTCATCGGTCACATCGTCGCCGATGAATACCGGCATACGGCCGCGGAATGGCATGTGACGCATCAATTCGCGCACGCCGCCGCCTTTGTCGATGCCGGGCCGCTTGATTTCGATCATCATCTTGCCCGGCAGCACTTCCGTCGCCTCGGCCGGAAATGCGGCGCGGCTTTCGCTGACATGCGTGCGCAAACGATCTTCGTGCTCAGGCGCCTTGCGATAGTGGAGCGCCACCGAATAGCCCTTGTCCTCGAACTCGACGCCGGTAGCAGGATCGGCCGCCGCGATAAGCCGCGTGCGCATGGCCTGCGGCAGATCCTCGATGCGCGCGACCTGCCCGTCGTCCGCGAGGCGCATCTCGGCACCGTGACCGCCGACCGCCGGCAGCTTGAGCGGCGTGAACAACAGATCGAGATCGCGGATCGGCCGGCCGCTGACCAAGGCCAGGGCGCCGCCGGTCATATCGTAGAGACGTTCGAGCGAGGCTATCAGGGTTCGGGGGACGTCGACCTCGAACGGCGACGGACCGATATCGATCAGCGTACCGTCGACATCGAGCAGCAGCGCGATCGTCGTCGGATCGAGCGCGGCGAAGGACCGCAAGGCCGCGGCATTAACGTCATCTTGGCGATCATTGGTCGTCGAAGAATTCACAACGCCCTTTCCGCTTAGCGCTACTTGGCCAGCACCTCGACATCGCCGTCCACGCCGGTGACGACCTTGAACTCCCGCTCGAAGACATTGCCTTCGTTGCGGGCGATGGCGCGGTACTCGCCCTCGGCCAAGACGACGCGCGGGAAGGCGCCGATCGATTCCTTGATCACGTCGCCGCCAGGCGTCAGCACCGACCACGCCGTGTTGGCTAACGCTTCACCGCCCTTCTCGTTCACCAGCTTTAGCGTGATGATCGCAGCCCGGTGATTGACGACGACATCGGTGAGCTTGCCAGCCTGCACGCGGATGTCCGAGCGCACCACCGAATTGGCGTCGCCGTAATTCGACACGATGTAATACGTGCCCTCCGGCACCACGACCACGCCGCCGCTGGCGATGTGTTCGGCGATCGGCCGGCGATCGCTGGGCTCGAACTGGCTGCCCTTGAAGACGTCGAACGAAATCTGCGCCGCCGGAATGCGCGCGTCGCCGACCTTGCCTTCCATGCGCAGGCCACCGGCCGGCAAATCGAATTCCTCGCGTACGGTAGCGCCACGCAAGGTTATCGGCTTCACCGCATTGGCGAGGCCGAAGCCGACATGCACGATGTAGGGGCCGGCCGGTAGCACCAAGGTCGGCGCCGCCGATTTGTCCTCGCGGATCAGTGGAAAGTTGCCGTCGGGCTGCGGTTTGGCGCCGTAAACGCGCCAGGTCAGCCCGCCGGTAATGGGCGCGGCTTCCGTGCCGAACTTGGCCGACAGCGCCAGCGCCACCTGCCCGGCCGGCACCATCGGCGTCGGCGGCGGAGGCATCAGCATCTGACCATGCGTCGGCGGCGCCAATACGCCGCTCGAGCCGAAGCCATCGCCGCCGCGCCCGGGCGCGGGCGCCGGCGGGAAGGCGCCAAGCGAGGGCGAAGCGGAGAACAGCGAGCTGGAATTGCCAGCCTGTGCGAGGACGCGGCCGGGCACGGCCGCCGCCGCGACGGCCAGAACCAGCGCAAACGTCCAGTAAAACGGGACAGGCCGCCTCGCACGCGGCGGGCGGCCTTGTCCGGCCAATCGAATTTCGCCGTTCATGACGCGGTTTTCGGCTGGAATCGAGGCGATTTCAAGCCGCATGAATTGCGGGGGCGAGCAGCCGGCGACCGGCCGCTCGTCCCCTGAGTCCCGGGACCAAAATCCCGTCGCCACGTGGCCCAGCGCCTAGAACTCTCGCCAATCCTGACCGACGGCGGTGGCCAGAGACGCCTGCATCTCGCGCGCATCGCTTGCCGGCTTCGGCTTGCCAGGGGCAGACCGGGCGGCAACAGGCCTCGCAACAGCCGGCCTGGCAACCGCTGCACTGGCCTTCATTGGCGTCGGAGTCGCATGGCCTTCGTGGCCGCCGTCGATCTGGAACACTGACACCTGCTCGTCCATGGCCTTGGCCTGATGCTCGAGCGTCTTGGCGGTGGCCGCGTTTTCTTCGACCAGCGCCGAGTTCTGCTGCGTCACCTCGTCCATCTGGGTGAGCGCCTTGTTGATCTGATCAATGCCGGTGGCCTGCTCAGCCGACGCATTGGCGATCTCGGAGACCACCACGGCGACCTTGTTGATCGACTCGACGATTTCGTTGAGCGATTCGCCGGCACGGTTGACCAGATCGACACCATCCTTCACCTGACCATTCGAGTTGGTGATCAGGTCCTTGATGTCTTTTGCCGCCTGCGACGAACGCTGCGCCAGGCTGCGCACTTCCGACGCCACGACGGCAAAGCCACGACCGGCTTCACCGGCGCGCGCCGCTTCCACCGCGGCGTTGAGCGCCAGCAGGTTGGTCTGCCGCGCGATCTCATCGATGACACCGATGATGTCGGAGATCTTGCGCGACGATTCCTCGATCCGCGCCATGGCGTCGACCGCCTTGGCGACGACCTGCCCGCCGCGATCCGCGACCTCGCGAGTCGTAGCCGCATCCTGATTGGCGAGCTGGGCGTTCTCCGCGTTCTTGCGCACGGTGGCGGCCAACTCTTCCATCGCAGCCGAGGTTTCCTCCAGGCTCGCCGCCTGCTCCTCGGTGCGCTGCGACAGGTCGGTCGTCGAGGTTGCGATTTCGGCCGAGGCGTTAGTGACTTCGCGGCCAGACGCTTTGATCTCGGCAATGGTCTGGCTCATCTTCTGGGCCATGCTCTGGACGGCATCGGCAATCTGGCCAACTTCGTCCTTACGACCAGTGCCGGGCACAGCGACCGTAAAGTTGCCGGCAGACACAGCGGCCAACGGCTCCACCAAGGCACGCAGCGGCCGCGCTATGGTCTTGGCCCCGAACACCGCAGAGCCGAGGAGGATGACGATAACCGCGATGCCGATCGACAGGTTGATTTTCTCGGCAAACGCCTTGGTGTGACTGACGGCTTCATTCTCTTCAACGACACGGCCCTCGGCAATATGGATGATCTCTTCCATCAGCTTAACCGCAGTCGCTACTTCGGGGTCGAGCTTATCCTTCTGAATGCCCGACATTTCATGGTGAAGTTGGCTGACACGCTCAGGGTTTGCGGTCGAGATCTTGATGACCTCGGCCTGCATCGGCACGATCATCTTGGTCGCGCCATCGATATAGGCGTTCATCTGCCGCCGGGCATTCTGCATGCGTTCGCGGTTGGCTGGCACTCGAAGCTCCCCCGCGACTTTTTCGGCCAAGGCATTGACGTCTTTCTGCAACGCCGCGAGATTATTGGCGGCCTTCAACTCGGCCTCGGTCTCGGCAAGACGGATGTTTCGCATCGACAGGCGGGCCAGCACGAAGGTGGCCTCGATCTTCTTGAGGTCAGCGACGACAATCTCCTGACCGTTTGCATACGCCTGGGACGCCTTGACGGAGCTATCGGTGTACATACCGACACCCATCATGAGGCAGACCAGCAAAACACCGATGCCACTCATGATGGACAGCTTGACGCCGATACTGATGTTCGAAAGTCGCAACATGATATTCCCTTTCTAGGAAGATGAACGCATTATGTTGATGGGTGGGACGCGGCAGCCGATTCAACTCAACGATCGGCCCGGTCTTCCGCCGGAAGCAGATGTGCCAGATCGATCAGCGCGATCATGACGTTGTCATGCGACACGATGCCGGACAGGAAATCGGCTTGTGGACCGTCACCGGCGCGCGGCACCTTCTGGATCTGCGCAGCATCGACCGACACGATATCGAGCACGCGATCCCCGATCAGTCCGACCTGACGGCCCTCGATCTGAACGATGATGACGATGTGAAGCGGCGTGGTCTCAGTCAGCCCCTGGCCGAAACGGCAGCGCAGGTCGACAATCGGGACGATGGCGCCGCGCAAATTGAGCACGCCGCGCACATATTCAGGCTGCTTGGGCAAGTGGGCAATGTCGCTCCAGCCCTTGATCTCGCGAACCGCCATGATGTCGACGCCATATTGATCGTCGCCAATGGCGAAGCTGATAAACTGCGTCTGCGCAACTCCGCCCGCGGCGTCAGCCGTACCGACATTGCCCCAGGCATTCGGCGGGGCGCTTGTTATTTCCGACGATACAACTTGATTCATGGATGCATCCTTCAAAACAGCCGCTCCCGTGCGACGCGCGCCCCTGAAAAGGACCGCATCGATTTCAAGAAATGACATCACTCACGGAGACCCGGCAGCGCGGGCCGCAGTCGCGACCCGTCGATAAAATTAACAGCGAGTTCTATAGAATATGTTTATAGCGTCGATTTTTTAGATTGAATTTCGTTTACGAAGCGCCATGTTTCTTAGGTATTTCGGTATTTATAATTATCGTCGGTTGTCTAGTACAAACAAGAATCTCCTGCGTTGCAGAGCCGAGCAAAACGACGGTAGCTAAATACAAGACAACCGAATCGCGAGCAGGACCGCGACGCGACACCCGACCGTAGAATAAATAGACGGCAGACAAGCGATCCGTCACCACCACCCCGATTTATCGCCCGCGCTCAAACCAGCAGATGAATTTATAAATACGGCTTTCAGTCGCCACACCAGGAGCCGATACGAGGTCCTGCGATAGTGCGAGTTGGCGGAGCGCCGAACGCGTTGCCGTCTGAGAATGCGGACCTCAATCCATCGCGGCGACAACATGCGATCATCGACCGGCATCGATAATCGCGATATCGACGCACAGGCGAACACGGCAAAGCGCCACCAAGCGGGCACGGCGGCCAGGAAGACGATGGCCCTGCCGGGGGGTCGCTAATTTCAGCGGCGCGGGACGATTGCGTTGGCGCCGCTTCCTGACTATTTGCTGTTCGTGCTCCGCTGCTCCCGCGCGGCCTTCTTTGCTGCGCCCTTCCCGAAAGCCCTTCATGCCTGACGCATTAGAACTCCTCAAAACCCGCCGTTCGGTAAAGCCAATCGAGATGGCCGGCCCCGGTCCGTCCGATGCCGATCTCAACACGCTGCTGACGATAGCGTCCCGCGTGCCTGATCACGGCAAGCTGGCGCCATGGCGTTTCGTGGTCTTTGCCGGTGATGCCCGTCACGCCGCGGGAGACCAGATTGCCGCGGTGTTTCAAGTGTCCCATCCGGATGCGACCGGCGACCAGCTCGAGTTCGAGCGCCGGCGTTTTGCCCGCGCCCCGTTGGTGGTGGCGGTAGTCAGCCGCGCCGCGCCTCACGCCAAGATCCCGGAATGGGAGCAACAACTGTCGGCGGGCGCCGCCTGCATGAACCTCGTTACAGCCGCCCATGCCCTTGGCTATGTCGCGAGCTGGCTGACCGAATGGCCGGCTTACGACCGTGCGGCGATGACGGTGCTTGGCCTCACCGACCAGGAGCGCATCGCCGGCTTCGTCTATATCGGCAGCACCACCAAAGCGCCGGAAGATCGCGACCGGCCCAGCCTCGACAGGATCGTCACTCATTATCAAGGAGCCGCCCGCTGATGTTCTACGAACCGGAGAAGCGCGATCGCACTTTACTGCCCCACGATCCATTCAAGGCGATCATCGCGCCGCGTCCGATCGGCTGGATCACGTCGATGAACGCCAAGGGCGAAGTTAACCTCGCCCCTTACTCGTTCTTCAACGGTATCTTCAGCAAGCCGAACATGGTGATGTTCTCGAGCGAGGGCCATAAGGACTCCGTCGCCTTCATCGAGGAGACCGGCGAGTTCGTCTGCAACCTCGCGACTTACGACCTGCGCGAACAGATGAACGACACCTCGGCGCCGGTCGTTCGCGGCGTCAATGAGATGGAGCGGGCGGGCCTGGCGCCGTCCCCGTGCCGCATGGTCAAACCGCCGCGCGTGGCCGCGAGCCCCTGCGCGCTGGAATGCAAGATGCTCAAGATCGTCAAGATGGACGCGCTCGACGGCTCGCCGCTCGATTGCCACGTCGTTTTCGGCCAGGTGGTCGGCGTGCACATCGACGATCGCTTCCTCAAGGACGGCATTTTGGACACGGCTGCCATGCGCCCGATTGCCCGTTGCGGCTATGCCGACCAATATTCCGTTGTCGATCAGATGTTTTCCATGTTTCGGCCGACGAAGTAGCCCCGCCCCCTCATCTTAAAGTATTGAACTCCCAAACGTTTGGAGAGTTACCTTGAACGGGGGCTTAACCTTACGGTAATCGCAGAGGCGCACGCTGAACGTGTCACGGGACGGTCACACGACTCCCGTCTTCGCCATGCGGCAGCGAATTCCTTGTCGCCGTGGCGCGCCCGGCCGGACAATATGGCCGTGCCCGATGGAGATTTGACTTGGTGTTTGAAGGTCTCTTTGCGCGCAAGAATGGCGGCGACCGCGCCGCCGATGCGACCGCGGCTCCCGACAAGCCTGACAAGGTGCGCCCGAGCATCGGTCTCGCCCTCGGCGGCGGCGCGGCGCGCGGCTTTGCGCATATTGGTGTCATCCGGACTTTGGCCGCCCACGGCATCGTCCCCGACGTGATCGTTGGTACGTCGATCGGCGCCGTGGTCGGCGGCTGCTATGCGGCGGGTCAACTCGACAACCTCGAGGAATGGGCCCGCAGCCTGTCGGTGCGCAGCATCCTCAGCTATCTCGACATCAGCCTGTCGGGCTCGGGCCTGATCGGCGGCGGCCGCCTCGCCGGCAAGATGAACGAGCAGCTCAAAGACACGCGCATCGAAACATTGCCGGTGCGCTTTGCCGCCATCGCCACCGAGTTCAATACCGGTCACGAGATCTGGCTGACGCGCGGCCGCTTGGCCGACGCGTTGCGCGCCTCTTACGCCCTGCCCGGCATTTTCCCGCCGGTGAAAATCGGTGGGCGCTGGCTGGTCGATGGCGCGCTGGTCAATCCGGTGCCGGTGTCGGCGGCGCGCGCGCTGGGCGCCCGGGTCGTCATCGCGGTCAATCTCAATGCCGATTTGTTCGGTCGCGGCACCATCATCGCCGATCATGGCTCAGATCAAAGCGACGAGCCTCCGCCGCCCGGCGATCAGCTTCACGGCCTGCGCGCCGTGTTCGGCCGCGAGAAATCGCTGCGCCGAAAATTGTTTGGCGATCACGGCCGGCCCGGCATTCCGACGGTGATGGTCGAAGCCTTCAACGTGATGCAGGATCGCATCACGCGCGCGCGGCTCGCCGGCGATCCGCCCGACGTTCTGATCAGCCCGCGGCTCGGTCCGATCGGCTGGTTCGACTTCCACCGCAACAAGGATGCCATCGCCGTCGGCGTCGAAGCCGCCGAGAAGGCGCTCGAAAACGTCACCGAGGCGCTCGACAGCCTGTCGCAACCTTACGACGCGAACGCAAACAGCGGCGGCAAGTAAGCCGCCGTTGCCCCTGCGCCGCCTCTCACATCAGGCGGTCTGGATGTAATCGCGCATGGCCGCGGCGTCGGTCTCGATCTCCTGCACGCGCATCTTGACGATGTCGCCGATCGAGATGACGCCGACGAGTTGCTCGGCCTTCAACACCGGCAGATGGCGGAACTTGCCGGCGGTCATACGCTCCATCAACTCGGCGATGGAATCGTTCTCGCCGCAGGTCATCACGCTGCGCGTCATCACCTGCCCGACGGGGAAGTCGAGTGCCGCCCCTCCGCTTTCGGCCAGCGCGCGCACGATGTCGCGCTCCGACAAAATACCGGCAAGACGCCCGCCGGCGCCGCGGATGACCACCGCGCCGATACGATGTTTGCTGAGCAGCTTCGCCGCCGCGGCGAGCGTCGCCGTCGGCTCGATGCTGATGATGTCGCCGCCCTTTGCGGCCAGGATCGTCTTGACGTTCATGACAGCCTCCTGACTATCCCGGAAGCTCGATGACCACGCGCGACGCTTCGAGTCCCGGGTCCAATGTAACGATCAGGCCGGCACGGCTGTTCCGTCAAGCGCGAACTTGACGCACACATTGCGCTGCAGCGCGAAAAATCGGTTCAATGCAATGCAATATCTTCGCGCGGATTGAGATCGCTGCGAACCGGGTCGAACCACGAAAACAGCAGAAGCCCCGCTAGGAAGCCGCCGATATGCGCCTGCCAGGCGACGGCCTGATCTTCGCCGCCGAACACCGGCGTCGACCACATGCCGAAGAGGATGTTGACGCCAAACCAGACGCCGACGAAAAGCAGCACGCGTGCGTCGCTCAAGACGCCGATCAGCGACAATGCCGGGACGCGGTAGGCGTCCTCGTCGTTGGTGCGCCACATGCCGCCGAGCGGACCGCCGCGCTGAAAGGCAAAGCGCATCGACGCCGCCATCGCGCCGGAGATCGAAGCGGATGCGCCGATCATCGGCGCGACCGATCCGGCGTTGGTGAGCAGATGCATGCCGGCGCCGGCCACGGCGGTCACCGCGTAGAACGCTAGGAAGCGCATCGTGCCGAAACGCCGAGCCACCGGCGTGCCGAAGGCCATCAGCCACACCGCATTGACGCCCAGATGCATCCAACTGCCGTGCAGGAATGAATAAGTCACGAAGCTCCAAATGGCCGCTCCAGTGCCGCCAGGCACGGCGCCGCCGAGCACCGGCGAAGAGTCATAGCGCGCCGGGATGAAGGCAAAATCGATGAGGACGTGAATGTCCTGATCCTGCGTCAGCACCCACTCACGCACGCCGTGGATGAAGGCCAGCACGCCGAGCAAAGCGACGATGACGGCGGGGAGATTGAACAGCGGTTCGCGTTGCACCGGGGGAACTTTCGAGGGCCAGACGTGAGTTAAGGCCTTAACCGTTGAGCCGCAAGCGCACCTTTCGCGATTTTAACGCTAATGCGGGGCGGAGTGACCGCCGCGGGCGCCTCGGCACGCGCCCTGCTCAGCACACCCTGTCGCAACGATTTGCCGCCGTCATTGTCCCGATCGGGCACAGGAGAGGATGGCAAGCGTGTCGCGACGGAACAGGGTGCCGCGTCATGAAACATCCATCCTCGCAGGCCGTCTACGCGCACTGGAACGAGCGGCGCGGCTCGCGCCCGGCGCCGGAGCGCGCCGAGATCGATCCGGCGGCCATACGCCGTGCGCTGGGCGACACCATTATCCTGGCCGCAGACTTCGTCGAGACCTGGCGGTTCCGCCTCGCCGGTACCCGCGTCTGTGCCTTGTTCAATCGCGAGATCAAGGGCGAGAGCCTGGCCGCCTTGTGGCGCGAGAGCGATCAGAAGACGCTCGCGAAGCTGACCGAAACCATCACCGCCGAGAAGGTCGGCGCCGTCATGGGCCTCGTCGGCCGCACAGCCGACGGCGCCGAGGTCGATCTCGAAATGCTGATGCTGCCGCTCGCTCATACGGGTCACGCCCGCATCCGCGGGCTCGGCGTGCTGGCGCCGCTGTCGCCGCCCTACTGGCTTGGCAGCAAGCCGGTAACCGAACTGAGCCTCACCGCGCTCCGCCATATCGGACCTGAGATCGACGGCTTCGGCGCGGGGCTGACGCTGGCGCCGGCACAGGCGCCCCTACTGACCGAAACCGAGCCGCCCGCATCGAGCGAGGCTGGCCGCCGACGCTACGGTTTCGTCGTCTATAGCGGCGGCCGCGAAGTTCCACCGGAGAAAGTCGGATAACGAACCGTTAAGACAACCGCCATAGGTTCGAGCTTCCAGATACCAGCTCTATTTGAGCTTGCCTCCCCATGGCGCTGCCTCTGACAAAAGTGAGAATTCTGCCGCTTGCCGAAGAACGCCGGCGGCATCAGCGCGTCAAGGTGAACCTGCTTGGCCGCTATATGCTGGCCGACCGCAATGAATATCCCTGTCAGGTCGTCAATATGTCGCCGGGCGGCATGGCCCTGATCGCGCCGGTCGTCGGCCAGCCCGGCGAACGCGTCATTGCCTATGTCGATCATCTCGGCCGGCTCGAAGGCCAGATCGCCCGGCTCATCGAGAACGGCTTCGCCATGACGATCTCGGCGACGCCGCGCAAGCGCGACAAGCTCGCCGCCCAGCTCACCTGGCTCGCCAACCGGCAGATGCTCAATCTGCCGGAAGACCGCCGCCATGGCCGCTTCACGCCGAAGAACCCGCGCGCCCGCCTGATCCTGCCGAACGGCCAGAATATCGGCTGCCGCGTCATCGACCTCTCGGCCTCGGGCGCGGCGGTTGCGCTGCCGCGCGACATGCTGCCGCCGGTCGGCTCGGCCGTGACCATCGGCAAGACGGCAGGCCGCGTCGTCCGTCACATCGACGACGGCTTCGCCATCGAATTCAACCGGCTGCAGCACCCGGACTTCATCGAAGACAACGTCACCGGCGAGTAGTCGCCCGCTGCCTTGCGACTTCAGCAAACGCCGTGGTCCCGCCACGGCGTTTTTCTTTGCCCGCCCCCTTCGTCGCAGCACGGCGAAAGTCGCTCGGTGCTGCGGCGCGCATTCGGCGACGTTGCGGCATGGTGAATTCGTCTTCACGGTGATCGCTAAACTTGCGCCGATTTCGAACCCATCCGAAGCCTTGATTTGCCTGGGGAAAGCCCCGGCTTTCGGCTTCGGAGCCGCAGCCACAGGGTTAAGGCGCTTCAACCAACGACGTCTTTGTGCGCGATTTATCAGGCAAAATGCGGCTAATGCTTCGACTTTTAATCAAAAGCCGAATACTCGGATTTTATTCGAATTCGTCTTCACATTTAGAAGTATTCATCTCTTGTTTTACTACAGAGCGATTTAAACTGCGCCGTTCTACTTAGCGGCGACGCAAATCATCTTTGCGAGTGTTGGCCCCGGACGGATTGGGAAGGGACAACACCATGAATACCTCAAGCAAAGGCGTCATTCGCCTTGCCAATACTGTGGCGATCGCCGCCGCTGTTCTGGCTTTCTCGACGTTGACGAGCGCCGCTGGGGAGCGGCTCGCCTCGCTCAACGCCGGCGTCGCGACGCAGAGCGCGATCTATGCCGCAGTCGGCCCCGCAACCCGCGCGCCGATCGGCTGGGTCGATTTCTGTCACGAATACAAGGGCGAATGCGTCACCAAGGCATCGGCCCCGCGCGACATCGTCATGACTGCGAAGACCTGGGACGACCTGATCAAGGTCAACAACTGGGTCAACCAGACCATCAAGCCGATGACCGACATCGAGCACTGGGGCGTGGTCGAGCGCTGGAACATGGGCGAGGACGGCTATGGCGACTGCGAGGACTATGTCCTGCTCAAGCGCCACATGCTGATCAAGGCCGGCTGGCCGCGCGAGGCGCTGCTAGTCACCGTGGTGCGCGACAAGAATGACGACGGCCATGCCGTACTGACGGTGAAGACGGACCGCGGCGAATTCGTGCTCGACAATCAGGAAGCGCAGATCCTGCCTTGGACACAGACCGGCTACAAATTCATCAAGCGGCAGTCGCAGTCCGATCAGAACATCTGGGTCGCGCTTGGCGAACCGCGCAATGCTCCGGCCACGGTGTCGGCGCGCTGACGACGAAGCGGGGAGCTTCGTCTGAACTGAAACGAACTCGGTAGGGATACGCGTCCCCGGTCACGTCCCCACCCTCCCCGTCCCCAGACCGGGACGCGCGCGGCCAGCCTCCCCCAAGGCTGGCCGCACTTTTATGGAAGGCAGCAGGGGCCTCAATACCAAGGCCTTGCAGAAGCGTGCGTGACGGAGATCGCCGTCAGATGTTTACGAGAGCACTCGTTCGCCTAGGCAGCGGGATAGCCCAGCACGGCGCGTATTTTCCGCCCAAGCTCCGCTTGTGAGATGGGCTTTTGAATCAGATTAACGCCCGGATCCAAGCGGCCATGATGGACAACCGCGTTCCGGGAGTAGCCGGTCATATAGACGACCTTCAAATCAGGCCTCAACTGACGTGCGTCGTCGCTAAGCTGCT
Organism: Pseudolabrys sp. Root1462; assembly: GCF_001426945.1. Classification (GTDB taxonomy): domain Bacteria; phylum Pseudomonadota; class Alphaproteobacteria; order Rhizobiales; family Xanthobacteraceae; genus Pseudolabrys. Next base: position 1,188,952 of record NZ_LMFS01000001.1, on the reverse strand, counting down.
TGCCATTCTGCCCCGGCATAACAATGTCAGTCAGCAGTAAATCGACGCGCCGGTCGCTGGCCAGTACAGCTTTGGCCGATCGCGCATCACCACAGCTAATCACATTATAGCCGAGAGTCCCCAAAGCCTCCGACAGATATGAGCGGAGATCGTTGTCGTCTTCGACCAGCAAGATGCTTTCGCCGTCATTAGATCGGACCGGCGCGGTATCGGCATCTTGATCATCCAGAACATCGCCGAACAAACGCGGAAGATAAATTTTGACAGTCGTTCCCTCGCCGGGCTCGCTGTATATTTTAATATGACCGGCCGACTGTTTCACGAAACCATAAACCTGGCTGAGGCCGAGACCCGTTCCTTGCCCAGGTTCTTTGGTCGTAAAGAACGGCTCGAACGCGCGATTGCAAACCTCTGCGTCCATCCCCGCCCCGTTGTCACTTACCGAGATGGCGACGTATTGACCGCGTGTCACTTCGGGATTGAGGCGAGCATACTCGTCATCAGCATAGACGTTTGACGCCTCGATGGTGAGTTTACCGCCCTCCGGCATTGCGTCGCGTGCGTTGACCGCCAGATTGACGATAGCCGACTCCAAATGGGTAGGATCGGCCTCGATCGTCCAAAGTCCTGCAGCGCCAGCGGCCTCAATTTCGATGTTTTCGCCCAGAGTCCGCTGGAGGAACTCGGCAACGTTCGAAAGATATTTGTTGAGATCAATGGGCTTTGGGTCGAGAGCCTGCCGCCGAGAAAATGCGAGCAAGCGACTTGTGAGCGCCGCTGCTCGGCGCGCGCCGCGCATAGCATTCTGAAGAGACCGCGACAGCGAGGCACCGCCAAGTTTGCCGGCCTGCGTCTGCGCCATCTCCAGATTGCCAATCACAATCATCAGAAGATTATTGAAGTCGTGGGCAATGCCGCCGCTTAGCTGCCCTATCGCCTCCATCTTTTGTGCGGCTGCGAGCTGCTCCTGCACAGCCTTGAGTTCACGTTGCGCCTCATAACGTTCCGTCATGTCGCGCGTAACTTTGGCGAAGCCAACGAAATTCCCATCATCATCGTCGATACGGTCGATGACAACGAGGGCCCAGAATTTTGACCCATCTTTCCTTAGTCGCCAGCCTTCGGCGTGGTACTGGCCACGTCTTCGCGCCGTTTCGAGTGCGCTCGCGGGAATGCCGGCCGCCCGATCCTCTTCAGTATAAAATGCACTGAAATGCCTGCCGATAATTTCGGCGGGCTGATATCCTTTAATCCGCTCTGCCCCGACGTTCCAGGTCGCAACATGGCCGGTCGGGTCAAGCTGAAAGATAGCGTAGTCTACGACAGATTCGACCAACCGGCGGTAGCGCCCATCACTCTCGGAAAGCTCGTGGCGTGCCGCGAACTGGTCCGTAATATCTCTCGTGATTTTGGCAAATCCGACCAGCTCACCAGTCTCTTTGCGGATGGCATCGATGACAACCATCGCCCAGAAGCGAGATCCGTCTTTGCGGACCCGCCATCCTTCCGCATGAAACCGGCCAGTTTCAGCCGCGGTCCCAAGGGCGATTTCCGGCACGCCTGCGGCCCGATCCTCTTCTGTATAGAACTTGCTGAAATGCTGACCGAAAATCTCATCCAGAGAATATTGTTTCAGCCGCTCGGCGCCTGCATTCCAACTAATCACACGACCGTCTACATCGAGCATGTAGATCGCGTAGTCGACCACGGCGTCGAGCAACAGCTGAGGATCGAAAGGTGTCGGCAAAAATGGATACCTGCCAATAAATCTCTAATTAACGCGTTCGCCCAGCCGCGGTTCCCGCGCAAGCTGCGACCCCATTCCGCATTTCAATAGATATATCGCGGAACGATATTAGGCACCAGCCCATTATAGCGACGCTCGGGGCCATCGGCCCGCTTCGATTTGAAGTCAAACCAGGTTCGTCGCTCCGAATGCAGATCGATTGGTTTTGGCCTGCGCAGGCGCTGGACGCGGTGCTGGGTCTTTCCGCCGACAAAGCGCAAGAGCTCAGCGTCCTTCAGAGTTGTGCCCGCGCCGTCGTCGTATTCGCCGTTCTTATTCTCTACGTCCGGATAGCGAAGAAGCGATTTCTGAGCTCCGCGACCGCATTCGATATCATTCTACTCATTATAATTGGCTCTATTGCCAGCAGGGCCATATCAGGCACGGCCCCATTTATCGCGTCGCTCGCCGGCACCCTAACGCTCGTCGTCGCCCACTGGCTGCTTTCTTATGATTCACGGGATTGGCCCAGTCTGAGCAACCTAATCAAGGGCCACAGCACCAAGCTTATCGAACGGGGACGGGTGGACAACGCCGCGCGACGGCAGGCTCACATATCCAATGACGACTTGGCAGAAGATCTGCGTACGCACGGCATTGAAAGCCCGGCGGAGGTGAAGGAGGCCCGACTGGAGCGCAGCGGCAAGTTGTCAGTTATCTCAAGAAGGAGAGCTAGTGTGAGATGCCCGTCGAAAATGTTCGGAGCAAAATAAGAACGCCGCTTAGCATTTGAAATAAACGCGCGCGGCCAGCCCTCCCCCAAGGCTGGCCGCACTTTTTTAAAGAAGCGATTAGCCGATGCGCTTCAAGCCTTCGGCATATTCTTTCGAACGCTTGACGTAATGCTCGGCGCCGCCGCGGATCATCGCAATCAGCTTGTCGTCGAGCGTGCGGATGGCGCGAGCCGGCGAACCGACGATCATCGAGTTGTCGGGGAAGGTCTTGCCTTCCGTGACCAGCGCGCCGGCACCGACCAGACAGTTGTTGCCGATCTTGGCGCCGTTGAGCACGACGGCGTTCATGCCGATCAGCGAATTGTCGCCGATGGTGCAGCCATGCAGCATGACTTGATGACCGATGACGCAGTCCTTGCCGATGGTCATCGGATAACCCATGTCGGTGTGCAGCGTGCAGTTGTCCTGGATCTGCGAGCGCTCGCCGAGCTCGATCCATTCGTTGTCGCCGCGCAGCACCGCGCCGAACCAGACGCTCGACTGCCGCTTGAGCCGGATACGGCCGATCAGCACCGCGGTCTCGGCCACCCAGTATTCGCCCGCGCCGGGAAACTCCGGCCCCTGTCCGTTAAGTTCGTAAATCGGCATGTCGCACTCCCTATTTGGAGCGCGAGTTAGCCTATGAGCCGCGAAAAATGGAAGAGCGTTGGAACAGATTTCGAAATCGCGTTCGCAGTGCCGGAACGCGGAATGGCCTAAACGACGCCGCAGGCGCGCAAGCTCATAACCAGCACCTGGCCAGACATCAGGCTCCAGAAGCCGGCGATCAGCGTGGCGATGAACACGAACTGGAAGCGGCGGCCTTCATGGCGCGAGCCCATCAGCGTGTTGCGCATGATCAGGAACGGCGCGGCGACGATGAGCAGCGGCACGGCAGCGAGGGCCTGGACGCTGGGACCGGTGGTCAGCAGCGTGAAGCTCGGCAGCCGGCTGGTGGCGAGCTGGTAGGCCGAGCTCAACAGTCCGGCCATGGCAAAGCCGAAAGCCAGGACTACAAACATCTGCACGGAATGCGGACTCATGAACGCCTCAACGCGTGACCGGCCCGCAAGTAACCAGTTGGATCGCGGGCTCGCCAGCCAATCCTTAACGGATGGTTAACCCCCTTCACGAATCGTTAACCAAGGCCGTGGCACTTGGGAGGGATCGACCCCCGTTGAGCTGCCGAGACCCCGCCATGGCCACCATCGCGCACCACCCCGTTTCGCGCCGCCGGGGCCGGCGCCATCCGCATGCGGGCCCGCTGTTCGCGCCGGTCACCTTTTTCGTGGCGGTGTGCCTGTTCGCGGCGGCCTATGTCGCCTACGTGCTGTGGCCGCGCTGGCCCGATGCCCCGGTCGCGGTCGATGCGCCGTCGATGCCGATCACGGTCGGCGGCACGGTTTTCAACATCGAACCGGCCGCGGTCCGCATTCCGAGCGAGCGCCATGCCGGATCGCAGAGCCGCGTCGATGTCGCCTATCTATGGCCATCGCTGATGCCGCCCGATCCCTCGCTCAAGGTTATCGACGGCCAGCCGGTCAATCCCAATGAGCGCCTGTTCGCGCTGATCGTCGTCGACGACGGCGCCCTGCCGGTCAGCGAACGCGTGCGAACGATCTATCCGCGTTATCTGGCCAAAGCGCCGGCCGAAGCGCCGGAAGGTCTCGTGGTGCATCCGTTCCGCGGCGACACGCCCTATGCCGGCGAAGACCTGGTCTATGAACGCACCGCGCCCGATCGCTTCGTGGCGCGCTGCTCGCGCCACGGTATCGGCAATTCCGGCATCTGCCTGCTGGAGAAACGCGTCGGCTCGGCCGACGTGACGTTCCGCTTTCCGCGCGAGTGGTTGAACGACTGGAAATCGGTCGCCGCCGGCATCGACAAGCTGCTGGCGCGCTGGCGGCCTGCCGCCTGACGACTTACTCGCCGATGTCTTCGAGATCGAAGTCGAGGATCGGCAGCTCGAGAATGTAGGACTTGCGGCCGCGCTCGGCTTCGAGGAACAGCACGCCGAGGAAGTCTTCGCCGATATAAACCTCGAGCGAATCCATCTTCTTCGGGCGCGTCACGACGCGAATTTTGTCGTTGTCGAATTTCTTCCGCAGATAGGCATTCAGCGTCGGGATCGGCTGCATCGCCGGATCGTTCGACACCTGGATCACCATGCGGAAGTTATATGACTTCTCGCCTTCGTCCTCGTCGGTGGTGAGTTCGCCGAGATCGTCCTCGCCGGCAAAGACTTCAGCCACATCGTCGGACTTCGGCACGACGCGAATGGTCGGGTTGCCGAAGATCTTCTTCAGATAGGCGTCGAGTTTCGAGACTTCCTGGACGTCCACCGGACAACTCCCTGACAAATCGGTTGTTCAGGCTAGTTGCCCGATTGGACGTCGCAAAGCAACCCGGCAGGACACCAAAGCGTTTTCGAGCGAAGCGGACACCGGTTCGCGTGAAGAATACACGTCAAAACAAGAAGCTAGAGCGCCGGCTTTGATCCCATCAAAGCCGGAAAGCTCTCCTTTCAGCCGTCGAGCAAAATACCGGACAGCATCTGGTCCATCGACCGGGACGGCTCGGAACAGCCCGCCTCGCCGACCACCTTGGCCGGAACGCCCGCCACGGTGACATTGTTGGGCACCGGCTTGATCACCACGGAGCCTGCGGCGACACGGGCGCAGCGCCCGACCTCGATGTTGCCGAGAATGCTGGCGCCGGCGCCGATCATCACGCCCTGGCGGATCTTCGGGTGACGATCCTCGTGTTCTTTACCGGTGCCGCCGAGCGTGACGCCGTGCAGGATCGAAACGTTATCTTCGATCACCGCGGTTTCGCCGACGACGAGGCCGGTGGCGTGATCGAGGAAAATGCCGCGGCCGATCTTGGCCGCCGGATTGATGTCGCACTGGAACGCCGCCGACGAACGGCTCTGCAGATACAGCGCGAAATCCTTGCGGCCCTTGCCGAGCAGCCAGTGCGCTAGGCGGTAGGTCTGGATGGCGTGGAAGCCCTTGAAATACAGCACCGGCTCGATGAGGCGGTTGGCGGCCGGATCGCGGTCGATAGTCGCGACGATGTCGGCGCGGAAGTCTTCGCCGAGCGACGGCTGGTCCTCGATCGCATCGCTGAAGGCCTGGCGGATCAAGTCGCTCGACACGTCGGCATGTTCCAGGCGCTGGCTGACGCGATGCGCGACCGCAGTCTCCAGCGAGTCGTGATGCAGGATGGTTTCGTAGATGAAGCTCGCGAGCTCTGGCTCGCGGCGCACGATATCTTCAGCTTCGGTGCGAACGCGGGCCCAGACAGGATCGACGGTGTTGAGGGCCTTGGCCCGGGTCTGATGCAGCGCCATAGAATATTATTCTCCGAATGCCTCTCAACCCCTCAGATAATCCTTAGCACATTCGTTGCCAGAGGACACGCGAAGAACAGACGCGCTTTTTCTTGAGGTGACGGATGGCGCCACAATCAGGGGCGCTGGTTAAGAAATTCCAGAACGCCGGCCTTATAGACCTTGTCGCCGACCGCAAGCATGTGATCGCGGTCCGGGATATCCAGCGCCTTGGCCCTCGGAATGAGTGCCGCGAGGTCGTGGGCCGAGCCGGCCACATCGTCTTTCGTGCCGATGGCGATCAGGACCGGCGGCTTCAGCGACGAGAACTCCTCACGGCTCATGACCTGACGCGAGCCGCGGATACAGGCGGCGAGCGCCCGCAGGTCCGATTTGGTCTGATCAGCAAAGGCACGGAAGGTGCGGCCCTGCTTATCGGTGACGTCGGCGAGCGACGGCGCCTCGAGCGCATCGGCGATGGTGGTCGGCAGCCCGACGCCGTCGATCAAGTGCATGCCGAGGCCGCCCAGGATGGCGGAGCGCACGCGCTCCGGATGTCTCAGCGCGAGGAATGCGGTGATGCGCGCGCCCATCGAATAACCCATGACGTCGGCGCGCGCGATGCCGAGATGATCCATCAGCGCGCGGACATCGTCGGCCATTTTCTCGGTGTCGTAGTCTGCCGGATCGTAAAGCTTGGCAGAGGCGCCGTGGCCGCGATCATCGAGCGCGATAACGCGGTAGCCGGCACGCGTCAGCGTCGTGAACCAGCTCGGATTGACCCAGTTCATCTCCTTGGTCGAGGCAAAGCCATGCACCAGGACGATCGGGTCGCCCTCGCCTTGATCGAGATAAGCGATTTCGACGTCACCGTTCTTGAAGCTGGGCATGCGCGAATGTCCATTCTGAAAACCGCCGACGATCAGGTCGCAGCGCGCCGCGGCAGGCGCTCGGCGAATTCCTTCGTGACCCAATCCATGAAGACGCGCAACCGCGGCGATAACTGCCGGCTATGCGGATAGAGCATCGAGACCGGCGTCGGCGACGGCGGATGCTGCGGCAACACCTCGACGAGGCGGCCGGCCTCGAGGTCGGCCTCGATGTTGTAGCGCGGCACCTGGATGAGGCCGAGGCCGAGCCGCGCCAGAGCATGGCTGGTTTCGCCGCCATTCACCGTGACCGTGGCCGGCAGCATGATGTGGCGCAGTTCGCTGCCGACGGTGAACTCGAGCGGGAACGCGGACTTAGTCACCGGCGAGATGAAGGCGATCATGCGGTGGCCTTCGAGATCGTCGAGGGTGCGCGGCGTGCCGTAACGCGCGAGGTAGTCCGGGCTGGCGCAGGTCACTTCTTCGAGCAGCGCGATGCGCCGAGCGATCATGCTGCTGTCGCGCAGTTCGCCGGCGCGCACCACGCAGTCCACGCCTTCGGCGATCAAATCGACCAGTCGATCGCCCTCGCCGATATGAAGCTGGATGTCGGGATATTCGGCGAGGAAGCGCGGCAGCCCCGGAATAAGGAAGTACCGCGCCAGCATACCGAACACGTCGATACGAAGCTGGCCCTTGGGCTTGCCGCCGGTGAAGGCGGCCTCGGCCTCCTCGACATCGGCGATGATTTGAAGACAGCGGCGATAATAAGCCTCGCCGTCGGGCGTCGGGGCGACCCGCCGCGTCGTGCGCTGCACAAGCCGCACGCCAAGCCGCGCCTCCATTTGCTTGACCGCCTCTGTGACGGTGGAGCGCGGCAGGCCGAGATCGGCTGCCGCGGCGGTGAAGCTGCGGCGCTCGACCAGCCGGCAGAACAGCCGGATCGCGTCAAACCTGTCCATGAAACTTCTCCAGCGCCATTGTTCGCATATTTCGAACAGTTTTGGCAATTTTGGCCTGATTATTCAGCCGGGGGATCGAACTAGCTCAGGGGGAAGCCATCACCCCACAGGAGGTTCGACCCATGCCCTTTGCCAATTTCAAGCTGCCGGAAGCCGCCCTCACCCGCGCCCAGAAGGCCGAGCTTGCGCATCGCGTCACCGATCTCCTCGCCGGCTATTTCAGCGAAGCGGCGCGGCCGCACACCATGGTCCTGATCGAGGAGGTCAAGGACGGCGGCTACACCCGCGCCGATCAGGTCTTTGTCGTGCCCGACGCCTATCGGGCCCGCGACTGACCCCACCATTCATCCCACACGCAACGAGGCTCCCATGACTTCATCTCGCACCGCTATCATCACCGGCGCCGCACGCGGAATTGGCGCCGCCATCGCCGACCGTCTGGCGCGCGACGGCTTTGCCGTCGTCATCAACTTCGCCAAGGACAAGGCATCGGCTGACGCGCTCACGAGCAGGATAACCGCCGCTGGCGGCAATGCCATCGCCGTGCAGGGCGACGTTGCCGACAGCGCAGCAATGACGGCCTTGTTCGACAAGGCTGAATCGTCGTTCGGCGGCATCGACGTGCTCGTCAACAATGCCGGTATCCTGCAGCTCGCTCCCATCGCCGACACAACCGACGCGATGTTCGACCGCCACATCGCGGTCAACCTGAAAGGCTCTTTCAACGGCATGCGCGAAGCGGCGAAGCGCCTGCGCAAGGGGGGCCGCATCATCAATCTCTCAACCAGCGTCGTCGGCACGCGGCTCGAAACCTACGGCGCCTACACCGCCACCAAGGCGGCGGTCGAGGTCATGACCTTCATCCTGGCGCGCGAAATGCGCGGCAAGGATATCACCGTCAACGCGGTCGCACCCGGCCCCGTCGCTACCGAACTGTTCCTCAACGGTAAGTCGCCCGAATTGATCGACCGCCTGTCGAAGACCAATCCCATGGAACGGCTCGGCCAGCCCAACGACATTGCCAACGTCGTCTCCTTCCTCGCCGGCCCGGACGGCGGCTGGGTCAACGGCCAGACGCTGCGCGCCAATGGCGGCATGGTCTGAGGCGGGTCACGCCGGAAACGTCGCATCGGCCTCGCGCTGCACGCGCCGCCGCTTGCGCCAGCGGAAATAACGGCGCGCGCCGCGCTCGGTCATGCTCTTGAGCGAGGCGACGAACATCAGAAGCGTGAACAGCGCGCTGACGATCCAACTGGTGAGGTTGAAGGTGGCGAGCGACAGCGCGATGGCGCCGCGGCCGGCGGTCTTGAGAATGGCGCGGGTGCGGCTGCCGGACTTCTCGGCGAGCTTGGCAACGCGCGCCATCTCCACCGGGCTCTCGGCGATCTTCAGTCCGTCGAGCGCCGCCTGCGTGCCGGCCTTGGCCTGCACGCGGCCGATGTCGCGGCCGAGATCAAGAAGGCCTTCGGCGCGCTCGACCTTGACCGCATCGCGCGCGGCGCGAACCGCCACCTGCGGCTCGGTAATCGAGAAACTCGTCGCCGCGCGCTTGATCGCCGCCCAATCGACAACGCCGCGCAGCATGCGCGACATCCGCGCGATGAGCCCGGCGCTCAGCCGCTCGGTCTTGCGCGCCACCTTGGCGGCCGTCAGGCCGACGCGCACCGGCGCCGCCGCGCCAAGTGTCGCGTAGGTGCCCGCCGTGATCGCGAGGCCGACGCAGGCGAGCCCGAGGACGAGCTCATCGGCCTGTTGGCCGGTTGCCAGCCGCGAGCCTTCGCGCACCGCATCGCGGATGTCGCCGAACACGAACAGATCCCCGAGCGCGGTGCCAGCGAAGCCCGCCACGTCGCTCGGTTCGCCGGTGACGAGACCGTAGGCGAAACTCTGCGCCGCATGCCCCGCGCTCGCATCCTCAGCGACGGCGGCGCTCGTCTTCTCGACAAGGCTCGGCTCGACGGCGACCTTCCGCTCGGCGGCGAGATCAACGAAGCTCTTCGCGAGGTCGGAGTCCTTGGCCGTCAGTGCCGCCTCGATCTCATGATTGGCGACCGTGCTGTTGAAGTTCTGCTCGAGCGCGCGATCCGCGATCGCCGCCGGATCGTCCTCGATAGCGAAAAGATGGCCGGCTTCGAAGGCGCGCGGCAGCACAAAAGCGGCCCCGGCCGCCAGCACCGCCGCAATTAGCAATACCGGCGCCAGCCGATGCTGGCGCGCAAGGCGCTTCTGCACCTGTTCGGGAGCGAATCCATCCGCGTCGCGCATTCGTCCTGCTCGCCTCCGCAGCGGTAACGCGCCCGCCTGGGGATAACGGCCGCGTGCCCCGTCGCCCGGCCCACCAACAAGAGAAAAACTCAAATGAATCAACGCGGTTCCGCTGATTCTGCCGCCAAGCCTAACGAATGATGAGTGCTAGATATATGGCGAGCCTGTCGCTATGGTGCGCGGCAAATCGGTCTCTTACAGGTGAAGGCAAAGTCGGCCATGGCGGAACACGTCGTCCCCCATTTCCAGAACGATCCGGGCGTGCCGGTCATTGAAATCGGCGCCAAGGAGTTCATGTGCGTTGGCGCCACACCACCTTACGATCACCCGCATGTCTTTTGCGACATGGGCGACGAGAACGAGATCATCTGTCCTTATTGCTCGACGCTCTATCGCCACAACGCGTCGCTCGATCCGCACGCCGCCATTCCTGCGGAATGCGCCTATCGGCTGGCCGCGGCCTAGGGCCGGGGCCGCACCTTGGCGCCCTCGCGTCACGTCATTGTTGCAGGCGCCGGTATCGCCGGATTGACCGCCGCTATGACGCTGTCGCGGGCCGGCTTCCGCGCCAGCGTGCTCGAACAATCACCGAAACTCGAAGAGACCGGCGCCGGGCTGCAACTCTCGCCGAACGCCACCCGCATCCTGTTCGAACTTGGTCTGCGCGACCGGCTTGAGCCATTCGCCGTCAAGCCGCAGATGATCCGGGTGATGGCCGGCGGTTCGGGACGCGAGATCACCCGCATTCCGCTCGGCGACGTGGCAGAACGCCGTTACGGCGCGCCATTCTGGGTCATGCATCGCGGCGACTTGCAGGCCGCGCTCGAAGACGGCGCCCGCGACATGAGCGACATCGAGATCAAGCTCGGCCACCGCTTCGACGACTTCGCCACGCATTCGAACGGCGTCACCGTGCAGGCCTATCGCGGCAAGCAGGTGGTCGATGAGCGCGGCGCCGTGCTGATCGGCGCCGACGGCATCTGGTCCGCCGTCGGCGAACGCTGGCGTGCTCAACGCAAGCCCGCCTTCTCTCGCCGCACCGCCTGGCGCGCGCTGATTCCGGCCGACGCCGCGCCCGAACCGATCCGCGCCCCGGTCGTGCATCTGTTCCTCGGTCTCGACGCCCATCTTGTCGCCTACCCCGTCAAGGGCGGCAAACTCATCAACATTGTCGGCATCATCCATGACGACTGGAACGAGTCCGGCTGGAATGCGCCAGGCAATCGCGATGAAATTCTCCGCCACTTCGCGCCTTTCAGTTGGGCGGAGTCGGTGCGCGACCTGATCCGCATTCCCGACCGCTGGCTCAAATGGGCCCTGCTCGACCGCGCGACGCCATTCTCCGGTGGCACGGGCCCCGTCACGCTGATCGGCGATGCCGCCCACCCGATGCTGCCTTTCCTGGCGCAGGGCGCCGGCATGGCGATCGAGGACGCCGCGGTGCTGGCCGATAAACTCAAGGAGCACAGCGAGGATCCGGAAGCGGGACTTCGCGCCTATGAGAAGCTTCGCCGCGGCCGCACCGCACGCGCACAGGCAACCGCGCGAAAGCAAGGCTCGATCTACGGCCGCACCGGCCCGGAAGCCACAGTGCGCAATATCGTGATGCGCATGCTCGGCGGCGAACGGCTGCTCAAGCGCTACGACTGGGTCTATAAATGGCGGCGGAGCTGACGGCCACCGTCGGCGCATGAGGCGCGGCACGCGCGCGATCGACGAGATCGTGCGCCAATAATAACAGGGAGGATTCATGCTTTTTCCGACGACCATCGCGGGCAGCCTGCCTAAGCCGTCCTGGCTCGCCGAGCCCGACAAACTGTGGCCGAAGTGGCGGCTCGACGGTGCCGAGCTGGCGCAAGGCAAACTCGACGCCACGCTTTTGATGATCAAGATGCAGGAAGACGCCGGCATCGACATCGTCTGCGACGGCGAGATGTCCCGCCAGCATTTCGTGCACGGCTTCCTCGACTATGTCGAGGGCATCGATACCGTCAACAAGGTCGAGATGGGCATCCGCGCCGACCGCTACAAGGCGATGGTGCCGGTGGTGCGCGGCAAGCTGACGCTCAAGGGCCGCGTCCATGAGGCGGAAGCGCGCCACGCCCGCGCCCACACGACGCGCAAGCTGAAGATCACCATGCCGGGGCCGATGACGATCTCCGACACTATTGCCGATGCGCATTACGGCGACAAGGTGAAGATGGCGTTCGCCTTCGCCGACCTGCTCAACGCCGAGGCCAAGGCCCTGGAAAAGGACGGCGTCGATGTCATCCAGTTCGACGAGCCGGCGTTCAATGTGTTCATGGACGAAGTCCCGACCTGGGGCATCGAGGCCCTTCATCGCGCAATCGACGGCCTGCAATGCACCACCGCCGTACACATCTGTTATGGCTACGGCATCAAGGCCAATATCGACTGGAAGAACTCGCTCGGCGAGGAATGGCGACAATACGAAAAGATCTTCCCGGCGCTGGCGAAGAGCCGCGTCAAGCAGATCTCGCTCGAGGCCATCAATTCGCGGGTGCCGCTCAACCTGCTGTCGCTGCTTGAGAGCAAGGATTTGCTGGTCGGCGTCATCGACGTCGCCAGCGACATCGTCGAGACGCCGGACAAGGTCGCTTCCGTCATCGCCGACGTGATGAAATACGTGCCGAAGGAGCGCATCGTGTGCTGCACCAATTGCGGCATGGCGCCGATGCATCGGAATATCGCCGAGGCCAAACTCAAGGCGCTCGGCGATGGCGCCAAACTGGCGCGGCAGCGTTTCGGCTGAGCCGAGACATTAGACTCAGACGTCTGGCCTCATGGACTGCCGGGACAAACCGGCAATGACATACCTTTTGCGCTCTTTGATCCACATCAACGCCGCGGCATGAGCGCATCCTAACCTGCAGCGCTTGGTGGTTGGAGGGTTGCTCATGACCATGAATGTCGGAATGATCGATCGCGTCGTGCGCATTGTCGTCGGCATTGCGCTGATCGCATTTGCGCTTGGGCTTATCGCCCCGGGCACAAGCTGGGCCTGGGTCGGCTGGATCGGCGTCGTGCCGCTACTCACCGCGGTATTCGGCACCTGTCCGCTGTACAGCATGGTGGGATGTTCGACGCGGTAAGAACTACCTTCCCGCCCGACCCATGACGTCCATAAGCTCCGCGACCTTGCGGCGCTGGTCCGCCTTGTCCCCGGAGGCGATGGCGTGTTCGACGCAATGCGCCACATGCTCGCGCAGGATTTCCTCTTCGACCTTGCGCAAGGCGGCGCGCGCCGCGGCGATCTGCGTGACGATGTCGATGCAGTAGCGATCTTCCTCGATCATGCGCGCGATGCCGCGCACCTGGCCTTCGAGGCGTCCGAGCCGCTTGAGCGTATCGTCCTTATGGGCCGCCGTGCGATGGGTCGCGGGATCGGGCTTGCTGTGCTTTGCCATGGGGTCTATATACCCCCCTAGGGTATAAACCGCAAGTCCAAGACACGAAGGCGCGCCATGACCGACCACCATCACCACGGCCACGATCACAGCCACCACGGCCAAGCGCATGGCGCGGCCGAAGGCGGCGTCGTGGATCCGGTGTGCGGGATGACGGTGGATCCGCACGCCACAAACCTGACCTTCGGTCATGAAGGCCACACCTATTATTTCTGCAGTCCGGGCTGCCGCACCAAGTTCATCGCCAACCCCGCGAAATATCTCGGCGACCGCGCGCCGGAGCCGGTGATCGAGGGCGCGATCTACACCTGCCCGATGCACCCGGAAATCAGGCAGCAGGGCCCCGGCTCCTGCCCGATCTGCGGCATGGCGCTGGAACCGGAAATCGCCACCGCGGACAGCGGCCCCAACCCCGAACTCGCCGACATGACGCGGCGCTTCTGGATCGGCCTGGTGCTGACGTTGCCGGTGTTCGTGCTGGAAATGGGCGCGCACATCGTCGGCGGCCACGGCTGGGTTGACCCCAAACTCTCCAGTTACATCCAGTTCGCCTTCGCCACGCCGGTCGTGCTGTGGGCCGGCTGGCCGTTCTTCGTGCGCGGCTGGCAATCGCTGGTCACGCGCAACCTCAACATGTTCACGCTGATCGCAATGGGCACCGGCGTCGCCTACATCTACAGCGTCGTCGCCACCTTCGCGCCCGGCATTTTCCCGGCGGCGTTCCGCAGCCACGCCGGAACGGTCGCCGTGTATTTCGAAGCCGCCGCCGTCATCACCGTGCTGGTGCTGGTCGGCCAGGTGCTGGAACTGCGCGCCCGCGAAGCCACCTCGGGCGCCATCAAGGCGCTGCTCAATCTGGCGCCGAAGACGGCCCGGCGTATCAAGGACGACGGCAGCGACGAGGAAGTCTCGCTCGACGCCGTGCAGTCCGGCGACAAATTACGCGTCCGCCCCGGCGACAAGGTGCCGGTCGACGGCACCGTGCTCGAAGGCCACTCTTCGGTCGATGAATCCATGGTCACCGGCGAGTCGATGCCGGTGAGCAAGGAAAAGGATGCCCGCGTCATCGGCGGCACCATCAACACCTCGGGCTCCTTCGTCATGCGTGCCGACAAGGTCGGCCGCGATACCCTGCTGTCGCAAATCGTGCAGATGGTGGCGACGGCGCAGCGCTCGCGCGCGCCGATCCAGCGGCTCGCCGATCAGGTCGCCGGCTACTTCGTGCCGACCGTCATCGCAGTGGCGCTGATCGCGTTCGGCGCCTGGGCGATGTTCGGCCCCGAGCCGCGGCTGAGCTACGGCCTGGTCGCCGCCGTCAGCGTGCTGATCATCGCCTGCCCCTGCGCGCTCGGCCTTGCCACGCCGATGTCGATCATGGTCGGCGTCGGCCGCGGCGCACAGGCCGGCATCCTGATCAAGAACGCCGAAGCGCTCGAGCGGCTGGAGAAGATCGATACGCTGGTCATCGACAAGACCGGCACGCTCACCGAAGGCAAGCCGAAGGTCGTCGCCGTAATCCCGGCCGAAGGCTTCGATGAAGCGCAGGTGCTGCAGATCGCGGCATCCGTCGAGCGCGGCAGCGAGCATCCGCTCGCCGCGGCGATCGCCAAGGCGGCGAACGAGCGAAAGCTCGAACTGGCGCCGGTGCGCGGCTTCGACTCGCCGGCCGGCAAGGGCGTCATCGGCATGGTGAGCGGCAAGCGCATCGCACTCGGTTCGCCGGCCTTCCTCAAGGAATTGAGCATCGATACGTCGGCGCTGCACGACGTCGCCGAGGCGCAGCGCAATGATGGCGCCACCGCGATCTTCCTCGCCGTCAACGGCAAGCCGGCGGGCGTCATCGCCATCGCCGATCCGGTGAAAGCAACAACGGCCGAGGCGCTCAAGGCGCTCGCCGCCGACAATATCCGCGTCGTCATGCTGACCGGCGACAACCGCACCACCGCACAGGCGGTTGCCAAGCGCCTCGGCATCACCGAGGTGGAAGCCGAGGTGCTGCCCGATCAGAAGAGCGCCGTGATCGAAAAGCTGACACGCGAGGGCCGCGTCGTCGCCATGGCCGGCGATGGCGTCAATGACGCTCCCGCGCTCGCCGCGGCGCAGGTCGGCATCGCCATGGGCACTGGATCCGATGTCGCGATCGAGAGCGCCGGCGTCACGCTGCTCAAGGGCGACCTGATGGGAATCGTCAAAGCGCGCGCGCTTTCCGCCGCCGTGATGTCGAATATACGGCAGAACCTGTTCTTCGCCTTCCTGTACAACTCGGCTGGCGTGCCGATTGCCGCCGGTATCCTTTATCCGGTATTCGGTCTCCTGCTGTCGCCGATCATTGCCGCCGCAGCAATGGCGCTTTCCTCGGTTAGCGTCGTCGGCAATGCACTGCGGCTGCGCAGGCTCGAGTTATAGGAAGACCGAATGCGATGGATGGTTGTGGCGCTGCTGGGCCTGTCATCGGCAGCGCACGGCGCCGAATGGCGCGCCGAGCAAATCGATACGCCGGCACGCGTCACCGCCATCGAAACGGTCGATGGCAAGCCGCGCATCGATGCCGGCGGCCTTTGGTACGGCGTTGATTGGGACGGCGGCCACGTCAGGCTGAGGTTTGTCGACACCGCGCATCAGCCGCCGCCGGAAAACGCGCTGCCGGACGGCCGGGTCGTCACCGGCTCGCGTGACATCGCGCGCGTCTGGTTCGCCTCCCCCACCGAGCGTTACGGTCACAACATTCTCGGCGACGCGGTTGAAGCCGGCAGCCTGATGATCCTGACCGCCGACGGCAAGACCGACACCGTCGCCGTCGGCGACGACGCTGTATTCGAGGACCTGACGCCACGGCTCGCCGATCTCGACGGCGACGGCCGCGACGAGATCGTCGTCATCAAGTCATATCTCGCGCGCGGCTCGGCTATCGCCGTGATCGCGCAACGCAAGGGCCACTACCAGATTGTCGCAGAGACGCCGCCACTCGGCGGCCCTCGCCGCTGGGAAAACCCGGCCGGCATCGCTGACTTCGATGGCGACGGCAAGCCGGACATCGCCGTGGTGCGGCAGCCGCATTCAATCGGCGCACTTGAATTGTGGACCTATGCGGATGGCCGCCTGCGGCGCGGGCCGAGCCTCGACGGCTTCAGCAACCATGTCGCCGGCACGCGCGCCCTCGGCATGAGCGCGGTCGGCGACTTCGACGGCGACGGCACGCCCGATCTCGCGATTCCATCTTTCGATCGCGCCACCCTGCGGATCGTGACCTTCAAGCCGGTCGCTCAGGACATCGCCAGCGTCAAACTGCCGTCCGACGCGCGCACCGATATCGGCGTCATCGCACGCGAGCAGGCGCCACCGGCGCTGCTGCTTGGCCTCGCCGATGGCACTTTGGTGATGATCCGCCCTGACTGAGCGGTAAGCGGTGCGCTAGAAGACGGCGAGGTATTTCAGGAGTGACAGCACGCCGATGATAATGACGACGATGCGCGCGATTTGCTTCGCCCGGCCGTCGATCGGCAGCATGTTGATGAGATAAAGTACCAGCACGATCACCAGGAAGGTGATGAGAATGCTGATGAGCAAGCTGATGCCCATTATGGCCCCCATTTTAGCCGCGGCAGTGCGGCCTCCGGGCACTAAGTTCCAAATCGCAGAAAAGTTCCGCCGGGCTGAAAGTGACTAGCGCGTCCGGCGCTTCGGCGCCGGGGGCACCGCCGGGGCAGCCGCAGGCGGCGCCGGGGCCTTCAGCGTACAGTTCTTGGAGGCCGCCTCGCGGCGAACTTCTGCGAGGTTGCCTTCGATCTGGCTGTATTCGGTGCGGTAGCCGAGAAAGTTGACCACCCCGCCCGCCGGCGATTTGTCGGCGTCGGCCATGGCCTTGCGCAGGACTTCCCGCCGCCCGGCATAGCCAGCCGCCGTCGCATTGAGCTGATCGCAATCGTACAGAATGAATTTGCCCGGCGCGACCAGGAACGAGCCGAGTCTGTCCTCCTGCGGCCCGCTCGATGAGCAGGCGGACAAGGTCACGGCGCAGGCCAGCACCGCCAAGGCGGCGATCCGGGGTCGCGGTCGATCGGACAGGAGATTCGTCATCTTCGCTGCATAGTAAACCATCATTCGGGGCGCAATCGAGACCGGCTCGCCCGTCAGATCCGATGGCCGAGGCAGGCGGCCACCGCGCACGGGATCGGGGCGATCACCGGGGTCGCGAACATGCCCTGCAGCTTCTCGGCGGCCTGGCCCAGCGGCCCGCCGCCGATGATGACGGCTGCTGCGCCGTCCTCCTCCACGCAGAGCCGCACCATCGCCGCGAGGGCATCGAGCATGGCCGCGGCATCGCCGGCGAGCGCTACCGGATCGCCCTCCGTGCAGCGCACCGAGGTCAGCAGATCGCCGACCCCCGCGTCACCGGCACGGCGCTCGATGGCATCCTTCAGTCCAGGGGTCGTCGTCGCGACGGCAAAGCGCCGGCCGCCGCGCGAGGCCGCCAGCATCGACGACTCGCAAATACCCCACACCGGAACGCCGACACGCTCGCGCAACGCCTCGAGGCCGGGATCGCCAAAGGCGCTGATAATGATGCCGGCGCAGCCCGCTTGATGCCGCAGGCCGATCTCAACGACCTCTCCCGCCGCCGCTTCGAGGGCCGCCTCGGTCACGATCATCGGCGGCGCACGCATCGCCGTGGCCACCGCCACGGCGACTTCGCCCTTCGCCACGTCCTGCGCGATGGCCTGCATCATCGCGCTGGTCGCAAGCGAGCTGTTGGGATTGATCAACAGCAGGTGGCGCATCATGCTTTCACGGCTTCTCCGGCGGCCCGCGCCACTTCGGTTTCCGTGCTCGCCGGCTGCGTAATGTCCTCCATGGAGCGCCCGTAGGTCTCGGGGCCCATCTGGATGCAGGCGACGAACACCGCGTACATCGCCGCCGCCAGTGCGAAAACCCCGACCATTCCATATCTGTCGAACAGTACGCCGGAGATCGTTGGCACGAACGAGCCGGCGGCCGAACCCGTCGCCAACACAAATGCGACGCCAAAGGCGCGAATGCGCGTCGGGAACAGCTCCGGTGTGTAGATCCAGATCGAGGTGTTGAGCAGCATAACAAAGAACTGGAAGACCGCGCCGAGCAGAAGCACCATATAAATATTGCCGCCGAGATAAACGATCGAGATCGCCGCGACACAAGCCAGCGCCGCGCCGACGGTAAGCACGAGCTTGCGCGGCAGGTAATAGCCGAAGGTCGATGCGGCGATGGCGCCCACCACGCTGCCACTCTGAATAATCATGGCGTAGAGCAAACTGCCCTGTAGCGTGTAGCCCATCGACACGAAGATGACCGGCATCAGCGTCAGCACCGAAAGCTGGGCGCCGTAGCTCATCAGGATAGCAATCGACACTGGAATGATGCGGCCGAGATAAGGCGCTTTAAACAACTCCGTCCAGGAGCCTTTCGCATCGGAGGCCGCGGCCGGTTCGGCGCTAAGATACGGCTGCACGACGAGATTGCGCGGCCGCAGCGAGCCGGACGCCAAGGTCGACAACACCTTGTTCGCGTCGTCATAACGACCGCGCGAGGCGAGGAAGCGCGGCGTCTCCGGCACGTAGCGGCGATAGAACACGGTCAGCAGCGCCGGAATCGCCAGCACGGCGAACAGCCAGCGCCAGCTATTCTCGCCCGGGAAGGTCATGAAAATCATCAGACCGAATGCGGGCGCGAGAAAGTTGCCGAACCCGCCGGCGCCGACGTTCACCAGCCCGGCGGCCGTGCCGCGAAACTTGGCCGAGCAGAACTCGGACAGCATCGTCACGGCGGTCGAGATCTCGCCGCCGACGCCGAAGCCGACGACAGCGCGCGCGATGCAGAGCGTGGCGAAGCTTGGCGCCAGCGCGCAGGCGGCCGAGCCGAGCGAGAACAGCAGCAGGTTGAACGTCAGCATGACCCGCCGGCCATACCGGTCGCCGAGAATGCCCGACATCAGACGGCCGATGGCCGCGCTGGCAAAGGTGATGGTGTTGAGCAGGCCGATATCGGCGCCGCTCAGGCCCCAGTGCTGCCGCAGCAGCGGGCCGGCGACGCCGATCGTGTTCTGCTCGAAACTGTCGAACAGGCAGCCGATCAGCACGAGCGCCAGGATCTGCTTGTGAGCGCCGGTAACCTCGATCTTGTTGAATGCCGCTTCGAGCTGCCGCGTGACCGGTGTCGAGAGACCGGAGGAGTGCATGCCTTCAGTCGCCATGGTCCATTCCCCTATGAGCTGTGACTGTACGCCGTGCGGTGCGCCGTCGGGCGCGCCGGATTGCCGTGACGTCCCCTCTTGTGTCGGGCCCGGCGCCCCCCGCGGGGGCACCCGAAACTAACGGACCAATATATGGTACATGAAACTATAGTTTCACAAAGCCCATAATTGCGCCGCCCCCTGCCGGATTCTTCGGCGGCGGCCCGGAGACCGCCTCCCGTGGCGGCGCGTTAAAAAGAGTTAGAGTTCGTCGAGGGCGTCGTTGAGCGCTTCGATATTGCGCAGCCGGACCCGCCCCTCGGCGCCGGCGATTTCGATGCTCCGGGTGATGAGCAGATGGCACAGCGCCATGACGGCGGTGTGGTTGAACAGCGGTCCGGGCGTCAGCGTCTGACACCGGAAGTGCCAGGCAACGCGCTTGTTGAAGTCGGCGCTTTCGTCGGTGACGTACAAAACCTTGGCGCCGAGGTTATCGATCTGTTTCAGCAATCTGTCGGTCTGCGCAACGCGCCGCCGCAAGCCGAAAAACACGACGACATCGTTCTTCCTGATGCTGGCGAGATGCTCGCCGAACGTCTGGCCGGCGCCGGGAATGGCGACGACATTCTCGATGACCTGCGTCAGTTGCCATTGCAGATAAGTGGCGAACGGCGCGCTGGCGCGAAAGCCGATCACCCAGACCTTGCGCGCCTTGAGCAGCGCCGTCGCCGCACCGGTGATTTGCGTCTCGCCGATGCCGGAGAATGTGCCCTCGAGATTGGCGATGCCCTGCGCGATGTTCGCCGCGACGGTCTGCGTGCCGTCGCTGCCGGCCGCCATCAGGAACAGCCGCGAGCCGCTCTGCTTTTCGAGCCGCGCATGGCGGCGCGCCGCTTCGTAATCCTCATAGCCGAGACGCTGGATGAAGCGCGATACGGTCGCCTTCGACACATGCGCCAGTCCGGCCAGCTCCTGGGCGGAGTAGCTGGCGACCTCGCCGGGAAAATCGCACAGGAAATCGCCGAGCCGCTTCTCGGCCGGCGACAGCCCGGGAAGGCTGCGCCGCACCCGCGTGAGAAACGACTCTTCTTTGTGCTTCATGGAAGGAGCTTGACCGAAAGCGGTATGGAAGACACGCGAAACCGGCAGGGCGTCGCGCCGGATTTTAGGTTTCGCGGCCGGGATAAGGCAATACGCTGCGGCGCCGGACGCGCGACGGAACGCTGCGCCCGCTCGTTCGTTTTCTCGCCAGCCCTCACACGAGAACCATCGATGCCGAAAGCACCCGTGCCGCAGCCCCTCCCCGATCAGAACGGCAAGCCCGAGACCCCGGCGCAGGATCGCCAGCGCCGCGAGGACAGCGAGCGCGAGCGCCAGGATGAGCGGGCGTTTCCCGATCGCGAGCCGGCGCAGAAGAAGACCGGCGAGTTTTGAGGCTGGGATCTGTCGTTTGCGACGAGAGTGGTGCGGACGGAGGGAGTCGAACCCTCACGGGCTTACGCCCAACGGATTTTAAGTCCGGTCTGTCTACCGGTTCCAGCACGTCCGCACATCTCGTTATCCGCCGTCACGGCGGAGAACATCCGGCGCGGACGGCGGCATCAACTCACTTCAGTAATAAATCGCCCCACAGTTCGTCCCAGTCCTTGCCCGAGGAGTCGGTGACGCGGCCGTCCTTCTCGTAGAACTTGTTGGGGATCTGGAAGATGGCGACGAAGATGCCGCCGTTCGGCGACCACGCCGCGTGCCGGCTGCCGGCCGGGCGCCAGACGAACTCGCCGGCCTTTACCTCGATGCCGGCGTCAGGGCCTTCCTTGTCGGCGAGCGAACCCTCGAGCACATAGGTCTGCTCGATCAGCACGTGCTCGTGGTCGGGCAGTTCGGCGCCGGGATCCATCTTGAATAGCAGCGTCGCCAGCCCGCTCTTCCTGTCTACCATCAGCGGCTTGGTGTAGCAGCCGGGAAAGCGCGTCGGCTGCCAGGCCATGTCTTTCGGATGGACGACGCGCGAGGCGAGGTCCTGCGCAAGCGCTGTGGCGGCGGCGGTCATGGCCAGCGTCCTGGTGAATGGTCGCGCGATCCTAGCGGGCGAACGCGGCCGCCGCCAGCGCCGATCTGCGGCGCGCCGGGCGACCGGCTGCTCTGCGAGGATGGGCCTGCCAAACACTTGCCAAACCCGGCGGAAGTCCTGCATGAAGTCTAAAACCAGCAGCGAAACCGCACTCCGATCACGCCGTAAAGCCGAGGAAACGACATGCCCACTTATCGCTCCCGCACCACGACGCACGGCCGCAACATGGCGGGCGCCCGCGGCCTCTGGCGCGCGACCGGCATGAAGAACGAGGACTTCGGCAAGCCGATCATCGCGGTCGCCAATTCCTTCACCCAGTTCGTGCCGGGCCATGTCCACCTCAAGGATCTCGGCCAACTCGTGGCGCGCGAAATCGAGTCCGCCGGCGGCGTCGCCAAGGAGTTCAACACCATCGCCGTCGACGACGGCATCGCCATGGGCCACGACGGCATGCTGTACAGCCTGCCCTCGCGCGAATTGATCGCCGACAGCGTCGAGTACATGGTCAACGCGCATTGCGCCGACGCGCTGGTGTGCATTTCCAACTGCGACAAGATCACGCCCGGCATGCTGATGGCCGCCTTGCGCCTCAACATCCCGACGATCTTCGTCTCCGGCGGCCCGATGGAAGCCGGCAAGGTGACGCTGAAGGGCAAGGCGCGCGCCGTCGATCTGGTCGACGCCATGGTGGTCGCCGCCGACACCTCCTACAGCGACGCCGACGTCGCCGCGATCGAGCGCTCGGCCTGCCCGACCTGCGGCTCCTGCTCCGGCATGTTCACCGCCAACTCAATGAACTGCCTGACCGAGGCGCTCGGCCTCGCTTTGCCGGGTAACGGCTCGGTGCTCGCCACCCATGCCGACCGCAAGCGGCTGTTCGTCGAGGCCGGCCATCTCATCGTCGATCTGGCGCGCCGTCATTACGAGCAGGACGACGCCAGCGTGCTGCCGCGCGCGATCGCCAATTTCGAGGCCTTCGAGAACGCGATGACGCTCGACATCGCCATGGGCGGCTCGACCAACACCGTGCTGCATCTGCTCGCCGCCGCGCATGAAGGCGAAGTGCCGTTCACGATGAAGGACATCGACCGGCTGTCGCGCCGCGTGCCGGTGCTGTGCAAGGTCGCGCCCTCCGTCGCCAACGTTCATCTCGAGGACGTGCATCGCGCCGGCGGCGTCATGGGCATTCTCGGCGAACTCAACCGCGGCGGTCTCATCCATGCCAAGGTCGGCTCCGTGCATGCCGACAGTCTGGAGAGCGCGCTGGCGCGCTGGGACGTCGTGACCGCAAAGAGCGACAGCGTGCGCGAGTTCTACCGCGCGGCGCCCGGCGGCGTGCCGACGCAGACGGCGTTCAGCCAGGCCGAGCGCTACGACGATGTCGATACCGATCGCCAGACCGGCTGCATCCGCGACGTCGCCCATGCCTTCTCCAAGGACGGCGGCCTCGCGGTGCTGTACGGCAATCTCGCCACCGACGGCTGCATCGTCAAAACCTCGGGCGTCGATGAAAGCCTGCTGACCTTCTCGGGGCCGGCGCGCATCTTCGAAAGCCAGGACGCCGCCGTCGATGGCATTCTCGGCGGCAAGATCGTGGCCGGCGACGTCGTGCTGATCCGCTTCGAAGGCCCCAAGGGCGGGCCCGGCATGCAGGAGATGCTTTATCCGACCAGCTATCTGAAATCGAAGGGCCTCGGCAAAGCCTGCGCGCTGATCACCGACGGCCGCTTCTCGGGCGGCAGTTCGGGCCTCTCGATCGGCCACGTCTCGCCGGAAGCCGCCGAGGGCGGCCTGATCGGTCTCGTCGAAGAAGGCGACATGATCCAGTTCGATATTCCGAACCGCCGGGTGCATCTCGATGTGCCGGAGGCCGAACTTACGAAGCGTCGCGCGGCAATGGAGCAGCGCGGTGCGGCGGCGTGGCATCCGGCGGCAAAGCGTCCGCGCAAGGTGACGACGGCGTTGCGCGCTTATGCGGCTTTCGCCACCAGCGCCGCGCGCGGCGCGGTGCGCGTCGTCAAATAAGCGTCGTCAGCAAAGCGCCATCCTCGCGACGGCGCTTTGCTCGATGCATCGGTGATGAGTCAGCTTGACGCTCAGTCGCCGCCGGCGCGGATCGGCGGCGCGTAGGACAACGCGGTGTCCCACGGGAAATAGATCCATGTGTCCTGCGACACCTCGGTGATGTAGGTGTCGACCAGCGGCCGGCCCATCGGCTTGGCATAGACAGTGGCGAAATGCGCCGCCGGCAAGATCTCGCGCACCATGCGCGCCGTTTTTCCGGTATCGACCAGATCGTCGATGATCAGCACGCCCTTGCCCTGCGCGCGCATCGACGTGATCTCCGGGCCGACGCCCTTCATCACCCGGATGTCGCCCTGGTTCTTGTAGTCGTGATAGCTGGCGATGCAGACGGTCTCGATGATGCGCACATTGAGTTCGCGCGCCACGATCGCCGCCGGCACCAGGCCGCCGCGGGTAATGCAGACGATGGCTTCGAAAGGCCCCGCTTCGTGCAGCCGCCAGGTCAGCGCCCGGGTGTCACGGTGAAACTGGTCCCAGGAGACGGGAAAAACTTTGTCGGGGCGCGGGGCGTCGCTCATGCTTCGCTCTCTGAGATCGCTTTCTTGATGACGGGCAAAGGCCGTTGAGAGCCGGTTCTAGCCCAGTTTTACGCGAAGTCGAACGGCGCCAGGGCGGCCATCCCCATGCTTCGTTGGAACCCGCCCGGCGGCGTCAGAGTGGCTGCGGCCGCCCATTTGGCGACAAAAGGGTAATGGGATCGCTCTCGGCCAGCGCTTGCGCCCCGCCGCCACCCTCCTCCAGCACCGAATAAGCCACCGAGCAGATGTGCGAGTGGATGCGCTTGAGATCGCGCAACACATCCAGATGCAGCGACGTCGTTTCGATGGTCTCGGGCCGGCCTTCGCGCAGGCGCTCGAAGTGGCGCTCGGCGGCGGCCAATTCCGCGTTACGGATCGTCGTCTTCTCGGTGATCAACTGCTGCGCCTGGGCGCGGTCGCCGGTCATGAAGACGCTGAAGGCGAGCTTCAGGCTCTCGAGGATGCGAGCATGGAACGCGGCGAGTTCGGCGGCGCCGTCGCCGGAGAACTCGATGCGGCGCTTGATCTTCTTGGCGGCGAGTTCACTGAGGTTCTTGTCGATGATGTCGCCGATATGCTCGAGGTTGATGGCGAAGGAGATGATTTCCATCGCGCGCCTGGCCTCATTGTCATCAAGTTGCTGGCGCGTCAGTTTGGTGACGTAGAGCCTGATCGCTTCATCGAGCCGATCGACGATATTGTCGGTGCGGCTAACCTCCGCGACCATCGCGCGGTCGCCGGTCATCATCGCCTGCATCACCTGGCGCAGCATCACCTCGACGAAATCGCCCATGCGCAATGTTTCGCGTGCGGAATCGGCGAGCGCCAGCGATGGCGTGCCGAGCGCACTCTCGTCGAGATAGCGCGGCGCCGATTGATCCTGCGCCTTCGGCGGCGACGGCAACATTCTGATCAGAAGCGCCGCCAGCGGATCGAGCAGCCCTATAAACAACGCGGCGAGCACGACATTGAAGGCGATGTGGAATTGCGCCGTCATCTTCGCCACGTCGGGCTGCCAGGCGGCAAACGCCGTCGCGATGATCGGCAGGAACGGCAATGCCAGTACCACACCGACAATCCGGTTGATGAGATTGCCGACCGGCAGCCGGTGGCTGGCGCGATCGTCGCGGCGGCCGCCTTCGAACACAGGATTGATGGCGCTGCCGAGGTTCGCGCCGAGCACAAGAGCCAGCGCGGCCTGCGGCGCGATAAAATTCGAAAAAGCGAGCGACATGACCAGCAGCACGGTCGCGACGCTGGAATGCGCGGCCCATGTCAGCGCCGCGGCGATGACGACGCATAGCACCGGGTCCCCGGTGATGGCGCCGAGCACTGCACGCGCCGCCGGCGCGTTCTCGGCCGGCGCCAGGCCGTCGATGAGGATATGCAACGCGAGCAGCATCAAGCCGAGCCCGATCGCGACGCGGCCGAGATCCTTGATCCAGTGGCGGCCGCCACTGCGGAAAGCGACAAGGCCGATGACGAACAGCACCGGCGCCACCGCCGTGACGTTGAAGGCGAGGACCTGGACAATCAGCGTGGTGCCGACATTGGCGCCGAGCATGATGGCGAGCGCCGCGACGAGGCTCACGGTGCCTTCGCTGGCGAAGGACGCGGTCATCAGTCCGGTCGCCGTGCTGCTCTGCAAAAGCGCCGTCAGGCCGAGCCCCGCGCCGAACGCCGCGAAGCGATTGGCGAGCGCCGTGGACAGAAGCCGACGCAGATCGGGACCGAAGGCGCGCGTGATGCCGCTCTGGACCATGTGCAGGCCCCAGAGCAGCAAGGCGACGCCACCCATCAAATCGAGCAAAACCAGAGTGCCCATGCCGAGTCTCCTCACCTGCAATCATAGATCGATTGCAGGCCATCGGAAGGCGAACTCGTATATGCCGGCAACGTTCCGGAGCGGCGGCCTCGGTCAGGCCGAGGCGGCGAGCCGCGCCCGCACCGTCGCCAGCATGGCCTCCACGGCGCCGCGCACCTCCTGGAGGCGCGCGGCATCGCGCGAACGCATGACGATGTTGGTGTTCGGTCCGTTGTTTTCGTCCGTAAACGGATAACTGCCGATGATGACGTCGGGATAGGCCTTGGCGACGGCGGCGAGCTCGGTGCCGACATCGCCTTCCTTGGCGTCCGCACGGATCGACGTCGACAGCATCTTGACGCCGGTCTTCAACTTCGGCCCGACCTCGTCGAGCATGGCCTGCATCACCGCGGGAATGCCCGCCATGGTGATGACGTTGCCGATCCAGAAACCCGGCGCGCCCGACACTTTGTTGTGGACCAGCGCGCCGCCCTTCGGAATACGCGTCATGCGCATGCGCGCTTCGTTGAGTTCGCCGCCGGTTTTGGCCAGGCGCTCCTTCATGATCGCGACCGCCTCGGGATGGAATTCGAGTTCGACGCCGAATGCCTTGGCGACGCAGTCGGCGGTGATGTCGTCATGCGTCGGGCCGATGCCGCCGGTGGTGAACACGTAAGTGTATTTGGCGCGCAGCGCATTCAGCGCATCGACGACCGCCGCTTCGTCGTCCGAGACGACGCGCACTTCCTTCAGATCGATACCGATCGCCGTGCAGTAATCGGCGATGTAACCGATGTTCTTGTCCTTGGTGCGGCCAGAGAGAATCTCGTCGCCGATCACCAGCACGGCCGCGGTGACAATGTCGACGGTCATGAGAACTCCCTCTGCGCCGCCGGCTTGCTCGGCCGCGGCTGCCGGGCCCGTATAAAGCATGATCCAGCGGCGACCGGAAGCACCGCGCCATGCAGAGCGGAGCAGCGTGTGGAAGGCTGGCTCGCCACGTTTTCGGCCAGAACACGAACAAGCCAAGCGGCTGGCGACGCCGTTCGACACCGTCCCCTTGATCGCGATGCCACAGCGCGCTGACTTGAGGCCGAAGGCGGCGGCAGCAACGTCGCTTGCATCGGCTCCGTATCCGGCCGGCCCCGCATCCGGTAACGAGACCGGCGGGCGGCCGACCATTTCACAACTCAAGAGTGCACTGCGGTATCGGTCCGCCCCGGAAGGCCGACCGGCGACTGACGAACCGCGCCAAAAGCTGAGACGTCATGTACACTTGGCCGGACGCCTGCTTGCTGGTCATCCCGCCTAAAAGCTAGGCAACCGCAGGCCGCCGAGCGCGTTAGCGAGCGCCGCATCGGGTTGGCGCGAACTTTGCTCTTTACGGGGCAGGCCCCACGATTGCCGGGCCGAAGCTGGGGGACGTTGGAATGGGTGTCGCCTTCGACGAGATGAAGGGCCACGATGGAGAAGCCATCCGCCCCGCCTATGGCGAACTCGATCGCTGGCTCAAGGAAGTCCCGCCGGACGTCCTCGACTATCGCCGGCGCGAAGCCGAACTGATCTTCCGCCGCATCGGCATTACCTTCGCCGTCTATGGCGAGGCCGACGCCACCGAGCGCCTGATCCCGTTCGACGTCATCCCGCGCATCATGTCGGCCGACGAATGGCGGCGGCTGGAGAAGGGCCTCACCCAGCGCGTCAACGCGCTCAACATGTTCATCAAGGATGTGTACGGCGCGCGCGACATCCTGCGCGCCGGCATCCTGCCCGAGGACATGGTCTTCCGGAATCCGGCCTTCCGACCGGAAATGAACGGGCAGACCGTGCCGCACGACATCTATGTTCATATCGCCGGCATCGACATCATTCGCGTCGACGCCGACACCTTCTATGTGCTCGAGGACAATGCCCGCACGCCGTCCGGCGTCTCCTACATGCTGGAGAACCGCGAGATCATGATGCGGCTATTCCCCGAATTGTTCTCGCGCCACCGCATCGCGCCGGTCGAGAACTATCCGGACGAGCTGCTCGCCTCGCTGAAGTCGGTGGCGCCGCTGTCGACATCGAAAGAGCCGAATGTCGTTCTGCTCACGCCCGGCGTCTACAACTCCGCCTACTACGAACATTCCTTCCTCGCCGACAAGCTCGGCGTCGAGCTCGTCGAAGGCCGCGATCTCTTCGTCAAGGACGAGGTCGTCTATATGCGCACCACGCAAGGGCCGCAGCGTGTCGATGTCATCTACCGCCGCGTCGACGACGACTTCATCGATCCCCTTGCCTTCCGACCCGACTCGATCCTTGGCGTGCCAGGGCTGATGTCGGCCTACGGCGCCGGCAATGTCACGCTGGCGAACGCGGTCGGCACCGGCATTGCCGACGACAAGGCGATCTATTCCTTCATGCCGGACATCGTGAAGTTCTATCTCGACGAAGAACCGTTGTTGAAGAACGTGCCGACCTGGCGCTGCCGTGAGCCCGAGCATTTGTCCTATGTGCTCGATCATCTACCCGAGCTGGTGGTCAAGGAAGTCCACGGCTCCGGCGGTTACGGCATGCTGATCGGGCCTTCCGCCAGCAAGGTTGCGATCGAGCAGTTCCGCGCCAAGCTGAAAAGCGCACCGGCCAATTTCATCGCCCAGCCGACCTTGGCGCTGTCCACCTCGCCGACCTGCGTCGAAGCGGGCGTGGCGCCGCGCCACGTCGACCTGCGGCCTTTCGTGCTGACCGGCAAGAAAGGCGTGCGCATCGTGCCCGGCGGGCTCACGCGCGTCGCGCTGAAAGAAGGCTCGCTGGTGGTCAATTCGAGCCAGGGCGGCGGCACGAAAGATACGTGGGTGCTGGATAAATGAGGACACCGACCGACGTTTCATTCGTGCCCGCGACAGCGGCGACTCAGATCCCGAGATCTCTCGCTAGGGCGCGGCGGATGGGCCCGGGCTCGCGCTCGTTTCACTCGCTTGGCCGGGACGACCTGTAACCATGCTCTCTCGCACCGCCGATAACCTGTACTGGCTGTCCCGCTATGTCGAACGCGCCGAGTATCTGGCGCGCATTCTCGACGCCACGCAGCGCCTCTCCGCTCTGCCGCTCGCCTATGTCGGCACCGGCAACGAGTGGGAATCCGCCGTGCTCACCGCCGGCTGCGCGTCGAGCTTCTTCAAGCACTACGAGACGGCGACCGAAGAGAACGTCACCGACTATCTTGCCTTCTCCACCGCCAACCCATCGTCGATCCGCAACTGTTTCGAGATGGCGCGCGGCAATGCGCGCGCGGTGCGCACCGCGCTGACCGGCGAGATGTGGGACGCCATCAACGGCACCTGGCTCGAACTCAAGCGCTTCGGCAACGGACCATCGTCGCGCGAGGAAACCTCGCGCTTCCTGCGCTGGGTCCAGGAATCCTCGCTGCGCTTCGACGGCTCGGCCTACCGCACCATGCTGCGCAACGACGCCTACTGGTTCTCGCGGCTCGGCGTCTACATGGAGCGCGCCGACAACACCGCGCGCATCCTCGACGTCAAATATCATCTGCTGCTGCCGGACAATGAACGCGTCGGCGGGCCGCTCGATTACTTCCAGTGGGCGGCGATCCTGCGCTCGGTGTCGGCGCTGACGTCCTATCACTGGGTTTATCGCGAGAGCCTCAAGCCCTGGCTGGTCGCCGATCTCCTGATCCTCAAGGAGGAAATGCCGCGCTCGCTGGCCTCCTGCTACGAGGCCATCGTTCGCAATCTGGACGCCATCGCCACCTATTACGGCCGGCAGGGTCCGGCACAGCGCCAGGCGCGCGGCGTGCGCACCCGCCTGCAAAACAGCAAGATGGACGGTATTTTCCAGCGCGGCCTGCATGAATTCATTGGTGAATTCATCACGGAAAACAATCGCTTGGGACTGGCCATCACGGAGCAGTTCCTGCAGTGAGGCGCCCTGTTCCGCCCCGACCGGCTGGGCTAGGCTTTCGCCCCTGACCCGCGCGCCCTGAAGGCCTCATGCGAATCCGGATATCTCACACCACGACTTATCTGTACGACGCGCCGCCCAAGACCGTGACGCAGGTGCTGCGCCTCACGCCGCGCAATCACGACGGCCAGTATGTCGTCAGCTGGCGCATCGATCTGTCGGTGGACTGCCAGTTACACCAGCGCGAAGGCGCCTTCGGCAATATCAGCCATTCCTTCACCGCCGAGGGGCCGTTCGATGAATTGTCGATCCTGGTCGAGGGCGAGGTCGATACCCAGGACACCAGCGGCATCGTCCGCGGCGCGGTCGAACGCTTTCCGCCGGCGCTGTACCTGCGCGATACGGAGCTGACCGTCGCCGACGCCGCCATCATCGAATTCGCCGAAGCGACGCGCGCCAAGGCCGGCGGCGACACGCTGGGCCTGCTGCACGCGTTGATGGCGGGGCTCAACGAGGACTTCGCCTTCGACACCGAACAGACCACCGTCGCGACCACCGCCGCCGAGGCATTCAAGCTCAAGCGCGGCGTCTGCCAGGACGGCACTCACATCTTCATCGCCGCCGCGCGCCACCTCGGCATCCCGGCGCGGTACATCGGCGGACATTATTGCCGCACCGACGACAAGGGCGCGCAGGGCGCCGGCCACGCCTGGGCCGAAGCCTATATCGACACCCTCGGCTGGGTCGGCTTCGACCCGACGCACGGACTTTCGCCGACCGAGGCGCATGTCCGCGTCGCCGTCGGCCTCGATTATCTCGGCGCCGCGCCGGTTCGCGGCACGCGTCATGGCGGCGGCCGCGAAACCATGAATGTCTCGGTCCGGGTGGCGCCGACGACATGGCAGGCACAATCCCAGTCACAATCGTGACGGGCCATGCACACGCTATTGACCGGGTGAGCAAGTTGCCCGAGAAGGCGAACCGAACGTCCGGCGGCGGCTCCCGCCTGTCCCCATCTCAAAGATCAAGCCCATGACCTATTGCTGCGGTATTCTCGTGCGCGACGGCCTCGTCATGATCGCCGATACGCGCACCAATGCCGGCCTGGATAACGTCTCGACCTTCCGCAAATTGCACATCTATAACGAGCCCGGCGAACGCATCATGGCGCTCGCCTCCTCCGGCAACCTGTCGCTGTCGCAGACCGTGCGCTCGATGCTGACCGAGGGCATGGAGAACGCCGAAACCGGCGAACTCGAAACCTTGATGAATGCGCCGACCATGTTTCAGGCGGCGCAGCGCATCGGCAAGGCGGTCCGCATCGTCCAGGGCATCGACGGCAAGGCGCTGGCCGAGGCGTCAGTCGATCACGACGTCGCCTTCCTGTTCGGTGGCCAGGTCAGGGGCGGACGCCTGCGCATGTTCATGATCTACTCCGCCGGCAACTTCATCGAGTGCACCACCGACACGCCGTACCTTCAGATCGGCGAGCACAAATACGGCAAGCCGGTGCTCGACCGCGCCATTTCCTACGACACCGATCTCTATGACGCGCTCAAGATCGGGCTGATCTCGATGGACTCCACCATGCGCTCCAATCTCGGCGTCGGCCTGCCGATCGACCTTGTGGTGGCGCGGCGCGATGTCTGCGACTCCGAGGTCAACTATCGCATCGAGCCGGGCGAACCCTACTTCCAGGACCTGCGGGAACGTTGGTCCGGCGCCCTTCGCGCCGCCCACATCGCCATTCCCCGCCCGCCCTATCGGACTCCGGGCTGAGGCGTCCGGGCCTTAATAACAGGCCATAAGCGGATATTTATCGCCCCATAGAGGACGTTTTTACCTCCGATTAAGCCCGCTCACCGAATTCCGTCCTTTCCCTCCGGCGCCATCGCCAAAATGGCAAAATGAAAGCGATTGGCAAGCTTTAGCCCCTACATTCCGCCCAATTGTCCAGCGGGCAGAGTGTTTTAGGGGTATCTGTTTGCGTTCGCCGGTCCACGCGAGACACACCGACGACCCGACCTTCAGCAATTGGGACCGCGCGCGGTTGAGCGTCGTTGTCCCGATCGGCGTCATCGTCGCTGTCGCGATCGTTTGCATCGTCGTCGCCGTGCTGTCCTCCGCACAGCGCGCCGACGAGGTGGCGGCGGCGCAGGAGCGCCAGTTACTGTCCACGGCGCTGCAGAATTTCGGCCACCGCACCTTGAGCGAACTCGACAGCGTCGCCTCCTCGCAAGGCGCGTTGGCCAGTATCCGGCAGCACTACGATCCGGCCTGGGCCGACCAGCGGGCCGGCGGCTGGCTGACCACTTTCTTCAAACACGACTACGTCTTCGTTTTCGACAAGGACAACCGCCCGCTCTATTCGCGCGTCGGCCGCTACACCGTCGATCACGCATCGCTCGACACCGCAGCACCGGAGTTCACCGACCTGCTGGAGTTCATGCGCGGCCGCCGCGCCTCGATGCCCTCCTCGATCCGCCTGACCGACGCCAACCCGACCGAGCGCGGCCCCCAGGCCCAGGCGGCGGTGCTGCGTCTGGTGATGGGCCAGCCGGCCGCGGTCGCCGCCGCCGCCGTCGGCGACAGCAGCTTTGCCGCCGATACCGATGCGCCGATTTTGGTGTCGGTGAAATTCCTCAATGCCGACACGCTCGGTGCGCTCGCGGGCCAACTTGGCCTCGACCACCTGCGCACACTCGACCGCGGTCCCACGCCGGCCGGCGATTTCGCTTACGACGTATCGGCGCCGGATGGCTCGCGGATCGCGCGGCTGACCTGGACGCCGAAACAACCCGGTGCCGAAATCGTGCACAGCGTCGTGCCGTTCATCGCCGTCGCCCTCGCCGGCTTCGCCCTGTTAGGGGCCTTCGTGCTGCGCTACATGCGCCGCACCGCCGTCGCCATTGCCGCCGGTGAGAACCGCCTGCGCCATCTGGCGATGCACGATCCGCTGTGCGGCCTGCCCAACCGCATCTTCTTCTCGGAGCGCCTCGAGGCGGTGATCGAGGAGGTCTCGGCCACCAAGATTCCGGCGGCGCTGTTCTATATCGATCTCGACCACTTCAAGGACGTCAACGACACGCTCGGCCACCCGGTGGGCGACGAACTCATCCGCAACGTGACCTTGCGCCTGTCGCATACGCTGCGCGGCGGCGATCTGGTGGCCCGTCTCGGCGGCGACGAATTCGCGGTCCTCTCCACCATCGGCGGCGACGTCACGATGATGATGACGCTGGCGCAGCGCATCATCGCCAGCATCTGCGCGCCCTACAATATCGCCGGGCAGAACATCGTTATCGGCGCCTCGATCGGCATCTCCGTCATCGACCAGCATTGCGCCGGTGCCGCGGACGTCATGCGCTACGCCGACATGGCGCTGTACCGCGCCAAGAACGAAGGCCGCAACCGCGCCTGCATCTACGACGCGGCGATGGACGCCGATCTGTCCAAGCGCAAGCTGCTCGAAGGCGATCTGCGCGACGCCATCCAGAACAGCCAGCTCCGCTTGGTCTATCAGCCGATCGTGGACAAGAGCGGCGACAACATGCTCGGCGTCGAAGCCTTGTGCCGCTGGACCCATCCGACCCGCGGCGAGATTTCGCCGGTGGAATTCATCGCGCTGGCTGAACATTCCGGCCTCATTGTCGAACTCGGCGCCTGGGTGCTGCGCCAGGCAATGACCGACGGGCTCGCCTGGCCGGAGCTGACGGTGGCAGTCAACGTCTCGCCGCTGCAGTTCCGCCGCGCGGACTTTGCCGACACGGTAGAGCGTACCTTGAGCGAAACCGGCTTCGATCCGGCGCGTCTCGAACTCGAGATCACCGAAAGCGTGCTGATCGGCAATATCGAAACCACTGAAGCCGCGATGCGGCGGCTGAAGGCATTCGGCGTCCGCCTTGCCCTCGACGACTTCGGCACCGGCTATTCATCGCTGCTCTATCTGCGCCGCTTCCCGTTCGACAAGCTCAAGATCGACCGCAGCTTCGTGCTGTCGATCGAGAAGGCCGCCGACGCCGCCGCCATCGTCCACGCCGTGGTTTCGCTCGGCCGCGGCCTCGGCATGAAGGTCACCGCCGAAGGCGTCGAGACCGCCGACCAGCACCTGTTCCTGCGCGCTGCCGGCGTCCACCAGATGCAGGGCTATCGCTTCGGCCGCCCGACAACGGCGGACCGCATCACCGCGCGGCTGAAGTCGCCGGAAGCCTACCGCAACCACGACCACCCGGCCTCACTGGCCGGCTGACGGCCGTCATTCCCCAGGTCACTGCATAGCTCCTGCGCACCTCGCCCGCGCACCTTGGGCCTGTGGCGACGGACCTCAATTGTGCTAGGCAGGCCGCACAACAAACAATCGTCGGGGAAGGACCGTCCAATGACCGCCAAAATCGCTCTCGTCACCGGCGCCGGCACCGGCGTCGGCAAGGCCGTCGCCACCGCGCTGGCCAAGGCCGGCTACAATCTGGTGCTGGCCGGCCGGCGCAAGGAGCCGCTCGATCAGGTGGCCGGCGAGATCAATGCCATCGGCCAGCAGGCGCTCGCGGTGCCGACCGACGTGTCGCAGCGCCAGTCGATCCTCGACCTCTTCGCCAAGACCAAGGCCAGCTTCGGCCGCCTCGACGTGCTGTTCAACAACGCCGGCATCGGCGCGCCGCCGGTGCCGCTCGAAGAACTGCCGTTCGAGACCTGGCAGAACGTCGTCAATACCAACCTGACCGGGATGTTCCTGTGCACCCAGGAAGCCATCAAGATCATGAAGGACCAGAACCCGCAGGGCGGCCGCATCATCAACAACGGCTCGATCTCGGCGCATGCGCCGCGGCCTTATTCGGTGGCCTATACCGCAACCAAGCACGCGGTGACGGGGCTGACCAAATCGACCTCGCTCGACACCCGCAAATACAACATCTGCTGCGGCCAGATCGATATCGGTAACGCCATCACGCCCATGACCGCGCGCATGGCCGAAGGCCAGGGCGTCCTGCAGCCGAACGGCACGTCGATCCAGGAGCCGCGCATGAGCGCCGACAATGTCGGCGCCGCGGTCGTCACCATGGCGAACATGCCGCTCGACGCCAACGTCTTGTTCATGACCGTGATGGCCAATACCATGCCGTTCGTCGGGAGAGGCTGAGGCGCGCTCTTTACCCCGCGCGGCGGGCGGAAGACCTGCCGCCGCGAGGGGAAAACTTCGATGCTGCAAATGCAGTCGGCGCTCGGCGTCGTCGTGCTCATGGCTTTGGCCTGGGCGGTCAGCGAGAACCGCCGCGCGGTGAGCTTGAAGAGCGCTGGCGCGGCGCTTCTCGTCACCTTTGTCGTCGCCCTGCTGCTGCTGAAGGTGCCGCTGCTCGTCACCGCCTTCGCCGCGCTCACGCGCGCGGTCGACGCCGTCGGCGACGCCACGCGCGCCGGCACATCGCTCGTCTTCGGCTACCTCGGCGGCGGCCCGCTGCCGTTCGATCTGAAGGCGCCCGGCTCCGCGTACATTCTGGCGTTCCAGGGCCTGCCCGTCGTGCTGGTGACCAGCGTACTGACGACGCTGCTGTTCTACTGGCGCATCCTGCCGCCGATCGTGCGCGGCTTTTCCTTTCTGCTCGAGCGAACGCTCGGCGTCGGCGGCGCCGTCGGCCTTTCAACCGCGGCCAATGTCTTTCTCGGCATGGTCGAAGCGCCGCTGTTCATCCGCCCTTATCTGTCGCGGCTGACGCGTGGCGAATTGTTCATGGTGATGACCGGCGGCATGGCCGGCATCGCCGGCACCGTCTTCGTACTTTACGCCACCATTCTGCGCGATGTGGTGCCCGGAGTCGCGGGTCACCTCCTTGTCGCCTCGGTCGTGAGCGCGCCGGCCGCGTTGCTGATCAGCCAACTGATGGTGCCGGTGACCGACCGCACCGATGTCGGTGCGGTCGATATCGGTCACATCGCGGATTCCAGCATGGACGCCGTGGTACGGGGCACCGCGGCCGGCCTCGAACTGCTGCTCAACATCATCGCCATGCTGATCGTGCTCGTCGCGCTCGTGCATCTGGCCAACGCCATCCTTGGCCTGCTGCCCGACGTCGCCGGCGGCGCCATCACGCTGCAGCGTTTGCTTGGCCTGGTCATGGCGCCGGTGTGCTGGCTGATGGGCGTGCCGTGGGATCAGGCCGTCACCGCCGGTTCGCTGATGGGCATCAAGACAGTGCTCAATGAATTCATCGCCTATCTCGAACTTGCCAAGCTGCCGGCCGGCGCGCTCGACGACCGCTCGCGGCTGATCATGATCTACGCGATGTGCGGCTTTGCCAATTTCGGCTCGCTCGGCATCATGATCGGCGGCCTCAACATCATGGCCCCGGAGCGCCGCCCCGACATCATTTCGCTGGGGCCGAAGTCGATCGTATCGGGCACGCTCTCGACCTGCCTGATGGGCGCGGTGGTCGGCGTTCTGACTTGACGATGTCAAACCAGTGCGGCGCCGGCGGACTGCCGCACTTTGGCGAAGCGAACGACGCGCTGGGCGGCACCGGCGTCGAGTGCGAGGTAATCCACCCGCGTCGGTGTCGACCCGTAGCGATGCAGTTCGGTCTTTGTCTGCCGCATTTTCAGGAAGCAGTCGACCACCACCCATGGCAGCGTGGCAGCTCGCATCAGCAGCAACGCGGATTGCAGGCTACTACCGGCGAGAACGCCGAACGTATAATCGCAACCCAGGTTGAGCAGCGATGCCAGCACCGCCGAAGCGTCATAGAGCCGGCCTTGCGCGAACAGTTCGCAAAACACATCGCAAGGCCGCAGGTCGCCGTTGCGCAACCCGGCGGCGTAGGCGCGGGTCTGTTCGGCATTTCTGCTGCGGTCGGCGAGCCATTCGGCCAGATGCGGCAGCACCGCGGCTTCATTCAAGGTCGGCGTCCTCTCGCACAACCGGCGCGCCAGCTCCTCGGTGACGATGGGCAGAAGGCGCTCGACCGCCGCAAGCGAGAGATCCTTGCGATCGACCAGCAGAGCCTGAAGATCGACATCGTTCCCCGCCCGCGCGATCATGCGGCGCATGCCGGCATCGGAAAACCGCGCTCCATTGTTGCCCGCCAGGATGCGCACCACGCTGGCATCGCCGCGTTCGGCGACGACCTCGGTGACGGGCGGTGTCACCTCATCCCGCCCGGCAATGGCGCGGAGATGATCCTGCGAACCGGTCCGCGCGACGTCGACGAGAACGCCTTCGGGCACCGCCTTGTAGTCGCGGATCATCGGCCGCGCGACGTCGATATCGGCGTCGGTTGCCAGCCTGCGGACGATCTGGACGGGCAAGCGCACCATGCCGGCAAGCGAGGCCGACGCCGCGGCGCGATCGGCACCGCTGAGCTTGTCGATGAGCTTGGAAACGACCTCGTTGAAGAGATAAAGCTCTGCCGTCAGAGTCGGCTCGGCGTACGTTGCATACGCCAAGGCGATGCGCCGCAACAGTTCGACGCGCTTGTCCGGCGCGCGTTCTGCGGCAAGACTGGCAAGATCTTCGGCGAGAATCGATAGGGACTTTTCCGGCGCGGCCTTGGCGGACATAACGCTCTCTCTTTAAACCGAGCGATATGATCGCAAACCGATTAAATAGCGATGAAACAACTCTCGATGTATTCGGTATCTGATTCATATTTCGCTTACCCCGCCGCGACCGCCGTCGTCTCGCAAACGTCGCTCGCCGGTATCTTGATATGCTGAAACACATCTGGCTCGTCGCATTCGGTAGCCTGTTGTGGTGTGTCACCGTCTGGCCGGCGCAATCGCGTCCGATCGCTATCGTCGCATTCGGCGACAGCGCCACCTCCGGCTATCTGATCAAGCGCGACGACGCCTACCCCGCGCAGTTGCAGCGCGTCTTGCGCGCCAAGGGTTATGACGTCGTGGTCAGCAATGCCGGCGTTGCCGGCGATACGACGCAAGGCGCGCTGAAGCGCCTCGATCTCGCGATCGATCCCGACACCGCAATCTGCATCGTCGAGTTCGGCGTCAACGATCTTCGCATGGGCGTGCCGCGCGCGGTAATGGAGAAGCGACTCGGTACCATCATCGAGACCTTGAACCGCCGCCACATCGAAGTGCTGGTCATCCGCTATGGCGGTGTCGATCTCTCGCACGTCGCCGTCCGGCACCACGCGCTCTATGTGCCGTGGAAGGTTGCGCCGGGACGGCACCGCGCCCGCGACGGTGCGCATTACAATGCCGAGGGTTATCGTATCGTCGTCGGCCAGATGTTGCCGGCGGTCGAAACGCTGATCAGGCGCGTGCGGCCGTGATCACGACGACGCCGGCCGCGCGACGCGGTCGCGCGTCAGCGTCCAGATTGCGATCGCGATGCCGACGAACACCACACCGACCATGCCGAGCTCGCGCAGCATGCCGGCAGCGTACATCACCCCGCCAAGGCCGGAGCCGATGGCCTGGCCGACATAGACGCTGCTGGTATTGAGCGCGACCGAGGCGCTGGCGAGTTCGGGCGCGGTCTGCACCAGGCGCGCCTGCTGGATCGAATTGGTGGCGGCAAAGCCGAGGCCGAGGAAGACGACGCCGGCGGCCATCAGCACCAGTACGCCGGAGCCGGCCGTCCAAAGCGCAAGCCCGCACAGATTGCAGGCCAGGAAAATAACCGACGTCTTCCAGCCGCCGAGTCGGCCGACGATCCGCGTCGCCGTGACATTGCCAATGAACCCCATCACGCCATAGAGCGCGAAGATCAGACCAACAGTTTCGTGGCTGGCGCCGGTCAGACGGTTCAGCAGCGGTCCGAGATAGACGAACACCATGAACTGGCCGCCGATGAACAGGATGGTGATGGCGAGCAGCATGAGGACTTTGGTGTTGCGCAGCAGCCCGGTGAAGCTGCCGAGCGACAGCGCCGGCCCGAACAGCTTGCGCGGAAGGCCAAAGGCGAGCAGGACGCAGGGCACGAACGACGCGAATGCTGAAAAAGCGAAAGCGCCGCGCCATCCGGCGTAGGCCGCGATCAATGTGATCAACGGCATGCCTGCCGCAACGGCCAGCGACCAGCCGAGAAAGATGAATGTGATCGCGCCGGAGCGCGCGCGATCTGACACCAGCAGGCCGATGGTGCTCGCCGCTTGCGGCGTGAACACTGCGGCGATGGCAAGCGTCACCAGCCGGAAAGCCAGCACAGTGCCGTAGTTCGGCGCGAGCGCCATGGCAGCCTGCCCGGCCGCCATCACCGCCAACGTCGTCACCAGCAGCGCGCGGCGGCCGATCCGCGTCGTCAGCCAGGCCATCACCGGTGAGCCGAAGCACAGGATGATGGCGCCGAACGTCACCAGCAGTCCCGCCTCGCGGATTCCGACATTGAGGCCTTCTGCGAGGATCGCCAGCATGCCGGCGGGCGCCAGTACCGACAGGCCGGTGGCGAAATTGCCGAGCAGCAGCCCGTAGCGCGCGAGTTGGTTCTGCAAAGAGAAAGTCCGCGGAATGAAAGTGGATTGGAATCGGTCTGGTGAAAGATCAGCGTCGGCGGACGCTATGCCGGTCCGGACAGTTCAGATGGGGAGGCGCCGGGACTCCGGCAACATGGCACCGGCTGCAGCGTGCGCACTTTTGCAAATGAGTACAATGACGTTTGTTGATGGATCGGGATTCCACGGTCGGACCCGTGAAAACGGAACGACCGGGATCGGTGCCCGATACGGATACACAAGAGCATACGGTCGGCCGCTCATGCGGACGGCCGCAGCGGAGCACTTAGCGGCACCGCCTTGCTTGTCTAATGCAGCACGAACTCGCCGTTGATCGCCTTCATCTCGGCCGGCTTGATCAGTTTGCAGTGCGCGACCTGGACGGAATGCAGCGGCCCTTCGAGCCGCTCCTGCCAGAAATCGAGAAACCTCTGCAACTCGGGGAATTTCGGAAACAGATCGTAGGCCTGCCAGACATAGCTTTGCAGCAGCCAGCGATGGTCCGGCCGACGATACAGAATATGCGCCGTGGTCAGTCCGTAGCCCTGAACCTGCTTCTCGAAGTCCTTCGAAACCGTCGAACCCATTCCGTCCTCCGTTGATGAAGCGGACGATAAGTTTCCAGTCCCGGCATCGTTCATTGCAAGCTGAATCGGTGAACAAATTGTTTATAATCAATGCGTTAGCAGCAGACAGCCGAAGCGGCTAACAGTAGGCTCCGTTGCCGTCATTCTCAAAGCCGGGCGAGCGCTCCCGCCAGCCTGTCTATTAAACATTTAAATTCAGAGGCTTAGCGATTTTGTTGGCACTCGCCAAAGATGAGTGCTAAAAATCTTGCAGACGCCCCTTGCGGGTCGAAAACTCCTCGCCCATCTGGCCTCCAAGGTGGCCGGGAGAGGAGTTTCACCGGTCACCGGAAACGTCAGATAACTCAACTCTTTAGGAGGACTGCCATGAAGTTCCGCCCGCTTCACGACCGTGTCGTCGTCAAGCGCATCGATGCCGAGCAGAAGACCGCCGGCGGCATCATCATTCCCGATAGCGCGCAGGAAAAGCCGAGCCAGGGCGAGATCATCGCCGTCGGTCCAGGCGGCCGCGACGAAAGCGGCAAGCTCACCCCGATCGACGTCAAGGTTGGCGATGTCGTGCTGTTCGGCAAGTGGTCGGGCACCGAGGTCAAGATCGACGGTCAGGATCTCCTGATCATGAAGGAAAGCGACATCATGGGCGTCATCGAAGGCGCCGCGACTTCGAAGAAGAAGGCCGCGTAAGAAGCCCTCGTCCTGAGGCCTGCCGCAGGCAGGCGTCTCGAAGGACGAGAGCAGCGAATCATCGGCCTCATCCTTCGAGTTGCGTCGTTCTGGCGCTCCTCAGGATGAGGATCAAAACCTGAAGGAAACGAAACAATGGCTGCTAAAGACGTCAAATTCTCCGTCGACGCGCGCGACCGCATGCTGCGCGGTGTCGACATCCTCGCCAACGCCGTGAAGGTCACGCTCGGTCCGAAGGGCCGTAACGTCGTGCTCGACAAGTCGTTCGGCGCCCCGCGCATCACCAAGGACGGCGTCACCGTCGCCAAGGAGATCGAGCTCGAGGACAAGTTCGAAAATATGGGCGCGCAGATGGTGCGTGAAGTCGCTTCGAAGTCGGCCGACTTCGCCGGTGACGGCACCACGACGGCGACCGTGCTGGCCCAGGCCATCGTCAAGGAAGGTTCGAAGGCGGTTGCCGCCGGCATGAACCCGATGGATCTCAAGCGCGGCGTCGATCTCGCCGTCGATGCGATCGTCGAGCACCTCAAGGCCAACTCCAAGAAGGTGACCTCGAACGAGGAAATCGCCCAGGTCGGCACCATCTCGGCCAACGGCGACGTGGAAATCGGCAAGTTCCTCGCCGAAGCCATGAAGAAGGTCGGCAACGAGGGTGTCATCACCGTCGAGGAAGCCAAGTCGCTCGACACCGAACTCGACGTCGTCGAGGGCATGCAGTTCGACCGCGGCTACATCTCGCCCTACTTCGTCACCAACGCCGACAAGATGCGCGTTGAGATGGAAGATCCCTACATCCTGATCTACGAAAAGAAGCTGTCGGGTCTCCAGGAACTGCTGCCGCTGCTCGAAGCGGTCGTGCAGACCGGCAAGCCGCTGCTGATCGTCGCCGAGGACATCGAAGGCGAAGCGCTCGCCACCCTCGTCGTCAACAAGCTGCGCGGCGGCCTCAAGGTCGCGGCCGTCAAGGCGCCGGGCTTCGGCGATCGCCGCAAGGCCATGCTGCAGGACATCGCGATCCTGACCGGCGGCCAGGCGATCTCGGAAGATCTTGGCATCAAGCTCGAGAACGTGACGATCAACATGCTCGGCCGCGCCAAGAAGGTGTCGATCGACAAGGAAAACACCACGATCGTCAACGGTTCGGGCAAGAAGGCCGACATCGAGGCGCGCGTGCAGCAGATCAAGGCGCAGATCGAGGAAACCACCTCGGACTACGACCGCGAGAAGCTGCAGGAGCGTCTGGCCAAGCTGGCCGGCGGCGTCGCGGTGATCCGCGTCGGCGGCGCCACCGAGGTCGAGGTGAAGGAGCGCAAGGATCGCGTCGATGACGCGATGCACGCGACCCGCGCCGCGGTCGAGGAAGGCATCCTGCCGGGCGGCGGCATCGCCCTGCTCCGCGCCACCGAGGCGCTGAAGAAGGTGAAGACGCAGAACGACGACCAGAAGGTCGGCGTCGAGATCGTCCGCAAGGCGATCCAGGCTCCGGCCCGTCAGATCGCGCTCAACGCGGGTGAAGACGGTTCGGTCATCGTCGGCAAGGTCCTCGAGAAGGACCAGTACGCCTACGGCTTCGACGCGCAGAACGGCGAATACGGGAACATGATGACCAAGGGCATCATCGACCCGACGAAGGTCGTGCGTGCGGCGATCCAGAACGCGGCTTCGGTCGCGGGCCTCCTGATCACCACCGAAGCGATGGTCGCCGAACTGCCGCCGAAGAAGGGCGCCGGTGGCGGCGCTCCGGGCGGTATGCCGGGCGGCATGGGAGGAATGGACTTCTAAAAGTCCTCGCCAACCTCGAAACGAATGCGAAGGCCCGGGAGCAATCCCGGGCCTTTCTCTATTGCGGCGCCAGTGCGCGGTTGGCAGACTTGAGGCGGACTCGCTTACGCCGGAACTCCCGCCTCATGCATTTTCCCACCTCGTTCAGCGATATCAGTTTCGTCATGGTCGTTTCGGCTGCGGCCGTCATCCTCAACATCATCGGCTACCTGATGAAGACGATGATCCCGCTGCGCATCGTGGCGATGACGACCAACTGCCTGTTCATCCTCTGGTCGTCGATGGCGTCGGTCTATCCGACGCTCATTCTCAATTGCATTCTGCTGCCCATCAATTCGCTGCGTCTGTTCCAGATGAAGAAGCTGATCCGGCAGGTCAACGAGGCGGCCGCCGGCGACCTCAACATGGATTGGCTCAAGCCGTTCACCACCAGCCGCCGTTTCGAGACGGGGGCGGTGCTGTTTCGCAAAGGTGAGGCGGCAACCGAACTGCATTTCATCATGTCCGGCCGCTTCCGCGTGGTCGAGCGCAATGTCGAGATCGGCGCCGGCGGTATCCTCGGAGAACTCGGTCTGCTCGAGCCGGGCAAGTCCCGCACCGCGACCGTCGAATGCCTTGAGAGCGGCGAGACGCTGGCGATCGCTTACGACCACGTCATGCAGCTCTATTTTCAGAATCCGACTTTCGGATTCTATTTCCTGCAACTGTCCACGGCGCGACTGTTTCACACCATCAAGGGATTGGAAGACGAGAACGCCGCCTTGCGCGCCGACAATGCGCGCCTGATCGCCGCGGCGCCGGCGCAATGAATACGGATGAAGAAACCGGGTGGAAGGGCGACGGCCTGCGGGCTAGGCTGCACCAAATGAGAACGACCACGGACAAGATAGAACGCGGTTACATCCGCCGTCGTCTATCCCATCGTGGCCGTCGGGCGGGGATCATACGAAACGCAATCCAGCCGCCGCTTGGAAACCTGTATAGTCCGGCATTGTGAAAATAACGTGACGAAAACCTTAATGAAAAACTACCCCTCGCGCATCTATGTCGGTGTCGGCGGCTGGACTTACGAGCCCTGGCGCGGCGTGTTTTACCCCAAAGGCCTGCCGCAATCGCGTGAACTGGAATACGCCGGGCAGCATCTGACCTCGATCGAGGTCAATGGAGCGTTTTATTCGACGATGAAGCCGGCAAGCTTCCGCAAATGGGCGTCGGAAGTTCCGGACGGCTTCGTGTTTTCGCTGAAGGGGCCGCGGTATGCGGTCAATCGTCGCGTTCTGGCTGAAGCCGGGCCATCCATCACCCGCTTTCTGGAATCCGGCGTCACCGA
Source organism: Pseudolabrys sp. Root1462 (assembly GCF_001426945.1). Lineage (GTDB taxonomy): Bacteria > Pseudomonadota > Alphaproteobacteria > Rhizobiales > Xanthobacteraceae > Pseudolabrys. Next base: position 1,145,189 of record NZ_LMFS01000001.1, on the reverse strand, counting down.
ACTCGGCCCCAAACTCGGGCCTCTGCTCTGGCAATTTGCGCCGCATAAGAAATTCGATGCCGCCGACTTCGGCGCCTTCCTCGATCTCCTGCCGGCGACGTTCGACGGCAAGGCGCTGCGCCACGTCGTCGAAGTGCGCAACGACACCTTCAAGACGCCGGAATTCATCGCACTCGCCCGCAGGGCCAATGTGGCTATCTGCTACGCCGAACACGAGAGCTATACCGAGATCGCCGACGTGACCTCCGACTTCGTCTACGCGCGCCTGCAGAAGGGCGACGAGACGCTGAAGGCAGGCTATCCGCCGAAGGCGCTCGATCAATGGGCGGCGCGCGCCAACACCTGGCTCAAGGGCGGCGCGCCGGCCGATCTGCCGCGCATCGACAAGAAGGCCGCCGAGAAGAAGCCCCGCGATGTATTCATCTATTTCATCCACGAAGCCAAAGTGAAGATGCCGGCGGCGGCGATGGCCCTGATCGAACGGCTTTAACGGAGCGCGCAGATGGCGGCCATTTCAGACTTGAATGCCGCCGAACTGCTTCGACTTTATCGCCGTCGCGACCTTTCACCGCTCGAGGTGACGCGCGACGCGCTCGAGCGGATCGAACGCTTCGAGCCCGCTATCAACGCCTTCGTGGGGATCGATGCCGAAGGCGCGCTCGCCGCGGCGCAAGCTTCCGAAGCCCGCTGGACGAAGGGCGAGCCGATCGGCCTTGCCGACGGCCTGCCGGCAACCATCAAGGACATCATCGACGTCAAAGGATGGCCGACGCGCAAGGGCTCGCTCACCACGCCCGACGCACCGGCGCCGCACGATGCGCCGGCGGTGGCGCGACTGAAGGAGCAAGGCGCCGTCATCCTCGGCAAGACGACGACGCCGGAGTTCGGCTGGATCGGCGCCTGTCATTCGCCGCTCACCGGCATCACGCGCAATCCGTGGAATTTGAACCGCACCACCGGCGGCTCGTCCGGCGGCGCCGTGGCGGCGGCGCTGCTCAATCTCGGTGTGCTTCATCTCGGCACCGATGGCGCCGGATCGATCCGCATTCCCGCTGCCTTCTGCGGCACCTTCGGTATCAAGCCGAGCTACGGCCGCGTGCCGGCCTATCCGGCGTCGGCCTTCACCGTGCTCGCACATCAAGGCCCGCTGACGCGCACAGTCATGGACGCGGCGCTGATGCTCAGCATCATCGGCCAGCCCGACATGCGCGATAGCACCGCCTGGAACACACCTGCTCCCGATTATCGCATCGGACTTGGTGACGGCGTGCGCGGACTGCGCATCGCCTTCTCACCGCGGCTCGGCTACGTCACACAGCTCGATGCGGAAATCGAAACGTCGACGCGACAGGCGGCACAGATGTTCGCGGACCTGGGCGCTCATGTCGAGGAGGTCGATCCCGGTTTTGCCGAACCGATCGAGATGGAGAAGAACATCTGGTACGCGGTCGCCGCGACCATCGTCGACGCGGTGCCGGTGGCCGAGCGGCACAAGATGGATGAAGGCCTGCGCAACATGGCCGATATCGGCCGGCGCATTTCACTCGCGGATTATCTGGCCGCGCACACGCAGCGCAACGAACTGACGCAGCACATGCTGCGGTTCCACGAGCGCTACGATCTCCTGCTGACGCCGCAGATGCCGACGACCGCGATCGAGGCCGGCCGCGTCACGCCGACTGGCGGCCGCTTCGGCGACGAATGGATCAACTGGTCGCCCTATACCTATCCGTTCAACCTGACGCAGCAGCCAGCCGCCTCCGTACCTTGCGGTTTTGCTGCAGACGGCTTGCCGATGGCGCTGCAGATCGTCGGCCCGCCCCGCAACGATGCACTGGTGCTGCGCGCCGCGCGCGCCTTCGAAAGCGCCTGCCCGTTCCCGATCCTGGCCGCGCCCCGCGGCTCTTGATGCCGCAGCGGTCGCTTGCGGCGGCGGTGTCAGGAGGCTTCCGACGGATAAAGCTGCCAGTGCCGCGGCAGGATATGCAGCCGCTCGCTCAAAGCTTGCGCCCCGTCGATCGGCAGTTCGACCTCGACGCGATGCCGGCCGGCGCCAATCAGCAGTTCGACACGCCGCCAGCCGCCGCTGCGGCGCACGGCAACGACGTCACCGGCGATCGTGCCGGGACGCTCGTCTACGACATCGATGCCGTTCGGCCGCATCAGCAGCCGCGCCGGGCCGTCGGCTGCGCCGGCGGCGCCGAGATCGATGGCTTGGCCGTCGATACTGACGCGGCCGTTCGCCACGGTGACCGGCAATTCGCTGGCCTCACCGATGAAAGAGAACACGAACGGCGAATTCGGCCGGTCGTAGATCTCGTCCGGCGTGCCGACCTGCTCGATGCGGCCCTGGCTCATGACCACGACGCGATCGGCCAGTTCGAGCGCCTCTTCTTGATCGTGCGTCACGAACACCGTGGTGTGTCCGGTCTTGTCGTGCAGTTCACGCAACCATTGTCGCAGTTCGCGGCGTACCTTGGCGTCGAGCGCGCCAAACGGTTCGTCGAGCAGCAAGACGCGCGGCTCGATTGCCAGCGCCCGGGCCAACGCCACACGCTGCCGTTGGCCGCCGGACAATTGCGCCGGGAAGCGGTTCTCAAGGCCCGATAGCTGCACCAGATCGAGCAATGCGCTGGCGCGGCGGCGGATTTCCGCGGTCGGCGGCCGGCTTGACCGCGGCCGCACGCGCAGGCCGAAGCCGATATTGTCCGCGACCGTCATGTGCTTGAACAGCGCGTAACTCTGAAACACGAAGCCGACGTTGCGCTCCTGCACATCCATGCCCGACGCATCGTCGCCGCCGAAGAAGATCGAGCCCGTGGTCGGCCATTCCAGTCCGGCGATCAGGCGCAGCAACGTTGTCTTGCCCGAGCCGGAGGGCCCGAGCAGCGCGATCAGTTCGCCGGAGCGGATATCGAGCGACACGCCGTGCAGCGCCGGGTAGCGGTCGAACTGCTTGCGCACATGTCGATGCGGATTTCCATGAGCCGTCCTTAATGGCGTCCGCTGCCGGCAGCGCTCTGGTCGCCGTAGCGCCATTCGAGCAGCGCCTTCACCGCCAGCGTCAGAAGCGCCAGCATGGCGAGCAGGGACGCGACTGCGAAGGCCGCCGTAAACGCGTATTCGTTGTAGAGAATTTCGACATGCAGCGGCATGGTGTTGGTAAAGCCGCGGATCTTGCCGGACACCACGGCAACGGCGCCGAACTCACCCATGGCCCGCGCATTGCACAACAGTACGCCATAGAGAAGCGCCCATTTGACGTTAGGCAGCGTGACATAGAGAAAAGTCTTGAAGCCGCTGGCGCCGAGCGACAGTGCCGCTTCCTCGTCGCCGGTGCCCTGCTCCTGCATCAATGGGATCAGTTCGCGGGCGACGAAGGGAAAGGTGACGAACATGGTGGCCAGCACGATGCCCGGCAGCGCGAAGATGATCTCGATATTATGGTTGCTCAGCCAGCCGCCGAAATAGCCTTGCGCGCCGAACAGAAGTACATAAACGAGACCCGCGATCACCGGTGACACCGAGAACGGCAGGTCGATCAGCGTGATGACGAAGCTCTTGCCTTTGAATTCGTATTTGGCGATCGCCCAGGCGGCGGCGATGCCGAACACCATGTTGGCCGGCACTGAAATGGCGGCGACCAGCAAGGTCAGGCGGATCGCCGCCAGCGCATCGGGCTCGTTGATCGCCTTGATGAAACCGGGCAACCCGGCGCGCAGCGCCTCGGTGAACACCAGCACCAGCGGCAGCAGCAGGAACAGCGCGAAGAATATGAGCGCAATTGCGATCAGCGTGCCGCGCATCGGGGTCGATTCGCTGGTGGCCGGCGCGACGGTGTGATGCCGCCCTTCAGACTGCATGACCGAACCTCCGGCGGCTCCAGGCCTGGATGAGGTTAATGGTCAGCAGCATGGCGAAGGAAATCATCAGCATCAACGCCGCCACGGCCGTCGCCGCACCGTAGTTAAACTCCTCGAGCCGGATGACGATGAGCAGCGGCGCGATTTCCGACACGAACGGAATATTGCCGGCAATGAAGACGACCGAACCGTATTCGCCGATGCCGCGCGCGAGCGCCAGCGCAAAGCCGGTGAGGATCGCCGGCACCAGTTGCGGCAGCACCACGCGCAACACGGTCTGCAGCCGCCGCGCACCCAAAGTCGCCGCCGCCTCCTCCAACTCCTTGTCGAGGTCGGCCAGCACCGGTTCGACGGTGCGCACCGCGAACGGCAGCCCGATGAAGATCAGCGCCACGACGATGCCGACGGGCGTATAGGCAATCTTGATGTCATAGGGCGCCAGTAGACCGCCGACCCAGGCGTTCGGCGCATAGAGCGTGCTCAGCGCGATGCCCGCCACTGCTGTCGGCAGAGCGAATGGCAGGTCGATCATCGAGTCGATCAGACGCTTGCCTGGAAACCGGTAGCGCACCAGCACCCAGGCCAGCACCAGGCCGAACACGCTGTTGATAACCGCCGCGATCAGCGCGGTAACGAAGCTGACACGCAGCGCCGCCAGCGTGCGCGGATCGAAAGCCAGATGCCAGAACTCGGCCCAGCCAAGCGAGGTGCTGCGCACGATCAGCGCGGCAAGCGGGATAAGAACGATCAGGCTCAGATAGGTCAGCGCAAAGCCGAACGTCACCCCGAAGCCCGGGATGACGCTGGGTCGCTTCCAGGTCCATGAATAGGCCGTTGACATTCTGCAATACTACTTCGGCTGGTAGATTTGATCGAATATTCCGCCGTCGCCGAAATACTTGGGCTGGGCTTCCTTCCAGCCGCCGAAATCCGCAATGGTCGCCAGCTTCAGCTTGGGAAATCGTTTCAGGTCTTCGGCCTCGGCCATTTCCGGCTTCGCCGGGCGGTAATAATTCTTGGCGGCGATCTTCTGGCCCTCGGCGCTGTAGAGGTATTCCAGATAGGCCTGCGCCACCTCGGTGGTCTTGTGCTTCTTGGCATTCTCGTCGACCAGCGCCACCGGCGGCTCGGCGACAATCGAGATCGATGGCACGACGATCTCGAACTTGTCGGGGCCAAGCTCGGTGAGCGCGAGAAAGGCCTCGTTCTCCCAGGCCAGCAAAACGTCGCCGATCTGGCGTTGCACGAAGGTGGTGGTGGCGCCGCGCGCGCCGGTGTCGAGCACCGGCACGTGGCCGAACAGATCCTTGACGTAGCCTTGCGCCTTGGCCTCGTCGCCGCCGAATTTGTCGCGCGCCCACGCCCAGGCCGCGAGCACATTCCAACGGGCACCACCGGAAGTTTTCGGATTCGGCGTGACCACCGCGACGCCGGGCTTGATGAGATCGTCCCAGTCCTTGATCGCCTTCGGGTTGCCCTTACGCACCAGGAAGACGATGGTCGACGTGTAAGGCGCGCTGTTGTTCGGCAGGCGGCTGCGCCAGTTGGCCGCGATCTTTCCGGACTTGGCGACGATGGCGTCGATATCAGCTTCGAGCGCCAACGTCACGACATCGGCCTCGAGGCCGTCAATGACGGCGCGCGCCTGCGCGCCGGAGCCGCCATGCGATTGCTGTACCGCCACGGTCTGTCCAGTCTTCTCTTTCCAGTGCTTGGTGAAGGCCGCGTCATAGGCACGATAGAGTTCGCGCGTCGGATCGTAGGAGACGTTGAGGATGCGGCTCTGCGCCGCGGCCGGACCCGCGGCACTGATTACGATGGCGCAAGCAGCCACGATGGCGGCGATGGTGCGGCGAACAGAACTTTGACTCACAAAGCGCATGATGGCGGCTCCTGCGGTTATCGATTGGTGCAACCTTTGCCGTCCCATCACCGCTGGGCAAGGCCGCGATCGAAGAAAAAATAAAAACCGCTGAAGGTTCAACTCGGCGGACAATGATTTACTCGCGTGAGCGGCGCGCGCGCACGGAAATTCTCCGCCCAATTAGCGGACAACGGCCGATCAAGGCCCTTCTCAGCAAAGATGGCGCGCCAATTTGCCGCGCGGCTATTCGCGTTGCGGCCCTCAAATGCAATGTGCGGATACCGGCCCGCAGGCGCGATATCCGCACATTGAAACAACACGCCGATGAAGGCCGCCGGTCTTATTCCGCGGGCTGCATCTCGACCTGCCGGCCTTCGATGTTCACGATCATTACCACCAGCGCGACCGTCGACAGGAACATCAGGAAAGCCACCGCGGCGTTGGCGCCGAGCACCAGGCCGAAGCCGCCGGTCTTGTGCAGGAACGCGATCATGCCGATCGCGATGGCGGACGAAATGAACAGCGTAAAATAGCGGACGGCATAGACGCGCCCGCGCCAGGCGTCCGCCGTATAGCGCGCCAGGATCATGTCGTTCACCGTCACCTGCGCATAGATCGCGGCGATGGCGATAGCGAGCGCAATCATCAGCGGAATGCCGTCGGCGTAGGACGCCCACAGATTGCCGAGGAAGCCCAGCGCGGTGACGACCGCGAACAGGTAATGCGGCGCAAACCACTCGACCAGCCGGCCGATTGCGAGTTGCGCCAGCGCGCCGCACAGCAGCACCGCGGTGGCGACGCTGCCGACCAGCACCAGCGGCACATCCTTGACCATGCCCTCGTCCACGATCTTCGGCAGCGCGATGGTTAGCACGTTGAAGACCAGGCCGGCGCTCAGCGCAATGATCAGGAACAGGCCGAACAGCATGGCCATCAGCTTCGGCGTCAGCGCGATCGCCGGCTTCGACTGGCGCTTGCTGGCGTGGTGACGATCGTCCGGCGTCATGCGCAGATAGACGACGCCGGTCACCAGCAGCAGGACGGCCGGCACGTAGAATGCCGAGCGCCAGCTGATCCAGTAGGCCAGCGCGCCGGACACGCCGGCGGCGAGCGACACGCCGAGATTGCCGCACACGCCGTTGAAGGCGAGCGTGCGCCCCTTCGCCCCTGAAGCCTCGATCAGCATCGCCATGCCGACAGGGTGATAGATCGCGGCGAAGATGCCGAGCGCGAACATCGCCACCGACAGCACGATCAGGTTCGGCGCCAGCGCCACCGCGATCAGCGATACGCCGCAGCCGAGATAGAAGGCGCCCATCATGTTACGGCGGCTCCAGCGGTCGGCGAGCCAGCCCGCGGGCAGCGAGAAGATGCCGAAGGCAAGGAAAGCCGCGCTCGAGAGCACGATCAGTTCGCTATAGGGCCGGCTATAGACCGCCTCGAGGCCGATCACCACCGTCGGGTAGATCAGCAGCACGAAGTGGTCGAAACCGTGCGCAATGTTGAGGAAAGAAATGGAGCGCAGGCGGGCGGCGTCATCGGTCATGGCGGCGGCGGGGGTCATTGGCATCACTTTCCGGCGGAATCGCCTCGATTACCCCGCTACTATAGCGCTTGCCTTTTGGCGATGTTCGGTCGATTTTCGTCGCGAACGTGCCAAGGTGACACTCATGAGCCTTCAGCCGGAATATCGTCCGAATATGGACAACGCGCCGCGCCCGGTCGCGGTGATGGCCAAGACCTGCGGCGCCACCGAGCATATTCCCCTGCACATTCATCGCCGCGGCCAGCTCCTGCACGCCACCAGCGGCGTCATGCGGGTGGAAACCGCCGAGGCAGCCTGGATCCTGCCGCCGGCGCGGGCGGTCTGGCTGCCGCCGCAATTGCCGCACAGCGTCCGGATGCGCAGCAAGGTCGAGATGCGCACGGTCTATATCGACCCCGAGCTGTGCCGAACCTTGCCGCCGGCGCCAGTGCTGGCGGAGATTTCCGGCTTGCTGCGCGAGCTCATCCTGGCTCTGCTCGAGGAGCCGGTGGACTACGGCGAGACCGATCGTGGCGGCGCCATTGCCCGGCTCATCCTCACCGAACTCGGCCGCCTCGACGCGCGGCGGTTTGAGGTGCCGATGCCGCAGGACGAACGGGCACTACGTGTTGCTCACGCCCTGCTCGACGACCCGGCGATCGACCACGATCTCGACCGCTGGGCCGAAAAAGCCGGCGCCAGCCGCCGCACTCTGGCGCGGCTGTTCCGGCACGAAACTGGCCTTAGCTTCGCGGAATGGCGCGCCCGCCTCCGCGCCATCGACGGCCTGGCCCGGCTGTCCGACGGCGCCTCGGTCGCCGAGACCGCGAGTGCAGTCGGCTATGCCAGCGCCTCCGCCTTCTCGGCGATGATCCACCGCACCCTGGGCGGCCCGCCGCGCCGGCTGGTCCGCGGCCCGGCAGCGGCCTAGCGCGGCGCCCACAACCATAACGCGAACAGCGCGCGTTGTGGACATCCGCCGACAGCACGCTGTAGTTGTGGTCGAGTTGTGTCAGCGGTCTGGGGGCCGCCATGCGTTCCCGAAGGCGCGTTCGCGCGGCGATGCCCATCGCCGCGGCCTTCCTGATGTGCATTCTGTGGCCGGCGGGGCGTCTGTCGGCCCAGGAAGAATATTCGCAAGTCATGGAGTTCTCGGGTCGCGACCTGTGGCGCAACGGCGTCTTCGCCTACTCCGGTTTCCTGTTCGCCCCTGCCGGCTTCGACCGCGACGGTCTGATGCTCAAGCTTGTCATGAATGCCGGCGTCTATCGCTACTGGCCCGGCAACATGCCCGGCCAGGAGGTTCGTGGCGCCGCGTGGCAAACCCAGGCGATGCCCGGATTCCGCATCAAGCGTGGCGACGCCGAGATGAAATTCTTCTTCGGCCCCGAATGGCAGACGCATTGGCTGTGGCCGGACGATATCGACAATCGTCTGCGCGGGCGCAATTTCGGTCTGCGCTTTGCCGCCGAACTGTGGTGGGAAGCAACGCCCCGCACCTTGATCACTGGCGACGCTTCGCTGTCGACGCTGGCCACCAGCCATTCCGCGCGGATCGCTTATGGCTGGCGGGTGACCGGCGAACTGCTCAATGATGAAAATTTCTATGTCGGGCCCGAGTTGCAATATCTCGGCGCCGACGGCTATGGCCAAACTCGCATTGGCCTCCACGTTACCAGCATGAGAACCGAAGAAATCGAATGGTCGCTCGCGATAGGCTATGGGCGCGACACCGACGGCTATTCGAGTCCCTATGTTCGCCTCGGCCTCGCGCAGCGGCTCTGATGCCGCTATGATTCGGCCTGGGTTATCGGATGCTGGAGACCGGGACGATGGATCAGGCGATCAATCTCAGTAAGAAACTTGCCACGTTCGATCAGCATTGGTCGCCGCGAACCGTAACCACCTTCAACGGCCACGATGTCATGGTCGTGAAGGTTCTCGGCGAGTTCAAATGGCATTCACATCCCGATACCGACGACTTCTTTCTGGTACTCAAGGGCCGCGTCGACATCGAGCTCCGCGACCGCACGGTCACGCTCGGCCCCGGTGAGATGTTTATCGTTCCCAAGGGTGTCGAACACCGGCCGGTCGCCCGTGAAGAAGCTCACCTGTTGCTCATCGAACCGACCGGCACGCCGAATACGGGCGATGCCGCCACGGCCGCCAAGCGACAATTGATCTAGAACCGATCAGTCCAGCGTCCGCCGGAAGCGTGTCACGGCGATCGTCATGGCGACCAGCATCAGAACGGCGAGCGCCGCGGCATCATAGTGCAGATCGGTCACCGTCGCGCCTTTGAGCATGATCGAACGCACGATGCGCAGATAATGGGTCAATGGCAGCGCTTCGCCGACCCAGCGCGCCCATGTCGGCATGCCGGCAAAGGGAAACATGAACCCCGACAGCAGAATGTTTGGCAGGAAGAACATGATCGACATCTGCATCGCCTGCAACTGATTCTGCGCCACGGTCGAAAACGTGTACCCGATCGACAGATTGGTGGCGATGAACAAGGTGCTGAGCGCAGCGAGCACGCCAAGATTGCCGAGCATCGGGACGCCGAACAGGAATACGCCGATGGCGATGATCATGGCGGCCTGCACGAAGCCGACAAGCACATAAGGAATGATCTTGCCGAGCATGATCTCGATCGGCGTGATCGGCATGGCCAACAGGTTTTCCATCGTGCCACGCTCGATCTCTCGCGTCACCGACAGCGCCGTATAGATGAGCATGGTCATGGTGAGAATGGTGCCCACGAGACCCGGCACGATATTGAGTTCGGTCTTGGCTGCAGGGTTGTAACGCGCATGCGTTCTGATCTCGAACGGCGCGGAAGCGGCCTGCGGAATCGCGTAATCATGCGCCAGCGCCGTCTGCACCAGACGCCCGAGTGCGCTCAACGCGGAACTGGCGGCCACCGGATCGGTCGCGTCGGCCGCCACCAGCATCGCCGGCATATCGCCGCGGCGCAGGTCGCGCTCGAAATTCGCGGGGATCTCGACGCCGAATAGGACCTTGCCGGAGGCGAGCAAGCGATCGAGCTCCGCTTCGCTGCGCGGCAGTTCTGTGACCTTGAAGTAACGTGTGTTCTTGAGCGCCGCGAGGATGGAACGGCCGACATCGCTCGATTCCTGCAGCAGCACCGCGGTGGGCAAGTCGCGCGGCGTTGTGTTGATGGCGTAGCCAAACAGCAGAAGCTGCACGAGCGGAATCGTCACGATCATGATGAAGGAGACTCGGTCGCGCTTGAGCTGGATAAACTCCTTGACCAGCATGGCCCAGGTTTTGCGCCAGAAGCCGTCGCCGCGCATCCGCCGGGGCTCTTCGGTGGGAATGAGCCCGTTCATTGGAAATTGTCTTTCGCCCGGCTCATCAGATCGATGAAGACGTCTTCAAGCGATGCTTCCGAACGCTGCCACTCGAGATCGCCGCGCGTCTTGTAGGAGCTTATGGCCGCCTCCAACGCCGCCGCATCTCGCCCCGAAACGTGCAGGCTGGTGCCGAACGGCGCCACCATGTCGATGCCGGGCTTGTGCTCGAGCTCGTGGCCGAGAGCGCTGAGGCCGCCCGCGTTGCGCGACGAGACGACATAGGTCGTCAGATGCGACGCCGCGATGACTTCGGCAACCGTGCCACGAACGAGGAGTTCGCCATAAGCGATATAGGCGATCTCGTGACAGCGCTCGGCTTCGTCCATGTAGTGGGTCGAGACCAGCACGGTGAGACCATCGGCGGCCAAGGCGTGAATCTCGTTCCAGAACTCGCGCCGCGCCTTCGGGTCGACGCCTGCGGTGGGCTCATCGAGCAGGAGAAGCTGCGGGCTCGGCATGGTGCAGGCCCCTAGCGCGAGGCGCTGTTTCCAGCCTCCCGAGAGTTCGCCGGCCAATTGTTCTTCACGGCCCGACAGGTCGAGGCGCTTGATCGCGGCCCGCGCCGCGGCGCGCGGCTTCGCCAGGCCGTAGATGCGGCCAATGAATTCGAGATTTTCACGCACCGAGAGGTCCTGATAGAGGCTGAAACGCTGGGTCATGTAACCAACCTTGCGCTTGATCCGGTCCGTCTCGGTGCGAATGTCGTAGCCGAGGCAGGTGCCGGTGCCTTCATCCGGCGTCAGCAGTCCGCACAACATGCGGATGGTGGTCGTCTTGCCCGAGCCGTTCGGCCCGAGAAAGCCGTAGATGGTGCCGCGCTTGACCTGCATGGAGACGTCGCGCACCACGGCACGGCCGCCGAAGCGCTTGGTCAGATGCTGCACGTCGATGACGACGTCGCGGCCGTCATCGGCCTTGGCAAGGCCGGCATTCATGGCGCGACCCCACGTGTGACGGTGACTGGCTGACCGACGCGAAACTTGGACGGATCATCCGGCCGGGCCTCGATCAGATAGACGAGCTTGGCACGCTCCTCGAGGCTGTAGATCACCGGCGGGGTGTACTCGGCGCTGCGGGCAATGAAGGTCACCTTGGCCGTGAGACCGGTCGCGCAGCTGTCGCAGGTGACGCCCACGCTCTCGCCGATCTGGATGGCGGCGAGCTCCCGCTCCGGCGCGAAGAAGCGGATCTTGAGATTGGCGGGAGGCAGCAGCGCGACCACCGGCTTGCCGGGCTGCACGGTTTCACCCGGCCGGTAATAGACCTCTTCGACCGAGCCGGTAACCGGGCTCAGTTGCCGCCGCCGCGTCAGGCGGGTCTGCGCCGCATCGAGGTTGGCCTGCGCCTGCTGCAACGCCGCCTTGGCGTCATCCATGGTCTTCTGCGTGCCGGCCGCTGTCCTCAGAAGCTCCTGGGCGCGAGCAAATCCCTGCTGGGCCGACGCCAGTGCCGCCTCACGCACCTGCACATCGGCCTTTTGCATGTCGTCATCGAGCGTGAACAGGAGGTCGCCCTTTGTGACCTTGTCACCCTGGCGAACCTTCAGTTCTTCGACCCGCCCCTGCTCGTCCGGCGACACAAAGATGGTTTCGGCCTCGACCCAGCCTTGCAATTGGCGGTCGTCGCTCTTGGCGCAGCCCGCAAGCGCGAGCGCCGCCATCATGAGGGCGGCATAACGGAATGTCATGACAGACTCCTCGGAGCAAATAGAATGTCGATATGGGCCTGCATCATCCTGCGCACATCGAGCGGCGCGAGATCTGCAAACAGGCCGGTCCACACGATGGCGACAAGGCCGGGGGCGGCCATGAGTTGCGGGAATTCAACGAGCTGCTCCGGCACTTCGCCACGTTCTGCGCCGCGCTTCAGAATGGCGCGCAGCGCCTCGAATATGCGCGACAGCACCTCGCGATAATAGAACTCGGCGAGCTTGGGAAAGCGCCGGCCTTCCGAGATCATCAACCGGATGACGTCCTTGCGTCGCGTCTCGAAAACTTCTTTGACGAAGACGTCGCGCATGTGCTCGGCCAGTTGCTTGGCCGGGACGTCGGCCTGGCCGAGCGCCTCGAAGCCGCCGATGATCGGCGTGAGCATCGTCCGCAGCAATTCCTGAAACAGCGTCTCCTTGTCTCGGAAATAGAGATAGATCGTGCCCTTGGCGATGCTCGCGCGCCTGGCGACGTCATCCAGCCGCGCCGCCTCGAACCCTCGCTCCGAAAATTCATCAAGCGCTGCGGCGAGGATGGCCTCGCGGCGATCTGCACTGCGCGCAGCCCGGCCCGCTGGCGGAATTTCGATTTTACGCTCGCGACCCGCCGCCGCCGCGGCGCCGCCCTTCTTCGTCGGCGGGCCGCTCGTTCCGGCGCCTTTTGCTGCTTTTTTGCGCTTGGCCATGCCGCGACCGCCGCCCTTCGTGACATTAAAATATGACTGACTAGTCAGTCATATTTACGACAAGTCGCGGCGAGGCGCAAGGCTGCGGACATGAGCCGCAGCACCCCGTAACAGTCGTTCAAGATCAAAAGCTTGGCGCAGCCGGGCGGCCGTCTTCAGCCCCTGGCGTCGCAGAAAAACGTGCGGATCACGCATTCCTTGCCGCCTTCGCGGTAGCAAGCCTGCAGCGCAGCGTTCTGAGTGGCTCCGAGCTTGGCACCCCGGCCCCAGCCGAAGGCGCCGCACGGATTGGCGTAGTCGACGGCGAAGGCGGCACAATTCCGCTTTGACGTTGTCGCCACCACACGACAGGCTTCGCCCTGGCACTTGGCCATTGCGCTCTCGCGCGCCGCATTCACCGATTCAAAGTCGTATGCTTCGCCGAACGCGCCGCACGAGCCGACCGCCAGCGCGCCCGCGGCGCGCGCGACAGTGACCGTGACGAACGTCATCGTCGCGATGGCGAACAACAGGCTCGCGATCACGACCATGCGCATGGCAGGCGTGTAGGTGTCCGACATCGGTCGCCCGAGGTCTCCGCTCAAAGTCCTGAGCGGATCAATCGCGAGTCGCGTGTTCCGATCAATGATTCGAATCTCAAGCGCGTTCGATTTCGGCCTTGACCGCGTCGAGCGACTCGGGGGTATCGACGTCGGTCAGCGCCGCCTCGCCTTTCAGCGGCACTTCGACCACCGCCTCGGCATATTGACCGATCAGGTGGCGGGCGCCGACATCGCCGGTGATCGACATCAATTCATTAAAGAATCGCCGCGACCACACCACCGGATTGCCGCGCTTGCCGTCGATTGACGGCACCACGACCAGGGCGCCCCTCTCCGGATCGAAAGCCGCCAGCAGCTTGTTTATAAGCCCGCTGTCGACCTGCGGCATATCGCCGAGACAAATGATGGCGCCATCGGCCTGCGGCGGAACGGCAGCGATGCCGGTGCGCAGCGAGGTGCCGAGCCCCTCGGCATAGTCGCGATTGTGCACGAAACGCACCGGCAGATCGCCGAGCGCCTTCTCAACCTTCTCATGCTCATGACCGGTGACGACGATGACCGGCTTGGCGCGCGAGGCCAGCGCCTGTTCGGCGGCGATGCGCACCAGCGGCTTGCCGCCGATCTCGGCCAGCATCTTGTTGACGGCGCCCATGCGGGTTGAACGGCCTGCCGCGAGCACGAGGGCCGCGACGTTGCGCCCCTCCTGAACCGCTGGTTCGGCGCGCGGCTGCGGCCGCGTCACGATTTCCATCAGCAGGCCGCCGACACCCATGCCGGTGATGTCGTCGCGCGACACTTCGAGCCCGGCGAGCAGCCGCATCAGCACCCAGTCGAAACCGTTTTCCTTCGGTGAACGCGCGCAGCCCGGCGCGCCGATTACCGAGAGACCTTCGATGCGGCCGATCAGCATCAGGTTGCCGGGATCGACCGGCATGCCGAAATGCTCGACGGCACCGCCCGCGCTTTCGATCGCCATCGGAATGACGTCGCGGCGATCGGCAATGGCCGAGGCGCCGAACACGATGACCATTTCGGCACCGGCCTTGCGCACCTCGTCGATGGCGCGCGTCAGCGCGGCGTGTTCGTGCGGCACGCGGCGTTCGGCGACGATGGTCGCACCCGCCGGCACCAGCCGCGCCTCGGTAATCCTCAGCGTCTTGTCGATGACCTTGGGCGACAGCCCTGGCAGCTCGGTCGATACCACGCCGACTTTGCGCACGACGTAGGGTGCAATGCGGATCACCGGCCTGGCCTTGGCCGCTTCCGCCACCGCTCGATCGCGCGCGTTTTCTGCGACAGCGAAGGGAATTATCTTCACCGTGGCGATCATTTCGCCTTCGACCACGGGTTTATAGGCAGAGAGCGTCGCCAGCGTTACCGCTTCGTCGACGCGGTTGAGGCGATTAACGGCATCGATGTCGATCACAAGCACGCCGGCCTTTTCGGCGAACAGATTGCAGCGTCCGGTGAAGGCGCGATCGGTACGGGCGCCGTCGCCCGCCACGGCTGCGGCAATGTCGGCCGCGGCCTGGTCCTCGGACACGTCGCCCGCTTCGACGCGCGCGACCACGATGTCCTTGATGCCGGCTGCCTCGAGAGCGGCGATCTCGGCGTCGCCGATCACGGTGCCCTTCTTGAGTACGAGATCGCCCTGACGGATCGAATGCACCGCCGTAGCGCCGCGCGCCTCCCTGGGGGCGACCGGACCGAATTTCATGCCGCTTCCGCCTTGTCCTGCTTCACGCGCAGCCGCATCGTGATCTCGGCCATGATCGCCACCGCGATCTCGGCCGGCGACACCGCGCCGATGGCGAGCCCGATCGGCGCGTGGATGCGCGCCAGCGCCGCATCCGACACGCCTTGCGCCTTCAGACGCTCGAGCCTTCGGCCATGCGTCTTCCGCGAGCCGAGCGCGCCGATATAGAAGCAGTCGCGCGACAATGCATACAGAAGCGCCGGATCGTCGATCTTCGGATCATGCGTCAGCGCGACGAAGGCGGTGTAATGATCGACGTTAAGCGGCGGCAGCGCCGCATCCGGCCATTCCGCCAGCACCTTGACGCCAGGGAAACGCTCCGGCGTGGCGAAGGCGGTGCGCGGATCGACGATGGTGACGTCGTAATCGAGCATCTGCCCGAGCGGCGCCAAGGTCTGCGAGATATGCACCGCGCCGGTGATGACGAGCTGCGGCGACGGCACATGCACGGTGAGGAAGACACGGCCTTGCGCGGTCTCCTCCATGCCGCTCTTGGCCATGCGCAGGCGCTTGTCCAGCACATCGGCGAGCGGATCCTTCGCGACGTCAGCGGCCTTCACCAGGCGCTGCGTGCCGCTCTCGGTATCGGTAACGACCACCACGGCGCGCCGCGCGGCGCGTTCGGCATTGAGCGTGTGCAGCAGATCGAGTTTCACGTCAGCTCACCTTCTCCACATACACCCGGATGGTGCCGCCGCAGGACAATCCGACCTTCCACGCCGCCTCGTCCGCGACGCCGAATTCCAGCGTCTTCGGCTTGCCGCTTTCGATGACGTCGATCGCTTCGGTCACCACCGCGCCTTCAACGCAGCCGCCCGACACCGAGCCGAGGAAGTTGCCCTCCTCGTCGATGACGAGGTTGGAGCCGACCGGCCGCGGCGCCGAGCCCCAGGTCTCGACCACCGTCGCCAGCGCCACGCCGCGACCGGCCTTCGACCAGTCTTCCGCGGCCCTGAGGATGTCTTCATCGCGACCAAGCATGTGACTTCTCCTTGCTAGGCGACCTTCCGCAGCATCGCCTTGGTATCGTAGCCCTTGTCCGCGCTGCCCGACAGCGCCCGCACCAGGGTCGTCATTGACTCCAGATTGTGCACCGGCCGCAGTTCGTCAACATGCGCCAGCATCGTTTTCACGCCCTTGGCCCGCGGCTCGAATCCGTCGAAACGCAGCAGTGGGTTGAGCCAGATCAGCCGACGGCACGAGCGGTGCAGCCGGTCCATTTCGAAGCCCAACGTATCGTCGGCGTCGCGCTCGAGCCCGTCGGTGATCAAGAGCACCACCGCGCCCTGCCCGAGCACGCGCCGCGCCCAGTGCTTGTTGAAATCGTGCAGCGACGTGGCGATTCGCGTGCCGCCCGACCAGTCCACGACATGCGCGCCGCAGGCGGCGAGCGCCTCGTCGGGGTCGCGCTGGCGGATCGAGCGCGTCACGTTGGTCAGCCGCGTGCCGAACAGGAAGGTCGTGACACGCTTGCGCGCATCGGTGATCGAATGCAGGAAGTGCAGGAACAGCCGCGTGTACTGGCTCATCGAGCCGGAGATATCGAGCAGCGCCACGATCGGCGGCTCCTTCACGCGCGGTCCGAGATATTTCAGATCGATCAGCGCGCCGCCCGCTTTCATGCTGGAGCGAAGCGTGCGCCGCATGTCGATGAGGCGGCCGTGGTGCGCGGGTCGCAAGCGCCGCGTCTTCACCTCGTCGAGCGGCAGCGTCAGGCGTGCAATGGCCGCCTTCGCCGCGGCAATTTCCGCGCCGGTCATCTGCGCGAAATCTTTCTTTTGCAGCACTTCGCGGTCGGACACGGTAAGGCGGGCGTCGATCTCGACCTCCTGCTCTTCCATCTTGCCCTTGTTGGTGCCGGCAAACAGTGCTTCCTGAATGCGCTGGGCGCCGGCCTCGGGCTGCTTCGGCGCGGTCGGCAGCGTGTCGGGCAGCATCGAAGCGATCAGCTTATCGATATAGCCGCGGCGGCGGAAGAAGATGCGGAAGGCCTGATCGAACAGGATCGTGTGCTCGTGCCGCTTCACGAATACGGCGTGCAGCGTCCAGTAGAAATCGTCCTTGGTGCCGATGCGCGCGACATTCACTGCCTCCAGCGCATCGAGCACCGCGCCGGGGCCGACCGGCAATCCCGCTGCGCGCAAGGCGCGCGCGAAGTAGACGATGTTCTCGGCGAGACGGCCTTCCGTCTCCTGCGGTGCAGTGTTTGTCATTCCGCTGCCATGGCCTCGATCTCGAGCAGCCATTTCTCATCGAAGATGCCGGTGATGATCACGGTAAGCGCGACAGGGTGTTCACCAAGAACCTCCTGCCTGACCGCGCGGTTCTCCGCCGCATAGCGGCGATCGGACAGGAAGATCGTGACCTTGATCAGGTTCTCGACCGCCAAGCCCGCCGCGCGCAACTGCGCGATGACATTGCCCCAGGCGAGGCGGCACTGCGTTGTGAAATCGGCCGGAACAGAGCCATCGTCGGCGCGCACCGGTATCTGTCCGCTGATCACCAGCAGACGGCTGAACTTCTTCAGGTCCACCGCCTGAGCATATCCACCAACGGGCTGCGGCGCGTCGGCGGCATTGATGACCGTGGCTTGCATTGCGACTTACTCCGCCGCCCTCAACTCCGACTTCACCTCGTCGAGGAGCGCCTTCACCTTGGTATCGTCGAGCCGCGCGATGTCGTCCTGATATTTCAGCAGCACGCCGAGCGTATCGGACACGGTCGCGGGATCGAGCGCGACCACATCTAGTTCGGTCAGCGCGCCGGCCCAATCCAGAGTCTCGGCGACGCCCGGCGACTTGAACAGGTCTTCCTTGCGCAACGCCTGAACGAAGGCGACCACCTGCTGCGACAGCTTCTTGGCGATGCCCGGCACCTTGGCGCGCAGAATGTTGAGTTCGCGCTCGGCACTCGGATAGCCGACCCAGTGATAGAGACAGCGGCGCTTCAAGGCGTCGTGGACTTCGCGGGTGCGGTTCGACGTGACGATGACGATCGGCGGCTGGTCGGCTTTCACGGTGCCGAGTTCGGGAATGGTGACCTGGAAATCGGCCAACACTTCGAGCAGGAACGCCTCGAAGGCTTCGTCGGTGCGGTCGAGTTCATCGATCAGCAGCACCGGCGGCCCGGCCGGATCGGGTTCGAGCGACTGCAGCAGCGGCCGCTTGATCAGGTACTGCGCGGAAAACACGTCGTGCTCCAGCCGCGCGCGATCGCCCTCGCCCTGCGACTCCGCCATGCGAATAGCGATCATCTGAGCGCCGTAATTCCATTCGTAAACGGCGGAAGAAACGTCGAGGCCTTCATAGCATTGCAGGCGGATCAGCCGCCGGCCCAGTGCGGAGGAGAGCACCTTGGCGATCTCGGTCTTGCCGACGCCCGCCTCGCCCTCCAGGAACAGCGGTCGCCCCATCTTGAGCGCCAGATAGAGCACAGTCGCTAGCGACCGGTCGGCCACGTAATCGGCCTTGGCCAAAAGCGCCAGCGTGGCATCGATGCTCTCGGGAAGCGGTGTAACGGCCATTCGTCGGTACCCTCGCTGACACTTTATCGGATCGGCGTGCCGGCCTACATGTAATGGCACAGGGACCGCCAAACCAGCCGAAACAGCCGCCTGCCGCAGCAAATTCGGGATGGCAGCCATCATCTTACGGCAGATTGGACGTCAGACCATGACCAGCGCCACCGATACCCAGAACGGCCCGGTCCGCTTCCCGACGATCGACGCCGGGGCCCGGATCGGCCATGTCCACCTCAAGGTGGCCGACCTGCAGCGCGCCCTCGATTTCTACTGCGGCGTGCTCGGTTTCACACTGACCACCACCTATCCGGGGGCCGCCTTCATTTCGGCCGGGGGCTACCATCACCACCTTGGCCTCAACACCTGGGAGAGCAAAGGCGGCTCGCCGCCGCCTCCCGGCACAACCGGTCTGTTCCACACCGCCATCCTCTATCCGACCCGCAAGGCTCTGGCCGACGCCCTGCAGCGGCTGATCGTTGCCAAGATCCCGCTCGACGGCGCCTCTGATCACGGCGTCTCGGAAGCGCTGTACCTGCGCGACCCGGACGAGAACGGCGTCGAGCTCTACTGGGACCGGCCGCAGGAGCAATGGCCGAAGAAGCCGGATGGCTCGCTGCAAATGTTTACGCGGCCCCTCGACCTGCACGATTTACTGAAAGAGCTCGAACGTTAATTCAAAAGCTCTCGCACATTCTACTAGTCCGCACAGACGGCGCTAAGTTCAGCGCGAACCGTAGGAGCATCACGCTCCTTGCCGCTTCAAAAGTTACGTATAAGTCCTAAGGGCTTATCCCTACCCGAAACCGTCGCGCTGTTGCGCTGCATCAACCGACTCCTGAACCGCATCCATAGGGTGCACTTGCTTGCGACGAACTTCCGCCGCGACAAGAACGTCAGGAGACAATCATGCGGCTTGCGAAAGACAAAAACGACCGGGTCCTGTTCGGCTCGTTAACCGTGGCACTCGGCACCAGCGCCGCCATCCTGCTCGGCTCCACCATCTTCACCCCGCATTTTCAAGCGGCGCGGCTGTTGGACACGTCGGCAACGGCGGCATCGCTCGGGCCGGTTCAACCCGTGTCCTATCAAGCCAGCGCGGCGCGCGGCCCGATCCCGCTCGCACATACCCGGACCAAGATCACAAAGTCCGACGGAGCCGTATCTATCGTGCGCGATCCGACTGATCTGCCGCCACCGATCGGCATGCGGGCCCCGCAGCGCGTCAAGGTCGAACTGGACACGGTCGAAGTAACCGGCAATCTCGCCGACGGCGCGACCTATCGCTACTGGACATTCAACAGCAAGGTCCCGGGTCCGTTTGTCCGCGTTCGCGTCGGCGATACCGTCGAAGTGCACCTGAAGAACGACGACAACTCGGCGATGATGCACAATGTCGACTTCCACGCCGTCACCGGTCCCGGCGGCGGCGCCAAGGCCACCGAAGCAGCCGCCGGCGAAGCGCGCAGCTTCGAGTTCGTCGCCGCCAATCCCGGACTGTACGTCTATCACTGCGCGGTGCCGATGGCGGCCCAGCACATCTCGAACGGCATGTACGGCATGATCCTGGTCGAGCCGGAAGGCGGCCTGCCCAAGGTCGATCACGAGTTCTATGTGATGCAGGGCGAGATCTACACTGAGCAGAAGGTCGGCGCCAAAGGCGAGCTCACCGAGAGCTACGACAAGCTGCTGGACGAGAAACCGGAATACTTCGTGTTCAACGGCGCGGCGCTGGCGCTCGCCAAGGACATGCCGCTGAAAGCCAAGGTCGGCGAGACCGTGCGCATCTTCTTCGGCGTCGGCGGACCGAACAAGACATCGTCATTCCACGTCATCGGCGAAGTGTTCGACCGCTACTACAACCTTGGCTCGCTCACGACGCCGCCTCTGCGCGACGTGCAGACGATCACCGTGCCGCCCGGCGGCGCCGGCGTCGTCGAATTCAAGCTGCAGGTGCCCGGCAAATTCATGCTGGTCGACCACGCCCTGAGCCGCGTCGAACGGGGTCTCGCCGGCGTGCTGGATGTGTCGGGTCCGGACGATCCGAATGTGTACAAGGATCACGACCCGGCCAAGTCCGCGCACTCGATGTCGCACTAGCGCGATCGTGCATCTCAAACGAAAGACGGCCTCCCCTCCGGGGAGGCTTTTTTTGAGTCAAATGCAGCGCGTTGGCGCTAGGCTGGCCTTGTCACTTCCGCCCCCGTATAATGGCACAATTGCCATCTGGGCGCTGACGGCAAAATGGCCAATTTCACCCCGTCGAAATCAACGGAGTGAACGACATGAAAAACCTGAAACGCTACGTCATCGAACGGAATATCCCGGGGGTCGGGCAACTGAACGGCGATCAGCTTCAAGGAGCAGCCGCCAAGTCGAACGACGCGCTCGCACAGCTCGCCGGTAAAGTGCAGTGGGTGCAATCCTACGTCGTCGACGACAAGACCTTCTGCATCTACCTCGCCGAAAGCGAAGCGTCCGTCCAGGAGCACGCCAAGCTCTCGGGCTTCCCCGCCAACAAAGTATCGGAAGTCCGCGAGATCATCGACCCGATGACCGCTGTCGCCTGATCAAGCCGCCGCCGCGGATCGCCGCGGCGGCGCATTCGTCGTGCGAAGGAGACTTTAGCATGGCCGGAAAACGAAAGAACGTGACGCGCAAGGCCAAAGCGGCGACGCCCCGTGTTGACGACAGCGCGCCCGCCCTCGATGTCGTCATCCTGATGCTCGATGGAGGCTATCCCTCGACAACGATCGGTCCACTCGAGGTGTTTCATTCCGCCGGCAATCTCTGGAACATGCTGCGCGGAGAAACCGCGCAGCCGCGGTTTTGCGTACAGGTCGCCTCACTCGACGGTCGTCCTGTTCCCAGTCTCTGCGGCGTGAAGCTAGTGCCGCATTGTGGCATCGGCGACATCAAGCGCGCCGACATCATCATCGTGCCCGCATCCGGCCTCGACGTTCAGGAGCGGATTGCCCGGCAGACGAAGCTGCTGCCGTGGCTGCGCAAGTGGTACGCGCGCGGCGCCTATATGGCCGGCATCTGCTCCGGCGTCGCCTTCCTTGCCGAGAGCGGCTTGCTGGACGGCAAGCAAGCGACCACGCACTGGGCCGTGGCAGACACTTTGCGTGAGCTGTACCCGACGGTGCGCTGGGAGCCCGAGCATTTCGTCACCGAGGACAGCCGGCTGCTGTGCTCGGGCGGCGTCTACGCTTCGCTCGATCTCAGCCTCTATCTGGTCGAGAAATTCTGCGGCCATGAGATCGCCCTGCAAACCGCGAAATCGCTGCTGATCGGCATGCCGCGTCATCGGCAATCCGGCTATGCGGTCACGCCGCTGTCGCGGCCGCACAGCGACGAACGGATCAAGCAAGTCGAGGATTTTTTGCACCAGCAGCTCGGCACCGATATCTCGATCGAAAGCCTGGCCGCGCGCGCGGGCATGGGGCCACGCAACTTCATCCGCCGCTTCAAGGCGGCGACCGGCCGGCTGCCGCGCGCTTATGTGCAAATGCTGCGGGTCTGGGCCGCCAAGGATATGCTGGAGCACGGGGCCACGTCGATACAGTCGGTCAGCAGCAAGATCGGCTATGACGACGTTGCCTTTTTCCGCGCTTTGTTCAAGCGCCACACGGGCATGACGCCGGGCGAGTATCGCGAGCGATTCGCCGGAATGCGGATCTCCCATAACGGCACTGCCCAGGGAACTTTGCTGCCGGTGGCCGCTACCTAACGTTAATCCCCCTGGCTTAACCTCGACCTTGCTGGGGGAAACAATGTCGACCATCGATCGGCGGGCAACCGCGAACACATCGGCTATTGCCGATATCGATCCATACTCGCACGAGCAGACCGCCGCGGCTGTCGCAAGGCTGACGGCCGTCATCGAGGCGCAGGCGCGCACGATTGGCCACTATGAGTCTGCGATGGCGCGCAGCCGTGAGGTGTTCGAGCGCGCCTCTGCCGCCGCCCGCCTCGGCCTGTGGGAATGCGACCTGGAGACCGAGACGTTGCAGTGGTCCGGCGGCACCTACGATATGTTCGATATCGCGCGCGACCGTCCGCTCAAGCGCCGCCAGTCTCTGATCCGCTATCCGGCCGAGTCATTGAAGACCTTGGAAGCGATCCGCAGCCGCGCCATCGCCGAGCGCACCGGCTTCAACCTTGACACCGCCATCGAGACACCGAGCGGCGGCCGCCGCTTTATCCGCATCACTGCGACTGTCGAATGCGCTGGCGGCCGGCCGGTCCGGCTGTTCGGCCTCAAGCAGGATATTACCGATGAGGTCGAGCGCTGGCGGCGCCTGCGCTATGTCGCCGAATTCGACGATCTCACCGGTCTCGCCAACCGCATCCAGTTCAACAGGCGGCTCTCAGCCGCCTGCGCCGACGACGGGGCACGCGACACCGACGGCACGTTGCTGCTACTCGATCTCGATGGCTTCAAATCCGTCAATGACTCGCTCGGCCATGCGGTCGGCGACGAGTGCCTGAAGGAGGCGGCAAGGCGCCTCGCCCATGTATGCGGACCTGATGAGCTGGTGGCGCGGCTGGGTGGTGACGAATTTGCAGTTCTCGTCGATGCCGGCGGGCGCAACAGCGCGACACTGCTTGCCCGCAAGATCATCGCGTCCATGGCGCCGCCGATGCACCATGGTGGCCGGCGCATCCAGGTTGGCGTTTCGATCGGGCTGACCGCCCTGCGCGGCTGCCGCTCGCCCGAGGCGCTCAATAAGGCCGACACGGCTCTTTATGCGGCCAAGGCCGCGGGACGCGGTAGCTTCCGTTGGTACGTCCCGCAGCGGATGCGCGCCTAAGCGGCAACCGCCTCGGCCATCATAATATCGAGCATGAAAGAGCCATCCGCTTCGATGGCGAAATGCGCGCGTACCTCGGCGGAAGCGGCGAGCTGTAGCGCGCGGATCGCCCGCGCATTGTCCTCCGGCGTCCGCATGCGCGCGATCCACACCGGGTAGTCCATGCGCAACTGCCAGGTGCGCAGCGAACGCATCGAAAATCCCGCGGCTTCCAACGCAGCCGACCATTCGGCAACTGTGTAATCGCGCACATGCGAGGTATCGCGCAGCAGTTCGACCGCTTGAATATGCGTATCGAACAATGGCTCGCCGGGCGCATAGGCGTCGATGAACACGGCCTGGGCGCCCGCTTTTAAAACACGGCGCGCCTCACGGATGCCGACAGGGAAGTGACGCCAGTGATGCGCCGAATAACGGCAGCCGAGAAAATCGAAGGTACCGTCCGCGAAAGGCAGCTTCTCGGCCGGCGCCTGTTGCGTATCGATATTGGCGAGGCCCTTCTCCTGCGCCGTGGCGCGGACGGCGGCGAGCATTTCGCTCGACAGGTCGGTCGCCGTCACGCGCTGCGCATGCTTCGCCAGCCGATAGGCGACGTGGCCGCCGCCGCAGCCGAGATCGAGCGCATGGGAGGGCCGCGCCGCGCCAGCCAGCGCCTCGAGGGCGTCGAGGTCCTGCCCCGCGGAGTGCACCGCGCTTTCGACATAGGCCTTGGCCCGGGGGCCGAACTGATCACCGACGACGGCTTCATGGGCTCGTGACATTGCTTGCTCCTTGCTTGCCTTCGAACTCTCGCCCGTTCATTAGACTGGTACAAGAAACCATTTATCCTGGTATAAAAATTGCCATGGACGGATCTTCGCCACGATGACCGATCCCGACCGCCGCCGTCTTCTCGGACAGTTCGTCCGGACCCATCGCGAAGGCCTCGCCCCCGAGCCCGCGGCGGGCCGCCGGCGTACGCCTGGCCTGCGCCGCGAGGAGCTCGCCGCGCGTGCCGGCATCAGCGCGACGTGGTGTACCTTCATCGAACAAGGTCGCGACGTGCAGTTCTCCGCCCATGCACTCGGCCGGCTGGCCGAGGCACTGGCGCTGACACCGGCCGAGCGCGACTATCTGTTCGAGCTCGCCGACCGGCGAGATCCGCGTGCGCCTAAGCGCGATGAAAGCGCCAATGCGCCCGCTTCACTCCAAGCGGCCGTCAGCGCCGCAACTCATCCGGCTTACGGGCTCGATCGCCTCTGGAACGCCTGCTGCTGGAACGGTGCCGCGGCGCATCTGTTTGTCGGCTGGCTCGACGCCGATCATCAACGCAATCTCTTGCGCTTTGTTTTCGTCGCGCCCGCGGCGCGGCGCCTGATTGACGATTGGCAGAACCGCGGCCGACGCTTGCTGGCCGAATTCCGCGCGGACTACAGCCGCAGCCTCAACGATCCGCGTTTGCGCGACCTGGTCGACGGATTGCGCCGCGACAGCGCCTTGTTTGATGCCGAATGGCAGGCGCAAACCGTGCTAGGCCGCGAAGGCGGCAGACGCGCCTTTACGCATCCGCAGGATGGCGCGCTTGTTTATACGCAGCACAGTTTCGCGCCGACCGATCGGCCGGATACAAAATTCGTCCTGCTGGTGCCTGACTCGAACGCCGCACCCTAGCTGCCCGCGCGTTGACGGAGAACGAAGTTCGACTCATCGTTCAATAAGAAGGGCGATCACTGCGGCCGCAAAAGGCCGGAGCGGCCTCCTTCGATCCAGTCGAGCTGGAACAAAAAACGACGCGCCGTCGAGGCGGCGCGTCGTTACAACGTTGCAGATTTATCAGCGCGCCGGCGGAGCGGGGGGCGGCGGGGCACCGGGACCACCTTCCGGCGGCGGCGGCGGGCCGCGACGCGCCTCCATCGGACCCTTGGGACCATGCGGCGGGCGCGGGGGCCCGAACGCAACGATCTCGCCGTTGGCGCGCACCAGAAACTGAGCGTGGATCTGACCGCGATCGAAGTGGCCCTGCACCGTCACCGTCTCGTCCTTGTCGGCGAAGGGGGCACGGTCGCCTCGCGGCCCGGTATCGACCAGGGCGCGGCCCGAGCCGTCATCGAGCACAAACTTATTGCCGAACAGCTCGGCAACCTTGCCTTTGGCCGCAACCATCGTATCGGCCTTCATCTGGCCGATGGCGGCAGGCTGCAGCAGCATGACCTGCTGCGGCATGAACCGGTGCGCCAGCCGGGTCGCGCCAGCGCCGCCGAGGGCGCCAATGGCAATCGCTCCGACCAATGCGGCGCCGATCAAGACGTTTCGGCGACGCGGCCGCGCGGCGGCGCCTAAAGCTGGCGCCTGTGTTTGTTCAGAAGCATTATTGTCGGTCATCGTTCTCTCCTGTTGGGTAACTGTTGGCTCGACCTTACGCATCGCTCCCTGCGCCAGCCTGAACCGAACGGTTCAGGTTGAGTTAAGGTGGCGGACCTACGCCTCTGCGCGGGATGCCCAGTGCCGCAATGAAAATACTCCTGATTGAAGATGATGCTCTGCTGGCGCGCGAAATCGCCGGCGCGCTCCGCGACGAGAATTTCGCCGTCGATATCGCTGCCAATGGCGAGGACGGTCTGCATCTCGGCGACACCGAATTCTATGATGCCGCCGTGCTCGACCTCGGGCTGCCGAAGATTCCCGGCGCCAAGGTGCTTCGTGCCTGGCGCGCCAATGGCCGGCAGTTGCCGGTGCTCATCCTCACGGCGCGCGATGGCTGGACCGACAAGGTCGATGGCTTCAAGGCCGGCGCCGACGACTACCTGACCAAACCGTTCCGTATCGAAGAACTGGTCATGCGCTTGCGCGCTTTGGTGCGGCGTGCAGCCGGTCATGCCTCGCCCCGCATCGAATGTGGCGCCCTCTCCTTCGAAGCTCAAACCGGCCTGTTCGAATTAAACGGCTTGCCGCTGAAGCTCACCGCTCTCGAGTGGCGGGTGCTCGAATGCCTCATCATGCGCAAGGGGATCGTCGTCGACCGCACCGAACTGTCGGAGAAAGTCTATGAGGGCGACGCCGGCACCGACTCCAACTCACTCGAGGTGATCGTCGCCAGGCTGCGCCGCAAGATCGGCAAGGATGCCATCGAAACCGTACGCGGCCGCGGCTATCGTCTCGTCGGCGGCGGGGCGGCATGATGGCGCGCAGCACTTCACTCAGCCGTCGGCTTCTGCTCGGCGCCGGCGTATTCATCGCGTTGGCGCTGATCGTCGCGACCGTCGCCATCGGCTTCGTGCTGCGCCATTTCGTCCAGAGTCAGATCGATCAGCGGCTCGACACCCAGATCATCTTTTTGTCGTCGGTCGTGAAATCCGCAGGCGGCAGCCGCATCGCCATCAGCGGCGCCACCGACGGCCCGCCGTTCGATCGCCCGGGCCGCGGCTGGTACTGGCAGATCATCGGACCCGCCAACACGCTACGCTCGCAGGCGCTCGATGGCGCGGACATCGCATTGCCTAATATGCCGCCAAAACCGCCAAAGCCGCCGCCGAGACCGCCGCGCCTCGAGGACGTGACGCTCGACGGCGTGCGGCCGGCCGATGGGCGCGCATCTGACGGCATGCCGTTGCATTTCCGGGTCTTCGAAACACTGGCCGGCGACATACCGATCACCATCATTGCATCGGCGCCGCGCGCCGCTGTGTTTGTGCCTCTTCGCATAGCCATGACGACACTGGCGGTGTCGCTGCTGATCCTCGGCGCAGCGCTGGTGTTGGCCATGATCTTTCAGGTGCGGCTCGGCTTGCGCCCGCTCGAAACGCTGCGCCGCAGCATCGTTGACGTACGCAACGGCGCCAGCGAGCGCCTGCCGGAGGATCAGCCGCGCGAAGTCGCGCCTCTCGTCAGCGAGCTCAACGCACTGCTCGCCGAAAACGCCGCCAACCTGGATCGCGCCCGCGCTCATGTCGCCAATCTCGCGCACGGCTTGAAGACGCCGCTGGCGACTTTGTCCCTCGCCCTCACCGGCCGCAAACACGGCGCAGACGACCAGCAAGAGGCCGCACAATTGGTCGCCTTGATGGAACGCCGTATCCGCCACCATCTCGGCCGCGCGCGCATGGCCGCCTTGAGCGGCCCGGCCCGCGTGCGCACACCGCTCGCCCAGCGGCTGCGGGACATCGTCGATGCCATGCAGAAGATCCATGCCGGAAAAGCCATCGCGGCGACGACGGACATCGATCCCTCGCTGGCGATCGCTTGCGAGCAGCAGGACTTTGACGAGATGGCCGGTAACCTCGTGGACAATGCGTTCAAATGGACGCAGAGCCGCATCACTATGCGAGCCGTTGCGTCCGGGCCGATGATCCAACTGACCATCGAGGACGACGGCCCGGGCCTGTCCGACGCCGACATCGCCAAAGTCGTGCAGCCGGGCACCCGGCTGGATGAAAGCGCGCCGGGCTTCGGCTTCGGCCTGCCGATTGCCCGCGAACTGGCCGAGCTCTATGGCGGTGGTTTGGTGATCGCAAAAGCAAAAGGGGGTGGACTGGCCGCCACCCTTACCCTGCCGCGCGCGGGCGTGACGTGAAACGACGGTCGGCAGACCAAATAAAAAAGGACGGCCCGAAGGCCGTCCTTTCTTTGTGAACCGGCCGATCAGGCGTTACGCGGTCGCCTTGGCCAAAGCGCGCTTCGCCAGCACGCCAACCAGGTGAGCACGATATTCCGGCGTGGCGTGAATGTCGGAGTTCATGCCATTAGCGGGAATGGTCATGCCCTCGATCGATTTTGGCGAGAAGCGCTTGGCCAGTGCCTCCTCGAACGATTTGACGCGGAATACGCCGTTCGAGCCGGCGCCGGTGACGGCAACGCGGATATCCGGGCCGCGCTTCGAGACGAACACGCCGACCAGCGCAAAGCCCGAGGCCGGATGCTTGAACTTCTCGTAAGCCGCCTTCTTGGCGATCGGGAACGACACCTTGACGATGATCTCGCCGTCTTCGAGCGCGGTCGAGAACATGCCGGTAAAGAAGTCGTCGGCCGCGATGCGGCGCTTGTTGGTGATGATGGTGGCGCCAAGGCCGAGGCAGGCCGCCGGATAGTCGGCGTTCGGGTCGTTATTGGCGATCGAGCCGCCGATGGTGCCGCGGTTACGCACCTGCGGATCGCCGATCGAGCCCGGCACCGAGGCCAGCCCCGGCAACACTTCCTTGAGCACGTCCGACTTGGCGACGTCGGCGTGACGCGTCATCGCGCCGATGACTACCGAGCGCCCCTTCAGCTCGACGCCGGTCATGCCTTCGACTTGGGATAGGTCGACCAGCGCCGACGGTTGCGCCAGCCGCTGCTTCATCACCGGCAGCAGCGAATGCCCGCCGGCCAGCAGTTTGCCTTCCGGATTGCGCGCCAGCAGACCGGCCGCTTGCCGCACCGTGGTCGGGCGATGAAAGGTGAAATTATACATCAGTCTCTCCGTCCTTCATTCGTTACGCCACTTAGGCGTTTCTATTTTATGCCGCCTTCGGCGACGTGCGTTGCATGGCCGCCCACACCGCATTGGCGGTAGCCGGCATGGCGATATCTTCGGTCCCGAGCGCGTCGGTGATAGCGTTGATAACCGCCGCCGGCGCGGCGATCGCGCCGGCCTCGCCGCAGCCCTTGATGCCGAGCGGATTCGACGGCGACTTGGTCTCGGTCAGCCCGACGTGGAACGACGGCAGGTCGTGGGCGCGCGGCATGGTGTAGTCCATCATCGAGCCGGTCACCAGTTGCCCGTTGGCGTCATAAACCGCGCCCTCGAGCAGCGCCTGACCGACGCCCTGCGCGATGCCGCCATGCACCTGGCCCTCGACGATCATCGGATTGATGACGGTGCCGAAGTCGTCGACCGCGACCCAGTTGACGATATCGGTCTTGCCGGTCTCCTGATCGATCTCGACTTCGCAGATATGGCAGCCGGCCGGGAACGTGAAGTTGGTGGGATCGTAGAACGAGGTTTCCTTGAGGCCCGGCTCCAGTTCGGCGCCCGTGAATTTGTGGGCGATATAGGCATTGAGCGCGACATCGCCGAAGCCGACCGACTTGTCGGTGCCCTTGACGGTGAACTTGCCGTCCTTGAATTCGATGTCGTTCTCGGAGGCTTCCATCATGAAGCCGGCGACTTTCTTGGCCTTGGCTTCGATCTTGTCGAGCGCCTTGACGATCGCCGACATGCCGACGGCGCCGGAGCGCGAGCCATACGTGCCCATGCCGAACTGCACCTTGTCAGTGTCACCATGGACGATCGATACGCTGTCGAACGGAATGCCGAGGCGTTCCGACACCAATTGGGCGAACGTCGTCTCATGGCCTTGGCCGTGCGCGTGGGTGCCGGTAAGCACTTCCACGGAGCCAGTCGGGTTGACGCGCACTTCCGCGCTCTCCCACAGGCCGACGCCGGCCCCTAACGAGCCGACCGCCTGCGACGGTGCGATGCCGCAGGCCTCGATATAGGTCGAATAGCCAATGCCGCGGATCTTGCCGTGGCGCGCGCTCTCGCGCTTGCGCTTGCCGAAGCTCTTCACGTCGGCAAGCTCCATCGCCTTCTTCAGCGACGCATTATAGTCGCCGGCGTCATAAGACATGATCACCGGCGTCTGGTGCGGGAAATTCTTGATAAAATTGCGCTTGCGAAGATCGGTCGGATCGAGGCCGAGCTGGCGGGCCGCCACTTCGACCAGTCGTTCGACGACGAACGTCGCCTCGGGACGACCGGCGCCGCGATAGGCGTCGACCGGCACCGTATTGGTATAGACCGCATCGACCTCGCAATAAATCTGCGGGATGTCGTATTGGCCTGACAGCAGCGTCGCATAGAGATAGGTCGGCACCGACGACGAGAAGGTCGACATGTAGGCGCCGAGATTGGCGATGGTGCGCGCGCGAAGGGCGAGAATTTTGCCGTTGGAATCGAGCGCGAGCTCGGCATGGGTGACATGGTCGCGGCCATGCGCATCGGTCAGGAAGGCTTCCGATCGCTCCGACGTCCACTTCACCGGCCGCTTCACCTTGCGCGAGGCCCACAGGCAGACGACTTCTTCCGGATAGATGAAGATCTTCGAGCCGAAGCCGCCGCCGACATCCGGCGCGATCACGCGCAGCTTGTGCTCCGGCGCGATGCCGACGAAGGCCGAAATGACGAGACGCGCGACGTGCGGGTTCTGCGACGTGTTCCACAAAGTCAGCGAGTCATTGCCGGCATCATAGTCGGCCAGCGCCGCGCGCGGCTCCATCGCGTTCGGCACCAGCCGGTTGTTGACGATGTCGAGCTTGGTGATGTGCTTGGCCGCCTTGAATGCGGCCTCGACCGCCTTCTGATCGCCGAGGTGCCACTGATAGATCGTGTTGTCGGGAACGTCGGGGTGGATCTGCGGCGTGCCCTTGGCCTGCGCCTTGGACGGGTCGACCACCGCCGGCAGCACTTCATAATCGACGACGACCTTCTCGGCGGCGTCCTTGCCTTGCGCGGTCGTCTCGGCGATCACCACCGCGACCGCATCGCCTACATGATTGACCGTGGTCGCCGCCAGCGCCGGATGCGGCGCCATCTTCATCGGCGTGCCGTCCTTGGAGTGGATCATCCAGCCGCAGATCAGGTTGCCGACCTTGTCGCCGGCAAGCTGGGCGCCGGTCAGGACATCGACGACGCCCGGCATCGCCTTGGCGGCGGCGACGTCGATTTTCCTGATTTTGGCATGGGCGTGGGGCGAGCGCACGAACACCGCGCGGGTTTCACCGGGCCGCACCACGTCGTCGGTGTACTGGCCCTGCCCGGTGATGAAGCGGAAGTCTTCCTTCCGGCGCACCGGCACCCCGATCCCATTGGCGGTCATTGGCAGCTTCCTCCCATTGTCTTCTTATCGACGTTGTTCGGTAGCCAAGCTCGCGGCGGCGTCGGCGCTATTTCGCCATCGCCCGCGCGCCCGCTTCAATCGCCTTGACGATGTTGTGGTAGCCGGTGCAGCGGCAGATGTTGCCGTCGAGCTGCTCGCGGATGGTGTGTTCGTCGAGTTCGTGGCCATTGCGACGCACGATGTCGAGCGCAGCCATGATCATGCCCGGGGTGCAATAGCCGCACTGCAGGCCGTGGTTCTCGCGGAAGGCTTCCTGCATCGGATGCAGCTTGCCGTCGGCCGTGGCGAGACCTTCGATGGTCGTGATCGACTGACCCTCGCACTGAACGGCCAAGGTCGTGCAGGACTTCGCGGCAATGCCGTCAACATGCACGACGCAGGCGCCGCACTGCGACGTATCGCAGCCGACATGGGTTCCGGTGAGCCGGAGGTTCTCGCGTAGAAATTGTACCAACAGGGTTCGTGGTTCGACATCACCGGTGACGGGCTTGCCGTTCACCGTCATGGACACTTGCGCCATGACTTCCTCCCAAAACTGGGGACCAAGGCCCCGCTTTTAGCCTTCGTCACGCCTGACGCCGGCTCATACCTTCAAATGCACGCCGATTTCGAACCGGAATCCGCATTTGAACCAGACTAACTTGAACCCCTGGAAGCGCGCCGGTCAAGCAGTTCCGACCTTAAATCGGCGCAAAGCGAGCATGGTTGCGATGCACAATTAGCGTATTGCGTCGAAAGCCGATGTTTTTCCCACCCTTACGGTGATTTCACGGAACGCAGAGCCGGCAAGGCACTTAACGTCGCAGAACAGTGTCACTATCGACGAAAGGTTGCATTATGCGTACGAAACTCACAGCGACGATTGCCGCGCTCATCGTGGCAGCGACAACGGTCGCAGCGGTCAGTCCCGCTGATGCGCAGTGGCGTCGCCACGGCGGCGGATATCATCATCACCGAGGCGGTTGGGGCGGCGGCGGCGCCGTGATCGGCGGCCTCGCGGCCGGGGCCATTATTGGCGGTGCGCTGGCTGCGCAACGCCCCTACTACGGATCGGGTCCCGTCTATTATGAAGCTGAGCCCGGTTATGTCGGCGGCGATGCCACCGGCTACTGCATGCAGCGCTTCAAGTCGTATGACCCGGCATCCGGGACCTATCTCGGCTACGACGGTTACCGTCACCCGTGTCCATAACTGGACCGGAAGCCGAGCTAAAGTAAAAAGCCGCCCGTTTCGGGCGGCTTTTTTTTCGATCGACGGCGGATCAGGCTGCCGGCGCGCCGCCGACATTGGCCGCGAAATTCTTGAAGAAATCATCGGCGGTCTTCTTGGCCGCGCCATTGACGAGCCGCTGGCCGAGCTGAGCGAGTTTGCCGCCGATCTGCGCCTCGACGTTGTAGGTCAGCAGCGTGCCGCCGTCCTTCTCGGTCAAGGTCACGGTCGCGCCGCCCTTGGCGAAGCCGGCAACGCCGCCGTCGCCCTCGCCGGAGATCTTGTAGCCGTTCGGCGGGTCGAGATCGGTGAGGTGCACCTTACCTTTGAAGCGCGCCTTGACCGGGCCGATCTTGGTGACGGCCACGGCCTCGAAATCGGTCGGCGACGTCAGGGTCAGGGTCTCGCAGCCGGGGATGCAGGCCTTGAGGACCTCCGGGTCATTGAGCTTCGCGTAGACCACCTCGCGGGTCGCCGGAAGCTGCACTTCACCCGTCATTGTCATCGCCATGGCCGCTCTCTCCTTCTCGACGGACCGCACGCCGGTCCAGAGGAACGACTTAAGGCTTCCTGCGCCCGCTGAAAAGGGCTTTGCAGCATCGCAGCGGGGGCATTAATCCTGTTCCCCGCGTCACCGGAGAAATTTCATGCCGCTCATCACAACCGACGATGGCTGCCGCATCAACGTCGAGATCTCTGGCAGCGACAGCGCACCGGCGCTGATGCTGTCGAATTCGCTCGGCACCAATCTTCACATGTGGGACGACCAGGTCGGCGAATGGGCTCGGCATTTCCGTGTCATCCGCTACGACCGCCGCGGCCATGGCGGCTCGGAGGCTCCGGCCGGCCCGTACTCGATGGAGCGCCTGGGCCGCGATGTGCTGAGCATTCTGGACAAGCTCGGCATCGACAAGACCCATTGGTGCGGACTGTCGATGGGCGGAATGGTCGGGCAATGGCTCGGGGCCAACGCTGCCGACCGCATCGGCAAGCTTATCCTGTCCAATACCAACTTCTTTTATGCCGACAAGAAGCCATGGGAAGATCGTATCCGCTTCCTGCGCGACAACCCGATCGAGAAGCTGGCCGATCCGAGCATGGAGCGCTGGTTCACCGCTGGCTTCCGCGCCGCCGCGCCGCAGACCATCGCCCGCATGAAGGAGATCTTTCTCACCTCCAACAAGGCGGGCTACATCGCCTGCTGCGAGGCGATCCGCGACATGGATTTCCGTGCGTCCAATCCCTCGATCACGGCGCCGACGTTGGTCATCGTCGGCGCGCAGGATCAGGCTACACCGCCCGCGCAGGGCGAAATTATCGCCACGCAGATCAAGGGCGCGCGCGTGGTCAGCTTCGACGCCGCGCACATCGCCAATGTCGAACAGCCGGCCGCCTACACCAAGGCCGTGCTCGATTTCCTCAAGGACTGAGAGACGGATATGGACGAGAAAGATCGTTACGATGCCGGGATGGCCAAGCGCCGCAAGGTGCTTGGCGCCGCCTGGGTTGATCGCGCCAACGCCAACAAGACGCCGCTCAACAGTGAATTCCAGGACTTCATCACCCGTGCCGCCTGGGGCGAAGTATGGACCCGGCCGCATTACGACGAGCGCACACGCCGCATTTTGGTGATCGGCACGATGCTGGCGCTCGGCCACTGGGACGAGTTCAACATGCATGTGCGGGCCGCCCTGACCGAAGGCGGCTTCACGCCAGACGACATTAAGGAGATCCTGCTGCAGCAAGCGATCTATTGCGGTGTGCCGGCATCCAACCACGCCTTCAAGGAAGTGGCCGCGATCATTGCCGAGTTGAAAAAATAGCAGCACCCCATCGATCTGCGCTGCATTTCTCCGCGGGCTCGCTATGATCGGCGCCAGGCCGGGACAGGCCGGCCAGGGAGAAATGCCATGGTCAACGGCTTTTTCGCGCGCCAGCTCGGCGTCTACGCGAGTTATCACCGCGACCCGCGCAACCGCCTCACCCATCTGATCGGCATACCGGCGATCGTTTTCGCGATCCTGGTGCCACTGGCCCTGGTGCGTTTAACGAGCGGACTATCGCTGGCGACCCTTGTCGCGGTCGGCGCGTTGATCGGCTGGATTGCGCTCGATCGCAGTATCGGCATCGCCATGGCGGCAATTATGGTGCCGATGCTCCTTGCCGCGGAATGGATCGCGGCGTCGGCCGGCAGCGCCCTCGCCTGGATCGTGTTCGCCGTCTTCTTTGTGGGCGGCTGGGTCTTCCAGCTCGTCGGCCATGTCTTCGAAGGACGTCGGCCGGCGCTGGTCGATAATCTGTTTCAGGCGTTCATCGGCCCCATGTTCATCATGGCCGAGGTGCTGATGGCAGCTGGATTGCGCCAGGATCTGCGCCGGATCGTCGACCCGCCCGCGGCGAGTATGGCCGGCCCTTGAGCCGGCCATCGTCGCGTTAGTGCGAGGCCGACAGCCGTTCGACCCGTAGCGCGGCGATCGAGGGAGCGCCGCTGCGGGGCGCAAAGCTGCGCTCGACGATGCAGAGACCAACGGCCAGCGCGGCCAGCAACAGTTGCAGCACCTGCTCGCGCAACAACTCGGCATGTTGCGACCACACCGACGGCCCGACGGAAGCCAGACTGACGGCGACGACGACGATAAGCCCGCCTTCGAGGATATCGGAATTGGCCGTACCGCCGGCGAGGCTGCGCAGCCGATCGGCGACATGAACGGCGCAAGCCAGCGCGACGGCGAGTTTCATCGCACCGAAGAAGGCCGCGAGCTTCATCAAGCCCACCGGCGATAGCTTGAAATAACTGCCGATGCCGAAGACGAACTGCGAACGCCAGACGTCATCGAGGCCGTAGGTTGGCGAGGTCAGGACACGCAACGCGTCATAACCCCAGAAAAGCGTGAAATAGAGCGCGATCGCCATGATCGTCGCGACGGTGGCCGCAGAAACCTTACGCATGTGCCGCTCCCATGATCTCGTGGTCTCATGGGTAAGCGTTTCAAATGCCACGTTCAAAAGAAACCGAATTTTTACCTTACCGGCGGCGGCAGTTAAGCGCCTTCGTCAAGCTTAATGCAGGGCACGCCACGCCGAGCGACTGCCCGACGACGGGTCCGACTTACGCCAGAGCTCGTGGCAACGTCCGAAGGCCGCTTGCGCGCAACGCGTGCCGCTGCGCCGACGGCTGATCCGGGACAGCCGATGCAACACGGCACGCGCGGTTTGGTTCCAGTATTTCCGCGCGCCGTCCTCTCGGGAACCGACGGCGGCGCCGGCAGTTCCCTTGTTGAGCAATTCTGAGGACGAAGGAGCTGACCAATGGGACGTTATTTGTTGTTGTGGCTTGTGGGCGTGCCGCTGCCGATCCTGGCACTGATCTGGGTTTTCGGCGGCCTGCACTGATTGTTCGCATCGCCGTATTCCGGCCGATGCTTCCGTAAGCAAAGGCTAGCCTAAGTAACCGAGCCGGCGGACGACCTTCGTGGTCGACCGCCGGCTTGGTATTATGTCCACCTCTTTACCGGGACCGATCCCGCACCCCTCGCCGCAGCGCGGGAGAACGTTCTCCTTTTGGCACGTTGCTTGCGACGAATGACTTAATAACATGCCGGAACTCGGCGTTGCCGCTTAGGCTGCGCCCTGTTAAGCATTTCAGGGGCGAAATGGACGGCAGCCGGGCCGTCCCTTCGGAGAGGCGGGCAAGTGCATGGAAGTATTCCTCCAGCAGCTCATTAACGGCATCACACTCGGGTCCATCTATGGATTGATCGCCATCGGCTATACGATGGTCTTCGGCATCATCGGCATGGTGAACTTCGCCCACGGCGACGTGTTCATGGTGTCGGCTTTTGTCGCGATGATCGCTTTTCTCTTTGTTACGACATGGCTGGGTATCGCCTCCATCACCGTGGCGCTGCTGATCGTGCTGATCGTGGCCATGCTGTTCACCTCCGGAGTGAACTGGGTCATCGAGCGCCTGGCCTACCGGCCATTGCGTGGATCCTTCCGCCTCGCGCCGCTGATCTCGGCGATCGGCATGTCAATCTTCCTGTCGAACTTCGTCCAGGTCACGCAGGGCCCGCGCAACAAAGCGATCCCCCCGATGGTGCGCGGCGAATTCATCCTGCTCGACAGCAACAACTACGCGGTCGCGCTGTCTTATAAACAGCTGATCATCTGGGGCATCACCGCCGTCCTCCTGGCGGCGTTTTGGTACCTCGTCGCCAAGACCAGGCTCGGCCGCGCGCAGCGCGCCTGTGAGCAGGATCAGAAAATGGCGGCGCTGGTCGGCGTCAACGTCGACCGGACGATCTCGATGACCTTCGTCATCGCGGCGGCGCTCGCCGCCGTGGCCGGCACGATGTACCTGATGTATTACGGCGTGGTGAGCTTCTCCGACGGCTTCGTGCCGGGCGTCAAAGCCTTCACCGCGGCCGTACTCGGCGGCATCGGCTCCTTGCCGGGCGCCGTGGTCGGCGGCCTGCTTATCGGTCTGATTGAGACCTTCTGGTCGGCCTACTTCACCATCGATTACAAGGACGTTGCCGCCTTCTCCGTGCTGGCCATCACGCTGATATTCTTGCCGCAAGGTCTGTTCGGCCGCCCCGATGTCGAGAAGGTCTGATATGGAAAAGTCCGCGCAAAGCACTGGCGTGGACTTCGTCCACGCCGTCAAGGAGGCCTGCCTCGCCGCGGCAATCACGTTCGGCGTTCTGCTTCCGCTGATCGGCTTCGAGACCGTCAGCAATATCGACAATAAGCTCGTGCTGCATACGCGCTGGGGCTTGCTGTTCACGATCGTCGCCATTGTGGGCGTCGGCCGTTTGCTGATGGCGCTGGTTATCGCGCCACGGCTCGCCCAGCGCCGCATACGTCCGGTAGCCGCCACTGCTCCTTCGTGGCTCTTGTTGATTGGTCGCTGGTTCGCTCCCTTCGCTATCGGCTTTGCCATCGTCTATCCCGTACTGGCGATGGGCCTTACCGGCTTCAGCGGCGCGCTGAAATGGGTCGACAATTTCGGCATCCAGATCCTGATTTACGTGATGCTCGGCTGGGGCCTCAACATCGTGGTCGGCCTCGCCGGCCTGCTCGACCTGGGCTACGTCGCCTTCTACGCCGTTGGCGCCTACTCCTATGCGCTCCTCGCCAAGAACTTCGGTTTCTCTTTCTGGATCCTGTTGCCTCTCGCCGGCATTCTGTCGTCGTTCTGGGGCATCCTGCTCGGCTTTCCGGTGCTGCGGCTGCGCGGCGATTATCTCGCCATCGTCACACTCGCCTTCGGCGAGATTATCCGAATGGTTCTCATCAACTATGTCGACCTGACCAACGGCTACGCCGGCATCGGCGGCATTCCTCGACCGAGTTTCTTTGGCCTACCGTTCACCGCCGACGACGACGGCTTTGCCGCGGTCTTCGGCCTGCCGTTCACGCCGGTCTATCGAACGTTATTTCTCTACTATCTGATCCTGGCGCTCGCCTTTCTTACTGCCTTCGTCACCGTCCGCCTGCGACGGCTGCCAGTCGGCCGCGCCTGGGAAGCGCTGCGCGAGGACGAGATCGCCTGCCGCTCGCTGGGCATCAACACCACCAACACCAAGCTGACGGCCTTCGCCATCGGCGCGATGTTCGGCGGCTTCGCCGGCTCGTTCTTCGCTGCTCGTCAGGGCTTCATCTCGCCGGAGAGCTTCACCTTCCTCGAATCGGCCACGGTGCTGTCAATCGTGGTGCTGGGCGGCATGGGCAGTCAGGTCGGCGTGGCCATCGCCGCGATCCTCTTCATCGGCGGCACCGAGATCATGCGCGATCTCGATTTCCTCAAGCAGATCTTCGGCCCATCCTTCGATCCGACCCAGTACCGCATGCTGCTGTTCGGATTTGGCATGGTCATCATCATGGTCTTCAGGCCGCGAGGTCTGATTTCGACGCGCGAGCCGTCGATCTTCCTGAAGGAACGCAAGGCGATCTCCAGCGATCTCGTCAAGGAAGGGCACGGCTGATGGCGGGCCGCGGCGATATTCTGCTCAACGTCGAGCATCTCACCATGCGTTTCGGCGGCCTGGTCGCCGTCGACAATCTTTCATGGCACGCACGTCAAGGCGACATCACCGCACTGATTGGCCCGAACGGCGCCGGCAAGACTACGGTGTTCAACTGTATCACCGGCTTTTACAAGCCGACCGAAGGGCGCATTTCCCTGCGCCACGGCGACGCGACTGTCTGGGATGAGCTCGATAGTCTCACCGAACGCGGCAAGCGCCATATCACGACAGCCAACGGGTCGCTGTTTCAGCTCGAGCGCATGCCGGATTTTCTGGTCACGCAAAAGGCACGCGTCGCCCGCACTTTCCAGAACATCCGTTTGTTCGCCGGCATGACGTTGCTGGAGAACTTACTGGTTGCCCAGCACAACAGCCTGATGGTCCAATCGGGTTATACCTTGCTTGGCGTGCTCGGCTTCCCGTCTTACCGCCGCGCCGAAAGCGCTGCCGTCGATCGCGCGCGGGAGTGGCTGAACCGCGTGGGTCTCATCGACCGCGCCGACGACCCGGCGGGTGACCTGCCTTATGGCGCGCAGCGCCGTCTCGAGATCGCCCGCGCTATGTGCACCGACCCGGTTCTTTTGTGTCTCGATGAGCCGGCTGCCGGCCTCAACGCCCGCGAAAGCGCCGAGCTTAACGAATTGCTGCTGTCGATCCGCGACCAGTACGGTCTGTCGATTCTGCTGATCGAGCACGACATGTCGGTGGTGATGGAGATTTCCGACCACGTCATCGTGCTCGACTACGGCGTCAAGATTTCCGACGGCACGCCCGAGGAAATTCGAAACGATCCGAAGGTGATCGCGGCTTACCTCGGCGTCGACGACGAGGATGTCGAAAAGGTTGAGGCGGAGGTGGGCCTATGAGCACCCTCCTCGCCGTTCGCGGCGTCAAGACCTTCTACGGCCGCGTGATGGCGCTCAAGGGCGTCGACCTCGACGTCAATCAAGGTGAAATCGTCACGCTGATCGGCGCCAACGGCGCCGGCAAATCGACGCTGATGATGACGATCTGCGGCAACCCGCGGGCGCGCGAAGGCAGCATCGAGTTCGACGGCCAGAACATTACGCGGCTGCCGACGCACGAGATCGCGCGCCTCAAGCTGGCACAATCGCCGGAAGGCCGCCGCATCTTTTCGCGCATGACCGTGCTGGAAAACCTGCAGATGGGCGCGCTGGTGGCGGACGAGAGCGAATTCGATCGCGACCTCGAGCGCATGCTCACCTTGTTTCCCCGCCTGAAGCAGCGCATCGGCCAGCGCGGCGGCACGCTGTCGGGCGGCGAACAGCAGATGCTGGCCATCGCCCGCGCGCTGATGGCGCGGCCGCGGCTGTTGCTGCTCGACGAGCCTTCGCTCGGCCTGGCGCCGTTAATCGTGCGGCAGATCTTCGACGCCATCAGGACGCTCAACGCCCTGGATGGACTGACCGTCTTCCTGGTCGAGCAGAACGCCTATCACGCGCTCAAACTCGCGCATCGCGGTTACGTCATGGTCAACGGACTGATTACCTTGTCCGGCACCGGCAAGGAGCTCCTCGAGCGCCCGGAAATCAAACAAGCCTACCTCGAGGGAGGCGCGTGATGGACCTTCACACGTCACCCTCCTCGATTTTCCATATTCTTTATGAGGAAGATTCACTCTGGACGTTTATCCTGGTGACGCTCATCCTCGGCTGCGGCGCGGCCTGGCTGTCCGGGCGCGCCATTGCGCAGACCTGGCGCCCGGTATGGCAGGTATTTTTCTATAGTCTGATCCTGGGCTGCGCCGTGCGGTTTATTCATTTCAGCCTCTTCGGCGGCACGCTTCTGTCGATCCATTACTATCTGGTCGATACCGCGCTGCTTATGGTCTTCGGATTCTTGGGCTTTCGGGCCGCCCGCGTCTCGCAGATGCTCACTCAGTATCGCTGGATCAACGAGCCGGCCGGTGCTTTGCGCTGGCGCAGAAATCCGCGTTGACGTAGGATTGCCCCAGCTAAGTAGAATGCCGGATCAAGTTCATAGTTTTTGTTGAAGGGGAAAAAGCGAATGAAGAGGATCACGACACTCGGCCTCGCACTCGGCTTCGCCGTTGCGATCGCCGGAACTGCCTCCGCGCAAGTCAAGTTCGGCGTGCAGGGACCGATCACCGGGGCAAACGCCGCCTTCGGTGCGCAACTCAAGAACGGCGCGCAACAGGCGGTCGACGACATCAACGCCGCCGGCGGCATCAATGGCCAGAAGATCACCCTTCAGTTCGGCGACGACGTCTCCGATCCGAAGCAGGGCGTGTCGGTCGCGAACAAGTTCGCCGCTGACGGCGTCAAGTTCGTGGTCGGCGCATTCAACTCCGGCGTCACCATGCCCTCCTCCGAAGTCTATCAGGAAAACGGCATCGTCACGGTTACCCCCGCCTCGACCAACCCGCAGATCACGGAACGCAAGATGTGGAACGTGTTCCGCACCTGCGGTCGCGATGACCAGCAGGGCGCGGTGGCCGGCGCTTACATCCTGAAGAACTTCAAGGGCAAGAAGATCGCCGTCGTCCACGACAAGACCACGTACGGCAAGGGCCTCGCCGACGAAACGATCAAGGCGATGGAAAAAGGCGGCATGAAGCCGGCGCTCTATGAAGGCATCAATGTCGGCGAGAAGGACTTCTCGGCGCTGGTGTCGAAGATCAAGTCGGCGGGCGCCGACCTCGTCTACTGGGGCGGCCTGCACACCGAAGGCGGCCTGATCGTTCGTCAGATGCGCGATCAGGGCATCAAGGCGCCGATGATGGGCGCCGATGGTATCACCACCGACGAGTTCGCCCAGGTTGGCGGCCCCGGCGTCGAAGGCACGCTGATGACCTTCCCGCCGGATCCGCGTAACAACCCGGCTGCCAAGGCGGTTGTGGCCAAGTTCCGCGCTGCCAAGTTCGAGCCGGAAGCCTACACGCTGTACAGCTACGCGGCGGTGCAGGTCATGGCCGAAGCGGCCAAGGCGGCGAAGTCGAACGACCCCAAGAAGGTCGCCGAGAAGATGCACTCGGGCATGAAGTTCGACACCGTGATCGGCCCGCTGTCCTACGACAAGAAGGGCGACATCACGCGTCTCGACTACACCATGTACATCTGGAAGAAAGACGCGAGCGGCAAGATCACCTATGTCGAGATGAACCCGGCGGCGACCAACTAAGTCGCTCGACGCTCATCACAACGCGAAAATAAAAAGACGCCCGCTCCGGTTTTCCGGGGCGGGCGTTTTCATTTGGCCCGAACGGCAGCGCTTTGGTCAGCCGATCTTCCCCAACACCGGGAAGGTCTCCAGCAGCCAAATGCTCAGGAGGTTGATGCTGCCGGTGAGAAAGGCGACGCCGGTCAGCACGAGGAGCGCGCCCATCGCCTGCTCGACGCGGTGCATGTGCTTCTTGAAGCGCGCCAGAAATGCGGCGAAGGGTTCGATCGCGAGTGCCGCGGCGACGAAGGGAATGCCGAGGCCGAGCGAATAGACCGCCAGCAGGCTAGCGCCCTTGCTCACCGTCTGTTCGGACGCCGCGACCGCCAGGATCGCCGCCAGGATCGGACCGATGCATGGCGTCCAGCCGAAAGCGAAGGCGAGCCCCATCAGATAGGCGCCCCATAGCCCTACCGGTGCGGCCACCTCCACCCTCTTCTGCCGGTAGAGCCACGCGATCGGGGTAACCCCGAGGAAATGCAGCCCCATGATGATGATCAGAATGCCGGCGACGATGGCAAGCGGCTCGGAATAGGCGCGGATCAGCGTGCCGATGACGCTGGCGCTGGCGCCGAGCGCGACG
Organism: Pseudolabrys sp. Root1462; assembly: GCF_001426945.1. Classification (GTDB taxonomy): domain Bacteria; phylum Pseudomonadota; class Alphaproteobacteria; order Rhizobiales; family Xanthobacteraceae; genus Pseudolabrys. Next base: position 1,102,659 of record NZ_LMFS01000001.1, on the reverse strand, counting down.
AATACCGTGGAGAAGCCGAGCACGAACAGCACGGCCGCGAGCACCGTCTCCCGCTTGACCCGCCGCTCCGGCTCACGCGCTTCGAAGCGCTCGAGCGAAGTGCCCGCGAGATAGACGAGATAGGGCGGCACAAGCGGCAGGACGCAAGGTGACAGGAATGACACGAGCCCGGCGATGAGGGCAGCGAGGTAGGAAACGTCGGTGTGCATGACCGGGGATATGCCCCCGACAATGTGGCGATGGCAAGGGCATCGTTACGGGGGTTGCGGAGTTGTGATATGCGAGTGATCGCACTTGAGGAGGCACCCGGTCATGCGCAATCTCATCACCGATGTCGAAGGTCTGCGCGTCGGCCACGCCCACGACAAGAAACTGGCTTCCGGCACCACCGTCATCCTGTTCGATGGTCCCGTCACGGCCGCGATCGACGTGCGGGGGGGCGGACCTGGGACGCGCGAGACCTCGCTGCTCGAGCCGGCGCAAACGATCGAGAGCATCGATGCCATTGTGCTGTCCGGCGGCTCGGCCTTTGGCCTCGACGCACCATCCGGCACGCAAGCTTATTTGCGCGAACAGGGGCGCGGCTTCCGCATTCGCGACGCGGTCATACCGATCGTGCCGGGCGCGATCATGTTCGACCTGCTTAACGGTGGCGACAAGGGTTGGGGCCGCTACCCGCCCTACCGCGAGTTCGGCTATCAGGCGGCGCGCACCGCCTCGGTGGATTTCAAGCTCGGCAGCGTCGGCGCCGGTCTCGGTGCCACCACCGTCAACTTTAAAGGCGGGGTAGGCTCGGCGTCTGCGAAATCGCGCGGCGGCATCACCGTCGGCGCCATCGTCGTCATCAATGCCGTGGGGACTGCCGTGGTCGGAGACGGACCCCATTTCTGGGCGGCGCCTTTCGAGCAGAACGACGAATTCGGCGGCCGCGGCATGCCGCCGCGATTTTCCAAGAGTGATCTCGCCATCCGCGCCAAAGGCGGACCGCAGGAAAACACCACGATCGCGATGATCGCCACTGACGCCAGGCTCAGCAAGGCACAGTGTAACCGTCTCGCCGTGATGGCGCAGGATGGGTTGGCGCGCGCCATCTATCCGGTTCACTCGCCGCTCGATGGTGATGTGGTATTCGCCGCCGCGACGGGCAAGAAGAAGCTCGCCGACCCGTATTACGGCCTTGCCGAACTCGGCATGGTGGCCGCCAATGTGATGGCCCGCGCCGCGGCGCGTGGCGTTTATGAGGCAACGGCGTTGCCGTTCGCGGGCACGGTACCGGCGTGGCGCGATCGGTTCGGTTGACGTTGCAACCATTTTGGGCGCGCCGGCGTTTGAATGTCATGCCGTCGAGTGTCGTCAAAACGATCGCGTATGAAATCGAGCACAGCCGCCTGACGGTAACCTTCGTCAGCGGCCGCGTGTATGAATATTACCTGGTTCCCCCGTCGGTCGCGCAAGCGTTCAGCAGTTCGACTTCCAAAGGGACCTATTTCAACCGCCACATCCGCGATCATTATACCTGCCGCGAGAAAATAACGTCCGCGGCCTAGGCATTTCAGCGCCGCATGGCGCAACGCCAAACGCCCTAAAGAAACCTCTCCGCGGCAAAGCCCTTCGGATCGAGAAACGGTGTCTCGCCGCTCATCATCTCACCCAGCAGCCGGCCGGTGATTGGCCCGAGGGTCAGCCCCCAGTGCGCGTGACCGATGGCCAGCCACATCCCCTTCTGGCCCGGCGCCCGGCCGATCACCGGCCGTGAATCCGGAAAGCACGGTCGCGAGCCAAGCCAGGTGCGGTCCTCGGCGCGCGGACCGATCCTGTAGAGCGCATCGAGCTTCGGCATCAGGCGGTCGAACTGCACCGGTGTCGCCGCCGCATCGCGCGGGGCGAATTCCACGCCGGTGGTGACTCGAATGCCCTGTCGCATCGGCGTGATGAGATAGCCATTGAAGACATCAACCACCGGACGGGTCAGCGGGGCGCTTTCTTCCGTCTTGAAACGGCGGTGATAGCCGCGCTTGAAACCCATCGGCAGCCTGATGCCAAACTGCGCCAGCAAGTCGGGCGCCCACGGCCCCAACGCCACCACGACTTCCGGCGCGTCGATTGGACCTTCGGCGGTTTCGGCGCGCCAGCCATTGCCCGAGCGGTGCAAGGACGAGGCATCGCCCTTGAGCACGACTCCGCCCAGCGTGGCAAAGCGCGCGGCGTAAGCTTTCGTCACTGCCAGCGGGTCGCTCAGGCTGACAGCCGCCGGCGAATAGGTTGCGTGCCTGAAGACCGGCTTGAGCGACGGTTCGAGCTTGCGTGCGCCGTCGGCGTCCATGGTCTCGACCGGCACGCCGAGTTCGCGCGCGAGGTCCAGTTCCCTGCGCAAGCCGGCGAAGGCCGCGTCACTGCGATAGAGCTTGATCCAGCCGTTACGCCGCAAATATTGCGTGGCGCCGGATTCGAGCATCAGCGCCTCGTGCTCGGCAATGGACCGGGCAAACAGCGGCCGGTTGATCCGCGCCGTCTCCTCCATCACAGCCGGCTGCGACGCCGCGCGAAACCTCATCAGCCAAGGCGCGACCCACGGCAGGAAGCCGAGGTGATAATTCGCGTCGCTGCCCTGCTTCAGTGCCACCCGCAGCAGTGCGCCGAAATTTGAAGGGAACGCCGGCGGCATCACCGTCGAGCCCTCGATCACGCCCGAATTGCCGTACGAGGTTTGCTCGCCGGGGCTGGCGCGATCGATCAGGGCGACGGCCATGTTGCGCTTGGCGAGCTGCAGGGCGATTGAGGTGCCGACGATGCCGGCGCCGAGAACAATCACATCGGTACGTGCCATGGCGGTAATAGGCCTTTTCGACGAAGCGCTGGGGGCCCGGCGAAACAACGGGACCTTTGCTCTCGAATATGGATCAAGTCCGCCCGCCGCGCTATCAAGGCGCGGTCCGCCGGGAGTTCACCTGATATGTCATTTCTGCGCTTGCCCCTGGCCGCGCTTGCCTGGATCGGCCGGCAGGGCACGACGGGCCTCGCCGTCTCCATTTTCCTCGGCATCGCGGTGCCGCCGCTGGCGGCTTACGTGAAGCCCCACCTCGGCGAGACGGTGTTCGTGCTGCTGGTGTTCTCCTATCTGCGAACCGAGCCCGACAAATTGCGGCAAGTCGTGCGCGCGCCCGGCCTCGCCATGGCGGGCGCGCTCTGGGCCATGATCGCGGTCCCACTGCTGGCAGGCGGCGTGCTGGTGCTGATCGGCCTGCCGAAGCTGGCGCCCGACCTCTACACCATCATGATCCTTCACCTCGCCATCGCGCCGATCGTGTCGTCGGCAGCCTTCGCGGCGCTGATGGGGCTCGACGTCGCCTTCACCATGGTGGCGGTGATTCTCAGCAACATCCTGTCGCCGGTCACCACCGTGGCGACGAGCTATCTCTTTCTCGGCGGGTCGCTCATCTCGCCGCTCGATCTCGGCATCAAGTTGCTGGTCTTCCTGCTGGTGTCCGGTCTGGTCGCCATGGTGATCCGCCGTATCGCGGGTCAGGAGCGGATCGACGCGCACAAGGAGACCATCGACGGGCTCAACGTGCTTGCGGTCTTCGTCTTCGCCATCGCCGCCATGGACGGTGTGCCCCGTCACGTGATGGCCGACCCGCTCGGGTCGGCCGCACTGCTCGGCATCGCCGTGCTGCTGGCGCTGGGCACCTACGGCCTCGGCGCCATAGCCTTCATCCGCGCCGGCTTCCGCGTCGGCGCCGTTGTCGGCATGCTGTCGGCCTTCCGCAATCTCGGCACCATCATGGCTGCGATCGGCACGACTTTGCCCGACCAAGCCTGGTTCTACTTCGCGCTGGTGCAGTTTCCGATCTATCTGTTTCCGGCGCTGCTCAAGCCGATCGTCCGGCGCCAGTCGAAATCACCACCGTGACGCAACAAGGCCGGCCCGGCTCATGCGCGGACCGGCCTGACCTTGCTCACGATGGTCAGATGACGGCCGAGACCGCCGAGCCCGCAACGCTCATCAGGTGGCTCTGCAACGCCATCAGCTCTTTCATCAGGGCCGAGCCGCCATTGCCAGACGAACCATTGCCGTCCGGCCCCTTGGAGCTGGCCTGGCCGGCATTCATCGCCGCCGGCGGGCTTGTCGTCGAGGCGCTGCTGCCATCGGCGTAAGTAACCGTCGTCGTCACCGAGCCGTCGGAATTGGTGGTGGTGACGGTCTTGGCGCCATCGGCGCCACTGCTGTCGGATGACGCATCGTCGCTGTCACCGTCGGCGGAACCGGCCCCACCCGCGCCCGCCATGCCACCATGGCCATGGCTGTGGTGCGCCTGGCCCTTGTCGGCGGACGCGAGCTCGCCCTGCGTGACAGAGCCGTCGCCATCGCCGTCGAGCTTGGAGAACACCGCATCCGAAAGCGACGTGCTGATGCCGTGTTGCGCTCCTGCCGCCTCGAATTCGGACTTGCTGACCTTTCCATCGCCATCGGTGTCGAGCTTGGCGAACAACTTGTTGTTGCCCGGATCGCTGGCGCCGTTAGACCCAGCGGCAGTGGCCTTCTGCTGCAGGTCGATCAGTTGAGCCATCATGTCCTGGCTGAAAGGCGACTGGGACGATGCCGAGCCTGACGAGGACGTACCGTCATTCGCCGACGAGTCGGCGCTTCCCGGCATGAGGAAAGACAAGGGGTCGAAGGATTGCCCGGTCTTGCTTGCGCCGCTGGCGCCACCCTGCTGCAGCAATTGCTGCCAGGAGGACAACGCGCCGGTCGCCGCCGAGCCCACGGAGAGGGACATTTACACTACTCCTCTGAAACGCCGGACAGCCGGCACACTTCGCCCCGCGATGCCGGTGCAAGAGCTTTGCCACTGTGGGATCGGAAAAATTCCGGCGGCGTATCAGGCAGTTGTCCACAGGCATGGGCCTTGGGCCGGCGGTCCACCGGGGCGCAAAGCGGCAATTTCTGCCGTCTGACCGGAAGCAATTTGCCCGGTCCTGAGCGCCGTGATACCCGAACCCCGTCCCGGAGAAATGTGCCTTATGACCCGCCCTCTCCTCATCGCGCCGTCGATCCTGGCCGCCGATTTTGCCAAGCTCGGCGACGAGGTGCGTGCCATCGACGCTGCCGGCGCCGACTGGATCCATGTCGACATCATGGACGGTCATTTCGTACCGAACATCTCCTTCGGGCCCGATGTGATGAAATCGGTGCGCGGGGCTTCAAAGAAGATTTTCGACGTGCATCTGATGATCGCGCCGGTCGACCCCTATCTCGAGGCCTTCGCCAAGGCCGGCGCCGACATCATCACTGTCCACGTCGAGGCCGGCCCGCATGTGCACCGCTCCCTGCAGGCGATCCGGGCGCTCGGCAAGAAGGCCGGTGTGGTGATGAACCCCGGCACGCCAGCCTCTTCGGTCGAAAATATCATCGACATGGTCGATCTCATTCTCGTCATGTCGGTCAATCCGGGCTTCGGCGGCCAAAGCTTCATCTCGTCGCAACTCGACAAGATCCGCGCCCTGCGGGCCATGATCGGCGGGCGGCCTATCGATCTCGAGGTCGACGGCGGCGTCACCGCGGCGAATGCCGCCGACGTGGTGCGCGCCGGCGCCAATGTGCTGGTCGCCGGCTCGGCCGTGTTCAAAGGTGGTCAATACAGAGACAACATCGCCGCGATCCGCCAGGCCGGCAGCCTGGCGCGCGGTGAAGCGGCGTAGACCTGCGACCCTCATGGAGAGGAGCCGCGCAGCGGCGTTTCGAACCATGAGGCCCGTGTTTCATCATTGCGGCAGCGCCTCGGCCTCATGCTTCGAGACGCGCGTGCCGCGCTCCTCAGGATGAGGAGACAACATTGCGAGTGCTGAGACGATGATCCCCCGTTACTCACGCCCCGAGATGGCCGCGATCTGGTCGCCGGAAACCAAATTCCGCATCTGGTTCGAGATCGAGGCGCACGCCGCCTCCGCCATGGCCGAACTCGGCGTCATCCCGAAGGAAGCCGCCGCGACCATCTGGGCCAAGGGTAAGGACGCGAAGTTCGACGTCGAGCGCATCGACGCCATCGAGGCCGAGGTTAAGCACGACGTCATCGCCTTCCTCACGCATGTGTCGGAAATCGTCGGACCGGAAGCGCGCTACATGCACTCCGGCATGACCTCATCGGACGTGCTCGACACCTGCCTCAACGTGCAACTCACCCGCGCCGCCGACATCCTGATCAAGGACATCGACACGCTGCTCGCCGCGCTCAAGCGCCGCGCCTTCGAGCACAAGCTGACGCCGACCGTCGGGCGCTCGCACGGCATCCATGCCGAGCCGACCACGTTCGGCCTGAAGATGGCGCAGGCCTATGCCGAGTTCTCGCGCTGTCGCGAGCGCATGGTCGCAGCGCGCAAGGAAGTCGCGACCTGCGCCATTTCCGGCGCCGTCGGCACTTTCGCTCAGGTCGATCCGCGCGTGGAGGAATACGTCGCCAAGCAGATGGGCCTCGCGGTCGAGCCGGTGTCGACGCAGGTGATTCCGCGCGATCGCCACGCCATGTTCTTTGCGACGCTCGGCGTCGTCGCCTCGTCGATGGAGCGCCTCGCCATCGAAGTGCGCCACCTGCAGCGGACCGAAGTGCTGGAAGCCGAAGAGTTCTTCTCGGAAAAGCAGAAGGGCTCGTCGGCGATGCCCCACAAGCGCAACCCGGTGCTGTCGGAAAACATCACCGGCCTCGCCCGCATGGTGCGCGGCTACGTGACGCCGGCGCTGGAGAACGTGGCGCTGTGGCACGAACGCGATATCTCGCACTCCTCGGTCGAACGCATGATCGGCCCCGATGCCACGGTGACGCTCGATTTCGCGCTCGCCCGTCTCTCCAGCCTGATCGACAAGCTCCTGGTTTATCCGGCCAACATGCAGAAGAACCTCGACCGGCTCGGCGGCCTGATCCACTCGCAGCGCATCCTGATCGCGCTGACCAAGGCCGGCGTCGCACGCGAGGACGCCTACCGCCTGGTGCAGCGCAACGCAATGAAGGTGTGGCGCGGCGAGAGCAACGACTTCCTGTCGCTCTTGAAGGCTGACCCGGATGTGAAGAAGGCGCTGAGCGACAAGGAGCTTGAGGCCAATTTCGACCTCGATCATCACTTCCGCCAGGTCGACACCATCTTCAAACGGGTGTTCGACGAAGCCTGAGCAACGAACGGCGGGGATCGCTCCCCGCCGTTTCGACCTTAACGGTGGCCGCCGTAATGGCCGCCGCCGTGAAAACCTCCGCCATGGAAGCCGCCGCCGTGGAAACCACCACGGAAGCCGCCGCGATGGAAGCCGCCGCGGAAGCCGTGGAAGCCGTGATAGCCGCGGTGGAAGCCATAGAAGCGCGGCCCGCCAAAGGCGTAATCGTAATAGATCGGCTGGGCATAGACCGGCGACGCCTCGTAAGTGCCGGCATCGTCCAGATAGCTGGCACTGGCAAAGCCGACGGCACCATCCCAACTGACACGGCACCAATTGCCGGTGCAATTGAGAACGTCGACATCGGCGCCGGCCGGCAGCGTATCGATGACGCTGTATGACGTCCCCGGCCCGGCGCGCAGATTGACAGTGTTGGTCACTGTCGCTGCCGACGCCGCGCCGGCCGACAGCATAAGCACACCGGTGGCGAGAGCGAGAATTCGGTATTTCATGGCATCTGTCCTGTTGAGACGCCCCGCTTTCTCGTCACTTAAGCAGCGATCGTTGGTGCCGCACCCTCGCCGATTTTCACGTTTTCGTGGATCAAATGTCTGCCCGGTTGGGCCGCGAATAATTGCAGACCCGTAGGCCTGACGCGCGGGAGGCCGCGCGTCAGGCCTAAATTGCTTCTAGCGATGACGCCCGTGGTGGCCGTGATGCCAGCCGCCGCGATGACCGCGCCAGCCGTGATGGCCCCAGCGCGGCCCGCTGCCGAATCCGAAGCCAAAGCTAACTACCGGCGGCGGCGCGACATAGACCGGTTCGGCGGCGTAAACGGCACCGCCACCACCACCCGCTAGATAGCTGGCACTGGCGTAGCCGACCGCGCCTCGCCAGTTGACGCGGCACCAAGAACCGCCGCAACCGATGACGTCGACATAAGCGCCGGCCGGCATGGTATCGACGACGCGATAGCCGGTGCCGGGACCGGAACGCAGATTGAGATCGTTGGTGACCGTCGCGGCCGAAGCAACTCCGGCGGATGCGATGAAGGCCGCAATGGCCAATCCTGCTGTCTTGAGTTTCATGATTTCTATCCCAGAATGAGTATTCGTCGCCCCTTTCAAGAGGAAAACGGATTGCGTCGCCGATGGTTCGACGCACGTGCTCCATTCATGGAATAAAACGGACGAGTATGGGCTTCCCGGCTGCGACCTATTGTCACCGATGCATGAACATGGCTTATTCTACGGTTTCATGCCGAATCTAAATAATCGTTCAGGAAGCGCCGCGCCTGCCGTGCTGATTTTTGATTCCGGCGTCGGCGGTCTCACCGTTTTCCGCGAAGTCATCGCGGCGCGTCCCGACGCGCGTTTCGTCTACGTCGCTGACGACGCCGGCTTTCCCTACGGCAATCAGCCGCCCGACGCGCTGATCCAGCGCATCGTCGCTGTCATGGGTGATGCGATCGCGGCGCACAAGCCCGATCTCATCGTCGTCGCCTGCAACACTGCCTCGACACTGGCGCTGGCCGAACTGCGCAAGCGTTACACCGTACCCTTCGTCGGCACCGTGCCGGCGATCAAGCCGGCCTGCGCGCAGTCGAAGTCGAAACGCATCGCCGTCCTCGGCACCAAAGCCACCGTGTCGCTCGAATACACCCACGCACTGATCCGCGAATTCGCCGCCGGCTGCGACGTTGTCCCCGTCGGCTCGCCGAAACTTGCCAGCATCGCCGAACTCCAGCTGTCCGGCATGCCGGTGGCCGACGGCGATATCGCCGCCGAGATCGGGCCGTGCTTCGTCGATGCCGATGGCCGCAAGACGGACACCGTCGTGCTCGCCTGCACGCATTATCCGTTGCTGACGGAGCGCTTCCGCAAGCTCGCGCCTTGGCCAGTCGACTGGATCGATCCGGCGCCGGCGATCGCGCGGCGCGTTGCCGATCTGTTGCGCGACCGCGAGGTCGCGGCGGATAAAGTACCGCCGCGAATCTTCTTCACCTCAGGCCGCGAGCCGCCGCCGCCGTTGGCAGCGGCCCTTGGCCATTTTGGCTTCAGCCTGTGAATGCCTCGGCGCGGATCTCGAGCGCGCCGCGAACGATCATGTCGCCCGCGACATAGAGAATGATCGCGAGGCCGACATAAGCGATCCAGCGGTGCTTGGTCAGCAGCCCGGCGATGAAGTTTGCCGCGACGCCCATGAGCAGGATCGACAGGCCGAGACCGAAGATCAGCGCCGTCGGGTGGTCGCGCGCCGCGCCGGCGACCGCGAGGACGTTGTCGAGCGACATCGACACGTCGGCGATCAGAATCTGCCAGGCGGCTTGCGCGAAGGTCTTGCGCGGTGCAGCGGTTGCAGCCGCGCCGTTGACATCACCGTTGAACATGCCCTCGCCTTCGTGGCCGCCGGAGCGCAATTCGCGCCACATCTTCCAGCACACCCACAACAGCAGCACGCCACCGGCAAACAGCAGGCCGACGATTTGCAGAAGCTGGATGGCGACGCCGGCAAAGCCGATGCGCAGCACGGTCGCGGCGATGATACCGACAATGATGGCCTTCCGCCGCTGGTCGAGAGGAAGGCCGGCCGCGGCAAGACCGATGACGACGGCATTGTCGCCGGCCAGTACCAGGTCGATCATGATGACCTGGGCAAAGGCGCTTAGGGATTCAGGCGTAAACAGATGCGCAAAATCAACCACGCGAAGGGCTCCGTTCCGGTGCAGGTTTGAAGTATTCGACCAAGGGTTCGATTTCGCCAAAGATGGCCGCTGCACAGCCGATCAGCGTCAACGCTCCCGCAATGTCCCAGCCGTTAATCGGCCTGAGCGTCGCCAGCCGCGGTGACACGTAGGCGGTCACCGCAATGATGGCGGCGGACGCCAGCGCAGCCACGCTGACGACCGGGAGCACCAACGCCTGCGGTACCAGCACGACCGTGATGGCCAGCCCCGCCATGAAGGCGATCGCCAGCCAAGGCACGAGTGCTGGCCGCCCGGTGGACGGCCTTCCGGATTGGGATTGTTGAAACGGCTTATCCTGGCGCATATCGGACCCACGTCGAGATTTCAGTCCGACATCGCAGTCGCATGACTGCCAGAGGGGCCCGGCCTGACGATGGGAAAGTAGGCCAAAATCGGCCGTCTGCAAGACAAAACGGTATCAAAGCCCGCGTTTGGCGCCGGAAATACCTGCGGCTCGCTGTCGCAACAAATTTGACATGGGGGGATGCCGCGCTTAAAAGCCACCCACCTGACGGGCCCTAGGGGCCCGTTCGGCGTTTCGCGACCCGTGACAAGCCCTTACGCTTCAAGGACTTGGCTGTCGGTTCCGGGGTGACCCGGGACAAAGGAGGGCGCGTTTCCTCACCCTTAGTTTGAATCATATGAGGACGCGATGACCAAGCGTTTGGAATCCAAGTACAAAATCGATCGCCGCATGGGCGAGAACATCTGGGGCCGTCCGAAGTCCCCGGTGAACCGCCGCGAATACGGCCCCGGCCAGCACGGCCAGCGCCGCAAGGGCAAGCTGTCCGACTACGGTGTCCAGCTCAAGGCTAAGCAGAAGCTGCGCGGCTACTACGGCAACATCTCCGAGAAGCAGTTCCGCGGCATCTACGACGAAGCCATCCGCATGAAGGGTGACTCCGGCGCCAACATGATCGGCCTGCTCGAGCGCCGCCTCGATGCGGTGATCTACCGCGCCAAGTTCGTGCCGACCGTGTTCGCCGCCCGCCAGTTCATCAACCACGGCCACGTCAAGGTGAACGGCAAGAAGGTCAACATCGCCAGCTACCGCGTCAAGGTCGGCGACGTGATCGAAATCCGCGAGAAGTCGAAGCAGATGAACCTGGTGCTCGAAGCGCAGGCCTTGGCCGAGCGCGACGTGCCGGACTACATCAGCGTCGATACCGGCAAGATGAGCGCCCAGATGGCCCGCGTGCCGGCGCCGTCGGATGTGCCCTACCCGGTGCAGATGGAGCCGCACCTGGTGGTGGAATACTATTCGCGCTAACCGCGCTTCGCTTTCAGCGACAAGACTTCCAGATCCCCTGCCCAAAAGGCGGGGGATTTGTTATTCATGGTTCTGAATATTTGCCGGGGCCATGACATGAACCTTCTCACTCGCCGCGCGGTGCTGGCCGGGACGGCTGCCTTCGGAGCGTTCGGCGCGTTCGGCGCGTTGCCCGCCGTCGCCGCGCTGACCGCGCTCAAGCATGGTGACTTCGACGTCACTGTCGTCAGCGACGGCCACCTCGTGCTGCCGGTGAGCTTCCTCGCCGCCGATGCCGATCCGGCCGAACGCGCCGCGATGCTCGCCGCCGCCGGACAATCCGGCGAGACCTATAACGCGCCGACCAACGTCACGCTCGTCAGGCACGGCAGCGATCTCATCCTCATCGACACCGGCTCCGGCGACCGCTTCATGCCGACCGCGGGCAAGGTGTGGGACAATCTCAAGACCGCCGGCATCGACAAGACGAAGATCACCAAAGTGATCTTCACCCACGGCCATCCCGATCACCTGTGGGGCACCGTCGATGAATTCGACGAACTGATGTTGCCGAACGCGCAATTCCACGTCGGCGCCGCCGAATGGGATTTCTGGCACGGCGACAACGCCACGCGCGGCCTGCCGGCCGAGCGCGCCGGCTTCGTTACCGGCGCGCGGCGCAATTACGCGGCGATCAAGGACCGCGTCGCGATGTTCAAGGACGGCGACGAGATCGTGCCCGGCCTGCAGATCGTCTCGACGCCCGGCCACACCCAGGGCCATGCCTCGCTGGCGCTGAAAGGCGGCGACGGTCTCATCGTGACTGGCGACGCGCTGACGCATCCGACGATTTCATTCGCGCATCCGGAATGGAAGCCGGCGGCCGATCACGTGCCCGATCAGGCAGTGGCGACGCGCCAGAAACTGCTCGATCGCCTCGCCACCGACAAGACGAAGATCATCGGCTTCCACCTGCCCTATCCGGGCATTGGCATGGTCGAGCGCAAGGACGGCGCGTACCGTTACGTCGCGGCGGGCTGACGTAAGGCGCCGGCTGTCACATCGGGGCGGCGGCGCGGTAAGGCTGTTGTTGCATCGCCCTTAGTCACGCCGGGCGGTCGAGCGGCGCGCCGAAAATGGCCCGCTGATAGTCGGCAAGCAGCGTCGGCTCTTCGATCGAGCCGTGGTGATGCACCTGCCGCCAGATGCCGTCGATTTGCGCAAACCACCGGGTGGTGCGGATGCGCAGATCGACAGTCGCAGTCGGCGTCACGCACCTGCCCTTTTCGCGGCCGACGAAGAGATGACAGCCGTTCCAGCTCTGGCTGGTGAAATCATGGAAGGTGACATTGACCTTCGCCGGTCCGCCGAACAACCTGGCATAGCCATCGCGGATCGACGGCCAGCCGCGGCGGATGCCGCCGATCGGATTGTCCATACTGGGGATCTCGCCCGCCGCCCAGTTGGCCGCCAGGCCGTCGAGGTCGTGTCGATTGAAGGCGCGGTAGAAATCGATCAGCGCGTCGAGCGCGCTGCCGTCGCCCTTGCGCATTTCGGCGCCGGTGATCTCGGTTATCGACGACGACATAGGCTTCTCCTTTGCGCTTTCGCTTTTTTTACTCGCCCGCCTCGGCGGAACGCGGCGCGGCAAGCGTCGCGATGAAATCGATCACCAGCGCGAGCACCATCGCCGCGCCGCCGATCAGGAACAGCAGGCGATAATTGCCGTTGCTCTGTGCGAACACGTAGGACAGCGCATAGGCGGCGACGGCCTGACAGAGCGCGAAGCATGCTGTTGCAAGACTCCAGGCCTGCTTCTGCTGCGCCGGATGATGCGGCAACAACTCGCCGATGCGGCCGAGCACAAGCGGCACGGTGCCGGTCACGAAGGCGCCGACGATGATGCTCGACACCGTCAACCAGGCTTGGCCGAGACCGAATGCCGGAATGACCACCGCGCCCGCTTCGATGAGAAAGGCAAAGCGCAGCGCCGGGCCGAACCCGGCGCGGTCGGCCAGGTGGCCGGCGAGCAGCGGCCCGACCGTCGCGCCGACGCCGAACAGAACCCAGTATTCGGCGCCGACCTGAACGCCTTCACCGAGGCCGCGCGCGACGAAGTCGACGAGGAAGATCATGTGCGGCACCCAGCCGGCCGCATTCAGCCCGTACTCGGCAAACAGCGCCCAGAGAACACGCTGGCGCGGCGGCGCCGCATTGGGCTTGGGCGCCGCGGCCGGTTCGGCATCGCCTGGCCATCCGGTCCAGGCGATCGCCGTCAGGAGCAAGGACAGCGCGCCGAGCCAAATCCAGGTCTGCTGCAATCCCTGCTGCAGCAGCAGCGGCACCAGCGTTCCGGACGCGACGACTCCCGCGCCGACGCCCATGAAGATCGCGCCGCCGGCGAGACCGCGGCGCGACACGGGGATATGCGGCAGCACCGTTGGCGCCGCCAGCACCATCAACGCGCCGCCGGCGAGACCCGAGGCGAAGCGCCAGACGAAGTACCAGGCAAAACTGGTGGGAAAGGCGCAGGCGAAGAATGCCGTAGTCGCCAGCAGCATCATCGTTCTGAGAGTGATGACGGTGCTCGTCCGCGCCGCGAGCGGACGACCGAGCAACGCGCCGGCGAGATAGCCGGCAAGATTGGCGGCACCGAGATAGGCGGCCGCCGATGGCTCGAACCAGTGCGCGCCGATGATCGCCGGCAACAGCGGTGTGTAGGCAAAGCGCGCGAGCCCGATGCCGATCAGACTGGCGCAGAACGCCGACATGACCGAGCGCCATAAGCTGGTCGCAGCTTCAGGGTTCTGCTCGCGTTGACGGATTGTGACGCTGCTCATGGGCCATTCCTCACCTATCGGTCCGGATGAGAATGGGGGGCCAAAGCGATCATAAAAATTGAATTATTATGATAGGCGCTATCTGAAATAGAGATATTAAGCGGGTAGACCACGTCTTTCGGGCGGAAATTTCAACTTCCCTGCGCGAATTCCCGGCCTCACGTAGCAAATGCAACAACTAATCCCCGGCCTAAAGCCAGATCGGGGACGTTGCAGGAATCTACCTGAAGGCCGGGTGCTGGAGAGACCCGGTGGACGCTTTATGTTTCTTCGCGCACTTTCTCCTTTCGGCCGCAGCCCGGACTCTCAGCCTGAAGGCGATCTACGCCGCTGGCGAGGACAAGGCTTACGCGACCTTCCGCAAGCTGCGCTGGCCTGAGACGCATGGCGAAGCGGTTTGCCCGCAGTGTGGCGACGTTGACGCTTACGAAATCCCACGCCGCCGCTTCAAGTGCTCGGCTTGCGGCAAGCAATTCTCTGTCACGAGCGGGACCATCTTCGCCTCGCGCAAGATGAGCTTTGTCGATTTGCTGGCCGCGATCTGCATCATCGTGAACGGTGCCAAAGGCATCAGCGCGTTGCAGGTTTCGCGCGATCTGGATTGCCAGCGTAAGACCGCGCTCGTCCATCGCACATAAGCTCCGCGAGGCGACGGCCGACGAAACCAAGGGCAAGGAGGATGGCTAGCACCACAGCGTTTCGCCGCAGTATCTTCACCCATACCGCCCACGCGGCTTGGCTTGACGATCACCGCCGCGAAGCTAACGGCGCGCTCGCTCATCGTGCCATCGGTCTTGCCCTCGCTCACGGCGTCCGCCGCAATTGGAAAGGGTGTTGGCAACGACACGGAATTGAACGTCCGCGCGGGCTCGGTTGTCAAATTCCATCAACTCACGCTAAAGTGACATCTCGCATTCGGGCATAAGACCTGAAGATTCTAGGGGGAATACTTATAATGAGCGGACCGTACCGCCTTTATATTTGGCTAGCTGCCATGTTTGGTAGCGCTCTGCCTTACATGACCTTGTGGTTCTTTTTACCCGACAACAAACTCGTAAGCACAGTCAAGATAAGTCAGTACTTCGATGTCCCGGATAAACTTATATCCGATCTTTCATTTGTGGGTGTAGCGGTGTTCCTTGCTTGTTTGCCGGATTGGCTATGCGATGAACACTTCAAGACTTTTAAAATCACGAGAAAAAAAGTAATAATAGCCTTTCGAGGTATCGCGTTTTTATTTGCTTTTATTTCTCTATTTCACTATATTAGAATTAGCATGTTTATTAATAGTACGCTTGAGTCAGGATATACTTTCGATCTCGCAAGAAGTAAACTTTCGTTGGTTCTCTGCGTTGTTGCAGTCGCAATTTCAACGCTAGTCGCTGTCAGCCTTCATCTAGGCCGGGCACAAGGGACCGTTGCCGAATGAACGATTGGATCGCAACTGGAACCAGCATTATTGCCGCAGTCGTCATTATCGCGGCGCTTGTCGTCCTTTGGCTCGATTACAGGTCGCGCAAGCGCAAAGCTGGGAGCGCCAGAATACGTGAGCAAATAAGCGCCGAGATTTCTTGGCCGGACCAAAAGCTCGTCGATGCCCTCCTTATAGATATGGAGAGCGCAGTCGGCGTTACCTTCCAGGAAAATCCATCGCTTTACTCGCGACTGAAGGAAGACTTACAAAAAATAGCGCTATTAGCCATCATCGACGATAAGATCATTCAGGAAACCGCCGATAAAATTAGAACTGACATCTCAATGCACGCTCTGAATGTTGCTGAGCGGCAGCGCCTGATCGGTTTTGTATGGGAATGGCTCGGCAAGGAAGAGCAGAGGTTGCCACTTCCACTCAAACTAGACCGCGAACAGGCGCAGCATGAATTTGAAAAGAAGACACGTCTTCTGTTGCAAGAGCTGCAGAAAGCCGCTGCCACCTGAGCAATGCCGTGCCTATGTTATAACGGCAGCATGCAAGGCCCTCTAAACAGACGCGATGCCTGCTTTCCGAGACTGGTCCATTGCTCCAATGATTTGCTCTTTTCCCTCTAGTACGCCGATTACATGTTCTCGATCAAAGATGATATTGGTGTGGCCTTCTACCGGCTTAAACAACCGAACCTCGTCCACATTGACAAATACTGGCGACTTATCGTGGCTAGAAGTTAGCTTAACAAAAAATGCCATAAACCTCTCCTGCGTTACCTGTTGACTAAGCCCCACATTGTCCCACCTTTGCGCCTCGACAACTTGTTAATTGTGCGCCGCTTCGCCTGCATCGTTAGAGCTTGCACGATACGGAACGCAATCGACGCCGAAGCAGGTCGCCGCCTTCGGCTAGCCCCTTGGCTCGGATGACTCTCAGGGCAAGCTCCCCCGTGTCTAGCGGCCCCTCAGCGGCCAGCGCCGCCTTACATAATGCGAGACCTCCCGAGGCGTAAACAGCCTCAGGTCTCCATATAGACCGGGAACTCGGTGCGCCTCTCGGGAGCGGCAAATAGACCAGAGTGGCGTTCACATGGGCCAGATCGCGGCAAGCTCGATCTGCTTCTCATAGCCCTTGATCGCGCTCGATAGCCTTACGCTTGGTTTCTAGGGTGTTGATGATTTGGGACTCTGACATGACGCAATGGGCGAGTGTTCTAGATCTCGCCCTTTAGGGGGGCTTGGGGTCATCGTCGGCTTTTACCAGCCGACAATGCGGCCCGTTGGGCGGCCCGATTGTGCTGACAAAGGAAATACGGCTCCCAGTGTCGGGTACTTAGTCGGGTTGCCTTCGTGCTTATAGGGACCGGCCTGCAATGTATGGGGAATGGCCGCGCTAGACCGCCACAGTTACCTTGATGCGTTTGTTACCTAAGGGCCGCGACCTCCCGTTGCTACTGGTGGGAGCGGCCCTTCGCCATATCTATGAAAATGGGTATAGTAGGCATTCGCTATCACTGAACAGGATATTGAGACCATGGACGTCGCCGATCTCAGGGTCTTCGAGGCGGTTTCCCGCAACGGCAGCATGAATCGGGCCGCGCAGGAGCTGCACACCGTCCAGTCCAATGTCACGGCGCGCATTCGGGCGCTGGAGGAGGAGCTCGGCGTCAGCCTGTTTCAACGCCACGCGCGTGGCGTCCTGACGACGCCGGCCGGACAACGGATCCTGCCTTTCGTCGGACGCATCACCCGGCTGCTCGCGGACGCCACCACGGCGGCGAAGGACGACGGCGTCCCCAGCGGCCCGCTGCACCTCGGCAGTCTCGAGACCACCACCGCCTTGCGGCTGTCACCATTGCTCAGTCAGTTCGCCAAGGCGCACCCCGCCGTCCAGCTCATCGTCACGACCGGCACGACGCGCAAGCTCCTGGACGACGTCATCGCCTGCCGGATCGAAGGCGCCTTCGTCGCCGGACCCGTTACGCATCCCGATCTTCATCAGGAGACGATCTTCCAGGAAGAACTCGTCCTCATCACCTCGCGCGCAATCCGCACGCCTGCGGAGCTTGTGGCGAACCCGGATCTCAAGACGATCGTCTTCCAGATCGGATGCTCCTATCGCCAGCGGCTTGAGTCCTATCTCGCCGACATCGGAATCGTCACGGCAAGGCCGCTGGAATTCGGTTCGCTCGATGCGATCGTCAGTTGCGTAGCGGCGGGCGTCGGCGTGAGTCTGCTGCCGAAAAGCGTCGTCGCCGACGCCTGGCGGAAGGGCCTCATCGCAGTGCACGAGTTGCCGCCCGAGCGCGCGCTGGTCGATACGCTATTCGTCCGCCGCAAGGACGCCTATGTTTCGAGCGCTATGTCCGGCTTCCTGGACATGGCACGGCCGCGTTATGGCGCGAGCTCCGCCGACCACGGCTGAAGCATTGTTCGCTTTTCCGCACGGCTCGTACTGATTAGCCCGGATTATCGTTGGACGGCCGGGCGGCTATCTCCGCGTTGACATGCAACGGAGATCGCCCATGACCACGCTCAATAAGGCCGGCACCTACAAACTCGGCCACCGCACCGTAAACCGTCTCGGCTACGGCGCCATGCAACTCGCCGGCCCCGGCGTGTTCGGCCCGCCAAAAGACCCTGCCGCGGCGCGTGCCGTGCTGCGCGAAGCCATCGCCGCCGGCGTCAATCACATCGATACTTCCGATTTCTACGGCCCGCACGTCACCAATCAGACCATCCGCGAGGCTTTGCACCCTTACCCGGACGATCTCGTCATCGTCACCAAGATTTCGGCACGCCGCGGCGCCGATGCGTCGTGGATTCCGGCCATGTCGCCGCAAGAGCTGACGCAGGCTCTGCACGACAACCTGCGCAATCTCGGCCTCGACGCGATCGAGGTCGTCAACTTCCGCAGCATGCACGGCATTCACGGTCCCGCCGAAGGCTCGATCGAGCCGCAGCTCACGGTGCTCGCCGACTTGCAACGCAAGGGGCTGATCCGTCACATCGGCCTGAGCAACGTCACGGCGACGCAGGTCGCCGAAGGTCGCAGCATCTGCGACATCGTTTGCGTGCAAAACCAGTACAACCTGGCGCACCGCGACGACGACGCGATGATCGACGCGCTCGCGCGCGACGGCATTCCTTACGTGCCGTTCTTCCCGCTCGGCGGTTTCACGCCGCTGCAGTCATCGACCTTGTCGGAGGTTGCCAAGCGCATTGGCGCCACGCCGATGCAGGTCGCGCTCGCCTGGCTGTTGCGCCGTTCGCCGAACATCCTGCTGATCCCGGGCACGTCGTCGGTCGGACATCTGCGCGAAAATCTCGCCGCCGCCGAACTCGAATTGCCGGACGATGCGATGGAAGCGCTGAATGGCATCGCGGCGCGCAGCGAAACGCACGCCGCGGCGCACTGACGTCAGCGGCCAGCACTGCTGCGGCGAGACGCGCGTGGCCGCGATCAGGCCACGTCCGTCGCCGCGGCGAGCGGCGGGCCAAGGATATCGATGCCGCTCGCCCTGCAGGCGGCGCCGAGCGCCTCGGCCTCGGCCGCCGTCGGCGCTGCCACAGGCGGCAGGTCGTCGGTGCCGGCCGGGCGGCCGATCGCCCGGACCAGGCGTTCGAAATTGCGGCCGCAGGTGATCACCAGCCAGCGCGCGCCGTTGCGCGACGTCACCTGGAAGCTGTGCGGCTTGCCGCGCGGCGCCACCACGCTCTGGCCGGCACCAGCGGTGACCGGCCGGCCTTCGACGACGAAACGAACCTCGCCGTCCAGCAGGTAAAAGATCTCGTCCTCGTCGCGATGCGCGTGAACCGGCGGCGAGGACAGGTAAGGCGCGGTGTGCTCGATCAGGCTTATGTCACGGCCGCCGTTGCCGGCGGAGACGTGAATGCGCATCAGGCCATCGAGAAACCAGACCGACTCGGGGGCGGAAGCGGAAGCCATCGACCATCTCCTTGAATGAAGTCCGCATCGAGCAGCGCGCATTGCCCAACGGCGCGGCTTTGATACGATGAATGGCGGCGGATCTAGGCGATGGGCGGCGGCGCATGAAATCCAATGATTGTATGGGCCCCATTATGGCCGTGAATTGAGCGCGCCATGAACTTCGCCGCTTTCGATCTCAACCTGCTGCGGGTGTTCGATGCCCTGGCGCGCGAGCGCAGCGTGACTCGCGCCGGCGACCTCATCGGTCTCAGCCAGCCGGCGATGAGCAGCGCGCTCAATCGTCTGCGTCACATCCTCGGCGACGAATTGTTCGTGCGCCGCGGCAACGACATGATGCCGACGCCGCGGGCCGAGGCCCTCGCCTCAGGGATTCGCGAGGCGCTGGCGCAGATCGAGCAAACGGTAGCCGGTGACGCCCGCTTCGATCCATCGAACGCCGATCGTGTGTTCACTTTATTCGGCGCCGACCTGTTCTCGATGCAACTGATGCCGCGTTTCGCCGAGCGCATCGCCGCGCTTGCGCCCGGCATCAAATTGCGCCTCCTCGACAGCGCCAGCGGCGACGTCGAGCGGTTGCTGCGCGACAATGTCATCGACATGGCGCTCGAACGCCCGTTGGACATGCCGGACTGGGTCTCGAAGGAGCTGATGTTCCACTCGCCCTTCGTGGTCATCGCCGCGCGCGGCCACGCCGACATCCGTGCCGCCCGTGTCAAGGCGGGCGGCAAGATTCCGCTGGCGCTGTTCTGCCGGCTGCCGCACGCGCTGCGCTCGATCGACGGCGGCATGTCCGGGGCGGTCGATGATGCACTGCGCAAGCACGGTGCTGCGCGACAGGTCGTGCTGACATTGCCGCACTTCCATGCCATTGGGCTGGCAGTGGCGCGCGGCCGGCTGATCGCCACAGTGCCGGTGCAGTTCGCCAAGGCCGTCGCGGCTGAGCTCGGACTGTCGATTTATCGGCCGCCGATCGCCGTCGATGTGCCTGACATCAATCTCTACTGGCACCGGCGCTACGACCAGAACCCGGCGCATCGCTGGATGCGCGATCAGGTGATGACAGCCATCAAGCCATTCCGCAAAGATAGCGCATAAAGAAACACCCTGAGGCGCGGGCGCGCGCTCAGGGTGCCTGTATTCGTTGCGAGGCGGCGATCAGGCGCCGGCGGCGACCGCGACGCCCTTTTCCTTCAGCGTCTGCTGCAGTTCGCCCGCCTGGAACATCTCGCGGACGATATCGCAGCCGCCGACGAACTCACCCTTGATGTAGAGCTGCGGAATGGTCGGCCAGTTCGAATAGGCCTTGATGCCGTCGCGCAGGTCCGCCGACTCGAGGACGTTGAGCCCTTTGTAGGGAACGCCGAGATGGTCGAGAATCTGCACGACCTGGCCGGAGAACCCGCACTGCGGGAACTGCGGCGTGCCCTTCATGAACAGCACGACGTCGTTCGACTTCACTTCGTTATCGATGAACTGCTCGATGCCCATGGCAGCGGAATCCTTGTTAATTCGGTTAGACGGCCCAGTCGTCCCGGCTTGGGTCGCGGCCGATCCGCGCGAAGCACCTGCCGGTGTCACGGATATATGTAGCCCAGTTCACCGCGCCACCCCAAGGGGGTCGGCGGCACGGGAACGAAATGACTGTTAATTCTCGGCTTTTGGAAGAAATTGGCCGCCTAGGGCGTCCCGGTCTGCAGCGCCAGCGCGTGCAGCACACCGCCCATATTGCCCTTCAGGGCATTGTAAACGAGCTGATGCTGCTGGACGCGCGATTTTCCGGCAAAAGACGGCGCCAGCACGGTGGCGGCGTAGTGATTGCCGTCGCCGGCCAGATCACGGATCGTCACCTGCGCGTCCGGAATGCCTTCCTTGATCAGCCGCTCGATCTCGCCCGCATCCATTGCCATATTGTCCGTCCTCCTGGGGCCCACCATACGCAACCTGCCCGCCAGCGGCAGCCCTTACGCAGAATTTGCACCCAAAAAATGTCAGTCCCGGCTCAATCGGAGGCGGCGTATAACTGCGGCCGTAACACTCGCGCCGCCGCGGCGGTTCGCGGTCTTTGGAGGGGAAACGACATGCCGCACACGCACCACGTCCTGGGAGCCGCGCTGGCCGGCGTCATGAGCCTCGCGCTGATGCCGGGCGCCTTCGCCCAGGTCACCGCCGAACAGCAGGCGGCGATCAAGTCCTCCTGCCGCTCCGATTTCATGTCGAACTGCTCCGGCGTGCAGCCCGGCGGCGCCCAAGCGCTGCAGTGCCTGCAGAAGAACGTCTCGAAGCTGTCGCCGGGCTGCCAGACGGCCGTGAGCGCCACGATCCCGAAGCCCGCACCGGCCGCGGCCGCCGCGGCGCCCGCAGCGCCGCCACCGCCCGCCCCTGCGCCGTCCCCGGTCGTTGCCGCGCCGGCACCCGCTCCAGCCGCGCCGGCGCCGACGATCGCCACCGCTAAACCGCCAGCGGCCAGCATGGCCGCGCCCAAGACCGCGGCGACCGCCGCCGCGCCACAGGTCACCGCCGCCCAGCAATCGGCGATCAAGTCGGCCTGCCGCTCCGATTTCATGTCGAACTGCTCCGGCGTCCAGCCGGGCGGCGCGCAGGCGCTGCAATGCCTGCAGAAGAACGCGGCGCGTCTGTCGCCGGGCTGCCAGGCTGCCGTCGGCGCCACGATGCCCAAGCAGGCCGCGGCGCCAGCGGCTGCGGCGCCAGTTCCGGCGACGACCGCCGATGCACCGCCGGCGCCGACTGCGGCGCAGATGAGCGCGATCAGGAATACCTGCCGCGCCGACTATTCGCGCAATTGCAAGGGCGTGCCGCCCGGCGGGCCGGAGGCGCTCGCCTGTCTGCAGCGCAACGCCGCCAAGCTGTCGCCGAACTGCCAGACCTCGCTCGCCGACATCGCCGATTCGATCCCCGCCGGCGCCGCGCCGGCCGCGGGTGCCGCGACGACGACGACCACCACGACGACGGAGCATCGTCGCCTGCCGCCCGGCATCACGCCAGCGGGCCGCATTCTGCGCCGGGTGATGGAGCGCAATCAGCAGTGAGCGAAGTGGCGATCGCCGCTCAGGCGGCGACCGCCTCGTCCTCGTCCGCCCAGCCGGTAGCGTCCTGAGAGGTCTGATCGAGCTGCGTCAGCGTGCGGTTGATCTGCTCGAGGCCGGCCGCCTGTTCGTTATTGGCGACCGCGATGCCGGAGACGATGCCGGCCACCTTGCGGATCTGATCGACGATTTCGGCGAGCGAGGAACCGGCGCTGTTGACCAGGTCGACACCCTCCTTCACGCGCTCGGACGACGAGCCGATCAGTTGCTTGATGTCCTTGGCCGCCTGCGAGGAGCGTTGCGCCAGGCTGCGCACTTCGGTCGCCACCACGGCGAAGCCACGCCCGGCGTCGCCGGCGCGTGCCGCTTCCACCGCGGCATTGAGCGCCAAAAGGTTGGTCTGCCGCGCGATCTCATCGATCACCGAGATGATGTCGGAGATCTTGTGCGAAGACTGTTCGATGCGCGACATCGCCTCGATCGCCTTCGACACGATCTTGCCGCTGCGGTCGGCGACGTCGCTGGTTTGCGTCGCCACACGGTCGGCTTCGGCCGCCTCTCCGGCGTTCTTCTTCACCGTCGCCGAGATTTCGTCCATGGCATGGGCGCGCTCGGCAACGGCGCGGCTGCGCTCGTCGGCGGCGCGGGCGGCCTGATCGGCACGGTGCCGACGTTGCGCCTCGACGCGCTCGCGCAGCGCCGCTGCTTCGGCCTCGGCCTGCTCCTTGGCGCGCGTTGCTTCGTCGAGCGCCGTCACGGCGGCCCGCATTTCCTCGATCTGGCTCATATGCGCGGTGTCGAGCACCTCGCCCGAGGCGCGGCTGGCCATGGCGACAAGGTCGCTGCACATCGAGCCGACCGGCGCAAAGATCCGGCGCACCAGGAAGAACATCGCGGCCCCGGCGATCAGGATGACAACGAGACCGCCGATCAGGCTCATCGTCATCAGGCTCTGCAGAACGGCAAAGAACTCGGCCTTCTTGACGCCGACATAGGCGATGCCGAGCACATCATTGCCGCCCATGATCGGCTCGTACACCGTCAGATATTCGGTGCCGAGAATGTTAGCCTCGCCGCGATAGGTCTGCTTCTTCGTGAACACGGTGTCGTAGGCCGGACCGGGCGCCAGTTTGGTGCCGACCGCGCGCGAACCATCGGGCTTCGCCACGTTGGTCGCGACGCGCTGATCGCCCATAAACACCGTCGCGGTGCCGCCGGCGATCGCCTTGACGCGATCGACAGCCTCGAAGTTATTGTTGATCAACGTATTGCCGAAATAGAACTTGTCGCCGTCGCGGCGCGGCGCGCCATAGGCGGTGAGCGCGCTGTCGAGCAGCTTGATGTTGATGTCGAGCGCCTCCTGGGCGCGGCGATACATCTCGCCCTTGGTGATGGAGATCGACGTCCAGATCGAAACACCGACCGCGAGCGCCATGGTGACGATCGCCAGCAGCGTCAGGCGCGAGGTCAGACTGAAACGGTTGGTCCACCGGGCGAGGCTGCGCGGCGGCGAGATCGATAATGTCATGGCTGAATTCCGGACCGTGGGTGAACGTTACGGAAGGGCCAAATAGGGCCCGGCAAACGGTCAGCGCCTCGGCACGCCAAATAGGGCGGCATGGCACAACCACCGGTAGGGTAATTGGGCAGGCTAAAGAAAACCTTGCGGCCGGTCTTAATTTACATTGCGAAAAACGGCATCGGGGCCCTGAGGGGCCGCCGATAATGGCACCCTATCAACAGGCCGGGCCTAGTCCCGGCCGGCCATGTAGGTGGGGAGCCAGCGTTCGCTACGCTCGTTGAGATCGGAAACGGCGAGCGCACGCTGATCCTTGATGGCGAGCTTGTCGCCGCCGGTCGTGCCGATGCGTGACACCAGCACGCTGGCCTTGCGCGCCCGCGCCATGACGAGATCGACCGCCTGCACCGGCACCGTCACGATGTAGCGCGCCTGATCCTCGCCGAACCAGTAAGCGTGCGCCGGCACGTCGTCGGGTGCGGCATCGAGGCTGGCGCCGATGCCGGAGGCCATCGCCATCTCGGCCAGCGCCACCAGCAATCCGCCATCGGACAGATCGTGAGCGGCGGTGGCCGCGCCGTCGACAATGAGCGAGCGCACGAACTCGCCGTTCTCGCGTTCCTCGATCAGATCGACCGGAGGCGGCGCGCCCTCTTCGCGCGCGCAAATCTCGCGCAAGTAGATCGACTGGCCGAGCCAGCCGGTGGTTTCGCCGATGACGAGGATCGCCTCGCCTTCTTTCTTGAACGCCAGCGTCGCGCTCTTCTTGAAGTCGGCGATGACACCGACACCGCCGATCGACGGCGTCGGCAAGATCGCCTTGCCGTTGGTCTCGTTGTAGAGCGACACGTTGCCGGACACGACCGGAAAGTCGAGCGCCTTGCAGGCTTCGGCAATGCCGCGCACGCAGCCAACGAACTGGCCCATGATCTCGGGCCGCTCGGGATTGCCGAAATTGAGATTGTCGGTGATGGCGAGCGGCGTCGCGCCGACCGCGGTGAGGTTGCGCCAGCATTCGGCGACCGCCTGCTTGCCGCCTTCGAACGGGTTGGCTTCGCAATAGCGCGGCGTCACGTCCGTGGTCAGCGCCAAAGCCTTCGGCCCGTCGAGGACGCGCACCACGGCGGCATCGCCGCCCGGCCGCTGCACCGTATTGCCGCCGATGATGTGATCGTACTGCTCCCACACCCAGCGCTTTGAGCACAGGTCGGGCGTTGCGACGAGGCGCTCGAGCGCGTCGGCGATGGTGCCGGGCGGCTCGATGGCGCCGGCGTCAATCGCCGCCGGCTTTTCCAGGCTGACGAAAGGCCGCTTGTACTCCGGCGCGCTGTCGCCCAGCTCCTTGATCGGCAGATCAGCCATCACCTCGCCGTGGTGCTTGACGATGAAGCGCATCGACGGCGTCGTCTCGCCGACCACCGCGAAGTCGAGTCCCCATTTGCGGAAGATGGCCTCCGCTTCCTTTTCCTTCTCGGGCTTGAGCACCATGAGCATGCGCTCCTGGCTCTCCGACAGCATCATCTCATAGGCCGTCATGCCCTCTTCGCGGCACGGCACCTTGTCAAGATCGAGCGTGACGCCGAGATTACCCTTGGCGCCCATTTCGGTCGCCGACGAGGTCAGACCCGCCGCGCCCATGTCCTGGATGGCGATGACGCAATCCTTGGCCATGATCTCGAGACAGGCCTCGAGCAGCAGCTTTTCCGAGAACGGATCGCCGACCTGCACGGTCGGACGCTTCTCGTCCGACTTGTCGTCGAATTCGGCCGACGCCATCGACGCGCCGTGAATGCCGTCGCGGCCGGTCTTGGAGCCGAGATAAACGATCGGCATGCCGACGCCCGACGCCGCGGCGTAGAAGATCTTGTCTTTCTCGGCGAGGCCGACCGCCATGGCGTTGACGAGGATGTTGCCGTCATAGCGCCGGTGGAAACGCACCGAGCCGGCGACCGTCGGCACGCCGAACGAATTGCCGTAGCCGCCGATGCCGGCGACGACGCCGGACACGAGGTGCCGCGTCTTGGGATGTTCCGGCGCGCCGAAGCTCAAGGCGTTGAGGCAGGCGATCGGCCGCGCGCCCATCGTGAACACGTCGCGCAGAATGCCGCCGACGCCGGTGGCCGCGCCCTGATAGGGCTCGATGTAGCTCGGGTGGTTGTGGCTCTCCATCTTGAAGACGCAGGCCAGTCCGTCGCCGATGTCGATGACGCCGGCGTTCTCGCCCGGCCCCTGGATGACCCACGGCGCCTTGGTCGGCAGGCCGCGCAGATGCACCTTGGAGGACTTGTACGAGCAGTGCTCGTTCCACATGGCCGAGAAGATGCCGAGTTCGGTGAGCGTCGGCTCGCGGCCGATCAGATCCAGAATGCGCTGATATTCGTCCGGCTTGAGGCCGTGCTCAGCGACGAGTTCGGGGGTGATTTTGACGTTGTTCGCGAGCATGGAAATCCTGGATCAGCGGCCAGGTTCTGCCTAGCACGGACCTCCCCCACTTAGACGCCCTGATGCAAGGCTTCCAGAGGAAATTCAGGGCTTTTTAGGCGGCGGCGCCGAGTTGCTTGGCCAGGCCGGCAAACAGGCCGCGGCCGTCGGTCGAGCCGATATCGGCTTCGACGTGATTTTCCGGATGCGGCATCATGCCGAGCACGTTGCCGCGGTCGTTGGCGATACCGGCGATGGCGTTGATGGCGCCGTTGTGATTCCAGTCCGGGTCGATCATGCCGTCCGGCGACGAGTAGCGGAATATCACCCGGCCCTCGCCTTCCAGCCGCGCGATGGTCTCGCCGTCGGCGATGTAGTTGCCTTCGCCATGGGCGACCGGCACGCGGATCACCTGCCCGGCATTGTAGCCGCGCGTGAACGGCGTATCCGAGCGCTCGACCTTGAGGAACACGTCGCGGCAGATGAACCGCAGGTTCTCGTTGCGCATCAGCACGCCCGGCAGCAGCCCCGATTCGCACAGGATCTGGAAGCCGTTGCAGACGCCCAGCACCAGCCCGCCCTTGGCGGCAAAGGCGCGCACCGCATCCATGATCGGCGAGCGCGCGGCGATGGCGCCGCAGCGCAGGTAGTCGCCATAGGAGAAACCGCCCGGCACCACGACGAGATCCGTGCCCGCCGGCAGCTTGCGCTCGGCGTGCCAGACCATGCTGGGCGCCTGCCCCGAAACAAGCCGGAGCGTGCGCGCCATATCGCGCTCGCGATTGATACCCGGGAAGACGAGGACGGCGGCTTTCATGGCAGTGCCTCGATCCTAACCAATGACCTCGACACGGTAATTTTCGATCACGGTATTCGCCAGCAGCTTGTCGGCGGCCTGGTTGAGCAGCGCCTCGGCCTTTTTCGGGTCGCCGCCCTCGAGTTCGATATCGAACACCTTGCCCTGACGCACCGAGGCGACGCCGTCGACACCGAGCGAACGCAGGGCACCCTCGATCGCCTTGCCTTGCGGATCGAGAACGCCGGATTTCAGGGTAACGGTGACGCGCGCTTTCATGATTCGCCTATTTGCATCTCGTCACGGCCGGGCATAGCCCGTCGCAGACGGGCGTAAACGCCCTTATGTCCCGGCCATCCACAACTTCCGGCACGACCTACCTAAAAGACGTGGATGCCCGGCACAAGGCCGGGCATGACGCAAACCACAACGACCAGCGAATAGCGGCCGTCCTCAGCCTTTCACGAGCACCGGTCCGGTGCCCTGCGGCCGCTCGCCCTCGGCAACGATGCCCAGGCGCTTGGCGACTTCGGTGTAGGCCTCGACCAGCCCGCCCATGTCACGGCGGAAACGGTCCTTGTCCATCTTGTCGTTGGTCTTGATGTCCCACAACCGGCAGGAATCCGGCGAAATCTCGTCGGCCACGACGATGCGCATCACGTCGTTCTCCCAGAGCCGGCCGGTTTCCATCTTGAAGTCGACGAGACGGATGCCGACGCCGAGGAACAGGCCCGACAGGAAGTCGTTGACGCGAATGGCGAGCGCCATGATGTCGTCGATCTCCTGGGGCGAGGCCCAGCCGAACGCGGTGATGTGCTCTTCCGACACCATCGGGTCGTTGAGCTTGTCGTTCTTGTAATAGAACTCGATGATCGAGCGTGGCAGCTGCGTGCCTTCCTCGATGCCGAGGCGGGTCGCCAGCGAACCGGCGGCGACGTTGCGCACCACCACTTCGAGCGGAATGATTTCCACCTCGCGGATCAACTGCTCGCGCATGTTGAGCCTGCGGATGAAATGCGTGGGTACGCCGATATCGTTCAAGTGCTGGAAAACGTATTCCGAGATACGGTTGTTCAGCACGCCCTTGCCTTCGATCACTTCGTGCTTTTTGGCGTTGAAGGCGGTGGCGTCGTCCTTGAAATGCTGAATCAGCGTCCCTGGCTCCGGGCCCTCATAGAGGACCTTCGCCTTGCCTTCGTAAATGCGGCGGCGTCGGCTCATCGGGATGTACCGTGGTTGGTGAATGTCCATGGGTGCCGTGGTTCCCTTTTAAATCAAAAGCGTCAAGATCCGCGGCTGTGATCCGGGCTAATCGATCTAACGCAAACGAATGTCGTTCTGCGCTAAAACGGCTGGGCCACGAGGTCAACCTAGCCCAATGGTTCGGGCAGCACAATCGACGGGGTGCGACGTTTTCCACTTCGCAATTTTGCCGCAATAGCCGCCTCGCAGGTTGCCTTGACCCCAATCGGGCGATATGCAAGCGCATTATAATCCTGTCAATCGTGAGGGCGGCATGACGACTTTCGACAAGCGCGAAGAAGGCTTCGAAAAGAAGTTCGCGCATGACGAGGAATTGCAGTTCAAGGCGATGGCTCGCCGCAACAAGCTTCTCGGCCTCTGGGCCGCGGGGCTGCTCGGCAAGTCCGGGCCGGATGCCGAGGCTTATGCCAAGGAGGTCGTGCTGTCCGACTTCGAGGAAGCCGGCGATCACGACGTCTTCAAGAAGGTCGCCAAGGATCTCGAGGGCAAGGGCGTGACCGAGCAGCAGATCCGCGCCCAGATGAACGAGCTTCTGGCGCAGGCGATCGCGCAGATCCAGAAGAGCTGAAGCAGGCGGACGCGCCGATGGCTGCCTTCTCGCTCGCCCGCCGACTCCGCGCGGGTGAGACCGTGTTCTCAGGCTGGTGCATGATGGGCGCGCCCATCGTGGCCGAAACCATTGCCCGAGAAGGCTTCCCGGCGGTCGTGCTCGATGCCCAACACGGGCTCTGGGACATCACCTCGCTGATCGCCGGTATCGGCGGCGTCCATCACGCAGGCTCCGCGCCCTTTGTCCGCGTCCCGCTCGCCGATTTCGCGCTGGTCAGCCGGGCGCTCGATTTCGGCGCCGAGGGCATCATCGCACCGATGATCAACAACGCCGACGACGCCCGGCAATTTGCTGCAGCCGCCAAGTACCTTCCGCTCGGCGAGCGTTCCTTCGGACCGCCGCGTGCGACCATGCTGCAAGGCCAGATGCCGGCGACCGATTACCTGTCGGCGGCCAATGACGGCACCCTCACCTTTGCCATGATCGAGACGCCGGAGGCGCTTAAGAACGTCGAGGTCATCGCGGCGACGCCCGGCATCGATGCGCTGTTCATTGGCCCCTACGACCTCTCCACCGCGTTGTCGGGCGGCAAGGCCCAGGATATCGAGGCGCCGGCGGTCAACGCCGCGATCGACAAGATCTGCGCCGCCGCCATCAAGGCCGGCAAGATTCCCGGCATCTACTGCCGCGACGCGCAGCGCGCGCTCGATATGGCCAAGCGCGGCTTCCGCTTCATGACCGTCGGCAGCGATTTCAGCCTGGTGCGCGAGGGCTCGGCCGCGGCGTTGAAGAAGCTGCCGGTGAAGGCCAGCGGCGCGAAAGACGCGTTCTAAGCGTACACTCCGCTCGCCCCCGCGAAAGCGGGGGCCCAGTACTTACTTTGCCGATCGGGATAAAAGGCTCTGGATCCCCGCGTTCGCGGGGATGACCGGAGAAATTGTCGCGCTCTATGCCTGGTCCGCGGCGCTGACGCGCGGCGCCAGATCATCCAGCACCGCCTTCACGTCCTTCTCGACGTCCGCCGCCGCGATGGTGATGACGCGGTAATTGCGGGCCGCGAGCCACTCGTGGCGGACCGGCCGCATGTCCCGCGCGGTGTCGGTTTCCGTCGCCGGCACGATTTCGACCACGCAGCGCAGCGGGATCGACACCAGGTCCGCCATATGCGGGCCGAGTGGCACCTGTCGCTTGAAGCCGAGCCCGGCGAAACGCCTGTCGTTGGTCAGCGCGGTCCAGAACGTGCGTTCGGCCTCGGTCGGATTGCGCCGGAGCAGCCGGGCGAGGCCCTTCACCGGGGCACGCTCCTGCAGCACGGTGCCGGCGCCGTGGTCGGCGATGATGCCGCGCAACTCCTCGGCCGCCTGCGGATCGAGCGTACCGCCCCGCGCCGGCCCCTTGCGGCCATGAGCGATCGCCATGATCACGCCGTGCAGCGTGCGGACATCCTGCTGCGTCAATTCCATCCGCGTGAAGATGTTGTGCAGGTTGATCGTCATGGTCTCGCGCTTCTCGGCGGGCCGGAAGAACTCGACCTTGTCCAGTTCGCTTTCGAGATCGCGGAAGAAGGCGCCAAGCTGCTGCTTGCCGACCGGCGGCGAGCGCCGCGGCTCGTCCTCGCGCACGGCGTCGCGGCCCGCGAGCTTGAACCACTCATAGGCGACGACGATTACCGCCTGCGCCAGGTTGAGCGAGGCGAAGGCCGGATTGACCGGCAGCGTCAGGATGCGGTCGGCAAGCCCCACCTCGTGGTTTTCCAGGCCATTGCGTTCGCGGCCGAACACCAGCGCCACGGTATCGCCGGCCGAAACGCGCGGCGCCATCTCGCGCGCCGCCTCGACCGCATCGATGATGGGCTTGTGCTGGTCATGGTGACGTGCGGTCGTGGCGATGACGAAGGAGCAATCCGCCACCGCCTCCGCCAGCGTCTCATAAAGCAGTGCGCCGTCGAGGATGCGATCCGCCCCGGCGGCCATCGTCACGGCTTTCTCGTTCGGCCAGCCCTGACGCGGCTTGACCAGACGCAGGCGGCCGAGACCGAAATTGGCCATGGCCCGCGCCGCGGCGCCAATGTTCTCGCCCATTTGCGGCTCGACCAGCACCACGACGGGTCCCGGCTGCTCGATCCAGCGTTTGGTCTTGTCGGTCCCGGCTCCGGGCATGGCAGAAAGCTCCGTTCCCGCGCTCTATAACCTCCTACCAGACCATGCGAAAGCGCGGCTTCCGCCCCCCAAAACGGGATGCTATAGGGCCGCAACCAGCACCGCGACCTAGCGTTCAACTTGGGGTTCAAAGCATGTCAGATCTCGAAATCATGTGGACAAAAGTCGATGAAGCCCCGGCGCTCGCGACCTATTCCCTGCTGCCGATCGTCAAGGCTTTCGTCGGCGCGGCCGGGGTCAAGGTCACCCTCAAGGACATTTCGCTGGCCGGCCGCATCCTCGCCAACTTCCCCGAGAAGCTGAAACCCGAGCAGAAGATCAACGACCAACTCGCCGAGCTCGGCAAGCTGGCGATGAAGCCGGAAGCCAACATCATCAAGCTGCCCAATATTTCCGCCTCGATCCCGCAACTCAAAGCCGCGATCAAGGAGCTTCAGAGCAAGGGTTACGACGTCCCCAATTATCCCGACAGCGACGCGACGCCGGCCGACAAGGAAATCGGCGCCCGCTACGGCAAGGTGCTGGGCAGCGCGGTCAATCCGGTGCTGCGCGAGGGCAACTCGGACCGCCGCGCCGCCGGCGCCGTCAAGGCCTATGCGCGCAGCCATCCGCACAAGATGGGCGCCTGGAGCAAGGAATCGAAAACCCGCGTGATGCATATGACGGGCGGCGATTTCTATGGTTCGGAAGTCGCGACCACCGTTGCGGCGGCGACCAACGCCAAGATCGAATTTGTCGGCAAGGACGGCGCGGTGACCGTACTGAAGGCGAAGACGCCGCTTCAGGCCGGCGAAGTCATCGATTGCTCGGTGATGAACGTGAAGGCGCTCGACGCCTTCTACGCCGATGCGATCGAGGCGGCGAAGAAGGACGGCATCCTGTTCTCGCTGCACGTTAAGACCACGATGATGAAGATCTCCGATCCCATCCTGTTCGGACACTGCATTTCGGTGTTCTTCGCCGACGTCTTCAAGAAGCATGGCGCCACCCTGACCAAGCTCGGCGTCAATCCCGACACCGGCGTCGGCGAGATGATGGCCAAGATTGAAACCCTGCCCGAGGCCGAGAAGGCCGCGATCAAGGCGGACATCCAGGCCGAATACGCCAAGCGGCCCAGCCTCGCGATGGTCAACTCCGACAAGGGCATCACCAATCTGCACGTGCCTTCCGACGTCATCATCGATGCGTCGATGCCGGCGATGATCCGCGAGTCGGGCAAGATGTGGGGCCCCGACGGCAAGTTGCACGACTGCATCGCCGCGATCCCCGACCGCTGCTACTCGACGCTGTTCCAGGCCGTCATCGACGACTGCAAGGCCAACGGCGCGTTCGATCCGAAGACGATGGGCTCGGTCCCGAACGTCGGCTTGATGGCGCAGGCGGCCGAGGAATACGGCTCGCACGACAAGACCTTCCGCATCCCCGCCGACGGCACGGTCAACGTGGTCGCCGAGGACGGCAAAGTCCTGATGACCCAGAAGGTCGAGACCGGCGACATCTTCCGCATGTGCCAGGTCAAGGACGCGCCGATCCAGGATTGGGTCAAGCTGGCGGTGCGTCGCGCGCGCCTGACCAACACCCCGGCGGTGTTCTGGCTCGATGCCAAACGCGCGCACGACGCGCAGCTTATCGCCAAGGTCGAGAAATACCTCAAGAACGAGGACACCAGGGGGCTCGACATCCGCATCCTGCCGCCGGTCGAAGCGACGAAGTTCTCGCTGGAGCGTATCCGCAAGGGCCAGGACACGATCTCGGTGACCGGCAACGTGCTGCGCGACTATCTCACCGACCTGTTCCCGATCATGGAGCTCGGCACCTCGGCGAAGATGCTGTCGATCGTTCCGCTGCTGCAGGGCGGCGGGCTGTTCGAGACGGGCGCCGGCGGCTCGGCGCCGAAGCACGTCGAGCAGTTCAAGGGCGAAGGTTATCTGCGCTGGGATTCGCTGGGCGAGTTCCTGGCGCTGGGCGCCTCGCTCGAACACCTCGCGCAGGTCAGCGGCAACGAGGACGTGAAGGTCCTGGCCGAAACGCTCGACGAGGCGAACGCCGAGATCCTTGAGCACAACCGCTCGCCGGCGCGCAAAGTGGGCGAATTGGACAACCGCGGCAGCCATTTCTACCTGGCGCTCTACTGGGCGAAGGCGCTGGCCCGGCGCGACAACAGCTCCGGCCTCGCGGCGCGCTTCAAGCCGCTGGCGGAAACGCTGGCGGCCAACGAGGCCAAGATCGACGCCGAACTGATCGCCGCGCAGGGCAAGCCGGTCGATACCGGCGGCTACTACCTGCCGGACACCGATAAGACCTCGGCGGCAATGCGGCCGAGCAAGACGCTGAACGACGCGCTCGGCACGCTCTAGGCGGCCGCGATACGGGACAACGTCAACCCGCCCGATGGCAGCATCGGGCGGGTTGTTGCTTTTGGCGGCGACGGCGCGCTGGCGCATGCGACTTAAGTCAATGAACCACCGCGGCTTTCACGTCACAAAAGTCGATGTTATAGAGCCGGCGCGGCCGCGATGCCGATGCCGGCTCTCAACAGGTGGTTCCGAAAAATGGCGAAGATCAAGGTGAAGAACCCCGTCGTCGAAATGGACGGCGACGAGATGACCCGCATCATCTGGCAACTCATCAAGGACAAGCTGATCCATCCCTACCTGGATGTTGACCTGCTCTATTACGACCTCTCGGTCGAGAACCGCGACGCGACCGGCGACCAGATCACCATCGACGCCGCCAACAAGACCAAGGAAGTCGGCGTCGCCGTCAAGTGCGCCACCATCACGCCGGACGAAGGCCGCGTGAAGGAGTTCAATCTCAAGGAAATGTGGAAGAGCCCGAACGGCACCATCCGCAACATCCTCGGCGGCACCATCTTCCGCGAACCGATCATCTGCAAGAACGTGCCGCGCCTGGTGCCGGGCTGGACCCAGCCGATCATCATCGGCCGCCACGCCTATGGCGACCAGTACCGCGCCACCGACTTCAAATTCCCCGGCAAGGGCACGCTGACGCTCAAATTTGTCGGCGACGACGGCAAGGTGATCGAGAAGGAAGTGTTCAAGGCGCCCGGCTCCGGCGTCACCATGGCGATGTACAATCTCGACGAGTCGATCATCGATTTCGCCCGCGCTTCGATGAACTACGCGCTGAACCGCAGCTATCCGCTTTACCTGTCGACCAAGAATACCATCCTGAAGCAGTATGACGGCCGCTTCATGGAGCTGTTCCAGCAGGTGTTCGACGCCGAGTTCAAGGACAAGTTCGAAGCCAAGAAACTGACCTACCAGCACCGCCTGATCGACGACATGGTCGCCTCGTCGTTGAAGTGGTCGGGCGGCTATGTCTGGGCCTGCAAGAACTACGACGGCGACGTGCAGTCCGACACCGTGGCGCAGGGCTTCGGCTCGCTCGGCCTGATGACCTCGGTGCTGATGACGCCGGACGGCAAGGTGGTGGAAGCGGAAGCCGCGCATGGCACGGTGACGCGCCACTATCGCCAGCACCAGCAGGGCCAGGAGACCTCGACCAATTCGATCGCCTCGATCTTCGCCTGGACCCGCGGCCTCGCCCATCGCGCCAAGCTCGACGGCAACGACGCGCTGATGAATTTTTCGCTGACGCTGGAGAAGGTCTGCATCGACACCGTGCAGTCGGGATTCATGACCAAGGACCTCGCCCTTCTCGTCGGCCCCGACCAGCGCTGGCTGTCGACCACCGGCTTCCTCGACAAGATCGACGAGAATTTGAAAGCGGCGATGGCGGCCTGAGCGCCCGCCGGCCTGAATGCGTAACGGCGCGGCACATCGCCGCGCCGCTTTGTTGGGTACGATGCGCCGTCATTCCGCCGCAGGCATCATCCAGGGAGAGAGCCCGAACAAGGGCGAGCGATGATGCGAGTTTTCCGCTGGGCGGCTCTGGTGGCTCTGCTGTTCGCCGCCTTCTGCTTCTTGAAGAATACCAACATGCTGGCGAAGCCGTCGGGCGAACGGCCGACCCTGCTCGCCCATCGCGGCCTGGCGCAGACCTATCACCGCGAGGGGCTGACCAACACGACCTGCACTGCGGCACGCATCGATCCGCCCGAGCATCGCTATCTCGAAAACACCATTGCCTCGATGCAGGCCGCCTTCGCCGACGGCGCCGATATCGTCGAATTCGACGTGCAGCCGACGACCGACGGCGGCTTCGCCATCTTCCACGACTGGACGCTCGACTGCCGCACCGAAGGCCACGGCGTAACGCGTGAGCACAGCCTCGCCGAGCTCAAGAAACTCGATATCGGCTACGGCTATACGGCCGACGGCGGCAAGACCTTCCCCTTCCGCGGCACGGGCGTCGGCCTGATGCCGTCGCTCGATGAGGTCCTCGCCACGTTTCCCGAGCAGCGCTTCCTCATCAACATCAAGAGCAACGACCCCAGCGAAGGCGAGCGGCTGGCGGCGCGGCTTGCCGCGCTCATGCCCGAGGCGCGCGACCGGCTGATGGTCTACGGCGGCGACAAACCGATCCAGTCATTCCACGACAAGCTGCCGGACGTCGCGGTGATGTCGATACGCTCCCTCAAGTCCTGTGCGCTGCGCTATCTGCTGTTCGGCTGGTCGGGCTTCGTGCCCAAGGAGTGCCGCAACTCGCTGATCATCCTGCCGTCGAACGTCGCGCCCTTCGCCTGGGGCTGGCCGGACAAGTTCGTGCGCCGCATGAAGCATGTCGGGTCGATCGTGCTCGTCGCCGGCCCGTATGACGGCACCGATGGAGCCAGCGGCATCGATAACGAGACGCAGTTCAGGTCGCTTCCGGCCGGCTATGACGGCGGCATCTGGACCAACCGCATCGACCGCATCGCGCCGCTCGCCCGCCGCTGATTCCGCCGGCGTGCCCTCGGGCGCGTCAGACCTCGTCGCTGTCGCTGGGGAGCACTTCCTCGCCGACGCGTTTCTTGACGGTGTCCTGGATGCGCGCCGCGATATGATCGTCGCGGCGCATCAGCGCGTGCAGATCCTGCGCCGCGAGCACCAGGAGACTGACGCGCGTCAGCGCGACCGCGGTGGCCGAGCGGCGGCCGCGCCTGAGCACGGCCACTTCACCGAAAAACTGGCCCGGGCCGAGGACCGCATTCTCCCGCTTCTTCAGCGCCACCTCGACCTTGCCGTCGGCGATGAAGTACATGGCATGCGCTACCTCGCCCTCGCGGATGATCGCCTCGCCCGGCTCGGCCACCTGGGCACGCAACAATTCCATGATGTTGGCGATCTCGCTGGCATCGAGTTCGGAAAACAGCGGCACCTTGGCGACCATGCCCCAGGTGACGATGAAGTCGCGGCGATGGATCTGCTCGGAAAAGGCGGTGGCGATAATGCCGACCGGCAGCGCCAGGAAGACCACGCCGGTGAAAATGCCGATGGTGGCGATCACCTTGCCGAGCGGCGTCACCGGCACGACGTCGCCGTAGCCGATGGTGCCGATGGTCACGATCGCCCACCACATCGCGTCGGGAATGGTGCCGAGCTTTTCGGGCTGGGCTTCGGCTTCGGCGAGGTGCATCAGCGACGCCAGAATGAGGCTCGCGCCCGCGGTCATCACCAGGCAGCCGAACAGGGCGCGGCGCTCGCGGTACAGCACGTCGATGAGCGACCGCATGGCCGGCGAATAACGCGCGAACTTGAAGAACCGCACCATGCGGAACACCAGCACGAAGCGCAGGTCGATCGGCGTCACGATGGCGATCCAGAACGGCAGCACCGATACCAGATCGACGAGGCCGGCCGCGCTGAGGATGTATTTGAACCGCGCCCGCGACGGCGACAGGTGTTGGTGCGGCGGGTGTTCCACCGACGACCAGATGCGCGCGATATATTCGAGGGTGAACACGCCCAGCGAAAAATATTCGATGACGGCGAACAGTCTGCCGTAGCCGGCTTCGATCGACGGGACGGATTCCAGCGCGACCGCGAACAGATTGACCAGCAGCAGCAGGACGAGGAAGCGATCGATGACGACGCTGACGGGATCGCCGACCTGCCCCTGTTCGAGGATGAGGTTCACCCGCTGACGGAAATCTCTGGCCCGGCGACGCGCCATTACCCTGCCCCGAATCGACCGTCACAGGATACACGAGCCGGACCCGCCGCGCGCCGGTATCGCCGCGCCGGACTAAAGCCGGGCCGACAGGATCTTGTAGCCGGCGTAGCCGAAGGCCACGGCGAACACGCCGTCGAACCAGCGTCTCAGCTTGAGATAGCTGGCAACCACGACCGGGTTCGAGAACAACAGCGCGTAGCCGTGCAGCACCACTGCGCTCTGGATGCCGACGGCGACAACGATCAGCGCCAGATCGGCCAGCGTGGCGTCGGCCGGCACGCCGAAGGAATAGAGCGAGCCGAAGAACAGGATCGCCTTGGGATTGGTGAGATGCAGCGTCAGGCCGCGCACGAAGGCGCGCCGCGGCGACGCCGAGGCGAAGCCCTGCGGCTCCGTCACGCCCGGCGTCAGCGCCGAGCGCGCCGACTTGAAGGCGAGAAACAGCAGATAAGCCGCGCCGAAATACCGGACCAGTTCGATCAGCCAGGCGTTCGCCAGCATCACGGCCGAGAGGCCCGCCGCCGCGCCGATCGACCAGGTGAACGAGCCGGTCGTCACGCCGGAGGCGAAGATCAGGCCGCTGCGGCGCCCGGCCTTCATCGAGGTGCCGGCGATCGCCAGCACGGCGGGTCCCGGGCTCGCGACCGCGACGAGCGCGGCGATCATGATGAGGGTGAGATGGATGTGGCCGATCATGGTGGCAACCGCGTGCTGAGGGTGGACACTCTTGTATCGCCTCGCGTGGCAATCAACTACTCCGCCAGCACCAGCTCCATCGCGTACTGGGTCGGCGCACTATAGCCGGCATGGGTGTCCTCGGCCACGATCGCGAAGCCGTGACGCTCAAACAACGCGACATTGTCCGCAAGGGAGATCCGCACGCGCAGCGTCATGCGCCGGGCGCCGAGGCGGCGCGCTTCGGCCTTGGCCGCTTCGACCAGCGCGCTCGCGAGGCCGCGGCGCCGAAACTCCGGCGCCACGGCGAGCCGGCCGATATAGAGCGCGTCATCTTGGCGGATGCAGAACACGCTGGCGGCGATGCGGCCATCCTGCTCGATGACGAAGCAGGTTTCGGATCGCAGCCGCGTGACGAAGTCCGCGACGGTTTCCTTCAGCACACCGGACGGCGGATCGATGTCGAGCCTGCCGAACGCAGCCTGAACCAGCGCGAGCAGCTCATCGGCCCGCGCCGGGTCGGAAAAGCGCGAGACGGTGAAGGCCCCGCTCATCAGCCTGCCAGTGCTGCCTCGACCGCTTTGAGCGCCGCTTCGGCCTTGGCGCCGTCCGGGCCGCCGGCCTGCGCCATGTCGGGCCGGCCGCCGCCGCCCTTGCCGCCGAGCGCTTCGGAAGCCTTGCGCACCAGATCGACGGCGTTGAAGCGCGACGTGAGATCCGCAGTGACGCCGACGACGATGCCGGCCTTGCCGTCCTCGCTGGTCGCGACCAGCGCGACGACGCCGGAGCCGATCTGCTTCTTGCCTTCGTCGGCGAGCGACTTGAGATCCTTGATGTCGATACCGGTCACGGCGCGCGCCATCAGCTTGATGTCGCCGACGGTGCGGATGTCGGCCGGCGCCCCACTCGAAGCGCCAGCACCGCCGCCCATCGCCAACTTCTTCTTGGCGTCGGTCAACTCGCGCTCGAGCTTCTTGCGCTCGTCGAGCAGCGCCGTGATGCGCGCCGGCATGTCCTCGAGCGGCGCCTTCAGTTCGGCGGCAGCGTGGCGCGCGATGTTGAGTTCCCTGTTGACGAAATGGCGCGCGGCCTTGCCGGTCATCGCCTCGAGGCGGCGCACGCCGGCGGCGACGCCGCTGTCGGTCAATCCGGTGATGAAACCGATATCGCCGGTGCGCTTGACGTGGGTGCCGCCGCACAATTCGACCGACCAGCCGAGCGTATTGCCCGAACCCTCGCCCATCGCCACAACGCGCACTTCGTCGCCGTATTTCTCGCCGAACAAGGCGCGGGCGCCGGAGGCGCGCGCGTCATCGAGCGCCATCAGCCGCGTCGTCACCGGCGCGTTCTGCAATACGATGTCGTTGGCGATCTCCTCGACCTGCGCCAGTTCATGCGCGGTCACGGGTTTGGGGTGCGAGAAATCGAAACGCAGCCGGTCGGCCGACACCATCGAGCCCTTCTGCGCGACGTGATCGCCCAGCACCAGGCGCAGCGCCTCGTGCAACAGATGCGTCGCCGAATGGTTCTGGCGGATGGCGGCGCGGCGGCTGTGATCGACTTCCAGCAGCAGCGGATCGCCGGCCTTCACCGTGCCCTCGACCACCTTGACGTCGTGGACGAACAAGTCGCCCTGCTTCTTCTGGGTGTCGGTGACGGCGATCTTGACGCCGCTCGCGCGCATCTCGCCGGTATCGCCGACCTGGCCGCCGGACTCGCCATAGAACGGCGTCTGGTTCAGCACGATCTGGCCGGTGTCGCCGGCCTTCAGCGCAGCGACTTCCTTACCGTCCTTGATCAGCGCCGCGACGACGCCTTCGGCGCTCTCGGTTTCATAGCCGAGGAATTCGGTCGAGCCGAGCCGCTCGCGCAGCGGAAACCAGATGGCTTCACTGGCCGCATCGCCCGAGCCCTTCCAGCTCTCGCGCGCCTTGGCGCGCTGGCGCTCCATGGCATCGGAGAACGAGGCGATATCGACCGAGATGCCGCGCGTCTTCAGCGCGTCCTGCGTGAGATCGAGCGGGAAGCCGTAGGTGTCGTACAGCGTGAACGCGGTCTCGCCGTCGAACATGTCGCCCTTCTTGAGCGACTTCGACGCGTCGTCGAGGATCGACAGGCCCTTGGCGAGCGTATTGCGGAAGCGCGTCTCCTCGAGCTTGAGCGTCTCGGTGATCAGCGCGTCGGCGCGCGTCAGCTCCGGATAGGCCTGGCCCATTTCGCGGGCCAGCGCCGGCACCAGCTTGAACATCAGGGGATCGCGCGCGCCCAAGAGTTCGGCGTGTCGCATGGCGCGGCGCATGATGCGGCGAAGCACATAGCCGCGGCCTTCGTTCGACGGCAGCACGCCGTCGGCGACCAGGAACGCGGAGGCGCGCAGATGATCGGCGATGACGCGGTAGGACGCGCGGTTGTCGTCGGTCGGGCCGCGGCCGATGGCGTGCGAGACGGCTTCGATCAGCGAGCGGAACAGATCGGTGTCGTAGTTCGAGTGCACGCCCTGCATGATCGCGGCGATGCGCTCGAGCCCCATGCCGGTATCGATCGACGGACGCGGCAGCGGCACGCGGTTGCCCGGTTCGATCTGCTCGTACTGCATGAACACGAGATTCCAGAACTCGAGGAAGCGATCGCCATCCTCGTCCGGCGAACCCGGCGGACCGCCCTGCAGCGCCGGGCCCTGGTCGATGAAGATTTCCGAGCACGGGCCGCACGGGCCGGTGTCGCCCATCTGCCAGAAGTTGTCGGAGGTGCCGATGCGGATGATGCGGTCGTCCGAGAAGCCGGCGATCTTCTTCCACAGGCCGTGCGCCTCGTCGTCGTCGGCATAGACGGTGACCAAGAGCTTGTCCTTCGGCAGCCCGAACTCCTTGGTGATCAGCGTCCAGGCCAGCTCGATGGCGCGTTCCTTGAAGTAGTCGCCGAACGAGAAGTTGCCGAGCATCTCGAAGAAGGTGTGATGCCGCGCGGTGTAGCCGACATTATCGAGGTCGTTGTGCTTGCCGCCGGCGCGCACGCATTTCTGCGCGGTGGTGGCGCGGACATAGTCGCGCTTCTCGACACCGGTGAAGACGTTCTTGAACTGCACCATGCCGGCATTGGTGAACATCAGGGTCGGGTCGTTGCGCGGCACCAGCGCCGAGGACGGCACCACGCGGTGCTCGGCCTTGGCGAAGTAGTCGAGGAAGCCTTTTCTGATTTCGTTGACGCCACTCATGTCCGAACGCCCAAATCCCTGATCGGGAACCCCGTGTTGTCGGGGCGCGGCGAGCCCCCCGGCTTCGCGCACCCGGCCGGGGGCATAAAGGCCCGTCCGGCTTCGATTTTTCCGGGTTCTATTTAGCGACGGGGGGCAGCGGAGTCGAGGGAGGCCGTCGGGACGCCCCGGTCGCTACGCAGACGCCGGGGATCGCTCGGCCCTCAGCCCCACGGGCCGCGGCGACCGCTGCTGCGACCGCCCCAGGGTCCGCCAGCCGGGCCGCCCGTCGAACCGCCGCGCGCGGCCGGGCCGCCGCCCCAGACACCGTGGCGCGGGCCGGCGGCAGCAGCCGCCGGGGCCGCGTACATGCCGGATGCCGCCGCGAGCTGACGCAGCGCCGCGATACGGTTCTCGGTCGCCGGATGGGTCGAGAACAGGTTGTCCATGCGCTCGCCCGATAGCGGATTGATGATGAACATGTGCGCCGTCGCCGGCTGATGCTCGGCGGTGTCGTTCGGCACCATGTGGGCGATGCTGGCGATCTTGCCGAGCGCGGACGCCAGCGCCAGCGGCTGCCCGGAAATGCGCGCGCCGAGGTCGTCGGCGGCGTATTCGCGGGTGCGGCTGATCGCCATCTGCACCAGCATCGCCGCGATCGGGCCGAGGATCACCATGGCCATGGTGCCGATCAGGCCGAAGCCGTTGTTGTTGTCGCGGTTGCCGGACAGCCCCGAGAACAGCGCGAAATTACCCAGCATCGAGATGGCGCCGGCAATCGTCGCGGTGATCGTCATGATCAGCGTGTCGCGGTTGGCGATGTGCGCCAGTTCATGGGCGACGACGCCGGCAATCTCGTCGCGGTCGAGCGAGCGCAGCAGCCCGGTGGTCACCGCCACCGCGGCGTTCTGCGGATTGCGGCCGGTCGCGAACGCATTGGGCTGCGGATTGTCCATGACGTAGAGCCGCGGCATCGGCAGGTTGGCGCGGCGGGACAGCTCCGCGACCATGGCGTAGAGATCGGGCGCCGCCGCCGGATCGATCGCCTGCGCGCCGTGCATCGACAAGACCATCTTGTCGGAGTTCCAGTAGGCGAACAGGTTCATGGCGGCAGCGACCGCCAGCGCGATCATGGCGCCGCCCGAGCCGCCGATCAGAAAGCCGATGCCCATGAACAGCGCGGTCAGCCCCGCGAGCAACAGCGCCGTACGGAAATAGTTCATTCAGGTCCTCGTGCCGCACGCGCAACCGCCAAGGCGCCGTAACGCCGACGCCCTGGGTGCCACGTGCCGTGCCGTTATCGTCAGGAAAAATGTCGGTAGGACCGCGCCCTGACGCAAGAGACCGCACCGCCGCAGGGCGATGACAGGATGACGCAGGCAGCCGCGCGCACGCGGGCGTTTCATGGTTCGACGCCCGACGCGTCGGCCCGCCGCGCCATGCGGCGGCACGGTCTCGCGGGGCCGGCTCGCCGGCAGCGGCGGCCACAAAACGCCGACGCCCCCGTCCTCGGTGGCGGCCACTTTATGCAGCCGGGTGCCGACGGGGGCGACAAACGTTTACGCACAACCTGAACCTGACGGACCCTCGAGCCCGTGACGTCAGTTCTTGTCTAGCGGCCCTTCTTCGCTTTGGCGCCGCCTTTGCTCGCCTTGGCAGTGTCGTTGCCGCGTGCGGGCTTTTCCTTCGCTTTGGCCTTGTTCTTGGCCGCCGCCTTGCGCTCTTTTCGCGCCTCGTTGGCGGCCAGCACCTCGGCCGACTTGGCACCCGCGTTGGACTTTGCCGTTGCCGTCGTATCCGGCGTGGTCTCGTCCTCGGCGGGCTTGGTCTTCAGTTTCTGTTTCGCGTTCTTGCGCTTTTCCGGCTTGGCCAGCGGCGTCACCTGCTCCTCGACCGCGGCTTTCGCCTTGGCTGCAGGCATGTGCTGCGACAGCACGATGACTTCCCCGGTCGACGGCTCGATCATCTCGATCGCGGCCGGCGCATCGGCAGCCATCTGACCTTCGTCAGCGGGCGCCTGATTGATAACCTTCGGATTGACAGGCTTGGGCGCTTCAAGCGGCGACAAAGTCGCCACCTGTGCCGGCTCTGCGTCGGTCGCCGCCTCTCCCGTCACGGAGAGGTTCTTACCGCCGAGACCGGCGCCGGAGCGTGGCGCAGTGCCACGATCATCCGGCGTGCCCGGAGCTTTTCAAGCCTCGGCCGCGGCGTCGTCGTCCTTGTCTTCTTCACCGGCCATGATGGCCTCGGCGACGACACCGGAATTGGCGCGCACGGCGGCTTCGATCTTCGCCGCGACGTCCGGATTCTGCTTGAGGAACACCTTGGCGTTCTCGCGGCCCTGG
Source organism: Pseudolabrys sp. Root1462 (assembly GCF_001426945.1). Lineage (GTDB taxonomy): Bacteria > Pseudomonadota > Alphaproteobacteria > Rhizobiales > Xanthobacteraceae > Pseudolabrys. The sequence continues at coordinate 1,059,263 of NZ_LMFS01000001.1, read as the reverse complement.
CCGATGCGCTGGCTGTCGTAGGAATACCAGGCGCCGGACTTCTCCACGACATTGGCCTTGACGCCGAGGTCGATGAGTTCGCCGGTCTTCGACACGCCCTCGCCGTACATGATGTCGAATTCGACCTGCTTGAACGGCGGCGCCAGCTTGTTCTTCACCACCTTGACGCGGGTCTGGTTGCCGATCACCTCGTCGCGGTCCTTGATGGCGCCGATGCGGCGGATATCGAGGCGCACCGAGGCGTAGAACTTGAGCGCGTTGCCGCCCGACGTGGTCTCGGGCGAACCGTACATCACGCCGATCTTCATGCGGATCTGGTTGATGAAGATCACCATGGTGCGCGACTTGGAGATCGAGGCGGTCAGCTTGCGCAGCGCCTGGCTCATCAGGCGCGCCTGCGAACCCGGCTGCACATCGCCCATCTCGCCTTCGAGTTCGGAGCGCGGCACCAGGGCCGCGACCGAATCGACCACCAGCACGTCCACCGCGCCGGAGCGCACCAGCGTGTCGGCGATTTCGAGCGCCTGTTCGCCGGCATCGGGCTGCGAAATCAGCAGTTCATCGACATTGACGCCAAGCTTGCGCGCATAGACCGGGTCGAGCGCGTGCTCGACGTCGACGAAGGCGCAGATGCCGCCCTTCTTCTGGGCTTCGGCGATGGTGTGCAGCGACAGCGTGGTCTTGCCGGACGATTCCGGCCCGTAGATTTCGACAATACGGCCGCGCGGCAGGCCGCCGACGCCGAGCGCAATGTCCAGCCCGAGCGAGCCGGTCGAAACCGTCTCCACATCCATGGATTTGTCGTTCTTGCCGAGCTTCATCACGGAGCCCTTGCCGAACTGGCGCTCGATCTGGCTCAGCGCCGCGGAGAGGGCTTTCGACTTATCCATGGATGATCCTTCGACGACACGCAGGGCAGGCTGACTCATGAGTCGCTCCTATATGGGCTCAGATTCGACCCCCGACAACGAAGGGATGGGGCTTTCCCCGCCCCCGGCAGGCCGTGATCGACGTTGAATCAAACTGTACTCTATTTGTTCTCTGTTCGCAATATGTTCTTTTCGGCCGCTGGGTACTGTGCTCTTTTGACCACCGTTGGCTGGTTTTAAATCCTGAAGGCACCTAGTTTAATTCGGCGGTATAATAGAAATTTGCGTCCACGAAGAACAAAGTGGAACCTCGTTATGCGGCGGATTACCACCGCCCAAACGGATCGGGCTTGCGCCTGCCATCCTCAACGCGTAGCCTTTTTCCATGCTTTCCGTGTGAATTAGATCCTCCAGTACTGGGAGACTGGCTATTCCTCACACCCAGAAGAGTGCTGTCGAGAAGACGGAGATCGACCACCCCATTTGTCAGACCTGCGGGTCGAAGATGTGGCTCGCCAGCATTGCGCCTGACGGCGAGGGCAAGGAATACCGGACCTTTCATTGCCCGGTTTGTGAGATTTCGACGGGCGAAAGCGATCTTCAAAAGCGCGGGACGCGACTAGGGCCTTAACTCGGCGATTGAAATTGAACCATGTGCCCTTGGTGGCATTGGGGACTATCACCGGCATTATTCTCGGCCCCCGTTGACTGGGAGACGCGACCGCACTCCCGCCCAAAGAATTGCAGGATGGGCCTTTGGATCAACAAAATCGAGATCAGCCAATCTGCCAAGCTTGTGGCGGGGCACTACAGCTCGAAGCAGGCCACGTATCCCGACTTTCAGGACCAGGTTTTATTGATTTTTTCAAATGTGAGGACTGCGGGAACGTGAGTGTGCGGGATCAGAGGGACCGCTCGAAGGGGAAGTGAAGGAACCACGACGCGATACCAAAGGTCCTTGCATTCCCGGTATCGTAGTAATATCGCTGATGTTTGGAATGACCATGGAGGGTTCCCATGGAGAAGTTCGTGCACCGCGCAAATTTAGATCATCTGAAGCGCCTACTTGTCGATACGAAAGACGATGTGCAGCGCCGGCAGATCGAGAAGCTTATAGCTGAGGAAGAAGCGAAGCATCCTCCCAAGTGAGACTCAGGCCGCCCTAGTTGGCGGCCTCTTTCGTTTCGGACCATCCGAGGCGTTTTTCTGTCGCTTCACATGGCCCCACGGCTGGCTAGAGAGCCCCGGAGTCGAGGCGACGTATGCGTCAACGCCGTCCGGCTCCGGGGTCCCCGGGTACCCTGTTTATAAAATGCCAAGGCTAAGACAATTCGCTTTGAGCAAGATCAAGCCCCAGGTGTTCCGCGCGCATTTCGGGCGCCGACCGGAGCCTAAGCCCGCGATTCCGCCTTCCGGGCCCGGCCAAGGACCGGCAGCGCCCGCTTTGAAAAGTGTGCGTTCTTATACGCATTCCGCGGAACTATATGAGGTTCCACCTGTTGTCGCGTTGCTGCGGGCCCAATCCCGTGACTCACGGGAGGAAGCCAATGTGCGACCGCTGCGCCGAGATAAGAGAGAAGATCATCAAAGGGCGACGCTTCGCCACCGGCATCGATGCCAATACCGAACACCGGCTCAAGGAGTTCGTCGTTCAACTCGAGTCGGAGATTAGCGCGCTCGAGGCTCGCCCCGAACACAAGAGCGAACGCAAGAAGTAGGCCGCCCCCGTTGGCGGCCTCTTCATTTGTGCGAGCGGTTTCGATTTTTCCGCGCGCCTTCCGCCCTGCCCTCAGGCCGGCACGATCGGCGTCTTGGTCGTGCGCAGACCGTCGATCACGGCCTGATCGACATTGAGATGCGCCTTCACCAGTTCCGGCGGCGACACCGCGAGCCACTGGTTGAACGAGACGTCGGCATAATAGTCGCTCTTGAAGATTTCGAGAAAGCGCAGCGGCGTGGTGCCGGTGTTCTCGATGTAGTGCCCGGTGGCGAACGGCACGTAGCCGACATCCCCGGCGCGATAATCGAAGGTGCGGGCCTGGCCCTGCGCCGCGAACACGGTCATCCGCCCCTGCCCTTCGATGTAATACTGCCATTCGTCGTTGTTCGGATGCCAGTGCATCTCGCGCATGGCGCCGGGCGAGACCTCGACATAAGCCGCCGCGATCGTCTTCGACGCCGGAAAGATCGAGGAGTCGGCGATGCGAACCGATCCGCTGTTGCCGGCGGCGACCGGCTTCTGCGCCAGCAGCCGGTGGCTGAACTTGCCGGGAATGGTCGGCACGCCGCGCGGGTTTTCCTGGCTGAGCGGCTTCGGCGGCGCCGAGGCAAAGATGTAGAGATCCTCCGGCGCCGGCACCTTGGCGAAAACCGAAGCCGGCATGCCGAAATTCTTGGCCAGCACCTCCGGCGGCGTGTGCTTGATCCAGTCGCTCAAGAGGAAGGTGTTGTTCTCGTCGAAGCCGCCGTCATCGAACACCAGCAGGAATTCGCAGCCATCGCCTTCGAGGCCCTGGATCGAATGCGGCACGCCCGGCGGGAAGTACCAAAGGTCGCCGACGCCGACATCCTCGACGAACAGCTTGCCGTCGAAGTCCATCGCCGTGATGCGCGCCTTGCCGTACAGCATGTAGGACCACTCGGCCGCCTTGTGCCAGTGCATCTCGCGGATGCCGCCGGCGTTGAGGCGCATGTCGACGCCGGCGACCGTCATCGAGATCGGCAGCTCACGGTTGGTCACCTGCCGCGTCCAGCCGCCGGTGCCGACGCGGACATGGGCGTTGGAGAACGAGAAGGCGAGGTTCGGCAGCGTTCCGGAGTCGGTGGCGGGCGGCACCAGGATGTCGGGGTTCTGCCGGTCGATCGCGACATTGCGCGGTCCCGGATCGTTGCCGCCGTGGCCCGGCCGCTGCGGCTGCGGCAGACCTTCGGCCGCCTGGGCACTGAGCGACGAGAGCCCGGTTGCAATGCCGGCGGCTGCGGTCGTCGCCAAAAGCGTTCTGCGTGAAAGATATTCCATGGTCGTCTTCCTTACGGCGATGCGTTTCCGCGGCTCACGGTTTGCCGATCGGCCGGGCTGCGCTTCGTCACGCGATCGCCGTTCTTGCGGATTGGATGGAGGCTGCGCATGCGACATAAGAGACCGTTCCGCCGGCGGCCTCTTTCGATTCTGCATGATGAAAGAATGACCACTTGGAGCGAAATGGTTCGTCGGCCTACGCCGAGGCGGTAGGCATTTTCGGCTCGAAGCGCTCTGAATTCTAATACTCAACCGGCAAAGTCCGCCGCAGGGCCATGTTTTTAAACGTCCACCTGCGTCAGTGGGACTGTCATTGTTAATTTTGAACTTTGGCCGTGCAGAGGTATTGTCAAAGTACCACTGGCACAGCGTGCCTGGGCGTCAGTGGCTGAGAGACGCGACAGCGCTCCCGCTCGAAACGAGGGGATTGCTGTGCCGCAGAGTCGATATACCCCAAAGAACTGGCCTGACATCGAGCATCCGACATGCGGCGAATGCGGCGCACCGATGTGGCTCGTTCAAATCCTGCACGGACCCTCGAAGGATCGCGAACAGCGGACATTTGCCTGCCCGGTGTGCGACCTGCCGTCGGCATTGAATAAGCTCGGTCAGCCCAACTGATTTGATCCGGCCGCCTGTTTTTTTTCGGCAGCGCCATCTGCATTCCTCGAAATTTTCTTTACCGCTGCCTGTGTCGGCGCAATAAATGCGTCATGCAGCCGACGGAGAGGCAACTGAAATATGAGATCGCTGCCGCCCTTGGCGTGGCGGTCCTTATTTATTCCGCCTTCCGCTTCCTCGGCTTTCTCGGTGTCGGGCTCCTCGGTGTCCTCATCGCCTTCATTGCGGTGCAGGCAGATCTCAACAAGGACGACACGTCTCATGTCTGGGCGATGCGCGCGGCGCCGACGCACGAGATGGATCATGCCGAGAAGGCGGCGATGCACGCCGAAAACAACGCGCTCGCTCATCCGATCCTGATGGGCAAGCTGCTTGGCGCGGCCCTCGCCATCATCGGCTTTGGATTGCTGTTCTTTTTATAGGCATCGGCGAACTGGCGAACCGCATACCATCGTCGTTTTCTATGCGGGCAAACGAACAGCCGCTGAATTCGCAAAACAATTCGGCCTGGCGATCTCGGGCCTGCGGGCGCCGATGATTTCACTCGACTCTGTTGTGAATCTCAACCACGCTTCACTGAACGCTGGCGCCCTTCTCTACCTGCCAGTGGCTGCGAGACCGGTTGTGTTCGTGCTGGAGAGAGGGGGCGGCGGGTCATGATCATCGATCATCCGAATACATATGGCGCCCAGGATCGTTTGACGTGCGGCCACTGCGGTGGCGATGCGATGCTGGCGCGCCGGTCGCCTCATCCGGATCTCGGCGACAAATACGAAATTCAGATATTCCGCTGCCTCGCATGCGGCGATGAGAAGCACCGCACGGTCGACGCCGCCGGACAGACTTACGAATCGGTGTCTTGCCAATAGTTTTCCGCACACATAACGGCGCCGCGGTGTTTGGATTCGATAAATCCTGTTGAAGCGAGCCCCAACTATTTGCGCCGCTTCATGTCTTTTGACGCTTCAAATTTCGGGAACCGGCCCTACATTGGTATCATCATCGGCAGCGGCAAAGCTGGGCGTCGGTGACAGAGAGACAACGTGTGCTCCCGCCTGACCGGATGGCAGGAGGCTTGCGTTGCCAAAGATCCAGATCAATTCCGCCGACCTTTCCGACATCGATCGTCCGACTTGCGGAATCTGCGATTCCCGCATGTGGTTGTCGCGCGTCTCGATCACGGCCGAAGGCCGCGAATGGCGCACCTTCGAATGTCCGGTCTGCGAACTGTCGACGGGCGCCAAAGGCGACGGTGGCCGGAACGACAGCGACGCCTCAACGCCGGCGTAGCGCCTCGCCCGTTGGCCTGGCGCCTCGCCGCGTTGCCGGCTGTCAGCTCGTCTGGCTGACCTGATCGAAATCGCCCTGCCGGTCCTCTTTCTTCGGCGCCTTGACTGAACTGTCCTGCGAGGCCTGACCCGGGCGCTTCCAGGGCTCATGCGTACCCTGCTGACCGGTTTCGATGTTCTTCTCGTGCTGCTTGGTCGCCATTGCCGTCTCCCACGTTGTTTATCGGTTGAAGAGTCGCAACGTGAGCAGGACGCCGCAGTTCCGCGTCGCCGTTGTCGCAGTCCGCTTTTGACAGCCAGATTGTCAAATGATCATCGAAAGCGCATTGCGCGCGCCGCGGACGGAACTCCCGTGAAAAGACCGCGTTGTGGAGCGGACCCCACACCAGCAGGAGTAACCCTATGTCCGGTCAAAACAAGACACTGGAAGATCTGTTCCACGAGAACCTCAAGGATATTTATTACGCCGAGCGCAAGATTCTCGTCGCGCTGCCGAAGATGGCGAAGGCCGTCAACTCGGACCAGCTGCGCGCCGCGTTCGAAAAGCATGTCGAAGAAACCAAGGGCCAGGTCGATCGTCTGAAGCAGGTCTTCAAGCTGATCGAACAGTCGCCGAAGGGCAAAACCTGCCCCGCCATTCTCGGCCTGGTCGAGGAAGGCGAAGAAGTCATGGAAGACTTCGAGGATTCGCCCGCGCTTGATGCCGGCCTGTTGTCCGGTGCGCAGGCTGTCGAGCATTACGAGATGGCCCGTTACGGCACGCTGGTTGCCTGGGCGGAGCAGCTCGGCATGAAGGAAGCGGCGAAGCTTCTGCAGCAGACCCTCGATGAAGAAAAGAAGACGGATGCGTTGCTGAGCAAGCTGGCGGCATCCGCCGTTAACCAGCAGGCAGCCTGATGGAGCGGCGCTTCGGCAACGGAGCGCCCTCCCTTTTTCTTTGACCGATGTCGACATCCGCCGCGCCGAACAAACACCCGCCGGTTCCCGGCAGCAATGCCGTGCATCTGTGCATCGATATGCAGCGGTTGTTCGGCGCGGACGGCATCTGGCCGACGCCGTGGATGCCACGCGTGCTGCCGATCGTCGCGGCGCTGGTCCAGCACTGCCCGCAGCGCACCGTGTTCACCCGTTTCATTCCGCCGCAGACCGCGGATGACATGCCGGGCATGTGGCGGCGCTATTACAAGCGCTGGAAATCGGCGACCCGCGAATGCATCGACCCCGGCCTGATCGAACTCGATCCGGCCCTGGCGCGCTACGTGCCGCCGGCCGCCATCGTCGACAAGTCGCGCTATTCGGCATTCTCGGCGTCGGACCTGTTGCCGTTTCTCACCGCGCGCAAGGTCGATACGCTGATCATCTCCGGCTCGGAGACCGACGTCTGTGTCGTCGCCAGCGTTCTCGACGCCGTCGATCTCGGCTTCCGTACCATCGTGGTGCGCGACGCCATCTGCAGTTCGTCGGACGCCGGCCACGATGCGCTGATGACCCTGTACGAGACCCGGTTCTCGGAGCAGATCGAAATCGCCGATGCCGCCGAGATCATGGCGCTGTGGAATCCGTCGCTGGCGGCGTGACGCCTGTCATGGCCTGCGTCAGCGGACGATCCCGTATTCGTTTTCCTGTCCGCACAAACAAGAAGAGCCCGGGCTTTGACACCCGGGCTCTATTCCTCGGCCCTTCCTAATCGACGCGGACATCTCCTTGTCGCTAGAGGTCGAGGCCTTCGGCCAATAACGCGGCCGCACGCAAAAGGTTCTAGCCGCGACGCCGCCGATTGTACGGGGAGCGGTTGACGGGCCGCAGCGAAATGCCTTCGCGCTGCGCCTTGCTTCGGATCGCCGCCGGCGGTCGGCCGAGCTTGAGGCTCAACACACCGGTCGGCGTGTTCTGCCGGGCCAGCGAGCGAAGCTGTCGGAGCTCTTCGGTCGTCCAGCGCTCGCCGAGGCGCCGCTTATATTTCGGGTGAGCCTTGCGCGGGCCCTTCCGGCCAATCGGAGAGCCGGGTCGTTTCCATGCCGCTTGCGCCATGATGTGCCCTCCCCCTTAGACTTTCGCGCCCGAGGCTTCGGTCTCCGGCACCGCCGAGGCATTGACCGACAGCTTCACGGTATCGCCTTCCACCGAGCCGACCAGCTTGCGATCGATGTAATGGTGATGGCCCTGATGACCCGCGCCGCTGTCCTTCTTGGTCAGCTTGATGCGGTCGCCTTCGACACGATCGACGGTGCCGATCGGCGCACCGTCCTTGCCGATGACCTTCATGTGCTCTTTGATGTCAGCCATGGGTTCCTCCTTGTGTGAAACTCGGGGCTAACGCCGAAAGCGGCGGAATGTTCAACGGCTTACGCGGAGGCGGCGTGTCGGGCACAGGAAAAGCGGTGCGGCACACGCGCTGCGCTCAAAGGTCGCTCATGCGGTGAAACACAAAACCGTCACCTTTGCCGTGGTACGTTCCTTGTCGAGACGTGCTGTGACGATCGCCAAGTTGGCGGCGGCCATGCGGGCCGGAACAGCATCACGTTGCGTCGGTGGCCGAGAGACAGTGTGTACGCCCGCCTAGCAAGCTGCAGGAAGGGACGACGATGTCAAAGACCCAGACGAATTCGACCAACGCTCCGGACATCGACCGTCCGATCTGCGCGCGCTGCGGCTCGCAGATGTGGCTCGCCCGGATTTCGCCGGCCGTTCAGGGCCGGGAATGGCGTACCTTCGAATGCCCGGTGTGCGAGGTCTCAACCGAGGCCGACGACACCGATCACCGCCGCGAGTCCGGCATCGCGCCGCCGGCCTGACCTCGGTCGCCGCCCTGCCCATCACGGCGGGCCATTCTCCCCAAAAACCGGGACTTTCGGCCTGCAATACCGGCCTGCGGGCGGTCGCCCTCCGACCCCAGTCGAATTGACCGGCGATTCGGCATCTGGAAAAAACCGCCGAAGTACTGTCGTACAGCCGCCTTTCCGGATATCCTGATACCGTAATGCACGCAGCCATGGAGGCTTGCCATGGATAAGTTCGTCCACCGCGCGAATCTGGAGCGCTTCCGCCGTCTGCTGGCGCAAACGACAGACGAAGAGCGACGGCGGCAACTCGAACGACTCATCGCCGAAGAAGAGGCGAAAGACGATTTGCCGTCGAAGCAGGAACGATAAAACACTCCTCGGCGCATCGCGACAACGTCAGGCGTTTAGCTGGCCCCAGAATAGGCTCTCGTACGCTGAACTTCTCGCCCGCCGCGCGGCCGAGCAAAGGCGAGTCGTGAGTCGTTCCGCGGCCGCCCTGCCCTCCCAACAAACGGAAGACCTGCTCTGCCGGCCGAACCGGCGCCGCTGCTTGTGCATTTCCCGGGGACGCGAAAGCAGCCCAGGAGCGATCCGATGTGGATACCCAGCGAGCAGGACGCCGTTGACATGTTTTCCCGGCATTTCGAAGCGCTTCATCGCAGCGGCGCCGTCACCAAAGCGGAAAAGCGGGCGGCCGAACTCGCACAGTCCGGCGACATCTCCGGCCACGCCATGTGGAAAAGGGTCGCCGACCGCATCAGGCAGGTCCGCAGCCCCTCCGACATCGAGCGACGGCGCAGCATGGAAGCGGCCGGCATTTAATTAGCCCGGCGCCTTCTTCGATACGGGCTGCGCGTGAACGTGCGCCGCTTTACCGGCGGCGCGTGGTCGCGCTTTAATGGTACGGGCCTCTTGGCCGTACCGGAATGATCATGCCGCGCAGCCGCATTCAGCAGAGTTTCGACAAGCAAGGCCTGATGGCGACGCTTGGCGCCGAACTCACACACGTCGAGCCCGGCTTCGTCGAGATCGTCATGGTACCCTCGGCCGCCGTGTCGCAGCAGCACGGTTTCGTCCACGCCGGCGCGGTGAGCGCCATCGCCGACAGCGCCGCCGGCTATGCGGCGCTCAGCGTCATGCCCGCCGGGAGCGGCGTGCTCACCGCCGAGTTCAAGATCAACCTGCTCGCCCCCGCGTCCGGCGATCGCATCATCGCCCGCGGCCGCGTCGTCAAAGCCGGCCGCACGCTGACCTTGTCGCAAGCCGAAGTGTTCGCGGTGAAGGACGGCGCGGAAAAGCTGATCGCGCTGCTCACCGCAACCATGATGACGATCCACAGCCGCGACGGCATCGTCGATTGAGACCGCGGTACCTCGCTGCCGCGCTATCGGTACCGGATTAACGCTCCGTTCACTCTGCCGCTCTATTGCCCCACGTCTGTCCTCAAGCGGCCCGCTTTCGAACTTAAGCAGAATCGCATCCGGGGCCTGGGGAGGTCCCGCGCGACGCTTGGGACCGGCGTTGCTCGCGGTTTGAGGGGACGATCATGCAAGCCAACATCACCGATCAATGCGTGCGTCTGGGTTTGGCGATTGTGCTGATCGCGCTCGTCTCGCTGTCGCTCTATCAGTTCGCCGGCCACAGCGGCCCGAACGACGTGACGGCGCCGGTCGTCAACGTCCTGAACTAGCGGTTCCCTCACCTGAGAATACCGGAAGTTGCGGTTCGGCGAAGCGGCGCTCACTGAGTGCTGCGCGGCGAATGGGCGCGATTTGACATTTATCAACGCGCGAACCGTTCGCATCGACGATCATACCAGATCGCAATTCCAGCCCGTCTCATTGGTATGCCCCATCGTCCGCCGCTGCGTCACTGCCCTCTCTGCGGCATCGCGATGCAAGCCCGAAAATCCCGCACCGACATCGAGCATTTCGATCGCTTCGAATGCCTGAACTGCCACACGACGATCGAGGCGCCGGCGGTCGGCACGCCGCCGAAGACGACGCGCCCGGATTGACGACCGTCAATTATGTGACGCGTTTTTGACATCGCTCAATATTCCACATCGCGAATGCGCCTATCGATGCATCCGGGGCTGGGCCGAAGACTGTCCAGCGAAGAGGTGTCACGAGGAGACCGTCGCAATGTCGGAAGCGTCAGAAGACCACCACACCGTGCCTGCGCAGAAGCGCACCCGGCCCGACCCGGAACTGGGTTACAAGTCGGCGATCATCAAGCGCTCGATCGAACTGCACGGTCACAAGACCAGCGTGTCGCTGGAAGACCAGTTCTGGGACGGCCTTCGTTTCATCGCCGAGGTGAAGCGGACACCGCTGCCGGTGCTGCTGCAGAGCATCGACGCGCAGCGCGGCTACGCCAACATGTCGTCGGCGATCCGCGTCTATGTGCTCGAATATTACCGCAACGCCAGCGCCACCCAGGCGACTCAGGCTCAGGCCGGTCGGCCGGCGGCGTAAGCGCGAGGGGGCACGCACCGACGCGCCGCGCCTGACGCGGCGCTGTCGGCGCGGCGCCGCGATCCGCCCTCAGGGCCGGTCGCGCTCCATGAACATCCAGACACCGCCCTTGCGCGCCGACATCACGCGGATGCGCACTTCGCGGTTCGGATTGGCAAGATCGCCCGGCAGCGCCAGCTCGAAATCGACCGCGCCTGCCTCCATCGCCCGCGTCAGCCGTTCGCGGAAATCGCGCTTGCTGTCGCAATGCGAGACATCGAAAAAGTCGCGGCCCAGCGGCTCCATGCCGTAGCCGCTCTCGCGCGCTTCGGTCGCGCTGTAGAACTGCACGACGCAGCGCCGGTCCAGCAGCACGACGCCGAACGGCAGATGATCCAGTTGATGCTGGCTGAGCTGCTCGATGCGCGCGACCAGGTCGGGCGCGTCGAAGTCGATACTGTCGTCCGCAATCCGGCGTGGTCCTTCTGATCTTCAGTATGGTAGGCGCGTTTTTTATTACGGTATCAGGCGACCGTAGCGTCGCACGGCCACCGGCGAGTCCACAAGCGGCTCCGCCGGTTTTGCGTATTGGCGGTTAACGCAGTGCAGCACGCGTTTAACCGTCGCCGCATGCGCAGGTTGTCGCAAAAACAAGACGGCGCCGGATGGTTACCACCCGGCGCCGTCAAAGCGATTCACAAGGGCGAAACGCTCAGCCCAAATTCAGTTCTTTGAAGAAGTCGTTGCCCTTGTCGTCGATGACGATGAAGGCCGGGAAATCGACCACCTCGATTTTCCAGATCGCTTCCATGCCGAGCTCGGGGAATTCCTGCACCTCCACCTTCTTGATGCAGTGCTCGGCGAGATTGGCTGCCGAACCGCCGATCGAGGCGAGATAGAAGCCGCCGTGCTTCTTGCAGGCATCGCGCACCTGCGATGAGCGATTGCCCTTGGCCACCGAGATCATCGAGCCGCCGGCCGCCTGGAACGCATCGACATAAGAGTCCATGCGCCCCGCCGTGGTCGGGCCGAAGGCGCCCGAGGCGTAGCCGTCCGGCGTCTTGGCCGGGCCGGCGTAATAGATCGGATGGTTCTTGAAATAGTCGGGCAGGCCCTGCCCGCTCTCCAGCCGCTCGCGCAATTTGGCGTGCGCGATATCGCGCGCCACGATCATGGTGCCGGTGAGCGACAGCCGCGTCTTCACCGGATACTGCGAGAGCTGCGCCAGCACGTCCTTCATCGGCCGCGACAGATCGACCTTGACCACCTCGCCGCCGAGCTTCTCCTGATCGACCTCGGGCAGATACTGCGCCGGGTGATGCTCGAGCTCCTCGAGGAAGACGCCGTCCCTGGTGATCTTGCCGAGCGCCTGACGGTCGGCCGAGCACGACACGCCGAGACCGATCGGCAGCGACGCGCCGTGGCGCGGCAGCCGGATGACGCGCACGTCGTGGCAGAAATACTTGCCGCCGAACTGCGCGCCGACGCCGAGCGACTGCGTCAGTCTGTGGATCTCCTGCTCCATCGCGGTGTCGCGGAAGGCGTGGCCGTCCTCCGAGCCCTGCGTCGGCAGGTTGTCGAGATACTTGGTCGAGGCAAGCTTCACCGTCTTCAGCGTCAGCTCGGCCGAGGTGCCGCCGATGACGATGGCGAGGTGATAAGGCGGACACGCCGCGGTCCCGAGCGTCAGGATCTTCTCCTTGAGGAACGCGACCATGCGGTCATGCGTCAGGATCGACGGCGTCGCCTGGAACAGGAACGTCTTGTTGGCCGAGCCGCCGCCCTTGGCGACGAACAGGAACTTGTAGGCGTCTTCGCCCTCGGCATAGATCTCGACCTGCGCCGGCATGTTCGACCGGGTGTTCTTCTCCTCGAACATCGAGATCGGCGCGAGCTGCGAATAGCGCAGGTTCTTTTTCAGGTACGCATCGCGCGCCCCTTCGGCGAGCGCCGCCTCGTCGGAGCCGTCGGTGAACACCAGCCGGCCCTTCTTGCCCATGATGATGGCGGTGCCGGTGTCCTGGCACATCGGCAGCACGCCGCCGGCGGCGATGTTGGCGTTCTTGAGGAGATCGTAGGCGACGAACTTGTCGTTCGCCGTCGATTCCGGATCGTCCAGCACGGCGCGGAGCTGCCTGAGATGCGCGGGGCGCAGCAGATGGTTGATGTCCTCGAACGCCGCTTCCGACAACGCCTTGATGGCGGACGGCTCCACCACCAGCATGTCCTTGCCCATCACCTTCTCGACCCGCACGCCCTCCGACGTGATCTTCCGGTACTTGGTGGTGTCCGGACCAAGAGGGAAAAGCGGGGAATGGGAGTACGGGGGAAGTGGTGGGGATACGGGGGCGTTCATGGGGAGGTAATTTTCGTTAAAGCGCTCACTGTACTAGGCCACTCTAAATCTATTGTAAAATTGCAAGACTAGGCTTTCGACTTCGCAGCGGAATTTTCGATCATCAACTTACTAAAAGCCTCTTGAAAACGCCTTTGCCATTCGCCGGACTCGAATTGCGACGCAGGAATGCGAATCCGCGTCGGCCGCGCAACTAGTTCCGGCAATGTCTCATCAGCAACGCGATCTTCTTCAGCGACATCTTTCGCGGCAACCTGCACATCGATTTTCTTTAGCGCGACTGATAGCCTTGATGTGAGCTCCAATTTGCGCTTCCTGCTGACTCGCTCCTTGAACTCCATCTGCAACCAGTCATTGATGAAAGTGTCCTGCCCGCGAGTCAGGCCGTAGTCACCATCACGAGACACGATGATTACGTTACGCTTCTTGACGTCGGCATTGGCGCACGAAATAATCCACTCCCAATTGATAGCGTCACCAAACCTCAGAGTATCATCTTTACGTGGCGGATAACCCAGACTGAATCTTTTTCTAGCAAGCCGCCGAATTTCGTATCGCTTTTTATCTGGCCGCTTTAAATTTAATTCTGAATTTCGTCTGAAAAGCTTATTGAGGTCGCGATAAACAGCATCGTAACGTGCAGGATTTTTTAGTATTTTTTCGATGACGATGATGACCTTCTTGTACAACTCAATCGACTTTGATTGATTACTTGAAAACGCCTTGGCAGCTTTAAAATAACTGACCGCAGACGGAAGCGCCTGCTCTGTAGGCTTCGTTAAATTCTTGATGGTATCAAGAATTACCTTTTGCCGATTTTTGAGAAACTCCATCCAAACTTGATCTGTTGTGATCAGAACAACATCATGCTGTTTTAACGTCTCAAGAGTTCGCTTTGCGCTCGCCTCACCCAGTCGATAAAAATCCAAAAAGACATTAGTGTCGATGAAGATGAGCCATTCAGATTGAGTTGCTTTTTTCTTCGCCTTTTTCATCACGAAACCCTGCGGCTTGAAGTCGGCACAGGCAACCGCGGCGCTAGCCGGCTTCCATCATAAACAAACCGACCGGTAACGCCGGGATATTCCGCACCTTTCTTTACACGCCAAGTAAAGACGATCTCAAATGGCAAGCGCAGGCGCGCCGCGATGTGTGAAACGCACCGCCAGGCGGCATTTGAATCTTGGCCTTGGACCGAGATTTTCACATCATCAAGATATCGATAGCCCTCATCTTCCTTCTTACCCGAAACATAGTTGACCAAAATCAGACGCTTTAACTCTTCCTTCGCGGCAACCTTTTGATCAGCGATTCGCACCGCCTCATTCAAAATCGAATTCCAAGTAGTTTCCGCGCGCGGAAACTTCACTCCGTTTAGTTCGACTGAAAGCATTTTCGTATGCGTTAAGTCTGGCGGCGACCTCCAATTGAAATCGCGAGCCTCAATACCGGACACGACATCATCGACGCTATTCGCCTCGATCGCATCCTCGTACGTGTCCAAAATTCTATTTATCAATTCGTCAACTGTCTCGAATGGCCGAGCGAGCTTTCCTAATCGGACAATCGTTCCAGACAAAAGCTCACGCTTTTCAGACATGTCGATCTCCAGTCTCGTCGGGACGACCATAAGACCATAAGACATTACGCGGCGCAAGATCATAAGAAACGTCATTGACTTCCTTGACCCGCTTTCCTTCCTATGCTTTTATCCCTTTCGCCAGGCTCGGCAGAGGGCGTCGTCGCGAGGCGTTTCGATGATGGAGCCGCCTCCCCGCAAGGAGGGCCGTTGACGGAGGCGCTCTTTAACGAGAGCGGCTTCGGCCAAAGGCGGCGCGGCGCCCGCGGCCGGGGGAGGACGTACCCTCCGGGCTCGGGCGGCGCCGGGGCACCGCTCGCCGGCAATAAGACCGGCCGCGAGGAGCTCGCTGACGGTGAGCGCTACCCGCGAAAGCGGATCAGCCGCCGAAAGCGCGGCCCGGCGCCGTGATGACGCCGCTTCGTGGCGCGCCGTTTGGCGCGGCGCATCCCGTCAAAAGGATGCGCACCACAAGGCAAGGCAGCGTCAAATGGCGCGCCACACCCTCTCGTTCGAGGGCTCTGTAATTCAAGCGCACGACAGGCGAACCCGGCGCCTCGACAAACAATACGGACGACGACGCGCGCGCCAAGGGCAGCGCGGGCTGTTTGACAATCGAATCCGGAACGATCGCCGCACGGCGCCAACGCGTCACGCGCGCAGCATCGCGCTCATGCGCTCTGCCTCACGCCGGACGACGCAAAGCCGCGCCGCGCCGCTTCCGGCGGCGCCGGGCCTTCGGCCGGCTTCAGCGCCGCGGCGTGATAGATCGCGCGCCGGTCGCAGCAGCGGCACTTCACCGAGAATTCCTCGGGCACGCAGTGCCAATCCTTGATGACATTGGCCGCGCCGCAGCGCGCGCAAATGACGGCCCTCGGCGAGGGCTGCCGGCCGATCATGACCGCCTCCATGAGCTTCGATAACGAAAGTTCGGACGGCGCCGGTCAGCGCAACTGCGTCGAGATCAGCGTGAACTTGGTATTCAGCTTGGTGCCGATGCCGTTCACCGTGGCGATGATGACGACCGAAATGCCGGCGGCGATCAGGCCGTATTCGATGGCGGTGCCGCCGCTCTGGTCGGCGATGAAACGGGCAATGAGACGACGCATGTGTACGAGCTCCTGGTCCAACGGGTGAGGTTGGAGGTCGTACCCTTCTGGGATGTCGAGGGAGGCGCGAAATACTTTCGCGCCGGCATCGACCGGTGTAGCGGCCACCGCTTGAGGACTTGCTAAAATTGATCGTTAATTTTCGCGATTGCGTTGGGCAAACTTTGCCGGGCCGCCCGATCGGCGGGCGCGGCCTTAAGGCCGGCCTCCCCGCTTCGTCACTTGCCGGCGCGCGCCTTCATCCACTTGTCCATCGCCGCGATCTCCTTCTTCTGGCTGCCGACGATGTCCTTGGCCATCTTGGTCAGCACCGGGTCCTTGCCGTATTTGAGATAGGTCTCGGCCATCTCCACCGCGGCCTGCAGGGCGCGGCATGCCGCCGCGGTGCGCCAAAGCGCTTGTCCCCAACATGAGCGTTTTTTAATTATTGCTTCGCCGGCCGCCGCTGTTAAATCGGCGCGCTCATGCACGGAGGGCCGCCATGAAGGTGAAGACGTCCCAACTGGCCGTTCTCGGCGTTGTCTGCCTCGGCCTTGCCGGCTGCGCATCGCCCGGCCCGGCGGCGCCGTCGCTCGCGGTCATGCCCGGCAAGGGCAAGTCCTATGACAGCTTCCAGCGCGACGACCGCTACTGCCAGGCCTCGGCGCAGCAGGCCATCGGCTACAAATCGCCGGGCGAAGAGGCCAACCAGGCGGCCGTCGGCAGCGCCGCGGTGGGCACGGCGCTCGGCGCGCTCGCCGGCGCGGCCATCGGCTCGGTGTCCGGCAACATGGGCGCGGGCGCTGCCATCGGCGCCGGCACCGGCCTGGTTGCCGGCGGCGTCGTCGGCGCTGGCAAGGCCGATGCGGCCGGCGGCTCGCTGCAGCAGCGCTTCGATACGACCTATGCCCAGTGCATGACGGCCAAGGGCAACGTCGTCCCGCCGCCGCCGCCCACTTACGTGGTCACGCCGCCGCCGCGGGTCTATTACGAAGATGACGGGCCGTATTATCGGCACTGGGGCTGGCATCGCTGGTAAGCGGCCAGCCGCGCCGTCCACAGCCGAGGAACCGGGCGGCGGCGCTTGAGCCTGCCGCCATTGACGTTCCGCGCTTCATCTGCAATCTCGCTGATCGCCGTCACCCGTTGGAATCAGCAAGAACAACAATATGGCTCCTCGTCCCTTCCGCCTCGGCCGCTCCCGCACGGGCCTTGGCATCTTCGCCACCCGCCCCATCAAGAAGCGCACCACCATCTCCGAATATCGGGGCAAGATGCTGGGGCTCGATGCGGCGTTGAAGGCGGAAAAGAGCGGCAACCGCTACCTGTACGAGGTCAACTCGAAGTGGACCATCGACGGCGCCAAGCGCGGCAACATCGCCCGCTATTTCAACCACTCGTGCAATCCGAACGCCGACACCTTCATCCGCGGCAAGCGCGTCTTCATCCGCACCATCAAGAACATCGAGCCGGGTGACGAGATCTGCTACGATTACGGCCGCGATTACCTGAAGAATGTCATCGGCCTCGAAAACTGCCAGTGCAGCCGCTGCCGCAAGCGGCGGGCCAAGCAGCGCGCCGAGACGCGCGAGCGCAACGCGCGGCGCAAGAAGCGTCTTGAGGCCAAGGGCCTGACGAAGGGCAAGGCCGTGAAGACGACGGCGGCCAAGAAGACGAAGAAAAGCGTCAAGTCGCGCAAAACCCGGCGCTAGCGCCCGTGGCGAAAGCCAGAGCCAGCGCGCGTCCGCACAAGCCGGCGCTCTATCGCGTCGGCCGCTCCCGCACCGGGCTGGGCCTGTTCGCGGCCGCCGATATCCCGTCCGGCAAATTGCTGATCGAATACACCGGCACCCGCATCCCGACCCGGGAGGCGCGCGAGATCGACAAGCGCCGCGCCAACAAATACCTGTTCGAGATCGACAACCGCTTCACCATCGACGGCTCGGCGCGCTCCAACATTGCGCGCTACGTCAACCATTCCTGCGATCCGAACACCGAAGCCGAATCGAACCGCGGCCGTCTGATGTTCCGCACCGTGCGCGACATCGCCGAGGGCGAGGAGATCACCCTCGATTACGGCGAGGAGCACATGGAATTGTATTTCGGTCCGGACGGCTGCCGCTGCGATGTGTGCGCGGCCGAGAAGAAAAAGAAGAAGCGCTGACCGCTAGGCGTCCATCTCCGGATAGTGCCGGAAGATCCCGTCTTCGTTGAAGGGAATGCGCCGCTCCGACGCGCAGTAGGCCTTGATGCCATCGCGCTCGGCGACGCGGTCATGCACCTCGATTACCCGCGGCAGCTTCTTCTCGAACTTCTTCGCCGCGTTCGGAAACGCATAGCGCAAGCCTTCGACCAGTTGGAACAGCGACAGGTCGGGGTAGCTGATGCGCCGGCCGAGCAGATACGGCCCGCCGCTCTGTTCGATCACGCCGTCGAAATAGCCGAGATATTTCGGCACGCGCTCCTTGAGGAAATGCGAAGCGTATTGCCTGGCTTCGGCTTTCTGGTCCTCGTAATAGAGCCCGGTCGCGATCGGATGGTGGGTGTCGTGCACTTCCTTGACGAAATCGGTCACCGTCAGTTGCAGCGCGTTCAGCCACAGCCGGGCGTTCTCGTCCTTCGGCGCGAGGCCGACCCGCGGCCCCAGATAGAACAGGATGTTGGCGACCTGGGCGATGACCAGCTTGCCGTTCCTGAGGAACGGCGGCGCGAAAGGCGGGCGCTTCTCCCCCTCACCTTTCATCATCGCCATCATGCGGTTCATGCCGCCCTTCTCGCGCGCGACGTCGATGTATTTGGCACCGGCGTCCTCGAGAGCGAGGCGAACGAATTCGCCCCGGCCCTGCAGGCCGGGCCAGTAATAGAGTTCGTAAGCCATGACTTAATGCTCCCTCACGTCAGTGCGCATCTCGGAAACGCGCTCAGGCGCGACCCGGTCGCACGGCCGTCACGGCGAAAGCCATGGACGCACCGACGACACGGTTCCGCCCGCCCATTTTCGACTCATACAGCCGCCTGTCGGCGACTTCGAACAGCGCGTCATAACCGGCCGCGTCGCGCGGGCAACTGGCGATGCCGATCGAGACCGTGATGGTGCCGCCCGCCGCGCGCGTGGCGGCGACCGCCGCCCTCACCGCTTCGGCGAGTTCAAACGCGGCCTCGCTCTCCAGGCCGTCGGCGATGACGACGAATTCCTCGCCGCCGAACCGGTAGGTGAAATCCGACATGCGCGTCGCGGTCATGATCTCGTGCGCCACCTGTTTGAGCATGCGGTCGCCGGCGCTGTGGCCGTGGCGGTCGTTGAATTCCTTGAAGTGGTCGAGGTCGATCAGCAACAGTGACAACGGCCGCCCGGCAGCGGCGGCGCTGTCGACAGCGCGGCGGCCATAGGCTTCGAGCGAATGGCGGTCGAGCGTTCCGGTCAATGCGTCACAGCCGGTGCGCGCCAACAGGTTCTCATAACGCTCGCGATACGTCAGCGTATCCAACACGTCGCGAATGCGCGGCGCGGCACGGCGACCGAGCGGCCGGTCGTAGCGCGTGAGATAGAGCGTGCCGAGCGCGGCGTAGAGTGCGACCGCGCCCATCTTGGCGATCCAGCCGCCGATCAGCACCGGCAGGCCCGCGCCGGTCAGGAAACTCAAACCGGTGAAGAACGCCACCTGATCGAAGGTCAGCACCGCCGCGCCCGACAGCAGCAGGCGCGCGAATACATGGCCGCCGAACCAGGCGCGCGTGCGCTCGTAAAACAGAATGATGACGATGCAATCGAGAAACAGGATCGCGGTGCCCCACACCATCAGCCCGCCCATCTCGTCGAGGAAGACGAAGTCGGCCGAGCGTCCTTCGGCAAGCGGCAGCACGCTGTGATGGCGCAGGATGAAGCCGAGCGCGAACACCAGGACGTTGCCGAACAACAGGCCGTAGATCGGCTGGCGGACGATCACGGCGTCTTCGCGGATGTACAGCAGCAGAAGCAGCATCAGCTTGCCGGCGAACAGCACGGTCGAACCGGGCGAAGCGACGATGCCGAGCGGCAGAGTTACGTAGAAGATGCTGGCGAGATAGGTCTCGAGGAAATGCAGCACGCCGAGCGCGCAAAAAAACGGACCGAGGCCGATACGATCCCGCGCGCGCAACAGCGTCGCCAGCGCGACGAAATAAAGGAGCGCGTCTCCTGCAAGCAGCAGGACATTCTGGATCTCAGCCATTTACCGTTGCGCGCCGTCAGCGGCGCAGCCTCGCATTCCATCGATGATCCGGTATACCGGCGCAACCGTTAAAAATATAGCGCCAGCTTGATGCGGTATTTGCATGCAGAACGGACGGCCACAGGGGCCGTCCGTTGTACCGGTTGTGCTTGTTTATACGCGCTTCAGTTGACAGCGAAGCAATACAGGAGACCGTCGCCGCCGGTCGAACGCAGGTCGGCTTGGGTGCAACCGCCGCCCGGACCGCGCGACGGATGCGACGAGTTCCACGATTTGGCCGGCGCGCTGTCGTCGAGGCCGGTGCGGTCGGAGTGGCCGAGCATGACGCTGCCCTCAGTGCCGCTCGAGTAATTCTTGCAGGTCATATCCTTGTCGGCGGGAAACGCAGTGCCGTCGGGTTGCGAACCGGTGAGGATGTCGTGCCGGTTTGGCTGATCGCCGCGACCGTTGATGACGTCACCCTTTTCCGACAGCGCCGTCTGTTTGGTCAGGTTGTTGGAGCCATGCAATTCGGCGACGTCTTTGGCGATGGTGACACCCTTGGCGTTGACCCAGGGACCCTTGCCGATGCGGTCACGGGCATTCACCGCGCCCTGCCCTTGCGTCGACAGATAGGCGTGCCACGTCGTGGCGCCGGCACCGGCCGCTGCCGCGAGCGTCTGACAGTGCTTGTCGGCGCCGTCGATGCCGCCGAGATTGGCGCCGTTGCCTACCCCGTTACTGGTGACGAAGAAACTCATGGTCGCCTGCTGCGCCAGGGCTGGCGTGGCGAAGACGAAGGCGAGCGCTGCCGCCATCACGACAGCGGTACGACGTTTCAGCATAGACATGACCTCCCGGCGTTACGACGCGGCTCAGACGGGCCGCGCCTTGTCGGTAGCTAACACCGGTTCGATCCCCCTATTCCGCGTGCGTTTTGTCGCAGGCCGCCGCCAATAAAAAAGCCCGGCGCTGCCGCCGGGCTCCGTATTCAAATTCGGTCGACCGATCAGGCCGGCTGAAGATTGCCGGCGGCCTGCTTGCCGCGCTCGGTGACGATCTCGAACGAGATCTTCTGGCCTTCGACCAGCGAACGCATGCCGGCCTTTTCAACGGCGGTGATGTGGACGAACACGTCCTTCGAACCATCGTCCGGCTGAATGAAGCCGTAGCCTTTTTGGGTGTTGAAGAACTTCACAGTTCCGGTAGCCATTGTAGTTTCCTTTCGCGCTCCGCGTTGATCGCCCGCGCCCCTCGCGCCGGCGGCAACTATCCGAGTTTTGGGGGATCACTTGAAGCGCAGCCCAAAGCCGGGAGCGAACGAAGATGAGGCCGAAAACCAAGTTGCGGCGGGCCAAATAGACGTTATTCGCGGCAACGTCAACGCCGAAGGGTAACCCGGGAAGCCAGGAGCCGACCTCGGCCGGTGCGCGCCGGCATGGCCCCGCAAGTCGTTCTATCGCACCGCAACAAACCGCATCGGCGATGCGACCGGTTTCAGCAATTTGTAACCATAAGGTTCCACAATACGCGCGTCGATCGGTGTTCCTTGTCAGTTTCTGAAAGGTCACCCCTCGTGCCCGAGCCAGCAGCGTCAACCGTTCGCAACGAGAAGCGCAGGGCCAAGCGCCGACAGCTTTTCATTGCCGCGACCATCGCCTTTGAGCCGAATCACGTTCGGCCGTGCTCGGTCCACGACGTCTCCGAGACCGGGGCGCGAATCGAGACCCCGCGGCCGGAGTCGGTTCCCAATCGCTTCACGCTTCTCCTCACCCCGCACGGCTTTCCCAGGCGTGAATGCCGCGTGGTCTGGCGCCGCGAAGGGCTGCTCGGCGTGACGTTCGAAAAGCATCCGATGCTCCCCGACCGGGTCTGACGCCAAAGAAAAAGCGCGCGCCCGGTTCCGGACGCGCGCTTGTATGATTCGTAGCTCTGAAGTCGTCAGGCTTGCTGGATCGCCGACAGCATCCACGGGCCGCCACGGCCGCGGCGGAACGTCCAGAGTTCGGTCGCTTCGGCCGGCTCACCGCCCTCGACGACGCGACCGCTGGCGCGCTCGATCATGCGGTCAGTCAGCATGAAGCGCATGGCGACAGTCGCGTACTCATCTCCGCCTTCGCGCCAGGCTTCCGCCAGGTCGCCCTGCAGCAGCTTGACGTCGGTGACCTGATTGACGAGGCCACGGCCGGCGTTCTCGGCGAGGTCCTCAGCAAAGTAGGACACCATTTCCGGTGTCACCTTGCTGCGCAGCGCATTGAGGTCCTCGGCCGAATAGGCGGCCTGGACATCCGCCAGCAGCTGCTCGAAATCGTCGTAGTCCTGCTTGTCGATGGTGATCGGCTCGCCGGCCGGGGCGGCAGCGCTACCGCCACCGAACAGACCGCCGAAGCCGCCACCGAGTCCGGAGGCGGCACGGCCCGCGGCCGGATCAGGCGACGTGCCTTGCATCGCCAACGCCGGCTGATTGCGGCGCTGCCACCAGGCGAAGGCGAGCCGCGCCACGACGATCACCAGCACGACCTGCAGGATCAAGCCGAGGAACGAGGCAAAGCCGCCCATGCCGCCCATGAAGCCGTGGCCGAACAACATGCCAAACAGGCCCGCGCCCAGGAAGCCGGCGGCGAGGCCGCCAAGCATGCCGCCACCGAACAAACCGGGCCGCGCTGCCTGACCGGCAGCAGCCGCGCCGGTCGCGGCGGTTGAAGGCTGAGTGGTCGAACGCTGCAGCGGCTGCGCCGCGCGTGGCGCGGTCGGCGTTGCCGCCGGTGCCGAGAACGTGCGCGCGCCACGGCTGCCGGACGAGAAGCCGCGGCCCGCGCGAGCGTCGGCATAGTCGGCAGCGGCCAGCGTGAAAACAGTCGCGATCGCGGCAAAGGCGATCAGCCAGCGATGACGCTTCATAGTCGTGCATTCCTCCCGGCCCGATATGGGCGTGCAGGAGAATAGGTATGCGGCTAGGCGATTGTAAGGGTTCAAGATACCGCTGCGCCTCAAAGCCGCAGGCTGCTGGTAACCCTGTCTGAGGCCTTGATTTTACGAAAGGTTTCAGCGCTCACGGCTTATTCATCGTCCCGCAGAGGAACCAGCTGGCGGTCGGTTTCGTTTTACGCCCGACAGAAAGCATCATCCCCGGAGTAGGCGCGATGAAATATGTTCTTCCCGTTGTCTTGCTGCTGGCGGCAGGTGGCGCCGCGCAGGCCAAACTGACGCCATTCGACGGCGCCCGAGAAAGCACGGCGCCTGCCACGGCGACGAGCGCCGCGTCCGGCGCGACATCGACTGCGTCCGCGGCCGAACAGAGTTACTTTCGCGCGCCGGCCGCTGAAACCGTGACACAGCCGGGCCGCTGCTCGGTGTCCACATTCGTCTTCACCAAGATCCGCTTGGCCCAAGCCTGTTACTGATTGCCGGTCACTCGCCCGCCAGAGTGCGTTTCACTTCGGCGACGAGTTGTTTCAGCGTAAACGGCTTGGCGAGGAAGTTGTACTGTTGATCGCTGGGAAGGTTCTTGGCGAACGCTTCTTCGGCGTATCCCGATACGAAAATGAATTTGACCTTTGGGTCGCGGTTGCGCAGTTCGCGCAACAAAGTCGGTCCGTCCATCTCCGGCATGACGACGTCCGACACAACGAGGTCGACCGGGCCCTCGCCTTCAAACACTTCGAGCGCTTCGACGCCGTTGCCGGCCACGAGCACGGTGTAGCCGCGTGACGAAAGACCGCGTGCATTGAGCGCGCGCAGCCCTTCCTCGTCTTCGACCAGAAGAATCGTGCCCTGCCCGGTCAGGTCGGCATTGGCCTGACTCGCGGCCTGCTTCGCCATGTTTTCGGCAGCGGACTTGGTCGCGTCGAGCGCCGGCGCGATGGACGGCGCAGCCGGCTTTTCTTCGACGCCCGGCACATGCCGCGGCAGGAAGATGCGGAAGGTGGTGCGGCCCGGCTGTGAGTCGACGTAGACGTAGCCGCCGGTCTGCTTGACGATGCCGTATACCGTCGAGAGGCCGAGGCCAGTGCCTTTGCCGACCTCCTTGGTCGAGAAGAACGGCTCGAAGATCTTGTCGATGATATCCGGCGGAATGCCGGTGCCGGTGTCGCTGACTTCGACCAGCACGTAGTCGGCCGCCGGAATGCCCTTGTAATTGAATTTGGCGCAGTCGGCCGCCAGCACATTCGACGTCGAGATGCCGAGCGTGCCGCCGTCCGGCATCGCGTCGCGGGCGTTGACGGCGAGGTTGACGATCACCTGTTCGAATTGTGACAGGTCCGCCTTTACGGGCCAGAGATCGCGGCCGTGCTTCACGCCGCCGAACGTTACCTTCTCGCCGATCAGGCGCTTGAGCAGCATGCCGAGATCGCCCAGCACCTCGCCAAGGTCGAGCACCTGCGGGCGCAGCGTCTGCTTGCGCGAGAAGGCGAGCAACTGCCGCACCAGCGCCGCGGCGCGGTTGGCGTTCTGCTTGATCTGGATGATGTCCTGGAACGACGGATCGGTCGGCTTGTGCGCGTTCAGCAGGAAGTCCGTCGCCATCATGATGGCGGACAGCACGTTGTTGAAATCGTGGGCGATGCCGCCGGCCAGTTGCCCGACCGACTCCATCTTCTGCTGTTGATAGACCTTGTTCTCCAGCGTGCGCTGCGCCGTGGTCTCCAGCGCATAGACGATGGCGGCTTCGCCGTCGCCGCCGTCCTTGTCCTCCACCGCCGAAACGAAGAAGCTGGCCCAGCGCTCGTCGGAGCCGGCCAGTTGCGCCTCGACCGGCGGAATGTCGCCCTGCCCGCCGGCGGCGAGCCTGATCGCGGCCTCCAGCGTCGAGCGGTCTCGCTCATTGACTACGGAAAGAATGGACCGGTTCTCGCCGATCATGCCTTCGAACGAGGTGGCAAAGCGCGCATTGCTGCGAGCGACCCGGCAGGTCTTGTCCACGGTGGCGATCGCCATCGGCGTGTTCTGGAAGAAGCGCATGAAGCGCACTTCGGCGTCGCGCTGCGCGTCCTTGCCGCCATCCTTGCCGCGGTTGAGCACTAGCGTGCGCGAGACCCCGGGCGTGCCATCGGCGCCGTAAGCCACCTTGTGGAACAGGCGCACCGGCACCGGCCGCCCGGTGCGGGTCTTGAGGTCGAGATCGAGCACCTCGATTTTGACTTCACCCGGCGCAGCATTGAGCGTGGTGAGCAGCGCGGCGCCTTCGCCGGCGACGATGTCGTTGAGCGTCAGCGAGCCGGCGCCGGCACCGACGCCGATCTGCGCCAGATCCTGATCGAGCCAGTTGGCCAGCGTGGCGTTGAGATAGACGATCGCGCCTTTGGCATCGACGGAGAAGAACCCCGCCGGCGCGTGATCGAGATAATCGATGGCGTGCTGCAGTTCCTGGAAGACGTTTTCATGGCGCTCGCGTTCGCGCGTGACGTCGGCGATCGACCACACCGCGAGCTTGGAATCGCGGCGGTTCTCGCCGAGCGGCCGCACCCTGAGCCTGAGCCAGCGCGCGGCTTCGCCGGGCGCACCGGCGATACGCACTTCCTCCTGCAGCCGCCGGCCCTCGCGCGCCGCCTTGAGCAGGCGATAGATCGCTTCGGAGACTTCCGGGTCGCCCATGAAGACCCGTTCGATCGGCCGCACGTCCTCGGGCGAGGCGGCGCCGGTCAGGTCGAGATAGGTGGCGTTGGCGTAGAACACGCGCCCCGCCTGATCGGTGACGACGATGCCGTCGAAACCGTAGTCGATCACCTGCTTGATCAGCGGGTTGCTTTGTTCCCGGCTCGACAGTCGCATGATGCCGGAGGCCAGCGCGAACAAGGCGAAGACCCCGAAAGTACCGAGGACCGCTAGCATGATCAGGATGTAAGTCTCGGCGTGCGACGGCCCGATATAGATGAGGCCGGCCGCCGCCGCGATCAGAAGCAGCGCGACAAGGAGAACCATGCCGACCGAGCCGGAGCGCGGTGCGCTTTGGCTCTTGTCGAAGGCCTGCCGCTTGCCCCGCCCGTCATTCGGCGCGGGCGCCGGCCGCGGGTCGCTCACGTGCTCGGGTGCCATGGTCTTTCAGTTGCCTTAAGCGGCCCCATCCGCGCAAGGGCCGGATGCCGGAAATCCCTGCCTTTGATGGGTCTTAACCGCGATTTCTTGCTCCCGGCTGGGCCTTTTAAGGCCGTACCGCGCGCCGCAGCTTCATGACGTAGCTGATGACCTCGGCCACCGCCTTGTAATGCTCGGGCGGAATGGTCTGATCGACCTCCACTGTGGCGTGCAGCGCCCGGGCGAGCGGCGGGTTTTCCACGATCGGCACGTCGTGCGCGGTGGCAATTTTGCGGATCTGCAGCGCCATGGCATCGACGCCCTTGGCGACGCAGAGCGGCGCGTCCATGCCGCGTTCGTATTGCAGCGCCACCGCGTAGTGGGTCGGGTTAGTGATGATGACCGAGGCCTTCGGCACCGCGGACGACATACGCTGCTTGGCGCGCATCGCGCGGATCTGCTTGAGCTTGCCCTTGATGAAGGGGTCGCCCTGGGTCTGCTTGATTTCGTCCTTCAGTTCCTGAAGCGACATCTTCAGCTTGCCGAACCAGGTCCGGTACTGGAAGAAATAATCGGCGCCGGCGACCACGGCGAGCAGCGCGACCACCGCCCCCATCATCTTCAGCGACAGCACCTGCGTGAAAGGCAAGAGCGCCGCCGGGTCCATGGTGACCAGGCCCTCCATGCGTTCGCGCTCGGGCCACATCAGCGCCGTCATAACGCTTCCGAGGACGATCAGCTTGACGATACCTTTGCCGAGATTGGCGAGCGCCTGCTTCGAGAACAGACGCTTCAAGCCGGCGAGCGGCGAAATTTTCGAAAACTTCGGCGACAGCGCTTCGGTAGACCAGACCAGCCGATGCTGAATGAGATTGCCGGCAAGCGCCGCCAGCATCAGCACCAGGAACGGTATGCCGACCGCCGCCAGCATCTCGAGACCGATCTCACGGAACAGAGCCGGCATCGCCGGACCATCGACGTTGATGTCGTAGGAATTGGCGATCAGGCCGCGCATCGTCGTGGTGAGGCCCTGCCCCATGCCGCCCGAGAACGACAGCAGCACCAAAGTCGCGCCGGCAATGATGAACCAGGTATTGACCTCCTGGCTCTTGACGACGTTGCCGCGCTCGAGCGCGTCGTCTAACCGTTTTTGGGAGGGGTCTTCTGTTTTATCTTCAAGGTCTGCTTCTTCTGCCATGCGCTACCCCTTATTGGCCTGGCGCAAGTTCGAGAAGCACACTTCCGATGTAGCCGGTGAACGTCCCCATCATGGCGGCAATCACCAAAGCCAGCAGGAAGAGACCGAGCAGGATCGACAACGGCATGCCGATGAAGAACACCTGCATCTGCGGCATCAGGCGCGACATCACGCCGAGGCCGAGATTGAAGATCAGCCCGAACACCAGAAACGGCGCCGAGAGCTGGATGCCGATCTTGAACGACGTGGCGATCACATTCGTGATGTGCTTGGCCGCATCGCCCGACAACGGTATCTCGCCCGGCGCGAAGATCACGTAACTGTCGTTGAGCGCCTTGATCACCAGATGGTGCATGTCGGTGGCGAAGATGATGGCCACGCCGAGCACGGTGAGAAAGTTGCCGACCAGCAGGCCTTGCTGATTCTGCGTCGGGTCGACCGCGGTGACGAAGCCGAGGCCCATTTGCTGGGCGATGACGGATCCGGCGACCTGAAGCGCGGACAGCGCCAGCCGCGCGGTGAGACCGAGCACGGCGCCGACGACGATTTCCTGGAGCAGCATCACCAGAACGGGGCCGAACGAATCGAGACTCACCGTATAGGCCTGCTGGTGCAGCGGCAGCAGCGTCCCGGTCAGCACCAGTGCGATCGTCAGCCGCACGCGCGACGGCATGTTGCTCTCGCCAAGCCCGGGCATCATCATCATCATGGTGCCGATGCGGGCAAAGGTCAGGAGAAATGCGGCCGCGAGCGCCGGAAGGAAGGAGATGTTGATCTGCATCGGGTGAGCTCGGACGAACCGCCAACTCCTTTGGGAGCGCGCATCACCCTGTCACGATTCGCGCGGCAATGCGCATCATTTCCATTTGCAGCTTCTCGGCCATGAACGGCAGGGCGATCAGCAGCGATATGAAGATCGCGAGAATCTTCGGCACGAAGGCGAGCGTCTGCTCTTGAATCTGCGTCAGCGCCTGGAACAGCGAAACGACGACGCCAACGATAAGGCCGACCAGCATGACCGGCGCGGACACGATGATCAGCGTGTAAATTGCGTCGCGCGCGACGTCGAGAACTTCGGGACCAGTCATTCCACTCTCCGTGCCACCCCCGCGAAAGCGAGGATCCAGTAAGCGCGGGCTGTTTCGCCCGCAAAACATTGAACACACGCGATTACTGGATGCCCGCACGCGCGAGCATGACGGCCCCGACTCAGATCGGCATCCGCATGATTTCTTCGTATGCCGCGATCACCTTGTCGCGCACGGCGACCACGGCATCGATCGCTACTTCGGTCTCTGAGACCGCGGTGACGACATCCACCATGTTGCCGCGCCCCTTCACCATCTCCTGCGACTGCACGTCTGATTTGTGACCGCTTTCATGCACGGCCCCGATCGCGTCCTTGAGGACGGCGGCAAAACTGGTCTCGCTCGTCTGCCCCGCGCCACCGACTCCCGGCAGCGATGCGGCCTGATTGGTGGCGAGACGGGCGATATTCGCGTAAGCGCCGGCGGCGGAAAGTGGACTGGCCATGATTTGCTATCCGTTTGTTTGCCGCATGATCCGATCCGAAAACCGGCTTTCGCTTTTCGGGATCATGCGGGCTCAAGCCTTGAGGATATCGATGGTGCGCTGGATCATGCGGCGCGTCGCGCTGATCACGTTGATGTTGGCTTCGTAGGAGCGCTGCGCCTCGCGCATGTCGGTCATTTCGACCAGCGAATTGACGTTCGGATATTTCACGTTGCCATCGGCATCGGCCGAAGGATTGCCCGGCTCGTATTTGATGCGGAAGTCGCTCTTGTCATTGGCGACGCGGCCGAGGGACACGACGCGCGCATCGAGCGAACGATCGAGTTCGGTGTTGAAGGTGGCGATCTTGCGCCGGTACGGATCGGCTCCCGGCGTCTGCGCAACAGAGTCGGCGTTGGCGATGTTTTCCGAAATGACGCGCATGCGGCCCGCCTGCGCCTTGAGGCCGGACGCCGCGATCGTCATCGTCTTCATGAAGTCCATCGGTCTTCTCCCTGCTCGCCTCGTGCCTCGGTGGCGGCCGTTACTTCTTGCCGAGCGCAACCTTCAGCAGGCCGAGGCTGCGCGTGTAGAGCGCGGTCGCGGCCTGGTATTCCATCTGGTTGGAGGCAACCTTCATCATCTCGTCCTCGAGGTTGACGGAGTTGCCGGTTGGCCGAACCTCGTAGCCGCCCTTGGTCGTGCCGTACTGGCTGGCGCCGCCCATTGACGTGCCGCCGATATGGCCCGGCTCAGTGGCGGCCAGGACCACCTGGTCCACCGGACGCGCCGACACGGCGACCGAGTCGGCGAATTTCGGCGCCACGAGATCGCGGCCCCGGTAATTTGGTGTGTCGGCATTGGCGACGTTCTGGGCGAGCACCTTCTGGCGCTCCTGGTTCCAGGACATCCGGGTCCGCAGCATCGAGAAAATCGGAACGTCGGTGATGGCCATGCCGCCCTCGGTTCGTTAAGGAATCGCCCCGCTTGCTTCGCGGCGCGAAGCCCACTAGGCAGACTTTGCCGGGCGTATGGTTAATGAATGGTAAAAGGCCGGTTCCGGCCCCAGAAAGCGGGCCGGTTAACCATGCTCGATATTTGGAAATACGAAGCCAGATGCCAAGCGGCCGTAAATTTGTTAAGATTCTATTGGTCCTCGGGGCGGCAGATCGTGCCGGTTTGCGTTAACTATTCACGCGATCCTTGCCCCAAGGTCGCGACTTGACAGTCACGGAGCGCATCGATGTTCGACCTCTTCGGCTCGGAAATGCCGCTCCCGGCGAAGTTCTTCATCGCCTTTGCCGCGGTGCTGGCGCTGATTGCCCTGACGGCCTGGCTGGTGCGCCGGTTCGCTGCCGATCGCCTCGGCGGCGGCAGTGCGCGTGGCCGGCAACCACGGCTGGCGGTGATTGATGCCGCCACCGTCGATGGCCGCCGCCGCCTGGTGCTGATCCGCCGCGACAATGTCGAACATCTGATGATGATCGGCGGACCGACCGACGTCGTCGTCGAACAGAATATCGTGCGCGCCGCGCCTGCCGCGCCGCGCACGCCGGAACCGTCGCCGCGGCCGGCCGAGCCGGCGCTGCGCCAGGCGCCCGCGCTCGATACCGGTTTCCCGCTGCAGCCGGTCACCGAATCGGCGCCTCTGCCGCCGCCGCGGCCCTATCGTGCGCCCGCGACCGAAGAGCCGTGGCATGCGCCGGAGCCGGGCGCCCGGCCGCGGCCGGCTTCGTCTGACAGCCTGTCCGGTCTCGCCGCTGAATTGTCCGGCCGTCTCGCGCCGCCGGACGTCGCCCCACCCGTTGCCCCGGCCGCGCCGCCGGTTGCGCCCGTCGCACGCCACGAAGCGCCGCGCATGGCGACGCCGCAAGCCGCGCCTCAGGTCGCTCCCGCCGTGCCGCAGCCGGAGTATGAGCCCGGCACCGCGCCGCAGACCGATCACAACCTCGCCGAAATGGCCCAGCAGCTCGAAGCCGCGCTGCGCCGCGCGCCCGCCGTCGAAAGCCGCGCGGCGGTGACCGATCCGCTTGCCGCGCAACCTGCCCCGCCGGTGCCGCCGAAGCCGGTCGAAGTGCCGCGCCGCGAATACAAGCTGCGCGTCGATCCGCGCATCGAGCCGGTTGCGGAGAAGATCGAAGCGCGGGCCGAGCCGAAGCTCGACGCCAAGTTTGAGCCGCGCATCGAGCCGACTTTGGCGCCGGCCAAGCCCGAAATGCCGCGTGCGAACCCGACCGCCAAGCCGGCGCCCGCCGGCAAGTCTGTCTATGACAGCCTCGAGGAGGAGATGGCCTCCCTGCTCGGCCGTCCTCCGGGAAAAACTTGATAGCAGTGTCCGACCGCCGAGTTCGTCAACTTGTGACGGTGGCGGTTGGTGTAACAGGGTTCCTCCTCATCCTCGCAGCGCCAGCCGCCGCGCAGGACGTGAGCATCAATTTCGGCGGCCCGCAGAACAACGGCCTGACCGAGCGCGTCATCCAGCTGATCGCGTTGTTGACGGTGCTGTCGCTGGCGCCGTCGATCCTCGTGATGATGACGTCGTTCACGCGTATCGTCGTCGTGCTGTCGCTGCTTCGCACCGCGCTCGGCACCGCGACCGCGCCGCCGAACGCCGTCATCATGGCGCTCGCGCTCTTCCTCACCGCTTTCGTGATGGGCCCGACGCTGCAGCAGGCCTATGACAGCGCCATCCAGCCGCTGGTCGCCAATCAGATCACCGTCGAGCAGGCATTCGAACGCGGCTCCGTGCCACTACGCGCCTTCATGCAGAAGAACGTGCGTGAGAAGGATCTCAAGCTCTTTATCGACATGACCAAGCAGCCGCCGCCGGCGACGCCCGATCAGTTGTCGCTGCGCGTGCTGATTCCGGCCTTCATGATTTCCGAACTCAAGCGCGCCTTCGAGATCGGCTTCCTGCTGTTCCTGCCCTTCCTGATCATCGACCTCGTCGTCGCGTCGATCCTGATGTCGATGGGCATGATGATGCTGCCGCCGGTGACGGTCTCGCTGCCGTTCAAGCTGATCTTCTTCGTGCTGGTGGACGGCTGGAGTCTGGTCGCCGGCTCGCTGATCCAGAGTTACGGAAACTAGATATCGCCCAAAGGCGCTAATTGCGCGCCTGGCGACGGATCGAACCGGTCGGCGCCGGATCGGCCTTCGCGGTCTGCGGCGCGGCCGGTTTGGTCAGCGACGATTGCGGAGCACTCACAGGCGCCGCTTTCTTGGGCTCGGGTAGTTTCTCCAGACCCGCGCCGAACCGCTTGTTGAGATCGCTGAGGAAAGCATCGAGCGTGTCGATGCTGGCGACCTTGCCGGCGACGGAGCGGAATTCGTCGGAGCCGGCGCCGATCGGCGCACTCACCACATCGAAAGCCCGGGCGTCCGGCGTGCCGGCCATCTTGGCCGCGTATTTCTCCCGCATGCGGATGAGCCCGATCGATTCATCGCTCAGCGAATAGCCGATGGCGGCGCGCAACACGTCGGCGCGTTCGGCATCGTCGAGCGGGCGGAAATCCTTCCAGCGGTCGCCCAGCATCAGTTCGAGCTGCTCGGCCGCGGCGCGCCAGTGCTTGGCCGACCATTCGATGTCGGCGCGCAGCCGCATGGCCTCGCGGCCCTCGATGCTGCCGACGATTTCCAGCGCCAGTTCGTTGCGTCCGACGTCGGACAACGCCCGCGCCTCGAGCAGCAGCCGCTGGTCGCGCAGTTCGTTCGACAGATCCGATGAGCGCGTCTTCTGCAGCGTCGTCAGAGCATAGTCCGGTTTGTGATTCATCAGGTAGATCGTCGCCAGCCGCGTCGCGACCTGCGCGCGCGCCGCGCCCTGCAGGCGGTGATCGACCTGGTGCTGCAACAGTTCGGCCGCCTGATCGAGCAGATCGACCGCCACAAGGCGCTCCGCCAGCTTGCGGATCATCTCGTCGCCGCGTCGGCCGATCGGCGTCAGTTCGCGGTAATCGTAGAACAGCGCCAGCGCCTCGACCGGCGGCAGGCTGTCGCCCTTGCCGCCGAGGAACAGGCTGTCGAAAGTCGCCGCCGCCTCATCCTGAATCTTGCGCGTCAGCGCGGAATTCGGATGCGCCAGCAGGGCCGTGCGCATGACGTGGAACGCGTCGCGATAGCGGCCATCCTCGGTGTAGAGGTGCGCCAGCATCTGCAGGCCCTGCGTCTCGGTCTCGTCGCCACGCCACACGGTGGTCAGCGTTTCCAGTTCGTGGATCATTTCGTTGCGCGTCATGGCGCCGCTCTTCGACATCAGGTCGATCTCGCGCAGCCGCGCCTGGGCCGCGGCCCGGCGGTTCGGCGACATCACGGCGGCGCGATACTGCACCAGCGCCTCTTCCTTGCGGCCGAACCCTTCGGCCAGCCGGCCCTTGAGCACCGCAAGCGCCGGGGCCATATCGTCGGGCACCTTGATGGTCTCGAAATCGTTGGCGATGCGGTTGGCGCCGTCGAAGTCGCGCACTTCGATGTCGGTGCGCATGCGGTCGAGCATGACCATGCGCTGCAGATCCATCGGCAGCTTGCCGATCGCCGCATCGAGCGCCTTGAACTCGCCGTGGGCCTGCGACCATTGGCCGAGACGCGCATGCGCCACGGCGCGCCAGATCGGCGCGGTCTGCTGGTTGGCGATGTCGGGATCGGCAATGTCCTTCAGCGCGTCCTCGGGACGGTGCATCATGACATTGGCGAGGGCCTTCAGCGTGGAGCCGGTGACATCGTCGCCGGCGTTGGTCTTGTCTCCGAGTGCGATCGAGAGCACGCCCTGCGCCTCGGCGCCCATGTCGTTGGCGATGTAGAAGCGCGCGAGATTGTAGCGTGCCGCGCGTTTGGTGCCTTCGCCGGCTGCCGCGGCCGCCGCGATCAGCACGGACTGCCGCGGCTCGAACGGCGCCGTCTTGTCATGCTGCCACACATCGGGGTCGAACGAGCCCTCGCGGAAACTCGGCGTCATCTGCTGCTGCTGCACGACGCTGTCAGCCGACAGCGACAAGCCGCCGGGCCGCGTAATGGTGATCTGCTCGGCGTTGACATCGACCGCGACGTCGTCGGCGATTGGAGCCAGCGCGACGCCCTGCATGGACTGCAGGACGTGCAGTTCGACGAAATCCTGCGGCTGCATGATGCCGCGCGCCGGCGCCAGCGCCGTCACGATCATCAGGCGGGTGCCGAGATCGGGATCGGTGAGCTGATGCAAGGTGCCGGCCTGCTGCAGCGGAATAACAATGCCGCGCTTGTTGCCGTTGATGGCCCGCGAAATCGACAGCGGCGCCGGCGGAGCGGCGACCGCATCGCCGACCTTCAGCACCCAGCCGTTGTCATCGGACTCCAGGCTCGCCATCTGCGGCCGCGTCAGGCGCAAGCGCACGATGCCCTCACCACTGCCACCGCGTTCGAAGGTGGCCTGGCGCACGATGCTGCCGTACCTGGTCGAAAGTTTCGAGACGTCGATCTTCTTGCCGCTGTCGAACACCAGCCACAGGGTATCGCCGCGGCGAAACATCGCCGCCGGCGTCGGCTGCGCGAAAGGCAAGCTGACCCGCAGATCGTTGCTCGAAGCCGACGCCAGCGCGGCCATCGCGCCACCCTGGTCGGTCTCCGCTGCGGCAGCGGCCGCCACGACCTTGACGGCGGGCTTGGCCTCAGCAGGAGCATGCGGCTTGGCGGCAACTGCCATCGTCGGCTGGGTCGGCGCGGGAGCTGTTTCCGCGGGCTTCACCGACGGCGCGCTCGCAAGCTTGGACTCGGCGGGACGCTGCAGTTCGGCTTTCGGCGCCGGCGCCGGTTGCGGCGCGTCGTTTGCCGGCGGTGCATCCTTGAGCGAGGGAGCATCCTTCAAGGCCGGCAGCTCCGGAGCCGCGCTATCCTTCGCCGCGTCTTTGGCCGGCACAGTTTCCGGCGGCGTGATCTGCGCTGCGACCGGCGCGACGACGGCAGCCGGGAGCTGCGCCGGCAATTGCTGTGCGATGCCGGCACTCAGATCGCGGCCGATGTCGACGACGAAACTGTTGTCCTCACGGAACGCGCGCGTTTCCGGTGAGCCGTTGAGAGCAAACACCACCGCGACGGAATCGAACTCGGCCTCCGGCCGCACTGACTTCAGCGTCGTCGGCAATGTCGCGGCGACATCGGCAAGATCCCACTTCAGCGCCTGATTGAAGTGCAGCTTGAATTTGCCATCGGCCAGCTCGGGCGTGACATTCGCGCCGGGGGGCAGATCGAATACATAACGCATGAAGGTCGGCAGCTTGACGACCTTGACGCGGATCGGCGGCATCGCATCCGCCTTGCTGGCGGCGCGCGCCTTGCGAGCGGCAAGCTCCGCGACACGGGCGCGGTTCGCCAGCTCGTCCACCACGTCCTGCGGCAGGCCGGGCATCAAGCCGGACCAGTTCTCCGGCAGCAGGTCCACGAACAGTCGCTCGGCCGCCGGGATGACGTTGACGCGGAAGCGGCCGGCGAGCGCGATGCGCACCGCCTTGCCGTCGGGATCGCTGCGCGCAGCGCTGACATATTCCGACGCGCTGCTGTTGAGCCGTTCGACGGCGACGGCAACGGGCTTCTTGAACTCGATCACCAGGATCGCGCCGGCGACACGGACCTTGGCATCGACGGGCTCGTCGAAGCGGAACACCAGCCGGCCATAGCCGCCGACGATCGAGGATTTGACTTCGCCCTTCACTGCGTCGTCGGCGCACGCCGGGGACAGCGCGGCGACCGCGACGAAGGCGACCGCCATGACCCATCGTCCCGCGACGACGAGCGCGCGCAGGGCAGGCGGTTTGGCGCTGGCAGGACGAGGCTTCATGCCGTCTTCCACAGGGCGGATTTGCCGGGTCCAAACCTAAGGAAGGGCGTTTAACGTCGGCTTAACCGTTCGGCCAAAAGGCCGCCCTATCGGTCGGCGGTTACCGCCTAATTCGCTCAATTCCGGCTCGCGCTGCCTTCGATTTTCGGCAGGTTGTCGGTGTCCTGCGCGCGGGAGGCGCTGGCCCGGGTGGCGAGCTCGACGGTCAGCCGTTCGGCAGCCTCCGGCGTCATCTGCGCCAGCACGGCGGACATGGTAACTGGCTTCATCGCAGTCGAGAGGTCGACGAGGATTTTGAGATCGAGCCGGTCGAAGATGCGCGCGGCATCCTTCGGCTTCATGTTCTCATACATGGCGACGAGACCCTTGAGCCGCTCCTGCTCGGCCTTGTCCCGCGCATTGCTCTCGACCCTGATGCGGGACTCGACGTCTTTCAGTTCGCCGACCTTGGCTTCGAGCCGCTTTTCCGCGGCTTTGATCAGGCTCTCGCGCATGTCGAGCTGCTTGTCGCGATTGTCGAGCGTTTCGCGGCGGTCCTGCAGGCGATTGAGAATGGCCCGCTCACCGGGCGAATTGATCTTGCCCGGCGTCAGCGGCACGGCATCGCTGCCGACTTCGAGCTTGGTGCCGGGTGGGGGCGTTTCGCTGGTCTTCAGCGGCTCGGCCGGCGGCTGTCCCGCGGGCGGCGGCGGACTGGCGCCATGACCGCCACCGCCGGACGATCCGGTGACGATGTTGTTGTCGGCATTCTTGTCGCCGATCTTCGGCAGCGTTGCTGTCTTGTCGGCGTCGACCGACCCGGTGACATCGCTATCCTTCGGCGCGCGGCGCACGCCGCCGAAGTTGAACATCGCCGGCGCCCACTGACCGCGCTGCACGGCAGTCTGCACATCGGGCATCTTCGGTTCTTCGGCGACAACGATGCGCGGATAGTCCGGAACACTGTCGCGGGTCGTGACCGTAATGCCGTCTGGATTGGCGTGGGCGCGCATGCGCTCGCCGAGCGTATAGCCGCCATCGAACACCAGGCCCGTGACCTTCAGCACAAACAGCGAGATCGTCGCCAGTAGGACGATCGGAATGAGCCGAAAATCGCGGGCGAACTTGATCATGCAGCGAGCCCGTCACCCTGCAGGCGCGCGCGCGAGCGTTCGGCGAAGGCTTGCGCGGCGGCGGCCACCGCGAAAGCGTTCGGCACCGCCGGCTGCGGCGACACGGCTTCGGTGGGGCGGCCGGCTTCGGTAATGCGCACGAGCCGGCCGAGAAGCTGTTCGCCGGCAACAAGCTGACGCTCCAGGTCGCCCGACATCGCCTCGGTCCGCTTGATGCGCTCGCCGAGCGCCTGCTCGCCTTCGCGCATCGTCGCCTTGAGCCCGCCGATGGCGCGCTCGGCGATCTCGGTGGCGGTGATGAGTTCGCCGATGGTGGCGCGCAGCGATTGCTCGTCGGCCTTGAGCAGGCGGATTTGCTTGTTGAGGCGCACGCAGTAAAGGATCGTCATCAGAAGCAGCACGGACACCATGCTTTCGATGAGGTAGCCGTATTGGTACATCACTGCGTCTCCATGCGGATTTTCTCGTCGGCTTTCTCGAACATGGCGAAGGTGGTGCGCGGCTTGCGCAGGTTCTTGGTGACGCGCACCGCTATGCGGTCGCCGACCTTGCCCATGCGGCCCTCCGTCAAGGTGACGTCGCCGCAGCGCAGTTTCACCGTGGCGTCGGGCTTGAGTTCGAGCATCAGCGTATCGCCGACCTTGAGCTTCATCATCCGCCGAAGCGGCAGGTGCTCCTCGTAGAGCACGGCGTCGACGCCGATCTCCGCCTGGCCGATTTCGGTCGCGAGATGGCCTTCCCAGATCTGGTCGCGGCCGAACTTCTCGCCCATGAACATCTGGAGAAGCGTGGCGCGGATCGGTTCGATGGTCGCGTAAGGCAGCAGCAATTCGATGTTGCCGCCGCGATCTTCCATGTCGATGCGCAGGCGCACCAGGATCGCGGCGTTGGCCGGCCGCGAGATCGCGGCGAAGCGCGGATTGGTCTCCAGGCGGTCGATGTTGAACTTGACCGGCGACAGCGGCTTGAAGGCGAGCTCGGCATCGGCGAGCACGACCTCGATCATGCGCTTGACCAGACTGGTCTCGATCGTCGTATAGGGCCGGCCCTCGATGCGCACCGCCGAGGCGCCGCGGCGGCCGCCGAGCAAGACGTCGATGATCGAATAGATGAGGCTCGAATTGACGGTGGCCAGACCGAAATTGTCCCACTCCTCGGCCTTGAACACGGCGAGGATCGCCGGCAGCGGGATGGAGTTGAGATAGTCGCCGAAACGCACGGAGGTGATGCGGTCTAGCGAGACTTCGACGTTGTCCGAGGTGAAATTGCGTAGCGAGGTCGTCATCAGCCGCACGAGGCGGTCGAAGACGATTTCGAGCATCGGCAGACGCTCGTAGGACACCATCGCCGAGTCGATGATGGCGCGGATGCCGGAATTGTCGTTGAGGTTCACATCCGCAAGGCTGAAGCCGAGCAGATTGTCGATTTCCTCCTGATTGAGGATGCGCTCGGCGCCGCCCTTGGTATTGGACTGGAAGCCGGCGGTGTCGTCGACCATCGCCGCCCATTGCGCGGCGGCGGCGTCGGCGGCGCTTTCAGGATGCTGCGGAGCGCCGGCCGTGCCCTGCTCGGCCTCCAGCGCCTGCCCCCATTCGGCCTTCAGCGCTTCCTGGTCGATCTGATCGTTGCCCGCCATATTCGTCTGACTTTGCCGTCTTGCCTGAAGTCGAAAGCTGCTGTCGCGTCCGTCGCCCGCTTTGCGCTACTGGACGACGATTTCCTTGAACAGAACCGCGGTCACCTTGTTCGGCGCCACCGCGACATTGACGCGGCGCGTGAGTTCTTCCTTGAGCCGGTAGAGACCGGCCGAACCGTCGAGATCGGTCGGACGCAATTCGCGCAAGTAAGTCTGGAAGGCGTCCATCACCCGCGGCATGAGTGGCTGGATCTTCGGGACCAATTCGGCGTCCGGCAGTTCAAGAACGACTTTGACTTTCAGATACTGGGTGCGATCGGAGCCGGCGCTCGACAGGTTGACGAGCACGTCCGGCAGATCGACGAAGGTCGCGGGCTTGACCACTTCCTTCTTGGCTTCTTCCTTCTTCTCGGCGCCGTGACCGAGAAACATGTAGGCCCCGACGCCACCGCCACCGATCACGAGAAGTGCGGCCGCGGCGATGATCATCACCTTCTTCGACGGCAGTTTGCTCTTCTTGGGGGCTTCATCGGTTTCGGCTTCCGGTTCCGCTTCCTTCTTCGCCGCCTTGGCCATTACCGATCCCCTGAAATCCCATTCGTCGGGCAACGCCCGCCGCGTCGGCTTCCCGTGCCGCCTCGGCGCCGACAAGCCGCCCCCTCGCCGCCACCATTGGTGCCGGTGGCGCCACGTTAGGGGCGGTATGGTTAACAGAACCTTTCCCAAGTTCCCGAAGCGGCAAGAATTGCCGGGTCATATCGGCCGTTATGGTGTTTTTTGCCTTGACGCCACACCTCCCAAAAACGTCAAGCCATTGAAATAACGAAGTTTTTTGAGTTGGCACGGTCGGTGCAATCCTTGTTCGCCAGAAGCGTCAGGCTTGGGAGAGCCAAAGCGCTTCGACACACGACGGGGTCAGCCTCGGGAGGGCGGGCAGCGTCGGAATCAAGGGGAGATGACCGATGCAGAATTCGCTGCTGGTCGGACTATCGCGTCAGGTCGCGCTCGGGCGCGAACTCGATGTCGTGGCGAATAACATCGCCAACGTGAACACGCCCGGCTTCAAGGCCGACGGCACGCTGTTCGAAGAATTCATCGGCAAGGTCGCGCGCTCCGACATGGACGACCTGTCGCGCCGCGACAGCCGCGTCAGCTTCGTGCGCGATCGCGCCACCTGGATCGATCTCGGCCAGGGCAGCATGGAACGCACCGGCAACCCGACCGACGTTGCCATCCAGGGCCAGGGCTTCTTCGCGGTGCAGACGCCGCAGGGCGAACGCTACACCCGCAACGGCGCCTTCCAGATCAATGCCCAGGGACAGCTCGTCACCGGCGACGGCAACCCGGTGCTCGGCGAGAACGGCCCGATCCAGTTCCAGCCGAACGACCGCGAGATCCAGATCAGCGGCGACGGCACTGTCAGCGTGACCGTGCCGGGCGCCACCGGGGAGTCGCTGCGCGGCAAGCTGCGCATGGTCGGCTTCGACAATCCCGGCGGACTGCAGAAATCCG
The DNA here is from genome assembly GCF_001426945.1 of Pseudolabrys sp. Root1462. GTDB lineage: Bacteria > Pseudomonadota > Alphaproteobacteria > Rhizobiales > Xanthobacteraceae > Pseudolabrys. The sequence goes on along the minus strand of NZ_LMFS01000001.1, from coordinate 1,019,220 downwards.
GCGCCGGCAACTTCGCCCTCGCCAACGGCGTCAACATCGTGCCCGACACCACCTCGCGCTTCTCGCAAGGGACGGTCGAGAAATCAAACGTGCGCTCGGTCGTCGAGATGACACGCATGATCGAGATCACGCGCACCTACACCCAGGTCGCCAACATGATTCAGGCTCAAGCCGATTTGTCGCGCAGCGCCGTCGACAAGCTGGCCGAAGTCCCGAACTAACGCGGACGGAGAATAGACCATGCGAGCCTTGCACACCGCCGCAACCGGCATGATGGCCCAGGAACTCAACGTCCAGGTCATCTCCAACAATATCGCCAACATGCGCACCACCGCCTACAAGCGGCAGCGCGCCGAATTCCAGGACCTGCTCTACGAGCACGTCAGCCGCGTCGGCTCGCAGACCTCCTCGCAGGGCAACATCCTGCCGGCCGGCATCGAACTCGGCTCCGGCGTCAAGACCGTCGGCACGCCGCGCCTGATGACGCAAGGCACGCTGCAGCAGACCGGCAAGGACTATGACCTCGCCATCCGCGGCGAAGGCTTCTTCAAGATCACGATGCCGGACAGCACCACGGCCTATACCCGCGACGGCTCGTTCGAGCTCGATGCGCAGGGCCGCCTCGTCACCGCCTCCGGCAACCTGGTGCAGCCCGGCATTACCATTCCGCAAAATGCCACTTCAATCACGATCAATCCGCAAGGCCAGGTGCAGGTGACCCTGCCCGGTCAGACGGCGCAGACCAATGTCGGCCAGATCGAACTGGCGATGTTCATCAACAAGGCCGGCCTCAAGGGCATCGGCGACAACCTGTATCTCGAGACGCCGGCCTCGGGCTCGCCGCAGAACGGCACACCGCAGCTCAACGGCTTCGGCGATCTGCAGCAGGGCAACCTCGAGCAGGCCAACGTCGAAGCCGTGAGCGAAATCTCCGATCTGATTGCCGCACAGCGCGCCTACGAAATGAACGCCAAGGTCATTTCGGCGGCCGACCAGATGCTGCAATCGACCTCCAACCTCATGCGCTGAGGCAAAGCCATGATCAAGACCATGATCCGGACCTTGACCACCGCCACTCTCTTGGCGGCTGCGGCGACCGCGGCTCTGGCGCAAAGCGCCGAGCCCGCGCGGCCCTACCTCAAGCACGACGTCACCGTGACCTCGAGCGTGGTTCGCATCGGCGACCTCATCGAGAACGCCGGCATCGTCGCCAACATCCCGGTCTTCCGCGCGCCGGATCTCGGCACCACCGGCACCGTTCCGGTCGATACGATCATTGCCGCGGTTCGGCCGCACGCGCTCGTCGGCTTCGACACCGGTGGCGCCGCCGATGTGGTGGTGACGCGCGCCGCCCGCGAAATCCCGATCGCCGAGATCGAGAAGACGCTCGCCCGCGCCATCGCCGGCCGTTTCAACGTCGGCCCCGCCGCCGACATCACCGTCTATTTCGACCGCGATCCGCGCACCATCCAGGTCGACCTCTCGGCGCAGGGCGACATCCAGGTCGGCCGCCTCAGCTACGACAGCCGCAATGGCCGCTTCGACACCACGCTCGAAGTGCCGACCGGCAACGGCCAGCGCGGCCTCCTCCGCCTCACCGGCCGCGCCTATGCCACCGTCGAGACCGTGATGGTGTCGCACACCATCGAACGCGGCGCGGTCGTGAAAGCCGCCGACCTCGTCGTCGAGCGCCGGCCCCGCGCCGAAGTCGGCCGCGACGCTATCGCCGGGCTCGATCAGGCCGTCGGCCAGGCCGCGCGCAACACGCTGCGCCCCGGACAGCCGCTGCGCTCGGCCGATCTGACGAAGCCGGAGATCGTGCTGCGCAACGAGATGGTGATGCTGAAATTCGAAGCGCCGGGCCTGACGCTGACGATGCGCGGCAAGGCGCTCGGCTCCGGCGCCGAAGGTGAAACCGTCTCCGTGCTGAACGAGCAGTCAAAGCGCACGGTGCAAGGTGTCGTCGCCGGGCCCGGCCTCGTCGTCGTGATATCCGGTACGCCGCGGCTGGCCGCCAATATCCCGGCGCCGGCGGACAGCGGGCAGTGACGCGTTGAGTTGGCGACGGCGACCGGCAGGCGCCTTCGTCCCAGATTTGATCGATAACGCCAGTGAAAGTCAGTTGAGATGAAGATGACCAGGTTGATGCGGCATTTGGCCTTCGCGGCGCTCGCGACCACGATGTTGAGCGGCTGTTCGGCCTTGGACCGCCTGAAGAACATCGGCGAGCAGCCGAAGCTCTCGGCCATCGACAACCCGACTGCCGCGCCAGGCTACAAGCCGGTGCAGATGCCGATGCCTGCGGCGGCTGCAGCGTCCTACAACCCGAATTCGCTGTGGCGCAACGGCTCGCGCGCCTTCTTCAAGGACCAGCGCGCGCATCAGATCGGCGACATCCTCACGGTCAAGGTCAACATCACCGACAAGGCCAACATCGCCAACGACACCAAGCGCAGCCGCGCCAATAACGAAGACTCCGGCGTCGATAATTTCTTCGGCAAGAACAAGCTGCCGATCGCCAACTCCGCGCTGCCGACCCGCCTGTTCACCGCCGACTCCACCTCGTCGAGCGAAGGCAAGGGCTCGGTCGACCGCTCCGAAGCGCTGTCGACCAACGTCGCCGGCGTCGTCACCCAGGTGCTGCCGAACGGCAATCTCGTCATCGAGGGCCGCCAGGAAATCCGGGTCAACTTCGAAATCCGCGAGCTGATCGTCGGCGGCGTGGTACGGCCGGAAGACATCGAAAGCGACAACACCATCGACTCAACCAAGATCGCCCAGGCGCGCATCGCTTATGGCGGCCGCGGCCAGATCACCGACGTGCAGCAGCCGCGCTACGGCCAGCAGGTCATGGATGTGATCCTGCCGTTCTAATTTCGTGTGGTGAGGGGGCGTTGCGTCAGTCCCGAGACGTAAGCCCTGTGGCGTAGAGATAGCCCCTCACCTGTTCAGTGCTCCCGCGTTGTCTATGTCGTCTCGCGAGCGGCAAAGACAACGATCAAGACACGGCCCTCGGTAGCTCCCCTGCCGAGGGCCGTGTTCGTTTCGGGAACACGGAGACATAAAGCCGACGCATTCCGGCGCGCCTATCCGGCCGAACGCAAGCGAGGGAGCGACGGCATGCGGCGGCTATGGCTCGGTTTGATGTTGATGATCGGCCCGGCGCACGCCGACGATGTCTTCACCAACCGCCCGGCCTTCTCGGCGGCCGAAATGCCGGCCAAGGCGCCGGCGCGTTGCGAGGAATTGCGGGCAATGGCCGAGGGCGTTCCCGACCAAGGCGATCGCATCGACCTGACCGTCACCGGCAACCTCACCCTGGTGAAAACCGACGGCGCGCTCTGGTATCTCGTCGTCTGTTCCGACCTGCGTGTGATGTGCGTGGCCTATCAGAGCAACGACATGAAGGTCGGCGATGTGGTTGAAATGAGCGGCGCCTACCGGCGCCTCGACCGCAATCATGCGGTACTCGACCCCTGCCTCGCCACCGCGGAAGCGAAGTAACGCGGCGGCCGGCATCTTCAGTCCATTACCGGGATAAGCCCGCCGGACAGGCCTGGTTTATGTTCATTGACAATCAAGGCAAAAGCGCCTATTGATGCGTCCGTTGGAACAAATCTTTTTTGGTTTTGTCGCCGTACGCATTTAAGGCGCGGCCGCCACCCTCAAAAACACGAAATGTTTCGATCGTCGCTGCGACGTCGTCGCTCGGCGCGATAACCTATATAGATAATCAAAGGAACTTGCCTGTGGCAACCGGTACCGTGAAATTCTTCAATACCCAAAAAGGCTTCGGCTTCATTACCCCGAATGACGGCTCGCGCGATGTGTTCGTTCACATCTCGGCGGTCGAGCGCGCGGGCATGAGCAGCCTGATGGAAGGCCAGAAGGTGTCGTACGAAATCGTCACCGAGCGCGGCAAGCAGGCCGCCGGCAACCTGCAGAACGCGTAAATCGCGCTCTCCTAATTCTGCGCCGGCTCGCTCACGCGGCCGGCGCGCTTGAAAAACCTGAGACGTATTGCGACGCCGGATGTACGCGCGCGATTCCTGTCTCGGGTTTTTTTGTTTTTTGGGCGCGGCCGAAGCAACGATCATTGCTGTAGGGCAAGTCGGCGCCGCGCGAATAAGGCGCAATGACCGCGGCTCCTCAGCCGTTACCGCCGCCACCATTCCCGACCTCTTCTTGATCCTCATCAATGCCGCGCGCCGTAGCCGGCCGAGTATTCCTTGGCAACCCCTGCACATAGGGGATCGAGCACAGGGAGTATTCTGCTATGGCGACCGCTCTGTTTGTCCGCTGGTCGGCAGCGCTCAGTCTTGCCGCCCTTGTCCTCGGCACGGCCACGCCGGTCGGCGCCGCGCCGGTGCCATCGAGTGTCGCGGCGCTCAAGTCCGCGACCGCAAGCGACGTCGTTGACGTTCGTTATCGCGGCCGCGGCGGCGCCGGTATCGCGGCCGGCATTGCCGGCGGTCTCATCATCGGCAGCATTATCGCCTCGCAGCCACGGTATTACGGCTACGGCCCGGGCTATTACGGCTACTACTATGGCGGCCCGCCGCCGTTGTTCTACGGCCCGCGGGTGTTTTATCCGCCCGGCCATTACGGCCCGATCGTCGGACCCGGTTACGGCCGCGGCGATTGGATGTCCTATTGCTTCTCGCGCTATCGTTCGTTCGATCCCGCGACCGGCACCTATATGGGCTACGATGGCCGCCGGCACGTCTGCCGTTAAGGGGCACTCGCCAAAAGAAATGCCCGGCGCGATGGCCGGGCAATTCCGATTTGGCTGAGCCGCTGGGCGATCAGTCGTCGCGATAAACACGCTCGCGGCGCTCGTGGCGCTCCTGAGCCTCGACCGACAGCGTGGCGATCGGGCGTGCTTCGAGGCGGCGGAGCGAAATCGGCTCGCCGGTCTCTTCGCAGTAGCCGTAGGTACCGTCTTCGATCCGGCCCAGGGCTTCGTCGATCTTGGCGATCAACTTGCGCTGGCGGTCGCGGGCCCGCAGCTCGATCGACCGGTCGGTCTCCGACGAGGCCCGGTCGGCCAGATCCGGGTGATTCTGGTTCTCTTCCTGGAGGTGCTGAAGGGTTTCCTTCGCCTCCTTCAGGATGTCTTCACGCCATTGCAGCAGCTTGGCGCGGAAGTATTCGCGCTGCCGCTCATTCATGAATGGTTCCTTATCGGACGGCCGATAAGGCTTAACTTTCGCCAACATCCCACCGACTCCCATCGTCTTTTTATTGTACTGAAAGTCCCCTCCCGAGGTGGCAGGCTTATATACTGGCCACGGGCAAGCGACAACAACGTTGCAGCCGCGTCCCACTGCCTGATTTTCATGAAAGTTCAATGACTTGCCGAAACGGCTGTCCGGCAACCGCCTGGCGGAGGGCTAGCGCCGGGCCGCTTTCGCGAGTTCCACCGCGACGCGCAGGTCGATTTCCGCCAGCACGCCGTCGAGGCCCGTGTCCCCGGTGCTGTCGGTCAGCCCCTCGGAGGCGACCTTCAGCCGAGCGACCGTAGCGGTGTCGAGCGAGCCGTCGATCATGCCGAGCTTGAGTTCATCGAGGACATCGAGCGCCCGGCGGCCCTTGGCGGCACCGCGCTTCTTGCGCTCGAGGAGGTCGTCGATGCCCTGCAGGGCCAGCAGGCTGTCGAGCGTCGCGACCGAACGTAGGCCACTGGCCGAGGAGGTGCTCGCCGACGTCTCGCTTTCCGAGAGAGTGAAGGTGCCGCCGCCTCCCGCGCGCCGCGCGGCAGAGGGCGTCGCCGACAGCGACGCCGCTTTCGTTCCCGTGATGCGCATGGCGCTTTGGTGATCCCGATGGTGACGCGAGCGCTCCCCGCCCGCGCTACGACGCATGACGCACGACGCCCCGCTACGTCATGGAACCTGCGCCCCGCATGGTTAATAGGCCGTAAATGCCCCGGCAGATATTGCCGATCGGGACGGTTACTGCCGGGTTAAGCGCACGTCGTGCGGTCGAGGCCGAATCGAAAAGCCCCGTCGTGTCAGCACCTTAAGCCGTGGCCCCGGGTTGGCACGACCTTCGCATTACTCATCATAGTCAAACGTCACATTGGGGAGCAGTGATGACGCCGACAAAGTGGTCCGTCCTCGTGGCGGCAGCCTTATGCCTTTTCACCTCGGCTCACGCCGGGGCGACATCGCGCATCAAGGACCTGGCGAATATCGAAGGCGTGCGTCAGAACCAGTTGATTGGTTACGGCCTTGTGGTCGGCCTCAACGGTACCGGCGATACGCTCAACAATATCCCGTTCACCAAGCAGTCGCTGCAGGCGATGCTGGAACGGCTCGGCGTCAATGTGCGCAACCAGACTCTGCGCACCGGCAATGTGGCCGCCGTCATGGTCACCGCAAACCTCCCCGCTTTCGCCACCCAGGGCACCCGCATCGACGTCACGGTGTCGTCGCTCGGCGACGCCAAGAGCCTGCAAGGCGGCATGCTGCTGGTCACGCCGTTGCTCGGCGCCGACGGCAATGTCTATGCGGTCGGTCAGGGATCGCTCGCCATCGGCGGTTTCCAGGCCGAAGGCGAAGCCGCCAAGATCACGCGCGGCGTGCCGACGGTCGGCCGCATCGCCAACGGCGCGCTGATCGAGCGCGAGATCGATTTCAATCTCAATCGCCAGAGCCAGCTGCGCATGGCGCTGCGCAATCCGGATTTCACCACCGCGCGGCGCATCGCCGCCGCGATCAACGATTATATCGGCGTGCCGACCGCGGAATCGCTCGACCCGGGCACCGTCGGCATCACCGTGCCGCAGCAATATCGCGGCAATGTCATTTCCCTGCTCACCGAGATCGAACAGCTCCAGGTCGAACCGGACACTGCGGCGAAGATCGTCATCGACGAGCGCTCGGGCATCATCGTCATGGGCCGCGACGTCCGCGTTTCCATGGTCGCGGTGGCGCAAGGCAATCTCACAGTGACGATCTCCGAAACGCCGCAGGTCAGCCAGCCAAATCCGTTCGCGCCGCGCGGCGCGCAGACCGTGGTGGTGCCGCGCACCCGCATCGGCGTGCAGGAAACCGGCAAGCAACTCGCCGTCGTCAAGGAAGGCATTTCGCTGCAGCAACTGGTCGACGGCCTCAACGCGCTCGGCATTGGCCCGCGCGACATGATCGCCATCCTTCAGGCGATCAAATCGGCCGGAGCGATCCAGGCCGATATCGAGGTGATGTGATGAGCGCCAGCCTCGCCACCGCGATGCCGACGCCCGGCGCATCGGCCATTGACGCGCTCAAGGCGCAGGCCAACCCGTCGGCGACCGGCAGCACTTTGCGCCGGCACCTGACGCCTGACCAGGTCAAGGCCAAGGCGAAAGCGGCGTCGGAAGATTTCGAGGCCGTGTTCCTCAACAACATGTTCCAGCAGATGTTCACCGCGACCGACGGCGAGGGTCCGTTCGGCGGCACCGGCGCCACCGGCGTCTGGCGCTCGTTCCTGACCGACCAGTATGCCCGCAACTTCGCCAAGGCCGGTGGCATCGGCATCGCCGGCGCCGTTTACAACACCTTGCTCGCCCAACAGGAGATCCGCTCGTGAATCAGCAGGCCGCCGCCGTGACTCAGCCCACGCCCATCACCACCGCCGAAGAAGCGGCGTCGGCCATTGACCGACTCAACACCATCATGGACCGCCTCGAGACGACAGTGGCCGAGGAGACGACGCGCGTGCGCGGCGGCCGCTTGCGCGACGCGATCGCACTCGACGTCGAGAAGGCCGACCTGGCGCGGGCCTATACGACCGAAAGCGAACGCGTCCGAGCGGCCAAGGCGGTCTGCTCGGCGGCGCTGCCGGAAGCACTGGCCCGCCTGCAGGCCCGGCACGAGACGTTTCGTAAGCTTTTGCAAACCAATCTGACCGTGCTCGCCACCGCCCATGCGGTGTCCGAAGGGATCGTGCGCGGCGTTTCCGGCGAACTGGCACGCAAGCAGTCGCCCTCGACCTACGGCGCCAACGGCCGCACCACCCTGCCCTCGCCCAAGGCAGCGCAGCCTTTGGCGGTCAGCCGGTCGCTGTAATTCGGATCACCGGCAAAAAACGCACGGATCGCTGCCTGTCGCCACCGTGCCACCGACTGAAATCTCTTAACGAAAGTTAGTGGCTGGTGAACAAACAAGACAGTCTAATTGAAGCTGTTTTTTCGGCGGTATCAAGCGGTTAACCCTCGAACTTTACCTTCCGTTACACTCCCTATGCGACCTTTCGAGCTGACGCGCGGGCCCGTCGAAGGTGGGCCCGTGCTCAGTCGCCAGAATGGCAAACCAGAAAGGTTGTATAGACATGTCTAACGGTATCACTCTCTCCGCCGGCGTGCGGGCCAACCTGCTCTCGCTGCAGAATACCGCGCAGCTGATGCAGACCACGCAGAACCGTCTCGCCACCGGCAAGAAGGTCAACTCGGCCCTCGACAACCCGATCAACTTCTTCACGTCGCAGTCGCTGCAGAGCCGCGCCGGCGATCTGAACTCGTTGCTCGACTCGATGTCGAACGGCATTCAGACCATCCAGGCCGCGAATAACGGTCTGACCTCGATCACGTCGACCGTGCAGTCGATGCAGTCGACCCTGAACCAGGCGCTGCAGGACTCGTCCTGGCAGAGCGCTTCGTACTCGATCGACTCCACCACGATCGGCACCGGTTCGGTCAAGAACCTGTCGTTCTCGGGCGGCGGCGTTACCGGCACCGTGAACATCGCGGTTAACAGCATCGCCACCGCCGGCACGCAGTCGGCCGTCACCGCCGCATCCAGCTATCTGGCTCCGAGCGTTGCGGCTGCCGCGGTCGTCAACAGCGGCAAGTATGACGGTCTGCAGGGTGCGGCGACCTACACGTTCAAGGTCAACGGCCAGGACATCACGCTGGACAGCACCACCTCGGGTTCTCAGTCCGGTGATACGCTGGCTCACGCCAAGGCGTCGATCCAGACTCAGCTCGATGCGCGTTTCGGTTCGGGCACCTTCACTGTCGGCTCGAACATCGCGGGTGATGGCTTCTCGATCACCGGCAAGGCAGACGGCACCAACGACGTCACGATCAGCAACCAGGCCGGTACCGGCGCTGTTGCTCATCAGGCGACCGTTGCGGGCGGTGCGTATACCGGCCTCGGCGCCGGTGAGACGTACACCTTCAACGTCAACGGTCAGGCGATCAACCTCGACAACACGACGGGCGGCACGCTTGCCAACGCCGTGACCAACGTACAGTCGCAGTTGGATACCGCTTTCGGCGCCGGCAACTTCACGGTGACCAACAACGGTACCGGCATGACCATCAGCGGCAAGGCCGACGGTTCGAACAGCGTTTCGATCACCGGCCAGGCTGCCGCCGGCGGTACTGCGACGGCTGCGGGCATCGGTCTCGGCACCACGACGAACGCTGACACCGGCACCCTCGACCAGACCGTGACCGGTCTGGGCCTCGGCACCACCACCTCGACCAGCACCGGCACCCCGGCCAGCCCGTACAACTTCACCGTCAACGGTGATGCGGTGTCGATCGCTGCCGGCACCGGCCTCGCGGCCGCGGTCACGAGCATCAATAGCCAGCTTTCGGCGGTGAACAGCAAGTTCCAGGCTGTCGCCAACGGCGGCAAGCTCGAGATCCAGGAAATCGCTGCGGGCGGCACTGCGCTGACCCTCGGCGGCCCGGATGCCTCGACCGTGTTCGGTGGCACCCTCACCAACACCGGTACGGCTGCTGGCGTTGCTGCGGTCAAGACCGTCGACCAGCTGGTTTCCGCCATCAACGGCGACGCCGGCCTGACGGGCAAGGTGAAGGCGACCAACGACAACGGTAGCCTGCGCATCACGAACCTGTCGCTCGCCGATCTCTCAGTCGTCGGTGCGACCTCCACCCAGGTCAACGGCGGCACGGGCGGTTCGAACACGCAGACCATCGCGGGCAACACCGTGCGTAAGGGCCTCGTGCAGCAGTTCAACACGCTGCGCGATCAGCTCGACAAGTACGCCACCGACTCGTCCTACAACGGCATCAACCTGCTGTCGGGCGATAACCTGAAGCTGACGCTGAACGAGACCGGTTCCTCGGCCATCAACATCCAGGCCAAGGACGCGAACGGCAACACGCTGTCGATCAACTCGACGGCGCTCGGCATCAACAATGCCGCGAACTCGGACTTCGACTCGAACACCTCGATCAACTCGGTGCTCAGCACGCTCACCAGCGCGCTGTCGACGCTGCGGTCGCAGGGTTCGGCGTTCGGTTCGAACCTGTCGACCGTGCAGAACCGTCAGGACTTCACCAAGTCGATGATCAACACCTTGCAGACCGGCGCGGACAACCTCGTCCTCGCCGACACGAACCAGGAAGGTGCCAACCTGCTTGCCCTGCAGACCCGTCAGTCGCTGTCGACCACGGCGCTGTCGATGGCCTCGCAGGCCGACCAGGCGGTGCTGCAGCTCTTCCAGTAAGAGCTTCCGCTCCACGAACTGTCGGAACGGCGGGGCCTCGGCCCCGCCGTTTTCTTTTTGACCCGGCGTGAAGAACTCCGCGATAGGCGCTATAACATCACAGCAACAAACGCGGATTCGGAACTGTCATGGCCCTGAAAGTCGAACTCAAGCCCGGCGAGCGCATCCTGATCGGCGAGTGCGTCATCACCAACTCCGACCGCCGAGCGACATTCCTGATCGACGGCAAGATGCCGATCCTGCGGGAAAAGGACATCATGACCGCGGAGCAGGCCGACACCCCGGCCAAGCGGATCTATCTGGCCATCCTGCTGATGTACACGTCGAAGACCCCGGCGGAACATCACGGTACCTACTTCGCGCTGGTCCGGGATATTGTTCAAGCCGCGCCAAGTACTTGGCCGCAAATAGAGCTTATCAATAATCATATCTTAACGGGCGATCTTTACAAAGCTCTGAAGCAGACAAAGCAGCTGATTCAGTACGAGCAGGAGCTTATGAATGACGCAAGCGGCGCAAGCCTACGGCAAGGTGGCCCAGCAAGTCGCGACGCCCCGTGAGATGGAAGCCGACAAGCTTCTCTTTGCGGCGCAACAATTGGCAACGATCCGCGACTCCTGGGACTCCAAGCAATTCGAGCTCGGCGCGGCGCTTCTGAACAACCGCAAACTGTGGTCGGTGCTCATGACTTCGGTCATGCGGCCGGAAAATCCGCTGCCGCGCGAACTGCGCCAGAACGTCGCCAATATCGGCATCTTCGTCATGAAGCAGACCGTTGACGTGATGGACAATCCGCAGCCGGAAAAGCTCGGCGCGCTCATCCACATCAATCGCGAGCTCGCTGCCGGCTTGCTCGGCCGCGCCTGACCTTCCCAAGCCTCAAAGACAAAAAAGCCGCGGCACGGGCCGCGGCTTTTTCATTTGGAGCGCCGTCAGGAAAAGGCGGCGTGAGCGTAACGAACGCCGCCGAGCCTATTGCAAGTAATTCACCAGACTCGTCTGATACATCCGCGCGGTCACCTGCATGCTCGCCTCAAGCCGCGTTTGCAGGGTCAGTATCTGGGCACCGACTTCTTCGTTCGAAACGCCTTCGATCTGGCTCTGGTATTCCTGAAGCGTGCTGGTCTGCTGCTGGTGCCGGGTCTTCGCGGCATTGATGGAGACCTGTGCGCCGGCAAGGTCGGTCTGGATGTCCTGCAGGGTCTGGGTCCCGGGCGGGCCGCTCAACTGGCCACTGACGCGGGTGTTGAGCTCCTGGCTCAGCGCGACGCCGTTCGGATCGCTCGAGGAGATCGTCACCGCCGCCAGGGTCGCGGCGCTCTGCACGATCGAGCGCAGGCCTTGCTCGCTGGCGCGCATGCCGTAATTGACGGTCATCGACGTGTCGATCTGCGCACTCGCGGTCGTTCGCGCCGAGCCGGGATCGGCATCGCCGGTATACCAAATCACCGTATTCGCCGATGTGCCGTTAACGAGGCCGGTCGCCGTATCGAAAGGCGGGCCATCGACGCGCAGCGGCGGGTGATTGGCGTCGGCATTAAAGAATTCGTTCGACGCCTGGACCGCCGAGGCCGCTGTCAGGCTGGTATTGCCGACGGTCTGAATCGCCGTCGTCAGCGCCGCGGTCAGGTTGGTTGTGGTGTCGCTGGGCGACGCGCCGATGGTGAACTGGCCGGCGCCCGGCGGCGAATTCGTCGTCGCGGTCAGCGTCACGCTGCTGGTGGTACCGTCCGGCAAATTAAAGCGGACGGTCAGGCTTTCGCCCTCATTGGGATTGCCGCTGCCGACATTCACCGAAACGCTTGGCGGCGCTCCAGCGGGGCCGCTCACCACCGCGTTGGTCATGTCCGTCGAAATGGAGGCCAGCTTCATACCGAATGTCGATGCGTCCTCGGTGATCTCCACAGAGTCGATGGTCGAATTCGTCAGGTTCAGGCGGCCGAGCCCATTGGCGCCGAGATCGGCCTGCTTGCGTTCGCTGATGGTCTGGACGAGACCGGCGCGGGTGCCGTCGCCGTTCAGAACAGTGTCGGCACTCTCGACTGGCGGCTGGTCGGTGACCTTGCCGCCGAACAGGTAGCGATCGCCGGCCTGGGTATTGAGCAGACCGAGCGCGCCGTCGAGCGAATATTTCGCCGTCGACTGCGTCTGGCTGGCGGCGTTGATGCCGCTCACATTGGTGCTTTGCGCGATCGCAGCCTTCATGTTGGTTACGATATCCGCCATGCTGGTGAGGGCGGTATTCGCCACGTTGATGCGCGTGTTGACGTTCGCCGCCGTGGCGTCGAAGCCGCTGATCGCCGACAATTGCGAGCGCAGGCTCACGGCGACGCCGCGCTGACTGCCGAGACCGGCGAAGGTGGTGGACTTCTGGCCGGTGCTGAGCTGGCGGCTCAAGTCGTCGAGCTGGCTGCGCAGGCCCACCAGCGACTGGATCATCGCCGCCGAGGTTCCGTTGATGGACGATACGGTCATAGCGACCTCAAATCTTCATTAGGGTGTCGATCATGTCCTTGACCACGGACAGAACACGGGCGTTCGCGGCATAACTATTCTGCAACGTCAGGAGGTTGGTCATTTCCTGATCGATGTTGACGCCCGAGGCGTCGTTGAAGCGCTGCTGCAGCGCCGATTGCACGACATCCTGACCTTGCTTCAGATTGGACGCGGCATCGGCATTCTGGCCCTGCACGCTGATGACCTGACGCAGGAAGGTCGAGAGCGACCCGGAGAACGGCGAACCGGCGGTGCCGATACCCGTGTTCGACGGGTAAACCAGCGATGCGCTGCTCATCTGCTTGTAGAGGAAGTCCGGCCGCGTGCTGTCGCCCGAGGCGACGCTCGTTCCGTAATTGACCACTTTCGACGGGTCGCCGATCAGGCCCTGATTGACTGCGATGCGGCCGGCCAATCCGGTGATCTGGCTGCCGACGCCATCGATGGCGCCGGTATAGGCCGAGCCGCCGTCGGTGAAGAACGACATCTGCGCCGAGCCGCCGGACAGCGACGTCGCGGTTTTCGTCGCCGTCACGTTATTGACGGAGACGATGTTGCCGGCGCCGTCGTTGAGGATGCGCAGGGTGTTGCCGGACGGGTTCGACGCCGTCATGCCGGTCGAGCCCATGGCCGAGGCGATCTGGCCGTAGACCGCCGTCATGCCGCCGGAGAAATCGATACCGACAACCTTGTCGTTGGGATTGGTCGTCGCGGTGTTCGACAGCGGCAAAGCGTTGGGATCGTCGACGCGCATCAACGTGAGAGTGCGCGGCGTATGAGTGAGGCCATCGGTGTAGTTGATGGTAATGGTATTGCCGGCCGACAGACCGCTGATGTCGATGTCGAAGCCGCTCTGCGACCCCGAGGTCACGGGCGTACCGCCCGTGGTCTGGTCCGACAGCGCGCTGGACATGCTGGCGGCGAGCGCGTCGAGCTGATTTTGCGCCTGCACCAGGTCCTGGTCGCGCATCTGCAGATAGCCGGCGATCTCGCCCGAGTGAATGGCGTTGGTCTTGATCAAGTCGACCGAACTGCCGTTCGCCGACGTCAGCGTGATCGTGCCGACGCCGCTCTTGGCCGGGTCGGCGTTCCAGACCGTATTGGCCGACACCGTGCCCTGGGCATTGAAGGCCAGCTTGGACGCAGCCGTGCCAACCAGCTGAACGCCGGAGTTGGTATAGACCGTCACCTGGTTATTGTTGCCCTGGATGACGTTGATGTCCATCAACTGCGACAGCTTGTCGATGTAGTTGTCGCGCTGATCCATCAGCAGCGTGGACGACGCATCGACGACATTGACGCCGGCGAGCTGGGCGTTGATGTCGGCGATGTGCTGCATCGCGTCGTTGGCCTGATCGACCGAGTCCGAGATGCCGAGTTCGGCGGCCCCGCGCAGCGACTGGACCTGCTCCGTCATCGTGTTCAGCTGCTGGGCCAGCAGCTGGGCCGTCGTCACCACCGAACTCTGCGCCGACGGATCGTCTGGACTGCCCTGCAGCGCTTGCAACGACGAGGTGAAGTTGTTGAACACCGTGTCAAGCGCAGTGTCGCTGCCGGGCTGGCCGTAAACGCTCTGCAACTGGCTGTAGAACTGCGCACGGATCGTGGCATAGCTCGCGCCGGCATTCTCGGTGCGAAGCTGCTTCTGCACGTAGGTGTCGAGTTCGCGCTGCACGGAGGCGACGCGAACGCTCACCGCCGTTCCGTTGGCGGCGGTGGCGATCTGGTTGGCCGTCTTCCGCACATACCCCGGCGTGCCGGCGTTGGCGACGTTCGCCGACACCAGCGCCAGACTGGACTGAGTGGTATTCAGCCCGGATATCGCGGAGATAAGCGCCTGAGACAGACTCATGGCCGGCTGCCGTTCCTACAAATCACCGCCCGCGCGCCGCCGCTCAGCGGATCACGTTGAGCAGATCCTGAACCATCTGGTTGGTGGTCGTGATCACCTTGGTGTTCGCCGAATAAGCCTGCTGCGTGACGATCAGCTTGGTGAACTCGTCGGCGATATCGGTGTTGGATCCCTCCAGCGACGAACCGACGATCTTGCCCGGCGCGCCGTAAGTAGGAGTCCCGGATTCCGCCGTGGTGGCGAAGGCGCCGCCGTCGAGTTTCTTCAGGCCGTTGGAGCCCGAGAAGTTCGCCAGCGTCACTTCGGCGAGATCGATGGTGCGGCCGTTCGAGTAGGTGCCGGTGATGCGGCCCTTGTCGCTGACGGCGATCGATTGCAGTTCGCCGGCCGCGTAGCCGTTCTGTTGCAGCTGGTTGACCTTCACCGAACCGTTGGAGTCGGAGTACTGCGTAATGCCGCCGGTCGAGTGCACGAGGTGCAAGGTGCCGAGGCTGACGCCGCTGATCGACACGTTGTCGAGCGTGATCGCGTTGATCGACGGGCTGAGCGAGCCGTTGGCCGAGAAGGTGTAGTCGACGCCGGCGTTCTTCCACGCCGGCGTAGTGCCGGTGGCGTTGGGGTCGGTCTGATAGAACAGATTCCACTTGTCGGTGTGACCGGCGCCCAGCGCCGAGGAGTCCACCTTGGCCCAGCGCAACTGCACGTTCACGGCCGAGCCGGAGACGTCGTAGGCGGTCACCGCGCCGCCGGCGATGCTCTCGTTGAGGAAGGTCGACACGTCCTGACCGACCACTGTCGAGTTCGACGGCAAGGCGGAGCTGGTTCTGATGCCGAAGTTGCGCGCCGTCGCGGTGCCGCCGACCGTAATCGTGTCGGTATTGGCGGCCGCGGCAACGGTAATATTGCCGGTCGCGGGGTCGGCCGATGCCGTGCCGCCCGCTAGCGTCGCAAGCTGCACGTTCAGGTCGGCCATCGTCATCACGTTGCCGGCGCCGAAAGTGACGGTGAGCGGCGGGTTGGAGCCGACCTGGAAGGTCATGGTCTGGCCGGTGGCGACCGCGCCCTGCGTCACCAGATTGGTGGCGTTGGTCGTGCCGACCGAAAGACCGAGTTCGGTCAGCACCGACAGCGTCGAGCCGCCGCCGACCGAGATATTGGTGCTGGCATCGGTGCCGGTGAGGACCAGCTTGTGCGTGGTCGCATCGACCGCCGCGGTGACCTTGGTGGTCGCGCTCTGCGCATTGATCGTCGCAGCAATCGTCGCGGCGTTATCGCCCGCCGTGATCGTGAACGTCGTACCGTTAATATCCAGCGTGCCGCCCGCGGACGACAGCGCCGTCAAATCGGCGGAGCCGGTCAGCTTGGCCGCCGCATCCGGCAGCAGCGTGGCGCCGTAACCGATCATCTTCGCCACCGTCGGCGCGCCGTTGATCGGGTTGGCGGTGAAGTTCGCCGGGTTGAGCAACTCGGAGCCCGGGATCGTCGAGTCGGCGTCGATCGTCTTGGGGTATGAAGGCAGGTTGGCGCGATAGTCGATTTCAGTCGTCGCCTGCGCCGGCTGGAAGCCGTTCTGGAACTGCAGCATCTGCGGCACGCTGCCGGCGAGGTTGCCGGTGGTGGCGTCGATCGGAATGCCCATCAGGTAGTAGCCGGCGCCGTTCACCAGATAGCCGTTCTGGTCGAGCGTGAAGTCGCCGCGGCGGGTGTAGAGATCGACGCCGGGGAAGTTCGGGCGTCCGTCGGCGAAGCTGTCGGGCTTTTCGACGACGAAGAAGCCGGCGCCGTTGATCGCCATGTAGGTCGGCACTGAGGCGTTCTGCACATCGCCCTGCACCGTATTGGTCTGCTGGGAGTTGGCGTTGACGCTGCCGGCGACCTGCTTGGACGGGACGTTGTCCTGCAACAGATCGGTGAAGCTCGTATCGGTCCGCTTGTAGGCGGTCGTCTGCGAGTTGGCGATGTTGCCGGAGATGTTCTGGAGCGCGAATGCCTGGGCCTGCATGCCCGTCACCGCGGTCGTCAGTGCGCCGAAGATACCCATACTTTTTTCTCCTCGTCCTGCCGCGCCGCCCCTCCGGGCCTTAAGCGCGCACGATCTCGGGGAGACCTTGGCAATCGCCATGCCATGGGTTTTATATAGCTATTTCAATGCCTTAATGAGACGGGCCGGACTTCGGCACCGGCCTGAATTTGCCGCCTCGGCAAAATCTGCCGGACGAAAACGCCCCTCGCCGGCACAAAAAAATCCGCCCCGGCGATGCCGGGGCGGATCATCAATAGTACGCGCGACGTATCAGGCGCCTTGTTCGGCCGGTGCGAAGTCCATCGCCACGCCGTTCATGCAGTAACGCAAACCCGACGGCGGCGGCCCGTCCGGAAAGACGTGACCGAGGTGACCATGGCAGCGGCTGCAATGCACCTCGACGCGGCGCATGCCGAAAGTCGTGTCTTCGCTGGTCTCGACCGAACCCGGCAGCGGATCGGTGAAGCTCGGCCAGCCGGTGCCGCTCTCGAACTTCTCGTGCGACTTGAACAGCGGCTGTCCGCAGCCGGCGCAGGAGAAAGTGCCGGCGCGCTTTTCAAAGTTCAGCGCGCAGGAACCCGGCCGTTCGGTGCCGTGGTGACGCAGGACGCGATATTGCTCGGGGGTCAGGCGCTTCTTCCAGTCGGCGTCAGTGAGCGCCAGGAAATCGATGGTGGTGTCGGTTGTTGTCATTCTTGAACCTGCCAGAGGCTGGGGGTGACTGTTTCCGTCCCCCTATTTAGTCATTTTTACCGCCGGCGCTATTGCCGCCGCGATCACCCGGCCATCACGCCTGTGTCAGCGGCCTCCTGCAAGCCGTTCGGCTTTGCCCGCCCATCGTCGCCTGCACCCTTGCCCGCACTCCGCCCCGTCCCTAGTGTCGGCCCGCAAGAGCGAGGAATTCCATGCGTTTTGACGGCACTTCCGCCTATGTGGCGACCGACGACCTGAAAGTGGCGGTCAATGCCGCCATCGCCCTCGAGCGGCCTCTGCTGGTCAAGGGCGAACCCGGCACCGGCAAGACCGTGCTGGCGCTGGAAATCGCCAAGGCGCTCGGCGCGCCGATGCTGGAATGGCACGTCAAATCCACCACCAAGGCGCAGCAGGGCCTCTACGAATACGACGCCGTCTCGCGCCTGCGCGACAGCCAGCTCGGCGATGAGCGCGTCAAGGACATCCGCAACTACATCAAGCGCGGCAAGCTGTGGGACGCCTTCGTCGCCGACGAGCGCCCGGTCCTGCTCATCGACGAGATCGACAAGGCCGACATCGAATTCCCCAACGACCTGCTGCTCGAACTCGACCGCATGGAGTTCTATGTCTACGAAACGGGCGAGACGGTGAAGGCGCGGCGCCGGCCGATCGTCATCATCACCTCGAACAACGAGAAGGAATTGCCGGACGCATTCCTGCGCCGCTGCTTCTTCCACTACATCCGCTTCCCCGATCCGGACACGATGAACGCCATCGTCGAGGTGCACTATCCCGGCATCAAGCAGCGTCTGGTCAGCGAGGCGCTGAAGCTGTTCTACGAAATCCGTGACGTGCCCGGCATCAAGAAGAAGCCGTCAACATCCGAATTGCTCGACTGGCTCAAGCTGCTGATGGTCGAGGACATCGGCCCGGAGACCTTGCGCGAGCGCGATCCGAAAAAGCTGATCCCGCCGCTGCATGGCGCGCTGCTCAAGAACGAACAGGACGTGCACCTGTTCGAGCGGCTGGCGTTCATGGGACGACGCGAAGGGCGCTAGCCGGCCCGCCCTACTCCGCCGCCACCGCCTGGGCTCCGAGCAACTGCCGCTCCAGACGGTCGAGCACGCGCATGGTCGGCAAGCATTTCGCCAGCGACGATTCCGGCTCGCGCTTGTCGCGGATTGCGGCGATGAATTCGCGATCCTCGAGCTCGACGCCATTGAGCGAAGGACCGATGCCGGAAAGATCGATTGGCTTGTCATGGCCGTCGACCAGTTCGTCGTAGCGGCCGATATAGGTGCCGTTGTCGCAGATGTAGCGATAGAACGAACCGAGCGGCCCGTTATTGTTGAACGACAGCGACAGCGTGAAAATCGCGCCCGACGCCGCCTTGAGCTGGATCGCCATATCCATGGCGATGCCAAGTTCGGGATGGATCGGCCCCTGGATCGCCTGCGCCTCGGCCACCGCCTCGCCGGTCTGCCACAGGAACAGATCGACCGCGTGACAGGCGTGATGCCACAACAGATGATCGGTCCAGCTCCGCGGCTGGCCGAGCGCGTTGAGGTTGGTGCGGCGGAAGAAATAGGTCGTCGCGGCGAACTGCTGCAGCTTCAGTTCGCCGGCCACCATCTTGCGATGCACCCATTGATGGCTCGGGTTGAAGCGGCGCACGTGGCCGGCCATCGCCACCACGCCCTTCTCCTTCTGCACCTGAACCAGGCGCTCGGCGTCGGCGATGTTGTCGGCCATCGGGATTTCGACCAGCACATGCTTGCCGGCGCGCATCGCCTGCTCGGCCTGGCGCGCATGCAGCGGCGTCGGCGTCGTCAGGATGACGGCCTCGACGCCCGGCCGAGCCATGCCTTCGGCGAGGTCGAGCGTCCAGTGCGGGATGTTGAACTTCTTGGCCACGCCTTCGGTGGCATCCGCCACGCCGCCGACCAGCGACGCGACTTCGACGCCATCGATCTTGGCGAGCGCCTCAAGATGTTTATTGCCAAAGGCACCTTCGCCGGCGACGCAAATCTTCATGATGCGATTCCTTGCACGTCTTCTCTTACGCCGCCTGGCTCTGCGCTTCGGTCCGGTTCTCGAGGACCAGCGTCGCGCCGGCGGTGTTGGAGATCGGGATGTGATAGTTGCTGTGGATCTTCGATACCTGCCCGAGCAGCGCGCCGCGCATCGTGATCCAGTTGAGGAATTCGACGCCCTGCGCGCCCGCTTCGCGCACCAGGTCCATCACCGACAATTTGGTCAGCGCTTCCGGATCGCGCACGATGGTGTCGAGGCAGTACAGGTCGAACTTCTTGTTGATGAATCCGGCGCGGGTGCCGTCGAGCTGATGCGACAGGCCGCCGGTGCCGAACACCACGACGCGCAGGTCCTTCGGATAGCTTTCGATGGCGCGGCCGATGGCGCGGCCGAGCTTCCAGCAGCGCAAGGGCGTCGGCAGCGGATGCTGCACGGTGTTGATCGAGACCGGGATGGTCTTCACCGGCCACTGGCCGCCGGCATTGGGAAACAGCAGGTTCATCGGCACGGCAAAACCGTGATCTACCGCCATGTCCTGACACGAGGTGATGTCGAACTCGTCGGCCACCAGATGCTCGATCAGATGCCACGACAGCGCCGCATCGCCCGGGAATGAGTTGAGCACCGGCAGGCCCCAGCCCTCGTCCTCGCTGCGATACTGAGCGGCGGCGCCGACCGCGAAGGTCGGCATCTTGTCGAGGAAGAAATTAAGACCGTGGTCGTTGTAGATCATGACGACGACATCGGGCTTGGCCTGCTTCAGCCAGGACAGCGCCGGGCCGTAGCCGTCGAAGAACGGCTTCCAGTACGGGTCGTTCTGCTTGTTCTCGGCGATCGCCTTGCCGATGGCCGGAATGTGCGATGTCGCGATTGCGCCGACGATTTGTGCCATGGTCGTTACCTTCCCGCTGCCGCCAGTTTTTCCTTGAACGCTTCGACGCTCATGCCGGTCTGCTGCGCGCCGAGGTCCTGGACGTTGAGATTGAGGATGCCGGCGAACTTGGCGAGGTAATAGACATTACCTCCCGCGGCCAGCAGCTTGAGAACGTTACGCTCGCGGATCGCCGCGCGCTGCTCGTCGTTCAGGCCGTACTTGGTGCAGTAGGCGTCTTCGTCGCGCTTGAATTCGTCGCGATTGGCGGCCGAGTTGAACGAGTAGCACATGGCGTTCAGCGCATACCCCTTCTGCGCCTCCGCGCCGTCGTAAACGATGGTGCCGGGAATATCGTGATGCTGCATGTTGGCGCTCGCGGTACGTCGTTGACCGGCGAGCACCGTGCAGAGCGGGCTATGCCTATACCTTGATCCAGATCAACAGCGCGGGGCGCAATATATTTCGGAGTATTCCGATGCCGGAAATGCGCAACGCGCGGCCGCAATGCGCGTGTCGCGCGCCTCGCCGTTGCGGCGAGCTACAACGCGCGAGCACTCAAATGAATCTCGGCGCCCGTGCGCCGCGTCTTACGCCGCCGGCTTCTTCTTCGGCTTGGTCGCAGGCAGCTTCACCATCTGCGGTTCTTCGTCGCCCGGCAAAGGCGATGCCTCCGCCTTATCGCCGGTATCCGCATGCGTGGTTTCGGCCTGCGACGTCTTGGCTTGCGCGGGCTTGGCCGGCGCCGGCTTCTCCTCCGCCGGTTTGGCGGCGACGTCGTCGCTGCCGGCCGCGTTCAACCAGCCTTGCGCCTTCGCATAGGCGACGATCTTGTCGCCGATGGCGCGGCCGAGCTTGCGCGACGCGCTCTCGACATCCGGCGACAGCTTTTCCTTGGCGCCGTCACCGGCGGCAAGCACGCCGGCGATCGTCGCATTGTCCGCCGCCGCGGCCTTGCCGGACGGCAGCTTGCCGCTGGCGCCGGCCGAGAACGACATAAGATCGCGCTGACCCAGTGCGGAGACTTTCGACAGCGTCATATCGGCGGTGACGTTGCTCTTACCGCCGCCGATGCCGGCTTCGTTCTTCTTGGCCCCGGCATCGGCCGGGCGCAACCGGCCCTTGACGATGACGGCGTCGCTCGATGCCGACAGCGACTCCTCGGCGCCCGGCGCCGCTTCGAGCCCGGCTTCACGCAAGGTCGCGACCACGGTGGCGACGATCTCGTCGTTGACTCGGTCGATGGTGCGCGGCTTGCGCTCGAAGGTCGGGAATGCGCCGATCTTGCGCTCGAGCCGCGCGGTGTAGCCGCGATCGATGAGCAGCACGTCGGACGACACGACGAAATCGCTGACGACGATGGCCTTCGGCTTCGGCGACGACGCGCCAGACGACGCCAGTGTGCCGGGACCGAGGTCGGATTCGACGCAGCCGGACAGCAGCAGCGCGGCGACGCAGATGCTCAGGATTCGCATGGAGGGAAAGCTCGGGGTTTTCGCCGGCTGAGGAATCTGCCGGTCCGGTTGGCGCGCTCTATTGCGGCCAATCGTGGAACCCGTCAAGCGGAGCCGGTCTCCGTCGCCCCCGCTTTCCCCTTCCGTCGCTTGCCGCGGTTGCGCCGCCGCTCGCCCTGCCCGGCCGGCGGCTCGCCGACCGGCGTTTCGGCCAAGACCGGCTCGGCGACCACGGGAGCGGCGGCCAGGGTCACCGCCGCCAACCGCTCGGGCGGCACCACCGGCCCGGCCGCCGCGGCCGCGGCGCGGCGGGCCTCCTTGGCCAGACGGCGGCGTTCGCGCAGGCGCGACAGCGTGCGTTCGACGCCTTCGGCGGCGCTGCGCCACCAATAAAGGCCCTGCGCCACGGTGGCGCCGATCCGCCCGCCGGCCCAGACCAATTCATAGGGCGCAAACAGCCGCCAGGTGTCGTCGTTTTCGACAAGGCCGCGCGCAATCAGTTCGCCGGCCATCGCCGTCGTATTGAGACCGTGGCCGCCAAAGCCGCTCGCCACCCAGACGCCGTCGGCCATCTGGCCGATCTGGGGCATGCGGTGGATGGTGCGGCCCAAGGTGCCCGACCAGATATCGGCGAC
The DNA here is from genome assembly GCF_001426945.1 of Pseudolabrys sp. Root1462. Classification (GTDB taxonomy): domain Bacteria; phylum Pseudomonadota; class Alphaproteobacteria; order Rhizobiales; family Xanthobacteraceae; genus Pseudolabrys. The sequence continues at coordinate 996,698 of NZ_LMFS01000001.1, read as the reverse complement.
GGCGACGCGGCCGAGCTCCGGAAACTTGCGGGCCATATCGGCGGACAACGCGGTGCCAAACCGGCGGGCATCGGCCTGCCAGACGCGAACGCGGCCCGACACCATGAGCCGGTCGCCGCCGACAATGCGATAGTGGTTGTCGGCGCGATCGGTGTCGCTGATCGCGCCGCGATACTTGATGACGGCGTCGAGCTTGTCGCCAAGCGGTTCGGTCACCATGACGTAGGTGGTCACCGGCAACAATGTCGCCGCCAGTGTGGGCATCAGATTGCCGAGCTGGACGTTGCCGGCAAACACCACATGCGAGGCGCGCACCCGCCCGTTCGGCGTGACGATGCGTTTGCGCACACCTGCCGGATCGATCGACAGCGCCGGCGTCTCTTCGAAAATGCGCACGCCGGCTTTGGCCGCAAGTCCGGCCAGGCCAAGCGCGTAATTGAGCGGGTGAATGTGGAACGCGTTGCGGAAATGCACGGCGTTGAAATAGCGGGCGCTGCCGACTTCGGCGCGCACGCGCTCGGTCGGCCACATCTCGACATCGGCGCCGAGCCAGCGCAGCCGTTCGACCTGCGCGCGCACGGCTTTGACATTGTCGGTCTGGTCGACATGCAGCCAGCCCGCGACCGGATCGACGCCCGGCAGATCGTTGTCGGCGATGGTGCGGCGGACATAATCGACGCCCTGCTCCGACAGGGCCCAGAGCTGCTTGGTATGGTCGACGCCGATGCGTTCGACCATGTTGTCGATACTCTCGGAGAAGCCGGGCAGCACGAAGCCGGTGTTGCGGCCGGACGCGGCCTCGGCGATGCGGCCGCCTTCGAGGATCGCGACCGACCAGCCGCGCCGCGCCACTTCGCGGGCGACCGTCAGGCCGGCGAGCCCGCCGCCGATGACGCAGACATCGATATCGAGATCGAAGCCCAGGCGGGCTTGGTCGGGACGCGGAATCCGCGTCGCCTCGTACCAGGTTGCCGCCGTCGGCTCGGTTTCGGTCATAGGAACAGGTCTTTATGTCGCGATCCGGCACGGGGGTGCCGGCCACCGCGCCGCCGCGGGGTGCTAAGCTGCCATAGATTCGAACCGGTCTCACCGGTCAATCCCCTGCAACCGGCCGCGACCCGCCAAAACCACTGGAACTGCTTATGCGGCGTCTTCTGCTTCTGCGCCACGCAAAAACCGAGCCGGCCGCCCCCACCCTCGAGGACCGGACGCGTGCCCTCATCGAGCGCGGCCGCAAGGACGCCGGCAAGATCGGCGCCTACATGGAAACCCATGCGCTCGTTCCCGACCGGGTCGTGCTGTCGCCGGCGAAACGGGTGCAGGAGACCTGGAAATACATGGCAAGCGCGTTCAAGCGCGCGCCCGGCGCCACAACCTCCGAACAGATCTATGCCGCCACGCCGCACGACGTGCTCGCCGTCATCCTGGGCACACCGGCGCCCGCGCATTCGCTGCTGATCGTCGGCCACAATCCGTCGCTGCACGAGGTCGCGCTGATGCTGGTGGCATCCGGCGACATCGATGCCCGCGAAATGCTGCGCGAGAAGCTGCCGACCGCCGGGCTCGTCATCATCGACTTCGCGTTCGATGACTGGAGCAAGGTGCATCCGCAATGCGGCCGGCTCGAGCGCTTCATTACGCCGAAGACGCTCGAAGTCGGAACGCGATAGCGGGCTACGGCACGAGATCGCGCGGCAAGTCATCCGGCTGATAGACACCCGGGCGATTGAAGCGAAGGAAATTGCCGCCCTGCCAAAGGAACAAGGCGAGGAAGGCGGCGACGAACGCAGCGCCGGCGATGGTGCCGCTCTGCAGACCGCGCACGACAAGCGCGGCGAGCGAGAGGCCGACCGCGACGAACAGCACCAGGCCCGGCCAATAGAGCAGCGGCACGCTTCCGCGCTCGAAACGCGTTCCGGTTCCGGCGGCCGCGATCCGGCGATGCAGTTCGGTCAGGAAGGCGGAATAGTCCCGGTCCTGGCGCACCTGTTCCATCATGCTCTTCCAGGTCGACGACACCACCTGGAGCTTCGGCGTGCCATCGGCCCAGATCTCGGTGACAAGGCGGCGCGACTGCATGCTGGCCGGCTTGAACGACAGGCGCACGCGCCGGATGTCACGATAGGGCACGGTGCCTTTGCGGCGCCCTGCCTGATAGGCCAGACCGTCCGCGGTCAGACGAAAGGTGAAAGGCGCGCCGAGCAGCGACGGCCGGTAGGTATATTCGGGAACCGGCTCGGCGCCCGGGCTGTCGCCATCGGCGGTCTTGCTTTGTGACAATTCCATAAAGGCCCCGTGTTGAGCTGATATCCGCCGTTAACCATGATCGCGGTCTGCCACGCCCGGACCGGCCAAAGGGGCTTGCTTATGTTCCAATCCCCAATCGTTTATAATATCTTAAGATTGGAATTATGTACGGCCGGCGCCTGCGCGGTCGTGTGGTGGAGGCGTTGTGATGGCGAAACTGTCGGACCTGTTTGGCCGTAAAATCGGCGAGCACGAGCCCGATCGCAGGTATGGCAATGCCCTGCCCGGCGAGCCCGTGACCGCCCCCTCGGCGCAACCCGTCGCCCGCCAGATCGCGCCGGAGAGCTACTCCGACATCGGTTCGCGCATCGGCGAGGAAAACGAGGCGCTGCGGCATCTCCTCAACGACGCCGGCCGCAAGATCGGCGAACTCGACGAATTGAAATCGGCGTTCGAAAAGATCGTCATCCCGTTCAACGCCACGCTGCGCGCGCTCGAGCAGGAAAAGTCGCAGACGCTCAGCCTGTCCGACATGCTGAACGAATCGCGCGCCTCCTACGACACGTTGCGCACCGAGTACTATCAGGTCGAACGCAAGGCGACCGCGCTCGAAGCCGAGGCGGAGAAGCTGCGCGAGGATCTCGAACTTGCCCGCGAGTCGAACCGCGGCCTGGAAAGCGTCCGCCTCGAACTGTCCGACAGCGTCTCGGCCCGCACCGCGCAGATCGCCGAACTCGAGCGCCAGTTGGCGCAGGAGACGGCGCAGCGCCGCGCGCTGGGCGATGCCCGCCGCACCGCGCAGGAGCACCTCGACGCCTCGGAAAAGCGTATCGTCGAACTCGAAGGCGAACTCGCCGCCGCGCGCGAGACGCTGGCGCTGCTCGAGGATGAAAAGCGCGCGCTGCAAGCCAATATCGACGCCGCGCTCAACGAGACCGCCCGCCTCACCCGCCGCCTCACCGAGAGCGAGAACACGCTGACCGCGACTCGCGCCCAGCTTGGCAAGGTCGAGGCGAGCTTTGCCGAGGCTTATGCGGAACGCGGCCGCCTGTCCGCCGCGCTCGACGAGTCCAAGGAGCAGCATCAGGCCGAACGCAACAGCCTCAATATGCGGCTCGACGCCCTGCAGTCGCGCGCCGCGACGGCCGAGCGCCTGCTTGCCGAGGCGCGCCAGAACCTGATCGCCCGTACCGAAGAGGTTCGCGCCTTCGATCGCAAGTCGGTCGAAGCCACCATCTCGCGCAACAATGCCGAAAAGCGCCTGACACAGATGGAAGCCGCGCACGAGCAGCGCGAACGGCAGGTCAAGGACCTCGACCAGACGCGCATCGCCCTGACCGAGCGTAACAACGCGCTGACCAAGGCGCTCAAGGCGCGCGAGACGGCGCTGGCCCGCGCCGATGAGAAGATCGCCGCCCTGACCGAACGCAATGGCCATCTCGAGGCCGACGTTCAGGTGTCGCGCACTAACATCGAGAAACGCGTCGAGGACCTGAACTCGGCCCTGCAGCGCGAGCGCATGGAACGCGCGGTCGTCGAAGGCGCGCTCGAAGCGGCGCGCAAGGACAATTCGCGTCTGCAAAGCGAAGTCGCCGCGCTGCGTTCCACTCTGCGCCGCGGCATGCCGCTGATCGAAGAAGCACCGGCGCCTGCTCCGGCAGCCGAAGCGCCCGCTTCGGAAAGTTCCGTGACAAGCGAAGCCGACAAGGTCTGACTCGAGTCGTTTCGCAGCGCGGCACAAATCGCCGCACCTCACAGCGCAACAATGATTGGAACGCGGGAGCTTGCTCCCGCGTTTGTCTTTTGAGTGTGTGCGCACACGCGCACGCTCCCATTTTTGCAATGCGCCCATCCACACTGAGGAGGATGACTTATGAGAAAACACACGATCATCGCTGCTGCGCTTACTGCCGCTCTTGCGACGCCGGCTTTCGCGCAATCCACCACCGCTCCCGCGACGTCCGCGGCGCCGCACGCCACCACCACCACCTCGGCGACCCCCGCCTCGGGCAATTTCCTGCAGACCCAGCCGTCGAGTGACTGGCGCGGTTCGAAGTTGATCGGCGCTTCGGTCTACGGTCCAGACAATGCCTCGATCGGCGAAATCAACGATCTCATCGTCGGAACCGACGGCAAGATCAGCGCCGTCGTTGTCGGCGTCGGCGGCTTCCTGGGCGTCGGCCAGAAGGACGTCGCCCTGCCGTTCGAGAACATCTCGGTGACGCGCAAGGCTGACTCGGCCTCGATCGACAAGATCAAGGTCAGCTACACCAAGGATCAGCTCAAGAACGCGCCGAAGTTCGCCTATTATGAGCCGGCCTCGACCTCCACGACCACCGGTTCGGGTGGCGGCATGGGCGGCACCGCTGGCGGAATGAAGTCGCCGAGCACGACCACGACCCCGCCGGCCACGGGCACTGCCAAGTAAAGGCTGCCCAGTAACGGCTGCTAAGTAACGACCGACGTGTCATTGTGGTCGTTTAATCAAGGCTTTGGATGCCCGGCTTTCGCGGCCGGGCATCTTCTTTTGCATTGCTCGCCTGTGTGACAATCCCCGGTCGAGCGCCTATATGATGAGCATGGGCAAATGGTACGTCATCGTCCCGCTTCTGGCGGTTCTCGTCGCGGCGCTCTGGTTCGCCGGCAGCGCCTGGATTGAATTCGCCGGCGACATTCCGCTGTACGGCTATTTCGCCATTATCGGCGGCGTCTTTTTCTCGTTGCTGATCGGCGGCGGCCTGATGGCGCTGGCCTTCTATTCCGACCGCGCCGGCTACGACGACATGGCGAGCGGTCAGCACGATCAGAATAACAAGTCCTGATCAGCGGGCTGCCCTGCCCTTTCCGCCAGTTTTGGAAAAGCTGTCTGCGGCAAACCCGGCTATCTCCGGAACTCGCGACCGGCTATTGAGGCGCATGTTCACGCCAACGCAGCGGGTCATGCCATGAACAAGACTCTGGTCCAGCAGCAATTCGGAAAAACCGCCGCTCATTATTTGACGTCGACGCCGCACGCGCTCGGCAAGAGCCTCGAGCGCCTGGTTACCCTCACCGCACCGCAAAAAGACTGGCGTGTCCTCGACATCGCGACCGGTGGCGGCCACGTCGCCTACACCTTTGCACCCCATGTCGCGCGGGTGTGGGCCACCGACATCACCCAGGAAATGCTCGACATGGTGAAGCTGGAGGCCGCCAAGCGCGGCCTCGCCAACATCCGCACGACCTACGCCAAGGCCGAACAGTTGCCGTTCGACGATGCCAGCTTCGATCTGGTCACCTGCCGGATCGCACCGCACCACTTCGATTCAATTCCGGAATTTCTCACCGAAGCCCATCGCGTGCTCAAGCCGGACGCGGTTCTGGCGGTGGTCGATAATGTCGTGCCGCCGGGCATCGTGGGCGATTACGTCAATGCCTTCGAGCGTTTTCGCGACCCGAGCCATCTGCGGGCCTGGACCATGGAAGAATGGCGCGCCGCGATCAAGGATGCTGGCTTCGTGCTCGGCCACGACGAACAGATCTACAAGAAGATGGAATTCAAGAGCTGGGCGCAGCGCTATGACGATACGATGAAGCGGCTGCTGCGCGCCATGCTGAGCGAGGTCACGCCGGCGGTCAAAGAAGTGCTCGAGCCGAAGGGCGAAGGCGACGACTTCACCTTCCGCCTGTGCGAAGGTCTTTTCATCGCGCGCAAACACTGACCGGGCCAAGCAAAACGCCGGCGCTCATCGAGCGCCGGCGTTTTCAGTCACGCGACAGGTCGCGCGAAAATTACATCTTTCTCTTCTTCTTCCAGTGCCGCGGCGCCGGCGCCGTCTGCGGCTCCCATTCCGGGTGCGCATCATAGGCGGCGTTGACCAGATAGCCGCCGATGATCGGAACGATGCACGAGCCGATCAGGACATGACCTTCGCGCTGAGTCAGCGGGCGGTTCACGACCACGGTGCCGATCATCGGCGAAATCGCGGTGCAGGCCAGCGTGGTGCCGACGATGGCGCCGAGCTGGGTCGGGAAGGTACCGTCCTGCCACTTCCAGTGCCAGTTGTTGATGGCGAAGTAACCGGCCGTCGTCGCCGCGCCGGTGCCGATTGCCACCGCCTTCAGGCGGTTGTCGACATGGTGACGGCCGCCCGCCTGGGCGGACTGCAGGGTCAGCGTACCGGCCGCGAGTAACGCAGCGGCCAGGGTCAAGATACGGTTCATTACGGTCTCCCGGAAAAGCGGAATTGCGGCGAAATGCGGCTCTTTGTCGTCTGCTTCGGGCCGCCGAGTCGAGGGGCAGAATGGCAGCGGTCCAAGTTTATTCACAGTGCAAATAACGCATGACGAGGCATTTCGATGCATTTTCGCCGCATCGTCGCCAAATTTTCTAACGGGCAGTAAGCCTCTGATCGATCAGCGATATTACCCGCCGATCGGGCGCCGTTAACCTCTTGTTTACCCTTGGAAATTCACAGTCTGTTAGGAATAGTAAATAAGTGATTCTGCGTCGCTTTGGCCGGGCGCATCGGCGCATAGGGGTCACCTTAATGAGCAAATTCGGGGGGCTGTTCGGCCGCAAGCCGAGCGCCATCGATCTAGTAGCGCAGCCGTCACCGACCGCTACCGAAGTGCCCGATGCCGCGCTTGAACTGGACGAGGAACTGTTCTCGGCGCTGGGCTCGCAAATCGGCGGCGACAACGAAACACTTCGCAACCTGCTGCTCGACGCCAACGCCAAGATCGGCGAACTCGACACGATCAAGGCCGCGGTCGGCAAGCTGGTCGATCCGGTCAGCAAGACCCTGCGCGCGCTGGAAGCGGAGAAGTCGGAGAAGGTCAGCCTTCAGACCATTCTCAACAACACGCGCACCGCCTACGGGAAGCTGCGCAACGAGGTCGCCGACCTCGAGAAGAAACTGCAAAACTCCGAGCAGGACGCCAGCGCGCTGCGTCAGGAACTGGCGACGACGCAGAACGTGCTGCGCACGGTCGAAGCGACCAAAGCAGAAATCGCCATCGATGTCGCGGCGCGGCGCGCGCAGATCGCCGATCTGGAAGGCCGACTGGCGCATGAATCCGGCGAAAACGCCGTGCTGCGCGACGAGAATCGCCGGCTCGACGAGCGCGCCACCACGCTCGGAAAACGGATCGTTTCGCTCGAGGCCGACATCAACGCCGCGCGCCAGCGCCTGATGATGGCGGATGACGAAAAGCGCACGCAGCAGGCGCTGCTCGACAAGATGAGCGCCGACGCGGCGCGTCTGGCGCGCAAGCTGTCGGAGACCGAACAGGCGCTCAATGCGGCGCAAAGCCGGCTGCGCCAGGTCGAAGGCAACTTCACCGAACTCAACGGCGAGCGCGGCCGCCTCGCCGCTGCCCTCGACGAGATGCAGGAGCGTCACAACCACGAGCTCACCAGCCAGCGCATGCGTCACGAGGCGCTGCAGGCCCGCACCGCGGTGACCGACAGTCTTCTGGTCGAAGCCCGCGAACATCTGCAGAAGCGCGCCGAGGAACTGCGCGATCTCGACCGCCGCTTCACCGACTCGATCAGCGAGCGCGACGGCCTGCAGTCGCGTCTGGCCGAAATGGAAGCCGAGCGGCTGCGCCGCGAAAGCGAGTTCAAGGACGCAGAGCAGCTCCGCGCCACGCTCATCGAGCGCAGCGGCGCCCTCACCCGCGCCTACACGGCCAAGGAAGCCGCGCTCGGCCGCGCCGAGGACGTCATCGCCGCGCTCAAGGTCCAGGTCGACACCATCAACAAGGAACGTTCGACCGACAAGCAGCTCGCCGAGCAGGCGATCGAGGAACTCAGCGCTGCGCTCCAGCGCGAAAAACTCGATCGTGCCGTGGTCGAGGGCGCGCTGGAAACCGCCCGCAAGGACTTCGCCCGCGTCATGCGCGAGGTGATGAGCCTGCAGCGGGCACAGCAGGCCACCGAGGAACCCGCCGAGATCAAGGCCGCCAACGCCGCCTGATCTGCTCGCTCTCCCTCTGCCTTCCAGCGCCGGGCCCTCGCCCGGCGTTTTTCTTTTGTCGGAAACCGAACTTACGGCTCCCGAGTTGATTTAGCGCAAGGAGGCCAGATGAGCCCCCGCTAACCTCTCTTCGTCCTGGTGGCGAAGGGCCGTTCGAAAGTTTGCGTCATGCCATATTCGGCCAATCGAGATCTGCCCGACAGCGTCCGCACCCATCTTCCGGACCACGCCCAGGACATCTACCGCGAGGCGTTCAACCACGCCTACGCCGCTCATGCCGGCGAAGGCGACCGTGAACGTCGCTCGCACATGATCGCCTGGGCGGCGGTCAAGCACAGTTACGGGAAGGAAGGCGAACAATGGGTCCCGCGTCAGGAAGCGGCAAGGTAACCGGCGCGCTGGCGCTCGCCGAACGCAATGTGCCGCGTTACACGTCCTACCCGTCGGCGCCGCACTTCACTTCTGCCGTTACCCCTGACGTCTATCGTGCATGGCTCGACGCCCTGCCGCAAAGCTCGCGGATCTCGCTCTACATCCACGTGCCGTTCTGCACTGAGCTGTGCCACTACTGCGGCTGCAACACGCGCGCGGTGCGCCGCCGCGGCCCGGTCGATGCCTACGCCGAACAACTCATCGCCGAAATCAAACTGCTGGAATCGCTGAACGGCGCTCGCTTGACCCATCTGCATTGGGGCGGCGGCACGCCGTCGATTCTCGGCCCGCACTGGTTCGAGACTATCGCCGCGCAACTCGCCTCGCAGTTCGACTTGAGCGAACTCAAGGAGCACGCCATCGAACTCGACCCGCGCCGCATCGACCGGCCGCTGGTCGCGACGCTTAAGGCGATCGGCGTCAACCGCGCCAGCCTCGGTCTGCAGGATGCGTCACCGCACGTGCAACGCGCCATCGGCCGCATCCAGCCGTTCGAGGACAGCGAACGCGTCGCCGGCTGGCTGCGCGACGCCGGCATCGCGAATCTCAACCTCGACCTAATGTACGGCCTGCCGACGCAGACCGCCGCCGACGTGGCGCGCAGCGCCGAACTGGCCTGCTCGCTCAAGCCGCAGCGGTTGGCGCTGTTCGGCTATGCGCATGTGCCGTGGTTCAAGACGCATCAGCGCCTGATCGACACCGCCGCGCTGCCGGGTGCCGGCGAGCGCCTCGAACAGGCCGCGGTCGCCGCCGAGGTGTTTGCCAGCTTTGGCTATCAGGCCATCGGGCTCGACCATTTCGCGCTGCCGAAGGACGAACTCAGCATTGCCGCGCGCGAAGGCCGGCTGCACCGCAATTTCCAGGGCTACACCAGCGACGATGCCGACACGCTGATCGGCGTCGGCGCTTCCTCGATCGGCAAGCTGCCGCAGGGCTTCGTGCAGAATGCACCGGACACCGCCGGCTATGCCCGCCACATCGCCGCCGGCCGGTTTGCTACCGTCAAGGGCCTCGCGCTGACCGAGGACGACAAGCTGCGCGCCACGATCATCGAGCGCCTGATGTGCGATCTGGCGCTCGACCTCGACCGCTTCGGCGGCCCGGCGGCCTTTGTTTCCGAGTACGAGGAACTCAAGACGCTGGCCGCCCAAGGTCTCATCACCATCGACGGCGCCCGCATCACGGTGACGACCGGCGGACGGCCCTATGTCCGCATCGTCGCGTCGGTGTTCGACAGCTATCTGGCGGCAGCGCAGAAACGGCATTCGGTCGCCGTCTGACCGCCCGGCGGCCCTAGGCCGGTTTCTTCGACGCAGCGTCGGGGAGATTCTGGCACGGCTCCGCCGGCACATCGGTGATGTCGCAGGCTTCGTTGCGCTCGCACTGCCCGCAATTGGCTGCGATGAACGCCAGCACGGAGCCTTCGCGCGGCCACGCCGCCGAGCTCACGACCGGCGGCGGCACCGGAGTTGAGCCGCTCACACCTGCCACGGGGACCATCGGATTTACCTTTGCGCCTGATTCGTCATTCGGCATGCCGGCAAAATACGTGACTCCGGCAAGGCTGCATTGATCGAGCGCAATGGAGCGGGACACCACTCGCGCGGCGTGCCCACCGTTAATGTTTGTAAATTCGCGACCTTACCGCACCAGTTCCCGCATCGCGCGGTCCAGCCCATCGAGCGTCAGCGGATACATCCGTCCGCCCATCAACTGGCGCATCATGCCGATGGAATGGGTGAAGGCCCATTCGTTCTCCGGGATCGGGTTGAGCCAGACGGCCGAGGGATAGTTGCGCAACACGCGGTCCATCCACACGACGCCGGCTTCCTCGTTGTGATGCTCCACCGAACCACCGGCGGCCGTGATCTCGTATGGCGACATCGACGCATCGCCGACGAAGATCGCCTTGTAGTCGTGCGGATAAGTGTGCAGCACGTCGAAGGTCGGCGTCGTCGCCTGGAAGCGGCGCTGGTTCTCCTTCCACACCTTCTCATAGAGGCAGTTGTGGAAGTAGAAATGCTCCATGTGCTTGAACTCGGTCCGCGCCGCCGAGAACAGTTCTTCCGTCGCCTTGATGTGCCAGTCCATCGAGCCGCCGATGTCGAAGAACAGCAGCACCTTCACCGCATTGTGCCGCTCGGGCCGCATGTGGATGTCGAGATAGCCCTTGTGCGCGGTGCCCTGGATGGTGCCGTCGAGGTCAAGCTCGTCGGCCGAACCGGTGCGCGCGAACTTGCGCAGCCGGCGCAGCGCCACCTTGATGTTGCGGGCGCCGAGTTCGACCTGGTCGTCGAGATCCTTGAACTCGCGCTTGTCCCACACCTTCACGGCGCGGCGATGCGTACTCTCGCCGCCGATGCGGATGCCTTCCGGATTGTAGCCGCCATTGCCGAACGGCGACGTGCCGCCGGTGCCGATCCATTTCGAGCCGCCCTGGTGGCGACCCTTCTGTTCGGCGAGGCGCTGCTTCAAGGTCTCGAGCAGTTTGTCGAGACCGCCGAGCGCCTGGATCTGCTTCTTCTCTTCCTCGGTGAGGAACTTGTCGGCGAGCTTCTTCAGCCACTCGGCCGGAATGTCGGCCTCGAGCGCCGCATCGCTCAGGAATTCCAGGCCCTTGAAGGTGTGGCCGAACACGCGATCGAACTTGTCGATGTTGCGCTCGTCCTTCACCAGCGTGGCGCGGGCCAGGTAATAGAAGTCGTCGACGCGTCGCGACGCGAGGTCGGCGTCGAGCGCCTCCATCAGCGTGAGGTATTCACGCAGGGTCACCGGCACGCCGGCGGCTTTGAGGTCGTTGAAGAAACCGATGAACATGCGCCTCTTATAGCACGGGCGCCGGCCTCGTGCTGCGCAGGTGAGCCCTGGCGCGGCGCCGCCGCGACCACATCAGAACGCCGGTACCCGACAGCGCCGCGACGACGAGGCCGGCGACGCAGATAACGACGCGCCCCGGCGTGCCGAGCAGCCGGCCGCTGTGCAGCGGGAATTGGGCGTCCAGAACGATGTTGCCGACGCGGCCTGAGCCATGGACGTGTTCTTCGACCAGCGCGCCGGTTGCGGCGCTGTAGACGAGCCCGTTGATGCCCATGCCCTCGCCGCGGTCCAGCAGGCTGCGCTGGAAACTGACGAAATAGGTGCCGGCTGCGAGGTCATGATAGATCGCGCCGGGCCGTCCCCAGTCCAGCCGTTCGGCATCGCGATCCGCCAGCGCCAGCACCGCAGCAAAGCCCAGCGGCTTGGCATCCGCCGGCGCCTTGGGCGGCACCGGCTCCCGGTCGACCGGCAGCAGGAACGAGACCACCGGCCGAAACACTTCCTTCTCCAGATTGAGCGCAACGCCGCTCATCGCCAGGATCGCCAGCAGCAGCCACAGCCAAAGCCCGCCGGCGCGGTGCAGATCGAGCATGAAGCGGCCGCCGCTGGTGCCGCGCTGGATGCGAAAGCCATTGGCCCAGCGCGATAGAAACGGCCGCCGCGTCGGAAATGTCAGGCCGATGGCGACGAAGCAATCGGCGAACCACAACAGCGCGATCAGCCCCATCACCCACACGCCGACGCGCTCCGGCAGATAGAGCGTGTAATGCAGCGTATGCAGGAACGGCATCAGGTTCTTGCGCTCGAAGCAGCAGGCGCCCCAAAAGCGCTTGCCGAGGATGGCGCCGCTCGATGGATCGAGTGCGAGCTGGTTGTAGTTGAGGTCGTAAGGCGCCTTGGTCGCCGGATCCGTGCGCGGCGCAACGAACACGCCGATCGGCTCCCCCGGCCCCGGATTGACCGACATCCACACCACTTGCGCCCGCGGGTCGGCGGCCTCGACCTTCGCCGCCAGCACGGCCGGCGGCAACGCCGGCGCCGCGCCGCGCACGCTGAACAATTCCGGATTGAGCGCGGCATCGAGCTCAGGCCAGAACGCGATCAGGCTTCCCGTGACACCCGATACGAACAGAAACGCCGCCAGAAACAGGCCCGTGACGCGGTGGACCCGCACCAGGGCCGAGCGAACCGACGCGTTCATCGCGACAGCGCCGTGTCGGACCGCGAAGACAGCGCGCCGAACTTGTAGGTGAGGGTCGCCAGCACCGTGCGTCCCGAACCGAAGAAGCAATCACCGCGCGCCAGACAGGCGGTGAAGTAGGTCTTGTCGGTCAAGTTCGTGCCGTTGATCTGGAAGCGCCAGTTCTTGTTCTCCCACGACGCCATCGCGTCGAACAGCGTATAGCCGGGCGTCTGAATGGTGTCGGTGCCGTCCCACACCGCACCGATGTAGCGAACGCCGCCGCCGAGCGAGAAGCCGTCGATGCCGAGCAGCGCGAAGCGGTACTTGGCCCATAGCGAAGCCTGATGCTGCGGCACCGTCTCGATGTGCTTGCCGGCATTGTCGCCCTCCTCGACCCTGGCGTCGAGATAGGTGTAGGCGCCGATCAGGTCGACATCGCGCGCGACAGTCGCCAGCACCTCGAGTTCGGCGCCGCGGATGCGCGCCTTGCCGATCTGCGTATAGCCAAGGTTCGAGGTGCTGTCCCAGGTCTTGCGGTTCTTCTGCGTGATGTCGAACAGCGCGCCATTGACGACGAGATCCTTGGACTGACTGTACTTGAAGCCGACTTCGTACTGTTCGCCATAGACCGGCTTGCAGAGTCCACTCGAAGTGTCGAGGCAGCGGTCGTTGCCGTAAGGCGCCGAGCCGAACTGCGGATCGAATGACTGCGCATAGGACACGTAGGGCGTGATGCCGTGCGGCAGTTCGTACATCAAACCGGCCCGGCCGCTCCAGGCGCGGTCGGTCTGCGGTTCCAGCCCCTGGATGTCGCTGGTCGCGGTGTCGTGGCGAAGCCCGAACACGCCGATGAGGTCGCCCCAGCGCATTTGGTCCTGCGCGTAAAAGCCGGCCTGCCGTTGCGTCAGTCCCGGAGTCGGCGTCATCGTCGGCGCCGCGATCGAATTGTAGGTCGGCGCGTAGAGATCGAACGGCGTCGCATCGACATAGCCACCGGTCTGGCCGCTCTCGTTCATGCGGCGGAAATCGAAGCCGACAAGCAGCTTGTGCGCCAGCGGCCCACTGGAGAATTTCAGCTCGGCATTGCTGTCGGAGGTGAAGGTCTTGCGGTGCGCATCCCACCAGTCGACATAGCGCGACACCGTGCGCTGCGCCGGATCGAGATAAGACCAGGGATAGACGTAGGCCGTATGATAGGCGCCGTCGATGTCCGAGTAGCGCATGTTGTGCGACACCTTGAACGCGTCGCTGAAGCGGTGTTCGAACAGGCTGGCGAGCGACAGCGTCTCGGTCTGATAGAGATCGGTCGCCGGATCGCCGGCGAAGCGATTGATCGGAATCTGTCCGTTCGGGTTGGAAAAGATCGTGCCGGAATGCGGCGGGAACGGGTTCGACGAGCCCGTCTTGTCCTTCTGGTAGGTGGCGATCATCGTCCAGTTGGTCTGGTTGGTCGGCCGCCAGGTGATCGCCGGCATCACGACGACGCGGTCATCCTTGACGTAATCGGTCTGGTAATCGCTGTCGCGGCCGATGCCGACGATGCGATAGAGCCACTGCCCGTCCGCGGTGAGCTTGCCGGTGTGGTCGGTCTGGATCTGCTTGCGATTGAAGCTGCCATACTGCACGCCGACTTCGTGCAGTTCCTTCTCCTGCGGCCTCTTGCTGACGAGATTGAGCAGGCCGGCCGTGGTCGTGCTGCCGTACAGCACCGACGACGGACCGCGCAGCACCTCCATGCGCTCGAGCATGTAGGGATCGAGCCGCTGCGAATTCCACCACGAGTTCGTGATGCGCATGCCGTCGAGATAGGTATCGGCGCTCATGCCGCGGATCTGGAAGGAATCGACACGCGAGTCCGGGCCGTAGCTGTCGGCCATCACGCCGGGCGTATAGCGCAGCGCCTGCTGCACATTGGTGGCGCCCTGGTCCTTCATCTGGTCGGCGGTGACGACGCTGACTGACTGCGGCGTTTCCTTCAGCGGCGTGTCGGTCTTGGTGCCGGTGGCGCCGCGTTGCGCGACGTAGCCCTCGACCGGACCATAGGGCGACTCAGTCTTGCCTTCGACGGTGAGGGTCTGCAGTTGCACCGCCGCTTCCTGGGCACCGGCGCGCGAAACAGCCGCCACAGGCAGCGAGATCCCGGCAACGCCGGCCATCAACGCCGCCGCGATACGGCGACGCACGTCGCCCTTGTTACTGTTCGCCATTCACGCCCCCAGCGCATGTATTGATGCGCCGAAACTCAATTGCCGACGCCGTTCTTTGCGATGGGGACTGTTAAGGCGCCGCGCCGGAATTAAAATCGCGAATTCTATTTAGCCGGATACTGTGGATTCTTGTTTTGAATACTTACAGTTCTAGCCATAATTGTTTGTCGCCCGGCCTCAACGCGGTACCAAATTCTTTGGAATTGGAATGAAGTGAGGCTTCTTAACCTGCGACAATCTGCCGCAGGTGTCGCGTGGCGCGGACGTCCGGTTTCTGCCTCCGGTCCAGCCTTGCTCGCTGCGGCCGAACCACCCGCCGGCAGCCTTGACCCGGCCACAACTCTCCCTGATGAGTGGCCGCGTTTTCAGGATGTGCCGAGCCCCAGCCGGGCTTCGAGTTGGCCGGAACGCCATAAAATGACGATGACCCGCACCCAGGCGCACTGGGCGCTTGCCGTTGCGCTTTCGACCCTGCTTCTGGTCGCCCCGGCGCTCTGGAACGGCTTTCCTCTGCTCGAATACGACACCGGCGGCTTTCTGGCGCGCTGGTACGAAGGCACGCTGCTGATCAACCGGCCGCTGATCTACGGTCTGCTGCTGATGATCAATGTGCCGCTGGCGTTCTGGCCGGTTCTGGTGATCCAGTCCTGGTTGACGATCTGGGTGCTGGCGGTGGCGCTGCGCACCCACGGCTATGGCGACGGCCCGCTCCTGCTGCTCGGTCTGATCGCCGCGCTGTCGGTTCTGACCACGCTGCCATGGATCACCGCCATCCTGTTGACCGACATCTACAGCGGACTGGCGGTCCTCGCCTTCTATATGCTGCTGGCACGCGCCGAGTTGCTGACGCGCGGCGAGCGCTACGGTTTCATCGCGCTGATCGCCTGCGCCTGCGCCAGCCACAGCGCGACCTTGGCGGTGATGATCCTGCTTTCCGCCGCCTCGCTGGTCCTGACCTTGTTCGATCGCAAGCGGCTGCCGCGTCTGCGCGTCGCGCAAGGCGTGCTTGCCATCGCGCTCGGCGCCGTCATCATCCTCGCCACCGATTTCATCCTGGTGCAGCGCCTCGCCTGGACGCCCGGCGGCTTCTCCATGTATTTCGGCCGCATGCTTCAGGCCGGCATTGTGCCGAAATATCTCGACAAGCATTGTCCCGATCCGACCATCAAGCTTTGCGCCATCAAGAACCGGCTGCCCGACAATGCCGACGACTGGTTCTGGGCGGACAAGGATTTCGACAAGCTGGGCCGCTTCGCCGGCATGAGCGCCGAGATGGAGCGGGTGGCGCTCGGCAGCGTCGCGGAGTTTCCGCTCGACGTCATCAAGACGACGATCGAAGCGACGGCCGCGCAACTCGTCGCCGTGCGCACCGGCGAAGGCGTCGTGAACTGGATCTGGCACACCTATTTCATCGTCAAGGACTGGGCGCCGCAGTTGCAGGCGACGATGTGGGCGGCCAGGCAGCAGAAGGGCGAGATTTCGTTCACCGCGATCAACGCCGTCCACTATCCGGTCGCACTGATCTCGATGGCGTTTCTGCCGTTCATCGTCTTCATGGGCTGGACCGGGCGGCTGCCGCGCGAGTTCGGCGACCTCGCTTTGGTCTGCATCCTTGCGCTGCTGGCCAATGCTTTCGTCTGCGGCGGGCTGGCCAACCCGCATGACCGTTACGGCGCGCGCCTCGTCTGGCTGGCGGTTTTCACCGTGGGGCTCGCCCTGGTCCGGCTCTACGAACAGCGCAGCGCCGCCAGCACCGCGACCACCCGCGACATTCTGGCGACCTGACCGCCTGATCCGGCGGTGAACCATTTTATTCGGCTCGCGTTCATACGCCGGCGCGTAGTCTGCCCGCCGTGTATTGCGCTATGTCATTTTCCGGGGCGCGGGGCACCGGCAAGCTCACGCCGACGCCGTTGGGGAATTCAGCATGACGAATGTCCAGGCCGTCGACCGCCAGCCGCTTGCCGGCAAGCGGTTGTCCGGGCCGCGCGGTGCGGTCGTTGCCTGGGTTGCCGCGGGCGCGGCGATGATCGCCCTGATGCTCGTGCCGGCCGTCTGGAACGGCTTCCCGCTGGTCTTCCCCGACACCGGCGGCTACTTCACCGCGCCGATGCTGCGCGAACTCGCCAACGGCCGCTCGGCGATGTACGGCCTGTTTCTCGATGCCGGCATTCCCCTTGCCTTCTGGCCCTGCGTCGTCGCCCAAGCCGCGCTGATGGCGTGGCTGTTCGCCGTAACCTTGCGCGTCAACGGATTGGGCGGCCGGCCGTGGCTGGCGCTCGGCATCGTCGCGCTGCTCTCGCTCGCAACCAGCCTGCCATGGTTCGCCGGACAACTGATGCCGGACATCCTGTTCGCCGCCCTGGTGCTGGCGCTCTATCTTCTCGCTTATGCCGACGCGCAATTGACTGCCTGGGAGCGCTGGCTCAGCGGCGTCGTCGCCGCCTTCGCCATGGCAAGCCACATGGCCGCGCTCGGCATGGCGATCGCGGTGCTGGCGGCATTGGCCTTGACGCATGTGGCGTGGCTGGCGCTGCCGCGCGCGCGTATGACCTTCGCCGCCGGCGCCGTCGCCGCCGGCGTTCTGCTATGTCCGCTGTCGAACGTCATCCTCACCGGCCAGTTTGCCTTTACGCCGGGCGGCGCCAGCTTCCTGTTCGGCCGGCTGGTCGAGGACGGCATCGTCAGCCGTTATATCGCCGATCACTGTCCGGACGAAACGCTGCAGCTCTGCCAATACAAGAGCGAGATCCAGGAGGATGCCGATTCCTGGCTGTGGTGGGGCGGCTCGCCGCTCTACAAGATGGGCGGCTGGGAGGCCTATGAGCCGGAAGCCAAGCGCATCATCGCCGGCACGCTCGCCGAATATCCGGTGACGCACGCCATCACCGCGGTCAATGCGGCGATCTCGCAATTCATGAGCTTCGAAACCGAGGTGGGCGTCGATGACAACCAGCCGACCTACGCCGCCCTCGAAGAATTCCTGCCGCGGCTCTATCCGGAGTTTCTCGCGGCGCGCCAGCAGGCCGACCGCTTCGACGTGTCGCCGCTCAACATGCTGCATGTGCCGGTGGGATATCTGTCGCTCGCGGCCTTGGCGCTCGCCATGCTGTTCCACCGCCGCCTCGGCCTGACGCCAGAAGCCCGCGCGCTCGGCCTGACGCTATTCGCCGCGCTTGCCGCCAACGCCGTCGTCTGCGGCGTGTTCTCGCATCCGGTCGATCGCTATCAGAGCCGGCTCGTGTTGCTGGTGCCGTTTGTCGTCGCCGTGCTGGCGGCGCGGTGGGTCACCGCGCGGACGCGGACGTCCTGATGTGCTCCGGCCGCACGCCGATGCCGATGATATAGGCCGTCAGGCGGCGCAGCAGCGGAAAGCGATTGAGCAGTTTGACCGGCCAGGGCGGCGCGATGCGGCCGCGGCTCGCCAGCACGCGCGTGAGCACGCGATTGTGCACGAACACCTGCAGGCGCTGGATGACGCGCATCGGCAATGACCGCCGCGTTTCGACCGCGGCCAGCAGCTCGGCCGTGACGCGGCGCTCCTTCAGCGCCTGCGCCAGGATGTTCGCGGTGGCCACCGCATCTTGCACCGCCAGATTGACGCCGACGCCGCCGACCGGCGACATCGCGTGCGCGGCATCGCCGATGCACAGCAGGCCGGGTCGGTGCCAGGTTTTCAAACGGTCGACCGCCACCGTCAGCAGCTTGATCTTGTCCCAATCGTCGAGTTCGGAAATCCGGTCGTCGAGGAACGGCGACATCGCCAGCACGTTCTGGCGAAACGCCGCGAGGCCCTCGCGCTTCACCGCCTCGATGCCGCCCTTCGCAATCACATAAGCGCACTGCCAGTAGTCGCGACGGTTCAGCATGATCATCATGCGGCCGGCCTCGAGATGACCGAAGGTCTCCGGCGTATCGCTGTCGCGCCGCGACAGGCGGAACCACAGCACGTCGATCGGCGCGCCGAGATCCTCGACCGCGAGACCGGCGCGTTCGCGCACCGTCGAATGCCGGCCGTCGCAGCCGACGACGAGATCGGCGCGGATGTCGATCATGCCGTCCGCGGTTTTGGCGCGGACGCCGGCAATGCGGCCGCCCTCCTCGATCAGATCGACGGCTTCGGCGCCCATGCGCAGGTCGAATGTCGGGAAGCGCTGCCCCTGCTTCGCCAGAAAATCGAGGAAGTCCCACTGCGGCATCAGCGCGATGAACTTGCAGCGCGTCGGCAGATGCGTGAAGTCGGCGACCTTGACGCGCGCGTCGCCGATCTGCGCGGTCAGCTCGCGCACTTCGTCGTGCGGCACCGTGAGGAATTCGTCGAGCAGCCCGAGTTCGTGCATCAGCTCGAGCGTCGAGGGATGGATCGTGTCGCCGCGGAAATCGCGGAAGAAGTCGGCGTGCTTCTCCAGCACGGTGACCTCGACGCCGGCGCGCGCCAGCAGAAAGCCGAGCATGATGCCGGCCGGTCCGCCGCCGGCAATGCAGCAGGTCGTCTCGATGCTTTGATCGGTCATTGTGGCTCCGTTCGATGAGCGGGCCGTCGTGCCGAAAGCGGTTTACGCCTGCTTCTCCGGCGTACGCACCACGAGCCCGTCGAGCGCGTCGCTCACCTTGATCTGGCACGACAGCCGCGAATTCGGCTTCACGTCGTAGCCGAAGTCGAGCATGTCCTCTTCCATCGGCGACGGCTCGCCGACGGCGGCGCGCCAGGCTTCCTCGACATAGACGTGACAGGTCGCGCAGGCGCAGGCGCCGCCGCATTCGGCTTCGATGCCCGGGATGTTGTTGCGCAGCGCCGTCTCCATCACGGTCGCGCCGTTCTCGGCGTCGACGGTGCGCGCGGTGCCGCTGAAGTCGATGAACGTGATCTTGGGCATGCGGAAAGGCCGGCTTTGTGTGGGAAGAAACGCCGGATCCGGCGCGCGGCCTCTATATAATCATCCGGCGGCGAATGCCAGCGATCAGGCTTGCCGGTCGGCTTGCCGCAGCAACTGGGCGATGAAGGCCCGCGCCTGCGTCACCGCCTCGGCAAGACGATCGACCGCCGCCGTGCATTCCTCGACGCTGCCGCGCGCCGCGCGTTCGGTGGCTTCCGCGGCCCGCGCCACCGCTCCGGCGCCGATACCGGCAGCCGAACCTTTCAGGGCATGCGCCAGCGCGAGCACGCCGGCGCTGTCGGTCTTGCGCATGCGGCCGACCAGCAGCTCGGCCTGGCGGTCGAACAGTTCGAGCACTTCGTGTTCCAGGCTGCGGTTGCCGAGCGTCATCCGCGCCAGATGGCTGCGATCGAGCACCGCCTCGTCGATCTGTACCGCGCTGTTCATGCCGTATCCCCGTGTGCCCCGGCGCACCGGGCGTGAGTGTGCCGGCAGCCTCCCCAACGGCGGGTAAATGGCGGTGGCCGTCCGGTTTATGACGGCGCCACAACTTGCCGGTCGTGGTTAAGGCCGGCGTAACTCTGCCTCGGGTTCGGAGCCTCCGCGCCACAGAGCCGCCGCAAAGCGGGCATCAGGTCGCCAGGGGGGCGCATGGGGGGCTCGCATCCAAATTTCCTTGATCGCGCCGCATCTTGGCCCCGACCGCGAGGCCGGCGGAGGATGTGGTTAAGGCGCGTTAACGATGATTAAAACATCCTTACCGGCGGCCGTTTCTTTCGAATTGCCAATACGATAGGATGAAATCCTGGCGGACAGATGGAACCTTCGCACCTATTGCGCCCCCAAGAGATCGGAGACCTGCCGCCGGTGCACGGCGTCGGGCATTTCAGTTTGGTCCTGCCCCGGCAGGCCGTGAGTACCGACTTTAGTCAGCGTAACGACGAGGCGATCCGACATGGCGAACAACCCGCAGCAGTCCAAGAACGCAACGGACCAAGCGATGGCCGCGCTCGAGGACGCGCTCAATGTCCACATCGCGCCGCGGACCGAACCGCGGGTCGATGCCCCGGCATCGCAGGACAAGCCTGACACCTTCGAGTTCGAGTCGCCGCCGACCGCCGACCTGTTCCGCGATCCCGAGCCGATCCGCGACACCGGTGCCGGCCGCGAAGCCGAAGGCTCCTCGCACTGGCTCAATGCCGACGGCACGCCGCGCACGCCGGCCAATGACGACCGCGCCAGCATCGGGCTTGTGCTCCAGGGTCTGCGCCGCCGCCGCGCCCGCGCGCCTTATGCCGTCGCCACCGTCCTCTCCGTCGCCTGGGCCGCCGGCGCCGCCGCGCTCGCCTTCCTGTCGCGCGGCGAGCTTTCCTCGCTGCTCGGCACGCCGAATGTCGCCATCGCCACCGTCGCCGGCATTGTCGCCGCGATCGTCGTGCCGGTGGTCTTCTTCTACGTTCTCGCCCATCTGTTCAGCCGCTCGCAGGATCTGCGTCTGGTCGCCGAGTCGATGGCCGAAG
Source organism: Pseudolabrys sp. Root1462 (assembly GCF_001426945.1). Classification (GTDB taxonomy): domain Bacteria; phylum Pseudomonadota; class Alphaproteobacteria; order Rhizobiales; family Xanthobacteraceae; genus Pseudolabrys. Next base: position 975,455 of record NZ_LMFS01000001.1, on the reverse strand, counting down.
TCACCATGCGCCTTGCGCAGCCGGAGACCGCCGCGCGCGATCAGATCGTTTCCGTCGGTCAGGCCATCCGCCGCGAAGTCACCGCCATGGGCGACGGCGTCGAGCGCGCACTGGCGCGCGCCGCCGAGCTCGAAGCGCTGGTACACAACGAGGTTTCGGCGCTGGAGCGCGCCTATAACGACAACGAGGTCCGCATTCGCGACTTGCTGTCCGAACTTTCCAACCAGCGCGACACGCTGGTCAGCCAGGCCGACCAGGTGCGCAAGGCGATCGGCGCCGTGCATCTCGACCTGTCGCACGACATCACCTCGGTCGGCGATCTCGTCGCCGAGAAGGTCAACGAGGTGGCGCAGCGCGTCACCCGCTCGCTCACCGAAAAGGGCGAGCACATCACGCTGGCGCTCGGCCATGCCGGCGACTCGATGATCGACGCCCTCGGCGAACGCGGTTCGACCTTGCTCGAGCGCCTGGAAACCACCAGCGATCGCGCCACCACCGCGATCGCCTCGGCGAGCGACCGCCTCGCCGACAGCCTCAACTTCAAGACCGACCACATCCACGACGAGTTCTCGGAGATGGCGGCGCGCCTGCAGCAGATGATGGGCACCCGCCTCGATCAGGTGGCGCAGGGCTTCGCGCAGAAGACCTCCGGCACCATCGACACCATGGCGTCGCGCTCGCAGCAGTTCACCGACGCGCTGGCGCAGACCAGCGCCAAGATCGCCGACCAGTTGTCGCAGCGCACCGACGAGATCGCGGGCCGGCTCAATGACAACAGCGAAGCGCTGGTGCAGAACATCGGCACGCGCGGCCACGAGATCGTCGCCCTCATCGAGCAGACCGGCACCCGCACCAACGAGACGCTGGCGGCGCGCAGCCAGTCGGTCGCCGACACCTTCCGGCGCAATGCCGATCTCCTCGCCGCGAGCCTCGACAATCGCAACGAGCAGACCGAGGCCATGCTGGCCGAGCGCCTCAAGGCCTTCGAGCAGGTGTTCGACAACAACGGCACCGCGCTGTCGGAAAAGATCGAGCGCGACTCCGCCGCGCTCGGCACGCTCATCACCCGTCACGTCACGGATTTCGACCACAACATCAAGACCTATGGCGGCGCCCTGATCGAACGTCTCGGTCAGCGCACGCAGGACGTGGCCGACGCCATGCGCGCCTATCTCGACTCGTTCGACGAACGCGTCACCGGCCGCGCCGACGTCCTTTCGACGACGCTCGACAAGCGCCTGGTGCAGTTCGAAGACCTGCTCGGCGCGCGCGTCAACGACATGGCCAACACCCTCACCGATGGCGGCAACGAGATCATCGGCGCGCTGGACAAGCGCATCACCGACGTCAGCGGCGTCATCAACGCCCGCGGCACCGAAGTCGCCAACGCGATCACCGCCAAGGTCGACGAGATGGACAAGACGCTCGGCGCCCGGGCCATCGAAGTCGCCGACACGCTCGACGTCCGCATCGAGCGTTTCGAGGACCTGCTGGTCAACCGCACCGTCACCGTCACCGATCAGATCGAGAACCGCACGAAATCGGCCGCCGACACGCTCAACGCGCGGCTTGAGGAACTGTCGGACGCGATCAAGACCAACACGGCGGAAGCCGAAAGCGCCCTCACCGCGCTGGCGACCACCACCACCGAGCAGATCCGCCAGGGCGCGTCGAGCGCCGAGCGCAGCCTGATCAACGCCAGCGACGAGATCGCCCGCAACATCGTCGCTCGCGCCGAGGAGATCTCGCAGACGGTTACCCAGCGCACCAGCGAGATGACCGAGGTGCTGTCCGACCGCAGCGGCGGCGTGCTGCACGCCATTACCGAAAAGGGCCAGCAATTCGCCGCCGACGTCAGCAAGGCGACCGAACTGGCGATCGCCGAGTTCGACGTCAAGGGCGTCGCCTTCAGCCGCGCGGTCATGGACAACAGCGCCGAGATCACGCGCATGATCAACACCGCTGGCGAAACCGCCGCCAACTCGGTGACCCGCACGCTCAACGACCTGCAGGAGACCGCGACGAAGGCTGTCGAACGCTCGCGCGCGACCGCCGCTTCCACCGTCAGCGAGATGCTCGAAGCGCACAAGATGGTGAGCGACGACACCACCGCGCTGTTCGAGCGTCTGCGCGAAGCCAATATCATGCTGCAGGAAGTGCTGTCCGGCTCGCATGAGAACATGAGCGCGCTGGAAAACACGCTGATGCTGCGCGTCTCCGAGTTCGTCACCGCCATGACCGAGGTCAACGGCACGACCAACGAAGCGACCAACCGCGTCGAAACGACGATCGTGAACTTCCGCGAACTGACCGCGCATGCGCTCAACGACCTGAGTCAGCTCGCCACCCAGTTCGACGAGCACGGCCGCGATCTGGCCAAGGCCGCGGAGCTCATCACGTCGAGCAACCGCAAGACCGAGGAACACGTCGCCGAAGGCCGCTCGCAGATCGACTCGCTGGTCGCCACGCTCGATATCCGCACCGACGATATCGAACAGCGGCTCAAGCGCTTCGCCAGCCTGCTCGACGAGTCGCTCGAAGCGGCTTCGGCGCGCGCCCGCGAAGTCGCCCGCGTGGTGTCGGATTCGAGCGCCGATGGCACCCGCGCCATCACCGAGCAGTACGCGCTGGTGCGCCAGACCGCCGAAGAAGAGCGCCGCCGCACCGTCGAGACCATGAATCAGGTCTATTCGCAGACCACGTCGGAGACCGAGTCGATCTTCCAGCACGCCCAGGAACGCTTCGCCGAAGCGGCCAAGGGCCTGCGCCGGATGTACGAGCAGTCCTCCGACGAGACGCAGTCGCTGGTGCAGGACGCGCAGGAGCGTTTCGCCGAGGCGGCCAAGGGCATGCGCCGGATGTACGAAGAGTCGTCCGACGAGACGCAGACCATGTTCCGCGAGGCCACCGAGCGCTTTGCCGAGACCGTGCAGGACATGAAGCAGATGGCCGCCGAAATGCAGCGCGAGCTGGAGGCGACCCGCACCGAGCTGCGCCGCGGCGTGTTCGAGCTGCCGCAGGAGACCGCCGAGAACGCCGCGCAGATGCGCCGCGCCATCGTCGATCAGATCGAGGCGCTGGCCGAACTCAACCGCATCGTCGCCCGTCACGGTCGCAATCTCGACGCCGTCGAGCCGGTGTCGCAGCAGCGCCGCCTGCGCGAGGAGCCGACGCTCGCCGTGATCGGCGGCCGCGAACCGCCGTCGCGCCCTGAGCCGGCGCCGCGGCCGCTGCCGCAGCGTCCGGAAAACTTCGCCCAGCCGCCGGCGCGGCGCAGCGAACCGCCCGCTCCGCCAGCCGTTCCGGCTCAGCCGGCGGCGAGCGGCAACCGCGGCTGGCTCAGCGATCTGCTGACCCGCGCCTCGCGCGATGACGGCGATCAGCAGCCGCTGCAGCCGTCGCGCGACTACGCCCGCGAGCCGGTCCGCGAGACCAGCCGTGACCGCGACAACAACCGCGGCGACGACCGCACGGCGCGGCATTCGATCGAGTCGCTCGATTCACTGTCGGTCGATATCGCCCGCATGATCGACCACGAAGCCGCCGCCGATCTGTGGGACCGCTACAAGCGCGGCGAACGCAACGTGTTCACCCGCCGGCTCTACACGCTGCAGGGTCAGCAGGCGTTCGACGAGATCCGCCGCAAGTACCGGTCGGACCGCGAGTTCAAGCAGACGGTCGATCGCTACATCGGCGAGTTCGAACGGCTGCTCGAGGAAGTCTCGCGCGACGACCGCGGTCAGGTGGTCGCCCGCACCTACCTGACCTCGGAAACCGGCAAGGTCTACACCATGCTGGCGCACGCGGCCGGCCGCTTCGACTGATCGCGGCGGATGCTGCCGAGTACAAATTGAAACGGGCGCCTCGCGGCGCCCGTTTTCGTTTCCGGTGATTTCACTTAGTCGCCCGAAAGCGGGGCCCAGTGTCTGGATGAAGGTGACGCAGAAGCGAGGCCGCCTACCGCCGCGCCGGCGTGGGCAGCTGTTCCTTCCTCTTCTCGTCCGGCGGCGCGCCGCCCCAGATCAGGCGGCTCGGGTTCTCGTCGAAATTCTTCGCCGCCTTGTCGATGGTCGAGAGCGTGCGCGTGCCTGTCTTTGCCAGCCGGCCGATATAAACCGTCAGCTCCGCGGTGCGCTTGTCGAGATTGTCCGCCAGCGTCTTGATCGAGCGCGCCGCTTCGTTGATGTCGCCGCCCTTGCCGTCCGCGCCGCCGGTCAGGCCTTCGAGTCCTTTGGCGATGTTGTCGATGCGATCCGAGTTGCGGCCCAGCGCGCCGCTGAACTTCTCGATATTGGCGAGCGTCTTGTCGACGTTCTCCGAATTGCGCGACAGCGCGCCGGTGAACTGCTCGATATTGGCCAAAGTCTTGTCGATGTTCTCCGAGTTGCGCGACAGCGACTCGGTGAACTTCTGGATATTTTCCAGCGCCGCATGGAATGCGGTCTGGTTCTGGGAGATGAAATCGTCGAGCTTGCGCATGACCTCGCGCGCGGCCTGCGTGACGTCCTGCGTCGCGCCAGGCGGCGCCACCAGCAAGGGCGGCGTTTCGCCCTGGCCCGCGCCGGCGACGACCTTCGCGGACGGGTTGCCGCCGATCAGCGACACCGAGGCGATGCCGGTGAGGCCCTGGAATTCGAGACCGATGCCGGTATCGTCGCGCACGGTCACCGATTTATCGACCGACAGCGTCGCGACTACCTGCTTCGGCTTCGACGGATCGAGCCGCAGGCCGGTCACTTCGCCGACGCGGATGCCGTTGAACAACACGGTCGCGCCGGTGCGCAGCCCCGACACCGAGCCATCGAACACGATGCGGTAGAACAGACGCTCGCCGGTGCCGCCGATGTTCTGGAACCAGTAGATGAAGCCGAACACGCCGGCGATCACCGCCAGCGTGAACACGCCTATCAATACGTAATTCGCTCTCGTTTCCATCGACGACTCCAGTTCAGCCGCTGCTAGCCGGCAGGGCCGCGGCGCGGGCGCCCATCGCGGCCCGCGCGCGCTTGCCTCGGAAGTATTCTTTCATCCACGGATGCTCGGATTTGAGCATGGTCTCCATGGTTCCGGCGGCGATCACCTTGCCGTCGAACAGCACCGCGATGCGGTCGCAGACCGTGCTCAAACTGTCGAGGTCGTGCGTTACCATGTATACCGTGAGCCCCAAAGTGCGTTGCAATGTGGCGATCAGAGTATCGAAGTCGCCGGCGCCGATCGGATCGAGACCCGAGGTCGGCTCGTCGAGGAACACGATCTCCGGATCGAGCGCCAGCGCCCGGGCCAGCGACACGCGCTTGGTCATGCCGCCGGAGAGTTCCGAGGGGTATTTGCGGCAAACGCTGGCGTCGAGTCCGACCATCTCCAGCTTGGCCACCGCCAGTTCGTCCATCAGGCGCTGCGGCAGCTTGAGGTTTTCGCGCACCGTGAACTGCAGGTTCTCCATCACCGTCAGCGATGAGAACAGCGCGCCCTGCTGAAACAGCACGCCCCAGCGCCGCTCGATGGCGCGCCGCTCGTCGTCGCCGAGCGCGTCGAGATCGCTGCCGAACACCTTGATGGTGCCGGAGCGCTTCTTGATGAGGCCGATGATGGTGCGCATCAGCACCGATTTGCCGGCGCCGGAGCCGCCGACGAAGCCGAGGATCTCGCCGCGATAGACGTCGAGGTCGGCGCCCTTGAGCACCAGGCGATCGCCGAAGCCGACTTCGACGCCGCGCGCCTCGATCACCACTTCCCTGCCGCCGTTTGTCGCTGCCGCCATCGCTTACATCCCGATCGAGGCAAAGAAGATGGCGAACAGGCCATCCATGACGATGACGAGGAAAATGGCTTCGACCACCGAGGCGGTGGTCTGGCGGCCGAGCGATTCGGCGGAGCCCTTGACCGCGAGGCCTTCGACGCAGGCGACGACGCCGATCACCAGCGCCATGAACGGCGCCTTGATCATGCCGACTTCGAAAGTGTTGAGCGCGATCGACTCCTTGAGCCGCGACAGGAAGATGTCGGGCGCGATGCCGCCATAGAGCCAGCACACCAGCCCGCCGCCATACAGCGCGGCCATCGAGCCGATGAAGGTCAGGATCGGCACGCCGATGATCAGCGCCAGGATGCGCGGCAGCACCAGCACCTCGATCGGATCGAAGCCCATGGTCTGCAGCGCGTCGATCTCCTCGCGCATCTTCATCGAACCGAGTTCGGCGGTGTAGGCCGATCCGGAGCGGCCGGCGACCATGATGCAGACGATCAGCACGCCGAGTTCGCGCAGCACCAGAATGCCGACCATGTCGACGACATAGACGTCGGCGCCGAACTTGCGGAAATGAAACAGGCCCTGCTGGGCGATGATGCAGCCGATCAGGAAGGTGATGAGCAGGACGATCGGCACCGCGCGCCACGCCACCATATCCACCTGGTGGATCAGCGACGTCATGCGGAACGACAGCGGCCGCTTGAGGACGCGCAGGATCGCCGTCACCAGCGCGCCGAACATGTTGACGATGGCGACGAAGGAATGTCCGACCGAGACGATGTTCTCGCCGATCGACGACAGCGCGTAGCTGAGCGGCGTGCCGCCGCGGCGGCGGTCGAGATCGTCGAGCTTGACCGCACGCATCTCGTCGATCAGCCCGCGATAATCCGCCTTGAGGCCGGTGACCTCGACCTTGCCGCCGCGCGCCTCGAAGGCGCGGACCAGCCGCTCCAGCAGCCAGGCGCCGAAAGTGTCGAGCCGCTCGACCGGCGCCATGTCGATGGTGACGCTCTTCACGGCCGGGTGGCTGCGGCCGAGGCGGTCGATCTGCGCTTCCAGCGCCCGCGCGTCGGCCGCGGTCCAGACGCCGGCGCCGGTGAGCGCCAGCCGGTCGCCTTGCAGGTTTTCGCGCAGGAATTGACCGTTTTTCACCGCAACGCTCCAGCCCTCAGGATAAGGGACATAAGGGCGATTCCCTCCCCCGGCCAGCCTCTTCGCGCCGATTTAAGCCCCGGCGTGGGTTTGACCGGGCCCCCGCCGCCCGGATATCCCCACTTCGTCCCGTTTTGGACCTTCTCGGAAAGGTTGCGCCTTGGCCCCTCGCCGCCCTCTTGCCCTTGGCCTTGCGGTCACAGTCGAGCGGTTTCCCATCGCCGGCTCGTTCTCGATCAGCCGCGGCGCCAAGACCGAGGCGGTCGTTGTCATGGCCGCCGTCGATGACGGTGAGACGACAGGTCGCGGCGAATGCGTGCCCTATGCCCGCTACGGCGAGAGCATCGACAGCGTCACCGCGGCGCTCGAGGCGATGCGCGAATCGCTGCACGCGGGCCTCGACCGAATCGGGCTGCAAGGCGCGATGCCGCCTGGCGCAGCGCGCAACGCCCTCGATTGCGCCTTCTGGGACTATGAAGCCAAGCGCAGCGGCCGCCGGGTCTGGCAGCTCGCCGGTCTGCCGCAACCCGGCCCGCTCACCACCGCTTTCACCATCTCGCTGTCCGATCCGGCCACCATGGCCGGTGCGGCCGCCGCCGCGGCGGCGCGTCCGCTGCTCAAGATCAAGCTCGGCGGCGATGAAACTAACGGCGGCGATCCGGCGCGCATCGCCGCGGTGCGTGCCGCCGCGCCGAACGCCGCGCTGGTGGTCGATGCCAATGAAGGCTGGAACGAGGATCGCCTCGCCGCCAATCTCAAGGCCTGCGCCGATGCCGGCGTGGTGTTGGTCGAACAGCCGCTGCCCGAAGGCCGCGACGATGCCCTGTCGCGCATTGCCCGGCCGATCCCGGTGTGCGCCGACGAGAGCGTGCACGACCGCGCTTCACTCGCCGCGCTCAAGGGCAAATACGACGCGGTGAATATCAAACTCGACAAGGCCGGCGGCCTGACCGAAGCGCTCGCCATGGCGGAAGCCGCGGCGCAGGCCGGCTTCATCATCATGGCCGGCTGCATGGTCGCGACCTCGCTCGCCATGGCGCCGGCGGTGCTGCTGGCGCAGCGCGCCCGCTTCACCGACCTCGACGGTCCGCTGCTGCTGGCCCGCGACCGCACGCCGGGCCTGCATTACACCGGCAGCCGCGTCGATCCGCCGGAGCCGGCGCTCTGGGGATAGATCCCGGCCCGCAACCCTTGCGTTTGGTCAATGCGCGCTCGCGCCGCCTGCGGCAAAACACGCCCGGTCAGGGATCGCGCCAATGCCACCGCAATATTCGAAAATTGCCGAGCGCCTGCTGGTGCATGCCGGCCTGTGCCGGGAGATGGCCATGGCGACGACCGACTCGGCGATGGCGCGTAAGCTGTTGCAAATGGCCGAGGATTGCGTCGGCGCCGCCGCCGAGGATTGGGCCGCTGCACGATCAAACAAGCCGACCGCCGCGCAACCTGTTCCAAAATGGAACTTCGGCCTCAATTCAAATACCTGATTTTGTTCACGAACTTCCCCCTGAATTTGGTTAACCAAACCTTTCCGTCATCACCCAGTTCGGTCTACACTTGAGTCAATATCGCATGCCGACGACGGGGACGGGGGATGTGGTTCAAAGGCACTTTGCTAGGTGCGATTGCCGTGGCGTCGGTTTTGACCACGCCGGCTTCGGCAACGATGCGCATCGCTGAAGACCGCGGCGGCCAGATCGGTCATTACCTGCAAGCCTTCGCCGTACTGCGCTCGTCGGGCGAGAGCGTCATGATCGACGGCAACTGCCTGTCGGCCTGCACGCTGGTTCTCGGCCTGATCCCGCGCTCGCGTATTTGTGCAACGCCGCGCGCACGGTTTGGTTTCCATGCCGCGTGGATGCCCGACTCCGATGGCACGCCGGTGACGAGCGCGCCCGGCACCCAGGCCTTGTGGAATATCTATCCGAAGGACGTGCGCCGCTGGATCAACCGCAACGGCGGGCTGTCGCGCAAGATGATCTACATGCAGGGCGCCTCGATGCACGGCATCGTCAGCGAGTGCGGCGCGCGCGCGGAAACCCGCCGCGCCGAGACGACGCCGGCGCGCCAGCGTGTCGACCGCCGCGCCGAAGCGCGCAGCGAACGCCGCGCTTCACGCCGCATCGCGAGCCATGCGACGCGCCGTGCGCTCCGCTACAGCGCCATAAGCGCAGCCAACGACCGCCACTAGCGCCATCGCGGCGTAGGCCTTGTCGCCGAAGGCGCCATAGAGCCAGCCCGAAGCGGCCGTGGCGCAGGCCGCGGTGACGCCGAGCACAACAGCGAGATAACCTTGCGCGGTCGCCGCCTGCCCCGGCGGCGCGCGGCGATGCGTGAAGAACAGCGCGCCGAGATACGTCATGCCGAAGCTCAGCGCATGCAGAAGCTGCAACAGCGGCAGCAGCGCCACCGGCGGTTCGAAGGCCATGACGGTCCAGCGCAGGACGGCGCCGGCGCCGCCGATCATCAGCAATAAACTCGGGGTCAGGAATGCCGGCAGCCGGTGCGACACGGCGAACAGGATGATCTCGGCGATCACGCCGAGCGCCCACAACGCGGCGATCGCCGTGCCGTCGAGACCGGCATTGCGCCAGTCGAGCGCGGAGAAGGCGTAGTAGACGGCGTGGCTCGCTTGCGTCAGTCCGGCCGACACCGCGACGACGAGGAAGGCGCGATCGCGCAGCAGGCGCTTCGGCGCGCGGGACGTCGCCGCCGACTCCGGCTCGCCGGCCGACACCGGCACGAGATTGACCGCCATCGCCAGCGCGACTGCGCTCGCCGCCACGATCAGCCAGATCAGGCTGCGCGCCGACAGCACGTCGGCGGCAAAACCGGCGCCGAACAGACCGAAGATGAAGGCCACCGAACCCCACAGCCGCACCGGACCATAGGCGCGGCCGCGCGCTCCCAACCCGCGCAAGGTGTAGGTCTCCAGCAGCGGCATCACCGGCGTCGTCGCGAACGCCGTCAAGGCATAGGCGCACAGGATGACGAGACCGCCCTCCGCCCAGGCCACCAGCGCGTAACCGGCGACGCTGAGCGCGCTCAGTGTGACGATGGTGCCGCGCAGGGCGTCCCTGCGGTCGGCATTGGCGGTCGCCAGCGGAATGGCGACGATGCGCACGAGCTGCGGCGCCGCCAGGATGATGCCGATCAGCGCGGTTTCGACGCCCTTGGCCTTGAGCCACAGCGGAAAGAACGGCAGCACGATGCCGCTGAGGATGAACAGCGCGGCGTAGAACGCGGCGCTGCGCGCCGCAAAGCCGGTGTCGCTCGACAGCAGAGGCAAGTGAGGCCGCATCGGCGGGCTCGGCTCCGGCAGTGCCTTGATTCAGCTACGGAATTCAGCGGTGGCCAAGGGCGGCGGAGCGCTGGCCGAATCAGGTCGCATGATTGATAAACGGCCGAGTGGAAATTTCCTATGGCTAGCAGGGACTGGACGGCGCTCATCATGGCCTCGATGTCGGCCAACGAGAACTCAGCGCTGCGACGCGAGGCGTCGGCGGCCACGGTTGCCGAGGACGATTATCAGTCGTTCTGTCAGGCGCTGGGCGCGAGCGCGCGCGGCCGCGCCTTCCTGCAGGAATACGCCCGGCGCAATCGCCATGCCGATACCGAAGTCGTGCTTGAGGCGCTGAACCGGCTCGAGGAAACGGCGCGCACGCAGAAGCCGGCCGCCGACGGCGACCGCATCCGTCAGGATCTGCGCGCGCTGCTCGACACGCTGCGCACGGCGAAGCCGCAGACCGAGAACAGCCCGAGCGCCATCAAGGCAGCGACCCTGTCGGCGCTGATCGATTTCACCCAGGCGCGTCTCGAAGCGCTGGTGACGATGCCGGACGAGTTGCGCGCGCTCGAAGCGCTCGCCGCGGTGCCGCCGCCGGAGCAACCGGAATTGCCGATCCCGCAGCCGCTCGCCGCGGCGCCCGCCGCACCGGTCGCGCTGGTGCAGACGCCGCGCGTCGCCGAAGCGCCGGTGGCGGAGAAAGCCGCGCCGGTCGCCAAGGCGCCCGAGGCGATCGTCATTCCGAAGGTCGAGTTCGATTATCACGCCCAGCAGGCGGCAAGGCCGGCCTCGGCGCCGGGCAAGGCCGAAGCACCGGAGCAACGCGCGGCGTGGAGCGAGTTGTCGCCGCCGCCGGTCGCTGCGCCGAAGGTTGAGGCGAAGATTGAGGCAAAGTCCGAGCCGAAGATTGAGTTGAAGGCTGAGCCGCCGGAATTGAAGGCTGCGCCGGAAGCGCCGGCAGTGGTTGCCGAGCCAACAGCCGCAGCGCCCAGCGCGGCGACATTCGAACCGGTTGTTGCAGCCGCACCGGCGGCCGCGGCTGAACAGATCGCGCCGCCTGCGGTAAAGCCGCAAGCGAAGATCGACACCGCGCCAGCGAGCACCGGCGAGTCCGGCCGCATTGCCGCCGCCGGCGAAGTCGAGACCTACGAACTGTGGCTCGACGATCTGACGGTCGAGGCCGAGGTGACGATCGCCGGCGACGACGCTTCGCATCCCGCGCCGCAATTGCCGACGCCGCCGATCACGCAGATGGCGCCGGCCGCTTCCGCCGGCATGACGATCACCGCCATCGAGGCGCTGGTCGAACAGTTGCAACGGCCGACGCCGCCGGGCGCCGCACCGCTCACGATCGGCAAGATCGAAGTCGCCGACCCGCTGGCGCCGATCCTGTCGCTGAGCGACGACGAGCGCATCGCGCTGTTTACGTAAAAGCTTCGTTCGTCCCCGCGAAAAGTGCACGTGGTCATTCCGGGGCGCGACCTTGAGGTCGCGAGCCCCGATTCCATAGTTTCGGAATGACAATGAGCAGGCTGACTTGCCCTCAGCCCGCGATCAGCTTGGCGTACATCTCGGGATCGACATTGCCGCCGGACAGGATGGCGACCACGGTCTTGCCGCGGATATCGACGATGCCGTCGAGTTTGCCGGCCAGCAGCGAGGCAAGACCGATGGCGCCGCCCGGCTCGACCACCAGCTTCAATTCGTTGAACGCATAACGCACCGCGGTGGCGACTTCCTCGTCGCTCGCCGCAATGCCCTGCCCGATCAGTTCCTTGTTGATCGGGAAGGTCCACTCGCCCGGCGTGTTGCTCATCAACGCGTCGCAGATCGAGCCCGTGATCTTCTCGTTGGCGACGCGTTCGCCGCGCACGAACGAGCGCAAGGTGTCGTCGAAGTCCTTCGGCTCGGCGGTGAACAGCCGCGCCGACGCCGCGCGCGACTTGATGCCGAGCGACACGCCGGCGGCCAATCCGCCGCCCGATGCACCGACGACGACGATGTCCGGCTTGAGGCCGAGTCTGTCGAGATCCTCCGCGATCTCGACGCCGATGGTGCCCTGCCCGGCGATGATCTGCGGATCGTCGTACGGCGGCACCAGCGTTGCGCCGCGCTCCTTGACGATGCGCTCGGCAATCGCCGCGCGGTCGGCGCCGCCGACGCGGTCGTATGTCACGACCTCGGCACCCAAAGCGCGGGTGCGGCTGAGCTTGGCCTTCGGCGCGTCGTCCGGCATGACGATGGTCGCCGGCATGCCGAGCAGCTTGGCCGCAGCGGCGACGCCCTGCGCGTGATTGCCCGACGAATAAGCGACGACGCCGGCGGCGCGGCGCTCGGCGGGAATTTGCGAAATGCGATTATAGGCGCCGCGGAATTTGAACGAGCCGGTGCGCTGCAGGATCTCGGCCTTGAGAAACACGCGCGCGCCAAGCCGCTCGTCGAGCACCGGCGTGTTGATCAGCGGCGTCCGCACCGCGACGCCCTTGAGACGCGTGACCGCGGCTTCGACGTCGGCGGCGGTCGGCAGCAGTTTCTGGTCGATATGGCCCATGCGCGAAGGCTACGCCCGGCACTCCCGGGCGGCAAGCGCGCCTTTGGGCTTGTGGATGCGAGGGAACTCGCCGGTCAGGCCGCCGCGCGGTCGCGATCGCGTCGCCGGCGCGGCTTCTGCGTCGCTTCGGTGACGTGCTTGACGAAAGTTCGGGCGGTGGCTTCCCAGGTCAGGCCGCGCGCGAAGTCGCGGCACGCCGCGCGGTCGAGCGCGAGCGCCGTGAGGCAGGCCGCCTTGAGATCCTCATCGAGACAGCCGACCGGCGCGCTGCCGATCACGTCGCGCGGCGCCGCCGCCGGAAACGCAGCCACCGGCACGCCGCTCGCCAGCGCCTCGAGCAGCACCAGACCGAAGGTGTCGGTGCGGCTCGGGAATACGAAGACATCGGCCGCCGCGTAGATGTCGGCGAGTTCGGCGCCGTGCTTGGCGCCGACGAACACCGCGCCGGGATACTTCTTCGTCAGATGATCGCGCGCCGGACCGTCGCCGACCACGAGCTTGGTGCCGGGCAGATCGAGCTTGAGAAATTCCTCGAGGTTCTTTTCCACCGCGACGCGGCCGACGGTGAGAAAGATCGGCCGCGGCAGATCGCTCAGCCCGCCGCCAAGCGCCGGCTGGCGCTCGGGATGAAACAAGGCCGCATCGACGCCGCGTTGCCAGAGCTTGACGTTGCGGAAGCCGCGGCCTTCCAGCTCGGCGACCAGGGTCGGCGTCGCCGCCAGCACCGCGGCGCTCTGCGAATGGAAGCGGCGCAGCCACGCCCAGGTCAGGTCGCCCGACCACTTCGGCGCGATTGTGACGCGCTCGGCGACGTAATCGGGAAAGCGGGTATGAAAGCTCGTGGTGAACGGCAGGCCGCGGCGGATGCAGACGCGGCGCATGGCATGGCCGAGCGGGCCTTCGGTCGCGATATGGATGGCGTCCGGCGCGATGGCCTCTAACCGGCGTTCCATGGCGCCCGGCCCGGTCAGCGCCAGGCGGATTTCCGGATAGCTCGGCATCGGCACGGTGCGGAATTCGGCCGGGCTGAGGATGGCGACGGGTACGCCGAAGTTGGTCGCTTCCTGCGCCACCTGGCCGAGCGTGCGCACGACGCCGTTGACCTGCGGATGCCAGGCGTCGGTCACGATGAGAATTTTCATCGTGTGCTATGCCGCCTGTGCTTGCGCCGCGATCTCGAGCGGCGCGCTCTGACGGCCGTCGTGGATCCAGGTGATGATTTCGAAGGTGCCGTCGGCATTTTCGCCGACCGCGGTGCAGCTCTCGACCCAGTCGCCGCAATTGATGTAGCGCAGGCCGAAGTCGTCGTGCAGCGCCGCGGTGTGGATGTGGCCGCAGATCACGCCGTCGACTTGGTGATGCTTGGCCTCATTGGCCAGCGCCTTCTCGAAGGCGCCGATATAGTTGACGGCGTTCTTCACCTTCATCTTCGCCCACTTCGACAGCGACCAGTACGGCGCGCCGAAGATGCGGCGCATCGCGTTGAACACGCGATTGGCCTTGATGGCGAAGTCGTAGGCCTTGTCGCCGAGCAGCGCCAGCCAGCGCGCCTGCGTGACGACGAGATCGAACATGTCGCCGTGCACGACGAAGTAGCGCTTGCCGTCGGCGCCTTCGTGGACGATGTGCTCGACCACCTCGATGCCGCCGAAATGCGTGCCGTAATAGCCGCGCAGGAATTCGTCGTGGTTGCCGGGGATGTAGATCAGCCGCGCGCCCTTGCGCGCCTGGCGCAGCAGCTTCTGCACCACGTCGTTATGCGCCTGCGGCCAGTACCAGGACGAGCGCAGCGCCCAGCCATCGACGATGTCGCCGACCAGATAAACGGTGTCGGCCTCGTGATGGCGCAGGAAGTCGAGCAGTTTGTCGGCCTGGCAACCGCGGGTGCCGAGATGAACGTCGGAGATGAAAAGCGCGCGAAAGCGCCGCGTGGCGTTGTCCGTCACGGCGCGACCTTTCGGAGGTATTGCTTCATGTCTCGGCCCATTAGCAAAGTCATGTGACAGTGGTGTGACGACGTTGTTTCTTCCTCCCCTGGGAGGGGAGAGCAAGACAGGACGCTTACGCCGCGACGCTCTGCGCTTCCGCCCGCCGGAACCGCACCAGCGTATAAACACCGAACGGCTTGACCTTGCGCCGCTCGATCAGTTCGGCGCCGCCGTGACGCGAAGCCCAGTCGGCGAGACGCTGGAACGGAAACTCGGGACGCAGGCCGAGCTTGCGCGCCTTCTGCGCCAGCAGCCGCTCGACCGCGGCGGCGAGGCCCTTCTCCGAATAAAGATGATTGACGAGAATGATCTGGCCGCCGGGCCGCAGCACGCGCGCGCATTCCGACAGCACGCGCTCCGGATTATCGACCAGCGTGATGACGAACTGGCCGACGACGCAGTCGAACGACGCGTCGGGATAATCCAGCGCGCTGGCGTCCATCACGCGCAGCTCCTTGACGAAGGGATAGCGCCCGGTGGCGAGGCGCTCGCGCGCCCGCGCGATCATCGGCTCGGAAATATCGATGCCGGTGATTTCGGTGGTGTGGTCATAGTCGTCGAACGACAGGCCGGTGCCGACGCCGATCTCGAGGATGCGGCCGCCGACTTCATGCGCCGCTTTCGCCGCGGCGCGCCGGCCGTTGAGGAACACCGGGCCGCACAGCATGTCGTAGACCGGCGCCCACTTGGCATAGGCTTTTTCCATGACGTCTTTGGCGGGATCGCGCAGCATGAAAGCCCCTCGAATCGTTGGCCCGGTCATGCTTTTGCCGTAGCAAGCCTCTGCGACAGTTCGGCGACAGGGGGGCTACTCTTCACCCTCCCCTGGAGGCGGAGGGTGAAGGCTAGCCAATGCCGCAAAGGCGGCCCCACGCCATGCTTGACCCCACGGCGCCGTGTCCTATCAGTGTAGCTCCTGCTTCGAGCGTCGAGGAAAAATCCCATGGATCTTGGTATCGCCGGCCGCAAGGCCATCGTTTGCGCGTCGAGCCGCGGGCTCGGCAAGGCCTGCGCCTTCGCGCTGGCCGAGGCCGGCGTCGAGGTCGTGATCAACGGCCGTGACGCCAGGACCGTCGAGGCCACCGCCGCGGAGATCGCCAAGGCGACCGGCAGCAAGGCCATCCCGGTCGTCGCCGACGTCGCCACGCCGGACGGCCAGAAGGCGCTGTTCGCCGCCTGCCCCTCACCCGACATCCTGGTGAACAACAACGGCGGCCCGCCGCCGCGCAACTTCCGCGAACTGACGCGCGAGATGATGCTCGATGGCGTCGTCGCCAACATGGTGGTCGCCATCGAACTCATTCAGAAGGTCATCGATCCGATGGCGGCGCGCGGCTTCGGCCGCATCATCAACATCACCTCGAGCTCGGTGAAGGCGCCGCTCGCCGGTCTCGATCTGTCGTCGGGCGCGCGCGCCGGATTGACCGCCTTCATCGCCGGCGTCGCCCGCACCGTCGCCGACAAGAACGTCACCATCAATTCGATCCTGCCCGGCGCCTTCGACACCGACCGGCTCAAGAGCGTGCTGACCAAGGCGTCGGCGGCGAGCGGCAAGTCGTTCGACGAGGCGGCGCAAGCGCGCATCAACACCATCCCGGCGCGCCGCTTCGGCCAGCCGGAGGAGTTCGGCGCGGCCTGCGCCTTCCTGTGCTCGTCGCATGCGGGCTACATCACCGGACAGAACCTGCTGATCGACGGCGGCACGATCCCGACCGCGTTCTGAGCGCGGCACCCGTCAGGAATCAAAAAGGCCGGCATCGCTGCCGGCCTTTTCGCGTTCGCGGGGAAGTGCCGCGCTTACTTGTGATAGACCTGCTTCACCGGGACGACCGGATCGTCGAAGCGGTAGCGGATGCCGAGCGACACGATATCGACATGCGAGTCGACCGAGCCGGAGTACGAGATCGTGGACGAAGACGGGTTGCCGGTGCCCGGCCCGAGCGCGACCGACGTGTCCTTCACGAACAGGTGCGAATAGGCCAGATCGAGCGACAGCTTGGGCGTGACCCGGTAGGTCAGGCCGGCCGACAGCCAGAAGCGATCGTTGTCCGGCAGGCGCGGCGTGCGCACCTGATCGACGATCGGGCTCTTCTCGTAGGCGATACCCGAGCGCAGCGTCAGCCGCTCGTTCCATTCGTATTCGGCGCCGAGCGAGTAGAAGTAGCCGTCCTTGTACTCGAACGGGATCGTCACGGCGGTGCCGGCGATGCGGGCCGGTGCGCCGTTCGCGGTCTGCGTGATCTGCGAGGTACCGATCCGGCTCCAGTTGGTCCACTCGAAGCCGGCCAACAGCGTCCACTGCCGGGTCAGGCGCTGGCGCAGACCCAGGGTCAGGCTGTCCGGCAAGTTGAGCGTCGTTTCGATGCCGCCCGGCGTCGAAAGCGGCGCGCCGAAAATGCCGCCGGCCGGGAGCGACAGGCTGCCGTCGGCCTTCTGGTTGATCGCCGAGCGATAGCCGATGCCGATCGTGGTGGTCGGCGTCGGCGTTATCGTCACGCCGGCGACGAAGCCGTAGCCCCAGCCGTTGAGCTGCAGATTGGCGGTGTTGGTCAGCGACGCGGCGCCCGAGACGCCGGCGTTGTTCACCGGCAGACCGCTGGTGAAGCCGGCGGTGGCGTACTGAATCTGAACGCCGGCGCCGAAGCTGATCCACTTGTTCATTTCGAAGGCGACGGTCGGCGTAAAGTTATAGGTGCGCAGCGCCGTGTTCTCGGCGTAAGTGCGGCCGGCCCAGCGGTCCGGGAAGCTGACGCTCAGGCCGAACGGCGAGTTCATCGCCATGCCGAGCCAGAGGCGGTCGGTCGCCTGCCACGAAATGTAGCCGGCCGGCACCACCGCATCGTCGCCGGAATCGCCCGCCCCGCCGAAGGCCGCGAAGGTGCTGGTCGAGTTCGGCGAGTGCGACGCATACGGCATGACGGCGGTGAAGACCTGCTCGAACTGCAGGCCCTTCTGCTGCGTCATCGTCGCCGGATTCCAGAACATCGACGACAGTGCGCCGCCGGCGGCGATGCCGGCGAAGGAAGCGCCCTGCCCGTATGCACTCTGCTCACGCAGCGCAAAGCCGCCGGCATTGGCCGCGGCGCTCGCCGCCAGCAGCAAGCCGAAGCTCGCGCCGCTCAGAAGAAGTGCTCTCTTCCTACCCTGAAACTTGGCCATTCGCCGTCCCCCGTCCGTTCGCGCCCTGTTTTCGTGGCGCTTGATGGAGAACATCGTGACGAGACTCGCATTAGCTGGCAACGCGTTGTTGCCGCAATGGCGCCTTCTACCCCCCGCTTTAGCAACATAGTTTCGCCCTGTGTCCCGGCCGCCACAGCGGACGGAACCGGCGCTGCAACAGAACACCGCCCGGCCTCGTCAACGGGCAATGATGAATGACGAGGACTTATGAGCGTCGGCGTTTTTCGCACCGCAACAAAAACTGAGGCGCCGGCGCCAAAACTCAGCGCCGCTTGAATGGCCAGGCGAGCTGCTGGAGGAAGCCGGGCGGCATCTCCTCCTGAATGCCGATGTCGACCGGCGGGCGGTAGTCGCGGGCGTTGTAGAACGTGCCGAAGACGTGGTCCCACAGCATGATGTTCTCGCTGTAGTTCTTGTTGCCCTCGCGCAGGTCCTTGCTGTGATGCCAGCGATGAAGTTCCGGCGTGTTGAACCACCACGACAGCGGCCCGAACTTCATGTCGACGTTGCAATGCGTGAGCATGCCGACGAAGGCGGTGATGGCCGATAGCCAGATCAGCACTTCCATCGGCGCGCCGAGCGCCAGCAGGATCGCCATGCCGATGGCGATGCTCTTGAAGCTGTCGACGAAATGGAAACGCCCGGTGTTGACGATCCAGAGCCGCGTCACGCTGTGATGCACGGCATGGAAACGCCACAGCCACGGCCATTCATGCGCGATGCGGTGCGCCCAGTAGAGGCCGAACTCGGCGGCGGCGATGGCGAGGATGACCTGGAGCGCCATCGGCCAGGTGCGCGGCCAGATGCCGTAGCCCGGCTCGGATGCCGGCGTCACATAGGTCGAGATGCCGATGACGGTGGAGAAGATCACCGCCGCCTGCACCACGCCCTTGCTGGTCAGCGTATGCGCGATGTTGGCGAAGGTCTGGCCGTCGTTCTCATTCCACACCCGCTCGTGCGGCATGGTCTGCTCCAGCGCGTAGAGCGCGAGCGCCAGCAGCAGATAGGCAACGTTGAAGAACAGCGCCGGCATCTCCACCGCGAAGCCATAGGCCATGATGGCGATGCAGATCGCCAGCAGCCCGGGCCAGGCCAGCCAGGCGGTCGCGGTGCGGAGTGGACCTGAGGAAGCGGCAGGAAGCGTTGAATCGGACATTGAATCGGACATGGGCCGAATTTAGTGCGGTGCAACGACCGGCGCCAGTGGCAGCGGCGCCATCAGCCGAGCAGCGCGCTTTCCCGGTGCTCGAACACCTTGGCCGTGAATTGCGGATAGAGCGTCGCGAGCTGCGGCGCCACCTTGTCCCGCATCAGCTTCAGGGTCTCGTCGGTCGGCGCCGGCGTCTCCGGCACCACGGACGGTCGCTCGAAGTCGAAGCCGGTATGCTCGATCACTTCTTCCACCGTGTGGCCGGGATGCACGCTCACAAGCGTGAAGCGGCCATCGGCGAAGGTGAACAGGCAGCGATTGGTGATCAGCGCCACCGGCCCGCCGGTGCGGTGGACGTTCGGCTCGCTCCTGCCCGCCGCGCTGATGAAATCGACGCGTGGCACCAGTGTGCGCCGCGAATGCTCGGTGCGGAACAGAATGACCTTCGGCACCACGTAATAGAGATAGGCCGATCCGTAGGAGCCGGGAAAGCGCACCTTGGGATGAGCGTGGTCGCCGATCTCGACCAGGTTGATGTTGCCTTCGCCGTCGATCTGCCCGCCGGACAGAAAGAACACATCGATGCGGCCCTGCCCGGCGCAGTCGAACAGTTCGCGGCCGCCGTCGGTCCAGAACGTGTTCTTGGCGCTGCCGAGCAGCGACACATAGGGCCGGCCCAAACCCTGCAACTTGCCGCGCTCGCGCGCCAGCAGCGCCGCAGTCGCCGGAATCGGCGAGGCATTGCCGACCGCGACGTGACGCACGTCGCCGATGAAGTTGGCGATCTGGTCGGCGAGCAGCTCTTCGGGGAGGAAGGTCATGGGTAACACTATTTCTCTTCTGTCGTCCCCGCGCATAGCCGTCCAAGGGACGGCGTTCTTCCAGAACGCCTATGGCGGGGACCCATAGCCACCGCGCCATCGAGAGTAAACGGCGTATGGGTCCCCGCTTTCGCGGGGACGACAATTCGTCAGGCTACCTGCATCGCGAGGACATACTTTCCGACATACTCTCTAAACCCCTCTTCGCTCGCCGCCATCTTGGCGTACAGCGCCAGGTGCTCGCCATCGGCCTTGTACGTATCCGGCAGCGGCAGCGGCCAGGCGCCGTTCTCGGCGACCGCAATGGCATCGACATAGAAGCCCGGCAGCGTGCCGGCGGCGTAGAGCGGATCGTCGAGCAGATTGCGCTTCTCGATCTTCTCCACGGTAACGATGGTGCGTTTCGACGCATGCGCCATGGTGACGAGTTCGCGCTGCCGGCCGATCCAGACATTGCCGTACTCGTCAGCGAGCGGCGCGTGGAACAGCGCGACGTCCGGGTTGATCGCCGGCAGCAGCACGATCGGATCGGAATTGCCGAA
Organism: Pseudolabrys sp. Root1462; assembly: GCF_001426945.1. Lineage (GTDB taxonomy): Bacteria > Pseudomonadota > Alphaproteobacteria > Rhizobiales > Xanthobacteraceae > Pseudolabrys. Next base: position 955,039 of record NZ_LMFS01000001.1, on the reverse strand, counting down.
CGGTGAATCGATCACCTTCCAGTCATCGCGATATTTCAGCACGTCGGAGCCGATGAGCCCGCGCAGCGGCATGAACGGCACGCCCTTCTCCGCCGCCTGCAATGCGGCGTGCAGCGCCGGACAGGTGGCGTCCTTCATCGCGACCTGCCCCTTGAGCACGGCGCTGGTGAAGCGCGGCGCGGCGCCGAGTTCGCCGAGACTGACGGCGCTGGTCTCCAGCGTCTTGACGCAGCCGGCGCCGATCAGCATGTCGGCCTGCATCGACGAGGTGGGCAGCGCCACCAGATGCAGATCCTTGACGCCGCGGCGGATCAGCGCGCGCGTCGCCGCCATCGGCACGCCGCAGACTTCGCGCGGCACCACCAGCATGATGCCGTCGGTGATGGCGCTTAGCGCCTCGTCGAGGGATTGCACTAAAGACATCCGGCGCTCCTGCCCTATTCACCGCGGCCCCGTCGGGTGGGCCGCAGCGGAAAAGTCATGGCATCCCTGCGCTTGCCAACTCCATATTGCCATGTCCAATGATTTCTGCGACTCCCCTGCCATGACCGAGCCCATGACCACCTTGCAGCAGAAGCTCAACGCCGGCCGTTTCGTCATCACCGCCGAGATCACGCCGCCGGTGTCGTTCGACCGCGCCGATCTGATGGCCAAGGCGGCGCCGCTCAAGGGTCTCGCCGACGCGGTCAACGTCACCGACGGCGCCGGCGCCCGGCCGCACATGGGCGCGCTGTCGGCGGCGGCGATCCTGGTCGAGGCCGGCATCGAGCCGATCCTCCAGCTCACCTGCCGCGACCGCAACCGCATCGCGCTGCAGAGCGAACTGATGGGCGCGGCGGCCAGCGGCGTGCACAACCTGCTGATCCTGCGCGGCGACGATCCGTCGGCCGGCGACCAGCCCGACGCCAAGCCGGTGTTCGATCTCGACGCCCGGCAACTGCTGGAAACCGCGCGCAAGCTGCGCGACGGCAACGAACTGCCGAGCGGCCGCAAGGTCGCCGGCACCGCCCGCTTCCTGCTCGGCGCCGCCGACTCCCCGATCGATCCGCCGGCCGGCTGGGAGCCGAAGGGCCTCGCCGCCAAGGTCGCCGCCGGCGCGCAATTCGCCCAGACCCAGTTCTGCATGGATGCCGGCATCGCCGCCCGCTACATGGCGCGGCTGGCCGAACACGGGATCGCCGACAAGCTCAAGGTCATCATCGGCATCGCGCCGCTGCGCTCGGCGAAATCGGCGCGCTGGATGAAGGACAAGCTGTTCGGCACCATCATCCCCGACGCCTATGTCGAGCGGCTGGAGAAAGCCGCCGACCCGGTCGCCGAGGGCAAGGCCATCGCCGTCGACCTGATCGGCGAACTCGCCGCCATCCCGCAGGTCGCCGGCGTGCACATCATGGCGCCGAACAACGACGCGGCGGTGCCCGACGTGATCCGCGCCGCGCGCGCCGGCATCAAGCGGCTCGCCGCCTGACGACTGCGCCGCCCGCACCCTTGCCCGGCGCGGCGGGCCATCGCATAGTCCCGCCTCCCGCCATCCGGCTCGAACAACAAACCTACCCCCAAGGGAGATCGTCTCATGAAGCTCGTCCGCTACGGCGCCGCCGGCCGCGAAAAACCCGGCATCATCGGCGAGGACGGCAAAATCCGCGACCTGTCGCGCGTCGTGAAGGATATCGACGGCGCCATGCTCGCCTCCGGCGGTCTCGCCAAGATCAAGAAGCTCAACCTCGCCCGCATGAAGCCGGTGTCCGGCAAGCCGCGGCTCGGCCCCTGCATGGGCAACGTGCGCAACTTCGTCGCCATCGGCCTGAACTACTCCGACCACGCCGCCGAAGCCGGCCTCGCCGTGCCGAAGGAGCCGGTGATCTTCTGGAAGCACACCTCGTCGATCTGCGGCCCGAACGACGACACCATCGTGCCGAAGGAATCGCTGAAGCTCGATTGGGAAATCGAACTCGGCATCGTCATCGGCAAGCGCGCGCGCTATCTCGACAAGGCGAAAGCCAAGGACGCCATCGCCGGCTACTTCCTCGCCAACGACGTCTCCGAGCGCAACTTCCAGATCGAGCGCTCCGGCGGCCAGTGGGGCAAGGGCAAGAGCTGCGAGACCTTCGGGCCGATCGGCCCGTGGTTCGTCACCAAGGACGAGATGAAGAACCCGCAGACGCTGAACATGTGGCTCGACGTCAACGGCGAGCCGCGCCAGCGCGGCAACACCAAGACCATGGTGTTCGATTGCGAGTTCATCGTCTGGTACTGCTCGCAGATGTTCGTGCTCGAGCCGGGCGACATTATCATCACCGGCACGCCGCCGGGCGTCGGCCTCGGCATGAAGCCGCCGCAATTCCTGAAGGCCGGCGACGTCGTCACGCTCGGCATCGACGGCCTCGGCGAGCAGAAGCAGAAGATCGTCGCGTTCAAGAAGTAAGGACGGGACGGGCGAGGCTCACACCGTTCGTCCCCGCGCAAAAGCGCGAAGCGCGTCTTGCGCTAAAAGCCGGGACCCAGTGCTGAAATGCAGAACCCCGGGCCGACGAGCCCGGGGCTTTTTATCGCGACCAGCGCGCCTGACGATCCTGAAGGCGCTGTTTCGACGTCCGATTCTCGTCGGGATCGAAATCTTCGTCTTCGCCTTCAGTTCTCTCCAACCATAGCAGGATTAAAGCAAAGCCATTCTTTTGGAGATAGACCTGTTCGTAGAGATCAGGCGCCCGTTGGCCATACTCTACATCAATCCAGTTATCAGCGGTTGTCTGCACGATATCGCTGGACACACGCTGCTTAAGCGAAGACCGATGAAAAACGGAACCTCGGGGGACAGGCTTTCCAATCGGCGCGGTTATAAATGGAAAGTTGACACCGGGATAATAGCGCAGAATCTTTCCATCTTTGGCAACTGCCAACGCTATATTCTCGTGATGGCAACGACTATAGGCGCGCGCAGCGGCATCTTTGCTGACAATAAAATCTTTCGAAATTTTCTCGACATCCGCCAAATTTGGCGCCCTTCCCCCAATATGTTTGCGAAGTAACGGAGGAGGCATCAAAATTAATGCCGCAAACTCGTTTGCTTCGAATTCCATCCGCGCGTATCGGGTCGTTTCTTTCTCAGACCACTGGAGCATGTCGCGTCGCGAACATAAGAACTTCCCGGGTGTCACCGGCACGTGAGAAATAATTAGAAAGTGAGCTAGCTCGTGGCCAATCGTGAAGCGCCGCCGCCCCTCCGTCACGCCTTCATTGACTAAAATGATGCCGAACTGACGATTTTCATCGGTGAGAAGGCCGCCTTCGAAGCCTTCTGTCTCAAGCGCTCTTATTTTTTCTATATCCAGTTGACGAGCTAGATCCTCGATCGGAATTGGCGCTCTTAGCTCGGTCTCAACTTTCAAAATCTTGGTGACTAGAGCCATCGGAGAGCCAGCACCGTCTAAGTCGAGCCGAGTGACCTTCATTTTTCGCTGCCAGAAATACGAGATTTAAGATGATCCATCATTAATTGGATTGCCTCGCGATCCTTTGGGCTGAGCTCTTTCAGTTCGCGATACATTGCCACGACACCAGGGTCTTCACTCGGCCCCGTTGGATTCTCGCCGATCAATTCAGAAACGCTAACTCCAAAACACTTCGCGATTTTAGTCAGCAATTCGATTGACGGGTTTTTGCTCTTGCCAGTCTCCAAGTCCCATATGTGGTTCTTGGAAGCGCCGACCTCATCAGCAACCTGTTGCAATGACTTATTTTTTCTCAGTCTGAGTTCTTTAAGTTTGGCGGCAAGCGTCATTTCGAATTCCCCTTGAATCGAGACGGCGCGGCTTTTCAGCCACGCCGCATCTGACGATTTTGTACCACACGACTTGACGAAGGACAACCGTCCAATTATAGTTGTACGAATTCGTTGGCAATCCTGCCGCCAAATTTTGGAGAACTATAGAAATGTCAAGGACTTACAAGCCGGGCCAAGAAGCCCCTCGTTCTGGTCAGTATGAGCAGCTTGGCCCCCGCGGCGGCGGGACCGGTAACGAACGCACCGTGACCCGTGGCGAGCCGCTTCCGCCGACCCCGAAGCCGGGCATGGAATACAAGCTCGTCGATCCGACGAAGCACAAGCCCGGCCGCTAAACCGTGAAGCGGCCGCAAGGTCCTCCGAGCCACGCCGCATTTCTGCGGCGTGGTTCAGTTTAAAAAAGGAAACACACTCGATGTCTAACTTCATCCACTCTCGAGAATTTCTAAGCGCGGGCGACATAGTCATCGTCGAATGCGATCATCAGTGTAATGTGCGCGTCATGGATGACGCCAACTTCCAGGACTATCGTCGTGGCGGCCAGCACCGTTACTACGGCGGATTTTATCAAAGACTACCGGCTCGCATCGCGATCCCACACGATGGATATTGGAATACGACGATTGACCTCGGCGGGGGCCGCGCCAACATCCGCTACAACATCGGTTATCTCAAGAACCGTGCCGCGTAACTGTGCGCTCGCTTCAACGACAGAGGCAGCGAGTACTGCAATTATTTTATGCTGACTACCATCTTGTAGGTAGCCATTGCTTGTGCAACCAGATGGTCGACCTTCTGTGTCTTCATAAGACCACAGCAGGTCACCTTGATTTGACAATACTATAACCTTCATTGGCCATCCTCCCTTAAGACTGGATCCCCGCTTTCGCGGGGATGACCGGCTTTGGTTGGCGCGGCCGCCCTGCCGCCTTACCCCTACCTCCTGAACCCCGTCCACGGCGGCACGAGCGGGTCATCCCACAACGCCCTGATCCGCGGCCCCGGCCTCTCCGCGCGCTTCGTCAGCTCCGTCACCGCCCACACCAGCGCGTCGAGGCGGTCGGGCGAGGCGCCGCCGGACAGGCCGCCAACGCCGAAGTCGCACATCTCGTCTTCGAGCGCGGCAAAGCTGGCGCCGACATGCTTCACCCGCCCCTGCTCGTACATCGTGGCGACGGGTTCGGCGCGCACATGCTTGGCGCGCGTCGCGTGCACCTGTTTCACCGGCACGGCGCGATCGATCTGGTGCAGCACCGCGCGCACCATGTCGCCGCCCTGGTTCACCTCGGCGACGATCGCATCGGCCTCCAGCCGCCGATACAACGCCACCGCGCGCGAGGCCCAGCCCGAAGGCGCAAGGCCCTGCACCGTCGCGTCCTCCAGCACATAAACTAGGCCGCCCTCGTCGATGCCGGCGGCGACGATGCCGCAGGCGTCCGCACCTTGCCGCGACGAAGCCGGCGGATCGACGCCGATGACGACGCGCATCAGCGCCGGCGCCGCCGCGATGCGCGCGGCTTCGATCATATCGCGCGACCACAGCGCGTCGGCGCGGTCCTCGATGATCTCGCCGTCGATCTCCTGCCGGCCGATGCGCGTGCCGGCATAGCGGCCGATCACCGCCTCGATGAAGGCCGGCGACAGATGCGCGGCATTGGCATAGGTCGAGGCGCGCGTCACCGCCGTGCGCGGATCGATCACGAGCCGCTTGATCAGCGCAATCGGCTTCGGCGTGGTGGTGACCAACTGGCGCGGCCGCGGGCCGAGCCGAAGACCGAATTGCAGATTGTCGAAAGTCTCGTCGGGCGCGCGCCACTTGGCGAGTTCATCGCACCAGGCGGCGTCGAATTGCGGCCCGCGCAATTGTTCGGGATCCTCGGCGGAGAACGTGGTCGCCACCGCGCCATTCGGCCATTCGAGCCGCCGCCGCGTCGAGGTCCATGACGGCCGCTCGCTGCGCGGGCAATGACGCAGGATTCCGGACGGCCCTTCGATCATCACCTCGCGCGCGTCATGCGCGGTCTCGCCGACCAGCGCGATGTTGAGCGCGCGCTGCTCGGCATAAGGCGGCGCCCCCATCGCCTGCGCGCGCACCCATTCGGCGCCGAGACGCGTCTTGCCGGCGCCGCGCCCGCCCAGCATCAGCCAGGTCGTCCACGGCCCGCCATTGTTGGCAACGCGCGGCGGCTCCTGATGCAGGTGAGCAAGGGTGATGAAGTCGTCATTGAAAGCCGTCAGCAGCCGCGGCGGCAGCGTCATCAGGAAGTCCAGCGTTGGCGCGGCTTGCAATGAAGGCGTCAATGCGCCGCGCAAGGTCGATACGGATGTCATCGATGTTCTCCGGAAGATCGTCAGGCTCGACAGGCCCGCATGCGGCGCCTGCGGTATGGCGGTCGAGTTTGGTCAGGGCATCGGCGAGCGAACTCAGAATGCGGGCCAGCCGGATGGCGGCCTCGTCGGTCAGCGGCTCCGCCCGCTCCTGTTCGCGAAGCTGCTTGACGATGCCGATCTGCGCCTGAATTTCGCGCTGCAGCCAGGCGACCAGGGCCGCCGTGTCCATCGGCATGTCGTCGTAGGCGGGTTCGGCCGCCGCGGCCGCCTTGACCAGGGCCTGCGATTTCGCAGTGAGCCGTGCCGCCGCATCCAGGCCGCGCGGCGGCGGCGCGAACCGCGTCCAGCCAAGGCGCGTGGCAAGACTGCTGAAGGTTGAGGGCGCAATGCCGAGGTCAGCGCCGATGGCGCTCTTGGCCTCCGCCGTCTGTTCGTAGCGGCGCCGGGCGTCGGCCAGCAATTCGTCGGTGAAAACCATCGGCGAAGGCGAACGGCGCTTGAACCGTGTCCTGGATGGCGTCCTGGATCGCGTCTGCGCTGGCGTCTTGGGATGTTTGCGGCCGGCGGACGCACGTCCGCCGGCACGACCCGGTCGAGTCATGGGACACTCCGTTTCAGCAATGTGTTTGAAAAAACGAAGGCGGCCGGACCGGGAGCCAAAAGCTCAACCGGGCGCGAACCGCCAGCATGCGCACTTTCTAGCCGAGCAGCGTCACGCTGTCAAGGACTATTTTCCGCAAGTCCATCAGCAGCTCGCGTGCGACGCTCTTCTCCCGCCGTCATGCCCGGGCTTGTCCCGGGCATCCATGATGAACATCCGCATAGATGTTCGTACGGACTTGCGTGGGGGCAGGCCTCATGGATTGCCGGGACATAGCCCGGCATTGACAGCAACATGCGCTTCTCTGCTGCGCCCCAACAAAAAAAAGGCCGGGGTTTCTCCCCGGCCCTTTTCGCATTCGAAGCGCGTTCTGCGCTCTAGGTCTTGGCTGGTCTCAGAAGCGGTAGTTGAGACCGGCGCGAACGAGGTGCGACTTGAAGGTCACGTCGTTGCCCGGGGTGCCGCCCGAGATGCTGCCGAGATCGGCGTAGAGATATTCGAGCTTGGTGGTCCAGTTGGCGAACACGGCGTATTCGACGCCGCCGCCGACGGTCCAGCCGACCTTGCCCTTGGAGAAGTCGCCGCCGAACGCCGGGGTCGCCTTGATGTTGCCGTAGGCGACGCCGCCGGTGACGTAAGGCAGCCAGCGGTCCCAGCCGGCGTAGCCGAGGCGGCCGCGGCCGGTGCCGAAATACTTCAGCTTGGTTTCGCAGCCCGCGCCGGAGCACACGCCGGTGCCGCCCGAATCCGAACCCTTCATGGCGCTGTAGTCGAAGTCGGCTTCCAGGCCCCAGACCCACGAACCGGTCTGCAGGTTGTAGCCGAGCTGCACGCCGCCGATGAAGCCCTTCGGCTTGGTCGAACCGGTGCCGCCCGCGCCCGACCAGTCGGACTTGCCGAAGCCGTAGCCGGCGTTGATACCGGCGTAGAAGCCGGTCCAGTTGTAATAGCTCGGCGCGTAGATCGGCGCCTTGTAGGAAGGACGCGGCAGATCGGCGGCAAACGATGGCGCTGCCATCGCCGCAACCAACAGGCCGATCGACATCGTCATCGATAGACGCTTCATCTGAATTCTCCATCTGTGCCAGACCGGCAGGTCATGGCGCTGAACCCTGGACAACCGCCTCGGCCGGAGGCCGCCGCGGGCCAGCCCCCCTGGCTGGCGAAAGACGCATACGCGCTTGAATGCCGCGTATGGTTAATAGAGATGGACCAGGAGTGGTTAAGGGCCGGTTAAATGAGAATTCGAGTTGTTTATTTTGTTGCCGGATTAAACACGGCGATACCGGCCGCGTTGTTTATTCCGCAACGGCGCCTCTCGGCGCGGCCGATCGGCGCCCGTTGTTTATTTTGATTTTACAACCGGCGACGGCGCGCGGCCTGCGGCGGCACGGACGGGCCGTTGGACGCGAGACGCTTCAGCCGATGCGCGCGCGCAGCACCGCCTCGATCGACACCCGCGACCAGTCGGATACGCGGGCGCGGAAGGCCTTGTAGGACTCGTGCACCTTGGCGGTCGCCGCATCGCGCGAAGCCATGTCGCCGAGCACGGCGTCGGCCTCGGTGCGCGCCGCCGCCACCAGGTCGCCGGGAAACGCCGTCAGCTTGACGTTGTGGTCCTTGATCATCACCGCCAGCGCCTCGGCGTTGAGCCGCTCCATCTCGGCCAGCGCGTAGTTGGCTTCCGCTGCGCAGGCATGGGCGACGATGGCCTTGAGGTCGGGCGCCAGCGCCTCCCAGGCCTTCAGCGACACGATGGCCTCGCCGGTGCCGTTCGGCTTGTTGAAGCCGGGGTAGTAGTAGAACGGCGCGACGCGGTAGAGGCCGAGCGCGATGTCGGTGCCGGGGCCGACGAATTCGGCGCCGTCGATGACGCCGGATTGCAGCGAGGTCAGGATCTCGGCCGGCGGCGTGGTCTGCGGCGTGGCGCCGAGACGGCGGTAGACCTCGCCGCCGAGGCCGAGCGAGCGCAGCTTGAGGCCGCGCAGTTCGGCCAAACTCTTCACCTCGCGGCGAAACCAGCCGCCCATGCAGACGCCGGTGTTGCCGCCCATGAACGGCTTGACGCCGAACGGCTTGTAGAGATCGTCCCACAGCGCCTGGCCGCCGCCGGCCTCGACCCAGGCGACGTGCTCGGCCGGCGTCAGGCCGAACGGCACGGTGGTGAAGAACACCGCGGCCGCCATCTTGCCCTGCCAGTAGAACGAGGCGGTGTGGCCCATCTCGGCGACGCCGCCGCCGACGGCCTCGAGCACGCCGAAGGCGGGCACGATCTCCCCCCCCGCCATCACCGAGATGTCGAGGCGGCCGTTCGACAGCGCGCGGATGCGCTCGGCGACGCGCTCGGCCGACATACCGGGGCCCGGCAAGCGCTTCGGCCACGACGTCACCATGCGCCACTTCACAGTCTGCGCCCGCGCGATGCTCGGCGCGGCGAGCGCCGCAGTGGCGGCAAGGCCGGCGCCGAAAGCGAAATGGCGGCGTGTCGTCATGACGGACTCCAGGTTTTGTAAAAGTGATTGAGCGGGCCGTGGCCGTGGCCGACGCCGAGCTGATCGGCGGCGGCGATGGCGGCGGTGACGTAGTCCTTGGCGGCGCGCACGGCGTCGGTGAGGCTATCGCCCTTGGCGAGGTTGGCGGCGATCGCCGACGACAGCGTGCAGCCGGTGCCGTGGGTGTTTTTCGTGGCGATGCGCCTGGCGACAAGGCGCGTCACCGCGCCGCTGCGGTCGACCAGGAGATCGACGGCCTCGTCGCTGGTGCCGTGGCCGCCCTTGATCAGCACCGCGCCGGGGCCGAAGGCGAGGATGGCGCGGGCCTGCGCTTCCATCTCACGCTCGCTGCCGGCGAGCGGCTGGCCGGTCAGCGCCGCGGCTTCGTGCAGGTTGGGCGTGACGATCTCGGCGAGCGGCATCAGTTCGGTGCGCAGCGCCACGATCGCGTCCTCGGCGAGCAGCCGGTCGCCCGAGGTCGCCACCATCACCGGGTCGAGCACGATGTGTTTGGCCTGGCGGCGGCGCAGCTCGGCGGCGACGACGCGGATGGTCTCGGCGCGAGACAGCATGCCGATTTTGACCGCGGCAATGTCGAAGTCGGAAAAAATGGATTCGATCTGGGCGGCGATGAAAACCAGCGGCACATCGTGGATCGCCGAGACGCCTTGCGTGTTCTGCGCCGTCAAAGCCGTGATGACGGATGTGCCGAACACTTCGTTGGCGGCAAAGGTCTTGAGGTCGGCCTGGATGCCGGCGCCGCCGCCGGAGTCCGAACCGGCAATGGTGACGGCAACCGGGATCATGCGGAGCCCCGCTTTGCCAACGCAAGATCGACGACGTTTCGCAACTCTTTTCCTGCGACGGCCGGATCTTTTGCCATCGACAGCGCCGAGATCACCGCGACGCCATCGGCACCGGCTTCGACGACTTCGCTGGCATTGCTGGCATCGATGCCAGAAATGGCACAAATCGGCATCCCGGGTTTGCGCGCGCGAATGGCGGCGGCGATCTCGCGCAGGCCGCCGGGGCCGATCGGCGCCGCGATGTTGTCCTTCGAACTTGTTGCGTAGACGCCGCCAATCGCAACGTAATTGAGAAGATCGAGCGGCGCGGCGGCGGCCTCCTTCATCGACTTGATGCTGAGACCGATGATGGCATCGGGCCCAAGCAACCGGCGCGCGTCCGCCGGCTCGATATCGTCCCAGCCGACATGCACGCCGTCAGCCTTGGCGGCGAGCGCAACATCGACGCGGTCGTTGATCAGGAGCGGCGTGCCCCGCGGCTTGAGAACCGAAGCGATGTCGCGCGCCTCTTCGATCATGACGCGCGTCGAGCCGTGCTTGTCGCGCAACTGAACCAGCGTCACGCTGTCCGCGATCAACGCCGCGAGTGCCGGCAAGGAGCGTCCTCCGGCAACCGCCGGATCGGCAAGCGCATAAAGACGAAGATCGAGCGTCATCAAATGTCATCCATTCCAGGTGATGCGGGCGCGCGCCGCGAGCGCGGCGCCGTCGATGCTGTGCAGCGCGTCGAGGATGCCGACGGCGAAGCTGCCCGGGCCCTGCGCGGTCTCCGCCGCAATCTCGCCCGCGACGCCGGCGATCAGCAGCGCCGACGATGTCGCGATCAGCGCATCGCGCTCGACCGCCAGGCAGGCGCCGACCATGGCGGACGCCGCGCAGCCCATCGCCGTCACTTTGGCCATCAGCGGGTCGCCGTTGGCGAGCGTGACCGCACGCGAGCCGTCGGCGATGAGATCCTTCGCACCCGACAGACCGACCGTTACGCGATGCTCGCGCGCGAACGCGGCGACCGCCTCCTCGGAGGTTTCGGTTTCGGCGAGCGCGGCGAACTCCTGCGCATTGAGCCGCATCGCCGTCGGGTGAAGGAATAACAAGTCACGCGCATAACTCGCCCGCGGCGGCGCGCGATCGACGAACACCGGATCGAGCACCCAGGGCAAATCGCCCTGAACAGCAGCGTTGACGGCGATCGAGGTCGCCTCGCGCCGCTCGGTCCCGAACGTCCCGAGATTGACGAGCAGCGCGTCGCTGCGTTTGACGAAGGAACCGATCTCCACCGGAGACAAGGTCATCGACGGGATGGCGCCAAGCGCGAGCAGCACGTTGGCGGTGAAGTTCTGCGCGACCGAATTGGTGATGCAGTGAACGCGCGGCGCTTTCTCACGCAGCCGGCCCAGCACGCCGTCGGCCGCTACCGTGAGGTCGGCGGCCGATGCAATTTGCCGCGATTGGCCATCCTGGCGCAATGGGGCTGTCGGTTCCTGCATCTCTCATCCCTCCGCCGGCATGACCCGGATCAGGTTCGTTGGGTTGGCCGAAGCGTCGACCTCTCAGTCCGGCCAGCGCCGGACACCCCACGAGATTGCGTCAATCCTACCTAGTCCGCGCCGCCGGCCAAGGCAAGCGCAGCCCTGCCCCGCGCCGGAATTTCCAGTGAATCCGCGCCTTGCCAGGCTAACGCGATTTTGCTGTGTTGCGGCCGACGCCACGCCGGCCGGAGAGAGCCCCCGATGACCCCGTTTTTCATCCAGATCAAATGCGAACTCGGCAAGGCCTATCAAGTGGCCAACGAACTGGCTGAAGCCGAGATCGCCTCGGAAATCTATTCGACGGCCGGCGACTATGACCTGCTGGTGAAATTCTACGTCGATAGCGCGACCGATATCGGGCACTTCGTGAACGAAAAGGTGCACTGCATCCCCGGAATCAAGGACACCTACACGATCATCACCTTCAAGGCCTTTACGGCCTAGATTTCAGGACGGCGCGGCCCTTCCGCCTCGCGGGCCCGGGCGATGCCGAGCTGCCGTTCGCGCCAGATGACGACCAGCCCCGCGGCGGCGACGATCGAGGCGCCGACATAGACCAGGCCGCTCGGCAGTTCGCCGAAGAACCAGTAGCCGATGGCGAGAGCCCACAGCAGCGACGTGTAGTCGAATGGCGCGATGACCGACGCCGTGGCGTAGCGATAGCTCTCGGTCAGGAAAATATGGGCAACGCCGCCCAGGATCCCCATCGCGATCAGGCCCATCAGCTCGGAAGCGGTCGGCGTGTACCAGGCGAAAGGCAGCGTTGCCGCGCCGACGAGCGCACAGGACAGCGAAAAGTAGAACACAATCGACGAAGTCGATTCGCTTTGCGTCAGCCGACGGGTCTGGACCACCGCACCCGCGTTGCAGAAAGCCGAGATGATCGACAGCACCGATCCGACCGCCGCCGCCGTGCCGACGCCCGCGGCGGTGTAGTGTTTGGGGTCGAAATTCGGGATCAGCATGACGATGACGCCGACAAAGCCAATCCCGACTGCGGTCCAGCGAAAGACGCGGACGCGCTCCTTGAGGACGATGGCAGCGAGGCCGACCGTGATCAGCGGCGAACAGAACTGAATGGCGGTCGCATCGGCCAGCGGCAGCCGCGCCAGCGCGGCGAAGTTCGAGAACATGCCGCAGACGCTCACAGTGCCGCGGCCGAGATGGCCGAAGAAGCGATTTGTGCGGACAGCGGTCAGCAGTTCACCGCGAAAGGCGTAAATCAGCAGGACCGGAGGAATGGCGCAGGCCGAGCGGAAAAACACGATCTGGCCGACGGGCGCCACGTCACTCAAATGCCGCACCAGCGCCGACATTGCCGCGAACATCAGCGCGGAAATCAATTTGAAGGCGATGGCTTTCAGGAGATTGGTCGGCGGGGCATGCATGGACCCCTCCTGAATAGACCTCCGCGCCTTGCTTGTCCCGGCTTTTCCGGCGCCGGGCGCGACCGCGCACTATTTTTTCGCCGGTCTGACGGGCCCGTCAATCGGCGGCAGCGATTTGATGTAAACCGCCATCGCCTGCCGATCCGCGTCCGTGAGCTGGGCGGTGTTGCGGATTACAGCTGCCATGCCGCCGCCGGCCGAGTCGAATTCCGGCGTCATGCCGGACTGCAGGAAATCGGCGACATCCTTCTCCGACCACGACCCGATGCCTTTCTGCGTGATGTTGGGTACCCAGCCTTTGCCTTCCGGGTCGGGACCGCCGGCGAAGCGCTCGCCGTCCAACAGGCCGCCTAAGGCGTTACGCGCTGTGTGGCATTCGGCGCAGTGGCCGGGTCCGTTGACGAGATAGGCGCCACGGTTCCATTGGGCGCTCCTTCCCGGGTCCGGCGTGAACGGCGTAGCGTTGAGGAACAGGAGCTTCCAGCCGCCGACGAGGCGCCGGATATTGAACGGGAACGGCAGGTTGTGGTCCGGTGCGCGCCCCTGAACCGGCGGCAGCGTTTTCAGATAGGCGAAGAGATCGCGCAGGTCCGCCGTCGTCACGCGGCGATACGACGGATACGGAAATGCCGGGTAGAGGTGCTCTCCCGAAGGAGAGGTCCCGTCACGCATCGCGGTGACGAACTGCGCCTCGGTCCAGCGGCCAATGCCGTCGTTCGGATCGGACGAGATGTTCGGCGGGAAGAACGTACCGAACGGCGACGTGAGCGGCTCTCCGCCTCCGAGATGCGTGCGGTCATCCCTGCCCTTGGCGTGGCACGACACGCAGCCACCGATATCGAACATGGTCTTGCCGTTGACGAGATCGGCCTTGTGTGCCGTCGCGAATTCGGCGGCCGGCTCGACCTTCGGCGCGGTGAAAAACCAGAAGGCCGCAATCGCAATGACGCCGGCCGCGACACCGAGGCCTATCAGATTCCGGACCATGCACTGTTCTCCGAGGTAGGCCGCCCAGTGTAGCTTCCCCGCCGGCAAGCGAAAGGGCGGCGCGTCATGGACGGCCGCCCTCCTGCAAGTCAGCGCACGGCGCGTCGACTTATTGCGCTTTGCGGAACGTCTCGTGGCAATCGCTGCAATTCTTGCCAACCGCAGCCAGCGCGACTTTGAGACCGTCCGCGCCGCTCATCGCCTGGGCTCGATTGTCATCGACGTCTTTCTTGAACTTGGCGATCGCGGCATCGAACTTCGCCCGTTCGCTCCACACGGCGGGAAGCGCGCGCGTGTCGCCGTCCTTCGAGCTGTCGGGGAACAACGACGGAAACTTCGTGGCCGTCTCGTCCCATTGGTCGAATGCGGTCTTCACCTTGTTTGCATCAAAGGCTTCTTCGCCCTTGACCATCTTGACGATGACGCCGGCATTGCGCCCGTTGGCCTTCATCAGTTCCTTGCGGGTCGCGATCGGATCTTGCTGCGCAACGACCGCAGTGGCGGCCATGGCGACAGTGGCAACCAGACCCGCCGCAAACCAAGTCGATAACTTCATGAGAAACCCCTCGTTCAGGATAGACGGCCGCACGGGCCGGCCGACTTCACCACGCAAGCAAACCCCGGTCAGAGCCGGATATTCCCCGCGAATTATGGTGGTCGCCGTGGCGCTTGCGTTCACGTTGGTGTGATAGGGAAGCGCCCTTATGCCGCAGGCAAACTCCGCGCCTTGTCGATCAGGGTCCACACCTTCATCGGCGTCGCCGGCATGTCGATGTGACGGATGCCATAAGCGCGGTCGAGGGCGTCAATGACGGCATTCATGACCGCCGGGCATGAACCGATAGCGCCGGCCTCGCCCGCGCCTTTGACGCCCAGGGGATTGGTTTTGCACGGCGTGTTTCGCGTTTCGAAGACGAATGACGGTACGTCATGCGCGCGCGGCATCGCGTAATCCATGAAGCTCGCGCTGACGAGCTGGCCGCTCGCTGAGTCGTATACCGTTTCTTCCATGAGCGCCTGGCCGATGCCCTGCACCAGACCGCCATGCACCTGACCCGCCAGCAGCAACGGGTTGAGCGTCGCGCCGAAGTCGTCAACCACGACATAGTTCATGATCGTCGTCTTGCCGGTGTCCGGATCGATTTCGACCTCGGCGATGTGCGCGCCGTTCGGATAGGTCGGCTTGTCCGTTCCGAAATCCTTGGCCGCGGTCAGTTTCTCCGGCGTCGCCCTGGGGTGCGCGGCGAGATCGGCAAAGGAAATCGCGCGGTCGGTGCCGCCGACGCGCACGGTCCCTTCGGCGATTTCCATGTCGCCGGCGGCGGCTTCGAGGGCGTCGGCGGCGAGATCCTTGAGCTGGTCGGCCAAAGTGCGCGAGGCCCGATCGACCGAGACGCCGCCCACGGGAATCGAGCTCGAGCCGCCGGTGCCGGCGCCGCTGGCAATCCTGTCGGTATCGCCCTGGACCACGCGCACGCGATCCGGCGGCAGATCGAGCCGCTCGGCGACGAGCTGGGCGTAGGACGTGTGATGCCCCTGCCCGGTCGATTGCGTGCCGATCAGCACGGTGACGCCGCCGTCGCGGTCGAGCGTGATGGTTGCGGTTTCCGGACCGTTATTCCCGCAGGCCTCAATGTAAGTCGCAATACCGATGCCGCGCAGCTTGCCAATGCGCCTGGCAGCCGTCGCGCGTTTGCCGAATCCCTTCCAGTCGATCAACTCCTGGGCGTGCTTGAGCCCGCCGGCGAAATCGCCGGAGTCGTACTCCTTGCCGGTCGGCGTGGTGTAAGGCAGTTGCGACGGCTTGATCAGGTTCTTGCGTCGCAGCGCATCCGACGCCGTGCCGATTTCACGCGCGGTGTTATCGACCGCCCGCTCGATCAGATAAGACGCCTCGGGGCGGCCCGCGCCACGATAGGCATCGACCGGCACCGTGTTGGTATAGGCCGCGCGCAAACGCACGTAAGCAACCGGGATGTCGTAGGATCCCGTCGCCATGCCGACACCGAGCCAAGGGATGTAAGGCGCATAGCACGACAGGTAGGATCCCATGTCGGCGACGATATCGATGTCGAGGCCCAGGAACTTGCCGCTCTCGTCGAGCGCAATCGTGGCGGTCGAGATGTTGTCGCGGCCGTGGCTGTCGCCGAGGAAATGCTCCGAACGATCGGCGATCCACTTCACCGGCTTGCGCAGCTTTTCCGCCGCGACTGCGGCCAGCGCATATTCGCGGTAGGGAAACAGCTTGGTGCCGAACCCGCCGCCGACATCCGGCGTAATGACGCGCATCTTCTCCAGCGGCTTCTTCAGCACGGCACCGCAGATGATGTCGCGGATGATATGGCTGCCCTGGCTGCCGAGCGTCAGTGTATAGCGGTCGCCGTCATATTCCGCGATGACGCCGCGCGTATCCATGTAATTGGTGACGAGACGCTGGTTGACGATCGTGGTCGAGACCGTACGCGCGGCCTTGGCGAAGGCGGCCTTGGTCGCCGCCTGATCGCCGGCGCTGGTTTCGAACACCAGATTGGGCCGGTCGGCCCAGACCCGCGGCGCACCTTTGGCCAGCGCTTCCACCGCGCCGATGATGTGCGGCAGCGGCTCCCAGTCGATGCTGATCGTTTCGGCGGCGTCCTTGGCCTGATTGAGCGTGTCGGCCACGACGAAGGCCACGGCATCGCCGACATGGCGCACGACGTCACGCGCGAGCACCGGATAGAACGGCACGTCGATGGCGACGCCTTCGAGAACGCCAGGCGTCGGCATCGGCCCAAGATCGGCGATATCGGCGCTGGTCAGCACCAGACGGACGCCCTTCATCGCCCTGATCGGCGCGAGGTCGCCGATGGTGAAGCGCGCATGGGCGTGCGGCGAGCGCAGCACGACGGCATGCAACGTGCCCTCCGGCGCGACATCGGCGACGTAACAGCCGGCGCCGCGCAACAGCGCGTCGTCTTCCTTGCGGGTGAGCGGCTGGCCAAATCCAAATTTCGTCATCGCCATATGCTGCTCCTTATTCCCAGTTGTGCGCTGTTACCGTAGGCCTTGCATCAGTGTACCGGCCCCGCCGGCGCCGGCTTCTTGCGGGTAAACCGCGTCGCGAGCCAGCGCGACACCACGTAGAACACCGGGGTGAAGATCAGGCCGAACGCCGTCACCCCGATCATGCCCGAAAATACGGCCGTGCCAAGCGACTGGCGCAGTTCCGCGCCGGCGCCGACCGCCCACACCAGCGGCGCAACGCCGAAGACGAAGGCGAGCGACGTCATCAGGATCGGCCGCAAGCGCAGCCGCGCGGCCTCGACCGCGGCGTCGAACCGGCTCTTGCCGTTGTCCTCGACCTGCTTGGCGAATTCGACGATGAGAATCGCGTTCTTGGCGGCGAGCGCGATCAGCACGATGAAGCCGACCTGTGTCAGAATGTTGTTGTCCTGCCCGCGCAGCACGACTCCGACAATGGCTGCGACCAGACACATCGGCACGATGAGGATGACGGCGAGCGGCAGCGTCAGGCTCTCGTATTGCGCCGCCAGCACCAGGAACACGAAAGCGACGCCGAGCACGAAGGCGAAGATCGCGGTGTTGCCGGCACGCAATTGCTGGAACGCGAGCGTGGTCCACTCGTAGCTGAAGCCGGCGGGCAGCGTTTCCGCAGCGAGCTTCTGCATCAGTTCAATCGCCTGCCCCTGGCTGTAGCCCGGCGCCGGCGCGCCATCGAGCTCGGCGGCGGGATAAAGGTTATAGCGCGGCAACCGGTATGGACCGGAGATGTCGCGCACCGTCGTGAACGAGCCGAGCGGCACGGTGCCGCCCTGCGTATTGCGCACGCGCAGCGTCAGCACGTCCTTGGGCTGCAGGCGCGCGTCGGCCCTCGCCTGGACTTGGACGCGGAAGGTGCGGCCGAACAGGTTGAAGTCGTTGACGTAAGCCGAACCGATATAAACCTGCAGCGCCTGGAATACGTCGCCCAGGTTGACTCCGAGCAATTGAGCCTTGGTGCGGTCGATGTCGAGGAAAAGCTGCGGCGTCGACGTCTCGAACAGGGAATAGACCTGCTGGAGGCCCGGCGTCTGCGCCGCCTTGCCCATCATGGCGTAGATCGCGCCCTGCAACGCCGCGGGGCCGGCGCCGTTGCGGTCCTCGACCATCATGCGGAAGCCGGCGGCGTTGCCGATGCCGGACACCGGCGGCGGCTGCACCACAATCATGAAGGCTTCCTGCAGCGCGCCGAGCTTCTGGAACAGCGCCGCCTGGATCGCCGCCGTCGATTTGCGCGGATCCTTGGCGCGCTCCTCGAACGGCTCGAGCACGATGAACATGGCGCCGGCATTCGGCGCGTTGGTGAAGGTCGCGCCGGAGAAGCCGACGATAACCACAGCGTCGGCGACGCCGGGCGTCTTGAGCATGATGTCGGTCGCCTGCCGCATCACCTTGTCGGTGCGCTCGAGCGAGGCGCCCGGCGGCAGTTGCGCGGCGACGATGAGGATGCCGCGGTCGATCTGCGGGATGAAGCCCTGCGGCGTCTTGCGGAATTCGCTGAGGCCGAAGCCGAGGATGGCGACATAGGCGACCAGCATGACCACGGCGAAGCGCACGATACGCTTGACGAGGCCGCTGTAGCCGCTGGCCAGCGCGTCGAAGCCGCGGTTGAACAGCCGGAAGAAGCCGTGCAGTGGCTTCTCGAACCGGCGCTCCTCGTGCGCGGCCTTGTGCGGCTTCAACAACAGCGCGCACATCGCCGGCGACAGGGTCAGCGAACATGTCAGCGAGATGACGGTGGCGGCGGTGATGGTCAGCGCGAACTGGCGATAGAACTGGCCGGAGATGCCGGTGATGAACACCGTCGGCACGAACACCGCGCACAGCACCAGCGCGATCGAGATCAGCGCCGTACCGACCTCGTCCATCGTCTTGTAGGCGGCATCGCGCGGCGACAGTCCCTCGGCGATGTTGCGCTCGACGTTCTCCACGACGACGATGGCGTCGTCGACCACGATGCCGATCGCGAGCACGAGGCCGAACAGCGACAGGTTGTTGAGCGAGAAGCCGAACAACCCCATCAGGAAGAAGGTGCCGATCAGCGAGATCGGAATCGCCAGCAGCGGAATGACGGCGGCGCGCCAGGTCTGCAGGAACAGCACGATCACGAGGACGACGAGAATCACCGCCTCGAAGATGGTCGAGATCACGGCATCGACCGACTGCTGGATGAACTGCGTCGGATTGTAGAAAATGCCGTAGTCGACCCCAGACGGGAAGCTCTTCGACATTTCCTTGACGGCCTTGACGATGTTGTCGCCGGTCGTCAGCGCGTTCGAGCCGGGCCGCTGGAACACCGCCAGCGCCACGGATTCGTAGCGGTCGAGATAGGAGTTCGACGTGTAGTCCTGCGCGATCAATTCGACGCGCCCGACATCCTTGACGCGGATCACCGCATTGGCCGTCTGCTTGATGACGACGTTGCCGAACTCCTCGGGCGTCGACAGACGCCCCAGCGTGCGCACCGCAATCTGGAAGGCAAGCTGGTTCGCCACCGGCGGCTGGTTGAGCACACCGGACGCGACCTGGATGTTCTGCTGCTGCAGCGCAGAGGTTACGTCACCGGCCGTCAGGTTGAGCGACTGCATGCGGTCCGGGTCGAGCCAGACCTGCATGGCGTAGTCACGGCTGCCGAACACCGTGATCGAGCCGACGCCATCGACGCGCGTCAACGCGTCCTTGATCTGGAGGTTGGCATAGTTCGAAATGTAAAGCGCGTCGCGCGATTTGTCCTTGGAGAAGAGGTTCACCACCATCAGGATGTCGGGCGAACTCTTGGCGACCGTCACACCGATCTGCTGCACCTGCGCCGGCAGGCGCGGCGTCGCGGTTGCGACGCGGTTCTGCACCTGCACCTGCGCGATATCGAGATTGACGCCGATGTCGAACGTCACCGCGATCGAAAAACGGCCGTCGGCAGTCGAGTTCGACGAGATGTAGAGCATCCCCTCGACGCCGTTGATCTGCTGCTCGATCGGCGCCACCACCGTCTCGGCGACGATCTCGGCGCTGGCGCCGGGGAACTGGCCGGTGACATTGATGGTCGGCGGCGCGATCTCGGGATACTGCGCGACCGGCAGACGGCCGAACGACACCGCACCGAGAATGATGATCACGATCGAGATGACCGAAGCGAAAATCGGCCGGTCGATGAAGAAGTGCGACAATCGCATGGCGGCGCCCTACTTCGCCGGCGCCGGCGCAGCCGCCGGCGGCTGGCCGCCGGGCTGGGCCTGCCCTTCCGGCTGCGGCGCCACCGCTTGGCCAGGACGGACGCGGGCGATGCCGTTGACGATTACCTTGTCGTCCGCGGCAAGCCCTTCCTTGATGACGCGCAGCTTGCCGTCGATGAGCTGGCCCAGCGTGACGTATTTCTGCACGGTCTTGTTCTGGGCATCGACCACGAGCACGTATTTGCGCGCCTGCTCGCTGCCGATGGCGGTGTCGGGCACCAGCAGTGCCTCGTAAGGCGACGTCGCGGGCACCCGGACGCGCCCGAACATGCCCGGCGTGAACACGCCATTCGCATTGGCGAACACGGCGCGGCCGCGAATGGTGCCGGAGGTGCGGTCGATGACGTTATCGACGAAGTCCATGCGGCCGTCGTGGCTGAAGTCCTTCTCGTCGATCAGCTTGAGGCCGACCGGTACGCTGGCGCCGCGGCTGGCGATATCGGCGCCGGTCCCGGCATTGCGCTCGTAACGCAGATAGGACGCTTCGTCGAAGGTGAACTCGAAGTAGATCGGATCGGTCGAGACGATGGTGGCGAGCAGCGTCGTGTTGCCGCCGGTGCCGCCCGTTACCAGGTTGCCGGGCGTGACGCGGCGGTCGCCAATGCGACCCGGGATCGGCGCACGCAACTCGGTGAATTCGAGATCGAGCTCTGCCGTACGCACCTGCGCCTCGGCGCCGCTGACCGCCGCGCGCGCGTTGCGGAATGCCTGCGACCGCTGCTCGAAGGTCTGGTCGGTGATGGTCTTTTCCTTCACCAGTTGCTGGCCGCGCGTGTAATCGGCTTCGGTGAAGGCGAGATTGGACTGCGCCGCCGCCAATGTTGCGCGCGCCTGCGCGACCGCGTTTTGGAAGGGGCGCTTGTCGATAGTGAAAAGAAGGTCGCCATCCTTGACGAGCTGACCGTCCTTGAAATCTACGGAGTCGAGATAGCCGGAAACACGCGCTCGCACTTCGACGCTGTTCACCGCGATGAAGCGGCCGACATATTCATCGTAATCGGTGACCGTGCGCTTTGTGGGCGGCGCCACCGTAACCGGCGTCGGCGGCGGCCCGGCCTGCTGCTGCTTCTGCCCCTCGCCGCAACCCGCGAGAAAAGCTGCCAGTGCCATGACCAGGCTGGCTCGACCGAACGAAGAGACGAAGGAGCGGGAAAGCGGAATCTCGATTCGATTCATTGCCAGTCCATCACTGAAATCGCGCGCGGCCGCAGATGAGGTCATCTGACATAGCGGCGTCGCAACAGCCTGTCCACCGTGGCCAAATCGCAACGTGGAGGACGAAAAGCGCCGGGAATTCTTGCGTTTCTGCCGAAGCGCCCTATCGCGCGCCACGGCGTGCACGAAAAGCCAGCAACCAGCTCCGCCCGAACATGGCGAATATCATCACGGCGTAGACCGTACCGCCGACGACACCGATGGTGGCAAGCGTCAGTAGCGCCGAGGCGGGCCAGCCCTGAAACAGACGCGCGGTCGGCGCGGCGCCAAGCCACAGGATTGCCGTCATGGTAGCACCGGCGATCAAGAACTTCGCCGTCGATCGCCGCAGCCGGCCGTCGACCCGGGCATGACCGGCGCGATGGGCCAGCCAGACCACCAGCGTGAGGTTGATCCAGGCGCCGATCGAGGTGGCGAGCGCGAGGCCGATCTGCGCCAGCGGCCCCATCAGCACCACCTTCAGGCCGATATTGACCGCCGCCGCCGTCAGCGACGCCTTCACCGGCGTCGCGGTGTCGCCGCGCGCAAAGAAGGTAGCCACCGCACTGCGGATCAGGAGGAACGGCAGCAGGCCGACCGCATAGGCGGCCAGAGTCGCGCCGGCGGCGTCGGCATCGGCGATCGTAAAGGCGCCGCGCACGAACAGCGCGCGCATGATGAGGTCGGGGATGGCGATGAATGCGGCAAGGCACGGCATCGCCAGCAACAGGGTGAATTCGAAGGCGCGATTCTGCGCATTGGCTGCGCCGGCGTCATCGCCCGCGGCGAGGCGCCGTGACATTTCCGGCAGCACCACGGTGCCGGCGGCAATGCCGATCACGCCGATCGGCAACTGGTTGATGCGGTCGGCGTAATACAGCGCCGAGATGGCGCCGGCCGGCAGCAAGCTGCCGATGATCGTGTCGGCGAACAACGCCAGTTGCACGCCGGCCGAGCCCACCGTTGCAGGCCCGAGTGCGCGGAAGAACTGCTTTACGTCGGCATCGAACACCGGGCGCCGCAACCGCGCCAGCACGCCCTGGCGGAAGCTGTCGCCGCCGACCAGCAGCGCCTGCAAGACGCCGGAGACGACGACGCCCCAGGCCGCGGCGTGGCCGGGCGTCGGAAAATAGACGGCGAGTAACAGCGCCACGATCAGCGACAGGTTCAGCAGGATCGGTGCTGCCGACGCCGCGGCGAAGCGCTGCAGCGCATTGAGGATGCCGCCGTACAGCGTGACTAGCGTGATCATCAACAGATAAGGAAAGGTGATGCGCGTGAGATCCACCGCCAGCGCGTAGCGCTTCGTGTCGTCGCTGAAGCCCGGGGCCAGCAGGTCGATGGCCTGCGGGGTGAACAGCAGTGCCAACACCAGCAGGACGATTTGCGAGGCTAGCAGGATGGTGAAGATGTGATCGGCGAACAGCCCGGCGCGCGCCTCGCCGCCCTGCGCGCGCACGCGGGCATAGGCCGGCACGAACGCGGCATTAAATGCACCTTCGGCAAAGATGGCGCGGAAATGGTTGGGCAGCCGGAAGGCAACGAAGAACGCGTCGGCCACCGGGCCGGCGCCGAGTACCGCCGCCATGATGATGTCGCGAATAAAGCCCGTCACCCGCGACAGGAGCGTATAGCCGCCGACAGTCAGAAAGGGCTTGATCATCGGGCTGGACAGACCTGTACGGGCGCGTGGAATAGTCGAAGGCGACCAAGGTAGATTTAAGGCCGACGATACGATACCCGTAGGCGGGCCGCCGGGCGCGAATCCGGCGCCCACCATAGGGCCCCTGCGCGCAAAGCCAAGATGGCCTTGACCGAGACAGCTCAGGCTGAATAACCCGCCGATCACCGTCGAGACGCCCGTGCCCGCAATTTCGCCGATCACCCCAGTGCTCCTCGCCGGCGGCGCCGGCACCCGGCTGTGGCCGGTGTCGCGCGACGCATTGCCCAAGCAGTTCCTGCCGCTGGTCGGTGAGCGCTCGACCTATCAGGAGACGCTGCTTCGGGTCAGCGATCCGATGTTCGCGGCTCCCATCGTGATCACCGGACCAAACTTCCATTTCTTCGCCAAACGGCAGGCCGAAGAGATCGGCATCGACGTGACAGTGGTCATCGAACCGCTCCGGCGCGATTCCGGCCCGGCGATTGCCGCGGCGACGGCGATTGCGCGCCAGCGCCATCCGCAGGCGCTGGTGCTGGCACTCGCCGCCGACCACATCATTCTCGATACCGATAAATTCCGCGCCACTTGCCTCGCCGGACGTCCGGCCGCAGAGAACGGTCAGATCGTCACTTTCGGTATCAAACCGTCCGAGCCGAAAACCAGCTACGGCTACATCCTGCCCGGCGCCGACCTCGGCAACGGCGTCAGCGTCGTCAGCCGCTTCGTCGAGAAGCCGGACGCGGCGACCGCCGCGCGCTACGTGCGCGACGGCTATTTGTGGAATTCCGGCAATTTCCTGTACCGCGCCGATGTCCTGATGAGCGAACTGGCGCGTCTGGAGCCGGGCATGGCCGAAGCCGTCGAAGCTGCTGCGGCGGGGGCAACCAACGATCTGGGCTTTCTGCGGCTCGACCCCGATGCATTCGCCCGCGCGCCGCAGAAGTCGATCGACTATGCGGTCATGGAAAAGACCGACCGCGCCGCCGTGATCGCCGGCGATTTCCGTTGGTCGGATATCGGGAGCTGGGACGCGCTGTTCGACATCATGCCGCGAGACGAAGGCGGCAATGTCGTGCACGGCCCGGTGATTGCCGTGGATACCGCGGATTGTGTCATTCACTCCGACGGGCGGCTGACGACCTTGATCGGCGTCAGCGATCTGGTCGTGGTCTCGACCTCCGACGCCGTCATGGTGGTGCCGCGCGACCGTTCGCAGCAGGTGCGCGAACTTGTGACGCGGTTGAAGGCCGAGGACAAACCGGAAGCCACCGAACACAAGCGCGTGCACCGGCCGTGGGGCTATTACGAGTCGATCGACATGGGCGACCGGTTCCAGGTCAAGCGCATCGTCGTCAGTCCCGGCGGCATGCTATCGCTGCAGCGGCACCGGCACCGTTCCGAGCATTGGGTTGTCGTGCGCGGCAATGCCGAAGTCACGATCGGCGACGAACTCCGCGCCGTGCACGAGAACGAATCGATCTACATTCCGATTGGCACCGTCCATCGCCTTGCCAACAGGGGCAAGATTCCGCTGGAACTGATCGAAGTACAAACCGGCAGCTATCTCGGCGAAGACGACATCGAGCGCATCGAAGATATCTATAAGCGCGTCTAGGCTTAGAGGATCTTCATACGGATCAGTTCGTCGATCACGTCCTGCGCCAACTGGGCCGGATCGCGATCGGGCGTCAGAAGATGCAGTTCCGGCACCTCCGGCCGTTCATAGGGCTGCCCGATGCCCGTGAAGTTCGCGATCTCGCCGGCTAGCGCGCGGCGATAAAGCCCCTTCGGATCGCGGACGATACACATCTCGAGCGGCGTATCGACGAATATCTCGATGAATTCGCCGGTCTGCACCATCTCGCGCGCCAGACGCCGCTCGGCAGCGAATGGCGAAATGAACGAGCACAGGACAATGAGGCCCGCCTCCGTCATCAGCTTGGCAACCTCGGCGACACGGCGGATATTCTCGACGCGGTCAGCCTCGGTGAAGCCGAGATCATTGTTGAGACCATGCCGGACATTGTCGCCATCGAGCAGCATGGTGTGGGCGCCGCGCGCATGGAGGCCGGATTCGACGAGGTTGGCGATGGTGGACTTGCCCGAGCCCGGCAGGCCGGTGAACCACAGCACCGCGGGTTTGTGATGCATCAAGGCGGTTCGGAACGCCTTGTTTACCGTATAGGCGTGGCGGTGAATGTTGGTCGCGCGGCGCAGCGCAAAGTCGATCATGCCGGCCGCGACGGTTTCGTTGCTGTAGCGGTCGATCAGAACAAAGCCGCCGGTGTCCCGGTTGTCGGCATAGGCATCGACCGCGATCGGTCGGGCGACCGACAGGTTGCACACGCCAACTTCGTTGAGTGACAAGGTCTTGGCGGCGAGTCGCGCGAGTGTCTGGATGTCGACGCGGTGCTTGAGGTCGGTGACCGTCGCCAGCACTGAATTATGGTTGACCTTCATCAGATAGGAACGGCCGGGCAGCAGCGCCTCGGGCGACATCCACACGATGTGGGCGGCGAACTGATCGGCGACCTGCGGACGCGCGCGCGGCGCCGCCAGCATGTCGCCGCGGGCGACATCGGTTTCCTCCGTCAACGTCAGGGTGACGCTGTCGCCGGTCTCCGCCTTGCCGTCGGCGCCGGGAGCCAGGACCTCCTTGACGGTCGTGACGCGGCCCGACGGCAGGACAACGATTTCGTCGCCAGCCTTCACGGCGCCGCTGACGATGGTGCCGCAGAAACCGCGAAAGCTGGCATCCGGGCGATTAACCCACTGAACCGGCATGCGGAAGGGTTTGCCGGAGCGGTCGTCCTCGACATCGATCTGTTCGAGAAGATCGATCAGCGGCGGACCCGCGTACCACGGGGTGCGTTGGCTTCTCTCGGCCACGTTGTCGCCGAACCGCGCTGAGAGCGGAATTGCGGTGATGGTCCTGAAGCCGAGGGTCGCGGCGAAGTCGTTGAAGGCAGCGACGATCCTTTCGAAAACGGCCCGGTCGAAATCGACCAGATCGATCTTGTTGACCGCCAGCACCATGTGACGGATGCCGAGCATCGCCGCGATGATGGCATGACGCCGCGTCTGATCGAGCAGACCCTTGCGCGCATCGACGAGCAGCACCGCCAGGTCGGCGTTGGAGGCGCCGGTCACCATGTTGCGCGTGTATTGCTCGTGGCCCGGCGTATCGGCGACGATGAACGAACGCCGCGCCGTGGCAAAGTAACGATAGGCGACGTCGATGGTGATGCCCTGCTCGCGCTCCGCCTCGAGGCCGTCGAGCAAAAGAGAGAAATCCACGCCCTCGCCGGCCGTGCCGTGCCGGCGCGAGTCGCGCTCCAGCGCGCTGAGTTGGTCGTCCAGGATGAGTTGCCGCTCGTAGAGCAGCCGGCCGATCAAGGTCGACTTGCCGTCATCGACCGAGCCACAGGTGATGAAGCGCAGCGCCGGCCGCATTGCGATCTCGGGGGCTTGCAGCGTCGAAGGGCTCATCAGAAATAGCCCTCACGCTTTTTCCTTTCCATCGACGCGGCTTCGTCGCGATCGATGACCCGGCCCTGGCGTTCGGAACTGGCCGCACTACGCATCTCGGCGATCACCGCATCGAGGGTATCGGCGTCGGAGCGGATCGCTCCGGTCAGCGGGTAGCAGCCGAGCGTGCGGAACCGCACCCGCATCATCTGCGGCGTCTCGCCATCCTCAAGCGGCAGACGGTTGTCATCGACGACGATCAGCGCGCCGTCGCGCGTGACGACCGGCCGTTCCTTGGCAAAGTACAACGGCACGACCGGGATCTCTTCGGCGCGGATGTAGTCCCACACGTCGAACTCGGTCCAATTCGACAGCGGAAACACGCGCATCGATTCGCCCGGCCGGATGCGGGTGTTGAACACGCGCCACAGCTCCGGCCGCTGGTTGCGCGGATCCCAGGCGTGGCTCGCCGAGCGGTGCGAGAAGATGCGCTCCTTGGCGCGGCTCTTCTCCTCGTCGCGCCGCGCGCCGCCGAACGCCACGTCGAAACGATGCTTTTCCAGCGCCTGGCGCAGCGCTTCGGTCTTCATGACTTGGGTGTGCAGCGACGAGCCGGAGACAACCGGCGAGACGCCGCGCTTCAGCCCCTCTTCGTTGACATGAACCAGGAGGTCCATGCCGAGCCGCGCCGCGGTCTCGTCGCGGAACGCGATCATCTCGCGGAATTTCCAGGTCGTGTCGACGTGCAGCAGCGGAAACGGCGGCCTGGCGGGCGCAAAGGCCTTCAGCGCGAGATGCAGCATCGCGCTCGAATCCTTGCCAATGGAATACAGCATCACCGGATTGGCGAATTCGGCGACCGCCTCGCGCAGAATAAAAATTGCCTCGGCCTCGAGCCGGCGGAGGCGGATATTCTGGTCACGCCAGGTCAACGGGCTGGTTGAGACACTCACCGGTTGAAAATGACCGACCTTGCGGCCCGGCGCAAGTGCGCGGCGCGCTCAGCGGACGACCGCCCGGCGCACGCCGTCGATGATCCGATCCTGCGTCGCTTCGTCGAGATAAGCGTGCATCGGCAGGCTGATAACCTCGTGCGCCACCGCCTCGCTCACCGCGACGCCGCCCTTGCCGACCGGATACTGCTTGTAGGCCTGCTGCTTGTGCAGCGGAATCGGGTAGTAGATCGCGGTCGGTATCCCTTCGGCCTTGAGCGCCGCGGCAAAAGCCTCGCGGGCGCCCGGCTTGAGGCGGATGGTATATTGCGCCCAGACCGAGGTCATGCCGGCCGGCACCGTCGGCACGGTGACAACATCGCGCAACCCTTCGGCGTAACGCCGCGCCACGCGATCGCGGGCTTCGATCTCTTCCGGGAAAATCTTGAGCTTCTCGCTGAGCACCGCGGCCTGGATGGTGTCGAGGCGCGAGGCCAGACCAATGCGCACATTGTCGTAGCGGTCGCTGCCCTGGCCATGCATGCGGATGCTGCGCATCAGATCGGCGAGCTTGTCGTCGTCGGTCATCACCGCGCCGCCATCGCCGTAGCAGCCGAGCGGCTTGGCCGGAAAGAAACTGGTCGCCGTCGCATGGCCGAAGGTGCCGATGCGGCGGTTGTTGTAGGTCGCGCCGAATCCTTGCGCGGCATCGTCGAGAACCAGAAGATCGTGCGCCTTCGCCGCGGCCGCGATGGCGCCGTGGTCGGCCGCCAGGCCGAACAGGTCGACAGGGATCACCACCTTCGGCGTCAGCCCCTGCTCGCGCGCGGTTTCAACAGCGCCGGCGATGTGCGCCGGATTGATGTTGAACGAAACGGGGTCGATATCGACATACACCGGCGTCGCACCCACCAGCACCGCGACTTCGGCGGTGGCGCAGAACGTGAACGAAGGACAGATCACCGCATCGCCCGGGCCGACACCGAAGGCGCGCAGCGCCAGCACCAGCGCATCGGTGCCGCTGGCGCAGGTCACGGCATGCTTGGCGCCGCTGAAAGCGGCCAGCTCCGCCTCAAAGGCGCGCACTTCCGGGCCGAGGATGAACTGGCAATGGTTCAGCACCTTCGCAACCGCTTCGTCGACCGCCGTCCCAAGCCGGCGGCGCTGAGCGGCGAGATCGATGAAAGGGAGCATTGGCAGTTCGCTGCGAAGGTTCATGAGATAACCGGATTTCGTAAGAGCGAAGGATCAAACCGCCGCGGCGCTTTGCGCCTTGGCGCGCGACGGCGACACGGCGCGGCTGTTCGAGGCGAGACACTGGATAGCGATCTCGAGGCTGGCGACCGCTTGTTCGCCGGTGACGGCCGGAGCGGAGCCGCCGCGGATCGCCTGAAGGAAGGCCAGCAGTTCGGCGCGCAGCGGTTCGGCATGGCCGACCGAGAGATGCCGCATCGAATAGCTGCCGTCGGGCTGGAAGCCGAAGCACTCGGTCACCTGCCGCGTCAGCAAGTCGCCCATCACGTATTTGTGGCGGGTCGCCACGGTGACGTTGCGTGCCTTGAACGGGGTGATCCAGTTGGTGTTGATGTGGGCGAGCACGCCCGACGCCGTGCGGAACTGCAGCAACGCGATATCCTCGCGCTCGGCGATCGCGCTCGAGACCTGCGGCTGCACCTCGATGATGTCGCTGTCGGTGAACCAGCGAATGAGATCGATATCGTGCACGGCGAGGTCAATGACGACGCCGACATTCGACATGCGCGGCGGGAAAGGACCGACGCGCGTGATGGCGATGGACAGAATGTCTTCGTTGCGGATCGCTTCCTTGATCGCTTCGACCGCCGGGTTGAAGCGTTCGACATGGCCGACCATCAAGGTCACACCTGCCTGCCGCGCCGCCTGGATGATCTCGCGGCCTTCCTCGACGGTCGAGGCGATCGGCTTTTCGACCAGGACGTGGACGCCGCGCGCAATGGCCGCGAGCGCAACGTCCCGATGCAGATGCGTCGGTGCCGCAATGGTGATCGCGTCAACGCCGAGGTCCAGGAGACCGGTGACGTCGGGCACGGCCGCACAATTCAAAGTGCGCGCGACAAAATCGGCCTGCTTGGCATCCGGATCAGCGACGCCGACGAGCTGCACGCCCGGCAATCCCGCGAAGACGCGCGCATGGTTGCTGCCCATGACGCCGACGCCGATGACGCCGACGCGCAACGGCCGCGCATTATTGTTGGTATCTTGTGACATTCTGAACGCTGGTCCCCAGCTGGTATTCTGACCCCGGGGTCACCTAGCACGCCCCCTGGAACGTGGCGACCGCGCCTGTGTAAAGCACTGAACACGTTTTGATTCAGAGCGTTACAGGCAGCCAAGCGGATGGCCGCCGCGTCGCCCCATCCCAGAACATCGCCCTTGGTACGCAGGGATTCCGCCAGACAGGCAGCATCGGCCCGGTCCCACCGGAGATCAGTGCGACCTTATCCGTCAGCCCGGCATGCGGGACGGGATCGTTACTTCAGGCCGTGATAGGCGCGGTACCAGTCGATGAAACGCGCGATGCCTTCGGCGATCGGCGTCGCCGGTTTGAAGTCGACTTCCTTCATCAATGCATCGACATCGGCATAGGTCGCCGGCACGTCGCCGGGCTGCATGGGCTCCAGTTCGCGGATTGCCTTCTTGCCGATCGACTTCTCGAGCAACTCGACGACATCGAGCAGTTCGACCGGGTTGTTGTTGCCGATGTTGTAGACCCGCCACGGCGCACTGCTCGAGCCGGGGTCAGGACGGTCGCCCGACCATTCCGGATTGCCGGCCGGCGCATGCGACACCAGCCGCACGATCGACTCCACCACGTCATCGACATAGGTGAAGTCGCGCTGCATCTTGCCGTGGTTGAACAGCTTGATCGGTTTGCCGGCGAGAATGGCCGAGGCGAAGATCCACATCGCCATGTCCGGCCGGCCCCACGGACCATAGACCGTGAAGAAGCGCAGCCCGGTGGTCGGCAGCTTGAACAGATGCGAGTAGGAATGCGCCATCAGCTCGTTGGCCTTCTTCGAGGCGCCGTAGAGACTGAGCGGATGATCGACATTGTCGTGCACCGAGAACGGCATGTGCGTGTTGCTGCCGTACACCGACGACGACGAGGCATAGAGCAGATGGCCGCAGCCATTGTGCCTGCAGCCTTCCAGCACGTTGACGAAGCCGATCAGATTGGAATCGACGTAAGCGTGCGGATCGATGAGCGAGTAGCGCACGCCGGCTTGCGCCGCGAGATGAACGACGTGCGGGAATTTGTACTGCGCGAACAGGTCGGCGGTCGCCTGGCGGTCGGCAAGATCGAGCTTGATGAAACTGAAGCCGTTGTGTTTCGCCAATTCGGCGAGCCGGGCTTCCTTGAGCTTCGGATCGTAATAAGGCGTCAGATTATCGACGCCGATCACCACGCGCCCCTCTTTGAGAAGCGCCGTGGCCACGTGATAGCCGATGAAGCCGGCCGCGCCAGTCACCAGGATGGGCTCGTTGTCTACAGCCGCCACAGATCGATCCCTTCAGGTTTGGCGACGCGATCGAGCCGCCGCTTCACATCCAACACGATACCCGTCCCGCCCTTGAGCAGCCGCTGCACCAGCGGCCAGCCGCCCGCGATGTAGTCGTCATGCGCCACCGCGAAGATGACGGCATCGGCCGGCTTGAGCCTGTCCATCGGCACCAGATCGACGCGATATTCCTCGCGCGCCTGCTCGGGCGAGGCCAGCGGATCGTGCATCTGCACCGTGACGCCGCCCTGCTCGAGCGTGCGCACGATGTCGATGACCTTCGAGTTGCGCGTGTCCGGGACGTTTTCCTTGAAGGTCAAGCCGAGCACCGTGACCAGCGCGCCATGCGTCGCGCGGCCGTTGAGCCGGCTCATGCATTCGTGGGCAATCTGGGCCCCCATGCTGTCATTGATATGCCGACCGGCCAGGATCACTTCCGGCCGGTAACCAGCCTTCTCGGCGCGGTGCGTCAGATAATAAGGATCGACACCGATGCAGTGACCGCCGACCAGCCCGGGCTGGAACGCCTGGAAATTCCATTTCGTCGCCGCCGCGGCGAGCACGTCGCCGGTATCGATACCAAGCTTGTGGAAGATCGCGGACAATTCATTCATGAAGGCAATGTTGAGATCGCGCTGCGTATTTTCGATCACCTTGGCCGCTTCCGCGACCTTGATCGACGGCGCACGATGGATGCCGGCCTTCACCACAGAGCCATAGACCGCGGCGACGACGTCAAGCGTCGGTGCGTCCTGCGCCGAGACGACCTTGGTGATGGTCTCGAAGCGATGCTGTTTGTCGCCAGGATTGATGCGCTCGGGCGAATAGCCGACGGTGAAATCGGCGCCGCACTTTAAGCCTGACGCAGCCTCGAGCACCGGCACGCAGTCTTCCTCCACCGCGCCGGGATAGACCGTCGATTCGTAGACGACGATGTCGCCCTTCTTCAGCACACCGCCGACGGTGCGCGATGCGGCCAGCATGGCGCCGAGATCGGGGCGGCGGTTGTCGTCGATCGGCGTCGGCACGGTGACGATGTGGAAATCGGCCTTCTTCAGCGCCGCGGGATCGGTGGTGTAATTCAGCGTCGCCTGCCTGAGATCCGCGGATTCGACCTCACGGGTCAGATCGATCCCCTCGCGCAGCTCGGCAACGCGCCGGGCGTCGATGTCAAAGCCGATGACCGTCGCCCCGGAGCGCGCGAAAGCAACGGCCACCGGAAGTCCGACATAGCCCAGGCCGATCACCGAGATTTTGCGCGAATGCATGGTCATAAGGTCGTGTTGAACATGGCCCCGGGCGGCAACGCAAGGCCGGTGGCGCTCAGGCCGCGCCCCAGCGCCGACGCCACGCCTCGTACATCAGAATGGTCCACAAGGCATAGGCCCGGTTATGCCGGCCGGACAGATGTTCGTCCCAGAGGCGCCGAACCGGCGCGGCATCAAGCAGGCCGCCGGAAAGTCGCGACGGATCCAGCAGGTCCTCGGCCCAGGGCCGCAGCGGCCCGCGCAGCCACGCCGCCAGCGGAATGGCGAAGCCCATTTTCGGCCGCGACACCATCTCTCGCGGCACGTAGCGGTCGAGCACCCGGCGCAGCAGCCATTTGGTCTCGCCGTCACGCACGCGCATGGCCCGCGGCAGCCGCCACGCGAAAGAGACGACGCGATGGTCGAGCAGCGGCGGCCGAACTTCGAGCGACACCGCCATCGAGGCGCGATCGACCTTCTGTAAAATGTCGTCGGGCAGAAAGGTGCTTTGATCGCAAAGCTGCATCTGCTCGACGCTGCAGTCATCGGCGCCGGACGGCAGCACGGGCATCGGTACGTCATGCTCGGCTTTGCCGAACATCAGCGATGACGGATCGCGGTTCTGGCTCACCAGTACGCGATAGGCTTCCTCGGCGTCGAGCGGCAGCACGGCGGCGAATTTCTTCAGCTTGTCGACCGGCTGCGGCGGTCTGACCCTTGCCGGCAACAGCGCGACGCCGGCTTCGACCAGCGCGCCGGGCATGGCATCGAGCAGCGCGCCGGCGGCCTGACGCAAGGCGCGCGGGGATCGCGACAATCGCCCGGCGATGCCCTGCCCCAGATTGTAACGGTTATACCCGGCAAACATTTCATCGCCGCCGTCGCCGGTCAGCGCCACCGTGACATGTTCGCGCGTCAGCTTCGAAATCAGATGCGTCGGGATCTGCGAAGAATCCGCGAACGGCTCGTCATACATCTCGGCGAGTTGCGGCACGACGTTGAGCGCGTCCTCGCCAGTCACCATCAGGTCGCGATGATCGGTCTTGAGATGCTCGGCCACCGCACGGGCGTGCTGCGATTCGTCGAAGCCCAAATCGGAAAAACCGATCGAGAAAGTGCGCACCGGACCGCGCTTCGCCGCCACCATCAGGGCGACGACGGTCGATGAATCGATGCCACCGGAGAGAAAGGCGCCGAGCGGCACGTCCGACATCATCTGCCCGGCGACGGCGTCGGCGAGCAGATTATGCAGTTCAGCTTCGGCCTCGCCGTCGGAGCCTCTGAACGGATCGGCGATACCGGCGGCGGCGATGTCGCCGAGCGACCAGTAGATGCGGCGTGCGACCTTGCCGTCGGCGGCGATCGAGACGATCTCGCCCGGCATGACCTTGGTGACGTTGCGGAAGATCGAATACGGCGCCGGCACATAAGCAAAGCGCAGGAAACTGCCGACCGACTGCGGATCGGTCTCGAGGCGCACACCGCCGGCGCGCAGCGCCTTCAGTTCCGAAGCAAAGGCAATGCCGCGTTCGTCCGACGAGAAATAGATCGGCTTGATACCGAGGCGATCGCGGATCAGATGCAGCGTGCGGGTCTGCCGGTCCCACAGCGCAATGGCGAACATGCCGTTGATGTCGGTGAGCGTCCGCTCGATGCCGCGTCTGGCAACCGACTCGAGGATGACCTCGGTGTCCGAGGTGCCGCGGAAGGCGAAGCCGGCAAGCTCCGGACAGCGCGCGACCTCGTCGCGGTTATAGACCTCGCCGTTATAGCAGATGACCCAGCGGCTATCGGCCGAGACCATCGGCTGGGCCCCGGTCGGCGTCAGATCGACGATCGCAAGACGGCGGTGAGCCAGGCCGAGGCCAGCCTCGGCGTCGTACCAGATCGCCCAGCTATCCGGTCCGCGATAGGCAATGGCATCGCCCATGGCCTGCGCGCG
Source organism: Pseudolabrys sp. Root1462 (assembly GCF_001426945.1). GTDB lineage: Bacteria > Pseudomonadota > Alphaproteobacteria > Rhizobiales > Xanthobacteraceae > Pseudolabrys. Next base: position 920,864 of record NZ_LMFS01000001.1, on the reverse strand, counting down.
GCGTTCCAGCGCCGCGGGATCGCCCGGCCTCGCTCGGTCATAAAAACCCGCAATGCCGCACATCAGCCCGCCATCCGGTTCTGCCGCGTCGTGCGGATTGTACCAATCATGCCATCGCCATAGACCGGCTGCCGCGTTCCGGGAAGCCCGTAGATTGTCCCAGCAGTGGGAAATATAGCACAATTATAACAATATGTTATGGGCCGTGGAGGCAACCGAGGCACGGGTCGATGTTGCCGTTTCCATTCTCGGGGCGAGTCCTCTATTGGTGCGCCATCGAAGCTGACCGGCGTGAAGCAGCCGTTTGATGGCGCAAACCATTCTCTATCTCGTCTCCGAAGACTGGTATTTCATGTCGCACCGCCTGCCGATGGCGCGGGCGGCGAAGGCGGCCGGCTATCAGGTTCATGTCGCGACCCGTGTCGCCAAGCATGGCGGCGCCATTCTCGCCGAAGGCTTCACTTTGCACCCGGTGGCGTGGCGGCGCGGCAGCCTCAACCCGTTCGTCCTGATTAGCACGGTTTGGGAAATCCGGCGGCTCTATCGCCGGCTCAAGCCCGATCTTGTGCACCATGTTGCATTGGTGCCCTCGGTGCTCGGCTCGATTGCCGCGCTGGGACTGCCGATGGCAAGGCTCAACGCCTTTGCCGGCCTCGGTTTCGCCTTCACGTCGTCAACACTTAAAGCCCGTCTGGTACGCGGCGTCGCCGCGCCGTTGATGCGCTGGCTGCTCAACCGCCCCGCGACTTCCGTCCTGGTGCAGAACCCGGACGATCGCGAGGCCGTGCTGGCTCTGGGCGTGCCGAAGGATCGCATCGCATTGATCCCCGGCTCCGGCATCGACACCGACGAACTGACGCCGCTGCCCGAGCCCGACGGCCTGTTCACCGTCGGCTTCGTCGGCCGGCTGCTCGACGACAAAGGCGTGCGGCCGCTGGCGCGCGCGCATGAGATTCTGGCCGAGCGCGGCGTCGACTTCCGCCTGCTGCTCGCCGGCAGTCCCGATCCTTCGAACCCCGCCTCGATTCCGAATGCCGTCATCGAGAACTGGCGCCACCGGCCCCATCTGGTGGTGCTCGGCCATGTCGATGGCATCGCGACGGTGTGGGCGCAGTCGCATGTCGGCGTGCTGCCATCACGCCGCGAAGGTCTGCCGAAGAGCTTGCTCGAAGCCGCCGCCTGCGGCCGCGCACTGATCGCCACCGACGTGCCGGGTTGCCGCGAGATCGCGCGTCAGGACATCAATGCGCTCCTCGTCGCGGTGGACGATCCGGAAGCGCTGGCCAAGGCCATCGAGACACTGATGAACGATCCCGAGCGTCGCCGCCGCTTCGCCGCGGCGAGCCGCAAGATGGCGGTCGAGGAATTCTCCAGCGCGCATGTCGGGCGGGAGATCGTCGCGCTGTACCAAAGGCTGCTGGCCGACAAAGCAGCCGCCGAGCGCACGGAGGGACAGGCGTGACGATCATCACCTGGCCTGTCGTCGTCACCATCGCCGCCGGCATCGCGCTCGCCGCTGCCGTCATTTGCTATCTGCTGCTATTGCTGCTGCGGCCGGTGCTGCAGCGCTATGCGCTGGCTCTGCCCAATGCCCGCTCGTCGCACAAGACTCCAACCCCGCAAGGCGCCGGCATCGGCGTCATCGCCGCGACGATCATCGTCACCCTGGCGACCGCGTTGCGCGCCGGCTTCCTTGACGATCCGTCATTGTGGATCGTGCTCGCCGCCGCCGCCGGCATTGCCATCGTCGGCGCAGCGGACGACATCGCCCAGCTCGGCGTCGTGCCGCGGCTGATCCTGCAGGGCGTCGCCGTCGCCGCGGTGCTGGTAGCGCTGCCGGCCGACGTGCGCGTCGTGCCGCTGCTGCCATTCTGGATCGAACGCGTGCTGCTCGGCGTCGGCGCGCTGTGGTTCGTCAATCTGACCAACTTCATGGACGGCATCGACTGGATCACCGCGGCCGAAACCATCCCGATCACGCTGTTCCTCCTGGCGATCAGCACGTTCGGCGGCCCGTCGGACCTCGAGATCAGCGTGGCGCTGGCGCTGTGCGGCGCCATGCTCGGCTTTGCGCCGCTCAACAAGCCGGTGGCGAAGATGTTTCTCGGCGACGTCGGCAGCCTCGCCATCGGCCTGCTGCTGGCCTGGATGCTGATCGCGCTCGCCGGCCGCGGCCACATCGCCGCCGCCCTGCTGCTGCCGCTCTATTATCTCGCCGACGCCACCGTCACCCTGGGCCGCCGCATGGTGCGCGGCGAGCAGTTCTGGGTCGCGCATCGCACGCATTTCTATCAGCGCGCCACGCAGAACGGCCTCACCGTGATGCAGATCGTGACGCGGATCTTCGCCGTCAACATCGTGCTCGGCGTGCTGGCGCTGGCCAGCGTGTACTGGACCGGCATCGCGGTTCAGATCGCGACGCTAGCGGTCGGCGGGGCGCTGGTGGCCGCGCTGCTTTACAGCTTCGCGTCCGGCCGCAAGGCCGCCTGAACCGTTAGCGCTTCGTCCACCGCGACCATGACCTGACGCGACGACAGCGCATCGAGGCAAGCGCTATAACTGCCGAGCCGCCGCTCACAGCCTTCGAGCTGGCACGGCGTGCATGGAAAAGCGTGCTGCACCAGCCAGACATTGCCGCGCTGCTGCACCGCTCCGGTGTCGTGCCACATCTCACTGAGCCCGCCGACTGGCCACGGTCCCCACAGCCGCGGATCGGTTGGCCCGAACAGCGCCACCGTCGGTGCGCCGCAGGCGGCGGCAAGATGCGTCACCGAGGTGTCGGGACCGATGAAGACACTTGCTTGGCGCAGCAGGCCCGCGAGCTGCGCCCAGTTCAGCGCGCCGTCCACGCGCTTCACATCAATGCCGCGCCAGACGTCATCGAGATAAGCGCGCTCCTCCACCGCCGGACCGCCGGTCGCGATCACGGTCAGGCCGCGCCCGCGCAACGCCTGCGCGACGTCGCGCCAGCCGGACGCGGTCCACTGCTTGTAACGGAACATCGGCGCGGCATGGATGACGGCATAGGGACCGTCGGGCATGCCGTCGAATGGCGCGGCTCGGGGCGGCACCAGATGCGGCTCGCGGTCGACGCCGAGCACATCGGCGAGCCGCAGCATCTCTTCGACGCGATGCACGCCGGGGACGATGTCGAGAGTTCGGTCGAGAAACCGACACTTGATGCCGCCCGTCGCCCGCGCCTCCACCGGAGCAACGCGCCCGCGGCCGGCGACGATCGCGAAGAAGGTCGGCCGGTCGCCGGACTGCGTCGAGATCGCCAGATCGTAACCGCGCCAGAGCTTTGCCGCGAGCGCCAGACTCTGTGCGACGGTGCGGCGCGGCGGCATGGCGATGACGCCATTGAGATCCGGATTACCGGCGAGAATCCCGGCGGTGTCGGCGAACACCAGCGCGTCGATGGTCGCGTCTGGCCAGGCGCGGCGCAGACTGGCGATCAGCGGCGTCGTCAGCAGCACGTCGCCAAGGCGGCGCAACGCGATCACCAGAATACGCGGTCTCGCGGGAAGCTCGACGCGGTTCATGACGCCGCGATCTTTCGATCGGCTGTCGCGCGCTGCTTCAGCACCATGCCGCCGGCAACGCCAACGCCGACCACATAGATCCAGCCTTGCAGGAAATCGAACAGGTGCGAATTGAACAGCGAACCGACGATGTTCTGCGCGACCACGGCGAGCCCGACCCAGGCCGCGAGGCCCAGTCCGCGGAACAACAACAGGTGCGCGATCCACATGGCCCACAAGACGGCCGCACCGAGGAGACCAATCTGGATCGCAACAGCGAAAGTTTGATTATGCGGGTTGGTGGTCGCCGACCCCTCTGCGCCAGTTTTGCCGGCTGACGAGACAATAAAGAGCTGGTGGATCGAGCCGGTGCCGTGGCCGAGCAACGGCGCCTCACCGACAAAGCGCAGCGACTTGCGATAGAACTCCAACCTTTCGCCCGAGGAATTCTGGGCATCGGTCGCGAAATAGGCTTCCGCGTCGGTCCAAGCCTGGATGGTGCGCTCGCGCAGGTAAGGCGCCGAGAACCATGCCACCGCGGCGACCAAGACGGCGGAAGCGAGCACCAGCGTGGCGCTGCGGCGCGTCAGGCGGCGGGCGACGAACAGCACCAGCAGCACCGGGATCGTTACCAGAGCCGTCCGTCCGGTCGACAGGGCGAACATGCTGATCAACATGCCGGCGACGAACAGCGCGATGCCGGGCAACAGGCGCCACCGCCGCCGCTCGACCTGGTCGGCCGCCACATAAAACAGACCGAACATGCAGAGCACGAATTCGCCGCTCTGGCTGGCGGCGTTGCGCACGATCACGTTGTCCGGTTTGACCCATTCGGCGGGAAGCGGCGGAATCAGCATGACAAACGCGGTGACGATGAGCAGTGCCGCGCAGGACAGTGCGAAGGCGGCGAAGACGTAATGTCCGCGCTCCGAGCGCTGGAAGTGGACGAAGAACAGCGGAATGGTGAGCAGCTTGATGAACGAGCCTATGCCCTCCCAGCGCTCGGCTAGGCCGACATCGGCCCACAGCATGCCGGCGACGCCGAACAGCACGAGCAGCACCGGGAGGCCGCCCGCCGGCGACATCAACATGTCGCGCAGGCCACGCACGTCGAACAGCGCGATCAGCGTCACCGCCCACATGCCGGCCAGAATGCCGGCGGCCGACGTTGACCACGGCAGCGCGGCCGCCAGCGCAATCGCCAGCACGTCGACGACGTTGACGATCTTGGCGCGATCCAGCGCTCCGGCCGCGCTTGTCATGCCGGGCCGCCTTCGGTGACCTGCATCGGCTTGGCCTTCAGCAACGACATGCCGCGCTTGGCGCGGACGTCGCGGCCCTTCAGCAACTGCGCCAGCTTGCGCTCGTTTTCCGGCAAGGCCGAGCGATCGGCCTCCTTGTGCCACAGGTGAATGACGCCGGTGGCGAAGTTGCCATCCTTGCGCACGATGCCGGCATTGAGCAGGCGGACGATCAAATCGGAGTCTTCCTTGCCCCAGCCTGCGTAATCGGCATCGAAGCCATCGACGGTGTCGAGATCGCGGCGCCAGATGGCGAGGTTGCAGGAGCGCGCGCCTTTCCACTCCCTGGCGCGGATCTGCCGCAGCGGCCCGAGCGGCAGCTTCAATAAAGCCGAGAGGCGATTGACGCCGCCACGCAGGCGCTCGGAGATGAATTTGCCGAAGCTCCAGATTTCCGGTTCGAGGCCGTCGCGCAGCACCCGCGCCGTCAGATCCGGCGACAGCAGAATGCGGTTGCCGGTGACGAAGGCACGCTGCTCCGCCAGCTTGCGATGCTGCGCGACGAAATCCGGCCGCACGATGCAATCGCCGTCGAGGAAGACAATGTATTCGCCGCGCGCGGCAAGGACCGCGCGATTGCGGATCTCGCCGGCGCGAAAGCCTTTGTCCTCGTGCCAGACATGCTCGACGCGATGTCCGACCTTGGCCTTCCAAGTTTCGACTGTGGTCGCCGTCGCCGGGCCGGACCCGTCATCCGCCACCAGCACTTCGAAATCGCGATCGGTCTGCCGCGCCAGCGAGCGCAGCACCACGGCGAGCGCGTCCTCGCGGTTATAGGTCGTAACGATGACAGAGATGAGGCCCTTCACCGTCACGATTTGCGCCCCGCCAGCCAGGCTTTCATATAGCGATAATAGGTGCCTTCCGCGTTGGCGACTGCGAGCAGGAAGCCTTCGCGGCCGTCGCGGAAGCCGCCGCGCAGGACGTAGGTGCGGAAGAAGCTCCACAAGCCATGCGTAATGCCGCTGGAGAACGACACGCGCTTGCCGCGCGTGGTGAACATCGCCGCGCCGGCGGTCGAATAACGGTCCATGCGTGACAGAGCATCTTCGAGCCGCATGACCGGGGCATGCAGGAGATCGTTGGCAAGGCGCGCAACCTTGCCGTCGCAGATCACGCGCTCGTGCACCGCATCGTCGGAGAAGCGAGCGCTGCCTCGGCGGAACAGCCGCAGCACGTAATCGGGATACCAGCCGGAATGCCGCATCTGCCGACCGCAGAAGCTCGACAGCCGCGGCAGCTCGTAGCCGTCGGCCGCGCCCTGCCCGATCGCCTGCGCGATCTCGGCGGCGAGCGCCGGCGTGACGCGCTCGTCGGCGTCGATCGAGAACACCCAGTCGCCACTCGCCTGCGCCAATGCGAAATTCTTCTGCGCTCCGAAACCGTCGAGCGCGCGGACGATGACGCGCGCGCCTGCGGCTTCGGCAACAGCGCGCGTATCGTCGCTGCTGTTGTCGTCGACGACAATGCGCTCGTCGGCGAAGGCAACGCTGTCGAGGCAGGCGCCGATATTGGCGGCCTCGTTCTTGGCAATCACGATAACCGACAGGCGCGGCATCACCGAAGTCCTCTAATGCTTCAGCGGCCCTTCGACGCGCGCGAGCGCTCGACCATCGAGGTGGTGGACTGGCCGGGTACCAGATCGACCAGCACAACGACGCCGCCAAGCGCTTCGACGATGTCGTGACCGACCACCTGCTCGCGGGTGTAGTCGCTGCCCTTGACCAGTACGCTCGGCTTCACCTCGGCGATCAATTCGCGCGGCGTGTCCTGCTCGAAAATCACGACGAGATCGACAGCTTCGAGCGCGGCCAGCACTTCGGCGCGCGACTGCGCGTTCTGCACCGGACGCGTCGGGCCCTTCAGGCGCGTCACCGAGGCATCGCTGTTGAGACCGACGATCAGACGATCGCAGGCCGCGCGCGCCTGCGCGAGCAGCTTGACGTGTCCTGGATGTAGCAGATCGAAGACGCCGTTGGTGAAGCCGATGCGCTGGCCCTGGCGACGCCACAGGTCGAGATGTTCGCCGAGCTGCGACCAGTCGAACACGATCTTGTCTTCGGCGGCGAGCGAGGCTTGCGGCAGGATGCGGTGGCGCAATTCATCGACGGACAAGGTCGCTGTGCCGCGCTTGCCGACCACCACCGCCGCGGCGGCATTGGCAGCCCGCATGGCGCTTTCGAAATCGGCGTCCATCGCCAGCATGGCGGAGAGCACCGCGACGACGGTGTCGCCCGCGCCGGAGACGTCGCGCACCTTCACCGCATAAGACGGCACATGAACCGCGCCGCCATCGTTGACCAAGGTCATGCCGTCTTCGCTGCGCGTCACCAACACGGCTTGCGCGCCCAAAGCATTCTTCAAGCCGAGCGCGGCTTCGGCGATCTCGTCGTCGCTGCGCGCGGCGGTATTGGTCGCGGCGGCGAGTTCCTGGCGGTTCGGTGTGATCAGGGTCGCGCCGCGATAAATCGAATAGTCGCGGCCCTTGGGATCGACGATCACCGGCTTGCCGGCCGCGTTGGCTGCGTCGATCACGGCACGCACGACCTTCGGCGTCAGCGCGCCCTTGGCGTAATCCGACAGCACCACCGCGCCGGCGCGCGGAATGGCGTCAATGGCGTAGCCGATGAGCGCGTCTTCCGCGGCGGGCGCGATGGGCGAAGCCATCTCCCAGTCGGCGCGCAGCATGTGCGCCGAATGATGCTCGGAGACGAAGCGCACCTTGCGCGTCGTCATGCGCTCGTTGTCGGTTGCCAGGTAGAACTCGATCAGCGGATGCAGCGACAGCGCGCCGGTCAATGCCTTGCCGGCCTCGTCATCGCCGACCACGCCGATGAAGACGCAGCGCGCGCCGAGCGCCACCAGGTTGCGCGCGACATTGCCAGCACCGCCGACCATGATCTCGGTGCGCCTGACAGCGATCACCGGCGTCGGCGCTTCCGGTGAGATGCGCGAGACATCGCCATAGACGAACTCGTCGAGCATCAGATCGCCGATGCAGAGCACCGTCTGCTGCGACAGGCCGGCGAGATGTTTGTCGAAGTCGAACATTCTCATTCCTTGCGCGTGATCTTATCCGAAAACCGTTATCCACTTTTCGGGATCACGCACTCATTTATACCTGTCGACCTGATCGAGATAGCCGGTCACGTATTGCGCGACAGCCTTGTCGAGCGGTGTGAAGCCGGCATTGTAACCGGCGCGGCGCAGATTGCCGACATCGGCCTGCGTGAAGTACTGATACTGGTCGCGAATCGACATCGGCATGTCGATATATTCGATGTTCGGCGCGCGGCCCATTGCCTTGAACATGGCGGCGATCATGTCGCGGAAACTTTCGGCCTTGCCGGTGCCGACATTGAAGATGCCGTTTTTCCCAGAGCCATCCATAGCCCAGCGCACCACCGAGACGACGTCGTCGACGTAGATGAAATCGCGGCGCTGCTCGCCGTCGGCGATGCCATCGCGGTGCGACTTGAACAGCTTGACCGGCTCACCGGCCTTGGCGCTGTCGAACACCTTGGACAGCACGCTGGCCATCGCGCCCTTGTGATACTCGTTCGGCCCGTAGACGTTGAAGAACTTCAGCCCGACCCAGCGCGGCGGCAACTTCGCTTTCTTCAGAACGCGATCGACCAGGGCGAGATCGAACAGGTGCTTCGACCAGCCATAGAGATTCATCGGCCGCAGCTTGCGCAATTCCTCGAGCGACCAGTCGTCGACGAAATTGGCGTCGCGGTCGCCATAGGTCGCCGCCGACGAGGCGTAGACGAAGGGCGTGCCGGTCTGCGTGCACCAGTCGAGCAGACGCAGCGACAGGCGGAAGTTGTTTTCCATCACTTCATCGCCGTCGGTCGCGGTCGTCGCGGAGATCGCGCCCATGTGGATCACGGCTTCGAGCTTGCGGCCGTCGAGCCACCTGGCGAGGTCCGCCGGCGGCACGAAATCGGCGATCTGGCGCTTGGCGAGGTTACGCCACTTGGCGTCGGAACCCAGGAGGTCGTTGACGACGACATCGGTCCGGCCGGCCTCGTTGAGGCTGGCCACGATATTCGACCCGATGAAGCCGGCCCCGCCGGTGACCAGTAGCATGGAGGCTCTTACCCGCCCGATTGACCGTGCCATCCTTTGCCCCAGTCCGGGCGGACGCGCAAATGGCCGGGGTGGACCGGGGCCAAATGCCTCTGCACACGGTAAAAAATGCGGCTGGACAGGCCCTCGCGGCCAAGGGTAACGCCACAGCGTATGACCATCGACCCCACCCACCCCGACCGCCCGGTCCTGATCGTCCCGTTCGTCTGGATCGGCGACTTCGTGCGCTGCCATTCGGTGGTCCGCCTGCTCAAGGCGGAAGCGCCCGATCGGCCGGTGGACATGGTGTCCTCGACCCTGTGCGCGCCCCTGGCCGACTACATGCCCGGCGTCCGCCAGGCGGTAATCTCCGACCAGCCCCGCAAGCGGCTGGGTTGGGCGGTCCAGCGCGAGCTCGCGGTACGGCTGCGCCGTAACGGGTACGGCCAGGCGCTGATCATGTCGCGCAAGTGGAAGGCGGCGCTGGCCCCGGCCATGGCCGGCATCCCGATTCGTACCGGCTTTGCCGGCGAAGCCCGCTTCGGCCTCCTCAACGACATCCGATGGGGTGAACACTTACTGCCCCGCATGATCGACCAGATGGGAGCCTTGGCCCTGCCGAAAGGCAGTCCACTGCCGGCCGAATGGCCGCTGCCCGAACTGAAGGTGCCGGCCGGAGAACTCGCGCGCTGGCGGGAGCTGCGCGGCCTCGCGGGCGAACCCCGCCCAATCATTACCCTGTCCCCCGGCGCTGTCGGCGCCGGCAAAGCGTGGCCACCCGAATACTATGCGGCGCTGGCCAAGGTGCTGGCCGCAGACGCCGCCTCGGTCTGGGTGCTCGGCGGCCCTGCCGAGAAAGACACCGCGCGGCTGATCGCAGAGACCGCGGGCCCACGCGTCCGCGACCTCACCGGCAACGATCTGCGCAACGCCGTACTGGCGCTGGCCGCGGCCGACGTCTCGGTGACCAACGATTCCGGACTGATGCACGTGTCAGCGGCGTTGGGCGCTCCGACCGTCGCCATTTTCGGCCCGACCAGCCCGTGGCATTGGAAACCGCTCAATCCGGTCGCCGCGATCCTCGAGCCGCCCGGCGACCAGGCACGCCAGCAGGCCCGCCTTATTGGCAACGAGGCCGTCGCCCAGCGCCCGACCGCGGGGGTTTCTGTGGACAGTGTTCTGGCCGCGGTCAGAAAAGTCCTTTCCGAAGGCGGATCAACGCGTTAACGCATCCACAGCCGGCGCCTGACGAGGTCCGCCGTTACGTGCTAGGTAAAGTCCGCCCGTGGAAGGAAATTCAACCATGGCCAAGCCGCAGGCCGCCGACAAGCGCAACGAACAGGCCCAGGCCGCGATCGAGAGCGCTCTGCGCACCTTGGACGCCGAGGGCTCCGGTATCACCGCGCTGACAGTGAGCCTGCGCGACGGGCTTGGCGCGCCCTTCGCCGCCGCGATCGACCTTATCAAGGCAGCGACCGGCCGCGTCATTGTTACCGGCATGGGCAAGTCCGGTCACATCGGCAACAAGATCGCCTCAACCTTTGCCTCGACCGGCACGCCCGCCTCGTTCGTTCATCCGGCAGAGGCCAGCCATGGCGACCTCGGCATGATCACCAAGCAGGACGTGATCCTCGCCCTGTCGTGGTCGGGTGAGACGGCCGAACTGAAGAATCTCATCGACTATTCGCGCCGCCACGACATTGGCCTCATCGCGCTGACGGCGAATGCGGAATCCACCTTGGCGAACGCGGCCGACGTCGCGCTGACATTGCCGCAGGCACGCGAAGCCTGCCCGCATAACCTTGCGCCGACGACTTCCGCGCTGATGCAGCTTGCGCTCGGCGATGCGCTGGCGATCGCACTGCTCGAAAGTCACGGTTTCACGGCGATCGACTTCGGCCATCTGCATCCTGGCGGCAAGCTGGGCGCGCAGCTCAAGACCGTCGGCGAATTTATGCACAAGGGCGAGGCGGTGCCGCTCGCGCCGCTCGGCACGAAGATGTCCGATGCCCTCGTACTCATGACCGCCAAAGGTTTCGGTTGCGTCGGCATCACCGACGCCCAGGGCAAGCTGGTCGGCATCATCACCGACGGCGATTTGCGCCGGCACATGCGCAACGACCTGCTCGACGCCCGTGTCGATGCGGTGATGACCAAATCGCCTAAGAGCGTGCGACCCGATCAGTTGATGAGCGAGACACTCGAACTGCTCAACGCCACCAAGGTGACGGCGCTATTCGTCGTCGAAGCCGGCAAACCTGTCGGCATCATCCACGTTCACGATCTGCTGCGCGCAGGCGCCGCCTAAAGTTGCGCGGCGTGAAACACGTCGCCGTCAGGCAACGATCAGCCTGTTCGCTGCCGCTTTGACGTCTTCGAGCCGCGGCGGCGCGCCATCGGCGCCAAGCACTGTGATAGGACCGGACCCGACCGGTCCGGTGAGACCCGGCTGACTGCCGGCGAAGATGGCGACGAGCGGTACCGTCAGCGCCGCTGCAAGATGCAGCAGACCGGTATCGACGCCGATCACACAACGCGCGCCTGCCACGAGACGCGCCACCTGATTGAGGGGCTCGCGGGCCGGCACGCGCGCATTCGGCACGGCAGCGGCAATCTTTTCGCTACGCTTGCGTTCGGCCTCCGTGCCCCAGGGCAGCACGACCGACAGATCGCCATGCGCCAGCGATTGCCCAAGCGCGATCCACCGCTCTACAGGCCATTCCTTTTTCGCTTGAGCCGTCGCATGCAGAAAAATGACATAGGGCTTCGCCGGCGCCGAGAGGCGCGCGCGTGACAGATTGTAGTCGGGCGCACCGCTCACCTCGTAACCCAGCGCCAGCGCGGTCAGCCGGCGATTGCGCTCCACCGCGTGCAGGTCGCGGCTCACCGCGTGACGCACGTCGTAGAATAATGTGGCGAGCGACTCGCGAATGCTGGCGCGATCATAGCCATGACGCTCGCCGTGCGCGGCGCGGGCGATCACGCCGGTGCGCAGCAGCCCTTGCGTGTCGATGACGTAGTCGTACTGATGCATGCGAAGCGCTGCGTAGGTCTGTCGTATCTCTTGCCAGGTCTCCGCCGACCACAATGACTGGCGCCAGCGCCGCGACGCCACCGGAATGACGTCATCGACGCCGGGATGCTGGCGCGCCAGCGGCGCAAAGGCTTCCTCGACTACCCAGGAAATCTGCGCGTCCGGCAACGCGCGGCGCGCGTCCGTCACCGCCGGCAGATTATGAATCACATCGCCGAGCGAGGAGGTCTTGATGAAAAGAATTTCGCGCATCATCCGGTCCGGCGCGCGGCGCCTCAAGAGTTAATGGGCCTCATAGCCCGGTTACCGGGCGTTAACAATGGCGGCGATTACTCGCGTTTTGTTTCTCTACGGATACCTCTCTTTTCACGATTGCCCTGTAAAGACGTTAACTGTAATCGGGGGCAGTCATGACAATTCTGGTGACGGGAGGCGCCGGCTATATCGGCAGCCACATGGTTCACGAACTGGTCGACTCAGGCGAACCGGTGGTTGTTCTCGACAATCTGTCGACGGGGTTCCGCTATCTATTCCCGGCAACGGTGCCTTTCGTCGCGGGCTCGACCGGTGACCGCGAGCTGGTGAAGAAGACCATCCAGCAGCACGGTGTCACCGCCATCATCCATTTCGCCGCGTCGATCGTGGTGCCGGACTCGGTGCGCGACCCGCTCGGGTACTACCGCAACAACACGATGAACACCTGCACGCTGATCGATGTCGCAATCGAGTCCGGCGTGCGCCAGATGATCTTCTCGTCCACCGCCGCCGTCTATGGCAACGCGGAAGAGACGCCGATCAGCGAGAGCGCCGTCACGCATCCAATCTCGCCCTACGGCACGTCGAAGCTGATGTCGGAAATCATGCTGCACGACGCCGGCAAGGCTCACGGCCTGCGCTTCGTCATTCTGCGCTACTTCAACGTTGCCGGCGCCGATCCGCGCGGCCGCACCGGCCAGGCGACGCCAGCGGCGACCCACCTCATCAAGGTCGCCTGCGAGACCGCGGTCGGTAAGCGGCCCAAGATGGCTATCTACGGTACCGACTACGCGACGCCGGACGGCACCTGCATCCGCGACTACATCCACGTCTCGGATCTGGCGCTGGCGCATTCGGCCGCGCTCGGCCATCTGCGGCGCGGCGGCGCCAGCGCCACGTTCAACTGCGGCTATGGCCGCGGCGCTTCGGTATTGGAAGTCATCGATGCCGTCCGGCGCGCAGCCGGTCACGATTTCCCTGTGGAGATCGAAGGCCGCCGCCCCGGCGATCCGCCGGCCCTGGTCGCCAATGTCGAGCGGATCCGCAAGGCGCTGCCGTGGCATCCACAGTTTCAGGACCTCGACACCATCGTGGCCCACGCGCTGGCGTGGGAGAAGCGGCTGCAGACCAGCGCCGCCCGGGCGCTCAGCGACCGCGCCTGACCGGCTCTTTCGCCCTCAGGAGCGCCTAATTCGGCTGTAACGCCGGCATAAATCGGGCAATTCGGCCATCTTGACGCGCCCCGACCGATGCCCGACAGAGGGCGCATGAATGAGCCGTCCGACCTCGCCGAAGACCCGCGCTACAGCGCCCGGAATCTGATTCGCCGGCTGTTCCTCGAACAGGGCATGACGCACTGGCGCAAATACGCGGCCGCGTTCGTGCTGATGGCAATCTCGGCCGGCTGCACGGCGTTCAGCGCCTACCTCATCGGCAACGTCATCAACGAGACCTACGTCAATCGCAATCTGCCCGGCATCATGGTGCTCGGCGGCATCACCGTGGCGCTGTTCGCCATGAAAGGCCTGGCGACTTACGGCCATACGGTGTTCCTGTCGCAAATCGGCAATCGCATCATCGCGGACAATCAGCGCGCGGTGTTCGCCAAGCTGCTGCGCGAGGGCCTCGGCTTTTTCTCCAACCGCCATTCCACCGAATTCATCGCCCGGCTCTCCGCCGGCGCCGCCGCGGCGACGCAGGTGATCAATCTCCTGGTGATGTCGGTCGGCCGCGACGCGCTTTCCCTCATCGGCCTCGTGTCGGTGATGGTGGTGCAGGACCCGGTGCTGTCGTTCTTCTCGTTCTTCGTCGCGCCGCCGGCCTTCCTGGTGCTGCGCAAGATGGTGCGACGCATCTACAAAATCGGCCGTTCCCAGTTCCAGGGCGGTGCACGCATCCTCGAGACCTTGCAGGAGACGCTGCAGGGCATCCGCATCGTCAAGGCCTTCACGCTCGAGGACACGATGCGCGCGCGCTTCAACAGCCATGTTGCCGCGGTCGAGCATGAGGCCAACAAGATGGCGCGCGTCGGCGCGCGCGCCAGTCCGCTGATGGAGACGCTGGGTGGCATCGCCATCGCGATCGCGATCGTTTATGGCGGCTACCGCGTCCTGCAGACCGGGGCGACACCGGGCCAGTTCTTCTCCTTCATTACAGCATTCCTGCTCGCCTACGAGCCGGCCAAGCGCTTGGCGCGGCTCAACATCGAACTCAACAGCGCGCTGGTCGGCGTGCGCGTACTGTTCGAGGTGCTCGACAGCCCGCCGAGCGAGGCAGCCGACGACGACAAGCCCCCGCTGCGCGTTACCGAGCGTCGCATCGAGTTCAAAGACGTGTCATTCGCCTATCGCGGCGAGGAGTCTGTGCTTCGCGGCATGTCCTTCGTCGCCGAGCCGGCCAAACTGACTGCGCTGGTCGGGCCCTCCGGTGGCGGAAAATCGACCGTGTTCAATCTCCTGATGCGTTTCTACGACGCCCATGACGGCCGCGTTGAAATCGACGGCCAGGAGGTGACGCAGGTATCGCGGCGCTCCTTGCGCGAACAAATCGCCTATGTCGGTCAGGACACCTTCCTGTTCCGCGGGACGGTCCGCGAGAACATCGCCTTCGGCAAACCCGGCGCGACCGACGACGAGATCGTCGCCGCGGCCAAGGGCGCCTATGCGCACGACTTCATCACCTCGTTCCCGCTTGGCTATGACACGCCGGTCGGCGAGCATGGCCTGCAGCTGTCCGGTGGCCAGCGCCAGCGCATCGCCATCGCCCGAGCGCTGATCAAGGATGCCCCGATCATCCTGCTCGACGAGGCGACCGCGGCGCTCGACTCGGAGAGCGAACTTGCCGTGCGCGAAGCGATGGACAGACTATGTAAAGGGCGGACTACGCTGGCGATCGCGCATCGTCTGCACACCATCTCGCACGCCGACTGCATTTATGTGGTCGAAGGTGGTCATGCGAGCGAGTCCGGTCGCCATGACGAATTGCTGAACAAAGGCGGCCGCTACGCCACGTTCTATCGGCTCCAGCTCAAGGATCAGGAGCAGCCGGCGCCGCTTGCAGCGATTGCGGCATCAGCCTGACCGGCACGCGGTGGCGGAACCAGACGCCGCTCGCCACCGCTACGGCATTGAGCAGTCCGTAGACCATGAGCGCTGCGGCCAGCACTGCGAATAGAACCATGCTGCCGCCGTGGAACCACACGACCGCGGCATAGCCGCCCCCCGCGGCTATCGCGACGCGCACCACGGCAACTACCATGGCGGCGCCGACACGACCGGCGCCCTGTGAGGCGAAATACAAGAGCAGACCGCCGCCAAAGAAACCGTAGGTCGGCCCGACGACGCGGAGATATTCCGAGCCCGTCGCGATCATCTCCCGTTCGGCGCCGAACAATGTCAGCCACGTCGCGGGAAACAACGCGGCAGCGATGCCGATGGCTTCGGTGAGGACGAAGGCGATCGCCGCGCCCGTCCAGGCGACGCGCAAAGCGCGATCATGATTGCCCGCGCCGACCGCCGTACCGACCATGGCTGCCACTGGCGCGCCAAGACCAAACACCAGCGGCACCAGGAGATATTCGAGCCGGGCGCCGGTGCCATAGCCGGCGAGCGCTGCCGCTCCGACGATACCGGCCAAGCCGGTCGCCGTGGCAATCGAAATATTGGTCGACAGACTGACAATCGATGACGTTGCGCCGACGTTGAGAATGTCGAAAAGCTGGTCCCGTGCGATCCGCTTCGGCCAACGGGGCGGCTTCAACATTCCGCGGCCGGACCAAAGATACCAAATGAAGACGAAGCAGCCGATGAAGTAATAGGCCACTACCGCAATGGCGCCGCCGGCGACGCCAAAATGCGGAAACGGACCGACGCCGAAGATCAGCGCCGGCGACAGGGGGATCAGCACAATCGCGCCGATGACCATCACTGATGCCGGAAAGATCATGTTGCCGGTGCCGCGGATGACGGCAGCGAGCGAGTTGTAAAGCCACAGCGGAATGGCGCCGGAAAAGACGATACCGGCATAGGTGGTGGCCGCAGCCAGCGAGCCGCCCTTGCCGCCCATCAAGGCATAGAGCTTCGGTCCGAAGGCGAGCGCGAGCACAGCAATCACCGCACCGAGCAGGATGCTGATCGCCACCGCCGACCACACCAGTTCATTGGCGCGCGCTCGATCGCCGGCGCCCAACGCGCGGGCCACGGCGGACATGATCCCGCCGCCCATGGCGCCGGCCGAGATCATGGTCAGCAACATCACCAGCGGAAAGACGATCGCGACGCCGGCAAGCGGATCGAGACCGAGCTTGGCGATGAAATAGGTTTCGATCAAACCAATCGAGGCCTGCACCAGCATGACCAGCACATTGGGCGCGCCCAACCGCATAATGGTCGGCGCTACGGGAGCTTCGAGCAGCATGCGGGTCCGCGAGTCCATCAGATCCTCAATATATGCATATGCACCTAACTCTTGAACTAATTAGCTGCATATGCACCTATGGGCAAGAGAACGCAGACAGAGACCGGGTATGTGAGCCATGCAGAGAACCGATGGCAAAGCTGAGAGCGACGCAGCGGCGCTCCAGGCGGCACAATCGGCCTTCGACGAAACCCCTTGCAATAACCTCGCGTTACGCCAGGCTTCGCGGCATCTCAGCCAGGTTTACGACCGGCACCTGGCCAGCACGAGACTGAGCGGCTCGCAATATTCGATCCTGTCCCGGCTCGCCCGCCTGGGGCCGATGACCATCGGCCGCCTCGCCGAGGCCTTGGTGTTGGACCGCACAGCGCTCGGCCGTGCCCTCAAACCGCTGCAACGCGACAAGCTCGTCGCGATCGCGGCCGGGGACGACGCGCGAATCCGGCAGGTATCGCTGACCGCCAAAGGCAAAACGAAATTCGAAGCCGCTCGCGTGCATTGGCTCAAGGCGCAGGCCGAATTTGAAGCGGCTTATGGCGGCGAAGAAGCCGCCGTGCTGCGTACGGCGCTGCGCCGGGTCGTTACGGTCTAGCCCGGCGGCCCTGCTCAGTCCGCCGCTTGTCGGGGCTTGGACAATAGGGTACCGGAGACCGCGCCTTCCGGCGTTCCGTCCCTCCACCCTTTGCAAAAGGCCCCCTCCATGAGCGCGGATTACGTCATCCCAGCGCCGCCGCAGGCCGCTATAGCGGTTGCCGGCTCGTCCAAGGTCTTCCCGGTCCGCCGCATCTGGTGTGTCGGCCGCAACTATGTCGAACACATTCGCGAAATGGGTCAGGACGAGCGCTTGCCGCCGTTCTACTTCGCCAAGTTTCCCGATGAGGTGGTCGGCGATGGCGGCACCGTGCCCTACCCGTCGCTGACCAAGGATCTGCACCAGGAGGTGGAACTGGTCGTCTGCCTCAAGAGCGGCGGCCGCAACATTCCGGTCGAGAAAGCCAATGACTGCATTTTCGGCTATGCGGTCGGCATCGACCTCACGCGCCGCGACCTGCAGATCGCCTCGCGCAAGCTCGAACGGCCGTGGGAAGTCGGCAAGAACTTCGACCATTCGGCGCCGTGCGGCCCGATCAAGCCCGCCTCCGAGATCGGCCATCCGAAGGAAGCGCGCATCACGCTGTCCTGCAACGGCAAGGTCCGCCAGGACGGCAACATCAACCAGATGATCTGGAATGTGCCGGAGATCATCGCCGACCTGTCGAAAATGGTGGAGCTCACCGCCGGCGACATCATCATGACCGGCACGCCGGCCGGCGTCGGCGCCCTGGCGCCGGGCGACAAGCTAGAATGCAGTGTCGAAGGTGTGGGCAGCCTGACCGTGACCATCGGTCAGCCCTTGAAGTAAGCCTAAAACTGCGGCTTCGGCGTACGAGGCGAATCAGTTAGCTGTTGAATGGCCGGCGGTGTGGAACCGTCGGCCGTTTGCGTTGTTAACCAATCCCTAACATCCAAGCCGCAGACTGGAAGAGCCGGGTCCAGATTGTGGTTCGACAGCGCACAGGACTGAAAATGGGTGAAGCTCTTCCCCTCGCGCGCCGCTCCGCCGACCCGGCCACCGATGCCCGGCACATGGCCGACAGCGTAATGCGCTACTCCCCCGCCACCGACGCCGAAGCGCTCAAGCTTCTGCGCGCCAGCTATCCTCACTATCCGCTGAGCCTGCGCGTCGCCGCGCTCGATCTGCTGATGCGTCAGGGCCGCCGCGGTCACGGTTCGGTGCGGCGCTAGTCCTCAGATCCCGAGATAGGCCTGCCGTACGCGGTCGTCGCCGAGCAGCGCCTCGCCCGTGCCGGACAGGGTAATTCGGCCATTCTCGAGCACATAAGCGTGGCTCGCCAGCTTGAGCGACACCGCGACGTTCTGCTCGACCAGCACGCAGGTCAACCCGTCGCGATTGAGATCGCGCACCGTCGCCAGCACTTGCTGCACCACCGCCGGCGCAAGGCCGAGCGACGGCTCGTCGAACATCACCACCTCCGGCTCCCCCATCAGGCAACGCCCGATCGCCAGCATCTGCTGCTCGCCACCGGATAAGGTGCCGGCCGCCTGCGCGCGGCGTTCGGCAAGGCGAGGAAACATCGCGTAGACGCGCTCGAGATTGCGCTCGCGGTTGGCGCGGGCGCGCGGGATCATCGCCCCCATCGCCAGATTCTCTGCGATGGTCAGGGTCGGAAACACCTGGCGGCCTTCGGCGACCTGGCCGATGCCGAGATTGCAGACCTTGTAGCTAGGCAGGCCGGCGATGTTGTCGCCGCGATAGAGAATGCGGCCCCGCGTCGGCCTGTTAATGCCGGCGATGGCGCGGATCAGCGACGTCTTGCCGGCGCCATTGGCACCGACGATGGCGACGATGGCACGCTCGGGAATCTCCAGTGTGACACCGTCGAGCGCCTGCGCGTCGCCGTAGTGGACATCGACGTTTTCGACGAGAAGCATCAGACCGCCTCCGCGCCGAGATAGGAGTCGATTACGGCCTTGTCGCGTACGACGTCGGTTGGCGCGCCTTCGGCGATATTGGCGCCGTGGTGCAGCACGACGATCTGCTGGGCGAGCGCCATTACGGCGCGCATGACGTGCTCGATAAGCAGGATGGTCAGGCCGGTGTCCCGATTGAGGTCGCGCAGGATAGAGACGATGCGGTCTGTCTCGGTCGGGCGCAGGCCGGCCATGACCTCGTCGAGCAGCAACAGCTTCGGATCGGTGGCGAGCGCGCGGGCGACCTCGAGCCGCTTGCGGTCCGGTAGCGTCATCGATGCGGCGCGCTGTGCCCGCTTGTCGTAGAGATCAAGCCGACGCATGACCTCGTGGGCGTGAGCGCGCGCAGCCGTCACGTCGCGACGGTGCATCAGCGCGCCCACAATGACATTGTCCTCGACCGAGAGCGCCGGAAATGGCCTTACGATCTGGAAGGTGCGGCCAATGCCGCGCTGACAAACCTGATTGGGTGGCAGACCGTCGATGCGTTCGCCGGCGAAGGTGATGGCGCCGCCATCAGGCGCATGGACGCCGGCAATCATGTTGAACAGCGTGGTCTTGCCAGCGCCGTTTGGCCCAATCACGGCGTGGATGCCGCCCTGCGGCACCTCGAAGCTGACCTTGTCCACCGCGAGCAGGCCGCGGAAGCGCTTGCTGATGCCTTCGATTTTGAGAAGCGCGGTCATGGTGCTCGCTCCGCGAGGCCGAGCCGGCGCTTGACCCACGGCCATACGCCGTCCGGCAGGGCCATGATCACGAACAGCAGGCAGATGCCGTAGAAAACCTGTTTGGCCCCGGGAATATCGATGCCGATGGCGTGCAGGCCTTCGGTCAGCGACTCGGCGAGCCCCGTCAGCACGAAGGCGCCGAGGATCGGTCCGAACAAGGTGCCGACACCGCCGACGATCGGGCCGAGGATGATTTCGATCGAGCGCGAGATGTGGAAGACCTGCTCCGGAAACAGGTTGTTGTAATAAAAGGCGTAGATGACACCGGCGAACGAAGTCATCGCCGCCGAAATGACCACCGCGATCATCTTGTAGCGGAACGTATCGATGCCGGCTGAGCGCGCGGCTTCCTCGTCCTCGCGGATGGCGAGCCAGAAGTAGCCGATGCGGCTCTGCAGCAGCGCACGGCAGCCGATGAAGGCCGCCACCACCGCGACCAGCAGCACGTAATAGAACATCACCGGCTGACCACGCAGGTGCCAGAGATCGTTCTTCGAGTATTGCGCCACCGGCAGGAACAGGCCGGACGAGCCCTTGGTGAAGGCCAGATGGTCGAAACCGACGCGGGCGAATTCCGCGAAAGCGATCGTCAGAATGGCGAAATAAACGCCGCCGACCTTGAAGCGGAAGGCCAGGTACCCGATGAAGGCGCCGGCCAAAGCGGCGATCGGAATGGCGATGAGGAGGCCGATCCACGGCCCAATGCCGAAATGGACGTAGAGTGCCGCCGCCGTATAGGCGCCGAGGCCTACATAGAGTGCATGACCGAGGGACAGTTGTCCGGCAAAGCCCATCATGATGTTCCACGCCTGCCCGACATAGGCGAAGTAGAGGATCAGGATCAGCACGGTGAGCAGATAGTCGCTGGCGAAGAATGGCGCCGCCAGCATTACGGCAAGCAGCAACAGGAGAAGAATGAGGGTGCGGGCCGACAGGCCTTCGGTAAGGCGGCCCAGCATCACGCGACCTTCTTGCCGAGGATGCCTTGCGGCCGGAACAGCAGCACAAGAACGAGGATGGCGAACGAAAACATGCTCTTGGCCGACGGCGTGAACAGCAACCCGGCCAACGCTTCAGTGAGCCCGATCATCACCCCGCCGATCAAGGCTCCCGGCATCGAACCGAGACCGCCGGTGATGACGATGATGAAGGCGAGCAAGGTATAGGCTGGGCCGATGGACGGCGTCACGTCGACGATCAGCGCCAGCATGACGCCGGCGGCGCCGACGCAAGCCGAGCCAAGGGCGAAAGTGAGCGCGTAAAGATGCTTGACGTCGAGGCCGACCACCAGAGCGCCGGTGTAGTTGTCGGCGCAGGCGCGGATCGCCGTCCCGAGCGTCGTATATTGGAAGAAGCAGAACAGCGCCGCCGCAACGACCAGCGCCGCCAGCGCTGCATAAGCCTTGGTCGCGTCGACGATCAGCGGGCCGAGTTGATAGCTGTCATAGGCGTAGGAGACCTGCACGGTCTTCGCGTCCGGGCCGAACGCGATGAGCAGGATGTTGACCAGGATGATGGCGACTGCGACCAGCAGGAGAAACTGGCTGTGCTCCGGCCGTGTGATGAACGGATTGATGACGCCGGCCTGCAACGCGTAGCCAAACGCGCCGAGAGTGGCCGCAATCGGCACCAGCATGATCAGCGGATCGAGGTGAAACGCTGAGAACAAGGTGACGGCGATATACATCGCCACCGTCATCATCTCGCCATGGGCGAAATTGACGACGCGGACGACGCCGAAGATCACAGACAGGCCGAGCGCCATCAGGCCGTAGACCAGACCCGTCAGGATGCCGCCGACGGCGACGTTGAGATAGATGTCGAAGGGCAACTCAAAATCCTTGGAACGCCGGGCCCGATACGGACCCCTTCGCCGCCGTGCCCGGCCTTGTCCCGAGCATCCACGACTTACTTGCACTTTTCATAAGACAAGACGTGGATGGCCGGGACAAGCCCGGCCATGACGTCGATATTTAAAGCCCCAGGCCTTACGAACGCTGATTGTACGGCTTCAGCGGCCAGTCCGGCTTGGCGTTGGCCGCTTCCTTCGGCGCCACGGTGACGAGCTTGCCGCCGCGGTTCTGGATGCCGCCGCCGATGATCTTGTCGTTCTGGCCCTTGGCGTCGAACGAGATGCCAGGACCGATCGAGGAATTGTCCTTGATGTCGGTCTTGCGGATCGCGTCGGCCAGCGCCTTCGGATCGGTCGAACCGGCGCGCTTGTAGGCGTCGGCGGCGACCAGCAGCGCCTCGAAGGTATAGACGTGGTTGGTGTTGAGGTTGACGCCGGGGCTTGATTTTGCCAGCGCAGCCTCGAGTGCCTTCGACAGCTTCTTGTTCGGATCGTACCACGGCGCAAAGCTCAGCGGGCCGTCCGACAGCTTGCCGAGAGTCTTGAGGTACTGGTCTTCGTACCAGCCCGGACCCATGCTCATGATCGAGGTCGGCGACCAGCGCTGCTTGACCATCTCGCGGGTCAGCAAGATAGCGTCGTTGAGACGGCTGACCATCAGCAGGATCTCGGCGCCGGTCGCCTTGGCCTTGGCCAGTTCGACCGAGAGATCGCGCGCCGCCGGATCGTAAGGGATGGTCTCGAGGATCTTGTACGGCATGTTGAACTTCGGCATCACCGCGCCGATGCCGCCGGCCATCGCCGTGCCGAAGGTGTCGTTGACATGCATAAACACCGCAGTCTTCGGCGACGCACCGGTGAGTTCGAAGATTTCCTTCTGGTCGACGAAGGCATCGCGCAGGATCATGCCCGCGGTCGGGAAGTTGCGGAACACGAACTTGTAGCCCTGCTCCGTGATCGGCGGCGCGGCTGCGATATTGATGACGAAGGGGATGCCCTTCTGCTCGGCGACCTGCGCGATGGCGCTCGACTGACCGCTATCGAACGCTCCCATCAGTAGCTGGGCGCCCTCGCCGATCAGCTTCTCGGCGCGCGAGCGGGCGACATCGACATTGGTTTCGGTATCGGCATTGACGATCTCGAGTTCGGGATAGCCAAGATCCTTGAGAATGCCGGCCGCGATATCGACGCCGCGCTGGCAGTCCTGGCCGATGCCCGCCTGATAGCCGGAGCGCGGCAGCAGCACGCCGACCTTCAGCGGCCCGGCGGCGCGCGCGATGTTAAAGGGCGCGAGTCCCGCGGTAAGACCGAGCGCGCCGAGACCGGCGGTCACGGTGCGGCGGCTGACGCCGGCAGTGTTCCTGGGTGTCTTGTTGGTCATGGCATTTCCTCCCCCTGGCCGACGATGGCCGGTTTCAATAGATGATGCCGGATTTATTCCGGCTTTGACAGGCACACAACGCGGACACGGGCAACGCCGGCCGCTTCCGGCCGAGCGACGCCCGTGATCGCCAAATTTGGATCGTATTGTTGACTAGGACAACAATTCCCGTCAACACCATAATCGGACAGGCGCCATCTCTTATGACGCGCCGCCATCAGGGAGCAATGCCGGATGCAGAAGGCCGGGCCAAGCAGGGCGACGACCGCGATGCGGGCCAGCAGCGGCGGAGTCGCCGAGGACGGCGCTTCCGCCGAGAAGCCCGCGGCCGGCCGCCGCAGAGCCGGCGCCGTCAGCGACCTCGGCCCGCTCGACGGCCACCTCGGCTACTTCATCCGCCGTTTGCAGATCTGGGTGTTTCAAGACTTCATCCGTACGCTGTCGCCGCTTGAGATCAGCCCGGCGCAGTTTTCTGTGCTGTCTGTCATCAATGCCAATGAAGGCCTGTCCCAAGCCGAACTCGGCAACACACTGGCGATCGAACGGGCGCGGCTGGTGCGGCTCCTCAACCGCCTACAGAAACGCCGCCTTATCGAACGCCTGCCATCGAGTGCCGATGGCCGCCGCCACGCCTTGCGCCTGACACCGACGGGGCAGACGACGTTGAAGCAGGCCATGGCGCTCGCCGACACCCACGAGGCCGGTCTGCGCGCCAAGCTCGGCGACGCCCCCTATCGCGCGCTGATGGAAGCGCTGCGCAAGCTGTAAGGATCTAGCCGAACAGCTTCTCCACAGCGGCAGCGAAACGCAGCAGTTGCCGGTCGTGGCCATTACGCGCCAACAGCATCAGGCCGGTCGGCAACAGGCCGTCGCGCGGCAACGGAATCGAAACGCCGCAGAGATCGAAGAAATTGCCGATGGTGGTGTTGCGCAATAGCATGGCGTTGCGCTGCAGGAAGGCCTTCGGCTCGCCGAGTTCGTCGAGCCGCGGCGCGACTGTCGCGGTCGATGGCATCACCAGCACATCAATATCGCGCATGCGCTCGTCCAGGGCGCGGATCAGCGCCTGACGCGTGCGCACGGCGTTGATGTAATCATGCGCCGCGATATCCTTGCCCTTGATCAGTCGCGCCGCGACGACCGGATCAACTCCAGCGGCGTGCTGCGTCATGCGCTCGCTGTGGACTGAGTAAGCCTCGGCGACGAGAATGCTGATGCGCATCTGCAGCGCCATCATGTCGTCGAACATCGGCAACTTCTCATAGGACAGCCGCACACCAGCTTTCTCGAGCCGGTCGAGCGCTTCGGGAAAGCGCCGGCCGACGGTGTCGTCGAGATTTTCCAGCGGCAGTCCCTGAGCGACGCCGACGCGTAGACCGGCAAGCGGCGCGGCATCGAGCGTCCACGGCGCTTCGCCCGCCATGACTGCGTCGGCCGCGGCGCATTGCGCCACCGACTTCGCCAGCGGCCCGATCGAATCGAGCGAATAGGACAGCGGAAAAGCCCCGACGGTCGGCACACGCTGCCTCGAAGGCTTGAAACCGATGACTCCGCACAGCGAGGCCGGA
Organism: Pseudolabrys sp. Root1462; assembly: GCF_001426945.1. Lineage (GTDB taxonomy): Bacteria > Pseudomonadota > Alphaproteobacteria > Rhizobiales > Xanthobacteraceae > Pseudolabrys. Next base: position 896,205 of record NZ_LMFS01000001.1, on the reverse strand, counting down.
ATTCGGACCGAGCCGCCAGTGTCGCTGCCGATGCCGATCTCGCACATGTCATCGGCGACCGCGACGCCGGCGCCCGACGACGAGCCGCCCGGCACCCGGGCGCGGTCGGCCGGATTACCCGGCGTGCCAAAATGCGGATTGGCGCCGACGCCGGTGAAGGCGAACTCCGACATGTTGGTCTTGCCGACGATCACCGCGCCGGCGGCGCGGAGACGCTGCACGATGACCGCATCCTCGACCGCGACCTTGCCTTCGGCGGCGATCACCTTCGAGCCGGCCCGCGTCACCTCCCCGGCGACATCGAATAGATCCTTGATGGTGACGATGGCGCCGTCCAGCGGGCCGAGCGACGTACCGGTGCGAGCTCTAGCATCGCTGGCTTCCGCGGCGGCCTGCGCCGCATCGCGATAGACAGTGAGTACGGCGCGTGCGCCCTCGCCTTGCGAATCGTCGATGCGCTGCAGCGCAGCGGCGAGGCGCTCCTGCGCCGATGTTCTATCCATGGAACCAACTTTCTTCAGCAACGTTTTCAAGGCGGACTTCAAGCAACTTCAGACAATCATTGTGGAGGCACAACATGCGCAAGGCAATTCTTAGCGCTGCAATGCTGACTGCGCTGATTTCGATGCCGGTCGGCGCCAGCGCGCAAGACGCGATTGGCGGCGCCATCGTCGGCGCCGGTGCAGGCGCCATTATCGGCGGCGCGGCGACCGGACGTCCGGAAGGCGCCGCGGTTGGTGCGGTGATCGGCGGCACCACAGGTGCGGCGATCGGCGCCAATGCCGAAGAGCGGCATTATCGGCACCGTTCGCGCGTCTGCTGGGAAGACGATTGGGGCCGTCGGCGCTGCCGCTATCGGTAGTGAGCGGCGCAGGCACCGATGGGGCTGCGAACGGGGCGTCCATTGCGGCGCCCCGTTTTGTTTGCGTACGGGTCTAATGAGCAAGTCCGCCCTTCTCTTCGATGAACTTGACGATGCCGCCGACGTCCTTGCCCTCGCGCATATTGGTCATGACGAAGGGCCGCTTGCCGCGCATCCGCGTTGCATCGCGCTGCATCACCTCGAGCGAGGCGCCCACATAAGGCGCGAGATCCATCTTGTTGATGACCAGCAGATCGGAGCGTGTGATACCGGGCCCGCCCTTGGACGGAATCTTGTCGCCCGCAGCGACGTCGATCACATAGATCGTAATGTCGGCGAGTTCCGGCGAAAAGGTCGCGGCGAGATTGTCGCCGCCTGACTCAATCAATATCAGATCGAGATCGGGAAACTTCGCGCGCATATCGGCGACGGCAGCGAGGTTGATCGAGGCATCCTCGCGGATCGCGGTGTGCGGGCAACCGCCGGTCTCGACGCCGGCGATGCGGTCGGCATCAAGCGCGCCCGAGCGCACGAGGTATTCGGCGTCCCACTTCGTATAGATATCGTTGGTAATGGCGGCGATCTGATACCGGTCGCGTAGCGCCTTGCACAGCGCATCCATCAGCGCCGTCTTTCCGGAGCCGACCGGCCCGCCGACGCCGACGCGGAGTGGGCCATGGGGACTCGTCGCTTTGCTCATGCGTTTCGTATCCTGGGAATCCGGCACCCCATTTCCGCCATTCCGCCGCGCGGCGCAAGTGATCAAGCGCCCCATCACCTCGTTGCTCTAAGCCCCGGGGGGACGGGTGCCGGCAGCCGTGCCCTCGCCCGCCTTCGCGCGCGTTCAGCGTCCTACGGGACAACGGCTCACCCGCCCTAGCTGCTCCGGCATGCGTCGGAGGCTATGAGCGGGTGAGGTCGTGCAGACAGTTCACCGCGCGACAAAGGCCGCGCTGCGATCAGCGCCGTTGGGCGCTGTCGAAACCACGGCTGTATCCGGCGCGGAAGCCCCGCTCGTAAGCACGCTCAAAGGCATTTTGCCCGCTACCACCCCATTGGCCGTGACCACCACGGCTGCGCGCCTGAGCATAATCGCCATCCCCGCCGCGAGCTTCGTCAACCGCTTCGGTGCCATAGCCGCCACCGCTCTCGGCGACGCCGTTGGTTTCCGCGCGGCTCCTCGCGTGGTGGCTCATTGCCGACGGATTGATCGACATCATGACAGGATTGCCATTCTCATCCTTCGCCTTGATCAGATAAGTGGCATCGACGATCCGGACGTCGGTGAAGCCAGCCTCCCTGAGGGCAGCACGCAGACGCCGCTGTGCCATCCTCGCTCCGTGCGAGCTTTGCTCGTCCTGGCCGGCGCTTGCCGAGCGATCGCCATCTCGCGCGGCGCCGTCGTCCATCGACTGGTCGGAAGGTGAGGCTGGCGGACGTCGGTCCCTCAGCGCCTTGCCGATAGCATCCTGCGAATTGTCCCGCTGGGCTTGTGACGGTTCCGAGACCTGGGAGGATCCCGAGCCTTGTTGCAATTCACTCGCCGCCAAAGCGGGCGTGGCAATCAGAACCACGGCAGTCGTCGCACATAGCAGCCATTTGTTGGTCATGGAACATTCCTCATTCCGGTTAGCCCCGCCCGCAGTGGACAAAGCGGAACCGGCGAGATCGTTCGCACAGCGGGCCGAGAAACAGGCGATTGTTTGCGGATAGCCCCCGCGGACACCAACGCTGCCGGCGATTACGACCGGAACAGGCGTGTGTACTGGGTCTCGTGGCGCGCCGAGGCAAGATCGGCTCGAAAAGCGGACGAACCGATGTCATCGAGCGAGGCGGCGCTGGCCCGTTCTGCCGTATCGATGATCGCGGTCTCAAGGCCCGCCAGCACATGCAGGCCCTGGGTCTGGCCGAGCGGAATGAGCCGCACGCCAGCCGACACCCAATTCGCCGCCAGCGCGTGCAGATAGGCCGGCAGCGCCTCGTCCGCCGCGATGCCGTGACCGGCGGCGGTGACGGCGACCGCGACCGGATAGGCCACCGGGCCGATCCACACCGACTTGAGCCTGTCGAGGGCTGGGCACGGCCAGCCGGCGCGCGCCGCCTCGACGAAGGCATTGCCCTGCGCCGTAGTTTCCAGATGCCGCTCCTTCGACGGCGCGAACGCGGCGGCGAGCTCGGCGATGTCGCGCAGCGTCTTATCGTCATCGTTCAAGCTGGCGCGATGCGCGTGCGCAAAGAGAACGCCATCGCAGAAACCGCCGCCATTCGTCAGCATCACCGAGAGCCAGTCCTTCAGGGTCGCGGCGTCGCAAATGTCCCCCGCTTCGACCGCCCACTCGATTCCGCTGGAATAGGAGAACGCGCCAACCGGGAAGGACGGCGAGAGCCAGGCCATGAGGCGGAGCAGATGCGCGGAACTCCGTTCGTTCCCGCGCACGCGGGAAGTCAGTTCTGAATGGACCTCCGCTGTAGGTCCCTGCTTTCGCGGGGACGGACGGAGTTTGTTGCTTCGCACCGTCAGAGCACGTTTGCGCACCACATCATCCATGACCATGCCCATGTTGATGGTCGTGGCCGTGCGGTGACGCCGGCTCGGGATCGAATGCGGCCTCGACCGGCGTCAGATGTGCACCGAGACCGCGCAGCATTTCCTCGAGCACATGATCGCGGCGGATGCGCACCTTGGCGCCGACGATCTGCACGTCGGTGTGCCGATTGCCGAGATGCCAGGCGAGCCGCACCGTCTCGAAGGCATTGGGCGCGGCGATCTCGACGAGCGGCTCCGGCGCACCGGCAATGGCAATGATCGAGCCGTCGTCGAGCACCAGGCCGTCGCCGTCACGCATCGCCACCGGGGCGGGAAAGTCGATCAGCACCTGCGTGCCCTTCTCGCCTGTCAACACGATGCGGCGGCGATGCCGATCATCGGCATCGAGCACGACGCGGTCGCGCGCGGCAGCGCGGTCGTAGTCAGTGACGATGGAGAGAACGCGGTGCATGAAGCCTTCTACTCTGTCATGGGCGTGCTTGTCCTGCTCTGTCCTCCTCCTGAGGAGCAGCGCGCAGCGCTGCCTCTAGAAGGATGGCGCGGCCCATGGTTCGAAACACGGCCTGCGGCCGCTCCTCACCATGAGGCCGAACAAGGGCCAACTAGAAAAGAAAATACCTCTGCGCCATCGGCAGCTTCTCGGCCGGCGGGCAGGTCAACAGTTCGCCGTCCGCCCGCACCTCGTAGGTTTCCGGGTCGACCTCGATGTTCGGAGTCGCGTCGTTGAGCACCATGCTCTTCTTGTTGATCTTACGCGTGTTGTCGATGGCGACGAACTCTTTCTCACAGCCGAGCTGCTTGCGCAGGGACGAGCGCGCCGCAGCCTTCGATACGAACACCACGGAGGAAGCCGTAAGCGACTTGCCATAGGCGCCGAACATCGGCCGGTAGTGCACCGGCTGCGGCGTCGGAATGGAAGCGTTCGGATCGCCCATCGCCGCGGCCACGATGGTGCCGCCCTTGATCACGATATCCGGCTTGACGCCGAAGAAGGCCGGCGACCAGACGACGAGATCGGCGAGCTTGCCCTTCTCGACCGAACCGATGTCCTTGCTCATGCCGTGCGCGATGGCCGGGTTGATGGTGTATTTGGCGATGTAGCGGCGGGCGCGCAGATTGTCGTTGTCGCCCTTCTCGCCGGGCAACGCGCCGCGCTGCTTCTTCATCTTGTCCGCGGTCTGCCAGGTGCGGATGATGACCTCGCCGATGCGGCCCATGGCCTGACTGTCCGACGACATCATCGACAGGGCGCCGATGTCATGCAGGATGTCCTCGGCCGCGATGGTCTCCTTGCGGATGCGGCTTTCGGCAAACGCCAGATCCTCGGCGATCGAGGGATCGAGATGGTGGCACACCATCAGCATATCGAGATGTTCGTCGATGGTATTGCGCGTGAACGGCCGCGTCGGGTTGGTCGAGGACGGCAGCACGTTCTTCAGCCCCGCGACCTTGATGATGTCCGGCGCGTGGCCGCCGCCGGCACCTTCGGTGTGGAAAGCGTGAATGGTGCGGCCCTTGAAGGCCTTGATGGTGTCCTCGACAAAGCCGGATTCATTGAGCGTGTCGGAATGCAGCATCACCTGGACGTCGTATTTCTCCGCGACGCTGAGACAATTGTCGATCGCCGCCGGCGTCGTACCCCAGTCCTCGTGCAGCTTCATGGCGCAGGCGCCGGCTTTGATCATCTCTTCCAGCGCCGCCGGGCGCGAGGCGTTGCCTTTACAGGCGATGCCGAGATTGACCGGGAAGGCGTCGAAGGATTGCAGCATGCGGCCGATGTGCCACGGCCCAGGCGTGCAGGTCGTGGCGTAAGTACCGTGCGAGGGCCCGGTGCCGCCGCCGAGCAAAGTGGTAACGCCGGAATAGAGCGCGTCGTCGATCTGCTGCGGGCAGATGAAGTGGATGTGCGAGTCGAAGCCGCCTGCGGTGATGATCTTGCCTTCGCCCGCGATGATGTCGGTGCCCGGGCCAATGACAATAGTGACGCCGGGCTGGATGTCGGGATTGCCCGCCTTGCCGATCGCAACGATGCGGCCTTCCTTGATGCCGATATCGCCCTTGACGATGCCCCAGTGGTCGAGGATCAGCGAGTTGGTGATCACCGTATCCATCGCGCCCTGTTTATTCGTCATCTGCGACTGGCCCATGCCGTCGCGGATCACCTTGCCGCCGCCGAACTTGACCTCGTCGCCGTAGACGGTGAAATCCTTCTCGACCTCGATAATGAGATCGGTGTCGGCAAGCCGCACCTTGTCGCCGACGGTCGGGCCGAACATGTCGGCATAGGCCTTGCGTTTCATCTTGACGGACATCGATCAGCTCCGAGCGAATGACGGCGTTGCGAAACAAACAAACATCACGGCTGTTTAATAATCCCCAGAGTTATCAACCGGCGATTTCAGGCTCTTGCCATGCAGGCGGCGAGGAATAGGCTTGGCCCCGGATCAATCGTCTTTGGCTTCGCCGAACAGGATTGATCGCCATGGCCGGAGCGGGCGTGGAACGTAAGCGCTGCTTGCAACGTACGCGTTGTCGGCAATGATGCGGTCCCAGCTTGCCGGTCCTGGCTCTCAGTAACTGGGTACCGGTTGGCGCGCTCACGCGTGCAGCCCGGAAACGGATCCGAGAGCTTGAGACGGGCGGACGACGGTCCGCCCGTTATGGCTTTTGGAACTGCCGATCGCGGAGCCACGATCAGGCGCTGCGCCCGTCCACCTTGTGAACCTTCAACGCATCCAAATCGACGCCGTCCAGGCAGCGCGCGTTCACCGCGGCCATTTCCGCGCCGGTCTTCGGATTGACGCCCCGGGCGAACGACTGAATACCGCAGGTCGCGCAGAACAGGTGATGGATGGCGTGCTTGTTGAACAGGTACTCCGTCATCTGCCCCTCGCCGGAGATCAGCTTGAACTCGTTGGCTGGCGCGAAGGACAACAGCGAGCCGAGCCGGCCGCAGCGCGAACAGTTGCACGCGATCACCGGCTGATCGAGATCGAGCGCCACTTCGTAGCGGACGTTGCCGCACTGGCAGCCGCCCATGTAGGTCTGCTTCATCAGGGCCTCCCCGCTGGGTTGATAGGATGGAAAACATTCGGGAGCGCCTAAAGTTTCCCCATCACGTCGCCGCGGAAGCCGTAGATCGTCTTCTTGCCGGCGAGCGCGACCAGCGTCACGTCACGCGTCTGCCCCGGCTCGAAGCGCACCGCTGTGCCGGCGGCAATATCGAGCCGCATGCCGCGGGCCTTCTTGCGATCGAATTTCAGAGCAGGGTTGGTTTCGAGGAAATGGTAATGCGAACCGACCTGGATAGGCCGGTCCCCGGAGTTGGCGACGGTCAGCGTCACGGTCCTGCGCTTGGCGTTGAGCTCGATCTCGCCGTCCTGGATGAACATCTCGCCGGGGATCATCAGATCACCCCGCCGTAGAGGCCTGCACCGACGACGACACAGACGGCGCCGGCGACGCGAACTAGCGGCCGCAGCGAATGGCGCGTGGCGAAATTGGCGAAGCCGATGCCGAGCGCGTGCAAGCTCGCAGTGGCGAGGGCGAAGCCCGCCATGTATTCGAAACCAGCGATATTCTCCGCCACTTCCGAACCATGGGCGTGACCGTGAAACAGGGCGAAGGCGCCGATGATCGCCGCGCCGGCCCAGACGGGCAGATCGACGGCCAGCGCCACCAGGATGCCGAGCGCCACCACCGAGGCGAGAATGGCCGGCTCGACGAAAGGCAGTGCGACATGGGCCATACCCAATGCGCCGCCGATCAGCATGACCGCGACGAAAGTCGCCGGCCACAGCCACAGCGCGCGGCCGTCTTTCAGCGCCGCCCACAGGCCGACCGCGACCATCACAGTCATATGATCGAGGCCGGACAGCGGATGCGCAATGCCGGGGGCGAAGGATCCCGTGGCACCGTGGCCAACATGGGCCAAGGCCGGCGCGGAGCCGGCAGCGAAAATGGCGACGGTAGCGAGAAGACGCTTCATTGATCTAGTCCTTTCAACGAATCGGATCATGAACAGTGACGAGCTTGGTGCCGTCCGGGAAAGTCGCCTCGACCTGGATGTCATGGATCATCTCGGCGATGCCCTCCATGCATTGCGCGCGGGTGATGACATGGGCACCGTCGCGCATCAGCTCGGCGACCGTCCGGCCGTCGCGCGCGCCTTCCAGGATGAAATCGGAGATCAACGCCACCGCTTCCGGATGGTTGAGCTTGACGCCGCGCTCCAGCCGCTTGCGCGCCACCATGGCGGCGAGCGCGATGAACATCTTGTCTTTTTCCCTGGGCGTCAGATTCATTTCATCCTCGAAAAGAAAGTCACTGTAACCACAGCCGCGGCACCGCGGTGCCGAGGCCGGCGAGCAGCGCGATGATATCGTGACGCAGCGTAGCACCATCCTTGGCGATCAGGCGCGCCACCGCCACACCATTCCACGCCGAAATGCCGACTTCGCCGGTGAAGTTTTCGCCGATGGCGCGGACACGTTCGAGCTCGCTGGCACCGCCCGGCGTGAGCAGCACCGTCGCCATGGCGATGCCGCCTTCGGCGACCGCGCGGCGGCCGAGCTGACCGGCAATGTCACCGTCGAGCTTGGCCGTGTCGGCGTAGATGAGACCGCCGTCGCGGCGGACGCGCCAGTGGTCGAGGAAAGAGCCGTCGGCGATCGCCTCACCCATGGCAGCGCGGCCGAACACCACGGCTTCGACCATGATCAGCGTGGCGTTGCCGGCGAGATCGATGTCGATGCGGCGCAACAGCTTGGCGCGGTCGAACAGGATGGTCTCCTGCGGCAGCCAGGCGAGCTTGCCGCCGGCACCCACCTTGAGCGTGACATTGAGTTCGGCGGCCGGGCCGGTTGAGCGATAGATCTTCTCCGCCGCCGTGGTACCGGCGACGAGCGAGCCACCCTCGCCCACCGCCATGTCGACGGTGAAGCGGTCGCCGCCGGTCATGCCGCCTCCGGTGTTGACGATGACGACTTCGAGCGCACCGTCATGCGTGTTGGGAAAGCGCGCGCGCAACGAACCGTGCTCATGCACCTGCGCGCGCCGCGTCACACCGTCCGCCGCCACGACAGACAGGCCGATGTGGCCGGTCGCGCGGTTGGCGAGGAACGTTTGAGACTGTGAGGTCTGAGTCACGAACACTGACCTGTCCCCGCTCCCCTTGTGGGGGCGGGTTAGCGAGGGGGGTGATAGTTGTGAGCAGAGTATCACAGTTCGACCCCCATCCGCCCGCACAAGCTTCGAGCGGCGGGCGACCTCCCCACAAGGAGGAGGCGAAGAAGAGACTAAATCGCCATCGCCCGATGCAGCGCGCCCTCATCGAGGCCCGCCTTGTCGCTCTCATAGACGATAGACCCGCGGTCCATCACCACCAGATGGTCGCCGAGCTCCTGGGCGAAGTCGAGATATTGCTCGACCAGAATGATCGCCATATCGCCGAGCGAGCGCAGGTAGGAAATGGCGCGGCCGATGTCCTTGATGATCGACGGCTGGATGCCTTCGGTCGGCTCGTCGAGCAACAGCAATCGCGGCCGCATGGTCAGCGCGCGGCCGATGGCCAGTTGCTGCTGCTGGCCGCCCGACAGATCGCCGCCGCGACGGCCGAGCATGCTCTTGAGCACCGGAAACAAAGTGAAGACGTCGTCCGGCACCTTGCGGTCGGCGCGGGCGAGCGGCGCAAAGCCGGTCTCGAGATTCTCCTGCACGGTGAGCAGCGGGAAGATCTCGCGGCCCTGCGGCACATAGGCGATGCCGCTTCGCGCGCGCTCGACCGTCGGCAGCTTGGTGATGTCCTTGCCCTCGAACATGATGCTGCCGTTCTTCACCGGCCGCTGGCCAACCAAAGCGCGCAACAGGCTCGATTTGCCGACGCCGTTGCGGCCGAGCACGCAGGTCACCTTGCCCGGCTCGGCTTTCAGCGAAATGCCGCGCAGGGCCTGCGCCGCGCCGTAATAGAGGTCGATTTTGGAGACTTCGAGCATAGCTTATCTTTCTTTGCGCATGATCTATTCGGAAAACCGGTTCCCACTTTTCCGGATCATGCGCTATCTCCCCAAATACACTTCGACGACCCGGTCATTGGTCGAGACCTGATCGATCGAGCCTTCCGCCAGCACCGAGCCCTCGTGCAGGCACGTAACCTTGACGCCGAGCTCGCGGACGAAGGCCATGTCGTGTTCGACCACGACCACGGTCTTGGTCTTGTTGATCTCGCGCAGCAGTTCGGCGGTCTGCATGGTCTCGACATCGGTCATGCCGGCGACCGGCTCATCCACCAGCAGCAACTTCGGGTCCTGCGCCAGCAGCATGGCGATCTCCAGCCACTGCTTCTGGCCGTGCGACAGCGAGCCGGCGACGCGGCTGCGCAAATGCTTGAGCCGCACCGTCTCCAGCACCTCGTCGATGCGCGACTCCTGCTCCGGCGTCGAAGACCAGAACAAGGTCGCCTTGACGCTGCGATCGTTCCTGAGAGCGAGTTGCAGATTATCCTCGACCGTGTGCATCTCGAATACGGTCGGCTTCTGAAACTTGCGGCCGATGCCGAGCGTGGCGATCTCGGTCTCGTCCAGCGTCGACAGATCGTATTTGCCCTGCTCGAAGAACACGTCGCCGGCGTCAGGCCGCGTCTTGCCGGTGATGACGTCCATCATCGTCGTCTTGCCGGCCCCGTTCGGGCCGATGATGGCGCGCATCTCGCCGGGCTCGACGACGAAGGACAATTCATTCAGCGCCTTGAAGCCGTCGAACGACACGCTGATGCCGTCAAGATAGAGCAGCGCGGAGGTGGTTTCGGCATTGAACTCGACTGTGGTCATGGTCCCTACTCCGCCGCGCTAGGCTGCGTTGACGGCGATCCAGCCGTTGGCAGCATGCCGTCCTCGGCGTCGGCCGACCGTGCCGCCTCGCTCTTTTCCTTCTGACCGCTACGCCAGTGGTTCCAGGTGCCGACGATGCCGCGCGGCAGGAACAAGGTCGTGCCGATGAACAGCCCGCCGAGCATGAACAGCCAGTACGGCGCCAGCACACCGGAGGTGAAGTAGGTCTTGGCGTAATTGACGACGAACGCACCCAGCACCGCGCCTGTGAGCGTGCCGCGGCCACCGACCGCCACCCAGATCACCGCTTCGATCGAATTGGCGGGCGCGAATTCACCCGGATTGATGATGCCGACCTGCGGAACGTAGAGGGCGCCGGCGATACCGGCCATGCAGGCCGACACCGTGAACACGAACAGCTTGTAGGACTCCACGCGATAACCCATGAAGCGCGTGCGCGCCTCGGCGTCGCGGATCGCGACCAGCACCTTGCCGAACTTCGAGGTGACGATGGCGCGGCAGATCAGGAAGCAGACCGCCAACATGATGCAGGAGATCACCAGTAGCGCGTTTCGGGTGCCTTCCGTCTGCACGTTGAAGCCGAGAATGTCCTTGAAATCGGTCAGGCCGTTATTGCCGCCGAATCCGAAATTGTTGCGGAAGAAGCCGAGCAGCAGCGCATAGGTCATCGCCTGTGTGATGATTGACAGATAGACGCCGGTGACTCGTGAGCGGAAGGCGAACCATCCGAAGACAAAAGCCAGCAGGCCCGGCACCAAGAGGATCATCAGCGCCGCATAGGCGAAGTGGTTGAAGCCGTACCAGAAGAACGGCAATTCCTTCCAGTTCAGGAACACCATGAAGTCCGGCAGGATCGGATCGGCATAGACGCCGCGGGTGCCGATCTGGCGCATCAGGTACATCCCCATGGCGTAACCGCCGAGCGCGAAGAAGGCGCCGTGGCCGAGCGACAGGATGCCGACATAGCCCCAGATCAGGTCGATCGACAGCGCCAGCAGGCCGTAGCAGACATATTTGCCGAGCAGCGCCACAAGATAGGTCGAAACATGGAGTGCCGAGCCCGCCGGCACCAGGAGATTGAGGGCGGGAATGGCGATGGCGAAAGCGCCGAGCAGCACGAGAAACAAAGTCGCGCCGCGATCGAGCATGCGAATGAGGGCGTGAGATTTCATCATGCTTCGATCGCCCGCCCCTTGAGCGCGAACATGCCACGTGGCCGCTTCTGGATGAACAGGATGATGAAGACGAGGATGGCGATCTTGCCGAGCACGGCGCCGGCAAAGGGCTCGAGGAATTTGTTGGCGATGCCGAGCGTCAGCGCACCGACGAGTGTGCCCCACAGATTGCCGACGCCACCGAACACCACAACCATGAACGAGTCGATGATGTACCCCTGCCCGAGATTCGGCGACACGTTGTCGATCTGCGAAAGCGCCACCCCGGCAATGCCGGCAATGCCGGAGCCGAGGCCGAAGGTCAGCGCGTCGATCCTTGCAGTACGGATGCCCACAGCGGCGGCCATCGACCGGTTCTGCGTCACGGCACGCATTTCGAGACCCAGACGGGTGAAGCGCAGCATGGCGAGCAGCGCCACGAAGACGATGGCGGTGAAGACGATGATCCAGAGCCGGTTATAGGTGATCAGGATGCCGCCAAGATCGAAGGCCCCCGACATCCACGACGGGTTGCCCACTTCCTTGTTGGTCGGGCCGAAGGCCGCGCGCACCGCCTGCTGCAGCACCAGCGAGATGCCCCAGGTCGCGAGCAGTGTTTCCAGCGGCCGGCCGTAGAGGAAGCGGATTACCGAGCGCTCGATAATGATGCCGACGATGGCCGAGAACAGGAATGCGAGGGGCAGCGCGATGGCCAGCGAATAATCGAACAGGCCCGGATAGCTGGCGCGGATGACGTCCTGCACCACGTAGGTGACGTAGGCGCCCAGCATCACCATCTCGCCGTGGGCCATGTTGATGACGCCCATGACGCCGAAGGTAATGGCAAGGCCAATGGCGGCGAGCAGCAGCACCGAGCCGAGCGACAGGCCGTACCAGAAGTTCTGCACGGTATTCCAAAGCGCCAGGTTGCGCTCGATCTTGGCCTTGGCATCGGTTGCCGCCGCGAGCACCTCTTTGGGCGCATCGGCCGGCACACTCTGCAACAGCGCCAGCGAATCCTGGTCGCCGCGGTCGCGGATGATGGCGATGGCGGCAACCTTGTCGGCGGCGGCCGCCCCGGCGTCGGTAAGCGTCAGTGCAGCCTTCGCCTCGAGCATCGTTTTCTTGACGCCCGCGTCCTTCTCGACGGCGATCGCCTTGTCGAGCGCTGCCGCCGCGGTGGCATCGCGCGACTTGAACACCGACTGCGCGGCGCCGTAGCGCTTTCCCGGATCGGGCGCCATTAAGGTCAGCGCGCCGAGCGCGGCGTCGGTGAGATTGCGCAGACGGTTGTTGAGACGGACGTTGTCGAGATCTGACGGCGGCGCGGCGGTGAAAGGCTGGCCGGTCGCGGCGTCGGTCAGTTTGCCGTCGGCGGCCTTGATCAGCACCTGCTTGGCGCTGGCGCTGAACAGAAGGCGCTGGTCCTTCAGCGCCTGCAGCAGCGGCGGCGCCAGCGGACTGCCCGACGCGGCGATGGCGTCGATGGCGTCGGCGGTGTCGCTGAAGCTATCCAGCGTGAATTTCGGCAGCGCATCTTCGTAGGCGCCCGCCCTGGCCGTCGTCACCAGCGCGGCGAACACACCGAACACCACGAGCACGACAGCGAAACGTTCGAACAAACCGCGCATTTGATTCACGATCCCCGGCAGGAAAGCGACGTTTCTTGTTGTTCGGCAGTGCCGGGAGGCGGCGGTTGACGGCCGCCTCCCGGATTGTCGGTTGCTAGAGGCGCAGGCTCACGAAGCCGAGCCGCCGCACTTCTTGGTGACGGTGTTGTAGTTGCCGCACTTCAGCTTGACCCAGTCGGACTCGAGGTCCTTCGAGCCAGGCAGGTAGTCCGACCAGGCATCGCCCGGGACCAGACCCTTCGACTTCCAGACGACGTCAAACTGGCCGTCGCCTTTGATTTCGCCGACGAAGACCGGCTTGGTGATGTGATGGTTTGGCAGCATGGTCGAGGTGCCACCGGTCAGGTTCGGCGCGGTGATGCCCGGGAGGGCGTCGATCACCTTGTCCGGATCGGTCGAGCCGACCTTCTCGACGGCCTTGACCCACATGTTGAAGCCGATCACGTGGGCTTCCATCGGGTCGTTGGTCGTGCGCTTCGGGTTCTTGGTGTAGGCCTGCCAGTCCTTGATGAACTTGGCGTTCTCCGGAGTCTTGATCGACTCGAAGTAGTTCCAGGCGGCGAGATGGCCGACCAGCGGCTTCGTGTCGAGACCAGCGAGTTCTTCTTCGCCGACCGAGAAGGCCACGACGGGAATGTCGGTCGCCTTGATGCCCTGGTTGCCGAGCTCCTTGTAGAACGGCACGTTGGCGTCGCCGTTGATGGTCGACACCACCGCAGTCTTCTTGCCGGCCGAGCCGAACTTCTTGATGTCGGCCACGATGGTCTGCCAGTCCGAGTGACCGAACGGCGTGTAATTGACCATGATGTCTTCTTCCTTGACGCCCTTCGACTTCAGATAGGCCTCAAGGATCTTGTTGGTGGTGCGCGGATAGACGTAGTCGGTGCCCGCCAACACCCAGCGCTTCACTTCGCCGCCGTCCTTCGACATCAGATAGTCGACGGCTGGGATGGCCTGCTGGTTCGGCGCGGCGCCGGTGTAGAAGACGTTGCGCTCGGACTCTTCGCCTTCGTACTGCACCGGGTAGAAGAGGATGTTGTTCAGTTCCTTGAACACCGGCAGCACGGACTTGCGCGACACCGAGGTCCAGCAGCCGAACACGGCAGCGACCTTGTCCTTGGCGATCAGTTCGCGGGCCTTTTCGGCGAACAGCGGCCAGTTCGAGGCCGGATCAACGACCACGGCTTCGAGTTTCTTGCCGAGCAGACCGCCCTTCTTGTTCTGCTCGTCGATGAGGAACAGCATCGTGTCCTTCAACGTGGTCTCGGAGATGGCCATGGTGCCCGAGAGCGAGTGAAGGATACCGACCTTGATCGTGTCCTGAGCCTTGGCGGACGAGATCGCTCCCGTGGCCGCGATGGCAAGACCCGCGGCGGCGGCGAGCCACCTGCGGGCGGTCGGCCGCTTGGCGGCCGTATGAACGACTGTGTACATTCGTTGAGATCCCCTGCGTTTGACGCGCGTCCTGACTTGCATTCTTCGCGCCGCAATAAGATCGCAAGCTCTGTGCCAAGCCGTCACAATCGGCTTAACCTATTGATTTTGAGCGATTAAAATCACTTTATAAGCAATTGCCTAGTTTTCGATCATCAACCGGCGGCTATTTTTTACTCAGTGCTGATACTTTAAGCGCCATGGTTACCTGCTGTCCGAGTGCCACGCATGGTCCGCTATCGCCAGGGCCGTCGGGCAGGCTCGCAAGACGAATTACGCCCTCCTCAGATCAGATTCGAATTGTCGCTGTGTTTGTCGCGAAGCCGATTCAAATCGGCGCGGGCAAGTGATGGCGGCCTTATGGCTAATTCGCTGTAACCATTTCCAGTGGCTGGGCGGGAACTCTGGGTTCCCGTAATAACAATCTCGCCACAGTTTCAACAGGAGTTCGCCATGCGTCTTGTTAAAGCCTTCCTCGCCGATCAGTCCGGCGCGACCGCGATCGAATACGGTCTGATTGCTGCCGGCATCTCGGTGGTGATCATTGTTACCGTGAACACGATCGGCACGAAGCTCAACACTGGCTTCGACAGCATCTCGACGCAGCTGAAGTAAGCGTCACGCCTCCTCAAAGAGGTCGAAGCCGCCGTTTCCGGCGGCTTCTTTTTTTGGCCTTCTGCATCCTTGATCCAGATCATGGACCGGGCCCGCGCCGCATCGCTAAAATTCCCACGTCATGACCGGCAAAAGCACGCACGCGCCCTATCTGTTCGAGTTGATGCAGCGCCTTGGCGTCGATCCGTCGCGCCGGTCTATCGCCCAGTCAGAACTGACCTTTCTGACTGCGCTCAATCAATGCCGTAACTGCAAATCGAAGGAGCAATGCCGGGCCTGGCTCGACCAGGCGCCGATGTCCTTCGCCTTCGCACCCGGCTTCTGCCCAAACAAGGACCTGCTGTTCGAAATGCAATTCGATCAGGGCGAACCGCCATTGCTAGGCGGCGCACTCGAGCCGGATCCGCCGCAGTAATGCCGGGAGGTCTCAGGCCGCCAGCCCCGGTCCGCGACGGAATTTCAACGCGGCGACAATGCCGAGCATGACGAAGATCATCAACGTCACGCCCTGGGCGATGGCAAAGTGGAAATCCGCCGGCTGACCGAAAGGTGGACCGACCATCGACTTCAGGGTCACCGCCGGGTTGAGAATGGTGAGCTTGCCGAAGCTCTGTGTGATCAGCACGAAGACGTTAAGGTACAACGACATCGTCGCGGTCGAGGTGTAGAGCCAACGCCAGGCGCCATACAGGTGCCTTACATAAAGCGCGAACAGCCCGATGACGAAGATGACGGTCGCCACGATTCCTGTGGCGGCGGCCGGCGTCAGCGCCTTCGTCTGCGTCGGCGACAGAAAGAACATGAAGCCAGTGACGGTGGTCAGCACCGTCATGGTCCAGAACAGCGCCGTGGTCCTCGGCAGCCGATGCGAGCCGACCATGCCGAAGACGACGACGAAACCGCTGACGATGGCAATCAACGTGATGACGACGTGAATGATTGTGAATGCCGGAACGGACAGACCGATGATCATGAAGCCCCCCGAGGTGCGCTCACGCCATCTTACGTGGTTACCATTGGTTTAGACAACGGCGTGGTCAATGATCATTTACCGGTCGGACCAAATCGCTCGGTCTTGATGAGCTTCAGGCTGTGACCGAGCTCGCGCAGCGTGAAGGCAACGGTCTCGACCAGCGGCGTCGGGCCGCAAATAAAAATGCGCGGCATCTGATCGGGCGGGATACCAGCTTCGGCCAGCATCATCGCGTCGATGCGGCGGGCCAGCCCGGTCCAGCCAGCGGGCGTGCCCCGCGTCAAGGTATGGACCACGGCGAGGCCCGTGCCCGGCCCGGCCAGTTGCTCCAGTTCGGCACGATAAATAATGTCTTCATAGGTGCGTGAGGAATAGATGAGCCGCGCCGGCTGCATCGCACCCAAGAGCGCGCCTTTGGCCGCGCGCTCGCGGAGGATCGCCATCAGCGGCACGATGCCGGAGCCACCGGCAACGAGAAAGACCGGGCCTTCGAGCTCGGGCGTCCAGACGAAATAGCCGCCGATCGGTCCGCGCAGTTCGAACTTGTCGCCGACCTGCACCTCGCCGGCGAGATAGGACGACACTTCGCCGTCCGGCAGCATCTCGACGGTAAGCGTGATCGTATTGGCCGCCGGCGCCGAGGCGATCGAATAGCTGCGTTGCGCCTGATAGCCGTCGGGCGCGGTCAACCGCACATCGACATGCTGGCCGGCGCGATGGCCGGGCCAACCCGGCACGTCGAGGACGAGGCTGCGCACGCGCGGCGTCTCGATAGTCACCTCGCGCACAGTGGCGGTGAGCCACCGCTTCTTCGGCGCGAGGCCGGGCGCGATCGGTCCCCGCGTATCAGTCACCGTCATAACGTTGCTCGCGCCAGGGATCTCCGTAGATATGATAGCCGTTCTCTTCCCAGAAACCCGGGATTTCCGGATCGACGAATTGCAGCTTCTGCACCCACTTCGCGCTCTTCCAGAAATAGAGATGCGGCACCAGCAGCCGTGCCGGGCCGCCATGCTCGGGATGCAGTGCATCGCCGTCATATTCCCAAGCGATCATCGCCTTGCCGTCGAGCAGATCTTCGGCGGGAACGTTCGTGGTATAGCCACCGTCGCAATGCGCCAGCACATAAGGCTGCGGGGGCTCGGAAAGGCCGGCGGCCTCCAGCAGCGTATCGATCGAAACGCCGCGCCATCTGGTGTCGAGCTTCGACCAGGTGGTGACGCAGTGGATGTCGACGGTGAGATCAGTCTGCGGCAGCGCCATGAACTGCGCCCAGGACCATTGCGCGAGCGGCGTTTCGCCATCGTCGAGCGACAACTGCCAGTTCGCCAGGTCGACCGGCGGCGTCGGCCCGGCGGAAAGCACCGGAAAGTCCTCGACCAGATGCTGACCGGGCGGCACGCGCGCACTGCGCGCGGCATTGCCGCGTCCCTGGAAGCCACGGGAGATAGGTGGTTCGCTCATGCACAGTCTCCGTCGTCGTGGACGGGACTAGTTTCGCCCGGGTCGATGACCGAGACAATACGGCGAAAGTCACTTCACCTCATCCAATGGCGTGACCGAACCAGATCCCGGTGAGGGCCGCGAGCGACACCAGGACGAGGAAGCCATTCACGACGATGAGGATCCAGGAATTGATGCGTTTGGCGTCAGGCTCAGGGGGCGGCGGGCCCGGCTGAAGGTTGCGCCACACCGCGGCGGCAAAACAGAACGCGGCGAAAATCACCAGAACCGTGCCAGTCAGCACGATAATCCAGTGCGGCAGCGCCGATTCGAGGAGTGCCTTGGCGCCTACGCCACTCGCCAGGGACACCAGGCCGGTGCGGACCCAAGCGGCATACGTGCGCTCGGCAGCGAAAACGGTGCGGTTGGCGGCAAGCTGGGCCCGCCGATCAGCACTGTCCTCCATGCGCGCGGTCTTGCGCTCCATCCGCGCCGTGCTGCCCTTCATATCGGCGGCGCTGTCCTTGAGCTTCTCCGCGCTTTTGACGATCTCGGGTTTCGTGGCCATATGCCTCTAAGACCCGAGTTGCCCCGCGGTTCCGAGAAGGACGTCAAGGATGACCGAAGCACGGTTCGAATTCGGCAAGAACGGATCGCCGCCGGCTGCGGTCGACGGACGGCTCGACGCGCCGGCCTTCCATCGCAATGCCGAACCGATCTGGGACGCGATCGCGGAATTTCTCGCCGGCCAGACCGGTTCCGTGCTCGAAATCGGCAGCGGCACCGGCCAGCACATCGTCACCTACGCGGCGCGCGCGCCGCATCTGGTCTTCTGGCCGAGCGACATCGTGGAGTCGCATCGCATCTCGATCGAGGCGTACCGGCGTGACGCGGCGCTCGGCAACCTGCGCGCCCCGCAAAGCATCGACCTGATGCGGCCGGACTGGGAATGGCTCGGACAACGGGATACCGATCAGGCATTGGCCGCCGTTCTCTGCTTCAATGTCATCCATATCGCGCCGTGGACAGTGGCCCAGAATCTGATGCGCGGCGCCGGCCGCCACCTGAAAGCCGGGGGCCTCCTTCTGACGTATGGCCCTTACAAACGGGGCGGCGCCCACACGGCACCAAGCAACGAGGCATTTGATACCTCTCTGCGGGGGCGCAATCCCGACTGGGGCATCCGGGACCTCGAAACCGTGGCCGATGTTGCGGCGCAGAATGGTTTGGCTCTTGTCAAAACAGTCGCGATGCCGGCCAACAATCTGGTACTGGCGTTCGAACGCCGCTAAAACGCGCCGACAAAAAGCGAGGCTTCGATGACCGAAAAGAATTATCCGCCCGAACCGAACATGGACATCGCCCATCTCGGTCATCTTGAACTGCTGACGCCGAAGTTCGATGCGAGTGTGCGTTTCTTCACCGAGGTATTCGGGTTGACCGTCGCCGCCGAAAAGGGCGACAGCGTTTATCTGCGCGCCTATGACGACTATGAGCGCTATTCGCTCAAGCTCACCGCGTCCAACACCAACGGCATGAAGCACGTCGCCTACCGCACGCGTTCACCGCAGGCGCTGGAACGGCGCGCGGCGGCGCTGAAAGGCACGCCATTCGAAATCGGCTGGAGCGACGGGGACATCGGCCACGGCAAGACCTTCATCTGCAAGGATCCCGACGGCCATGTCATCGAACTCTATTACGATACCGAATGGTACGAGGCGCCGCCGGAACTCAAGCCGGCGCTGAAGAACCAGGCGCAGCGTTTCCCGGGCCGCGGCATCAACCCGCGCCGCATCGACCACTGGAACGGCCTCGCGGTCAACATTTCCGAATGCCGGCAGTTCTTCGAGAAATATCTGGGCTTCCGGCTCACCGAGCGCATCGTACTCAACGACGGCAGCGAAGCCGGCATTTGGCTGACCGCGACCAACAAGTCATATGATTTCGCCTATACGCGCGACCACACCGGCGTGCCCGGCCGCTTCCATCACATTACTTACGCGCTGAACTCGCGCGAGGAGATCCTGCTCGCGGCGGACGTGTTTCTGGAAAACGGGGTTCACATCGAAACCGGCCCGCACAAACACGCGGTGCAGCAGACGTTCTTCCTCTACGTCTACGAGCCCGGCGGCAACCGTGTCGAGGTGGCAAATGCCGGCGCGCGGCTGGTGCTGGCGCCAGATTGGAAGCCAATCACCTGGACCGAGGAAGAGCGCAAGAAGGGTCAAGCCTGGGGCCTCAAGACCATCGAGTCGTTCCACACCAACGGCATGCCCGCGGTTGCGCATAAGTAGGCGTGCTGCCGTGCATTCTCCGACGTTATACGCAGCCTTCAAATTGCGTATAACGTCGGCATGAAGAATATACCGACAGTTCCCCTACCCTCCGGCCGCGCCATGCCGAAATTCGGCGTCGGCACCTGGCGCATGGGGGAAAGCACGCGCGCCCGCGCCGATGAAGTCAAAGCCGTCCGCGCCGCCATCGACCGCGGCATCACGCTGATCGACACCGCCGAGATGTATGGTGACGGCGAAGCCGAGAGCATAGTCGCCGACGCCGTGGGTTCCCGGCGCGACGGCCTTTTCATCGTCAGCAAGGTGCTGCCAAGCAACTCGTCGAAAAGTGGCACCATCGCCGCCTGCGAGCGCAGCCTGAAACGGCTCAAGACCGACCGGCTCGATCTCTATCTGCTGCACTGGCGGGGCGGGCCGACGCTGAGCGAAACCGTTGCTGCCTTCACCGAGCTCAAGGCTGCCGGCAAAATCCTCGATTGGGGGGTCAGCAACTTCGACATCGACGACATGCGCGAACTCGCCGCGCTCGATACCGCACAGGAATGCGCGGCCAATCAGGTTCTGTACAACCTGACGCGGCGCGGCATCGAGTTCGATCTGATGCCGTTCTGCGCCAAGCGCGGCATTCCGATCATGGCCTATTCGCCGCTCGAACAAGCGCGCATGCTCGACGACGGGGCGCTGAAAGATGTCGCGAGGCGCCATGGCGCAACGCCGGCGCGGATCGCGCTGGCTTGGCTGATGCGACAGGACGGCGTTGTCACCATTCCCAAGGCGACGCGCCTCAGCCATCTCGATGACAATATCGCTGCGCTCGACTTGAAACTGAGCGCCGAAGACCTGAAGACGCTCGACGCGCGGTTCCCGCCGCCGAAACGCGCCACGCCCCTCGACATGTTATAAAGCCTCGCCTGCAAGGAGAACCGTCGCATGACCCGCCGCAACACCCCGCGCATATCCTTCATCGGCTTCGGCGAGGCCGGCCAGGCGATCGCGTCCGGCTTGCGCGAAGAGGGCGTTGCCGACATCGCGGCCTGGGATATCCTGTTTCCGAAGCCGGAAGGCGAGAAGCTGAAAGCTGCTGGTACGGAGGCCGGCGTTCGGCTCGCCAATTCCGCAGCCGATGCGGTCGTCAACAGCGATATCATTATCTCCGCGGTGACCGCTGCCTCGAGCCTTGAAGCCGCTCGATCGGTCGAACCGCATCTTGCCGGCAATCCGTATTACCTCGACATCAACTCAGTCTCGCCCGGCCGCAAGCTGGCGACCGAAAAACTTCTCGCCGGCAAGGCGCGATATGTCGATATCGCGGTGATCGCCCCGATCCATCCCAAGCGCCACCAGACGCCGCTCTTGGTCGCCGGGCCGTACGCCGACGCGATTGCGCCACTGCTCGACGAACTGGAGATGAAATTCAAAGTCGCCAGCCCTGAGACCGGCAAGGCGGCGGCGATCAAAATGATCCGCAGCGTCATGATCAAGGGCATGGAGGCCCTGACATACGAGTGCTTCCTCGCTGCGCAACGCGCCGGCCTGCTCGAGGAAGTTACCGTGTCGCTGAAGAATAACTATCCCGGCATCGACTGGGTCGAGACGGCAACCTACAACATCGAGCGCATGGCGGTTCACGGCGAGCGCCGCGCTGCGGAGATGGAAGAGTCGGCCGCCACCCTACGCGAGCTCGGGTTCAAGCCGCTGATGGTTGAAGGCACGGTCGCGCACCAGCGCGAGATGGGCCACCTCGGCAAGGATGATAGCGTCCGGGTGACGCTCGATCAGGACCGGGCACAAATGCTGAACGCGATTGACAAGCTCAAAGGCTGATTGAGCGGCCTGAGATCGCTGTTTGGCTCCGAACATCATCTTCCGATCGGCGCGCGATGCAAACGGTCGCCGCCGGTGTTGTCGCGGCACCGCTACTAATGGTGTTTGTACGGGCCGAGAATAAACAGTCACGCACTACGGCTTGCGACAAATGATGCGCGGCGACCGGCCGCGTAAAAAACTGCTTTACAAAGATGGTTAACAAGGCAAAAAACGCAGGTGACGGCATCACTTATATGGTTAACGGGCGTATCAAAATGAAACACCTCACCTCACTCATCGGCGGTGCGCTGTTGGTGATCGGATTGGCGAATGTCGTCCCGACACCCGCGGCTGCCGCCGGCGGCACCTACTATGACTCGGTCTGTAACTGCCGCAGGCCGGACTCCGAATACAATACCAAGCGGGTGCTCCGCGCCGCGACGCCCCGGGTCAACACCCGCGTGCGTTACGTCGACCACACCCGCGAGGTGAAGCGGACGCGTCTGATCCAGGAAAACCGACTGGTCGTTCACGTCCAGCCGGTGATCAATCGCGAAGTGGTGGTGCACCGTCAGAACACGGTGGTGCGCAACATCACCTTGCACAAGGTCAACACCACCAACAGGACCGAAGTCGTGAACCGCAACGAAACGGTCAACCGTTACGTTCAGGGCGGTACCCGAGTGATCAACGAACGGCGCGAAGTTCGCGGCGTCAACTGTAACTGCGGTCCGGATGGCGGCGCACGCTACTCGGGCGGCGGCTACGAAGGCCAGCGGGTTTCGTACCGCGAATAAGCCTCTCGTTTACGGACAAACGGACAAAGCCACCCCGGACGCGAAAGCCTCCGGGGTGGTTTTTGTTTGAAAGGGGAACCAGCCCCCCCGGCCCGCCGTGGTTACTCAACCAAAGTCAGCGGGATCTTGCCGAGGAAATCCTGCTTGCCGACGTCGGCGCCGAAGTTGCGCGCGATGGCGTAACAGGCGGTAAGATGGAAAAAGAAGTTCGGCAGCACGAAGTGGTTGAGATAATCAACGCCCTTCATCTTGCCTTTCTTCGGACCCAGCGGAAACACGATGTCGCGCTCGCTCGAGGCATCGATGGCGGCCGGGTCGAGCGTCTTGACGTGCGCCAGCGTTTTGGCGACGCGCGCCTTGAGCTGCTCGATCGTGGTTTCGTTGTCCTCGAACTTCGGCGGATCGATGCCGGCGAGACGTGACGGGCCGTTCTTCGCCTGGTCGCAGGTCACCTGGACTTGGCGGACGAAGGCGAACATGTCGGGCGCCAGACGCCAGCCTAGCAGCACGGATTGATCGCACTTCTTGGCCGCGGCATGGGCCGCGGCCTTGTCGATAACCCCAGCGAGCGCCTCGAGCTCAATCGTGACGATCGGCAGCAGGGCTTGCGACATCGAATAGGACATAGACGTTTCCTTGGGTTGGATGCGCCGTCCAGGGACGGCGGCGGGACAATGGCACGGCGGCAATTCGCGGCGCAATTAGTGGGCAAGACAGACCAGCCGCCGCATTCGGCATGGCAGAAGCTCCCGTCTTCGTTCTTTGAAATTCTTCTAAAGCACTGATTTGAATGGCTAAAATCTACACGAAGTACGCGAATAAGGGTTTGCGCCATCACATTGCTGCTATAGGGTCGCGACCATCGGTCGGCTAGCATGACGCCGTTGGCATCGGCAGTCGCCCCACGTTTCTCCCAGTGGAATGACAATGTCGGTTATTCGAGAACTCACAGCGGTCAAGCCAGCCGTGGTCCGTCGCTTCGTATGCGCCGCGTCGTTGTGTGTTGCGCTGATGCACCCTTTGCCCACTTCCGCGCAGACGGCGCCACCGTCCGGCCCGGCCATAGCGACTCCAGCACCAGCGATCACCACGTCCGCGCCTACCGTCACTTCGCCGGTGATGCCTGCGACACCCGCCGCGGCAATCACATTGCCGCGCGATCTGTCTCCTTGGGGCATGTTCATGGCGGCGGACATTGTCGTCAAAGCGGTCATGATCGGCCTGGCCTTCGCATCTGTGCTCACCTGGACCATCTGGCTGGCGAAACTTCTCGAATTGACGCGTGCTAGCGTCAGACTCCGCGCGGGCATTGCTGCGATCGCCGCAGCCCGGACTTGGGACGAGGCCAGGGCCCAAATCGGCGCCAATGGCGGCGTCGGGCCGCTGGTGCGCGAGGCCGACACCGAACTGCAGTTATCGGTGGAAACGGCCGCGCCGCACGCAGTCTCGCCAGACGGCGTCAAGGAACGCATCGCGTCGCGCTTCGAGCGCGCCGAGGCGGCGGCGGGGCGCGCCATGATGCGCGGCACCAGCATTCTCGCCACCGTCGGCGCGACCGCGCCTTTCGTCGGCCTGTTCGGCACAGTCTGGGGCATCATGAACGCCTTTATCGGCATCTCCAAGGCGCACACCACCAACCTCGCCGTAGTCGCGCCGGGCATTGCCGAGGCTCTGCTCGCCACCGCGCTGGGCCTCGTCGCCGCCATCCCGGCGGTGGTGATGTACAACTTCTTCTCACGCTGGATTGCCGGCTATCGCGGGCTCAACGCCGATGCGACCGCGTCGATCATGCGTCTTGTCAGCCGCGAGCTCGAGCGCGGCGCTTTTGACCGGCGGCGCCGCGGCGTTGCCGCCGCGGAGTAAACCACAATGGCGGTGCGGCTCGACCACGGCGACGAGGGCTTGGGCGAGATCCACGAGATCAACGTCACGCCGTTCATCGACGTCATCCTGGTGTTGCTGATCATCTTCATGATCGCCGCGCCCCTGGCGACTGTCGACGTCTCGGTCGATCTACCGTCGGCCAATGCCGAGAAGACGCCGAGGCCGGATCAGCCGCTCTTCCTGACGCTGAAAGCCGATCTGTCGCTGGCGCTTAACAACGACACGGTGGCGCGCTCATCGCTCACGACCGCGCTCGACGGCGCCACCGCCGGCGACCGGCAACAGCGCGTCTTCCTGCGTGCCGACAAGACCGTGCCGTATGGCGAGCTGATGACGCTGATGAACGAATTGCGCAGCGGCGGCTATCTCCATGTCGCGCTGGTCGGGCTCGAGGCCGACGCGGCGCCATCCCGATGAAGCCCGGATCGCTCGCACGCTGGAGCCTGTGCTTCGTCGCTGCCCTCGGCATCCACGCCGGAGGCGCGGCAGCCCTGCTGGCGCGCTGGAGCGACGACGCCGATCAGGTGGCGAATGCGCCGGTGATCATGCTCGACCTCGCTGCGGTTGCGGTCGCGCCGCAGACGACGCCGACCGACATGCCGCCGGATCCAGTTGCCCGCCCGATGCAGACCGGCGTCGACAAGGCGCCGGACAAGCCGGAAGAGGTTGTCGAGAAGGCCGAGCCCATTCCCGAACCGGAAAAACGGATCGAAGAAGCCAAGGCCGAGCCCGCGCCCGAAAAACCGGTCGAGACGAAGCCCGAGCCTCAGGCCGAACTCGCGATGCTGCCGCCGCCGCGACCTGTCGAGAAGACGGAAGACAAGCCGGACCCGAAGAAGAAGGAGGCCAAGAAGAAGCCTCAGCCGCGGCGTGCCGTACTTGCTTCCGCTCCGAGTTCGGCCGACCAGCGCGCCGAGCGCGCCGCAGCTCCGGCCGCCGGCGCCAACCGCGACTCCAATGCGCTGCCGAATTGGAAATCGCGGCTATTCGCGCAGATCGAGCGCAACAAGCGTTATCCGGCGGAAGCGCAGTCGCGCGGCGACCGCGGTGTCGTCAAGCTCGCCTTCAGCATCGATCGCCAGGGCGGCGTGCACAATGCGCGCGTGGTCGGCAGCTCCGGCTCGCAGATCCTCGATCGCGAGACCCTGGCGATGATCGAACGAGCCGCGCCTCTGCCGCCGCCCCCCGATGACATAGCCGGCAGCCGCATCGCTATCGTCATACCGATCAGCTACAACATCCGCTAATTTATAAACAAACGGGCTAATTGTCTCAGGCGCGCGCCCTGCCGTCCCGAAACGACGCATATACCGGGCGCTGATTAACCATTTCGATAAACGTGTAGCGCGCCACCGCTGTCCACGCTTGCAGTCGTGCCGCAGCCTTGTGAAGGATAACAAATGACAAAACACAGGCGGGTTTCTCGTCGCTTGTGACATCGTGGGGAATGAATAACGGGGGATTTCCCGGCAAGACGGGTTGGGACATCATGAAACGATCGTACGCACCAGTGTTCATTTGCTGCTTGGTCG
This sequence comes from Pseudolabrys sp. Root1462, assembly GCF_001426945.1. Taxonomy (GTDB): domain Bacteria; phylum Pseudomonadota; class Alphaproteobacteria; order Rhizobiales; family Xanthobacteraceae; genus Pseudolabrys. Next base: position 870,384 of record NZ_LMFS01000001.1, on the reverse strand, counting down.
TCACCATGGCAACGGCAGCGTCCGCCGCGACGACGAAGCGCGCCGAACGATTCGCCAATGTCGAGCCGCTCGAAACGATCTCGCGCAGCCGCGCCGAGGCCGCCGACCAGGCAGCGCAGGTGCCGGGCGGCGCTTCGATCCTGCTCGAAGCGCTGCGCTATCGTGGCGCTAACGCCAAGCAGCTCGGCCTGCCGGCGCAGCTCTGGTGCGCGGACTTCATGAATTACGTGATCAAGAAGGCCGGCGCCAAGGGTACCCACTCGCGCGCGGCGCGCTCGTTCCTCGAATTCGGCAGGAAGCTTGACGGGCCGCGCGTCGGCGCCATCGCGATCCTGCGTCGTGGCGGCCCGCAGAATGGCCATGTCGGAGTCGTCCGCGGCACCGACGGCCAGGGAAACCCTATCCTGATTTCCGGCAATAGCGGCAATATGGTGCGACAGTCGGCCTATCCGAAGGAAAAGGTCCTCGCCTACGTCATGCCGCCGGATTACGTGCTGAAAGAAATCACCAACGCGGCGCGCGCCGCGGCGATAAAACAACAGCAACAACTGCAGTAACTCTTCACTGTACCTTCATGAACGCGCCGCGCCGACCCCGGGCGGCGCGTTATTTATTCCATTAATAGACAACTTCGGAAACGTTAACCCGCACCGGCCGGATTAATGTTAATTGCGGCTTCTACGCGCATCTCCATCCCGCTCACTGCATGATTGCCCTGATCTTCCGTCCCGTGCGGAAGACCTCGTCATGAAGGCCGGTCACCCGGGGGAATTGAGACAAGCCGCCATGATTTCTGGAGTGCGCATCGTCGCTCTGCAACTCGCGCTGGCCGTGGCCGTCACGATCGCGGCGACGCCGGCTGCTGCCGTGACTCGCGATCAGATCAAACAATGCGACGGCGCGGGAGACGCGACCGCCGAACAGCGCATCGCTGCCTGCGATGCCATCATTGCCGGATCGCACAACGCCAAGCAGCGCGCGACCGCGCAGCGCAACAAGGCGAAATTCGCCAAAACCAAGAACGTCCAGCAACAGAAGAAGGCCGCCGGGCTCCTGGACAGCGGCAGGGAAAAGCGCTCCCGCGGCGACGCCGAAGGCGCGATCCGGGACTTCGACGAGGCCATTGCACTCGATTCAAAGAACGCCGACGCATTCTACAATCGCGCCTTGGCGCTACGCGACCGCGGCGACAGCGACCGCGCGGTGCGGGATTTCGAACAGGCCATCAAGTACGATGCGCGCAACGGCGAAGCACTGAAGGCATTGAGCCACCTCTATTATGATCGCCGCAAATATGACGCCGCCATCGCCACGCTCGACAGTGCGATCAAGCTCAACGCCAACGACAACATCGCCTATTACAACCGCGGCATGGCTTACCGCGCCAAAGGCGAACCCGACCGCGCCATTCCCGATTACGACCGGGCCATCAAGCTCAACGCCACCGACGCCGTCGCCTTTCACAGCCGCGGCCTCGCCTATCGCGACATCCGCGACTACGAGCGCGCCATCCAGGACTTCGATCAGGCGATCCGGCTGAAACCCGATTTCATCCTGGCGCTGAACGACCGTGGTATCGCCTATTCGGCCAAGGGCCAAGTCGAGCGCGCTATCCAGGATTTCGACCAGGCGATCCTGCTCGATCCGCGCGACGGCTTTGCCTACAACAACCGCGGCCTCGCCTACCGGAACCGCGGCGAGACCGATCGCGCCATCAAGGACTATGACCAGGCCGTCCTGCTCAACCCGAACTACGTGCTGGCCTTCTACAATCGCGGTAACGCCTTTTACGACAAACACGACTACGACCGCGCCATCAGCAATTACGATCAGGCGATCCGCCTTGATGGCGAATACGCGCTTGCCTATTACGACCGCGGCGTCTCGTATTTCGCCAAGCGCGACTATAACCGTGCGCTGAGCGACCTGTCGCAGGCGATCAAGCTCGACCCCAAGGACTCGCTGTCCTACTACAATCGCGGCGTCGTCAATATCGCACGCGGCGACAACGACAATGCCATCGCGGACTTCGACCGCTCGATCAGGATCGATCCGAAGAACGCCCAGGCCTACTACAACCGCGGCTTGGCTCTACGGGCACAAGGCAATCCCGAGCGAGCGATCGCTGATTTCAGCCAGGCGATCCAGCTCGACGGTAAGAACGCCCTCGCCTACTTCAACCGTGGCCTCGCCTATCGCTCGCGCGGTGAACTGGAACGCGGCGTCGCCGATTTCGAGCAGTCGATCAAGCTCGATACGAACAACGCCCAGGCATGGTACGAACATGGCGCGGCGCTCTACGAGAAGCGCGAATACGACCGAGCCATCAGCGATTTTAACCAGGCGATCAACATCAAGCCGGACTACACCGCCGCCCTGAACCAGCGCGGTCTCGCCTACGGCAACAAGGGCGATGGCGACCGCGCCATCGCCGATTACGACCAGGCGCTGCGCATCGACCCGGCCTACGCGCCCGCTCTCGCCAATCGCGGCGACGCTTTCCAGAAGAAGCGCCAGTACGATCGCGCCATTTCAGACTTCGATCAGGCGATCAGGGCGAATCCGAACTATCCCGGCACCTATTTCAACCGCGGACTCGCCTATCAAGACAAGCGCGACTTCAAGGCCGCCGTGACCGACTTCAGCCAGGCGATCAAACTCGATCCGAACAATGCCGCCGCCTATAACGGCCGCGCTTTCGCCTATCAGAGCCTCGGCGACGACACCCACGCGCTGCAGGACTACGATCAGGCGATTAAGCTCAACCCGAATTTCGGCGTCGCGTACTACAACCGCGGCATCGCCAATTATGCACGCCGCGACTATGACCGCGCCATCGCCGACCTGTCGCAGGCGGTGCGGCTTGACCCGCGCGATCCGATTGCCGCCCATGCCCGCGGCCTGGCCTATCGCGAGCGCCGCGACTACGACCGCGCCGTCGCCGACTTCGACCAGGCGATCCGGCTCGACCCGAAATTCACCGCCGCCTACGTCGATCGCGGCAATGCTTACCAGGGCAAGGGTGATTACGACCGCGCCATCACCAATTACGACCTGGCGATCAAGCTCGATCCGAAATACGGAGCCGCCTTCACCGAGCGCGGCAATACCTTCGCACTGCGCGGCAAGATCGATCGCGCGCTTCAGGACTACGAGCAGGCGATCAAGTTCAACCCAAATTATGCCGGCGTTTTCAATAGCCGGGCCGAGCTCTGGCTGCGCAAGGGCGACCAGGCCAAGGCGCTCGCTGACCTGGAGCAGGCGATCAAACTCGATCCGAACTTTGCGCTGGCCCTCAGCAACCGCGGCACGCTGTATCAGGAGCGCGGCGAGTTCGATCGCGCCATCGCCGACTTCGATCGGGCCATCAAAGCCGATCCGCATTCCGACTTCGCCTATAACAGCCGCGGCCTCGCCTGGCGCAGCAAGGGCCAGACCGAAAAAGCCTTGAAGGACTTCGACCAGGCGATTGCGATCAATTCGGGCTTCGCCGCGGCGCTACTCAACCGCGGAGAGACCCTGCAGGCTGGCGGCTACAACGACCGCGCCATCCGCGACCTCGACCAGGTCATCAAGCTCAATCCTGGCAGTGCCGAGGCTTATCTGGCACGCGGCCAGGCCTATATCGGCAAGCCGGACTACGAGCGCGCTATCGCCGATCTCAGTCAGGCCATCAAACTCGATGGCAAGCTGGCTGCGGCCTATAACGGCCGCGGCATTGCCTACCGTGCCCGTGGCGAACGTGAGCGTGCCGTCGCGGATTTCAGCCAGGCGGCCAAGATCGATCCGAACTTCGCCATGGCCTTCTCCAACCGCGCCGCCGCGTACTACGACAAGCGCGACTATGATCGCGCGATCCAGGATCTGACGCAGGCGATCAAGCTCAACCCAGCCGCGGTACGCGCATATTACGACCGCGGCATCGCCTATGGCGCCAAAGGCGACCCCGACAAGGCAATCGCCGATTTCGACGCCGCGCTTAAACTCGACCCGCAGAACGCCATCGCCTTCAACAACCGCGGCGTCGCCTGGCGGCGCAAGGGCGACACCGAGCGCGCCATCGCCGACTTCGGCGAGGCGATCAAGCTCAACGAGAGCTACGAGGCGGCTTATTACAATCGCGCCAACGCCAATGCCGACAAAGGCAATAACGACCGGGCGTTTGCAGATTTCGAGAAGGCGCTGAAGATCGACGGCAAGGACGCCTTCGCGCTGCATGACCGCGGCGTGCTGTTCTACGAAAAGCGCGATTACTCCCATGCCATTGCCGACTTCGAGGCGGCGGCGAAGCTGGCGCCGAGCTATGCAATCGCGGCCAGCCCGCGGGGCAGCGACATCCGCGGCCAGCGCGGCTACGATCGCGACACCCAGGACGATGATATGCGGCTCCAGGTCAGCCCGATCTTCGCACTCGCCTATAACGACCGCGGCATCGCCGTTGCCGCCAAGAACGACTACGACAGCGCGATCGCCGATTTCGACCGCGCCCTCAAGATCAACCCGAATTTTTCGGCGGCCTATTACAACCGCGGCAACGCCTTCTACCGGAAGCGCGACCTCGACAAGGCGATCACGAACTACAGCGCCGCGATCAAGCTCAATCCCAAGGATGCGCTCGCTTATTACGACCGCGGCGTCGCCTATTATGACCGCGAATCGTTCGATCGCGCCATCGCCGATTTCGAGCAGACCGTTAAGCTCGATCCGAAGAACGCCCAGGCCTTCTACAATCTTGGAACCGCCTACCAGGAGCAGCGCGAGTTCGACCGCGCCATCCAGCAGTACAATCAGGCGCTGGCCGTCGACGGCAAGCTCGCCGTGGCTTACAGCGCGCGCGGCTATGCCCTGGCGAGCCAGGGCGACTACGACAAGGCGCTGGCCGACCTGACCCAGGCGGTCCGCCTCAGCCCCGGCCAGGCGTTGGCCTTCAACGATCGTGGCATCGTCTTCGGCATCAAAGGCGAGACCGACCGCGCCATCGCCGATTTCGACCAGGCCATCGCCATCAGCGGCCAATACGCCCCGCTCTACAACAACCGCGCCATCGTCCATGCCGCCAAGGGCGAGCTCGATCGCGCCATCGCCGATTACGATCACGCGATCAAGCTCAACACCGGCTACGCGGCCGCCTACTACAACCGCGGCAACGCCAAATACGACAAGGGCGACTATGCCGGCGCCGCCGCCGACTATTCGAGCGCGCTGAAACTGTCGCCGGCCGACGCCGCCGCGCTCAACAACCGCGGCAACGCCTATGCCAATGTCCGCGATTTCGACAAGGCGCTGGCCGATCTTTCTCAGGCGGTCAAATTCAGTCCCGGCTTCGCCCAGGCCTATAACGACCGCGGCGTCGCTCACGGCGCACGCGGCGACGTCGAGCGCGCCCTGGCCGATTTCGAACAGTCGGTAAAGCTCGATCCGGCCAACAGCTTCGCGTTCTACAACCGCGGCCTGGCGCAGCGCGACAAGCGGCAGATCGACCAGGCGATTGCCAGTTTCGACCAGGCTATCAAGCTCAATCCCGGCTATGCGGTCGCCTATTACAACCGCGGCAGTGCCTATCAGGCGAAGCGCGATTACGCCCGCGCCATCACTGACTTCAGCGCCGCCATCAAGCTCAAGCCTGATTACGCCATCGCCTATTACGACCGCGGCCTGAGCTTCGGCGCGACCGGTGACGCCGACAAGGCCATCATCGATCTCACCGAGGCGATCCGCTACGACCGCACGAACGCACTGGCTTTCTACAACCGCGGCATCGCCTACCGGCTGAAGAACGATCTCGACCGCGCCACCTCCGACTTCAGCGACGCCATCAAGATCGACGGCAAGTTCGCGCTGGCCTACCAGCAGCGCGGCAGCGCCAGCTACGACCGCAAGGACGTCGACCGTGCTATCGCCGACTTTACCGAGGCGCTGCGCTACGATCCCAATTCCGCCGAAGTCTATTACCGGCGTGGCATCGCCTATCGCGACAAGCGCGACTATGACCGCGCCATCGGCGATTTCAGCCAGTCGATCCGGCTCGAGCCCAAAGAAGCGTTGGCTTATCAGAGCCGCGGCCGTGCGCTTCGCATGAAGGGCGACGTCGAGCATGCCTTCGCCGATTTCGACCAGGCGGTGAAGCTCGATCCGAAGTCGTCGGCCGCTTACACCGACCGCGGCACCACGCGCGGCCTGCGCGGCGAAACCGACGCGGCGATCGCCGATTTCGACGCCGCGCTGAAGATCGACACCGGCAACGCCATCGCCCACAACAATCGCGGCTTCGCCTTACGCAACAAGGGCGACATCGATCATACCATCGCCGAATTTTCGGAGGCGATCAAGATCGACACCAGTTATCTGCTCGCCTACTTCAACCGCGCCAACGCCTTTGTCGAGAAGCGCGATTTCGACCGAGCCATCGCCGACTATGACGCCGCGCTCAAGCTCGATGCCAGTTTCGCCGACGCCTATAACGGCCGCGGGCTGGCTTACGACGCCAAGGGCGATTTCGACAGCGCCATCCAGAATTTCAACCAGGCGGTCAAGCTCGAGCCGAAGAACGCCCGCGCCCTGAATAATCGCGGCTTCTCCTGGCGTAACAAGCGCGACATGGAGCGCGCGATCGCCGACTACAATGCCGCACTGGCGATCGACCCCAACTATGCGCTGGCGCTCTACAACCGCGGCTTCGCCTTTTACGATACGCGTGATTTCGACAAATCCAGTCGGGACATGAATCAGGCGATCAAGCTCAACGCCAACTTCGCCTCGGCCTTCCTCGACCGCGGGCTGACCACCGACCGGCGCGACTTCGATCGCACCGTTGTCGCCGCCGACGCCATGGTCGAAAAGAAACCTACCTACGCCATGAATTTCTCGGGCCGCGGCGTGGCCTACGAGAACCGTCGCGAGGGCGACCGCATCATCCGCGACGCCAGCCAGCCGATCCGCAACAACCAGTACAACAGCTACGCCTATTCGCCGGACACTTTCCTGCCGCCGAACCCGCCGCTGCTGGCGGCGCCGGCCTCTCCAGTAAAACCAGAGGTAAAGGTAGACGCGCCGCCCCAGGCTCCGGCACCGCGGGCCGAAGCGCCGAGCGCGACATCAGCCCATGCCCAGGCGTCTGACGCCGAGGCGGTGCCGATGCCGCAAGCCCGTCCACACCAGGCGCCGCGCCGTGCCTCGGCCTCGCGCAGGCCGCCACAGCAACAGCTACCACAAGCGCGGCCCAAGCCGCGCAATGTGCTGAGCCTGCGCTAGGATCTCAACAGAGGCTCTGGCTTAAACCGCGGCGCGTTGCGCTGGGCCGTTAGCGCGGGCAGCGAGATCGCCGACGGTCGCGCCGAGCATTACCAGCACCGGTCCCGGAAGCTGAGCCTCAGCAAGCCGCGCCGGCAGATCGGCGATGGCGCTGCGGACCACCTGCTGGTCCGGCCGCGTGGCGCGGGCAATGGCGACCGCCGGCGTCCGCGGGTCGAGACCATTGGCCTGCGCGTGAGCGACCAACGATGCCAGCGTGCGCACCGGCATATAGATCGCCGTGGTGGTGACCGGATCGGCCAGCGCCCGCCAATCGATGTCGGACGGCAACTGACCGTTCTGTGCGTGCCCGGTAATGTATTGCAGGCGCCGAGAATGCTTGCGGTCGGTCAGCGACAGGCCGAGCGAAGCGGCAGCGCCCTGCGCCGCGCTGATGCCGGGCACGATCTCGGCCTTGATGCCGTTGGCTTCGCAGGCGTCAAGCTCCTCGCCGGCGCGGCCGAAGATCAGTGGATCGCCGCCCTTGAGGCGGACGACGCGCTTGCCCTGCTTGGCGAGCGACACCATCAGCACGTTGATGTCCTCCTGCTTGCAGGACGGTCCAAAACCGGTCTTGCCGACCAGCAGCTTGCGCGCCTCGCGGCGGGCGAAATCGAGCACGCCGCGCGACACCAGATCGTCGAACAGGATGACATCGGCCGATTGCAGCGCGCGCACCGCGCGCAGCGTGAGCAATTCCGGATCGCCAGGACCGGCACCCACCAGAGTGACCGTACCGCTCTCGACCGCCGCGCCGAGGCCTTTCACCTCAGCAACGAAACGCTCGAAGTCGGCATCCGATGGCGCGTGCTCGGCATTGGTCATCGCGTGCGCGGTGAATACCTGCCAGAACTTGCGGCGGCCGGCGAAAGATAGACCCGACGCTTTGACCTTGTCGCGCCAGCGCGATGCCGCGCCGGCCCAGGCGGTAAAGCCGGTCGGCAGCAGCGCTTCCAGCTTGGCGCGGATCGCCTGGGCGAACACCGGCGCGGCGCCGTCGGTCGAGATGCCGATCACCAGTGGCGAGCGGTTGACGATGGCCCCGAACGAGAAGTCGCAGAAGGCCGGCTTGTCGATGACGTTGACCGGCACGCCAGTGTCGTGCGCGGCCTTAGCAAAAGCCGCTGCTCCTTGTTCATCCTCGAACGCGCCGATGGCGAGCGCCGCACCATCAAGATCGTCCGGCATCCAGGCGCGATTTATCAGGGTGATGGCGGCGTCGCGTGTATCGGCGGCGACGGCCTGCATCTCGTCGGAAAATTCTTCGGCATAGACCTCGAGGCGCGCGCCCGCGGCGAGCATCAGCTCCGCCTTCCAGGCCGCGGCGTTCGACCCGCCAGCCAGCACCACGCGCTTGCCGGTCAGGGCAAAGAACACCGGCAGCCGGGCCAGAGCCGGCATGCGGCCGGGACGCGTCTCTTCTGGTGTGCGGGCCATCGTCACGCGTGAAGTCCTCTTCTCGGCAAGCCGTCGGCCTCTAATGGAGCAATCCCTGTGCCGCGCCGTATCTGATTGATTTCGCAGTCATTACGCCTTCGCCAAAACCGCGCTGCCCGGCATTTGCGCAACCGCTGCAAATTTATGCAGCGGCCGGGCGCTGGGCGCCGATGTTGGCGTGGAAGTCGGCGCCATTGCCGGTCCTCGCGACGTAGCCGGCACGGATGACAAAATCGCCGAAGCGCTCGCCCTTCTCGCGGCTCGCCGCATAAGCCGCGAACAGCGGTTCGAGCGCGGCGACAATGCCGTCGTGATCGACATCCGGCAGATAGAGCTTCGACAGTCGCGAGCCATCGAACGCCGCGCCGAGATAGAGGTGATAGCGGCCCGGGCCACGGCCGACGAGACCGATCTCGGCGAGATAGGGCCGCGCGCAGCCATTCGGACAGCCGGTCATGCGGATGACGATGTCGTCCGCCGACAGTCCGTGGCGGCCGAGGCTTTCATCGAGAGCATCGATCAACGACGGCAAATAGCGCTCACTCTCCGCCAGCGCCAGACCGCAGGTCGGCAGCGCGACGCAGGCCATGGAATTGCGGCGCAGGCCCGACCATGGCGCCAGCAAACCGGCCTCGCGCGCGATGGTCTCAATCTCCGCCTGCCGCCCCGTCGGAACATTGGCGATTATGATGTTCTGGTTCGCGGTCATGCGCAGGTCGCTGCCCGGAACCTCCTTGAGGATGTTTGCGATACGGCGCAGCGCCGACATCTGGGAGGCGCCGGCACGATCGGCAATGCGGCCGTTCTCGACGAACAGAGTGAGGTGACCGTTGCCGTTGTCGCCCTGCGACCAGCCGTAACGATCACCGGTGGAGGTGAACTTGAACGGCTTCGCCGCTTCGAATGTGATGCCGGCTCGCTTCTCGACCTCGGCGCGGAAGTTATCCAGGCCGCGATCCTCGATGGTGTATTTGAGCCGCGCGTGCTTGCGGTTCTTGCGGTCGCCCCAGTCGCGTTGCGTCGTCAGCACCGCTTCGGCGACCTTCACGGCGTCTTCGGTGCGGCAGAAGCCGAGCATGTCCGCGGTGCGCGGATAGGTGTCGGTCTCGCCATGAGTCATGCCCATGCCGCCGCCGACAGTGACATTCCAGCCGCCGACAGCACCGTTATCGTCGAGAATGGCGATGAAGCCCAGATCGTGGGCATAGACATCAACATCGTTCGACGGCGGCACCGCGATCACGGTCTTGAACTTGCGCGGCAGATAGGTCTTGCCATAGATCGGCTCGGCAACCTCCTCCTCGCCGCCGGCGACCCGCTCGCCGTCGAGCCAGACCTCGCGATAGGCCGGCGTCCGCGGCATCAGATGCGTCGAGATGGTGCGCGCGAGTTCGATGGCCGCAGCATGCGCGCTGCTTTGATACGGGTTCGGATTGCACATCACGTTGCGATTGACGTCGCCGCAGGCCGCGATCGAGTCGAGCAGCACGTGGTCCATCGCGCGCAAAGTCGCCTTGAGATTGAACTTGATGATGCCGTGCAACTGCACCGTCTGCCGCGTCGTCAGCCGCATGGTATCGTTGCCGTGGGTCTTGGCGATGTGATCAAGCGCCAGATATTGCTGCGGCGTGACCACGCCGCCCGGCATGCGCACGCGGATCATGAAGGCGAAAGCCTTTTCCAGCTTCTTGCGCGTGCGTTCCGGCCGCAAATCGCGGTCGTCCTGCAGGTACATGCCGTGGAATTTGACGAGTTGCTGGTCGTCTTCGACGATGGCGCCGGTGGCGTTGTCGGCAAGGCCTTCCTTGAGCGTGCCGCGCAGATAGGCGCTGGCTTCCTTGATGTATTCGTTGCGCGAGAGTTCGTCAGTCATCTCAAAAGTTTCTCAATAAGTATCTGTGAGATAGCGCTTGTCTTTCTCGAGCTGCGCCACCGCCTGCTCGGCCGCTTCCGGTGAAAGCTGCTTGACGTCGGCATAGGCCGACACCAGCGCGGCGCGGACATCCTTGGCCATGCTCTTGGCATCGCCGCAGACATAGAACGAGGCGCCGTTGTCGAGCCATTCGACAAGCTCCTTGCGCCGCTCGATAATGCGATGCTGAACGTAGACCTTCTCCGGCGTGTCGCGGGAGAAGGCTACATCGAGCCTCGTCAGTGAGCCATCGGCCAACGCGTCCTGCCATTCGAGCTGGTACAGGAAGTCGTGAGTGTACTGGCGGTCCCCAAAGAACAGCCAGTTGCGGCCTTTGGCTTCGGTGGCGCGGCGCTCCTGCACGAAGGCGCGGAACGGAGCGATGCCGGTGCCGGGTCCGACCATGATGACGTCCTTGTCCGCCCCGGGCAAACCGAAATGCTTGTTCGGCTTGAGCTTGACGCGCACCTTGCCGCCGCGCTTGACGCGCTCGGCGATGTAGTTCGAGGCGACGCCCTTGCGGCCGCGGCCCTTGCTGCGGTAACGCACCGCGGAAATCAGCAGATGCGCCTCGTCGCCAACTTCGGTGCGCGACGATGCGATCGAGTAGGCGCGCGGCGCCAACGGTCGCGTCAGCGTCCGCAGCGTATCGGCGGTCACCACGGTCGGGAATTCGGCCATCAGATCGATGAGTTGGCGATCGACGATCCAGGCCTTGGCGTCGCCATCTTCGAGCAACTTGCGGACATAGGTGTGGCCGGTCTGCGTCGCATAAGTTTCGACCGTCTTCAGCGACAAGGTGGTGACATCGCGCGTGCGGATCAGCTCGTCCCGCAATTTGGCGTCGGAGGTCAGTCCCGCAATCTTGAGCAGCTCGTCGACGTAAGCGGGATCATTCTCGGCATAGAGATCGAGCGAGTCGCCCGGTTTGTAGTTCGGCGCGTGGCCGTCGAACGACAGCGCAAGATGGAACGTCTCCTTGTCGGAACGCGACGAATTGAGATTGATGAGTTCGGTGACCTCGGCCTCGACGATCTCGGTGTTCGGCGAGCCAGAAGGCTTGACTCCGAAATCGACCTCGATGACGCGGCCGCGGCCTAAGTCCTCCGGCGCCAGCTTCTTGATGGCATCGCCGATCCATTTTTCGGCCGGCGACGCGAAATCGAGATCGCAATCGACGCGGTCGATGACGCGCTTGCCGCCAAGCGCTTCGAGCCGGGCGTCGATCGCCTTACCGATTGCGCAGAACTCCGCATAGGCGGTGTCGCCCAGCGCCAGCACACCGAACTCGACACCGTCGAGCCGCGGTGCGTCGTCGGCCATCAGGGTGCCGTAGGTGCGCACGGCGCGCGCCGGCGGCTCGCCCTCGCCCCAGGTCGCAGCGATGACGATGAGTTTCTTGGCGGCGGTGAGATTGGCCGTTTCGAGATCGGCCATGTCGATGACGGTCGGCTTCAGGCCATTCTTGCGCGCGCTTTTGGCGAAGTCGGAGGCAAGCTTCTCGCTGTTGCCGGACTCGCTGGCGAACACGATGGTGATGGGCTCGGCCGGTTTGGCCGGCGCGGCGGGTTGGACGGCTTCCGCCTGACCGCCCTGCACCGACTCGACCCCGGCCAAGAAGCCCGCCAGCCAGGCGCGCTGGATCGGGCTCGCAGGCCCGACCACCTGGTTGAGCAGGGCGACGTCCTCTTCACTAAAGGGCGCTGTTTTGGGAATGGTCGCGAAAATCGAGGACATGGGCAGGTCCGCCTACTGGGCTATGCCCTCTAAATAGAAAGATATTCTGTCAAACGGCAATACAAGCTGGGAAATAAGAACGAGCGTTCCTCATAGCCTGCATTCGCAGGATCTTATTTCCAAAAAGCCCTGTCGGCGCAAAACAGCGGGCCCTCCGCGGCCTAGGAAGTTGTGGACCTTGCCGACCCGGAGCCGCGATCGCCCCGCCGAACCGCCTAGATTGCCCGGACATGGTCACGCCCGCCTACCGCAAGCGCCTCACCGCCCTGCTGACGCCGCAGGAGCAGCGGCTGTTTGCGCGGCTACAGACGCCGCAGAAGGTGCAGGCGTTCATCGATGCGGTACCGGCCAATTTCGGCATCGCGGGCGACACCGCGATGTCGCCGCGCACCATGTTGAAAGCCAAGGTGGCGCATTGCTCGGAAGGCGCGGTGTTCGCCGTCGCCGCGCTCGCCTTCCACGGCCGGCCGTCCTGGCTCATCGATCTGCGGGCGCTGCCGAGCGACTCGGACCACATCATCACCGTGTTCAGGGAGCGCGGCCTGTGGGGTGCGATCAGCAAGACCAACCACCCGGTGCTGCGCTGGCGCGATCCGGTCTACCGCTCGCCACGCGAGCTCGTGATGTCCTACGTCCATGAATACTGCCTGCCCGGCGGCAAGAAATCGCTGCTCGAATATTCGCGGCCCTTCGCGCTCACGCGCTACGCGCCCGAGCGCTGGCTGACGCCGGAGGAGGATCTCGACTGGTTGATGGTGGCGCTCGACGAGGCGCCGCATTTGCCGATCGCGCCGAAGGCCTCGCTGAAGCGGCAGCGGCGCTCCACCGCCTTCGAGCGCCAGGCGCACAATCAGACCGAATGGGCCGATCCGCGCAAGAAAGCCCGCGGCAACACCTCGAAACGGCGCGACTGAGCCGCTACACTCGCATCACCCCGCCAGGCCGGAGACTTTCACGCGTGCCGTCTTTCACCTACCGCCGTTCGTTCGAAGTGCCGTGGGGCGATTGCGATCCCGCCGGCATCGTCTTCAATCCGAAATTCTTCACCTATTTCGACACCAACACCTGGCTGATGTTCGAAGCCGCCACCGGCGTGAAGGTGCACGACATCAACCCGCATTACGGCATCATCGGCATCGCCCTGGTCGATGCCGGCGCGAATTTCATGAAACCCGTCAAATTCGGCGACAAGATCGAGGTGGTGTCGCGGGTTGCCGAATTCCGTCGCACCAGTTTGGTTGTCGAGCACAAGATTTTTCTCGACGGCGACCTGCGCAATGAAGGCAACGAGACGCGGGTATGGGCGATCAAGCACCCGGACGATCCCGAGCGGATCAAGACGGCGCCGATACCGGCAGAGGTCATCGCGGCATTCGAGTAAGGGGCATCCCCGCGAAGGCGGGGATCCGTAGCCGCCATTCCACCGGCCTGAACTAAGCCCTGAGGATATGATCCCGGCTCGCGGCCGCGAGAGCGGCGTTGGCCGGGATGAAGTTGCCAAAGTCACGCCAGCTTCACGTACTCGAACTCGCCCGGCTTGTTGTCGATGCCGACCTTGGGCGGCGCGATCCACGAGGCGAACTTGCCTGGTTCGGTGACCGGCTGCATCAGGCTCTCGATGTAAACGCGGTCATTGTCGTTCGGCAGATAGTCGGCCTTCTGCTGCTCCCACTGCGCGTCGCTCAGGATATTGCCCTGCGGATCAGCCTTGATCTTGGAAAACTCGCCGATCTGCCGATTGAAGGCCTGATGCGGCAGCTTCATCTGGAACTTGATGCCGTACTGGTCGATGACCTTGTTCCAGCGGGAAACGCCGAGCTCGCAATCCTTCAGATAATCGTCGCGCAGGCGCATGTTGAGCGCCGACAGCGCCGGCGCGTCCTCATTGACCAGAATGCCGCTCTTGAGCCGCAGCACCGGATAGGTGTCGTTCTCGAGCTTGTGGTCGTCGCCGCTCAGCCGCTCCTCGCGGAAGCGGCCCTTGATGCCGGAATGGAAGGCGTTGGCCGCATTGGTCGAAATCTCGTTGCCGAACAAGTCGAGCGACAGCGAGCAATGCAGGTTGAGCTTCTTCTGGACGGTCGGCAGATCGATGACGCCGAGCTTGCGCACGCCGGCGATGTCGTACGGGTCTTCCATGCCGGCATTCTTCATCGCCTCGCAGGTGCGCTCGATGACGCGGGTCACGCCGGTCTCGCCGACGAACATATGGTGCGCTTCCTCGGTCAGCATGAAGCGGCAGGTGCGTGACAGGGGATCGAAGCCGGACTGGGCCTGCGCTTCGAGCTGCATCTTGCCGTCGCGGTCGGTGAAGTAGGTAAACATGAAGAATGACAGCCAGTCCGGCGTCTTCTCGTTGAAGGCGCCCAGCATGCGCGGTGTGTCGGCGTCGCCGGAGCGGCGCTCGAGCAGCGCATCGGCTTCGTCGCGACCTTCGCTGCCGAAATACTTGTGCAGCAGATAGACCATCGCCCAGAGGTGACGGCCCTCTTCCACGTTCACCTGGAATAGGTTGCGCATGTCATAGAGCGACGGCGCGGTCTTGCCGAGGTGGCGCTGCTGCTCGACCGAGGCCGGCTCGGTATCGCCCTGGATGACGATGAGGCGGCGCAGCAGCGCGCGGTATTCGCCCGGCACTTCCTGCCAGGCCGGCTCGCCCTTGTGCGCGCCAAACGGCACCTTGCGGTCTTCGACCTGTGGCGCCAGCAGAATGCCCCAGCGATATTCCGGCATCCGCACGTAGTCGAACTTGGCCCAGCCCTTGGGATCGACCGACACCGCGGTGCGCAGATAGACCAGCGATTCCTGGAAGCCTTCCGGCCCCATGTCGTTCCACCAGTTGATGTAGCCGGGATGCCATTTCTCCAGCGCGCGCTTGACGCGCGTATCGGAGTTGAGGCCGACATTGTTCGGGATCAGGCCGTCGTAATCGACGTTGACGATGTTCATGACTACACCCTTTCCTTATTGAACGTCGGCTTGACGCCGCTGCCGTAAAGTTTCAGCGCGCCCTGCTCGCCGATGGCGTTGGGGCGCTGGAAGATCCAGTTCTGCCAGGCCGTCAGCCGGCCGAAGATCTTGGTTTCCATGGTTTCCGGCCCGGCGAAACGCAGATTGGCTTCCATGCCGGTGAGCGCATCGGGCGAGAACGAGGCGCGCTCTTCCATCATCACGCGCAGTTCATCGTCCCAGTCGAAATCCTCATAGGTGAAGGTAACGAGGCCGAGCTCCATCGCGTCGTCGGCTTCGAGCGGCTCGCCGATCCTGGCTTCGGCCGCCTTGAGCGACTTGTCGTCGTCGAGGAAGCGCGTCTGCAGGCGGGTCAGCCCGTTGCCCATCGGGTAGGGCCCGAAATTCGCCTTGCCGACCGTGATCGCCGCAGGCGCGCGATTGTCGCCTTCGCGGGTACCGATCAACATGGCGGAGCGGTCGGCGACGAAAACCAGTTCTGCCAGCGTGCCGGCGAAGCACGAGCCGGGCTCCACCAATGCCATCAAAGTCTTCGGCGTGACATCGAGGCGCTTGAACACGCGCTTCACATAATGACGGATTTCGCGCAGCAGCCAGTCATTGTGGCCATCGAGCAGCACGTCGTCGTGGCTCAGCACCGCTTTGGCATCGCCCTCGGTCTTGAGAACGACGAGGTTGATCGTCGGTTCGTTGGTCCGCAGGTGCAGGATGGCGTCTTCCAGTTCGCGCGCCATGGCCAATGGCCAGAACGCCGCGCCCTTCTCGTGCACCGCTTGCACCGACGCCGGCGCGGCCTCGGTTGGCGCCTTGACGATGATCGTGGCGATTGACTTGTCGCGCTCGATCTCGACCTCGACATGCGCATAGCTGACGCGGGCCTCGGCAATGGTGCGCTCGATCGGCCTGAGCTTTATGCCCTTGGCGCCCACCGGGCGATCCGACTGCTTCGCGAGCTCAGTGGCGCGCGCCTTGACCGCGTCCTGCCATTTCGACGGCGGCACCGTCTCATCGACCAGTTTCCATTCGACCGCCTTGGCCCCCCGCAGCCCCTCTTCGGTCGCACAGAAGAAATCGGCGCGGTCGCGGCGCACCTTGCGCTTGTCGGTGACGCGCGTGAGGCCGCCGGTGCCGGGAAGCACCGCGAGCAGCGGCGTCTCCGGCAGCGACACGGCGGAGCGGCGATCGTCGATCAGCATGATATGTTCAGCGGCGAGCGCGAGTTCGTAGCCGCCGCCGGCGCAGGCGCCGCTCACCGCCGCCATGTATTTCTGGCCGGAATGGGCACTGGCGTCCTCGATGGCGAGCCGCGTCTCGTTGGTGAACTTGCAAAAGTTCACCTTCCACTGATGCGATGACTTGCCCAGCATGCGGATATTGGCGCCGGCGCAGAACACATTGTCCTTGCCCGACTTGATCACCACCGTCTGCACTTCGGGATGTTCGAAGCGCAGCCGCTGCACGGCGTCGTTCAACTCGATGTCGACGCCGAGATCGTAGGAATTGAGCTTGAGTTCGTAATCGGGCTTGAGGCCGCCGGCCGGATCGACGTCCATGATCAGCGACGCGACGTTGCCGTCGATCTCGATGCGCCAGTGCCGGTAGCGCGAGGGATCGGTGCGATAATCGATGATGTCGGTCATCCCGGCGTGTCTTCCCTGCGAACAGGACGCGTTCAGCGCCATGCACTATTTTGCATAGCGCTAGCATCGTTTCCGGTAACGGACAACATTTTAGTTCATAATAGTTCGGAAATGCGATTGCCTCAGCATTATAATGCATGGTATGGATCGGCCATGAATCCGGCCGCCACGAACGCCGCACCGAGGAAACCCCCACGCGAATCCGACACTTACCTGCGTCGGCTGGGGGAACGCGTCCGGATGCTGCGAAGCCAGCGCGCCATGTCGCGCAAGGTGCTGGCACGGCAGGCCAAGGTGTCGGAGCGCTACATCGCGCAGCTCGAGGCCGGGCTCGGCAACTGTTCCATCGTGCTGCTGCGGCGCATCGCCCGGGCCATCGGCATGCCGGTGACCCAGCTCGTGCACGACGGCAGCGATCCGCCGCTCGACCTTGTGCTGCTGACGCAGTTTCTCGAGCGGTTGCCGCCGGAAGACCTCGTCGAGGCCCGCCGCATTCTCACCGAACGCTTCCGCTCATTACGCAACGACCAGCCGGAGCAGCGCAATCGCATCGCGCTCATCGGCCTGCGCGGCGGCGGCAAGTCCACGCTGGGCGCCCTGCTCGCCGAGCAGATGGACGCTCCCTTCATTGAACTCGACCGCGAGGTCGAACGTCGCTCGGGCGCCACGCTGAGCGAGATCTTCGACATGTTCGGCCAGGAAACGTTCCGCCGCGCCGAGCGGGAGGCGCTCGAAGACGTGCTCAACCGCCACGACCGCTTCGTGCTCGCGACTGGCGGCTCCATCGTCACCGAGCCGGGCACGCTGGAAATGCTGCTGTCGTCGTGCTTCACCGTCTGGATCAGGGCGGAGCCCCACGAGCACATGAAGCGCGTCATGGCGCAGGGCGACATGCGGCCGATGGCCAACAGTTCGCGCGCCATGGACGACCTTATCTCCATTCTCAACAGCCGCGAGCCGCTGTATGCCAGGGCCGACGCGACCCTGACCACCACGGGCCGGTCGCCCGAGCAGAACCTCAGCGAACTCGTGCGCATGATAGCGCCGGCCGCGCGAAGCAAGGAGCCGGCCAAGGCCGGGTAAGAGCCGATGAGCGAAACGATCAAGACCGACGTTCTGATTATCGGCGGCGGACCGTGCGGGCTGTTTGCTGTGTTCGAACTCGGCCTGCTCGACATCAAGACGCATCTTGTCGATATCCTCGGCAAGGTCGGGGGCCAGTGCGCCGAACTCTATCCGGAGAAGCCGATCTACGACATTCCCGGTATTCCCGAGATCACCGGTCAGGGTCTGTCCGACTCGTTGATGCAGCAGATCAAGCCGTTCAATCCCACGTTTCATCTCGGGGAGATGGTCACCGGCATCGAGAACATCGGCGATCCGCTCTACCGCGTCACCACCGACGCCGGCAAAACCTTCGAGTGCAAGGCGGTGATCATCGCCGCCGGCGGCGGCTCGTTCCAGCCGAAGCGGCCGCCGATTGCCGGCATCGAACCTTACGAGGACAAGTCGGTTTTCTATGCCGTGCGCAAGATGGAGAATTTCCGCGGCAAGAACCTGCTCATTGTCGGCGGCGGCGATTCGGCGCTCGACTGGACGCTCAACCTGCAGCCGATCGCCAAACGCGTCACCCTGGTGCACCGGCGCGACGACTTCCGCGGCGCGCCCGACAGCGTCAACAAGATGCGCGCGCTGGTCGCCAGCGGCGCGATGGATTTGAGGATCGGTCAGGTCGCCGAACTGGAAGGCGCCGACGGCCAGCTCACGGCCGCGTCGATCAAGGACAAGGACGGCAATATCGTGCGTGTCGATTGCGACGCCATGCTGCCCTTCTTCGGACTCACCATGAAGCTCGGTCCGATCTCCGACTGGAAGCTCGACATGGACGACGAACTGATCAAGGTCGATGTCTCGACCTTCGAAACAAACCGGCTCGGCATTTTTGCCATCGGCGACATCAACACCTATCCGGGCAAGCTCAAGCTGATCCTGTCCGGCTTCCACGAGGGTGCACTGTGCGCGCAGCGCGTACACCACTACGTCTATCCGGAGAAACGGCTGGTGTTCCAGTACACGACGTCATCAACCAGCCTGCAGAAGAAACTCGGCGTGGCGTAACGCCTGCCCGCATCGACGCACGAGAGTTGTTCAATTATGCCCAAGATTACCTTCATCGAACATGACGGCACCGTTCACACCGTGGACGCCGAACTCGGCGCCTCGGTGATGGAAACTGCGTTGCGCAACGACATCAGCAGCATTGTCGCCGAATGCGGCGGCGGCTGCACCTGCGCGACCTGCCACGTCTATGTCGATGAGGCCTGGCTCGAGCGGGTCGGCCCGCCCTCACCCAGCGAAGACGCCGAGTTGGATGCCGCCTTCGACGTCCGCGCCAATTCGCGGCTGTCGTGTCAGATCAAGGTGACGGAAGCGCTCGATGGCCTGATTGTGCGCACACCGTCCTATCAGGGTCGCTAGAAGCGTCGTGGATAATCGAGCCGGCTAAAAGTCGCCGGCATCGCGGCGGACGGCTCGCCAGCGCGTAGCTAACATCCAGATGTCGAACTCGATGCCCGGAGCCAGCGACAGCCTGCGACGTCGTTCACGGCTCAGAAGCGGGCGCTGGCGACATGCGCCAGTTGCGCACCGACTTCGTAGTAGACTTCCTTCGCGGCGCGCAACGGCGCCGCTTGCGGCTCGGTCAATGGCAGCGGCAGATCGGCATCGCCGATCTTGCCTGTCACGAGCTGCGCCAGACAGCGGCCGAACACCGTACCGGGGGCGATACCGCGGCCGTTGTAACCGCTGAAGCTGACGACGTTGCGGCCGAGGCGATGGAAGCGCGGCACGTTGTCCACGGTCATGCCGATCTTGCCGTACCACTCGGTTTCGAATTCGACGTCCTTGAGCTGCGGAAACAGCTTTGCCATGGCGCGGCGCCCCCAATTGCGATGGATCGGCAGGCCCGGGCCGCGCAGCGCGCCGACGCTGCCGAAGATGAAGCGGCCTTCCTGATCGAAGCGGAAGGAGCTGAGGATCTCCTTGGTGTCCCACGCGCCCTGCCGCTCGGGCAAAATGGAACGACGCAGATTGTCGGAGAGCGGCCGCGTCGCAAGATTGAAGTAAGGCAGGTGCACGAGCTCGGCGCGCAACTGCGGCCACATCGCCATCGTATAGGCGTTGGTCGCGACGATCACCCAGGGGGCCGTCACGCTGCCCGATGCCGTGCGCAGCCGCCATTGCGTGCCATCGTCATCCGCGCCAACAACGGGACTTTCCGTGTAGATCGTCGCGCCGGCCTTGATCGCGGCATGTGCCAGCCCGCGCGCATAGGCCAGAGGTTGAACGGTGCCGGCGCGTTCGTCGAGCAGCGAGCCGGTATAGGCCGTGGTGCCGACCTTGTGCGCGGTCTCGGCGGCATCGAGCAGCCGCACCGGCGCACCCCGCGCCTGCCATTGCCGCGCCCGCTCTTTCAGTTCGGCCAGGCCGTCGTCGCCGACCGCGCAATGCAGCGTGCCGACCGGTGTCGCTTCGCATTGGATATTGTGGCGAGCGATCAGATCGAACACGACGCGCGGCGCGCCGCCAAGCAGGTCGAGCACGCGCGGACCATAGGTGTCGCCGAGCACGGCCGGGATCTCGTCGGGCATCACCCAAAGACCGGCATTGACCAGGCCGACATTGCGGCCCGAACCGCCGAAGCCGATCTCGGCCGCTTCAAGAACGACGACTTTCATACCGTCTTCGGCCAGGTGCAGCGCCGCCGACAGGCCGGTAAAACCGGCGCCGATCACCGCGACGTCCGCCGTCACCTCGCCGTCGAGCGCGCGTGTCACTGGGGGCGGCGGCGCGGTGCGTTCCCAAAGACCGTGACTGCGGGGATCGTTTTTCATCGGTAAGAATTTCCGGATCAGGATGTCAGATCGGGGCTGCTCGGCCTGCGTCGCCGGGCTGATTTACAGCCTTACCGAGCATATCATCGACGAGCGCTGCGGCCGTGAGATCCTCAATGGCCGCGCCAACCGACTTGAACAGCGTGATATCGCTCGCATCACGACGACCGGCGGTGGCGCCGCTCGTCAGTTCGTGGAGATCGCCGCAAATCTTGTCGGCGCTCCACCGGCCGGCGGCGATCGGTTGCAGCAGGTCGCCGGCCTCCGCTTTGGTCCCGGTATAGGTATCGACATAGACGCGCGCCCGCTCAATGGTCTCGTCATCGCATTCACGCATCTGCGGCGTGAAGGCGCCAACCAGATCGACATGCGTACCAGGACGCAAATGCCGACCCAGCACCAGCGGTTCGGTCGAGGTCGTGGCGCAACTGATAATGTCGACTTGACCCATCGCCGCCGTCAGGTCGGCGACCGGCTTGGCGTTCATTCCCTCTTTGCCGAGCTTGTCCGCGAGCGCCGCCGCGCGCTTCGGGTGCCGGCCCCAGACCAGCACCGTCTCGATCGGCCGCACCGCCGCATGCGCCGCCGGCAAATGCGCGGCGAGATGCCCGGTGCCGACCATGAGCAGGACGTTGCAGTCGGGCCGAGACAAATACGACGAGGCCAGCGCAGACGCCGCGGCGGTGCGCCGATTGGTCAGCGCTTCGCCGTCGATCATAGCCAGCGGCACGCCGGTTTCGCCATCAAACAGCATATAGAGCGAGGACACCGCGCCGATGCCCTTTGCGGCATTCTGCGGAAACACCGTGACCAGCTTGACGCCAAGCGTCTTGCCGCGCTGCCACGCCGGCATCGTCAATAGATGCGCCGGCGCGCCGGGCACGCCGACCTCGTAACTCTGCCGCACCGGCATCGCTTCGCCGCCTGGTCTGAACGCTGCGCGCAGGGCTTCGACCAGGCGCGGATAATCGAGAGCGGCGTTCACTTCGGCGGCGGAGTAACTGCGCAACTCAGTCTTCCTGTTCTTCGCGTTCGAGTCGGGTCGCATCGGCCGGCATTCCGTATCCTGTTTCGCAAGGACGCGCGAGGCAACCAAACGGCTCACGCCGGGCGTGCTTACTGCGCTGCACGCGGAACGGCGGTGGTTTGCCCATTTTAAATCGATCTAAATCGTGATAAACAGCCGAAATGGGGGCTGTTGCAAACATGCGCAGCCACCCGTGACGCAAGCGGTAAAGGCTTCAAGCCGCACACAAAAAATTCGTGAGGGAGGGACTAATGGCATCCGAAAAAGGCATGTGGCTCAACCGCCGTCAGGTCGGGCAACTTCTCGGCATCGGGGGAGCGGCGCTGACGGGTTTGCTGCCGTCACGGGTCTTCGCGCAGACGCGCAAGACGACGCTGGTGCTCGGCATCGACATCAGCGACACCATCACCCTCGATCCGGCGCGGCTGGCGCAATACACCTCGCCGATGACGGTGAACACGGCCTACGAGCCGCTCGTCACCATGGCGCCCGGCGATTACATCAACGTCAAGCCGGCGCTGGCGACCAAGTGGGCCCGCACGCCCGACGGCAAAGGCTGGCGCTTCACCTTACGCGACGGCGTCAAGTTCGCCTCCGGCAAGCCGATGACGGTCGAGGACGTGAAGTGGTCGTTTGAGCGCCTGCTCAACCTGAAAGATCAGCCCGCCCAATACGTCGAGAACATTGATCACGTCGCCGCGGTCGACAAGAACACCTTCGACATCATCCTGAAGAAGCCGGAACAGCCCATCCTTACGGTGCTGGCGGCGCCGGAATTCGTCGTCATGGAAAAGGCCGTGGTCGAGGCCAATGGCGGCTCGGCGGCTGCCGATGCCAAGACCGCCGACAAGGCGACGCAATGGCTGAATACCAAGTCGGCCGGCACCGGCGCCTACCAGATCGCAGCCTGGGAACGAAACGCGCAGATCCAACTGGTCCGCAACGATCACTACTGGGCCGGCAAGCCGCCCTATGAGCGCATCGTCATTCGTCACATCAGCGACGGCGCGGCACAATTGCTCGCTGTTCGCCGCGGCGACATCGATGCGGCTTTCAACCTGATCCCCGAGCAGATCAAGTCGCTCCAGGGCGACAAGGACGTCCGCCTCGATCCGCTCAGGAGTCTCGACTTCGTCTACATGGCGCTGACGCAGGAGCCGGAATTCAACAAGGCGCTCGCCGTCAAGGAATGCCGCCAGGCGATCGGCTACGCCATCGACTATGACGGTATCAAGAACTCGATGCTCGGCGGCGCGGCTTTGCGCCCCGCGCATTTCCTGCCGATCGGCGTCGAAGGCTCGACCGAGGAAATCGCGCGACAGATCGGCTTCCGCCACGATCCGGCCAAGGCCAAGGAACTGCTGGCCAAGGGCGGTCATCCCGACGGGTTCGAGTTCGAAATTTCCTACGGCAACGCCGCGGTGCAGGGTGTGACCTATCAGGACCTCGCACAGAAGATCCAATCCGACCTCGCCCAGGTCGGCATCAAGGCGCAGCTCAAGCCGATGGATCAGGTCAACCTGCGCACCACCTTCACCGGCGGCAAGTCGCAAGGCGGCGTCCTGACCTTCTGGAATCCGCCGGCGGTGGACAATCTGCTGTGGGCGGCCGCCGTTGTGCAGCGTGTCGCCAAGCGTGTGCACTGGGAGGTGCCGAAGGACGTCTACGACCTGGCGTTCCAAGCTTATGTCGAACAGGACGCTAAGAAGCGCGCCGACATGTGGGTGAACTGGCAGAAGGTGCTGGTCGATCAGGCCAACCACTTCATCCTGTTCCAGCCGGTGTATCAGATCGCGGTGCGTCAGACGATCGGCGACTTCCCGCTCACCGCCGCGGGCTGGATGCTCGACGTCAAGGACGTCAAGCCGAAAGCCTGAGCAGCGAGGCTTGCAATCAAAGGGCGGCCTAACCGGGCCGCCCTTTTCGTTTGATACGTGGCAGCTAGCGCTTGAACTCGGCGCTGCGCCCCTCGCGGAAGGCGTTGATGCCTTCGAGATGATCGCCAGCCGAGAAGCACAGCGTATTCATCTCGTTTTCGTAGCGCAGGCCCGCCTCCAGGGTCGACGACAGCGCCATGCGCACTGCCGCCTTCACCGACTGCGACGCCACCGGGCTGTAACCGGCGATCTTCGCGCACAACGCCCGCGCTTCGCTTTCCAGGTTGGCGTCATCGACCAGAAACTCGACAAGGCCGAGCCGGTAGGCTTCCTCGCCGTCGATCGGCTCGCCGGTCAGCAACAGCCGCATCGCCTGCCCGTAGCCGATAATGCGCGGCAGCATCTGCGAGGCGCCGCCGCCGCCGACCCAGCCGCGCGTTACTTCAGGAAAACCGAGCTTCATGCTGCGGCCAGCGACCCGGATATCGGCCGCCATCGCCATCTCGGCGCCGCCGCCCAGCACCCAGCCCTTGAGCGCGGCGATCACCGGCTTCTTGATGTTGCGGATCGCGCTCTCGTAGATGACCCGGTTGCGAAAGGCCCAGGCGCTCGGGTATTCGGCTAGGGAGTTGAGGTCGCTGCCCGAGGAAAACGCGCGTTCACCGGCGCCCTTGACCAGAACGACGCTGACCGCGTCGTCGGCATCGACGGCGGCGCAAATAGCCTGCAGTTCCGCGGCCATCTTCGGCGTCATGGCGTTGTGCTTTTGCGGACGATTGAGCATTATCTCGCCGACGAAATTGGCGACGGTAAATGTGACTTCCTCTGTCATGACGACCTCCGGCATCTTGCGAATTCATAGGACCCGCGACGGATACTTCATCCGGCGCGGCGCGAATCGTGAGTAGCGATGGCATCGGGACCTAAACCAACCGGCCGTACGCGCAGCCGCCTGACCTTGCGCGATCTCGCCGAGCACGCCGGCGTGTCGCCGGCGACGGTGTCGCTGGTGCTGCGCAAGAGCCCGCTGGTCGCCGAAAAGACGCGTGAGCGCGTCGTCGAGTCGATGCGCACACTCGGCTATGTGTATAACCGCGGCGCCGCCAGCCTGCGCACGCAGCGCACCCACACCGTCGGCGTCGCCATCAACGAACTCGCCAACCCCTATTTCGCCGAGCTGACCGCCGCCATCGAGCGCGCGCTCAACCGCATGGGCTATTCGGTATTCCTCAGCAATTCGGCTGAGGACACGGCGCGGCAGGATCAGTTCATCGACACGATGCGCGAATACAACGCCGACGGCATCATCATCTGCCCCGCCGCCGGCACCACCGCCAAGGCGCTGCACCGGCTGAACAAGATCGACATGCCCTGCGTGCAGATTTCGCGCTATGTGCGCGACGCCAAGCTCGACTTCGCCGGCAACGACCACCGGCGCGGCATGGTTCTGACAACGGAGCATCTCATCTCGCTCGGCCACCGCCGCATCGCCATGGTCGGCGGCCTCGACCTGATCTCCACCGGCTGGGAGCGCCGCGCCGGTTACGCCGAGGCGCTCGCCGCCCACGGCATCGCTCTCGACGAAAAACTGATCATCCACACGACGCCGACGCGCGAGAACGGCGCCGAGGCGATCAAGGCGCTGCTCAAACTGCCGAACCCGCCGACAGCGGCGGCCTGTTTCAACGATGTCGTCGCCTTCGGCGTGATGCTGGGCCTGCGTCAATTGGGAATCGAGCCGGGGCGGGATTTTGCCGTCACCGGCTGCGACGACATCCGGGAGGCGGCGCTGTGGAGCCCGGCGCTGACCACGGTGGCCATCGATACCACGGCGATGGGCGAACTCGCCGCGCAGATGCTGCTCGACCGTATCGCAGATCACAAGGCGCCGCGCCGTGAAACCGTGCTCGAACCCACACTGGTGGTGCGCGCGTCCAGCGGACAGCCGATCAACGACCGCGCCCGGCCGGCGCGGCGCTCTGCGGGCAAGTGAGGCTGAGCCGCCATTGGCCGGCACGCCGCGCGCTCCTACAATCGGTGGATATGCAAACCGCCATCCACATGGATGGCGTCGCCTGAACTGTAATGCAGGCTGCCCGACGCCAGCGTGACTGCGGCCTTGCCGATGTCGGCGGGCTCGCCCCAGCGCTTTGCCGGCACCACGCCTTCGCCGATGAGGCGGTCGTATTTCTCGCGCACCACCGCTGTCATATCGGTGCGGATGATGCCGGGGCGGATTTCAAAGACGCCGATCCCCGCCTCCGCCAAGCGCACGGCATAGAGCTTGGTCATCATCGAAATGGCCGTCTTGGACAGGCAGTAGTCGGCGCGATCCGGCGCGACCAAAGTGGCATTGGCCGAAGAAATGTTGATGATCGAGCGCGGATGCGGGCCGGCGGCGGCCGCAACCATGCGGCGGGCGACGTTCTGCGTCAGAAAGAACGGCCCGCGCAGATTGATGCCCATGACGGCGTCGTAGCTGTCCGGCGTCAGATTGAGCATGTCGCCCCGCTCCCGCGACGTGATGCCTGCATTGTTGAACAGACATTCGATGCTGCCGAAAGCACCCCAGGCCGCATCGATCAGCCGCGGGTGGCCGGAGAGATCGGCAATATCGCCCTCGATAAACGCCGCGCCGGCGCCGCGCTGGCGCAGCCCCGCCAAGGTCTCTTCGGCCGCTTCGTCGCGGACGATGTCGTTGATCGCGACGTCGTAACCCGCTTCGGCGAAGGCATAGGCGACGCCGCGGCCAATGCCGCGCCGGCCGCCGGTGATAAAGACGCGCGGCCGCTCGCTCATGCCAGCAACTGCCGCGCGATCAGCATGCGCTGGATCTGGTTGGTGCCTTCGTAGATCTGGGTGATCTTGGCGTCGCGGTACAACCGTTCGACTTCCATGCCGCGGATATAGCCCATGCCGCCGTGCACCTGCACGGCATTGGCAGCGTGCGTTACCGCAGCGTCAGCGGCAAAGCATTTGGCCATCGAGCATTCCGTCGTGGCGCGCTCGCCGCTGTCGAGCGCGGCAGCGGCATGCAAGGTCATCAGCCGCGCCGCGTGCAGATCCTTCGCCATATCGGCCAGCATCCATTGCACCGCCTGGAATTCGCTGATGGCCTGGCCGAACTGCCGCCGCTCCTTGGCGTACGCGACCGAAGCATCGAGCGCGCCCTGCAGGATGCCGACGGCGAGCGCGGAGATGCCGACACGGCCCTTGTCGAGCACGCTCATCATCATGTGAAAGCCGCGGTTGAGCGGACCGAGCAAGGCGCTCTTCGGCAGTTCGATATCGTCGAAATGCAGCGCGCCGACCTGCGAGGCGCGTTGGCCCATTTTGTGTTCCTGCCGCCCGATGCGGTAGCCTTTGCGATCGCGCTCGACGATGAAGATGCTCATGCCGCGCTTGCCGAGTTCCGGCGCGGTGCGCGCCAGCACCACGGCGAAGTCTGCGACCGGCGCGTTGTGTATCCACAGCTTGCCGCCATTGAGCCGCCAGCCATCCGCGGTTTCGACCGCGGTGGTCTTGATGCCGGATACATCCGAACCCGCCTCGGCCTCGGTGATGGCGTAGGCGCAGCGGCGCTCGGCGGCGAGCAGCGGCTTCAGGAACGTGCGCTGCTGCTCGGGCGTGCCGTAGGTTGACAGCAAAGTGCCCACCAATTCGACGAGGCCGCACTGATCGGCGACGGAGGCATACCCGCGCGACAATTCTTCCATCACATGCGCGTAGGCGACGACGTCGGCGCCGGCGCCGCCCAGCTCGTCCGACACAGTGATGCCGAACATGCCCAGCCGCGCCATTTTGGCGTAGAGTTCGGCGGGGAACCGCTCGGTTTCGTCCAGCTCGGCGACGATCGGCCTGATCTCGCGGTCGGCAAATTGACGCGCGGTGTCGCGCATCATCTGGTGGCGATCGGCTGCGTCGCTTTCGATTTCTGCTATACTCATGATGTGGCGGCCTGCTGGCCCGGTTTGGCTTCCGTCCCATCCACGCATCGCACCATGTCGTGCGGCGGGGCTGTTGTGATTGACGGATATCCTAAGCGGGATTTGACAAGCCGTCACCAAAAATTTAGAACGATCTAAAAGGCGTAAAACAAGCCTTTTATGGGAGGGAGCACTGACCGTCCAAAGACGCGTACAGGACCCGTGTTCGGCGTCATCCGCCAACCGAATTGGCGGATCGTAACGTCATGCCGCGGTATATCGTTTCCCGGCTCGGCCTTGCGGTGGTGATGGCGCTGCTCGCCACACTCGTCATCTTCCTCATTGCCAACACCGTCCCCGGCGATCCGGCGCTGGCGCAACTCGGCGATCTCGCCGCGTCCAATCCGGACTTCCTCAAAGCGTTCCGCGCCAAATGGGCGCTCGATGAGCCGCTGTGGACGCGATATTTCATCTTCCTCAAGGAACTGGCGCACGGCGACCTCGGTATGTCGATCGCGTCGCAGCGCCCGGTGCTCGACGACATCAAGAATTACGCGCCGGCGACCATCGAGCTCGCCACCGTCGGCTTCCTGCTATCGGCCGTGATCGGCGTGCCGCTCGGTGTCATCGCCGCGGTGCGCCGCGATTCCTGGGTCGACCACGTCGCCCGCTTCGTCTCGCTTATCGGCGTGTCGTCGCCGACGTTCTGGCTTGCCTTCATTATGTTGGCGATCTTCTACGGCGAACTGCAGATCGCGCCGGGGCCCGGGCGTCTCGATCCGATCGCATTCGCGCCGCCCAACGTCACTGGACTGTTTCTGATCGACAGTATTTTCGCCGGTGACTGGAACACGTTCCGCGACGCGCTGGCGCATCTCGTGCTGCCCTCGATCGTGCTCGCGGCGGCAACGCTCGGCCTGATCACGCGCACGACGCGCGCCAGCGTCCTCGAATGCATGCACCAGGATTACGTCCGCGTCGCCCGCGCCAAGGGCTTGAGCGAGCGCAAGATCGTGATGCGTCACATTCTGCCCAATGCGCTGATCCCGGTGGTGACGCTCGGCGGCCTCGCCTATGCCAACCTTCTGACCGGCGCGGTGATGACCGAGACGATCTTCTCCTGGCCCGGGCTTGGTCGCTACACGTTCCGCAGTGCCGCAGCGCTCGACTTCCCGGCGATCATGGGTATCACGCTGGTCGTCGCCGTCACCTATCTGATCATCAATCTGCTGATTGACATCAGCTACGCCCTGCTCGACCCGCGGGTGATCCGATGAGCGTGACCGCGCAAGCCGGCGTCATCGCCGTCGACAAGCCGAAATCGCTGTGGCGGCGCAACTTCCGGCGCTACGGACTGCCGGGGATCGGCGCCGCAATCATCGTGCTCTGGGTGCTGGTGGCGATCTTCGCGCCGCTGCTGACGCCCTACACCCCCGAACTCGTCGATGTCACCAAGCGTCTGCAGCCGCCGTCGCAGTTGCACTGGCTCGGCACCGACATGCTGGGCCGCGACGTGCTGACCCGTCTGATCTTCGGCGCGCGCATCTCGCTGTTCACCGGCATCGTCGTGGTCCTTGTCGCGGCTGTGTTCGGCACGCTGGTTGGCGGCATCGCCGCCTATGCGCGCGGCAAGACCGAGGAAGTGGTGATGCGCATCACCGACCTCGTGCTGTGCTTCCCGCCGATCATCCTGGCGCTGGCGATCGCCGCCGCGCTCGGCATCGGCGCCACGAATACCATCATCGCCATGCTGGTGGTGTGGTGGCCGAAATTCGCCCGCCTCGCGCGCAGCATGATCATCGTGCAGCGCTCGCAGGAATATGTCGAAGCCGCGGTGGTGGTCGGCTACAGCCCGGCGCGCATTCTCCTGCGCCACATCATTCCGAACTCGGTCGGTCCGCTGATCGTGCTGGTCACGCTCGACGTCGGCAATGCCATCATTACGTTCGCCGGGCTGTCTTTCCTTGGCCTCGGCGTCGTCCCGCCGACCCCCGAATGGGGCTCCATGGTGTCAGAGGGCCGCGAACTGATCGAGCAGTGGTGGGTCGCCACCTTCCCCGGCCTTGCCATCCTGTCGATCGTGCTCGGCTTCAACTTCATGGGCGACGGCGTGCGCGACTGGCTCGATCCGAAGTCGCGGCGCTGGTGAGGCATGGCGATGCAGGACCTCACCAAAATCGCGCCCACCGATACGACGACGCCGCAGGACGCCGCCAGCATTCTCGACGTCAGCAACCTGCGCACCTATTTCTACACCGATGAAGGCGTCGTACGCGCCGTCGATGGCATCAATTACTCGGTCGCGCCCGGCGAGACCCTCGGTATCGTCGGCGAATCCGGCTCGGGCAAGACCGTCGCTGCGCTGTCGCTGATGCGCCTGATCGAGGATCCGGCCCGCATCGTCAGCGGCGAGATCAAATTCGACGGCCGCGACATCGTGACGATGTCGCTCGAGGAATTGCGCAAGGTCCGTGGCGCCGGCATCGCCATGGTCTTCCAGGACCCGATGACATCGCTCAATCCGGTTCTCAAGATCGCGCGCCAGCTCGTCGAGACCATGGTGGTGCACGGCCGCCTGACCGAAGAGCAGGCGCTCGACCGCGCCATCAAACTGCTCGGCCGCATGGGCATCACCGCGCCGGAGCGCGCCGTCGACAGCTATCCGCACCAGTTCTCGGGCGGCATGCGCCAGCGCGTCATGCTGGCCATGGGCTTCTCCAACGAGCCGCAGCTGCTGATCGCCGACGAACCGACCACCGCCCTCGACGTCACCATCCAAGCCCAGATCCTCGAACTGATCGTCGAGCTCAATCGCGACTTCAAGACCGCGATCGTCCTGATCAGTCACAATCTCGGCGTCATCGCCAGCGTCTGCTCGCGCGTCGTCGTGATGTATGCCGGCGAGGTCGTCGAGGAAGGCCCGACCGACAAGATCCTGGCCGACCCGCGCCATCCCTACACCTGGGCCCTGATCAACGCGGTGCCGCGCATCGACCGCCATGTGCCAGGGCAAAGACGTCTCGTCACCATCGAGGGCGCTCCGCCCGATCCGCTCAATCTGCCGGCGGGATGCCGTTTCGCGGCGCGCTGCCCGTTCCGCATCGAGAAATGCGAGCAGCATCCTGAGCTTCTGGAGATCAGTCCCGGACGCAAGTCGCGATGCTGGGTCACCCAGGCCGGACAGGACCTGCCTCCTCCGGAAACCAGCCGCGACGCGCCGGCCGAAGCCAAGGCGCGCACCGGAGGCCATCACGGCGAGACCGTGATCAAGCGCGGCGAACGCCTCCTGGAACTGCGCAACGTCGTCAAGCACTTCCCGCTGCCGAAGACCACCCTGTTCGGCAAGCAGAAGTGGGTGCATGCCATCAACGGCGTCAGCCTCGATGTCGCGCAGGGCGAGACGGTCGGACTCGTCGGCGAATCCGGCTGCGGGAAATCGACGCTGGCGCGCGTCGTGGCGCGCATCCATGAGCCGACGTCGGGTTCGGTGATGTTCCACGGCCAGGACATCGCCCGCGCCTCGCAGGCGCAGATCCGGCCGCTGCGCCGGCGCATGCAGATGGTGTTTCAGGACCCTTATGCCTCGCTCAACCCGCGCATGACCGTGGGCGACATTCTCGGCGAGCCGCTGCGCTTTCACGAGATCACGCAGAGCGAGAAGGAGACGCGGGAGCGCATCGCCGAATTGCTCGATGTCGTTGGCCTGACGCCGAAGGCCGCGACTCGCTATCCGCACGAGTTCTCCGGTGGCCAGCGCCAGCGCATTTCCATTGCCCGCGCGCTGTCGGTGCGGCCCGACTTCATCATCGCCGACGAGCCGATCTCGGCGCTCGACGTCAACATCCAGGCGCAGATCATCAACCTGCTGATCGACCTGCAGGAACGCTTCGGCCTCACCTACCTGTTCATCGCCCACGATCTCGCCGTGGTGCGGCACATATCGGATCGCGTCGTCGTGCTTTACCTCGGCAGCGTCATGGAAATCGCGCCGGCCGATACGCTGTTCGCCGAGCCGCTGCATCCCTACACGCGCTATCTGATTTCCGCCGTTCCCATTCCCGACGCGACCATCGAGGCGGCGCGCCAGCGCCTGCCGCTGCAGGGCGAACCGCCGAGCACGGTCGATCCGCCGTCCGGTTGCCCGTTCCGCACCCGCTGCCCGATCGCTCAGGCGATCTGCGCGCAGGTAATGCCCCCGGTCGCCGAGGTTCGGCCCAGCCATTTCGTGGCCTGTCACTTCCCGGGCCAGTTCTGAAGGAGGAGACTATCCGTGCAACGCGTTACGGCTGACGAGGCGGTCCGGATCGTGCGGTCCGGCGACACGGTTCTGTTCGGCGGTTCGGGCGGCGGCCACGCTGTGCCGGAGGCGTTGATGGCGGCGCTCGAGAAGCGCTTCCTTGCCGAAGGTGCCCCGGCCAACATCACCGCGGTGCATCCGGTCGGTCTCGGCAACGGCAAGGGCCTCGGCGCCGGGCATCTGGCTCACGAGGGCCTCCTCAAGCGTGTCGTGTCCGGCACCTTCGTCAACTCGCCGAAAATCTCCGACCTGGCGCTCGCCGACAAGATCGAGGGTTACACCCTGCCGCAGGGGGCGCTGTCGCAGTTGATGCGCGAGATCGCCGCCGGCCGCGCCGGGCTCCTGACCAAGACCGGCCTGCACACCTTCGTCGATCCGCGGCAGAGCGGCGGCCGGCAGAGCCGGAGCGCCAGGGAGGATCTGGTCGAGCTCGTCAATTTTCGCGGCGAGGACTATTTGTTCTTCAAGCCGTTCCACTTCGACGTCTGCTTCCTGCGCGGCACCACCGCCGACGAGGACGGCAACGTCACCATGGAAGAAGAAGCCGTGTTCGGCGAGATGCTGTCCGAGGCGCAGGCAACGCGGCGCTGCGGCGGCGTCGTCATCGTCCAGGTCAAGCGCATGGCGCGCGCCGGCACGCTGCCGGCCAAGCAGGTCAAGATCCCCGGCATCCTGGTCGATCTCGTCGTCGTCGAGCCGCAGCAGAGCCAGACTTACGACACCTATTACAGCCCGTCTTATGCCGGCGAACTGAAGATCCCGCTGTCCGATATCCCGGTGCTGCCGCTCGACGCCCGCAAGATCATCGCCCGGCGCGCGGCGCTCGAACTGTTCCCCGACGCGATCTGCAATCTCGGCTCCGGTATCTCGACCGGCATCGCCAATATCGCGGCGGAAGAAGACGTCCTCGACAATATATGCCTCACCAACGAACAGGGGCTGATCGGTGGCGCGCCCGCCTCCGGCAACGAAGCCGGCGCCGCGCGCAACTATGCGGCGCTGGTCGACCAGCCCTACCAGTTCGATTTCTACGACGGTGGCGGCCTCGATCTCGCCTTCCTGTCCTTTGCCGAATTCGATGAGGCCGGCAACGTCAATGTCAGCCGCTTCGGCGGCCGCATCGTCGGCCCGGGCGGCTTCATCAACATCAGCCAGAATGCCAAGACCGCGGTGTTCAGCGGCACTTTCACCGCCGGCAAGAGCGCCTTCGCCTGGCCTGGCGGCAGGATGAAGATCGACCAGGACGGCGACGGCCAGAAGGTCGTCAAGCAGGTCGAGCAAATCACCTTCAGCGGCCAATATGCGCGCAGCCGCGGCCAGCGCGTGCTCTACATCACCGAGCGCGCGGTTTTCCAGCTTGGCGAGGCCGGCGTCGAGTTGATCGAGATCGCGCCGGGCGTCGATCTCGAGCGTGACATCGTCGCGCGCATGGGCTTCAAGCCGACGATATCGCCGCAGCTCACCACCATGGACGCGCGGCTGTTCCAGCCCGGGCGGCTGCGCCTGTCCGACGATCTCATCAAACGGCAGCGGCCGCAGCGCTCGCCGCGTCTC
The DNA here is from genome assembly GCF_001426945.1 of Pseudolabrys sp. Root1462. Taxonomy (GTDB): domain Bacteria; phylum Pseudomonadota; class Alphaproteobacteria; order Rhizobiales; family Xanthobacteraceae; genus Pseudolabrys. Next base: position 836,824 of record NZ_LMFS01000001.1, on the reverse strand, counting down.
GACATGCCGAAGGCCGCCGAATGACCGACCCGCAATCCAAGGCGCCCTTCGTCAACGGCGCCACCCGCCTGTTCCCGATCCTCGGCGATCCCATCGCGCAGGTGAAATCGCCGGCCGGCATCAGCGGCGAATTCCACGCCCTCGGTCACAACGCGCTGTGCGTTCCCATGCACGTGCGCCCGGCCGACTTCGACACTGTGGTGCGCGGCCTGAAAGCCACCGTGAACTGCGATGGCTTCATCCTGACGGTGCCGCACAAACTGCGGGCGCTGCCGCATGTCGAGAAGCCCTCGCCGCGCGCCAGCCGCGTCGGCGCTGTCAACATCGTGCGCCGCGAGAGCGGCAATGTCTGGGCGGGCGACATGCTCGACGGCGTCGGCTTCGTCGGCGCCGCGCGCAAGGCCGGCTTCGAGCCGAAAGGCAAGCGCGCGCTGGTGTTCGGCGCCGGCGGCGCCGGCAGCGCCATCATCGATGCGCTGGCCGAAGCCGGCGCGGTCGCCATCACCATCGTCGATCTCGACACGGTTAAGGCCAATGACGTCGCCAGCCGTCTCGGCAAGGCGCACAGCCACTGCCAATTCACGGTCGGCGCCGCCGTCGCGGAAGGCCATGATCTCATTGCCAATGCCAGCCCGACGGGCATGGCGCCCGACACCAGCATGCCGGCGCAGTTCGGCAAGCTCGACCCGAACATCGTGGTGGCCGATGTCGTCACCGCGCCGGAGATCACGCCGCTGCTGGCGCATGCCAAGGCCTGCGGCTGCCGCATCTCGACCGGCGTGCAGATGTATCAGGCCCAGGCGGCGATGATCGCCGGCTATCTCATCCCGGAGAAAGCCCGTGTTTGAGTGTCACCTCAAGGTCGGCGAGACCGCGGAATTCTCCAAGACCGTCACCGAAACCGACCTCGCGATGTTCTCCGCGATCAGCGGCGACTTCGACCCCATCCACGTCAACGACGACTATGCCCGACGATCGCCGTTCGGCAAACGCATCGCCCACGGTGGTCTGGTGCTCGGCCTGCTGTCGTCCTGCGCCTCGATGATGTCGAAGCGCTCGGCCGAACGCGGCGCCAAGGCGGTGTCGGTATCGCTGGGCTACGACAAGATCCGCTTCATCGCGCCAGTGTTCATCGGCGACACGCTGACGGCGCGCTACACGGTCGAGGAGATCGACGCAAACGCAGCGCGCAGCCGCTCGAAGGTCGAAGTCACCAAATCGACCGGCGAACTCTGCCTCGCCGGCGTCCATGTCATGAAGTGGGTCGTGGAAAGCTGACCGGGACCGCGGCGCCGGCCTCTCGCGGCCTTCCGGCCATTGGTCTCAATCCGGAGTGAATGGTGGGCGCTGTAGGGATCGAACCTACGACCCGCTGATTAAGAGTCAGCTGCTCTACCAACTGAGCTAAGCGCCCGGATTGCCGACGGCCAGCAGGCTCCATCAGCAAGGCGGCCCGTGTAGCAAAGCGATCCCGCCGTGGCAAGCGTCAAAGGGCCGGAAAAGCCGACTTTGCCCCTGATCTAACTTCTTATTTTTCAAGCAAAAACCGCCGGGGGGTGACCCCGGCGGTTCTTGGGACGAGACGGGCTTCCGGGAGAAAGCCAGGCCTCGCCCACTTGGCGGAATTAGCCTGCTTTTACTGCGGCTGCGGTGCGTCGCTGCCCGGGCCCATCGGGCCCTGGCCGCCACGGGGGCCGTGGTGGCGCATGTGACGCGGACCGTCGCCATGATGGCGACCGCGCCAGCCGTGGTGCTGCTCACCGCCCAGACGCGCCAGCATCATGAAGCGATGCTTCTGGCCTTCGTCGAGGCTCTTGTAGAGCGGCGCGGCGGCATCGGCGAGTTTCTTGAGCGCCGTACCGCGCTGCGTCATGGCGTCGGCTCGCGCGCTCATGCGCTCAATCGGATCGGCCGGCTTGTCAGCCGAGGCGCGCGCCGCAAAGCGCTCGGAGCGCTGCTTGGCCATATCGCGCATCGCCGTTTCAACTGCCGGCCAGTTCTTCTCCTGGTCAGGCGTCAGTTTCAGGCCGGCCTTCAGCGCGGCGATGCGGGCATCGCCGAACGCCGCCATGTCCTGCGCGGTCGGGCGCCAGCGCTCGGCGCCTTTGGGACCGTCGGGCGCCTTCTGCGCGTAAGCCAGCGAACCACCGGCAATCGCGAGTGCAGTCGCGCCGGCAAGAATAGTCTTCAACATAAGCCACCTCCATGGTGAACAGCTTCGAGTGATAGCCATTCAACGGAGGCCAGTAGAGAAACCCTGCGGCGCCTTATCAAGTTAATGATTGGACAGACATTAAATGATCGCAATGTGCATGAACCGGCGTTCATGCACGAACATACGGCCATACCGGTGCGACAATTTATCCGCCTACAACATGCCGAGCATTCGCGGCAGCCACAGCGATAATTCGGGAACGTAAGTCACGATGATGAGGAAAATCAGCATCGTCATCAGCCACGGCCATGTCGCAATCGTTAATTCGGTAATGCCCATTTTGGCGATACCGGACGCGACATAGAGATTGAGCCCGACCGGCGGATGGCAAAGACCGACCTCCATGTTCACCGTCATCAGAATGCCGAGATGCACCGGATGGATGCCGAGGCTCGCGGCGATGGGAAACAGGATCGGCGCGGTGATGAGCACGATCGATGACGGCTCCATCACGTTGCCGGCGACCAGCAGGATGACGTTGACGATCATCAGGAACTCGACCCAGCCGATCCCGCTGCTCTTGAGCCAGGCCGTCATGGTCTGAGGAATCTGTTCGCTGGTCATCAGGAACGAGAACAGCACCGCATTGGTGATGATATAGAGGATCATCGCGCTCATATTGGCCGACGAGAGCAGAACCTTCGGCACATCGCGCAGGCTCATGTCGCGGTAGACAAAGACGGCGATGACGAAGGCATACACCGCACTCACCGCCGCCGCCTCGGTCGGCGTGAAGAGGCCGGCATAAATGCCGCCGAGCACGATGACGATCAGCAGCAGGCCCCACACCGACTCGCGGAACGCTTTGAGGCGCGCGCGCCAGTCGGCGCGCGGCAAGCGCGGATAATCGTTCTTCCAGGCGCGGTAGAATGTCGTGATGCCGAGCAGGAAGGCGAGCATCAGCCCGGGAATCACGCCGGCCATGAACAACTGGCCGACGGACGCCGACAGCACCCGCTTGCCTTCCGGATCGAGCGCGACGCTGCCGCCGGTCGAGACCGCGTAAAGCACCATGACGATCGACGGCGGAATGAGGATGCCGAGCGCGCCGGAGGTGGCGATGACGCCGGCGCCGAAGCGCTTCGGATAGCCGGCCTGCACCATGGCCGGAATGAGGATCGAGCCAATGGCGACGACGGTTGCCGGCGACGAGCCGGAAATCGCCGCGAACAGCGCGCAGGCAACGACGGCCGCGAGGCCGAGGCCGCCATACCAGTGACCGACAATCGACGCCGCGAAATTGATCATGCGCTGCGCCACGCCGCCATGGGTAAGGAAATTGCCGGCGAGGATGAAGAACGGGATCGCCATGATCTCGAAGCTCTCGATGCCGGTGAACAGCTTGAGCGCCACCGACTCGATCGGCACCGTGGTCATCACGAACAGGAACGACATCACGGTGAGACCGAGGGCGATCGAGATCGGCATGCCCGTGAGCATCAGCACGATCAGCAGGCCGAAGATGATGGCGGTGTTCATCTCAGGCCCTCGGCGCGTTGTCGGCGAGCTCTTCGGCGCGAAGATCCCTTGCGGCCGACGGGCTCTCGACCACGCCTTCGACGTGACCGGGGTCATGATGCGGCAGTTCGCCGGTGTGCCAGAACGTCCATGCCACCTGCAGGAAGCGGAAGCACATCAGGTAGGAACCGAGCGGGACCGCGAGGAAGATGATCCAGCGCGGCATCTCCATGTCCGGCGACACCTGCCCGGTCGGATAGAGTTCATAGACAAAGCGCGCGCCCATGGTGCCGACCAGGGCGGTGAACAGCGCGCCGGCCATCAGACCGAACAGGATGATGCGCTTGCGGCCCGCCGGCTTGAGCATGTTGACCGCGACATCGACGCCGACATGGATGCCGGTACGCACGCCGTAGGCGGCGCCGAACTTCGCCATCCACACGAACATGTAGATGCACAGTTCCTGCGCCCAGGTCAGATTGATGCCGAAGACATAAGGATAGAGCCAGGGAACGCCCACGGCGTAGCGATGCACGACGGCGATGAAGATGATGATGGTCGCCGCCGCGATCAGCGTCGCGATCAGGATTTCCTCGAGCCGGTCAAGGATGCGAAGGAACATCGGCGCCTCGTGCACTGACGGGGGATCGCCTCGTCGTCACGACGAGCACATCGGAACTGGATTGGAGGGATAAGCCGACGGCGCCCCTTTCGCCATCCGCTCGCTGAGCCGAATGGACGGAGCCGCGGGCGATGCCGCGGCTCCGGTTTCCAATCAGCTCTGGCCGCCGACGGTCTTGACGACTTCGTCGATCAGCTCCTTGCCGACGCGCTTGCCCATTTCCTCGTAGAGCGGCGCCATGGTCTTGCGCATCTCGGCGTTCTCGGCGGCGGTCGGCGTCACGATCGTGGTCTTGCCGGTCTTGATGATCTCGGCCTTGGCCTCGTCGTTTTCCTTGGCCGACTGGCTATTGGCGAACTGGGTTGATTCCGCCATGGCCTTTTCGAGCTGCGGGCGGACGTCGGCCGGCAGGCCGTCCCAGAACTTCTTGTTCACGACCACGACGTAGCCGATATAGCCATGGTTTGTTTCAGTGATGAACTTCTGCACTTCGTGCATTTTCTGCGTGTAGATGTTCGACCAGGTGTTCTCCTGGCCATCCACCACGCCGGTCTGCAGCGCCTGATAGACTTCCGAGAAAGCCATAACCTGCGGAACCGCGCCGAGCATGCGGAACTGCGCCTCGAGCACCTTGGATGACTGAATGCGGAATTTGAGGCCCTTGTAATCGGCCGGCGTCTTGAGCGGCTTGTTGGCGCTCATCTGCTTGAAGCCGTTGTCCCAATAAGCCAGGCCGACCATGCCCTTGGCATCCATCAGCTTGAGCATGCGCTTGCCGATCGGGCCTTCGGTCACCTTGCGCAGCGCGTCGAGGTTGGGGAGCAGGAACGGCAGATCGAACACCTCGAAGTCCTTGATGCCGATCGGGCCGAACTTCGAATTCGACGGCGCCAGCATCTGCACGGCGCCGAGCTGCAGGGCCTCGAGCTCTTCCTTGTCCTTGTACAAGGTCGAGTTCGGATAGACTTCGACCTTGACCTTGCCGGCGGTGTACTTCTCGGCGAGCTCCTTGAACTTCTCGGCGCCTTTGCCCTTCGGCGTATCGGGGGCGACGACGTGGCTGAATTTGATGACGATGGGGTCAGCTGCAGCAGCGGGAGCAGCAGAGGCAGCAACAACAGCAGCCGCAGCGGCTGCGACGATCCACAAGCGCATCGACGTTCCCTCCGTTATTTATAAGCCTTTGACGGCTCTTGACGAAAGGTTCGCATCAAATCCGGAGCCCGGCAAGGCCCCAGCTCCGCCCCGAGCCCCTGCCCACCCGGGCGCAATCGTCGCACCGCGGCACAGCAAAACGCCGCGCCCAACATTTGGACGCGGCGCAGCATGCTTTCCGATGAAACAGTGGGCGGTTCAGACGCCTTCGTTGGCGTGAATGCGCTTCTCCACGCCCGGCATCTTGCCGCGCTTGCTCATCATCTTGTTGAGCGCGCCGAGATAGGCCTTCGCCGACGCCACCAGGGTATCCGGATCGGCGCCCTTGGCGGTGAAGGAGCGGCCCTCCGCCGCCAGCCGCACCGAAACTTCCGCCTGCGCATCGGTGCCTTCGGTCACCGCGTGCACCTGATAGAGCTCGAGCTTGGCCTCGTGCGGCACGATGGCGTGGATGGCGTTGAAGATCGCATCAACCGGGCCGTTGCCGGTCGCCTGATGCGTGGTGTGCTTGCCGTCGATATCGATGGTGAGCGTCGCGGTCTGCGGCCCCATGGTACCGGCGATGACGGTGAGCGACACGATCTTGGCGCGGTCATGCGCGGTGGCGATTTCTTCATCGACCAGCGCCTCGATGTCCTCGTCGTAGATCTGCTTCTTGCGATCGGCCAGCGCCTTGAAGCGCACGAAGGCGTCCTGCAACTGGTTGTCCGAAAGCTGATAGCCCAACTCTTCCAGCTTGTGCTGGAAGGCGTGGCGGCCGGAATGCTTGCCCATGACCAGCGAGGTCTGTTTCACGCCGACCGATTCCGGCGTCATGATCTCGTAGGTCTGCGCGTTCTTGAGCATGCCGTCCTGGTGGATGCCGCTCTCATGCGCGAAGGCGTTACGGCCGACGATGGCCTTGTTGTATTGCACCGGGAACGACGTCGCCGCCGCGACGAGCTTGGAAGCGCGCGTCAGCATGGTGGCGTCGATATTGGTGGCGTACGGAAACACGTCGTTGCGTGTCTTGATCGCCATCACGATCTCTTCCAGCGCGGCATTGCCGGCGCGCTCGCCGATGCCGTTGACGGTGCATTCGATCTGCCGCGCACCGCCGGTGACGCCGGCGAGCGAATTGGCGACCGCCATGCCGAGGTCGTTATGGCAATGCACCGAGAACACCGCCTTGTCGGAGTTCGGCACATTCTCGATCACGCGGCGGAACAGGTCGCGATATTCCTCCGGCGTGGTGTAGCCGACGGTGTCGGGGATGTTGATGGTCGTGGCGCCGGCCTTGATCGCGGCCTCGACGCAGCGGCACAGGAAGTCGAACTCGGTGCGGGTGCCGTCCTCGCTCGACCACTCGACGTCGTCGGTGTGGCTGCGGGCGCGAGTCACCTGCGCGATCACCATCTCGAAGACCTCGTGCGGCTCCTTCTGCAGCTTGTACTTCATGTGCACCGGCGAGGTGGACAGGAAGGTGTGGATGCGGTTGCGCCTCGCCGGCTTGATGGCCTCGGCGCAGCGGTCGATGTCCTTGGGCGCGGCGCGCGACAGGCCGCAGATCACCGAATTCTTGGCGCGTTTGGCGATCTCGTTGACGGCGGCGAAGTCGCCTTCCGAGGCGATCGGGAAGCCGGCCTCGATGATGTCGACGCCCATGGTGTCGAGCAGCTCGGCGACCTCGAGCTTTTCCTCGTGGGTCATGGTGGCGCCGGGGCACTGCTCGCCGTCGCGCAAGGTGGTGTCGAAGATAACCACGCGGTCCTTATCGGACTGGGTCGGGGTAGCCATTGGAATTGTCCTTCTCTGGATCCTGCGCCGCGGGTTCATGACCGAGGGGCGCGTTTCAGGGTGCTTGATCTGCCGCCGTCCCCCGAGTGCCCAGGCGCAATGCCCAGCCGGCCCTCAGGGGCGGGTAAGGAGAAGGAGCGTGCCCAGAATGAGGGTAGCCACCGGCTTGGCCTTGCCAATCAGATTGGCGGCCACCGGGTCGATCGCGCAGATGGTCTGCCGCGTCGGCATTGGCTCAAGTACCCTCAATAACGACCCTGACGGTCGCGGATTCCGGTAAAGCCCGCGTTAAGCGGCTACCGGATATCGGGGTTTCTAGCCGATTGCAGGCGGCCGGGGCAAGCGGCGTATTAGGTCAGCATTGCTGACGGTTTAGCCCCCCAAACCGGAGCCCGTCGTGTGCGTTCTGATGATGGAGCCCCCGCCATGCCCGCTGCCCCGCAAGCCAGCCCTGAGTTGCGCCGCCGTACCCTGGAAAGCTCGGCCAAGTTCATCGTCGCCCTCGGCGTCATCATCGTGCTGCCATCGCTGAGCCTGACCTACTGGCAGGGCTGGCTCTATTGGGCGCTGTTCGCGGCGTTCACGATCGGCGGCTCGCTGTATTTCCTCAAGTACGATCCGGCGCTGGTCGAGCGGCGGCTGGCGGTTGGCCCGACGGCGGAAACCGAAAAGAGCCAGAAGATCATCATGAGCGCCGCGTCGGTCTGCGTCGTGCTGCTGTTCGCCCTGCCCGGCCTCGACCACCTGTTCGGCTGGTCGCATGTGCCGGCCTGGCTGGTGATCGCCGCCGACATCGCCGTGATGCTGTCCTATGGACTGGTCTGCTACGTGCTGTCGGTGAACAGCTATGCGGCGGCGACGATCACAACCGGCGCCGATCAGCCGGTGATCAGCACCGGCCCGTACGCCTATGTGCGGCATCCGATGTATTCCGGCGCGCTTCTGATGTTCGGCCTGACGCCGCTGGCGCTCGGTTCATATTGGAGCCTGCTGATTGTCATTCCGCTCGCCGCGGTGTTCGCTTGGCGGTTGCTCGACGAGGAGCGCGTGCTCAAGCGCGACTTGCCCGGCTACGCGGCCTATTGCGACAAGGTGCGCTACCGGTTGGTGCCGGGCGTGTGGTGACGGCGACGGCCGAAGCCGCCGCCGCGGTCGTCGCGGCTCACGCCTTCAGCAACGCCGTGTCGATCGGCAGCGAGCGGATGCGTTTGCCGGTGGCGGCGAAGATGGCGTTGCACAGCGCCGGTATCGCCGGTGGCAACGGCGGCTCTCCGAGCCCGGTCGGCGGGTTGTCGGTAGTGACGAAGTGCACTTCCACCGGTGCCGCTTGTGTCAGCCGCAACGGCTGGAACGAGTCGAAGTTCGCTTCAACCACGCGGCCCTTGTCGATCGTGATCTTCTGGTTCAACGCTTCGCCGAGACCGTCGAGCACGCCGCCTTGCGCCATGTTCTCGGCCGCGGTCGGATTGATGACATGGCTGCCGACGTCGCCAACAGCCCACACCTTGTTGATCTTTATCTGGCCGTCATTGCCCACAGCCGCCTCCACCACTTCGGCGAAGTAGCCGAGGTGGCTGTAGTAAAACGCCACGCCCATGCCGGTGCGCGCGGGCAGCGTGCGTTGGCCCCAACCGGACACCTCGCGCACCTTTTCCATGACGCCGCGGGCGCGTCCGGTGTGGAAGCCAACGCCGCGGCCCGGCAGCAATTCGTCCTTGCCGAGCAGGTCGATCTGAAATTGCAGCGGATCCTTGCCGGCCTTGTGCGCCAATTCGTCGATGAACGATTGAAACACGAAGGCGAGCGCGTTCGAACCCGGCGCGCGCAACGGCCCTGTCGGCACGCCGAGCGGCATCAGCGAGACGCCCATCGACAGGTTCGGCACGCGACCGGCCGGGAAGATGGTCGATTCCATATTGGCCGAACGCGCATAGTTGCCGTTCTTGCCGAAGCTGATGAAGTGCTGCTGCCAGGCCATCAGTTTGCCATCGCCATCGAGGCCGGCCTTGAAGAAGTGCCAGCCTGCCGGCCGATAGAAATCATGCTGCATGTCGTCGGTGCGATTCCACACGAGCTTGACCGGCGCACCGGCGACCTTGGAGATCCACGCCGCCTCCGCCATGAAGTCGCTGTCGAGCCGACGGCCGAAGCCACCGCCGCAACGCGTCATATTGACGATGACTTTGCTCTCGTCGAGACCGAGCGTCTTGGCGACCAACGTTCGCCCAGGGCCTGGATTCTGCGTCGGCGCCCACAAGGTGACCTTGTTGCCCTCGACGTGCGCGGTGCAGTTCATCGGCTCGAGCGGCGCATGGGCAATGAAGGGATAGTGGTAATCGGCCTCGACCACTTGCGCCGCCTGTGACAGCGCGGCCGCGACATCTCCATCGTTGCGCAGGCTATTCTGCGGCGGCTGGTCGCGAAACGCCGCGGCCTGCCTGGCAAAACCCTCGCTGCTCTGTGCGGCGGTCGCGCCTTCGTCCCATGTAACCTGCAGTTTCTCCCGCGCCTTGCTGGCACGCCACCAGCTGTCGGCGACGATGGCGACACCGGGCATCAGCCCGTGCAGGTCGCTGCCGCCTTCGACGACGAAGGCATCGCGCACGCCGGGCAGCTTCTTGAGATCGTTGACGTTGGCGGTCACAACCTTGCCGCCGAAGACCGGGCATTTCTGGAACACCGCGTACAGCATGCCCGGCACTTCATGATCGATGCCGAACAGCGGTTCGCCCTTGACGACCTTCGGGCTGTCATAGCCCGGGACCGAATGGCCGATGATGGCGTATTTTTTCGGATCCTTCAGTTCGACCTTGCCGAGATTCGGCACGGGTAGCGCCGCCGCCTTCTCCGCCACGGCGCCATAGGTCACCAAACGGCCGGACGACTGGTGCAGGACGCGACCCTCCGACGTCGTACATTCGCTCGCCGGCACATTCCACTGCGCCGCGGCCGCGGCCACGAGCATCTGCCGCGCGGCGGCGCCGGCGCGGCGGCACGGGTCCCAATTCAGCGGCGTCGCCTGGCTGCCGCCGGCAAACTGCCTGCCGTATTTTACGGGATCGAGCGGCGCCTGGTCGATGCGCACCTGACTCCAGGCCACATCGAGTTCCTCGGCGATCAGCATGGGCAGCATGGTCTTGATGCCCTGCCCGATTTCCGGGTTCTTCGACATGATGGTGACGGTGTTGTCCGGCGCGATCGTTACATAGGCGTTAAGTGTCGAAGCGCTGCCGGAGTCGGCGCCCGCGGCCGCCTTGACGAGCTGTGGAACGGTGAGCGTCAGCAACAGGCCGCCACCGGCGGCGGCGCCGGCCTTGAGGAACGCGCGGCGCGAAGCCGGCAGCTTGGCAACATTCAGCAAAGACGGATTGTCCACCAAAGACTGATCCTGGAGCGTCATGGCTTAGGCTCCCTTGCGCTGTTGGCCATTGGCGCCAAAGTCGGCGCCTGAGGCTGCCTGCTTGATGGCCTGGCGGATGCGCGAATAGGTGGCGCAACGGCAGATGTTGCCGTCCATCGCCGCGTCAATGTCGGCGTCGCTGGGCGCCTTGTTCTGAGCGAGCAGCGCCGCGGCGGACATGATCTGCCCGGCCTGACAATAGCCGCACTGCACGACATCGACCGCGAGCCATGCTTTCTGCAGCCGCGCGCCGATCGCCGTGTCGCCGATGCCTTCGATGGTGGTGACCGCGTTATTGCCGACGTCGGACACCGCCGTCTGGCAGGCGCGCACCGCCTGACCGCCGACATGGACGGTGCAGGCACCGCACAAGCCGGCGCCGCAGCCGAATTTGGTGCCCTTGAGCTTGACGGTGTCGCGCAACACCCAAAGCAGAGGGGTGTCGTCATCGACGTCGACGCCATATTGTTTGCCGTTGATCGTGAGCGCGTAATGCATGATCTGCCTCACTGATGGGTGGCTGTGCTCCTCACGCACGCCTGCGCGATGGCAGCCGATTCCACTATAGCTGGCAGATTATGGCGGCAGCAAAGCGCGCGCCGCTCAAAAGTTATTGATCACGCTCTTCAGTCAAAAGTTTACGCGCTTTTTGCAGTTCCTCAAGCGCCGCCCCTTCCAACTTGGGGAATTCGAGCTTCAGGCTCTCCAGCGCATCGGCCATGGCGCCGGCAACCACCAGGCGCGTGAACCACTTATGGTCGGCTGGAACGACGTACCACGGCGCTTCCGGGGTTGAGGTCTCGCGGATCATCTCCTCATAGGCCTCCATGTAATTCGGCCACAGTGCGCGCTCCTTGACGTCGGCGGTGGAGAACTTCCAGCGCTTGCCGGGCTCCTCGATGCGGTCGAGAAAGCGTTTGCGCTGTTCACCGCGTGAGACGTTGAGAAAGAACTTTAGAATCAGCGTGCCGTTGCGGGCAAGATGCTTCTCGAAACCGCGAATGTCGTCGAAGCGCTGATGCCAGATGTCCTTATCCGAATTCTTCTGGCCATTGCCGACGCTCGGCAGGCGCTGCGCCTTGAGATATTCAGGGTGCACCCGCACCACCAGCACTTCCTCGTAATGCGAGCGGTTGAAGATACCGATGCGGCCGCGCTCGGGCACTCGCTGCGCGATCCGCCAGAGAAAATCGTGATCGAGCTCTTCCTTGCTCGGCTCCTTGAACGAGAACACTTGTACGCCCTGCGGATTGACGCCGCTCATCACGTGCTCAATCAGGCTGTCCTTGCCGGCGGCGTCCATCGCCTGCAGCACGATCAGAACGGACCAGCGATTATCGGCGTAGAGTTTTTCCTGGAGATCGGAAAGACGTTCGATGCCTTCCTTGAGCAGGTCCTTCGCTTCGCCTTTGTCGACCGACAGGCCCGCGGTATCGTCCGGATCGTGCTCCGCCAGCTTGAATGCTTCCGGTTTGTCTATGCGGAACCGCTTGGCGATCTGATCGAGCTTCATGAGTGCCTCTGGTCGCTTCAGCCGCCCAAACGCGCGGCGAGAAAGATGCGGGCGAAGGGCCGCATCTTCGGATGGAAATCGTCGGGGCCGCGGATGATCTTGATGTCCGCCAGTTCCGGCTGACGCTCGCGGGCGAGGTTCTGCAGCATCTGTGCGCGAAGCGTCTCGGCGGCGAGCATGGAGCGCATGACCTTGACGGCGCAGATCACCTCGCCGTCCATCGCCAGCGTCCAGCCGGGCTCGTCGGTGAGGTCGGCCGGATCGAGCCCCGTCTCTTCTTTGAGTTCTCGGCGGACGCTGAAATCGAAATCGACGGTGCTGCCGACGATGTCGCTACGGTCCGGCGTGCCGCAGGGAAAATAGATCTGGCCCGCGTTGTAAGTATGCGCCGCCATTTCGCCGAGCAGAAAGGCGCCGTCGTCCGACATCACCGCGGCGGCGCCGAAACAGTCATAAATGCCAGCCTCGGGCCGGCCCGAAGCGATCCAGTAGGTGAAGCTCGCATAATCGGTTTCCAGGAAGCCACCGCTGAGGACGCCATCCTCGATGCTGCAGCGGTGCATGGTGAGAACGCGGCCATTGAACAGCGCCGGCTTCTCGATTTGTGCCTCGGCGAAGACGGCGTCGATCTTGCGGCGGTTGGCGTCGGCAAAGGCCCAGGGCTTCGGCTCGAAAACAAGTTCGAGGCGATCGACGTGGACGACTCGCGGCGTGCCGGTCATGCTTCGATAACGCCTTCGGTGACGACGACGGCATCGCCGCCGATCGAAGCTTCGCGCAGGCTGCCGCCTTCGACGTCGAGCGACAGGTGCAGCACGCTCGGCCGGCCCATCTCGTAGCCCTGTTCGATCGCGAGCTTGTGCACACCGTCGGCGGGACGTTTGTGCGCGACGTAGAGCCCTGAGAATGCGGCCAGCGCGCTTCCGGTCGCAGGGTCCTCGGCAACGCCGATGCCAGGCGCAAACATGCGGACGTGGAGCTGGTGGCCGGCCTCGGCGGCTTCCTCGCACACCACATAGGCCTTGGCTGGCCCGCCCTGCCCGAACGCCTGGGTAAAGGCCTCGCCGTTTGGTTTGGCGCGGCCGGCCGCCGCTAGCGAGCGAACAGCGACCACGGCAAACGGCACGCCGGCCGACCAACGGGACGGCGGAAACGCCTTGATGTCTATATCGGCCGCGTCGAGGCCGACCCCCGCCGCTAACGTCGCGGCGTCCGGCAGGTCCCCGGCAGGCTGCGGCAATTGCGGCAATTTAAATTCGGCAAAGCCCGTATCCGGGTCGTGCATGCGCACGTCGCAAGCGACCGGCCCGATCTTCTCGGCGATGACGAAGCTCTGCTCCCCGCCACCCGAGGCACGCGCCAGGCCCACGGCAGCGCCGACCGTCGGATGGCCCGCGAACGGCAACTCTGACGACGGCGTGAAGATACGCATGGAGGCGCGATGACCACCGTCCTGCGGTGGCGCAATGAACACGGTTTCCGAATAATTGAACTCGCGAGCGATGGTCTGCATCGCCGACGTGTCGAGACCCTCGGATTCAAACACCATACCGAGCGGGTTGCCGGCAAAGCGCTTGCGGCTGAAAACATCGAGCGTGATGAAACGACGGCGCATTACAATTGCCTTTCGGTCTCCTTCAACGGCGGCGCGACGAGCTGTTCGACGTCGAACTCGCTGCTCGGCTGGACGACCTCGTCCTGGCCGAGCACGACCTGAATCTCGGCGGCGCCGGCGTCGAGCGTCTTCTGCAGGATGCCGAAGATGCTGTTGCCTGCGCGTGCCAGCGCTTCCTTGGCTCCGCCCTGCCGCAGATAATGCGCCAGGAACAGCGCCGCCACTGCATCGCCGGCGCCATTGGCGACGAGCTGGAGACGCGGCGTCCGCAACAAATAGCAGCCGGTGTCGTCGGAGGCGAGCATGTCGATTGCGTCCTCCGGCGTCTCGTCGGTATGCAGCGACGTCACCAGGACTGCGTGCGGGCCCAGATCGTGCAGCGCCTTGACGGCATCCAGCGCTTGCGCGCGCGTCTTTGACGGCCGGCCGGTAAGGAAATCAAGCTCGAACTGGTTCGGCGTCACGATGTCGGCAGCCGGCAGCGCCTTCTTCTTGATGAAGTCCGGAATCCCTTCATGCACGAAGACGCCCTTACCGACATCGCCGATGACCGGATCGCAGCAATAACGCGCGGACGGATTGCCGCGGCGGACGGTGGCGACCGCTTCGAGAATCGCTTCGGCGATCTCGGCGCTGCCCATGTAGCCGGACAGGACGCCGTCGCATTCCGGCAGCACGCCGCGCTTTTCAAGGCCCGCGATCAAATCGCTGATCAGCTTGGCGCCGAAGACCTCGCCGGTGAAGTCGCCATAGCCGGTGTGGTTGGAGAACTGCACGGTGTGGATCGGCCAGACCTCGACCCCCATGCGCTGCAGGGGAAATACGGCGGCCGAATTACCGACATGACCGAAGACGACGTGGGACTGGATGGAGATGAGGTTCATGCCGCGTACAATAACAGAAACGGCGGGGAAGTTCCCCGCCGTTTCCGCATGCCTGTTTGATGGTCGCCGAAGCGTTACTTCATGCCAAGCTTCTTGTGAGCCTCATCGACAAACTTGTTGGTGTAGGTCTTGGTGACGTCGATGTTCGCCTTGGCGACATCCGGCGAGCCCTGCGAGAACACGGCGAGCACGGCCTGCGCGCCTTTCGGATCCATGCGACCGGTCTCCGAGAACATCGGGATCGTGTTCTTGAGCGCCGCGATGTAGCCCGCCTTGTCCTTGCCGACATATTCCGGCGGCATCTTGTCGGCGATCTCTTCTGGCGAATGCGAATGGATCCACTTCAGCGTGGCGATGATGGCGTTGGTCATCGCCTGCACTTCCTTCTCATGGCTGGCGATCCAGTCGGCCCGGGTATAGAGCGCGCCGCCGGGATATTCGCCGCCGAACACGCCGAGCGTGTCGTGCTGGGTGCGGGTGTCGCTGAGGATGCGCAGGCCCTTGTTGCGGCCCTGCAGCACGGTGACCGACGGGTCGAGCATGACCGCAGCATCGATCTGGCCCTGTTCCATCGCAGCCACGGCGGTGGCGCCGAGGCCGACGCCGATGACGGCGACCGAGTTCGGATCGACGCCTTCCTTCTTCAGGAGATATTTGAGGAAGAAGTCGGTCGAGGAGCCCGGCGCCGAAACGCCGACCTTCTTGTTGGCAAGGTCCTTCACCGACTTGATGCTGTCGGTCTGCTTCGGCGAAACGACCAGCGCCAGGCCCGGATAGCGGTCATAGACCACGAAGGCCTGCAGGTGCTGGCCCTTGGCGGCAAGGTTGACGCAATGGTCGAAATAGCCCGAGACGACGTCGGCGGAGCCGCCGATCACTGCCTTGAGCGCGTCCGAGCCGCCCTTGAAGTCGACGACATCGACATTGACGCCGGCCTTCTCGTACTCGCCGAGTTGCTTGGCCAGCATGGTCGGCAGGTAGCACAGGCATGAGCCGCCGCCGACGGCGAGCGTGATCTTGGATTGGGCGAGCGCTGCGCCGGCCATCAGAGCGGTCGAAACGACGAGCGCCGCGGCGGCCGATACGGCACGCCGGAAAATCCTGGACATCGGTTTCCTCCTCATTTTCTTGAACGACACCGCATAAACGGCGTTTCGGGCGCAAGATAGGGTACCAGCTCGGCCCTGAGAAGTCCTGCCCTAGCGAATGCCTGACCGCAGGTATAGCCTTTAAGAGCACAAAAACCAAAACCGGGAGGCAATTTCGATGAACCGCATTTTCTTTCTTGGTTCGGTCGCCGCGGCATTCGTTGCCGGCGCCGCCGGCATGCGTGTGCTGTCGCCGGCCGTCGCCGCCACCGAGATCACGCCCATGATCATCAACGTGACCGATCTCAACGGCGAGGCGCTGGGAGCGGCCTCGGCCACCGGCCTGCGCTCAAAGACCTTGGTGTCGGCCGATGGCGCGACCGTCGCCGTGCAGGACGGCAATGTGCCGAAGCATCTGCATCGCGACGCCAACGAGGTCCAGTACATCCTGGAAGGCACCGGCACGATCTGGTTCGGCGACAAGGAAGTACACGTGAAGCCCGGCGATCTCGTGATCATTCCCAAGGGCACGCCGCATGGCGGCACCAAGCCGGACGGTCGGACGCTCAAGGCGATCGCCATCAAGACGCCGCCGCAGGACCCGAAGGACACGGTTCTCCTGCAATAGCGGACAGGTCTAAGGCCGGGACTCGCCGACGGTCGGCCGCCAGACCAGCAGTCGCTTCTCGACGACGGTGACGATCAGGTCGATGACTATGACGAACGCCGCGAGCACGAACATGCCCGCGAACACGCCGGCGACGTCGAACACACCCTCCGCCTGCTGAATGAGATAGCCGAGGCCGGCCGCGGCGCCGAGATATTCACCGACCACCGCGCCAACCACGGCGAAGCCGACGGACGTGTGCAGCGACGAGAACATCCAGGACAGTGCCGACGGCCAGTAAACGTGTCGCATGAGTTGGCGCTCTTTCATGCCGAGCATGCGAGCGTTGGCGAGCACGGTGGGCGAGACTTCCTTGACGCCCTGATAGACATTGAAGAACACGATGAAGAATACCAACGTGACGCCGAGCGCGACCTTGGACCAGATGCCGAGGCCGAGCCACAGCGTGAAGATCGGCGCCAGCACCACGCGCGGCAGCGCGTTGGCCATCTTGACGTAGGGATCGAAAACCGCGGCGGTGCGCGGCTGGCGCGCGAACCAGAAGCCCACCAGGACGCCACCGACCGAGCCGATGACGAAAGCGAGCATCGATTCGACAAGGGTCACCCAGAGATGCTTCCAGATCACGCCGGAGACGAACCAGGCGATGATCTGTTTGACCACATCAACAGGGTTGGAAAAGAAGAACGGCGGCAGCAGGATGTGGCCGAACACCGGATAGGTCGAGAACACGTACCAGGCGGCCACGAAAATTACAGCGACGGCGATCTGCAGGCTAAGCAACGTTACGCGTGACATCAGCGGCCCTCCGCCTGGGCGTAGCCCTTGATGACTTCTTCCTTGAGCATGTGCCAGATGTCGCGGTGCAGCTCGTGGAACCCCGCGCTAAGCTTGATCTCGGAGATGTCGCGTGGCCGCGGCAGGTTCACGTGCCAGTCGCCGATGATGCGCGAGGCCGGCCCCGCCGACATGATCACGACGCGATCGGACAGCGCGATTGCCTCCTCGAGATCATGGGTGACGAACAGCACCGCCTTGCGGTCGGCACTCCACAACTCGAGCAGCAGGTTGCCCATGATCTGCCGGGTCTGCGCGTCGAGTGGCCCGAACGGCTCGTCCATCAACAATATCTTCGGGTCGCGAATGAGCACTTGGGCGAGCCCGACGCGTTTGCGCTGGCCGCCGGACAGCATGTGCGGATAGCGATCGCCGAAAGCGCCAAGCCCGACTTTGCCGAGCCAGTCCTTCGCGCGCGTCCGCGCCTCGGCTGGCGGCACGCCGACGATGTCGAGACCGATGGCGACATTCTCCAGCGCCGTCTTCCAGGGGAACAGCGCGTCGGCCTGAAACAGATAGCCGGCCTGGCGATTGAGGTCGGAAAGCCGCTTGCCGAAGATATTGACGGCGCCCGCCGCTGGCGGCAACAGACCCGCGGCGATATTGAGCAGCGTCGATTTCCCGCAACCGGTCGGCCCGACAATGGAAACAAATTCGCCGTCGGCGACATTCAGCGTCGCGTTGCTGACCGCGCGAAAGATAGCGCCATCTGCCAGGCGGAAAGCCACATCGACGGCATTCAGTGCCACAGCCGCTTCGTCGGTCGCCGCTGTTGCGGTCGTCGTCCCCGCCATGCCTTGTTCCTCACGTCTCTCCCCGCAAGCGGGCGCAACCTAGCGGCTTACGCCGGTAATGCAAACCGCAAAGCCCCACGTAGAGCACGGCTCCTCATCGTCCGGAACATGGGTCGGCGGGCGGCCGCGCTTTCGATAAACTGTGAGGTCCTGCGTGACCGAGGACCCTTGCGGTCAGACTTGGTGATGGCGCCACCCGGCCAGATTGCCGCAAAGCGCTGTGGCGAAGGCCATCAAGAACCTCGCGAACGGACGACGAGATCCGCTGTCATCGGCATCGCTCCGCCTCCGGGCGCGATCGGCGCCCGCATCTGCCGGTTGCGATACATACGCGATCCATCGCAGTATATGTCGCAGATGTTCGGCGCCCAATTTTCCGAAGCGTTCGCGCGACTGCCGGATTTTCTCGGCAGTCATGTGCTGGTCAGCATGGTGGCGATGGCGCTCGGCCTCGGCGTCAGCCTGCCCCTCGCCGTCTATGCGCTGCGCCGCCCTCGCCTACGGGGGCTGCTGCTTGGCGCCGCCAGCATCATCCAGACAGTGCCAGGGCTGGCGCTGCTGACATTGTTCTATCCATTGCTGCTGGCGCTGTCGGCGCTGACCGAAAAGGCGTTCGGCTTCGGCTTTTCGGCGCTAGGCTTCCTGCCATCGGTGCTGGCACTGGCGCTGTATTCGATGCTGCCGATCCTGCGAAACGCCGTCACCGGGCTGTCCGGCGTGCCGCAGGGTGTCCATGATGCGAGCTACGCGCTCGGTCTGTCCCGGCGCAAGACCTTCTGGCTGGTCGATCTACCGATCGCCATGCCGGTGGTCATGGCCGGCATCCGCACCGCCACGGTCTGGGTCATCGGCACGGCAACCTTGTCGACGCCAATCGGCCAGACCAGCCTTGGCAACTACATTTTCGCCGGCCTGCAGACGCAGAATTGGGTGTTCGTGCTGTTCGGATGCTTCGCCGCAGCGGCACTGGCGCTGATTGTGGATCGTTGCCTCGCAGCGATGGAAGCGGGCGTCGAACGGCGCGACCGGCGGACATTCGCGCTCGGGGCCGGCGGCGTGGTTATCATCGTGCTGGCGGCGCTGGCGCCGCATTTCGCACGCGGCCAATCGACGTATTCCATTGGCTCCAAGACCTTTACCGAACAATACATTCTCGCCGCGCTCCTTGAGCAGCGTATCGGCGCCGCCGGCCTCTCAACGTCTCGGCGCGAGGGTCTTGGCTCAAGCGTCATTTTCAATGCGCTGGCGAACAACGAGATCGACGCCTACGTCGAATACACCGGCACCCTCTGGGCTAACGCCATGGGCCGCACCGACATCAAATCGCGCGCGGATGTGCTCGCGGAAGTCGGCGCCTGGGTGAAGGAAAAGCACGGCATCACCATGGTCGGCGGCCTCGGCTTTGAGAATGCGTATGCGCTGGCGATGGCGCGCAAGCGCGCCGAAGAACTCGGCATCCGCACCATCGCCGATCTTGCCCGCCATGCGCCGCAGATGAAGATCGCCGGCGATTACGAATTCTTCGCCCGGCCGGAGTGGCGGGCGTTGAAAGCCGCCTATGGCCTCAATTTCGCGTCGCAACAGCAGATGCAGCCGGAGTTCATGTATCCGGCGGCCGCGCATGGCGACGTCGACGTCATCAGCGCCTTCTCCAGCGACGGCCTGATCGCTAAATACGACCTCGTCGTGCTGGAAGATCCCAAGCAGGCGTTGCCGCCGTACGACGCGATCCTGATGGTGTCACCCTCGCGCGCCGAGGATAGGACGTTCATCGACGCGCTCAAGCCGCTAGTCGGAAAGATCGACGTCGCGACGATGCGCGAGGCCAATCTGCGCGCATCCACCGGCAGTTCGCCCGCTGAAGTGGCGCGCTGGTTGAGCGATCGCTCGGCGAAGCCTTAGTTGCGGTCTTCCTTGCCCTCGAGTTCGAGCGCGCGGGCCTTGGTCATCTGATACATGCAATCGCCGGCCTCGATGCGAGCGATGGTGCCGTCGCCGAGGCCATAATATAGGCAGTTGGCGTCGCGGTATTGAATCCAGAGCCGTTGCGCTTGCAGCAACTGCTCGCGCTGTTTGACCGGGCCGGCATTGCGCATGCGCTGGTAGGCAGCGTTCATGCGCTGGTCCCACTGCGCCGTTTTGGCCTGGAGGCACTCCACCATCTCGTAGGTGCTGCCGTCGCAACTCAGCTCGGGGTCACCTTGGTCGCCGGCATGAGCAGAAACGGCCGCCCCGGTAAGGGCGGCCGCTGTCATCAACGCAATGCGCCAGGCGCACATCAGTTCTTGCTCTTGTCCACCATGGCGCGTTCGCGGATCCACGGCATCATGTCGCGCAGCTTGGCGCCGACAACTTCGGCACCGTGCTCGGCAAGCTTGGCGCGGGTCGCCTTGAACGAGGTCTGATTGACCTTGTTCTCCAGCATCCAGTCGCGGGTGAAACGGCCTGACTGAATGTCGTTCAGCACGCGCTTCATCTCGGCCTTGGTTTCCGGCGTGATGATACGCGGGCCGGTGACGTATTCGCCATATTCGGCGGTATTCGACACCGAGTAGTTCATGTTGGCGATGCCGCCTTCATAGATCAGGTCGACGATCAGCTTCATTTCGTGAATGCACTCGAAGTAGGCCATTTCCGGCGCGTAGCCGGCTTCGCACAAGGTCTCGTAGCCGGCCTTCATCAGCTCGACCACGCCGCCGCACAGCACGGCCTGCTCGCCGAACAGGTCAGTCTCGCACTCTTCCTTAAAAGAGGTCTCGATGATGCCGGCGCGGCCGCCGCCAATCGCCGAAGCATAGGACAAGCCGAGGTCGTGGGCGTTGCCCGACGCGTCCTTATGGATCGCGATGAGGCAAGGCACGCCGGCGCCGCGGGCGTACTCCGAACGCACGGTGTGGCCCGGGCCCTTCGGCGCAACCATCAACACGTCGAGATCGGCGCGCGGCTCGATGAGGTTGAAATGCACGTTGAGACCGTGCGCGAACAACAGTGCCGCGCCTTCTTTCATGTTGGCATGCAGGTGCTCGCGATAGATGTCGCCCTGCAATTCGTCGGGGGTCAGCATCATCATCACGTCGGCCCACTTGGCGGCCGCGGCGACTTCCATGACCTTGAAGCCGGCGCCTTCGGCCTTCTTGACGCCCTGCGAGCCCTTGCGCAGCGCGACCGCGACTTCCTTGACGCCGGAGTCGCGCAGGTTCTGCGCGTGCGCGTGACCCTGGCTGCCATAGCCGATGATGGCGACTTTCTTGCCCTTGATCAGGTTGATGTCGGCATCGCGATCGTAATAAACCCGCATGGTTTTCCTCTACTCGGTGTTGTTGCCTTAACCGGAAATTCGGCCCTGCTTCTAGGACGCCCCGGACGCGCCCACAAGCCCAAAAGGTCCCGTTAGAGGAGCATTGGCACGATGCTGACGACCAGCAGTAAGGCCATGACGATATTGAAGGTTCTGGCGTGGCGCGGATCGGCCAGAAGGCCGCGCAGTGCGACGCCGAAGCCGGTCCAGGCGACGACGGTGCCGACCGTGGCCAGGACTTCGACTGCGAGCACGATCAGGACGTCGTTGAGGCGGTGTTCCGGCCGCACATAAATGGCAATCACTGTGAGAGCCATGACCACCGCCTTCGGATTGACCCACTGAAAGGCCAGCGCCTCCCAGAACGTCATCGGACTGCCAAGATCAACATCGGTATTGTCGGCAGGGCGCGAATTCGCCACCTTCCAGGCCAGCCACAGCATGTAAAGCGCGCCGGCGATCTTGAGCACGGTTTGCAGCCCAGGCGCGGCGGCGAAAACCGCGCCCAGCCCGGCGGCTGCGGCCACCACCAGCACGACAAATCCAACGGTGATTCCGGCCATATGCGGAACGGTCCGCAGGAAGCCGAAATTGACGCCCGAGGCTGTCACCATGATGTTGTTCGGTCCGGGCGTGAATGCCGTCACGAAAACGAACAGCACCAGCGCCGCGAAGACGTCGTACGGCATTTACATCGTGTCCGGGCCACGCGCGATCGCCACGATTCCGGTACGCGACACCTCGACCAGGCCGAGCGGCAGCATCAGCGCGACGAACTGCTCGATCTTTTCGCTCTTGCCGGTGATTTCGAAAATGAAGCTCTCGGTGGTGGCGTCAATGACGCGAGCGCGGAACGCATCGGCCAGACGAAGCGCCTCGACGCGATTCTCACCCTTGCCCTTCACTTTGACCATTGCCAGTTCGCGTTCGATGGAACGACCCGACAGCGTCATATCGACGACGCGGTGCACCGGCACGAGCCGGTCGAGCTGGTTCTTGATCTGCTCGATCACCATCGGCGTGCCGGTAGTAACGACGGTAATAAGCGACTGGTGCTTGGCGTGCTCAGTCTCCGACACCGTCAGCGACTCGATATTGTAGCCGCGACCGGAGAACAGACCGATGACGCGGGCGAGAACGCCCGGCTCGTTATCGACCAGCACCGACAATGTGTGGCTTTCCGATTTCTGCGCCATCGGCGCGCTCGGATAATGCGACGTGCTCGACGGGATGTTCGCGTTGGCGTTCACGACACGTATCCTTCCTAAACCAGCATCTTGCCTTCCTCGGTGATGGCGTCGTCGAGAGACACGCCGGAGTCACCGAGGATCATTTCATTGTGTGCCTTGCCCGACGGGATCATCGGGAAGCAGTTTTCCTTCTGGTCGACGACGCAGTCGAACAGCACGGGGCGATCAATCTCGATCATCTCCTTGATCGCATGATCGAGATCGCCCGGCTTCTCGCAGCGAATGCCGACGGCATGCATTGCCTCGGCGAGCTTGACGAAGTCCGGCAAGGCCTCCGAATAACTCTCCGAATATCGGCTGCCATGCAGCAGTTCCTGCCACTGACGGACCATGCCCATGTAGCTGTTGTTGAGGATGAAGATCTTGATCGGCAGGCGATACTGCACCGCCGTCGACAGCTCCTGCATCGTCATCTGCACCGATGCCTCACCGGCGATGTCGATCACCAGCGACTTGGGATGTGCGAGTTGCACGCCGACCGAGGCCGGCAGGCCGTAGCCCATGGTGCCGAGGCCGCCGGACGTCATCCAGCGGTTCGGCTCGTTGAAGTGATAGAACTGCGCCGCCCACATCTGATGCTGACCGACTTCGGTCGTGATGTAGGTGTCCTTGTCCTTGGTCAGCTCAAAGAGCCGTTGAATGGCGTATTGCGGCTTGATCACCTCGTTGGACGGCCGATAGGCCAGCGACTTGCGGCCACGCCACTTGTCGATCTGCTTCCACCAGTCTCCGATCGCTTTCTTGTCGGCCTGCTTCTTCTCCGACTTCCACAAATGCAGCATGTCCTCGAGCACATGTGCGCAATCGCCGACGATCGGGATATCGACGTGAACGTTCTTGTTGATCGACGAAGGATCGATATCGATGTGGATCTTCTTCGAGCCTGGCGAGAAGGCGTCGATGCGGCCTGTGATGCGGTCGTCAAAGCGCGCGCCGATGCAGATCATCACATCGCAATCATGCATCGCCATGTTGGCTTCCAGCGTACCGTGCATGCCGAGCATGCCCAACCATTGCGGATCGGCAGCCGGGAAGGCCCCGAGGCCCATCAATGTCGAGGTGATGGGGAAGCCCGTGGTCTTGACCAGTTCGCGCAGCAGTTGGCTGGCGTGTTTGCCGGAGTTGATGACGCCGCCGCCGGTGTAGAAGATCGGCTTCTTCGCCCGCGCCATCAGTTCGACGGCGGCCTTGATGGCAGCGCTGTCGCCCTTGATCTTGGGATGATAGCCGGCATGCGGGAACGTTTTCGGCACCGAGTACGTGCCGGTGGCGAACTGAATGTCTTTCGGGATATCGACCACCACCGGACCGGGGCGGCCGCTGGCCGCGATATGGAACGCCTCGTGCAGAACGCGCGGCAGGTCTTCGATGCGCTTGACCAGGTAATTGTGCTTGGTGCACGGCCGCGTGATACCGACCGTGTCACATTCCTGGAAGGCGTCGTTGCCAATGAGATGCGTCGGCACCTGACCGGTAATGCAGACCAACGGGATCGAGTCGCACAGCGCGTCGGTCAGGCCGGTCACGGCGTTGGTCGCGCCGGGTCCGGAGGTCACTAGCACGCAACCAACCTTGCCGGTCGAGCGCGCATAGCCTTCGGCGGCATGCACCGCGCCCTGCTCGTGACGGACGAGGATGTGTCGGACTTCCTTCTGCGCGAACAGCGCGTCGTAAATGGGAAGTACGGCGCCGCCGGGATAGCCGAACAGGTGCTTCACGCCTTGGTCGGCGAGCGCCTGGATCACCATTTCCGCGCCGGTCATTTCTCGGGTCGATGCCGTTTCCTTCGTCATCGTCGGCTTCCTTCTCTTTCGTCTCTGTCTGCTTTGTCGTGCGGCCAATAAAAAAGGCCCGCGAAGGGCCATGTTCGGACACTCACTGTGGGTGCCGCGCGGGCTACCCAGCCAGTGTCCGAACCGTACCTACGAGAATAATAATGTTGCGCATAGCGTCCAAGGTCCGAACTTTCGTTGCGCGCCTTATAGGGGCGTGATTTTGCCCGGTCAAGCGGTAAGTGGGAGCGTACTGCCGGACCTTAAAGGCGGCAAGGCCCGGCCCGCGGCTCCAGAACGAACGACGCCCAGGAACGTCAGCGCCGTTCCTGGGCGGTCAAAAGGACGCCTGCGAGCGTTCAGGCCGCGCGGGCTTGGGCAGCTTGCCTGGCCGGCCGGGGCCGAGCTGCCGCGGCGGATGACGCCTGGGCAGCCTGCGCCGCCTCGCCGGTCTGGAAGTAGGCGACCTGCTCGCGCATTGCCTGCGCCTGCTGCTCCAGCGTCTTGGCGGTGGCGGCATTTTCCTCCACCAGCGCCGAGTTCTGCTGGGTCACGCTGTCCATCTGCGACAACGCCCGGCTGACCTCGTCGAGACCGGTGGCCTGCTCGTTGGTGGCGGTCGCGATCTCGGACACGATCGATGCCACGGCGCTGATCGATTCCACGATCTCATTGAGCGCGGTGCCGGCCCGGTTCACCAGATCGACCCCATCCTTGACCTGATCGTTCGAGCTGCCGATCAGACTCTTGATGTCCTTGGCAGCCTGCGACGAGCGCTGCGCCAGGCTGCGCACTTCCGACGCCACGACGGCAAAGCCTCGGCCGGCCTCTCCCGCGCGTGCCGCCTCGACCGCGGCGTTGAGCGCCAGCAAGTTGGTCTGCCGCGCAATTTCGTCGATCACGCCGATAATGTCGGAAATCTTGCGCGAGGAGTCCTCGATCTTCGCCATCGCGCTGACCGCTTGAGCCACCACTTCGCCGCCGCGGCTCGCCACTTCACGGGTGTTGGCCGCGGACCGGTTGGCATGCTCGGCGTTCTCTGCGTTTTTCCGCACAGTCGCGGAAATCTGCTCCATCGACGCGGCGGTCTCTTCCAGGCTGGCCGCCTGCTCTTCGGTGCGCTGCGACAGATCGGTCGTGCTGCTCGAGATTTCAGCAGAGGCGCTGGTCACGTCCCGCGCCGACCCCTTGATGTTGTCGACGGTTTCACGCACGCGCGCCGCCATATCGCTGACCGCCTGCGCGATCTGGCCGACTTCGTCGCGGCGTTCGACGCCGGCAATCTTGACGCGGAAGTCACCCTGAGCGAGCGCGGCTATCGGTGCGGTCAAGGCGCCGAGCGGGCGGCAGATATGGACCAGAACGAACACGCTGGCGGCTAACGCGATCAACGCGCCGCAAGCGATGATGACGATCGTCATCCACCAGATCTGGTTATAGGTCGTGGCCGCGGCCTCCGCCGACTGGCCTGCGCCCGTCTCGTTGATTTCCACCAGCTTGCCGACATCATTCATCGCGGCGCGGAATGTTGAGACGATGGCCTTGAACTTCGCCGCGGCCTCGACCTGCTTGTGCTGCCGTGACAACTGGATCATTGCCTCGGACTGCTTCTGATGTTCACCCCAGTCCTTGAGGAAGCTCTCATAGGCCGCCTTCTCCTCCGGCGAAGAAAGCAGGGTCTCGTATTTCTTCCGGTAGCGTTCGACGGCATCGAGTTGAGTCTGGATATCTTTCTCGGTCTGCGCCATTTCGTCATCGGTGGAGATGACATGCTTGGCGATCGCCAAACGCGCGCGCGACGCTGACAGGCCAAGATTAAGCGCGGTGTTAGCGGACGGCATCCAGTTGGTGGCGAAGTCGACCGTTGAGCGGTTGACCTTGGAGACCTGATTGAGAGCGTAGAGGCCCTGGCCAACGATGATGAGACCCATGAGGGCAAAGGCACCCATCAAAGCCGAGCGAATCGACAGTCCGAACATTTCAGTTTCTTTCCTGGAGAAAATCGGCTGGGCAGTTGTAGGATCAGGCCGCGGCCTTGCGCCGCGGCTTGATCTGGGATTGCTGTTCCGGCTTGCGGATCACGGCTGCCGTTGCTTGAGCGACAGGCACCTCCGCAGAATCGTCGACCTGGAAGAATGACACCTGGTCGTTCATGGTTCGGGCCTGGCTTTCCAGTGTCTGCGCGGTAGCGGCATTCTCTTCGACCAGCGCCGAGTTTCGCTGCGTCAGTTCGTCCATCTGGTCGAGCGTCCTTTTGATTTCATCGATGCCGGTCGCCTGCTCGGAGCTGGCACTGGCGATCTCGGCGACGGCATCGGCCACCGTTCGGATCGACTCGACGATTTCGTTGAGCGCGCTGCCCGCCTGATTGACCAGTTGGACGCCTTCTTTCACCTGACCTGTACTGTTGGTGATCAGTTCGGCGATGTCCTTGGCCGCCTGGGAGGAACGCTGCGCGAGACTGCGAACTTCGGACGCCACAACCGCGAAGCCGCGGCCGGCCTCGCCGGCGCGCGCGGCCTCAACCGCCGCATTCAGCGCCAGCAGGTTGGTCTGCCGCGCGATCTCGTCGATGACGCTGATGATGTCCGAAATCTTGCGCGAGGATTCTTCGATCCGCGCCATCGCCTTGACCGCACGCCCGGCCACCTCGCCGCCACGATCGGCGACCTCGCGGGTAGCCCGTGCGGACTTCGTCGCCTCCTGCGCGCTCTCGGCATTGCGACGCACGGTATTGGCGATTTCTTCCATCGACGCCGAGGTTTCTTCCAGGCTGGCCGCCTGCTCCTCGGTGCGCTGTGACAGGTCGGCGGTGCTCAGCGAGATTTCGGCCGAGGCGTTCGTCACCTCACGTGACGAGCCCTTGATCTCGACGATGGTGCGGCGGACCTTTTCGATCATTACGCCGGACGCATTGACGATCTGTGCGACTTCGTCCTTGGCATTCATCGTCGGCAGCGACACGTTGAAGTCGCCCTCGGCAACCTTCATCATGCCGTCCTGGATCTGACGCAGCGGCTTGGTGACGCGGCGCGAGAGCAACAATACTACGCCCGCGGTCAAAACACCCGCGATCGCCAGAATGCCAAGCTGGATGGCCAGCATCCAGCCTGCCTTGCTAGCCTGCTCCCCGGCATACTCGGTGACGCTGGACAGCGCCACTTCGGCGACGCGCAGCAGTGAGGCGAGCTTACTGACCGACACCCGTACCCAATCCTCGGAGCTGATCGGCGGCTTCTGCCCCGCGAGCGCCATGGTCAAGGTGTCGACCTGCATCTTGCTGTATTCGGGCGCGAAGAATTCCTTCTTCGCGATCTGCAGCGCGTCGTTGAACCGCGCGGGCAGCGACATGCCATTGGCTATCCCTTCGATAGCCTGCCACGACGCTTCGGTCGCCGCGATGTTCGCCTTGTAGGTCGTCATCGTGTCCGATGGCATTTTCAGACCGGCCACGGCATTGGAGATCAGAACCGAAGCATCGCCGCCAGAGTTACGGGCCATCCAGGCGAGTTGCTTCATTTCCAGCATCAGGTCGACGTAGGAGTCCTGAAGTTTGACGTGATTGACCAGCTTCGACGAAATGCGGTCGAGCAGCGCGATGAACTCGCTGTCCATGGCGAAATAGGCGTCGGCAATTGCGGGCGGCCGGGCGGAGAAATCCTGAGCGAAGGCGGCATTTGCTTCGCCGTGGAATTTCTCAAGCTTCTGCAACGCGGCGGCCAGGGCGGCGGCGTCATCCTGCACGCCCGGCATATCGACCTCGCGCAGTGCCGCAAGCCCTGCCTTCAGCGCCGGTATTTCGGCGGCACGCACCTCATCCAGCATCTTGCTTCCGGTCGAAGCCTTTTCGGCCTTCAGCATTCGCACCGACTGCGAGCGATCGACGCGCAGATTGTGCAAGCCGGTAAAGAGGTTTGCCGAGGCCACCGACACTTTCGACAAGGTGCTGGCGTGCCGATACTGCTGCCACGACTGCCAGGCGCTGTAGGCGACGAAGACCATGATCGTGCCCGCCATCAGTCCGATGACCGACTTGAGGAGCACATTGACCGACATTCGGTTGAGCATGTTCATTCTCACAAGGATGCGGAAGACGCGATATTCGCCGCCAATATCCTTGGTAAAATTGAACGCATCGATAATAGTAGATCGGTACCTTTGGTGTTTTTCGATGTGCCGGAATATTCAACTACTTTAAGATTCGGCGCGCCGAACGACGGTGCAGGCGCTCTTGCACCACAGCTGCACATCAGGTGTGCAGCCGCAAAGCCCACGAAGTCTTAAGCGCGGAATTTCGCTGTAAATTCGGAAGGACGTGCGCAGCGGCCTATCGGTCGCCGCGCACGGTGGAATTACGCCGCTTTGCCAATGGCCGCCGGCGAAGACCGCGGCGTGGCCGGCGCCACGGCCAACCGGTCCTCGGCTGCGGACACATCAGCGTCGGCCTCGTCTTCGGCGCCGATACGGAAGAAGCCGACCTGGCCATCCATAGCCCTGGCCGATTCCTCAAGGACCTTCGCCGTCGCGGCATTCTCTTCCACCAGCGCCGAGTTCTGCTGGGTTGCGGTGTCCATGAGCGTCATCGCCTTGTTGATCTCGTCGACGCCGCTCGATTGTTCGGCGCTGGCATTGGCGATGTCGTTGATAAGCGCGGTCACCTTCTGGATCGACGTGGTGATCTGGCCCAGCGCCTCGCCGGCCCGATTGACCAGTTCAACGCCTTCCTGGACCTGCCCGCCCGACTTGGTGATCAGCGCAGTGATGTCCTTGGCGGCCTGAGAGGACCGTTGCGCCAGACTACGCACCTCGGAGGCGACCACGGCGAAACCGCGTCCGGCCTCGCCGGCACGCGCCGCTTCAACCGCGGCGTTAAGGGCCAGCAGATTGGTCTGCCGCGCGATCTCGTCAATGACGACGATAATCTCCGAGATACTCTTGGAAGAGTCCTCGATGCGGGCCATGGCCTCGACTGCCTTGCCAACCACCGCACCGCTCTTGTCGGCGATGTCCCGGGTCTCCGCGGCGGAGCGGCTGGCCTCGCGGGCGTTTTCGGCGTTCTTTTTGACGATGGACGATATTTCCTCCATCGCCGCCGACGTCTCCTCGAGGCTCGCGGCCTGCTCTTCGGTCCTTTGCGATAAATCGGTCGTGCTGGTCGAGATCTCAACCGAAGCGTTCGTGACTTCGCGCGCCGCAACCTTGATGTGCAACAGCGCCTCTCGCACCCTGCCCGCCATGCCTTGCACGGCAACCGCGATCTGGCCGATCTCGTCGATCCGACCGACGTGCGGAACGGTGACGGCAAAATTGCCTTCGGCTATTTCGCCAAGCGGCCTTGTCAGCGCGCGCAGCGGCCGGGCCACCGTCATCACCGAGAAGGCGATGGCGCCGAAAAAGATGGCGATGCAAGCGGCCAGCAGAATGCCGCTGAGGATGACCATGTTGAGGCTCGAGCTCTTGAGATTGGCCGTGTAGGCCTCGCTCGCCGCACCGGCGCCGTTCATGACATCGAGCAGAGTCGCCAGCAGCGGCGTCGTCGTATCGACCCACTGATCGGTCGTTATCGGATACTTGCCGCCGGCGGCCGAGATCTTCTGCATCTCGTCGGACAGCGATCTGAACTTGCCGAAATAGCTTTCCGTCGCCGCCTTGACGCCGCCAGCCACCGCAGCGTGCTCGCCGTCGATCAACGAGGCCTGCAGCAGGCGCCACAGCAGATCGACTTGAGAGCGGATGATATGGATCTTCTGCAGATTGCCCGCGGGAATGGCACTGCCCGACGACAAGGACTGCGCCAGCGTCGAACGCTCGCTGCCGCCGATGTCGCGCATGTTCCAGGCATAGATACGAATGTCGGCGAGCCGCGCCAGTTCCGGATCCATGGCGCTTGTGCTGCTCAACACGCGATTCCAAAGTTTCTGCGCGGCGCCGACGAAGTGCGATAGCGCCGGAACGGTATTTTTGATCGTGTCCGCCTCACGCTCGGCTTTCGGCCGCTTGATCGCTTCATCGGACTTCTTGCGATAAACTTCGGCCTGCTGGCGAGCCTCGTTGAATTCGGCGACCAACTCCGACTTGCGCGGGAAATCTTCTTTGAGCAGCGCTTCGAATGCGGCGTCGATCTTGGCTTTGGCGCCGGCGCGTTGGTTCTGAATGTCCTTGATCGCGGCGTCGTTCGCCGGGTTCGCCGCCTGCAGCGCGCTGGTGACATAGGCCCGTTCGATCAGGATGTCATAGACACCCATGATCAAGGCGTTCGCCGCCGTGTTCTGACGATCGGCCTTCTGCGCCTTGCTGTAGAGTTCGACCGAACGATAGGTCTCGGCCGACAGCGCCCAAACGGCGATCGGCACGACCAGCGCAAAAGTCACTGCAATGCGGGTTGAAATAGTCCGGAAGGCAAGAGATGCCATGATCATCGACTCCAGAAATCGCGTTCAGTCTCTGTAGATTGAACGAGTTTCTATGGCCGACATTAAAGACAGATAAACTACAGGTAGAATTTACCAAATATACCGCATCAAAACTGGATTGATAAAATAAATTGAGATTTGTCAGCGGCCGATATCGGTGAGGACCCGGGCCAGTGCCTGATCGGCCGGGACCAAGGGCCAGTCCTTCATCTGGCCACGAAACCAGGTGTGCTGGCGTTTGGCGTAGCGCCGCGTATCCATGATCGAACCAGCCGACGCTTCGTCGAGCGAGATCTCGCCTTTGAGATGGCGGATCAACCACGGCACGCCATGCGCCTTCATCGCCGGCAGCAGCGGGTCCAGATTGCGCGCGGCGAGCGCCCGGACCTCGTCTCGGGCGCCGGCCTGCAGCATCGCGGCAAAGCGCGCCTCTATGCGCGACACCAGTTCGGCGCGCCCCAGCGTAACGAAGACGCGGACCGTGCGCTCGGGAGCCAGCGCCGGTTGGGTCCCCTCGCCGTGCCAGTCGCTCAGGGAGCGGCCGGT
Organism: Pseudolabrys sp. Root1462; assembly: GCF_001426945.1. Taxonomy (GTDB): domain Bacteria; phylum Pseudomonadota; class Alphaproteobacteria; order Rhizobiales; family Xanthobacteraceae; genus Pseudolabrys. The sequence continues at coordinate 805,560 of NZ_LMFS01000001.1, read as the reverse complement.
CGCTAGCACCACCTCGAGCGCCCGTGCGATGCGCGAGCGGTCGAGCGGCATCAGTCGCGCCGCGATGACCGGATCGCGCACCGTCAAATCCGCGTACAGCGCGGACACGCCGTCCCGCGCCAGTCTCTCACGCACGCTGCTGCGGACCTCGGCCGGGATCTCCGGCACGGCGGCGAGACCTTCGGTCAGGACCTTGAAGTAAAGCCCGGTGCCGCCGACCACGATCGGCAGGCGGCCAGCGGCGGTAACATCGGCGATGGCTCCGGCGGTCTCGCGCAGCCACCGTCCGGTCGAATAGATCTCGGCGGCATCGACATGGCCGTAGAGAACGTGCGGCGCGCGTGATTCCTCCTCAGCCGTCGGCCGGGCGGTAAGGACGCGCAAACCGGCATAGACTTGCATTGAATCGGCGTTGACGATGGTGCCGCCGAGGCGCTCGGCCAGCGCCAGCGCCAAAGCCGACTTGCCGCTGGCGGTCGGACCGGCGATAAGCACCGCCTGTTTGAGATCCGGCATCCTATGACCTCACCCACATCTCTCGTCGCGACCCTGATCGCGAATTCGACCCTGATCGACCACGCCACGCTGGCGAGGGTCCGCCCCGCCCTGCCGGCCGCCGGCGAAGCCGTCTGGCTCGACCCCGGCCGCGCCGCCGACATCCCCTTTAGCGCAAGCCCCGACGCCGACCAACGCGCCCTTGGCGAGGCGCTGCGCGAACTCGCCCCCGGCGTCGACGTCGTGGTGCAGCCGTCGGCGGGACGACGCAAGAAGCTGTTCCTCGCGGACATGGACTCCACCATGATCGGTCAGGAGTGCATCGACGAACTCGCCGCCTTTGTCGGCCTCAAGGAGCACGTCGCCGCCATCACGGAACGCGCCATGCGTGGCGAGATCGAGTTCGAACCGGCGTTGCGCGAGCGCGTCGCGCTGCTCAAGGGCCTGCCCGCTGCCGTGGTCGACGAGGTTATCGAGCACCACATCACGCTGACGCCCGGCGGTCGTCTCGCCATCGCCACCATGCGCGCGCATGGCGCCTATACTTGCCTCGTATCCGGCGGCTTCACTTTGTTCACCGACCGCATCGCCGCGATGATCGGCTTCGACGAGGCGCGCGCCAATACGCTGGAGATCGACGGCGACAAGATTGCCGGGCAAACCCTTGCCGGGGTTGTCCGCGAGCCGATCTTCGGTCGCGACAGCAAGCGCGCGGCGCTGATCGAACTGCGCGATCGCCTGGGCCTTGCGGAGCATGAGACGATGGCGACGGGTGACGGCGCCAACGATCTCGCCATGATCACCGAGTCGGGTCTCGGCGTTGCCTATCACGCCAAGCCGAAGGTCGCGGCCGCAGCGCCCGCGCGCATCGAGCACGGCGATCTCACGGCCTTGCTCTATATTCAAGGTTATCGCCGCGACGAGTTCGCCGCCGTCTGAACAGACCAACTCCATGCCAATGAAAAAAAGGCCGGGCAATCGCCCGGCCTTTTTATTTTTGAGCGGCGAGCCGATTACTGCAGACCGATGGCGACAAAGCTCGGATCGCCCTCGGGCGACACCACCAAGAGGACAACGGCCTTCTTGCCGTCCTTTTTCAACTGATCGATGCGCTTCTGCAGATCGGCGGCGTTGCTCACCGCCTGCTGCTGCACCTCAGCGATCACCATGCCCGGCTGCAGGCGCTTTTCCGCGGCCGGCGAGTTCGGATCGACGCCGGTGATCAGCACACCCTTCACCTTGTCCTGAATCTTGTACTTCTTGCGCGACGCATCGTTGAGATTGGCAAGATCGAGACCCAGGGCCTTCTTGACTGAGGTCTTGTCCTCCTCGGGCTGGTCCTTCTTCGGCGTCAATGCCGCCTGTTTCTCGCCGTCGTCGAGACGGCCGAGCTTTACGGTCCTGGTCTCTTCCTTGCCCTTGCGGATGATCACGACGCTAACGTCCTTGCCGACCGAGGTCTCCGCCACGATCTTCGGCAGGTCGCGCATCTCCTTGATGTCCTTGCCGTCGAACTTGACGACGACGTCGCCGGGCTCGATGCCGGCGGGCTTCGCAGGGCCTTTGTCGTCGATTCCAGCGATCAGCGCACCACGGGCCGGCTTGATGTTGAGACTGTCGGCGATTTCGTCGGTTACCTGCTGGATGCGCACACCGAGCCAACCACGACGCACTTCCTTGAATTCGCGCAGCTGATCGATGACGCCGACCACCGTCTTCGACGGCACGGCGAAGCCGATGCCGATCGAACCGCCCGAAGGCGAGATGATCGCGGTGTTGACGCCGATGACTTCGCCATCGAGGTTGAACAGCGGTCCGCCCGAGTTGCCGCGGTTAATCGCGGCGTCGGTCTGGATGTAGTTGTCGTAAGGGCCGGACTGGATGTCGCGATTACGCGCCGACACGATGCCCGCGGTCACGGTGCCGCCGAGCGAGAACGGATTGCCGATCGCGATCACCCATTCGCCGAGACGCAGCTTGTCGGAGTCGCCGAACTTCACCGCCTTGAGGGGCTTCGGCGAATCCACCTTGAGCAGCGCGAGGTCGGTCTTCTTGTCGGTGCCGATCAGCGTCGCCTTGAGCGTAGTGCCGTCATTGAGGATGACGCTGACCTCGTCGGCGTCGGCAATGACGTGATTGTTGGTGACGACCAGACCCGACGAATCGATGACGAAGCCGGACCCGAGGGAGTTCACCCGGCGCGACTGCTGGCCGTTCGGAGTGCCGGGGGCGCCCGGTGTGCCGCCCTGACCGCGCCGGTTCTTGAAGAATTCTTCGAAGAACTCCTCGAAGGGCGAGCCCGGCGGCAGTTGCGGCATCTTGTCGTTGCTCAGGTCGACCGTCTGCTTGGTCGAAATGTTGACGACGGCGTCGATCACCTGCTCGGCGACGTCGGCGATGCCTTCCGGTCCGCGCGCCATTGCCGGCTGCGCGAACCATGGGGCCACCAGCGTGGCCGCCAGCACGAATGCAAAAGTCGTCTTGAAACGAAGCGAAGGGGCGCCCATTGGCGTCGATTCTCCAGGAAAGGGGTCAACGACAAGGTGACCCCGAATTAGCGGCGATTCAAGGGCGGCGACGGCAGACAAATGACGTCCGCCACCGAAGTTGGCTCAAAACCGGCTGCCGGCGCCTCGCGCCGCCCTAAGCACGTACCAGCCAAACGACCAGGAGACCGACTACCGCGGAAGATATTCCAATGACGCGGAGCGTGCCTTCCGGCGTCTCTGTGACACTCTGCAAGGCTTTCTTGCCGTGCCCGGGGAACGCAGCAAAGATCAGGCCTTCGATCACGAAGACCAGCCCCAGTGCGGCCAGAAAGTCCGACATCCCCCCGCGCACGTCGTTATTGCGCCGGGGCGGCCGGCTTCGGCGCCGTCGGCGGCGTCGCCGTCGTGCCTGAAGGCTGGTTGAAGAACCGGAAGAAGTTGTTGTCCGGTTTCAGCACTAGCCGAGTGTCGCCCGCCTTCATGCTCGCCTCATAGGCCTGCATCGATCGGTAGAAGGCAAAGAAGTCCGGATCCTTGTTGAAGGCTTCGGCGAAGATCTGGTTACGCGTGGCGTCGCCCTCGCCGCGGATCTGCTCGGCCCGGGAATTGGCTTCCGCCACCAGCACGGTCGCTTCGCGGTCGGCGCGCGAGCGGATTTCCTGCGCACGCTGAGCGCCCTGCGCGCGGAATTCGGCCGCTTCACGCTGACGTTCGGTCTGCATGCGCTGATAGACCGCCTGGCTGTTCTGCTCCGGAAGATCGGCGCGGCGGATGCGGACGTCGACCACCTGGATGCCATAGCTGGTGGCTTCCTTGTCGACGAGCTGCAGGATGCGCTCCATCAGATCGGCGCGCTGGTCGCGTACGACATGGGTGAAGGTCGCCTCGCCGAGCACGCGGCGCAGCGCCGAGTTGAGGAGAATGGCGAGCTGCGAGTTGGCGCCCTGCACCGAGCCGAGGGTCTGGTAGAACTGCAACGGGTTCTTGATGCGGTAACGCGCGAAGGCATCGACCACCAGACGCTTCTGATCGGAAGCGATCACTTCCTGCGCCGGCGCCTCCAGATCGAGGATGCGCTTGTCGACGAAGATGACGCTGTCGACGAACGGCAGCTTGGCATGCAGGCCCGGCTCGCTGACGACCCGCTTCGGCTCACCGAGGCGGACGACCAGCGCTTGCTGCGTCTGATAGACCGTGAAAAGCGACGAATAGCCGACGATGAGCACGGCAGCGATGATGACGGCGATGACGCCGCCGATGAAATTCAGTCTCATGGCTTGGCTCCCGTGCCGCGCGGTTGCGCCGGCCGCGACAATTCGTTGAGCGGCAGATAAGGCACGACACTGCCAGAGCCGTTGGCGCCGGTATCGAGGATCACCTTGTCGGCGCCGCCGAGCACGCGCTCCATGGTCTCGAGATACATACGTTCACGCGTCACGTCGGGCGCCTTCTTGTACTGCTCGTAGATCTGGTTGAAGCGCGCGGATTGACCGGTGGCTTCCGCCACGGTCTGCGACTTGTAGCCTTCGGCGGCCTGCGTGATCTGCGCCACCTTGCCTCGCGCCTCCGGGAGGACGCGGTTGGCATAGGTCTGAGACTCGTTGACGGCGCGCTCGAGGTCGGCGCGCGCCGCCTGAACGTCGCGGAACGCGTCGATCACCTGCTGGGGCGGATCGACCTTCTGCAGCTGCACCTGCTGGATCACGATGCCGGCGCCGTAACTATCCAGCGTCTTCTGCATCAGTTCGTGCACGGCGTTCTCGATGGTCTGCCGCGCGCCGGTGAGGATCGGCTGAATGTCGGAACGGCCGACCACTTCGCGCATCGCGCTTTCGGCGACCGCCTTCACCGTACCTTCGGGGTTCTGGATGTTGAACAGATACTCGCCGACGCCGGTCGGCTTAACCTTCCACAGTACGGAGAAGTCGACGTCGACGATGTTTTCGTCGCCGGTCAGCATCAGGCTTTCTTCCGGCACGTCGCGAGCCGTCGCGCCACGGCGCACGTCTTCGCTGGTGCGCATGCCGATGTCGATCTTGTTGACGCGCAGTGCCTTCGGCGTCAGCGCCGTCTCGATCGGATAAGGCAGGTGATAATTCAGGCCCGGTTGCACTTCGCGCACTTCCTTGCCGAAGCGCAGCACGACGCCGAGTTCATCCGGCTCAACGCGGAAAAAACCCGAGAAGCCCCAAAGAACGACCGCGGCGAGTGCAGCGAGCGCGATGCCCTTGCCGCCCATATTGCCAGGCAGCACGCCGCGCAGCCGGTCCTGGCCACGACGGAGCATCTCCTCGAGATCAGGCGGCTTGCCGCCGGGCGTCTGCGGATTGGAGCCCCATGGGCTCTTGCCGCCGCCACCCGAACCCCACGGGCCGCCGCTACCGCCGCTCCCGCCGCCTTGATTGCTCCATGGCATGAAAAATCTCTCCCGACGCCGCGTCGAATGGCGGGTCTGCCTTTAGTTGGGACGGGTTATAGGGGACGCAAGGGCTCGATACAACGCGCTGACATGCCGCATTTCGGGCGGAATGTCGGGCATATGCGCGGCCCATCAATCGGCCATTCGCCGCGCTCGTCCCGGTCCGCGTCCGGGTGTGGTAAATACCGACCGTCGTGACAAAGCAAAAGCGAGAGCGCGCGGGAGGACTGTTTTGACGAAAGCATTCGATTTGACCGGCCGGGTCGCCCTGGTCACCGGCGGCAATGGCGGCATCGGTCTCGGCATGGCGAAGGGGCTGGCGCAGGCCGGCGCTACGGTGATGATTGCCGGGCGCAACAAAGCCAAGGCGGAGGCAGCGCTCGCCGCGCTCAAAGGCCTCGGCGCCAAGGCTGACTTCATCGAACTTGACGCACTGAAGGAAGAGTCCTGCCGCGCCGGGGTCAATGCCACAGCCGACAAGTTCGGCCGGCTCGATATCCTCATCAACAACGCGGGTACCAGCGTCCGCAAGCCGCCGGAGCAATTGACTGCGGCGGAATGGCACCTGGTGATGGACACCAATGTGACCAGCGCCTTCCTGTGCTCCCAGGCGGTCTACCCCCACATGAAGAAAGTGGGCGGCGGCAAGATCATCAATATCGGTTCGATGATGACAATTTTCGCGTCGTCCTATGCCGCGCCTTACGGCGCGAGCAAAGGCGCGATCGTGCAGATGGCGCGCTCCTTCGCGGTCGCCTGGGCCAAGGACAACATCCAGGTCAACTCGATCCTGCCCGGCTGGATCGACACCGAACTGACCGCGAAGGCCCGCGAGCAGGTGCCCGGCCTGCACGAGCGCGTGCTGGCGCGCACGCCGGTCGCACGCTGGGGCCTCCCCGACGACTTCTCCGGCATCGCGGTGTTCCTGGCGTCGCCGGCCTCCGACTTCCTCACCGGCACGGCGATCCCGGTCGATGGCGGCTATTCGGTGATGGCGTAGCGCGAGGGGTCGTCAGCGCCGTTCGTAAGTCACGGTGTCGAAGCTGGCGTCGTCGTCCGGCCCGGCATCGTAATGCTGGCGCGCTGCTTCGCGCCACACCGCGGGATCGATCGCCGGAAACGCAACGTCGCCCTTCGGGCTCGCGTGCACGTGGGTGATCTCGAGGCGGTCGGCCATCGCCATCGTGCTATCGAACACGTCGCCGCCGCCGATGATCATGATCTCATGGATGCCGCGGCGCCGTGCATCGTCACGGCCGATGGCCAGCGCGGCGTCGAGACTGGTGGCGAGTGTCGTGCCGGGAGCGGCAAATTGGAGGTCACGCGTCATCACGATGTTGGTGCGGTTCGGCAACGGCCGGCCGATCGACTCGAAGGTCTTGCGCCCCATCACCACGGGCCGGCCGCTGGTGACGCGCTTGAAGTGCTGCAGGTCCGACTTCAGCCGCCACGGCAACTGGCCGTCACTGCCGATGATGCCGTTCTCGCCAATGGCTGCAACCAGAATGATGTGAACGGGCTGCGCGTTCATCGCTTGGCCTCACCGCCAAAGGCGCTCAGCGCATCGCCGCTCATCCGGCAGATCTTCCAGTCGGGCAGCACGTCCGCGCCAATCGACTGATAAAACGCAATCGATGGCGCGTTCCAGTCCAGCACTGACCATTCGAAGCGGGCATAGCCCAGTTCGACGCAACGCGCGGCGAGCCGCGTCATCAGCGCCTTGCCGAGTCCCTTGCCACGATAGTGCGGCCGCACGAACAGATCTTCGAGATAAATGCCGTGACGGCCACGAAAGGTTGAGAAGTTCAGGAACCAGATGGCGAGCCCGGCCGCCTTCCCGTCCCACTCGGCAATATCGCAGAACAGCCGCGGCGCCTCGCCGAACAACGCATTGGCGATCATGTCGGGCGTCGCATCGACGGCGTGCGAGAGTTTTTCGTATTCGGCCAGTTCGCGGACGAGGTCGAAGATCAGCGCAGCATCGCTCGGGACCGCAGAACGGACGATGACGCTCATACCGCGACAGCCGCCTTGATGTGCGGATGCGGGTCGTAGTTTTCGAGGACAAAGTCTTCGTAGCGGAAGGCGAAGATATCCTTCACGTCCGGATTGATCCGCATTGTCGGCAGCGCGCGCGGCGCACGCGACAATTGCAGTTCAGCCTGCTCGATATGATTGAAATAGAGATGCGTGTCGCCACCGGTCCACACGAAGTCGCCGGGTTTGTAGCCGGTGACCTGCGCGACCATCATGGTCAGGAGCGCATAGGATGCGATGTTGAACGGCACGCCGAGAAACACGTCGGCCGAGCGCTGATAGAGCTGACACGACAGCCGGCCGTCGGCGACATAGAACTGGAACAGGCAGTGACATGGCGGCAGCGCCATCTTGTCCACGTCGGCCGGATTCCATGCCGTGACGATCAACCGCCGCGAATCCGGATTGCGCTTGATCATGGCAATGACGTTGGCGATCTGGTCGATTGTCTGACCGTCCTTGGCCGGCCACGAGCGCCATTGATGGCCGTAGACCGGGCCGAGATCGCCGCGCTCATCCGCCCATTCATCCCAGATGCGGACGCCGTGATCCTTCAGGTATTTGATGTTTGTATCGCCGGCGAGGAACCATAGCAGCTCGTGGACGATTGACTTCAGGTGCAGCTTCTTGGTGGTCAGCAGCGGAAAGCCCTGGCCGAGGTTGAACCGCATCTGATAGCCGAACACCGAACGCGTGCCGGTGCCGGTGCGGTCGCGCTTCTCAACGCCGTCGCGGAGGATATGGTCCATCAGGTCGAGGTACTGGCGCATCGGCGGGCTCTGGGTTCGGCGACTCGTCAGAACATGGGGAAGATTACCCCGCCCGGCAACGATCCTACACGCGTTATCAACGGTCGAAAAAGGCTCGCAAAAACAACAAGTTCCCTCCGAGCCGCCGTTAACCGTAAAAGTTAATCGGCATATCATAACCTTAATAATGCGTTAATTTCCACGTCTGCGGGCACGTTTGGGCGCCCGCGGCTGTTCATGACCTCCGCAACTGTGAGACTCGCGTTTGACCGCAGCGACCCTCGACCATGGCCCGTCGCGCGACGACGGCCTCGATCTGAAAGCCGCCGGGCACTGGACGGCGGAACATGCGCGCCTTTTGGAACCCCTGATCGACGCCGCGAGCCACGCCACCGGCAAGCATGACCAGACCCAGATCCGTCGCATCGTGTTCGACGCCACCCGCGTCGAGCATCTGGATACCTATGGCGCCTGGCTCATCGAGCGCACCTTGCGTGTCTGGTCCAGCCGGGGCGCCGAAACCGAACTCATCGGCCTGCAGCCCAACTATCGCAACCTGTTCGAGAAGGTACGCGCCGGCGAGCACAAGCTGACGCCGTTGAAACACAAGCAGACCGGCATCGTCGCCACCTTCGAAAGCGTCGGCCGCACCATGATGGCGGTCTTCACCGATCTGACGATGATTTTCCAGATCGCCGGCCAGTTGATCGTGGCGTTCCTGAGCGTATGCGCGCATCCCCGGCGCTTCCGCTTCACCTCGATGATCAATCACCTCGAGCGCGTGTGCTGGCATGCCGTACCGATTGTCGTGCTGATCACGTTCCTGATCGGCGCCATCATCGCTCAACAGGGCATCTTCCATTTCCGCACCTTCGGCGCCGACATCTATGTCGTCGACATGGTCGGCGTGCTGGTGCTGCGCGAACTGGGCGTCCTGATCGTCTGCATCATGATCGCCGGCCGCTCGGGCTCGGCCTATACCGCCGAACTCGGCTCGATGAAGATGCGCGAAGAGGTCGACGCGCTTCGCACCATGGGCTTCGATCCGATCGAAGTTCTGGTGCTGCCGCGCATCCTCGCACTGATGATCGCGGTGCCGATCCTCACCTTCCTCGGCTCGATGGCGGCGCTGTACGGCGGCGGCCTGGTGGCGTGGCTATACGGCGGCATCGATCCGAAGATCTTCATGTCGCGCCTGCATGAATCGATCAACGGCCAGACTTTCGCCGTCGGCATGATCAAGGCCCCATTCATGGCGCTCATCATCGGCCTGGTCGCCTGCATGGAGGGCATGCAGGTCAAAGGCTCGGCGGAGTCGCTCGGCGCCAAGACCACCGACTCGGTCGTGAAGTCGATCTTCCTCGTCATCGTCATCGACGGTCTGTTCGCCGTCTTCTTTGCTTCGGTCGGGATCTGATCATGGCCACGCGTTCGGGCGATCCCGTCATCAAGGTTCGCGATCTGGTGGTCGATTTTGCCGCGCGCCGGGTGCTGAACGGCGTCGACCTCGATCTCAAGCGTGGCGAAATTCTCGGTTTCGTCGGCGCATCGGGTGCCGGCAAATCGGTCCTGACGCGCACCATCATCGGTCTGCTGCCGATGCAGGCCGGATCGATCGAGGTGCTGGGCGTCGAACTGAGTAAAGCCAGCCAGGCCGAACGTCAGGCCGTCGACCGGCGCTGGGGCGTGCTGTTTCAGCAAGGCGCCCTGTTCTCCTCGCTGACATCGGGAAAGAACGTCGAATTCCCGATCCGCGAATATTTAAGGCTTTCGCCGAAACTGACGACCGAAATCGCAATCTCGAAACTGGAAATGGTCGGCCTCAAGCCGGACGTCTATCGAAATTATCCATCCGAACTGTCGGGCGGCATGATCAAGCGCGTGGCGCTTGCCCGCGCCCTGGCGCTCGACCCGGAAATCCTGTTTCTCGACGAGCCGACCTCCGGTCTCGACCCGATCAGCGCCGCCGAATTCGATCACCTCTTGCTGACGCTGCAGGAAACGCTCGGCATTTCCGTGTTCATGGTCACCCACGATCTCGACAGCCTGCATCGCACATGCGACCGCATCGCGGTGCTGAGTGAGGGAAAGATCGTCGAGGCCGGCAACATGGACGTGATGCTGGCGTCGCAGCATCCGTGGCTGAAAGAGTACTTCCACGGCGAGCGGGCCCATACCGATTTCCAGGTAGCAATAAAAGGACGGCGCGTCACTGAACGGCGCGCATGATGTGGAGTTAAGCGATGGAAGATAGGGCGAAATTCGCATTGATCGGTTTGTTCACGTTCGCCGTGATCGCCGCCGCGTTCGGGTTTGTCTACTGGATCCACACGGCCGGGGGCAGCAAGGAGACCAAACCGTACCTTGTCGTGTTTGAAGGCTCGGTGTCCGGCCTTCGGGTCGGCGGTCCGGTGCTGTTCAACGGCATCCGGGTCGGCGAGGTCACGGAGATGCGACTGACAGACAAGCCGTCGGAGGTCGCCGCCGTCATCGCCATCGCGCCGTCGACACCGATCCGCTCCGACACTGTCGTGACGCTGGAATATGCCGGCCTCACCGGCATCGCCTCGGTGTCGCTGAAGGGCGGCACCGCCTCGGCGCCGGCGCTGGCGGGCGCCAAGCGCGGCGATCTGCCGACGCTGCGCGCTGCTTCGACCGCCGGCGACATGGGCACCGCGGTGCGCGAGACTTTGGCCAAGGCCGACGCCCTCATCGTCGAGAACCAGGACTCGCTGCGCAACACCATCAAGAATCTGGAAACCTTCACCGACGCACTGGCCCGCAACAGCAAGAAGATCGACGACCTGGTCGTCAACGGCGCTCAGGCGATGAGCTCGATCAACGATCTTGCGGTCAGCCTCAAGACCGACACCAGCCGGGTCGCGACCAATCTCGACAAGCTCACGACCAATCTGGACAAGCAGACGACGATGCTGGCCGAAAATCTCGATCGCCGCACCGCCGAGATCACCGAAGGCATCACCAAGGTGACCGATACGGCCAACAAACACATCAACGTCGTCGGCAACGATCTGCACCGCTCGATCGCCAATATCGACCGCGCTGTCACCGACCTGGCGAAGAACCCGCAGCGCATCCTGTTCGGCGGTGGATCGAGCGACAGCAACAAACGCTAACCGGCAAAAAGAAACGCCGGACCGATCGAGGATCGGCCCGGCGTTGCAGTGATTCGATCGTTTCAGTTTTCCGATTCGACGAACACCTCTTCGCGCCGCTTGCGGATCATCGGCAGAATGGCGATCGTCAGCAGCGCCACCGATATGGCAATGAGCACCGCCGAAATCGGCCGCGTCACGAATATCGATGAATCGCCCCGCGCGATCAGCATGGCACGGCGCAGATTGTCCTCCATCAGCGGACCGAGCACGAAGGCGAGCACCAAAGGCGCCGGCTCGAAATCGTGCTTCATCAGCCAGTAGCCGAACAGGCCGAACAGCGCAGCGATGATGACATCGCTCGCCGAGTTGTCGATCGAGTAGATGCCGATGCAGCAGAACACGATGATCGACGGGAACAGAATGCGGTAAGGCACCCGCAAAAGGCGGACCCAGAGCCCGACCAGCGGCAGGTTGATGATCACCAGCATCAGATTGCCGAACCACATCGAGGCGATCATGCCCCAGAACAATTCGGGCTGCTTGGTCATCACCTGGGGACCCGGGATGATGCCGTGAATGGTCATGGCGCCGACCATCAGCGCCATGACGGCATTCGGCGGAATGCCGAGCGTCAGTAGCGGGATGAACGAGGTCTGCGCCGCGGCGTTGTTGGCCGACTCAGGCCCGGCAACGCCTTCGATGGCGCCATGGCCGAAGCGCTTGGGATCCTTCGCAAGGCGCTTTTCCAGTGTGTAAGCGGCAAAGGACGACACCACCGCGCCGCCGCCGGGCAGGATGCCCAGGATCGAACCAAGCACGGTGCCGCGCGCGATCGGCCAAGCTGAATCCCTCAGGTCCTTGCGCGTCGGCATCAGCCCTTTGATCTTGCTCTGGACGACTTCGCGGCTCACCGCCGAAGCTTCCAGATTGCGGATGATCTCGGCGAAGCCGAACAGGCCCATCGCCACGTTGGTGAAGCCGATGCCGTCAAGCAGTTCCGGCATGCCGAGCGTCATGCGGCCGACGCCGGTATCGATATCCGAGCCGATCGTCGACAGCAGCAGGCCGGTCGTCACCATTGCAATGGATTTGACCACCGAACCCTTCGCCAGCACCACCGCAAAGATGAGGCCAAGCAGCATCAGCGCGAAATATTCGGCGGGGCCGAATTCCAGCGCGACTTTGGTCAGCGGCTCACCCAGTGCGGCAACAAGCACGGTCGCAAAGCAGCCGGCGATGAACGAGCCGATCGCGGCGATCGACAAGGCGGCGCCGGCGCGGCCCTGCTTGGCCATTTCGTGACCGTCGAGACAGGTGATGACCGAAGTCGCTTCGCCGGGAATGTTGACTAGGATCGACGTGGTCGAGCCGCCATATTGCGCGCCGTAATAGATGCCGGCGAGCATGATCAGCGCGCCGACCGGATCGAGGCCGAAGGTGATCGGCAACAGCATGGCGATCGTCGCCACGGTGCCGATGCCCGGCAGCACGCCGACCAGCGTGCCGACAAGGGCGCCGAGAAGGCAGAAGCCGAGATTGACGGGATGACCGGCGACCGAAAAGCCGAGCCACAGATTGGAAAGAAGATCGGACATTGCCTCGTCCCTGCTTAAAAACTAGGCCAGAGCGGGAACGGCAGTTGCAGCAGATAGCGGAACAGGACGACGCAGAACACCGTCATCGCCGCCGCCGCAATCAGACTTTCCACCCACCGGACCTTGGTGCCGCCCATGACCGCGATCATGAAGGCCAGGAAGGTTGCGATGATCAGGCCGAATTCGGGAATGCGGATGCCGGCGCCGAAGATCGAGAACCGCGCGCCGCGGATCAGCAAGGCGAAAGTAACGATGGCGCCGACCACATACAGCGGCCCGCGCAGCGCATAGCTTTCCAGCGGCGGCCCCTCGACAAACAGCCCGGTAAGGGTGACCACCGCGCCGATCAGGATGAGCAGCGAGACGAAAAGTCGCGGCACCGTGCCGGGGCCCATGGAATAGCCGCTGACACCCGACAAATCGCTGCCGGCCCATAGCGCGAACAGGGCCAGGGCGATCAACACGAGTCCACCGAAAAAATCGCGCGGACCCTTTATTTTCAATGGAAAAACACTCCCGCCCGAGCGGGAGGTTTTTGTCTCCTCCGCCATCGTCGCCCTCTCCGCCTGCTTGAGCGCAGTATCTGGAGGCCGTCTAACACATGGCCGGCGCGGCCAAGGTGCGACAATTTGACAAGTTCACAACCAGCCAGTCAGTCCCAGCAGTCCCGCGATCGCGAACAACCACAACGGACTGATCCGCGTGAAAATGGCGACCACAACGGTCGTGATCGTGATGGCGGCGGCGGCGAGGTTCTTGTCGGCAGCGCGCGCCAGCACGAATGCGCTCGCACCGATCAAGCCAAGCGACACCGGAACGAGCGCGGCTTGCAATGCGATGCGCCAGCGAGCCGTCCGGAAACGATTCCAGGTGTGCGCCGCGAAATAAGCGACGATGCAGGTCGGTCCGCACATCGCCGCCGTCGCCACCGATGCGCCAGCAAGACCGGCAACGTGATAGCCGATCAACGCCACGATCATGACGTTTGGCCCAGGTGACAATTGGGCGATCGCGAAGCTGTCGGTGAACTGCCGGTCGTTCATCCAGTGCATGGTGTCGACGGCGACGCGATGCATATCCGGGATCGCGGCGACGGCGCCGCCGATGGCGACCAGCGAGAGCAACGCAAAATAACTTGCGAGCGCGGTGAGCGGACTGTCGTCGTTCATCGTTTCACCGTGCCAGCCGGATAGAACCAGGCGAGCGCGAAAGCGAAAGGTGCGAGGACGACCAGCACGAGCGGCAAAGGCCATCGCATGATCGCAACACCGATGAAGGCGATGATAGCGATGACTGCCGGCCAGCCGATGCGCCGATGGAACAGCGGCAGCGCCATCTTGATGGTCATTGCCACGATCAGGCCGGCTGCCGCGGCGCCGATGCCCGACAGGATGCGGCTTAGCGCTTCGAGATCGCCATAGTGACGGTAGAGCACGGCGAGGATGGTCACGATCACCAGCGGCGGCCCCATCAGGCCGACGAAGGCCACGGCCGCGCCGGCCGCGCCTGCGATGCGGGCACCGAACACAACCGAAAAATTGACGACGTTGGGCCCCGGCAGAAACTGCGATAACGCGAAGTCCTCGTTGAACTCCTCGGCGGTCATCCACCGCTTGCGCTCGACGATCATGCGACGCGCCCACGGCAGCGCGCCGCCGAAGCCGGACAGCGCGACATGAGCGAAGGCCAGGAACAGTTCAAGCAGAGAGGGACGGACGACGGCGCTGTCAGGCTCGGCAAGATCGGTCATGAGCACGTCCCGGAAAGGCGGGGAATCGCGGGCGAAACCGCCCCTACGACTTAACCCGCCGCCGGCGCTCCGGGAAGCTTCCGCCATGCAAAGGTACCTTGACCCGACGCCCGGCGGCGCTCATCAAAGACTGCATTTCTTGTCCTTTCGGGAGCGACTGCCGCATGTTTGATTTCGACCGCATCATCGAGCGCCGCGGCACCCACTCGTCGAAATGGGACAATATCGCCAAGCTTTCCGGCATCACCGCCCCGGACGCCATCCCGATGTGGGTGGCCGACATGGACTTCGCTGCGCCATCCGGCGTGACCGCGGCGCTAACGGCCGAGGTCAACCGCGGTGTGCATGGCTACTATGCCGACACCGGGAGCTGGGCCGAGGCGCTCGCCCAATGGCTGAAACGGCGTCACGGCCTCACCATTGACACCGCCTGGGTGACGCCGGTGCCCGGCATCGTCGCCGGGCTCGGCATGGTATTGCAGGCGCTCAGCGAACCGGGCGACGAGATCGTCCTGTTTCCGCCGGCCTATCATGCTTTCCGCAAGATCATCCTCGCCAATGACCGCCGCATCCTTGACGCCCAGCTCGTCAACCAGCAGGGCCGTTACGCGATGGACCTCGAGGCTCTGGCAAAGCTGATCACCCCGCGTACCAAAATCGTGTTCCTGTGCAGCCCGCATAATCCCGGCGGCACGGTCTGGTCGCCCGATGAGCTCAAGGCGCTCGCCCGGTTCTGTGCCGACCGCAATCTCTATCTCGCCTCCGACGAGATTCACTGCGATCTGATCTTCAGCCACGCCAAGCATACGCCGACGCTGACCGCGGCGCCGGAGATCGCCGACCGTCTCATCTCCTGCTTCGCCGCCACCAAGACTTTCAACCTCGCCGGTGCGCATATGGGCGCGCTGGTGACCTCGAACCCGGTGTTGCGCAAGAAGATCGAGGCTCGCGTCGCGGCCGCCAACCTCACCTCGCTGCCGTCGTTCGGCATGATCGCCACCGAGGCCGCCTGGCGGACCGGCGAAGACTGGCTCAACGCCCTGCTGGTCTATCTCGAAGGCAACCGCGACCTGTTCAACGCGTCGATCGAGAAGGCGGCGCCGGGGGCGCGGTCGATGCGGCTGGATTCCACCTATCTCGCCTGGGTCGATTTTTCCGGCACCGGTCTGAAGCCCGACGACGTCGCCGCCCGCGTTGCCGAGCGCGCCCGCATCTTCGCCAGCCCCGGTCCGCAATTCGGGCCCGGCGGCGACACCTGGCTGCGTTTCAACCTTGCGACGCCGCGACCAATTCTTGTTGAGGCGCTGTCGCGGCTCGACGAGGCTTTCGCCGATCTGAGGCGGTAGGTGCTATAAAGTCATCATTCGAGTCGAAATCCATGAAGCGGCCCGTCGTCGGCATTATCGGCAGTATGCATCTGGCCGAAAACCGGTTTCCGGCACAGCGTGTCGGCGAGCGCAACCTGCGCGCCGTGCATGACGTGGTCGGCGCCCTACCCCTGATCTTTGCCGGCTCGCCGGAAATCACGGATGTCGATGCCCTGCTCGACGTCGTTGACGGCATCGTGCTGACCGGCGCCCGCGCCAACGTGCATCCCACGCGGTTCGGCGTGGAAGCCCACACGAGCTACGAACCCTATGACGAGCCGCGCGACGCGCTGGCCCTCGATCTCATCAAGACCTGCGTCGAGCGCAGCGTGCCACTGCTTGGCATTTGCCGCGGCTTCCAAGAAATGGGCGTCGCCTTCGGCTCAACCTTGCACCCGGAAATCCGTGAGCTGCCCGGCCGTATCAATCACCGCATGCCGCGGCTGCCGAACGGCGAGATCCATCCCGACCAGGCGGTCGTATTCGGAGACCGGCACAACGTCCATCTCACAGCCGGCGGCGTATTCGCCGGCATATTCGGTAGCGACTGCATCCGGGTGAACTCGCTGCATGGCCAAGGCATTCTCGAGCCTGGCGGACGCATCATCGTCGAAGGGCTGGCCGACGACGGCACCATCGAGGCGATCCGCGTCGCCGAAGCCCCGGGCTTTGCGCTCGGTGTGCAATGGCACGCCGAGTACGATCCCCAGACCAACCCTATCAATCGCGCGCTGTTCGAAGCCTTCGGCGCGGCGATCAAAGAGCGCCACGCCGGTAAAGCTTGAGTTCAGCGCGACACACCGTGGCGGCGAAGTACCGTCGCCTCGATTGCCTGGATAGCAGCGAACAGCACCGTCGAGATCATCGCCAGGACGACGATCGCGGTCATGACGAGGTTCATCTGGAAGATCTGGCTTCCGTAGGTGATCAAATAGCCAAGACCGGCTTTCGCGGCCTGAAATTCGCCGACGATGACACCGACCAGCGCCAGACCGACATTGACCTTCAACGCCGAAATAATGGTCGGCACGCTACCCGGCAGCACGATCTTGTCGAGAATCTGCCGCTTGGATGCGCCGAACAGCCGCGCCAGCTTCACCTTATCCGGGTCGATGGCCTTGAAGCCCGTGAACAGCATCAGCACGGTGACGAACACGCTGACCGCAATAGCCATTGCATAGATCGACGCGGCATCGCCGAGCCAGATGTAGAAGATCGGAACCAACGCGATCTTCGGAATTGCGTTGAGCACGACGATGAACGGGTCGAGCACGCGGTAGAGATAATCCGACCACCACAGCGCGATCGCGCATAACAGCCCGAGGAACATGCCACCCGCGAAACCGATGATGGTTTCCGACAGGGTCACCCAGGTGTGCATCAGGAGAGTCCCATCGCTCGCCGATGCCATGAAGGTGCGGGCGACCGCCGATGGATAGCTGGTCAGCATCGGGTTGATCCAGCCCGCGCGCGGCGCCACCTCCCAGGCAACCAGGAAAACTGCCACGAGACCGATCTGCCAGAGATTGATCGACCAGGCCCGCCAGCGTAGCGCGCGCAGATAGGCTTCGTAGGCGGCGCTGCGGCTGCTCGGTGCGGTCTGGCCCTGACCGGCGATCTTGCTGTCGACCAACGCTTCGCTGCTCATCGTATCCTCACAGGGTCAGTGGACTTCGTGCAGGTCGAGTTCGTCCCAGATGGTCTGGAAGTATTGCGCGAACTCCGGGCACTTGCGCGCCTCGAACGGCGTCGGCCGCTTGTCGCCGAAGGACGGAAACGAGATTTGATGCTCGCTCTTGATGCGGCCGGGCCGCCGGCTCATGACGATGACGCGGTCCGCCATGCTGATCGCTTCGCCGATATCGTGCGTCACCAGAATGACGGTCTTGCCTTCCGCCTGGAGAATGGCGGCGATCTCGTCCGACAGCGCCAGCCGCGTCTGGTAATCCAGCGCCGAGAACGGCTCATCCAGCAGCAGTAGATCCGGTTCGCAGCACAGGGTTCGCGCCAGCGCCGCGCGCTGCCGCATGCCGCCTGACAATTGATGAGGCAGGCTGTGCATGAACTCGCCGAGGCCGTATCGGGTCAGCAGGGTTTCGGCGCGCAAACGTGCACGACGTCGGTCGAGTCCCAGAAGCTCCGCGCCCAGCATGACGTTGTCGACGATGCTGCGCCAGTCGAGCAGCGTGTCCTTCTGAAACATGAACCCGACACTGGGCGACGGCGCCGTCACATCGAGGCCATCGACCTTGATGCTGCCGCGCGACGGCGGCATCAGGCCGGATACCAGCGTCAGCAACGTGCTCTTGCCGCAGCCCGACGAGCCGACAAGGGCGATGAACTCTCCCTTGGCCACATCCAGGGTAATGTTGGACAAAGCCAGCGTTTCGCGTTCGGGCGTGAAGTAGTTCAGTGTCACGTCGCGAATTTCGACTGCGGGAATTGGCGTATTGCGTAACATCCTCGTGTCTCCCTCGCCTATCGCTACTGGCTGGCCAGCGCCTTTTCGGCGAAAGTCGGAATCACGAGCTTGTCGAACGGCACCTTCTTGTCCGCGGTGAGCACGCCGCCCTCGACCATGATGTCCTGCGCCTTGGCGAGACCATCCTTGTCCGGCATCGTGCTCGTCGCCCAGATCGGGACGCCGACCGTCCGGTAACGATTGACGACGGCAATGTTGTCGTCCTTGCTGAGCGACGGAAAATACGGCGCGATGACCTCGGCGATATCATCCGCGCTCGCGGTCTTGACCCAGGCCTGTGCCTTGGCAATGGCGTTGGTCCACTTCTGCGCCAGTCCCGGGTTCTTCTCCAGCCAGCTCTTCTTGGCGAAGAACAAGGTGTAGTCGGCGCGGCCGACTTCCTTGCCGATCGAGGCAACCAGGTGCGCCTTGCCGGCCTGCTCCAGCTTGGTGAAATTCGGCTCGTTGAAGATGGCGAAATCGCCGGCGCCGGCAATCCAGGCGCCATCGCGCGCCGCCGGACCGATATTGGTGACAATACTCTTGATCGTGTCGGGGTTGACGCCGTTTTTCTTCAGCACGTATTCGAGATAGAGCTCCGGCGTCGAGCCCGGGCGCCAGCCCATGATCTTCTTGCCGTCGATCATCGACCATTTGAAGTTCTCGATCTTCTCGCGCGACACCAGAAAGAGACCGTCGGTGGCCGTCAGCGCGCAGAAGATGTACGGCTTGTCGGCCGACTCGCCGTTGTAGATGTAGATCGGCACCTCAGGGCCGGCGAGGCCGAAATCCGCCTGGCCCGAGAGCACCAGCGCTCCGGCACGGTCGCCGCCGTTGGTGGTGACGAGTTCGACGTCGAGTCCCTGCTCCTTCACGAAGCCCTTGCCGAGCGCGACATACATCGGAATGTAGAACTGCGAGCGCACGACCTCCGCCATCTTGAGTTTGACGAGATCGGCGGCGGTTGCACTGGACGGCGAACCGATTGCCGCGATTGTAATTGCACCGGCAGTCGCCAGCGAGCGGAACATTTGAGGCAATCCGATCATCGTCATGGTCCTTCTTCTGCTGCGTTGTGAAATGCAACAACCGGGCCATTCGTCATCGCTTCGGCGCATAGCCTTCGGCGAGACAAGCAACGCTACGATTATCGGCACATGGCGCACTTCATAAGCAGCACGCGCGCGGCGATGCACAAGCATTCGGCAAGCGGCTCGCCGCTATGCTCTGACGTTCTACGACGTCTGCGTTGAGCGAAAGCGGAACCGTGCGCGTGCGCATGGTCAGACGCGTCGCTGCATCATTTTGCATCAATGGCATGGAACGTGCTTGAGTTAGAGCACCGTTCTGCCGCGGCAATCGCAATGACAGGAGCTGACCATGCACGAATTCTCGCTGCCGTCCGATTTGATCGAAGGCGTCACGAAAAGAACCGGACGCGCGCACCCCTTCGACGTGATGGATCCGGCAAAGACCGCGTTCGTCGTCATCGACATGCAGAACTACTTCATGAAGCCGGGCTTCCAGGGCGAAGTGCCGGCCGCCCGGAAGATCGTGCCCAACGTGAACAAGCTGGCCGCGGCGCTGCGCGCAAAGGGCGGCCACGTCGTGTGGATCAAGAACACCACCAACGACACGCGCACTTCTTGGTCGGTTTTCCACGACCACCTCATGACGCCGACCCGGCGTGACACCCGCTACCAGACAATGGAGCTGGCACACGAAGGCCACCGGCTCTGGGACGAACTCGAGGCCAAGCCGGAGGATGCGCAGATCGTGAAGAAGCGCTTCAGCGCCTTCATCCAGGGCTCGTCCGATATCGAGAACCATCTACGCGCGCGCGGAATCGACAATCTGCTGATCGGCGGCACCGCCACGCAGGTCTGCTGCGAGAGTTCGGCCCGCGACGCCATGATGCTCAACTTCAAGGTCACGATGGTGTCCGACGCGCTCGCCACCTACACCGACGAGCAGCATGGCGCCTCGTTGCGCGCATTCTATGCAATCTTCGGCGATGTGCAGACCATCGACGAGGCGATCGCCTCACTCGAGCGCGGCAAGGTGCAGGCCGCCGCCTGAAACAATCGTCAGCCGGCGCCTCCGAAGAGCGCGCCGGCTTTACGCCTTCGCGGGTCCCGGCTTATTTGCTGAGCCGGGCCTGCTGCGAGGCTTTAAGAAACAGCGCGGTCATGGCGTCGGAAATGCCTTGGGTCGGGCTGACCTCGAAATAGAGCCCGTCCGAGGCGCAGGACTCCATATTCTTTGCGATCTCGCTGTTCGGCGACGGACCGTACGGCCCCTTGTTGAACGGGTCGATCCAGCTCATGTACCAGCCGTTGGTCGGCAGCGCCAAATAGGTCGTGTAAAGCACGGCGATCTTGATGCCGCGATTCTTCAGCGTGGTGCAGGTCGCGGTGTTCAGCGGCGCCTGACAGCGCGTGTATTTGGTGCCTGTCTGCGGATCCTGACCCTGCACGGTGGTCTTCAGGCAGCTCGATGTGGCGGCGTCCTGCACGCCGTCGGAGACGAAGAACAGAACTTTCTCCGGTTTGCCCGGTGTCGAGCCGTCGCCGGGCGTCGCGATCTCATTGTTCATGGCGGCGAGGATCGAATCGAAGTTGGTGTCAGTATCGCTGGCGTAGTTCTGATACGGCACCGTCATCAGGTCGACCGCGCTCGCCTGCGACTTCACGTGCGACAGGTTCGATGACAGCGACGCGACTTTCGTCAGCCCCATGGACTCGGCCTTGGCGCCGAAGGTGTAGACGCCGGCGCGGAACTGGTTGGAGACGACCTGACTGGAGTTGGCGGTGTCCATGAGCTGTTGCGTGGCGCTACGCACCACGTCGATGCGCATGGTGACGCCCAGCGACTTCGCCAGCCCGTAATAGTCATTGGGCGAGGCGTCCAACTGATGGCAGGCGAAGGCGCACTGATCCGACGTGTTGTCCACCATCGTCGTGATGTCGTTCGTCGTGGCGCCGACGCCCATGGACGGCGTGTTGTCGAGCAACATGTAGAAATCCATGTAGGTCGGAAGCGCCGAATTGGCGGTTGCCTGACCGGCGATGTTGATCTGATGAATGCCGGCGACATTGGCCAGGGTCGTCGGCACCGAGGCGGTGTAGCTGACGACCGCGGCCCGCCCATTCGACGTGTCGGTCACGGTGGCGGTGACTGTTCCCACGCTGCCGCGCTTCAGGTTCGCGGATTGCGCCTTGAAGAATTTGACCGCCGAAGCCTGCGCGGCCGAGGCCGTCATCGACATCGCGTTGATATTGACGACCGATAGCGCCGCTGCATCGGCATAGGAGTCGAGCACCGCCTTGGTCCGGTTGGCCAGGCTGTAGTCAACCGCGGCGCCGACCGACACCACAATCGGCACCGACAAAATGGCGAAGGTGATGGCGATGTTGCCGCGCCGATCGCAGACGAAAGAACGGGCAAGATCGAGGACGGCACGAAACATGGGACTCACCGGACGCCTTCTGCATCGGATGACCGCACCCTGTGCCCTGACCGTTAATGGGCGATTGCCCGGCTGCGGTATGCAGCCAATTCGAAATGACTTGGTTTATCCGGGGTTATCCGTCTCAACCTCGGGCCGTAAACGCCCTTTACCGAAATAATCTTGCGCGGCGCCGGCGGTCCGCCCTTACTTCGTCAAGGATTTCCGCCTATATTGATGAGGCCGGGGCAACCCGGTCTATGGCGATAAACGGATGTCGAAATAAACCTTTCGGACCCGGGGGCAGTACCCGGCGCCTCCACCCGTGTCGCTCGCCATACCAGGCACACCCGTTCGTTGTAGCGGGGCCGGTCTTTCCCGTAAGGGGGGACTTTGCGGGCGACACCGGCGGGGGCGAACTAGGATCGACGAGGGCGTAAAGGGCATACTTTCGCTCGGCATGGTTCCGCCGTTATCGGGCCTATCTCATAGTTGCCAACGACAACTATGCTCCGGTTGCTCAGGCCGCCTAAGCGGTCCTGAAAAACCAAGCCTACAAGTCCTAACGGGATAAGCTCCGTTAGGCGGGGTTCGGAGGCACCTGGCAACAGAAGCCTCCACTTCCTTTCCGATTTATCCAATGGCCGCAATATGTTGATGCCGGGTGGCGAGCGCCTCCCGCAGGGCGACCATCTGCGCTAAGGTGGGGGCCGACTCTGTGCGGTACTCTCTCGGAACTTCAATGGCCGACCATATTCGCTACGATCTTCTCACCCAGCAGGCCCTGCGCGGCGTCGTCCGCAATGTGCTCACCGATGCGGCCAAAAAAGGCCTGCCGGGGGACCACCACTTCTACATCTCCTTTCAGACCCGCGCCGAAGGCGTCCGCCTGTCCGACCGCCTGCGCGGTCAGTATCCGGAAGAGATGACAATCATTCTCCAGTACCAGTTCTGGGACCTGGCCGTGACGGAACAGGGATTCGAGGTCGGCATGTCGTTCGGCGGCATTCCGGAAAAACTCTACGTGCCGTTTGCCGCCGTGACCGGATTTTTCGATCCGTCAGTGCAGTTCGGCCTGCAGTTCGAGGAAATCGGCGACGGCCAAGCGCCGGCGCAGGGCGCGGCGAAGCCGGCGCGCATCGGGCCAGCCGAGGTCCCGACCGATGGCAAGGCGTCGCCGTCCGACGATCCGAAGACAAAATCGCCGGTCAAGCCATCCACCAAGCCCGCGGCCAAACCAACGGCTTTACCCACCGTCAACACGGCAGCTTCCGTCCCTTCGATCACGCCGACCGGTTCGGCCGAGCCGACCGATCCCGATCCCGACAAACCGTCGGGCGGCGGCGAGGTCGTCCGTCTCGACCGGTTCCGCAAGAAATAGCCGCGGCCGAATTTTCCCAGCGCGCGCAGACTTGTTCGCGGCGTCTGCCGGCATAGGTTTGCTTCATGACGACATCATCCGGACAGTCCCCGACGACCCGCACCGAAAGCGACTCCTTTGGCCCGCTCGACATTGCCGCCGACCGGTTGTGGGGGGCGCAAAGCGAACGCTCGCTGCGCAACTTCAAGATCGGCACCGAACGCATGCCGGCCGAGATCATTCACGCGCTCGGCCTGGTGAAGCGGGCCGCCGCGGAGGTCAATCGCGACCTCGGCCTGCTCGATGCGGAAAAGGCCGATGCCATCGTTGCGGCCGCGCAGGACATCGCCGACGGCAAACTGGACGCGCACTTTCCGCTGGTGGTCTGGCAGACCGGATCCGGCACGCAGACCAACATGAACGTCAACGAGGTGATCGCCAATATCGCCAACGTGGCGCTGGGCGGCGCGCTTGGTGCGAAAAAGCCGGTGCATCCCAACGATCACGTCAATATGGGCCAGTCGTCGAACGACAGTTTCCCATCGGCGATGCATATCGCCGCCGCCATGCGCATCGCGCATCACCTCATTCCGGCGCTGGCGGCAATGCAGGCGGCGCTCGACGCCAAGACCCAAGCTTTCTCAGGCATCGTCAAGATCGGCCGCACCCACACGATGGACGCGACGCCGATCACACTGGGTCAGGAATTCTCGGGCTACGCGGCCCAGGTCAAATCGTCGATCGCCCGGCTCAAGATGGCACAAGAAGAACTGATGCCGCTGGCGCAAGGCGGCACTGCGGTCGGCACCGGTCTCAATGCCCATCCGGAGTTCGCCGAACGTTTCGCCAAGCGCATCGCGACGCTGACCGGCCTGCCTTTTGTCAGCGCCGAGAACAAGTTCGAGCACATGGCCGGCCACGACGCTTACGTGTTCGCGCACGGCGCCATCAATGCGGCAGCCACCGCGCTTTTCAAGATCGCCAATGACATCCGCCTTCTGGGATCCGGCCCGCGCTCCGGCCTCGGCGAACTCAACCTGCCGAGCAACGAAGCCGGCTCTTCGATCATGCCCGGTAAGGTCAATCCGACGCAGTCTGAAGCGCTGACCATGGTGTGCTGTCAGGTGTTCGGCAATCACACCACGATTACCGTCGCCGGCAGCCAGGGCCACTTCGAACTCAATGTCTATAATCCGGTGATGGCCAATGCGATGCTGCAATCGATCGGGCTGCTCGGCGATGCCGCCAATTCATTCACCGCCAATTGCATCGTCGGCATCACGCCGAACATCGAGCGCATCACCGAATTGATGAACCGATCGCTGATGCTGGTGACGGCGCTGGCGCCGCATATCGGTTACGACAAGGCCACCCAGGTGGCGAAGGCCGCGCACGCCAACGGCACGACTTTGCGGGAAGAGGCGACGCGGCTCGGCTACGTCACCGGCGACGACTTCGACCGCATCGTGCGTCCGGAGAGCATGACACACCCAGGCGTTGAATAACGCGAAGATGACCGCGGTATCGCGCTGACCGTCGCGGAACTTCCGCGAAGGTTTGGAACAGCAACCTCGCGGCGCGCTGTTTATTCGAGCCGAACATTCAGGGCACTGAATGTAAAATCAGCCCAGCGGTAAATGTATCCGGATACTAATTTACTGGCCGCGGCTGTTTTAATATTCGGGCCGGTCCGGCGCTGGTTCCGCCGCTGTAGAATATATTTAATGATCCCAAATAACTTCATGAAGTCATTCGAACTATACTTCAATTTACCGTGTAAAAGTCCGTGCTCCCCTACCCGTTGCAAGTCATACCGGAAATGACGGCGACGAATTATTATGATCAACTGCGCAGATTGAAATTCCGCCACAGTCTTTCGCAATTAATGCTCTCAATCGCTCTCGGCACTGCGCACCCCGATTGGGTTCGAATGCGTTGCCGAGTGGTGGGAGTGCAGATTTTTCACGGTCCACGCGAGTGACGAGTAAAAGATGGCTGAGGTAGTCAACCTGCGCAGAGAGCGAAAACGGGCAAAGCGGCGCGATGCCGAACAGGACGCAGAAGCGCAGCGCCTTGCTCATGGACGCCCCCAGCATCTGCGGCAACTCGATGCCGCACGGCGCGAGCAGCGAGACCGGACCCTCGACGGGCACAAACTTGGCACGGGAGATCCCTCATGAGTTCTCCAGTTGTAAAGCGTTCCATCGTCATTGCCGGCCACAAGACCAGCGTCAGCCTCGAAGACGCGTTCTGGCAGGGCCTGAAGGAAATCGCCGCGCGTCGCGATCTGACGCTGTCGGATCTCGTGGCGACGATCGACACCGGCCGCCATCACGGCAACCTGTCGTCGGCGATCCGCCTGTTCGTTCTCGATTTCTATCGCGCGCAAAGCGATGCGGGGTCGGGCTCTGAGCCGGTCCGCAATGCCCCCTCGTCGCGCATGGTGACGTCAGTTCTGCGGGCTGAGTAACAACGTCGGACCGCCACGGCTGTCGACGGCTCGGCCGGGCTGCGGCGCCGGCTTGATATCGAGTGGCGCTGGCAAAGCCGGCGCCATTTCTCTTTTTGGTGCCGCGCGGGGCGCCGGAGGCGCGACCACTGGCGCCGTGCGCGGCGCCGGGATCGATCCGCTGGTGTCGGGCGCTTCCGATCGGCCGGCCGGAGCCGGTGGCTGAGGCGGCGTCACCACGGGAGCCGGCACCGGCTCTGGCTTCGGTTGCGCCGCTTCCAACGCCTTCAAACGCTTCGCCTGGTTGTCGACCGCCCGCAAGGTGAGCCAGCCTGTCACCGCCGAGACATCGACACTGCGCGAGGGCTCGGGGGCGGGGCCGCGGAGCGCGAGGAAGATGTCCGGCCGGGAACCTGACTCTCGGTCATGACCGGACAGCACCAGCCGGGCATCGACGGTGCCGTCGGTGAGATCGACATTACCGGTCACGGCAAGATCGGCGGCGGCGCTCTCGACCTGCGACCTGGCGAGCCGCAATTGACCCGCGCTCACGGCGTAATCGAGTTCGGCGCGCTTGACCGCCAAGCGCCCGCTGTCGAGCGCCTTGGTGACAATGTTTGCAACGCGCTCGTTGTCGAGGCTGACACCCTGGTCGACCGCATGTGTCAACGTGTCAAAAACGCGAGGATCGAGGCCGGCGAGCTGGCCGTCCACCAGCACCACCTTGCCCTCGCCCTGCAGCGAGCCGATCAGCGCGATCGGGCTCAGGCCGGAGCCATGGATGTCGGCGGACAGATCGAGTTTGCCGGTGACCGGCGGCCGCGGGCCCGCCGGCAACAGCGCCGCCGCATCGGCGCCGTTCAGCGCCAGCTTGGCTTCGCTCTTCAGACCCAGATCGGTGTCCTGCCAGGCGATCGAGCCGCTGAGCCGCCCGCTGCCGATGTCGCCGGCCAGCTCGCCGATGGTGAGCGCGCGATCGGCAAAATCCAGCTTGGCGCGGAATTCACGAGCCGCGATCTGCGACGTGAGATCGAGCCGCCGCGCCTTGAACGACACACTGCCGGCATAGTTGCCGAACACGCCGTCGGTAAACGGCTCGGTCGACCACACCCACGACTTGTCGTTGCCCTTCGCCACTGACGGCATGCCAATCGCGGCGGCCAGCAGACCGCCGGCATCGGCATTGTCGGCTTCGATGTCGCCGGACAGCCGGCGCGGCGTCGCGAGCGTCATCGCCAATTTGCCGCGCACCGCCGCCCCACCGACCGCCGCATTGATATCCGTTGCCGCAATCTGATCGCCGCTCAGAACAACCCGACCGTCGAACGTCAGCGGCAGCGCCGCCGCATCCACAGCGCCGCGGCCGCGCATCGGTGAAATATTGGCGCGCGCAATCGTGGTGCGCAGCGCCGCAGTCGGCGCGGCGGCGAAGGGCTGCGCGGTGCCTTTGGCCGTGGCCTCGAACCCCTTGGCCGCAAGTCTCGCGTCGAGACGCTGGTCGCCGCTCGCCGGCCCGTTGAGATTGATCTTCAGCGAGGCCGGTCCGGGATCGGTGACGAACGCGCGGTCGAGCCCGAGCATCGCCAGCAACGTCTTGCCGTCATCGGCATCGAGCGTGCCGTCGATCTTCAGATCGCCGCGGCTGAGCACATCGGTTGCCGCATTGCCTTGCGCGTTGAGCGCGAGACGCACCTGACCAAGCCGGCCTTGCACGGCGAGCTTGGCGACCGCCGCCGGCGCCGCGCCGTCGATATTGAGCCGCGCCTGCAGTTTGGCCGGCGCCATCGCCGCCGCGTTGGCACTGAGCGCGCCGACGGTGGCCGGCGCAAAGCGCGACAGCAGCGCGAACACCGGCGCCATGTCCGGCGCATTGAGATCCACATTGATGCTGCCGCGCGGCGTCGCGGCGCGGGTATCGATGCGGCCGCTGGCGGAAAACGCGGCGCCGCCGAGATCGGCAACGCTGAGCTTGTCGATCTGCAGGCCGTCGCCATCGACCTTGAGACGCGCGCTGGCGTTGCGGCCGGTGAAGCCGCCGACGCTGGCGCGTCCGATATCGAAGGCGATGGTCATGTCGCGCGGCCGCTCCAGCGTCGAGCCGGAGACCAGTGCCATGCCGAAACCGAGCGTGGCGTCGAGATCGAGATCGGGCGCGTTGAGCGCGGCATCCAACTTCGACGGCGCGGTGCGTGAGGCAAACGTATAGGCGAAGCGGCCGGACACGACCTTGCGGTCGAAGGTGGCCTTCAGGCCGTCGATCGCGACCTTCTCGCTGCCCACCGTGACGTCGCCGCGGATGCTCAACGGGCTGATGTCGATCGGCGCGGCGGGCGCCGCCTTGTCGCTGCGCCCTTCAAGCCACGCCGCTAGCAGCTTGGGATCGCTGGCGTCGATCTCGGCCGGGCCGGTGAAGGCGACACCGGCGGCGTCCACCGCCAGATGGCCGGACAGCTTCACCTGGGTGTAGCCGGGCGCGCGAAATTCGAAACGATCGAGATTCCAGCCGCTGGCGTCGCTCGACAGATCACCGCGCAGATTCTGCACCACGTTGCCGCCGAGCGTCACCTGATCGATGCCGATGCCGAGTGAGATCGGAAAGGACGGCGCGAAGGCGCCGCCACCGAGCTGGATCAAATCGCGGATCGCTGCCGCCGGCGGCGGACGAGCGCCGTTCTCGGCGGCCAGCACGCGATCGAGGTCGATCTGCCGCCCGGACAGCACGCCCTCAAAGCGCGGCGCTTTGCCGAATTTGAAGTCGGCGACGCCGGTAAGCTTCAGCCCCTGCTCTTCCGGGCCGTAGAGAAATTCGACCTGTTCGAGCAGCGCCGACTGGGCATTGGCTTTGAGCTTCGACGTCACGCGCCATGGCTGCGTCAGCTTGCCGCCGGCCTTCGGCGCGATGCCGACGGGCTTGGCGAGCTTGAGCGTGCCCTCGAATTGCGGCACGCCGGCGAGCGTAAGGACGCCCTCGGTCTCGATGCTGAGCGGGCGATTGACCGGATCGACGTTGAGGCGGACCTTCACCGTGCCATCCTCGCCATAGCGCCCGGACGACAGCCGATAGGGATAGAGTTCGCCGCCGATGGTTGCCGCGCCTTCGCCCTTGAACGGGCCGAGCAGCGAGCGCGCCTCGCCGTTGAACCAGACGCGCTCGAGCGACAAAGTCGCGCCATCGGCCTCGGCCACCGTCACAGTGCCGTCCTCGATGCTGAGCTTGTCGATGGCGAGATCGTCGGCATTGAAGGCGAATGAAAGCCCCGGCGTGCGCACATGACCGGCGGCATCGGTTCTCAGGTTGACGCGCGGGCCGGCCACGGTCAGTTCGGTGGCCCGCCAGTCGCCGCGCAACAGCGGCGCCAGCGCGAACTCAATGCCGAGCGAACGCGCCCTGATGGTCTCGTCAGCACCTTTAGCCGCCGGCGTGCCGGCTTGTTTGCCATCGGCTGCGCCGATCTGGATATCGTTGAGGGTCAGCCGCGGTGACGGCAGAAGCCGGAGATCGATGGCGCCGCTGACGCGCACCGGCGCGCCGACCACATGGCTGGCCTGAGTCTCGAAAATCGAGCGATAGCCGTTCCAGTCGATCAGCAGCGGGCCGACCAGCGCCGCTACCACGGCGAGGATGATGGCAATCGCCACTGTGAGCAAAGTCGTTTGCACGCCGTCTCCCGCGGCACGCCAGCCCCCCCGGCCGGCGCGCCTTACCGCCCCTCAATATACGGCATTATTCGCGGTTTCCGTTGGCAAATCTATGTCGGGAGGCAAACGGAGTTCGGACCTCGATCGGCCTCATCCTGAGGAGCGCACGAAGTGCGCACTCCTCAGGATGAGGCGGATCGGGCCAACGCCTGGGACGACGCTTACCCCGCCGGCAGCATCTTGCCGGGATTGAGGATGTTCAGCGGATCGAGCGCCTGCTTGATGGCGCGCATCGCCGCGACGGCGGCGGCGCCGTGCTCGGCTTCCATGTACTTCATCTTGCCCTGGCCGACGCCGTGCTCGCCGGTCGCGGTTCCATCCATCGACAGCGCCCGCTTGACCAGGCGCTCGGAAAGGGCCTCGGCCCGCTTGACCTCATCCGGATCGTTGAGATCGACGAGCATGGTGAGATGAAAATTGCCGTCGCCGACGTGGCCGACGATCGGCGCGATGATACGGCTCTCCTCGATATCGGCCTGCGTCAAGGTCACGCATTCGGCCAGTCGCGAGATCGGCACGCAAACGTCGGTCGCGACCATGGCCGCGCCCGGCCGAAGCTGGAAGTTGGAAAAGGCCGCGTTGTGCCGCGCCTCCCACAATTTGGTGCGCTCCTCGGCCTGCGCCGTCCAGACGAACGGTCCACCGCCGAACTCGGCGGCGATCTCGCCGAAGCGCTCCGACTGTTCTTTCACCGAGGCCTCGGTGCCGTGGAATTCCATCAGCAGCAAGGTCGTTTCCGGCAGGCCCATCTGGGAGCCGAGGTTGAGCGCACGCACTTGCATGGCGTCGAGCAGTTCAATGCGCGCCACCGGGATGCCGCTCTGGATGGTCATGATGGTGGCGTTGCACGCGGCTTCCACCGAAGGGAACGGGCAGCGCCCGCCGGAAATCGCTTCCGGAATGCCGGAGAGTTTCAACGTCAGTTCGGTGATGATGCCGAGCGTGCCTTCGGAGCCGACCATCAGGCGCGTCAGATCGTAACCGGCCGAGGTCTTCTTGGCGCGGCGCGCGGTGTCGATCACCTCGCCATTCGCCAGCACGACCTTCATGGTCAGGACGTTGTCCTTCATCGTGCCGTAGCGCACCGCATTGGTGCCGGAGGCGCGTGTAGAAGCCATGCCGCCGAGCGAGGCGTTGGCGCCGGGATCGATCGGAAAGAAGAGCCCGCTGTCGCGCAATTGTTCGTTGAGCTCCTTGCGGGTGATGCCGGCCTGCACGACGCAATCGAGATCCTCGGCATGCACCGTGAGCAGCTTGTTCATGTCACGGAAGTCGATCGAGACGCCGCCATGCGGCGCATTGACGTGACCTTCGAGCGACGAGCCGGTGCCGAACGGAATGATCGGCATTTTGTGTTTCGCGCAGATGCGCACCACCTGCTGCACGTCTTCCGTCGATTGCGGATAGATCACGGCGTCCGGCGCCTGATTGGCGATCCAGGTCACGGTATTGCCGTGCTGTTCACGCACCGCCCGCGAGGTGACGACGCGGTTGCCGAAAGCGGCCGTCAGATCGGCGATGGCGGCGGAAAAACGGGTCGGACTGGATTGTTCGGCAACGGTATCGACGGTCACGGCAACGCCCCGGCTGGATGGCGGACATCAGCCGCAACCTGTCCGGGCGTGGCACAGCCGTCAAGGGTTGGGGGCGGCGAGGCCGCCGCGCCGCGGAATCGGTCAGGAATAGATGAAATCGGGCAGCGGCTCGGGCGGCGGCGGCGCGCTTTGGCTGACCGAAACGGCATAAGCCACAATCATCAGCGCCAGCATGACGAGGAAGGCGCCCTTGGCGCCCACGCGCAAGACCGACCGCGCGACGCTGAAATCGCGGGAAACGATCTGCTGGAACGCGTTTTTGACCGCCGCAACCTGGCTCGTCATCCTGGCCACTCCTGAACAAGGCGAGGATAGCCGAGCGGGTCGGCGGGGAGCCGACTTAGTTAAGAATTGGTTAACGCGGGCGTCCCGCTGTGGATTACTTTTCGCCCGTCGATCGGTCGGCCGCCGGTTTGCGGCCGAACAGGTTCCCGATCAGCGACGAAAACAGCCCTGGCATCTCCTGGGCCTCGAACGGCACCGGCCGGCACATGCCCATGGTGATGAGGCCGATCCGGGCCATGCGCTGGCCGGCATACATCGACTCCGCGGTTCCCGCGGCGATGCGCTCTGCGATAGCGCCGCCGAGATGCTGGGTCAGCGTCATGCCGGCAAGATCGACAGCGCCGAGGCGGCCCGCTTCCATGGTCAGCCGGCGCAGCAGATGAATCGTGGCCGCCGCGGTCGGCCGATGACCGTAGACCGAAGCCACGCCGCGCACCATGCGCACCGCCATGGCGACGAAGAACACGACGTCGGTGAACGCCGTCGGCGACACCGCGGTGATGCCGAAGCCACCCGCGGTCGAGCGGCGGATCACCGCTTCGGCGCGGCGATCGAGCGGCGCCATCACCGTGCGTGACAACATCTCGAGCTGCTGCGCCGGCGTGTGATGCTGCTGCAACTGGCGCTGATAGCTCTGGATCGCCGCTTCAACCTCGCGGTCTTTCGGTACGATGGCCAGCACGTCGCGGATCGCGTCGCGCATCTCCGCCGGACGCAACGCCTTGTTGGTAAGCCGGCGCTGGTTGTCCTCGACGCTGGTCAGCCGCCAGAAGCTGCGCAACTCGCGGCCGATGATCAGCAGCGCACCGGCGACGCCGATGCCGACGACCCCGGTCGCCACCCAGCCCTGCGTCGTGCCGCGCGCGAATGCGTCCGAAATCCATTGCCAGGCGTCAACGCCGATCCAGCCGGCGATCGCGGCACCGATCGCCCAGAACCCGACGCGCTTCCAGCCGTCGCGCTTGCGCGGCGCCGGCGCAGGGGGCGCGACCACGGCGCGCTCGCGTGGCACCACGCGCTCGGTCTCCTCGGTGGCGAACACCATCGGCGACGACGGCCGCGCCGATGCCGCCTCGAGGACGTCTTCTTCAATGACGAAGGGTCGGCCCTGAGGACCGCCTTGCGGCTCGCGTGCGTCGCTCATTGCAGCCGGTCTCCGATGAGATAATCGAGCGCCGAATCGAGATTGATGTGCGGAATGCCATCGACCGGCGCGGGGTCGATCAATGGCGGCTCGAACACCGGCACCTCGAGAAAAGGCGCGCCCCATTGATCGGGCCGCGGCGGCCGCACCGGCACGGTGCCGCTCAGAAATTTCGCCTGCTTCGCGGCGCCAACCTTGCGGCCCACCACGACCTCGACCTCGCGGCCGTCGATCTGCTGCGTCGCTTCAACCGTCGAAGCCACCGACGCGATCGACATCACGTCGATATCGGCGTCGCGGCCGCGCGCCGACAGCACCGGCAGCGCCGCCATGTGGCGCAGCAGCGCGCTCATGTGCTCGCGCTGGCTGTCCGGAATGTGATCGGCCTTGGTCGCGGCGAACAGCACCTTCTCGACGCGCGAGGCGCCGATCAGCCGCGTCAGGATATTGTGCTGGCCGTAGCGGAAGCTTTGCAGGATCGCCTCGGTGGCGAGCCGCGTATCCTCGAAGGCCTCGCGGCCGGCCAGCAGCGCGCCGAGGACATCGACCAGCACGATCTGCCGCGCATAATTGCGGAAATAGCTGTCGTAGAATTTCTCGACGACTTCGCGTTTGTAGACCTCGTAGCGCTCGGCCATCAGCGCGCCGAGCGAACCGGACGCAAACCGGTCGGTGCCTTCCGGCGCTTCGAGCGGCGCGAACCACAGATAAGGCGCATCGGCCAGCACGCCCGGCCGCACGAAGCGGCCCGGTTGCAGATAACTGAGACCATGCCTGTCGCGCGCGGTGACGAGCAGTGCGCGATAGAGATCGTGCGCCTCCTTGGCCACCGCTTCGCTGGCCGTCTCGGTCGCCGGATGCTCGGCGATAAAGGTGAAGTAATCGCGGCCCAGCTCGGCGCGCAGGCCGCGCTTCCACAACGCCAGCGTCGTGCGCGACCATTCGGCATAGCTCTGCGACAGCAGCGGCAGGTCGAGCAGCCATTCGCCCGGATAATCGACGATGCGCAGTTTCAGCGTCGCGGCATGACCGCTGATCTGGCCGAGCGCCCGGCCGATGAAGCCGGTCGGCGCGAAACGGATATCGACGCCGATCTCCGAGATGTCGGCGGTCGGCTCCGGCCACACGGCGGGCGTGCCGGCCATCGCCTCGATATTGGCGGCATAGGGAAAGCGCGGCAGCGTGCGCGCGCGGGCTGCCTCGAGTTGCGCCGCCAGCAGGCGGCCCTCGCCGACCGCTTTGAGGAGCGGCATGTGGTTCGGGTTGTGCAAGGCGCTCAGGAGATTGTGGACGAGCGAGGTGATGAACACCGTCTTGCCGGCACGGGAGAGCCCCGTGACGGCNGAGCCACACCGTCGAGCCCTTCGCCAGTTCGGTGAGATTGGCTGCGTCGCCGAGCCAGTCCGGCAGATCGCGCAAACCTGGAATATCGCCGACAATCGGAATTCTGGCCATGTCGCCCCAAATTCTTGACGCGGCGCCCCAGGGTGGATGTGCCGCACACTCTATTATAGATAGGGATCGTTTTGCGTGGCAGGAGGCCCGATGTCCGACCCGATACCGCCGATCGCGGCACCGTTCCTGTCATCGGTGATGACGATCGAGCCGGCCTGGATCGACTACAACGGCCACCTCAACGTCGCCTATTATAATGTGCTGTTCGACCGCGCGATCGACGAGTTCTACCTGCCGATCGGGCTCGGTCCGGACTACCTCAAGGCAACGCAGCATTCGACCATGGTGGTCGAGAGCCATGTGCGCTACCTGCGCGAGGTGCATCAAGGCACGCCGCTGCGGATCAGCGCGCAGCTCATCGGCTTCGACGCCAAGCGCTTCCACGTCTACGAGGAACTGCTGCATGCCGAGGAGGGCTGGGTTTCGGCGACCTGCGAGACCATGACCGTGCATGTCGACATGACGGCCAAGAAGGTGGCGCCGTTCCCGCCCGCGGTCATGGCGGCGCTGGAGAGCGTGCGCCGCGCCCACGCCGCCCTGCAGATGCCGGCCGCCGTCGGCCGGCGAATTGCGATGCCGGCGCCGAAATAATCCACAAGCACGCCTAAACCGCTGATTTCCGGCCTGAAACCGCCGGTAAATTTGCCCGCCTGCCCTCGAAATTGCGGCCCCTGAGTGCCATCTTGGCCTTGAAGGAATCGAATTCCCCATGGCCGAACCCAAACGCTTCGAACCCGCGCCCGCGCCGGCACGCCCTGCCGCCGGCGGCATCGCCGCGCGCGCCCAGGCCAAGCGCGAGGTGCCGTATCTCGCCGCGCTCAATCCCGAGCAGCGCGAGGCGGTGGAGACGCTCGACGGGCCCGTACTGGTGCTGGCCGGCGCCGGCACCGGCAAGACGCGCGTGCTCACCACGCGCATCGCTCACATCCTCAATCTCGGCCGCGCCCATCCGAGCCAGATCCTCGCCGTCACCTTCACCAACAAGGCGGCGCGCGAGATGAAGGAGCGCGTCGGCCACATGGTCGGCGACATCGTCGAGGGCATGCCGTGGCTCGGCACCTTCCACGCCATCGGTGTGAAGATCTTGCGGCGTCACGCCGAGATGGTCGGCCTGCGCAGCGACTTCACCATCCTCGGCACCGACGACCAGATCCGCCTGATCAAGCAGCTCATCGAGGCCGAGAAGATCGACGAGAAGCGCTGGCCGGCGCGCGTCTTCGCCATGATGCTCGACGGCTGGAAAAATCGCGGCCTCACGCCCGAGCAGGTGCCGGCCGGCGAAGCCGCATCCTTCGCCAACGGCAAGGGCAAGAAACTCTATGCCGCCTATCAGGAGCGGCTGAAGACGCTGAATGCCGCCGACTTCGGCGACCTGCTGCTCGAATGCATCCGCCTGTTCCGCGAGAACCCGGATGTGCTCAAACAATATCAACAGCGCTTCCGCTTCATCCTCGTCGACGAATATCAGGACACCAACGTCGCGCAGTATCTGTGGCTCAGATTGCTGGCGCAGATGCCGACTTCTCTTCCCTCGCCCCGCTTGCGGGGAGAGGGTGCCGAGCCGCGCAGCGGCGAGGCGGGTGAGGGGCTGT
The DNA here is from genome assembly GCF_001426945.1 of Pseudolabrys sp. Root1462. Taxonomy (GTDB): domain Bacteria; phylum Pseudomonadota; class Alphaproteobacteria; order Rhizobiales; family Xanthobacteraceae; genus Pseudolabrys. Next base: position 770,052 of record NZ_LMFS01000001.1, on the reverse strand, counting down.
CGCTTGANGGGGGGGGGGGGGGGGGGGCTGTCGCTTGAAGATACTTGGGACGCGCCGGATGAAAGCAAAGCTGCCCCTCACCCCGACCCTCTCCCCGTGAAGGACGAGGAGAGGGAGCAGACCGCCGCGCCGCCCGCGCAGAAAAACATCTGCTGCGTCGGCGACGACGACCAGTCGATCTATGGCTGGCGCGGCGCCGAGGTCGACAACATCCTGCGCTTCGATCACGACTTCCCCGGCGCCAAGGTCATCCGCCTCGAACGCAATTACCGCTCGACCGGTCACATCCTCGCCGCCGCTTCGACCCTGATCGCGCACAACGAAGGCCGCCTCGGCAAGACGCTGCACACCGAGGACGTCGACGGCGAGAAGGTCGAAGTCACCGGCGCCTGGGACTCGGAGGAAGAGGCCCGCTCGATCGGCGAAGAGATCGAGCAGATGCAGCGCGACGCCCGCGACCGCGGCGAGGATCATCCGCTCGACGAGATCGCCATCCTGGTGCGCGCCTCGTTCCAGATGCGCGAGTTCGAAGAGCGCTTCATCCAGCTCGGCCTGCCCTATCGCGTCATCGGCGGCCCGCGGTTCTACGAGCGCGCCGAAATCCGCGATGCCCTCGCCTATCTGCGCGTCATCGCCCAGCCGGCCGACGATCTCGCCTTCGAGCGCATCGTCAATACGCCCAAGCGCGGCCTCGGCGACGCCGCCCTGCAGATGCTGCACGACTACGCGCGCAAGCAACGCATTCCGCTGGCCGAAGCCGCCGCCATCATGGCGTCCACCGACGAGATGAAGCCGAAGCCGCGCAACGCGCTGCGCGCGCTGATGGACTCGTTCGCGCGCTGGCGCAAGCAGAAGGATACGCTGCCGCACACTGAACTGGCCGAGATCGTGCTCGACGAGTCGGGCTACACCGAGATGTGGCAGAAGGATCGTTCCGCCGACGCCGCCGGCCGTCTCGAAAACCTGAAAGAACTCGTGCGCTCGATGGAGGAGTTCGAGAACCTCGCCGGCTTCCTCGAGCACATCTCGCTGGTGATGGACACGGCCGAGGGCGACAGCGAGCAGAAGGTCAGCATCATGACCCTGCATTCCGCCAAGGGCCTGGAGTTCGACACCGTGTTCCTGCCCGGCTGGGAGGAAGGCCTGTTTCCGCATCAGCGCTCGCTCGACGAACAGGGCAAGGCCGGGCTCGAGGAAGAACGCCGCCTTGCCCATGTCGGCCTCACGCGCGCGCGCAAGCGCGCCCGGATCTATTTCGCCACGAACCGCCGCGTGCATGGCCTGTGGCAGAGCAACATCCCGTCGCGCTTTCTCGATGAGCTGCCGGCCGAGCATGTCGAGGTGAAGGAAGCAGCCGGCGGCACCGGCGGCTTCGGCATGTCGGGCTACGGCCCGTCGCGCTTCGACGAGGCCGGCGCCTTCGGCTCGAAATATACCACGCCCGGCTGGCAGCGCGCGCAGGGCCGCCGCGGCGCCGGCGGCTTCTCGGAAAACGGCGCGCCGCGTTATGTGCCGGACGGCGTGTTCAATCAGGATGACGAGTACGGCGATGACGTCGCGCCGCCCAAGTCTGCGTCCAAGTCTGCGCCCAGGACGGCGCCGCGCCGCGACACCAAACCCCGCGCGCCGCTGACCATCGAAGGCGAACTGATCGCCAAATCGTCCGGCCCGGCCTCAAGCTTCAAGCCCGGCGACCGCGTGTTTCATCTGAAATTCGGCAACGGCAACGTCACCGCCGTGGACGGCAACAAGCTGACCATCGCGTTCGACAAGGCGGGCGAGAAGCGGGTGGTCGATAGTTTTGTGGAGAGGGCGTGAGGGCTATTTCAACGCTTCTCCACTCTCGCGACGTTCGTGCCAGCGCTTCAAATTCTGCATCAGGACGCCAAAGGCCTGGCGAGGCACATTAAAATGCTCAGGCCGATACTTGTTAAATTCGTGCGTATCAAGAAGACGAATGTGGACGTTGTTGCGATGATCCCATAACTGCTTAAGACTATCCCGCTCCTGCTCAGAAATCCATTTGTTCTCACATGCCCTATCTAACCTGGGCTTTACGCCCTTTATAGAGGCAAAAATTCCACCAGCCGAAATTTCGAGTAGGGCCTCCAGAATTGAAGAAAGGGTGATGATTGCCGATTTTATTACCATCTCTTTCGCTATTCCGGACAAATCGGTTCGCGCTAGTAGCCACCAAATAACGTCAAGATACATAAAGCCGTAGGCACAACTCGATTGCTGCCGCTGGTCTAGATAGCCCGGGCAAGTTTGGCGGTATTCTTCAGCTGTGCCGATTAGACCGCGCGGAAAACTGAACTGCGACCCGGGGCGCGGCGCTTTTCCGCAGTAGTCTTGAATATCTTGTACAAGTCGACTTGCATGCGCAACGGATAGAGCCAGTTCGGCGTCATTAGCTATCGGCACTGAAACCTCCCGCACCGTTTCATGAATATTTATTTTTCATATTCTCTCGTTCGATCTCAATCTCGTCGATCAAATCCTTTGGCAACTGGATACTTGATTTCACCCAATCCCAAAGCCTGTCCGCATCAGCAAGATTTTCTGCGCCTCCTGCCAATGGGTCGTAGATGCGTCGGACAAGGACCGGATTTTGAACAGAAGATCGATATTCCATTTCAGTATGCTTATAGTTTTCGGGAGCAAACGGACGATTCCAATTTAAAGCCGCATGCTGCAAAGATGTGCCGCGTTTGCCTTCGATTGTTTCTTCCAACCTCGCACGCAACACCCACGAGCATGGGTGATCCTTTGACATTCTTTGGCGTCGTGTTTCGTCGGGCAGACCGACGATCTTTTCGTCAAAGAAATGCAATTCCAAAGGCTGACAAAGCCGTCGCACACTGAAAACAAGTTGGTCCAATTTCCAAAGATCTTCGGCTTGCCTGCTATAGCCATACAACTGATACCGATTGTCAGCTTGCCCATCTCGATAAAGGCGCCTGACGAATTGCTCGACCGTTTCCTGGCGCCAAACGTTAATGGGCATGTCGGACGGCTTGACTAATGTCTTGGGCAATAGCTCTGGCGCCAAGGGCTTCACGGCCTCGTACAGTCTTATAATATCGTGACGATATGACCTTGATGAATGTCCATTCAGGAGCAACGCCGCCTTGAGATACTTTTCGAGGCAGTGGACGGCCAGCCAGAAGAAATCGACATTTAGATTCTCATGGAAGCACCAGCGCGCCGCAATATAGTTGTCATCCGCAGTATTAATGAACAGCTCATTCACTATGCTGTGTTTTTCTGCAAACTGATCGTCATTCAGCATTGTCATTGGAACGATTGCCTATTGGGCGCGGCGGCGGGACTTGAACCCACATTCTCCTGCCCCTAAATTCTCCCTTGTCGAGGATGAGAATCGGTAGAAAGCAGGCGCTCTATCCAGTTGAGCTACGCCGCAGTGAAAAAATTCAGCTGGCTGCCGCAGTCTCTAGTTTTTTTGCTTTCTGCCTTTTTAGGTCGGCAGCCTTTGTGAACTCCGGCTCAATGGACTTTAGCTTTTTAATCAAGCCGGCGAATGAATACCCGTTGTTAATTTGTGATTTTCGACCCGAAAAACGCTCGATCCGCTTCACATAGCCGGCCGTTTCCAACTCCGTGATGTAACGCTGGACTTGCCTTGGACTTTTACCGATCCGACGCGCAATGGTGTCCTTGGCGGGGAATGGATATTTGTCTGCATCCCACCAATGCTCGACCAACTGTGCGAGAACATTGAATTGGGTCGGAGTTATTCCCAGTTTGGCCTGCGCCCGCAGCAATAAATTCGGTAGTGCGGTGTACCCAAATTTTAGAACTTGGGGTGACCATTTGTCTTCTGCACGCTTCCCCGACTTTGCCTTCGTCGGAAGGGCAATCACTTTAGCCGAAGCGTCTAGGGGTTTCTGTGCGTTTGCCATGGTTCGGATATGCTCTCTCAAAATAGTAAGAACAAGTGCCGCTGCGCCGATAAGGGAGGTCAGATCTGACTAGGGCCTACCTTGGATAATACTGTGTGCTACTCGTAATATGTGCTGTATGACATGCGTGTTTATTCGTAGGACACCCGTGACTTCCTTGGAAGGTCACTTATGTCTCTCCCGGGAGGACGGCAATGTCTCCCTCAAAATTTTGCTGTTGCGCAAAGCCCCTCCGTTTTTCTTCCTGGCTCCTTCGCCCTCGATCTCAATTCCTTCCGCCCGAACACAGACTGCCGGCGCCGTCCTACTGCGAGACATTAGTTCGACGCGGCCTATGGTCGTGCGCGCGACAGGACGCAAGAAGGCGTGAATGGCCAGGACAAGCCCGGCCATGACGGCGTGAGGTCGTCCGTCATTATCTAAAGCCCCCGCCATCTTCCCGCCCCGTTTGCCCTCCTTCTTCCCTCCGGGGAGGTTGGGGGCAACGAGAGGATGTGCCGATGAAGCGTCTGGCGATGGGAATGGGACTGGGACTGGGCCTGGCGGCCGGAGTACTGATCACCGCAACGGCGGCCAATGCCGCGGGCTGGGGCTCGGTGCACCGCTATGTCAAACCGACCGGCAACTGCGCCGGGCAGGAAATTCTCGCCAGCTATTATCACACCGGCAAACGCACCGCGAGCGGCGAGCGCTTCGACGCCAACGGCAACACCGCCGCGGCGCGGACATGGGCGCTCGGCACCAGCCTGAACGTCACCAATCCGCACAATGGCCGCACGCTCACCGTGCGCATCAACGACACCGGCCCGTGGGGCAGCGCCTACGCCAAGGGCGCGCGGCTCGATCTGGCGCGCGGCGCGGCGCGCCGGCTCGGCATGAGCGGCACGCAATATGTCTGCGTCGGCTGAGATGCGCCGCGCGCTGCTCGCCGCAACCTTGCTGACATGCGCGACGACGTCCGCCTTCGCGCTCGATGTCAATTCCTTCCGCGCGCAGCACAGACTGCCGCCGCTGTCGCACTCGGCCGCGCTGGCCGGCGCGGCCTATGAGCACGCGCACAGCCTGGCGAAGCGCGAGCGGCTGGATCACGACGGCTTCAAGCAGCGCGTCGGCCGGCTGGTCAGCGGCATGGCGGCGGAGAACGTGTCGTTCGGCTGCGAGGATCAGGATTGCGCCATCAAGCAATGGGCGCGCTCGGCCGGGCATCGCGCCAACATGCTGCTCAAGGGCATCACGTCGTACGGCATCGCCTCGGCGCGCGGCGACAACGGCCGGCGCTACTGGGTGCTCGAGCTGGGTAACTAAGCCGCCTTGTAGAACGCGCGGTGCGGGGGCAGCAGGCCTGCCCTCGCCGCCCCTACCCCACGCCCTTCTTCATCACCTCGAACACGAGATCCTTGCCGCAATCGGGGCAGTGATAGGTGTGGCGCATGCGCTCGTCGCGGTCCGGGATCGGCGCCACGGCGGTGATGCGGGCAATGCCGCCGCAGCCGCAGGTCACGGCGGCATCGGTGCGGGTCGGGATGGAAGGCGGCGTCATCGGTTTTTCACGACTTGGAGGATCCACGGCTGCGATTGATGGCTTGGACGGTTTGACGCTTGGGCTGTTCACGGCTGGGGAGCATTTCATGGCTGGGCGGCAGGGATGGAGACGAGCTAATCCGCCCCGCGCGGCTCGGTTCCCCGCTCGCCGCCTGCGGTTACCATAGCGCGGCAAAAAAGGCCCGCGACGGCTGGCGAAAACCGAGCCTCGCGCGTTAGTGATCCGCGGCGGCCGCCCCGGCGCCACCGCGCCACAATGCCGCCGCGCTGCCTTTCCATCGTACCGCTCCTCGGATCCGAGGGGCTCGGGAGTTCAAAGTTCAATGCGTATCCGTTCCGCCACCTGGCTCGCCGCGCTGCTCGCCGGCTGCGCCATGGCCGCCTTCGCCGCGCCGGCGCAGGCCGCGCTCCTCATTGCCGTCGACAAATCGACGCAGACCATGACCGTGAGCGAGGATGGCGCGGTGCTGCACACCTGGCCGGTATCGACCGGCGCCGGGCGCTACGACACGCCGTCGGGCGAGTTCAAGCCGTTCCGCATGGAGAAGGACCACTTCTCCAAGGAGTGGGACGACGCGCCGATGCCCTATTCGATGTTCTTCACCATGAAGGGCCACGCCATCCACGGCACCAATCACAAGATCGACGGCCTCGCCCATTCGCACGGCTGCGTGCGGCTGTCGGTGGCGCATGCGGCGACGCTGTGGGCGCTGGTCAAGCAGAACAAGATGGCGAACACGCGCGTCGTGCTCACCGGCACCGTGCCGGATGCGGCGCCCGCGGTGGCGCGGCGCTCCGTGCCGGCGCGCGTGCGCGCCGGCAATGCCGAGTTCGACCGGACCTATTCGACCGACGACCTCGCCGGCACCGAGATCGCGCCGCCGGTGGCGCAGCGCCGCGGCCGCGTCATCAGCGGCTACCGCGAAACCGCCGATGGCACGGGCTATGTCTATGACCGGCCGCGCGGCCTGTTCCAGGCGCCGCCGCGCCCGGTCGAGCAGCGCTATTTCGTGGTGCCGCGCGCCTATGGCTACGAAGTGCCGCCACCGCAGCGCTATTATTACTACGACGGCCGCTGATCGGAACGGCCGGCGGCCCGCGCCGTTGCCCGGTCTGGGCAATGCATGCGAGGGAGGTCCGTCATGATCCGCAAGCTCGCGGACGGCCGCTACCGGTTGTATTCGCGCAAGAAGAACCCGTCGACCGGCAAGCGCCGCAACCTCGGCACCTTCACCTCGCGCAAGGCGGCCGAGAAGCACGAGCGCGCGGTGCAGTACTTCAAGCGGCACTGAGCGCACCGCCTCGTCCGGCAGAGCCGAAGGATGGGGCGTTGCCAAGTTCCGGCCGCCGCGCGAATGTCCGCGCATGAACCTGCCCGCGAGCGATTCCACCACCGTTGCCCGTCTGGTCTGCGCCGACAAAACGGCGGCGCGGCGCATCGCCGATCTGCTCGACGAGATGCTGGACGGCGACGAGGTCGCCTGCGCCTCGTTCGAGGCCGACGACGGGTCCTGGCAGGTGGCGCTGCATTTCGCCGATCTGCCGGATCAGGCGGAGCTGCGGCGGCTGGTGGCCAGCGCGGCCGGCGAGGACGCCGCGGCGGCGCTGATCATCGAGACGGTGGAGACGCGCGACTGGGTGGCCGAAAGCCTCGCCGGGCTGACACCGGTCCGGGCCGGCCGTTTCGTCGTCCACGGCTCTCACGACCGGCAGCGGCTCAAGAATAACGACCTCAATATCGAGATCGAGGCGGCGCTCGCCTTCGGCACCGGCCATCACGGCACCACGCGCGGCTGCCTGATGGCGCTCGATATGCTGGCCAAGAAGAAGCGGCGGTTTCACGTGCTGGATATCGGCACCGGCAGCGGCGTGCTGGCGATCGCGGCTGCGAAGATCTTCCATACGCGGCCGCTGGCGAGCGATATCGATCCGGTCGCGGTCGCCGCGGCGCGCGACAATGCCCGGCTCAACCGGGTCGGGCCGCTCGTGTCGCTCGCCCATGCGCCGGGCACGCGCGATCCGCGGATATTGCGGGGCGCGCCCTACGACCTGATTTTTGCGAATATTCTGCTGGGGCCGCTGACGCGGCTGGCGGCGCCGATTGCCCGGCTGGTGGCGCCGGGCGGCCGCGTCGTGCTGTCAGGACTGCTGCCGAGCCACGCCAATGCGGCGCGGTCGATCTATGCGGCGCAGGGCCTGCACCTTGAGCGCCGTCGCGACCTCGAAGGCTGGACGACGCTCATCCTCCGCCGCTGACGCGGCGCGAAGCCGATCACTCGCCGAGGTGGCGGCCGTAAAGGCGGATCTCGCGCTGCGCCTGCTTCATGCGCGCTTCCATCATCGCGTCGAGGAAGCGGGCGAAGAAGCCCTTCTGCGTGGTCGGAATGTCGGTGGCCGGAGCAGCCTTGGCAGCCGCACTCTTCTTGGCGGATACGGCCGGGGCTTCGCTGTAAGTCAGGGCAACCATGTCACTCTCCATCGGCGATCCGGTCTCGAATCGCGCTGTTGCAATGCAATATAAGCTACATTGCGCCTGCGAACACCGTACGACATTGCATAGAAGCCCTGACAAATCAGTGACTAAGCCCTTACCTGGCGTCAATATTTAAGGCATCGGCGTGTCAATTTTAGTGCAATGCACAAATGTGAGTCACGAGCGGTCCGGCACGCATCAAGCTTGCGCAAAGAGGCGGCGCGGCGTTGCAAAACTTTCACCCACCGCCGCCCGCGGGCCGGGCTATGCATCATTTGCCGGCAGCACGGGCGTCCCGCGTTGCCGGTACATTCAGGACGATTAGAGTGCCAGCCATGTTCGAAGCCCGTTTCCAGACATTCGACGACGCCGCCGACGGCGCCCAAGGCAGCCGCCGCGTCGCCGCCCTCCGCGCCGAACTCAAGCGCCGCGGCCTCGACGGCTTCCTGGTGCCGCGCGCCGACCGCCAGCAGAACGAATACCTGCCGGCGAGCGAGGAGCGGTTGGCCTGGCTGACAGGGTTTACCGGGTCGGCCGGGGCGGCGATCGTACTCACCGAGCGCGCCGCGCTGTTCGTCGACGGCCGCTACACGCTGCAGGTCCAATCCCAGGCCGACACCACGGTGTTCACGATCGAACATTTCGTCGACAACCCGCCGGCGGTGTGGCTCGAGAGCAACGTCAAGGCCGGTGACAAGATCGGCTTCGACCCCTGGCTGCACACCAGCGACAGCGCCGAACGCTTCGCGCGGGCCTGCGCCAAGGCCGGCGCAACGTTGGTCCCGGTCGAGGACAATCCGATCGACGCCTTGTGGACCGACCGGCCGGCGCCGCCGCATTCGCGGGTGACCCTCCGTCCGCTGGCGCTCGCCGGCGAGGCCGCCGCCGACAAGCTCGCTCGCATCACGGACGAACTGCAAAAGCTGCGCGCCGACACGCTGATCGTTTCGGACCCGCAGAACGTCGACTGGACTTTCAACATCCGCGGCTCCGACGTCGCGCATACACCACTGGCGCTCGGCTTCGCCGCGATCCCGCGCGACGGCCGCCCTCGGCTCTATATCGAACCGGAAAAGCTGTCGAACGAAGTGCGCCACGCGCTGGAGGAAGTCGCCGACGTTCACGCCACCGGCGACCTGGCGCGCGACCTGGCGACGTACAAGGACAAGACCGTGCTGCTCGATCAGGCGAGCGCCGCCGACGCCCTGACCCGTATCGTCTCGGAGAACGGCGGCAAGGTGATGCGCGGTGCCGATCCGATCACGCTGATGAAGGCGGTAAAGAACAATGCCGAGATCGCCGGCACGCGCGCCGCGCATCTGCGCGACGGCGCGGCGATGACACGCTTCCTGTGCTGGCTCGACCACGAAATGCCGTCCGGCAAGCTCACCGAGATCGAGGCCGTGGCCGCGCTTGAATCCTTCCGACGCGATAGCGGCCTCCTGAAGGATGTGTCATTCCCGTCCATCTCCGGCGCCGGACCGAATGGCGCCATCGTGCATTATCGCGTCACCTCCGCGTCGAACCGCGTCATCGGTTCTGACGAAATGTTCCTCATCGATTCCGGCGCACAATATGAGGACGGCACCACCGACATTACGCGCACCGTGATCAACGGCACGCCGACCGACGAAATGCGCGACCGCTTCACCCGCGTGCTCAAGGGCCACATCGCCATCGCCGAAGCAGTGTTTCCGGTTGGCACCACCGGCGCGCAGCTCGATCCGCTGGCGCGCGTCGCGCTGTGGCAGGCGGGTCTCGATTTCGATCACGGCACCGGCCATGGCGTCGGCAGCTATCTCTCGGTGCATGAGGGCCCGGCGCGCATTTCCAAGCTCGGCCACACGCCGCTCAAGCCCGGCATGATCCTGTCGAACGAGCCCGGCTATTACAAAACCGGCGCCTACGGCATCCGCATCGAGAACCTGGTGCTGGTGATCGCGGCCGCTTCGCCCGATGGCGGCGAAAAGCCGCTCAATGCATTCGAGACCTTGTCGTTCGCACCGATCGATCGCCGCCTCGTCGATCCGCGGCTGCTGACGAGCCAGGAATTGCACTGGCTGAACAATTATCACGCACGCGTCCGCGAAGCGATTATGCCGCTGATCGACCCGGCGACGCAGAGCTGGCTGGAGCGCGCGACGCGGGCGCTGTAATTTTACTTACCCTCCTCTGGAAGGAGGGTGAAACGCGCATCAAGATATCAACGCCAGCCACTCATCCTCGCTCAGCACCGTGACGCCGTGCTTCTGCGCTTCGGCAAGCTTGGAGCCGGCACCCGGCCCGGCGACGACGTAATCCGTCTTCTTCGACACCGAACCCGACACCTTGGCGCCGAGACGTTCGGCGGTAGCTTTTGCTTCGTCGCGGGTGAACTTCTCCAGCGAGCCGGTGAACACCACCGTCTTGCCGGCGACTTTGGAGTCGGTCTTCGGCTTCTCGGCGTCGAGCACCTTGATCTGCTTCACCAGCCGCTCGACGGCCGCGAGGTTGCGCTTCTCCTTGAAGTAGTCGGTCACCGCCTCGATGACGGTATCGCCGATCTGATCCAGCGCATCCATGTCGGCGATGGCTTCTGCATCGCCCTTGGCCACCTTCAAGGCCGCATCGTGAAACGACTGCCACGAGCCGTAGCCGCGCGCGAGCGACAGCGCCGTGGTCTCGCCAACATGACGGATGCCGAGCGCATAGATGACACGGTCGAGCGCGATCTCGCGGCGCGCGTCGATGGCGGCGAACAGATTACGCACCGAGGTCTCGCCATAGCCCTCTTCCTCCAGAAGTTCCTTGCGATGCTTTCGCTCCAGCGAAAAGATATCGGCCGGCTCCTTCAGCCAGCCCTTCTCGTGGAATAGCTCGATCTGCTTTTCGCCGAGACCGTCGATGTCGAAGGCGCGGCGTGACGCGAACAGCTTGAGATGTTCGACCGCCTGCGCCTTGCAGATGAAGCCGCCGGTGCAGCGGCGCACGGCGTCGAGCCGTCCGGTTTCGGCATCGTGCTCGCGCACCGCCTCGCTGCCGCACACCGGGCACTCGGTCGGAAACTTGTAGGGCTTGGCGTTCTTCGGCCGCTTGTCGAGCACGACGTCGACCACCTGCGGAATGACGTCGCCGGCGCGCTGGATGATCACGGTGTCGCCGATACGGATATCGCGGCCCTCGCGCAGCGGCTCGCCATCGCCGCCGATACCCTTGATGTAGTCCTCGTTGTGCAGCGTCACATTTTGGACGATGACGCCGCCGACGCCGACCGGCTCCAGCTTGCCGACCGGCGTCAGCGCGCCGGTGCGTCCGACCTGGATGTCGATGCCGATGAGCGTCGTGGTCGCCTGTTCCGCCGGGAATTTGTGTGCGATGGCCCAGCGCGGCGTGCGCGACACGAAGCCAAGGCGTTCCTGCCAGTCGATGCGGTCGACCTTGTAGACGACGCCGTCGATATCGTAATCGAGCGAGGCGCGCTGTTCGCCAATCTTTCGGTGGAAGGCGATCAGTTCCTCGACCGAACGGACAAGCTTGGTGAGCGGGTTGGTCTTGAAACCGCAATGCTCGAACCACTTGATCATGCCGGATTGAGTGTCGGCGGGCATGTCGCTGATTTCGCCCCAGGCATAGGCGAAGAAGCCGAGCGGCCGCGACGCGGTGATCGATGGATCCTTCTGGCGCAGCGAACCGGCCGCCGAGTTGCGCGGATTGGCGAAGATCTGCGCGCCGGCTTCCTTTTGCCGCTCGTTGAGTTTGAGGAAGTCGGCTTTGGTCATATAGACCTCGCCGCGCACTTCCGTGACTTGCGGGATGTTGCGGCCCTTGAGCTTGTGCGGCACGTCCTTGAGCGTGCGAATGTTCGCCGTGACGTCCTCGCCTTCCTGGCCGTCGCCGCGCGTCGCCGCGGTGACCAGCTCACCGTTCTCATAGCGCAGCGACATCGACAGACCGTCGATCTTCGGCTCGGCGGAAAACGCGATCGGCTCTTCCTCGGACAACCTCAGGAAGCGGCGGATGCGGCCGACGAAATCGACGACATCCTCTTCGGCAAAGGCGTTGTCGAGTGACAACATCGGTACGGCGTGCTTGATCTTGGCAAAGCCGCGCGCCGGCGCCGCGCCGACCTTCAAAGACAGCGATTCCAGCGTACGCAATTCGGGAAAGCGCGCCTCGATGGCGTTGTAGCGCTTGCGCAGCTCATCGTACTCGGCGTCGGACACGGTGGGTGCGTCGAGCTGGTAGTAGCGCTTGTCGTGGCCGGCGATCTCCTGCCCGAGCCGCGCATGCTCGGCAGCGGCCTGCTTCCTGGTGAGCAGTTCGATGGGGGTTTTATCGGTGCGGACCTGGGTCGATTTCTTGGCCATTCGATTCCGTCATGGCCGGGCTTACCCGGCCATCCACGTTTTGTTTGACGGCAATCTAAAGACGTGGATGCCCGGCACAAGGCCGGGCATGACTAAGAAAGGGGATTATCGCGGTCCGGGGTTCCGCCCTGGATTGGCTAGCTCGCGGCCTTGATCAGACGTTCCGCCGCCGCGCGCGCCTCGTTGGTGATCTCGGCGCCGGCCAGCATGCGGGCGATTTCTTCGCGGCGGTGATCCTCCGCCACCTCGGTGACCCGCGTCGCCACGCGCTTGCCCTTGTCGAGCGCATCCTTGGAGATGACGTAATGCCGCGCGGCGCGCGCCGCGACTTGCGGTGCGTGGGTCACGGCGAGCACCTGCACGTTCTTGCCCAAGCGCGCCAGCCGCATGCCGATGGCATCCGCCACCGCGCCGCCAACGCCGGTGTCGATCTCGTCGAACACCAGCGTGGGCGCCGAGCCGCGATCGGCCAGCACCACCTTGAGCGCCAGCAGGAAGCGCGCCAGTTCGCCGCCCGACGCGATCTTCATCATCGGGCCCGGCTTGGTGCCGGGATTGGTCTGCACCCAGAACTCGACGCGGTCGATGCCGTTCGGGCCGGGCGCATTGGGGTCGGTGTCGATCTGAGTCGAGAACTTGGCGCGCTCCAATTTGAGCGGCGGCAGTTCACCGTTGACCGCCTTGTCGAGTTTGGCGGCGGCCTTGACGCGCGCCTTCGACAGCGCGTCGGCGGCGGCGCGGAAATCGGCGTCGGCCTTTGCCGCGGCCCTGTCCAGCGCCTTGAGCCTGGCCTCGCCGGCGTCGATCAATCCAATGTCGTCTTTGTATTTCGCGGCCAGTGCGGCGAGATTATCGACCGGCACATTGTATTTGCGCCCCGCTGCGCGCAACGCGAAAAGCCGCTCCTCGTTGCGCTCCAGTTCGGCCGGATCGAAGTCGGCGGCACGCAGCGCGGCCTCGAGATGGCCGCGGGTTTCCTCCAGCGCGTTGAGCGCGACGTCGAACGCCTTCACCGACGGCTCGACCAGGCTCGGCGCCTGGGTGGCGCGGCGCTCGAGGCGACGCACCGCCGCCGCCAGCGCCGGCACCGCCGAATTCGAACCGGCAAGGGCGTCGTAAGCGTCGCGCAAATCCTGCGCCACCTTCTCCGATTGCATCATCACCGTGCGACGCTCGGCGAGCGTTGTTTCCTCGCCGGCCTGCGGCGCCAGCTTGTCCAGTTCCTGAACGGCGTGGCGCAGCCACTCGCTCTCGCGCTGGGCGCGCTCGATGTCGGCCTTGTGCGTTTCGAGCGCCTCCTGCGCGGCGCGGCGCGCCTCCCACAAGGCGCCGACCTTGGCCGCTTCGTCATCGAGGCCACCGAAGGCGTCCAGCAGGCTGCGATGCGTCGCGGCATCGACCAAAGCGCGGTCGTCGTGCTGGCCGTGGATCTCCACCAGCGCCGCACCGAGCTGCTTCATCACCTGAACGCTGACCGGCTGGTCGTTGACGAAGGCGCGGGTGCGGCCATCGGCGAGCTGGACGCGGCGCAGGATCAGCGCGTCTTCATTGGCGATATCGTTGGCCTTGAGGATGGCGCGGGCGGGATGGCGCGGACCGACTTCGAAGACGGCCGTCACCTGCCCCTGCTCGGTGCCCTGGCGCACCAGCGACTGGTCGCCGCGGCCGCCCAGCGCCAGCGCGAAGGAATCCAGCAGGATCGACTTGCCGGCGCCGGTCTCGCCGGTCAGCACGGCGAGGTGCGCGGCGAAATCGATGTCGAGCCGGTCGATCAGGACGATGTCGCGGATCGAAAGACGGGAGAGCATGGTCGAACCCTAAGGGCCGTTACTGCATCGGCATGTTGCCGATTCGTGCTCATCATTAAAGACGGCGATGGTGGGCACAAGGCCAACGGTGTCACTGTGAATCGGTCATTCCCGGACGTCACGCAGTGGCGGTCCGGTTGGATCTCGGGTCCGCGCCTGCGTCGCCCCGGAATAACTGGAAATCAGCCCAGGCCGACCTTCTTGAAGGCGCGGCTGATCCAGGAACCCGTGTTTTCGTTAGGTTCGAGCCCGCCACTCTTCACCAGCGCATAGGCGTGCTTGTACCAGGGGCTGTCCGGGAAATTGTGGCCGAGCACGGCCGCCGCGGTCTGTGCTTCCTGGGTGATGCCGAGCGCCATATAGGCCTCGGTCAGGCGCATCAGCGCCTCTTCGACCTGGCGCGTCGTCTGGTACTGCGTCACGACCACTTTGAAGCGGTTGATGGCGCCGGTGTAGTCCTTCTTGTCGAGGTAATAGCGGCCGATCTGCATTTCCTTGCCGGCGAGCTGGTCGCGGGCGACCTCGACCTTCTGCTTGGCGCTGACGGCATATTCGCTGGTCGGATATTTGCGGATCACCTCGTCGAGCGCCGACAGCGCCTTTTCGGTGCGATCCTGGTCGCGGGTGATGTCCGGGATTTCGTCGAAATACGAGGCCGCGATCAGATACTGGGCGTAGGCCGCGTCCGGGCTGCCCGGGTGGAGCGCGATGTAGCGCTTCGCCGAGGTGACGCATTCGTCGTAGTTGCCGGCTTCGTACTGGGCATAGGCCGACATCAGCAGCGACTTGCGCGCCCATTCCGAATAGGGGTGCTGGCGATCGACTTCCTCGAACTTCGCCACCGCCTTCTTGGTGTCCTTCTTGTTGTTAAGAAGAAACAGGCCCTCGTTGTAGAGGCGGTCGGCCGGCTCGTCGGGCGGGGTTTCGTCCTTGCTGCCGAAAATGTTCAGGCTGGAGCAGGCACCGAGGCTCACGGCCAGAACGACCAGCACCGCGCCGCGCGTCAGGCGCCGGGTGAAACCAGACCGGGCTGTGGTGGTTGAACGCAAACTCATGCCAGGCTTTTCCGTCGACGCTGCCAATGGGCGCAATTTTAACCCTCGCCCCGCCGGTTTGCGGGCTTCGTGACCAATATCGTTAACGGGCCGGGGGCCCGCGTTCGATACGCTGCGATTTAAAGCAAAAACAGCGGCCGGGCCAAGCAATTAGGGGGACAATCGGCCGGGAATAAGGCGGCGACATATGGCCGCCGCCCGTTGGGGATCCGTGGGGATTCAGGAGACGTCGGGGCCGTAGGCCGCCGCCGGAACGCCGACCGCCAGTTCGGCATGGCCGCGCGCGGCCCGCGGCCGCTCGACCGGAGCCTCGACCACCCGCCATGCGGCGGTATTGGCCATCAGCGCGGTCAGGACGGCGTTGTTCAGCTTGTGACCGCCACGGACCGTCTTGTAGGCGCCGATCAGCGGCAGGCCGGCCAGCGCCAGATCGCCGATGGCGTCGAGCACCTTGTGGCGCACGAACTCGTCGGCAAAACGCAGGCCTTCCGGGTTGAGAACGCGGTCGTCGCTGATCACCAGCGTATTATCCAGCGAGGCGCCGAGCGCATAACCGGCGCTCCACAGCTTCGACACATCCTTCATGAAGCCGAAGGTGCGCGCCCACGCGATCTCGTTGCGGAAGGTGTCCGGCGTGACATCGAGCGCCAGATCCTGCTTGCCGATCAGCGGATGATTGAATTCGATTTCGGCCTCGACGCGGAAGCCATGCTCATAGGGCCGCAGTTCGCCGAACGCGCCGTCGATCGAGACGCGCACCGGCTTGATGACCTCGATGAAACGCCGCGGCGATGCGCGGTCGGTGAGACCGGCCTGATCGAGCGCCTCGACGAACGGCATGGCGCTGCCGTCCATGATCGGCACTTCGGGGCCGTCGATCTCGACGACGACGTTGTCTACGTGCAGACCACGCAGCGCGGCGAGCAGATGCTCGGCGGTCGAGCACAGCGGACCCTTGGCATCGCCGAGCACGGTGGCAAATTCAGTCGCCGTAACCGCGCGAACGTCGGCGCGGACTTCGCGCTCGATCGAACCGTCAGCGGAAACACGTTGGAAAACGATACCGGCGTCGTCATCGGCTGGCAGCAAGCTCAGCGTGACAGTACGGCCGGAATGCACGCCGACGCCGGTGACGGCAACTTCGTCACGGAGTGTCGTTTGCTTAGCGCCCTTCATCGACCCCATTTCCGCGGAACTGCCCTCTCGCAATCCCACTTCAGCCAACGCGAGGCCACAGCCGAGCCCACGCACGAAACCTTCAGCAGATGCGGGCGATCCCCCGAAAGACCGAAAAGCCCCTGCCGCGTCCGCAACTTAGGCCGTGGCCCGGGTTCGTCCAAAACACGGTTTCTTACCGACTGTTACTCTTTTCTGCCGCAATTTAAGGAAGAAGGCACGGTCGGACTGGGATTTACGTTACTCGGAGGCGGGAGATGGCGCCATTCTCGGCGGCCACGCAATTAAAACATTCAATAAAAACAAATACTTATAAATTTCCACCACGCGGACACGAGGTTGGCTGCCCCGCCATAAGTCTCTGGCGGGGCAGCGGATTGGTTAATTGGCCTGGCGGCGCAGGAACGCGGGAATGTCGAGCTGATCCTCGGTTCCCGGGTTATGCACAGGCGCGGTGCGGCCGTGGGGGTCGAGACCCTGCGGCTGAGCCCGGCGCGCGTATTCCGACACCGGATCGACCGGCCGCGAATCGGGATAGCGACCTTCCGGATTGCGGGCCGTCGGGCGGGCCTGCGGCTGCTCGAACTGCGGCATCGGGCGGGCCATACGCGGCGGCGCCTGCTCCGCTTCCTCGCGCTTGCCGAGACCGACCGACGCCAGCCGCTGCATCAGCGACATGCGCTGCTTCTGCGGATGGTCGTCGCTCATTTCCGGCCGGGGGGCCATCTGGTTCTGCGCCGGCATGGGCAGTTCGTCGATGCGCGGCATGCGCGGCGCCCGCTTCACCATTTCCGGGGCCGGCGGAATGAAGGCCTCGGGCATGTCGGCTTCAGCGTGCGGCGCCTCCATCGGAGCCGGCTCGAACAGCGACGGCTTGATCGGCATCGGGCGGATCGAGACGTCTTCGATCGTGCTCGGGGCCGACATGGCCGTAGGGGCCGGCGCCAGCGCAGCGGCGACGGCGGCATGAGCGGCCTGCTCGACCGCGGCGACGCCGGCATTCATGCCGCTATGCGGCTTGAGCGCCGGACGCTCGACCATACGCTTGGTTTCCTGGCGCATCTTGCCGGCCAGTTCCTTCAGCGCGTTCTCAGCCGGCAGCGGCTGATTGACGAGGCCGATCTTGTCGATGCCGGTGGCGACCACCGACACGCGGATGGTGCCGTCCAGGGTTTCGTCGAAGGTGGCGCCGACGATGATGTTGGCGTCGACGTCCACTTCCTCGCGGATGCGGGTGGCGGCTTCGTCGACTTCGTACAGCGTCAGATCCTTGCCGCCGGTGATCGAGATCAGAAGGCCGCGGGCGCCCTTCATCGAGGCGTCGTCGATCAGCGGGTTGTTGATCGCGGCTTCGGCCGCGGTCAGCGCGCGCTTCTCGCCGGTCGCCTCGCCGGTGCCCATCATCGCCTTGCCCATCTCGCGCATCACGGCGCGGACGTCGGCGAAGTCGAGGTTGATGAGACCTTCCTTGACCATCAGGTCGGTGATGCAGGCAACGCCCGAGTAGAGCACCTGGTCGGCCATGGCGAAGGCGTCGGCGAACGTCGTCTTCTCGTTGGCGACCCGGAACAGGTTCTGATTCGGGATGATCAGCAGGGTGTCGACCACCTTCTGCAGCTCGGTGATGCCGGTCTCGGCGAAGCGCATGCGGCGCTGGCCTTCGAAGTGGAACGGCTTGGTCACGACGCCGACGGTGAGAATGCCCATCTCGCGCGCGGCCTTGGCGATCACCGGCGCGGCGCCGGTGCCGGTGCCGCCGCCCATGCCGGCGGTGACGAACACCATGTGGGCGCCGGACAGATGGTCGTGGATCTCGTCGAGCACTTCTTCAGCAGCGGCGCGGCCGACTTCCGGCTGCGAACCGGCGCCCAGGCCTTCCGTGACCTGCGTGCCCATCTGGATGATGCGCTCGGCCTTCGACAGCGTCAGCGCCTGTGCGTCGGTGTTGGCGACGACGAAATCGACGCCCTGGAGACCGGCCGCGATCATGTTGTTGACGGCATTGCCGCCGGCGCCGCCCACGCCGAACACGGTAATGCGCGGCTTCATCTCGTGAATGTCCGGAATCTTCAGATTAATCGTCATGTCATCTGCCTCTCGATTGCACGGGTGGCCCGCTGAACGAGCGCGTCAGGCGCTCGCGGTGTGCCACCGAATTGTTTCCGGCCACGCCGGCCGCTTGTTAGATTCGTCCTTGCGTTAGACCGAGGGTCAGAAACTCTCGCGCAGCCACTGTCCGACCCGTGAAATGTACCCGCCTGTACCCGTCATCAACTGCCGCGTTCGCCGCGGTTCGAAGTGTTCAAGATGCGCCGCCTGCGGATACACGAGCAGGCCGGCGGCCACCGCGAAGGCCGGCCCTTTGGCCGCTTCGGGAAGCCCCGCGATACCCAGCGGACGTCCGATCCGCACCGGACGGCGCAAGATGCGCGATGCCAGGTCGGCAAGACCCGGCAATTGCGCGCCGCCGCCAGTGAGAATTACGCGAGCACGCGTCTCGGCAGCGAAAGGAGAAGTCGCCAGCCGGTCACGAACCAATTCGAGAATCTCCTCGACCCGAGGCTTGATGATGCGGACGAGCGAGGCGCGCGACACGAACTGCGGCGGCTCCCGCTCATCGTCGCCGACCGAGGCCACCGTGATCATGTCGCGTTCGTCCGAACCACCGCTCAAAACACTGCCATAAATTGCCTTGATTCGCTCGGCGCTGGCGATTGGCGTGTTGAGTCCGCGGGCGATGTCCATAGTGACGTGGTGGGCACCCAAGGCGAAGCCGTCGGCATGGACGAAACGCCCGCCCGAAAACACCGCGACCGATGTCGTCCCGGAGCCGAGATCGATGCAGGCCGAGCCCAGATCGGCCTCGTCGTCGGCAAGACAGGCAAGTCCCGCGACATAGGGCGAGGCGACCATGGCTTCGACGTCCAGGTGGCTGCGCTCGACCGTCAGCATCAGATTGCGCACGGTCGCGACATCGGCCGTGACCATGTGCATGTCGACGCCGAACCTGTTGCCGAGCATGCCGCGCGGCTCGCGAATGCCCTTGGCGGAGTCCAGGGCGTAGCCGATGGGCAGCGAATGCAGCACGGCACGGCCACCGCGCACCGAATGATGGCTTGCGGCCGCCAGAACGCGGGCGATATCGCCGTCAGTGACGGCGGTACCGTTGAGATCAACGTCGGCGATGAAGCGTTCCGAGCCGAGCCGGCCGCCGGACAGCGAAACGACCACGGATTCGAGCTGAACGCCGGCCGTGCTTTCGGCCGCGTCAATGGCCTGGCGCACCACCTCTTCGGCTTCCACCAGATCGACCACCTGCCCGGCCTTCATGCCGCTGGCCGCGACGTGGGAGAAGCCAAGGACGCGGACGCCATGGCTGCGGCGGCGCAGCACGTCCTGCGGCGCCTGTGGCTCGAGCCGGGCGATAACGCAGACGACCTTGCTGGTGCCGATATCGAGACCGGCGACGACCGCGCTGCGGCGCGGCGACACCGGCTTCATCTTGGGCGTCAGGCCGAAGCGCAGCACGGTCATGCTTCGCCCCCCTTGCGCGTCTTCTTCCGAGCCTTTTCGGCGGCCTTGAGTGCGTCGGCGCGCGCCGCCGCCGCGGCATCGGACAGCCGCACGGTGACGCGGTCTTCCAGGCGCAGATCGACCAGCACGATGTCACGCGACAGCAGGCGCTTGTCTCGATCGAGGTCGATCAGGGTCTGAAGCGCCGCTTCCGCGTGATTCTCCGGCAGCAGCACTTCGACGCCGTTGTTCAGATGTAGATTCCAGCGCCGCTCGGCGACCAGCACCGCTGCGCCGACCTGCCCGGAGATCGCGGGATAGTGGGCCAGCAGCTCGAGGAAATTCGGCGCCGTACGTTCGGCGCCCGCCCCGACCACAAGCGGCAGCCTGGCGAAGCGCGCCGGCACGTCCGGCTCCAGCACGGTGCCGTCGGCGGCAATCAGCGCCGTGCGTGCGTCTTTCTGCCAGAGCGCGAAAGGCTGGCGTTCCTTGATCTCGATGCGCAGCCGGCCGGGGTAGAGCTTGAGCACGGTGGCGTCGGCGATCCACGGATTGGTCAGGAGCCGCGTCCGGGCCTGCGCCGCATCGAGGAACAGCAGCGAGGATCGCTCGGTGATGCCGGCAATCTTGAGGATGTCGTCGCGGCCGAGTTCGTGCTCGCCAGCGAGCGCCACCTCGGCGATGCGGAAGCCGGCGGCGTTGGCCGCGGCATCGCAAATGTCATGAAAATTCTGGGCGATATCGTCGGTGTGCTCACCCTTGACGACGCCGTAGCAAACGCTGCCCAGCAGGAGCATCGCCACCGCGGCGGAGCCGACGCCGCGCGGCACGTCGAGCGAAACAAGCGTGGTGAACCAGCGGCGCAACGGACGCCGCCACCGGCCCGGCGAGCGGGCGTTGTACGTGTTCAGCGATTGAGCGAGGTATCCCCGACGATCCATCGCAACCGGTTCTTCCAAAGTTTGATCCATCGACGGGTGGCGGGTCCGTCGCCTCGGCGAAGGCGCACCACCCCAGCGCGGCGCACGAGGCGCCGCTCAGGCCTAGTCTTCCGGCCATTTGGTAAACGATTAGTAAAGTTTGATGGATTGGGCTGAGACTTCGGTAACTTCTGCCGGTCGTGGCATTTCAGGCACTGGAGGTTCCAAAACCCGGCGCCCTTCCTGGTCTCCGGGCCTCGCAATGACGTGGTCAGGAGCGACGGGCTTCAGCGCCCCAGCGAGGCGTCCTCGATCATCCAAGCGACAAGCTGTTCGAAGCTCATGCCGTCATGGGCGGCAAGTTCGGGGACCAACGAGGTTTCCGTCATGCCTGGCTGAGTGTTGACCTCCAGGCAGGCGAGCCCGGCGATGCCCGGCTTGCTGTCGTCGTAGCGAAAGTCGGCGCGGCTGACGCCGCGGCAGCCGAGCGCCTGGTGCGCCATGAGCGCGAAGCGGCGGCAGGCTTCATAGACCTCGTCCGCGATCGGCGCCGGCAACAGATGGGTCGAGCCACCGGGGGCGTATTTCGCTTCGTAATCGTAAAACCTGGTGTTGGCGACGATCTCGATGACGCCCGTCGCCTTGCCGGCGACGACGGCGCAGGTCAGTTCCTTGCCCGGAATGAACGGTTCGGCCAGCAGGCGCTCGCCATACTTCCAGTCGGGCCGCATCAATTCCTGCGGCGGATGCTCATGATCCTCGCGTACGATAAAGACGCCGACGCTGGAGCCCTCCGCGATCGGCTTGATGACGTAAGGCGGCGGCAGGACATGCGCGCGGCCCGCTGCTAGGCGGTCGACGACCTTGCCACCCGGCACCGGCACGCCGGCTTCTTTCAGAAGGATCTTGGCCACGTCCTTCTGCATCGCCACCGAGGAGGCCATCACGCCGGAATGGCTGTAGGGAATGCCGATGATTTCCAGCAAGCCTTGCAGGGTGCCGTCCTCGCCGGGCCGGCCGTGCAGCACGTTGAGGGCGCAATCCGGGTTGAGCGCGCTCAGCACCTGTCCGACATCGCGGCCGACATCGATGCGGCTGACGCGATAGCCGGCGCGCTCGGCGGCATCGGCGCAGGCCTTGCCCGAGCGCAGCGATACTTCGCGCTCGGCGGACCAGCCACCCATGAGAACGGCGACATGCTTCCGGGCGCTAATGGCGGCTCTCCGAATCAAGCATTAGACTGCCCACTCTCTATAGGACGATCACCGTTAAATTTCCGGCCAAACTACCCCGGATCGTCGAAACGCGGTGGTGCTCATATTAAAGACGAGGTGAGGCGTGATCGAAAGCTGGATCGACCTGCCCGCCCCGGCGGTATTTGCCTTATTGACCGCGCTTTATGCCGCAACCGGCGCGCTGATCGTGTGGGCCACCTTCGGCCGGTCGCTCGGGGCCTCGATACGGCGGTTCGACGGCGTGGCCCCGCCGTTCTTCGGCGCGGTCGCCATTCTGTTCGCGCTGATGGCCGGTTTTCTCGCCAGCGACATCGCCGACCGCAACCGGCAGGCCGCCCGCGCGGTGCAGACCGAGGCGGCCGAACTGCGCAACGTGTTTACGCTGAGCGTCGCGTCAAAGCCCGACATGGCCGCGATCCGCGCCGACTGGACCGACTATATCAAAGCCGTCACCCGCGACGAATGGCCGGCAATGACGACCGGCGACAGCGCGGCATCGGTGGATCGTGCGTTCGACGCATTGTTGCGTGAACTGAGCGAGCCGTCGATGGCGGCGAATGCCGGCACCGCGGTCAACGTCGCCATGATCAATGCCGCGGTGCGGGTATCCAGCGCCCGTTCGGAGCGGCTGTCGCTGGCGTCGGATTCGACCAGCGAACTGAAATGGTCGATCGTGCTGATCCTCGGCATCATGACGCAGGTCGCAATCGGCGTCGTGCATCTGCAGAAGCGCAATCCGCAGATCGCCGCGCTCGTCGTGTTTTCAGTGTCGGCGGTCGTGGCGCTCGGCCTGATCGCGCTGCAGGAGCATCCGTTTTCCGGCGCGGTGCGCGTCGGACCGGAGCCGCTGCTCGACTTGCTGAAGCTGCAAGGGCCGAACGGCGGCGTCTGATCGCCGTCAGTCCGGCTCGCCGATACGCTTGATTTCCCACTCGAGCACGATGCCGGAATGGGCCTGGACGCGCTCGCGGATGGTCTCGCCAAGCTTCTCGATATCGGCGGCCGTGGCACTGCCGCGATTGATCAGAAAATTGCAGTGCATTTCCGAGACCTGGGCGTCGCCGATGGCAAAGCCGCGCAGGCCTGCCGCGTCGATGACTTTCCAGGCGCTGTGGCCGGGCGGATTCTTGAAGGTCGAACCGCCCGTCTTCTCGCGGATCGGCTGCGCCGTTTCGCGATGCTGCTGCACCTCGGACATGCGGGCGCGGATCGCTTCAGCGTTCTTCAACTGACCGCGGAACGTCGCCTGCGTGAAGATGATCGACGGATCGAGGCCGTTGCCGCGATAGCGGAATTTCATGCCGGCATTGTCGAAGCTGACGATCTCGCCCTGACGTGTCACGCCGGTCGCCGACACCAGCACGTCCTTGGTCTCGCCGCCATTGGCGCCGGCATTCATGCGCACGGCGCCGCCGATGGTGCCGGGAATGCCGAAGTAGAATTCGAGCCCGCCGATGCCGGCGTTCGCCGCCGCTTCGGCGACGCGTTTGTCGAGCGCCGCCGTTCCGGCGCGCACGGTGTCGCCTTTGCAGTCGATCGCGTTGAAGCCGCGGCCAAGCCGGATCACCACGCCTTCGACGCCGCCGTCGCGCACGATCAGGTTGGAGCCGACGCCGATCACGGTGGCGGCGATATCAGCCGGCAGATTTTTCAGGAAATATGCGAGGTCCTCGGTATCTTCGGGCGCGAACAGAACCTGCGCCGGGCCGCCGACCCGGAACCAGGTGAACGGCCCGAGCGGCTGGTTGGCCGACAGGCGGCCGCGCAGCGCCGGCATTCTCGCTTTCAGGTCGGGGACGAGGTCGGGAAAGGTCATCTCACATCACTTGCGATCGCGCCGGTGGCCCCGACCGTCGATGTTCCTGTAGCATAGCGGCAGGGGCGGTCCAATTCGTGGAGCCGGTGGTTGCGCCGGCGGCAGGCTTGCACGAACAGGGCAAGGAGGAAGCGCATGACCCGTGCGATCCGTATCGTTGTTCTCGCGCTGACGCTGGCTTTACCGGCGGCCGCCGCAGCCGATGAATGCGGCGATGCCGTCCGGGATTACAATGACATCCTGGCACAATTGCATACCGCGAACGAGGAATTTACCGCCTGCGTCGCCGACAGCCTGGGCCGCAAGAAATGCGCCAGGGAATTCGCGCGCTTGCAGTCGGCCTATCGTCAGTACGAATCCGCGGTGGCCATGTACACGCGGCAATGCCTGTGACGCGGCCTCAGCTCAGCGCTTTCAATTCGCCGGGCAGCGCGTAGGCCCACTGCGAGATCGAGCCGGCCCCCAAACAGACGACATAATCGCCTGGTTTCGCCAGGCCCTTGATGATGCCGGCGAGCTGCTCCGGTCCGTCGAGCGGGATCACCTGACGGTGACCACGCGCGCGCAGGGCCTGCACCAGATGATCGCGATCGGCGCCCTCGATCGGCGCTTCGCCGGCGGCATAGACATTGGCGACGACCACGGCATCGGCATCGTTGAAGCAAGTCGAGAACGGTTCGAACAGGCTCTTCAAGCGCGTATAGCGGTGCGGCTGCACCACGGCGATCACCTTGTTCGCCGTCGACTCGCGCGCGGCCTTGAGCACCGCGGCGATCTCGACCGGGTGATGGCCGTAGTCGTCGATGATTGTGGCGCCGTTCCACTCGCCGACCTTGGTGAAACGCCGCTTGACGCCGCCGAACCGGGCGAGCGCGCTGCGGATCTTGTCGTCAGGGATCGCGAGCGAATGCGCGACCGCCACTGCGGCGGTCGCATTGAGCGCATTGTGGCGTCCCGGCATCGGCAGTTCGAGGCCGGTGATGGCGTGTATTTCCTTGCCGTCGCGGTCGCGGAACCGCACGGTGAAGCGCTGCGTGCCGCCGCTGTTGGTGAGGTCGGTCAGGCGCACATCGGCCTGCGGATTCTCGCCGTAGGTGACGATGCGGCGGTCGGCGATACGGCCGACCAGGCGCTGCACGATCGGATGATCGGTGCACATCACGGCGAAACCGTAAAACGGCACGTTCTCCACGAAGTGGATGAAGGCCTCCTGCACGGCGGCGAAAGTCTTGAAATGATCGAGATGCTCGGCATCGACATTGGTGACGATGGCAATGTCGGCCGGCAGCTTGAGGAAGGTGCCGTCGGATTCGTCGGCCTCGACCACCATCCAGTCGCCGCCGCCGAGTCGAGCATTGGTGCCGTAGGCGTTGATGATGCCGCCGTTGATCACGGTAGGGTCGAAGCCGCCGGAATCGAGCAAGGTCGCCACCATCGACGTCGTCGTGGTCTTGCCGTGCGTGCCGCCGATGGCGACGCAGGATTTCAGCCGCATCAGTTCGGCGAGCATCTCGGCGCGCCGCACCACCGGCAGGCGCTGGGCGCGCGCCGCGACGAGCTCCGGATTGTCCGGCTTGATCGCGGACGACACGACCACGACGTCGGCGCTGTCCAGGTTCTCCGCCTTGTGGCCGATCTCGACGATGACGCCCTTGTCGCGCAGGCGCTTGACGTTGGCGTTCTCCGAGACGTCGGAACCGCGCACGGTATAGCCGAGATTGACCAGCACCTCGGCGATGCCGCTCATGCCGATGCCGCCGATGCCTACGAAGTGCACCGGTCCCAGTTCGCGCGGCAGTTTCATGACGACCTCAGCTGTTTATCCGTAACGGACGGCTTTTCCCGGGCGCGGCGCGAAATGTCAAATCCCGGCGGTTTTCATCACCAGATCCGCCAGCCGCTCCGCGGCATCGACGGTTCCGGCGCTCTTGGCGCACGCGGCCATGGCGGCGAGCCGCGCCGGCTCCGCCGCCAGGGCGACGATCTCGCGGGCCAGACGCTCCGGCGTAAACTCGGCCTGCACGATGCGCACCGCCCCGCCCGCTTCTTGCAGGACTCCGGCGTTGGCGAGTTGATCCTGGTCGAGCGAGTGCGGCAGCGGCACCAGAATGCCCGGTCGGCCAATGGCGGAGAGTTCGGCAACGGTCGAAGCGCCCGAGCGCGAGATGACGAGATGCGCCGCCGCCATGCGCACCGGCAAATCGGAAAAGAACGCGGCGCAGGTGTGAGCGACGCCGAGTTTTTCATAATGAGCCGAGACGGCGTCGATATCCTCGGGCCGCGCCTGCTGCACGACGTGCAGCCGCGCTCGCAAGCTCGCATCGAGTTTTTCAATTGCCGGCGGCACGACGTCCGACATCACACGCGCGCCTTGGCTGCCGCCGAACACCAACAGGCGCAAAGTGCCGTCGCCATGCGGAGCGTCGTACGGCACCTTCGACGCTTCGATCACCAGCGGCCGCACCGGGTTGCCGGTGAAAGTCATCTTGGCGCGCACGGCATCGTCCACCTTGGCGAGCACGCGGAAACCGGTGGCGATGGCGGTGACACGCGAGGCCAGCAGGCGGTTGGCGCGGCCCATGACGCCGTTCTGCTCATGCAGCACGGTCGGCACGCCGCGCCACGACGCGGCGATGAGCGGCGGCACCGTCGGATAGCCGCCGAAGCCGACGACGACGGCCGGTCTGATGCGACCGATAACGCTCCACGCCTTCAGCGCGCCGCGCGCGAGCATCAAGGTCGTACGCGCCAGCGCCACCGGGTCGCGGCCGCGCAACGTCGCGCTGGGAATGAGATGGACGTTACGCGCCGGAAATTCGAAATGCGCGGCGCGCACATCGGTGGCGAGATCGACCGCGACGCCGCGCTTGTTGAGCGCCACGGCCAGCGATTCCGCGGGAAAAAGATGGCCGCCGGTGCCCCCGGCGGCCAGCAACACGAGCGGCGCAACCGCCTGCGCCATCAGGGTCTGCTCCCGGCCGGCAGCAAATCGTCCGGCGCGGTCAGCATGGCGCCGCGCGGCTGCTCGCGCGTCAGCGCCAGCAACATGCCCATGCCGTAAGCCAGCGACAGCATCGACGAACCGCCATAGGAAATGAACGGCAGCGTCATGCCCTTGGCCGGTATCAGATGCAGGTTCACCGCCATGTTGATCGCCGACTGCGTCGCAAACAACATGGTGAGGCCCGCGGCGGCAAAGCGGCAGAACGGATCGTCGTTACGCATGGCGCGCAGCATCGCGCGCACCACGATGAAAGTGTAGAGCGAGACCAACGCCAGGCAGAGCACGACGCCGAATTCTTCCGCCGCCACCGAGAACACGAAGTCGGTGTGGGCTTCCGGCAGCATGCGCTTGACGGTGCCCTCGCCCGGACCCTGACCGAACCAGCCGCCACGCATGAAGCTTTCGGTGGCCACATCGATGTTGAAGGTGTCACCCGATTGCGGGTTGAGGAATCGCTGAATACGGGTCGCCACGTGCGGCACGGTGTAATAGGCGACCAGCAGGCCGAAGCCCGCGGCGCCAGCGATGCCGAACATCCAGATCACACGCATGCCCGCCATGAAGAACAGCGCGCTCCACACCAGCACGATCAGCATGGTCTGGCCGAAGTCGGGCTGGATCACCAGGAGTGCGACGACCGTCAGCAGCAGGATCAGCGCGAAGGTGTTGGCCGGCATTTCCGGGCGCTTGGCCGATTCACCGAACAGCCAGGCGATCAGGATGACGAAAGCGGGTTTGAGAAACTCGGACGGCTGGATGTTGACGCCGAACAGCACCAGCCAGCGCTTGGCACCCTTGATCTCCTGGCCGAAGATCGGCGTCACAGCGACCATGACGAGGCTGATGGCAAAAACGATGAGGGCCAGGCGGCGGATCTGGTGCGGCGTCAGAAACGAGACGCCGAGCATGATGGCGATGGTCGGAAACAGGAAGAAGATGTGGCGGTTGACGAAGTAGAACGGCTCCAGCCCGATGCGACCGGCCACCGGCGGCGACGCGGCGAGCGACAGCACGATGCCGGCCAGCATCAAAGCGCCGACCGCGGCGATGGTCAGACGATCGACCGTCCACCACCACTCGCCGATTGGGGTGCGTTGTGCGCGCGAAATCATATTGATCGTTCCGGGGGCCCCGTGAGGACCCAAGCTGACGCGGGACGGTTAGCGAAGGGTTAACAACTGCTGTCATTGCTTACGAAAGCCGGCGTTCGACCTCATCGCAGCGCCGCTTGTCAGGACCGCCCGCTATTGCGGGGATGACATTCATGGTTCAGGGCACGACCCCGAATTGCCTGGCCAGATCGGCGGGCATCATGTCGGCCGGCGGCCGGTCGAATGAAAGCCCGGCCCGCTCGAGCGCCCGCACGATGAGCGACACGCAGCCGGGCCTGCCAGTGTCCGGCACCCGGAAAACGTCGCCGAGGGTGACGGAGAGGCCCAGCAGGACGAAGCCCCAGATGTCGTAGCGCTGGCCGAGAAAGGCGCAGGCAAAGGTCGAAGCATCGTAGCGGGCACGGTCGCCGAGCGGCAGGCGAACGTGGCAAAAATCGACGTCGCGGTATTTTTCAATGTCGCAGAGCGCGACGCCGCGCGCATGGACCTCGAGCAGATGACCGTGGTCATTCACGACGAGAGCGGCATGGCTCCAGTAGCCGTAGCGAGGAAACTCCGGCCCGAAACGCCGCCACGCGCCGAGCCGGATGGCGCGGCCGAGCCAGCCGGCCCCGCGAATGAGCACGAGATCGCCGCGCCGCAGACCGTTGACGATTTCACCGGGCGGACTGCGCACATAGTCGCACGGTGTGGAAGCCACGATCAGCCCGCCGGCAACGTCGTCTTACCGCTGCCGTCGTCGAAATGCTGCTTGATGACGTCATCCGACAGCACAGCATTGTAAACCGCGACATCCTGGATCGTGCCCTTGAACGGAAACAGCGGGAAGAAGTTGAGATCGCCCTGCTGCGTGCGCGGCGGCAGGGACGGATTACCGACACCGATCACCAGCGGCACAGTTGCGTTGGGGCTGAAGGTCTGCCCCATCGGCAAGGATGCGGACTGCGGAGCACGAACGCCATTCGTGAACAGCGTCGCATTCGTCCCGTCGTAAGTCAGCACCACATGCGTGACCGTGGACAGAGCCGCCTTGTCTGCGGTGACAACGGCATTGGACGGGCCGGTGCCGATGACCACAGCTTCCCAGTTGCCATCCGTGTTGACCCAGATCGCATAGCCGCCGTGCGACATGCCGACATTGCCGCGGGCATCGAGAAGGACATGCAAAGTCGGCAGGCCACCATCAGCCCATTCGGGACGCGCCCAGGCTTCGATGGTGAATGGCGGCGGCGGATTGATAACGCTGCTCAGCGGCACGGTGACGAAGGCGCCATCGGCCTGCATGCCCGTCGTCAGGACGTTGGGATCGTTCCCCGGCTGCTTCGCGTCGCCGGGCAGAAGCGACTCGACTCCCAACGAGAGAAATCCGTTGGCTTGCGCCGAGTTGACTCCGGGTGACACCTCGAAGCCGGGACAGGGAAACAGCGCGGCCGCATTGCCCTTGTGCTTGTATTCGCCGTTGTTCGAGCCCTTGGCGTCATGGGCCTTGATGATTCCACTGGGATCGGCCGGCGAGGCTTCGTCGAGTGGCCAGTACGCGACGCAGGACGTGTTCTGCAGCACATCGACGTCACTGTATTTGGTGAACTTCCGCGGCTCCGGATCGCCGCCGAGCCCGCCGGTTTGCAACACACAGCCTACGAAACAGACACCGGAAATAAGAGCAAGAAGCGCGATCGCCACGATCGCAAGAAGTGACGCCGTCATGAATTCCCCCACCAGCGCGGACGAAAAACGGGCCGAAAGCTCATTGCAATTATGAAGAGATCGATGGAACGATACTATTACTGCGTGTGATGTCAAATGACCGGCGGGCGGCGGTCACAGAAGAATGAAAAGACCCGTGAGCCCGGCCGCGGCCATCAGGATCAGACAATTGCGACGAACGGCGGCGTCTTCGCGGGCGCCTTCGTCGCGCAGACCCTGCAGGACCATACGCCCCGCCGTATGCAAGGCGAGCGCCCCGCAGGCGACCAAACCCGGCCGCGGCGATGATTGCAGCGCTGCCACAGCCAGCGTGAAGACGATAAGCGCCCACCCCATCTCCAGAAACGGAGCGGGCAACCGCCGACGCCACCGGCCGCGTTCATCCGGCAATTTGGCGGCGCACCAGTGATCGCTTTCGTGGCCGCAGCAGCAGCCATTGAGCACGCAAGCCACCTTGGCGACCGCGAGCCCGGCGAGCACGCCCGGCACCAGCGCGTCGAACAGCGGCGCGAGCGGCAGCCCGAACATCCAGGAGAGCGGCGCGATCCCGGCAAACATGCCGAACATGCCGCCGAACAGCGACAGCCCGCCCTCCGAGCGCCGGAGCATCCGCATGGGATCCTCGCGGAAGTGATCCCAATGTCGCGCGACATAGAGCGCGCGTGCGCATGCGAAAGCCGGAACGTAAGACAGGAGCACGGCGGCTGCGATGCGGTCAGGATCAAGACCGGCGGCCTGGCCAAGCTGCACGGTGACAATGAGCGCGGTCAGCAGCGCGGCATAGATCATCACGGGGAAGCTATGAAGGACGATGCCGCGCCAGGCGAACAGCACCGGCAGCATGGCTACACCAATGATGCGGCGGCGAGCGCCAGGCCGCCAAGGATGGCGACGTCGGCGAGATTGAAGATCGTCCACGAGCCCAGCGCAATGAAGTCGACGACGCCACGCCGCCGCAGGATATCGATGACGTTGCCGGTGATGCCGCCGAGCGCGAGACCAAGGCCGGTCGCGCCGAGGGCGTTGTCGGCGAGCGGCTCCTGACCGAGCGCGAAGCAACTCAGCGCGGCGCATAGCACCCACACCATGGCGATGCCGCTGTCCGACTGCGACACGAGCGCGATGCGGCGATTGATCGTGCAGCGGATCGAAACGTAGCCCCACCGTGACGGCGCCGGCGCAAGGCGCGGAGCGGCAAGGACGCGCGCCTTCAGAACCTGATCGGCTCCGACAGCGGTCGCGGCGGCGGCCAGAAATTCAAGCCACACCATAGTCCCCTCACCTGCCCGGTGAAGCGAACGATACAGCCGCCGATTGAAGAGAGGAAGCCCTGTCAGCCGACCGGGATTGTGCCGGGGATCGCGAGCACGAGATCGACGAAGGCTTTGCCGCGCACTTCGAAGTTCGGGTATTGGTCGAAGGAGGCGCAGGCCGGCGACAGCAGCACAACGGCTTCCTTCAGCCCCGCGGCCTCGGCGTCGCGAGTCGCGGCATCGATCGCGGCCGACAAGACGCCGTTGATTTCGTAATCAACCTTGCCGTCGAGCGTCCGGGCGAACTCCGCCGCCGCCTCGCCGATCAGATACGCCTTGCGGATGCGCGGCCAATATTCCGAGAGACTTTCGATACCGCCGGCCTTCGGCTTGCCGCCGGCGATCCAGAAAATATCGTGGAAGCTCGCCAGCGCCTTCGACGTGCTGTCGGCATTGGTGGCCTTCGAGTCGTTGACATAGAGAATGTCGCCGGCCGCGGTCTTCTTGCGGCCGACGGTCTGCATGCGATGGGCCAGACCGGGGAATGAGATGAGACCCTTCTGGATCGCGGTGAGGTCGATGCCGAGGGCGACGCAGGCCGCGACCGCGCAGGCGGCGTTCTGCGCATTGTGCGACCCGCGCAGCGAGCCGATGCCGGTCAGTTGCGCCGCCGGATAAGGCTTGCCGCCGACGCTGTACATGATGCGGGTGCCGTCGGCGAAATAACCATCGCGCAGCGTGCTCTCGATCGAGACGCGGACGACGTTGCGGCCGGCGCGCTCGAGCCGGTCCGCGGCGGCGCGGGTCCACTGATCGTCGACGCCAAGCACGGCGGTGCCGCCCGGCTCCACCTGCGCAACCACCAGTGTCTTGATAGCGGCGTAGTTCTCCATGGTGCCGTGACGGTCGAGATGATCCGGCGTCAGGTTGATGAAAACGCCGACCGTCGGCCGCAGCGAGGGCGCGAGATCGATCTGGTAGGACGAGACTTCGAGCACGTAGTGCCGGCCCGGCGTGAAAGGTTCGAGCGCCAGAGCCGGCGTGCCGATGTTGCCGCCCATTTGGGCGTCGCGGCCGGCGTGTGTGATCAGGTGGGCGGTGAGCGCGGTCGTCGTGGACTTGCCGTTGGTGCCAGTAATCGCGACCAGCGGACAGTCGGGGCCCTGCACCGCGCGTTCGCGGCAGAACAGCTCGATGTCGCCGATGACTTCAGCACCTTCGCGCTTGGCGCGCTGCACCGTCCAGTGCGGTGTCGGGTGGGTCAGCGGGACGCCGGGAGAGAGCACCAGCGCGGCGACGTCCGACCAGTCGATATCGGCGAGATTGGCGGTTTCGATGCCGGCGGCGTTGGCCTGCTCGATCTTCAGCGCGGCATCGTCCCAGGCGATGACATGCGCGCCGCCCGCCTTCAGCGCCTTCGCGGTCAACAGCCCCGAGCCGCCGAGGCCGAAGACGGCAACTTTCTTGTCAGCAAAGGTGGTGACGGGGATCATCTAGCGCAGCTTGAGCGAAGACAGTCCGGCGAGCGCCAGCACCACGGCGATGATCCAGAACCGGATCACGATCTGCGGTTCGGTCCAGCCCATCTGCTCGTAGTGATGATGGATCGGCGCCATCTTGAAGACGCGCTTGCCGGTGAGCTTGAACGACACCACCTGCACGATCACCGACACCGCCTCGAGCACGAACAGGCCGCCGACGATGGCGAGCACGATCTCGTGCTTGATCGCCACCGCGATGGTGCCGAGCATTCCGCCGAGCGCCAGCGAGCCGGTGTCGCCCATGAAGATCGAGGCCGGCGGCGCATTGAACCACAGGAAGCCGAGCGAGGCGCCGATCACCGCGCCGCAGACCACCGCGAGTTCGCCGGTGCCGGCGACGTAGTGCAGTTGCAGATATTCGGAGAACAGGGCGTTGCCGACCACGTAGGAGATCAGGCCGAAGCTCGCCGCCGCGATCATCACCGGCACGATGGCGAGGCCGTCGAGGCCGTCGGTCAGGTTCACCGCGTTGCCGGCGCCGACGATGACGAAGGCGCCGAAGATGACGAACATCCAGCCGAGGTTGATCACCAGTTCCTTGACGAAGGGAAAGGCCAGCGACGTCGCCATCGATCCCTTGCCGATATAGGCGATCGCGGTGCAGGCGAGGACCGCCACCGACGCCTCGGCGAGCAGGCGGGTGCGTCCGGAGAACCCGGCATGGGTCTGCTTGGTCACTTTCAGATAGTCGTCGTAGAAGCCGATCAGGCCGAAAGCGAGCGTGACGCCGAGCACGATCCAGACATAGGGATTCATCGGATTCGCCCACAGCAGTGTGGCGACCAGCAGTCCCGACAGGATCATCAGCCCGCCCATGGTGGGCGTGCCTTTCTTGGTGACGAGGTGCGATTGCGGTCCGTCGGTGCGGATCGGCTGGCCGCGGCCTTGTTTCAGGCGCAGCATGTCGATGATCGGACTGCCGAACAGAAAGACGAACACCAGGGCGGTGACGACCGCACCACCGGTCCGGAAGGTGATGTAACGGAATACGTTGAAGAACGAGACCTTGTCGGAAAGTTCTGTCAGCCAATAAAACATCGAGGTCGCCTTGTATCGTCAGGCATTGCCGCCCTGGAGCTTCGATCAGGCTCCGGCATCCGCCTCAGGCGCCGGGCTGCCCGCATAGACTCGTTCTAACGCCTTGACGATAGGAGCCATTCGGGAGCCGAACGAGCCCTTCACCATCACCGCGTCGCCAGGACGCACGGCGCCGAGCACGGCAGGCTCCAATTCCGCCGCCGTCCCGGCATAGCCGCCCCGGCGGCCCGAGGGAAGAGCCTCCCACAGCGAATGCATCAGCGGTCCAGAACAATATACAAGATCGATATGGCCGGTCTCGAGATTGGCCGCCAACGCCCGGTGCAAGGCCGCACCGTCGCCGCCCAGTTCCAGCATATCGCCCAGAACAGCGATGCGCCGGCCACGCGGGCCGACTTCGGCCTGGCCGAGCAGCGCAATGGCCGCCGCCATCGACGCCGGATTGGCGTTATAACTTTCGTCGATCAGGAGCGCCGTGCCGCCATTCACGCGCAGAACGATTCGCGCACCGCGCCCGGTCGGCGCCCGCAATTTGCGAAGCGCCAGCGCCGCGAGCGCGAGATCGGCGCCCATCAGCGACACCGCCGCCAGTACGGCGAGCGAGTTGTCGACGAGATGCCGGCCCGGAGCGCCGAGTTTGTAATGCACTTCGTTGCCGAGGATATCGGCGTGAACGCAGGAGGTGTCGGGACGCAGCGCGAAGCGCATCAGCCGCGCGTCACAGGATTCGTGTTCGCCGAAGCTGACAATGCGGCTGACGCCGGCCGCCTTGGCCGCCGCCGCCAGCCGTTCATATTGCGCATTGTCGCGGTTGATCACCGCGGCGCCGCCCGGTTCGATGCCGAGAAAGATCTCGGCCTTGGCATCGGCGATCTTTTCGACCGAGCCGAAGTATTCCAGATGCACGGGCTCGACCGTGGTGACGATGGCGACGTGCGGGCGCACCATCTTCACCAAAGGCGTGATCTCGCCGGCGTGGTTCATGCCGATTTCGAAAATCGCGTATTTGACGTCGGCCGGGCAGCGCGCCAGCGACAACGGCACGCCCCAGTGATTGTTATATGAAGCCGCCGAGGCATGGGTCGCGCCGTCCGCTGACAACGCTAGTCGCAAGGCTTCCTTGGTACCGGTCTTGCCGACCGAACCGGTGACGGCGACGATTCTGGCGTCGGTGCGGGCGCGTGCGGCGCGGCCGAGATCACGCAACGCCTCGAGCACGTCATCGACCAACAACAACGGCGCATCGGCGGCGAAGCGCGAACGCCGCTCGCGGGCGACCACGGCCACGCCGGCGCCGGCCTGCAACGCGGCTTCGACGAAGTCATGCCCGTCGCGCGCATCGGTGAGCGCGAAGAATGCTTCGCCTTTGGCGATCGTGCGCGTGTCGATCGAAATGCCGGTGACATCGGATGCCGGCGTGCCGGTGGTATCGGCGTGCATCGCGCGGGCCATGTCCGAAAGGGTCCAAAGCGCGGTCATCTCGCCAAGTCCTTCAGTACCTTTGCGACGGCCTCATGATCGGAGAACGGCAGCACCTTCCCGCCGACGATCTGGCCGGTCTCGTGTCCTTTGCCGGCGATCAACAGCACGTCGCCGGCTTCGAGGCCGGCGATGCCGGCGCGGATCGCTTCGGCGCGATCGCCGATCTCCGTGGCGCCAGGGGCGGCGGCAAGAATCGCAGCGCGGATCGCACCCGGCTGCTCGCTGCGCGGATTGTCATCGGTGACGATAACGCGATCCGCCCCGGCACGCGCCACCTCGCCCATGATCGGACGCTTGCCTGGATCGCGATCGCCGCCGGCGCCGAACACGACGACGAGCCTTCCGCTGGCATAGGGCCGCAGCGCCTCGAGCGCCTTGTCCAGTGCATCCGGCTTGTGCGCATAGTCGATGAAGATCGGCGCGCCGCGATAGCTACCGGCGAGCTCAAGCCGGCCCTTGGCGCCGGTGAGTTTCGCAAGCGCGGTGAAGACGGATGCAGGCTTGCCGCCGGTGGCGATGACGAGCCCCGCCGCCACGGCGGCATTGTAGACCTGGAACGCGCCGACCAGCGGTAGCTTCACGTCATAGGTCTCGCCGGCGTGTGCAAATGTCACGCGCTGGGCGAACCCGTCTATGGCGACGCGGGCGATGCGAATGCCATCACCGCTTTCGCCGATCGTCATCAGCTTGAGGCCGCGTTTGACCGCTGCGTCAATGACCTGCGGCGCGTGCGCGTCATCTGCATTGATCACCGCGGTGCCGTTCGCCGCGATCAGATCCGAGAACAACCGCAGCTTGGCGGCGAGATAGGCTTCCAGCGTCGGATGATAGTCGAGATGATCGCGCGACAGATTGGTATAGGCGCCGGCAGCGATGCGAATGCCGTCGAGCCGGTGCTGATCGAGCCCGTGCGAGGAGGCCTCCAGCGCCAGATGGGTCACGCCCTCGCCCGCCAGTTCATCGAGCGACCGATGCAGGTCGACCGGATCTGGCGTGGTCAGTGAACCGTAGATCTCGCCCTTCGGCGAAACGACACCGACGGTACCGATGCTGGCAGCCGGATAGCCCAGGGTCGTCCAGATCTCGCGCGTGAAAGCGGCGACCGACGTCTTGCCGCTGGTGCCGGTGACGGCGGCGATGGTCTCCGGCTGCCGCGGATAATAGCGCGCGGCCGCCATCGCCAGCGTGCGCCGTGCGTTTCCGACCTCGATAAAGACCACATGAGTCGGCAGTTCGGCCGGCCGATGCTCGGCGGCAACCGCGACGGCGCCCGCTTCCACCGCCTTGGCAGCGTACTCCGCGCCGTCGGCCTTGTTGCCGGCAATGGCGATAAAGAGAAAGCCCGGCCTTACCTTGCGGCTGTCGGATGAGACCCCGGTGATCGCCACAGCGGCGAAACCCGGATCGATCTTGGCCTCGGGTAAGAGATCGCCGAGGTTCACCGCACCACCTTGTCGCTCGCCAGGATCAACTGGTCGGCGTTGGGCAGATCGAAGCGCGGCTGCATGTCGAGCAACGGACCGATGCGCGAAATCACCTTGGCCGCCGTGGGCGCGGCGTTCCAGCCGGCGGTGGCGAAGCCGTAGGTTTCCTTACTTCCATGAGGCTCGTCGAGCATGATCAGCAGCAAATATTTCGGTTTGTCGGCCGGCATGACAGCGATGAAATCGGTCAACAGTTTGTTCTTGGCATAGCGGCCGTTGATGACCTTTTCTGCCGTGCCGGTCTTGCCGCCAATATAGTAACCCGCGACGTTGGCCTTGGTGCCGGTACCCTTCTCCGAGTTGAGGCGCATCAGATAGCGCATCTGTTTCGAAGTCTCGGGCTTGAGGACCTGCGTCGCCAGGGCGCGCGCCTCCTCCGGTGTTCGCTTCAGGAAGGTCGGCGGAATGAGGAGACCACCGTTCATGACCGCGCCGACGCCCATCAGCGCCTGCAGCGGCGCGACCGAGAGGCCGTGACCGAAGGCGATCGTCACGGTGTTGAGTTCGCCCCAGCGCTTCGGCACGATCGGCTCTGCGCTTTCCGGAATTTCGGTGCGCAGCCTGTCGAGCTGGCCCATCTTCTTCAGGAAGGCGCGGTGATATTCCGGGCCGAGCGACAGTGCCATGCGCGCGGCGCCGATGTTCGATGAATAGGTGAAGATCTCCGGCACGCTGAGCATGCGGTTCAGCGGATGATCGTCATGGATGGTGAAACGGCCGTAACGCAAAGTCTGGCGGCCATCGAACTGGGAATTGAGCGTAACCCGCCCGGAGTCGAGCCCCATCGCCAGGGTGAAGATCTTGAACGTCGAGCCCATCTCGAACACGCCGGTGGTCAACCGGTTGATGCGGGTCGGATCGTTGGCCTCGCGCGGGTTATTTGGGTCGTAGTCCGGCTCCGACACCATGGCGACCACTTCGCCGGTGTTGACGTTCAGCACAACGCCGGCGGCGGCGTTGGCGGAAAACTTCTCGCGCGCCTTGACCAGTTCGTCGCGCAGGGCGAACTGCACACGCAAATCGAGCGCGAGTTCGACCGGCCGCTGCAAACGATCGGTGGCGAGACCGGCCATGTGCAGCGCGGCGAGCCCCTGCCCGTCGAGCCACTTCTCCATGCCGGCAATGCCCTGGTTGTCGACGTTGACGTGACCGATCTCGTGCGAGACCACCGGGCCGTTCGGATAGATGCGCTTGTTCTCGGTGAGGAAGCCGATGCCGGGAAGGCCAAGCCTGTAGATTTCCTTCTGCTGCTTGGCGGTGATTTCGCGCTTGAGCCACACGAAGCCGCGGTTCGACGACAGCCGTTCGCGCAATTCCTTGGCGTCGAGATCGGGCAATGTCGCGGTGAGAAGCTCGACCGCTTCATCGACGTCGATCAGCTTGCGCGGCTCGGCGAACAACGACGGCGTCTTCACATCGGTGGCAATGATCGAGCCGCGACGATCGATGATGTCGGGACGAGCGGTGGCGACCGCATCCTGGGTGACGCTGCGCCGGCCGCTATGACCGTCGCTGATGACCGCGAACATCACCAGGCGGCCGGCGATGATTCCGTACAGACCGATGAAGACCACCATGGCCAGCAGCAGGCGCGCCTTGGCCTTGACGTTGCGATCGACGTTGGCGCCGTACAGCATGGTGCGAAACAGGCGCTGCAGTCGCGTTTCGCCACGCTTTGCCGGTGCGGCTTGTGCTCCGGTGTCTACCGCGCTCATCGCGTCACTCCGCGGTTAGCGATGCTGCCCGTCGTCTCCGTCGGCGCCTTCTGGCCCGGCGCGATCATGGAGGCGATCGGATCCTCCTGCGGGGGCACCTCAGGCGGACGGGGCGGCAGATTATCGAAAGTGTCGAATTGATTGGTCTGCATCGGCTGCAACTTCAAATGGCGTTCGGCGAGGCCCTGGATCCGCGCCGGCGTCTGCAGCCTGGCCCATTCGCCGCGCAGGTTGGCGACGACGTCGTGTTCGTGCCGCAGCTCGTTGCGCAGCTTGGCGACGCGTTCGGCCTGCAGCGTTGAATCGAACTTGATCTTGTAGACGTAGGTTGCCGCCGAGATCAGCGCGGCGATGACCAGGATGTGCACGAGACGCATCATGTCAGCCGCCTCTCATCACGTCGTCGATGGGCGGCAGCGGCGGCAGCAGGTCGTCGAGATCGCCGGCAAGCGCCGGTGCGGCGGTGCGCTCGGCAGCGCGCAGCTTGGCCGAGCGCGCGCGCGGATTGTGCGCGACTTCGTCCTCATCGGCGATGACGGGCTTCTTGGTCAGCGTGACGAAGCGCGCTTCGTTGCGCGCGACATCCGGCATATGGCGCGAACCGGCACGAGTTTCGCCGCGCGAGGCAAGGTATGACTTGACGATGCGGTCTTCGAGCGAATGGAACGAGACCACGGCCAGACGGCCGCCCGGCTTTAGGATTCGTTCGGCGGCGAGCAATGCGGCCGCGAGTTCGCCGAGTTCGTCATTGACGAAAATACGCAGCGCCTGGAACGTGCGGGTCGCCGGATGAATCTCGTTCGGCTTGGCGCGGACCACGGAGGCGACGATCGCGGCGAGCCGTGCCGTGGTGCGGATCGGCTCTTCAGCGCGTGCCTTGACGATGGCGCGCGCGACGCTGCGCGAATGCCGCTCTTCGCCGAGCCGGTAGATGATGTCGGCGAGGTCGCGCTCGCTTGCCGCGGCGACGACGTCGGCGGCGTCGGGGCCGTCGCCGCCCATGCGCATGTCGAGCGGCCCATCGAAACGGAAGGAAAAGCCACGCTCCGGCTGGTCGAGCTGCATCGACGACACACCGATATCGAGCACGATGCCGTCGACCGCCGACGCCCCGCAATCGCCGGCGACCCCGTCGAGATTGGAGAAGCGGTCTTCGACCAGAGTGAGGCGGCCCGTTGCCGCCTCGACCAGATCGGCGCCGCGCGCCACCGCGCTCTGATCGCGATCGATGCCGATGACGCGCGCATCCGGCGCCGCATCGAGAATCAGGCGGGTGTAGCCGCCGGCGCCAAAAGTGCCGTCGATGTAGACGCCGCCGTCGCGCACCGCCAGGAACTCGACCGCCTGGCGTTCGAGAACCGCGATATGCGGCATGGCGAACCGGGAATCGTCGCGCAGCGCCATCATGCTTCGAGCCAATCCCCGCGAATTGTTTCGGCTTCCCCGGCTTTGGCCGCCAAGGTGCCACCGCGCCCGGCCGAGTGCCGGGACCTCATTGCAGCAGGCTTTGGCCTTCCTGAACGAGATTGCGGCGGCGATCATGGGCAAAAAGCGGCATTAATG
Organism: Pseudolabrys sp. Root1462; assembly: GCF_001426945.1. Taxonomy (GTDB): domain Bacteria; phylum Pseudomonadota; class Alphaproteobacteria; order Rhizobiales; family Xanthobacteraceae; genus Pseudolabrys. The sequence goes on along the minus strand of NZ_LMFS01000001.1, from coordinate 730,346 downwards.
GACGGACCCGCGACGGAACTTTCGAGAAAGGACCGACGCAGCGCGAGTTCGCCATTAAGCCACTCTTAAACTTAAGGATTTGTTTCGATTCCGGGGCCAAAACGAGGCGCGGGTTGATTTCCGCGGCGGCGAGGGCAAATAGAACCCACCTCACCTCCTGTCGAACTGGACTATTCCCGGCCATGGCCGCCTTTCAGCCGGACTCTTTCGTCGTTGCCGATGTCGTGCCGTCCCCAAATTGGGACGAACGCGCCGACGGTCGGCGCGCGGACCTGATCCTCCTGCACTACACCGGCATGCAGACCGGCCAAGCCGCCCTCGAGCGGCTGACGTCGGCCGACTCCAAGGTGTCCGCGCATTACGTCGTGTTTGAGGACGGCCGCATCGTCCAGTGCGTACCCGAGACCAAGCGCGCCTGGCACGCCGGTGTGTCGTTCTGGGCCGGGGAGACCGACATCAATTCGTGCTCGATCGGCATCGAGATCGTCAATCCCGGTCATGAATTCGGCTACGCGGACTTTCCGTTGCGCCAGACCGCCGCCGTCATTTCACTTTGCAAGGCGATCATCACGCGGCGCGGCCCCATCAGCCCGGACCGTGTGCTCGCGCATTCGGACGTCGCGCCGTCGCGCAAGCAGGACCCCGGCGAAAAGTTTCCGTGGGAACTGCTGAGCGACTCCGGCATCGGCCACTGGGTCCGCCCGGCACCCGCCAACATGGACGGCGTCAAGCTGCACCCGGGCGACCGCAGCGACGGTGTGGCGCGGCTGCAGCGGATGCTCGCCGCTTACGGTTATGGCGTCGAGGAGACCGGCCAGTACGACGACACGACGCGCGATGTCGTCATCGCCTTCCAGCGCCACTTCCGGCCGGCGCGCGTCGACGGCATCGCCGATCCGTCGACGCAGATGACTTTGCGCGCACTGGTCGACACGCGGCCGCCGCCGCTCGGCTGACCGCCGCTACTTGCCGCAATAGGCTTCGAGCCTATAGCCATCCGGATCGATGACGAAGGCGGCGTAATAGTTGTCGCCATAGTCTTTGCGCAGGCCGGGCTTGCCGTTGTCGGTGCCGCCCGTCTTCAGCGCGGCGGCGTGGAACGCGGCGACACTGTCGCGGCTCGGTGCGGTGAAACAGAAGTGCAAACCGGATTCCATGTCGGCAGGCACCGGCCGCTTCGCAGGACCGATCCACAATTGAATTTCGTCGCGGCCATAGCCGAGCATGTCATCGCGCTGGTATTTCAACGTCGCGCCGAGCGGCGCCAAGGCCGCATCGTAGAAGCGGCGCGTGCGTGCGAGATCACGCACCCCGATCGAAATATGGTCGAACATGTCTTGCCTCCGTGTTGATCAGTTGCGTCGGGCGCGGAAATCGGCTTGCAGAAACCAGGTCGCGCCGCCGTCGGCCGAGCGTTCGCCGCGCCAGCGGAAAGAATCGGACGTGACTTCGGTAAAGCTCCATCGGATATGAGCGTCATCGGCATTGCCGAGTTGCACGATATCGCGGCCTTGGGCGCGGCCGATCTGCCGCGTGTAGAGTTGCTTCAGCGGATCGCTCCACAGAATGTGCCAGCCGTCGATGCCCGGATCGTAGACCCGCAAGGTCGAGCCGTAAAAGATGCCGGGCAGGATCCAGACGTCCTGAATGGCACGGCCGTCGAGCACCCAAGCGAAATGGATCTCGCCCTGCCCGCGATGCTGGGTGCCGTCGTCCTTGTTGACGGTGGCGTCGAACGTCCAGTCGCCGATGAACTGCCCATAAAGCGCCAGTTTGTCGGCGCGGTCCGGCGCCGGACCGGCGGACGTCAAGGTTTCGATGAATCGGGAAGTTTGCAGGGCCATCGCATTGCTCCGTCTTTACAGCACAGAGCTAACCGCCCGGGCTTTGTCGTGCTTGGGAAAAATTGCTATTCTGCGGCGAGGCGTTTCACCAAAACGCCTCGCCAACGGGCTGGATCGAGTTCATGGCCGTCACCACCAATATCGTCGCCGAAGGCTTGGGCTGGCAGGTCCGCGACGTCGCTTGCGACAGCGGCCCGCGCGACAAGGCGTTCGAGGAACAGCATCGCGACGTCTCGATCGCCTTGGTGACGCACGGCTCATTTCAATATCGCACCCGCGCCGGTTCCGCCGTGCTGGTGCCGGGTTCACTTCTGCTTGGCAATGCCGGCGCCTGTTTCGAATGCGGCCACGAGCACGCGCCCGGCGATCGCTGTCTCGCCTTCCACATCACGCCGCAATGCTTCGAGGACACGGTGGCCGCAGCCGGTGCAACGACGACTAAGTTCGACCGCCCGGCCCTGCCGCCATTGCCACAGCTCACACCGATCTTTGCCGCCGCAGAGTCTGCGCGCGACCGGCATGACAGCGGCGCCTTTGAAGAGATCATGCTGCGGCTCTCCGGCGCCGTCGCCTTGCTGCTGACACCGGCGCGGCGGCGAGCAACGCCGAGCGCGCGCGACGAGCGCCGCGTCAGCCTGGCGGCGCGTCGCATTGAAGCCGAGGCCGACAGCAAACTGACCGTCGCCGCGCTGGCGCGCGAGGCCGCGATGAGCCCTTATCACTTCCTGCGCACGTTCCGGCAGGTCGTCGGCCTGACGCCGCATCAATATATCCTGCGCACCCGGCTCAGCCGCGCGGCGCTCAGGCTTTGCGCCGGCGACGAACCGGTGGCGGCGATCGCCTACGATGCCGGCTTCAACGATCTGTCTACCTTCAACCGCCGCTTCCGCCGCCTGATGGGGACGACGCCGAGCGAATATCGCAACGGCAGCCGCGCCGCCTAGGTGCTGCTGCGCGCTTCGGCCATATTGGCGATGCGCCACGGCGCATGTCCGAAACGCTCGCGCAGAAATTCGAGAAACACGGCAACCCGCGGCAGCCGGTTGCGTCCGGTCGGATAGATCGCGGCGAGCGGAAACGGCTCGACGTGATGGATCGCGGTGAGCAGCGGCACCAACTCGCCCTTCTTGAGCGGATCGCCGACAATGACATCCGACAGGCGAATGATGCCGGCGCCTTCGATCGCCATACGCATCGCCGCCTCCGCGCTATCGGTGGTGACGCGCGGCCGCACTTCGACGACATCGATGCCGGCGCGCGTCTTGAATGGCCAGCGATTGAGTCCCGGGCCGGCGACGACGATGCAATCATGCGCTTTGAGGTCAGCCGCCGTCTGCGGCGTGCCGCGTTTTTCGAGATAGGACGGCGCCGCGCAGATCACGCGCTCGAGTTCGGCCAGTTTGCGTTGGACGAAGGGACCTTCCGGAATGTGTCCGGAACGCACGGCGATGTCGGTCTGCTCATCGATGAGATCGACCAGCCGGTCGGTGATCGACAATTCAATGTCGATTTCCGGATAGCGCGCGAGAAATTCCGGCAGCGCCCGCGTCAGCTGGTGCAAACCGAATGCTGTGCCGGCATTGATCCGCAGTTTGCCGCGCGGCGCCCCGCGCACCCGTGCCACCTCGGCTTCGGCTTCCTCAATATCGGCGACGATCTGCCGGGCACGGGCGAGGAACGTCTCGCCTTCGGGCGTCAGCGCCAAGCGCCGAGTGCTCCGTTCCAGGAGCCTGACACCGAGCCGGTCCTCGAGCCGCGATACCAGCTTCGAGACGGCCGATGGGGTAATCCCTAAGTCGCTGGCAGCTTGAGAGAAATTGCCGCGATCCATGACGCGGACAAAGACCCGCAGGTCAGATGTGGCATCCATATCTGTTCCATCCGTTCACAGATGTATGTCCATCTTAGCGGATTATAATTCCAATGAAAGATAATACTATGCAGTCAACGCATGGGGAATAAAGACCAGCCCCTCAGGCGTTCGGAGCTAGAGATGTATACCTCCCATATTCCGGCCAATCCTTCCGCCGCAGACATCAATCGCGTCGTTGCCGCGGCCCGTGCCGCCCGCGCTGAAGTGACCCGCGCCGCCGCCGGCGAACTGACCGCCGCGATCAAGCGCTTTTTTACCGGCTTTCACCGTCCCGCGCCGCGCAAAAGCGCTGCCGCCTAAGCGAATTCTCGAAGGCTGAACCTCCTGCGAGATGTTGAGATAGCGCGCCGTTCCCTCCAGTTGGCGCGCTTGACTTGCCTCCCAAGGCACCCCCCGGGCCGGTCTCCCCTCGACCGGTCCGGGATTTTTTTTGCCTTCACGCTTTGGCGTCTGCCTTGACGGCGGCACGTTGGGTCTCCATTCCTTGAAGCGTCAGTCGGCCGGACGGCCGCTCCGCGCCAATGCCGAAAGGCGGCCGGAGAGGAAAGTCCGGGCTCCATGGACGAACGGTGCCGGATAACGTCCGGCGGGGATGGCGCGGCGCAAGCCGTGTTGGCCTCAGGGAAAGTGCCACAGAAAACAGACCGCCTTGGCCGCGTTGTGTATTGGCTCAAGGTAAGGGTGAAACGGTGGGGTAAGAGCCCACCGCGTTGTCAGCAATGACAGCGGCACGGCAAACCCCACCGGGAGCAAAACCGAATAGGAATGACGCAGGAGCGCAAGCTCTAGGTCCGTCCGGGCCAGTCATTCGGGTAGGTTGCTTGAGACGCCGGGTAACCGGCGGACTAGAGGAATGGCCGTCACGTCTGCTTACGACAGCAGGCCATACAAAACCCGGCTTATAGGCTGGCTGATACGATGACGAGGGCCCGGTGGGAAATCACCGGGCCCTCACCAATTCGGGCTCTTCCTAAGCGCGCGCGGCGGCTACGGCGCGCCGTCGAGCAACGCCTTCATCTTGCCGATCAGGCGCTGGATATCGACTGGCTTGGTGTCGAAGTCGTCGCAGCCGGCGTTGCGCGCCTTGCTCTCGTCTTCGGCCATGGCGTGCGCGGTCAGGGCGATCACCGGAATCTTCTGCGTCGCCGGATCGGCCTTGACGCGGCGCGTCGCTTCCCAGCCGTCGATCACCGGCAAACTCATATCCATCAGAATGATGTCGGGATTTTCGGAAGCCGCCATGGTCACCGCCTGCTGGCCATCGACCGCCATCACCACCTCATAACCGTTGCGCGCGAGGCGGCGCGAGAGCATGTCGCGATTCATCTCGTTGTCTTCGACCAGCAGAACTTTCATCGCAGTACCTTCTTACTTTCCATCATGACGGTGTGCCGCGTCGTGATGCCGGCGTGCAAGGGCCGACAGCGCCGTACCCAGCGTTCCGATCGGCTGGCCGCTCTTGCTCAACACCAGCAAGGTGCGCTCGGCAAGTATGCTGCGTTCGGTCTCGGTGAGATCCTTGGCGGTCAGAACCACGATCGGTACTTCGTTCAGGCTCTCGATCTCGCGCGCCTTCTCGAGAAACTCGAAGCCATCGACCTCCGGCATCATCAGGTCGAGCAAAATAAGTGCCGGTGCCTTGTTGCTGGCGAGCCAGCCCAGCGCCTCGCGGCCATTGGCGGCTTGCGCGGGGGTGAGCCCCGCGGCTTTGACCGTTGCGGCCACAACCTCGCGCACATCCGGGTCGTCATCGACGATGAGGATGACGGCGTCCGCCTTGGCCGGCGCCAGCTTGCGCAGCAGCGCCGTCAGCCGGTTGCGGTCGATCGGCTTGGTCATGAATTCCGACGCGCCGAGCGAGAAGCCGAGATTGCGATCATCGACGATCGTGAGCATGATCACCGGGATATTCTCCAGCGCCGGCTCCGATTTCATGATGCCGAGCACCGACCAACCGTCGACCTTGGGCATCTGCACGTCGAGCGTCACGATGTCGGGCGGCGTCTTGCGCATGATCGCTAGAGCCTCGGCGCCATCGCGCGCGTGCAGCAGCACATAACCCTCGCGCCCAAGCGTCGCGGACAGCACATCGTGCACCGCCGGATCGTCATCGACGATCAGCACGGTGATCGCCGAAGCGACGCCTTCCGGAGCCAGGCCGAGATCATCGGCGACGGTCGGTGCCGCCTCGCCCCCTTCTCGATCGGGCAGCACGATACTGAAGGTCGTGCCTTTTCCAGGCTCGCTGACGACATCGATCGTGCCGCCGAGCATCGTCACGAAATGCCGGGTGATCGTCAGGCCGAGGCCGGTGCCGCCGAAATTGCGCGTGGTCGATGAATCGGCCTGGGTGAAAGCCTGGAACAGCCGGCCGAGTTGCTCCGGAGTCATGCCGATTCCGCTGTCACCAACATCGAAGCGGACGCGGTCCACGCCGTGGTCGTCCTTGTCGCGCGACAGCCTGAGCAGAATGGTGCCCTGCTTGGTGAACTTGGCGGCGTTGCTCAACAGGTTGATCAAGCATTGCTTGATCTTGGTGATGTCGGTCCGCACGCTGCCGATATCGGCCGGGCATTCGATGACCAGCCGGTTGCCGTTCTTGGCAATCATAGGATCGACGATGGTCTTGACGTCGGCTATCGCCTTCTGGAGATCGACGCGCTCGAGATAGATCTCCATCTTGCCGGCTTCGATCTTGGAGAGATCGAGAATCTCATTGATCAGGCCGAGCAGATGTTTGCCGGCGGCGCTGATCTTTTCCAGGTCGCCGAGCGCCGCCTTGTCGCCCCGATCCTGCGCGTCCTCGGCCAGCAACTCGCTGTAGCCGATGATGGCATTGAGCGGCGTGCGCAGCTCGTGGCTCATATTGGCGAGGAAGGACGACTTCACCTTATTGGCGGATTCGGCGTCCTCCATTGCCTTGCGCAGCGCCAGTTCCTGCTTCTTGCGCTCGGTGATGTCGGTGTAGATGGCGATGAAGCCGCCGCCCGGCACCGGATCGCGCCGCACTTCCATCACCATGCCGTCCGGCCGCACGCGCTCGAAGGAATGCGAGGTCGCCAGCACCTTCAGGCGCTTCTCGAGCTCCTTCTCGATGTCGGCATCCTCGCCGAATTCACCGCGGGCGCCGAGATAGCGGATATAGTCGGAGAAGGTGCGGTCGGTGCCGAGGAATTCCTCGGGCATTTGCAGATAATCGACGAAGCGCTCGTTCCAGGTGACCAGTTTGTGGTCGGCGTCGTACATGGCGACGCCGTGCTGCATATAGTCGAGGGTCGCGCGCAGGAAGGCGTGCTCTTCCTCCGGCGACAATGTCCGCTTCATATGTGCCTGCACCGATCAGCCCCACTTGGCAGCGCTCGGCCCGAGCTTTAGGCCAGCCGCGCTCATTCCTCCAGCAGAAAATACGTCTCCATGGGGCCTTTGCCCTTGACCTCGATGATGCCGCGCGGCTCCAGCGGGAAGCGGCCGTTCAGCGCCCGCCGGGTCGCGTCGGTCAGATGGATGCGGCCGGTGAGCGAATGCGATTCCATGCGGCTCGCCGTGTTGACGCTGTCGCCCCAGACGTCATAGGCGAATTTGTGCGTACCGATGACGCCGGCGACGATCGGCCCGGTGTGAATGCCGATGCGGGCGTTGAGGGCGAGGCCGGTCTCACGGGCGACGTCCTGCACGGCGCGCATCATGCGCGGCGCCAGCGCAACGATGCGCTCGGCGTGATCGGGCTGCGGCTCGGGGATGCCGGCCGCCGCCATGTAGGCGTCGCCGATGGTCTTGATCTTCTCGACGCCAGCCTCGGCGGAAAGGGCGTCGAATACGGTGAAGATGCGGCCGAGGAAATCGAGCACGCTCTCGGCCGGCATCGTGCCGGACAGGACGGTGAAGCCGGCCAGATCGCAGAACAGGATGGTCGACTCCTGGACACGGTCGGCGATCTTCAGTTCGCCTTCACGCATGCGGCTGACGATGCTCGACGGCAGGATGTTGAGCAGCAGCGTCTCGGATTTCTTCTTCTCGGTCTCAAGGTCGGCGATGAATTTCTTTTCGCGGTCGCGCAGCCACTTCTTTTCGAGCGACGAGTTGATGCGGGTGCGCAAGAGGATCGGATCGAACGGCTTCGGCAGGTAGTCATCGGCGCCGGCCTCGATGCAGCGCACGACGCTGTCGAGCTCGTCAAGCGCCGAGATGACGATGACCGGGATATGCGCTGTGCGCTCGTCGCCCTTGAGACGGGTGAGAACCTCGAAACCGCTTATTTCCGGCATGATGAGATCGAGCAGGACCAGATCGAACTCGCCCTCGCCGACGCGCTTCAATCCCTCCGCGCCATCGGCAGCGGTGACGACGGCGTGACCTTCGCGCGTCAGCCGCCGCTCGAGTACGTCGCGATTGGCCGCGTTATCATCGATCACGAGAATGCGGCTCTGCCGGTCGATGAGATGTGAGGCGCCGACATTCAGAGGCTGCACCGTGCGCAGCACCTCGGCGACGATGCCCGCATGGCCGGCGAGCTTTTCCTCGCGCGCGATCGGCGCGTCGTCGGCGCGTGTGAGCGCGACCATGGCGTCGATCTGGCCGAGCAACTGATCGGCGGCTTGCTTGAGCTTGGTCAGATCCTCGCGCAAGCCGTTGTCGCCGGCACCATTGAGATCCTCGATCAGCATCTCGCTGTAGCCGATGACGGCATTGAGCGGCGTGCGCAGGTCGTGGCGCAGGCGGCGGTTGAATTCGTGATCGTTTTCGCCGAGGCCGTGGCCGGATCCCTGATCCACCACCGCGGCGACGAAGGCGTTGAGCTTCGCGGCGGCACTCTGCATGCGATCGAGATCGCTCAGAATGTCGTCACGGCCGAGACGACGCGCGTCCTCGCTCAGGATATCGAGAAAATCGCCGATCGCCAGCGCCGGAGCCTGGATCTCCTGGCGCAGATAGGCGGCGAGCGCACGGTTAAGGCGCTGATCCTGATCTTCGCTCGGCAAGCCGTACTCCCAACTTCCACGGGCGCGACATTAGTGTTGCATCGCCGCGATTGCAAAAAAGTTGGCGACAATTCAGCCGCAATTCGTTCAGTCGCAATTCACCCGCGGAACCGCATCATGCCGGCAGCGTTAACGGGAGATTTCGCTGGGCCCACTTGCGGTCCGATCAAACGCAACATGCTTCCAGCCGATGTTGCGACGCAATTCCTCAATCCGGAGTCCTGCCACGATGACGTCAGCCAGATCGTTTTTGCTTGCCTGCACCGCGATGACCGCGGTCGCGGGTTACATAATCCCGGGCGCACACGCTCAGCGCGCGCCGACGGACTTGCTGATCGCCCAGGCACAGCCGCCTGCCCAGCCGGGAGAGCCGGAGGATAAGAAAAAAGAAGAACACAGGAAGCCGCCGGCCCCCGGAGCGAAACCACCTGCGCCGCCGGCCGCGAAACCACCCGCACCACCGACACCGCCGCCGGCCGCCCACCCGCCGGCGCCGCCGCCGCCCGCCGTGCAGCGACCTGCGCCACCGCCGCCGCCTGCCGTTCAACGTCCGCAGACGCCGCCGCCTCCGGCCGTGCAGCGTCCCGCGCCGCCGCCACCGCCGGCTGCACAGCCTAAACCGGTTGCACCGCCGCCTCCCACCGCCACGCAACCAAAGCCGGTTGCGCCGCCGCCTCCCGCCGCCACGCAGCCAAAGCCGGTTGCGCCGCCGCCGCCTGCGGCCGCTCAGCCCAAGCCGGTTGCGCCGCCGCCGTCGGCTGCACGGCCGAGTTCGGCCACGCCGCCCGCTGACGCACAGCGGAGGTCGGTTGCGCCTCCGCCGCCGGCTGCGCCGACACAGCCCGGCACGCCTCCGCCACCCGCTGCCCAAACTCAACCGGGTGCACCGGCTCCGGCTGCGCGAACCAGAAACGGCGCTTCGCCGCCGCCGGCCGCCGCAGGCGCCCCGCCGGCACCGTCAGCCCAAACGCCGCCGCCGCCCACTCAGGCGCCCGCCGGTTTGGCCGGTCGCGCCGCCGTGCAGGTTGGAGGATCGGCTGCAGCGCCGCCGCCGCCACCGACACAACCGCGCTCGTCCGCCGATTTCATCCGCCGCGACAACCAGGGGCCGACGCGCGGCGTCGATGATTTGCGCCGCGAACGCCGTGAGGTGCGTGATGGCAATCGCACCATCATCACCGAGGGCGATCGGACCATCGTCCGTCAAGGCGATCGCACCTTCATCCGTCACAACGAAGCCGACCGCTTCGCTGTTGATGCACGCGACGTGCGCGTGTCACGACGCGGCGAAGATACGGTGAGCATCATCGTGCGGCCCGACGGCTCGCAGATTGTCACAACGACCGACCGCCAAGGCCGGCTGCTGCGCCGCGTTCGCCGCAATGACGGTCGCGACGTCGTGATCATCGACAATCGCTATACCGGCCCACGGCAGAGCTTCTTCGTCGACGTGCCGCCGCCGCGCTGGCAAGGCCCGCGCGAGCGTTACATCCTCGACGGCGACAACGCTTCGCGCGACGCCATCTTCACGATCTTCGAGGCGCCACCGATCCAGCGCATCGATCGTCGTTATACGCTCGAGGAGGTGCGCTACAGCGAGCCGCTGCGGGCTTACATGCCACGCGTCGATCTCGATGTGCACTTCGAGACCGGCTCTTGGCAATTGGGGCCTGAGCAGGTTAGCCGGCTGGCCGAGATCGCCGACGGCATCAAGCGGGCTGTGTCGCGTAACCCCCGCGAGGTGTTCCTGATTGAAGGTCATACCGATGCCGTAGGCGAGCCGGAAGACAACCTGTCCCTGTCCGACCGCCGCGCCGAAGCGGTGGCGGTGGCGCTCACTCAGCAATTCCAGGTGCCGCCGGAAAATCTGGTGACCCAGGGCTATGGCGAGCAATACCTCAAGGTGCAAACCGACGGCCCGTCCCTTGAAAACCGGCGCGTTGCGGTCCGCCGCATTACGCCGCTGATCGACCAGCAGGCAAATCGCTGATCTTTCAGGATTTCTGAGCCAAGCAGACAGCCCCCGGGTGCAATCCCGGGGGCTGTTTTTATGAGGGGTCCATATCTCGTCAAAACGACGGGAACTTTCAGCCCTTTGTTCCGTTGACAGGCGCGTCGGAACTAAGGCGGACGGCCTCACGGCCGTGAGGCAACAAACGTTTCCAAGGAGATCGCGCGATGTCTATCGGTACCATCATATTGATTATTCTGGTCATCGCCCTGCTCGGCGGCTTTTCCGGCATCGGCGGCGGTCCATTCTACGGCACCGGTTATTACGGCGGCGGTGGCTTGGGCCTCGTGATTATCGTGCTGCTGGTCCTGCTCCTGATGGGGCGGCTATAGTCAGAGCAATACCTTCCAAATTGAAGCCGGCGCATGCGGATCGCATGCGCCGGTTTTTTTTCATTCGGATAGCGGCGAAAGTTACTTCTTGTTGTAGGCGGCGAGGATCGCTTCGCCGTCGGCGCCGGCCTTCTTCTTCCAGTCGGCAGTGAGCTGCTCGCCAATCTTCTTCAGGCTCGCCTTAAGCGCATCGCTCGGCGGCATGACCTTCATGCCCTTGGCCTTGAGCTGATCGAGATACCAGCCGGCCTTCTCTTCCCACATCTTCCAGCCACGGGCTTCGGCAGTCGCCGCGGCCTTCAGCACGGCTTCCTGCGTCGGTTTGTCGAGCGAGTCGAACGCCGCCTTGTTGACGAAGGTGATGTCCTTCGGGATCCATGCCTGCACGTCGTAGAAGTTGGTCAGCGTTTCCCAGGCCTTCGAGTCGTAGCCGGTGCCGCCCGACGACATGAAGGAATTGACCACGCCGGTGGCCAGCGCCTGCGGCAGTTCCGCCGCCTGGATCGTCACCGACTGGGCGCCGACCAGCTCGCCGATCTTGGCGGTGCCGACGTTATAGGCGCGCCACTTAAGGCCCTTCATATCCTCGATCGTGTTGAGATCCTTCTTGGTGTAGATGCCCTGCGGCGCCCACGGCACAGCGAACAGAACCATCAGGCCCTGCGCCGCCAGCTTCTTCTCGATCACCGGCTTGGAGGCGAGCCACAGCTTCTTCGCATCGGCGAAGCTGGTGGCAAGGAACGGCACGACGTCGACGCCGTACACCGGATCCTCGTTTTCGTGGATCGAGATCAGCACTTCACCGGCCTGTGCCTGACCGGTCTGCACCGCGCGCTTGATGTCCGGCGCCTTGAACAGCGATGCGCCCGGGTGAACCGTAATCTCGAGCTTGCCCTTGGTGGCGTCGGAGACGTCCTTGGCGAACATCGTCAGATTGACACTGTGCGGATTGTCGGCCGGATAGGCGGCCGGCAGATTCCATTTGGTCTGCGCCGCCGCCGGCGCCACGCTGAGCGCAGCGGCCGCCAACAGGCCGAGCACGGCAGTACGGGTTATCTGTTTTGTCATTGTTGCCTCACACCTTGCTGTTGATTGATCAAATCCTAGCAGAAAACGGCCCCGCCGAAGCAAGCCCCCTCATCCGGTCGGGAAAGCCAGTCGTGGCAGAAAGAGAGCGATCTGGGGGAATTCGGTGATGATGAACACGGAGACAAGAAGCAGAATGAAGAACGGGAAAGCCGCCTTCGCCACCGTCATCGTGTCCTTGCCGCTCATGTTCTGCAGCACGAACAGGTTGAACCCGACCGGCGGGGTGATCTGCGCCATCTCGACGTGAATAACGAGGTAGATGCCGAACCAGATCAGGTCGAGGCCGGCCTGCTGCACCATCGGCAGCACCACAACCGCGGTCAAAACGATCATCGAAATACCGTCGATGAGGCAACCGAGGATGATGTACATGACCGAGAGGTACAGCGCGAGCATGCTCGGCGTCAGGTTCTGACCTTTCACCCACTCCGCCAGCGCCGCTGGAATCCCCGTATAGGCCATCGCCGCGGTGGCGAAGGCCGCACCGGCGAGAATGAACATGATCATGCATGTGAGCCGCGTCGCGCTCATGACGCTTTCGAAGAACGTCTTTCGCGTCAGCGTGCCGCTCCACCACGCCAGGATCAGCGATCCCGAGACACCCCAAGCGGCGCATTCGGTGGCGGTGGCGAATCCGAGCACCAACGCAAAGAACACGGCAAGGATCAGCACGAGACATGGAATGAGCCTGGTCGATTGCCGCAGCTTTTCGCGGAAGGGCAGCGGCGGATCTCGCGGCGGCACCTTCGACGGATTGAGCAGCGACCAGCCCATAATATAGCCCGAATACAAGACCATCACGAGCAGCCCCGGCAGGAAGCCCGCCAGGAAGACCTGCAGCACCGAGACGTTCGCGGTCACGGCATAAACCACCATCGGAATCGACGGCGGAATGAGCAGGCCGAGCGTGCCCGACCCGGCAAGCGAGCCGAGGCTCAGGCCGGGGTCGTAGCCGCGCTTCTCCAGTTCCGGCAGCGAGATCTTGCCGATGGTGGCGCAGGTCGCCGCCGACGAGCCCGAAACCGCGGCGAAGATGCCGCAGCCGATGACGTTTACATGCACGAGGCGGCCCGGCAGCCACTGCAGCCAGGGCGACAGGCCACGAAACATCTCTTCGGACAGCCGCGTGCGGAACAGGATTTCTCCCATCCAGATGAAGAGCGGCAGCGCGGCGAGGGTCCACGACGCGCTCGCACTCCACACCGTCGTCGCCAGCACCGAGCCGACCGGAACGCTGGTCGACAGGATCATCGCGATATAGCCGACGATGCCGATCGCGACCGCGATCCAGATGCCGCTGCCGAGGATGAAGATGAGCGCTACCAGCAGAACCAGCGCCAGGTCGACCAGGGGGAGCGACATCAGCCCGCCCCTCCGGATGCGACGAGCTCGACGAACTCGTCCGGCGAAGTCGGCGGCTCTTTCTCGTAACTCGGCTTGTTACCCTTGAGCACGTTGATCATCTCATCGATCAGCGCGATCGCGAGAATGATGAGACCGGCGCAATAACCGAGCTGCGGAATCCACAGCGGCACTGAAATGACACCCGTCGACATGTCATGGAAACGGAACGAGTCGTAAGTCATCCGCACTGCGAACCAGGCGAAATACAGGGTGAAGACCGTCGCGACGCTCAGCGCGATCACCTCGACCGCCCAGCGCTTCTTGCCGGTCACTTTCTCCACGACGATGCCGACGCGGATCATCTCGCCGCGCTTGAAGGTATGGGCAAGGCCGAGGAATGCCATCGCCGCCATGCACCATGAAGCGAAATCGTCGCCCGCCGGAATGTTGATGTCGAATTCGCGGCCGACCGACATGAACATCATGATGCCGAAGATCGCCACCAGGAAGAAGCCGGCGGCGTATCCCGACCACAAATAGAGTTTGTCCAATGCGACGCGGATCATGCGATCTCCATTTTGCTGATGGCCGCAGGTGCGGTTCCGGCGCAATTCGCGCAGGCGGCATCCGGTTTAGAGTTTTGATTCATCATTCGCTTGATTCTCATAGGCTCGCAGCGGCGCGCGCCGCCTGGTCGTAATGACCCGACAGCGCCCGCATCAGCGCAGCGATTTCGGACAGCCGCTTCTCGTCCATACCGGCGCTTTTCACCGATTGGACCAGCAAGGCCTCGCGGACCTTGCGATAGCGGCGAACCATCTCCTCACCCCTGGCCGTAAGACTGACGGTTTTCTCGCTCCCCTTCTTGCCGCTCACCAGAAGTTTGTACCCGTCGAGCTTCTTCAGCGAATAGGTCACGAGATGCGTATCCTCGATATTGAGGACGAGGCAAATGTCGGCGACGCGCTTGGCGCGGGCGCGATGCGCGATGGTGTGCAGGACGAGCACATCGAGTGGCGACAGGTCGGGCACGCCGGCGGCGGCCATGCAACGCACCATCCACCGCTCAAATGCGTGGTCGAGCAGGATCAATCCGAATTCGAGCTCGGACAGTACCGGCAAGGCGCCCGACGCCAGATGCGCCGACGACACGATCGGTCCCAGCGTCAAATCCGCGCCGCTCTTTGCTGACCCCTCAGCCTTCGTCATCCCAGCCCCTCGCGAGATTTGGAAAAGCGTATCGACCGCCGATAAATTGTCAACGATTTATTGACGATTTTTTTCAGCTCTGGTTTATTCGCGTCAGGCAAGGAGGGCGACATGGCTTTAAAGGCGGCGAAGAAGAAGGCTGCGAAAAAACAGGTTGCAAAGCAAGGCGCGGGCCAAAGCACAGGCCGAGCGCCCCGCGGCGCCTGGGATTTCTGGATCGATCGCGGCGGCACCTTCACCGACGTCGTCGGACGGCGGCCCGACGGCACTTTGGCCGCACACAAGCTGCTGAGCGAGAATCCCGAAGCCTATGCCGACGCGGCAGTACAAGGCATCCGCGATCTTCTCGGGCTCGGGACTGGCGAGCCGATCCCGGCCGGGCTCGTCAGTGCCGTGAAGATGGGCACCACCGTCGCCACCAATGCCCTGCTCGAGCGCAAGGGCGACCGCGTGCTTTTGCTCATCAGCAAGGGTTTCCGCGACGCGCTCAAGATCGGCTATCAGGCACGACCGAAGATCTTTGCCCGCCACATCATCAAGCCCGACATGCTGTACGAGCGCGTGGCGGAAGTCGATGAGCGCGTGCGCGCCGACGGCACCGTCGAGCAGGCGCTCGACATCGACAGCGCGCGCACCGCGCTGGAGGCGGCCAAGGCTGACGGCATCGAGGCCGTCGCCATCGTCTTCATGCATGCCTACCGCTTTCCGGAGCACGAGAAGCGCGTCGCCGAACTCGCCCGCGGCATGGGCTTTGCCCAGGTGTCGGTGAGCCATGAGGTTTCGCCGCTTATCAAGCTGGTCGGCCGCGGCGACACCACGGTCGTGGATGCCTATTTGTCGCCGATCTTGCGTCGCTATGTGGCCCGCGTCACCGACGCGCTCGACACAAAGGAGTCAGGCGCGCGGCTGATGTTCATGATGTCGTCCGGCGGGCTCACCGCGGCCGAGTTGTTCCAGGGCAAGGACGCCATTCTGTCCGGCCCCGCCGGGGGCGTGGTGTCGATGGCGGAGACCGGCAAGCAGGCCGGCTTCGACCGCCTGATCGGCTTCGACATGGGCGGCACCTCGACCGACGTGTCGCACTTCGATGGTGAGTACGAGCGAACCTTCGAGACCGAAGTCGCCGGTGTGCGCATGCGCGCGCCAATGATGCTCATTCACACCGTCGCCGCGGGCGGCGGCTCGATCCTGCACTACGACGGCGCGCGCTTCCGCGTCGGCCCGGATTCCGCGGGCGCGAATCCGGGCCCGGCTTGCTATCGCCGCGGCGGCCCGCTCGCCGTTACCGATGCCAACGTGATGGCCGGCAAGCTCATTCCCGACTTCTTCCCGAAGATCTTCGGCCCACAGCAGGACCAGCCGCTCGACGCCGAGGCGGTGAAATCTGCCTTCGCCGTCATGGCCAAGGATGTCGGCGACAAATCCGCGGAAGAGATTGCCGACGGTTTCATCAAGATCGCTGTCGAGAACATGGCCAATGCCATCAAGAAAATCTCGGTGCAGCGCGGCTACGATGTCACCCGCTATGCCCTGAACTGTTTCGGCGGCGCCGGCGGCCAGCACGCCTGCCTGGTAGCCGATGCGCTCGGCATGACCAAGGTGCTGATCCATCCGTTCTCGTCGCTACTGTCCGCCTACGGCATGGGGCTCGCCGACATTCGCGCCACGCGCGAACAGGCGATCGAACTCGGCTTCGGCGCCAAGGGCCTCGCGGCGCTGGGGCGCACGGCCAAGCGCCTCGGCAAGGAAGCCATGGCCGAAGTCGCCGGCCAGGGCGTCGCCAAGGCAAAGCTGATCGTGCGTGCGCATATCCGCTACGCCGGCACCGACACCGCGCTGGTGGTGACGGCTGGTACCCTGCCCGCCATGCAGCGCGCGTTCGAGAAGGCACACAAGGCGCGCTTCGGCTTCATCGACCGCAACAAGGAGATGGTGATCGAAGCCGTTTCGGTCGAAGCCGTCGGCGGCGGCGCCAAGTTCAACGAGAAAGCGGCGCGGCGCTCGGCGGCGGCGCTGCCGAAGCCGGCGAAGAAGACGCGGTTCTTCTCGCAAGGCGAATGGCACCAGGCCAATGTCTATACCCGCGACCAGTTGAAGATCGGCGCCAAGGTCAAGGGCGCGGCGATCATCATCGAGCCGCACCAGACCATTGTCGTCGAGCCCGGCTGGCAGGCCGAACTGACGGCGAAGAACCACCTCGTGCTCGCGCGCATCAAGAAACTGAAGCGCGTCGCCGCGATCGGCACCCATGCCGACCCGATCATGCTCGAGGTCTTCAACAACCTGTTCATGTCGATCGCCGAGCAGATGGGCGTGTCGCTGCAGAACACCGCCTATTCGGTGAACATCAAGGAGCGGCTCGACTTCTCCTGCGCGGTGTTCGCAGCCGACGGCACGCTGGTCGCCAACGCGCCGCATATGCCGGTGCATTTGGGCTCGATGGACCGCTCGGTCGAGACCGTCATCCGCGACAACAAGGGCAAGATCGCGCCCGGCGACGTCTACGCCATCAACGCGCCCTATAACGGCGGCACGCATTTGCCGGATATCACCGTCTGCACGCCGGTGTTCGACGACAAGAAGAAGAACATCCTGTTCTGGGTCGCCTCGCGCGGCCATCACGCCGATGTCGGCGGCATCTCGCCTGGCTCGATGTCGCCGAACGCGACCACGATCGAGCAGGAAGGCGTCTACATGGACAACTTCAAGCTGGTCGATCGCGGCAAGTTCCGCGAGAAGGAGCTGATGGCGGCGCTCACCGGCGCGAAGTATCCGGCGCGCAATCCGATCCAGAACATCAACGACATGAAGGCGCAGATTGCCGCCAACGAGAAGGGCGTCGCCGAACTGCGCAAGATGGTGACGCAGTTCACGCTGCCGGTGGTCAAGGCCTACATGCAGCACGTGCAGGACAATGCCGCCGAGAGCGTGCGTCGCGTCATCGATCGCCTGCACGATTCCGAATACAGCTACGAGATGGACCAGGGCACCGCGATCAAGGTCAAGATCACGGTGGACAAGAAGAAGCGCGAGGCCACCGTCGATTTCACCGGCACCTCGGCGCAGCAGCCGACCAACTTCAACGCGCCGGAGCCGGTGACGCGCGCGGCCGTGCTCTACGTGTTCCGCGTCATGGTCGATGACGACATCCCGATGAATGCCGGCTGCCTGCGGCCGATCAACATCGTCATTCCGAAGCAGACGATGCTGACACCGGAATATCCGGCCGCGGTCGTCGCCGGCAATGTCGAGGTCTCACAGGCGGTGACCAACACCTTGTTCCTCGCGCTCGGCGCGCTGTCGGCGGCGCAAGGCACGATGAACAACCTCAACTTCGGCAACGCCAAGTATCAGTACTACGAGACGATCTGCTCTGGCTCGCCGGCCGGCCCCGGCTTCAACGGCACCGACGCCGTGCACACGCACATGACCAATACGCGGCTGACCGATCCGGAAATTCTCGAGTTCAGATATCCGGTCCTGCTCGAGGACTTCCACATCCGCAAGAACTCCGGCGGTAAGGGCCAGTATCACGCCGGGGACGGCATCCGCCGCACCATCCGCTTCCTCGAGAAGATGGAATGCACCATCCTCTCCGGCCATCGCCGCGTCCCGCCACCCGGCTTGGCCGGCGGCGAGGCCGGTCAGGTCGGCGAGAACTGGGCGCGCCGCAAGGACGGGACGATGGAGCGGCTCAAAGGCTGCGACGACACCACCATCGACGCCGGCGAAGCGGTGATCATCCAGACGCCGACCGCGGGCGGATACGGGAAGGCCAAATAAACGAAACGGCCCGCGATTTCGCGGGCCGTTCTCTTTCGATGGCGGCGCCGAAGGTTACGCCCTCACCTCCTGCCGCTGGAACGCGACATAGCCGCCGACGAACAGGAGGATGCTCGCGGCGATCAGGCCGACAATCTGCGGCCAGGCCACCATGACGCTGCTCCACAGCGACAAGGGCGAACCCATCACCGCGCCCTCCAATTGGCTGACGTAAACCGGACCGAGCGTTCGCGTCGCCGGATGCAGTATCGCCATCACCGCCTCGCCGTACAGCGTCGATGGTGACAGCCGCGCCAGCGACTGTGCGGCGATCACCAAGGTTGCTTCGTCATTGCTCGGCACGAACGCCGTGACGATCGCCGGCGACAGCGCCGGCCAGATCAGCGTGATGAACAGCCAGAAGCCGAGCGTCACCAAGGCTGCCGTCGCCGCGGAGCGGAACAGTATCGAGGCCAGCATGGCGAGCGCCAGCCACACGCCGGCGTAGGCGATCGTCACCAGCAGGAAGATGAAGGCGCGCGCCATCTCCTCGGCGCCCGGCGGCACGCCGAGCATGATCAACCCGAGGCCGATGGTGATCAGCCACAGCACGATCAGGCTCACCGACAAGGTCGCCAGCCCGGCGAGGAATTTGCCGAACAGCAACGCGTCGCGATAGATCGGCTGCGACAGGATACGCGACAGCGTGCGGCGCGAGTGCTCGCCATTCACCGCATCGAAGCCGAGGCCGATCGCCATCAGCGGCACCAGAAAGCCGAGGAAGGCGGTGAACGACGGCAACGGTTCGCGCGCCGTCGTGAACAGGCGCAGGAACAGGAACGGATCTTCCGCCGTCACGTCGCGCACCTGGGTGATCGCGGCATAGACCGCCGCCAGCGCCACCAGCACCACCAGCCATTCCAGCACGCGCATTCGCGCGCTGGTCATGTGGTCGGACAACTCCTTGAGCGTCACGACGCCGAGGCCGCGCAGGGCCGAACCTTCACGCCGCATGCGGCACCTCCCGGGGATTGTCGTGGCTCTGGAAGTAGCGCGTATAGATCGTCTCCAGGCTCGGCCGGTCGAGCGACAGTTGCGTCAGCCGCCCCTTCCCCGCCACCACTTCAGCGGCGGCTTCGGCGCGCAGGTCGCGGTCGCAGATCATGCGGAAGCGGCCGGGCGCCGGCTCGGTCACCTGGCGCACACCGGGCAAAGCCGCCAGACGCCTCGCCAGATGATCGCCGCCGTCGGCTTCGACCTCGACGGCAAAGCCGCCGCCGAGCACCTGAGCGCCGAGCTCACCGACCGTGCCCATCAGCGCGATACGGCCGGCGTTGAACAGCGCCACGCGATCGCAGATGCTCTGCACGCGGTCGAGCAGATGCGACGACAGCAGCACCGTCATGCCCTGAGCCTTGAAGGAGCGGATCAGATCGAGCAGTTCGAGGCTGGCCTGCGGGTCGAGCCCGTTGGTCGGCTCGTCGAGGATAGCGATGCGCGCCTCCTTCATCACGATCTCGGCGAGTCCGAGCCGCTGCCGCATGCCGCGGGAGAAGGCGCCGACCTTCTTGTTGGCGACATCCTTGAGGCCGACGCGCTCAAGCGCAGCGGCGATCTTGCCGGCACGCTCGGCCTTCGCAATGCCGATCAGCCGCGCGGTGTAATGCAAGTTATCGGCGGCGCTGATGTTGTCGTAGAAGCCGACCGTGTCCGGCAGATAGCCGATCAGCCGTTTCACCTGCAGCGGCTCGCGCATCGGATCGTGGCCGAAGACGCGCGCCGTGCCGGCGCTGATGTCGCTCAGGCCGAGCAGCATGAGGATGGTCGTGGTCTTGCCGGCGCCGTTCGGCCCGAGCAGACCGAAGATCTCTCCGGCATCGACGTTGAAAGTGATGCCGTCGACCGCCGTGGTCGTGTCGTAGCGCTTGGTGAGCCCGTTCACCGCGATCACCGTCTGCGCCGGCCCGGCCGAAACGGCCGATCCGGCGCGGGGCATGACGACCGCGTCCATTAGCGTCGTCCGAAACGAGCAACCGCGCCAACCATGATCAGCAGTGCTGCACCGATCAGGCCGGCCCCGGCGATGCCCCACATCGTCGAGGTGGTAACGGCGACGCGGAAATTGGCGCTGCCGGTCTCGCTATGGGCGGAGGCGTTGAGCACCGCAGCATAGTCGCCGGCGATCGCCTTGGCCGGCGGCGTGATCAGCGCCTGCACCTGCGCATGCTGGTTCGGTGCGATGCGCTCGATGCTTTTCGGCTCGAAGCTCACCTTCCAGCCGCTCGGCGCATTGCCGGACAGCTTGACGTTTTCCGCCGGCGCCGTGCCGGTGTTGCTGATCACGACCGGGATCGACGCTTCCTTGCCGGCCGTCGCGGTGGCGCTGAGCAGGCCGTCGCGTCCGGACAGCGAGAGCTTCGGCTGGCCGGTGATGTCGAGCGCGACCTCGGAAGCCGCCTTGGCGTCGTCGGCGACAACACTCACTTTGACCGGATAATGCCCGGCATCGACGGTGTCGGGCGGCGTGACCTTGAGTTTGACGTCCTTGGTCTTGCCGGCATCGACCGGGATCGCAGTCAGTTGCTGCGTGCCATAGGCTTCGGTGAACGAGGTGTCGAAATTGTTTGGCGCCTGTGCCGCGAGGCTGACCAGCAGCTTCTTGCCGCTGTCGTTCTTGATTGTGAAGGTATATTCGAAGCTCGAATGCGCATTGCCGCGCAACTCCGGCAGTTGCGACGACAGCGACAGTTTGGCCGGCAATTCCTTAGCGAGCGACACCGCGACCGGCAGCGCGATATGCGAGGTCGGACCGTCGGCGTTCACTGTAATCGTCTGCGTGCCGATCTGCGCGTCCTTCGGCACGTCGAGCCTGAGATCGATCGAAGTCGTGTCGTCCGCCGCCGGCATTGCCGCGGCGATCGGCTGACCGCCGCCGAGCAGCGTCGCGGTCCAGCCCTTCGGCACGCCGTTGACGGACAGCGCCAAACGCTCCGGCGCCATATCGTAATTATGCACCTTGATATTGATGGTAGACGTCGCGCCCGGCTGTACCGTGACAGCCGGATAGTCGCTCAGCAGATAGAGACCCTTGACGTCATGGGTGTCGGCGGCAAGTGCAGGCGCGGCGAAGGTGCACAGCGCCGCAGCGATGGCAAGCAATCGGTAATTCATGGCGAGCGATCCCAGAGCCCGGCCTTAACAAGGCCGTGCACTCGATGACGTCGCCCCCATGTGAAAGCCACGACGAACGCCGTGGCAACGATGCTCGTCTCTCGCATAAATTTGACGAAATTGGGAGACGGCTTCGCCGCATTTACGCGGCCGAACATTAAATTATCGCAATATTTCCTGGTGGCAGGATGACGCGACCGCACGTCAATTCATCGACGACGTCCGCTGCCAGCATTGTAAATGATCGGTCGCGCCGGAGCATCGCATCCCGAACTGCCGGCGATAGTTATGCGACTTCTTCCTGGTCGCGCGGCAGAACGATTTTTCCCAGCAAAGCTTCGAGACTTGCCGCCTCGAGTGGTCGTGAATAATAGAAGCCCTGTCCGAGATCGCAGGCCCATTTCCGCAGCAATGCCGCCTGTTCGGCGGTTTCGATGCCCTCGCCGGTAACGGACAGGTGCAGCGATTTGGCCATCGAAATGATGGCACGAACAATGGCCGTGTCTTCGCCGCCGCGATCGATCCCTTTGACGAATGAGCGATCGATCTTCAAGATATCGAGCGGTAGCCGGCTGAGATAGGACAGCGAAGAGTAACCTGTGCCGAAGTCATCGACCGCCAATTGAACTCCCAAGGCCTTAAGGCCTGAAAGTGCGGCGGCGGTCGTCTCCACATCGCGCATAATTGTGCCTTCGGTAATCTCAAGCTTGAGGCTGCGCGCATCAAGGCCGGTTTCCCGTAGCGTCTGCCCGACCTGCTGGACCAGATTGGGTTGCTGGAACTGGCGCGGCGAAAGGTTGACGCTGACCGTCAACGGCGGATCACGCGGAAAGTCGGCCTGCCAGGCCGCCACCTGACGGCAGGCCTCGTTCAGCACCCAGCCGCCGATCGTGACGATCAAGCCGGTCTCCTCGGCGAGCGGAATGAAAACCATTGGCGCGAGCAGGCCGCGGGTTGGATGCTCCCAGCGCAACAGCGCTTCGACCTCCGTGACCTCTCCAGTGTCGAGTCGAACGATGGGTTGATAGTGCAGACGCAGTTCATGCCGCTCGATCGCATGGCGAAGGTCATTCTCCAACACCAGTCGCGCCAGGGTATCGGTCTGCATACTGGCGTTGAACACGATATGTTGCGCTTTGCCGCGACCTTTTGCCGAATACATGGCGATGTCTGCGTCGCGCATTATTTTCTCGGCATCGTGACCTGCGTCACTGAGCGCGATTCCGATGCTTGTCGTAACGACGAATTCACGGCCCGCCAGCTTGAATGGCTTACTGAATTGCTTTTCGACACGTTCGGCCACAAGAACCGCGTCAACTTCGCTTGAGACGTGTTCCAGAAGAATAACAAACTCATCGCCCCCTAACCGGGCCACAGTGCTCTCCTCCCGAACGCAGGAGCGCAGGCGCGTTGCGGCCTGGGTAAGCAGTTCATCGCCAACTCGATGGCCCAGGCTGTCATTTATGGCTTTGAAATTATCCAGATCCAGGAAGAGCACGCCAATTTTCGTTTTTAGTCGACTGGCACGGGAAAGAGTCTGCTCAATGCGGTCGCGCAGCAGCACTCGGTTCGGCAGCAGCGTCAGCGAATCATAAAGTGCCTGTCGGGTAAGCTGCGTTTCGAACGCCTTGCGTTCGGTAACGTCGCGGGCCGTGGCGACCAGCCCCAGCACGGCCGGATCGGCCAACATATTCGTCAGCGTGACTTCGCTCTCGGCCCAGACCCCGCCGGCATTTCGGAGGCGAAGCTCCGCGCTTCTTGTCGCCCCCGGCGAGCCACACAGTTGTCCGAAGAAATCCCGCCAAGCGGCATGGTCGTCTGGATGGACCAGTTCCGCGATCGGAGTGTCGAGAAGCGCACCAACGGCATAACCCCATGCACTTTGGGCCGTCGGCCCTTCGTAGGTGATTATGCCATCGGCGGCGCAGATCATTACGACGTCGGAAGAGCTGTGAACCAGGGCACGAAAGCGCCTCTCGCGGCGTGCAATGGCCGCGGTTTCGTTCGTCATGGCGAGAATAGCCTGTTTCCTGTAGGCCTGCAGCGCCCGCCAAAACAGAACCAACAAGCCAAGACCGACAATGAACACGATCGGGGTGGCAATGAGAACGCTTGCCTGAACAGTCGCGAGCTTGTTGAGATTATTCTCGGCCAGCGCGCGGTGAGTGTTCGCAGCGCCGTCAATCCGGGTCTCGATATCGGCGAATGAGGGATCAACCTCTTCGCCATCGATTTTGGTTGCGAGCTCGATGTTGCCGGCATCAACCGCGGCAAACATGTGCTCGATTGCCGACAAATATTGCCGGTGAGTAGTAAGGACCGAGTCTACCAGCGCGCGGTCGGCAGCATCGCCAAGGTCGTGCGCTTGGCCGAGCGCCGAGACCAATGAAGAGGCAGCCGTGGCGTGCCGGCCGCGGACTTCGGGACTCGGCTCCAGCCGATACTTGCGCTCCAGCGATTCTTCGGCGCCGACGTCGTAGCGGGCACCATTGAATATGTCGCTCAGGCTGCTGGCCTGTTTCGCGGCCGAACCTACCTGATAAGTCAAAAGCGCGGACAGCAGGGCAAAGGCGAGCAACAAGACGAGAACAATCGCCAAACCAATCGGCGCGAGACGGCCGACCGGAGAAGTCTGCCCGCGTGTCAGGCTTCCTTCGGCCGGGACGACGCGCCAAGCCACGTCAGCGGTTGTTTTAACGTTCACACTGTAACCCCTTGCAGCAGGCCATCCACATTAGGTGGGGCTGCATGACGACTATTGTCAGTTGCGGTACGATTGTCCGTCGAGCACGCATCGCTTGCCGAGCAGTCGCCTCAGGCCTCGCGACTAGTCTTCGAATCGAATGCGCGGCTCGTCATAGCCCGTTGAGTCATCACACGGATTAGCCGTGCGGCGGTCTCGCTAAATGTGTAATTACGAGCAATTCGGAGAAAGGATCGGCAATATGAAGCGGCTAACAATAAACTAACAAACAACGAAATCGCGCAAACAGGTCAATTGGCGTGAGGCCATGTGCGCTGTGAACGGGTGGACCGGGAGCTTTGTTCCATCTCTCAATTTGCGCCAGGACGGATGTACCTCCGCGGACCGAAGACCAGAGACCTGCTTCAGCTTGAGCAGGTGCCACAAACGGCCGAACTGCACTGGCTTCTCACCTGCTACGTGGGTCGCGGAAGACCTGCGCCACGTAGCAGCCAGTCGATTAATCGCTAATGCCCGCCGCCGCCACCGCCGGCCGCCTGCGGTTTGCGCATGAAGATGCCCATCGCCGCCAGCATCACGAACATGACGGTGAGCATCCAGAACACGTCGGCGAAGCTCATCACCAGCGCCTGTTGGCGCACCATCATCGACACCTGCTTGAGTGCCTGCAGCGCACCGTCCGAGCCGCCGAATTTCTGCGTCAACTGATCGAGCGTCTCGGTCGCCGCAACGCTGGCGCCGTTGACTGCTTCGTGCAGGCGCACGAGGTGCAGGTCCATGCGGTCGTTGAGCAGCGTGTTGATGACGGCAAGCCCGATGGCGCCGCCGAGATTGCGCGTCAGGTTGAACAGGCCCGACGCGTTCTTGAGCCGCGCCGGGTCGAGCGTGCCGAGCGCAGTGTTGGTCACCGGCACCATCGCCGCCATCAGGCCGACGCCGCGGAAAATCTGCGGCCACAGCAGTTCGTAGAAGTCCCAGTCCTTGGTCAGGCCGGTCATCTGCCAGGTGCCGATGGCAAACAGCAGGAAGCCGGTGATCAGGATGTAGCGCGGATCGACGCGCTGGGTGAGCTGGCCGACCACCGGCGCGGTCATGAACATGGCGACGCCGGAGACAAACATGGTCTCGCCGATCATCAGCGCGTTATAGCCGCGCACCTGCGCCAGATAGACCGGATAGAGATAGGTCAGGCCGTAAAGGCCGATGCCGAGTACGAACGAGAACAGGCTGCCGACTGCGAAGTTTCGATTGGTGAAGGCACGCAGATCGACGATCGGGTTCTTCGCCATCAGCGATCGCGCGAAGAAGGCAATGGCACAGCCGACCGACAGCACCGCCAGCATCAGGATGGCGTCCTCGTCGAACCATCCCTTGCGCGGCCCCTCCTCTAGCACATATTCGGCAGCGCCGAGGAAGCCGGCCATCGAAAGGAGGCCCCACCAGTCGAAGCGGTTGAGCAACGAGTAATCCGGCTTGTCGATGTCGATCAGCATCCAGGCCAGCAGCGACACGGCGATGCCGGGCACGATGTTGATGAAGAACAGCCAGTGCCACGACATCGCTTCGGTGACGTAACCTCCGACGGTCGGGCCGATCGTGGGGGCAAGGGTTGCGATCAGCCCGACCACCGGAGCCACCATCTTCTGCCGGGGACCGGGGAAGATGATGTAGGCGGCAGCAAAAACGGTGGGGATCATTCCGCCACCGATGAAACCTTGAAGCGCGCGCCACAGGATCATGCTGTTGATCGAGGACGACAGGCCGCACATCACGCTGGCCAAAGTGAAGCCGGCGGCGGCAACCGTGAACAGCACGCGGGTGCCGAGCGCGCGCGACAGATAGCCCGAGAGCGGGATCGCGATCACTTCCGCGATCAGATACGAGGTCTGCACCCACGGGATTTCGTCGGCGGACGCCGACAGGCCGGCCTGGATTTCGCTCAGCGATGCCGAGACGATCTGGATGTCGAGGATCGCCATGAACATGCCGAAGCACATCACGACGAAGCCCAGCAGCCGCCTGCGGGCGGCGAGAGATTCCGCGCTTCCGGCACCGCCTGTCGGGGAACGGGCGGCGACCGGAAGCGCGTCGTTGGCGGTAAGCGTACTCATGATACGCTTCGCTTACCGCCGGAGAGACTGGTCGATCTGTGCGGACCGGGTAGCGGCCGTCGCGGCTTGCGCCGCGAACCAGGAGCCACCGTCCGCGACGGACGAATTCGAGGCCGACTTGGTATTGACGCTCACCACCACCGACATGCCGGGACGCAGCAGCTTGCGGTTGGCGACGTCGGCCGGCACCTTGATGCGCACGGGAATGCGCTGAACGATCTTGGTGAAGTTGCCGGTGGCGTTGTCGGGCGGCAGCAGCGAGAACACCGAGCCCGAGGCCGGCGACATGCTTTCCACCTGGCCCCTGATATCGTGTTCAGGCAGCGCATCGACGCTGACTTCGACCGGCTGGCCCGGGCGCAGACGCGTCAGTTGCGTCTCCTTGAAGTTGGCGTCGATATAGACATCGTCGAGCGGCACCAGGCTGGCGAAGCGCTGGCCGGTCTGCATGAAGTCGCCAATCTTGGCGGCGCGGTTGCCGATGACGCCGTCGATCGGCGCGCGAATTTCGGTGAAGCTCAGGTCGCGTTCGGCCTTGGCCTGCGCGGTCTTGAGTTCGTTGAGCGTGCGCGAAGCCTCGAGCTGCTGCGCCTTGAGCACATCAACATTGGCGAGAGCGGCCAGGACCTGCGCCTTACCGGCCGCGACGGCGGCAACGGTCTGATCCCGATTCGACTCGGCCTGCTCCAGGGTCTGCTGGCTGGCGAAGGCATTGCCGGCAAGCTTCTGCTGGCGCGCGAGTTCGAGTTCGGCGCGCTTGGCTTGCGCCTCCGCCGATACCAACTGCGCCTGCGCCTGCGTGACAAGCGCCTGCTGCGCGTCGATCTGCCGGCCGATGCGTTCGACCGTGGCATCCTGCGTGGCAACCTTGTCGCGCGCGGCATCGACCGCGAGACGGTAGTCGCCGTTGTCGATGCGGGCGATCACGTCGCCGGCGTGCACGTAGGCATTGTCGTCGACCGCGATCGACGAGACGTAACCGGAAACCTTGGCGGCGAGCGTGGTCGCATCGGCCCGCACATAGGCATCGTCGGTCGAAACCAGATAGCGGCCGATGGCCACGTAATTGTAGCCGGTCCAGAGCGCCGCGACGGCGACGACGGCGCCGACGCCCATGAGCACGCGCTTGCGGTTCGCCTTGACCACCGCGCCGAGGCCGCCTTTGGCTGCAGGCTGCCCTGGCTTGCCGTCCTCCTTGCCGCTTTCCTTGCCGCTTTCCTTGGCGGTAGCCGCGTGCCCCGCGGCGTCGCCCGCCGGCATGGCCGGGGCGGCCTGGTCCGGGGTCACGACGCTGAGCCGGGACCCGTCGGAGTTCTTGGCGCGCTGCAACATAGAATGGCTCCAAATGACCGAACCGTTCGGTCAACGTCGGAAATACGCCGGTATCCGTCACCTGTCAAGATTGACCGAACGGTTCGGTCATTGATTCTTTCGATGGATTGCGCCATATAAAATTCTGTGGGCAACGAGCGGATTCGTCGGGGGACAACCCGCCCGGAACCCAGCAAACGACTGACGTGACGATAGAATTCGTCTCGGGGAGTACGGTGATGAGTGAATTTCAGGCCACCAGCCTGCTGGACCGTCCAAGCGACAACGCTGATGACAGCGCCAAGAGGCGCCAGATTCTCGATGGTGCCCGCCAGGTCTTCCTGGAGCGCGGCTTCGATGCCGCCAGCATGATGGACATCGCCAAGGCGGCCGGCGTCTCCAAGGGCACGCTCTACGTCTACTTCAAGGACAAGGACGACCTGTTCGACGGCATGGTGCGCGGCGAGTGCATCATGCAGCTCGACGGCGTGTTCGACTTCGACCACGACGACCACGACGTCGAGGCCGTGCTGCTCCGCCGCGGCAAGGCCTTCGTCAAGGCGCTCGGCAATCCGCAGCGCCTGTCGTCATGGCGCACCGTGATTGCAGTCGCCGAGCGCATGCCGGAAGTCGGGCGCAAGCTGTATGAGTCCGGCCCGGCCCGCGGCGTTGCCAGTCTTGCCGCCTATCTCAAGGCGCAGACCGAAGCTGGCGTCCTCGCCATCGACGACCATGAGATCGCGGCGGCGCAATTCATCGAGACCTGCCACGCCACCATGCTAAAGCCGATGCTGTTCAACTTCGGCCCACCGCCGACGGACGAGCGCATCGCCTATGTCGTCGGCATTGCCGTGCGCACGTTCCTGAGGGCGTACAAGGTTCGTTAATCATAGCGCGCCGGGTTTTTTTGAAACCACCGGCGCCGTCGTCGTGTTAGACAGGCGCATGGCCGGATCATTCAGACGCGTCGCTGCCCTCGCCGCTTTCGTTCTGGCGGCCACGCCGGCCTTTGCCGACAATTACCCGATTTCCGGCCGCTGGGGCGTCAGCACCTCGTCCGCACCTGGCCCGGTCGACTGCGCCCAACTGCGCGTCATCACGTTCAACGGCAATCAGCGCACCGATACCGGCAGCGGCGTGCCGACCTACCGGAACCGCACCGTGAGGCCGAACGGCACGACCGAGTTCAGCGTCGTTGATGTCTTCACCACCGGGCAGATCAGCAACGCGCACACGAGCTACACTCTCAAGCTCATCGACGCCGACCGCGTCGACATGAACCAGCAGCGCGGCGGTTTGGTGAAGCTCAGGAAGTGCAAATAACTCCCACTGCCGTCCCCGCGAAGACGCAGGGACTCATATCCATTTTGCTGTCGATGGCGCGGTGGCTATAGGGCCCGGGTCTCGCTGACGCTCGCCCGGGAGACGCTATCTAATTCCTTGCGATGATCTCGTGTTCTCCGCGATATACCGCCATCGCGTGCGGCGCGGAACCTGCCTTGCGCCGCGCGAGAAAGAGCGGCCGGCGGCGCTTGAGCCCGCTGTGACGGCGGCGGCGCGGACGCACCTTCGTCGCCCTCACCTCGCCGATCCGGCGCCAGCCATCCTTGTTGTCGTTGACCAGCATCGGCAGGCCGAGCACGTCGCTCCAGTTCTGCCACTCGGTCATGACCCCACCGCCGTGCTCGGACGCATAGAGCACGACCGTCAGCCCGGGATCCTTGTGCTCGAGCGTGATTTCGGCTGTTCCGTCGCCGCCATGCGGGCCACGGATCAGTTTGAGCGCGACCCCTTCATAGGCCGCGATCGGCATGTTGAGAGCCATCACCATACCGGACAGCGATCGCCGCACGACCACGCGCTCAGGATAAATCTCGACTACCCGCACCCCAGCCGTGCCGTCGCTTGTCGCGAACGTCACCGGTAGGGCGAACGGGTCGAGCCGCTCCTGACGGCTCGACCCGGCGGGACCCCCGCCACTTCGCATATTTGACGCCTCAAACTCTCCCAGCGTCGGGCTTATTGCCCGTATCGCTTGAGGCCCACTTTGCCGCACGAACGTCCGAAACCCCTTAAATTTCGCGGTTAATCGGCGTTAGCACTCTGGGGATTGCGGCTCATGCTTGACGCCGCGTTGCCGACCATGATTGACGAGGTGTTGATGTGGGCGGCACAAATCGAGCCAATAGAGTTGCACCGGACCGGCGCAAGCGCCATCTGAAGCCTGTCCATCGTTCCCGGGCGGGCGCTTTAGCGCTGGCCCCGGAATCCGGATACAAACGAGGTTGTTTCGGGATTCCGGGTTCGCCTGCCACGGTCGCGCCCCGGAATGACAACGCCCTACGAAAGTGAACCCATGCTCGCACCCGTTCAGTCGCTGTTCGACCAGTCCACCCTCACCGATCGCGCCGAGCGCCTGGTGAAGGCCGCAATCGCGGCCGGCGCCGATGCCGCCGATGCCGTCGCGGTGCGCGGCCTGTCGCAGTCGATCGAAGTGCGTGACGGTCAGGTCGAGGAGAGCGAGAGCTCGGAGGGTGACGATCTCGGTCTGCGCGTGCTCATCGGCAAACGTCAGGCGGTGGTCTCGACCAACGACACCGCCAGCGATGGTTTCCAGGTTCTTGCCGAGCGCGCCGTCGCCATGGCGCGCGTCGCTCCGGAGGACAAGTTCGCGGGGCTCGCCGATCCGGCGCAGCTCACGCATGAGTTTCCGGATCTCGATCTGATCGACTGCAACCTGCCGACCGTCGCCCAGCTCGAGGCCATGGCGCGCCAGGCCGAAGAAGCCGCGCTTGCCGTGAAGGGCGTCGCCAAGTCGGGCGGCGCTTCGGCGTCCGCCGGCATCGGCGGCATGGTGCTGGTCACCAGCCACGGCTTTCGCGGCGCCTATCTCGGCTCCAGCCACAGCGTCTCGGCAATGGCTATCGCCGGCGAGGGCACGGGCATGGAGCGCGACTATGATTATTCCTCGACGCGCCACGCGTCGGATCTCGATAATCCGCAATCGATCGGCCGCAGCGCCGGCGAGCGCGCCATCGCGCGTCTCAATCCGCGCAAGGTGACAACGCGCAAGGTGCCTGTCGTATTCGACCCCCGCGTCGCCGGTTCGCTGGTGTCGCATCTCGCCGGCGCCATCAACGGTTCGTCAATCGCGCGCAAGACCTCGTTCCTGCGCGACAAGATGGGCGCCAAATTGTTTGCCGACGGCATTCGCATCATCGACGATCCGTTGCGAAAGCGCGGGCTACGCTCGCATCCATTCGACGGCGAGGGCGTTGCCGGGAAGAAGCTGGCGCTGATCGACGACGGAGTGCTGACGACCTGGATACTCGATTGCGCCACCGCGCGCGAACTCGGCCTCACCACAACCGGTCACGCCTCGCGCGGCGTGTCGTCATCGCCGGCGCCATCGGCCTCCAATCTGCACATGGAAGCCGGCAAAGTGTCGCCGGAAGATCTCATCGCCGACATCAAGGATGGTTTCTACATTACCGACCTCATCGGCAGCGGCGTCAATGGCGTCACCGGCGATTACAGCCGCGGCGCGTCCGGCTTCTGGATCGAGAACGGCAAGCGCACTTATGCCGTGAGCGAAGTCACGATCGCCGGCCACCTCATCGACATGTTCAAAAATCTGACGCCGGCCAACGATCTCGTGTTCAAATACGGCATCAACGCACCGACGATCCGTCTGGAGGGTTTGACCGTTGCCGGCACGTGACGTCCTTTCGCTGCGCGAGCCGCTTGAATTGATCATGCGCGAAGCGGGCGAGATCGCCCGCGAAACGGCGCGTGGCGAGTTCAAGCGCTGGACCAAGGGCCATGACAATTCGCCGGTGAGCGAGGGCGACATCGCCGTCAATAATTTCCTGCGGGCGCGGCTCGGTGCTTTGGCGCCGGAGGCCGGCTGGCTGTCGGAAGAAACCGAGGACGATCCGGCCGCGCGCGCGATGACGCGAACCTGGATCGTCGATCCGATCGACGGCACGCGCGCCTACATCACGCACCGGGACGACTGGACGGTGTCGGTCGCGCTGGTCGAGGCGGGCCGGCCGCGACTCGCTGCCCTGTTCGCGCCGGTGACCGATGAGATGTTTCTTGCCGTCGCCGGACGCGGCGCGACCCGCAATGGCGTGGCCATCAGCGTCAGCCCCGGTGCCGGCTTGAGCGGCGCGCGACTCGCCGGACCCAAGCGCGTGCTCGAACAACTCGCGGCCGTGTCACCGGAGGCGCAGCCCCAGGCCAAGGTCTTCTCGCTGGCGCTGCGACTGACGCGGGTCGCCGAGGGCGCGTTCGAGGCCGCGTTGTCCACACCGGGCAGCCACGACTGGGACCTTGCCGCAGCCGATCTTTTGGTGCACGAAGCCGGCGGCATTCTGACCGATGTTGCCGGTCAGAGCCTGCGGTATAATCAACCGAAAACGACGCACGGCGCCTTGATCGCCGCCGGTCCCGCCCGCCATGGTACCCTCATTGAATTGATGCGGGACCGCCTGCCCGAATTCGCGTAGAACGGGTCCAGCCTGGTCCTGCGGTAGCCTATTAGGTCCCCGCCGGGATTTCCCCGAAGGAACAATAATGACGCAACCTGCCAAGCAACTGCTCCATCTGGTCATCGGCGGCGAATTGACCAGCCTCGACGGTGTGGAATTCAAGGATCTCGACAAGGTTGACCTGGTCGGCGTCTATCCGAACTATGCGTCGGCTTACGCCGTCTGGAAGTCGAAGGCGCAGCAGACCGTCGATAACGCGCAGATGCGATACTTCATCGTGCACATGCACCGCCTGCTCGACCCGGATAAGCCGGAAAAGGCCTGACGGCTGTCGCGACGAAACCACTTTACGAAGCTGACGAAGAGTGAGTGCCGATGCCATTGATGAAGCGGATCGTCGCATCGGCCGCATTCCAATCCGCCGCCGGCTCGCTGGCTGCGAACTATTTGCGCCTGGTCTGGAAGACCAGCCACCTCGTTTGCGATCCGCCTCACATGTACGAGGAAGTCGAGATGCCGGCGATCGTCGCCTTCTGGCACGGTCAGCACTTCCTCGCGCCGTTCATCAAGCGCAACCACGATAGCCATCGCACCAAGGTGCTCATCTCACGCCACCGCGATGGCGAGATCAACGCGCGCGCCGCCGAGAAACTCGGCATCGAGACCATCCGCGGCTCCGGCGCGCATAACGGCGAATTCCACCGTAAGGGCGGCGCCGCCGGGTTCTCCGCGATGCTCGATGCGCTCGAGCAGGGCTTCAATGTCGCGCTCACCGCCGACGTGCCGAAAGTGTCGCGGGTCTGCGGCATGGGCGTCATCAAACTGGCGCAGCATTCCGGCCGGCCGATCTATCCGATCGCGCTCGCCTCGAGCCGGCGCATCGAGCTCGACAATTGGGACAAGAGCGCCATCAACCTGCCGTTCTCGCGCGTCGCGTTCTGCGGCTGCGGACCTTTCCTGGTACCGCGCGACGCCGACAGCGCCACCGTCGAAGCCAAGCGTCAGGAAGTCGAGGCGGCGCTCAACGACATGACCGCCCGCGCCTATGCCATCGTCGACGGCAAGATGAAGATCGCGGAAGCCGCCAGCGGAGACGCCGCGGCATGAGCGACGCGACCCTGACCCTGACCCTGCACGGCTACCGCCTGCTGTCGTGGCTGGTGACGCCGCTGACACCGCTGCTACTGGCGCGGCGGCTCAAGCGCGGCAAGGAAAACGCCGCGCGTCTCGGCGAACGCTACGGCAAATCGCGGGACGCACGGCCGGACGGTCCGCTGGTCTGGCTGCATGGCGCCAGTGTCGGCGAGTTGCTTAGCGCCATGCCGCTGATCGAACGCATCGCCGGGCAGCATGTGAATGTGCTGGTCACGTCCGGCACCGTGACGTCGAGCGAAATGGCAGAGCGACGGCTGCCGCCTGGCGTCATCCATCAGTTTGTGCCGCTGGACACGCCGTCCTTCGTGCGGCGCTTTCTCGATCGCTGGCAACCCGACCTGACGCTGCTGGTCGAATCCGATCTGTGGCCGAACATCATGATCGAGACGTCACGCCGCAGCGTGCCGATGATCTTGATCAACGGCCGCATGTCGGAAAGTTCGTTCAACAGTTGGCGTCGGTTGCCGCGCACGATCGCCAATCTGCTGCGCCGTTTCGACCTGTGTCTGGCCGGCACGCCGGCCGATGCCTGGCGGCTCAGCGAACTCGGCGCACCGCGCGTCGTCACCACCGGCAATCTCAAGCTCGACGTGCCGGCGCCGCCGGCCGATGCCGCAAAGCTTCAGGCATTCAGCGACGCCATCGGCGGCCGCCCGATGATCGCCGCCGCCTCGACGCACCCCGGCGAGGACGCGCTGATGCTCGAGGCGCATCAGCGGCTGCGCGGCAATTTCCGCGGGCTGCTCACCGTCATCGCGCCGCGCCATCCTGAGCGCGGCGAGGAGATCATGCAGCTCGCGCATGGCGCCGGACTCAAGGCGGCGTTGCGCTCGCGCCGCGAGCCGATCGCGGCCGACACCGATATCTACGTCGCCGATACGATGGGCGAACTCGGCCTGATCTACCGGCTGGCGCTCGCCGTGTTCGTCGGCGGCTCGCTGGTCGAGCATGGCGGCCAGAACCCCATCGAGCCAGCCAAGCTCGGCGCCGCCATCCTGCACGGCCCGCATGTCTGGAATTTCGCCGACATCTACGAAGCGCTCGATGCCGCGCACGGCGCCGAACCGGTCGATAACGCCGACCGGCTGACCGCCGCTTTCGCCGCCATGCTGTCGAGCGCCGAGACGCGCGACAGCGTCGCCACCGCGGCGCGCACCACGGTCGATGCGCTCGGCGGCGCCCTTGCGCGCACGCTGCAATCGCTCGATCCTTATCTGATGCATCTCATCATGCTGCGTCAGCGAGGCGACCATGCGTGAGCCGGGCTTCTGGTGGCGCCGGCCGGGGCTCCTATCGAGCCTCATGGCGCCGCTGGGGCTGGCTTACGGATCGATCGCCGCCAAACGCATGGCGAAGCGCGGCGCGCTCGCCGGCATTCCCGTCATCTGCGTCGGCAATTTCACGCTCGGGGGGACGGGCAAGACGCCGACCGTGCTGGGCGTGCTCGGCGTGCTCGGTGCGCTCGGTGCGCTCGGCGCGCTGCCGTTCTGCCTGACGCGCGGCTATGGCGGCTCGGTGCAAGGCCCGCACCTGGTCGATCCCGACAAGGACAGCGCCGCAAAGGTCGGCGACGAAGCCCTGCTGCTGGCGCGCGCCGCGCCGACCGTGGTGGCGCGCGATCGCGCGCTCGGCGCCGCTTTCGCCAAGGCGATGGGCGCCGGCGTCGTCGTCATGGATGACGGCCTGCAGAACCCGTCGCTGGTCAAGACGCTGACCATTGCCGTGGTCGATGGCCGCCGCGGCATCGGCAATGGCAAGGTGTTTCCCGCCGGCCCCTTACGCGCGCCGCTCGCCGCGCAGATGGCGCGCTGCGATGCGCTGCTCGTCGTCGGCGATGGCGGCGAAAGCGCGCGGCTTGTCGTCTCGCGCGCCGGAGCGCGGCCGGTACTGCATGGCCGGCTGGTGCCGGACGACGCGGCCGTCACCGCGCTGCGCCAGCGGCCGGTGCTGGCCTTCGCCGGCATCGGCGATCCGGACAAGTTCTTCGCCACGGTCGAGGCGGCCGGCATCGCCATCGCGCAACGCCGCGCCTTCGCCGATCATCATCGCTTCAACGCCGAGGAAGCCGCCGAAATGGTGATGGCGGCCGAGCACGATGCGCTGGCGCTTCTCACCACCGAGAAGGATCACGCGCGCATGACCGGCGATCCGGCGCTCGCCGCGCTCGCGGCCAAGGCGCATGTGCTGCCGGTAACGATGGTGGTGGATGACAAGGAAGCGCTGCGCGAACTCGTCGCCCGCGCGTTACGCTGATCGCGGCAACACACTCCGTTCATTCCCGCGAAAGCGGGAATCCATCCTTCCAGATAAAAGAAGAGTTCTTGGTCCCGGCTTTTGCGGGGACGAACGGAGTTATTCTCGACAGGCCTGAGTTACGGCCGCGGCGCGTCGCGATAGCGCTCCAGCACCGCCTCGGGCGTGGCGTAGGCCTCCTGGCGATCGACGCTCCAGTACTTGAGCTCGTCGAGCGCGATCGGCGCGCCGGTCACCGCGCAGCGCACGAAATTGCCGGGCCGTACGACGCGGAAATCGCCGTCGAGATATCTGACCTCGGCCTCACCGCCGGACGGCTGACTGGGATCGAAACGGTTGAGCACGGGCGGTCTCCGAAGGCATTGCGCAGGGACAAACCGAAGATAATCGCTCCGGAGCGCAAGTGAAACCCCCGAAAATGGCGGAAAACGCCGACCTTTCGTCGCGTTCCGCTAGCCGAACAAACTGCCCTGCCCGCCGCCGCCCTCGTCGCGCGGTTTCTTCGGTTTGGCCGGCGGCTTCGGTGTCACCTCGACGACGGTGGTTTCGGTCACCACCGTCTCCCGCACCACCACGGTCGGCCCGCCTTCCGCGGTTGCGGCGACTCGGCCGTCGGCGAACTCGATGTCGAGCATCGCCCCGGCAGACACCTGCGCCGCCGCGCGCAGCGGCTGGCCGTGCTCGTCGCGCACCAGAGCAAAGCCGCGCTTCAGCACCTCGCGATAGGAGAACGCGGCCAGCAGCCGTTCGGCGCGCTCGATGCGCGTGTGATGCTGCTTCAGCAGCGCAGCGGTGGCGCGCTTGCCGCGCTCGCCAAAGGCGGTGACGCGCTCCCTCGCGCGCTCGATGCGCGCATGGTGCGCCTGCGCATTCGCCAGCAAACTCGCCTTGAGCCGCTGGTTGAGGCTGGCGTAGCGCTCCTTGCGCCGCTCGAAGGTGTTGATCAGCAGCGGAGGCGACAGCCTCGTGGCGACACGGGTGTACTGTGTGTGATGCACATGGGCGTTGGCACGCAAGGCGCGCGGCAGCCGCTCGCTCAGACTGTCGAGCCGTTGCCGCGGATCGGCCAGGATGTCCTTCGGCAACGCCCGCGTCAGCATGGTCAGTTCGCGCTTCAGCCGCTCCATGCCGCGCTGCCAGCAGGCGAGCTTGCGTGACGCCAGGCCGTTCAGCGTCTGCAGCAGCTCGGAACGCACCGGCACCGCCATCTCCGCCGCCGCGGTCGGCGTCGGCGCGCGGCGGTCGGAAGCGAAGTCGATCAGCGTGATGTCGGTCTCGTGGCCGACCGCGGAAATCAGCGGGATCATGCTGGCCGCGGCCGCGCGCACCACGATCTCTTCGTTGAACGACCACAGGTCCTCGAGCGAACCGCCGCCGCGGGCGACGATGATCAGTTCGGGACGCGGGATCGGCCCGCCTTCCGGCAAGGCATTGAAGCCATCAATCGCGGCCGCGACTTCGGCGGCCGACTGTTCGCCCTGCACGCGCACCGGCCACACCAGCACATGGCGCGGAAAGCGGTCGGCGAGGCGATGCAGAATGTCGCGGATCACGGCGCCGGTCGGCGACGTGACGACGCCGATCACCTCGGGCAGGAACGGGATGAGCTGCTTGCGGGCCTCATCGAACAGGCCTTCGGCGGCAAGCTTCTTCTTGCGCTCCTCGAGCAGCTTCATCAGCGCGCCGACGCCGGCCGGCTCGAGGCTGTCGATGACGATCTGATATTTGGA
Source organism: Pseudolabrys sp. Root1462 (assembly GCF_001426945.1). GTDB lineage: Bacteria > Pseudomonadota > Alphaproteobacteria > Rhizobiales > Xanthobacteraceae > Pseudolabrys. Next base: position 692,975 of record NZ_LMFS01000001.1, on the reverse strand, counting down.
CGAGCCGGGGAAGGTCGTGAGCTTGCCGGTGGCGATGACGTCGAGGCCCTCTTCCGGCTTGACGCGCATGCGGCCGTAGACGCCCTTCCAGATCACGCCTTCGATGACGGCCCGGTCGTCCTTGAGACGGAAATAGCAGTGCCCGGACGGCGACGGTCCCTTGAACCCCGACACCTCGCCGCGCACTCGGACGAAGCCATAGGCGTCCTCCACCGTGCGCTTGAGCGCGGCGGACAGTTCCGAGACGGTCCATTCGATCAGATTGGACACAGGCGCCTCGGCGCGGCTTTCGGTGGGGGGACGGGAGCTCGGCATCGCATTCGATATACGCGCTCCAGCCCTGCGCCGGAATACCGCGCTGACCGCCGTCCCCATAAGGTCTCGTCAATAATCGCTGGCGATACTGCCCCCGGGAGCGATGCCATGACCAATCCACTGGAACATCAGGCCGAAAACATCAAAGTGAGGGTCCGCTGCGGGGACTGCCGCACCACCTTCCACGAGCGCCTCCAGCGCGTCGTCCACAGCGACCGGATCCACTGCCCGACCTGCGGTACCGAACTGCGCTTCCACGGCATCGGCAGCATGCACGACTACGAAACCCTCCAGGATTACGTGCATCACGTGGAAGAGCGCACCGCCCACCCGCATTTCGAGCGCTCGATCGATTAAGTCCACAGTCCTGTCGATACCGCCTCCGCTGGGCCTTGTCCCCGGCGGTTCCGCCCGCTAACGACGAACTCGTCATTCCGGGACGCCCGTGAAACGGTCCCGCGCCCCGGAATGACAGCGAATTATGTTCGCCGCACTCCCGCAATAAGCAGCCGGTTCGGACGGGGCAGTCATGAATATCCTCATTCTCGGTTCCGGCGGCCGCGAGCACGCGCTGGCCTGGAAGATCGCCGCGAGCCCGCTGGCGACGAAGCTCTATTGCGCCCCCGGCAATGCCGGCATCGCGCAGGAGGCGGAATGCGTCGCGCTCGATATCGCGGACCACAAAGCCGTGATCGCGTTCTGCAAGGCCAACCAGATCGACTTCGTCGTCGTCGGTCCGGAAGTGCCGCTGGTCGCCGGCATCGTCGACGATCTTGAATCGGCCGGCATCAAGACCTTCGGCCCGACCAAATGGGCGGCGCGACTCGAAGGCTCGAAGGGCTTCACCAAGGATCTGTGCAAGGCCAACAACATTCCGACCGCGGCCTATGAGCGCTTCAAGAGCGCCGACCTCGCCAAGGACTACGTCCGCAGCAAGGGCGCGCCGATCGTGGTCAAGGCCGATGGTCTGGCCGCTGGCAAGGGCGTGGTCGTTGCCGCGAGCGTCGAAGAAGCGGAAGCCGCAATCGACATGATGTTCGGCGGCGGCCTCGGCGAGAAAGCCTGGGAGATCGTCATCGAGGATTGCCTCGTCGGCGAGGAAGCCTCGTTCTTCGCGCTGTGCGACGGCGACACCGCGTTGCCGCTCGCTTCCGCTCAGGATCACAAGCGCGTGTATGACGGCGACAAGGGGCCGAACACCGGCGGCATGGGCGCCTATACGCCGGCGCCGATCATGACCGAAGACATGAACCGGCGTGTCATGGATGAAATCGTCATCCCCACGGTCAAGGCGCTGAAGAAAGCCGGCGCGCCGTTCAAGGGCGTGCTGTTTGCCGGCCTGATGATCACCAAGGATGGCCCGCAGCTCATCGAATACAATGTCCGCTTCGGCGATCCGGAAACCCAGGTCATCATGCTGCGCATGATGTCGGATTTGTTACCGGCGCTGATCGCCGCGCGCGACGGACAGTTGAAGCATTTCGATCTGCGTTGGTACCCCGATGCGGCGCTCACCGTGGTCATGGCCGCGAAGGGATATCCAGGCAGTTACAAAAAAGGCACCGTGATCGGCGGTCTCGATACCGCCGCCCAGCTCGACGGCGTCGAGATATTCCACGCCGGAACCAAAAAAGAGAATGGCGCGATCGTCGCCAATGGCGGTCGTGTGCTCAATGTCTGTGCGCGTGGCAAGACCGTGGCGGAAGCCCAGGCACGCGCCTATGCCGCCGTCGACAAGATCGATTGGCCGGATGGCTTTTGCCGCCGCGACATCGGCTGGCAAGCGATCACGCGCGAACAACAAGTTCGTTAATAAAGACGCGCGCGGATTCGTCTTTCGTCGAAAACACGCACGCAACGACGGCGTATCGCCGGGATACGTCGGAATAATCGCGGCGTAAACAAACACACGCATATCTCGCATGCATCGCCATGCTCTTCACTTCATCGGTGGTCTGACTAACTCCCGGCCAAGGGCAGACCACAGCTTTGGAGTCGACTATGAAGAAGATCTTGATCGCCGGTGTTCTCGCGGTTGTCGCTGCGTCGCCCGCGCTCGCCGCCTCGAACCGTCATCGCGCGGAAGCGACGCAGTCCTATGACTATGCACCGTCCTCGCCGTTCGCTTCGGCCTACGGTCCTTCGGCCGGTACGACTGTCGTGTCGGACGGCAAGGTGATCGGCGCCGATCCCGATCCGTTCATCCGCCAACAGCTCCAGCGTGAAGGCAACCCGGGCGACCTCGAGGGCGGCAACTAAGCCGCCACCGCGACCGACCGCTGCAAAGCCCGGCACGTTGCCGGGCTTTGCCAACTCTTCAGCGCTGTTATCGGGCTGGTTTTTCGGCATAATTGATCCTCCTGAGCCGGAGGTCCGATGACAGTGCCGCCCGATCTGTTCCCGCAATTTGCGACGCGCCACGCCGATACATCGGCGGCGCGACTGTTTGCACGCGTCGGCGGCAAAGGGCCGCCGCTGCTGCTGGTCCACGGCTATCCGCAGACGCATGCGATGTGGCACCGCGTGGCGCCGGCGCTGGCCGAGCGCTTCACGCTGGTCATTCCCGACCTGCCCGGCTACGGCGCCTCGTCGGCACCGGAAGCAAACCGCGATCACGCGCCCTACGACAAGCGTTCGATGGCGAAGGCGCTGGTCGAGTTGATGATCGCGCTCGGCCATGAGCGCTTCATGCTCGCCGGCCACGACCGCGGCGGCCGCGTCGCCTATCGTCTGGCGCTCGATCACGCCGCGCGCGTCGAACGGCTCGCCACGCTCGACATCATCCCCACCGCCGAGATGTGGGCCGGCATGGACATGAAGATGGCGATGAAGACATATCACTGGCTGTTCCTGGCGCAGCCGGCGCCGCTGCCCGAACAGATGATCGGCCGGATGCCGATCGACTATCTCGAGTGGACGCTGGCGAGCTGGACCAAGGCCAGGAATCTTTCCGCCTTCGCGCCCGAAGCGCTGGCGCATTACCGCGCCGCTTATGTCGAGCCGCACATCCACGCCCTGTGCGAAGACTATCGTGCCGGGGCCACCACCGACCTCGCTCATGACAATGCCGATCGCCAGGCCGGCAAGACCATCGATTGCCCGATGCTGGCGATCTGGGGCGATGCCGGGATTCCGGGCGAGACCTCCGGGCCGCTGGACACTTGGCGGCGGTGGGCCACCAAGGTCGAAGGCTGCGCCATCGATTCCGGTCATTTCCTCGCCGAGGAAAATCCGGACGAGACCGCAAAAGCCCTGCTCACATTCTTCACGGCCTGACGCATCATGCCGATTGACCGCCAGCAAGCCTTCTCCGGCACCAAGGAAACCCCGGCGGCGCTGCGCATCGACGAGGCGCGGCTCGCCGCTTATCTCGCCGTCCATATCGACGGCTTCGCCGGTCCGCTGACGGCGCGGCAGTTCAAGGGCGGCCAGTCCAATCCGACCTATCTGCTGGAGACACCGGCGCGGCGTTACGTGCTGCGGCGCAAGCCGCCGGGCAAACTGCTGCCGTCGGCGCATGCGGTGGATCGCGAATATCGCGTCATCGGCGCGCTCTTCGCGCAAGGCTTTCCCGTCGCCGAACCGCTCTGCTATTGCGCCGACGAAGCCATCGCCGGCACGGCGTTCTACGTCATGAGCTTCGCCGACGGCCGCGTGTTCTGGGAGCCGCAAATGCCGGGCTCCGAACCGGCCGAACGCGCTGCGGTCTACGACGCGATGAACGACACCATCGCGCGCCTGCATTCCTTCGATCCGGCCGGGCTCGGCCTTGGTGACTTCGGCAAGGGCGAGAACTATGTCGCGCGCCAGGTCGATCGCTGGTCCAAACAATATCGTGCCTCGGAGACCGAGAAGATCGAGCCGATGGAGCGGCTGATCGCATGGCTGCCGCAGCATCTGCCGCCACCCGGCCCGGTGCGGCTGGTGCACGGCGATTACCGCATCGACAATCTGATCATGGCCAAGGACGAGCCGTGCGTCATCGCCGTGCTCGACTGGGAGCTATCGACGCTCGGCGATCCGCTCGCCGACTTCACCTATCACCTGATGGCCTGGCACATGCCGCCGACCGACACCGCCGCCGGCACCGCGACGCTGCAAGGCCACGATCTCGGCGCCCTCGGCATCCCGTCGATGGCCGATTACGTCGACGACTACGTGGCGCGCACCGGGCTCGACCCGCGGCCGCATCTCAACGTCTACCTCGCCTACAACTTCTTCCGCATCGCCGCGATCCTGCAGGGCATCATCGGCCGCGTCCGCGACGGCACCGCGACGTCCGAATTCGCGCCGGCGAGAGCCGAGTTGATCCGCCCGCTCGCCGAGACCGGCTGGGACTTCGCGCGGCAAGCCGGCGCCGGCGAATAAACAATCGGACAATAAGTTGTTTATTTGATACGAATCCGAACGGTTTCGTCCGTGGTTCCTTTATACGCGCCTGTCTAGTTTGACCGATCGGAGGTCAAGCCATGACGGACTCGAGTATCGGGATCCAGGCGATTTCGCCGTTCAGCGGCACGTCCCAGGGCCGCAACGAAGCGTTTCGCGATCAGAGCGCGCAGACGGCTGCAGCGCAGCTCGCGCAGCAGCAGGAGCAGCAGCAGCAGGACGAGCAGCAGCGCGCGCCCTCGAGCGGCTCGGCGCATCAGCTCGACGTCACGGTGTGAGCGGCGGCAGGCGCTGCTTCAGCGGCGCGCCGCAAAGAATTCCCGCAATAGCGCAGCACATTCACCTTCGCCAATGCCGCCATAGACCTCCGGTCTGTGGTGGCAGGCGGGGTTGTCGTAGAAGCGCACGCCGCTTTCCACCGCCCCGCCCTTCGGGTCGGTGGCGCCGAAATACAGCCGCCTGATCCGCGCAAACGACGACGCCGCCGCGCACATCGTGCACGGCTCCAGCGTGACGTAGAGGTCGCAGTCCGTCAGCCGCTCGGTGCCGATTCTGGCCGCCGCCACGCGGATGGCGATGAGCTCGGCATGCGCCGTCGGGTCCTTGTCCGCCAGCGTCCGGTTACCGGCGCGCGCCACCACGGCGCCGTCACGGACGATCACGCAGCCGATCGGCACCTCGCCGCGGTCCGCCGCGGCGCGGGCTTCCTCGAGGGCGAGTTGCATGAACGACGGCAACGGCATTCCGGCTCCGGACGGCCCCGGGACAACGGGCCCCGGGTCTGCTATCAGGCGGCCACCATGGCGGACAAGAGCAGCAACGACAAATCCGGCGAGCGTATCGCCAAGGTCATGGCCCGCGCGGGCCTGGCCTCGCGCCGCGAGGCCGAGGCCTGGATCGAGGCCGGCCGCGTGACGGTCAATGGCAAGCCGATCTCCTCGCCGGCCCTCAACGTCACCCCGTCCGACCGCATTGTCATCGACGGCCAGCCGATGCCGCGCCGCGAGCGCACCCGGCTGTTCCTCTTCAACAAGCCGCGCGGCCTGGTGACCACGCATTCCGACCCGGAGGGCCGCCCGACCATATTCGGCGCGCTGCCGAAAAAGCTGCCGCGCCTGATCAGCGTCGGCCGCCTCGACATCAACACCGAGGGTCTGCTGCTGCTGACCAACGACGGCGGGCTCGCCCGCGCGCTCGAACTGCCTTCGACCGCCTGGCTGCGCCGCTACCGCGTGCGCGCCAACGGCCGCGTCGACCAGGCCGCGCTCGACAAACTGCGCGACGGCATCACCATCGAGGGCATTCACTACGGCGCCATCGAAGCGCTGCTCGAGCGCCAGCAGGGCGCCAACGTCTGGCTGTCTTTTGCCATTCGGGAAGGCAAGAACCGCGAAGTCCGCAAGGTCATGGAGTCGCTCGGCCTGCGGGTCAACCGACTGATCCGCGTGTCCTACGGGCCGTTCATGCTCGGCGACCTGCCGGAAGGCAGCGTCAAGGAAGTCGAGACGGCGGCGCTGCGCGCCGAACTTGGCGAGAAGATCGTGCATGAGAGCGGCGCGGATTTCTCGGCGCCGCTGATGAGCGATGACGAGCGGATGCCGCGCAAGCCGGACGGCAAAGGACTGCGCGACAAGCGCGTACCCGGGCGCGACGGCCGTATGCCGCAACGTGCTCCGGAGCGCGGGATGAAATCGGGCCCACAATCCGAAGCCGATGCCCGCAACGCCAACGACAAGATCGCCACCGGACGCTTCAAGAAAAAGCCGCCGCGCCGTGACCGCAGCAAGAGCGGTCCGCGACCCGCCTATCCGAGATCGAAATAATGCGCGTGGTCGGCGGCCGCTTGCGCTCGCGTCCGATCGCGGGCCCCAAGGGCGAAGGGCTGAGGCCAACCGCAGACCGCCTGCGAGAGGCGCTGTTCAACATCCTGGCGCATGGCTACGACAATCCGGTCGAAGGCGCGCGGGTGCTCGATCTGTTCGCTGGCACCGGCGCACTCGGCATTGAAGCGCTGTCGCGCGGCGCGGCCTATGTACTGTTCGTCGACGACGGCGTCGAGTCGCGCGCTTTGCTCCGCAACAACACCGAGTCGCTCGGGCTCGGCGGCACCAGCCGCATCTTCCGCCGTGACGCCACCAAGCTTGGGCCGGCGCATCCGATCGAGCCGTTCACGCTTGTCTTTCTCGATCCGCCCTATGGCAAGGGTCTCGCCGAAAAGGCGCTGATCTCGGCGCGCGACGGCGGCTGGCTGGTCAAGGAGGCCCTGGTCGTGGTCGAGGAAGCGACAAGCGCCAAGTTCGCCGCGCCGGAAGGCTTCGAGGAACTTGAACGGCGAGCCTATGACGACAGCGAGCTGATTTTCCTGCGCGCCGTCTGATCGTTACTTCCTGCCGAACAACCGCTCGATATCGCCCAGCTTGAGCTCGACATAGGTCGGGCGGCCGTGGTTGCACTGGCCGGAATTCGGCGTCGATTCCATCTCGCGCAGCAGCGCATTCATCTCGTCGGGCTTCAGGCGCCGCCCCGCGCGCACCGAGCCGTGACAGGCCATGGTTGCCGAGACGTGCAGCAGCCGGCGCTCCAGCGGCAGAGAATCGTCCCACTCAGCCATATGTTCGGCGAGGTCGGTGACGAGGCCGCGCACGTCAACGTCGCCCAATAACGAAGGCGTCTCGCGCACCGCTACCGCTCCGGGTCCGAAAGTTTCGAGCACGAGGCCGAAGCGCGCCAGATCCTCCGCGCGTGCGATAAGCCGCGCTGCATCGGCTTCGTCGAGCTCGACGATCTCGGGAATGAGCAGGATCTGCCGGCCGATGCCGGATTTCTCCAGCGCCGCCTTCATGCGCTCATAGACGATGCGCTCATGCGCGGCGTGCTGATCGACGATGACCAGGCCGTCACGCGTTTGCGTGACGATGTAGGTCTCGTGGATCTGCGCCCGCGCCGCGCCAAGCGGCCTGTCGATGAGATCGGGCGCCGGCGCGAAGCTTTCGACCCGCGCGTCGGCCGACGGCCCGCCGACATCGAACGCCGCCTGCGGCGCGTCTTCGAAGCCAAGCGCGACATTGCCATGCGCCGGCGACCATGGCGTCGGGCGTGACGGCGAATTGCGCCAGTCATAGGGAGCACGTCGCGACACCGGCCGGAACGCGGCAATGGTGGCGCCGCCGCCGGTCGTTGCCGCGCGCTGGCCTTCGCGCGCCAGCGCATGTTTCAGCGCGCTGACAATGAGGCCGCGCACGAGACCGGAGTCACGGAAGCGCACTTCGGTTTTGGCCGGATGCACGTTGACGTCCACTTCGCTGGTCGGCAGCGTGACGAACAAGGCCAAAACCGGATGCCGGTCGCGCGGCAGATAATCGGCATAGGCGCCGCGCACTGCGCCGACCATCAGCTTGTCGCGCACCGGGCGGCCGTTGACGAACAGATATTGGCCGAGCGAATTGGCGCGCGACAGCGTCGGCAACCCGGCAAAGCCTGCCACACGCACGCCGTCGCGCTCGGCATCGATGGCGATGGCATTGGCGCGGAAGTCGGCGCCGAGCACGTCGCCGAGCCGCACCAGCGGCTCTTCCTCGCCGGCCGCGCTCCAGGTGACTGGCGCGCGCTCCTCGCCCGCCAGCGTGAAGGTGACATCCGGCCGGCTCATCGCCAGCCGCCGCACCACCTCGCGCACCGCTTCGCCTTCGCTGCGGTCGGTCTTCAAAAACTTCAACCGCGCCGGCGTCGCATAAAACAGGTCGCGCACCTCGATGGTGGTGCCCTGGCTCAGCGCCGCCGGCTTGATCTCGGATTTGTCGCCCGCATCGACCGTCAGACACCAGGCATGCGGCTCGCTGGCGTGCCGCGTCGTGATGGTCAGCCGCGCCACCGAGCCGATCGAGGGCAAGGCCTCGCCGCGAAAGCCGAGCGTGTGAATCGCCAGCAGATCGTCGCCATCGAGCTTGGAGGTGGCATGGCGCTCGACGCAGAGATCGAGGTCGTCCCGCGTCATGCCGGCGCCGTCGTCGGTGACGCGGATCAGGCGGCGGCCGCCACCGTCGGTCAGCACGTCGATGCGGCGCGCGCCGGCGTCGAGCGCGTTCTCGACCAGCTCCTTGACGACGCTGGCCGGGCGCTCGACCACCTCGCCGGCGGCGATGCGGTTGACGACGGCTTCGGAGAGCTGGCGGACGGGCATTGAAAATCAGGCCTGATTCGGGGATCGGGGCCAATCTAGTGGCCTAAAGCGTCCCCCGCGAGGCGGCGGGGGCGGGTATGCCCGTTATCCCGTGGACCGACTTGCCTCACGGTGAGGAGCCCGCGAAGCGGGCGTCTCGAACCATGGCCGCCCCATCCTTCGAGACGCCGCCTGCGGCGGCTCCTCAGGATGAGGCGGAACTAATCCCACCTCGCCTTGCCCCGCCCTGCCTTGACCTCGCTACGGCGTTTTTTGCCCTCGACCCGCTTCTTTTTCTCGGATCGCGGCACCTTGGTCTCGCGCCGCACGGTCGGCTTGACCGCCGCCTGGCGGATCATCTCGAACAGCCGCTCGCGGGCCTCAGCCCGGTTACGCGACTGGTCGCGGTATTCCTGGGCGACGATAACGATGACGCCGTCTTTGGTCAGCCGCGAGCCCGCCAGCTTCATCAGCCTGATGGCGACGTCGTTCGGCAGCGAGGGCGAGCGTCGCGCGTCGAAGCGAAGCTGCACCGCCGACGACACCTTGTTGACGTTCTGCCCGCCGGGTCCCGAGGACCGCACGAAGCTTTCCTCGAGTTCGCTGTCGTCGATGCTGATGGAGTTCGTGACGCGGTGCATGACTTCGTCATTCCGGGGCGCTTGCACGGCAAGCGAACCCGGAAATCCATATCCCCTGCAGGCGATTAAAAACAGAGGCGCGTACAAAAAAGCAGGCGCTGCGCCGGAATTCCGGGTTCGCGCCTGCCGGCGCGCCCCGGAATGACAGAGCCTCAGCCCTCGCCGACCCCTTCGGCAAACACCAAAGTCCGGTCGAGCGCGGCGTAGCGGAATTCCAGCGCCGCAGCGTATTCCGGCGAGCGGTACCATTCCCGCGCCTTCGCCATGTCGGGAAATTCGACGATGATGAATTGCCGGTCGCGATCGCGCTCGCCCTCGACCAGCTCCACGGCTCCGGAGCGCACCAGATAGCGGCCGCCGTATTTCTCGATGCTGGCCGCAGCGCGATCGCGGTAATTGTGGATCAGATCCTCGTCGAGGATGCGCACTTCGGAGATGACATAAGCGGGCATGGCGTCACGCCGTCAGATATTTCTTGGCGAGCACCTTGCCCTCTTCCACCGCCGGCTGGTCGAAGGCATCGACGCCCAACAGATGCGCGGCGATGATGGTCTCGAGCATGAAATGCATCAACAGTTCGCCCATGCTCTCTTCGTCGATTTGCGGCACGTGCATGGTACGAACCGGGCAACCGTTCTTGGCCAAGGTCTCCGCGGTGGCGCGGCCTTGCGCGCCAACCAGATCGCCGATCGTCTTGCCGCCAAAGCCCGGCTCGCCGGCGACCTCGGACAGTTTCTTGTCCATGCGCGGGCCCTTGCCGGCGCGGTCCGTGGTGATGACGGTGAACAGCTTGTCGCGCGGTCCGGCGATGAACAGTTGCAGCTGGCTGTGCTGGTCGACCGGGCCGAGCGCGCCGATCGGCGTCGTGCCCTTGCCGTCCTTGCCGAGGCTTTCGGCCCAGAGCTGCACGTACCAGCGGGTGAAGCGCTCCAGCCTGTCGGCATAGGCCATGACGACGCTGATGCCTTTGTTCTTGGTCTCGGCCAGCGCCACCGACAACGCGGCGCCGAGTGCGGCCGGCACTTCCTTCGCCGGCCTCTTGTCGAGCACCGGCTTCAGCGCCAGCGAGGCGCCCTCGCGGATCGCCACGACGTCGAGACCGAGCATCGCCGCCGGCAACAGGCCGACATTGGTGAGCACCGAGAAGCGGCCGCCGACGCCGGTGTGATGATCGAGCATCGGTACTTTGTATTGACCGAGCAATTCACGCAGGCTGTTTTTCTTGCCCGGCTTTGCCGGTTCGGACAGGCCGAGGAAAATGTCCGGAATGCGTGGCCCGAGGCTCGCCTCGTGCAGCGCCGACAGCACGGCAATCGTCTGCATCAAGGTCTCGCCGGTGCCTCCCGATTTCGAGATCGAGACGAAACGCGAGGTCTGCAGCGGCAGGTGCTTAAGCAGCGAGCCGAACGAGTCCGGATCGAGATTGTCCATGAAGTGCAGCCGCGGTCCGGCGCGCAGCGCGCCGACGCCCGGCACCATGTAGCCGGCGAGTTGCGCCAAGGTCTGGCCGCCAAGGCTGGAGCCGCCGGTACCCAAGAGCACGATGTCCGTCGCGCGGTCGGCAAGCGCGACAGCGCGATCCCGCAATTCCGGCAGATCGCTGTGGGTTGCCGGCAGTTGCAGCAGCGGCAGGCCGCCATCGGCATGGCGGGCGCGCAGCCAGTCGAGCGCGGCCTCGGTACGCGCCAGCGCGGCGTCCAGCGCCTCGGTCGGGACGCCGTGCTGGCCGATGTTGGTGTGAAGCGCGCTGTCGATGGATTGGATCAGAGGCATGGTTGGAATTCTCCAGCGTCATACCCACGCTTGTTGCGGGCATCCACGTCTTACATCACAGGACAAAAGTAATAAGACGTGGATGGCCGGGACAAAAGGGGCGTTGAGGCCCGTCTTCGACGGGCTATGCCCGGCCATGACCGAAATGAGTTAATGGGAAGACCCGAGAGGCCTAACGCGTCCGCTCCACAAAAGTTTCACTGCGTGCTCGAGGCCAGCCCCTTCGGCCGGCCGGCGACCGTCACCAGCATGCCGCTGCCGTAGATCCGCTTGGCGACGCGCTTGGCGTCGTCGAGCGTCACCGCGTCAATCATGGCGCTGCGGCGCTGGATGTAGTCGATGCCGAGCCTGTCGAGCTGGATCTGCGTGAGCTGCGCCGCGATCTTCGACGAGGTGTCGAGCGACAGCGCATAGGCGCCCTTGAGATAGTCCTTGGCCGCCGCGAGTTCGTCGGCGGTCGGGCCCTCCTCGGCCATCTTCTTGGTCTCGGTCTCGATGATCGCCAGCGCCTCGGCGGTTCGGTCGGCGCGGGTCGCGGTGCCGCCCATGATCAGCGCGGTGTGGTCGAACCAGGCGAGGTTCTCCGACACGCCGTAGGCAAGGCCGCGCTTCTCGCGCACTTCCTTGTAGAGTCGCGACGAGAACGAGCCGCCGCCGAGGATGTGATTGACGATATAGGCCGCCATGAAATCCGGATCGTGGCGCCCAAGGCCGGGACCGCCGAACATCACCACGGCCTGCGGCACGTCGAGTTCGGCGACGATGCGCCGGCCGAGGCCCTTCGGCTTGACGTCGGCGACCGGCTTGAGGTCGTTCGCCGCCGGCAGCGCGGCGAAGGCCTTGTCGATCATCTCGCCGGCGGTCTTCTCATCGATGTCGCCGACGATCGAGACGGTCAGTCCGTTGCGGGCGAAGACGCGCTTGGTGAAGTCGCGCAGATCGTCCGGCGTGATCGCCGGCACGGTCTCGAGCGAACCCTTGGTCTCGAAGCTGTAAGGATGGCCGGGGAACGCGGTCTCCCACCAGATGCGGCCGGCGATGCTGTTCGGGTTGGTGGTCTCGCGGCGCAGTCCCGCCAGTTCCTGGCCGCGCACGCGCTCGACCGCGGACGGTTCGAAACGCGGCTCGGTCAACGCCTTGCGCAGCAGATCGAAGGCCTCGTCGCGATGCTCGTTGAGCACACGCAGCGAACCGCGGAATTCGTCGCGCGAGGCGTTGAACGACAGCTCGATGGCGTGACGCTCGATCCGGTCGTGAAACGCCTTGCTGTCGAGGTCGCCGGCGCCTTCGTCGAGCGTGTCGGCCACCAGATTGGCGGTGCCGCTCTTGCCGGCCGGATCCTGCGCCGCGCCGCCTTTGAACGCATAGTTCAGCGCAACCAGCGGCACGGCCTTCTCACGCACCAGCCAGGCGGTGATGCCTTTGGGGCTGACGATCTTCTCGATCGTCATCGCGCCAGCCGGCGCGGCCTGAACGAGCGCGAGCGTCAGCGCGCCGCCGATGAAACCCAGGAGCCGCATCATGACCGCTTCTCCCCGGTGCTGCCGGATTTGGCCGGCGCCGTCCGCTCCGCCTTGTTGACGGCAGGTCCCGTGTCCTTGACCAGATAGCCGGTCACCGAACGGATCCTTTCGAGCCACTGCCGCGCTGCGTTCTGCACCTGCGCCGCGGTGACGGCGCGGATGCGATCCGGCCACGACTGCACATCGGCGACGGTGGCGCCGGTCATCAGCGCCTGGCCGTACCAGCGCGCCATGGTCGCCTGATTGTCCTGGGCATAAATGGCGTCGGCCACCAGCCGCGATTTCGAGCGGTCGAGCTCGTCGGCGGTCACGCCCTTGTCGATGACCTCGGCGATCACCGCATCGGTCGCGCTTTCGAGATCGGTGAGGCTCACGCCTTCGACCGGCGCACCGTAAACGCCGAACTTCGACATGTCGTAGGCGGAGGAATCGTAATAGGCGCCGGCGCTCACGGCGACATGCTTGTCGACGACCAGCGCGCGATAGAGCCGGCTGTTCGAGCCGGCGCCGAGAATATGCGCCAGCACTTCGAGCGCCTCGGATTCGCCAGGCTTGGCGGTGTGGAACGACGGCACCAGATACGAACGCTGCAGCGTCGGCTGTTCGACGCGCGGATCGGCCAATGTCAGCGAACGCACCGCCGCCGGCGGCGGCTCCAGCGGGCGCGCGCGCGGCGCGATGTCGGCGTGCGGCTTGAGCTTGCCGTAGGTCTGCTTGGCGAAGGCCAGCGCCTGCTGCGGGTCGACATCGCCGGCCACGACCACGACCGCGTTGTTCGGTCCGTAGAAGCGGCGATAGAAGCCGATGGCGTCGTCCTTGGTCAGCCCTTCCATCTCGTGGCGCCAGCCGATCACCGGCCGGCCATAGGGCGAATTCAGAAACAGCGCGGCGTCCATCTGCTCGCCGAGGCGGGCGCGCGGGTTGTTCTCCATGCGCTGATTGCGCTCTTCGAGGATGACATCGCGCTCAGGCAGCACCACCGCGTCGGTCAGCACGAGACCGGTCATGCGATCGGCTTCGAAGCCCATCACTTCCTCGAGCTTCTCGCTCGGCACGCGCTGGTAATACCCGGTGTAGTCGCTCGAGGTGAAAGCGTTTTCCTGGCCGCCCATGCGCGCGACCACGGACGAGAACTGCCCGGCCGGGTGCATGGCGGTGCCCTTGAACATCAGATGTTCGAGAAAATGCGCGAGCCCCGACTTGCCGGCCGTCTCGTCGGCGGCGCCGACCTTGTACCAGATCATGTGCGTGATCACCGGCGCGCGGTGATCGGGGATGACGACGAGTTCGAGACCGTTGTCGAGTTTGAAGTCGGAGATCTTCGGCCCGGATTGTTCGGCCGCGCCGGCTCCGGCCGGGCATAGCAAAAGCGTAACCGCAGCCGCCATGGTCACAGCGCCTGCGCGTTCGACGAATTTTCTGAAGTCCACGAAGCAGACCCTATGGCGTTAGAGGTGGCGTCGCCCCGCTTGCGACAGCTCAGAGTCCTGGAACGCGGCGGCCCTCAAGCAACGAATGCGGCGAGCGGCCCGCGCAGCGGGCCGAGGTCCGCGTCAGTGCTGGATGTCACCGCCCTTGCTTTCCAGGTAATTGGTCGCCTTCGGCGCCTTGTCCCGATCGCCGCCGGCGGCGTAGGGCTGATCGGCGGACGGCGTCTGATAGCCGACCGGCGGGTCGGTCAGCGACGCGCGCGGCGGCTCGCCGGTGAAGCGCGCCTGTTCATCGTCGTTCTTGCCGCCGAACAGGCTGCCGAACATGCCGCCGTTATAGCCGAGCTGCGACGGCGTCAGCCGCTGATTGGATTCGCTGAAGGTGCCGGCGGTGCGGTTCCCGGTGCCGACGGTCGGCATGCGATTGGTGGCGCTGACGCCGGGCGTCATCTCGCTCGGGTTGAGAACTCGGTTTTCGTCACGGAACTTGGCGTCTGCCGACTTCATCGCCTCGACGCGGGCGCGCTTGGCCTCTTCCCGCTTACGGGCGATGTCGGGGTCCTTCGGCCAGGCCGGGTTGCCGGCGATCGCGGCGTCGGACTTCTCCGGCGTCGGCAGATCGGTGGACGGCGGAATGACCAGCGGCGCGCGCTCCTGGTAGACGATCGTATCCTTGTTCGGCGACTGCAGGCCGAGGCCTTCCAGAAGGTTGCCGATCATCTTGGAATCCCACGGCCGGTCGTCGCCGGCATCGGCGGCGCGCGCCGGCATGGCCAGCGCAGCAACGGAGAAGCCGAGAACCAGCGCCGCCAAAGCGGCCTGACGGGAGGAGCGACGAGCGATCATGGAACTTGCCCCTTCTGTTCGGGTGTCCGCCGGATTGGGCACCAAACTCACCTGACCCGGCCTATTGCCTTGGGATCAGGGCGCTTTTACGGCACGTCCGCCGAAGAAGGACTCATACAGCAGACCCGCCACCCCGGCAACGATGGCCACGTCGGCGAGGTTAAAAACGAACCATTTGAACTGCCAACCTGCCCCGGAAACGTGAAAAAACACGAAATCGACCACCCAGCCATGGAGCAGGCGGTCGACGGTATTGCCGGCCGCCCCGCCGATGATCAGGCCGAGCGACAGCGCCGTCAGCCGGTCCTCGGCCTTGGCCAGCCACACCCAGAGTAGGAGCACCGCCAGCAGCTTGAAGCCGACCAGCGCCCACTGCCCGGCCTCGCCCGGCATCTGCAGCAGGCCGTAGCTGATGCCGTAGTTGCGGGTCAGCACGAAGTCGAAGAACGGCCCGAGCCGGATCGGATTGGCGTCGAGGTCGTGCACGAACACGAGGTAGAGCTTGGAGGCCTGGTCGATGACCAGGGCCAGCGCGGCGACGGTGACGCCGAAAGCGGTGAGCGGCCCGGCGAGATAGGATTTGAGATTCATTTAGACCGTCGTCCCCGCGCAAGCGGGGACCCATACGCTGCGTCGTCGCAGTTCGGCAAGGCGCGAGCCACGGCCTGCGCGGGGACGACCATTGTTACTCCGCCGCCTTCTTCATCGTCTCCCACTCGCGCAGCGCCTGAGCGTCGCGCGGGCTGACGTCCGGGTACTCCGGATCGGCGCCGATCGTGGTGAGGATCTTCCACGACCGCGCGCATTTGGTGCCCTCGGCGAGATTGGAGATGACGGCGACGCCCGGCACGTCCGGCGAGCGGAACGCATTGGCCGGGCCTTCGTCGGTCACCAAGGTCAGCGCCGACGTGATGCAGATCTCGGCGAGATCGACATCGAGCACCGCCTCGTAGAGTTCGCCGTTCGACACATGCACGATCGGATGCGCCTCGAGCGAGGAGCCGATGCGTTTCCCCGCGCGCTCGATTTCGATGGCGCCGGTGACGACGCGGCGCACCGCGCGCACCTTGCGCCACTTCTCGGCCAGCTTGTCGTCGCGCCAGGCCGCCAGCACCTTCGGGAACGGCTCCAGATGCACCGATTTGGCATCGGCGCCATAACGCGACAGCCAGGCCTCCTCGGCGGTGAAGCACAGCATCGGCGCCAGCCACGTCACCGTGCAGCGGAACAGATAATCGATCACCGTGAGCGACGCCTTGCGTGTCATCGATGAATAGGGATCGCAATACAAGGCGTCCTTGCGGATGTCGAAATAGAACGCCGACAGATCCGACGTCATGAAGGCCGACAGCGCCGCGAAGATCTTCTTGTAGTCGAAATCGGCGTAGGCCTTGCGCACGATCTCGTCGAGTTCGACCAGACGATGGAGCATCAGGCGCTCCAGCTCCGGCATGTTCTCCGCCTTGACGCGCTCGTCGTCATGGAAATGCGCCAGCGAGCCGAGCATCCAGCGGATCGTGTTGCGCAGCTTGCGATAGGTATCGGCCGTGGTCTTGAGAATTTCAGGACCGATGCGCAGGTCGTCGGCATAATCCGACGCGCAGACCCACATGCGCAGGATATCGGCGCCGGACTGCTTGATGACATCCTGCGGCGCCACGACGTTGCCGAGCGACTTCGACATCTTGCGGCCGTTCTCGTCGAGCACGAAGCCATGCGTCAGCACGACATCGAACGGCGCACGTCCGCGCGTGCCGCAGCTCTCGAGCAGCGACGAATGAAACCAGCCGCGATGCTGGTCGGAGCCTTCCAGATACATCACGGTGTCGTCGCCGCCATCGACTTTGCGCTTGATGCCGGCAAGCTGCGGGAAATGCACGGGATCGTCGAGCACGAACGCGTGCGTCGAACCTGAATCGAACCAGACGTCACAGATGTCGTCGACCTTCTTCCACGCATCGGCGGACAGTTTCGGCCCGAGGAAACGCTCGCGCGCGCCTTCCTTGTACCAGGCATCGGCGCCTTCGGCCTCGAACGCCTCGACGATGCGCAGTTCAACTTCCGGATCCTGCAGGATATCGACCGTGCCGTCCGGCTTTTCCTTGATGAATACCGCGATCGGCACGCCCCAGGCGCGCTGGCGCGAGATCACCCAGTCGGGGCGGCCCGAGATCATGCCGTTGATGCGGTTCTCGCCCGCGGCCGGCACCCAGCGGGTCTTGGCGATGGCGTCCAGCGCGCGTTCGCGCAAGGTGCGCTGGTCGTTTGACGCGACGCCTTGCGGCGTGGCCGCGATCGCGGCGACCGACGACGCGCCGACGAAGGCTTGGTTCATGGCGATGAACCACTGCGGCGTGTTGCGGAAGATGATCGGCTTCTTCGAGCGCCAGGAATGCGGATACTGATGCTTGAGACGGCCGCGCGCGATGATCATGCCGGCGTCGGCCAGCGCGGCGATCACGGTGTTGTTGGCGTCGCCCTTCTCGCCCTTGTCGTTGATGACGCGCTTGCCCTCGAAGCCGGGCGCCTGCGCGGTCAGCGCGCCGTTCTCATCGACGGTGTAGGGAATGGCCGAACTGATGCCGCGCGCCTCTAACGCGGCCTTGTTGTCCATCCACACCTCGAAGTCTTCGCGGCCATGGCCCGGCGCCGTGTGCACAAAGCCGGTGCCGGCGTCGTCGGTGACGTGATCGCCGGCGAGCAGCGGCACCTGGAAGTCGTAACCTTTGCCGGCGAACGGATGCTTCAGCGTCATTGACGCCAGCATCTCGGCCGAAACGTCGGCGATCTTGTCATAGGCCGCGACCTTGGCCTGCTTGAACACTTCGCCGGCGAGATTTTCAGCAAGAATGAACAGATCGCCGAACTTCGCCCAGTTCTCCGGCGCAGCGTCGGTGACCTTGTAGAGTCCGTAGCTGATCTTTGGTGAGAACGAGACGGCGCGATTGCCCGGCAGCGTCCACGGTGTCGTGGTCCAGATGACCACGGCGGCCTGCGCCAGGTCGCCCGAGCCGTTGACGACCGGAAACTTCACCCACACCGTATCGCTGGTGTAATCTTCGTACTCGATCTCAGCTTCGGCGAGCGCGGTCTTTTCAACGACCGACCACATCACCGGCTTCGAGCCGCGATACAACAAACCGTTGGCGGCGAACTTCATCAGTTCGCGCGCGATCTGCGCCTCGGCCGGATAGCTCATCGTCGTATAGGGATGATCCCAGTCGCCCTCGACGCCGAGCCGCTTGAACTCCTCGCGCTGCACGTCGAGCCACTTCTGCGCATAGGCGCGGCATTCCTGGCGGAACGCCACCATCGCTGCCGGATCGGAGAAGTTCGGCTTCTGCTTGTTCTTGGAGCGGTAGTTCTCTTCCTCGATCTTCCATTCGATCGGCAGGCCGTGGCAGTCCCAGCCCGGCACGTAATTGGAGTCGAAGCCCAGCATCTGCTGGCTGCGCGTCACCACGTCCTTGAGGATCTTGTTGAGCGCGTGACCGATGTGGATGTTGCCGTTGGCGTAGGGCGGACCGTCATGCAGCACGAACTTCTCGCGGCCCTTGGCCTCGGCGCGGAGCTGGGCATAGAGGTCCGTCTCCTCCCAGCGCTTGAGCAGCTCGGGCTCCTTCTGCGGCAGGCCGGCGCGCATCGGAAATTCCGTCTGCGGCAGGAACAGGGTCTCGGAATAATCGCGTTCGGGCTTCGACATTCGATTTTTCGGCCAAATTTCTGGGGTCGGCGGGGTGTTTAGCAGGGCGCATATGGCCGCGCAAAGACTTCGGCCGGGTAAACGGCGGCGGCAGGACAGCCACGCTTAAATGTCCATAATCCTAGGGAAGCCCGGAAAAGGCCTCGCAATCCCTTCGGCGCCTGCTCCATTCCTCAGGGGAAGGATCAAGGGACAAAGGCAACCTTGGGCCTGATAACAGGGGCGATGGATCATGGCGGTGTCGTCCCCCGCGAAGGCGGGGACTCATACCGCCGCGCCCTATCGACGGCGCGGGGCCATGGGTCCCGGCTCTCGCTGCGCTCGGCCGGGACGACAGTCAGAGAGTCCCCAACCGCGGAAACGCCTTGCCGGAGCGCTGCAGCGCCGCGCGCGCCTGCGCCACGTCGGCCATCATGTGCTTCTTCAGCGCCTCGACCGACGGGAATTTCTGCTCGTGGCGGATCCACCCGATGAAGGCGACGTCGAGCGTCTTGCCGTAGAGATCGCCCTCATAGTCGAGCAGGAAGATCTCGAGCAGCGGCGCGCCGTCGTCGAACATCGGCCGCGTGCCGAAACTGGCGACGCCATCGACACGTTGGCCGTCGATATCGGCGCGCACCGCGTAGATGCCGTGCTTGAGCGCGCAGGACGGGTCGAGCCGGATATTGGCGGTGGGAAAGCCGAGCTCGCGGCCGCGCTTCTCGCCGTGGATCACCTCGCCGGAAATGAACCATGGCGCGCCCAGCAGCTCGGCGGCTTCCACCACTTTGCCCTGGGCCAGCGTCTCGCGGATCGAGCCGGACGATACCGGCCGGCCCTCGTCCTCGAGCGGCGGCACGACATCAACCGGAAAGCCGAGCCGCGTGCCTTCGAACGACAGGAAGTTCGGCGAGCCGGCACGGCCCTTGCCGAAGTGGAAGTCGTAGCCGATCGCCACGCCGCCGACGCCGAACTTCTCCACCAGGATCCGACGCACGAAATCCTCGGCCGTGGTTGCGGCAAAGGCGGCGTCGAACTGGAACACGATGGCGCCGTCGAGCCCGGTTGCCGCCAGCAGCCGCAGCTTGTTGCGCTCGCTCGACAGCGAGAACAGCGGAACCTCGGGACGAAAGAACTTGCGCGGATGCGGCGAAAACGTCAGCGCCGCCGCCTTGCGGCCGAACTGGGCGGCGCGGTCGAGCGCCGCGCCGATCACCTGGCGATGGCCGCGATGCACGCCGTCGAAATTGCCGATGGCGACCACTGCGCCGGCAAGCGCGCCCGGCTCGCCGTCGGTCACGACGGTAAAGGGCCGGTCGGACGAAACTTCGCTCATGGTCGGATCAAATTCTGGGCCAAAGAAGGTCGATGTTACAGCAGGTTGCCGGTCTTTACGCTTCCGCCCCAGCCTTAGGCAACTGCCACATCCGGGTATGGACAGTGTTAAGAGTTATTAGTCCGTTACCAAACCTTCAAGTTAACCGGATATTCAAATGCCGAACCTTAGAGTGCCAACCATAGCGACGGGGACGCCCCGACGGGGGCGTGGATTAGAGTCATGGCTGTCGATCATTCGATGCCGGTGCTGGTCGTGGACGATTATTCCACGATGGTCCGCATTATTCGCAATCTGTTGAAGCAGCTCGGCTTTGTCGAAATCGACGAGGCCAATGACGGTAATGCGGCGCTGGCCAAGATGCGCGAGCGCAAATACGGCCTCGTCATTTCCGACTGGAACATGGAGCCGATGACCGGCTACGACCTGCTGCAGCAGGTGCGCGGCGACGAAGAACTGGCGGCGACGCCCTTCATCATGATCACCGCCGAATCCAAGACCGAGAACGTCATTGCCGCCAAAAAGGCCGGCGTCTCGAACTATATCGTCAAGCCGTTCAACGCGCAGACCTTGAAGTCCAAGATCGACGCCGTGTTCGATCCCGCCGTCGACGCGCCGGCGGCTTAAGCCACTTCTGCCAGACATCCGATCCGCCTCATCCTGAGGAGCGCACGACGTGCGCGTCTCGAAGGATGGGCGGCCTCCATGGCTCAAGACGCCTGCTCCGCAGGCTCCTCACCATGAGGCCGAACCGGCTCACGAGCTCCCGGCCTTCCCTCATCCGGCGCAGGCGCTATATTGGACGCCTGCCCGGAGACGTATGATGACCATACCTGTAAAGCCGCCCGCCGAAGCGCCGCGCTATATCAAGCTCAACGACGCCGACAACGTGGCCATCGTCGCCAATGCCTTCGGCATGCCGGCCGGCTCGCGGTTTCCCGACGGTCTGACGCTCAGGGACTACGTGCCGCAGGGCCACAAGGTCGCGCTGGTCGACATCCCCAAGGACCAGCCCATCGTCCGCTATGGCGAAGTCATCGGCTACGCCGTGGACGACATCGCCGCCGGCAGCTGGGTCGAGGAAGCCCGCGTGCGCATGCCGGCGCCGCCCAGCCTCGACGGCCTCGAACTCGCCACCCGCACGCCGCCGGCCCTGCCGCCGCTCGAGGGCTTCACCTTCGAGGGCTTCCGCAACGCCGACGGCACCGTCGGCACCAAGAACATCCTCGCCATCTCGACCAGCGTGCAGTGCGTCGCCGGCACCCTGGAGATCGCGCTCAAGCGCATCAAGGACGAACTGCTGCCGAAATACCCGAACGTCGATGACGTCGTCGCCGTGACGCATGTCTATGGCTGCGGCGTTGCCATCAACGCGCCGAAATCCGAAATCCCGATCCGCACGCTGCAGAACCTCGCCCGCCATCCCAACTACGGCGGCGAGGTGATGGTCGTCGGCCTCGGTTGCGAGAAGCTGGCGCCGGAGCGTCTGCTGCCCGCCGGCAAGACTGCCGATCACGAGATCATGCGGCTGCAGGACGAGAGCCTGACCTCGTTCGGCGCCATGATCGAACTCATCATGCGCATGGCCGACGAGCGGCTGAAGGTGCTCAACGCACGCGAGCGCGAGACCTGCCCGGCCGCCGATCTCGTGGTCGGCATGCAATGCGGCGGCAGCGACGCCTTCTCCGGCGTCACCGCCAACCCGGCGCTGGGCTTCGCCGCCGACCTTCTGGTGCGCGCCGGCGCCACCGTGATGTTCTCGGAAGTCACCGAAGTGCGCGACGCCATCCACCTGCTGACGCCGCGCGCCGCCAACGAACAGGTGGCGCGCGACCTCATTCGCGAGATGCAGTGGTACGACGATTATCTCGACAAGGGCGGCGTCGATCGCTCGGCCAACACCACCCCCGGTAACAAGAAGGGCGGCCTCGCCAACATCGTCGAGAAAGCGCTCGGCTCGTCGGCGAAGTCCGGCTCGTCGGCGATCAGCGGCGTGCTGGCGCCGGGCGAACGCGTCAAGGACAAGGGCCTGATCTTCGCCGCCACCCCCGCTTCCGACTTCGTCTGCGGCACGCTGCAACTGGCGTCGGGCATGAATGTGCACATCTTCACGACCGGACGCGGCACGCCCTACGGCCTGTCGTCGGTGCCGGTGATCAAGGTGGCGACGCGCAACGAACTGGCCCAGCGCTGGGCCGACCTGATCGACGTCAATGCCGGCACCATCGCCTCGGGCGACGCCACCATCGAAGAAGTCGGCTGGGAGATCTTCCGCCTGATCCTCGACGTCGCCAGCGGCAGGACCAAGACCTGCACCGACAAGTGGGGCCTGTACAATCAGCTGGCGCTGTTCAACCCGGCCCCGATCACCTGATCACCAGGTGAGGTGTTTCATCACCGCCGTCGGCGCTTCGCCCGCCGCGGCGAACACCGTCTTCATCGCATCGCGCTGCGGCGTATCGCGGCCGCCGAATTCCTCGGCGTGAATGCCGGCGGCAATGAACAGCATGTCGATGCCGAAGGCGCGCGCGCCTTTGAGATCGGTGCGCACGGAGTCGCCGATCGCCATCACACGCGTCATATCGACCTTGCGGCCGAGCGCGGCTTCCGCCTTTTTCAGCGCCATGTCGTAGATCGGCCGATACGGCTTGCCGGCGTAGAGCACTTCGCCGCCCATCGTCGCATAGAGATCGGCGATCGAGCCGGCGCAGTAGATCAGCCGTGAGCCGCGCTCGACGACGAGATCGGGATTGCCGCAGACCATGAACAGCTTGCGCTTCAGCGCAATCTCGAGCCGCGCGCGATAGTCTTCCGGCTTCTCGACTTCGTCGTCGAACAGTCCCGAGCAGACGATGTAATCGGCGCTTTCCAGCGGCGCGAATTCGACGTGCAGATCCTTGAAGATCGAATGATCGCGCTCGGGGCCGATGTGGCAGATGGTCTGGCCCTTACGGTGCGCAATGACGTCGCGCGTGACGTCGCCGGAGGAGACGATGCCGTCATAGGCTTCGTGCGGCACGTGCAGATGATCGATCTGGCGGATTACTGCTTCGCCCGGTCGCGGCGCATTGGTGATGAGGATCACAACCTTGCCCATCGCGCGCACCCGCATCAGCGCGTCGCAAGCGTCAGGAAACGACACTTCGCCGTTGTGCACGACGCCCCAGACATCGGACAGGAACACGTCATAGGCGGACGCAAGCGCCGAGAAATGGGGCTCGAGGTTTGGCAAATTCGATATCCGTCAGACGGTATGCGCGTTGGCGGCGAGATATTCGCTGAGCGTCTTGGTGGTGGCGGGATTTTCGGCCGCCGGCGGCGATGCCGCGCCTTGCAGCGCTTCGGCGCGCACCGGGCGCGGCGCCGAGAACAGGAAACCCTGGCCGAAGCGCACGTCGTAATCCAGCAGATCGACCACCGTGCTTTCGTTCTCGATGCGCTCGCCGATCAGGTCGATGCCATTGCGCGCCAGAAGATCGGCGAGATCCTCGGCCTGAATGTCGCTTTGCGCAGCGGCAGCGCGGTTGAGCAGCAGGTTGGCCGGCACCTTGATGAAGCGGAACGAACGGTCGGCCAGTTCCTTTGGCTCGAAACGCAGGTCGGTGACGTGATCCATGGCGAAGCGGAAGCCGCAGTCAGCGAGCGCCGCGAGGCTTTCATGTTCGATCGGGCCGAAGGCGCGATAGGCGGCCTGGGTAAACTCGAACATCAGCGAACCGCCAAGCGCGCGGTTGGCCCGCATGAAATCGAGGAACTGCTTGAAATACACGCCGTCGGTCAGCGTCGTGCCGTTGATGTTGCAGAACAGCCCGACGTCGCGGCTCTTGAGCTGCAACCGCCGCACCACCTGCACGCAGCGGAACACCAGCATGTTGTCGATCTTGGGCATCAGCCCGGCGGTTTCGGCGATGTCGACGAAATCGACAGCGGGAATGATCTCGCCGTCCTCGGTGCGCAGCCGCGACAGCGCTTCGTAGAAGCGCACCTTACGCTGCGGCAGCGTGACGATCGGCTGCAGATAAAGGTCGATGCGATTGGCGTCGGCCGCCTTCGCCACCATCTCGCTGATCTGCTCGCGCGACATCCCCTGGAAGCGGAGCGGACCGCTGACGGCATCGGTCTCCTTCAGCGCCAGCGGCGCCTCGGGAGCCGGTTCGAACGAAGTGGCTGGCGCTGCGGCTGCAGCTATCGGCGCTTCCACCCGCGCGGCCTGCTGCATGCCGTTCGGCGTGCCGAGCATGGTCTCGTGCGCGGCCACTGTCTCGGCCAGTTGCCGCACCAGTCCGCCGAGTTCACCGATCTCGGCGGCGATCGGATCGACCGCCCCGCGCGCGCGGTTCACGGTCTGCTCGACCCGACTCTCCACCGCGGCCAGGCGCCGCGACATCTCGGCCATCTGTCGCGACAGGTCGGCGGTGCCGCGCGACAGATCGGCGATCTGGTCGCCGAGAAGGCCGCGGTCGCGCAGCCGGTTGCTGATCGAATTGTACAACGCCATGACGATGAGCGCGCCGAGCGCGATGATCGCCGCGGTGCGGACGTCGAGATTGACGCCGAAATACAGCACGACGCCGATCGAGCCCGCGACGAGCACCATGCAGATCGCGATGAAGATGGCGCTGAGACGAAGCATTCGATTCAGGATCCCGCGGAGCCTCGGCCAGGGTCTGTGCAGTCGGGCAGTCTCTGGGCGGTGGCAGGTGATTCGCATCCGCCCGCCCCAATGTCCATGAGGCGGCGCGCCTGTGCAACCGGGAATTCCTGATATGGTAGGGGCGCTTCGCCATCCTTCCCCAGCACATTTGGCGCGCGCCGGCTAAGCGGCTAAGTCCGGACCCAAGGGCCGACCCAACCGGAACTCCACTCCGATGCAGGCTTCCCGCTCGACTTCGATTCTCGCCACGATCGCTGCCGCTCCGGAGCGCGCGCTGGTGGCGATTCTTGGCATTCACGCCGTGGTTTGGACGGTACTGCCGGACCTGCTCTACCCGAACCTGCCGCTCGACCTGATCGAGGCGCTGACCTACGGCCGCGAGTGGCAATTGGGCTACGATAAATTGCCGCCGCTGCCGTGGTGGCTGGTCGAGACCGCAAACCTGACCATCGGTCATGACTACGCCTATTACCTGCTGGCCCAGATCGCCGTCGTCGCCGCGCTGGCCCTGGTCTTCGTCACCGCCCGGCCGCTGGTGGGTCCGATCGGGGCGCTGGTCGCCGTCCTCATCGTCGACGGCCTGCACTACCTCAATTACACCGCCGCCAAGTTCAACCACGACGTCATCCAGCTGCCGTTCTGGGCGCTGGCCGGCTATGCGCTGCACCGCGGCCTGCGCGGCGGCAAAATCGGCCACTGGGCGCTGCTCGGCCTCGCCGTCGGCATCTCGCTGTGGGCGAAATACTTCGTCGTCGTCCTGGTGGCGCCGATGGCGGTGTTCGCCCTGGTCGACCCGGACGCGCGCAAGGCGCTCAAGACGCCCGGCCCGTACATCGCCGCCGCGATCGCCCTGATCATCGCCGCACCGCATCTCATCTGGCTGGTGAAAAACGACTTCCTGCCCTTTGCCTATGCCGAGCACCGCGCCGTCTTGCCGCGCGGCTGGTACGATCACCTCTTGCATCCGTTCGAATTCGGCATCGGCCAACTGTTCTTCCTGATCCCGTCGCTGCTGATCGCCGGGCCGCTGTTCATCCCGAAGCGCCGGGCCGATGAGGCGCCGCTCGATCCCAGCACCGCCGACGCCTTCGACCGGCGCATCGTCACCTGGCTGGCCTTTGGACCTTTCGTCGCCGTGCTGGTGCTCGGTTTCGTCTCCGGCCGCGGCGCCATCGCCATGTGGGGCTATCCGCTGTGGCTGTTCCTCGGCCTGTGGCTGGTGCTGATGGCGCGGCATGCCATCGCCGGCTTCCGCCTGGCGCGCATCGTCCTGACCTGGGCGATCGTGCTCGTCATGCTCGCCCTCGCCTTCGTCACCAACTACGAAATCCTGCCGCGCTTCGATCACCGCTATCGCGCGGTGTTCTTCCCCGGCAGCGCGCTGGCCGACGAGATTGCGCTGCGCTATCGCGCGGTGACCGGCCAGACGCTCGCTTATGTCATCGGCACGATGTGGGACGGCGGCAATATCGCGCATTACGCGCCGAGCCATCCGCGGGTGCTGATCGACGGCAAGCCGGAGCGCGCGCCATGGATCGACCTCAACGATCTGCGGTCGCGCGGGGCTGTCATCGTCTGGACCGATGCCGATCTCAACGTCGTGCCGCCGGCCTATCGCAGCGTGGCGCCGGACGCCGCGGTGCAGCCGTCATTCACGTTGCCCTATCGGCGCGGCCCCGGACAGATCTCCATCGGCTGGGCGATCGTGCTGCCGAAGCCGTCTTTCGCTTCGCGCTAGGCTGGTGCCTGCGCCGCCGGGTGCGCGTGATCCGAGATGATGCGGCCATCGAGCAGTTCGATCTGGCGGTCCATGCGCTCGGCCATCGCCAGATCGTGGGTGACCGCGACCACGGTCTTGCCCTGCACCGCCACCAGTTCCTGCAGCACCTCGAACACCTGCTCGCTGGCTTTGGAATCCAGCGAGCCGGTCGGCTCGTCGGCCAGGATCACCGGCGGCTCGTTGGCGAGCGAACGCGCCACGGCAACGCGCTGGCGCTGACCGCCCGATAGCTGATCCGGCCGCTTCTTCATGTGGTCGGCGAGACCGAGCGAGGACAGCAGCATCTCGGCGCGTTCGAGCATTTGCTCCCGCGACAGCCGCCCGAGCGCCCGCATCGGCAGCGTGACGTTATCGCGCACGGTGAGTTCCGGCAGCAGGAAGTGGAATTGGAAGACGAAGCCGAGCATGGTCAGACGCGCCAGCGCCCGCTCATCCTCGGTCATCACCGTCGTTACCTTGCCTTCAATGAGCACCTCGCCGGACGTCGGCACGTCCAGGAGGCCGAGCAGATAAAGCAGAGACGACTTGCCCGACCCTGACGGTCCCGTAATGGCGACGAATTCGTGCGGGCGGATGACGAGATCGACATCGCTCACCAGAGTCGTCGGCACGATGCCGGGCAGGATGCGCGTCACCTTGCGCGCCTCGATCAGCGGCGTTGCGGCATCGATGCTCATGTCGCACCCCGGATGATTTCGACCGGATGCAGACGCGCCGCCTTGCGCGCCGGCTGATAGCCGGCGACCACCGACGATAGCAAGGCCACAATGCCCGCCAGCAGGTAATGCACATAGCTGTAGGCAAGCGGCAAGCGATCGGTGTCGAGGAACGGGCTCTTGATTTCGATCGAACCCAAGCCGACGCACAGCAGATAGCCCAGCACAAAGCCGACGGCCGCGCCGGCGACGCCGATGATGGAAGCCTCGACAACGAAAATCGAGCGCACGGTGAATTCGCTCAAGCCCAGCGACTTCATGATGGCGATATCGCGCGCCTTCTCGTGCGTGATAGTGGAGATTATGTTGTAGGTGCCGAAGCTCGCCACCAGCAGAATGGCGCCGACCACGGTAAACATGATGAGATTGCGGATGACGAACGAGGACATGAGATCCTCGTGCGCCTCCTGCCACGACACCGACTTGTAGCCGGTCTCGCGCTCGACCCGGTCGGCGATCTCGCGCGAGATCATCGGGTCGCCGAGGCGGATGCGCAGTTCGTTGATCAGCCCGGTCTGCTGCGCCAGGATCTGCCCGGTCTTGACCAGGACATAGGCGGTGCTTTCGTCGACGGAGCGCACGCCGGTATGGAAGAAGCCGACGACCTGCGCGTTCATCCGCGCGCCTTCGCTGGTCTGCAACGTGATGTTGGCGCCAATGCGGGCGCCGATCTTCTCCGACAGCCGATCGCCGAGGATGATTGCATTCGTGGCGCGATACAGCGCCGCCAGAGTCGCGCCGCGCATCTGCTTCGGCAGATCGGAGACCGAGGCCTCGCGTCGCGGGTCAATGGCGACGACGGCGGTGGCGACATCGTGACTGGCGTAACGGATGATCGCCTGCACGCGAACCGTCGGCGCGATGCCGCCGGGCAGCCACGGCTCCAGCGCCGCCATGGTCGCAAGCGGATTCTTTATTCCGCGCCGGCGCGCCTCCGGCGTCAGGTTGTGGATTTCGGCGGCGTCATAGAAGCGTTCGGCCGGCTGCGGCGGCGGGGCGCGGCGCTCGTCCGACACGGTGATATGCGGCATGGCATTGACGAGCTGCTTGATGAAGTCGTCCTGCGAGCCCTGCATCAGCGACGCCATCATGATGGAAAAGCCGACGCCGGTGGCGACGCCCGCGATCGCGACGCCGGTCTGCCGCAGGCGAGCCAGCACATGGGTCCAGGCGATGTCGAAGATGAGGTTCATGGCGCGGCGAGCACACGCAGACGTGCACCGTCCTTGAGGCCAGCCGGCGCCGGTGAGGCGACCCGCTCGCCTTCCGCGATCCCGGCGACGATCTCGACCGCACGCGTACCGCGAATGCCGACCGTCACCGGGCGCCTGCGCGCGCGGCTGCCGTCGATCACGAACACCGCATTGTCCTGCACCGTATCGGTCGGCAGCAGCAGCGCATTCTCCTTCTCGCGGGTAACGATATTGGCCTCGACGCTCATGCCCGGCTTCAGTGGCGTGTCGGCCGGCAGCGCCGCCTTGATGCGGAAGGTCTTGGCGGTCACGTCGCCCATCGGCGTGACCTCGCTGATCCTGCCCTCGAGGCGGCGTTCGGGAAACGCATCGGTGCGGAGCAGCACGAGTTGGCCAAGCTGGACGCGCGGAATGTCCTCTTCGTTGACCTCGGCCACGACCTGCAGGGGCGCCGGCACGCCAACGCGAAACAGGATCTGTCCGGCCTCGGCGATCTCGCCGATTTCGCCGTCGCGGCGCAGCACGACGCCGGCCATCGGCGCGACGATGGTGTAATCGGCGATGCGCTCGAGCTGCACCGAGATGAGGCCCTGCACCTGTTGCAGATCCATGGCGGCGCGCTCATAGGCCTGCGTGGTCGCGGCGCCGCGTTCGATCAGCGCGCTGACGCGCGACATCTCGTTCTTGAGGAAGCCCTCGCGGGCGCGCAGCTCTTTCATCTGCGCCTGCACTTCGCGGTCGTCGAGCCGCGCCAGCACGTCGCCCTTGGCGACCGACCTGCCCTCGCAGTCGCAGATTTCGACGATGCGATCGCGGATGACGCTGGCCACCTTGGCCCAGCGCACCGGCTCGACGCCGCCGGTGGCATAGACGATCTCGACCGCGGTGCCGCGCGCGGCGGCGACCGCCGTCACCTGGGGGATGCCCCTCGCCTGCCACCAATAAGCACCGCCGGCGACCGCGATCAGCAGCAGAGCGAGGAAGAGAATGCGCCGTATTTGCATGCGGCGACGCTACCGGCCGCGCCGGCCGGCGCATTGACGTACCGCAAGGCATCCCCAAAACGAAATGGCCGGCACAAGGCCGGCCATGACGACGTCCTTGGTAGGCGGCTGAGGGCTACGCCCCCTGCTTGATGATCGCCGCCACCTTGGAGATGATTTCGTCGATCTGCTCTTCGGTGACGATCAGCGGCGGGCTCATGGCGATTGCATCGCCCGACGTGCGGAACATGATACCGTGGTCGTGGAAGCCGCTTTCCATCGCGTCGTAACCGCGCTTGCCAACCGCGTCGGGCTTGCTGGCGAGATCGATGCCCGCCATCAGACCGACGACGCGAATGTCGAGAACGCCCGGGAGACCCTTCAGGCTCATCACCGCGTCGGCCCAGACCGGCTCGAGCTTGCGCGCGCGCTCGAACAGATTTTCGTCGCGGTAGAGATCGAGCGTGGCGAGGCCGGCGGCGCAGGCCAGCGGGTGCGCCGAATAGGTGTAGCCGTGGAACAGTTCGATGACGTGCTCCGGTCCGTTCATGAAGGCATCGTAGATGCCCTTGCGCGCGATCACGCCGCCCATCGGCACCGAGCCCGAGGTGATGCCCTTGGCGAAGCAGATGAGGTCCGGCACCACGCCGTAACGCTCGGCGGCGAAGGCATGACCGAGACGGCCGTACCCGGTGATCACTTCGTCGAACACCAGCAGAATGCCGTGCTTGTCGCAGATCTGGCGCAGGCGCTTGAGATAGCCCTTCGGCGGCGGCAGCACCGCCGTCGAACCGGCCACCGGCTCGACGAACACGGCGGCGATGGTCGAGGCATCGTGCAGCGCCACCAAACGATCGAGCTCGTCGGCGAGATGCTCGCCCCACTCCGGCTCGCCGACCGAGAAGGCCTGCTCGGCGCGGTTATAGGTCGATTGCAGATGATCGACGCCGGGGAGCAAGGTGCCGAACTGCTTGCGGTTGGCGACCATGCCGCCGATCGAGGTGCCGCCGAAGCCGACACCGTGATAGCCGCGCTCGCGGCCGATGAAGCGCACGCGCGAGGCGTTGCCCTTGGCCTTATGATAGGCCAGCGCGATCTTCATCGCGGTATCGTCGGCTTCCGAACCGGAGTTGCAGAAGAACACGTGGTCGAGATCGCCCGGCGCCAGCGCGGCGATGCGGCTCGCCAGCTCGAACGCCTTGGGGTGGCCGAACTGGAAGGTCGGCGAGAAGTCGAGCTCGGCCGCCTGCTTCTGGATCGCTGCGACGATGGAATCGCGGTTGTGGCCGGCATTGGTGCACCACAGGCCGGCCGATGCGTCGATGATCTTGCGACCTTCCGGCGTGAAGTAATGCATACCCTTGGCGCTCGCGACCATACGCGGCCGTGCCTTGAAGGCCCGGTTCGAGGTGAACGGCATCCAGAAGGGTTCGAGGTCGTTGGGGACGGAGGTCGATGCGATTTTCGGGGCCAAGGCCATGGGGGTGCACTCGCTTCCTGCCGCGCCGGGCGGCGGATGATCGGATAGACCCCTGAGATATCCGCTTTTGACGATAATGACAAAGCGGGAAACGGCTGCTACCACCGCGCAAATTCACCACCAGATATTCAAAGCAAATATGGCTGACGCAAAACCGGGCAAAAAGCCGCAGAAACTCAAGGCGCGCCTGCCGCGCGGCCTGGCCGACCGGGGCCCGGCCGAGATCGCCGCGACGCGCATGATGGTCGAGACCATCCGCGGCGTGTACGAGCGCTACGGCTTTGAGCCGGTCGAGACGCCGGCCATCGAATATACCGACGCGCTCGGCAAATTTCTGCCCGACCAGGACCGCCCGAACGAAGGCGTGTTCTCGTTCCAGGACGACGACGAGCAGTGGCTGTCGCTGCGCTACGACCTGACCGCACCGCTGGCGCGCTACGTCGCCGAGAACTACCAGCACCTGGCGCTGCCCTATCGCAGCTACCGCTTCGGCTGGGTGTTCCGCAACGAGAAGCCCGGCCCCGGCCGCTTTCGCCAGTTCATGCAATTCGACGCTGACACGGTCGGCGCCGGCACCATGGCCGCGGACGCCGAGGTCTGCATGATGGCCGCCGATGCAATGGAAGCGCTCGGCGTGCCGCGCGGCGATTACGTGGTGAAGGTCTCCAATCGCAAGGTGCTCGACGGCATCCTCGAAGCTATCGACCTCGGCGGTGACGCCAATGCGGGACGCCGCCTCACCGTGCTGCGCGCGATCGACAAGCTCGATCGCCTCGGTCTCGACGGCGTGCGCGACCTCCTCGGCCCCGGCCGCAAGGACGACAGCGGCGACTTCACCAAGGGCGCCGGTCTCGACGAGAAAGCCTGCGACACCGTGCTCGGCTTCCTGCGCGTCGAGACGCACAACGTGCCGCAAATGCTCGACCAGATGGAAGCGCTGGTCTCGGGCTCGAATGCCGGCCTCGACGGCGTCAATGAATTGCGCGGCATCGCCGATCTGATCAACGCCGCCGGTTACGACGATGGCCGCGTTCGCATCGACTCGTCGGTGGTCCGCGGTCTCGAATATTACACCGGCCCGGTCTACGAGGTTGAACTCACCTTCGAGGTGAAGGACGAAAAGGGCCGCCCGATCCGCTTCGGTTCGGTTGGCGGCGGTGGCCGCTACGACGGCCTCGTGTCGCGCTTCATGGGCCAGCCGGTGCCCGCCACCGGCTTCTCCATCGGCGTGTCGCGGCTACAGGCCGCGCTGACCGCGCTCGGCAAACTGTCGAACAAGCCCGCGCCCGGTCCTGTTCTCGTCACCATCTTCGACCGCGACCGTGTCGCCGATTACCAGAAAATGGTCTCCGCGCTGCGCCAGGCAAATATCCGCGCCGAACTCTATCTCGGCAATCCGAAGAACAATGTCGGCCAGCAGCTCAAATACGCCGACAAGCGCAACAGTCCCTGCGCCATCATTCAGGGCTCGGACGAAAAGGCGGCCGGCCAGGTCGTCATCAAGGATCTGATCCTCGGCGCCGAACTGGCGGCCGAAAATGCTGGCGACCGCGAGGATTATCTGAAGAAGCAGGCCGAGGCGCAGTTTTCGGTCAACGAAGCTGACCTTGTCGAGGCCGTGCGCAAGGTGCTGGCGCGCGCCGCTTCCTGACGTGTGCCATTTCATAACCGCGTCATAAACCGGTAACGCTGCAGCAACTGAAATCCGTTACGACGCGCGGAACGAAACCCGTTCCGGCGCATTATCCGCACCGATCCAACCAACAATAAAGTGGGGAGTCGGTCCATGGATGATCGCTGGGCTTATCCCATTCCAATGGCCATGCAACGCCAGACCGGGTCGGCGCCGAAGCCGCGCACCGTAACGAGCCCGTCCGTCGCGCCTTCAGCCGTTCCCGACAAAGCGGGTCGCGACGACATCGGCGGCGCCGCCAAATCCGAAAGCGCTGCCGAAACCGCGCACCATTGAGCTAGCGGCGCGGCGCGGCGGGCGGCGCCATTTCGAGCACATTCATTTTCATGCCGTTCGCCATGATGATGTCGCCCGGCTTCTGGCCGCTGGCGCATGGTCCGAGCCATTTCGCCGCGATCCGGGTGTGATTCCTGGACCCGCCGGGCACCGGCGGGCCGCCCTCGCGCGAGGATTCGACGTCCACCGAATAGGCGCTGTCGAAGCTGCCGGAAACGGTCGAGTGCGTCGTCACGGTGGCGGGACCGAACTTGCAAACGCTGTCGATAGTCATGACGCCGCCGGCGTTGGAGACGTCCTGCCGGCTGCAGGCCTCCTTGGTGGTGCCGCCAAAAGCCTGGTTCATCAGTTTGTCGGTCGCGGCATCGACGCATTGCTGCATGGTCTGCCCCGGCAGGTTGCGGCCGACGAAGTCCAGCTTCAACTCCCAGAGACCGGCCTTGCGGGTCGGCATATCGAGGGCCAGCGCGGTTGTTATGGCAGGCGCTGCGGCGAAGAGCGCGACGGCGATAGCGGACAAATGGCGCATGCTCGATCTCCCATCGATGGGGCGGGACCGGCGCTTGTCCCGCACGAATGCTAGCGCAGCGCCGCCCGGTCGCGACGTGACGGCCATCACAGTGTCGAAGTGTCAGAGAACGACGATGTTGCCGTTCGCCAGCGGCGGCGCGTCATCCAGATCGATGGAATGGCCGAGCACCTGTTCGGCGGCATCGAAACTGTCGAGCAAGGACACGTTATCGATCAGCTTGCCGTCCTGAAATCGGAAGAAGTTGGCAATGCGGTAGCTCACGATGCGGCCGTCCGCCGTCAGCGTCGCGGTCATGCGCGTCAGCGCGGCGCCGCGATTGCCCTGCACCAGAAAATGTTCGCGAACGACATTGCTGACTTTCAGGACATTGCGGGCCCGGCGCGCCATCACGTCGATGACCGCGGCCTTGCCGACATGAACGCCGCAATACGGGATGACATCCACCGGCCCGCTGATCATCCAGCGCACGTTGTCATGCAGATAAGTTGCGAAGGTGTCGGTATCGCGCGCCGCGAAGGCGTCGAAATAGGCCTCGATGAGCGAGCGATCGACCACGTGTTCCGTTGCATCGGGCGCCAGCGTCACAGGAACACCAGATCGTTGACTTCGCCCGCCAGAGCGTCGGGCGGCGTGACTGCGCTCGCGCTGTCGATCGGCAGCGCATGGCCGAGCACCTGCTCGGCGGCGTTGAAGCTGTCGATGATGGTGATCGTTTCGATCACTTTGTCGTCTTTGAAGCGGAAGAAGTGAGCGAAGCGATAAGTGATGGTGCGACCGTCGGCGCGCCGCCGCGCCGTCTGAAAATTCAGGGCCGCGGCGCGGTCGCCTTCGATGACCAGCGACTCGCGCACCAACCGGATGTCGCTGAACACAGTGGGAAGTGTCTGGGTCGCCAGTTCCAGAACCTGCGACTTGCCGTGATGCGTACCGCAGAAGCTCAAGACACCGATCGGGCCGCGCGTGGTCCAGCGGACGTCGTCGTGAACCAGTTGGGCAAGCTTGTCGCCATCCGGCTTCACGAAAGCGTCGTAGAAAGCGTCCACCACCTCTTGGGCCACGACATAGGTCATCTCGGCACACTGGCCTCCTGTACCCAGTGAAGCCGCCTTACGTTGAAATTTTCTTACCCACAACGCAGCGATTTATCCGGCCAGCGGCCCGGCACCGCGGAAAATTACCAAGGCGGACCAACGCGGAAAATTTGTTAACGACACCAGACGTTTACCGAGCCGCACCGTTAACGGCGGCCGGCTTTCGTCGTCGAAACCTTAAACCTGACGTGCTAAAGGGCCGGCGACGTGGTGGGATCCAGGACGGAAATGGACGCGAATCTCGAACAATTGGGCCTGCGGGCGGGTGCCCCGGATGCGCGCGCGGAAGCGCTCGTCGCCTCCTATGAGCGCGCCGGCTATGCCCGCGTGTCGCCGTCGATCCTGCAGCCGGCTGAGCCGTTTCTCGACCTGTCCGGCGAGGACATCCGCCGCCGCATGTTTCTGACCACGGCGCCCGGCGGCTCCGAACTCTGCCTGCGCCCCGACCTCACCATCCCGGTGTCGCGCGATTACCTCGCATCGGCGAACGCCGGCCAGCCGGCCTCGTTCTCCTATCTCGGCCCCGTCTTCCGTCACCGCGCCGACGGCCCGGCAGAATTTCTGCAGGCCGGCATCGAGAGTTTCGGCCGGACCGATCACGCCGCCGCTGACGCGGAAATGCTCGCGCTCGGACTGGAAACCACCGCCAGTTACGGTCTTGCCATCCCGGATATCCGCACCGGCGACGTCGCATTGTTCGCCGCGCTGATCGCCGCGCTCGATTTGGCGCCGGCGTGGAAGCGCCGCCTGATCAAGGATTTCAACCGCAAGACCAATCTGGCGCAGGACCTCGACCGCCTGATGCTCGGTGGCAACAATGGCCGTCCGGAGTATCAGGGCGTGCTCGCCGCGCTGGCGGGCTCCGATCCGAAAGGCGCGCATGCACTGGTGACTGACCTTTTGTCGATCGCCGGCATTACCGCCGTAGGCGGCCGCTCGGTCGCCGAGATCGCCGACCGCTTCCTCGAGCAATCCGCGCTCGGCGCCTCGACCAAGTTGCCGCGCGACGTGCGCGGCCTGATCGAGCGCTTCCTCGCCATCGCGGGCGATCCCGACGACGCCGCAGCCGAACTGCGCGCGCTTGCCACCGATGCCAATCTCGCCGGCGAACTTGGGCCCGCGCTCGATCTGCTGGAAAGCCGCAACGGGTTTCTCGCCGCGCGCGACATCGACCTGAAGCGCGTCCAGTTCTCCACGGCCTTCGGTCGCGGTTTCGATTACTACACCGGCTTCGTCTTCGAACTCACCGATCCCAGTCGCACCGGCGATCCGCTGGTCGCCGGCGGACGCTATGACGGGCTGCTGACGCGGCTGGGCGCCGCCGCGCCAATTCCGGCCGTCGGCTTCTCGGTCTGGATCGAACGCCTCGCCATCTATGGAGGCGGCCAATGACCGCGCCGCTCGTTCTCGCCGTGCCGGCCAAGGGGCGGCTGCAGGAAAACGCTGAAGCGTTCTTCGCTCGGTCCGGACTGCAACTGGTCAAGCCGCGCGGCGCTCGCGACTATCGCGGCGCCGTGGCCGGACTCGACGGCGTCGAGGTCGCCTATCTTTCGGCCGGGGAAATTACCGCGCAACTCGCCGCCGGCAGCGTCCACATGGGGGTCACCGGCGAAGACCTGATCCGCGAGCAGATCGCCGATGCCGATGCGCGCGTCGTGCTCATCGAGCCGCTCGGCTTCGGTTTTGCCAATGTCATCGTCGCCGTGCCGCAGGCCTGGATCGACGTCCGCACCATGGCCGACATCGACGACGTCGCCACCGGCTTCCGCCAGCATCACGGCCGCAAGATGCGGGTCGCGACCAAATACATCAACCTGACGCGCGAGTTCTTCTCCGCGCACGGCGTCATCGACTATCGCATCGTCGAGAGCGCCGGCGCCACCGAAGGGGCGCCGGCCGCCGGCACTGCCGAACTGATCGTCGACATCACCACCACCGGTGCGACGCTCGCGGCCAATGCGCTGAAGATCGTCGATGACGGCGTCATCCTGCGCTCGCAGGCCAATCTCGTCGCCTCGCGCAAGGCGGAATGGACCGCTGAGCAGCGCGACACCGCGCGCGTCATCCTCGACCGCATCGCGGCGCAGGCGCGCGCCCGCGCCTTCCGCGAGGTGCGCTCGCGCTTTGCCGCCTGCGACGGCAAGCTGGTCGACGACGCCAAAGCGAAATTCGGGGTGGCGACGCCGTTCGGCGGACCGACCTCGTCGGGCATGCTGACGCTGCATTGCCCGCCCGCCGAAGTCTATGCGCTGACGTCGTTCCTGCGCGAGCGCGGCGCCGAAGCGGTCGCGGTCGCGGACCTCGATTACGTGTTCTCGAAGGACAACCCGCTGTACGCCAAGCTGGAAGCCGCGCTCTAGGTCGTCACGGCGTCAGATGATGGCCTGGCGGACCTTGGCTGAGACCCACTCGCTGAGCACGACACTGGCGATGATCACCAGCAGAATCAGCGACACCTTGGTCCACGCCAAGGTCGTGATCGCCGAATTCAACGGCAGGCCGATGCCGCCCGCGCCGACGAGGCCGAGCACGGTCGACTCGCGGATATTGATGTCCCAGCGGAACACGGAGATGCCGGCGAAGGCCGGCATTACCTGCGGCACGACGCCATAGGCCGTGACCTGCGCCGCGCTCGCGCCGGTGGCGCGCACCGCTTCCACCTGCGACTCGTCGATCTCCTCGATCGCCTCATAAAGCAGTTTGGCGCAGAAACCGATCGAACGCAGCCCGATCGCGATCATGCCGGCGAGCACGCCGGGGCCGATGATCGTCACCAGCATCAGCGCCCAGATCAGCGAATTGATCGACCGCGACGCCACGATGATGAACATTGCGATCGGCCGCAGCACGGCGCTCGGCGTGGTGTTGCGCGCCGCGCAATAGGCGACCGGCACCGCCAGCGCCACGCCCATGAGCGTGCCGAGCGTCGCCATGTTGATGGTGTCCCACATTGGCCGCCACAGTTGACCGATAGAGCTCCAGTCAGGCGGCACCATGCGGACGCCGAGATCGGCCGCCTGTTGCGGCGCGTCGAGCACGAACGGCCAGATCGTCTTCTCGCTGATGAAGCTCCAGCTCACCACGAGGACGGCGACGCCGACGAGCCACGCGGCCCAGATGGCGAACTGCGCGGCCCGCTCGCGCCGCTGCCAGACTTTCAGGCCGTCCCGGATCGCGACCGTCATCACTGCACCCAGCGCCGGACGAAGCCGGAAAAATATTCCATCAGCATCACGATGGCGATGATGACGAGCAGGATGGCGGCGGCGGAATCGAATTCGTAACGGTTGAAGGCGGTGTCGAGCGTGGCGCCGATGCCGCCGGCGCCGACGATGCCGACCACCGCCGACTCGCGGAAATTGATGTCGACGCGGTACAGCGCCAGCCCGAGCATGCGCGGCAACACCTGCGGCTGGATGCCGAAATTGACCCATTGCAGCCAGCTCGCGCCGGTCGCGCGCACGGCTTCGGCCTGGCTGGAGTCCATGTCCTCGATGTCCTCGGCGAGCAGCTTGCCGTAGAAACCGATGGTGGCGAAGGCCAGCGTCACCACGCCGGCGAACGGCCCGAAGCCGAACAGCTTGACGAAGAAGATCGCCAGGATGATTTCCTGGAAGCTGCGCGACACGGCCAGGAAGCCGCGGCAGATATAATAGACCGGCGCCGGCGCGATGTTCTTGGCTGCGCCGAGCCCGACCGGAATCGACAGTACGATGCCGATCGCCGTGGCGACCACCGTCATCCAGATGCTCTCGAGAATGCCGTCAAATATCTCGGACGAGCGCGTGGTGAAGTCGGGCGGAAAGAACGCGGCGAAGAAGCGCGCGCCGCGCGGCAGCCCTTCCCAGACGCGGCCCCAGTTCACCTCGGTGGTGCCGAAGGCGGCGGCAAGATAGAGCGCCACGGCGATGCCGATGCCCCAGCGCAGAGCCGCGCTCTTGATCAGCGGCGGCTTGCGCCAGACCCGCGGCACGGCGGACGCTGCATTGGCGGCGCTCATGTCACGTCAGCCCCGCCATACGGTCGCGATCGAGCGGCGCCGGCTCCAGCGCGCCAGGCTCTTCGTGGTCGGCGTCCTCGTCGGCTTCCGGCGATCGCTTGGTGGTCGCCGACCAGTCTTCCTCGCCGTAGATGCGGGTCAGGACGTCCGACGTCAGGCCGTCCGGCGCTCCGTCATAGACGATGATGCCTTGCCTGAGGCCGACAATGCGCGAGGCGAACATCTGCGCGAGCTGCACGTCGTGGATATTGACGATGGCCGACAGGTTGCGCTCGCGGCACAGCTCGGTGATCAGCCGCATGATCTGCCGCGACGTCTTCGGATCGAGCGAGGCGGTCGGCTCATCGACCAGCAACAGATCCGGATTCTGGATGAGCGCGCGGCAGATGCCGACGCGTTGCCGTTGGCCGCCCGACAATGCGTCGGCGCGCTTGTCGACCATGTGATCGAGGCCGACGCGCGCCAGCAGCCGGAAGGCTTCGTCGATATCGGCCTGCGGAAACTTGCGCATGTAGCTGCGCCAGAAGCCGACATAGCCGAGCCGGCCGCTGAGCACGTTTTCCATCACCGTCAGCCGCTCAACCAGCGCGTATTCCTGGAAGATCATGCCGAGCTTGCGGCGGGCGCGCCGCAGCGCGCCCTTGCCCAAGGTGGTGAGTTCGACGCCGTTGAGCGCGATCGTGCCGGCGGTCGGCTCGACGAGCCGGTTGATGCAGCGGATCAGCGTCGACTTGCCGGCGCCCGACGGCCCGATCAGCGCGACGACCTCGCCCTGCGCGACGTCGAGATCGATCTTGTCGAGCGCCAGATCGCCGGTGCGGTAGCGCTTGGTCAGTCCGCGGATGCGCAGCATGGGCCCGGACTGGCTACTTGCACGAATACTTCACGCCGTTCGCCGCGTCGATCTTGCGGATGACGTTCCAGTCCTTCTTGTAGGTGATCGGCACGAAGCGGTCCTGCTCCTTGAACTCGGCCTTCAGCGCCGAGCCTTCCCAGGGGAAGGTGAAGAAGGCCTGCTTGATCTTCTCGGTCAGCGCCGGATCAAGATTATGCGCGACGCCATAGCCGGTCGTCGGGAAGGTCTCGGATTTGTAGATCGTGCGGATCTTCGCCTTGTCCACGACGTTGCGCGCGAACATGCGGAACATCACCTCGTTGGCGATGGCAGCGGCTTCATAATCCTTGTTGGCAACGCCGATCACCGAATTGTCGTGCTTGCCGGAGAATGCCGCGGTGTAGTCGCGGTCCTTCTCCAGATTGAAATCCGCCTTCAGGATCGCCGACGGCGCCTTGAAGCCGGAGTTGGAGGTCGGCTCGGTGAAGGCGATCTTCTTGCCCTTCAGATCGGCCGGCGACTTGATGGCGCTGTCGGCCGGCACGATGATTTCCATCTCGTAGCCGAATTCGCCGTTTTTCCCGCCCATGATGGCGAAGGGCACGAAGCCGGCGCAATTCACCGCGATCGGATTCGATCCGGTGTTGAAGCCCGCGATATGCAGGCGGCCCGAGCGCATCGCCTCGATCTCGGCGGCGTTGGATTGTACCGGGAAGAACACGACCTTCTTGCCGGTCGTTTTTTCCATGTGCTTGATGAAGCCATCCCAGACCTTGCCGTAGACGGCAGGGTCTTCGACCGGGGTATACGCAAATACCAGAACCGAAGGATTGACGCGCTGCTTCGGATCGGTCGGCGTATCCGCCACCATGTCGCCATCGGCATCGCAATACGCCGCGTCAAGCGCGCCGCGTTGGCAATCCTGCGCCTGAGCTTGCGTCGGCGCCGCTGCGGTGCCGATCACATAGGCCGCGAACAACGCAGCGAGCGTTCCGATATGGCGTGCCATAGTTCCCCCCATTTGTAGTTTCCGTGAACCCGGAATTTGCGGGAAGCTTAGCATCGGCCGCCCAACACACAAGTAAGAGTATCGCGGCAGTGCCGGCGCACTCAGCCCTGGGCCAGCGCTTGCGCGATGTCGGCGACGAGATCGTCCGGGTGCTCGATGCCGACGGACAGACGGATCGTCGTCTCGAGCACGCCGATGCGGGCCCGCACCTCCGCCGGCACGCCTGAGTGCGTCATTGCCGCCGGGTGGCTGGCCAGCGACTCGGTGCCGCCGAGACTGACAGCGAGCTTGAACACTTGGAGCGCATTGAGGAAGGCGAAGGCTTCCGCCTGTCCGCCCTTGATATCGAATGAGAAGGTCGAGCCTGCCCCGGTGCACTGGCGCTCATAGGTGGCGCGGGCCGCGCCGTCGCCGAGGAACGGCAGGTAGTGCACCTTCTCCACCCGCGGGTGATCGCGCAGGAATTCCGCGACGATCTTCGCGTTCGCATTGGACTTCTCCATGCGCAGCGCCAGCGTCTCGAGCGAACGGCCGAGCATCCAGCACGAATGCGGGTCGAGCTGGGTACCGATCGCGCTGCGTAGCGCCTTGACGGGTCCGATCACCGCCTGGCTGCCGAGCGCGGCACCCGCGATCAAATCCGAATGGCCGCCAACATATTTGGTCAGCGAGTAGAGCGACAGATCGGCGCCGAAATCGAGGGGGCGCTGAAACACCGGTCCCAGCAGCGTGTTATCGCAGGCGATAATCGGCCGATGGCCTTGCGCCGCGCCGACCTCATCGGCGAGACGGCGCACCAAGGCGATATCGACAAGCGTATTGGTCGGATTGGACGGTGTCTCGACCAGCACGACCGCGACACGGCCCAGCTTTTGCGCCGCGGCAAGCGCCGCGCGAATGGCCTTTTCGCTGACGCCGTCGTCAAACGGCACAGACTTGATGCCGAACTGCGCGAATGTCTTGGTCAGCAAGGTTTCGGTGCCGCCGTACAGCGGCTGCGAATGCACGATCACGTCGCCGGGACGCGCATAGGCCATCAGCGATGTCGAAATCGCCGACATGCCCGAAGAAAACAGGATGGCAGATTCCGCGCCTTCGTAAACCGCGAGCCGGTCTTCGACAATTTCACTGTTGGGGTGATTGAACCGGGAATAGACCAGACCGGCGCCGGTGCCGGCCGGCGGCTTCTTGCGGCCCGACACGTAATCGAAGAAATCGCGGCCCTCTTCCGCCGAGCCGAACACAAAGGTGGACGTCAGAAACACCGGCGGTTTCACCGCCCCTTCGGACAGCATGGGATCGTAGCCATAGCCGAGCATCAGGGTCTCGGGCTTCAGCACGTGGTTGCCGATCTTGGTCTTGGAGACTCGTGGGGCGGCCATGGCGGTTTCCTTCCGTGCTGCCGGGCTGACGCAACTTACCCGCGCGCGCAAGGTTGGTCGATGGCAGCAAGGCAGCGGCCCGCCTGCCGCGCCCCGATGGTGCTGCGGCCATTTTCCGGTCTGCACGAAAGCCATCCGGCGCCTCGAGCGACGCCGAACGCTTTCGTCTTGCGCCATCCGGGGTCAGGAATGCGGCGGGTGCTCGCCGTGCTCGAGTTTAACCGAATCCACCGCCATGCCGCTCTCGAACGGCACCTCGCCCTCCATGCACTGCTGATAGAAGTCATCCCACTCGTCGCGTTCGACGTGGACGCCGCGCATCCAGCCAAGCCGGAAGCACTCGTCATAGGTCGGCGCATCCGCAGCGATTTTGGCCGAGGCGCTTTCGCTCAGCGGATGCCAGGTTTGGGTGAAGGAGTCTTCGGCAAAGCAAGGGGTAACAATCCCTGCTGTCACGGCAATGACGGCCAAGGTCAGGCAACGCATATCTGGCTCCGTGACGCCCCCAAAGGTCACGCGGCGGCCGCGCTTTGCGGTTCATCGAACCGACAACACCTGCGCGATCGCGCCGCAATTGCCTGTGAACCTAGAAGGCGGCAGCGCGGCTGAAACGATAAAACGGTCTTTAATATGCAGCGGACTGCATAGCCGCGGCGTAGCTGCCGCGTAGCGGCGGCATAAACCTGCGGCGGATCGGAATCCGTTCGAGATCCGATACCGGACGAAGGCGAGAAGACTCAGAGCGCCCCGTAGTCGATCGGCTTGAGGCGATCGAGCTTCTTCTCGCTTTTCGGCAGCGGATATTTGAGGCCGCTGGCGCAGTTGAACAGCACGACGCGGTCGGTGTTCTTGATGCGACCGTCGGCGAGCGCCTGCTTGTAGGCGGCGTAGGTCGCGGCGCCCTCGGGGCACAACAGGAAGCCCTCCTCGCGCGCCATCTCGTCGAGCGCCACTTCAATCGCCGGGTCTTCCACCGCAATGGCGAAGCCACCGCTCTCGCGAACGGCCCGCAGGATGAGGAAGTCGCCGACGGCCTGTGGCACGCGAATGCCGGAGGCGATGGTGTGCGCGTTCTCCCAGCGCGGCGCGTGCTCCTTGCCCTCGTCGAAGGCCTTGACCATCGGCGCACAGCCGGCCGCCTGCACCGCGATCATGCGCGGGCGCTTGCTGCCTATGAAGCCGATCTTCTCCAGTTCGTCGAACGCCTTCCACATGCCGATCAGGCCGGTGCCGCCGCCGGTCGGATAGAAAATCGCGTCAGGCACATCCCAACCGAGTTGTTCGGCGAGTTCGAGGCCCATCGTTTTCTTGCCCTCGATGCGATAGGGCTCCTTCAGCGTCGAGGTGTCGAACCAGCCGACCTTTGCCTTGCCCTCGCCGACGATCTTGCCGCAGTCGTCGATCAGCCCGTTGACGCGGTACACGGTCGCGCCCTGCAACGCGATCTCGCTGACATTCACCTCCGGCGTGTCCTCGGGGCAGAAGATCGTCGTCTTGATGCCGCAGTGTGAGGCATAGGCGGCGAGCGCCGCGCCGGCGTTGCCATTGGTCGGCATCGCCATGTGCTTGATGCCGAGCGCTTTCGCCATCGACACCGCCATCACGAGCCCGCGCGCCTTGAACGAGCCGGTCGGCAGCCGGCCTTCGTCCTTGACCAGGATCTCGCCGCCGCCGAGCTTCCTCGACAGTTTCGGCATCGGCACCATCGGCGTCATCACCTCGCCGAGGCTGACGATGTCTTCCTTGCGCCGAACCGGAAGCAATTCCCGATAGCGCCAAAGATCGGCCGGCCGGTTGGCCAGCGCGTCCTTGGTCAGCGCCTTCTTCACGCCGGCAAGGTCGTAGCGCACCAGAAGCGGCTTGCCGGCGCGCGACAAATTATGGACCTGGTCGGCCTCGTGGCGCTCGCCGGTCATCGAGCATTCGAGATGCGTGACGAAGGTCGGCCGATCGGCCGTCAGATTATCGTCGTGGCGCATCTGCAACTCCCTCGCGGGGCTTGTTACTCGGCGGTCTCGCGCTTTCTGAACACGACGAAATGCGAGAGAGAGAAATTGACGGCGAAGCTGACGAAGATCGCCACCAGTTTGCCGCCCCAGGCCGGCATGTGGGCGAGTTCGACGATGCACCACACCGTCAGCGTGTTGGCCAGGAAGCCGGCGAACTGCGACAGCGCAAAGCCGAAATAGCGGTCGAAGGCCAGCTTGCGGCCGGACTCGGTGGCGAAGGTGATAGTCGAATTCATCACATAGGAGGCGGTGACGGCGACCACCCAGGCCATGCTGTTCGACACCAGGATCGGCAGCGCCAGGAAATAGTAGGCGAAGGAAAACACCGCGAAATCGATCGCGGAGTTGACGACGCCGATGAGCGCGAAGCTGATGGCTTTCACGGCCACGGCGCGTTCGGCCCAGGCGACGCGCAGCCGTTCGCGGAGATTTTCGAGCGACGAATTCATGCCGCCTCCATACCACCTCGGATGGCCAAGGTCTTGCCCGAAAAGGCGGTTCCCGGTGCGGACCGGTGACGCGGCGGCGGGGCGACAAGGCCGAAGTCATGCGCTATAGATCGCGCGATGAGCGGAGGATTGCGTGCCTAAAACGCCGGCAAAAACCACGAAATCGGCCAGCCGAACCGGCCAGACCAGGCGCGGTCGCGCCGAGCCCAAAAGCGGGCTGTCGATCGTCGTCCCGGTCTACAACGAGGCCAAGGGTCTGCCCGGTCTGCACGAACGCGTTGCCGAGGTGGCGCGGTTCCTCAAAAGCAAATACGGCCTCCCCGTCGAAGTCGTCTATGTCGATGACGGCAGCCGCGACGGCTCCAGCGAGGTGGCGTTGTCGCTGCCGGCCATTGCGCTCGACGTCCAGGTGGTGACGCTGTCGCGCAATTTCGGCAAGGAAGCCGCACTGCTCGCCGGCCTTGACCATTGCCGGCTTGGCGCCGTGATGTTCATGGATGCCGACGGCCAGCACCCGCCGAGCCTGATCGAAACCCTGGTCGCGCGCTGGCTCGATGACGGCTACGACGTCGTCTACACGGCCAAGGCACACCGCGAGAACGAATCCTTACTGCGCCGCACCGGCGTGCACTGGTTCTACTGGCTGCTCAACTGGCGC
This sequence comes from Pseudolabrys sp. Root1462, assembly GCF_001426945.1. Classification (GTDB taxonomy): domain Bacteria; phylum Pseudomonadota; class Alphaproteobacteria; order Rhizobiales; family Xanthobacteraceae; genus Pseudolabrys. The sequence continues at coordinate 648,141 of NZ_LMFS01000001.1, read as the reverse complement.
GCCCGCCTCAAGATCCCGGAAGATGCCGGCGACTTCCGTCTGCTGTCGCCGCGCGCGGCGGAGGCGCTGCGGCAGATGCCGGAGCGCAACCGCTTCTTCAAAGGCCTGTCGACCTGGATCGGCTTCCGCCAGGTGCGCGTCGATTACGAACCGGCCGACCGCGAGCACGGCGTCACCTCTTGGAACATCTGGTCGCTGGTCGGCCTGTCGATCGAGGGCCTGACCTCGTTCTCGGTGGCGCCGCTGCGCGTCGCCAGTTTGCTCGGCGCCATTATCGCCGCTTCCGCGTTGTTGTTCGGCTTCTGGATTTTCCTGGAGACCGTTTTGTTCGGCGAGGACGTGCCCGGCTATCCGTCGCTGGTCATCGGCATGATGGTGCTGGGCGGCGTGCAGCTGATGATGATCGGCATTCTCGGCGAGTATATCGGCAAGCTGCTGTCGGAGATCAAAGGCCGGCCGGTCTATTTCGTCGCCGAACACACCATCAAAGAGACCAAAGAAGAAGACGTAGTGCCGCGCAACGCAACGTCGCGCGCGGCTGAGTGAGTCGTACCGCATTGAGCAAAAGGGTCCGCCGCATCTGGCTCTGCGCCGACGATTACGGCATCGCGCCGGGCGTCAATAACGCGATCCGCCAGTTGATCGCGGCGCGCCGGCTCAACGCCACATCGGTGATGACGGCGGCGGGCCATATCGACCGCGATGAGGCCGACGCGCTGGTCGAGGCCAATGGCGCCGGCAATGCCGCCATCGGCCTCCACATCACGCTGACCGCGCCGTTCAAGCCGTTGAGCGCCAACTTCGCGCCGCTGCGCGGCGGCGCTTTCCTCCCGCATCCCGAGCTGATGCGCGCGGCGATGACGCGACGGCTCGATGTCGAGATGCTGACGGTCGAGATCGCGACCCAGGTCGAGGCCTTCGTCGAGACCTTCGGCTCATTGCCCGCCTATCTCGACGGCCATCAGCACGTGCAGCTCTTGCCGCAAGTGCGCGATGCCTTTCTCAAAGTCGCAGCCGAGACGGTACCGGGGGCCTGGGTACGCCAATGCGGCAGGCCGCGCGGCGCACGGCCGCTGCACGACCGCAAGGGCCTGATCATCGATATCCTCAACCTCGGCTTCCGCAGCCGGGCGACCCGTCTTGGCGTCGTCACCAACCCGGCCTTCGCCGGGGTTTACGCCTTCAGCGCCAAGGCCAATTTCGCCACGACTTTCCCGCGTTTCCTCAAAGGCCTGCCCGATGGCGGCCTTGTCATGTGTCATCCGGGCTTCGTCGATGCCGAGCTAACATCGCTCGACTCGCTGACGACACTGCGCGAGCACGAATTCGCCTTTTTCAGTTCGGATGCTTTTCCCGCCGTGCTCGCCGCCCATGGGATTACCTTGATCGACCCCTCTGGTGCCCGCGGCGACACTGCCTAGATCTTCAGTGCGCATCCTATGCGCGCCGATGGAGGGAAGGTTATGACGCCGCAGGAACGCCAACTGATCGACGACCTGTTCGACCGCATCGCGCGGCTGGAGGCATCGCCGCGCGATGCCGAAGCCGAGCGCGCCATCGCAGCGGGCGCGCAACGCGCGCCGCATGCACTCTACGCACTGGTGCAGACCGTGCTCGTGCAGGATGAAGCGCTGAGGCAAGCCGAAGCGCGCATCCGTGATCTCAACGGCGCCACTGCACCCTCCGGTGGCGGCTTCCTTGATTCCATGCGCAGCGCTTTGGGCCGGGGCTCAGTACCCAGCGTGTCGCCGGGCGGCGGCAGCAACGCGCCCGATCCGCGCTGGAACACCGGCGGCGCGATGCCACAATCCGCGCCGCAAGCCGGACAAGGACAGCCCGCCTCGCCGTTCAACGCCGCGCCGCAAGGCGGCGGCGGTTCGTTCCTCGGCACGGCCGCGTCGACCGCGGTCGGCGTCATCGGCGGCTCGCTGCTGTTCAACGCGCTTGGCGGCATGTTCGGCGGTCACCGCAGCGGCAGCGCCTTTGCCGACGCGCCGCGCGATCAGGGCGCAACCTCGAGCAATCCCTGGGGCGGCAATGACAATGCGGCGGGCAGCGATCTGTCGCGCGACGCCGGGCTCAATGATGTTGGCGGCAACGACCGCAGCGCCGGCCTGTTCGACAACAGCGGTAACGACACCAGTGGCGATTACGACGTCGCCGATAGCGGCGACAATGATGACTTCGGTGGCGATTTCGGCGGCGGCGACTCGAGCGACGCCTGACGGCTACATCACCACGACCTTGGCGCCGACCTTGACCCGGCCATAGAGGTCGATGACGTCGGCGTTGCGCATGCGGATGCAGCCCGACGACACGTTGGTGCCGATCGTCCAGGGCTCATTCGAGCCGTGAATGCGGTACAGCGTCGAACCGAGATACATGGCGCGCGCGCCGAGCGGATTGGTCGGGCCGCCGTCCATATGACGCGGCAGGTAGGGCTGGCGCTCCAGCATCTCCGGCGGCGGCGTCCAGTCGGGCCATTCCTTTTTCGCCGAGACGTGATGCGTGCCCGCCCACATGAACCCGGGCCGGCCGACGCCGACACCGTAGCGCAGCGCCCGGCCGTTCGGCTCGACCAGATAGAGAAACTTGTTCGGCGTATCGATGATGATCGTGCCCGGCTCTTCCGTCGTCTGGTATGCGACTTCCTGCTTCTCGTAGACCGGATTGATCGGATAATTCTGCGATGACGGCGGTTCGCCCGCGACCGGGCCGGTGCTGGCATAGACCTGCTGCATGGACCCGGGGTTGCCGTAAGCAGCCTGCGGCGGCGCGATGTATTGCTGCTGCGGCAGCGGCGCATAGCCCGGATCACGGTCGCCGCCGTTACCGAAGATGGCCTCGATGAAGCCGCCGCCCATTTCGCTGCGCATACGCTGCGGCTGAGCGACGACGACCATCGGCGGCGTCGCCGGCCGCGCCTGCGCCATGGCACGCCGGGGCGCTTGCGCCGGCGCGGCCTGATATGCCGGTACGGCGTAATACTGCTGCGGCTGGTAGCCCTGCGGATAAGGCTGGGCCACGTAGTATTGCTGCGCGCAGGCCGGGGCGGCGCCCGCCAGCAGCACGAAACCGATCAATAAAGAACGCTGACGCATTACGCTAACCCGCACACAAAAAAGGCGTCGCCCGCACCGTCTCACAATCAAGCATCGATTGGTAAATCAGCCAGAAGCCGTCGCTGCTTTACGGCGCTCGCCGGCCCGCTTCGTTTCGCTAGCGTTTATTTTTCGTAAAATGGAAAACGTCGTGGTTAATCGATCCTTGCCGCCGCTACGGCAAATTCAGGAGCATCGCACTGCCGCAACGCGCCGTTAATTCACCATACGCTAGACGTTATGGCGGAGTGGCAAAGGGACCCCGCCGTGCAGCGCAAGGCTTTCCGGATCGAAGCGATGCTGGCGCCGCGCCTGTCGGCCACGCCATCGCATACGCCTGGCGCCGATGACGAGCGGACGACCGCGCTGTCCGGACTGAGGCGCGAACTCGCCGTCGTTCAGAACGCGATCGCCCGCAACCGGAAGGATCTCAGCGCCCTGGTCGGCGACGGCAAGGATCGCCAGTTCGCTCGTGCCGCCGCCGAACTCGGTGCTGCCGTCGACGACATGCGCGCCGCGACCAATCAAATCCTCAGCCTCGCCGAGACCGCCGATGACAATGCGCGCGCGCTCGCCGCAAGCCTGAAGGACGACTACAAGCGCGGCCTGGCGCAGGAAATCCAGGATCAGATCGTGAAGGTCTATGAGGCCTGCAATTTCCAGGACATCACCGGCCAGCACATCGGCAAAGTGATCAGAATGCTGGCGGCGATGGAGCACCAGCTCGATTCCATCCTCGCGCGCTGCAACGGTGCGCATGCGGCGGCGCAGCCGCTCGCGATGGCGACAGGTGTTGACGACGGGCTGCTGAATGGACCGAAGCTCGCCGGCGATGACGGTCACGCGACCCAGCAGGACATCGACCGGATCTTCGGCTGAGCGCGCTCAGCGCGGCCGCCGGATAACGACGAAGCACACGAGGCCGACCGCGGCGAAGGCCGAGGCCATGGCCAGCGCCGCGGCGTCGGAGGCGCGATCGACCACCACCGCCATCACCAAAGGCGCGGCCGCCTGCACCATGAGGAAGGGAAAGGCGAGCCTTCCCATCAGCCGGCCGTAACCGGCCGCGCCGAACAGTGCCAGCGGCACCGCGCCGCGTGCGATGGTAATGAGGCCGTTGGCGCCGCCGAACAGTACTGCGAAGGTGGCCGCGACCGGCGTTGCGATGCCGAGCACACCGATCATCACGAATGCGGCGAGCAGCGTCGTCAGCGCAATGCGCGCGATCCACAACGGATGCAGGTTGCGTCCGAAGGCGAATTCGACAACGCGGGCGCCGACCTGCGCCGGTCCGAACAGCGCGCCGATCAACACCACGGTATCGCCGTCAATGCCGGCGCGCGAGAAGATCGCCAGCAGATGCGCGGCGAGGCCCGACGGCACGAAGGCGTAGATGGCAAACCCCGCCGCGACGAGAATGAAAGGCGCGCCACGCGCCGGCAGCACGCGGTCGGGCGGCTTGGCGCCGGCGGCCGGCGGCGCGCTCGCTTCGACGCGGTCACGCGGCAACAGAAAGGCGTGCAGCGGCGCGGCGATGACAAGCAGCAGCGCCGCATAGATCCAGTAGGTGCCGCGCCAGCCGACCGCTTCGGTGAGAAAGTGGGTCGCCGGCCAGCCGACCGTGGAGGCAAAGCCGCCGGCCAAGGTCAGCGCGGTGATCGGCCGCCGCGCCGCGGCGCTGAAGATGCGGCCGAGCGAGGCGAAAGCGGCGTCGTACAAGCTTGCCGACAGAGCGACGCCGAGCAGGATCCAGACGGCGACATAGGCGATGCGGTTGTCGGCAACGGTGATGAGCACCAGACCGAGTGCGCCGAGCAGCGAACCGATGGTCATGACGACGTGGCCGCCGAAGCGATCGATCGAGCGGCCGACATAAGGCGCCGCCAGGCCGGCGGCGAGCAAGGCAAAGGAAAAGCCGCCCATGGCGAACGACATCGACCAGCCGTGCTCGCGGGCGATCAGCGGCACGATCAGCACTGGCGTGTAATAGATGCCGCCCCAAGCGAGAATCTGCGTGACGCCAAGCACCGGCACGGCGCGCCAGGGGCCGGAGAAGAAATTGTGAAGGGGCGTCATGAGCGCGCGCAGTACCAGAGACTGTCATGCCCGGCCTTGTCCCGGGCATCCCGACAAGTCGGGCACCGTGCCCTCCTAAGCGAGATGGCCGGGACAAGCCCGGCCATCACCACTATAGGACGTGCGCGCTCGAGTGCCTACCGCGCCGGGGCAGGCTTCGGCTTCGCCGCAGGCTTTGGCCGCGGCTTGCTGGCCGGCTTCTTCTTGCCGCCCTCGGCGCCGCAACGCACGTAGACCATGTTGCCGTAACGGCCCTGCACTTCCGGATCGATCCAGCGCAGGACCAGGATGCGGCCGTCGAACTGCAAGACTTCGCGGTCCTGCTGGCTGCCCGGCGGATCCTCGGCCGGACCGATGTAGTTCTTGCCGCCGGGCGCACCCTTGACGCGCAATTCGGACGGCGTCGACTGGTCGGCGAGGTGCATCATGATGCCCCCGGTCGGGCCGGCGGTGATGACGTAAGGCTGACGACACTGACTCGCGGCGGCAGATTCGGTGCGGACACGGTCTTCATCGCGATGATAGGCGGCCAAACCCCAGTTGCCGACCAGGTCCTGCGGCGGGAAGGACGGCGGCAGCGTCGGCGTTACAGGCGGTGCCGGCGGTTCAGGCGGCGCGCTCGGTGTCGTACTACACCCCGCGATGCCGAGGGCCATCACACCGAGAACCAAAGCTGTCCGCAGGCCGAAGTTGAAGCGGGTTTGGCCAAACGAACCTTGGTGGGAGAGAAAGCTCATCGGGACTCCTGGAAAACACGTGGGCGGGGCGACATTGCGAGGCATTGACAATGAGTGCAAGCAAAAGCCGCAAATCGTCAATAACCAACACCTGTGCCCGGATTGCGGCCGTCCGACCGCTTATGTCGGCCAAACTTGACACTCAACCCTTAAGGCAATATCTCCGCAGGCGCAATTAGCACTCTAAACGACAGAGTGCTAAAGGGTTCTCAACCCTGCACTTTCCGTCCCGGCTTCAGGTGACGCAGAAAAGCGGCTCCGCCGATTTTCGCTCCAGTGATTTTAGTCAACGAGGAGGCCCCCATGGCCAAGACCAAGTTCCGCCCGCTGCACGACCGCGTGGTTGTGCGCCGCATCACCGCCCAAGAGAAGACCAAGGGCGGCATCATCATTCCGGACACGGCTCAGGAAAAGCCGTCCGAAGGCGAAGTCATCGCCGTTGGCCCCGGCGGCCGCGACGAAGCCGGCAAGCTCGTGCCGATGGACATCAAGGCCGGTGACCGCGTGCTGTTCGGCAAGTGGTCCGGCACGGAAGTGAAGATCGACGGTGAAGATCTCCTGATCATGAAGGAGAGCGACATCATGGGCGTCGTCGGTTGACGCCAGACCTCGTCCTGAGGAGGCGCCGAAAGCGCCGCCTCGAAGGACGAGGACAATGAATTATCGGCCTCATCCTTCGAGACGCGTGCCGCGCACGCTCCTCAGGATGAGGGTCAATCTCAACATCGATCGGAGTGAGTTCACATGGCTGCCAAAGACGTAAAATTCGCCGGCGACGCGCGCGACCGCATGCTGCGCGGCGTCGACATCCTCGCCAACGCCGTGAAGGTGACGCTCGGCCCGAAGGGCCGTAACGTCGTCATCGACAAGAGCTTCGGCGCCCCGCGCATCACCAAGGACGGCGTCACCGTCGCCAAGGAGATCGAGCTCGAGGACAAGTTCGAAAACATGGGCGCGCAGATGGTGCGCGAAGTCGCTTCGCGGACCAACGATCTGGCTGGCGACGGCACCACCACCGCGACCGTGCTGGCCCAGGCCATCGTGCGCGAAGGCGCCAAGTCGGTTGCCGCCGGCATGAACCCGATGGACCTCAAGCGCGGCATCGACATTGCGGTCGCCGCCGTGATCAAGGACATCGAAAAGCGCGCCAAGAAGGTCTCGTCCTCGGCTGAAGTCGCCCAGGTCGGCACCATCTCCTCGAATGGCGACACCCAGATCGGCAAGATGATCGCCCAGGCGATGCAGAAGGTCGGCAACGAGGGCGTCATCACGGTTGAAGAAGCCAAGGCGATGGAGACCGAGGTCGAGATCGTCGAAGGCATGCAGTTCGACCGCGGCTATATCTCGCCCTACTTCGTCACCAACGCCGAGAAGATGATCGCCGAGCTCGAGGATGCCTACATCCTCCTGCACGAAAAGAAGCTGTCGGGCCTGCAGTCGATGCTGCCGGTGCTCGAGTCCGTCGTGCAGTCGGGCAAGCCGCTCATCATCATCGCCGAAGACGTCGAAGGCGAAGCCATCGCCACGCTCGTCGTCAACAAGCTGCGCGGCGGCCTCAAGGTCGCGGCCGTCAAGGCGCCGGGCTTCGGCGATCGCCGCAAGGCCATGCTTGAAGACATCGCCATCCTGACCGGCGGCCAGCTGATCTCGGAAGACCTCGGCATCAAGCTCGAGAACGTTACCGTCTCGATGCTCGGCCGCGCCAAGAAGGTCGTGATCGAGAAGGAAAAGACCACGATCGTCAACGGCGCCGGCAAGAAGGCCGAGATCGAAGCGCGCGTTCAGCAGATCAAGGCGCAGATCGAGGAAACCACCTCGGACTACGACCGCGAGAAGCTGCAGGAGCGTCTGGCCAAGCTCGCCGGCGGCGTCGCGGTGATCCGCGTCGGCGGCGCGACCGAGATCGAGGTCAAGGAAAAGAAGGATCGCGTCGAAGACGCGCTCAACGCCACCCGCGCGGCCGTGCAGGAAGGCATCGTGCCGGGCGGCGGCACCGCGCTGCTGCGCGCCAAGAAGGCGGTCGGCAAGCTGACCAACGATAACTCGGATGTCCAGGCCGGCATCAATATCGTGCTCAAGGCGCTGGAAGCTCCGATCCGCCAGATCGCCGAGAACGCCGGTGTCGAAGGCTCGATCGTCGTCGGCAAGATCCTCGACGAGAAGTCGGAGACCTATGGCTTCGATGCGCAGAACGAAGAGTATGTCGACATGGTCGCCAAGGGCATCATCGATCCGGCCAAGGTGGTGCGCACCGCGCTGCAGGATGCGGCCTCGATCGCCGGTCTGCTCGTGACCACCGAGGCGATGGTCGCCGAGCTGCCGCGGGAAGCTGCGCCGGCAATGCCGGGCGGCGGCGGCATGGGTGGCATGGGCGGGATGATGTAACTTCTGCCCTGCCTCAAGAATCGGAGAGGCCCGGCGAAAGCCGGGCCTTTTGTTTGAAACTACTGGCACAGCGGGGCGTTGAGTTCCGTCCGCAGGAACCCCATGGCCGCCTCGCAATCCAAAACCGTCGTCTACGCGGCCGCCGCGGGCAATCTGCTCGTAGCGCTGACCAAGTTCGTCGCCGCATGGTTGACCGGCTCGTCGGCGATGCTGTCGGAAGCCATCCATTCCGTGGTCGATACAGGCAACCAGCTCCTGCTGCTCTACGGCATGCGGCAGGCAGCGCGCCCGCCGGATGCGTCGCATCCGCTCGGTTACGGTCGCGAACTCTACTTCTGGAGCTTTATCGTCGCGCTGCTGCTTTTCACGCTCGGCGCCGGGGTCGCCTTCTACGAAGGCGTCCAGCATGTTTTGCATCCGACCGGGATCGTCTCGGCCCATGTGAATTACATCGTCATCGGCTTTGCCATGGTTTTCGAAGGCGCGAGCTGGTTCATCGCGCTGCGCGAATTCCGACGCGCCAAAGGCGGCGTCGGCTACATTGAGGCGGTGATCCGCAGCAAGGATCCGCCGGCCTTCATCGTCCTGTTCGAGGATTCTGCGGCGTTGATTGGCTTGGTTCTGGCGGCGCTCGGCACCTTCGCTTCCGATTATTTCGGCAGACCCGAATTCGATGGCGCGGCTTCGATCGGCATTGCCTTGGTGCTCGGCGTCACGGCACTGACGTTGGCCCGTGAGAGCAAAGGCCTGCTCATCGGCGAGCCGGCCAGCCCGCTCCTGCGCGATGCCATTCTTACGACGGCGCGCGAGATCGACGGCATCGTCAGCGCGCACATTGCCTTCACCGTGCACATGGCGCCGGACCAGGTGATCGCCGCGCTCAGCCTCGAATTCAGGGACGACCTGGAAACCCCGGACATCGAGCAGGCGATCGACAAGCTCGAGCGCGCCATTCACGACAGTCACCCGGAGGTGATCGCGATTTTCGTCAAGCCGCAGGCAAGCGCCTCGCAGCTCACCCTGCCCGGCCGTTTCCCCGGCCGCGCGCGACGGCTGAATAAGCCCTAGTGGCTCGACAGACTGAAGCGCAAGGCCGGCGCGCCATCCGGTCCGCTGAGCGATACATGATCGCCACGGCGCTGCCATTGGGTCACCTGCGTCAGGGCGGTTAGGGTCTCGACATCGGCCTGCAGACGCTCGTCGCTGCACTGCCCGGACATCATGTATTGCGGCATGGCTTCGGGCAGAGGCGCCGTCTCGACCTTGAGCGATGCGCCCTCCACGGTGAGCCGCGCGGGGACAGTCTTGCACCACAGGTCGATCGTTGCCGTGCCATCCGTCTCGGTCGTGATCACCGGAACACGCTTGAGCGCGCCGATGCGCGGCGCGTCGAGCACCAGCACCTGGCCAAACGGAAATGACTGCGCAAGCGCCGCCGACCCCGCGCCCGCCAGCGCACTGATCGAAAGCGCCGCGGCAACGACAAACCGGTTCGCGGTCAGGCGATGGGAACTCATGGCGTCTCCGGGCATCGCGCCGCCCGCGGACGCGGGCGCGCTGGGAAGGAGGCCTTGAAATGACGCGTGCGGCTTCTCGCGTCAAGCCGTTGCACCGGCGGCAGTGGACGACCCGGATACGACATTTTTATTTTGCCGCTGCGCGCATTTCACGCAGCATTGAACGCATCGAACCTTCGTATCTTGTTAGAATTGCGGAAGCCGGGAGCCTTGCATGGATCAGCACCTGACCGACCAACGTGTCGTCGATCTGTATGACAGCTTCACCCATGGGATTATCGATCGGCGCACCTTTCTTGATCGCCTGACGGAAATCGCCGGATCGGCCGCCGCGGCTCTCGCGCTGCTGCCATTGTTGCAGAACAACTATGCGCGGGCCGAGACCGTTCCCGCCAACGACTCTCGGCTGATAACGGAAACGGCATCTTACGATGCCGGCGGCACGCGCATGTCGGGCTATCTGGTGCGGCTGAAAGGCGGCGCCAAACGGCCGGCGGTCGTCGTTGTCCACGAGAACCGCGGCCGCAATCCGCACATCGAGGACGTCGCGCGGCGCCTAGCGCTGGATGGCTTCCTCGCCTTGGCAGTCGATGCACTGTCGCCGCTCGGCGGCACGCCGTCGGACGAAGACAAAGCGCGCGACATGATCGCGACGCTCAATCTCGGCGACACCGCGCAGCGCATCGCCGCCGCCGTGCCGTTTTTGGAGAAGCACGCGGAATCGACCGGCAAGGTCGGAGCCGTCGGCTTCTGCTGGGGCGGCGGCATGATCAACCGCGTGGCGGTGCTTTCGCCGGACCTGAAAGCCGCGGTCGCCTATTACGGCGCGCAGCCGCCGGCGGCGGACGTGCCGAAGATCCACGCCGCGCTGCTGCTGCATTACGCTGGGCTCGACAGCCGCATCAATGCCGGCATTCCGGCCTACGAAGAGGCGCTGAAAGCCGCCGGCAGGACGTTCACGGTCTACGTCTATCCGAACGTCAACCACGCCTTCAACAACGACACCACAAGCCGCTACGACAAGCCGGCGGCGGACCTCGCCTGGAGCCGAACCATCGCCTTCTTCAAGGATCGGCTCGGCACCCCGCCGGCTTAACTGTCGACCTGTTCGACCAGCCAGTTCGCCGTGCGGAGCAACCTCGCATCGCCGCGCGCCGCGCCAATGAGTTGAACGCCGAGCGGCATGCCGCCCTCGCCGGCGAGCATTGGCAGCGTCACCGCCGGCAAGCCGGTCAGGCTCCAGAGTGAATTGAACACCGGACTGCCGGTGGCATCGCCGACCGGCGCCACGCCGGGCGTCGACGGCGTGATGATGGCGTCGAAGTCGTCGAACAGGTGGTCGATCCCCGCAGCATAGCTCTTGGCGTTCTGGCGGGCCTTGAGATAACGCACCGCCGGTATGGAGCGTCCCTCGGCCATCAGGTCGCGCAACTGCTGGCTCAACACATCGCCGCCGCGCTCCAGCAATGGATTGAGGTTGTGCGCCATATCCGTCGCCATGACCACGTGATGATCGTCCCAGGCCGCAGCATAATCGTCCGGCAAATCGATCTCGGTCACCTGATCGCCAAGGCTTGCGACGAGCTCGGCGAACGCCGCATGTGTCGCAGCATCGGCCTTGTCCCAAACCGGCGTGCGCACGAAAGCGAGGCGCGGTTGCACCGGCGGGACGTCGGCCACGAGTTCGAGATAATCGGGCGCGGCCACCGGCCGCGTATCGCTGTCCGCGGCGTCGTAACCGGCCAGCACTTCGAGGATCAGCGCGGCATCGGCCAGCGAGCGCGCCATGACACCGACATGATCGAGCGCCTGCGACAGCATCAAGGCGCCGTGGCGCGAGATCAGGCCGTGACTCGGCTTCACGCCATAGACGCCGCAGAACGCCGACGGCCGGATGATCGAGCCGTTGGTCTGCGAGCCGACGGCGAGCGGCACCATGGCCGCTGCCACAGCCGCGGCCGAACCCGATGACGAGCCGCCGGGGGTGCGCGTCAGATCATGCGGATTGCGCGTCGGTCCGGGCGAGAAATACGCGCATTCGGTGGTCACCGTCTTGCCGATGATGATGGCGCCGGCCTCGCGCAGGCGCGCCACCGCCGTCGCGTCCTGCACCGGCTGGCGACCCTTGAGCACGGCCGTGCCGCACTCGGTCGGGTAATCGGCGGTGTCGAAGATGTCCTTGATGGCGACCGGGATGCCATGCAGCAGGCCGATCGGCTGACCGTCACGACGGCGCTCATCGACGTCCCGCGCCTGAGCCAACGCGGCGTCCGGGTCGAGATGCACGAAGGCATGCACCTCGCCGTCGATCGCCGCGATGCGGTCGAGGCAGGCGCCGACGTATTCCTCTGAGCTGAAGTCGCCGTTGGCGATGTGTTCGACCGCTTCGATCGCGGTCAGCCCGGTCAATTCCTCGTCAGTCACACTCAACTCGCACTGGTTGTTACATAATTGTAATCGTAGGGGGTGGCCTTGCAGGCAGTCCCGCCACGCTAAAGCCACCCTTTGGACCATCCTATGGATCGATCCCGTGTGCCGCAATGTTGGGCAATGCTGGGCCGATGGTTACGAAGCCTTATTTTGCAGAAGCCAGCGAAGATCAGCCAATCTGTTCTAATCCAGCGTACAGCCGCCGGCCGGCCGTTCGCCCGCCTGTTTAGCCGTTAAGAGGAGCTCCCTTGAAAGGCATCATTGCAACGCTCGCCACGGTGTGGCGCATCGCCAGCCCCTATTTCTGGTCCGAGGACCGCTGGGCCGGGCGCCTGCTGCTCGGCGCGGTCATCGCCATCGAATTGACCATCGTCGGCATCACGGTGTTGCTCAATTCCTGGAACGCCAATTTCTATAATGCGCTGCAGAACAAGGATTGGAATGCGTTCGTCTACCAGCTTGGCTTTTTCACAATTCTGGCGGCCCTTTTCGTCGGCCTCGCCGTTTATCAGCTCTATCTCAACCAGTGGCTGCAGATCCGCTGGCGACGCTGGCTGACACGGCATTATCTCGACGAGTGGCTGGCCGGCGCCAATCACTATCGCATGCAGTTGTCGGGCGAAGCGGCCGACAACCCCGACCAGCGCATCGCCGAGGACGTCACCTCGTTCGTCTCCAGCACCTTGTCGATCAGCATCCAGTTACTCAGTTCGCTGGTCACGCTGTTTTCCTTCATGGTGATCCTGTGGAATCTGTCGGCGGCGGCGCCGCTGCATCTGTTCGGCATCGACTACAACATCCCCGGCTATCTGCTGTGGGCCGCGCTGTTCTATGCCGTCATCGGAACGGCGCTGACGCATCTGATCGGCCGGCCCCTGATCGCGCTCAATTTCCAGCAGCAGCGCTACGAGGCCGACTTTCGCTTCAACCTGGTCCGAGTGCGCGAGAACGCCGAGCAGATCGCCCTGCTCGAAGGCGAACCCGCCGAGCGCGACCGGCTGCTGATGCGATTCGGCAATGTGGTGTCGAACTGGCTCGCCATCATGTCGCGGCAGAAGAAGCTGACCTTCTTCACCGCCACCTATTCGCAGGCGGCTGTGGTATTTCCGTTCATCATGGTGAGCCCGGCTTACTTCGCCGGCGCCATGCAGCTCGGCGGCCTGATGCAGACCGCCAATGCGTTCGGCCGCGTGCAGGATGCGCTGTCGATCTTCGTCACGCTGTATCGCAGCCTGGCCGACTGGCGCGCCGTCATCGAGCGTCTCGACGGTTTCGACCGTTCGGTCGCGAGCGCCCAGGCGCTGGCCGTGACGCCCCCGGTGGTCGCGGTCGAACCCGGCGACGGCGGCGCCGTCACCATCAAGGAGCTGGCGGTGAAGCTGCCGAACGGCACGCCGTTGATCGCCGCCCGCGACCTGACGATTGCTGCCGGCGACCGCGTCCTGGTCACCGGGCCCTCCGGGTCCGGCAAGTCGACCTTCTTCCGCGCGTTGGCCGGGATCTGGCCGTTCGGCTCCGGCACCATCCATGTGCCCAAGGACGCCAAGATCATGATGCTGCCGCAGCGGCCGTACTTCCCGATCGCGCCGCTGGCCGCCGCGGTGGCCTATCCGCTCGAACCGGACAGCGCCGATAACGCGGCCATTGGCGAACTGATCGCCGCCGCCGGCCTGCCGGCGCTGGCGGCACGGGTTGAGGAGGAGGCGCACTGGAACCGGATGCTGTCGCTTGGCGAACAGCAGCGCCTGGGGATCGCCCGCGCCCTCCTCCTCAAGCCGGATTACCTGTTTCTGGACGAGGCCACGGCATCGCTCGATGAGGCGGCGGAGGCCAGCGTCTATCGCCTGCTGCAGGAGCGGCTGCCGGGAACGACCATCGTCTCGATCGGCCACCGCTCGACGCTGGCCGCGTTCCACCGCCGCCGCCTCAATGTCGAGCGCGATGCCGAGGGCGGCCGGCTTAGCGAGGGCACGCTCGCCGCGGCGGAGTGACCGGATCGGCTGCCACGCCCGCCCAGTCTGACGACGAAGCAAGAAAAAACGGCGGTCCTTGCGGGACCGCCGTTTTCTTTAGGTCTTGCTTTGGCCGGTGAAGGCCGATGCCGTTCGGCTTACTTGAGGGCCGAGAGCGTGGTGTCGAACTTGAGCGACGCAATGAAGGTGTCGCTGCACCAGCGGTTCGACGAGTTCGGCGAGTTGGTCGCCAGGAACGCCGCGCACTTGTCGTCGCTCTGGTTGGTGCCGTGATAGCGCAGGTCCAGGGTCAGAGCCTTGTAGGTGAAGCCGATACCGGCGTTCCAGTAGGTGTAGTCCGGATCGAGACCGCCACCCGCAACCGCGCCGGCGGGGCCGAAGCCAGCGGCGACGAAGCGGCTGCCGTCGATCCACCAGTGACCGAGTTCGCCGCTGATGAACGAACCGATACCGTTGTAGGTCCATGGCGTCGTCCACTTGGCGGTCAGCGATGCGTAGGTTGCGCCGACATTGCCGCCGCCGACGCCGACGGTGCTGAAGGTCTGGCTGTAGTTCAGCAGGTCCGGAGTGTAGAAGACGTTGGCGCCGACCGACAGGTCCGGCGTGATAGCGTAGGCGAACTTGCCGTAGATTTCATAGAAATCGCTGTCGCTGGTGAAACCGTTGAAGGTTTCCTTCGGGTAGTAATAGTAGATGAACCCGAGGTCGACCGAGAAGGCGCCGAAGGTGTTGCGCCAGCCGCCGTACAGATCGACTTCAGCCGACGGATCGGTGAAGCCGAGATTTGTCGGCCAGCTGACGCCGTAGGCCGCGATGCCGGCGTAGAGCGTGCCGAAACCGATCGAGAGCTGCGGCTCGAAATAAGCGCCGCCCGAGAAGCCCCGGTTCGACTGCGAGACGCCGCGGAAATTATAATCCGACATCACGACGCCGCCGACGGCGATATCGAAGATGCTCGGCGCGGGCGCAGCGACGACCTTCTTGGCCTTCACTGGCATATCCGCGGCAAACGCGGGCGCGGCGGACAAAGCGACCGCGGCGAGAGCTGACAACAAAAGCTTCTTCATAGGACCCTGCCCCTTTGCATTTCGATCGACGCAACGCCGATCCACCAACACCACCCCTTTGCGTTCTCAGCAGGCCATACCCCCGGCCGATGCTGTAGATGCCTTGACGCAATTTGGCGCGCGTTGGGATATTTTTCGTCTGGAGTCATGCAAATCAGCAAGCCAAAAACATTGGCAGTTGCTGCCTTATTAGGCGAACGGGCCGACTTTCCAGAGATTCAAAAACCTGTGTTGCACCGATGCCACATATTTCAAACAAGCAAAGCCCGAACCAGACCGGTCATTTGGCCCATTTTTGCTGGCTTTTTCGGAATGGTGGTCATCGATTCCTTAAGGGCATGGACGGCGCCCGCCCCCTCGGCCGTATAAAACAAATAAAAAAGCCGACCTGTTGTTACAACAGGCCGGCTTATTCATTCCGGTATCGGGACCCGATTCGAGGGACTAAGCCGCCTTCTTGCGGTTGGCGGCCAGGAGTTCGTCAACCAGCGCTACGCCGGCATCGATGACCGGATGGCTCAGCCCCTTCTGCTTGGCAATGAGCTGAACCAGCTTGTCGGCCCGTTCGATGTTCGGCGCACCGTTATAGAGGGCGCGGGCGGCCGACGCCGGACGCGACAGGCTTTCCGCCGCGGCGGCATATTTCTCGAACGGCACAAGATCGGACGGCGCAGCCCCGAGCTTTACGCACAGGTCGAACACGAAATTGTAGACCGAACGCGACTCCTCGATGTTGGTATGCACCGCTTCCTTCGCCGTGCGCATGCCGTCCTTTGTGATGCAGCGATAGTTGCCGGCAAGCAGCATCGACCACTTGGCAAGCGGCACGAAAATCGAATCGTAGACTTTCAGCTTCACCGGCAGTTCGATCTTGCCTTCCGGCGCGTCGAAGCGTGCGGCATCGACATCCTTCTCGAGCTGGCGGATCAGCGCGGTATCCTTGTCGTCCGTGAAACGCGCGCATTTGAAGTTGGTCGGCAGCGTCACCAGGAGCTCGTTGGCCTTGCCGTCGGGCGGACGAATCGCCTGCGGATCGGGGCTGTTGAGCGTGATCTTGTTGGGGTCGACCGAGTCCCAGACCGACGCGTCGGTGTAAGCCGCCTTCAACGGCTCATAGTCCAGACCCGGGATGCGCTTGATGTAAGGCAGCGGCGGCATGTTCATGATCGACATGCACGGCTTCTTCGATTTGCCGACCGCGTCGAGCAACTGACGCACGCCCTCGGAGCGATACTGCGGCTCCTGCATGCACAGGCCGATGAGGTCGTAGTCGGCCGGGTTGACGCCGGCCGCCGGTCCGGCGGTGACCTTGCCCGGCAGCTTGCGCGATTCGAGCAGCACCGGCTCGGCGCGGCCGCGTATCGGCAACTTCACCTTGAAGCCTTCGGCATTGATGAGGTCGGCTTCCGCCGGCAGGCAGACCAGGTGAATCGAATGTCCGCCGAACAGCAGCTTCGAGGCCAGCAGCGACCCATAAGATGCGCCCATGAGTAGAATTTTGTGCGGCATGGATTGAGTCTCCCTCTCGCTTTTTTGGACGGTGCCATTCTGGGTGCGGGCCCGCAGGCCGCAGAGCAGGCAATCTAGGCGGCATGCCGCAGCGATGCAATTGGCGCCGCCGCGGGCCTCAGGAGCGCTCGTTATCGGCGATCAGCGGCGGGGTGCGCCGCGGCAAACCCGGGATCATCGCGGCGAGCGCGGCGAAGGAGCGCCCGAAAGGCGCGATGAACTCGCCGGTGATCGTGTGCGCACCGGCCTCGCTCGGTTCGACGCCGAAGGTGAGCTTCTCGGGCGCCTTCGAGGGAACATGCAGGGTGCCGAACAGCCAGTCCCAGATCGCCAGGCAACTGCCGAGGTTCTTGTTGAAATGGATCGGGTTGGTCGAATGATGGACCTGATGATGCGCCGGGCTGATGAACAGGCGACCGAGAACCCCACGGAACGCGATCCACACATGCGTGTGCTGCAGATGCACATAGGCGTGAATGAAAACCACGAGGATGATGTTGTTGCCGGAGAGCACGTATTGATAGGTCGTATCGCCGAACATGTAGGCGCCGACGCCATTGGCGATCGCCGCAGTCACGGCCAGGATGTTGCCAAAGACGTAGGTGTCGAGTGGATGCATGCGGAAGGTGGTCAGCGGCGTCAGGACCTCGGCGCTGTGATGCACCTTGTGCAGTTCCCAGAGGAACGGCACGCGGTGCTTCAGGTAGTGATCGATCCAGTAACCGAGCTCGTAGGCGAGAAACATCATCACAGTGATCGCAGACCGCGACGCCCAGACCGGCCAGGTCGATGGCGCGGGCTTGCCGAACACCGCGACGAGCCCATCGAGCACGCCGTTGGTCAGGAACTGGTACGAGATCGCCGCCAGGCCGAAGATGCCGCCATAGACGAATGTGTTGAACAGACAAAAGCCGAAATCGGCAACGGTGGACGGACTGCGCAGGATGCGGCGCGGGAACAGCGCCCTCAGAAGTGCCGGCAAGCGCAAGCGGCGGCCGCGGCGAAGACGCTGCCAAATAAGAAACGTCGCGGCGATGGCCAGCGCACAGAGCAGCGAATTGATCGAGAATTCCGACCCGACCGAGAACAGTACATTCGTCAGGTGGTCGAAATTGCGCTTCAGCGCGGCCCACAAGAACTCCAAGAGCCTGTCCTCGCGTCGTTAGGATGCGCGATCGTAGCCGGGCCTTGGTAATGATTTGCTTACGGCAGAGGGCCGAATTTCCACGTTATCCGTAAGCATGACGGGCGGCCGCCAGCCGGCAACCGCCCGTCTCATGTTTGCTGAGGCGAACGACCCGCCGCCTAGTTGCCCTCGCCCGGGCCGTCGGAGCTCGGCATCACCGGCGCCGAACCCATCGGCGGCGAGACCGCGGGCGCGGCCTTCGGGGCGGCCATGGAAGCGGCCTTGGGAGCAGCCTTGCGGGCCGCTTTCTTCTTCGGCGCGGTCTTCTTGGTGGCTTTCTTGGCGGTCTTCTTTGCCGACTTCTTCTTGGTTTTCACCATGCCCTTCTTCTTGGCAGGTGCAGCCTTCTTGGTCTTCTTCTTTGACGTCTTTGCAGCCTTCTTGCGCTTCTTCGCCATGATCGACCTCCGATCGGTTTGGGCTAATCCAATCAAATGCCGCGGCCACTGATTCCGCGGCCTACATCAAACCTGTCCGATGACCGTTTGCCGGAGCCGTCACTTGGCTTGCGCCCTGCCGCACCCGCACCTCGGCCACCTCGCGCCCTAGCCGGCGCTGGCTTCGCCAAGGCTGATACCTTGTCGGGCGAGCGGCTCCGGCACCGGGCCGCCGGTCGCCCAGTCGATCAGTTCGACCGTGTGGACGACCGGTATCGACGTTCCGGACGCGATCTGAGTCATGCAGCCGATATTGCCGGCCGCGATCACATCCGGCTGGAGCTGTTCGATATTGGCGACCTTGCGGTCCCGCAGCCTGGCCGCGATGGCCGGCTGAAGAATGTTGTAGGTGCCCGCCGAGCCGCAACACAAATGCCCCTCGCCGATATCTTTGACGACAAAGCCGAGCTTGGAAAGCAAATCTTTCGGCGCATGCACTATCTTCTGACCGTGCTGCAATGAACAGGCGGCGTGATAGGCAACGTTGAGCGGCCGCGCCGTTGCCTGAGCGGCAAGTCCGAGCGTAGCGAGATACTCGCTGATATCCTGAGCCAGCGCTGAAATCTGCGTCGCCTTGCCGGCATAAGCCTCATCGTTCCGGAACATGTGGCCGTAGTCTTTAATCGTGGTGCCGCAGCCCGATACGGTGACCAGGATGGCGTCGAGCGGTTCGCGCTCGATCTCCCGGATCCAGGCGTCGATGGTGCCGCGGGCCTGCGCAAAGGCCTGCTCCTCGCGGCCCATGTGATGGGTCAGCGAACCGCAGCAGCCTTCACCCTCGGCGATGACGACCTCGATGCCGTGCCGGTTGAGCGTGCGTATCGCGGCTTGGTTGGTCGAAGGGCTGAGCACCGGATTGATACAGCCGCCGAGGAGCGCGATGCGCCCTCGCCGCTCGCCCGCCGCCGGAAACACCTTGCGGGTGCGGTCCGACGGCGGCGCCGGCGACGTCGCCGGCGTCAGCCGTACCATGGCGGCGAGCCGCGACAGGCCGAGAGCGGCTAAGGCCGCCGCGAATGGCCGCGCCAGCTTGCCGCCGACCACCGCGAGGCGGAACAGGCTCTGGTCGGTCAGGACACGCGCCAGTATCGACCGGATCAGGCGGTCCGCCAGCGGGCGCTTGTAGGTCTTCTCGATATGGTCCCGGGCATGATCGACCAGATGCATGTAGTGCACGCCGGACGGACAGGTCGTCATGCAGGACAGGCACGACAGGCAGCGGTCGATATGCTTGACCGTCTCCCGATCCGCCGGCCGGTCGTTCTCCAGCATCTCCTTGATCAGATAGATACGGCCGCGCGGGCTATCGAGCTCGTCGCCGAGCAGCACATAGGTCGGGCAGGTCGCGGTGCAAAAGCCGCAGTGCACGCAAGCCCGCAGGATCTGATCCGCCTCGGCGATCTGCGGATTGGCGAGCTGGGCCAGCGAGAAATTGGTCTGCATAACGTCTCTTATACCCCTGCCCACATGCGGCCGGGATTGAGCACGGCCTTGGGATCGAAACTTTCCTTCACCCGCTTGCTCAGGGCCGCGAGCCCCGGCTCCTGCGGCTGGAACACGTCGAGCGAGGCGCGCAGCGCGGCTGGCGCGCGGACGAGCGTGGCATGGCCACCGAGCTCAACCACGGCGCGCCGGATCGAGCCGGCATCGGCCTCGCCCTCGAACGGCATCGCCACCCAGACCAGACCGCCGCCCCAGTCGTAGAACATCTGCGCCGCCGGTGTGATGAGGTCGACCAACCGGTGCGCCTGCGCGGGCGGCGTGGAGATGCGCCAAAGCGGCCGCGCCAGCGCGCTGTCGGCAGCGAAGGGCGCCACCTGGCGCACGCTGCGCCAGAGCTTTTGTGAACCGGCTGCGTCGAGCGTCACGACGTAACCGAACGACTGCAGCAGCTTGGCGAGCATGCCGGTGCGATGCGCGACCGAGGGCGCCACGCCCTCGAGCCGCAGCACGGTCGCGGCTTCCGCCTTCAGCAGACCGTCGAAATAGGACGCCACATGATCCGGCAGATGCGCGGCGGCGGAAACATCGCAGGACGAGCCGAGGGCCGCCGCCATCGCGGCGCAGGCCTGCCCGTCATTCAGGCCTTCGACAACCACCGTCGCTTCGGTCTCCGGCTTGGGCAGCACCTTGATGGTGACATCGGTCATCGCCGCGAGCGTGCCCCAGGAGCCGGCCAGCACCTTGCACATGTCGTAGCCGGTGACATTCTTCACGACGCGGCCGCCGGACTTGATCGCTTCGCCGCGGCCCGTGACGGCGGTGACGCCGAGAAAATGGTCGCGCGCCGCGCCGGCCTTGATGCGGCGCGGTCCTGCAAGGTTGGTCGCAAGGACGCCGCCGATGGTGCCCTGCCCCGCCGGTTGGCCAAGCAGCGGCCCATAATCCATCGGTTCGAAATCAAGCTGCTGGTTGTTATCGTCGAGCAGTTTTTCGATCTCGGCCAGCGGCGTGCCGGCACGCGCGGACAGAATGAGTTCGTCGGGTTCGTAGAGCGTGACACCGGTGAACGACGATAGGTCGAGCGTGATATCGGTCTGGCTCGGCCGGCCCAGCGCGCGTTTCGAGCCCGAGCCGACGAGCTCAAGGGTCTTGTCGTTGCCAACCGCCCAGCGCACGGCTTCTTCGGCTTGATGGATATCGGCAGGCTTGAGGACGTCGGTCACGAACGGGTCTCGACAATTCAGGGACAAAAACGATTGGACATGACTGACGTCAAAACCGCGGCAGGTCCGGGAACGGCACCTGGCCGCCCGAAATGTGCATGCGACCCAGTTCGGCGCAACGGTGCAATTGCGGGAACACCTTGCCGGGATTGAGCAGCCCCTTGGGGTCGAACGCGCATTTGACGCGCTGTTGGGCATTGAGATCGATCTCGGAGAACATCGTTGGCATCAGGTCGCGTTTTTCGACGCCGACGCCGTGCTCACCTGTGAGCACGCCGCCGACCTCGACGCAGAGCCGCAGGATGTCGGCGCCGAACTCTTCGGCGCGATCGAGTTCGCCAGGCTTGTTGGAGTCATAGAGGATCAGCGGATGCAGATTGCCGTCGCCGGCATGAAAGACATTGGCGACGCCGAGCCCGTATTTTTCCGACAATTCCTTCATGCGCCTGAGCACCAGCGGCAGCTTGGCCCGGGGAATGGTACCGTCCATGCAGTAATAATCCGGCGAGATGCGGCCGGCGGCCGGAAATGCCGCCTTGCGCCCGGCCCAGAACAGAAGCCGCTGCTGTTCCGAGGTCGAGGCCTGGCATGACACCGCGCCACAATCATTGGCGATCGCCTCGACACGAGCGATCAGGTGATCGACCTCCGCCGCCGGCCCGTCGAGTTCGACGATCAGCAGCGCCTCGACATCGAGCGGATAGCCGGCGTGAACGAATTGCTCGACGGCGTGGATCGCCGGTTTATCCATCATCTCCATGCCGCCGGGGATGATGCCGGTGCCAATGACCTTCGACACACAAGCGCCCGCCTGTTCCGACGTCGGAAAACCGATCAGCACCGCGCGCGCCGTCTCTGGTTTCTTGAGGATGCGCACCGTCACTTCGGTGACAACACCGAGCAGGCCTTCCGAGCCGACGACGAGGCCGAGCAGGTCATAGCCCTCTGCATCGAGATGCTTGCCGCCGAGTCGCAGGACCTCGCCGGTCATCAGCACGATCTCGCAACCGAGCACATTGTTGGTCGTCATGCCGTATTTCAGGCAATGCACGC
Organism: Pseudolabrys sp. Root1462; assembly: GCF_001426945.1. Lineage (GTDB taxonomy): Bacteria > Pseudomonadota > Alphaproteobacteria > Rhizobiales > Xanthobacteraceae > Pseudolabrys. The sequence goes on along the minus strand of NZ_LMFS01000001.1, from coordinate 626,004 downwards.
CGCCGGAATTTTCCGCGACGTTGCCGCCAATGGTGCAGGCGATCTGCGACGACGGATCCGGTGCGTAATAGAAGCCCGCATGCGCCACGGCATTCGATACCGCGAGATTGGTGACGCCGGGTTCGACGACCGCGACGCGGTTCTCGAAATCGATCTCTCTGACCTTATTGAACTTGGCCATGCCGAGCAGCACGCCGTCTGCAAGGGGCAGAGCCCCACCGGACAATGAGGTTCCGGCGCCCCGGGGCACCACCTTGATGCCGTTGTCCTGGCAATATTTGAGGATTTCCGCGACCTGTCGGGTGGTCTCGGGGAGCACCACGACCATCGGCAATTGCCGATAGGCGGTGAGACCGTCCGATTCAAACGGCTTCATCTCGCGCTCGCGGTCGATCACGCCCTCGCCCGGCACAATGGTCCGCAGCGTCTTGACGATCTGGGCGCGGCGGCTCAGGACTGCCGCATCGGTTTCCGGCATTTTGACCGACATCAATAAGTCTCCGGTCTCAGGTCATATCTCAGCAACTGTCATCAGCGACGATATCAGCCAATCGCTCGGGTTGACACAGGGCGCCGGCAGAAGCATTCAGCTATTGGAATATAAACGAACCAGGGCCTGTTGTCGCCCGAACCGCGAGAGGAAAGACGCAATGAGCAAGACCTGTTTCTGGGCCCCGGTGATGGCAGCGGCGGTGCTCGCATTGACCGTGCAAAATTCAGCCGCTCAGGATGTTGCCGCCGGCGAGAATTCCTTCAAGAAATGCCTGCCATGCCACTCGATCGGCGAAGACGCCAAGAACAAGGTGGGCCCTGAACTGAATGGCATCGACGGCCGTCATTCCGGCACGGCGCCGGGCTATGCCTACTCGGACGCCAACAAGAATTCCGGCATCACCTGGAACGAAGAACAGTTCCTTGATTACATCAAAGACCCCCGCGCCAAGATCAAGGGCACCAAGATGATCTTCCCGGGCATCAAGAACGAGACCGAAGCAAAAAGCCTCTGGGCGTATCTCAAGCAGTTCGACGCCTCCGGCAAGAAGAAGTAGCGCCAAGACCGCTGCAGCGGAAATCCGGAATCGGCCAATCTCACGAAACTGTGCTATTGGTCGCGCGGCGCTGGCGGCGGACATGACAACGCAAAGCGCGGTAGCATTTGACCTTGGTCAAAGCTGCCGTGCAAAGAACCGAGCATAAACCAGCTGCCAATTACGGGCGCAGGTCGCAAGGGAGGCTGTCATTATGATCAAGGATATCATCGTCAATCTGGGCTTGGGCGCCAAGGATCCCGCAGGCGATTTCGCGGTCGCGGTCGGCGAAGCATTCGAGGCGCATGTCGCCGGCATCGCAGTATCCTATGAGCCGATCATTCCCGGCGCCGTGATGGGCGGCATTCCGCCGGAATTCATCGAAGCGCAGCGCAATGAAGCCGACAAGAAGGCCAAGGACGCGATTGCGCGTTTCGAAGCCGCCGCCAAGCGCTCCAGCCTCTCCGCGGAAACGCGCGTCGTGAGCGCCAGCGTCTCCGGCGCCGCCGACCAGTTCGCCCGCATCGCGCGGCGTTTCGATCTTGCCGTAGTCGGCCAGGCCGATCCCGCCGAGGGCATCCAGGACGAAGTGATCGACGAGGCCGCCCTGTTCGAATCCGGTCGACCCGTGATCCACGTCCCCTTCATCCACAAAGGCGGCCTGAAGCTCGACCGCGTCATGGTGTGCTGGGATGGTGGCCGGGCGGCGACTCGCGCCGTTGCCGACAGCATGCCTTTCCTGCGTAAGGCCAAGCAGATTGAAATCGTGATCATCGGCAGCAAGGCCGGCAAGGATAACGAAATTGCCGGTGCCGATCTGGGCCAGCATCTCGCGCGACACGGGCTGAAGGTAGACGTCAAGCGCATCACCTCGCCCGATATCGATGTCGCCTCGACCATCCTGTCCTACGCCGCCGATTCCAGTGCCGACATGATCGTGATGGGCGGATATGGCCACTCGCGGCTGCGCGAATTTGTCCTCGGCGGCGCCACCCGCGGTATCCTCGAGAGCATGACCGTCCCGGTCCTGATGTCGCACTAGCGACGGTCCGGCTTGACGCCCATTCCTGCCTGCGCAGGAATGACTGCCGATTGAGACAGGAACCAACACCCGGTCTCCGCATTGGCGGAGACCTGTGGAGGAACATGCTCAGCCGCCACGTCAAACTGCTCGACGGCGAAATGGTGTTCTTCCGGCCGCTAAAGCCCGAGGACGCCGCGCTCTATCCCGATTTTCTCAGCGACGTCACGATGCCGGATCTGCGGCTGCGCTTCTTCGCCGTGATGCGCGAAGTCTCCCCTGAGATGATCGACAAGCTGGTGCACTACGATCCGGCCCACGCCATGGCCTTCATCGCGCTCGACGCCGACGGCCGCATGCTCGGCGTGGTGCGGCTGCATGACGACGATGACGGCAAGGCCGGCGAATTCGCCATCCTTCTGCGCTCGCATCTCAAGGGGCACGGGCTCGGCTGGCTGATGATGAAGCACATGATCGCCTACGCCAAGGAGCACGGCCTCAAGACCGTGCATGGTCAGGTGCTGGTCGAAAACACCACCATGCTGCAGATGTGCGACGAGTTGGGCTTCCACAGCACCAACGACCCTGATGAGCCCGGCGTCAAGCGCGTCGAACTGCCGCTCGCCGAAGTGCCCGAAGACGCGATGGCGTGAGGCTCAGGGCAACACCACCTGCGCTACGAGACCGCGCGCCCGCGCATCAAAGACGCCGAGCGCCCGCAGCGACAGCAGGGTCACCGTCTGCACGGCCTCGCGCGCCGCGGCGGCGTCCTCATAGACGGGTGCCAGCGGCCCGAGCAGGCCTTCCATCAGCGCCCCCACAATGGCCGGCGCCGCCAGCCGCGCGTCCTGATCCGGCAGGAAACGAAGGCCGATGGCTATGTTGATGCGCCGCTCCAGTTCGTTGGCCAGCGACTGACGGAAGTCGAGCCGCATGACATCGACTTGCGGATCCACGGCCTCACCGATGACCGCCCAGGCCAGCCGCCGCTCGGCCAGCGCCCGGGCCGAAAAGCGCGCGATCGCCGACGCCAGCGCCGACAAGGGCCCCGGCGCGGCGTCGGCCGCCGTCTGCATGGCCTCGAGTTCACGTCCGGCGACAGCGGCGATCAGTTCCGCCACCAGGTCGTTCTTGGTTGGGAAATACCTATAGACCGTCCCGGCGGCGATCCCCGCCCGGCTTGCGACCGCGGCGACCTGCACCGCCGCCATGCCGCCCTCGCCGGCCAGCGCCATGGCGGCGTCCAGGATGGTCTTCTCGCGCTCGGCGAGCCGGCGGACGATATTTTCCGTGCGGCGATACGGCATCGGAATGAGTGAATAGTGATTCACCCAAGCTTGGCAAGCGCCCGGACCGGTGGACGGCCCGGCGCCTGCGATTATTTGCCCGACAATGCCTTCTCCCGGATCGCGCTCATCGACAAACCAGGAGTGAGCGGCTCGGCATCGACCTTGAGGTGGATGATCGACGGCAGGCCAGACTTTTGCGCGGCGGCAAAGGCGGCCGGGAAGTCGGCGGTCTTGTCTACGCGGACGCCGAAGCCGCCGAAGGCCTTGGCGTAAGCGACGAAGTCCGGGTTCTTGAGGTCGGTGCCGACAACGCGACCGGGATACTCGCGCTCCTGATGCATGCGGATCGTGCCGTAGGTGCCGTTGTCCCAGAGGACGACAATAATGCCGAGACCAAACTGAACCGCGGTCATGAAGTCCTGGCCGGTCATCATAAAATCGCCGTCGCCGGCCACGCAGACCACCGTCCGCTCCGGATAGAGTGTCTTCATCGCCAGCGACGCCGGCAGGCCGTAACCCATCGAGCCCGAGGTCGGCGCGATCAGCGTGTTGTTGCGGCGGAAGCGGTAGAAGCGGTTGATCCAGGTGGCGAAGTTACCGGCGCCATTGGTGATGACCGCGTCCGGCCCGAGGTTGTCACGCAGCCACACCATCACCTCGCCGAGGTTGATCGTGCCGGGCTGCGACGTCGCCTTCTCGCCCCAGGCGAGGAAATCGGCATGCGCGGTGTCGGCTGCGCCCTTCCAGGCAATCTCGTTCGGCGGCTGCAACCCTTCGAGCGCCGCACAGAACGCGGTCGGCGAGGCGTTGATCGCCAGCGCCGGATGATAGACGCGGCCAAGCTCCTCCGAGCCCGGGAACACATGCACCAGTTTCATCTGCGGCACGGGAATATCGAACAGCGTGTAGCTCTGCGACGACATCTCGCTCATGCGGTCGCCAATCAGCAGCACCAGATCGGCCTCCTTGACCCGCGCCAGCAATTTCGGATTGGGGCCGATGCCAAAGTCGCCTGCGTAACAGGGATGCATCGCGTCAAACAGCGGCTGGCAGCGAAACGTCGTCGCCACCGGCAGCGCGAAGCGTTCGGCAAAACGCATCATCGCCGCGCTCGCCGCTTCCGACCAGCGCGAGCCGCCGATCAGCGCGATCGGCTTTTTCGCCGCCCACAGCATCTTCTGCAGCCGGCTCATGTCATTGAGACCCGGCCAGGTCTCGACGGCTTCGAACGCCGTGGCGTTCGGCACCACCGCCCGGTCCGTCAGCATGTCCTCCGGCAGCGCCACCACCACCGGACCGGGCCGGCCGTTGCAGGCGGTGAAGAATGCGCGGGACACGATCTCGGGAATGCGCGCCGCATCGTCGATTTCGGTCGCCCATTTGGCGATGCCGCCGAACACCTGACGGTAATCGAGTTCCTGAAACGCTTCGCGCTCGCGCATGTCGCGGCCGACCTGACCGACGAACATGATCATCGGCGACGAATCCTGCCGCGCGATGTGGACGCCGGCCGACCCGTTAGTGGCGCCCGGACCGCGCGTGACGAAACAGATGCCCGGCCTGCCGGTTGCCTTGCCGACGGCCTCCGCCATCATCGCGGCGGTGCTCTCGTGCCGGCAGATCGTCAGCTTGATCGGCGCGTCATGCAGTGCGTCGAGCGCGGCGAGATAACTTTCCCCCGGCACGCAGAAAGCGTGCTTCACGCCATGCAGCACCAGTTGATCAATCAGGATTTCGCCGCCGGTGCGGGTGCCGTCGTTGGAACGCATGAGGGAAAGCTCCGATATCGCCGCGGGTCGGGCCCGCCGTCGCCTGAACGCGCCCTCTATAAACGATCGGCGGCAGGCCCGCGAGGGGCTAAATGCTGCGCTTCGGAATCGGCGGCGCGAAGGCCGTCGGCGTCATCAGCGAATTCTTCTGCTCGAGGATATAGCCGGCCCTGGCGCTCTCGCTGAGGTAATTCTTCCAATCGGGATCCTGCGCCATGCGCCCGCGCTTTTGCTCGCGATCGGCGGCGCTATCATAGACCCAGACGTGCACTATGCTGTTGAGTTCGCCGGTTTCTGCCTGTGCGAAGCATAGCGGCTCACCGAGGTACTTCAGCTGCACCGGATAACCCAGCCTGCCGTAGAGCTCGAGATGGGGCGCCATGCAGCCCGGCTTGATCTTGTAGGTTCGAACGTCGAGCAGCACGCGCGGCCCTCCCTGTTTCCATCCGTGTTACGGCCGCGTCATCGATTGCGCGGTTCGCTGCACTGTCCCGGGCAGCACCGCAGCGGTCAATAGAGATTGCCGACGATCAGCCTGTGGTAGATGGCACAGTTTCGTGCGGCCGCCCTTTGGTGGCCACCGCCCGTTCGGACCGCTGTTCCGCCGGCTTGCGATAATGCGACAGGTTGCTCGCGGTATTGACCAGCGCCAGATGCGAGAAGGCCTGCGGGAAATTACCGACCTGCCGGCCGGAGCGCGGCTCATATTGCTCGCTGAGAAGGCCGAGATCGTTGCGCAGCGCCAGCAGCCGCTGGAACAGATTCTCGGCATCATCGATCCGGCCGAGCATCAGCAAAGCATCGGCAAGCCAGAAGCTGCAGGCCAGGAATACACCCTCGCCCGGCGGCAGGCCGTCGTCCGTTTCGCCCGTGTCATACCGCAAGACCAGCCCGTCGCGCATGAGGCGCTGCTCGATCGCCTCGACCGTGCCTCGAATGCGCGGGTCTTCGGGCGGAAGGAAACCCAGCACCGGCAGCAGCAGCAGGCTGGCATCGAGTTGGCGCGAACCGTACGCCTGCGTGAAACTGTTGAGTTCGGCGTTATAGCCTTGCTCACAGACGTCCCGATGAATGCGGTGCCGCACGGCGCGCCAGTGGGCCACCGGGCCTGGTAGGTTGTGCATCTCTGCGCTCTTGATGGCGCGGTCGAAGGCCACCCAAGCCATGACCTTCGAATAGGTAAAGTGCTGGCGCTCGCCGCGCACTTCCCAGATGCCTTCGTCCGGCTGAGTCCAGATGGTTTCCAGATGATCGAGCAATGCGCGTTCCAGGTCCCAGCCGGCTTCGTGATGGCCGAGGCCGCCGGTGCGCGCCTGATGCAGCGCGTCCATGACTTCACCAAAGATATCGAGTTGAAGCTGGTAATGCGCGGCGTTGCCGATCCGCACCGGCTGCGATTTCTCGTAACCGTCGAGCCAGGGCACGGTCCATTCCGTCAGGCGCCGCTCGCCGCGGATGCCGTACATGATCTGAATCTGGCGCGGGCTGCCGGCGGCGGCCCGCAGCAGCCAGTCGCGCCACGCCTGGGCCTCGTCGTAATATCCGGCATTCATCAGGGCCAGCAGCGTCAACGTCGCATCGCGCAACCAGCAGAAACGGTAGTCCCAATTGCGAACGCCGCCGATGCATTCGGGCAGCGAAGTGGTCGGCGCCGCCACCATGCCGCCGGTAGGCGCATAAGTCAGCGCCTTGAGGGTGATCAGCGAGCGCACCACCGCGGCCTCGTGCGGCCCGTCGATCTTGTTCGTGGCCGACCAGTCGCGCCAGTAACACTCCGTGCGCTCGAGACTCGCTTCGACATCGGGCGGCTCGGGAATATCGAGATGCGACAGGGCGTAAGATAAACTGAAGGTGTAGGTATCTCCGGCCTTGATCGAGAAGTCGCCGACCGTCCTGAAACCTTCGCCACGAAAAGGCACCGAAGAGTGCAACACCGCCATGTCTGGCCCCGCCACGGCGCGGGCCGTCTGCTTGCCGATGCGGGTCACCCACGGGACGGTTGCCCCGTAGCCGAAGCGCAAAATCAGCTCGCCATGCAAATCGACCACGCCGCGCTCGCCCACCAGCATGCGCATGACGTGCGAGTTGCCGTCGCGCGGCGGCATGAAGTCGATCAAGGTCGCAGCGCCGGTCTTGGTCTCGAATCGTGTTTCGAGAATGAGTGTGCCCGGCCGGTAGCGCCGGCTCACCTTGACCGTGGGATCGTGGGATCCGATCAGCCAGCGGCCATTCTCGGGCGTGCCGAGAAGCGCGGCGAAGCACGCGTCGGAGTCGAATCGTGGCCAGCACAGCCAGTCGATCGAACCATCGCGCCCGACCAGCGCGGCGCTGCCGAGGTCGCCGATCAGGGCGTAGTCTTCGATGGGCAAACTCATGCAACCTCAAATGTAATCAATGCGAGGCGAATTCCAGGACGATCTTGATGTCGTCATCGCGCCGCTCGAAGGCTTCGGACCAGCGCGACAAAGGCACGCGCCGGGTGATGAGCCGCGACAACCAGTCGCGGTTCGCCCTTGCCAGCGCATCGGCCGCCGCTGCGTAATGGCGGTGATTGGCGTTGACCGAGCCGAAGACGGTCTGGTTGTCGAGCACCATCGCCCGATTGAACACGCCGATATCGAAAGTGATCTCGTGGCCCGCCGATACGCCGGCAAGACAGACGATGCCGGCCGCCGCGGCACGTCCGATCGTCTCCTCCACCACGGGCGCGGCGCCGGTGCACTCCATCACGATGTCGGGCTGCAGTGCCTCGAGATCAGGAAACTCGTTGTGATAGGTCGCGCCGAGGTCGCGCGTCAGACCGGGTTTAACGCCACCCTTGTTGCGATCGTAAACATGAATGTCGAGGCCGTGCTGAGCACCGATCATCGCACCCAGCAAGCCGATCGGACCGGCGCCGGTAATCAGCGCCGTGCGCGGTCGCCAGGCGGCGGCGCGCTGGCCGATGCGCAGGCACTGCTCCCAGGCCTTGGCGACGACCGAGGTCGGCTCAATCAGCACGCCCAGTTCGCCGAGCTTCGCCTCGATCTTGACGGCGAATTCCGGTTCGACGCGGAAATATTCGCTGCCATAGCCGTTGCGCGCCTTGATGCCGCGCTCTGTGTAACCGCCGTTGCGACACATGTCCCATTCGCCGGCGGCGCAAGCGGGACATGGTACCGGGTCCGGCCGGCGCACAATCCCGACGACAAGGTCTCCCGCCTTCAGGCCGGAATCGGCGGGAGCTTCTTCAACGCGGCCGAGCGACTCGTGACCGATGATGAGACGGGCCTGGCCAGGCGGCGCCGTGCCGTAGTCGCCGGCGATGATTTCCCGATCGGTGCCGCAGAGTCCGAGCGCCAACGTGCGCACAAGCACCGCTCCGTCGCTTGCCGGCGGCGGCGGTACGTTTTCAAGTGTGATGGAGTGAGGCTTGCCGGGCTGGACCGTCAGAGCGCGCATTAAGTTGATCTCTGAATGATGCCCCTGCTTATATAAGCACAGGGCCGGGCACAGGTTCCCGCACGCGCAGCAGCGTCACCGCCTGCGTGCGATTGTCGCGGAGGAAACGCGGCAGCGGCTGGTCGAGCGCACGGCCGCGGCTCTCCGCGGCATGGCGCAGCCACAGACCGCCGGCGTCGTCGACGACGATGAAGCCGGAGTGGAAATAATCGAGCCCGGGCCGCCGTGACATAAAGCCGATGATGTCGCCGGTCGCCAACAGCAACTTGTGCTCGAACAAGGCACCAACCGGCAGCGCGGTCATCGCCACGCGGTGCGGCGGCAATCCCGGCTCCGAGGTCAGCCGTTTGTTCACCGTCGTGCTGCCCGGCAGCGCCAGCGGACGACAGACCTTGTTAGCGATATTGTTCGCGCACCAATCGGCGAAATAGTGATTTCGCGCGTGCCATTCGACGCTGCCGTCGCGGTAGCGGATCAGGCGGAGTTGCGACGGCAATTGCGACGTATCGCGCGATCGCGCCGCCGCCAGTACGGTCTCGAGAAAGGTCACGCAATCGAACACGTCGTCGCGGACCACCAGACGCTCCGGGCGGCGCGGTCCTCCGACCAGGGTGTGAGCGCGATAGGGCGAGCCGAGCAGCGCGTGCGAGATAAAGGCGACGCGCATCGCGATCGAAGGCAGGTGCGACGCCTGGCCGATCAATTTGTTGATGCGCGCATCGCGCACCGGGACCGGCGTCAGTGCCGCAGCCGGCGCAATTCCGCTCATCGCCACCGCGCCGCCGGCCATCGCGGCCAGCATGTTGCGTCGGGTGATGGCGCCCGGTGTCATCGCGTCGCGCCGCTAGTCCTTGATCAAAACCAGGCGGTCGGTGCCGGACTCGGCAGCCCACAATTCGCCGGGCCGACCGAGCATCTGGCGCACGTCAGAGCGCTTGCGGTTGCTGGGGAAGCGCTCGAACTTTTCCGTCGCCGGATCGAAACGCACAATGGCGTTCACATTCCAGTCCGACAGCCAGACCTTGTCCTTGTCATCGACGAATACGGCATAGGCGCCGTTGTCGGCATCCGGCAGTTTCCAGACACGCCACACCTTGTTGAGCGGATCGTATCGACCGACCTCGCCAGTGTTCCAGAAGCTCACCCACAAGATGTTTCTCGAGTCGGACCAAATGCGGCGTGGCCCAACGCCGGGGCGCGGCGGCGCCACCACCAGCGCATCGCCTGACACGGTGTCGATCTTGGCAATATGATCGCCGGCGAGCGAGGCGTACCAAATCTCGCCGTTCGGTGTCGTGGTGATGCCGTAGGGGCCGACGCCCTTCGGCGCTTTCCACGCGTCGACCTTGCCGGTTGCCGGATCGACGCGGCCATAGACGCCGTTCTGGCCGGTGAACCAGAGGACGCCCTTGCGGTCGAAAGTCGCGGTGTTGAGATTGGCGTTGGGGAATGCCGCCGGCAGCGGAAACGCCTTCACTGCTTTGGTGGTCGCGTCATAGCGCACGATGGCGTTGAGCCCGCCATCGGTGATCCAGGCAGCGCGGTCCGGTCCGAGGATGACGCCATGCGGCGCCGAATCCGCGCCGAGCGACACTTGTGTCACCTTGCCGGTCCTCGGATCGAGAATGCCGAGCGCGCCCTGGTGCTGCGCGGTGTACCAGACGGTACCGTCCGGCGCCGGGGCGACATCGTGCGGATGCGCGCCCTTGGTCACGTCGAAATACGACACCTCCGCCGCCGGCGCCGGCCGAGCCGTGAGCGCTATCGCCGCCACTGCCGCCATCACGAACGGGATCATCGACGTTCTCCGGCTATTCGGCGGCCTGATCGTTCGAGCCGGCGGGGCCGGTCCAGCGCGCAGCCGCCGCATCGTCATCGGCTTTGGCCTCGACCCAGCTTTTTCCACCCGCCTTCTCCACCTGCTTCCAGAACGGCGCCCGGGTCTTGAGATAGGCCATCAGGAAATCGGCGGCAGCGAAGGCGGCGGCGCGATGCGATGACGCCGTCGCGACCATCATGATGTCCTCGCCGGGCGCGATTCGGCCATAGCGGTGGATGACGATGGCGCCGGCCAACGGCCAGCGCCGCGCCGCCTCGGCGACGTGGCTCTCGATTTCGGCTTCGGCCATGCCGGGATAATGTTCCAGCGTCAGCGCCGCGATCGGCTGGCCGTTCTCGTCGCCGCGGCAGATGCCGGTGAAAGTGACAAGGGCGCCGACATCGGTGCGACCGCGCGTCAGCAGCGCCGTCTCGGCCGAGACGTCGAAGGGCTCGCGCTGGACTTTGACCGAAATTGTGGCCGGCATGGCCATAATCTAGTGGATCGCGCCCCTCTCGTCATCCCGAGGCGTACGCTGGCGCGATCACCCCCCCGTCATCGGCGGGAAAAAGGCAATTTCCTTGGCGCCCGCAATCGCGGCCTGCGGCTTCACGTGGCGGCGGTCGATGGCGGCGCGGATGACTTTGGCGTTCTCGAAGGCGTATGCATATTCCTCGCCTCGGCCGACGAGCCAGGTCATCAGATCGCCGACGGTGACAACGGCGGCGGGGAGTTCGACCTCCTCCTCCGGCTTGCCGATGCGTTCACGCACCCAGGCGAAATAGCGTAGCTTGATCGCCATTCTCGTTTGCTCAGTCATCGATCATGTGTCGCAGGCCGGCACGCAGGTAATCCCAGCCCGTGTAGAGCGTCAGAATCGCCGCGAGCCACAGCAGCGTGATGCCGATCTCGATCGTAAAGGGCAGCACCTTCTCGCCGGCTTCGCCCGCGATCAGGAAGCCGATGGCGATGAGCTGGCCGAAAGTCTTCCACTTGGCGAGCGTCGTTACCGGCACGCCAACGCGCAGTTCCGCGAGATATTCGCGCAGGCCCGAAACCAGCACCTCGCGGCACAATATAATGATGGCGGCGAGCAGCGCCCAGCCGCGGATCGTGGTTCCCGCCGCCAGCATCAGGAGACACGAGGCGACCAGCAGCTTGTCGGCAATCGGGTCGAGCATCCGTCCGAGCGACGACTGCTGGCCCCAAGCCCGCGCCAGATAGCCGTCGAAGAAGTCGGTCACCGCGGCGGCGATGAACACCGCGAGCGCGACCCAGCGCAGCCACAATCCACCACCGAACAGGCTCTGCCAGAACAGCAGGCCGACGACGACCGGCACCGCGGCGATGCGCGCGTAGGTCAGAATATTCGGCAGCGACAGCGGGTGCGCCGGCAGCTTGGAGGTTTGGGTGGCATTCATGTCGGTGACAAGGAACACCGCGACCGCCATCAGGTCAACCGCTTCACGCAATCATCTCGCATGCAGCCGAAAAGCGACTTTTACCGCTACTGAATCGGGGCTTTCGGCAGCTTGGCGAGGCCGGCCTCCATGACGAAAGTCTGATCGAGGGAATACCACTCGCCGGCGACGTCCGCCGCGGGCGCGGGGCCGTCGTGGCGGACGAAATTACCGATCAGCGCGCGGGTGACGCCGAACTGGACGTCGGTTTCCAGTTTATCGTCGTCCGGTGTGTAGATTTGAGAGATGTGGGTCTTGAAACCCTCCTTGAAGATCAGGAAGTGCAGATGCGCGGGGCGGTAATTGTGCCGCCCGGCGTGGCGCAGGAGATCGCCGACCGGACCCTCGATCGGGATCGGATACCCTGCCGGCTTGACGCTGCGGAAGCTGAACTGCCCACTCGCATCGGTGATGAATTTGCCGCGCAGGTTCATGTCGGCCTGGCTGGGGTCCTGCTGCTCGTAGAAGCCCTCCGGCGAGGAGTGCCAGACATCGACCTCAGCGCCGGCGACCGGCCTGCCCTGCGTGTCCTTGACCGTAGCAGTGACGAACAGCACCGGGCCCGGCGTCGGCGAGCGCACGATTGATCCGCCGTTCTCGGTCCGCGGAGAATTCAGCCGCCAGAACGGCCCGAGCAGGTTCGCCGTCGTTTCGGTCTGGCCGTTATTGCCATTGTTCAGGAGGCATACCAGCGCCGAGAAGCCGAGAGAGCCGCACATCAGCACCACTTCGTTGTGCGTGGCATTGGTCATTTGCCCGAGCCGCGCGACGATCGCCGCACCCTTATGGAATTCCTCTTCCGTGAGATGAACCTCGCGGGCAAAGGCGTGCAGGTGCTTGACCAGCGCGGCAACGATCTCCCGCAGCCGAGGATCGTCGATCTTGCTGTAGGCTTCGAGAACGGCCGGTGTGACGTCGGCCTCACTCTTGATGATCAAAGGCACCTCCCGGCTTCAGGTGCCGGTTCGGTCCGGCGCCTTTTCGTGGAAGAACTCATAAACCTTCCGCGCCGTCTCCGCACTAATTCCAGGAACTCGCGACAGATCCGCGAGGCTGGCGCGCTCGATCGCCTTCACCGTCCCGAAATGGTGAAGCAAGGCGCGCTTGCGGGTGGGCCCGATCCCCTCGATTTCCTGAAGGCCGGCTTCGCGAATGTCCTTCTTGCGCCGCGTGCGGTGCGAGCCGATGGCGAAGCGGTGCGCCTCATCGCGTAATCGCTCGACAAAATACAGCAACGGATCGCGCGGCGGCAGCTTGAACGGCGTCTTGCCCGGCATGAAGAAGGTTTCACGCCCGGCCTCGCGGTCACGGCCCTTGGCGATAGCGACCAGCGGCACGTCGGCTACGCCCATTTCCGCGAGCGTCTCCTGCGCAATGCGCAGTTGCCCCTGCCCACCGTCGATCAGCAACAGATCGGGCCAGGGGGAGTCGGCGGGTTCCTCTGCGCCATCGAGCGGGACCGCGCCCGCCATCGCGGCGGCGGCCGTGACATCGACGGAAGTACGCGGGTTTTCGGTCAGCAGCCGCTTGAAACGCCGCTGCAGCACCTCGCGCATCATCGCGTAGTCATCGCCGGGCGTCAGTTCGGCCGAGCGAATGTTGAACTTGCGATACTGGTTCTTGCGGAAGCCTTCTGGCCCGGCGACGATCATGCCGCCGACTGCGTTGGTGCCGGCAATATGGCTGTTGTCGTAGACTTCAATGCGCTGGGGCGGCTTCGTCAGGCCGAAGGCTTCTTTCAGCGCCGCAAACAGGCGCTGCTGCGACGCCGTGTCGGCAAGCTTGCGGCCGAGCGCCTCGCGCGCATTGGCGAGCGCATGCATCACCAGATCCTTGCGCTCGCCGCGCTGCGGCACCGCCACCTCGACCTTGCGCGCGCTCTTGGCGGATAGCGCCTCGGCCAGCAGCGCGCGTTCATCGAAATCATGCGATACGATGATCAGCCGAGGCGGCGGCTTGTCGTCGTAGAACTGCGCCAGGAATGCGCTGAGCACCTCGGCGGGACCGAATGCACGATCGGCCTTTGGGAAATACGCGCGGTTGCCCCAGTTCTGTCCGGTGCGGAAGAAGAACACCTCGACGCAGGAATAGCCGCCTTCCTGATGCACGGCGAAGACATCGGCCTCTTCGATCGTGCGCGGATTGATGCCCTGCGTCGATGTGATCGCTGACAATGCGGCAAGGCGGTCGCGATAGATCGCGGCGCGTTCGAAATCGAGCGCCTGCGAAGCCTGCTCCATCTCGGCCGACAGTTCCTGCTGCACCGTGCGGCTCTTGCCGTCGAGAAAGGCGTTCGCCTCGCGCACCAGTTCGGCGTAACCCTTGAAATCGATTTCCTGCGTGCACGGCCCCGAGCAGCGCTTGATCTGGTAGAGCAGACAGGGCCGCGACCGCGATTCAAAGAACGAATCCGAGCAAGAGCGCAAAAGGAACGCGCGCTGCAGCGCGTTGATGGTGCGGTTGACCGCGCCGGCGTTGGCGAACGGACCATAATAATGGCCCTGCCGCGTCCGCGCACCGCGATGCTTGAGAATCTGCGGCGCCCAGTGATCCGAGGTGATCAGGATATAGGGAAACGATTTGTCGTCGCGCAGCAGCACGTTGAAGCGCGGCCGCAGGCGCTTGATCAGATTGGCCTCGAGCAGCAGCGCCTCGGTCTCGGTCGCCGTGGAGACGAACTCCATCGACACCGTCGCCGAGATCATCCGCGCGATACGCGCGTCATAAGCGACCGGCCGCGTATAGCTGGCGACGCGCTTTCTGATGCTCTTGGCCTTGCCGACATAAAGCACCTCGCCTTTCGCATCGATCATGCGATAGACGCCGGGGCCGGCCGGGGCATGCTTGACGGCGCGCGCGATCGCGGCCCGGCCGTGGGCCAAGGTGCCGGCCTCGGCTTCGGGTTCGCTGAGATCGAGCTCGGGCAGCGTCGGCGCATCGTCGTCTTCGCGCAGTTCGCTGGCCGGGTCGATGTCTTTCTTGCCGCCGCTCATGGCTGGAATATAGGCTGCGCGGGCTGGTTGGCTACTCCGCGGCTCATTCGATCAAGTCGGTATCCGGCGTTTTCCACGCGAGGTGCTGACCACCATCCACAGCAATTGTCACGCCGGTAACGCTGCGGGCGTCTGCGAGGTAGACCACCGCCGCCGCGATCTCCTCCGGCGCTGGTCCCCGTCCGAGCGGCATCAGCGCGGCCTGCTCGGCAAACTGGCTGGCGTTCTGCCGCGGACTCGGCAGCGTCGGGCCCGGCGCGACGGAGTTGACGCGCAGCGGCGCGAATGCCTGCGCAAGCGTCGTGGTCGCGGCGTGGAGCGCGGACTTGCTCATTGCATAAGAGAAGAATTTCGGCGTCGGCCGCAGCACCCGCTGATCGACGATATTGACGATGGACGACGACGCGTCGCGCGGCGCCTGGGCGGCGAAGGCTTGCGCCAGGAAGAGCGGCGCCGTGAGATTGACGGCGAGCGTGCGTTCGAACCGCTCGCGCGTCATGGTCGCGGCCTCGTCCTCGTCGAACAGGCTCGCATTGTTGACGAGCAGCGTCAGCTTACCGAAGGACGCGGCAGCCGGAACGATGCGCGACACCGCCGCTGCATCGGCGAGATCGCCCGCGACGACTGTAGCGCGGCCGCCGTCGCGCACGATCGCAGCGGCGAGCGTTTCAGCCTCTTCGCGTGAATGGTTGGCGTGCAGCACGACAGCGTAGCCCCGGCGCGATAGGGCCTGAGCGATGGCTCGCCCGATGCGGCGCGCTGCGCCGGTAATCAGCGCCGCACCTGGCGCATCCTTTTCAAGATTTCGCACTGCTTGATTCAACCCGTCTTCGAAAGATTCTTAACCATACCGCATTTGCCGATGGAAAACCGAAATGCGCGCTGCCTGCAAGCACGGCGGCTGAAGCCGACATGGTAAACGCCGCGGAAAGCATAAAGCGCAACCGTTCTTTAGGGATAACGCGGCGTCAGGGTTAGCGGGTAATAACCGCTTAACTGACAAAGCGCGATAACTCGGCGACGGAAAATTGTCCAAGTTTGGTAACGACGGCCCGGGCAATTCTTGACGGTCAACGCGATGCGCCGGCGCGACAAGGCGCGTGGAACGAGCGTCGCGAGCAAGACGCGTGAGTAGGTGGAGAGTAAGATGAAGAAGCAAATTCTGGCATTGACCATGCTGGCGGCCGCTGCGGCGACCGGCGCCGCGACTGCCGCCGATATTCCGCGTGGCCCCTCGCCGTACTATTCGCAGCCGGCGGCCGGCTCCTACTACAACTGGGCCGGCTGGTATGCCGGCGCCATGATTGGTTACCAGTGGGGCGACGTTCCCGGTACCAATACCAAGCCGAGCGGCGTCCTCGGCGGCCTCACCGGCGGCTACAACTGGCAGCAGGGCCAGTTCGTGTTCGGTGGCGAAACCGATCTCCAGCTCTCCGGAGCCGACGACACCTTCGCGCCCTACAAGTTCTCGAACCCCTGGTTCGGTTCGCTGCGCGGCCGCATCGGCATGGCCTGGAACAACATCCTGTTCTACGGCACGGGCGGTCTGGCCTATGGCGGTATCAAGGGCGAGAGCGGCGCTCTTTCCGAATCCAAGACCCATGTCGGCTGGGCCCTCGGCCTCGGCGTCGAACTCGGCCTCGCGCGGCAGTGGTCGGCGAAGATCGAGTACCTCTATGCCGATCTCGGCAACCGTGCGTATTCGATCACCGGCACCAGCAATGGCCTGGAGACGAACTTCATTCGCGTCGGGGTGAATTACCACTTCTAACGGAGATGCGGGGCGGCCCGCTCCTCTGACCACTGATCAGGCTCCGGACCGCTGGTCCGGAGCCTTTTTCTTGCCTCGATCAGTTACCGAATAAGGTGGGGCGGCCGATTTGCTGTAAATCGAGCGTTAATTTAGCCGTACCCAAGTATTCGCATGCATGTTTCATGGCCTTCATTCGTCCAGATTGAGACAACTCCGTGACTTTAGATTGTCGGAGACGTGTCTCAAAGTTCACTCTAACTTGTTGTTATCTGTGACTTATTTGCACTAGACGCGATTTGAAAACCGAATACTGTGCGGCCAGGTTTTGGGGCTTCACGTACGGAGAAGTTTGAGATGAAGCGTTTCGTTTTCGCGGCCGCTGCGGTGGCGATCGTGTCCTCGCTGAGCGCAGCCAACGCCGCGGATCTGCCGCGTCGTCAGGCGATGCCAACCAAGGCGCCGGCCTACATTGCTCCGATCTACAACTGGTCGGGCCTCTATCTCGGTATCAACGGCGGTGGCGGCTGGGGTCACTCCTCGGTCAGCGGTCCGCTCTCGTCCGGCGGCGACTTCAACACCTCGGGCGGCCTCGTCGGCGGCACGGTCGGTTATAACTACCAGATGAACCAGATCGTGTTCGGTCTGGAAGGCGACGTTGACTGGAGCAACCTCAAGGGTTCTGCGCCTTGTGCCGTCGGCATCTCCTGCGAAGCCAAGAACAACTGGCTCGGCACTGCGCGAGGCCGCATCGGCTACGCCTTCGATCGTTTTCTGCCTTACGTAACGGGCGGCCTCGCGGTCGGCGACGTGAAGACCTCGGCCACCGGCTTCGGCAGCTCGTCCGAGACCAAGGCGGGCTGGACGCTGGGCGGCGGCGTCGAGGCCGCGATCGCCGGTCCCTGGTCGGCGAAGGTCGAGTACCTCTATGTCGATCTGCAGGATGCCGGTGCGCCGGTCGGTTCGACCACCGACTTCCGCAGCAACATCGTTCGCGGCGGCATCAATTACCGCTTCTAAGCAGCGTCAAACAAAAACACTGCAACGAACCACGGAGCTTGCTCCGGGGTTTTTTGTTGCCTCTGCGCAACAGCCCCAGAGTTTCGTGTTTATCGGGCCGAATCGCCGATAGGGCCCGGAACTGAACAATCTCATTGGCGTTTCAATTTGCATCGGGGGACGGCGCAGGCGCGTCCGTCCGGATGGTTTCACATTCTGATGAGGTGCGTCATGAAAAAGTTTCTTCTCGCCACAGTTGCGATCGTTGCGCTCGGGGCAGCATCGGCGCATGCCGCCGACATGCCGCGCGCCGTGACCAAGGCGCCGGCCTATGTGCCACCGGCGGTCTCGTTCTATAACTGGAGCGGCCCTTACATCGGCATCAATGGTGGCGGCTCGTTCACGGGCAGCAACTCCGCCGGTCTCGTCGGCGGCACGCTCGGCTACAACTTCCAGAGCGGCCCGTGGGTGTTCGGCCTCGAAGGCGACATGAACTGGCTTAGCCACACCAGCGCTTCGGTGCGCAACAACTGGCTGGCAACCATCCGCGGCCGCATCGGCTACGCCATGGGCTCGACCGGTTCGATCCTGCCTTACGTCACCGGCGGCGCCGCGTTCGGCGATGTCAGCAACACGGTGACGGGTATCGGCATGGTGAGCGACAACGAGAGCGGCTGGACCCTGGGCGGCGGCATCGAAGCGGCGATCTCGGGTCCGCTGACCGCCAAGATCGAATATCTGTATGTCGATCTCGGCGACGGCCCGAGCCTCGCCGGCGTTGGCTCCGAGTACCATACGAACATCGTTCGTGCGGGCCTGAACTACCGCTTCTGATTACTGCGACGGCGACTGAGCAAACTAAAAGCCCCGGCAGAACGCCGGGGCTTTTTCATTGCAGCGTAGGAGCCACGACGTCCGCCGAAATCAGGCCGGCTTCGTCTTGGCGAAAGCCGGCACGCCCGCGGCGAACTGATCGAGCCAGACGACCAGCTTCGGGTGCTCGTTGCGCCAGCGACCCTCGAGCCGAAGATCGAGATAACCCAGCGCACAGGCGAGCGTGATCTGCCCGACATCCGGCGCCGCGCCGATCGCCGGCGGCGCCGCTTCGAGCACGGCGAGCGCACGATCGATCTTGCCCAACTGACGATCGATCCAGCTCTGCACTTTCATCTCGGGCTTACGAAAACGACCTTCGTAAACAATGAGCAGCGCTGCATCGAGAATGCCATCGCCCAAGGCCTGCAGACGCAAGGCGCCGAACCGCGCCTTCGGCTCCGTAGGCAAAATGCGCCCGCCTCCGGCGAGATGATCGAGATATTCGAGGATGACGGGCGAATCGAACAACGTCGTGCCGTCCTCGAGCACAAGCGTCGGAATCTTGCCCAGCGCGTTCTGTCCGAGAAAGCCCGGCTCCGGCGCGGCCGTGTCGGCATCGCGCAGCTCGATTCTATCGGAAAGACCGAGAATCTCGGCGGCGATCTTCACCTTGCGCACGAAGGGCGAGGCTTGGCTGTGACGCAGGATCATCATGGGCGCATTCCATCGTTGCCGCAGGACACCCGCGCACGGGCCGCCTTCGACCCGCGCTGCTGATGGCACCGTTGTCGGCTGACGCGCACGGAATGTGCGCGCTTGACGATCCTTTACCGCACAAGGCGGCCGCTGGCGCAAGCGGCCGATGCCGGCTCCGGCTAGCTCACGATGAGGTTGACCGCTTTCGGGCCCTTGCCCTTCTTGTCGGGCTCGACGTCGAACGTGATCTTCTGTCCTTCGTTCAAGCTCTTCAATCCGGCCTGCTCCACCGCGGTGATGTGCACAAACACATCGCGCGCGCCGTCGTCCGGTTTGATGAACCCGTAGCCACGTTCGGTATTAAAAAATTTGACGACACCAGACTGCGCCATCGAGAAGTTCCTCCCGCACTGCTTCATCGCCGGCCCCACGCGCGGCGAATCGACACGGCTTTCACGGACGGAGAAATCTCTGGCCTGACCGGGCCTAGTTATTCCGCCGAGCCCCCCACAAGGAGGCGGAACGCCATTGCCAACCGACGAACTACACACCAAGTCCGTCCGCGTGAAAAGAGATTAGTGAGAGAGAGGCGAGCGGTTGCGCGGTGCAGCAGACTCCGCCTCGCCGGCCAGCCAGTCGATCCGGACGCTGCCGCCGCCGGGTTCGCGCTCAAGGAGCCGGGCCAGTTCCGGCAGCATCGCCTGCAACTCGCCTTCCAGCGTCCAGGGCGGATTGACCAGAATGAGGCCGGAGCCATTGAGGCGACTCTGGTCCTTGACCGGGGAAACTAACAACTCGGCCCGCAGGACCTTGGCGATGCCGAGCTTGCGGATTCGTTTGCTAAGGGCGTCAGCCTCGCCGCGGCCCTTAATCGGATACCATAAGGCATATATGCCGGTGGCCCATTTGCGGTGCGCCAGCCCCAAGGTATGCGACAGCCGATGGAAGTCGGCCTCCTCTTCGAACGGCGGATCGACCAGCACCAGACCGCGGCGTTCCGGCGGTGGCACATAGGCCGTCATCGCCGACCAGCCGTCGATGCCGATCACCTTGATGCGGGCGTCATTACGCAAATGGCGGGACAGTTGGACCTCGGCCTTGGACTCGACCTCGCAGGCGATCAGCCGGTCCTCGGCGCGCAGGAAGGCGCGGGTCAGCGCCGGCGAGCCGGGATAGGTCTTCAGAGAGCCGCGCTCGTTGAGCGCGCCGATGACGTCGAGATAGGGCTTGAGCAGCGCCGCGGCGCGCTCCGGCACATCGCCGGCGGCGACCGCCGCCATCAGCCGGCCGATGCCGGCCTGCCACTCGCCGCCGCGCAGCGCCTCTGCGCTCGACAAATCGTAAAGCCCGGCGCCGGCATGCGTATCAATGACGCGGAAGGCCGCCGGTTTCTCGGTGAGATAACTGAGGATGCGGCACAGCACCGCGTGCTTGAACACATCGGCGACATTTCCGGCATGAAAGGCGTGGCGGTAATTCAACGGCGGCTCATCGGTGCGGCGGCGCTGACGACCGGTTACGCCATTATCGCGGCGGCTTCAACGCGAACCCCGGCGCAGGCCAAATTCGCGGCGGCGGGGAACCCAGCGCGGTGGCGGCAACGGCTTGCGGTTTTGCTTCAGCGATGCGGCAAGGGCCTGACGCCAGGCACCGCCGCGCTCCGCCTTTGGCGACACGATCCGCAACAACCGGCGCAGCCCAAATAAGCCCAAGCGCAACACCACCCAACTGGCAGCAGTGGCACCGATCACGTGCAGGCCGAGCGACAACACGAGCGCGGAATGCGACTGGCAAGTATCCCGCCATGACTCCATCGTCAGGCCGGCGCACGGCACGGCCAGCGGCCACAGCGCCAGGTAGCTGAGACCGACGAACCACGTAATGAAACTGACGTAATTTCTGACTCGATCCATCCGCCCGCGCCCACCGGTACCAGAAAGCGGCGTTAATCTGCGTCAATCGTGATTCAAATTTAAGGGCAATTGACGCGAGGGCACGCGCTGTCCCCTGCCAATGGCGGCGAACGTTAGCGCCGGTTTAACGCGGTCGCAGAAACAAGCGAAGCTGAACGCAGTCGAGTGACGAGGCGAACCGCCGATCGAGGCGACGCAGGCGCAGACGAATAAACAACAGTCTTCAGCCGCCGCGGATCGCCGGCATCACCACCTTGTCGCGGCGGCAGGCGCTGCGCGTCGTTTCAGGGCAGGCGCGGAAGGAAAAGTCCTTGCCGATGCAGATGCGCACTTCGCTCAGTCGTTTGCTGTCGCAGGTGACGGCAAGGTCGTCGTGCGACAGGCCTGGATTGGCCTTGATAAATGCGCTGGCGACGTCGCCGGGCGACACCATCGCTGGCTTGTCAGAATCAAGATATTCTTCCGGGATCTTCACTACCGAACGCGCCTTGCGCACCGTTTCGAAATAGGCGCCGGCCGACAATCCCGAACATGTGCCGTGCCGGTCCCACTCGTGATAAACTAGACGCGGGCTCGGCATCAGATCGAGCATGGTGCTGACGATGCCGCGATTGAGGCGCGGCGCCGGCACTCTGCAGTATGACGGAAAGCCCTTGTCGTACTGCGGCCACAGCCCATGCACCACGAAAGCGTAAGGTCGTCCGGCGCATTGCTGGTCGGAGTTGCGGCGGCTCCCGCGCTCGGCGGCTGCTTCACAGTATGACGGCGACCACGATAGCGACAGCACATAGAAATCGAACTGTCCTGGCGCATTCTGCCGCCGGTCGGTCTGAGCGAAGGCAACCACTGCTAACAGGAACGTAAAGGTACTGACCACCGCCACGGTGCGCGCCGCTTGCCCCAGCCTTCGCAACCGCCATTGGCCTGACGACATCTCGGTTCCTCGGAAGAACAAAGCCCGAATTGATCCAGGGCAAAGTTTCATCACAGTTTAGCCTCAATATTCGAACATATCAAGAACAAACAAAGATCAAAATTGCGCTATTTCACAGCGCGTCGCTGCATTGCAGCGAGCGTCCGACCAGTCTCGGTAACGAGCAACCGGCCGTCAGGGCAGTGCCATCTTACAGGCCGGGCTGTAAGCCATGTTGCGGTCGAAGCCGACCACGCACCACGTCACGCCCCAGGTGGCGCCGATGTCGCCGCCGTCCTCGGTGATGTAGTAATTGACCACATGCTTGCGGCCGTCGTTGACGGTCGCGACCGCCCGGCAGAAGCGGCGCGGGATGGTGCCGCGGGCCCAGGGGCGGAATGCCACCTGCCGGACCCGTTCGTAGCCGAGGATCTGCGCGTTCGAGTTCCAGAACCGGCTTTCCTTGGTCTCGAACCGGTCGGAAATGGTGCCAAGCGCCGCTTCGCAGGACGGGACGTCGCCATCGTAATTGGGACCGGAGAGATAGAAATTCTTCTCCAGCCAGCTCGCCGCCTGCGCCGGGCCGCCACCGAAGGCCGCCGCGACCAGCGCGGCCATCGCCGCCATTCCCGCACGCCGGGCAAAACGATCGAACGTCATCATGAACCACACTCCGACTAAGGCAGCATCCTAGCGCAGGCCGTCGGCCAGCGGAAAGATGGAAAAAAGTCGGCCCGCCCGGTGCCGGCTGAGACGAGGGTACCATGCTTCGCCGCCACGCCTGACGTTAGCCACAGATTCGGCGAAGCCATCACCGAGTTGACCACAGATTCGGTGCTCTCAGGACTCGCGACTCCACTTGCAGCGCACCATGATCCTGCGCACTCGAATCGAGTCGCGTTTGTGGATTCGCCTTGTCGATGCCGCTCGCGTTGCGTGATGAGCGGCGTCCGTAGCGTCCCGTCTGTTGCGTCGATTAAAACTTGTTCGCGCGTTGCGTGGCCGCATGCGACCGCGTCGTTTGCGTTTGTCGTCAATTTATGTCGCGTCGTTCGTGTGCGTCTGTCCGTGCGTTCGTAGCGTACTCGTCGCGTTTGTTTGTATGCGTTGTCCGTGAGTGGCGTAACGCGTTGGCCGCGTGGCGTTGCGTATCGAGACGTCATACTGACTGGCCATCAGGCGTTGCGGCGTTGGCTGCCGGCATTTGCCGGCAGCCGCGCCGAAATCTTTTTCGCTCATTCAAGCGCGTGACGCAGGCCCGCCTACGGGCGCCAGTTGCCCAGCACCGCCTGTGTCAATGTCAGCGCCGCGACCGCAGCCGTATCGGCACGCAGGATCAGCGGCCCGAGCGACAGCCGCACGATATTCGGCCGCTGCAACAGCAGCGCCCGTTCCGCTTCCGAAAAGCCGCCTTCCGGACCGACCAGCACTGCGAGCGGCCGCGGCGACGCGGCAGCCGCGCTCAGCGCCGCGACCGCGTCGGCGACCTCGGCGTCCTCATCGCAGAAGATCAGCAACCGCTCGGGATCGGCGGCAACCGCGGTCTTGAGTGGAACAGCTTCGGCGACCTCGGCGATCGCGAGCACGCCGCATTGCTGTGCCGCCTCGATGACGTTGGCCCGCATGCGCTCGAGATTGATGCGGGTGACCTGGGTGTGCTGGGTCAGCACCGGCCGCACCCGCGTGACGCCGAGTTCGACGGCCTTCTGCACCATGTAATCGAGCCGGGCGTGCTTGAGCGGCGCGAACAGGAAATCGAGGTCGGCCCGCGCCGGCTGCGGCCGCTGCTGCCGGTCCACCCTGGCGAACGTACGCTTGCCGGCACCCGCGAGTTCCGCGCCCCATTCGCCGTCCCGGCCATTAAACAACAGCACGGCGTCGCCAGCCGCGAGCCGCAGCACGTTGCAGAGATGATTCGTCTGGTCGCGGTCGAGCGGTACTTCGGCGCCTGCCGCCAAAGCAGCATCGACATAGATGCGCGGCGTACGGAAATCGTAACGGGGCATGGTGGAGATTGGTCCGAACTTAGCTTTGAAACCTCGCGGCGGGCGGAATAACGGCCACGGCGGCGATTTAACGCAAATTGCCGCCTTCCCGACGCATTCAATGGGTTGTTATAAGCCTGTCCGCGGTCCCTCGCTTGTCAATTGAGCGAAGACCGGGAAAGGAGCCGTCCATGAGCCTGTGCCGGGCTTTGACCATTGCCGTTTACCTGTCGCCGCTGGCTGCAGGCGCTGCCGCCGCGCAAACCGCATGGCCTGCGCCGGCCCCCCAGCAGCAGGCAGCCCCCGCGTCCGCCTGGCCCGCGCCGGCAGCCCAGCAGCAGGCGCCCGCTCCGCAGCAGGAGTCTGCCCAGCAGCAGCCCGCCGCCGCCTGGCCCGCGCCGTCACAGCCGGCTCAATCGGGTGCCTGGCCGGCGCCCAACGCGTCGGCTCCGGCGCCGCAGCAAGGTTTCATCCCGCCGCCGACCGGCTTCGGTCCGTCGCTGGCGGCGCCACAGCAGCCGCAGGAGCCGCCCTGCTACAAGGACTTCATGGCCTTGCGCCAGGAGGCCGACAAGAAAGGCCGCCTGATCCAGGAGGCCAGCAAGAAGAAGGTTCCGCCGACCGTCGCCTGCAAGCTGTTCAACGACTACTCAGCGTCGGAAGCCAAACTGGTGAAATACGCCAGCACCAACGCGACGAAGTGTGAGATCCCGAAAGAGATCGTCGACAACCTCACCAAGAGCCACAGCAAGACCAACGAGATCCGCACCCGCGTCTGCGAAGTGGCAGCTTCCGGCCCGCCGAAGCCGCGCGGCCCGAGCCTGAGCGACGCCCTCAGCGCCCCGGTGCCGGATTCCGGCAACATCAAAACCGGCCGCGGCGGCACCTTCGATACGCTCAGCGGCGGCGCGCTCGGCAAATGACCGACAGCGGCGGACGCGTCGCCGATGCGACCGGTAACTGGGTCGATCTGCGCGCGCCGGCCGCCTTCCGCCCTTATCTGAGACTCGCTCGCCTCGACCGCCCGATCGGCTCATGGCTGCTGCTGATGCCATGCTGGTGGTCGGTCGGCCTGACCGGTCTGGCGATGGATCGTTCGCCCAGCGGCTGGCACATCGTGCTGTTCCTGATCGGCGCCTTTGCCATGCGCGGCGCCGGCTGCACTTGGAACGACCTGGTCGATCGCGATCTCGACGGCAAAGTGGAGCGCACGCGCTCGCGGCCGATCCCATCGGGCCAGGTCACCGCGAAGCAAGCCGCGGCATTCATGGTGGCGCAGGCGCTGGTCGGACTCGCCGTGCTGCTGCAGTTCAACCGCTTTACGATCCTGACGGGCCTCGCCTCGCTGCTGGTGGTTGCGATCTATCCGTTCATGAAGCGGATCACCTACTGGCCGCAGATCTTTCTTGGCCTCGCCTTTTCCTGGGGCGCGCTGATGGGCTGGCCGGCGGCGTTCGGCCGGCTCGATTGGGCGCCGATCGTCCTCTACGCCGGCTCGATCTGCTGGGTCATCGCCTACGACACGATCTACGCGCACCAGGATCGCGAGGACGACATGATGATCGGCATCAAGTCGACCGCGCTGCTGTTCGGCGCCAATACCAAGCGCGCGCTGGCGATCTTCTATTCCGCGGCGGTGCTGCTGATCGGCATCGCCTGCCTGATGGCCGGCGCCGGCTGGATCACCCTGGCGGGCCTTGCCCTGTTCGCCGGGCATCTCGCCTGGCAGGTCAAGCGCATCGACATCGACGATCCGGCGCTGTGCCTGATGCTGTTCCGCTCGAACCGCGAGGCCGGCCTCATTTTATTCGCGGCCCTGTTGATCGATGCGGCGCTTTAAGCGTTAAGAGTGCAGGGTCTGGCGTCGGGGGCGGCGGATGGAGCCTGCACCATGAACCGCACCCGCGTGCTCATTTCCGGCGGCGGAATCGCCGGTCTCACCTGCGCTATCGAGCTCAAGCGCCACGGCTTCACCCCCATCGTCGTCGAGAAGGAGCCGGGCCCGCGCGCCGAAGGCTACATGATGGACTTCTTCGGCACCGGCTGGGACGTCGCCGAGCGCATGGGACTGACCGAAGCGCTGCGCCAGATCCGTTACCCGATCGAGTGGCTCGCTTTCGTCGATCGCACCGGCACGCCCTATTGCCGCGCGCCGGTCGATCGGCTGCGCGAGGCGCTCGACAACCGCTACACCTATTTGCGGCGGCCCGATCTCGAACGCATCCTGCTCGACGAGGCCCGCCGCGCCAAGGTCGACATCCGCTACGCAACCTTAATCGAAAGCCTGAGCGAAGACGCCGACGGTGTCACGGTCATGTTCAACGGCGGCGGGCGCGAGCACGTCGCAGTCGTGATCGGCGCCGACGGCGTGCATTCGCGGGTGCGCGAACTCGTGTTCGGCGCGGAGCCGCAATTCGCGCGCTTTCTCGGTCTCTACGTCGTCGCCTTCCATATGCCGCGTAGCGGCTTCCCGATCACCGACACGGTCAAGATCTACGAAGAGCCGGACCGCATGGCGATGTTCTATCCGCTGGACCGCGAGCGCATCGACGCGACCTACATCCTGCGCCACGGCGAAATCGACCTCCGCCGTACCGATCACCTCGCCTTCCTGCGCCAACAGGTCGCGGGCGCGCAGTGGATCGCGCAGGATGTCGCCGACGCCTATGACGGCGGCGCCGCGATCTATTTCGACAGCGCCACGCAGATCGAGATGCCGCAGTGGCACCGCGGCCGGGTCGCGCTGATCGGCGATGCCTGCGGCTGCCTGACCTTGCTCGCCGGACAGGGCTCGCACATGGCGATGGCCGGCGGCTATGTGCTGGCGCGCGAACTCAAGCGCCAACCGGACCACGCGCGCGCCTTTGCCGCTTATCAGGCGGTGCTCAAGCCGCATGTCGATGCCAAGCGCCGCCAGTCGGCGCGCTACGCCAGCCTGTTCGTGCCGCAACCGTCGTCGTGGCCGTGGCTGCGGCGGCTGACGATCCGGCTCTTGTTCAGCAAGGCGCTGATGAAATACGGCATGCGGATGTTCGGCGCGCGCAGCGTGCTCGCCGGCTACCGGTGAGCGGGCGCCGGGTCAGAAGTCGGCCGGGTTCTTGGTGGTCGCGGCCGCACGCGACTTGATGACGACCGGCCAGCCCCGAGGCTTCTTGCCGCTCCTGGCGACCTCCTCGGGATCGTCGTCATTCATCGGGATGACCACCTTCTCCTTGCCGCCGATCGAGCCGGTAACGTCCTCGGCGTCATCCTCATAGTAGCCGTCCGCACCCGGGATCGCGTCAATAAGCTTCTTCAGCTTGTCCTTGTCGCTGCCACCGATCGAGCCGGTGTAGTCCTTGCCGCCGTGTCTTGCGGCATAGACGGCGCGCGCCTTGGCGGCGACCACCTCGCCGGGGATGGCGTTCGGCCGGCACGGCTTGCGGCCCGAGGCCCGCCGCATCAGATCGACATGGATGTGATTGTAGTGCGCGGCGTTGTAGCCGGGCGCCAGCACGGTGTTGAAGGTCTCGCAGGCATAAAGCTGCACGTCGTGCAGGAAGCCCTGCTCTTCCGGCGAGCCGCGCCAACCGGTCTGCACCGACACCTTGCGGCCGTCGGCGAGCACGAAAGCGGCGATGTCGAGGGCGTTGCCGAAGGCATGTTCCGAGATATGGCTGGTGCCCGCACCGACCATGCCGCGGCAGGAATAGGCCGAGATCTGCTTGATCTCCACCACCGGCGAACCAAACCAATGTAAGGCCGCAGGCTGCACGCCGCCGCTGACCCAGCGATCGAGCGCCGAGACGATCGGACAGGACAAGGTCGCAGCCGGCGTCAGCGTCGCCGGAGCAATCGAGCCGGTGCGGATCGGCGCATCGAAGCGCGAACCGCGCGACGGCCCGAGCGGCGGCGGACTGTACGTCGCCTGATTGCGCGACGGCTGCCGATTATACGCAGGCTGCTGCCGCATCGGCTCGCCATCCGGCAATTCGGCATCATCGGGGACATCGTCCGCCGGCGGCGAATTGACGCCGGGCGGATAGATCGACATCGGCGCACCGCCAGCGGGCGCGCGCGATTGCGGCTCGTAGCTGGGCGGGGCGTTGTAGGCCGGCTGATAGGTCTGCGGCGCGCCCACCTGGGGCGCGGCCGATGGCGGCGCGATTGATTGCGGCGCCCCGCTCTGCGGCGCATTGACCGGTGGCGGCCCCTGCATCCAGCGCATCTGTTCGCCGCTTTGCGACGGCGCGTAATTCGAATTCGTCACCGGCGCACGCGAGGTCGTATTCGACCAGTCCGGCATGGCGCCGCGGCCGACGCCGCCCGGCGGCCGCGGCGGCGCGTCGGCGTAGCCGGTCGCCGTATCGCTGTCGCCGAGCGCGGCGACCTTCAACGGGAAATCGGCGCCGCAGACGCCCGGCCCTTCGATCGGCGCGATGCGCACGACGCCGGAACTCAGCTTCACGGCGCCCGACTGCATGCATTGCGCTTCGGCTTCGCCGCGCCAGGCCGCGCGCTCGCCTTGCCACAACGAACTGCGGCCGCAGCCGGCGAGCGCCAGCAGCACAGCAAAGCCACAGCCAAGGAAAAAACGCGGTCCGGCTTTCATGGCCGGTAAATTGCGGCGGTTATCTTTAACGAGACTTCAATGCGTTCCCGCAGGAAAGCGGTAAGGCTAAGGAACCGTTAAAAGCGTTTGCCGCTGCGCTTCGACGTTATCGGCACGAGTGAAAATCGGGCCACTCATCATCGATCACCGGACATTCACGCCCGTCTTCGACGAGCCATGCCCGGTGATCAAAATGTGTGACGCGTCTTCGACAAACCGCCTGCGCTACTCGGCGGCCTTGATTCCGAGGATCTTGCCGATGTCCGCGACCTTGTCGGTCTGATCCTTGAGCGCCGCGGCGAACTCGTCAGGCGAGCCGGGATTGACCACCTGCCCGGTGGCGACCAGCTTGGCGTTGATCGCCGGATCGTCGAGGATGCCGCGAATGTCGCTCGCGATCTTCTTGCGCACGTCGGGCGCGACCGACTTCGGTCCGAGAACGCCGACAAGGCCGTCGAGTTCGAGCGACTTATAGCCGGCTTCGGCCGCGGTCGGGATGTCGTCCAGCGACTTGGCGTGGTCCACATTGGTCAACGCGATGACCTTCACTTTGCCCTGCTGCACACGCGGCCGCATGATCGCGTAGGCGCCGACGAAAGCCTGGATGCGGCCTTCCGCGACGTCATTGATCGCGCTGACCGGATCCTTGTACGGCACCTTCGTCATCTCGAGCTTCTCGGTCTTGAGGAAGGCGGCGAACAACAGGTCGTTCGCGCCGGTGACCGAGGCGTAGTTCAGTTTGCCCGGCTCGGCCTTGATCTTCGCCACCAGTTCCTTGATCGAGGAAACGCCGAGGTCGGCCGGCACGCCGAGCGCGATCAGCGTATTGGTGACGCGGGCGACCGGCACCAGCGCATCGCGCTGATAAGGCAGTTTGTCGTGCAGCAGCGGATGGGCGGTGAAAGTCGAGGCCGGCGCGAACAGCAACACGTGATCGTCGTTGGCGGCGATGACGGCGTTCATCGCGATCATGGCGTCGCCGCCCGGGCGGTTCTCGACCACGACGGACTGGCCCCACTTGGTCTGCAGCTTGTCGGCGAGGATGCGCGCGGTGATGTCGGCGCCGGATCCCGGTCCGAGCGGAATGATGAAGCGCACCGTCCGGCTTGGCCAGTCAGCGGCTTGCGATTGAAGGACCGACAGCGCGGCGGCGCCGACGACGAGCAAGGCAACGGCAAGCGTTCGAAAGAACCGCATGAAACCTCCCAGGCCGGCATTGTATGATTTGATCGCGTCCATTCGAGCGACGGCCTGACGCCGAACGGCGGTGATTGCTCGGTATGTCAGTCCTCTCGCCAGCGTCAAGTGCCGGTTGCGCGGCCCGCCGGGGCGAATGCGCCCATGCATTTTTTGCAGTTCGGGCGGGCACGGAGCATTCGCGCCCACGTGCAACGCGACGAAACCGGCTGCTTTGTCGGCAATTGCGCGGGCGAACTGCACTCGTCATTGCCGAAAGGTTCGGCAGCGGTCGCATTTGCGACGCGGTTTCAGACGCTTGCCGCGGACATGACGGCAACGCATGACGTTTTATTTCGTTTTTGCTTTTTCGCAGCGCAACATCCTTCGGATGTCACAATTGGCCTGATAGATTCCGGTCAAACAACCAGGGAGGCGCTTGTGAACCTTGCTCTCCGCTTGAACGTCCTGGCTGTGTGCGCCGTATTCGCTTTTGTTGGCGCTGTTCTGCTGGGAGCTTTCTAGGAAACAGGACGTAACGCCATCACCCCAACAACCGACACCGGAGAGAGCGCTCTCTCCGGTGTTTTTTATGACGAGGCGCGTGGGCGTCAGCCCCATTCATGCGGCGGCTTCGATGAAACGAGCGTCGCGACCTTCTGCAGATGATCGGTGAAATCATCGAACCCGGCGAACGACGAATTCGGCATGAACACCTGGCCGGCTTTCACATCGACCGGCCCGTAAGGCCCGGTGACCGTCGTCGTCTGTCGGCACAGCCAGCGGCCATCCGGCTGGCGTTCAATCGAGCCATACGCACAAAACAGCATTCTGTCGTCCCCGCACGCACCTTATGGCTGCGGGAATTTCGAACGCGTAAATTCGGTATAGAATTCGTCTCACGCCGCCGCGATATTGGGTGCAGCATTGGGGTTGTAGTTGAGCACCGGAGCCAACCACCGCTCGGTCTCCTCGACCGACCAGCCCTTGCGTGCCGCGTAATCCTCAACCTGATCGCGTTCGATCTTGCCGACGCCGAAATAGCTCGACTGCGGATGGCTGAAGTAGAGACCGCACACCGCGGCGCCCGGCCACATCGCGTAGCTCTCGGTCAGCTTGATGCCGATGCGTTCGGCCTGCAGCAGGTTGAACAACGTGCCCTTCTCGGTGTGATCGGGCTGCGCCGGATAGCCCGGCGCCGGCCGAATACCCTGGTACTTTTCGAGGATGAGATCCTCGTTCGGCAGCGACTCGTTCGGCGCGTAGCCCCAGAACTCCTTGCGCACGTTCTGGTGCAGCCGCTCGGCAAAGGCCTCGGCCAAGCGGTCGGCCAAAGCCGACACCATGATCGCCGAGTAATCGTCATTGGCGCGCTTGAAACGCTCGGCGATGACCTCCTCGCCGATGCCGGCGGTGACCGCGAAGGCGCCCACGTAATCCTTGAGGCCGGAGTCGCGCGGCGCCACGAAGTCGGAGATCGAGTTGTTGAAGCGGCCCTCGCGCTTCGACAGTTGCTGGCGCAGGCCGTGCAGCACGTGCACCGGTTGCCCGCGGTTCTCGTCGGCATAGACATGGATGTCGTCGCCGACCGAATTGGCCGGCCAGAAGCCGAAGGCGCAAGACGCCTTGAACCACTTCTCGGCGACGATCTTCTCCAGCATCGCCTTGGCGTCCTTGTGCAGCGAACGCGCGGCCTCGCCGACCTTGTCGTCCTCGAGAATGGCCGGGTAACGCCCCGACAGTTCCCAGGTCTGGAAGAACGGCGTCCAGTCGATGACGCTGACCAGATCCGACACCGGATAGTCGGCCATGACCTGCGTGCCGAGGAAGCTCGGCTTCGGCGGCTGATAGGCGCCCGACCAGTCGAACTTCGGCGCATTGGCGCGCGCCGCGGCCAGCGGCAGCCGCGCCTTGTCTTCCTGCGCGCGCGCATGGGCGTCGGCGATCTTGCGATACTCGGCACGCAGATCGGAGACGTAGCCGGCCTTGTTGTCGGACGACATCAGCGCCTGCGCCACGCCGACGGCGCGGCTGGCGTCGTTGACGTACACCGCCTGACCGCGCCGGTAGTTCGGGTGGATCTTGACCGCGGTGTGGACGCGGCTCGTGGTCGCGCCGCCGATCAGCAGCGGCAAATCGAGGCCCTGGCGCTCCATCTCGGCCGCGACATGGCACATCTCGTCGAGGGACGGCGTGATGAGCCCCGACAAGCCGATGATGTCGGCCTTCTCCGCCTTGGCGGTCTCGAGAATCTTCGCCGCCGGCACCATGACGCCGAGGTCGATGACTTCGTAATTGTTGCACTGGAGCACGACGCCGACGATGTTCTTGCCGATGTCGTGGACGTCGCCCTTCACCGTCGCCATGACGATCTTGCCGTTGGACGAGCGCTCCTCGGCGCCGCCGGCGGCACGGCGTTCTTCCTTTTCCTTGTCCATGAACGGCATCAGGTAAGCGACCGCCTGCTTCATCACGCGCGCCGACTTCACCACCTGCGGCAGGAACATCTTGCCGGAACCGAACAGGTCGCCGACGATGTTCATGCCGTCCATCAGCGGGCCTTCGATGACGTCGAGCGGGCGCTTCGCCGCGGCGCGCGCTTCCTCGGTATCGGTCTCGACGAAATCGGTGATGCCGTGCACCAGCGCATGCGCCAGCCGCTTCTCGACCGGCTGGTCGCGCCATTTGAGATCGACCTGCTTGGCTTCTTGCCCGGCGCCCCGGAATTTGTCGGCCAGCGCCAGCAGACGCTCGGACGCGTCGGAGCGCTTGTTGAGGACCACATCCTCGCAAGCCTCGCGCAATTCCGGATCGAGATCGTCATAGACCGCCATCTGCCCGGCATTGACGATGCCCATGTCCATGCCGGCCTTGATGGCGTGATACAGGAACACCGAGTGCATCGCCTCGCGCACGCGCTCGTTGCCGCGGAACGAGAAAGACAGGTTCGACACGCCGCCGGAGATATGGACGCCCGGCAGGTTCTGCCGGATCCAGCGCGTCGCCTCGATGAAGTCGACGCCGTAATTGTTGTGCTCCTCCATGCCGGTGGCGATGGCGAAGATGTTGGGGTCGAAGATGATGTCTTGCGGCGGAAAGCCGACCTTGTTGACCAGAATGTCGTAGGCGCGGGCGCAGATTTCCGTCTTGCGCGCAAAGGTGTCGGCCTGCCCTTTTTCGTCGAATGCCATGACGACGACGGCGGCGCCGTGGCGGCGCACGATCCTGGCATGCTCGATGAAGGACTCTTCGCCCTCTTTCATCGAGATCGAGTTCACCACCGCCTTGCCCTGCAGGCACTTGAGGCCGGTCTCGATCACCGAGAACTTCGATGAATCGACCATCACCGGCACGCGAGCGATATCCGGCTCGGCGGCGATGAGGTTGAGGAAGGTCTTCATCGCTTCGTCGGAATCGAGAAGGCCTTCGTCCATGTTGACGTCGATGATCTGCGCGCCGTTCTCGACCTGGTCGCGCGCGATCGCCAGCGCCGCGGTGTAGTCGCCGGCGGTAACGAGCTTCCTGAACTTTGCCGAGCCGGTGACGTTGGTGCGCTCGCCGACATTCACGAACGGAATTTCCGGGGTCAGCGTGAACGGCTCGAGCCCCGACAGGCGCAGATGCGGCGTAATCTCGGGGATTGCGCGCGGCTTGTGCGGCGCGACCGCCTTGGCGATCGCCGAAATGTGATCCGGCGTCGTGCCGCAGCAGCCGCCGACGACATTGACGAGACCCGCGCTGGCGAATTCGCCGATCAGCTCGGCCATGAATTCCGGGCTTTCGTCGTAATAGCCGAACTCGTTGGGCAAGCCGGCATTCGGATAGGCGCAGACAAAGCTGTCGGCGACGCGGCCGATCTCCTCGATATGCGCGCGCATTTCCTTGGCGCCGAGCGCGCAGTTGAGCCCGATGGTCACCGGCCGGGCGTGCGCTACCGCATTCCAGAACGCGGCCGGCGTCTGGCCCGACAACAGACGGCCCGACATGTCGGTGATGGTGCCGGAGATCATGACCGGGACGTCGATGCCGCGTTCGGCCGTGATTTCCTCAATGGCGTAGATCGCCGCCTTGGCGTTGAGCGTGTCGAAAATGGTTTCGATCAGCAGCAGGTCGGCGCCGCCGTCAAGCAGACCGCGCACCTGCTCGCCATAGGCCGCACGCAACTGGTCGAAAGTGATGGCGCGGTAGCCGGGGTTCGAGACGTCCGGCGAAATCGACGCCGTGCGGTTGGTCGGCCCCAGCGCACCGGCGACGAAGCGCCTTACGCCGTCTTCGGCCTCGGCATCATTCGCCGCTTCGCGCGCCAGGCGCGCGCCAGTGAGGTTGAGCTCGTAGGCGATGCCTTCCATGCCGTAATCGGCCTGGGCGATCGTGGTCGAGGAGAAGGTATTGGTCGAGACGATATCGGCACCGGCCTTGAAGTACTTGTAATGGATGTCGCGGATGGCGCGCGGCCGCGACAGGTTGAGCAGATCGTTGTTGCCGCGCACCTCGCGATTCCAGGCGTCGAAGCGCGAGCCGCGATAGCCCTGCTCATCCAGCTTCAGTTCCTGGATCATAGTGCCCATGGCGCCGTCGAGCACAAGAATGCGCTCGCGCATCGCGGCGGTAAGCAATTCGCGGGTGGTGGGCTTCGACTCTGTCACGTCAGGAACTCCGGACTTCAGGCAGCCTGTTGCACCTGCGGCCGCAGCCCCAGCAGGTGGCAGATCGCGTAAACGAGATCGGCGCGGTTCATGGTGTAGAAGTGGAACGTGGTGACACCGCGATCCAGAAGGTCGATGGCCTGTTCCGCGGCGACCGCGGCGGCGATGAGCTTGCGCGTCGCCGGATCGTGGTCGAGCCCGGCGAAGCGCTCGGCGAGCCAGGCCGGCACGGTGGCGCCCGCGCGGGTTGCGAAGTTGCGCGCCGCGCCGAAGTTCTGCACCGGCAGGATGCCCGGCACGATCGGAATATCGATGCCGCGGGCACGCACCCGGTCGAGATAACGGAAGTAGAGATCGTTCTCGAAGAAGAACTGCGTCATCGCCCGCGTCGCGCCGGCATCGACCTTACGCTTGAGCATGTCGATATCGGCTTCGACGGTCGGTGAATCGGGATGCCGCTCCGGATAGGCCGACACCGAAACTTCGATATCCGGGGCGATGCGCTTGATGCCGGCGACGAGATCGGCGGCGTTTTCATACCCGCCCGGATGCGGCGTGTACTTGTCGCCGGCGCCGGAGATCGGATCGCCGCGCAGCGCCACGATATGGCGCACGCCGGCGTCGTGATAGTTGCGAACGATGCTGTCGATCTCTTCGCGGGTCGCGGCGACGCAAGTCAGATGGGCAGCCGGCGTCAGCGCCGTTTCGGCCAGAATGCGCTTGACGGTCGCGTGGGTGCGCTCGCGCGTCGAGCCGCCCGCGCCGTAGGTGACCGAGACGAATTGCGGCGCCAGCGGCGCCAGCCGCGTGATCGATTCCCACAACGTCTTCTCCATCGCCTCGTCCTTGGGCGGGAAGAATTCGAATGAGACATCGATGCGGTTATGGCCGGGCGGCATGAACCGGCTGGGACGCAACGCACTGATCATCACGCGACCTCTCGTCTTGCGGGCTGCGCCATCAGCGCGCGCACATCGCGCGCGAGCCACAGCGAAACCGCGATCTTGCCTTCCGAGCCAGGCTCGGGCTTGAGGCTCCGTTGCAACACCGGCTCGAGGCCGGATTGCATCATCCACTGCGTCACCGTCTCCGGCGCGAAGCCGAGACGTCGATGCGCGAACTGCTCGCGCAGGAATTCCTGTTCATGCGGCGCGAAGTCGACGACCAGCAGCCGCCCACCGGGGCGGAGCACGCGCGCGGCTTCCTTGATGGCGCGGCCGCCGTCATCGAGGAAGTGCAGCACCTGGTGCAGAATGATGACGTCAAAGGAATCGTTGGCGATCGGCAGGTCGTAGAGATCGCCCTGACGCACGCTGCAATTCTTGAGGCCCGCGCGCTCGAGCCGGTCGCGCGCCAGCAGCAGCATGTCGAGCGACAGATCGAGGCCGAGGCCGCGCTCGATGTCAGGGCCGAACAGTTCAAGCATACGGCCGGTGCCGGTGCCGAGATCGAGCAGCGAGCGGAACGGCTTGTCGGCCAGCGCCTTGATGATCGCGGCTTCGACCGCTTCGTCGGCGACGTGCAGCTTGCGGATGCGATCCCAGTCGGCGGCGTGCTCGCGGAAATAGGCTTGCGCCGCGGCGGCGCGCGCGGTCCGCACCGACGTCAGGCGCTCGCGGTCGCGGGCGATGGTCTGGTCGCGCGGGTTGAGATGGTCGAGCAGGGCGCGCGCCACTTCGGCGGCGCCGCCATGTTCGGCGAGGCGGAAAAAGGCCCAGGTGCCTTCGCGGAAGCGTTCGATCAGCCCGGCTTCGACCAGCAGCTTGAGGTGCCGGGAGATGCGGGGCTGCGACTGGCGCAGGATATCGGTGAGATCGGTGACGGTCAGTTCGGCCTCGGCCAGCAGCGCCAGGACGCGCAGGCGCGTCTCCTCCCCCGCCGCTTTCAGAGTGGCGTTGAGCGCATCGAAACCCAGCTGGACGCGGTCCTCGGTCATCCGTCTCGGGCCTAAGGCCA
Organism: Pseudolabrys sp. Root1462; assembly: GCF_001426945.1. Taxonomy (GTDB): domain Bacteria; phylum Pseudomonadota; class Alphaproteobacteria; order Rhizobiales; family Xanthobacteraceae; genus Pseudolabrys. The sequence continues at coordinate 589,743 of NZ_LMFS01000001.1, read as the reverse complement.
AAAGGCGCCCGTATGGGCGCGGTCCCACCATATAAGGATATCTTTATACCTTTAACAAGGGGGTAGCAAGGGTGGTGCCCGCCTTCCCGGCCTGCCCTATGCTCGCTGCCGTTGCCGGACTTGTTCAGGCAATCCATGGTGAATGGCCCGGTAAAAGGCGTTCCGACGGCCTTCGCTACCTGCGCCTCTCATGGAGGCCTGAGCCAAGCCCGGGCAGGACGGAGATTGCCATGCCCCCATCATCCCCCGAATTTGGCCCCCGCGAGGGCGAGGTCGCCGTCGAGCTCCCGGCCAAATTCGATGCCGGGCTCTACTTCATCGGCCGCATCCACACGCCGTGGACTGAGCGCAAGCAGTGCCCGAAGAACGCCCGCGAATCCGACGCCGTCTGCACCGTCGAGGTCGATCCCAAGTGGGCACCGGCGCTGAAGGAGGTCGAGACCTGCACCCACCTCGTGCTGCTCTACTGGATGGACAAGTCGCCGCGAAACCTGGTCCGTCAGGTGCCGGGTCAATACGGCGTCCAGCGCGGCACCTTTGCCCTGCGCTCACCGGCGCGACCGAATCCGATCGCGATGAGCGTCGTCAAACTCTACGACGTCGATGCCAACCGTCTCACCGTCGTCGGTCTCGATTGTCTCGACGGCACGCCGCTTCTCGATATCAAACCTTATTTCGCTTCAACCGACAGCGCGCCGGATGCCGTTGTCGGCTGGCATCACCGCAAGTGACGACGCTGAAAAAAGGCACAATTTCAATTGGTTCCCTCACGCTCCAAAAATTGAGCGAATTGTGATTGGGAACATAGGCCCTACCCACGCCGTTCGATACACGGATGTCACGACACTTCGTGGTCGAGGGTAAGATGCTTAACAATCGCAACACCGCCATTTCGCTCGCTGCGCTGATCGCCGGCTTCGCCCTGACGGGCGCCGCGCAGGCGCAGTCGTTGCAAGGCCCGCAGCCGGAGCAGTCGCGCGTATATTATGCGCCGCCGATGCAGACCGCGCCGCAGCAGCAATATGCACCGCAGGGCTCCTATCAGGGTCATATGCAGAACGAAGACGGGCAGTACGACAGCCAGATCGGCAATGAAGACGCTCAGCTCGATCCGCGCCTGCAGCGCCAGGTGGTCGATTATCCGACCCGCGAGGCGCCGGGCACCGTGATTGTCGATACCCCGAACACGTTCCTTTATTATGTGCTCGGCAACGGCAAGGCCATGCGCTACGGCATCGGTGTCGGCCGCGAAGGCTTCACCTGGTCCGGCGTCAAGCAGGTCGCCCGCAAGGCCGAGTGGCCGGATTGGTATCCGCCGACCGAGATGATCGCGCGCCAGCCTTATCTGCCGCGCATGACCGCCGGCGGCCCCGGCAATCCGCTCGGCGCCCGCGCCATGTATATCGGCGGCACCGAATATCGCATTCACGGCACCAACGATCCGACCACCATCGGCAAGGACGTGTCGTCGGGCTGCATCCGTCTCACCAATGAAGACGTCATCGATCTCTATAGCCGCGTGTCGGTCGGCGCCAAGGTGATCGTGCTGCCGCAGACCACCGAGGCTCGCGCCAAGACCCGCGCGCCCGCTCAGTCGGTCATGCAAATCTCCGACGAAGCCGCGTCGTCTTACGCTTCGGCCGATCCGGTGCCCGCTGCACGCAACTGGGCCTCGATCCGCCCCCGCGGCCTCTACTAACGATTTCTACGGACTGAACCTCCAAAACTGCCCGGCAGACCTTCACGGTTTGGCCGGGCATTTTTTTGTGACCGCGTGCTATAGCAGGCCGGGAGTGAAGGTTCGCGGGAGTTCTCATGCGTATTGCAGCAATGGCGGCAGGTGCCGTCGGCGGATATTTCGGCGCGCGAATGGCGGCTGCCGGTCACGATGTCTTCTTTATTGCTCGTGGCAGCAATCTCGCCGCCATCAAGGCCAATGGCCTCAAGATCGAGAGCGTGCACGGCGATCTGCATCTGCCGAAGCCGAACGTCACCGACGATCCGCGCAGCGTCGGACCGGTCGATGTCGTGCTGTTTGCCGTCAAGCTGTGGGACACCGAAGCGGCCGCCGAACTCACCAGGCCGATGGTCGGGGACGGAACGCGCGTCATCACCTTGCAGAACGGCGTCGACAGCGTCGAGCGCATCGCCCCGATCCTCGGCGCCGACCGCACCGTCGGCGGCACTACCTATATCGCGACGACGATCGCGGCGCCCGGTGTCATCAAGCACACCAGCGCCTTCGCCAAAATGGTATTCGGCCGCGCCGACAGGAAGCCGGACGCCACGCTCGATCGCTTCGTCGCCGACGGCACCGCGGCCAAGCTCGACATCACGCTCGCCGCCGACATCGAGCGCGAGCGCTGGGAGAAGTTCATCTTCCTCACAGCGATGTCGGGCTCCACCGCGACCTTCCGCTCGTCGATCGGCCCGATCATCGCCGACGACGAATTGCGCGACTTCTTCCGGCAACTGATGGAGGAAGCCTTCGCCGTCGGCCGCGCCAAGGGCGTCACCCTCGATCACGCCTTCATCGACGAGCGCATGGCCGCGGTGCAGAGCAAGGTCGAGCCGGGCATGAAGGCGTCGATGGCGCATGACCTTGAGCGCGGCAACCGCCTGGAACTGGATTGGCTGGCCGGCAAGGTGCGGGCGCTGAGCCGCGAACTCGGCGTGCCTACCCCTGCGAGCGACACCGTCTATCGCGTTCTGAAGTTGCACCGCATGGGGCGGTGACGCCGTCGCGAACAGGGCCCCATCTGGCGCTCGCCTGCCCCGCTCTACAGCCAAAAAATCGCACGTTCGCGAGATTCCCCCTTTACCTCCACCGCCCCGGGTCCATAGGGTGCGGCGGCGCGCCGCGCGACAGCACGCCGCAGGGAGGGATTTCGACCTTGTTCGCTGAGCAATTGAAAAAACGCGACTTCTACGCAGGCGGCCTCATCGTGCTGCTCGGCGTCGCGGTCGCCCTCAACGCCTACAATAATTACAACCTCGGCAGCCTGACCCAGATGGGCCCGGGCATGTTTCCGATGATGCTGGGCATCGCGCTGACCTTCGTCGGCCTGCTGATCCTCGGCACCGCGCTCGTCACCGAGCACGATCCTGCCGAGACGATCCTTCCCGAGCAGCGCGAGTGGCGCGGCTGGGCCTGCATTCTCGCCGGCCCCCTGCTCTTCATCTTCCTGGGACAATATCTCGGCATGGCGGCCGGCACCTTCGGCTGCGTCTTCGTGTCGGCGCTCGGCGACCGCACCGCGACGGTCAAGAGCTCGGCGATCCTCGCCGCGATCGTCACCGTATTCGGCTGCCTGCTGTTCGCCTACGTGCTGAAGCTGGCCTTCCCAATCTTCAAGTGGGGCTACTAGATGATCTCAACCGCGCTCACGGATCTCTGGTACGGTTTCGGCGTCGCGCTCGAGCCCCACAATGTCATGTGGTGCTTCGTCGGCGTCCTAATCGGCAACATGGTCGGCGTGCTGCCGGGCATGGGCCCCCTGGCTACCATCTCGATCCTGTTGCCGCTGACCTTCGGCATCAAGCCGGTCGGCGCCATTCTGATGCTCGCCGGCGTGTTCTACGGCGCGCAGTACGGCGGCGCGATCTGTTCGATCCTGCTCAACCTGCCCTGCCATCCGCCGCATGCGGTGACCTGCCTCGACGGCTTCCCATTGACGAAACAGGGCCGCGGCGGTGCCGCGCTCGGCGTCACGGTGATCAGTTCGTTCGTCGGCGCGTCGTGGGGCATCACCGAGATGATCTTTCTGTCGCCGATCCTGGTGAAAGTGGCGCTGGAATTCGGCCCCGCGGAAATCTGCTCGCTGATGCTGCTCGGTCTGCTCGCCGGCTCGACACTGGCGCGCGGCTCGCCGCTCAAGGGCGTCGCCATGACGCTGCTCGGGCTGCTCATCGGCATCATCGGTTCCGATATCGACACCGGCTCGCCGCGCTTTACCTTCGGCATTCCCAATCTCTATGACGGCGTCGAGATCGTCGCGCTGGCGCTAGGCCTGTTCGGCATCGCCGAGTTCATGAAGAGCGTCAATCAGATCAACGTCGTCGAGACCAAATATACGAAGGTCCGGCTCTCCGATCTGAAGCCGACGCGCGACGAACTGCGCCGTTCGTGGCCGGCGATGTTCCGCGGCACCTTGGTCGGCAGTCTGTGTTCACTGATCCCGGGCACCGGACCGACCATCGCCTCGTTCATTGCCTACGCGACGGAAAAGAAGATCTCCAAGACGCCGGAGAAGTTCGGCACCGGCATGATCGAAGGCGTCGCCTCACCCGAAGCCGCGACGCACTCCTCGGTGCAGGGCGACTTCATCCCGACCATGAGCCTCGGCATTCCGGGCGACGCGGTGATGGCGCTGATTCTCGGCGCGCTGCTCATCCAGGGCATCATTCCCGGCCCGCAATTGATCCGCGAGCATCCGGATATCTTCTGGGGCCTCGTGGCGTCGTTCTGGATCGGCAATATCATGCTTGTGCTGCTCAACGTGCCGATGATCGGCATCTGGGTGAAGCTGCTGGCGATCCCGTACAAGTATCTCTATCCGAGCGCGCTGTTCTTCGCGTGCATCGGTGTCTACTCGGCGAACAACGACATGTTCCAGGTCGGCGAGACCGTGGTCATCGGCCTCGTCGGCTATATCCTGCTGCTGCTCGATTTCCATCCAGCGCCGATCCTGCTCGGCTTCGTGCTCGGGCCGCGCTTCGAGGAGAACTTCCGTCGCGCCATGCTGATCTCGCGCGGCGACATTCTGGTGTTCCTCAAGCATCCGATCAGCCTCGCCTTCATCTCGGTGTCGGTGCTGCTGATCGTGATGCAGGTCTATCTTCGTCTGCGCAAACCGAAGATGCTGGCGGATGAAAAGGCACTCGACGCCGCGATCGACAAGGTCGCGCCCGCCGAGCCCTGACAAAATGCGCGTGCCGGTCGCGCCGGCGCGCAATTAGCCGCAGGCGCTGGCGAAGGCCGGCTCCGCGGCTTACCATCGGCCAAGTTCCGAATCGTCAGGGAGCCGGCCGATGGGTGCGTTTTTAGACGCCATCTTCTACATCATCACCTCGCCGCTGCGGCTGTTCGGACGCTCGCACCGCTTCCGCCTGATCGTCGGCGCCGTCGTCATCATCGCGCTGTTCTTCGCCGCCACATTGTGGGCGCTCGATCGCTTCTTTCCCGCCAATGAGGCAAGCCGCGTCGCTGCCAAGCTCACGCCGCTGCCGCCCTTGCCGCCGATGTCGCGGCAATCTTACGTCATCGCGCCGGTGGCGGTCTCGATCGGCGCCATACAGAATGCCATCGAAGCGTCGACGCCGCGCAATTTCAGCCAGAGGTCGAACCAGAGCCTGTCCGGCGTACTGCAGAACGCCGATCTCGGCCTCAACATCAACCGCGGCAACATCGCGGTGAATGGCCGCGACAACGAATTGACCGTGATCACGCCGCTCACCGGCACGCTCCATGTCGCCGGCCAGCTCGGCGCCGTGGCCGGCAATATCGTCGGCGGCACCGCCGGCGGCATTGCCGGCGCGCTGGGCGGCCTGCTCGGCGGTTCGGGCCTCGGCAACGATCTCAACAAGGCAATCGGCGGCCTCGCGGGCAAGACGCTCGACCAGAACATCGAACTGCGCAGCCAGGTCGTCGTGCGCTCGCGCCCCAACTTCGCCGCCAACTGGCGGCTGCAGCCGAACCTGGCGGCGCAGGTGACGCTCGCCGACACCGCAGTGAACATTGCCGGCATCAAGATCAACATGGCGGGCGAAGCCAAGCCCCTCATCGAACAGCAGGTCAACCAGCAGGTCGCGGCGCTCGAAAGCCGTATCCGCAACGATCCGATGATCGAGCAAGCCGCGCGCGCGCAATGGACCAAGATGTGCCGCTCCATTCCGCTCGGCGGCGGCGATACCGGCCTGCCCGAGCTGTTTCTGGAGATGAAGCCGGTGCGCGCCGCCGCGGCGCAGCCGCAGATCGACGCCAGGAACATGACGCTAGCCATTGGCGTGATGGCCGAGACGCGCATCACGCCGCAGGCGACCAAACCCGCCTGCCCCTTCCCGCAAGCGCTCGAGCTCGTGCCGCCGATGGAAAACGGCAAGCTGGTCGTCGGCGTGCCGATCGACGTGCCGTTCAAGGATCTCAACAAGCTGATCGACGCCCAGCTCAAGGGCAAGCGTTTCCCCGACGACAAGAACGCGCCGGTCGAGGTCGAGGTGCTGAAAGCCAGCCTCGCCGCGTCCGACGATCGCCTGTTGATCTCGCTGCGCGTCAAGGCGCACGAGCGCAAGAGCTGGTTCGGTTTCGGCGCGCAGGCCGATGTCGCGATCTGGGGGCGCCCGAAGCTCGATCCGCAGACGCAGGTGCTGCGGCTGACCGACGTGTCGCTGGCGGTGGAGTCGGAAGCCGCCTTCGGTCTGCTAGGCACTACCGCGCGCGCGGCGATGCCTTATCTGACCCAGGCGATCGCCGACAACGCGGTCATCGACCTGACGCCGTTCCTCGACGACGCCAAGAAAAAAATCGGCGCCGCCATGGCCGACTTCCGCCAGGCCGGCAATGGCGTAACCGTCGAGACAGCGGTCAACACACTGCGGCTCAACGGCATCGCCTTCGACTCTAACGTGCTCCGGGTCATCGCCGAGGCCGAAGGCACGGCGAAGGTTTCGGTGACGCAATTGCCGAGGTTGTGAGAGCGCACACTGTCTTTTGTGCCGAGCGCGAGAAGAGCGTCAAACACCGGCCGCAGCAGTGCAGCGCAACCTCGTCAATGATTCGAACCCGCAATGGCGGAGCTTTTTGTTTATTTGATCGGCGGCCTGAATATGCTCTACAAACCTCCGCGGATGGGGTTACGGAGGGCTAAATCCATGATTCGTAAGGTTGGCGTTTTGACTGTCTTGACGTTGCTCGCTTTGGTGCCAGTGCGGCAGGCGGCAGCGCAGAGCAATACCCTCGGCGGTGCGATCATCGGCGGCGGTGTCGGGGCGGTGATCGGCGGGGCTGCGACCGGTAAGGCAGGCGGCGCTGTCGCCGGCGGCATCATCGGCGCCGCTGCCGGCGCCGCGATTGGTTCGCAGATGGAGCCCCGCGGCCGTTACTACTGGTACGAGGGCCGCTGCTGGCGCAAGCATCGTGATGGCAGTTATCACCGCGTGTCGCGGGACTACTGCTACTGAACAGCGGAGCGCCGGGAAGAGGCGTCAGCGCGCCTCGTCCGTCCTGACATGCACGACGGCGATGCCGTCGGCATAGGCGCGGGTCCAGCCCGGCGTGCGATCGAGCAGGCCGATCGCCGGTGTGCCGGGCGCCAGCATTGTAACGTCGATCTTGCGGTCGTTGAGCAACCGCTCGAACACCGCGACGTCCTTGAGATTCACCGCCGCGTCGTAGTGCAGGAAGAAGTCGGCGCCGTAGAGTTCGGTGCGGCCATCGATATACGGCCGGACGCCCTGCGCGATCAGATAGCCGCCGAAATCGTATGAATTGAGCAGATGCGTCTTGCCCGACGCCTTCACCGCCGCGGTCGCCGCCGTCGGCGTCACCAACGCGCGCGGCTCGTAGCGCAGCAGCGGCGGCAGCACCAGGGTCGCGAGCAACGCCACCACGCCAAACCCCGCCAGCAGCGGCAACGCGAAGCCTTTGGCTTCGCTATCGCGGCTACCGAATTGCGCCGCCAGCGGCCCGGCGGCGAACAACGGCGCAATCAGTCCGAGCATCTCGCCATTGCGCGACTGGCTGAGCGCCATGTGCACGAGCCCGAGCACGACGAGGATACGCACCGGCGGCAGTGTCACGCGGCGATAGAGCATGAAGCCGATGGCGCCGAGCAGCACCAGTTCAAGGCTGCCGAATTTTGTGAAGCTCTCGGGCTGCCATTCGCCGATCAACGCCAGCGCCGGGCCGAGGCCGAGAATGCGCCGCGTCACCAGGATCGATTCCGGCCCGTAAGGCGTCACGCAGGCAGCGGCCAGCGCCGCGATGCCGAACAGCGCCCAGCGCAGCGCGACGCGCAGCCGATCCGGCGCCGGCGCATTGATCAGGGCCTCGAGCGCGACAGGGGCGATGAGAAAGATGCCGAAGGTAAAACCGCCATGCAGGTTGGCCCACAGCGCGATCAGCGGCAGCAGCCAGTATGACGGCACGCGCTCGTCGTCGGCGGCGCGCACCAGGCCGGCCGCCCACATCACCATCACCGGCAGAGCGAGCGCATGCGGCCGCGCCAGCATATGCGGCGCCGCCAGCACGAAGCCGGCCATCACCATGACCAGCGCCGGCAGCGGCGCGAGCCGCTGCATCAGATAATAAGTCAGCAGCCCGAACGCGCCGGCGATGGCGAAGGCGCTCGCTGCAACCACGCCGCTCCAGCCGAACACGTGATAGAGCCCGGCGAATACAACTTGCGCCAGCCACTGGCTGGAGATCCATGGCTCGCCGGCGAAGGTCCAGGAATAGACATCGACATGCGGCACGGCGCGATGGGCGATCATCCAGTCGCCGACCGCGATCTGCCAATAGGTGTCGGCGTCGTTCAGAAGCTGCGTGCCCAGCGTCAGCAGCAGCCCGTAGAGCAGAATCGTCACCACCATCGGCCAGGCGATGGCGGCCGGCACGCGCGCCGAAATCGGCGCGGCACTCTGGGCGTCGGCGGCTGGATAGACCACGGCAAATTCCTCGGGACCGGCGCGCCTGAGGCGGCCGCCGGACCGCGCCATTCTGGCCGTCAAGGCATAACCGTCCGTAAACATGGTTTCCTGCGCTGTGCCAAAGGCATAGCTCGAGCTGGAACCCCGGTGGCCGGAGCAAGTTGTCGGGAGCCGGTCTGGGGCGATCCGGCTATGTTCGGGGGATCGCCGTGCTGCGCCGTATATTGATTGTCGTTCTTGCTATCGTCGTCCTTGCCGGCGGCGGTTTTTTGGCGTGGGCCTGGCACGATGAGTTGCCGGCCGAACCGCGTCGCGACGCCTCGGCCTACGATCCGGCGGTCGTCGCCAAGGGCGCCAGCCTCGCCGCCATCGGCTCCTGCGCCGTCTGCCACCTCGCCAAGAATTCGCCCTCTTTTGCCGGCGGCTATCCGGTCGAGACGCCCTTCGGCGTCATCTACGGCAGCAACATCACGCCCGACCGCGACACCGGCATCGGCACCTGGTCGCCGGCTGCGTTCCGCCGCGCCATGCACGACGGCGTTGATCGCGAAGGCCATCATCTCTATCCGGCGTTTCCCTACGATCACTTCACCGGCGCGACCGATACCGATCTCGACGCGGTCTATGCCTACCTGATGACGCGCGAGCCGGTGCGTCACGACGTGCCGGCGCCGCAGCTCACCTTCCCGCTCAATATCCGCCTCGCGGCTGCGGCCTGGAAACTCCTGTTCCTCCGACACGGCGAATTCGTGCCCGACAAGAGCCAGAGTCCGGAATGGCAACGCGGTGCCTATCTCGCCGAGACCTTCGGTCATTGCAGCGCCTGCCATAGCCCGCGCAACGCGCTCGGCGCCGAAAAGCGCGACGAGAAATACGCCGGCGGCATCGCCGAAGGCTGGATCGGCCCGGCGCTCAACGCCGCCTCGCCCGCTCCGGCGCCATGGACAGCGGAATCGGCGTTCAATTATCTGCGCCGCGGCTTCGATCGCGCCCACGGGCACGTCGCCGGCCCGATGCAGGAAGTTGTCGAGCATCTGCGACAGGCCAACGAAGGCGACGTCCGCGCCATGGCGACCTATATCGCTTCGCTCAACGGCGTCGCCGCGCCGGATGCCGCCGCCAAAGCCGAGCAGGCGGTTAAGAACGCAACGTCGCGCCAATGGCCGATACCCGGGAGGGAGACCACCGGCAGCGGCGGCAGCAGCACGACCGGGCTCGACGGCGCCGCAATCTTCGCCGGCGCCTGCGCCACCTGCCATCACGACGGCGGCCGGTTGCCGATCTCGCGGCCGGTGGCATTGGGCCTGAGCTCGGCGGTGAACGGCGCGGACCCGCGCAACCTGCTGCAGATCGTGCTGGGTGGCATTCATCCGGCGCCGAACGAACGCGGCGCCATCATGCCGGCCTTCAGCGGCACGCTGACCGACCCGCAGATCGTGGCGCTGGCCGACTATGTACGCGAGCACTTCAGCGGCAAGCCGAAGTGGAACGATACGGGGACGGCGCTCGAGGCGATCCGCCGCGGCAAGAACTCGTAACGAGACCTCCTGAAGGGAGCGCTGACCATGACCATCGTTCTGACCATCAATTCGGAGCGTCACCAGATCGACGCCGATCCGTCGACGCCGCTGCTCTATGTGCTGCGCGACAACCTCAAGCTCAACGCCGCCAAGTTCGGCTGCGGCCTCGGCCAATGCGGCGCCTGCACCGTGCTGGTCGATCGCGAGCCGGTGTTCTCCTGCCTGACGCCGATCTCGGTGCTCGACGGCCGCCGGGTGCGCACGCTCGAAGGCCTTGGCATTGCCGACAAGCCGTCGCCGCTGCAGGCGGCCTTCATCAAGGAGCAGGCGGCGCAGTGCGGCTACTGCATTCCCGGCATGATCATGCGCGCGCAGGCGCTGCTCGAGAAGAATGCGAGCCCGACCCAGGCGGAGATCCGCGATCACATGCAGACCAATCTGTGCCGCTGCGGCACGCAGATGCGCATCCTCCGCGCCATCGACCGCGCCGCCAAGGATATGAAGACAGCCGATGCCGGCACAACGACGGGAGCGGCACGATGACCAAGCCCTTCATTCCCCCTCTGTCGCGGCGCGCGCTGCTTGCCGGCGGCGGCGCCGTCATCGTCTCCTTCGCACTGATGCGCCACGGCCTGGCGCAGGAAGCGCCCGCGGGGCCGAAGCTGCCGGGCGACCTGTCGAAGACTCCGATGCTGGACGCCTGGATCGGCATCGACGCGCAGGGCAAGATCACGGTCTTCACCGGCAAGGCCGAGCTCGGCCAGGGCGTGAAGACCGCGTTCATCCAGTGCGCCGCCGAGGAGCTGGCGGTGCAGCCGTCGGCGATCAATCTGATCACCGCCGACACCGGCCGCACGCCCGACGAGGGTTACACCGCCGGCAGCCACTCGATGCAGGACTCCGGCACCGCCATTCGTAACGCCGCGGCTCAGGTTCGCGACATCATGCTGTCGCTCGCCGCGGCCAAACTCTCAATCGATGCCGGCACACTCGATGCGCGCGACGGCAAAGTCTCGGCCAAGGACGGCCGCAGCCTCGGCTATGGCGAACTCGCCAGCGGCCAGGCGCTGCATGTGGCGGCGCAGCCGACATCACGTCTGACGCCGCCCGACAAACTCAAGGTCATCGGCAGCAACCTGCCGCGCGTCGATATCCCCGGCAAGGTCACGGGCGCGCCGATGTATGTGCAGGACATGCGACCCGACGGCATGCTGCATGCGCGCGTGCTGCGGCCGGCGAATTACGGCGCCCGCCTTGCTTCGCTCAGCGCGGACGCGGCGCGCGGCATGCCCGGCGTCGTCAACATCGTGCAGGACGGCAGCTTCGTCGCGGTCGTGGCGCGCGGCGAGTTCGAAGCCATCAACGCGCTCAACGTGCTGTCGCAGAATGCGCAATGGAGCGACGGCCCGCAACTGCCCGAGCAGGCGAAAATCTATTCGACGCTCACCGCTCTGCCGTCACAGGACAAGACGATCCTCGACAAGGGCGATCCGGCGCAGCCGGGCGTGAAGCGACTGAAGGCAACCTATCTGCGTCCCTATCAGTCGCACGGTTCGATCGGGCCATCCTGCGCGCTGGCGATCTGGCAAGACGATATGATGACGGTATGGACGCATTCGCAGGGAGTCTATCCGCTGCGCAACGCGATCGCGAAAATGCTGTCGCTGCCGTCCGACAAGGTACGCTGCATTCATGCCGAAGGCTCCGGCTGCTACGGCCACAACGCCGCCGACGATGTCGCCGGCGATGCGGCGCTGATCGCGCGCGCCATGCCTGGCACGCCGATCCGCGTGCAGTGGATGCGCGAGGACGAGCACGGCTGGGAGCCGTTCGGCCCGGCGATGCAGACCCAGGTCGAAGCCTCGATCGACGGCCAGGGCAAGCTGCTCGCCTGGCAGTACGACGTCTGGAGCAACACGCATTCGATGCGGCCCGGCGGTCCCGGCAATCTGCTCGCCGCGCAGTACCTGGCGCAGCCGTTCCAGCCCGATCCGCCGATGCCGATCCCGCAGCCGGAAGGCGGCGGCGATCGCAACGCCATTCCGCTCTATGCCATCCCAAATGCCCGCGTCGTCAGCCGTTTCATTCCGCAAATGCCGATCCGCGTCTCGGCGCTGCGCGGGCTCGGCGCCTATCACAACATCTTCACGACCGAGAGCTTCATGGACGAGATGGCCGACGCCGCTGGCGCCGACCCGGTCGCATTCCGCCTCGCGCATCTCGAAGACGAGCGCGCCCGCGCGGTAGTGTCACGCGCCGCCGACGCGTTCGGCTGGACCAAGGACAAGCCGGCCGCCGGCTGGGGCCGCGGCTTCGCCTTCGCGCGCTACAAGAACCTCGCGGCTTATTGCGCCATCGCGCTTGAATTGCGCGCCGATCGCACCACCGGCAACATAGAGCTCGGCCGCGTCGTCGCCGCCGTGGACAGCGGCCAGGCGGTCAATCCGGACGGTATCCGCAACCAGATCGAAGGCGCCATCGTGCAGTCGTCGAGCTGGACCATCCTCGAGGAAGTGACGTTCGACCGCACCAGCATCACCAGCCGCGACTGGTCGAGTTATCCGATCCTGCGTTTCCCGTCGCTGCCGCAATCGGTCGAGGTGCACATCGTCAACCGGCCGAATGCGCCGTTCCTCGGGACCGGCGAGGCCGCGCAGGGCCCCATGTCGGCTGCCATCGGCAACGCCTTCGCTCGCGCCACCGGAACGCGGATCCGGCAATTGCCGCTGTCGCCGCAGCGCGTCCGCGCCACGCTGGCGACGTAAGTGACGGCAAAAAAAGACTGCCGCGGTGCTGGGGCAACACCGCGGCAGTTCTACGCGTGGCTTACAGGACTACTCGGGCAGCCGCTTAGGCCTGATAATCGACGATCAGGGACTGCAACTGGGACGCCAAGGAATCGCCACTCGCACCGTAGCTCGAGGACTTGCTGTTGTTGTCCTTGAGCGTTTGCAGGAAATCCGACAGCATTTTCGAAATGTCGTCGCTCGATGAGCTCGATGACGAAGAAGTGCTGCCGCTCGCATCGGCCGCGCCGCCGGGAGGCGGGCCCGGGGGCGGACCGCCGGCGCCGCCGGGGCCTTTCTTGAACGCGCTGGCGAACACATTCTTCAATTCATCGGCCTGATCGCTGGTCAGCTTGCCGCTGGAAACCTCGCCGTCGATCAGGTCGCTGATCTTCGACTGCATCTCGTCCGGCGATGGCCGCGCCGAGCCGGCGCTCGGCTTGTTGGCCTTCATCGCCTGATCGATATCGTCGAGCGCGCTGCTCAAGGCCGACTGATCGGCTGAGTTGACGGTCCCGGCCGAGACTTCCGACGCCAGTTCGTCCTTCAGCCGCGCCAGCGGCGAGTACGATTGGGATGCGGTCGCGGATGCAATCGCACTCATGATTTGATCCTCGCGTTTTTGCTGGCGCGGATGCGCCGCTTCGTCGACACCGATGGTCGCCGTCCGCGGTTAATGGGAACTTTCCCGGGAAAAGCGGTATTGTTTCGCTCTGTGTCGGCAGCGCTTCCAGAAACACTCAGAAACAAATTTCTTCGCGTTTTCTGGCACAATCAGCCGAACCCGATTCGTCGATGAGCAAATCTCCGCACATTCTTGTTGTCGAGGACGACCGCGATATCAGCGCCCTGGTATCGCGGTATCTGCGCGCCAATGAGTGCCGCGTCACCGCGCTGCCGGACGGACGCGACCTCGATCGCGCCACCGCCGATCACCGCATCGACCTGATCGTGCTCGATCTCATGCTTCCCGGCGAAGATGGTCTTGCGGTGTGCAAGCGGGTCCGCCGGCATTCGCAGGTGCCGATCATCATGCTGACCGCGCGGGGCGACGACGTCGATCGCATCCTCGGCCTTGAGCTCGGCGCCGACGATTACCTGACCAAGCCGTTCAATCCGCGCGAGCTCCTGGCTCGCATCCGCGCGGTGCTGCGCCGTGCGGCGTCCGGGGCGCCGGCGAGCGACGGCATCGTGCTCGGCTTTCTCGGCTGGCGCCTCAACCGTGTCCGGCGCGAACTGCACAATGCCGACGGCGCGCGGGTGGTCCTCACCGACGCCGAGTTCTCGCTGCTGCAGGCCTTGTGCGAACGACCGGGCCGCGTGCTGTCGCGCGATCAGTTGCTCGACGTGACCCAGGGCCGCATGGCCGGCGAGTTCGAACGTTCGATCGACATTTTGATCAGTCGGCTGCGGCGCAAGATCGAGGCCGATCCGCGCAATCCGTCGATCATCAAGACCGTCCGCTCCGGCGGCTATCTGTTCACACCGGCCGTGGCGCCGGCATGAGCTTCGTGCGCAGCCTCTTCCTCGACCGCATCGGCGGGCAGATCGCGATCCTTATTCTGCTGTCGCTGCTGGCAATCCACGGCGTCATTACCGTGAGCCTCTACGTCGGCCGGCACGGCGAGCGCTTTGAGCCGCCGCGCGACAGCCCTGCCGAACTGGCCGCCGTGGTGAAGACGATCGCCGCCGAGCCCGAAGCCGGTAGGCCGGCGGCCATCGCCCGCGCCGCCGCGGTCTTTCCCGACCTGCATCTGACGCCGGCCGCGCCATTGCCGGCAACCGACCTAGCGATGACGAACGACCGCCGCCTCGGCTTCCTCGCCCATCGCCTGGGGCCCGCCTTCAGGCTCGGGCCGCTGCCCGGCCCGGATGACCAGGGCGAGCGCATCGTCGTGGTGTTTCCCGATGGCGATGCGGTTGCCGCGACGCTGCCGGCGATGCCGGAGCCGCCGACCATCGCGGGGCCGATCGCGATGACGGCGCTGTTCGTGATTATCAGCGTCACCTTGCTCGGGCTGTGGGCAGCCCGCAGCCTGCGCAGCCCGCTGTCGGCCTTCGCACAGGCGGCCGAGAACTTCAGTCTCGACGACAAGGACGCGACGCTGCCGGAGCGCGGACCGCAGGAGGTCCGCGCCGTCGCCCGCGCGCTCAACCGCATGCGCGACCGCATTCGCACGCTGGTCGACGACCGCACGCGCCTGTTCGCTGCGATGAGCCACGACCTGCGCACGCCGATCACGCGGCTGCGCCTGCGCAGCGAGTTCATCGCCGATGCCGAATTGCGCGGACAGATGCTGCACGATCTCGACCAGATGAAAGCGATGACCGAGAGCGTGCTGTCGTTCCTCCGCGACGGCCAGTCGCGCGAGCCGATGGAGCCCGTCGATCTCGCCTGCTCTTTGCAGACGGTCTGCGATCAATTCGCCGACATGGGCCACGCCGTGAGCTACGAGGGCCCGGCACATCTGTCGGCCGTCGCTCGCGCCAGCGAAATGCAGCGCGCCGTGATCAACCTGGTCGATAACGCCGTGCGCCACGGCACCCGCACCGTGATCCGGCTTACCGGCGACGGCGCGGCCGTGCGCATCGAGGTGGCGGACGACGGCCCGGGCATCCCGGATGCCAGCAAAATGGCGATGCTGGAACCCTTCGCCCGCGGCGACGAGGCCCGCAACCTCGACGGCTGGGCCGGTTTCGGCCTCGGGCTTGCCATCGCGCGGGCCATTGCCGAGGCCCATGACGGCGCCCTGTCCCTGCACGACGGCGCTGCCGGCGGCCTGATCGCCCACATAACCCTGCCGGTACGGCCCGCGACGGCGCATTGACACCCAAGCCGGCGAGCCTAGATTAGCCCCATTCCGAGGGGTGCCTGGCAGACGTCCGGGCTGAGAGAGTCCCTTTGAACCTGATCCGGGTCATGCCGGCGAAGGGACAGGACAAGTCGATGCAACCATCGCAATTTTCGGCGTCGCAGTTTCTCGCACGGCTGATCGGACCGGTGCAGCTGGTGCTGGGGATCGGCGTGCTGGCCAATCGCGAGATCTACAAGGAAGTCACGCGCCAGCTCATGGCCAACGCCGCGCTGGTGTCGATCTCCGGCGTGCTGGCGCTGGTGACCGGGCTCGCCATTCTCAACGCGCATTCGCGCTGGAGCGCCGACTGGCGCAGCCTGATCACCTTCCTCGGCTGGTTCCTGTCGACGGTCGGTGTGTTCCGCATCTTCGCGCCGGACCTCGTTCGCTTTCTGAGCGTTCCCTCCAATAACACCGCGATCACCATCGCCGGCGTCCTGCTGCTCGTCTCGGGCGGCACCCTCACCTACCAGGGCTATGCGGCCGAGCCGCAACGCCTGCGCAAGGAGATTTGAAATGAATAAGCCCGTCGCCCCCGCCGATCTCGCCACGCCGAAGGTCACCACCGGGCCGCTGCCCGCCTCGCGCAAGGTGTATTCGTCGCCGGAGTCGGCGCCCGACCTGCGCGTGCCGATCCGCGAGATCATCCTGTCGCCGGAAGCCAAGGAGCCTAACCTCCCGGTCTACGACACAACGGGCCCCTACACCGACAACGACGTCGCCATCGACGTCGAGCGCGGCCTCAAGCGCACGCGCATCGAATGGGTCAAGGAGCGCGGCGGCGTCGAGGAATACGAAGGCCGCCCGATCAAGCCGGTGGACAACGGCAACGTCACCGGCAAGCACCTCGCCCGCAACTTCCCCAACACGCCGAAGCCGTGGCGCGCCGTCGGCGATGCGCCGGTCACGCAGTATGAATTCGCCAAGGCCGGCATCATCACCAAGGAAATGATCTACGTCGCCGAGCGCGAAAACCTCGGCCGCAAGAAGATGCTCGACCGCGCCCAGGCCGCGATCGCCGATGGCGAACAGTTCGGCGGCGCGCTGCCGGCCTTCATCACCCCGGAATTCGTGCGCGACGAGATCGCACGCGGCAGAGCGATCATCCCGTCCAACATCAACCACGCCGAACTCGAGCCGATGATCATCGGCCGCAACTTCCTGGTGAAGATCAACGCCAATATCGGCAACTCGGCCGTCACCTCCTCGGTCGAAGAGGAAGTCGAGAAGATGGTATGGGCGATCCGCTGGGGCGCCGACACGGTGATGGACCTGTCGACCGGCCGCAACATCCACAACACCCGCGAATGGATCCTGCGCAACTCGCCGGTGCCGATCGGCACCGTGCCGATCTACCAGGCGCTGGAAAAGGTCGATGGCGACCCGACCAAGCTCGACTGGGAAGTCTACAAGGACACGCTGATCGAGCAGTGCGAACAGGGCGTCGACTACTTCACCATCCACGCCGGCGTACGGCTGGCTTACGTGCCGCTGACCGCGTACCGCGTCACCGGCATCGTCTCGCGCGGCGGCTCGATCATGGCGAAGTGGTGCCTGTCGCGGCACAAGGAGAGCTTCCTCTACGAGCGCTTCGAGGAAATCTGCGACATCATGCGCAAGTATGACGTGTCGTTCTCGCTCGGCGACGGCCTGCGCCCCGGCTCGATTGCCGACGCCAACGACCGCGCGCAATTCGCCGAACTCGAGACGCTCGGCGAACTCACGCAAGTGGCGTGGCAGAAGGGTTGCCAGGTCATGATCGAAGGCCCCGGCCACGTGCCGATGCACAAGATCAAGATCAACATGGACAAGCAGCTGAAGGAATGCGGCGAGGCGCCGTTCTACACGCTCGGGCCGCTCACCACCGACATCGCGCCGGGCTACGACCACATCACGTCGGGGATCGGCGCCGCCATGATCGGCTGGTTCGGCTGCGCCATGCTCTGCTACGTGACGCCGAAGGAGCATCTCGGCCTGCCCGACCGCGACGACGTCAAGGAAGGCGTCATCACCTACAAGATCGCGGCGCACGCCGCCGATCTCGCCAAGGGCCACCCGGCGGCGCAATTGCGCGACGACGCGCTATCGCGCGCGCGCTTCGACTTCCGCTGGGAGGACCAGTTCAACCTCGGTCTCGATCCCGACACCGCGCGCGCCTATCACGACGAGACGCTGCCGAAGGAAGCGCACAAGGTGGCGCATTTCTGCTCGATGTGCGGGCCGAAGTTCTGCTCGATGAAGATCACGCAGGACGTGCGCGACTACGCGGCGAGCCTGGGCGACAACGAGAAGGCGGCGCTGGGCCTGGATGTGGCTCAGGCCGGCATGAAGGAGATGTCGGACAAGTTCAACGCCATGGGCAGCCAGGTCTACATCGACGCCGACAAGGTCGAGACGCCGAAAGCCACGGCCTCGTCATCGGAAGCCGAGCACACGGCGAAGAATGCGGGGCTGGTGAAGGAGAGTAATAGAGCGTTTTGATTTGAAAAATGCCAATCCAGACTAACCACAGGTTAGGTCACTTCTTTCTTTCAGGAATTGGTATAACTATGCCAGCGCCAGTAGATGATTGGCTATTGTGGGGATTTGAATCAGGGGTACTGGAAGAGCTAAATGTCTTCTGCTGGCCGTAAAACGTCACACCCCCGACTTCTTTCGTGCCTTGGGTTGTCGTTGTGGAGCCACCTCCTGAAGTTGTCGTTTTTACATTAAGATTATCTGATTGTGCCAAACTAACTGTCGGCAGCGCTTCTATCAATACTAGGATCATAGTGATGAACAACCCTTTCATTGCACACTCCCATTTGTCGCTAGTATATCGGTCTGCACGTCCTGTAAGATCGCAGCATCAAGCCTGTTCTTATTCAAGACATCCGATTTCTGCCATGCCTGTTCGAACTTCTTGAGGTCGGCCTGAATTGCAGCAGTGGGTTGCGCAGCCAAGATCGCGTTCACGAAAGCTGGTTTCGGCGTTGACGCTCCGTAGTTCTTAGCGAGCAGACCGAGCACCTTCCCGCGCCCACTCAAATCTCTGAAAACGATGCGATCCGCGTATTTGTACACCTCGGTTTGCTCCTTGGTGCTCGAATAATCCGCGCCGCCGCCGATGCGCCACCAGCCGACGAAAAAGCCGGCGTCGGCACTAGCATGGAAATGCTCGTAGAGATAATCTAACGACTGGCTGTCGGCGTAGATCGCGAACGACATCCCCCGGCCGACTAGAACCGATTTCGGAATCAGCTCAAGCTGACCATTTTTTCCGAGGATGGAATTCCATGCCTCGCTTTTCAACTTAGGGGCAAATCTGGCGATAACATTCTCGTCGAACCATTCGCCGCGCACAATATTAAACGTGTCAATGTTTTCAAAGGAAATGTCGATCTTGGTCGTGTTCGTTCTGATGTGCTGCTCCCGCTTAACTTGCTCGGCGCTCCCCCCACCCGCCCTAAACAGTCCAAGGAAGCTCACGCTTACGCTTGCTGACCACCGTTGCTCGAAAACCTCCGACCTCGACGAGCTCTCTTGGATGGATTGCGCTTGAGGATTCCGCTCGCTCAGAAAATCGTAAATGTCCTTGTCGATAAGCGAGATGTAGTAGCTTTGCCAGCGGTCCTTGTCATTGAGCACTTCCGGCGTCGGCGGAAGGATGATCTTCTGTTTAGGGTTGTCAAAGCGCTGCTGGGCGCGGCTGAGCATTTCGATATCGGGGTCGGTGAGTTGCTTCGTGATGTCGCCTATCTTCTTAGATGCCATGCCTAGACGCATTTTTTTTGCTGCAATATCGGCGTCCCACGCGAACTTCTTAAAAAATGCGTACTTGGAAAGTCGCTCTGGACGTGGAGTGTTGCGGACATGGTCCTCATAAGCCTTCTCTGCGTCATCCATTACGCCTGCATACTCTGCACGGGTGAACTGGAGCTCTTCATTGGCCCGTTTAAGCGCCGTCTTCAAGTCGTTCGAGATCGTACCGTTGGCCTCCACCGCAGCGATCCAGGCGTGGTTGAGGAAGAATTGGTATCCTTCGCTCACTCGTTTCCCGGAGTTTGGCGCGTACTGCCATGCCTGCGACGGCATCCAATCTCCCCACTTGTACATCTCCGTAAGGCGAAGGGTCTTTATCGGATTGTCCCATGCAGCATTCGTCGCTGTCGGCAGCACGAGCACCTGCTCGTCCTTCGCAACTTGTCCGAAACGCGCTTCGAAATATTTGAACATCCGGCTCCAGGCCGGCATTCCAAAGTCGCCGAAAATCGGTCCTTGAGCATTCGCCTGAGTGGCAGCCGCGACAAGAGCGACCGTTAGCATCGCTTTACGCAACATGACGATCTCCTGTTGAGGGCAGAAATAACATGCTGAAATGTAAGGAGATCAACCCTATTGATGATTTCATAGGTCCCTCCTCTTTAGGCTACGAAAGATGCGTGCGGGGCAAACTTGATTTAAGTAACGCGTTCATTTTGCGGCTAGGCGCGGATGGACGACATCCCCCAAAAGGGTGAAGAACGCGATTTGACTTTTAAGGAAACGACAATGAAAGACGATTTCACACGTCTCTTTGGCCCGGAAAACCTGCACCGCTGAGCAACGTCGCGAGATCAATGTTGCGACTGACGCCGGTCTTGGCGAGAACCGCCTTTACTTGCGTGCGCACCGTTTCGCGGGACAGGCCAAATGACGCGGCGATTGCATCGATCGTGCGCCGCTCGGCCACGGCGCGAGCGACGCGAGCCTCGGCGGGTGTCAGGTCATAGAGGCCTTGCAGGAGATCGGCGGTCGGCACCGTTTTCGGCAGCACCGGTGTGATGATCATCACTGAATGCGCCGCCGTGAACAGATCGTGCGCCGACCGCCGAACCGGGACGAGATGAACGATGGCAGCCGGATGCATCTCGTCGGCCGCCACCGGAATTGAACGAACGCTAGCCGCATCGCCATCGGGCGCAACGCGCTGCAATGCTTCGGCGAACAGTGCGTCGGCGCGTTTGTTCACTAGTGTAAGTCTACGCTGGCGCTGCTGTACCATCTCCGGCATCAACCGATCGAAGCCGGAGTTGACAGCCAGTGCACGACCTTGACCATCGAGCATGGCGGCCGGAAGCCCAACCAGGTCGAGCGTCAACGCAGCGACTTTCATCCGCTCAAGCGAGAGCTGCGCCGATAGCGACGCAGCCCGCGCAAGATGCGGTCGTAGCTTGTCTAGCTGACGAATAATGTGCCGCTCAACTGGCCCACGCGAATAGCGGCGCTCGACATTTAGGACGATTGCTTGGCCAGTCGGTACTTCGATGGCGGTCGCCGTGCCCCAGCCGTAGCCTCTCGGGCGCAGAAATTCGACAAATACGGGTTCGCGATCCATCTCCTCCCGTGTGTAGACATCAAGGTCATTAAGGAATCCCGCGTGGCGCGCCGCAAAGAGTCTTTGGGGACGATCCGTGCGGGCTGGCCAGCCTTGCGCAACGTAATCGGACATCCCCCTGGCGAGCTCTTCAGATGCAATCCAGTGAGTGTGCGGACCTGAACTGGCAAACAACATCCCGCCGTTGCCATCGGCAAGATGCGATAGTTCATCCAGAACGGGTATCCATTGCTGCGGCAGAAAAGCCGCTTCATAGATGCGATCGATCAGACCGTCGAGTTGCACTGCCCGCCCCCAACGGCATTGTACACTCAAGGTATTTCTACACGAAATACGTGTATTTGTCACCGGTACTAATCTTGGCGTGATTGCCGCCCCTTGAGCCGCGCCGCGACGCCGCCCTTGAGAATGGGAAGGCGGCGTAACCCGCGCCGGACAAAGAACAGGGCCGCCGGAGCGTTGGCTGTTTGACACCAGACGGCGCTGCCAATCCGAGGCGCGTGAAACGGCGGATGGCCGGCGGGCCCGGGTGCCCTCGCCTTGAAGCCTTCCCGGCTTCGCTGCGGTAATCGCGGAACGCCATCCGGGAGATCGGCGCTCCAAAAGGCTTTTTCCGCTCATCGCGCTTGTTATTTCGCGCCTTGCTATCCACGTATCGCGAGCGTAGATCATTCCAATATCAGCCCCATGCCTTGGCCTTTTTGACAAACGAAGCGTCTTCGTCAGTCGATGACCATGCAACCCCGCGCAGCCGCAAAACAAATTGGTACAATCATCCGCCGTTGAACTGTCCGACTGGCTCGCAACGGAGATCGCGGTTGTCGACCCGTCCGGCCTCATCGTGCGCAACAACCGCACGTGGGACGAAACGGCCAAAAGCGGCGGCCTCGCGCCGAGCGGCGCCGGCTGGAACTATTTCGCCGAATGCGAAGCCGCCATCGCCCGCGGCTGCAGCGAGGCAACGGCGATCCTGGCGGGCCTGCGGGCGGTCCTGGCGGGCGAGCGCCCGAAATTCATCGCGACCTATACCTGCCCGTTCAACGGCCGGTACCATTGGTACGAGGTCGTGATGTCGGCGCTCGACATCGACGGCCAGCGTCACGCCGTCGTCATGCATGTCGACGTGTCGGCGTTGCAGGTCGACGCGCTGACCGGATTGCCAAACCGCGCGATGTTCGACGCGCAACTGAAGCTGGCGGTGTCGACGGCGCGCGAGCAGCAATCGGGCACCGG
The DNA here is from genome assembly GCF_001426945.1 of Pseudolabrys sp. Root1462. Lineage (GTDB taxonomy): Bacteria > Pseudomonadota > Alphaproteobacteria > Rhizobiales > Xanthobacteraceae > Pseudolabrys. Next base: position 567,347 of record NZ_LMFS01000001.1, on the reverse strand, counting down.
CTTGCTCATCGTCGATCTCGACAACCTGAAATCGCTGAACGACAAATACGGCCATCAAACCGGCGATGCCGCGATCAAGGCGCTGGCCGAAGAACTCAGGAAGCAGGCCGGCGACAATTGCATGGTGGCGAGAATCGGCGGCGACGAGTTCGGCGTCGTGCTGCCGGTCAGCTTCGACATGCTGTTGGCGCGGCGCCTGCGCGAGCATTTCAAGGGCGGCATTACCGCCTGCGTCGGCGCCGACGGCAAGACCCATTCGATCGGCGCCAGCGTCGGAATGGCGCTTTATCCGGCCGACGGCACGACCATCAAGGCCCTGTTTAAGGCGGCGGATCATTCGATGTACGAACAGAAGCGCGGCGCCTCGATCGCCTGACGCCCGCGCCGCGCGCTACTTGCCGATCGTTTTGCGCAGCGCCGCGTTGATACGCTCCTGCCAGCCCGGGCCATCGGCCTGGAAGAAATCCAGCACGTCGCGGTCGAGACGCAGGGTCACCTGCTCCCGGACGCCGGGAATGGACGGCACTGCAGGCGGCAGCTCCGCCGGCTTGGTGGTCGCCTGCTTGAAAGCCTTCTCGGCTTCGCTGCGGGAATCGCGGAAGGGTGTTCGTGCCATGGGCGATTTATAGCAAACCGCGTGGCCCGTGTTGATAATTTCCAGTGCTGGTTGAACGGCCTGCCGATTTCTCTACGGTGATGCCGCGCGGATTCCCCGGAGACGGACGAATTCGCGGCGGGCTGGCGCGGCGGCGCCGTCCTTCAGGGAAAGTCAGTTGGCAATGGCGACGTGGGACGTGCTGCCGTGGAAGCGTTGGTCGTGGCGCTATCGGCTCGGCATCCTGTTTGCACTCATGCTGCTGCTGCAGGGCGCGACCTGCCCGATCGCCGAGAGCACGCCGGCTTTCACGGTGCCCGGCGTCGGGCCGGTCTTTGCCGACACCGAATACGACGACGCCACCGGCCGGTTCGGCTATGTGATCAAACGCATCGTTCCCGGCACCGGCCGCTACGAACGCGTCTATCCGGGCGACCCGCGTTACGCCATCATTCAAAAGTTCTTCCAGACGCATCCGTTGCTTCCGCCCAACCAAGCCGATCGCGCCGGCATCCCCGGCGGCATCGGAGTGCTGCCGGCACCGCCGGTGCAGTGACAGCGGACGGCGCTGAGCGTCATCGCGCCGTCACAACCGCCGCGACTGCTGTTGATAGTTCCAATTCCCGATTGAACAACTTTCCCAGGCCCGTGTACTTTGTTACCGCTTGAATTTCCCCCAGGGGCGGACGGATTCCACGTCGGCGCTATGGCGCCGAAGGAAGAAAGTTGGGTTTGGGAATGACGATGTGGAACTGGACGCCGTGGAAGCGCTGGTCGCTTCCCTATCGGGCCGCCATTCTGCTCGTGGCGAGCGTGCTTCTGCACGGCTGCGTCGTGCTTCCCGACCTGGTGCCGAGCTACACCATTCCAGGCGTCCGCGGCGCTGTGTACGCGGCCATCCTCTACACCGAGACGGGCGTTCCCTATTATCAGGTTCTGACCAGCGACGACGGCAAAGGGACGAGAGGCTACCGATTCATCTATCCCGGCAACGCGGAATACGACGCCATCGTCAATTTCTTCCGCAGCCATCCGCAAATCACGGTCTTCGACTTGAGACCCGCCGGCGTCCCCGGCGGCACCGGCACGCCGCCGCCGCCGCCGGTGCAGTGACATGAGGCTCCGCATGCGCATCCGTATCGCCCTCATCGCCACGCTGCTCGCCGGCCCGGCGCTCGCACAGCAGGACACCGCGAGCAGCGGCGCGCTCGCCAATCGCATCGCCGCCGCCACCGAAGCGCTGTCGCAATATCGCGCGCTCGACAACGGCGTCTGGGCCAGCTTCGGCGGCTCCACGATCAAGGATCGCCGGCCCGATCTGGCGCGCAAGGTCACCGTGACCGCGCTGCAGTTCGGTTACGACCATCGTTTCACCTCGGCGTTCACGCGCGGCGATCAACTCGTGCTCGGCGTCGCCGGCGGCGTGCTCAACGCCTCCTCGCGCGCCGACGCGCAGAACTTGCAGATCGACTCGCGCGGCTGGAGCGCCACGGCCTACGGCGTGTATTCGCCGCTGCTGTTCCTGAGCTTCCCGGTTTCGGTGTCGGTCAGCCGTTGGTCGAGCGATCAGACGCGCGACGGCACGCCGCTGCTGCCGGTCTACAGCACCAGCTACAAGTCCACGTCGTGGGCAAGCTCGCTGGGCGCGGCGGTGACGCTGCCGCTGGGGCAGTATCTCCTCACCACCAGCCTGTCGCACCGCTACAGCGACAACAAGCGCCCCGATTACGTCGAGGCCATCAATCCGGCGGCGACCGACTTCCAGACCACGCCCGGCGAACTCACCCGCAGTTCGCAGGCCGTTGGCAATGTGCGGCTGGCGTTGCCGTTCCAGAGCGGCCGGGTCTGGGCCTCGGCCGGCTACGCCTACGACATCAGCCGGACGCCGGCCGAGAGCACGCGCAGCGAATATCCGCTCGGCCTTGGCTTCGATGTCTTCACCGCGCGCTGGCAGGTCGGCGCGTCGGGCCAGGTCACGTTGCGCGACGACATCACCACCTATGGCGGCGGCGTCACCGGCCGGCTGTCGTTCTGAGCCGCGGCCGGCGCAGCCTTGTCGTGTCAAGTCGGGGGGCGACCGTGAAAATCTTCAACGTCGTCGCCGCCGTCGTCGTGCTCCCGGCCCTCGTCAGCGCGGGCGCCGCCGCCGAGCTGAGCGCCGCCGATCGTGCGTGGATCGCGGCCTGCGTAACGCAACTGGCGAATGAGCCGGCGCCGAACGCCGACGTCAAGCGGCGCTATTGCCTGTGCATGCACGAGCAGTTCGACGACAACCAGCCGGTGACCCAGACCGAGATGGAGCGGATGTATCCGCCCCTGCACCGCGCCTGCAATCGCGAGTCGGGCTGGAAGTAGCAAGCCGCCGCCAGATTGTGACAGAGGTCACAACCGCACCGCGACCTTGCGCTATCATTGGTCGGTCCGCTCTCCGCCATCCGGGAGGTGCCCCGTGAAATCGCTTTTTGCCGTCGTCCTCGCCGCTGCTCTTGCCGCGCTCGGTGCGGTCACCGCCGTCGCGCAAACTGCGCCGAGCGTCGAAAAGATGAACGCCTATGTCGGCTGCATCAACCGGCTATCGGAACGCGCTTATAGTTCGCGCGAGCGCTACTTCTCCTGGGCAAAGAAGAACGGGCCGACCGGCAAGGAACGCATCATCTACGGCACCTACACGATCTACGACACCGCCGACTGCCGGAAGAATGTCGACAAGGCCAATGGGCTGGAGCCGCACGATGCCGCGCTCGAGGCCGCCGCCTCGGCTTACGCCGACGCCGTCGGCAAGCTCGAGCCGCTGCTCAAGGAGGCCGACGACTATTACACGCAGGAGAATTACAAGGACGACAAGATGGCCAAGGGCAAGGCCCTGCATCCGCGCCTCGTCGCCGCCTGGGACGCATTCGCCACCGCCGACAAGGCGCTGCGCGCCAATGTCGAAGCCATCAATGACAAGCGCGCGCTGGAGAAGCTGGCGCAGATCGAACAGAGTGAAGGCCGCAAGGCGCGCTATCATGTCGAGGCGATGATGATTCAGGCCAAGCGCGTGCTCCGTGCGGAAACCGCGGACAAGCCTGACCTCGCCGCCATCACCGCGGCACTCAACGATTACGAGGCCGCCGTCAGTGCGGCCGAACCGTTCGCGTCCGGTTCGGGACCAGACAAGATCGGCTCGATGTTCGTGTCCAACGCCAAGTCCTATCTCACCACGGCCGAGCAACTGATGCGCCGCATCCGAGACAAGGTACCGTATTCGAGCGGCGACCGCATGATGCTCAGCAATGCCGGCTCCGGCTGGATGGTCGAGGGCTCACCGCCGCGGCTGATGCGCGACTACAACCAGCTCATCGACGCCTATAACCGCGGCGCCCGGATCTAGGCGCGCCGCCGTTTACCTCGATGCGCTTACTTGGCGACGCGCAGTTGCGTCAGGCCGGTGCCGATCTGCTTGAACACCGTGCCGATGCCGCTGGCGCTGGTCACGATGAAAAATTTCGACGGGTCGGACATCTTGGTTTTCGAACCGGCGCAGTTCTGCAGCAGTGTCGAGGTCGGGTCGCCGCTGGTGTTGACCTGAATGGTATAGATCGTGACGCCCGCCGACTTGATGTTGCTGCAGGTGCCCGCCCCGGTGCTCGACAGATACATGCGGCCATCGACCGCGGTGCTGACGTTCGAGCCGTCGCCGTACCAGCGATCCTTCGTGTTCAGGCCGTCCGACATCAGGATGATGATGTCGTTATAGGTGTAGTTGGAATCCTTTGCCGGCGCGGTCATCGGCCCGCCGCCGACCAGCGATTGCCAGCCCCAGACCAGCCCGATCGGCTGGTTGGTCGAGCCGCTGGGCTGCATCTGATCGACCAGGCTGTTCAAATTGGTCCAGTTGTAGGTCAAACCCATCATCGCGGCCGGACAGGCGTCGGCCTGCTCGGTCGGCCATTTCGAATTGGCGGTGTTATCGGGCTGCGTGACGACCTGGTCCCAGGTCGACGAGCCCGGGCTGTTCGACGGGCCGCGATCGGTCACGCAACCGTTCCAGGTGCTGTGGCTTGCAGTCACCCAGTTGCCCCAGCAGTTGCCGTTCCACAGCCAGCCGCTGCATGTCGTGTTGGCGCTGTTCCAGTCGGTCCAGTCGAGATAGTTGGCGTTGTAGTTGGTGGCGCCGATATTGACGTCCTTGGCGAAGGGAATGATCGAGACATAGACGTCGCCATCGACCGACGCCGCGCCTTTCAACTGCGTGAGCAGATCCTTGGTCGCCGACTTCAGCGCCGTCATCTTGCCATCGGAGGCCATCGAGCCGGTGTTGTCGAGCACCAGCGCCACCCGCAGACGCGTCGTGCCCCAGGCCGTGGTCGATGAACCGGTGACCGTCACGCTGTTGAGGCCAATGACGCCGAGGAACACGGTCGAGACCGATGCCGAACCGTTGACGACGACCTTCGAGCCGCCGCTGGCGCTGTAGGTGGCATTGACGACGATGTTCTTGGCCTGCGGCTGGTTGAGCATCGCCTGCACATAGCTCAAGGCTTTGCTGTTGAGATCGGTGCTGCTCAACGTCGCCGCGTCGCGCGACAGCATCAGCGCCGCGGAATCGAGCGCGCCCTGCAGCACCGTCTTGATCCTGTTGGCCTGCGTGTAGTCGACGGCAGCGCCTACGGTGCCGACCAGCGGCAGCGCCGCCAGGGCAAAGGTGATCGCGACATTGCCGCGGCGTTCGCGACCGAACGCCACGAGCCGGCGATAAAGCAGCCTTAACATGCATTGCTCCGGCTGACGCTAAGACAAATTCACCAACACGCGTCAGGACGGCACCGGTCATAGTTTCCAGATTTGAAGCCGGCGTATATCGATCGTGGGAAAAGCCGGGGTACGCGCTAAGTCTGTGCGTGTCTGCGCGCCGGCAAGTCATGCGACATCAATCACTTGCTCGGTAAACGCGCTTTATCCATGACGTTTCGAAAGCCGATCATTATTGAAAGGTCGGCAGCGCCGCCGTGGCTCCGGGCGTGCGACGTTGAATATCGATCGATAAAAGTGTCGCGAATGCCGCGACACCGTATTCATCATGACGGCGGCCGGGACGCTTACGCTCCCGGCCGCTTCATGTCGCGCCGCGGACAGTCAGGTCCGCGCGTGCTTGTCAGTACTGCGCATAGTTGACGCGCGGCTCGGTCACGGCGACGCCGACCAGCGTGCCGCCGATTGCACCGATACCGGCGCCGACCAGCGCGCCGCCGCCCGAGGTGAGCGCCGAGCCGGCAATGGCGCAAGGCGGACACACGGCGGCGCCGATGATGGTGCCGATCACCGCGCCACCGATCGGATAGAGCAGCGGATCGGATGGCAGGCCGGTGGCCGCGTAGACCGGACGCTGCGCGTAATAGGCCTGATCGTTGACATAGGCCGGCGCCCGCTCGTAGCGGTGATGATAGGCGTGATGGCGGTAGTGGTGCCGGGCGTGGTGCGGTTCGGCGGCGTAGGCCGAGGCCGGCAGCAAGGCGCCGGCGACTGTGGCGGCAGCGAGGACGGTAGCAATCTTACGCATTGAGGCTGTCTCCTGATACCCAGCCAGCCCCGCCCGCTAACCGCACAGCACCGCATCCGTTCCGATGAAACCACGCTTTCGGGCGCAGGAATTGTCCAGCAGGGAACCCACAGGGCCGTTCTGCGTTTTGTTCCCGATCCCAACCGGAGCCCCTGCCCCCGTGAGCTTTTTTACCGACCTTCTCGACACCATCGACCAGCCGAATGCGGTACGGCTACGCCACCTCGGCGCGACCGCCGATGTTCTGAAATATGCACCGCGGCGGCTGCGCGCCGACGCCGGTGACCAGGTCGTCGAACGCGCCATGGCAGACGCTGCTTACTGGCGCCAGCGCGCTTTTGCGGCCGAAACACGGTTGCGCGCGCTGGAAACCCGCGTGCAGCAGCTCGCCAAGCGGGCGCAGGAGCGCTGACGGCAGTCAGGCACCCGCAGATTTATTTGCGTTGGTGGAAGGCCATCTCGCTTCCCCGTTCGTAGTCGCGGGTATGAACGACACCCGCTTTTCACGGCTGCGCGCCGTCATGCGCATCGCGCTCGCCGTCTTCTTCATCGGCGGCCTGTTCCCGCATCTGAACTCGACCGACGCCCTCGTTCGCATCACACCCGATTGGGTGCCGTGGCCGCGCGAAGCCGTGCTGATCACGGGCTGGCTGGAAATCGCCGGTGGCATCGGCCTGCTGTGGCCGCGCACGCGCCGGCTTGCCGGCATCGCGCTCGCGGTTTACATCGTCGCGGTGTGGCCGGCCAACATGAAGCACGCCTTCGAACACATCGTGCTGCCGACGATCCCGGATTCGTGGTGGTATCACGGCCCGCGGCTGCTGCTGCAGCCCGTGCTGGCGTGGTGCTCGCTGTTTGCCGCCGGCGTCATCGATTGGCCGGCACGGCGCTGAAATTTATGCCCTCCCGTACGGGGAGGTTCGGCGGCCTGAGACCGCTCGCTATCGCTCGCAAAGATCCTACAGCCTGACCGTCCCGATAATGCGCGCGCCGAGACCGATCAGCACCGTACCGAGCGCGCGTTCGATCCATTTGCGGGCACGGCCGTAAGCCGCCTGCACGCGCGGCCGCGAGAACACGAAGGCGACGATGGTGTACCAGGAGATTTCCTGCACACCGACAATCGCAACCGCGGCGAGCCGCACCCACAGCGGCGCGTCGTGCGGCAACAGCGCGACAAAGATACTGGTGAAGAAAATAATGATCTTTGGGTTGCCGAGGCTCAGCCACGCACCGACCAGCACGGCGCGGCCGACGCCATCGCGCGACGTTGGCTGTTGTGGCGAAGCGGCCGGCGCCGCCTCCACCGCGCGGCTGTGCCGCCAGGCATTGATCCCGAGCCAGATCAGATAGGCGCCGCCCGCGATTTGAATGACGCCGTAGAGCGTGGCGAATTGGGTCATCAAGAGCGCAAGGCCGAAACACGCCGCCGCCGCCCAGAACGTCGCGGCAATGGCGACGCCGGCGCCGAGAGCAACACCGACGCCCAGGCTGCGGCCTGCCGCCGCCCGGCTCACCATCAGGAAGGCCGGACCGGGACTGATGATGCCAAGCAGATTGGCGAAAGCCAAAGCGCCAAGGGCCCAGGCGTACGACATGCGCAACCTCTCTCATTCGACATGGAATGCAAGATTGCGCCGACACGCGTCGCCGGACAAGGCGTGAATGAGCCCGCGTCTATCGCCGGCCGGCCAGCAGCCAGATCAACAGGCCGACCACCGGCAAGAGCAGGATCAGCAGAATCCAGAACAGCTTGGAGCCGCTGGTCTGACCGCTCTTCAAAATCTGCAAAATGGCCCAGATATCGGCTACCAGAATGATGATGCCGAGAATGCCGCCTTCGATGCCCATCGCCCGTCCCTTATTTGCCCGCCATCGGTGCCAATTAACGGCCGACGGACGGGGAAAGTTCCAGGGCAGACGGCGTCAGACTTCGGCGGTGCTGCGCACCTTCGCGCCGGGCGCGATCGTCGGCGGCGCGGCGTTGAGCTTCTCGATGGCGAAGCCGGCGGCGGCCTTATACCCGGCCATGAAACTGGCGCGCTCTTCCGGCGGGATCACCTCGTCGATGTCGTCGAAGGTGCCGCCGCAACGCTCGTCGACCAGATTGAGCAGGCCGAACGGCCCGGCGCCGCGGTTGCGCAGGATGAGTTGCGAGATCGGCCCGCACAGCGCCTTGTCGTACGCCGCCAAGGCTTCCACCGTGGCGCCATGTTCGATCATGCAGGCGCCGAGCGTTCGGGCATCGACGATGGCCTGGCTGCCGCCGTTCGAGCCGGTCGGATACATCGCATGCGCGGCGTCGCCGAGCAGCAGCACCGGGCCGTCCTGCCAGGTCGCAACCGGATCGCGATCGATCATCGGATTTTCAAACGCGCAGTCGGCCTGCGCGATCATCGCCGGCACATCGAGCCAGTCCCACACCCAGCCGTCGAAATGATGGATGAACTCGGAGGTCTCGACCTGGCGGAACCAGCCGCTCTGCTTCCAGCCTTCCGAACTGTCGAGCGTCACCTCGGCGATCCAGTTGATCATCGACAGCCCGGTCTTCGGATCGGGATGCGAGATCGGATAAAACACGACGCGCTGGCGATGCGTGCCGAGACCGACGAAGGACGCGCCGGAGCGGATCGGCTTGCCCCAGGTGGTGCCGCGCCACATCACCGCGCCGCCCCAGTGGATCGGCGGCTGCTTGGGGTGCATCTGCGCGCGGATCGCGGAATGGATGCCGTCGGCGGCGACCAGCAATGCGCCTTCCGCTTCTTCGTTCGAACCATCCGGGTGTTCGATCAGCGCGATGACGCCATCGGCGGTCTTGCGATAGCCGTTGACGCGGCTGCCGAGCTTGATGGCGTCAGGGCCGAGGCGGTCGATCACCGCGTTATACAGCATCATGTGGAAGCGGCCGCGATGCACGGCGTATTGCGGCCAATGATAGCCGGCGCCGAGGCCGCGCGGCTCGGAGTAAATATCGTTGCCGTTGAGGCCGACCAAAGCCCATTCGCGGGCCGGCAGGCCGACGCGGTCGAGATCGCTCTGGGTGAAGCCGAGGTCGTAGAGTTCGCGCACCGCGTTCGGCTGCATGTTGATGCCGACGCCCAGCGGACGCATCTCGCGGACCGCTTCGTAAACGACGCAGGGCACGCCAATCTGGTGCAACGTCAGGGCCGTCGCCAGGCCGCCGATGCCGCCGCCGGCAATAATCACGCGATCACGCATACGCTTATCTCCCCCGGTGCCATTTCCATAGCCATGGCGGAGGAACGAGGCAAGCCGGGCCGCCGGTCAAAGGCGCTTTACGGTGCGGCCCGGCCGTGACAGAAAAGGCATTATTTGAGGAAACACGCCCATGGCCAACGAACCGACCCTGTCCCGCGACGAACTCGACGACCGGATCGCCATTCTGCGCGACAATATCCGTCAGCTCACCGAGCAGGCTGCCGCCTTCTCCGGCGCGGCGGACGAAGAACGCGCGGCCAATCGCATCGCCGAACAGCAGGACGAACTCGACCGGCTCGTTGCGCAGCGCGACAAGCTCGGCAAGAAGTAACAGCTCGCGCGCGGCATCCGGTCGCGCGGATTGGGTTGCCGGTATCGTGTTAGGCTTGCTCCATGCATACGGCGCTCGTGCGCCGACCGCTGGAGGAATGCCTGATGTCTGTTCCGACCATTGCCCGGATCTGGCGCGGCCGCACCTCGCGCGCCCGTGCTGACGAATACGAGACCTATCTCTACGAAAACGGCATCAAGGTTCTCGCCGAGCGCGCGCTCGCCGTCTCGCAGTTCCGCGAAGACCGCGAGACCGACAGCGAGTTCATCACGGTTTCCTACTGGGAGAACGTGGAGGCGATGTCGCGCTACGCCGGGGCCGATCCGCGCAAGATTCATCACCTGCCGCGAGATGCCGAGTTTCTGCTCGAGCTGCCGGAGAGCGTGCAGGTCCTGCGCATCACGTCGGCAGTGCGGCTGTTCGGCGCCTGAGCCCTAGAAGCTGTAGTCGAGGATGTTGCCGTCGTCGATCAGGTTCGAGAGGTCGCCGTCCATGTCCTCGACCAGCTCCGCCTGCGGCGCCACGCCGGAGCCGGGTACCGTGTCGGGCTGTTGCAAGCGCTTGCGCATGTCGCGATAGGCCTCGAGCGCGACGCCATCGCCGACGAAGACGCATTTGCAAAGCTCGGGATCGGCATAGACGTAGTAGCGTTTGCCGCTCTTGGTGCGAGCGACGAAGCGGCGCGGCGGCACGCGCTTGATGTGGGCGAGCTGCTCGGCGGTGTTCGCCGGCCGCATGACAAAGCCGGCGTCCTCGAGTTTCATGTCGGGGCCGAGCTGGGCGACAGCGCTGCCCAGAAGCGCGCCGAGCGCACACACAATTGCCGTCGTCAGAATCCGCATGATCGTCGCCCCAATTCCCATCGGCAAAATCGGCCGGTGGCGCCTTTATACGTCGCGGCGAGCGATAGCACCAATAGCGCAGCGACCTGTGTGCTGCGGGTCACACCGTCGGAGCCGACATTTGTGGTAGGCTGACGATGTGACGACGTCCCGGGAGTCCTGCCATGGTCGCTAAAATTTTCGGCATCCTTGTCGCGATGGCCGGTGCAACTCTAGGCGTCCTCGCCGGCCCGGCGCAGGCGCAGTCTTTCGGCAGTACCTATCCGATTACGATGCAAGAACCGGATCCCGGTGTCGATCACACGGCGCGCGATGTCGAATTGCCGCCAGAGCTGCGTCGGACTCCGGTGTTCTATCGCAGCGACTATCCCTCGGGCACGATCTTGGTCAACACCTCCGATCGTTACCTTTATCTCATCGTCGATCACCAGCGCGCGCTGCGCTATGGCATCGGCGTCGGCCGCGACGGCTTCCAGTGGGGCGGCACGCACAAGATCACGCGCAAGGCCGAGTGGCCGGACTGGACGCCGCCGCCCGAGATGATCGAGCGCCAGCCCTATCTGCCGCGCTTCATGGCCGGCGGTCCGGGCAATCCGATGGGCGCCCGCGCGCTGTACATCGGCACCACGGTCTATCGCATCCACGGCACCAATGCGCCGGAGACGATCGGCCAGGCGGTGTCGTCCGGCTGCTTCCGGCTGGTCAACGAGGATATCATCGACCTCTTCGAGCGCGTTCCGGTCGGCACCAAAGTGATCGTCCAACACCAGTAGCGCAGGCACGTCCGGTCACGCTATCCTCGCGCGAAACTTGAGCGGGAGGGACTTGGAAATGCCGTCACAAACCGTCGCGGTTGTTGGTGTTGGGACTATCGGCGCCAGTTGGGCCGCCATTTTTCTTGCGCAGGGATACGACGTCCGCGCCACCGACCCCAGCCCTCAAGGCGAGGCCTTCGCCCGACGGTTCATCGCCAACGCCTGGCCGACGCTGGAAACACTCGGTTGGGTCGTGCCCGGCGCCAGCCAGCAGCGGATGTCGTTTCACAGCTCGCCGACCGAGGCGTGTCAGGGTGTCAGTTTCGTGCAGGAGAGCGGCCCTGAACGCGAGGACATCAAGATCGAGACCTTCAAGGAGATGGACGCGGCAACGCCCAAAGATGCCGTGATCGCCTCGAGTTCATCCGGGCTGCTGATCTCCCGCGTCACCGTGAAATGCGCGCACCCGGAACGTTGCGTCATCGGCCATCCGTTCAACCCGCCGCACCTCATCCCACTGGTCGAAGTGGTGGCGGGCGAAAAGACATCCGAAGACGCGATCGCCAAGGCCATGGCTTTCTACCAGGCGATCGGCAAACACCCGATCCACATCAAGAAGGAAGTGAAGGGCCACGTTGCCAATCGTCTGCAGGCCGCGTTGTGGCGCGAGGCCGTGAGCCTGGTCGCCGACGGCGTCGTCTCGGTCGCCGATGCCGACGCCGCCATCGCCTACGGTCCGGGGCTGCGCTGGGCACTGATGGGCCCTCACCTCACCTTCCACCTCGCCGGCGGCGAAGGCGGCATGACGCACTTCATGTCGCATCTGGCGCCCGCGGTGCAGAGCTGGATCGACGACTTCAAGGACACGCGCGTCACCGACGCCAAGCAGTTGCTCATCGATGGCGTTGCCGAGGAAGCAGCGGGACGCAGCATCGCCGACCTGCAACAGTGGCGCGACCGCAAGCTCATCGAAATTCTGAAAGTGTCGAGCGCGCCCTAACGCGCTACCTTGGCGTTCTCTTCGCTGATGGCGCGCAGCAGCGTCAGCAGCACGGCGTTGACCGGCGTGGCGATGCCGTGGCGTTTGCCCGCCGCGACGATCGCGCCGGTCAGGGCCTCGACTTCGAACGGTTTGCCAGCAAGCCGATCGAAATACATGGACGTGCCGAGCTCGGGCGAAAACGTCATGAGCGAGTTCATGATGCGCTCAGGTTCATCGTCGGTCAGCGCCGCACCTTCGGCACGGCCGACCTTGGCCGCCTCGGCGAGCACCTCGAGGCACAAGGCGTAAATGTCGGGACGGCGAAGCACCGCCTGCCGTTGCAAGGTCAAGGCCGTCATCGGATTGGCCGCGGCGTTGATCAGCAGCTTGCGCCATTTCAACGTGACGAAGTCCGCGCTGGTCAGAACATGGAGCGGCGTCGGCTGCATCAGGTCGGCGAACGCCTTACCCCCCGCATCTTCGGTCGTCACCAGTTCGTTGGCACTGACCGGCTTATAACGCACGCGGTCCTGGGCCAGACGCTCGCCATTGTAGTAGACCAGGACCGGCACGATGGTGGCCCCATTTACGAACGGCGCGATGCGCTCCTGATGGTCGATTCCGTTTTGCAGCGCTGCGACGGTCGTCGACGCGGTGCATAGACGCCGCAGCCAAGCGCCCGCTGAATCCGTTTCATGGGTCTTGGTGCACAGCAGAACCCAATCGACCGGTTTGACCGCTGCCGGATCCGTGAAGCTCCGCAGCGGCACGTCGAAGACGCCATCCGGCCCTTCGACGAACAGGCGGTCGAGCGATCGCCGAACGCAGGCCGTGACATCATAGCGGCCGGTTCGAGCCAGCAGTCCGGCCGCTGCCCCGCCGATACCGCCCAGGCCGACGATTGCGATGCTCGGGCGGTGGGTCGGCGAAGACGGTTGGGTCATGAAAGCAGCCTCGCGCCATTACTTGACTTTGTCAACTAATGATCGCCGACAGCAAAGCGGGCGGGCAGCCTATGGGCCACCCGCCCGGCATTGTGGTTGCGAAGCTTAGCGGCGGAGCGACAGTGCCAGACCGCTGAGGTCGGCGCTGACGATCAGACCAGCTTGACGACCGCTCAGCGTCAGCACGGCGCCGTTCTGGTTGGTCAGCACAACGCCCTGCGCGCCGCGCCCGACGGCCGCCCCGGCACCGGCCTGGCCATAGACGCCCTCGATGTCCTGCGGACGGCGGATATTGGTGACGGTGCCGTAGAAGTTGGTCTCCGACGCGCCGAACGTGAGGCCGTAGCTGATACCGCCGATACCCAGCCCGTACTTGCGGCCGTGGAAGGTAAGCGTACCGCTGCCGCCCGAGCCGCCGATGATGAAGCCGGCTTTTACGATCCGGATATGAACGCGGCCGCTGTCGGCATAGGCCGCGGTCGCGAAGCTGAAGCCGAGTAGTGCAACAAGCGCCACCAAAGCGGCGCGGAAGCTGGCACGGAATGTCATGGAAATCTCCTTGGATGCCCTCAGCCGCCCTATGGGGATGGCGGTGAATCGGCGCACCATGACAATACGCCGTCCGGTCGAAAGTTCCATGACCGACTCATCGACCGGGTCAGCCACCCACGGCAATCGCTACCGGCCGTTCAACGCTTGAACAGCCCCATGATGGTCGCCTTGGCCAGGGTCTTGAAATTGAGGTTGAAGCCGATTTGGGCCGCCGGCGTCTCTTCCTTGACGGGCAGCATGTCGTTGACGGCGAAGACCGTGAAAAGATAGCGGTGCGGATGGTCGCCCTGCGGCGGGCACGGACCGCCATACCCGGCAAAGCCGTAATCGGTCCGCGTCTGCAGCGCGCCTTTCGGCAATCCGCCGGCGCCACTGCCGGCGCCCAGTGCAAGCTCGGTGACGTCCGGCGGGATATTGACAACAAGCCAGTGCCAGAAGCCGGAGCCGGTCGGCGCATCGGGATCGTAACAGGTCACCGCATAGCTCTTGGTGCCGGCCGGGCCGGCGGACCACTTCAGATGCGGCGACTTGTTTTCGCCGGTGCAGCCGAAGCCATGCTCGGACGCGCCCACGTGCGTCATCGCCAGGTAGTCGCCGTCCTTGAAGCTGTTGCTCGACACCGTGAATGCCATCGTCGTTCTCCTCGCGCCGCAATAACCTTGTTCGCTATCAGTTTAGCGGGGACATGGCGGATGTGCCAATAAGGGTCGCTATGACAAACGAGTTACCGTTTAACCTGTTCGATGGCGCAGTTTATCTCTGCCTCGCTGTCGCCGTGATTGCGGGCTTGCGCAGCGGTCTGATGCGCGGCCTGGCGACGATTGTGGGCTACCTGATTGCCGCGCCAGTCGCGGTTGCCGTGACGCCTTATCTGGCGCCGCTGGCGAATGCGCGCCTGCAGCTGACGCCGTCGCAACTGCCGCTGCTGTTTTTCGCGGTATTCTTCATCATCGGTTTTCTTCTCGCCGCCTTGATGCGGGGCGCCGTCGGCGAAATCACCGGTCATCGCATCGGCGTGGTCGATCGCGCCGCGGGCGGCTTTCTCGGCGCGTTCCGCGTCGTGCTGCTCGCCGTCCTGATGGTCATGGTCTTCGATCGCATTATCCCCGCAGGCCGCGAGCCGGAATTCCTAGCCAGTTCGAAGCTGCGACCGATCCTGTCGGAAGCCGGCCGCCAGGGCCTGCGGCAATTACCGCCCGACGTTACCGAATTCATCGACCGGGCGAAGCGCGAACACGGACTTTGATCCGGTCGGGACGCGACCCGCCACGCTGTACAATTTGCCGCCACCGACCTAAGTTGGCGCGATCAAGAGCAAAGCGAGGCGGTAATGACCAACGTCGTGTATGAAATCGTCGAACATGACGGCGGCTGGGCCTACAAGGTCGACGGCGTCTTTTCGGAACCCTTTCCGACGCATGCCGCCGCTCTCGAGGCCGCCAAACGTGCCGCCGCCGAACAGATCGTTCCCGGACACACGGAAGAGATCGAATACGAGGACGAGAAGGGCAAGTGGCACAGCGAAACCGCGAGCGGTAGCGACCGGCCCTCAACGACGATCAAAGACAAAAAGTAAGCTGTCCGTCCGGTTGGTCTGCCGCTTGCATGGCGCGCGGCTCGGACGGCCCGCAAGAATGTCGGGTTCGCCAGTCGCGGATCGACGATGAAAAATGCTGATAGTCCGACGGCGCTTGCTGCCTTGTTGTCATTCAATGGCGGCTATGTGGATACGGCCGGCTTTCTCGGCCTGCACGGCTTGTTCACCGCCCATGTCACCGGCAATTTCGTAACGCTCGCCGCGGCGCTGGTCGAAGGCAGCTACGGCATCCTCGGTAAACTCATCGCGCTCCCGGAATTCATCCTCGTCGTGGCGCTCGCCCGATTGGCCGGCACGGCCTTGCGCCGCGTCGGCGCGCCGGTGCTGCCGATCCTCCTGAGCACAAAAGTTGTCTTGCTGGCCGCGTTCTTTGCTCTCGCGGTGATCTTCGGTCCGTTTGCCAATCCCGACAGCCCCGCCGCGTTGCTCACCGGTTTTGCCGGCATCGCGGCCATGGCGTTGCAAAATGCACTGCATCGCGTGCATCTCGCCGATCTGCCGCCCACGACGCTCATGACCGGTTCGACGACGCAGGCGACCCTGGATGCCGTCGATCTTGCCATCGGCGCGACAGGCAATGCAGCTACCGTCAATGCACGGCTTGGCCGACTGAGCGGCAGCATTCTGTGTTTCGCGGGCGGCTGCGCGGCGTCGGCGCTGCTCTACTGGCTGGCCGGATTCTGGTGTCTTGCGGTCCCGACCATTGTCGGCGCGGCGGCCGCGCTGCTGACCCTCAAGGCGGCAAGGACTCAATGACGCATTACTGCCACAGGCCGTAAGCCGCCCATTTTTCCTGAGGAATTTCGGCGCCGGTCTTGTAGGTGAACGACAGCACGCTGAGATGGTCGTCGTTGGTCTTGCAAGTGTAGCTCATCGCGTACCACTTGCCGCGGCTGCGGAAGGCGCCGCCTTTAGCCTCGACTGTATTGCCGG
Source organism: Pseudolabrys sp. Root1462 (assembly GCF_001426945.1). GTDB lineage: Bacteria > Pseudomonadota > Alphaproteobacteria > Rhizobiales > Xanthobacteraceae > Pseudolabrys. Next base: position 551,055 of record NZ_LMFS01000001.1, on the reverse strand, counting down.
AAATCTTGACGTCGACCTGCGCATTGGCGACGGCGCGATCGGGCCGGTACTGCCGCTCATCCTTTCGGATACGCGTCATCGCGGTGTAATCGCAGAGCTGCGCCATGCGATCGGTGGGCATCAGCATCTTGAGCGTGCGCTCGAAGCGGGTTTCAGCCGATGCAGTTCCAACTACCGCGAGCGACAGGAGGATAACGGCCGTCAGTTCCCGATTTCGCATCGCCGATCCTGTCTCCAGCACGTCGCACCTCTTGCGGATTTAAAGGCCGTAGCTGCGCATGGCAACCCCTCGCGGGATCGCATTGGCGTGACGCACAGCACTGCCGTCCAAACCACATTTAAGAGCGTCGCTGCATCATGCGGGCCGAACCCGCATCATGCGCAGATCCGTCAGACGTATTTCGGATCGCGCTCCAGCAATTCAATCGAAACGCCCTGCGGTCCGCGGATGAAGCAGATCTTGATACCCGGCCGCGGCACGTTGGGCTCCATCGTAAACTCGACGCCCTTGGCCTTGAGATCGGCCGCCACCGTGTCGAGATCGCTGACCTTGAGACCGAAATGGTCGAGACCCTGATAGGGCGTAACCGGCGGCGCATTGACGCCGTCGCCGACCTTCACGGGGGCAAGAAAGATATTGGCGCCGCCGAGCTTGATATCGATGCGAACCGCGCCCTGTTGCGTGGAGCGAAGGATCTCCGCGCCGAGCATGCGCTCGAACCATTGGGCCGTCGCCTCCGGGTCCGGCGTGCGCAGATGGATATGGTCCCAGACAAAATTCGGCACGGCGTTCTCCTTCGCTGACTTGGGGCGGCAATCTAGACCGGCACCGGCGCGCCTGTCACCGGGACAGCCCGGCAGAACCCGCTGTGGCGACGCGCGGCGTCGAGGCTGGCGGAGCCATGAGGCAGTTGCCGTCCTCCGATTTTTTCAGCAACATGGGCATCTTCAAGCGAATCGCCGTCTCGTTCACGCTTTCGCCCGCGGAAGAACCATCGAGATTTGGATAATGCGCCACGCAGTCCCCGCCGGTCAGTCACAAATGAAGATCCGCACGCTGATGCTGGTCACGATCGCCGCCGGCCTGCTCGCGGGCTGCCAGACCGACGGCGGTCCGGCCGACCCGTTCAGCGAACTGGCCTCCTATCACGCGCGCAATCAGGCTTCATCGACGACCGGTGACAAGGCCGATGACAAGCCCAGGTCGCGGGCTCAGATCGCCATGGACTGCTGGGCTTTGGCGGAGAAGTCGCATGCGAGCGCAAGCCTCGATGCGAAGGGCGATTTCGTCAACAAATGCATCGACGCGAAAATGCACCCGGGCGATGCCAGGACCGCACCTGCGGCCGCGCCAGCCGCGAAGCCAAAACCCGCGGCCAAACCGAAGCCGGGCACGGACAATAAGCCGGCATCCTGAACGCGCCCCCGCGGGCATCTACCCTCTTGCCGAACGGCCCGCGCCGCATCACCATCATATGCGTTTCAACTGCGCCGGACATGAGCCGCGGATCGGCGGTCGCGAACGGTGCATCAAGCAGGGAGACTGTCATGGCTAAAGGTCAAATGCGCGTGCCCAAGGAAAAGAAGAAGCCGAAGGCTGACAAGGGCAAGCCCAAGCAAGTGTCCGCCTACAAGGCGTCACTCGGCACCCCGAAGAAATAACGCGCCGGTTCGCGGGGGAAGTCTACCGGCCAGGCCGAGTCTTCGCGGCCGGCCTGCCGTCCGGGATATTCGCTGCTTCCTGCGCCATCTCGAGACAGGTCAGCAATTCAACGTAGCTCGGCAAACCGCCGAGCGTGGCAAGACGCGCGCAACGCTGGCGTTCTGAAATCTTGAAGTGGGTCCACTCATCGCTGAGCGTGGCCTTGGCCTTCATTTCATCCTGGACGCAATTGTCCGAACTGCGATCGCCGGCGCGAAGATTGTCGCCTGCCTGATTGAGGTCACTGGCAGCGCGGGTGGCGGATTGGCAACTCGGTTTGACGTCGAAGTCCGGCACGTCATTGGCGGCACGCGCCGAGGACGGGCTTGCGGCCAGCGTAACGAACGCTGCAAATGCGACCATGACGATCGAGACTCGCATGACAGTTCCTTTCTAGCGCCTCCGACAAGCGAACGTCGCGACGGGGTTCCGGTTCCCCGGGAGCGATGCGCCGCCATCATGATCGCCCGCCGCCGTCGCACCATACGTTTGCCAAAGTTCCGCGCTAGGGGATGATCGTCGGGGGATGCCGCAATGCGCGGCGTGTTAGGGACTTTGCCACGATGCGTCTTTCAGCGAGCCCGGTCGGCCCGATGATTGTCGTTGTGCTGTTAGGCGCCGCCTTGGCGATGCCCGCTCGCGCCGAGCCCAGCCACGCCGCTCCGCTAGCCGAAAACACCGGGCCCTTGGCGGACGAGCACTACGAGCCTGTGGCACCGTCAGCCTGGTCATTCCTGAACGACCAAACCGCGTCGCCCGACGGCGATGCGCCCCCCTCCTCGACGCCGGCCGCTCCGGCCGAACCAGTGGCCGGCCTCGACGGCGATGCGCCCGAGAAGCCGCTGACCGAGGAAGAGCGGCAAAAGCTCAACCAGGCTCTCGCGGCTGACTCACTCGATCTCGGCGCCAAGACGTCGGTGCAACTGCGTTCGCGCCATCGCGCCGACAGCAAGGCCGCCGGACTTAACGTGTCGCGCAATGGCTCAAGCACTGTCGTGTTCGACCACCCCATCGTTCCCGCGGCTGGTGCGTGGGATGCCAAAGTCGGCGCCGACCTCGGCATGTCGGCCGATCAGGTCGCCAACGCCAATGCCGACAATCCGCTGCGCGTGCAGCGGGACGGTCGCAATACCGATGCCGCTTGGGCCACTATCGGTCTGCCGGCCGTCGCAACGGTCGACGCCCGCGTCAATGCCGGAAACGATCAAGGTCTGGTCGCCACGACTTTCAAACATTCGATGCCGATCGGCAGCGCACTGTCGTTGACGTTGCAGAGCCGGACCTCCGTGACCGAAAACTTCGGCCGGGGAACGACATCATTCGATGTGCCGATGATGGCCTTGCCGGTGAACGATGCCGCGGCAACCGGAGCGCGGGTCTGGGGTCAGGAGAACACCGCCAGATTCAATATTGCATCGACTGGGACCAGCCTCGCCGCGGGCATCTCGGCCAATAGCGCAGACACTGTCACGCACAACACGCTGAGCGCCGAACAGAAGGTATACGGGCCGCTGCAACTCACCACGGCGATCACCGATGTCGGTCAGACCGGCGAAAGCAAGTCGGTGAATGCGCGCTTAAAGTTCCATTGGTAATTTGCCGATCTGCGTTGTGGAGCGGCCGTAATGCTGCCCCGCGGCTGCCCCACCGTTGCCCTGTTCCCATGCGGCAATCGCAATACTGAGAACCATTAGCGCAGCGTTGCGCGTGTACAGGAGTCGATCATGACCGTCATCAGACCCGACCGTGCCGGTGCGGAAAAGCCGCCAGCGGAGCGAGCCGGCCCGGAGCGCTTTGCGCCGCGCGCGCCGGAGCGTCTGGGTGAAATCGACCAGGCTGCAGCAAACGCCTTTGAAGGCGAGATCCGCGAGTTCGTCCGTCGTGACGTCGCGCGCCGGCCGAAGGGCGACACTGAATTGCTGAACGATGCCGCCGTGGCCGATAATCTCAGCGCCTTGATCCGCCGCGTGTCGGGCCAGTCGATGGAGGAGATCGACCGCGTCATTCTCGAGCTGCAGAGCGTGCGTGACATGTTGCGGCAGGAAGGCGATCGGGTGACGCGCGAAGTCGCCGGCTATGCCAGCTTGAGCCACGCCGCGATGACCGCCATGTCGGTCATCGGCGACAGCCTCAAGCAGTGGAAAGGCGAACCGTCGCGACCGCCAAGCACGCCCCGCACGGCGGGGTAAAGTCGCCGGATACAGACCGTTTCCCTGAGCCTGTTGAGCGCCACCCCGCCCCCTGCGGTGGTGGCGTTCGGCATTTTACCGCGTCTGAGTTGTGGATTCTTTGGCCAAACCGACAGAGGAGCCACCGCTCTGACCGCTGCTGAGATATTGTGCAGAGGTTCAGAACTGGCCGATTCGTCACCAGCGCCTGTAGTGTTGTGGAATTCGCTGGCGGCAGTCCTGCCGCGCGAATGCGGAGGACGGGGTCCGTTTTTGGACACTCCTCCCAACAACTGACCCCGCCACTCGCGGGGTCTCTTTTTGAAGCCGGATTAGAAGGCGAAGGTCGCAGCCGTTGGCCGAGCGACCGTCCGGGCCTCAGTTGGCGTGGCCGCCGACGTCAGAGGCCGTGCCCGCCGTCACCTGCTCGTCAATGGTCAGACGGCCGGAAAGATGGTCCGCCACCACGACGGCCCCGGTCATCATCACCAGCAGGGTCGTTGCCATGAACAGCAGGCCGATTTTCGATAGTGCATTCCGATCGGCCACAGCCGTCACTCCTGGAGGTTTATTCCGCTAGTAATCGCGGGCGCGAGTTATCGCGGGGTAAACGCGGCCAAAGAATGGCGGTTCCATGGTTCGGGGTCTGGCCCCAGCGAAATGCCCGGGGGTGTTGCAGCCAGGTGACCGTCAGTTGGCGGCGACGGCTTTACCGGCGGCCTTAACGGCCTTGCGCGGCAGGGGATAGTCGCTGCTCTCGTAGAGCAGCCGGATGCCGTTGCCGTCGAAACGCTTTTCTTCCACTTCGAGATAGGCGCCGAGCAGCAGCTCGGGCGGCAATTCCTCGATGGCAAAACGAATGGCTTCGGCGGCGGTCGGGAAACGCTTGTAACCGATCGGTCGGCGGGACTTGCGGCTGCGGCTGGGAAATAATTCTGACGGCGCCCGATAATTGATCGACATGCGGCAACTCCCTGCCCGCTACTATGGCCCCGGGAGCCGCGAAAATCCAGCGCTCGCGCGCCGCGTCGTAACGACAGCGGCCCGGCGCAAAGCGCCGAGCCACCGAGTATCGCCAACAAGACGTTGGACCGGTCAGGCTAGTTCTCGAGTTCGGCAACCACTTCGCTGGTCGCCGGGTCGACGAGCAGGACGCGATTGTTCACGACCATATATTTGTAGCTGCGGATCGCCGGGACTTCGACCGCGACGTCCTGCGGCACGGCATACAGATGCGTGGCTTCAGGGACGCGCGTGCCGACGCGGTATGCAACGGTCGGCTGAGCCGGCGCCGCCTGTTCGCGGATAATCGTGCGATAGACAGTCTGCCGCTGCACCGGGGTCATCTCAAACCGTTGCGGCGCGGGCGCAGCAACGACGGCAGTGCCGCTGGTTTGCGGCTGGGTGGTAATGATCGTGGTCTGCGCCGAGGCCGCGAAGCCGCCGGCCAGCAGTAGCACAGTGGCTGCAGCCGCCGTGCGGCCGCGCAGCATCATCGTACGCGTCATGGTCACTCTCCTGGGTCAGGTTCAAAAAACGCTGTGACCAAGAACGCTTTCATCTCGGAAAGCGTTCCCTGCGGCCGACATCGGGAACACTGTCCTGTCTTCACGTTTCATCTCCGATTTCGGCAAGCGGCTACGAATTATTTATTCGCAAATCCACGAGTCATTTGAATCACTTGAATCGGTCCGAGGCCGGCGCGCTCAGATCATCGCCCAATTTCAGATGCGAAGCAGGCGGCGCTGCGATACGAATTTGTACGCCTCTTGATTCGCGGGACCTGATCACGATGATCGTCGAATCCCTGGTGGGTTTGTCGCTTGTGTTGAATGTCTCGCTCGAAAACCGAACCGCCTTCACCGCGGCTCCGCTTGCCATTCCCGAATTATCGATCCGGCAGAAAGAAACAAACCTGCTGCCGGTGATCCAGCGCGCCACCGATTGCATCGTGCACCAGGTCTTCGCCGATCCGCGGTACGGCAGCGCGCAACCGGCAGAGGTCAATGATCTGATTATCGATTCGATACCGGCCTGCGCCGCCCCGGTGCGGGCGATGATCGAGGCCCATGACAAACTGTATGGCCGCGGCTCCGGCGAAGCCTTCCTGCTCGGGCCTTATCTCGACGTCCTGCCGTCGGCGATCATCAAACAGGCCGGGGTCAAGATTCCGTAGCCGGCAGCGGTCGCCGCTCGACGAACGTGGTGCTCTCGAAGGAAATCACCGGGGCGCCGTCCTGGTTGATGCCGGTCGTCAGTGTCGTCATCAGACCGAAACGCGGCCGGCTGCCCGACACCCGCAATTCGGTGATCTCGGTCTTGTAGTCGATCGTATCGCCGGCATAGACCGGCCGCAGCCATTTGAGATTGCGCAGCCCCAGCGCCGGGCCGATGGCGGCGATCGGTTCGCCGCGCGCCCGCATGGCTTCTTCCTCGGCGCGGCGGTAGTCCACCATCAGCCGCATCCAGGCCGCCGCGGTATGCCAGCCGGATGCGCACAGCGCGCCGAAATGCGACCGCGCCGCCTCGTCCTCATCCATGTGGAAGCGCTGCGGATCGAAGCGCCGGGCAAATGATTTGATGCTGTCGGGTGCGAAAGTCTGCCGCCCGGTCATGACGACATCGCCGACGTGCAATTCTTCAAAGAAACTCACGCCGCGCCCCCTGGCTGCCGGCGACCCATCATCAAGGTGCTGACCATTGTCGTTACGGGCGCATCCGTGTCGTCGATCATCTCGAACGTCATCTTGATAAAGCCGGTATCCGGACGGCTCCTGGAGGCGCGCGCCTCCAGCACGGTGGCGCGGATGCGGACGTTGACGCCCGGGCGCAGCGGCTTGACCCAGCGCACTTCATCCATGCCGGGGCTGCCCATCGATGCCGAGTTGAGAATGAAGCCGTCGGCAATCATGCGCATCAGCAGCGCGCAGGAATGCCAGCCCGAGCCGCCGAGCCCGCCCATCAGCGAGGCCGCGCCGGCGGCCTCATCGAGATGCATGGGCTGCGGATCGAATTCGGCGGCGAAGGCGATGATCTCCTCGCGCGTCACATGACGCGGGCCGTAGATCGCCACATCGCCGGGCTTGAAGTCTTCCCAGTGGAGCTTCTCGGTCATGGGCCCTTTATATGACGCCGAAGGCGCCGATCAAGCCGCCTAGTTGGCAAACCTGAAGTGCATCACGTCGCCGTCGGCGACCACATATTCCTTGCCTTCGAGCCGCATCTTGCCCGCATCGCGCGCGCCGGCCTCGCCGTTGCCGGCAATATAGTCGTCATAGGCGATCGTCTCGGCGCGGATGAAGCCCTTCTCGAAGTCGGTATGAATGACGCCCGCCGCCGCCGGCGCCTTGGTACCCTGCGTGATGGTCCAGGCGCGCGTTTCCTTCGGACCGACGGTGAAGTAGGTCACGAGGTGCAAGAGCTTGTAGCCGGCCTGCACCAGACGATCGAGCCCGGTCTCCTTGAGACCGACGGCTTCCAGATAGTCGGCGCGCTCGCTCTCCGGCAGTGTCGCGATTTCAGATTCGATCTTGGCCGAGATCACCACCGCGACGGCGCCCTCTTCCTTGGCGCGCGCTTCGACGCGCTTGGAAAACTCGTTGCCGGTGGCGGCGTGGCCTTCATCGACGTTGCAGGCGTACAGCACCGGCGCCGAGGTCAGGAGGCCGAGCGAGTGGAACAGCTTTTCCTCTTCCGGCTTGCGCTCGACGATGCGCGCCGGCTTGCCCTCGCGCAGCGGCACCAGACAGCGCTTGACCAGATCGAGCGCCTCCTTGGCTTCCTTGTCGTTGCCCTTGGCCTTCTTCTCCAAGGCATCGACGCGCTTCTCGAGACTTTCGAGATCGGCCAGCATCAGTTCGGTCTCGATGATGTCGATGTCGGCGATCGGATCGATCTTGCCTTCGACATGGGTAATGTCGTCATCTTCGAAGCAGCGCACGACGTGAACGATGGCGTCGACCTCGCGGATATTGGCGAGGAATTGATTGCCGAGGCCTTCGCCCTTCGACGCGCCGCGGACCAGGCCGGCGATATCGACGAAGGTGATACGGGTCGGCAGGATCTGCGCGGATTTCGCGATGGCCGCGAGCTTATCGAGCCGCGGATCCGGCACGGCGATCTCGCCGACATTCGGCTCGATGGTGCAGAACGGATAGTTGGCGGCCTGCGCCGCCGCCGTCTGCGTCAGCGCATTGAACAGGGTCGACTTGCCGACATTGGGCAGACCGACGATACCGCATTTGAAACCCATGAGCGTAATCCGTGCCGTTATTGGTGGCGGCGTCAGGCGTCCGGCTTTTCCTTGTCGTCGCCGAAACCTTTCGCAGCCATCGCGAGATGAATCTTGTTCTGAAAGCTCGAATCCTTGCCGTCGATCAGCAGCGACACATTGTCGGCGACGAGGTCGCACAGCGTTTCGACGCCAAGCCATTCGTCCTTGGCGAAATCCTGCAACACATAGTGCTCGACCAGCTTCTTGTCGCCGGGATGGCCGATTCCCAGGCGCACGCGCCGATATTCGTTGCCGATATGCGCCGAGATCGAGCGCAAGCCGTTATGGCCGGCATTGCCGCCGCCCGCTTTCACGCGGACCTTGAACGGCGTGAGTTCAAGTTCGTCATGGAAGACGATGACGTCGCCGACCGAGAGTTTGTAAAAACCGACCGCTTCCGACACGGCGCGACCGGACTCGTTCATATAAGTGCCCGGGAGCAGCAGCAGCACTTTCTTGCCGCCGATCGTGCCTTCGACCGCGACGCCCTGGAAACGCCGGCGCCACGGCGCAATGTTGTGCCGACGCGCGATGGCCTCGAGCGCCATGAAACCAATGTTGTGGCGATTGCCGGCGTATTTGGTGCCGGGATTGCCGAGGCCGACAAGGAGCAGCATCGCTTTGCCGCCTCCAGGGAAGATCCTTGCGAGATCGGTTTAAGGAGCAGCCGCTTGGTAAAATCCCGCCCCGGCATGAGCCGGGACGGGATTTTCTCGCGACGACAGACAGTAAAGGACTGTCGTTTACTTCTTGGCGGGAGCAGCGCCAGCAGCAGGCGCAGCGCCGGCGGCGGGAGCGGCCCCGGGAGCGGCCGTGCCGCCCGTCGCGGGCGCAGCAGCGGCAGGAGCAGCGGCGGCGGCAGCGGCCGACGCAGCGGCAGCGGCCTGCTGCTTGAGTTCTTCGGCGTAGCCCGACGGCGGCACAACCGTGACCAGCGTGATGTCACCCTGGGCGAGCACGCGCACGCCTTCGGGCAGCTTCACATCGGACAGATGCTTGGAGTGGTTGATGTCGAGATCGCCGATATCGACATCGATCGACCGCGGGATACGGTCGGCCGGGCACTCGAGGTTGATGGTGTGGGTCACGATGTTGACCGCACCGCCGCGCTTCACACCCGGGGCGGTTTCGCCGTTGAGCACGTGGACCGCGACCTTGACGCGGATGGTGGCGCCTTCCGGCACGCGCAGAAAGTCGACGTGCATCGGAAGATCCTTGATGGCGTCGAGCTGGAAATCGCGCGGGATGACGCGGTGCTTCTTGCCGTCGACGTCGAGCTCATAGAGCGTCGTGGTGAAGCGGCCGGCATAGATGCGCTGCTTCAGTTCGTCGTGATCGAGGAGCACCAGAAGGGGGGACTGGTTGTCGCCATATACGACGCCCGGTACGCGACCGGAAAAACGTGCTGCCCGCGAGGCCCCCTTGCCTGCCTTCGGGCGCACCGTCGCCTTCAAATTCTGCACGGTGGCCATAGTCTAAGTCCTTTATCAGTCAATGGAAAAAGGCGGCACTTGCGGGCCGCCCGATGGACGCGGCAAGCCTCCAGGGGTGCCGGGGGCCGCGTTCGCGCTGGCTTATAGCCGCGGGGGGCCGAAAGGGCAACCGGGCCGGCAAAATGGCCGCCAGGGCCGCTTTTCTGGTTTCCCGGCGTCGGGAGGCAAGCGCCATCGCCCCTGTTGTTGAAGGCCCGGGACGGCCTGCCTTCCCCTTCCGCCCCCGGCGCACGCCGGAGGGATGGAGCGCCGCGAGGCGCTCTTATGGA
>NZ_LMFS01000001.1:541016-541117 GCF_001426945.1 Pseudolabrys sp. Root1462 | reverse complement strand
GCTGTGCCCTCGATCGGAGGACACATGCGCCCCGCGGCGCTCCATCGCGGTGTCTTTAACGGCACCGGGCCGCGCTTTTGGCGGCTGATCCATCTTTCGAC
>NZ_LMFS01000001.1:30369-540959 GCF_001426945.1 Pseudolabrys sp. Root1462 | reverse complement strand
CCCGCGGGCACCGCATCCGACCCCATCGATCCAGACGCCTCTAGATGACGCCCCCGGGCAGGATCGGACGATTCGGATATAGTCCTATAATGGGAATGCTGTCAAGAGGACGCCCTTCCCTTGCGGGCGAGGGATTCAGGCCACGCCCTCGTCCGGGCTGTCCTTGGCCTTCTTGGCCTTGGCGGTGGCCTTGCCCTCCAGCGCGTCGAGACGCGCCTTCAGCGCCTCGTTTTCCTCACGGGCCAGACGGGCCATTTCCTTCACCGCCTCGAATTCCTCGCGCGACACCACATCGAGGTCGCGCAGCATTTTCTCGGCCTGGGTGCGTACCAGGGTATCCACCTCGCGGCGTACGCCCTGGGCCACGCCGGCCGCATCGTTCATCAGCCGCGCCATCTCGTCGAAGATCCGGTTGCTGGTCTGGGTCATGCTCGTCTCTCCGCTGAGGATAATTCAGGTTTCCCCGGCCCGTTGTCGCGGCCACAATGGCCCGCGGGTCATCGGCCTGCAAGAGGCGCCGTGCTAAGACGCCGGCGGGCGACTCAAAGGTCAATCCGACGAAAGGCACCGATGCCGCTGTTCGTAATCCCGTTTCCCTACATCGACCCGGTGCTCGTCCACATCGGCCCGCTGGCGATCCGCTGGTACGCCCTGGCTTATATCTGCGGCATCATTTTCGGCTGGTTCTACTCGCGCGCCATCATCCGCAAGGACCGGCTGTGGGGCGGCGCGGCGCCGCTCAAGCTCATCGATTTCGACGATTTCGTGCTGTGGGTAACGCTCGGCATCATCCTCGGTGGCCGGACCGGGTACATCCTGTTCTATAACCTGCCGCACTTCGTCGCCCATCCGCTGGAAATCTTCGAACTGTGGAACGGCGGCATGTCTTTCCACGGCGGCTTTACCGGCTGCGTCATCGCCGTCGTCCTGTTCGCGCGCGCGCGCGGGATCCCGATCCTCTCGCTCGGCGACCTGACCTGCGCCGCCGCGCCGATCGGCATCTTCTTCGGTCGTCTCGCCAATTTCATCAACGGCGAGCTGTGGGGCCGCCCGACCGATGTGCCCTGGGCCATGGTCTTCCCCAATGGCGGACCGCTGCCGCGCCATCCGAGCCAGCTCTATGAGGCGACCCTCGAGGGCCTGGTGCTGTTCATCCTGCTCGCGGTGATGATCCGCCTCGGCGCGCTGAAGAAGCCGGGTCTGATCATCGGCAGCTTCGCCTGCTATTACGCGGTGGCGCGCAGCTTCTCCGAATTCTTCCGCGAACCCGACGCGCAGCTCGGCTTCCTGTGGGGCGGCGCCACCATGGGGCAACTGCTCTCGATCCCGTTGTTTCTGGTCGGCGCCGGCTTCATTATTTACGCGTTGAAACATCCTCTCGAGCACAAGGCGCCATGACCGGGCCGACGCCGCTGGAAATCGATATCCGCCGCCGCATCGCGGCGGCCGGGCCGATGCCGGTGGCGCAATATATGGCGCTGTGCCTGACCGATCCCCAGTACGGCTACTACGTGACCCGCGATCCGCTCGGCGCGCGCGGCGATTTCATCACGGCGCCGGAAGTGAGCCAGATGTTCGGCGAACTGATCGGCATCTGGATGTCGGCGGTGTGGAAGCAGATGGGCGCGCCGGAGCAGGTGCGCGTCGTCGAGCTCGGTCCCGGCCGCGGCACGCTGATGAAGGACGCGATGCGCGCCGCGCAGGTCGTGCCGCCCTTCCGCAAGGCGGTGGTGCTCGATCTGGTCGAGATCAGCCCGGTGCTGCGCGAGCAGCAGCGACGCGCGCTCGAGCCGCACAACATTCCGATGACCTGGTACAGCTCCATCAACGATGTGCCGGACGGCCCCGCCATCATCATCGCCAACGAATTCTTCGACGCCATCCCGATTTCGCAGGCAGTCAAGACCGAGGACGGCTGGCGCGAACGCTGCGTCGGCATCGGCGCCGACGGCAAGCTCGCCTTCGTGCTCGGCAGCGAGCCGATGCCGCATCTGAACATCCTGCTGCCGGAGGCCGCGCGCAACGCCCCGCTCGATTCCGTTTTCGAATGGCGCAGCGACGCCGCGGCGATCGATCTCGGCCGCCGCGTCGCTCAGGACAGCGCGGCGCTGGTGATCGATTACGGCCATTCCGAAACCGACTTCGGCGACACGCTGCAGGCCGTCGGCAAGCATGCTTACGCCGATCCATTGAGCGAGCTCGGCGAAGTCGATCTCACCGCGCATGTCGATTTCGCGCCGCTGTCGCGGACCATCGAGACCATGGGCGCCAAGGCCTATGGCCCGATCACGCAATCGCTGCTGTTGCGTCGGCTCGGCATCGAGACGCGCGCCACCACGCTCAAGGCCAAGGCGACTCGGGCGCAAGCCGCGGACATCGACCTGGCGCTGGCGCGGCTGATCGGCATCGGGCGCACCGGCATGGGCGAATTGTTCAAGGCCGCGGCCTATGTGGCGCCGTCGCTCGGCGTGCCGCCGGCGTTCGACGGCTGATCGGGACCGCCGGCATTGCCACCTGCCCGGATTCCGTTCGTGCCTATATTATGGCCCATTCATGCTTATATTGAAGCGAGCCGGAAGGGCCCGGCCGTCGCGTAGACCCAGATCATTCAGGAACTGCTCCGCATGCTGCAGGCCGCCGTGCTCGCCACCTTGCCTGGAATCCGCCACGCATTCTTCACGCGTAACGGCGGCGTGTCGCAGGGCATCTATGACAGCCTGAACGGCGGCGTCGGCTCGAACGATGCGCCGGAGCATGTCGCCGAGAACCGCGCGCGCATGGCCATGTCGCTCGGCGTTGCGCCGGAGCGCTTCCTGTCGCTCTATCAAATCCATTCGCCCGACGTCGTCGTCGCGGAAGAACCCTGGGGCGCCGACGACCGGCCGCGCGCCGATGCCGTGGTCACGCGCGTGCCCGAACTGGCGATCGGCGTGTCCACCGCCGATTGCGGCCCGCTGCTGTTCGCCGACGATAATGCGCGCGTGATCGGCGCGGCGCATGCCGGCTGGCGCGGCGCCTTCACCGGCGTCATCGAGGCGACGCTCGCCGCCATGGAGCAGCTCGGCGCCACGCGGGATAACATCGCCGTCGCGCTCGGGCCCACCATTCGGCAGGCGAATTACGAAGTCGGTCCTGAGTTCGTCGCGCGCTTTACCGCCGCCGATATCGACAACACGCGCTTCTTCGCCGACGCCAATCGCGAAGGCCATGCGCTGTTCGATCTGACCGGCTACATCGCCTCGCGCATTCAACAGGCCGGCATTGGGAAATTCGAGGATCTCGGCCTGTGCACCTATGCCGAGCCCGATCGCTTCTACAGCTTCCGCCGCGCGACGCATCAGAGCGAACCGGATTACGGCCGGCATATCAACGCCATCGCCCTGCACGAGTAGCCGGGTCGCCCGTTAAGCATTGCGTTAACCACCGGTTAACCACGCTGGACTTGAGCGCATCAGCCACTAAACTCGCGGCCGGCCGAGGGGACCGGCCGGGTTCGGGGGAATTCGATGCTGGCTCGCTTGCTCTTGCGTACGCTGTTGATCGGCTGCATCGCGAGCGGCCTTGCCGCCTGCAAGCAGGACGGCCCCGCCCAATTCGCCGCCCAACAGCCGCGCGGCGCCACCGTCGCCTTCGACGTCATCGACGGTCCGCCGCAGACCCAATTCCAGAAACTGGTCGAGCGATTGAACGACGAAGCGCAGTCGCGCCGCCTCGCTGTGGTATCCCGCGACGGCAGCTCGGCATACCGCGTGCGCGGCGCACTGACCGCGACGGTCGATCGCGGCCAGACCACGATCGCCTGGACCTGGGATGTCTTCGACGGCGCCCAACAGCGCGTGCTGCAGATCAAGGGCGAAGAGACCGGCACCAACACGGCCAAGGCCGACGAGGCCTGGAAGGCGGCCGACGACGCCATGCTACAGCGCATCGCGCAGTCCAGCATGGATAAGCTGTCGGCGTTTCTGACGTCGCCGGAGGTAGCGCCGGGCGCGGCGGCCTCGCCGGCCATGGCCTTCGACAACAGTTCGCCCGAAGCCGCCGGCATCTACCGCATCCAGAGCAGCGCCGATCCGGTGCAGGCCGGCGCGCCGCCGGAGGGCGCGGCGGCGGCGCAGACTCCGCTGCCGGAGAAGCGGCCGGCAGCCGCCCATGCCTCGCGCCAGCCCCGCCGGGCGGTCGCGGTGGCCGACAACGCGCTGTAGGCGCCCTTTATCAGTAGCCGCAAAAACCCTCGCGCCCCGCTACGGCTGTCCAAAAAAGACGCTGGAATTGGGACTTAACCCGTATTGCCGGGCTCCCCGCGCCTTGTTATGACCTGCGCGCCTGAAGCGTGAAATTTCGTCGCACCCGCCTCCCCGACCTCGCAGCCGGGTGTCGCGCAACGCTGAAAACCCACGTTCTCCGGCTAACGACGCGATGTAAGAGGTTGGCGGGATGTCGGGTAAGAACGGTGCGATCAAGCTGGTCGCCGGCAACTCCAATCCCGCCCTCGCCGCCGCCATTGGCGATTATCTCAAGACGCCGCTGACCAAGGCCATGGTCCGCCGCTTCGCCGACGGCGAAGTGTTCGTCGAGATTCAGGAAAACGTCCGCGGCGCCGACTGCTTCGTCATCCAGTCGACTTCGGCGCCGGCCAACGACCACCTGATGGAATTGCTGATCATCATGGACGCGCTGCGCCGCTCTTCGGCGCGCCGCATCACCGCGGTGATCCCCTATTTCGGCTATGCCCGGCAGGACCGCAAACCGGGACCGCGCACGCCGATCTCGGCCAAGCTGGTCGCCAACCTGATCACCCACGCCGGCGCCGACCGCGTCATGACGCTCGATCTTCATGCCGGCCAGATCCAGGGCTTCTTCGATATTCCCACGGACAATCTCTACGCCTCGCCGGTGATGGTCCGTGACATCAAGCACAAGTTCAAAAACGAACAGCTCATGGTGGTGTCGCCGGACGTCGGCGGCGTGGTCCGCGCCCGCGGCCTCGCCAAGCGCATCAATGCGCCGCTCGCCATCATCGACAAGCGCCGCGAGCGCGCCGGCGAATCCGAAGTCATGAACGTGATCGGCGAGGTCGAGGGCTACACCTGCATCCTGATCGACGACATCGTCGATTCCGGCGGTACGCTGGTGAACGCGGCCGACGCGCTGCTCAAGAACGGCGCCAAGGAAGTCTACGCCTACATCACCCACGGCGTGCTGTCGGGCGGCGCGGTGGCGCGCATTTCGAATTCGCGGCTCAAGGAACTCGTGATCACCGACTCCATCGAGCCGACCGACGACGTGAAGGCCGCGCCGAATATCCGCCTGCTGCCGATCGCAGCGCTGATCGGCGAAGCGGTGGCCCGCACCGCGCACGAGGAGTCGGTGTCGAGTCTGTTCGACGATCTGCCGTCGAAGGACTGAGCATTCGACGCCGTTTTGAGAACAAAACGGAATCAAAATCCGGCGCCGGATTCATCCCCGCACTTATCCACCAGAGAGTCATCTCGCTGGAGCATTCTTTGTGGAGATTCGAGTCGTGGGCCGTTGCGTCGCCACTGCAAATCACGGCTCATAGGCTCACACGCTGCCTCTAGCGGCCTGAATCAAGTGAGTTATAGTCAAGTGGCTCAGTGATTCGGTTTCGCCGTCAAGGCAGTCCGGTTCCCCGCGTAACACGTTCATCGACTTCAGGTTCGGACCTGCCCGGTCCGGAAGCGTGCCGTGTTGTGTGTCAAGGAAAGCCTATCTGGCAAGCGGAGACGCCATGTCCCTCTCGAGCTACACTGACGACGTCCGGTACAATCCGCTTGATGTGGTCGAGCGCCTCGCGGCCGGCAACGACTGGTCGTTCGAGCGGGCAAGCGATGACGAGATCACCATCCTGGTCAGCGGCCGTTGGGCCGAATACCAGTTGTCCTACACCTGGATGCTCGACATCGAGGCGCTGCATCTTGCCTGCGCCTTCGACATCAAGGTGCCCGAGCGGCGCCGCGCCGAGGTGCAGGTGCTGATCGCGCTGATCAACGAGCGACTCTGGGTCGGTCATTTCGATCAGTGGCCGGACGAAGGCCTCGTCATGTTCCGTCATGCCCTGCAATTGCCGTCCGGCATGGAGCCCTCGGGCCAGCAGTGCGAGAAGCTGCTCGGTACCGCGCTCGATACCTGCGAGCGCTACTTCACCGCCTTCCAGTTCGTGGTCTGGGCCGGCAAGCCGGCCAAGGAAGCGCTCGAAGCGGCGATGTTCGAGACCTCGGGCGAGGCGTAACGCCTAGCCGAAGCGGATCTCGATGCCGTCCAGCGCCACGCCGCGCAGCACCGTGCGCCAGGTTTCACCCGGCTTCACCGGCATCGCCTTGGTCAGGGTGCCGGTGGTGGCGATGTCGCCGGCTTCGATCGGCGGGCTGGCGGGATCCTCGGCGAGCACTGTCGCCAGATAGCGCAAGGCCGACACCGGCCCTTCCAGCACATTCGCCGCGGTCCCGCGCTCGACCACCGCGCCATTGCAGATGAGATCGATGTCGAAGCCGGGCAATTCGCGCAGCCACTCGGCCTTGCGCGGCGCCACCGCGTGCCGCGCGCCGATCAGCAGGGCGCCATGCATGGCATTGGCCGCCGCCGTATCGGGCGGCGTGAATTTCCAGCCGGGATAGATCGACTGCACGATCTCGAAGCCATGCGCGATCCAGCCGACGCAATCGAGCAGAGCCGCGTCATCCATGCCGGGCTGCGGCGCACTGACGAAGCCGAACACGATTTCTGGCTCGATCAGCGGCTCGACATAATCGCCGAGCCGTAGCACCGGCGTCACCGCGAGCTCGCGCACCGTGCGGTCGGTCATGTAGCCCCAGTTCGGCGCATCGACGCCGTATTGCGGCCAGATGGTACGGTTGGTGAAGCCGATCTTGCGGCCGACGATGGTCTCGCCGCGGGCGATGAATCTCTCGCGCAACAGCGGCGCGACGCGGCGCGCATCCGCCATCGTCAGGCCGCCAGGACGCGCCGAGAACGGCGTGATCTGCTTGTCCGTGCCGATGGTGGCAAAGACCTCGTCGGCGATTGCCGCGATGCCGGCGTCGGAGGATGCGCTGCTGTCGGTCATGGCCGCGACTGTGCGGGGCCCTGTTGAGCTTGGCAAGCACCCGCGCGGTCTGGCGCAATTTCGCAAGGTCGGCCATAACAGGCCGCGTTTGAAACAGGGTGCCGCGATGAAGAAGCCGTCGAGAACCGCGAAATCGCCGAAGCCGCTCGCCAAATTCAAAGGGCCGATGGTGCTGCTCGGCGCCGGCAAGATGGGCCAGGCCATGCTCGACGGCTGGCTGGCGCGCGGTCTGGCACCGAAGAAAGTCATCGCGCTCGATCCGAACCCATCGAAAGAGATCAAAGCCGTCGGCCGCAAGGGCGCCGTCATCAACCCAAAGCCAGGCCCGAAAGCCAAGGCGGAAGCGCAGGCCATCGTCATTTCAGTGAAGCCGCAAATGGCGCCCGACGCGGTGCCGCCGCTCGGGCTTTACGTCGGCAAATCGACGCTGGTCGTCTCGATCATGGCCGGGCGCACCATGGCCTTTCTCGAGAAGGCATTGCCGCCCGGCACCGCCATCGTCCGCGCCATGCCGAATACGCCGGCCGCGGTCGGCCGCGGCATATCCGTTGCCGTCGCCAATAGCCGCGTCACGGCGGCGCAACGCAAGCTGGCAACCGACCTGCTCTCTGCCATCGGCAAGGTCGAATGGGTCGGCGATGAAGGGCTGATCGACGCCGTCACCGCGGTGTCGGGGTCCGGTCCGGCTTATGTATTCCTGCTGGCGGAAGCGATGACGAAGGCCGGCATCGCCGCCGGCCTGCCACCGGATCTTGCCGCCCGGCTCGCTCGCGAAACCGTCGCCGGGTCCGGCGAACTGTTGTTCCGCTCGGACCGCGACGCCGCGACGTTGCGGCAGAACGTCACCTCACCCGGCGGCACCACTGCTGCCGCGCTCAACGTGCTGATGGGGCCGAGCGGCTTCGATCATCTGCTGACCGAGGCTGTCGCCGCAGCGGCCAATCGCTCGCGGGAACTTGCGGGATAACTTGCCGTCGTCCCGGGCGAGCGTCAGCGAGACCCGGGACCCATAGCCACCGCACTATCGAGAGCACACGGCGTATGGGTCCCCGCCTTCGCGGGGACGACGATAACGTGCCCTAGAACGGTCGCCTTTGCCGCCTTACATCTCCCTCGCAACGATCGAGGGAGACCGGCCATGGCTCGCGAAACCCGCAGGCGCGCATCCGAACGCAAACCATCAGAGCCGCCGCCGCCGCGCGGCACGTCCGACCGCGACAAGGCGATCGATGCGTTGATGGCGCTGCTCGCCGAGCATCCCTTTGAGGAAATCGGTCTCGCTGAAATCGCCGGCCGCGCCGGACTCAAGCTCTCGGTGCTGCGCGCCGAATTCGGCTCGACGCTCGCGATCTGGGCCGCGCACGTCAAGGACATTGACAAGAAAGTGCTCAGCAGCGATGGCAGCGACATGGTGGAGGAGCCGCCGCGCGATCGCCTGTTCGACGTGCTGATGCGCCGGCTCGAGGCGATGGCGCCGTATCGCGACGCCTCGCGCTCGATGATGCGTTCGGCGCGGCGTAACCCGCCGCTCGCTTTGGCGCTCAACGCCATGGCGGTGCGCTCGCAAGCCTGGATGCTGGAAGCGGCAGGCATTTCCGCGGCCGGTCCGCACGGTGCCCTGCGTGCGCAAGGCGGCGCATTGATGTTCGCCCGCGTCGTGCAAGCCTGGCTCGATGCCGATGACGACCAGGACGCCAACGACCGCGCCATGGCGGCGCTCGATCGCGGCCTGTCCAGCGCCGAGCGCTGGGACGGCTTCGTGCGCGATCTGTGCGCGTTGCCGAAGTGCATATTGCGCGGGCCGCGTCCGCGGCGCCGGCGTCCCTATGACGAAGGTGCGGCGGAAGCCGACGCCGCCTAACTGAAATACAGACGCTGGGCTCCGGGTTCGCGCCCGGACTTATACCGGCACCTTCACCGTGGCGCGCAGGCCGCCGAGCGGTGAATCGCTCAGCGTGATGTCGCCGCCATGCGAGTTGGCGATGTCGCGCGCGATCGCCAGACCGAGGCCTGTGCCGCCCTCATCCTGATTGCGCGCGTCGTCGAGCCGCAGGAACGGCTTGAACACGTCCTCACGCTTGTCCATCGGAATGCCCGGACCGTCATCGTCCACCGTGATCGTTAGATAGCGATGGTCGCGGTGTCCGGTGATCGCGATCGAATGGGCAAAGCGCGCGGCGTTGGAAACGAGATTGGCGAGGCAGCGCTTGAACGCTGCCGGCCGCACGGTGACCAGCGGCGCGCCATGGAATACGACGGTGGTGCGATGGCCGTGGCGCTCGGCGTCGTCCTTGAGTTCGTCGAGGAACGCCGCCATGTCGGTCGGCGCCGCGGCTTCGCCGAGATCGCCGCGAGCGAAGGCGAGATAAGCCTCCAGCATCCGCGCCATCTCGTCGACATCCTTCTTCATCGCCTCGGCTTCCGGACCGTCGTCGAGCAGCGCCAGCTCGAGCTTGAACCGCGTCAGCACCGTCCGCAGATCGTGACTGACGCCGGCCAGCATGGCGGTGCGCTGCTCGATGGCGCGTTCGACACGGGTCTTCATCTCGATGAAGGCCTGCGCCGCGCGGCGCACTTCGCGGGCTCCGCGCGGACGGAAATTCGGCACGTCACGGCCCTTGCCGAAACTTTCCGCCGCGTCGGCAAGCTTGAGGATCGGCTTGATCTGATTGCGCAGAAAGACGATGGCGACGGACAGCAGCACCAGGGACGTGCCGACCATCCAGATCAGGAAGATTTCCGAGTTCGACGCATAGGCGGCGTTGCGCCGCGCGAACACCCGCATGATGTTCTTGTCGAGCTGGATGCGGATTTCGACCAGCGACGACTTGCCGACGGTGTCGATCCAGAACGGCCGGGCGATCTGCCTGCGCAGCTCTTCCGACAAGGTCTGGTCCAGCAGCGAGAAGAATGGCTTGGGCCGCGGCGGCGGCATGTCGCCGAGCGGTAGGAAATCGACTACCAGGCCGAGGCGTTCCTGGGCGATCCGGCGAAGCTGCGACTGGTCGGCGTCCTGCGGATAGCTCTTGTAGAACTCGGTCAAAGCGGCGATGTCCGACACCACACCCGCGGTGAGGCGCTGCGTCACCACGTTCCAGTGCCGCTCCATGAAAACCAGCGCCACGACCGATTGCAGGATCACCATCGGCAGGATGATGATCAGCAGAGCGCGGGCGAACAGTCCCTTCGGCATCACGCTATTGAGCCAACGGCTCATGCGGCGCCAGGCGTCGCGGATCCTGGCGAGCTGGGCGTGAATGCGGCGGACCGGCGGAATGGAATCGTACCATTCCCACGCGGCGCGCAGCCGGTCGACGGCGAGCCGTACGTTGGTGCCGATGTCGAGCGAGGTCATGTGGTGCTCACCAGCCGGTAGCCGATGCCACGCACGGTCTGCACGAACAGCGGATTGGCCGGATTCTTCTCGATCTTGCGGCGCAGGCGATTGACCTGCACATCGACCGCGCGTTCGCTGACCTGATCGCCATTGCCGGCGAGCGCCATGCGCGACACGGTCTCGCCCGGCGTCGCGGCCAGGATGCGCAGCATTTCGCGTTCGCGGTCGGTCAGCCGGATGACGTCGTCGCCGTGGCGCAGTTCGCCGCGCGCCAGGTGATAGACGAAGGGCCCGAAGCGCACGGATTCGACCGGCGGCGCCACTTGCGGCTGCGTGCGCTTGAGGATGTTGGCAATGCGCAGCGACAGCTCACGCGGCTCGAACGGCTTCGGCAGATAATCGTCGGCGCCGAGACTGAGGCCCTCGATACGGGCTTCGGCGGCGTCGCGCGCCGTCAGCATGAGGATCGGCACGTTGGACTTGCCGCGCAGCGAGCGCGCGAATTCGAAGCCGGTCTCACCCGGCATCATCACGTCGAGGATGATGAGATCGAACGACAGTCCGGCGAGCTTGGCGCGCGCGTCGGCGGCGTTATCGGCAGTGGTGACGCGAAAGCCTTCGCCCGCCAGAAAGCGCGACAGCAGATCGCGAATGCGCCGGTCGTCATCGACCACCAGCAGATGCGGCGCATCGTCGGGGAGTTGAATGACCTTGTTGATCATCGGCCGTCATTACCTCGTCATTGCGCGCGCTGATGGCCCTAGCCACGCTTGACCCGATCGGCCCGCGCCATCAGGCGCAGCACGCCCTCTCGATTATCGTCGTCGATCATCGCGGTCAAAAAGCGGCGCGCGGTATCGTGCGACCCCGGGCCGAGCTGGCCGAAGGCGCGCTCGATACGTTCGGTCTGCAGCAGCGCCAGTTTGAGCGACAGCGCCTCGCCCTTGGCGGTGACGTAGAGCAGCCGCTGGCGGCGGTCCTGCTCGCCTTCCTTCTGCTCGACGAAGCCCTGATCGACGAGCTGCTTGAGCACGCGACCGAGCGACTGCTTGGTGATGTTGAGGATGTCGAGGAGGTCGGCGACCTTCATGCCGGGATTGCGGTTGACGAAATGCAACACCCGGTGGTGCGCCCGGCCAAAGGCGTATTTGGCCAGCACCTCGTCGGGGTCGCCGACGAAGTCGCGGTAGGCGAAAAACAGCAGCTCGATGATGTCCCAGACCGGCGCCTTGGCCGCCCCCGGCGCGCCTTCGGCCCCGCCATCCGGGCTCAGAGCCGCCTGGCCGGCGGAATTTTTTGCGCTGTTATTTATGTCAGCCATGTTGACATATTTTGGTCTTATGTTACAAAAACGTATCCTGGAACGAAACGATCGTTCAGCGCGGCGCACTTTAGCCGTGCCGGCACGGCCCCTCGGAGCCTTCCGGCGGATAACATGCCAGTCATACCGGGTGTTGCCGGGTGACGCAAAGTGTTGGAATAAGCTTGGAAATCCGCCGGAGCGGCGGGCTGGCCCGGGGTCCGAGACCTGAGGCCGCGGGCCGCATTCCGCATGAGTATTCACGGAGGAAGTCATGGCTGCGCAATCCTACGACCAGCTCGACGGCGTCATCTGGTACGACGGCAAGCTCGTGCCCTGGACCGAGGCCAGCGTGCACGTCCTGAGCCACGGCCTGCATTATGCGAGCGCCGTGTTCGAGGGTGAGCGCGCCTATGGCGGTCATATCTTCAAGAGCACCGAGCACTCGGAACGGTTGAAGCGTTCGGCCAATATTCTCGATTTCGACATTCCCTACTCCGTCGCCGAGATCGACGCCGCCAAGAAACTGGTGGTGGAGAAGAACGGCCGCAAGGAAGCCTATGTCCGCCCGATCGCCTGGCGCGGCTCGGAGATGATGGGCGTGTCGGCGCAGAACAACGCCATCCACCTCGCCATCGCGTCGTGGGAATGGCCGAGCTACTTCGATCCGGAGCAGCGCCTCAAGGGCATCCGCCTCGATCTCGCCGATTATCGCCGGCCCGATCCGAAGACGGCGCCGTCGCTCGCCAAGGCCGCCGGCCTGTACATGATCTGCACCATCTCCAAGCACAAGGCGGAACGCAAAGGCTATGCCGACGCCATGATGCTGGACTGGCAGGGCCGCGTCGCCGAATGCACCGGCGCCAACATCTTCTTCGTCAAGGACGGCAAGATCCACACGCCGATCGCCGACTGCTTCCTGGCCGGCATCACGCGCTCGACCGTGATCGACCTCGCCAAGAAGCGCGGCTTCGAAGTGATCGAACGCCGCATCATGCCCGACGAGCTGTCGAGCTTCTCGGAATGCTTCATCACCGGCTCGGCCGCGGAAGTGACCGCGGTGGCTGAGATCGCCCAGTGGAATTTCAACCCGGGCGGCATCACCAAGACGCTGATGGAAGACTATACGGCGGCCGTGAATACCCCGCCAAAGGCGGCGGCGGCCGCGTGAGCGGCAATCTCCGGTGAATGATAAACGACGAACGGCGCCCCTCGGGCGCCGTTTTCCTTTCTATCATCGCCGGCCGTGACGATTATGGTTCGATGCAATGAGCTCTGATAACCAGCAGCCCGTCTTCGACTTCCTCGCTTCGCGCGAGCCTGACGTCACGCGCATCGACACCCACGCCGCCAGCGTGTTCCTGTCCGGCGACCAAGCGCTCAAAGTCAAGCGCGCGGTGCGCTTCACGTTCCTCGACTTCTCGACGCTAGAGAAGCGAAAGAAGGCTTGCGAGGCCGAGATCGAAGTCAACCGGCCCTACGCGCCGGCGATCTACCTCGGCGTCGTCGCCATCACCCGCGAAAGCGACGGCGCGCTGGCCATCGATGGCAAGGGCGCGGCGGTCGAATATGCCGTCGTCATGGCGCGTTTCGACGAGACCAAGACGCTGGATCATCTCGCCGATGACGGCGCCATCGATGACGCGCTGGCAGACCGTCTCGGCCGCGCCGTGGCCAAAGCCCACGCTATCGCACCGGCGGTGCGCGACGTCGGCTTTGCCGCGACACTCGGCGACATCATCGGGCAGAATGAGAGCGAACTGTCCGGCTTTCCCGAACTGTTCGACGCCGCGGCCGTCGCTGCGCTCACGAAGGCAAGCCGCGCGGCTCTTGGTCGCCTGCGCCCCCTGCTCGAAGCGCGCGAGCGCGACGGCTGCGTGCGGCGCTGCCACGGCGATCTGCATCTGGGCAATCTGGTGCTGATCGACGGCCAGCCGATGCTGTTCGATGCCATCGAGTTCAACGACAAGTTCGCAGTGATCGACCGCTTCTACGATCTCGCCTTCCTGCTGATGGACCTGATCGAGCGCGATCTCATCGCCGCCGCCGGCATCCTACTCAACCGCTACCTGGCCGAGACCGACAACGACAGCGACCTCGATGCGCTGGCGCTGCTGCCGCTCATGATGTCGCTGCGCGCTGCAATCCGCGCCAAGGTGACGGCGGCGCGGCCCAACCGGGACGCCATGCTGGGCCGGCAGGCGCGGGCCTATTTCGCTCTGGCCGAGCGATTGATCGCACCGCCGCCGCCGAAGCTCGTCGCCGTCGGCGGCCTGTCCGGCAGCGGCAAATCGGTGCTGGCGGGCGCGCTGGTGCCGCATGTGCCGCCGCTGCCGGGCGCGGTGTGGCTGCGCAGCGATGTCATCCGCAAGCGGCTGTTCGGCAAAATCGAGACCGAGCCATTGCCGTCCGAAGCCTATACGCCTGAAGTGACGGAGAAGGTCTATGCGGCGCTGGCCGCCAGGGCGGCGCGCGTTATCGCCGCCGGTCACTCGGCCATTGCCGATGCCGTGTTCGCCCGCGCCGACGAGCGCGCCAGCGTCGAACAGGCGGCGCCCGCGGCGTTCCACGGCCTGTTCCTTACGGCCGCGCTGGAGACGCGTCTCGCCCGCGTCGGCGGCCGACAGTCCTTGAAAGCGAAAGGTACCGGCGATGCGTCCGATGCAGATGTGACGATCGCGCGCGCACAGGAAAGCTACGACCTCGGCAGACTGACCTGGGAGGAGGTCGATGCCTCGGGCACTCCGGATGAGACGTTGAAGCGCGCCTTGGCCGCATTGCAGCGATAAGCCATGCGCCGGGCGGTCAGCGGCTCCGCCGCGCCGGGCCGTGGCATCCGGTGGCGAAACAATGCATAGCTTGCGCTCGTTCTTCTCCTTCTTCGGGTCCGGTTCCGACTGATGTCAGCCGCGCGAAAATCCAGGATGACGGCCCGCCAGTTGGCCGTCGGCATCGCCGGCTACTTCGCCTTCATCAATCTCTACTCGCCGCAGGCGATCCTGCCGATGCTGGCGACCGACTTCGGCACCGGCGCCGCCGGCATCTCGACGATCATGACCGCGAGCACGCTGGCGGTCGCATTCACCGCGCCGCTGACCGGCACCGCCGCCGACGTGCTCGGCCGCAAGCGCGTCATCGTCACCGCGCTGTTCCTGCTCACCATCCCGACCTTGATGTGCGCGCTGTCATACAGCCTCAATGCGCTGGTGTTCTGGCGCTTCGTGCAGGGGCTGGTGTTGCCGCCGGTGTTCGCCGTGACCATCGCCTATATCGGCGACGAATGGGAACCGCATGAAGTGACCTCGGCCGCCGGCATCTACATGTCTGGGGCCAGCCTCGGCGGTTTTTCCGGGCGCTTCGTCACCGGCGTGCTCGCCGACCTGTTCGGCTGGCGCGTAGCGTGGATGGTCATCGCCGCGATGACGCTCGTCGGCTGGCTCGCCGTGCTGGCGCTGCTGCCGCGCGAGAAGAAGTTCGTCCGCTCCGAAGGGCTCGCCGCCTCCGGCCGGCAGATGATGCAGCATCTGCGCAACGATCAATTGCTGGCGACCTACGCCGTCGGCTTCGGCGTGCTGTTCTGTTTCATCCTCACCTTCACCTACATCAATTTCCGCCTCGCCGCGCCGCCGTTCAATCTGTCGCCGAGCTGGCTTGGCGTGATCTTCATCGTTTATCTCGCCGGCGCCGCGCTGGTGCCGCTGTCCGGCTGGGCAGTCAACCGCTTTGGCCGGCGGCGTTTCATGGTGCCGATGATCGGCGTGTGGATCGGCGGCGTGCTGCTCACTTTGTCGTCGTCGCTGTGGCTGATCCTGGCGGGACTGACGATCTGCGCCAGTTGCGGCATGCTCGCCCAGGCGATTTCGACCGGCTATGTGTCGATTACCGCCAAGGCCGGTCGCTCCTCCGCCGTCGGACTCTACGTGACCAGCTTCTACATCGGCGGCGCCTTCGGCGCGGGGCTCGGCGGTCTTGCCTGGACCCTCGGCGGCTGGCCGGCCTGCGTCAGCCTGCTGGTTGGAATGCAGGTGATCATGGCGGCACTCGTGTACTTCCTGTGGGCTCGGCGCATGCCGCCGGCGCCGCCACCGGCCACGCTCGAACCGGCGTGATATCGCGATTGACCGGGGCATGACGGCCCCGCTAGCGTCTGCCGTCCGCGGCCGGGGCCGCGTCCATCAGCGGCAATCAGCGGCAATCAGCGGCGGTTCACATGTCTCCGACCTTGTCTCAGGCGCAGCGCGATTTCCTGGTCTCTATCGACACGCCGACCGTCTGCAATCTGATCGAGATCGTCGCACCCGAACGGCGCGGCTTCGGCTATACCGTGCGCCACCTGCACTGTCCGTTTCCCGACCTGCCGCCGATGGTCGGCTTTGCCAAGACCGTAACGATGCGCGCGCAGGACCGCGTGCCGCTCGGCGAGGCCGGCTACATGGCCAAGCGCCTCGATTATCTCGATTACGTCGCCGCCGCGCCGCAGCCAGGCATCGCCGTGATCCAGGATCTCGACGACATCGTCGGCTACGGCGCGTTCTGGGGCGAGGTGCAGTCGAACGTCCACAAGGCGCTCGGCTGCCTCGGCACCATCACCAACGGCTCGGTACGCGACATCCCGATGATCCCGCCGGGCTTCCAGATGCTCGCCGGCTCGATTTCGCCATCGCATGCCTTCGTCCATGTCGTCGACTACGGCGTACCGGTGAACATCCACGGCATGGCGGTGCGCTCGAACGATCTCATCCACGCCGACCGACACGGCGCTGTCGTCGTGCCACTCGAGATCATCGATGCGATGCAAGCCGTCCTGCCCGGCATCAACGCCAAGGAAGCCAAGATCATCGACGCAGCGAAGTCCGGCGCCGGACTCGCGGCGATCAAGGCGGCAATGAAAGGCTAAGCCTTTCCCCGGCTCTTTCATGAAAGCCAAAGACAGCGCCTCGTACGTCTTCCTGGCGGTCGTCTGGGGCTTTTCGTTTCTCGCCATGCTACGCGCGGTCGAGGCCTTCGGCTGGGCCGGCGCCGTCACCTTCCGTTGCTTCATCGCCGCCGCGACGCTGATCATTGTGGCGGTCGCCACAGGACGTCGCCTGAGGCTTGGCGCGGGCTGGCGGGCTTTCGCCGTGGTCGGCGCCACCACAGTCGCCGGCCAACTCGTCGGCCTGTGTTTCGCCATGCCGCTGATCGGCACCGCCATGTCGGCGATCCTGGTTGCCACCATTCCGCTGTTCTCGATGCTGATGGCCCGGCTGTGGGGCCTCGAAAGGCTGACCCGCCGTCATCTTGCCGGGCTTATGCTGGGATTTTTCGGCATCGTGGTGCTGGTGGGCTTTCCGGCGGTGCCGTTCACGCCGTCTTTCGTACTCGGCTGCGCGTCGACGCTGTTCGCCTGCCTGTGCGCCGCGTTCGGCAGTTGCTATGCGAGCTACCGGCTCAAGGGCGTCAGCTCGTGGGACACCACGGCCGGCGCCTTCCTCGCCGGCGGCGTCATCACGCTGCCGTTGTTGATATGGGTGCCGGTGCCGGGATGGCCGCAGCCCGTCGACTACCTTTACCTGCTGGTGCTGGGCGCCATCATGAGCGCGGCCACTTACGTGCTGTACTTCCGCCTTGTCGGCACCATCGGCGCCACCAAGGCGATCAGCGTGGAATTCGCCGTCACTGTCGTTGCGGTGCTGGTCGGCGCGCTGCTCCTGCGCGAGCCGCTGTCGCTCATTCAGATCTGCGGCGCCGGCACCATCATCGTCGGCTGCGCGCTGGTGATCGGCCTCATTCCGTCCTTCACGCGTCAGCCCGGCTGAGCCTTGGCGCTCGGATGCCACTGCGGTGCATAGCCCTGCGCCAGCACGGCGACGATTGACGGCGGTGTCAGCACGTTGGCGTCGATGCCACGCGGGCGCGGCTGCACCGCGTCGTAACCGGACGGCGTCCAGTGCAGGAGATGTTTGCCGCGCACGGCGAAGACGTTGCTGCTTTGGGCAATCATCACGCCATCAGTCAGCGTGTCGATCGGTTGCCGATGCAGGCGCTTTGCCCTGCCATCGAGCCGCTCGCGGTGCAGGACCTCATCCATCGCGGGCGCCCTGTGCGCACGCGGAAACAGCCGGGCAAACTCCTGGGCATCCTTGCGCCGGCACTCGAAGCAAGGCCGATGTCCGGCAGCGAAGGCCGTCACTTCATCCAGAAAGAACAATTCGGTGTAGCTGTCGCCCCACACCTTGCGCTGGCGGCCCTTGAAGTCGAGCACGCAGCAGATCCATTGCTTCGACGCCCAGCGCCGCGTGCCGAGCTGACGCGAACGATCATGAATGCGGCCGCCGCGATTGCCCATCAGGATCCCGCGCGCGGGATCGCTGACGAGATCGGCAAACGGCGTGACGCGGCTTTGCAGAGTCATGACCCGCGCATCCTAGCGCATCGTCAGACGTCCGGTCACAGCCCATAAGCGAAAGCCGCCGCCGCGACGGCGACGCCGGCGACCACCGCAAAGAAATCCTTGCGCACGACGATCATCACGCCAGCTGTCGCCGCGAGCGCCAGGACGGCGCGCGTCCCGCCCTGCACCAGAGCCGGCGCCACGGTCGCCGCGATGATGGCGCCCGGCAGCGCATCGAGCATGCGCCGCAGCCGCCGCCCGATGACCAGCCGGCCGATCAGCCAATAGCCGGCGATCCGCGTCACATAGACGACGATCACCATTAGCCCGAGGGTGACGAAGAAGCCGAACGCATCCCTCTCAATCATCGTTGAGGACTCCGGCGACACAGCCGGCGACGGCGCCGACGATGAGATACCAGAAGCCGCCGAACATAAATTCGGTCAGCGCCGCGGCAAGCGCGCCGACGATGAGACCCCAGGAACGCCGCGGCCCGCGCCACAGCGACACCATCATGGCGACGAAGAAGGCCGGCACCAGGAGATCGATGCCGAACTGCTTGGGATTGCCGACCGCCGCGCCGGCGAGGTAGCCCGGGATCGCCGTCGTCACCCAGACGACATACATGGCGACGCCGCCGCCGAGCAGATAAGCCGGATCGCGGCCGCCATTGGAGTAATAGCGCAGCGACATCAGCCAGGGCGGTTCGACCAGAAAGAACAATGTCGGATAGACCTTGCGCGGCGGCTGGCCGCCGAGCAGCGGCCGCAGCGTGGCGCCGATCATGAGGTAGCGGGCATTGACCAGCGCGGTCAGCGCGACGATCCCGGCAATGGCGCCGGCGGTGAGCGTCTGCGGCCAACTGTCGAGCACGACCATCTGCACCACGCCGGCGAAGATGGACGCGCTCATCAGCAGCGTTTCAAACAGGGTCATGCCCTTGCGGGCCGCGAGCGTGCCGTAGGCCATGGCGAAGCCGGCGAGGCCCGGCACGAAGGGCAGCACGTCGATGGCGCCATGCCGGAAGGCGGCGAAGGTCCAGCGGGCTTCGGCAGATGCGGGTGGCGGCGCGGTCATTGTCGCTCCCAGCGCTATCGCAAGCCGTTGCCGAGGTGAAGTGCCAATTGTGAGCGGCGACGATGCGGGCCCCGCCGGGAAGCCCTCCCCCTCGGCCCGTGTCAGTTACGGGTCTCGACCCGGCCGCGCCCGACCCGGCGTCTGATCATGCCGCCGTGGCGCAGCGCGGTCATGCCCTCGCTAATGCTCCAGTACTACCTTGCCGAAATGAGCCCCGCTTTCGAGATAGCGCATGGCCGCAGCCACCTCGGTCCACGGAAAGCTGCGATCGATGACCGGCCGTATCCTGTTCACCGCAATGGCGCGATTCATCGCCTCGAAAGACGCCCGGGATCCGACCGGAATGCCGCGCACCCGTACCTGCCGGCGGAAGATATCGAGCGGATTGATCGACCCCTCTGTGCCGCCGAGGTAACCGATGACGTTGATCTGTCCGCCGCGACGCACGGCGCGCAATGACTGCGCAAAGCTCTCCGGCCCCCCGACTTCGATGACATGATCGACACCGAGACCATCGGTCAGGCGAAGTACCTCGTCCGCCCAGTTCGGATATTGCCGGTAGTTGACCCCGGCGTCGGCGCCCAGCGCCTTGGCGCGCACGATCTTGTCGTCGCTGCTCGACGTTACGATCACGCGGGCACCGGCGCTAGCGGCAAACTGCAAGGCAAACAGCGAAACGCCGCCGGTGCCGAGCGCGAGCACGGTTTCGCCGGGCTTGAGCGCACCTTCGGTTAGGAGCGCATGCCAGGCCGTGACGGCGGCGCACGGCAAGCTCGCCGCCTCGACGTCGCTCAGATGTGCAGGCGCCAGCACGGCCGCCTGTTCGTCGAGCCGCGCGTATTCGGCCAGCATGCCGTCGATCGGGCCGCCGCGCTGATACGCCGGTTCGGCCATGTCGAAGCTACCCGCCACCCAGCGCTGCCAGAACGTGCTGCAAACCCGGTCGCCGACTTTCAGCCTGGTCACATCCTCGCCGATTGCCACCACCTCACCGACGCCATCGGAGAGCGGCACCAGCGGCAGCGGAAATACGGTGTGATAGGTGCCGCGCGCGATTTCCACGTCGCGATAGTTCAGGGACGTTGCCGTGACCCGGACGATGACCTCTTGTCGCCGCGGTTGCGGCATCGGCCGCTCGACCAGCTTGAGACTGTCAAAACCGGGTTGGCCATCGAGCACTATCGCCTTCATCGTCGCCTCCTCGCCAGAACGTGACGCAGACATATCCTTGGCTTCTCATGTGTTCAAATTCATAATATTCAGCATCATTATGCATCGGAGCGCGCCAATGCTGGATGAGATGCGGACTTTTGTCCTCCTCGCCGAGGAAGGCTCGATTCAGAAAGTCGCGGAGCGGCTGCCGCTCACGCAGCCGGCCGTGACGCGGCAGATCCAGCGGCTCGAACAGGCGCTGGGCGCGGCGTTGCTCGACCGCCGCATGAAGCCGCCCGGCCTGACGCCGTTCGGCGTCGAAGCTCTCGCGCGCAGCCGGCAGATCCTCGCGGCCTATGACGACATGAAGAATCTGACCGCGCGCGCCGAGCCGGAAGGACTTCTGCGTCTCGGCGTTGCCACCGGCCTGGCCGATGATGGCTTTGCCCGTATCGTCGGCGATATCCGTCAGAGGTTTCCCCAAGTGGCATTGCGCCTCACGACGGGCTGGAGCGACGGCCTCGCCGAGCAATTCGAGCAAGGCTATTTGGACGCGGCTTTTCTGTTGTCGCGCGGCCGGACGAACGACGACTCCGCCATGGTTGGCGAGGAGCCATTGGCCATCATCGCGTCCAGCAAGACGGCGCTGAAGAAGCGCGATCGCGCCAGAACCCTCGAAGGCCAGCCGTGGATACTGAGTCCGGAGCCGTGCGATGCACGCAGCCGGCTCACGGCGGCGATGGCCCGCAAGGGCTATCAGTTGAACATTGCGGCTGAAGTTCAGGACGCCCGGCTGCAACTCGCCCTAGTGCGCAAAGGTGTCGGTCTGAGCCTGATGCCGCGTCGTCTCCTGACGACGCCGCCATCCGGTATCACCGTGGTGCAGATCGACGGCCTCGATCTGATGCTCGATATTCGGGTGCGACGGTCGCCGCACCTTCGCGGTCTGGGCAAGGTGGTCGACCTGATCGCCGAGCAGCTGCGCTCGTCCGTCCGGAATTAGGAAGGCCGCCGCAATGATAACGCCCGCCATGCGGCGGGCGTTTCGTGTGCTGAGAAGCCCCGATCAGCCCTGCGGCTGCGGCGCCACTTCGCCCGGCGCGTCGGGACGCGGCCGCGGCTTGCCGGCGGGCGGCACGGCGGAGCCGCGCGGCGTCGCCGGCTCGATCACGGTCTCGCGCACCGGACGGATGCCATTGAGCAGATCCTTGATCTCGTCGCCGGTCAGGGTCTCGAACTCGAGCAGGCCCTTGGCCAGCGTTTCGAGGTCGGCGCGCTTCTCGGTGAGGATGCGGCGGGCCTCGGCCTGGCCGGTCTCGACCAGCTTGCGAACTTCCGCGTCGATCTTGCGGTTGGTCTCTTCCGAGACGTTCTGCTGGCGTGTCACCTGATAGCCGAGGAAGACCTCGTCGCCATTGTCGCCATAAGCGACCGGCCCGAGCTCATCCGACAGGCCCCAGCGCGTCACCATCATGCGGGCGAGCTTGGTGCCCTGCTCGATGTCGGACGCCGCGCCGGACGTGACCTTGTCGCGGCCGAAGATCAGATCTTCGGCGACGCGGCCGGCCATGATGATGGCGAGACGCGATTCCATCTGCTCGAGCGACATCGACAGCTTGTCGCGCTCGGGCAATTGCATGACCATGCCGAGGGCGCGGCCGCGCGGAATGATGGTGGCCTTGTGCACCGGATCGGTCGCCTTGACGTTGAGCGCGACCAGAGCGTGGCCGCCTTCATGATAGGCGGTCAGCATCTTTTCTTCGTCGGTCATGACGAGCGACTTGCGCTCGGCGCCCATCATCACCTTGTCCTTGGCGTCTTCGAACTCGGCCTGCATCACCATGCGCTTGTTGCGGCGCGCGGCCATCAGGGCGGCTTCGTTGACCAGGTTGGCGAGATCGGCGCCGGAGAAGCCTGGCGTACCGCGCGCGATGGTCTTCAGGTTCACGTCGGGCGCCAGCGGCACCTTCTTGACGTGAACCTTGAGGATGGCTTCGCGGCCGACGACATCCGGGTTCGGCACCACGACCTGACGGTCGAAGCGGCCGGGACGCAGCAGCGCCGGGTCGAGCACGTCCGGACGGTTGGTCGCGGCGATGAGGATGATGCCCTCGTTCGCCTCGAAGCCGTCCATCTCGACCAGCAACTGGTTGAGGGTCTGCTCGCGTTCGTCGTTACCGCCACCCATGCCGGCGCCACGATGGCGGCCGACGGCGTCGATTTCGTCGATGAAGATGATGCAGGGCGCGTTCTTCTTGGCCTGCTCGAACATGTCGCGGACGCGGCTCGCACCGACGCCGACGAACATTTCGACGAAGTCCGAACCGGAGATGGTGAAGAACGGCACGTTGGCTTCGCCCGCAACCGCGCGCGCAATCAGCGTCTTGCCGGTGCCCGGGGGGCCGACCAGCAGCACGCCGCGCGGAATGCGGCCGCCAAGGCGCTGGAATTTGCCGGGGTCGCGAAGGAATTCGACGATCTCGGTGAGATCCTGCTTGGCTTCATCGACGCCGGCGACGTCGTCAAACGTCACGCGGCCGTGCGCTTCGGTCAAAAGCTTGGCGCGCGATTTGCCAAAGCCCATGGCCTTGCCGGCGCCTCCTTGCATCTGCCGAGAGAGAAATATCCACACGCCGATGAGCGCGATGAAAGGCAGCCACGAGACGAGCAGCGACACGAACCACGGCACGTTGTCGGTGAGCGGCCGCGCGGTGATCGAGACGCCTTTGGAATAGAGCTTCTGCACCAGGCCGGGATCGCTCGGCGCATAGGTCTGAAACGAGGTACCGTTGGCGAAGGTGCCGCGGATTTCCGGGCCCTGGATCACGACGTCGCGAACGCGGCCCTGATCGACCTCGGACAGCAGCTGCGAGAACGAGATGTCCTGCGCGCTGGTGCGCTGGCTGGGATTCTGAAACAGCGTGAATAGAGCAAGCAACAGAAGGACGATAATCACCCAAAGGGCGAAATTCCGCAGATTCGCATTCATCGGACGTTCCTACCCGCGCGCATGGCTTAAGGCGGCGCGGCTTGTCGGTTACACGAAACGGCGGGATGACCCTCCCCACGCGCTTCTTAAGCAATGTAGGCACCCTGTCCCTGCATGGAAAGGGCTCGATTCTCACATATCTTAGCGCGATTTTGCCGTGCTAGCGCGCTTGGGTCCGCCCTTGGTTAAGGCATTTCGGCGGGCACTGCCATGCCCGACGCGGCGGGCGGGCGCGGTTTCGACGGACACCTTGTCGCGGTGAACCGTTACCAGGGCACCGGCCAGGCTTCGCCGCCAGCGAACGCCGGCGCCAACGCCCACTCCCAGAGCCTCCACGAGGGCCTCCAGCTTTCCCAGTTCGACGGGACCTTCGGTGCCCACGGCATCGATGGCGCGGCCGATCAGCCGCAGGCGGATTTCACCGGGAATCCGGGCAAGATCCGCCGCATCGAAGACCAGAGTCGGGCCTCGCCTGTCCCCCGCAAGACCATGCCAGACGACGTCCACGGCCGCCTCGATCGCGGCGTCGGCACGCCGCAGCCGCCGCGCCAGCAGCGTCAGCCGCGCCGCGTCCAGTCCCTCCTCGGCAAGACGTGGCATCAGGCCGCGCAGCCGCGGCCGGGTGAAGGCAGCATCGCGGTTGGTCGGATCGTCGGCAAAGCCGATCGCCGCAGCCTTGAGGGTGGCGATCAGCCGCATTTTCGGAACTTCGAGCAGTGGCCGGACGAGAAACAGCGCCTCGGCGGCGTCGCCCGGCAGCGCCGCTACCCGCTGCATCGCTGCGAGCCCGCTCAGGCCGCTGCCGCGCGTCATGCGCATCAACACGGTCTCGGCCTGGTCGTCGCGCGTATGGGCGGTGAGAATGTGCGAGGCGCCGGCTTTGAGTGCCGCCGCTGCGAGCAGCCGGTAGCGCGCGTTGCGCGCCGCCTGCGGCAATCCGCTTTTTGGTTTGGCGCCGATCCAGCGCAAGGTCCGATGCGGGAGGCCGAGTTGTTTGGCGAGCCGGGCGACGTCGCGCGCTTCGCGTTTTGATTCGGTCCGCAGGCCGTGATCAACCGTCACCGCGACCAGGGCGGGGCCTTTCTTCAGCGCCTTGCGCCAGCGCGCGGCCAGCACCATCAGCGCCGTGGAGTCCGGCCCGCCCGACACGGCGAGCACCACGGCCGACGCCGATGCAAGACCGGCAAACAGGCTTTTAGCTTCAGAAGCTGAGATGGCTGTGGTGGCGTCGCGCGACATGAACGTCCGAAACCTGCGTCGAGGTGTTCGGCGCCCAGTCTAGCAGTGGACGCGCTTGATTTCCTGCTCGACGCCGCGCTTCACGTTGGCGGGCGCCTTGGGGTACTTGCGGCTGACCTCGCTCAGGGTCGCGCAGGCCGCCTCCTTCTGCTTCAGCGCCGCCAGCGACTGGCCAAGGCGCAACAGGGCATTCGGCGCCTTCTCCGACTTCTCGTGCTTGGTCGAAACGGCGAGGAAAGATTCCGCGGCGTCGCGATAGCGCTGACGCTGAAACAAGCTCTCGCCGAGCCAGTACTGCGCGTCGCTGACCAGCGCCTCGTTCGGATACTTGCGCAGGAAATCGCGAAACGCCTGTTCGGCGAGCCCGTAATCCTTGTGCAGCACATAGCCATAGGCGAGGTCGTATTCGTCCTGCGGCTTGGCCGTCGGCGGCAGGGTGGCCAGTTGGTTTGTCACGTTGCGCGGCGGATTCGACGATGCGGGCGGAATGCCGAGCGCGGGGTTGGTGCTCGCGACCTGTCCTGACGCCGGGCCGGTATTGACCACCGGCGACGCCGGCGGCGGCTGGCTGCCGGACAGCGTCTGCAAGTCGAGCGGAGCGCCGGCCGGACGGCCGTTCGGAGCGCCGACCGGTTCATCCGCGGCGATCTGCGGCGTGCCATCCGCGATCGAACCGAGGGTGCGCGGCGCGCCGGGCGCGGCCGGGCTGCGCGAGGGGTCGAAGGCATCGGAACGCTTGCCGGGCTGCGCCGGGGCCGACGGCTGCAGCGCGCCAGGCACGCCCGGGCGGACCACCGGCTGCTGGCCCGGCGGCACGATCGGATTCTGGTTGTTCGGCACCACCGCGGTCGGCGGCATCGCGCCGGGGCCGGCGGCGCCACCGCCCTGCAGGGCGCGCACCTGCTGTTCGAGCTGCTGGTTGCGATACTGCAGTTGTTCGATCGTG
Source organism: Pseudolabrys sp. Root1462 (assembly GCF_001426945.1). Taxonomy (GTDB): domain Bacteria; phylum Pseudomonadota; class Alphaproteobacteria; order Rhizobiales; family Xanthobacteraceae; genus Pseudolabrys. The sequence goes on along the minus strand of NZ_LMFS01000001.1, from coordinate 515,462 downwards.
CCGGTCAGCTGGCGGAGCGCGTTCTCGATGCGATCCATGCGCGAGACGAGATCGTTGGAGCTGCCCTGCCCCGGTCCGGGGTCGCCGCTGTCTTGCTGCGGCTGGCCCTGGCCTTCGCCACGGTTGAACAGGTTGTCGAGGAAGTTGCCGCCGCGCTCCTGCGCATGCGCGGAATACACCGCCGTCAGCACCAGCGCCGCCACCACGGCAATCGCCAGACTAAAGCGGAATAGCGTGCCCGGGGTGACCGAGGAGGGTTTGTTCGAGTTGTTTTGTTTCATCGGCTCATTCGACGGCCAAGCGGCCGGTAACGTGGGCCCATAGCGACAGGCCGGAGGATCAAGGCCGTCCCCCTAGCATAGCCTTTTGAGTGCGACCAGATTGTGGCCCGGCGCGGCTTATTCAGCCGGAGCCGGATGCGGGGCGGTTTTGCCGCGCTTCATCCACTCCTCGAAGCCGCGGATGACCACGAAGAATGACGGCACGAACAGCACCGCAAGGCAGGTCGACGCCAGCATGCCGGTGAACACGGTGATGCCGATCGAGGCCCGCGCATTGGCGCCGGCGCCGGTCGCCAGTACGAGCGGCAGCACGCCGAGGATGAAGGCAAACGACGTCATCAGAATCGGCCGGAAGCGTGCGCGCGAGGCTTCGACCGCAGACTCGAGCAGGCCCCGGCCGCCTTCGCGCAACTCGCGGCCAAACTCCACGATCAGGATGGCGTTCTTCGCCGACAGCGCAATCAGCAGCACAATACCGATCTGGGTGTAGAGATTGTTCTCTATACCGAGGATGAGCAGAGTCGCCACCGGCCCAATCAGCGAGATCGGCACCGCGAGAATGACGGCAGCCGGCTGATACCAGCTTTCGTACTGCCCGGCGAGCACGAGATAGACCAGCAGCAGCGCCATGGCGAAGACGAAGTACATCTGATTGCCGACCAGCTTCTCCTGATACGACAGGCCGGTCCATTCCAGGACCGTGTTCGGCGGGAACGACTGCTTGGCGATCTGCTCCATCAGACTCATGGTCTCGCCGGTCGAATGACCGCGCGCCGGCAACGTGATCACCGTCGCCGATGGATAGAGATTGTACAGGCTGACGAGAGACGGTCCGCTCACGGGCTTGATGTCGATCAGCGTCGACAGCGGGATCATGCTGCCCTGACTGTTACGCACCGAAATGTTATCGAGGTCCTGCGTGCGCAGCCGGAACTGCGAATCCGCCTGCACCACGACCTGGAAGGTGCGACCGAATTGGGTGAACTGATTGACGTAGGCAGAGCCGAGATAGCCGCCGAGCGCCGAGAACACCTGATCGACGGAAACGCCCACGGCCTGCGCCTTCACGCGATCGACGTCGACCAGATATTGCGGGACATTGGCGCGGAACGACGAGATCACGGCCTGGATGTTCGACTGCGTCGATGCGTTGCCCATCAGCGCATCGACGATGGTCTGCAGCTTGACGTAATCGGTCGATGAATCGCGCAGTTCGACCTGCGCCGTGGTGCCCGCGGCATTGCCGATGCCCTGGATCGGCGGCGGCGGCAGCACGCGCACCGTCGCTTCCTCGATGGCGCCGAGCTCGCGCGACAGCGACTGGTACATCGGCAGCAGGCTGAGCGCCTTGCCGCGCACGCCCCAGTCCTTGAGGATGATGTAGGCGACGCCCGCCGACGACAGGTTCGAGCTGTTGTCGAGCGCCGAAATGCCGGCGATGGTCACGACCTTGTCCACACCGGGGTTCTTGCGCGCGATGGCGTCCAGCTTCTCCATCACCGCCTGGGTGCGCGGCAGCGAGGCGCCGTCGGGCAACTGCACCGTGGCCAGCATGTAGCCCTGGTCCTCGACCGGGATGAAGCCGGTCGGGATGCGGGAGAAACCGTAGAGCGTGACGCCGATGGCGACCAGCGCCAGCACGGTGACGATGCCGGCATGGCCGACGAGCCGCTTCATGAGCCGCTCATACGCGCCCTCGGCCCTGTCATAGACCTTGTTGAAGCCGCGATAGAAGATGTTGCGCTTTTCCATCGGCACGGTCGGCCGCAGCCACAGCGCGCATTGCGTCGGCTTCAGCGTCACGGCATTGACGGCGCTGATCAGCGCGGTCGCGGCAATGACCAGCGCGAACTGCGCGTACATCTGTCCGGTCAAGCCGGGCAGGAACGCCGCCGGCAGGAACACCGACAGCAGCACCAACGTGATGCCGATGATCGGCCCGAGCAGCAGGCGCATGGCCTCGATCGCGGCGTCATGGCCGTTCATGCCGTGATCGATATTATGGGCCGCGCCCTCGACGACGATGATGGCGTCATCGACCACGATGCCGATGGCCAGCACGATGGCGAACAGCGTGGCGAAGTTGATGGTGAAGCCCATCGCCGCCATCGCGGCAAAGGCGCCGATGATCGTCACCGGCACCGTCGTCGCCGGCACCAGCATCGCACGCCAGTCCTGCAGGAAGACCAGGATGACGATGAGCACGAGGATACCCGCCTCGACCAGCGTCTTATAGACCTCGTGGATCGAAGCATTGACGAAGACCGTCACGTCGAACGGCACATCGACCTGCATGCCGTCCGGGAAGCTCTTCGACAGTTCGGCGAGCCGGGTCTTGACCTCTTGCGCGACGTTGAGCGCATTGGCGCCGGGCGACAGAGAGATACCGAGGCCGGCGGACGCCTTGTTGTCGACCTTGAAGATCGCACCGTAGGTCTGCGCGCCGAGCTCGACGGTACCGACGTCGCGGACGCGCGTGATCTGGCCGGTCGGTCCGGTCTTGACGATGACGTCGGCGAACTCGCTGATGTCGTTGAGCCGGCCGACGACGTTGAGCGTGTACTGGAACGGCACCGTGTCCGGTCCCGGCGGCGCGCCGATCTGGCCGGCCGTCACCTGGCTGTTCTGCGCCTGCAGCGCATTGACCACGTCGTTGACGTTGAGGCTTCGCGCCTTCATCTTGTTCGGATCGAGCCAGATACGCATGGCGTAGCTGCCGGCGCCGAACACCGTGACGCTGCCGACGCCCGGCAGGCGCGACAGTTCGTCTTTGAGGCTGATGGTGGCGTAGTTCGACAGAAACAGGCTGTCGTGTTTCGGATTGGTCGACGTCAGCGTGGCGATCTGCAACATCGAGGTCGATTTCTTCTGCACCACGACGCCCTGCGCCTGCACAGCCGACGGCAGTTGCGCCTCCGCGGTCGCCACCCGGTTCTGCACCAGCACCTGCGCGAAGTTGAGATCGGTGCCGATCTTGAAGGTCACGGTCAGGTTATAGGAGCCGTCGGAGGCGGCGTAGGACTGCATGTAGAGCATGCCTTCCACGCCATTGACTTGCTGCTCGATCGGCAGCGCCACGGTATCGATCACGGTCCGGGCGCTGGCGCCGGGATAGCGCGTCGTCACTGACACGGTGGGCGGCACCACGTCCGGATATTGGGCCACCGGCAGTTGGAACAACGCCACGCCGCCGATCACGATCATCAGGATGGCGATGACGTTGGCGAGAACCGGACGTTCGATAAAGAATTTGGAGATCATTTGCTCGCCGTCCTCGTTACGAGGACTTCGGCGGCGTGGATGCCGTCTGCGGATCGACTTTCTGGCCCGGCACCGCGCGCAGCATGCCGTTGACGACGACGCGGTCGTCCTTGCCGATGCCCTTGTCGATCACCTGCAGGGCGCCATCGAGCGGCCCGAGTTCGACGCGGCGTTGTTCGACGACATTGTCCTTGTTGACGACGAGCAGATAGCGTCCGGCCTGATCGGTGCCGAGCGCGGTGTCCGGCACCAGCAGCGCGTCTTTCGGTGGACCGAGCGGCACGCGCACGCGCACGAACAGGCCGGGCAGCAGAACGTTATTCGGATTGTTGAGGATAGCGCGACCGGCCAGCGTTCCCGTCGAGGCATCGACGGTCGGCGCCGCGTAATCCAGCGTGCCCTTGTGCGGATAGCCGGTCTCGGTCTGCAACGCGACTTCCACCGGTACCTTCTTGAGATCCTCGGGCGTCAGGCCGCGCTCGGCGATCATGGCGCGGATGCCGATCAGTTCGCGCTCGCCGACGCTGAAGTTCACATAGACCGGGTCGGTCGAGACGATGGTGGCGAGCGGATTGCCGGTGCCCGACACGAAGGCGCCGACCGAGACCTTGCGCGCGCTGACGACGCCGTCGAAAGGCGCGGCGATCTGCGTATAATCGAGATCGTTCTGCGCCAGCTTGGTCGAAGCGATTGCCTGATCGACGGCGGCCTGGGCGCTGTCGCGGCTGGCGACCGCATTGTCGAGAGTGGCCTTGGACGCCGAACCGCTCGGCACCAGGTCGGCCTGGCGCTGATAATTGGCCTGCGCCGAGACCAAACTGGCCTTGGCATTGTCCTCGGCGGCCTTGGCCTGCTGCAGCTTGAGCTCGTAGGGCTTCTGCTCGATGACGAACAGAACCTGGCCCTTCTTCACCGCGTCGCCATCGTTGTATTTGATGGCCTGCACGAAACCGGACACGCGCGCGACCAGGTCGGCCGTGTTGACGGCGGCGACGTTGCCGGTCGATTCAAGATAGCGGGTCACCGGCTTGGTCACCGGCGCGGCGACCGTCACCTTCGGCGGCGGCGGCGCGACATAGGTGTTCTTTTCGCCGCAGGCGGCCAGTACCGTCGCCGATGCCAGCGCTGTCCCTACGGCAAGCCGACGCAGGCGCGTCCACCAAGTCATCATCACAGCCCCCACAAAGGATAGCGGGGGCCGTGATCATGCACGCCAGCCCCCAAAACCGCATCAGGATTGCCCAGCGCGGCAGGGCTGACAAGCTGGAATTATTTGGAAGCAAATTGCCGGCGTGTCACACGCCGGCAATTATATTGCGTCGTCGCGATACGAACTGCTGCGCGTCACGAACCGGCGTTGAGCACCGTTACCGCGCGGCGGTTCTGAGACCAGCACGAGATGTCGTTACACACCGCGACCGGCCGCTCCTTGCCGTAGGAGATCGTGCGCATGCGGGCGGCGGCGATGCCGCGCGACACCAGGTAGTCGCGAACGTTCTGGGCGCGGCGGGCGCCGAGCGCGATGTTGTATTCGCGCGTGCCGCGCTCGTCGGCGTGACCTTCGATGGTGAAAGAGTACTGGCTGTAGCGCGACAGCCACTGCGCCTGCTTGTCGAGCGTCTCGCGGGCGGTCTGCGACAGGTCGGTCTGGTCCGTATCGAAGAAGACACGGTCGCCGACATTGACCACGAAGTCCTGCTGGCTGCCCGGCGTCGATGCCGAACCGGCGCCGCCATTGGCGCCGTCGGTCGCGTTCTGATTGGCGCAAGCCGAAATGGCGAGGCCCAGGGCCAGAACGGCGGCCAGGCGGGCGGTACGAAGCAACTTACCAATCTCAGTCATACCCAACACTCCCTACGCGCCATTGCGCGGTGCGAATCGGTCCCAACGTCACGGGAGGACGCGCGTTCAGCCATTTCTGTACCAGCGCGGTGGTTAAGCGAACCTTCCATCAACCTTGACGGAACCTTGCCGAGGTCATGAAACATCGCTGCGCCGGGTTAAACCGTTGGTCATGGTTAAGACCGGGTGAATATGGCGACCTGACGGCCACCGCCCCGATTGCGCAATATTCCCGCCTTCATCCCCATGCCGATCGGAGCGGCCGCACCGGCGGCGGCCGGTCTATGACAGCAGCGGCGACCAGGCGGGGTCGGACGCCAGGGCGGGCGTCGGCTCTTTCAGTTCGTTGCGGCCGGTGACGTCGATTGTATAGAGGTTCGGCCCCTGCCCGAGGTCGCGGAAGAACATGATCACGCGGCCGTTCGGCGCGAAGGTCGGGCCTTCATTGTGGAAGCCCGAGGTCAGCACGCGCTCGCCCGAGCCGTCCGGCTTGATGATGCCGATGGCGAACTGCCCGCGCGCCTGACCGGTGAAGGCGATGAAGTCGCCGCGCGGCGACCACACCGGCGTCGAGTGGCTGCCTTCGCCGAAGGAAATGCGCTGCGCCTGGCCGCCAGCCGCGGGCATCACATAGATCTGCGGCGAGCCGCCGCGATCGCTCTCGAAGCAAATGTAACGGCCATCCGGCGAATAGCACGGCGCCGTGTCGATCGCCGGCGTGTCGGTGAGCCGCGTCGTCTGCTTCGAACGCAGGTCCATCGTGAACAGGTTCGAGTTCGCGCCTTGCTGCAAACTCATGATGACGCGCTGGCCATCCGGCGAAAATCGCGGCGCGAAGGTCATGCCCGGGAAGTTGCCGACGATCTCGCGCTGGCCGGTTTCGATGTTGAGCAGATAGACGCGCGGATCGCCCTGCCCGTAGGACATGTAGGTAATCTCTTGCGTCGTAGGATTGAAGCGCGGCGTCAGCACCAGATCGTCGCCACGCGTGAGATAGCGAACACCGGCGCCGTCCTGGTCCATGATGGCGAGGCGCTTGATGCGGCGCTGCGCCGGACCTGTTTCATCGACGAATACGATGCGGCTGTCGAAATAGCCCTTCTCACCGGTGAGACGCTCGTAGATTGCATCCGAGATGATGTGCGCGATGCGCCGCCAGTTATCCGGCGTGGTGAAATACTGCTTGCCGTCGAGCTGCTGGCCGGCGAACACGTCCCACAGGCGAAACTCGGCCTTGAGACGGCCGTCGCCCTGGCGCGTAATGCGGCCGGTGACGAGCGCCTGGGCATTGATCACGCGCCAGTCGGCAAAGCGCGGCACGGCATCCGAATTGGTGATCTTCTCGGTGAACGCGGCCGGGTTGATCGGCGCGAACAAGCCGGAGCGTTGCAGGTTGTTCGAGATGATGCCCGTGACGTTGCGCGCGGTCTCGGCTTCCGTCGGCGAGCCGGCGAGGAAATCCGGCAGCGCGATCGGCATCGGCTGCACGTTGCCCGACGTGACTTCGAGGCGCAGCACGGCGCCTGCCTGACGCGGCGTCAGCGCCGCCAAGGCACCGGCTCCGGCGCCCGCCATCAATGTGCGACGGGTAAGGCCAGTCGAAGAACAAATATCGGCGGGTTTAAACATTCAAAGTGCTCTCGATAAGAACGGCCGCTCGGCCGCGTGAGTAATGAAACGTCTCAATTGAACATCTGCCTGGCGTTGAACTCGATCTCGACGTCCTTCCAGCTTTCATAATGCTCGGGGCGGAGCATCGTGTAAGGCTGACATTGCAGGATCGCCCGCCGGCCGCTGTCGGCATAGGCCGGACCGAACGGCGAATTCGATCCTTCGATGGTATCGGGTCCACGCTCGATGGTGCCGTCACGACGGAAGTTGATCCGGAAGACCACGCGCAGGTTATCGGCATCCCGCGCGCCGACCGGAATGTTCCAGCACGATTCCACACGGCGGCGGAAGGCGTCGATTTCCGATTGTGACAGTTTGGCCGCGGCGCCGGTGGCGGTGCCGAGAGTCGGATCTTTATTGAGTTCGGCTCCGGTCATCGACGCGCGCGTCGGACCGCGTTTGTCGAGCAGCGCCGCGATCTTGGTCGGATCGAATTTCTCTTCCGGCTTCTTCGGCAGCGGCGGCCGCTTCGGCGGCATCGGCTGCGGCTCGGTCTTGGCCTCCGGCTTCGGCTTGTCGTCCTTGAGCTTGTCGGCGATCTGGTCGGGCTTCGCCGGGGCCGGCGGCTTGGGCTCGGCCTTCTTCTCGGGCGGCTTGGCCTCGGGCTGCGGAGGCGGCGGCGCCGCTTCCTTGTTCTCGGCGACGGTGCGCTTGTCGTTGATTGTCGGCTTCAGTTCCTCCACCGGCTTCGGCGGCGGCTCGGCAACCTTCTCGACGATCGGCTTCGGCTTCTCGGCCGGCTTCTTGGCGTCCTTGACGCCCTTGGTGACCTCGGAGAATTCCTTCTCGCTGATGATATCGACCGGCAGCGATTCCGGCGGCGTCGCCTCGAAGGCCTTACTGTTGAAGGACAGCGTCGCCCAGCCCAGCACAGCGATGTGCAGGCAGGTCGAAATCACCGAGGCCATCCTCATCTGCATCGTTTATTTGCTGCCACCTTGTTCGAACTCGGTGACCAGCGCGACGCGATGGAAGCCGGCAGCCGACAGGCGCCCCATCACCGACATCATCGATCCGTAATTCGCGTTCTTGTCGCCGCGCACATAGACGCGCGCTTCCTTGCCGCCGCGTGCCTGCGACACGGCTTCGAGCTTCGGCACCAGCTTGTCGAGGTCGATCTCCTCGTTCTGCAGATAGACCTTGCCCTTGTCATTGACCGACAGCGTCAACGGCTCGCGATCCTGGTCGAGGCTCTTGGCCTGGGTCTGCGGCAGATCGATCGGCACGCCGACCGTCAGGAGCGGCGCCGACACCATGAAGATGATCAGCAGCACCAGCATCACGTCGACCATCGGCGTGACGTTGATTTCGGCCATGACCGCACGGCGGCGGTGACGGCCCCTGCCCGCGCTCGTTGTTACGGCATTCGATGCTGCCATCGCTTAGGTCCCCTGAGCGCGATTTAGACCGTCAGGCGCCGGACGGCCCGCGATCCGCGCCTTTCGCTGATCTTCAGTTACCGCCACGCTCATCGATCTGACGCGACAGAATGGCCGAGAATTCGTCGGCGAAGCCCTCGAGGCGCTGGGCCTGTTTGTTCACTTCGCTGGCGAACTTGTTATAGAAAATCGTCGCCGGTATGGCGGCGATGAGGCCGATTGCGGTCGCCATCAGCGCCTCGGCGATGCCCGGCGCCACGACGGCGAGCGACGTGTTCTTTGACGCAGCGATCGACTGGAAGCTGGTCATGATGCCGACGACGGTACCGAACAGGCCGATGAAGGGACCGGCGGAACCGATGGTCGCCAGGACGAGCAGCCGCTTTTCCAGCCGTTCCACTTCCCGGGCGATGCTCACCTGCATCACCTTGTCGATGCGCATCTGCAGGCCGGCAAAGGACCGCGGCGCGCCTTCGAAGCTGCGCTTCCACTCGCGCATCGCGGCGACGAACAGCGCGCCCATCGAGTGGTTCGGCTTCGATGACAATGTGCGGTAAAGTTCTTCCAGCGACTGCCCGGACCAGAACGCCGCCTCGAAACTATCCATGGCGCGGCGCGCGCGGGCGTAGAGCACGGTCTTGTCGATGACGATGGCCCAGAGCCAGATCGAGCTGGCGGTGAGCCCGAGCATCACCAGCTTGACGACCCAGCTCGCGTGCCAGAACAACGTCCACAGCGAGAGGTCGGAACTGACGATCGAGGGCAGCGACTGTGCCACATCGGCAGGATTCATGAGGCACGTCCTTCAGGTGTCGCGAACCTTCCGCGAGGTCCGGCCCGGCACGGTGTTAACCAATGGCGCGGTTTAACAGGCGGAATCCCTGTCAAACTTGACCAAATGAGGGCATTGGCGGCCGAAACCGCGAGGTTGCCGGCCGTTCTACCGGCCTCTAAACAGCGCTGATTATGGTTAAGGATTGGTTAGTAGATACGCGTAGCGCTTACGAAACGCTGCCCAATCCCCGCCGGGCGAGTGCCGCCGGCACGCCAAACAAGCCGACTGGTAAAAATAAAAAAGCCGTCCGCCTCGGGGAGAGAGCGGACGGCTTGGCTCACGCAGATCGGTTGGGGGACTCTACTAACGCACGATCAGGCCCGAAAACCGGTATCCACTTTTCGGGATCAAGCGCTAGTTCTGCGCGGGGCTCTCGGAGGACGGGCGGTTGCGCCGCTCGGCCATGAAGGCGTCGAACTCGGTCTTGTCCTTGGCGAAGCGCAACCGCTCGAGGAACGACTTGAACTCGCGCTGTTCGTCTTCGAGACGCTTCAGCGTCTCGCTGCGGTATTCATCGAACGCGGCGTTGCCGCTCGACGGCTGACCGCCCCACGGGGAGCCGCCGCCAAAGCCAGCGCCTTGTCCGCCGCCCATCTTGGCGCGCATCCAGTCCATCTTCTGCTGAAGACGATCCATCTTGTGCTGCCAGCGATCCTGGCCGCGATATCCGCATCCCATTCTTCCGCTCCCGATTGTGAAGGCCAGAGTTGCGAGACCAAGGGGCCACCAGGCCATGAACCCCAAAACGGTCAGGGCAATCCAGGCGGGCTTGCCGAATTCGTCGAGCTTCGCAGTGATTGGCATAGTCGGCCTCGCTCACGTGTGAATGTAAATAACATTTACATGAATAAGGGCGTCCCGGCGGGATGTCAATACCCTTTACATCGTGATTTTTGAGGTGGGGCCGCGCCGGCGAATTGCGAGGGGTTGCGGCGCTTTGGCGCTGAATAAATTGGAGGCCGAGCCGCCGCCGTGCCCCCGAAAGGCTGAGATCAATTCGCCAGCGTCTGAGCCGCGGCCGTCGCTTCCGCGTTTTTAGCTTTCGACCAATGGGCGCCGATGCGCGGCAGGCTGAGCTCAATCCAATCGGCCAGGACCCGCACCTTCTCCGCCGCCTCGCGGCCGAGCGGTGTCAGACTGTATTCGACGTGCGGCGGCACCACCTGATAGGCGACGCGCGACACCATGCCGTCGCCTTCGAGCTGCTGCAGCGTCTGCGCCAGCATGCGTTCGCTGACGCCGCCGATCGTGCGCCGCAGTTCGCTGAAGCGGTGCATCCGCCGCTCGAGCACGATCAGCACCAGCACGCCCCAGCGGCTGGTCAGATGCTTGAGCACATCGCGCGACGGGCAATTGGCGGCGAGGACGTCGCCCCGCATCAATTGCTCGGACAGTGGCACCGGCGCGTCCAGATCTGAATTCTCGTTATCCGCCATTGGCCCGATTCCGTTTCGGCCGAATTTCGATACTAACATTATTGTATGTACTTACTAAAAATAATCAAGCGGTCTATCTCGGTGCCATCGCAACCGCCCCAGGAGATCAACCCATGACTATCGGCATTACCGGCGCGACCGGCCAACTCGGCCGCCTCGTCGTCAGCCAGCTCAAAAGCAAAGTACCAGCGAGCGACATCGTCGCGCTGGTCCGCTCGCCGGCCAAGGCCGCCGACCTCGGCGTCGCCGCTCGCGAAGCCGATTACGCCAAGCCAGCGACCCTCGCCGCCGCCCTGCCCGGCATCGATACGCTGCTGCTGATCTCGTCGAGCGAAGTCGGCCAGCGCGAAGCGCAGCACAAGGCGATCGTCGATGCCGCGAAAAAGGCCGGCGTGAAGCGCATCGTCTATACGAGCATCCTGCACGCCGACTCTTCCACGATCGATCTCGCCGCCGAACATCGCGCCACCGAAGCCGCCATCAAGGCCTCCGGCATTGCTTACGTATTCCTGCGCAACGGCTGGTACACCGAGAACTACGCCGCCGGCATTGCCGGTGCGGTCGCGGGCGGCGCGCTCTACGGCGCGGCCGGCAATGGCAAGATCTCGGCCACGGCGCGCGCCGACTATGCCGCCGCGGCGGTCGCGGTGCTGACGACGCCCGGCCACGACAACAAAACCTACGAGCTGGCCGCCGATACGCCGTTCACTTTGAGCGATCTCGCCGCGGAAATCTCGCGGCAGACCGGCAAGTCGACCCCCTACACCAACGTCAGCGTCGCCGATTACGCCAAGGGCCTGACGAGCCATGGCGTGCCTGAGGGCTTCGCCAAGATGATCGCCGGCTGGGAAGTGCCGATTTCCCAGGGTGCCTTGTTCGACGACAGCAAGACCTTGTCGAAGCTCACCGGCAAGCCGACGACGTCGCTGGCCGACACGGTGAAAGCAATCCTGAAAGGCTGATGACGATTTAGAAGCACCTGCCGGCGGCGACGCCGGCAGGTGTTTTGATCAGCCGCGACACCGCCCCGGCCTATTTTTCATATTTAGAAGATCAGCGCGTCAGCCCGAGGCCGCGTAGATAGATCAGCACCTCGGCCTCGAGCAGTTCGTCCGGTGCCATGGGCAGCGTGCGTCGCGCCCGGTCGCCACGCCCGAACAGCGAAGCGATGCCGTGCGTCATCGACCAGATGTGCAACGCCACCATCAAGGCCGGCGGCCGCTCCGTTGCCGGGACCGACGCCACCAGCCGCTCGGCCGCACCGCGCAACACGCCGAATGCGGTCTCGCCCGCTGCGCGCAATTGCGGATCGGCGTCGGCCGGCACACCGGCCTCGAACATCGCCGAGTAATAGGCCGGCATGTCGCGGGCGAAATCGAGATAGGCCTTGCCGAGCCGGGTGAGCGCCGCCAGCGGATCCGGCTTGCCCTCGTCCCAGGCCTTCGTCAGCGCCTCGGTGAACAACTCGAAGCCGCGCCGCGCCACGTCCGCGATGAGTTCCTCGCGGCCCTTGAAGTGACGATAAGGCGCCGCCGGCGATACGCCGGCCCAGCGCGCCGCGTCGGCGAAGGTGAAGCCGCCGGGGCCCTTTTCGGCGATGAGTTCCAGGGCGGCGCGGACCAGCGCCTCTTTCAGGTTGCCGTGATGGTAGCCGCGCGGGCCATCGCCGCCGGACGAGCCGTCGCGGTCGTGTTTGGTCCACCTCATGCGCAGGATGCCCTCATGTGAAGGGCCTTTACATGAATCGGGTGGGCCCGTCGATGGCCGGTGCGGTATATCGGTCAGGACGATCGCTCAATGCGGCACGCCCATGGAACGGAGGAGAAACCTCTATGGCAGTCACAATCTCGATTCTGGTCGCGCGGCTGATTTTCGGCGCGGTCTTCGTCATGGCATTCGTTTTTAAGTTCATGGATATGGCAACGACGGCCAATTACATCGCGGGTGCGGGCTTTCCGATGCCGATGGTGCTGGCCTGGCTCGCCGCGTTCTTCGAAGTCGCGCTTGCGCTGGCGTTCCTTACCGGCGCGTTCTTTTCCTATGCGTCCTATCTCGCGGCGGCCTACGTGATCTTCCTCGGCTTCGCCTTTCATGGGCCCTCGCACTGGGCCGGCAATCAGGCCGAGTTCGGCTTCTTCGTCGATCACTTCACGTTTATGGCCGGCCTGCTGTTCGCCGCCGCCTATGGCCCGGGCGACAGGCTGACGTGGAAGATCGGCGCGGCTCGCGCCACCTAGCGGCGCACCGCGAGCGGCAGCGTGTCGAACAAGGTCGGGCCGCCCGGCTGCGCGCCCTCGATGGTCAGCAGCTTGAGCTTGGTCACCACGCCGCCGGGGGCCGAGAAGCCGCCGGTCTTCGCACCACTGCGGTCGCTTGCCGCCATGACGCGATGGCACGGCATGACGACGGGACACGGGTTCTGCCCCATCGCCTGGCCGACGGCGCGGGCCAGCGTCTTGTCGCCGAGGCGCTCGGCGACCTCGCCATAGGTCAGCGTCTCGCCAGGCGGAATCTGCCGCACGATTTTATAAACCCGGGCGTTGAACTCGGGCGTTTCGCTGTCGTCGATGGCGACGGCGCGCAGGTCGCGTTTCTCGCCATTGAGCAACGCGACGATGCCCTTGATCGCCTCCTGCACCGAAGGTGGCGGGCTGGCCTCCTGGGCTTGCGGAAAACGTTTTGCCATCCGCCGGCGTGTCGCCGCGGCGTCCGCCTCCGGCAATTGCACGCCGATCAGCCCGCGCGCATTCCAGGCAACGCCGCAGGTCCCGATCGCGGTATCGAACAATGTGAAGGCTTGCTCATCCATAATCGTAACATGGCGCTGCCGGGCCGAGTCCGCCACCCGGTTTCTACCGCGATCCTCAGGCGTTATCGGCCTCCCGCGCGCCGCTTCAGCCTTGCGAGCGTGCGACTGAACACCTTCGGGTCGTCGGCGGCGCGGGCCAGCACCAGCGCGCCCTGGATGCCAGCCACAATATCCTCTGACAATTCCTTCGCTTCGCCGCGCGCATGGCCGGCACGTTCCAGCGCCGAGGCCAGCGCCTCGCGCCAGCGATCGAAATAGCCGTGCACGGCGTCGGCGAACTCATCGCGCGCGGCGCCCAGCGCGAAGACGCCGACCAGACACACGCGCCGGCCCGAGCGAAAGTAGACGTCGGTGGCCTTGAACATCTGCCCGATGCCGGCTTGTGCGTCGGCGCTGTCGCGCAGCGGTGCAAACACCTCGCGCTCGAACCATTGGTCGATCTCGGCGAGCACCTCCTTTGCCATCTGCGCCTTGCCGCCGGGGAACAGATGGTAAAGGCTGCCTTTGCCGAGCCCGGTCGCCGCGGTGATGAGCGTCAGGCTCGCACCTTCATAGCCATGGGTGCGAAACACTTCGCCGAGCTGAGGCAGCAACGCTGCGCGGGGTGAGCTTGCGACAGGCTTCGCGCGTTTCAGAATGGCTCTCCCGACAGACCGGGCACCTCGGCCGGGCGCGGCCCCGGCGCGGTCCAGTGGAAGCGACGATCGCCCGGCGCAATCGGCACATCGTTGATGCTCGCCTCACGACGGCGCATCAGGCCCTCGCCGTCGAATTCCCACTGCTCGTTACCGTAGGAGCGGAACCAGTCGCCTTTGCTGTCGTGCCACTCATACTGAAATCGCACGGCGATGAAACGGTCGTGAAACGCCCACAGATCCTTGACCAAACGGTAGTCTTTCTCCTTCTCCCACTTCCGCGTGAGGAAGGCGACGATGGCGGCGCGGCCCTGGAGAAACTCCGAGCGATTCCGCCAGGTGCTGTCTTCGGTATATGCGAGCGATACGCGTTCGGGATCGCGGCTGTTCCACGCGTCCTCCGCCATACGCACTTTCTGGCGAGCGGTCTCCAACGTAAATGGCGGAAGTGGCGGGCGCGGCATGACGAGTACTCCGTGAGAATTCACTGAGCCTCTGTCTGTACCGATCGGTACAATGAATTGTCAAGCCGGCAGAATCAGTGCTCCGGGCCGCAGATCGTGCTGACCGTGACGGCAGCCAGCGCATCGAGCTCCTTGCGCGGCACGCCGGCGCGCGCGCGCACGGCGAGCGTATGCAGAGTGCCGCTGGCAAGCTGCGCCAGCGCGTGCGGATCGGCCGAGCGCGGCAGTTCGCCTCTGTCACGGGCCTTCGCGATGATCTCGGCGAGAAACTCGTCGGTGCCGCGGATGCTTTCGACGAGGAAGGCCCGCACTTTCGGATCCGCAACGGCCTGGGTTGCCGCCGTGCCGACGGTGTAGCAGCCGCGGGCATTGCCATCGCGCGTGATGTAGAGATTGAGCGCGCCCTTGTAGAAGCGCTTGAGGAAGACGCGCAGCGGCGGATCGTCCTCGAGAAGCCCCACCGACCCTATGCGCGCCTCCTCGCGATAGCGCGCCAGCGTTTTCAGATAGAGCGTCTGCTTGTCGCCGAAGGCGGCGTAGAGACTCGGCCGGTTCATGCCGGTCGCGGCGGCCAGATCGTCGAGCGACGTGCCGTCATAGCCCTTATTCCAGAAGATCTCGGCTGCGGCAGCGAGCGCCGTTTCCGGGTCGTATGCACGCGGCCGGCCACGCCGGCGCGGCTCCGCCGCCTGATCCGCTGCCGCCGGTATCTTGGCTCGGCGCTTCGCCTGTTTTTGTACCATTTCGCAATTAATCCTTGACGTCTCTAATTTAGTGCGAGACAGTACAAATATCAAACCGGGAGACGCCCATGAATGGATCGTTGGAACTGTACTTCTCGCCCCTTGCCTGCTCGCTCGCCAGCCGCATCGCCCTTTACGAAGCCAAGGCCGATGCGCAGTTCACCGAGGTCGATCCCACAACCAAGAAGACTTCCGACGGCGAGGATTTCCTGTCGATTTATCCGCTCGGCATGGTGCCGCTGATCCGACTCGACGACGGTTCGATCCTCACCGAGAACGCCGCGATCCTGCAATACATCGCCTCGCGTTATCCCGACGCGCAGATGGCGGCGCGCGACGACCTGGAGCGCGCCAAGTTGCAGCAATGGCTGTGCTTCATCGGCACCGAGTTGCACAAGGCGCTGTTCATTCCGCTGTTCGAGAAGGCATTGAACGACGACGCCAAGCGGCACGCCCTGGAAAAAGGCAAATCGCGGCTGGCCTATCTCAACAATTATCTGATCGGCCGCGAATTTCTGCTCGACCGTTTCACGGTCGCCGACGCCTATCTCTACACCGTGCTGAACTGGAGCATGGCGACTCCGGTAGATCTGGCACCATGGCCGGCGATCTCAGCCTACCAGGCGCGCATGCAGACCCGCCCAAGCATTGCCAGGGCGTTCAAGGAAGAGCTGGCGCTCTACAAGGCCGAGCAGGCCCGGCATCAGGCCGCCTGACGTCACGCGACTTCTCGCGCCGGCTGCGTCACGACGTGGCCGGCGCGACCGCGTCCTGGTCGGCCTTCATGGCGATGCGCAACGGCTTCGGGATCGGCTTGGCCCGGCCGCCGGAGACAAAGGCGACCTGCACGTCGGCTTCGACCAGCAATTCGTCGCCGCGTTTGACCTGCTGATGCAGCGTGATCGAGGCGCCCTTCACTTCCTTCGGTCGCGTATAGAGGTCGAGCAGATCGTCCATCTTCGCAGGCCGCTTGAAGTCGATCTTCATCTGCCGCACGACGAAAGCGAAACCCGGCGCTTCCTTTTCCGTTTCTTCGAACAGCGCGCGGTGATCGGCCCCGAGCAAACGCAGATAATTTGTGCGGCCGCGCTCCATGAAGCGCAGATAGCTGGCGTGATAGACGACGCCGGAAAAATCGGTGTCCTCGTAGTAAACCCGGATCTGCTGGTGATGCAGGCCGTCGGTGACGGTTCCGTCGATTGCGTGGGGAGGGCTCATGACAGTCTCGTCAGCGGCATGATGTGGTCGCGAGTGAGTGGCGCCAACGGCAGGTTGGGCAACGCGCGCGGATCGACCCAGAGCACCTCGTCGATCTCGGCCCGCGCTTCGATGGCGCCATCGACTTCGATGGAATAGACGGAGGCGTGGACGCGGAAACCCGGCTCGTTCGCCGCCACGCATTCGAACACGCCCAGCGATTGCGCGCTGTCCGGATGAACGCGGCAGCCGAGCTCTTCGTGGAGTTCGCGCGCCAGCGCCGTCAGATTGTCCTCGCCCGCGTCCGGCTTGCCGCCGGGCTGCATGAAGGCCGATGTGCCGCGCTTGCGCACCAGCAGCATGCGGCCGCCGCCATCGCGGATCACCGCGGCAACAATCCTGATGATGCCGTCAGTCATCCTCTTCTCCGGCGAACAACCCGAACTGGCTCGGGTCGCGCTTGGGCTCGGCCATGCCAAGATGCTTGAACGCCGCGCCGGTCAGCAATCGGCCGCGCGGCGTGCGCTGGATGAAGCCCTTCTGGATCAGATAAGGCTCGATGATGTCCTCGATGGCGTCGCGCGGCTCCGACAGGGCCGCGGCGATGGTCTCGATGCCGACCGGGCCGCCGGCGTAGTTCTCGGCGATCATCTTGAGATAGCGCCGGTCCATGGCGTCGAGGCCGCTGGCATCCACTTCGAGCGCCGACAGCGCCTTGTCGGCGATCGCGCGATCGACGGCCTTGTCGCCATCGACATGGGCGAAGTCGCGGACGCGGCGCAGCAGGCGCCCGGCGATGCGCGGCGTGCCGCGCGCGCGCTTGGCGATTTCGTTGGCACCGTCCGGCGTCATCGGCAGGCCGAGCACGCGGGCGCCGCGCGCCACGATCTGCTCGAGCTCGGCCTCGGTATAGAAGTTGAGGCGGATCGGAATGCCGAAGCGGTCGCGCAGCGGATTGGTCAGCAGGCCGGCGCGCGTCGTCGCGCCGACCAAAGTGAACGGCGCCAGATCGATCTTCACCGACCGCGCCGCCGGGCCCTCGCCGATGATGAGGTCGAGCTGAAAGTCCTCCATCGCCGGATAGAGGATTTCCTCGACATGCGGATTGAGGCGGTGAATCTCGTCGATGAACAGCACGTCGCGCGGTTCGAGATTGGTTAGCAGCGCCGCGAGGTCACCGGCCTTGGCAATGACCGGGCCCGACGTGGCGCGAAAATTGACGCCGAGTTCGCGCGCCACGATCTGCGCCAAAGTGGTCTTGCCGAGACCCGGCGGGCCGACGAACAACACATGATCGAGCGCCTCGCCGCGCGCCTTGGCGGCCTCGATGAACACCGACAGGTTGGCGCGCGCCTTCTCCTGACCGACGAACTCGGCCAGCTTCTGCGGCCGGATCGACGAGTCGAAATCGTCGTCGCGTTTGTCGGCTGTGACGAGACGCTTGGGGGCGGTGGTCACGTCATTCCCCGCCGATATTTGTTCGGCAGCAGGTCGCCGATGGTCGTCACTTCCGGGCCCTGCTTGCCGTTCGGCACGATGACGCGCGCCTTGGCGTCGTAATCGTGGATGAGTTCGCGGCACGCGCCGCACGGCGACACCACCGCGATATCGCCCGGCTCGCCGGGCTTGGGATGGCGCACCGCGACGATGGTCTCGATGCCCTGATCGCCCTTGTCGGTGAGTGCGGTCCCGATCGCCACCGCCTCGGCGCAGACCGCGCCGCGTCCGACATAGGCATCGAGATTGACGCCAACGATGACGCGGCCGTCGCGCGTGCGCAGGGCGGCGCCGACCTCCTGCCAGTCGTTGCGATAGCGCTGCTTGATCGCCTTGGTGGCGGCGGCGATCAGTTCCTTGTCCTTGTCGGTCAGCTTCATTCGATCAGTCTATCACTTTGCCAGTTCCTTGAGGCCCTGCCGGATCAGCGCCGCGGTCTCGGCGCCCTCGCCCAGCGCACGCGACGCCGCGGCGATGGCGGTCGCCGCCTGCGGCTGGCCGTAGCCGAGATTGACCAGCGCCGACACCGCGTCGAGCACCGGCTTCGGCGCGCGTCGTTCATCGACCGCGCCGGCCACCTGCGCGGCGCCGAAATCGACATCGGCGAAAGCCGGCACCTTGTCCTTCAGTTCCGACACGATGCGTTCCGCCACCTTGTTGCCGACGCCCGGCGTGCGCGCCACCGATGCCTTGTCGCGCATGGCGATGGCATTGGCGAGTTCATTCACTTTCAGCGTCGAGAGCACCGACAGCGCCACCTTGGCGCCGACGCCCTGCACCGTCTGCAGCAGTCGGAACCACTCGCGCTCGGCATCGCTCGTGAAGCCGAAGAGCTTGATCTGGTCCTCGCGCACATAGGTTTCAATGGCCAGCGTTGCCGCTTCGCCCGGCGCCGGCAGCGCGGTGAGCGTGCGCGCCGCGCAATGCACCTGATAGCCGACGCCATTGACGTCGAGGATGACGTAATCCTCGCCGTAGGAGTCGATGATGCCCTTGAGCTTGCCGATCATCGCCCGACAGCCTTCATTTGCACCTTCAACTTCATGACAATGCTGGCGCGGTGATGCGCATGGCAGACGGCGATGGCGAGCGCGTCGGCGGCGTCCTCGCTCTGCGGGTCCGCCTTGGGCAGGAGCACGCCGATCATCAGGCGGATCTGCGCCTTCTCGGCATGGCCGGCGCCGACCACCGTCTTCTTGATCAGGTTCGGCGCATATTCGGCGACCGACAGGCCGGCGCGCGCCGGCACCAGCATGGCGATGCCGCGCGCCTGGCCGAGCTTCAGGGTCGAGGCGCCATTGGCGTTGACGAAGGTCTGCTCCACCGCCGCTTCCTGCGGCGCGTAACGCTCGATCACGGCGGCGAGCCCGTCATGCAGCGCCACCAGCCGCGCGCCGAGATCGGCACGCTCCGAGGTCTCGACCGAACCGCAGGCGACGTGAACGAGCCGGTTGCCGATGGTCTCGATCAGCCCCCAGCCGGTGCGGCGGAGGCCGGGATCGATGCCGAGAATGCGAATCGCCTGACTGGCCATGCCCCGTTGATAGCCCCCGCGGACGTTGCGGACCAGAAGGCGGGTCGCCCCCGCCGGCCCGGCCTGCTAAAGAGGCGGTCCTGCCGGGAATTCCTCATGTCCGATCTGCCCTTCTGGCCGGCTTTTGCCGCCGCCGCCGCCGAACCGCGATTTCTGATCGCCCTCGGCATCGCCGCGCTTGCCGGGCTGGTGCGCGGCTTCACCGGTTTCGGTTCGGCGCTGATCTACATGCCGCTGATGTCGGCGGTGTACAGCCCGCAGGTCGCGGCGCCGACGCTGCTGCTGTTCGACACGCTGTGCAGCCTGCCCTTCGCGCTCAAGGTCTGGTCGCAGGCGACGCGGCGCGAGATCGGTCCCGTCGCCGTCGGCGGCGCGGTCTTCGTGCCGCTCGGCGTCGCCGCGCTCCTTTATGTCGATGTCCTGATCCTGCGCTGGTTCATCGCCGCCTTGGTGCTGGTCGCGCTGGCGGTGCTCGTCTCCGGCTGGCGCTATCACGGCAAGCCGACGGCCGCCGCCTCGTTCGGCGTCGGCGCCATGGCCGGCTTCGGCGCCGGCTCGGTGCAGATCGCGGCGCCGCCGCTCCTCGTATTCTGGCTTGGCGGTCAGAACAGCGCTGCAACCGTGCGTGCCAACATCATGGTCTATTTCATTCTCGAAGGTACGCTGTCGATCATCGCCTACCTGTTCACCGGGCTGTTCGACGGCCAGGTGCTGACGCTCGCCATTCTCCTCGGCGTGCCGTTCGCGGCGGCGATGACCGCCGGTGCCTGGTGGTTCCACGGCACCAGCGATCTGCTTTATCGCCGCCTCGCTTACGTCATCATCGCGTTCTCGGGGCTTGCCAGCCTGCCGCTGTTCGACGCGCTTCGCTGATACAAAGCTAGAGCAGCGTCCCCTTCAGGATCACCAGCGCCACGCTGAAGTAGATGACGAGGCCGGTGACATCGACGAGCGTCGCCACGAACGGCGCCGATGCGCTCGCCGGATCGAAGCCGAGCCGCTTCAGGATGAACGGCAGCATCGACCCTGCCATCGACCCGAAGGTGACGATGCCAACCAGCGCGACTCCGACGGTCAGCGCCACCAGCGGCCAGTACTGGCCGTAGTCGTACAGCCCGAAATGCTGCCACAGCGTGATGCGCACCATGCCGATGACGCCGAGAATGGCGCCGAGCACGATGCCGGTCGGAAGTTCGCGCATCGCCACGCGCCACCAGTCGCGGAGCCGCAATTCCTGCAGCGCCAGCGCGCGGATCAGCAGCGACGTCGCCTGCGAACCCGAGTTTCCGCCCGAGCTCATGATCAGCGGCACGAACAGCGTCAGCACGATCGCCTTTTCCAGTTCGGATTCGAACGATTGCATGGCGCTGGCGGTGAGCATCTCGCTCAGGAACAGCGCGCACAGCCAGCCGGCGCGCTTCTTGATCATGGCGCCGAAGCCCATCTGCAGATACGGCTTGTCGATCGCTTCCATACCGCCGAAACGCTGCACGTCCTCGGTGCTCTCCTCGAGAATGGCGTCGATGGCGTCGTCCACCGTCACGATGCCGAGCACGTGACCGAAATGATCGACCACCGGCACGGCCAGCAGGTCGTATTTGCGGAACAGCCGGCCGACTTCCTCGCGATCGGTCTGCGGCGTGACCGTGATCGGCTTGTTGTCGCGCGCGGCCGACAGGATCGGCGCGGCGGGATCGGCCGAAATGAGCCGGCGGAGCGATACCATCTGCACGAGCCGCTTGCCGTGCGGCTCGAGCACATAGATCGCGTAGACGGTTTCGCGGGTGCGTTCGACGCTGCGGATGTGCTCCAGGGTCTGCCCGACCGTGAAGGTCGAGGGCACGCTGACGAACTCCGTCGTCATCAGGCTGCCGGCGGTGTCCTCCGGATAGACCAGGAGGCGCTCGATGGCGACGCGGGTCTCATCGTCGAGCACGGAGAGAACCAGCGTCTTCGTATCGTCCGGCAGCAGGCGGACGATATCGGCGGCGCGGTCCGCGGACATGGCGTTGAGCAGCGCGGCAGCGGTCGGCGCCGGCAGCGAGCCGATGATCTCGGCGGCCGCCACGAATTCCGGCTGATCGAGCACCTCGACCGCGCGCTCGAGAGGCAAGGCCGCCAGCACCTTCGAGGCGCGTTCGAGCTCGAGATTGTTCAGCGTTTCGGCGTTATCGGCGACATGCTGCTTGAGCATGGCCTGCGCCAGCGCCGCCGGCGGCAGATTGGTCTCGTGAAGAAGGGTGTTGGTTTCCATAGCGCACCTTCAAGGACGGCCATCGTCGGCCGGCCGAGGTGCGTCACGCCAAAAGCGCTAGAGCCTCGAACGCCGAGTACAGGCCGATACTAGGGCCATCGTTTGGCATGGTTGTCGGGATCTCTGCGATTGACGATAGGTTTGCGCGGCCACTGGCGCGCGCCTTCCATTGGACGAGCGACGCAGAAGCGTCAAGGCAAATTCGCCGTAAAAAAGAAACTGGCTGAGCGCTGTGATTCCGGGGCGCGCTAAAAGCGCAAACCCGGAACGGCGATCAGGCGCTCATTTTCTGCATCAGCGCTTCGGACAGCTCGAAGTTGGCGTACACGTTCTGCACGTCATCGCTTTCTTCCAGCGCCTCGACCAGCCTGACGATCTTCTCGCCGGCCTCGTCGTCGACGGCCACGGTGTTCTGCGGCCTCCAGACCATGCCGCTCTTGCGCGGCTCGCCGAACTTGGCTTCCAGCGCCTTGGTCACCTCGTTGAGGGTGTCGAGCTGGGTGACGATCTGGTGCCCGGTCTCGTCCGAGATCACGTCCTCGGCGCCGGCCTCGATTGCCGCCTCCAGCATGGCGTCGGGCGAGGCCTTGTCGGCGTCGTATTCGACGACCCCGATATGGTCGAACATGAAGGACACCGCGCCGGTGGTGGCGAGGTTGCCGCCGGCCTTGGTGAAGATCGAACGGACGTCACCGGCGGTGCGGTTGGTGTTGTCGGTCAGCGTTTCGACGATGACGGCGACGCCACCCGGGGCATAGCCCTCGTAGCGGATCTCCGAATAGTTCTCCTGGTCGGAGCCGGAGGCCTTCTTGATGGCGCGCTCGATATTGTCCTTCGGCATGTTCTCGGCGCGAGCGGCAAGGACCGCGAGGCGCAGCCGGGGATTGAAGGCCGGGTCCGGCAGGCCGAGCTTGGCCGCCACCGTGATTTCGCGCGCGAGCTTGCCGAACACCTTGGAGCGGACTTTGTCCTGCTTCCCCTTGCGGTGCATGATGTTCTTGAATTGCGAATGACCAGCCATGGCTCTTTATCTTGCGCGTTCTGAAAGGGTTGGATTGGTGGGCGCTATATAGTCCGGCGGACGGAGAAAATAAACTCTGAACCTGTCATTCCGGGACGTACCTGAAAGGCTTCACGACACCCCGGAATAACGGGCTAGGAAGCCACCGCCACGTTGCGCAGCATCGCCGCGACGCGCTCGCGCATCGTCGCGACATTGTCGTGAACGCGGGCCTTGTACCGGGCGACCGCGTCCCGATCGACCATGAAGAACTGCTGCTCGGGATAGGTCCGGCCGAAGATGTCGATGAGCATCGAGCGGAACTTGCCGGAGACGATGCCCGGCATCCGACCCGACGGCTCCTCGCTGAAGGCCGCGTACTCGGCGGCGGTGAGCGCGCATAGCAAAGGGTGCAGCCGCGCCGAATGCACTCGTTTGTGGCGCTGGATGATCTGGATGGTGCGGTCGAGCGCCAGCTCCGCGCCGATGTCGGCGCCGATCTGCAGCGGCTGGTCGAGGCTCGCCTCGGTCAGCGGAAACTGCTCGATCAGCCAGTCGCCGAGATGGACGGCGTTGGAGCGGCCGCGGCCGTAGATCCGGACGTCGTCCTCGTAGGGCGCGTACCAGAGATCGAGGCGGTCGATGACGCGGTCGATCATGGCCCGCGGGATCAGTTCGCGATAGGCGGTGCCGAAGATGCCGATGGCGGATTTCGTCCGTTCCAGAATGCGGACGATGTCGTCGCCGATCAGGGGCTGGAACATCGCATTGCCGACGCCGACGACGACGAGGTCATAATCGTCGCGAGCCTCACTCATCCGCTCGCGCAGGGTGCTGAACGTCAAATGGTGGACACGGGCTTCGCCCGGCAGCACGGCGTTGATCATCGAGAGGCCGAGGCGATCGCCGAAATTGCCGGCGTCGCTGTCCGACACCACCGCGACGTTGCACGGCATCACCGGCGCGACGCGGCCCGACGGCGTCAGCCGCATCAGCATCTCGCAATCGCTCACGGGCGCGGTGCATTCGACGCGGAAGCCATAGCGGTCGAACAGGGTGATCAGATCAGCATAGCCCAGGTGATTGACGAAGCCTCGGGCCGCGCGCTCTTCGCCGCCGACCAGATTGGTCGGGCCATAGCTCAGGATGACATCGCGGGCGCAGAACCGCAGATGCGTGAACAGCGCTTCGAGGTCGGCGATCTTCTCGAGGACGCCAAGCATGACGACGATGTCGCACTCGGTCGCCGCCTTGGTCGGGAATTCGGCGCCGGTCAGATCGTGGATCAGCGAGCCCTTGTCATGGGCGAGACGATCGACCGCTTCATACGAACAGCCGAACGGCACCATATCGCGCAAGGTGTCGCCGCCACCGCCGCCGAGATCGAGGATGCGGGCGCCCGCCGGAATGAATTGCGCGGCAAGTTGCGCCCGCGGATCGAGCTTCGATGGCGCATCCGGCCGCCGCGCGTCGTCGGGGACGAGCCTGAGCGCCAAATTCGCGTTGACGTGAAGAGCCATGCCGCCTGCCCAAGGGTCGCCGGACGCGCGCCAGGACGCGCGGGTTCAACGCCCAACAGACAGCGATCATGGTTAACGAGTGGTTAAGCCCAGAAGGCCGGGGTGACCTGGTCGAGCAGCCCGCCGAGCCGCACCGGCGATACCTTCTTCGCCAGCCCGGTCTTGTCGTCGGTTTCCACCGCGATACCGGACAAGGTCGCCGGCCCCGCGCCCGGCTCGAACTTCGCGGTCGGGATCTTGCGCAGGAAGCGGTTGAGCGGCTCGTCCTTGGTCATGCCAATGACGGTATCGTAATCGCCGGTCATGCCGGCATCGGTCATGTAGGCGGTGCCGCCCGGCAGAACGCGGTGGTCGGCGGTCGGCACATGCGTATGGGTGCCGACGACCAGCGAAGCGCGGCCGTCGCAAAAATAGCCCATCGCCTGCTTCTCGCTCGAAGCTTCGCAATGCATGTCGACGATCACGGCGTCGGCGCCCTCGCGCAGCGGACAGGCGGCAAGTTCGCGCTCGACTGCGGCGAACGGATCGTCGAGCGGGTCCATGAAGATGCGGCCCATCGCGTTGACGACCAGCGCGCGCTGGCCGTTCTTGGCTTCAACCAATGCGGCGCCGCGCCCGGGCGTACCCTTCGGATAATTCACGGGACGAATGAGCCGCGGCGCGCGCTCGATGAACACCAGCGCCTCGCGTTGATCCCACGAGTGATTGCCGAGCGTGACCGCATCGGCACCGGCGTCGATCAGTTCATTGTAGATCGTCTCGGTGATGCCGAAGCCGCCGGCGGCATTCTCGCCATTGATGACGACGAGATCGAGTTTCCAGTCCCTGACCAGTCCCGGCAGTCTGTCGAGCACGATGGCGCGGCCGGAACGGCCAACAATGTCACCAATAAACAGAATCCGCATCAGCCTGCTTTCAGAACGCGATGATCTCTTTTTCCGTTAGCACGAAGTCGAGCCGCTCGTCGTGCTCCGTCGCCGGCACCTGCTGTATTTCCTGCATGGCGAAGGCGATGCCGATGGTCGTGATTGGCTTGAACGCGCGCAGCTTCGCAATGGTCCGATCGTAGTATCCGGCGCCGTAGCCGATGCGTTGGCCGGAACGGTCGAAACAGGCCAGCGGCACGAGCAGGATGTCGGGCTTCACTTCCGGCGCCGTGGGCACCGGCTCGCGAATGCCCCACTGACCGGACTTCAGTTCGTCGCCGAAAGCGTAGGCGCGCATGATCAGCGGCTTGCCGCGCGCGTCGATGCAGGGCAGCGCCAGCGTGGCGCCCTCGCCCGCGAGCCTGCGCATCAGCGGCAAGGGATTGATCTCGGTCTTCATCGGCATGAAGCCGGAGACGATCAGGCCCGGTTTGACGTCGCGCGGAAGGCCGCGCGCGGCGAGCGCCTCGGCGGCGGCCTGGCGCTCCGGCGCCGGCATGGCGTCGCGCTGTGCCAGCACGCTGTCGCGCAGCGCTGCTTTCCGCTTGCTGATGTCGTCTTGAGTCAAAACCGGCCAATCGAGATAAGTGCGGAGCCGCAACGGCCGTGAGAGTGTGATCCCGGGAACCTACATAAGTAGGTGGGCGCCATGTGACCAAACCCACGGGTCTGGCCAGGGACAGCTCCCTTGAGGATCGTAAGGCCCCGGGGAATGTATCCCCCACGCACCTCGCAGCCCCGCCAGATCAATGTAGTAGCTCGGCCCGGTTCACGCTAGCGGCCGAAACTCGCGCACAGGCATCGTTTGACGATCGCTTCGCCATCGCGGTCGTCGACGCGGACCCGCGCCGGCCGTCCGGCGCGCCGCATCGCCAGGCATTCGGACACGGCGACCTGGAGGGCGAGATCGCGGGAGTGATACGGCCCCATGTCGCGCCGCCCGCCCTCGATCAACCAGCCCTCATTGTGGCCGGGCTTGACCAGGAAACAGGTGCAATTCATGGCGCGCGGGCTCTCGAATCGGCGGTGGTTCGGCGACGCCCAACAAACTAGAAAGAAAATACTTATCGCAGATTAACAGTCTCAAATGAACAAATCGGTGATCAGCCGATGCCGACGCCGTGCCCCGCCGGCAACGTCTGGTTGAGCTTGCGGGTGATGCCCTCGAGCCGCTCGGCCGCCGAATTGAAGGCGCCGACCACGGCATCGGATGCCGCCTTGGCGCGGTCGGCGGCGACGACGCGCGCATCCTTGAGCGCCGCGATCTCGTCCTCAAGGCGGCGCGACTTGCGCGCGGCCTCTTCCAGTTCGTCGGCCACCATCAGCGCCGCCATCACCGTGAGCCGCGTGTCGCCGATCTCGCCGAAGCGGGCGCGCAGGTTGATGATGCGCTGGTCGATGTCGTGGGCCAGCCCCTGCAGATGCTCTTCCTGTCCGTCCTCGCAAGCGAGACGGAACTGCCGGCCGGCAATGGTCGCGTTCACCGTGCCCATCGGTTACCGATCCTCACCGAGCAGCGCCTGGATTTCGCCGATCGCCTTGTCGAGCCGCTCGCCGACGTCGCGGCTGGCTTCCCGGAGCTGGCGCGCCAGCGCCGCTTCGCCGTCGAGCTGATCGGCCAGCCGCGCCCGATCGACGCCGAGCATCTGCACCTGCGCCGCCAGAGTATCCTCGTTGCGGTCGGCTTCGCGGCGCCGCTCGACGGCGGCATCCAGCGCATCGAGCGCCCGCGCCAGCCGCTTGACCGCAGTGTCAAGCGCGCCCTCGCCGCTCACCCGCGCGCCCGCCGGAGCCGGCGTTGCCGGCTGGTTGTCGTCCTGCGCCCTGAAATCACGCGATCCTATCGCTGCCGTCATCCCGACCA
The DNA here is from genome assembly GCF_001426945.1 of Pseudolabrys sp. Root1462. Taxonomy (GTDB): domain Bacteria; phylum Pseudomonadota; class Alphaproteobacteria; order Rhizobiales; family Xanthobacteraceae; genus Pseudolabrys. The sequence goes on along the minus strand of NZ_LMFS01000001.1, from coordinate 488,314 downwards.
CCGCCCGAAAATGCTTGCGGGGCAATTATTTAGATCGGGAAGCTTACGGGCTGGGCGAGCGGCCCGTCAACGTGCGGCGGCCGATATGCCCCGGAGTTTTAGCCTGCCTGTGCACGGCGCAAGCCGGCCCTGTCCGTCACATTGACTCAAAGGCGCACCGTGCTATGCGAACCTCGCAAAACAGGCCGTTTTTCATGTCAGCATCCGCATCGACCGCCGCCGTGACGCATCCCGAGCGTCCCGTGCAACCGATTGGCGCCACGTCGCCGCTGGCCAACGCCATCCGGGCGCTGGCCATGGACGCCGTCCAGCAGGCCAATTCCGGACATCCCGGCCTGCCAATGGGCGCTGCGGACGTCGCGACCGTCCTCTTCACCCAGTTCCTGAAATTCGACCCCGCCGCGCCGAACTGGGCCGACCGCGACCGCTTCGTGCTGTCCGCCGGCCACGGCTCGATGCTGATGTACGCGCTCTTGTATCTCACCGGCTATTCGTCGGTGACGATCGACGACATCAAGCGCTTCCGCCAGCTCGGTTCGAAGACGCCGGGCCATCCGGAAAACTTCATCACCGAAGGCGTCGAGACCACCACCGGCCCGCTCGGCCAGGGTCTCGCCACCGCGGTCGGCATGGCGATCGCCGAGCGGCATCTCGCCGCCGAATACGGCGCCGGCATTGTCGATCACAAGACCTACGTGCTCGCCTCCGACGGCGACCTGATGGAAGGCATCAGCCACGAGGCCATCGCGCTCGCCGGCCATCTGAAACTCAACAAGCTCATCGTGCTGTTCGACGACAACGGTATCTCGATCGACGGCCCGCTGACGCTGGCCGACTCGGTCGATCAGGTGAAGCGTTTCGAGGCCTGCGGCTGGGCGTCGTGGCGCATCGACGGCCACGATCACAAGGCGATCGCCGAGGCGCTGACCAAGGCGCAATCCTCCGACCGTCCGGTGATGATCGCCTGCCGCACCACCATCGGCTTCGGCTCGCCGACCAAGGCCGGAAAGTCCTCCTCGCACGGCTCGCCGCTCGGCGCCGACGACATCAAGGGCACGCGCGAGGCGCTGAAGTGGACCTCGCCGCCGTTCGAAATCCCCGCCGACGTCCTGAGCCAGTGGCGCAAGGCCGGCGAGCGCTCGAAACCGGCGCATGCCGACTGGGACAAGCGCTTCGCCACGCTCGACGGCGCCAAGCGCGCCGACTTTGACGCGCGCATGAAGGGCGAACTGCCGAAGGCCGCGCTCGATGCCGCCGTGAAGGCGGTCAAGGAAAGCCTCAACGCGACGCCGAAGGAAATCGCGACGCGCTCGGCCTCCGAATTCGCGCTTGAAAGCCTCGTTCCCGCGGTGCCGGCCATGGTCGGCGGCTCGGCCGATCTCACCGGCTCGAACAACACGCGCACCAAGTCGATGAAGGCGATGAACGCCTCCGACTTCTCCGGCCGTTTCATCAATTACGGCATCCGCGAGCACGGCATGGCCGCGGCCATGAACGGCATGACGCTGCACGGCGGCATCATCCCCTACTCCGGTACGTTCCTGGTGTTCTCCGATTACGCCCGCCCGGCGATGCGTCTTGCGGCGCTGATGGGCACGCGCGCCATCCACGTCATGACCCATGACTCGATCGGCCTCGGCGAGGACGGCCCGACGCATCAGCCGGTCGAGCATCTCGCCGCGCTGCGCGCGATCCCGAACATGCACGTGTTCCGCCCGGCCGATGCGGTCGAGACCGTGGAATGCTGGCAGCTCGCGCTCGAGAACGCCCACGGCCCGAGCGTGCTGGCGCTGACTCGCCAGAACCTGCCGCAGTTGTCGAAGGACTTCCTCGGCGCCAACCGCTGCGCCGCCGGTGCCTACGAAATTCACGCCGCTGACGGCAAGGCTCAGGTGTCGATCTTTGCTACCGGCTCGGAAGTGGCGATCGCCGTCGAGGGCGCCAAGCTCCTCGCCGCCAAGGGCATTGCCGCCCGCGTCGTCTCGGTGCCGTGCTTCGAATTGTTCGCCGCGCAGCCTGAGGCCAAGCGCCGCGCCATCCTCGGCGATGCGCGGGTGAAGATCGGCGTAGAAGCCGCTGTGCGCCAGGGCTGGGATGCCATCATCGGCTCGGACGGCGCCTTCGTCGGCATGACCGGTTTCGGCGCCAGCGCGCCCTACAAGGAACTCTACAAGAAATTCGGCATTACCGCAGAGGCAGTCGCCGACGCGGCGATGAAGAAACTGCAGAACTAACACCTGAAACGGTGTCATCGCCCGCGAAAGCGGGCGATCCAGTGAAGATCAGGCCACATTTTCGGCATGGGATAACTGGATGCTGCGCCTCGCGCGGGGCATGACAGCGAAACCTATCTGACCGGGAGCGACATAGAATGACTATCCGCGTTGCCATCAATGGTTTTGGCCGCATCGGCCGCAACGTCCTGCGCGCCATCGCCGAAAGCGGCCGCAAGGACATCGAAGTGGTTGCCGCCAACGACCTGGGTCCGGTGGAGACCAACGCCCATCTGCTGCGCTACGATTCAGTGCACGGCCGTTTCCCGAAGGAAGTCACCGTCAACGGCGACAGCATCACCATCGCCGGCCTCAGGCCGATCAAGATCACCGCCGAGCGCGATCCGTCCAAGCTGCCGTGGAAGGACCTCGGCATCGACATCGCGCTGGAATGCACCGGCATCTTCACCGCCAAGGACAAGGCCTCGGCCCACCTGACCGCCGGCGCCAAGCGCGTCCTCGTCTCGGCCCCGGCCGACGGCGCCGATCTGACGGTCGTCTACGGCGTCAACCACGACAAGCTCACCAAGGATCATCTCGTCGTCTCGAACGCGTCGTGCACCACGAACTGCCTGGCGCCGGTCGCCAAGGTCCTGCATGACACGGTCGGCATCGAGACCGGCTTCATGACGACGATCCACGCCTATACCGGCGACCAGCCGACCCTCGACACCATGCACAAGGATCTCTATCGCGCCCGCGCCGCGGCGCTGTCGATGATCCCGACCACCACCGGCGCCGCCAAGGCGGTCGGCCTGGTGCTGCCCGAACTCAATGGCAAGCTCGACGGCGTGTCGATCCGCGTGCCGACGCCGAACGTCTCGGTCATCGACTTCAAGATCGTCGCCAAGAAGGCGACCTCGAAGGAGGAGATCAACGCCGCGATCAAGACTGCCTCGGAGCAGCAGCTCAAGGGCATCCTCGGCTACACCACGCATCCGAACGTCTCGATCGACTTCAACCACGATCCGCACTCGTCCACGTTCCACATGGACCAGACCAAGGTCATGAACGGCACCTTCGTGCGCGTCATGAGCTGGTACGACAACGAGTGGGGCTTCTCCAACCGCATGGCCGACACGGCCGTCGCGATGGGCAAGCTGCTGTAATTGATCCAACTCGTCCTTCGAGACGCCGGCCACATGAGTGGCCGGCTCCTCAGGACGAGGACCACAAATCTTTATCCCTCATCCTGAGGAGCGCCGCGTAAGCGGCGCGTCTCGAAGGATGAGGGCCACGGATCCTTCAACATGTCTCAGTTCAACACCCTCGATCACGTCGACGTCAAAGGCAAACGCGTCCTGGTGCGCGTCGATCTCAACGTCCCGGTCGATAACGGCGTCGTCACCGACTCGACCCGCATCGAACGCATCGGCCCGGCCATCACCGAACTCGCCGACAAGGGCGCCAAGGTGATCCTGCTCTCGCATTTCGGCCGGCCGAAGGGCGTCGATCCCAAGCAGTCGCTGAAGCCGGTCGCGGCGGAAGTCGCCCGTATCATCAAGCGCAAGGTCGCCTTCGCCACCGATTGCGTCGGCGAAGCCGCCGAGAAGGCGGTCGCCGCCATGCACTCCGGCGACATCCTCTGCCTCGAGAACACGCGCTTTCATGCCGGCGAGGAAAAGAACGATCCGGCCTTCGTCGAACAGCTCGCGAAGCTCGGCGACATCTGGGTCAACGACGCCTTCTCGGCTGCGCACCGCGCCCACGCCTCGACCGAAGGCCTCGGCCATAAACTTCCCGCTTACGCCGGGCGCGCCATGCAGGAAGAACTCGTGGCGCTGACCCGCGCACTCGATCATCCGGAGCGCCCGCTCGCCGCCATCGTCGGCGGCGCCAAGATTTCGACCAAGCTCGAACTGCTCGGCAATCTGCTGGCCAAAGTCGACGCCCTGATCATCGGCGGAGCGATGGCGAATACCTTCTTGCTCGCGCAAGGCAAGAAGATGGGCAAGTCGCTGGTCGAAGCCGATCTCGTTCCGACCGCGCAGAAGATCCTCGAACAGGCCAAGGCCGGCAAGCGCGACATCGTGCTGCCGGTCGACGTCGTCGTCGCGCAGAAGTTCGAGGCCAACGCGCCGTCGCGCGTCGTCGGCATCGACGAGGTCGGCGATACCGACATGGTGCTCGACATCGGACCCAGGAGCATCGAGCGCGTCGTCTCGATGCTGGCCCGCGCCAAGACTCTGGTGTGGAACGGCCCGTTCGGCGCGTTCGAAATGGAACCGTTCGACAAGGGCACCGTTTCCGTTGCCGAAGCGGCCGCCGAGCTGACGCAGGCCGGCAAGCTGGTCACGGTTGCGGGCGGCGGCGACACGGTCGCGGCGCTCAATGCCGCGAACGTCACCGACCGCTTTACCTATGTTTCCGCCGCCGGTGGTGCCTTCCTGGAATGGCTGGAAGGCAAGGCCTTGCCGGGGGTTGAGGTGCTGCGCATTAAATAGCCGACGGTCGTTTCGGACGCCGCGTCGCGGCGATCCGAATCCGGCGGCACGGTTTGTATCTGGATTCCGGGTTCGCTCGTTTCACTCGCGGCCCCGGAATGAGCTTAAAGAGTGAGGGGAGACGACTGATGAATCTCGCTGACCTGAACAAAGTCGCCGTCGCCATGACCGCGAATGGCAAGGGCATCCTCGCCGCCGACGAGTCGACCGGCACCATCAAGAAGCGCTTCGATGCCATCGCCACCGAGAACACCGAGGACAACCGTCGCGACTATCGCGAACTGATGTTCCGCACCGCCGAGGCGATGAAGAACTGCATCTCGGGCGTCATCCTTTATGACGAGACCATCTGGCAGAAGGCCAAGGACGGCACGCCGCTGGTGAAGATCATCGAGCAGATGGGCTCGATCCCAGGCATCAAGGTCGATGAAGGCACCAAGCCGCTGCCGAACTGCCCGGGCGAACTGATCACCGCCGGCCTCGACAAACTGCCCGATCGCCTGCCGAAGTATTACGAAGCCGGCGCGCGCTTCGCCAAGTGGCGTGCGGTGATCGATATCGGCGCCGGCATCCCGAGCTACACCGCGATTCACACCAACGCCCACGCGCTCGCCCGTTACGCCGCGCTGTGCCAGGCGAACCAGATCGTGCCGATCGTCGAGCCCGAAGTCCTGATGGACGGCGATCACGACATCGACCGCTGCTATGAGGTCACCGAGTTCGTGCTGAAGGAGACCTTCCAGCAACTGTACTATCAGCGCGTCGCGCTCGAGGGCATGGTGCTGAAGCCGAACATGGCGATCGCCGGCAAGAAATCGGCGAAGAAGTCTTCGGTCCAGGAAGTCGCCGAGAAGACCGTGAAGCTGCTCAAGGCTTGCGTGCCCGGCGCCGTGCCCGGCATCGCTTTCCTGTCCGGCGGCCAGTCGGATGAAGAAGCGACGGCGCATCTCGACGCCATGAACAAGATCGGCAACCTGCCCTGGAACCTGACCTTCTCCTACGGCCGCGCGCTGCAGGCCGCGCCGCAGAAGGCCTGGTCCGGCAAGGCGGCGAACGTCGCCGCCGCGCAGACCGCCTTCACCCACCGCGCCAAGATGAACTCGCTGGCCGCCAAGGGTGAGTGGAAGAAGGACATGGAGAAGGCAGCGTAGCGCTTGTCCCGGGCGTAGCGCAGCACCCGGATCTCGCAATGCCGCTTAATAATAAAAAGGCCGCCCACATCGGGCGGCCTTTTCTTCTACACGCCAGCCGCGCTCGTAATCGCCGAGCGCGGCCGCGCTGACTTTACGGGCAGTCGGTCTTGCTGACGGTCTTCGAGCCGCCGAACGCGCTGTCCTTGTGCACGGTCTTCGACGTGCAGTCGGTCGTAACGCCGGAGCCGGTGGTCGTCGTCGTGGTCTTGCTGTCGAGGCCGAGCGGGCCGGTACGTTCCTTGGTCGTCACCGTGGTGGAGGTGTCCGGCGTCACGGTCACGGCCGGCTTTTCGGTGGTGATAACGGTGGTCTGGGCATTGGCGGACATCGCGCCGAACGCGGTCGCGGTCAGGGCGAGAGCGATAACGGACATCTTCATGGGTCGCCTCCTCATCAGCGTCAAATGATGTAATCAAGCTTCGGCGATGTAACGCTGCCGGCCGCCGCCTGTTCCGCAGATTTGCCGGCGGCGTAGGCTCATGTGCGGCGTTTGTCGTTGAAGAGAGGTGGTCAACGTCTTACCGTGCGCCGCGTTCCAAAACACCCGAGGAAATTGCCCGTGATCGATCTTTATACCTGGACCACGCCGAACGGCCGCAAGGCCTCCATCATGCTCGAGGAAGTCGGCCTGCCGTACAAGGTTCACGCCGTGGACATCGGCAAGGACGAACAGTTCAAGCCTGAATTTTTAAAGATCGGCCCGAACAACCGCATCCCGGTGATCGTCGACAGCGACAATGGCATGTCGTTGATGGAATCCGGCGCGATCCTGATCTATCTCGCCGACAAGACCGGCAAGCTGATGCCGAAATCCGGCGAAGGCCGCTACAAGGTGATCGAATGGCTGATGTGGCAGATGGGCGGCCTCGGACCGATGCTCGGCCAGGCGCATCACTTCCATAAGCAGAATCCCGGCAAGGTGCCCTATGCCGAGGAACGTTACCTGAAGGAGTCGCAGCGCCTCTACAAGGTGCTGAACACGCAGCTGGTGAAGGGCGAGTACGTCGCCGGCGACTATTCCATCGCCGATATTTCGATCTGGCCGTGGGTGTCGCGGTTCGAATGGCACGGCGTCGATCTGGGCGACTTCCCCGAGGTGAAGCGCTGGTACACGGCGATCGCGGCGCGCCCGGCGGTGCAGAAGGGCTACCAGGTGCCGAAGGACATGGGACCGATCCCGATGCCCAAGTAAATCCTCAATAAAAAGCCCCGGCCGAAGCCGGGGCTTTTCGCTTCATGACCGAGGGTCAGGTTTACGGACAGAACCACACCGGCCCGACCATCACACACCCCCGGCGATTCCAGTCGCCCGGGCGGCGGCCATAACGATGCCAGCCACGCGGCGCGCTGCTGTAGCGGTGACCGGCGCGATAGCGCGGCGCGGGCCGCACGTGCCGGCGCGTGTTGTGATTGTCGCGGTGACGATACTGCACGTCGATGACCGGCGCCTGATGCGTGAGGCCGCTCATCGGCGCGACAGGTGCCGCCGACGCGGTCGAGATGACCGCGCCCGAAATCAACAGAGCGGCAGCGAGATATATGGTTTTCATGGACGAAGGTCCTCCGATGCAGGGCGCGCGATCAACTCGACGATCAGGCACCGCGTTTCTTCTGGTGACGAATGCCACCAGTCATTCAACGCGGCCGGGGGGCAGACCCTGCGCACTGCGGAGTATCGGTCCGATGAATGGCTGTTCATCGTGATATGTTTTACGCGGCAATCTTGATATTTGCCGCCGTGCCGATCTGCTATTCATCGTGCGAACTTTCGGGAACAAACCTACGATGACCATGTTCGTCAGCCGTAACGACATCGCCGACACCGAAGGTCTCATCCGGCCTTTCATTCGCCGCACGCCGACGATCACCGTTGATGCCGGCGACTTCGGTCTTGTCGGCTCGCCGGTCGACCTCAAGCTCGAACTGATGCAGCACACCGGTTCGTTCAAGGCGCGGGGCGCCTTCGCCAATCTGTTGTTGCGCGAGGTTCCGAAGACCGGCGTCATCGCCGCGTCCGGCGGCAATCACGGCGCCGCGGTCGCCTACGCCGCTCAGGACCGTGGCGTGCCGGCGACGATCTTCGTGCCGAGCATTTCCTCGAAGGCCAAGATCGACCGCATTCGCAGCTATGGCGCCGACATTGTCATTGGCGGCGACCGCTATGCCGATGCGCTGGCGGCCAGCGAAGTGCGAGCGGCCGAAACCGGCGCGCTTCAGGTGCACGCGTTCGACCAGGTCGAGACCCTGCGCGGTCAAGGCACCGTCGGCCTGGAGATCGAGGCCGATGCACCCGCTGCGACGACCGTACTCGTCGCCGTCGGCGGCGGCGGTCTCATCGGCGGCCTCGCGGCGTGGTTTGCCGGGGCCAGGAAAGTCGTCGCCGTCGAGCCGGCCGACGCGCCGACCCTGCACGCGGCCTTTGCCGCCGGCCGGCCGGTCGATGCGCCCACCGGCGGCATCGCCGCCGACAGTCTGGCGCCCCGCCGCATCGGCGAACTCGCCTTCCGCATCGCCTCGGCTTACGTCGATCCCCAGGTCGTCCTGGTCAGCGACGACGATATCCGCCGCGCTCAGGCGGCGCTGTGGTCGGTGATGCGGGTTGTGGCCGAGCCAGGCGGTGCAGCGGCCTTCGCGGCGTTGCTGTCGGGCCGTTACCGACCCGCACCGGGCGAACGCGTCGCCGTGCTGGTCTGCGGCGGCAATACCACGGCCGTGGATTTCGCCGCTTGATGGCCGCTGCGGTTGCGGGCAAGTAACGCCCCTATTCCGCCAGATTAGGCTAGCATGGCACCGTCATGGCCCAACGCCCGAAAAATCCCGAGCCGCGCCCGCAGCCGCGTCTCTACCTGGTCACGCCGCCACTGTCCGATGCCCCGGGCTTCGTACCGGCGCTGAACGAGGCGCTCGCTGCCGGCGACGTCGCCGCCGTCCTGGTGCGCCTCACCGAAGCCGACGAGCGCACCCAGATCAACCGCATCAAGACGCTGACCGCCGCCGCGCAGGACGCCGGCGCCGCGCTGCTGATCGACGGCCATCCGAACCTGGTCGCTCGTGCCGGCGCGGATGGCGCGCATGCCTCCGGCATCGACGCCATCACCGAGGCGCTGGAGGTCCTGAAACCCGATTGGGTCGTTGGCGCTGGCGAACTGTCGAGCCGTCACGACGCCATGACCGCGGCCGAGGCCGGCTGCGACTACCTCATGTTCGGCGAGATCGATGCCGACCGCCACCGCGCAGCGCTCGACGCCATCCGCGAGCGGGTATCGTGGTGGGCCGAAGTGTTCGAAGCGCCCTGCGTCGCCTATGCCGCGTCGCTCGACGAGGTGGCCCCCCTGGTCGAGGCTGGCGCCGATTTCATCGCCGTCGGTCACGATGCCGACGATTGGATCTGGCGCGAGCCGGCGCGCGCCATCGCCGCGCTGGCGCCGCATCTCAAGCTGCCCGAGGGCGCGTTATGAGGCCGCTGCGTGCGGCATTGCTGACGGCGCTCGTGACGGTCGTACCCGCCCTGACGCCGGCCTTGGCGCAGACCAAATCGCCGTCCAATACCGCTCCCCTGCCGCAACCCTCGCCGTTGCCGAACGCGCCCGCGGCCAGCACCGCGGCAACCGACGCCGCTTACGGCGCCTATCAGCGCGGCCTCTTCGTCACCGCCTTCAACGAAGCAACCAAGCGCGCCAAGGACAACGACCCGGCGGCGATGACGCTGCTCGGCCTGCTCTATGACAACGGCCAAGGCGTGCCGCGCGACGACGCCAAGGCGGCGCAGTGGTACAAGATGGCGGCCGCCAAAGGCGATCGCGACGCGCTGTTCGCGCTCGCCATGTTCGCGTTCGAAGGCCGCGCCGGCAAACGCGATCCGGCCGAGGGCGCCAGGCTCCTGGGCGAAGCCGCCAAGCTCGGCCACGCCGCCGCCAACTACGATCTCGGCCTTCTCTATCTCCAGGGCCAGCAATACCCGCAGGACTTCAACAAGGCCGGCGAACTGTTTCGCATCGCCGCCAATGCCGGCAATCCTGAAGCGCAATACGCGCTTGCCGTGATGTACAAGCAGGGCCGCGGCGTGCCGAAGGACCCGAAACAGGCGGCGCTGCTGCTGGCGAAGGCCTCGATCGCCGGCAATGTCGATGCCATGGTCGAATTCGCCATCATGCAGTTCAACGGCGAGGGCACCGAGAAGGATGAAGCCGCGGCCGCCGATACCTTCCTGCGCGCCGCCCGCCGTGGCTCGCCGATCGCACAGAACCGCCTCGCCCGTATCCTGATGGCCGGCCGCGGTATGCCCGCCGACCCGGTTGAAGCCATCAAATGGCATATCGTCGCCAAGGCGGCCGGCGCCGGCGATCCCGAGCTCGACGCCTTCGCCGCCAAACAGACGCCGCAGGTCCGCGACGCCGCCGAAAAGGCTGCAAAGAAGTGGATGTCCACGCTGGTCGAGCCGAAATCCTGACGTCACCCCAGCCTTAACCGGCCCGCCACCGCGCGCTTGACCTTCACCGCGCCCCCGGGCAGAGACCCCGCCATGCACCACTCCGCTTTGCTCAATGTCATGATCGCCGCCGCCCGCAAGGCCGCGCGCTCGCTCAAGCGCGATTTCGGCGAAGTCGAGAACCTGCAGGTTTCGCTCAAGGGCCCGGCCAACTTCGTTTCCGCCGCCGACCGCAAGGCCGAAGAAGCGCTCTATGCCGAACTTACCAAGGCGCGCCCCGGCTACGGCTTTCTCGGCGAGGAAGGCGGCATCCGCGAAGGCGACGACAAAACGCACCGCTGGATCGTCGATCCGCTCGACGGCACCACCAATTTCCTGCACGGCATTCCGCAGTTCGCGATCTCGGTCGCGCTGGAGCGCGAAGGCGCCATCGTCGCGGGCCTTGTCTATAATCCGATCACCGAAGAGCTGTTCATTGCAGAGAAAGGCAAGGGCGCCTTCCTCAACGATCGCCGCATCCGTGTCGCCGGCCGCAAGAACTTGAGCGAGGCGGTGCTGGCCTGCGGGCTCGCCCACCTCGGCCACGGCGACCACGCGACGGTGAAGCGCGAGACCGGCGCCATGCTCGATCAGGTTGCCGGGTTGCGCCGTTTCGGCGCCGCGGCGCTCGACCTCGCGTTCGTCGCCGCCGGCCGCTTCGACGGTTACTGGGAACGCAGCCTGAGCGCCTGGGATGTCGCCGCCGGTATCATCCTGGTGCGCGAAGCCGGCGGTTTCGTCACCGATTGCGACGGCGGCGACGCCATGCTCGACGTCGGCGAAGTCGCGGCCGGAAACGATACGATCCGCAAGGAAATCGTCCGGGTCCTCAAAAGCCTCTGATTGGCCCCTGCCCGCCGCGGCGCGGGCGGACAAGAACGCACCGCAATTTCAACCCAATCGCGAGTTCTAACCCCGCCGGTTCCGGACGGGGATTAATTTCGCTTGTCACCAGTCTGTGCCATATTGGATGGCAGTTTCCGGTGCCGGAATCGGCCGGCAGGCCCTGACCCCTATTGAGGCGTGACGCCCAAGAACAAGCCCAGGACGCTTATGGCCAAAGACGTTGACCCGCTGAAATTGTCGTCGCCGCGCATATTCCTGTTCCGGATGGCTATTTTCGTCATCCTGGGCGGACTGATTGCCTTCCTGCTCTACAAACAAATCCAGACGGCCTTCATGGCCAATCCCGGCCTCAATGCGGTGATCATCGCCGTCTTGCTGATCGGCATCGTACTGGCGATCCGGCAGGTGGCGCGCCTGTATCCCGAAATCGCCTGGGTCAATAATTTCCGCCTCGCCGATCCCGGCCTCGCGGTCGAGCGTCCGCCGGTGTTGCTGGCTCCGATGGCCGCCATCCTCGGCAGTCGCATGGGCCGCATGGCGATGTCGCCGCAGTTGATGCGCTCGATCCTCGATTCGATCGCGACGCGTCTCGACGAGGCGCGCGACATCCTCCGCTACATGACCGGCCTGCTCGTCTTCCTCGGCCTGCTCGGCACCTTCTGGGGCCTGATCGAAACCGTGGGTTCGGTCGGTGCCGTCATCCAGGGCCTCAAGACGGGAGGGGACGCCGGCTCGATGTTCGACACACTGCGCGACGGTCTCGCCGCGCCATTGTCGGGCATGGGCATCTCGTTCTCGTCCTCGCTGTTCGGTCTCGCCGGTTCACTCGTGCTGGGCTTCCTCGATCTGCAATCGAGCCAGGCGCAGAACCGTTTCTACACCGAGCTGGAGGACTGGCTTTCGACCACCGTGTCCGACTACTCGGCCGAGCCGACCGGCGCGCCGAGCACGATGCCGTTCGAAATGCGCAGCGCGGTCGAGAAACTTCGCGAGGCGGTCGAGCAGACCGGATCGGGCAAGCAGGCTTCAATCGCTATGGCCAATCTCGCCGAAGCGATTCAGGGCCTCGTCCATCACATGCGTACCGAGCAGCAGATGATCCGCGACTGGGTCGATGGCCAGGCCGAGCAACAGCGCGAGATCAAGAAACTTCTCGAAGTGATGGTGCGCGAGCGCGTTGAACGGTGAACGTTCTTTCCCTCTCCCACTCCACTCGTGTTTACCCGAGTTGGGCAGCTAAATTGCCAAAGCCGGATATATCCGGCTTTGGGTGGGCCAAGGAGAGAGGGAGTCGCGCCGAGCCCGCGGCACCGCACGCGATGGTTGGAGTGAAATAGCAATGGCTCTTGCGAGAAACCGCCGTGGCGGCGAATCGATGAACTACTGGCCGGGATTCGTCGACGCACTGTCGACGCTGATCCTGAGCATCGTCTTCATCCTCACCGTCTTCGTCGTCGTGCAGTTCGTCCTGCAACAGGAAATTTCCGGCAAGGACACCGCGTTGCAGCGCCTCAACGCGCAGATCGCACAGCTTACCGAACTCCTGTCGATGGAGACCTCGAGCAAGGGCGATATCGAGCAGCAGATGGCGCAGTTGCGCGCATCACTCGCCACCGCCGAGGCCGACCGCGACAAATATAAGGGCATCGCCGAAGGCTCGGGCGCCGGCCTATCCGCGGCGCAGGGCAAGGCCAGCGATTTGGCGACCCAGCTCGAAGGCGAGAAAAAGATCTCGGCCAAGGCGCTGGCCCAGGTCGAAATCCTCAACCAGCAGATCGCCGCCTTCCGGCGCCAGCTCGCCGCGCTCGAATCGGCGCTCGATGCGTCGGAGAAGAAAGACAAGGAGTCCCAGGCGCAGATCGCCAATCTCGGCCAGCGCCTCAATCTGGCGCTGGCGCAGCGCGTCGAGGAGCTCAAGAGCTATCGCTCCGACTTCTTCGGCCGACTGCGCCAGATCATCGGCAACCGCCCCGACGTCCGCATCGTCGGCGACCGCTTCGTGCTGCAATCCGAGTTGCTATTCGACACCGGCAAGGCCGATCTGAAACCGGAGGCCCTCCCCGAGATCGACAAGATCGCGGCGGCGATGGCCGAGATCGGCGCGAAAATCCCGGCGGACATCCCGTGGGTGCTGCGGGTCGATGGTCACACCGACGTTCGTCCGATCAGCGGCGGCGTCTATAAGTCGAACTGGGACCTGTCGGCGGCGCGCGCCATCGCCGTGGTCAAATATCTGGCCACCAAGGGCATCGGGCCGCAACATCTGGTCGCTGCCGGCTTTGGCGAATTCCAGCCGATCGACACCGGTACCACCGACGAGGCCTATCGCAAGAATCGCCGCATCGAATTCAAGCTGACGGAACGTTGAAATCCGGGCGCATCATCACTTTCGGACATCACGGGCCGCCGCGAAGCCATGACGGCGGAAATATAGAAGGCGATTAATGTCCGTCTACGTCGATGACGCAATCTGGAGCTGGGCCGGCCGCAAGTGGTGTCACCTGCTGGCCGATGATATCGACGAACTGCATCGCTTCGCCCGCGAGCTGGGGCTGCACCGCTCGTCGTATCAGGGCCCGCCCAAGACGACGAAGCCGCATTACGACCTGACCGCAGTCGAACGCGAGCGCGCCTTGCGCTACGGCGCCGTGGCGTCCGACCGAACCACCATCATCGTGATATTGCGCCAGTTGCAGGCTCAGCTCAGGCGTGCAGCCTGAGGTTCCAATTCACAGGCGTTCTCTTTCCAAACGTTTCTTCTGCACAACGAATACTGGCTCGACCGCTACAAATATCGTCATGACGACGTAGGATGAGCCATGATCGTGACGCTCCGTCCCTACCTGCCGGCCGACGAGAACGAGGCTGTCGAATTATGGCGTCGGACCTGGGCCAAGCACTATCCGCACATCGACTTTGACGCCCGGGTGCCGTGGTGGCGCGAACGCTGGCGCAACGAGCTGGTGCCGGCCGCGGATATCATCCTCGCCAACACCGACAGCATGCTGGTCGGCTTCGTGACGGTCGATCGGAAAACCGGTTATCTCGATCAGATCGTGGTGGCGCCGGAGCGCTGGGGCGGCGGCATCGCCGAGGCCTTGATCAACGAAGCCAAGCGCCTGTCGCCCGGCGGCCTCACCCTTTTGGTCAACAAGGACAATGACCGGGCGATCGCCTTCTATCGGAAGCACGGCTTTGTCGATGACGGTGAAGATCGAAATCCGGTGTCGGGCATTCCGGTGAACAAGATGCGGTGGCGACCGCAATAGAACGTCTCGATGCGGCGGCGGCGCGCCAAAAACGCGCCCGACCGCAGGGGAGCCGCCCCTGTTCAAAAACGGCCCCCCTGCTTCGCCCCTGCTACTTGAGCTGGGTCGAGATCGTGGTGAGGTTGGTATTGATCTTGGTGCCGATCGTGTTGATGGTCGCGATGATCACGACCGCGATGCCCGCGGCAATCAGCCCGTATTCGATCGCGGTCGCGCCTGACTCGTCCTTGAAGAAGCTCAGAAGCTTGGCCATCCAGTTACTCCGTTGCGTTTACTATGGTGGCGAAGTTGCAGGTGTTCGTCTGCTCAGCCCCGAACGGCACCGTGGAAATGCCGCGCCGGAATCGTGTGGATCTACGATCCACCCGGTATACGAGTGTCCCGTAAACCCCTCGTAAATGCGGTTGATGAATTTTTAGGTGACCTACTTTTGGTTGCACATGCTTTGCGTGTGGAAAGGAACTCCACTCGCGCCTAGTCACCGCTACGGGCCGAAGGGCGCCGTCCGACATCATTCCTAAAGCTATTATTCCTGTCGTCGGCCGCTGCTGGCCGGCTGCTCGTCCCTGCGCCGCTCACGACATGGCGATGACGCGCGCCGGCGGCACCGGGTGCGAGATGAAAGCGCCGTCACGATGTGACAGTCCTTTGTCGAGCGGCCACCCAAGCGCGAATTGCCCACAGCAATCGGCACCGCCTGCATATTTCGCTGATGAAACGGCGCATTTTTGCTAAACCGGATTCACAACCCATGCCGGCGCGGACAAAACGGTGGCGAGCAAGACCATAGAAGCGGCAGGCGGCATCGTGGTGCGCAAAGGCGGCCGCGGTCTGATTGCCGTTGTGCAGCGCGCCAAGGACGATGCCTGGGTGCTGCCGCGTGGGAAGCTCAAGCGTGACGAGAACCCGATGACCGGCGCGCGGCGCGAAGTCGTCGAAGAGACCGGCCATCGTGTCGCCATCCACGAATATCTCGGCGCTATTACTTATCGCGCCGGCGGGCGGCCCAAGGTCGTGCAGTTCTGGCGCATGGAGGCCGAGAAGGACCCGAGCTACGAATTGATGACGGATATCGTCGCCGTCGAATGGCTGCCGCTGAAGGCGGCGATCCGGCGTCTGAGCTACCCGCTGGAGAAGCTGTTCCTGCGTCACGCCGCGGCGCGCGCCGTCGCCAAGCACAAACGCCGCGCCGCCAAGCGCAAGGCCAAGCACAATATCAAACAAGGCACCAAGCATCGCGCGGTCGGCAAGCCGGTGCCGAAGAAATCCGGCGCCGTTGCCAGGCTCAGCAAGAAGCCCAAGCTCAAGTCGGTCAAGACCAGCAAGGCCAAAGGCGGCAAGAGCGGCAAGGGCGGCAAGAGCGGCAAGAACAAGGCCGGCAAACGCAAGCCCGGCAAAGACAAGGCTGCACGCAAAGGCAGAGGCAAAAGTCGCGGCAAAGGCAAAGCCAAAGGCAAGCCGCGGGACGCCAGCATGCGCCTGCAGGCGGCGACGCCGGCCGCCGCTGCGCCATTGCCGGATCGCGTTGCGCCGCCCCCGCCGTCACCTGCGTCGAAGACTATTCTTCAGCGCGTGCTCAGCCGCCTCGCCGGCTGACGTCAGAAGCCAGCGCGATCGCTTCGCCACGATTTCTCCGCAATCCGAGCCGGAAGATGCAAAAAACCCTTTGATTCCGGTCGCTCGCATTCACGTTGCGTTCAGCCCGCAAGCAGGAACCTCACGATCACGCTCAACGTTAACAGTGTGTGATCATGCCGCAGGAAATCTGCGAACGGCCCGTTGAATTGATAAGGCCCACACAATCGGCGAACCCAGGAGGTGCGCGATGACCCGTATCGGAAAGACCCTGACAGCGCTCGCCGCTGCCGCAACTCTCACCCTCGCCGTGGTTGCGGCGCCGCAGCCGGCTGAGGCCCGCGGCGGTCGCATCGCCGCTGGTATCATCGGCGGCCTCGCCGCCGGCGCCATCATCGGCGGCATCGCGTCGAACGGCTACGGCTACTACGGCGGCCCGGCTTACGCCTACGGCCCCGGCCCGGCCTACTATGGCCCAGGCCCGGTTTACTACGGCCCGCACTGCTGGTGGCGCCGCGAGCGGATCTGGGACGGCTATGGCTGGCGTCTGCGCCGCGTTCGGGTCTGTAACTAGACCCTCCATCGCCTTCGAATAATGGAAAGCCCGGTCCCGATGTGGAACCGGGCTTTTTATCGCCCAGATTTGTGATTTGGGTCACAGCCGCAACTCCGATGGCGACGTATCCAGTATCCACCGATTGCGAGGCTGACGCTTTGTCGCCCTTAAGGCTCGCGTAACCAACCCGGGGCACACTCCGCCCAGTTTCTGTGAATAAGGCTTCGGCCTGAAAGGATGAGTTCCATGAACTTCAAGGTCATCGCTCTGACCGCGGCGGCTTTGTCGGTCGCCGCGCTGCCGACCACCGCCGATGCCCGCTGCCACGGCTGCGGCGTCGCCGCCGGCGTCGTCGGCGGTCTCGCCGCCGGCGCGATCATCGGCTCGGCCATCGCCGGTCCGCGCGCCTACGAGGTTCCCCCGCCGGCCTATTACGGTCCGGCCCCGGCCCCCGTCTATGTGGAACCGGAACGCGAGTATTACGAAGGCCCGGCCTGCCACATCGAGCGCCAACGTTTCTGGGACGGTTATGGCTGGCGCCATCGTCGCGTCGAAGTTTGCGACTAAATGAAAATGGCTGGCGTCCGGTGTCACCATCCCGGATGCCGGTAAAGACGATCCTCGAAGGAAGGGCGGCGGCCCTGAACCTCCGGCCGCCCCCTTCGAGGTTTTCCTTCGGCGTTCTTCAGCGCTGCATGTGGCGCAGCACCGCCGAGGTTGGCCAGCAGTCCACCTTCAGGCCGTTCCGCTTCTGATAGTGCCCGACCGCAGCCCGCGTCAGCATGCCGGCCTTGCCGTCGATCTTGTCTTTGTAAAATCCCAGATCGGTCAGCCGCTGCTGCATCGCCTCGACCTCTTTGGTCTTGAGCTGCTCGCTCTTGCTCCATGGTGTGACGAACGATTTGGCGCCGGCAATGCGGTCGGACAGATGGCCGACGAACAACACATAAAGGTCCGAGAAATTGTAGTCCTTGATGACGAAGTAATTCTTCGATGTCAGGAATGACGGCCCATACGAGCCCTCCGGCTGCAACAGCGATGCCGGCGTCGCCAGCGCCTCTTGTGTCATCTTGCGTGGCGGAATGAGGAGGTAGCCACGCCGCACCCACTCGCCGATCGGCGCTTTCACCTCGGGCACACCCATCGAGCAATCGCCATTCTCGGGCGCGCGTACTTCATAAGCCCAGCGTTCGCCGCGCTGCCAGCCGCGGCCGGCCAGCTGTTTGGCCGCCGAGGCCAGCGCGTCCGGCACCGAATGGAAGATGTCGACACGGCCGTTACGGTCGAAATCGACGGCATAGCGATAGTAATCCGACGGCAGGAATTGTGTGAGGCCGAGCGCGCCGCCCCAGGACGAGCGCATGTCCGAGCGCGGCACGCCGTCCTGCAACATCTTCAGCGCATAGGCGAATTCGTTCTGGTACATGGCCTTGCGCCGGCCGGTGTAGGCCTGCGTGGCCAGCACGCGAATGCCATCATGCGGCAGCTTGTAGGAGCCGTAATCGGTTTCCCGGGCCCAGATCGCCAGCACGACATTGCCGGGGACGCCGATCTCCTTTTCAATGCGGTCGAGGGTGTCGCGATATTGCGCCTGCAACTGCTGACCGCGCGCCGCCAGCCGATCGAAGCTCTTCTCGCGCAAGTATTGCGAGGGCGTCTGCACAAACTCAGGCTGCCCCGGCGGCGGCTTTTCCGGCTGGCCGGCGATTTCGAGATCGGGCAGCGACAGATCCGGCGTCAGCCCTTTGATCGCCGCGTCGAACACCGGCCTTGTCACGCCTAAATTTTGCGCGCGCGGCCACATTGTTTCGAGAAAACGCTCAAACGCCGAATCGGCGAAGGCCCGATTCGGCAGCGCGAACGCAAGGGCCAGCGCCAAAGCCGCTAGATGTGGTTTGCACTGGCGAAGCCGACACAGCATCGGGGATACTTTCGAACGTTCGAGGAACATCCGCGAATCGGAGAACGGATGGTGGCCGGTAAATTCGACATTAACGCCGCCGCCTTCTGCGCACACCACTTCGCTCTAAGTTTGACCGGTATCAATCTTGTGCCTTGAACGGCATCGTCGGCGACGTTTAGTCAGCACCTGTCCCCTCATCGTCTCACAGGTGTCTTGTGGCTATCAAACTCAGCATCATCGTCGGCTCAACCCGTCCCGGCCGCATCGGCCTGCCCATCGCGCAGTGGTTCAACGAAACCGTTGTCAAGGACGCGCGCTTCGCGCCGACGCTGGTCGACCTCGCCGAGATCAATCTGCCGGTCTTCGACGAACCGAAACATCCCCTCATGCAGGACTACCAGCACGAACACACCAAGAAGTGGTCGAAGATCGTGGACGCCGCCGATGCCTACGTCTTTGTGACGCCGGAATACGACTATTTCCCGCCGGCTTCGCTGATCAATGCCCTCACCTACCTTTCCAAGGAATGGCACTACAAGGCGGCCGGCCTCGTCAGCTATGGCGGCGTCTCGGGCGGCCTGCGATCGGCCCAGGCACTCAAGCTCATGCTGACCGCCCTTAAGATGATGCCGTTGCCCGAGGGCGTGCCGCTCCCGTTTGCCGGCAAGCAGATCGAGCATGGCGTGTTCAAGTCGAACGAGCTGATCGATCTGAGCGTCAAGAACATGGTCGACGAACTGGCAAAGTGGTCGTCGGCCTTGGCGTCGTTGCGTCAGAAATAGACTGCGCTCTCATCCTCAAAACAAAACGCCCGCTCGCGGTTGCGAGCGGGCGTTTTATTGGCTTAGCCACGGCCAGACTCAGTGATGAGCGCCCTTGGTGTCCGGTGTCTGGCCGATCTTCTCGACATAGGCGATGCCGACCGCCGAGAACACGAACAGCGCGTGAATGATCGCCTGCCACATCACGCCGGTTTCGGTCAGCGACGAGCCCGACTGCCCGAGCTGCCCCGCATAGATAAAAGTACGCAGCAGGTGGATCGACGAAATGCCGATGATCGCCATCGCCAGCTTGATCTTCAGCACGCTGGCATTGACGTGGCTGAGCCACTCCGGCTGGTCCGGGTGCCGTTCAAGCTCGAGGCGGGACACGAAGGTCTCGTAGCCGCCGACGATGACCATGATCAGCAGATTCGAGATCATGACCACGTCGATCAAACCGAGCACCACCAGCATGATCTCCTGCTCGGTAAAACTCATGGCGCCAAGTACGAGGTGCCAGAGCTCCTTCAGAAACAGAATGACATAGACGCCCTGCGCCACGATCAGGCCGAGATAGAGCGGCAATTGCAGCCAGCGCGACGAAAAGATGAGCTGCGGCAGCGGCCGGAGTCGGCCGGCGAGCTCCGGGGGCGGGGTGGGGACGTCGGCTGACATCGACATGGCGGGATAACCTTTGGTGGCCGTGCGGCGGGACGCCGTCGGCTGGCGAGCGCAGGATTTATAGGCGATTCGGCTGTGGGCAAGGACGGAGACGCTGCACCACCCTGCGCCAAGACGCCGCGCGCCTTCGTCATAAAATTGCACCAGCGCCACGCCGTCCGGTCACGCCGCAAGCCCCTTCCAACCCGCTTTGAATGGTGAAACTGTTACGTCGGCTGAGACTATGGGGGGCGACGATGAAACGGACACTTTTGCGGGCCGCGCTTGCGGCCTTTGGCCTTATTGCCATGACGGCGACGGCCTCGGCGCAGGTTTGCGTCCTGGGGATCTTTGGCGCCGCGATCTATGTCGCGGCCACCGAGAAGCGGGAACTGACACAGAAAGAGGCTATGACCTGCGGCCTGTCGCGGGTTTTCGATGACAAGAAAGAAGAGAAAGCCGCAGCGGCAAAACCAAAGCGCGTTGCGCGCCGCGCGCACAAGACCGACTGAACGACGAAAGGATCCATCGAATGGACATCAAGCGGAGCGGCTCGCGGCCATCCGGCAAGGGCCCCACGGACTATTTTACCGGCAGCGTCCGGATCGATCCGTTGCTCGAAGCCGCGGTGCCGGCGCGGGTGCGCGGCGCCCATGTCACCTTCGAGCCGGGCGCCCGCACCGCGTGGCACACCCATCCGCTTGGCCAGACGCTGATCGTCACCTCGGGCCTCGGCTGGGCCCAGCGCGAGGGTGGTCCGATCGAAGAGATCCGCCCGGGCGACGTGGTCTGGTTTCCGCCGGATGAAAAGCACTGGCATGGCGCCACCGCGACCGCCGCCATGAGCCACATCGCCATTCAGGAGGCGCTCGACGGCAACACAGTGACCTGGATGGAGAAAGTCACGGATCAGCAGTACGCCGCGAAGACTGAAGCCAAGGGGTAGCGGCCGTCCGGCGGTTCGTTCGGCGCCCCCGGCTCTGACGCGCTCACGATTTTCCGTAGCTGCCCTGATAGCGGCCTTCGCGGATAGAAAGAAGGATATCGGCCTCACGCTTGATCTGAGCGCGGACCGCTTCGAGCAGCGATGGCGCGATGGCCTGCGGAAACGCCACGACGCCGTCCTCGTCGCCGACCACGATATCGCCCGGCGTGATCACCGAGCCGCCGATCGAGACGGGCACATTGATTTCACCCGGGCCGCTCTTATAGGGGCCGCGGTGGATCGCGGCACGCGCGTAGATCGGGAAATCGGACTCGGCCAGCGCGCCGGCGTCACGCACGGCGCCATCAATGACGTAGCCCGCCGCACCGCGATACTTGGCGATGTTGAGCATGATCTCGCCGATGAGCGCACGGCTCTCGTCACCGCCGCCATCGACGACGATGACATCGCCCGGCCCGACCAGCTCGAGCGCCATATGGATAGCGAGGTTGTCGCCCGGCCGCGTACGCACGGTGACGGCGACGCCGACCAGCGGGCCGCCTTTGTGGAAAGGCCGCAGCCCGACGGCGCCCGGCAGGCGAGCCAGATTGTCGCTGATGATGGATGTCGATGCGCCCCGAAACGCCTCGATCAATTCGGGCGCCGGCCTGGGAACGGCCGGCATCGCGGTCGTGACATTCATGCGGAGATTCCCTCGACTTCACAGGATTGACTGCGACGTCACTCTACATTTTGCGGCCGTTGGCTGCGACCCGAAAAACCGCGGCGCCCTGCAATTCCGGTGCTGCGCCGCGAAAGACCGGACGTCATGCCTTCGTCATCTCGGCAAGCGCGCGCTCGAGGGGCATCGGTGACACCTGGATCGTGCCGTCGAACGGCACGTCCATATCCAGTGTGAGATAGACCGTACCGGCGATGAGCACCGCCGACACCACAAAACTTGCTGTCATCACCGGGTTATTCGGCGCGCGGTAGCCATAGCTGGCAAACACCACGATGAACCAGGCCGCCATCAGCACGATCAGTGCCATGGGAATGGTCCCCTCAGACTGCTCGACCAGCGCCCAGCGCATCTCATAGATTGTTTCGAAGCGCTGTTCAGCCCGCGCCTTCAGGGCCACATGCTCGGGATCGCCGGGAGACAATGTACGCAACCCCTCGCCCACATCGTTGAGCAAGGCTTCGGCCGGACGGCTGCCGAGCACCGGATCGCTTTGCGCCATGCGGCGCGCCGCCTGCGCCACGTATTCCCGCAGATGCCGACGCGCCTCGGCTGTCTCGGGGCCGTAGTGCCGCATGGCGCGATCCAGCAGGATGAGTTGAGTGGCATAGGCGTGAACGGCCTTGTCCACGCTGTCGAAGGCGGTGCGGGCCGAATTGGTCATCAACCCGAGCGCCAGCGAGGCCAGAACAACGAAAATGTTGGCGATCAGGCGAACGATCTCTTCGGCCTCGGCCCGTCGATGCCGTTCGGGGACTCGATTGTACAGCGCCGCGCTGCCGAGCGCGGCACCGATCAACGCCGCGCCCACCAGGAGCGAAATGACAGTTTCCTGCATAGTCAAAGCTCCGCCGCCGGCGGAACTCTAACGCGCCCGAATTAGAAACACTAGCGGCTGAACTTCTTGTACTTCAACCGATGCGGGATGATGCTGTCGGTGCCGAGACGGCGCATCTTGTCCTTCTCGTAATCCTGGAAGTTGCCCTCGAACCATTCGACATGGCTGTCGCCTTCGAAAGCGAGAATGTGCGTCGCGATACGATCGAGGAACCAGCGATCATGGCTGATGATCACGGCGCAGCCGGCGAAATCCTCCAGCGCCTCTTCGAGCGCGCGCAGAGTATCGACGTCGAGGTCGTTCGTCGGCTCGTCGAGCAGCAGCAGGTTGGCGCCAGACTTGAGCATCTTGGCCAGATGCACGCGATTGCGCTCGCCGCCCGATAGCGTGCCGACCTTCTTCTGCTGATCGGCGCCCTTGAAATTGAACAGCGAGACGTAGGCGCGGCTCGGCACTTCCTTCTTGCCGACCAGGATGATGTCCTGGCCGTTCGAGATCTCTTCCCAGATCGTCTTCTTCGGATCGAGCGCATCGCGTGACTGATCGACATAGCCGAGCTGCACCGACTCGCCGATCTTGATCGTGCCCTTGTCGGGCTTTTCCTGGCCCGTGATCATCCTGAACAAGGTGGTCTTGCCGGCGCCGTTCGGACCGATGACGCCGACGATGCCGCCGGGCGGCAACTTGAAGGTCAGATCCTCGATCAGCAGGTTGTCGCCGAAACCTTTCGACATGTTCTCGAAGTCGACGACGTTCTGTCCGAGGCGCTCGGCCACCGGGATGGTGATCTGCGCCACGGTATTGGTCTTGGCATTGGCGATCTTGAGCAGTTCCTCGTAGCGCTGGTAGCGCGCCTTGGACTTGGCCTGTCGCGCCTTGGGCGAGGACGACACCCACTCGCTTTCGCGCTCCAGCGTCCGGCGGCGCGCTTCGTCCTCGCGGCCCTCCTGCTCCATGCGCTTCTGCTTCTGCGCCAGCCACGAGGTGTAGTTGCCCTCGTAGGGAATGCCGCGGCCATGATCCAGTTCGAGGATCCAGCCGGTAACGTTGTCGAGGAAGTAGCGGTCATGGGTCACGATCAGGATCGCGCCCGGATAATTGCGCAGGTGGCCTTCGAGCCAGTTCACGCTTTCGGCGTCGAGATGGTTGGTCGGTTCGTCGAGCAGCAGCAGGTCGGGCTGGTCGAGCAGCAGCTTGCACAGCGCGACGCGGCGCTTCTCGCCGCCCGACAGCTTGGAGATGTCGGCATCGTCCGGCGGGCAACGCAGCGCGTCCATCGCCTGATCGACTTGGCTGTCGAGATCCCAGAGGTTCTTGGCGTCGATCTCGTCCTGGAGCTTCGCCATCTCGTCGGCGGTCTCGTCCGAGTAATTGACGGCCAGTTCGTTGTAGCGGTCGAGGATCGCTTTCTTGGCGGCGACGCCTTCCATGACGTTGTCGCGGACCGACTTCGAGCCGTCGAGCTGCGGCTCCTGTTCGAGATAGCCGACGCGGGCGCCTTCGGCGACCCAGCCGTCGCCGGAGTACTCGGTGTCGATGCCGGCCATGATCCGCAGGAGTGTCGACTTGCCCGAACCGTTGACGCCGAGCACGCCGATCTTGGCGTCCGGGTAGAAGGACAGGTGGACGTTATCCAGCACCTTCTTGCCGGCTGGATAGGCCTTGGTCAGGCCCTGCATATGGTAGATGAACTGGCGTCCGTTCATGACGTCAAAAACCCCTCAATACCGGCCGGAATGGCCGCGGCGCGCAGATCGCAAAGGCGCGCGAGCACGCAGCCAACCCCAATGTCGGGAAAATCTGAGCTGGATGTAACGATCGGAACCCTTCAGGGCAAGCCGCCGGTTGCGCGCCGGCCGGCGCCGGGGCCGGTAAAAGTCTGGAAAGGCTAGCGCGAAATCGGTCCGAATTTCTTTGCGGCACCGGCATTTACCAACCCGGCTTTAACGGCTGGACGTCAGGATGATGCGGGATGAACCTTGGCGACCGCACAGGCGACCAAGGTGGGCGGGCAACGGTGCCCGTTCCGTTTTGAGGTAGGCGTGTCATGGGTCGGGCAATCCTGGCCATATCCGGTTCCGCGGCGGGCTTCCTAAACCGCCCCTTCGCCTCGCTCGGCGCTTCCGTCGGCGACTTCTGCCGACGGCTGACCCGCCTGATGTTCGATACCTACCGCCCCGAACGTCATTATATGCGCGGCCCCGGACCGGCCTGCGCCGCCAAACGCGGTCCGGCGCAGAACTGATCCGCACGCCGATACCCTTTCCTTTCCCGGCTCCCCCCTTAAGGTGCGCCGACCGGCGAAGTCCGGTTCTTGGGAAGGAAAACGCACATGCTTCGGGCCGCCATTCTCGACGATTACCAGGGCGTCGCGCTGAAATACGCCGACTGGTCGCCGATCGCTCAGGATGTCGAGGTCACGGTCCTCAACGAGCCGTTCAGGGACCAGGCCGAGGCCATCGAGAAGCTGCAGGGCTTCGCCATTGTCGCCGGCATGCGCGAGCGCACGCCCTTCCCGCGCGCCGTAATCGAGGCGTTGCCGGACCTCAAGCTGCTCATCACCACCGGCGCGCGGAACAATTCCTTCGACCTGAAGGCCGCGGCCGAACGCGGCATCACGGTCTGCGGCACCGGGACGGTCGGTAACCCGACCGTCGGCATCGTCTTCGGCCTCATCCTGGAACTGACCCGCCGGATCGGCTTCGAGAACGCGCGGCTCAAGGCCGGCGCGCCGTGGCAGACCACGATCGGCCTCGACCTCGAGGGGCTCACCCTCGGCATCGTCGGTCTCGGCAAGCTCGGCGGGCGCGTCGCCGCGGTCGGCAAGGCCTTCGGCATGAACGTCATCGCCTGGAGCCCGAACCTGACACCGGAAAAGGCGGCCGAAGGCGGCGCCACCTATGCGACACGCGAGGAGGTGTTCGCCAAGGCGGACATCGTTACCATTCATGTCGTGCTGAGCGACCGCTCGCGCGGCCTCGTCGGCGCCGACGATCTTAGCCGCATGAAGAAGACGGCATACCTCATCAACACCGCGCGGGCGCCGATCGTCGACCAATCGGCGCTGCTGAAGGCGCTCGACGAGCAGCGCATCGCCGGCGCCGGGCTCGATGTCTTCGAGATCGAGCCGCTGCCGCTCGATCACCCCTACCGCCGGCTCGACAACGTCGTCATTACGCCGCATCTCGGCTACGTCAGCGAGCAAACGTACCGCCGTTTCTTCCGCGACATTGTCGAAAACATTCGCGCCTTTATCGACGGCAAAGCCGTGCGCGTCATTACCTGAAATTCGTCACATTAAGCGACAGTGAAATTCAAACTTTATGCTTATCCGAGAGGTTAGTGATAAAGATATCTTTGCCCGTGCATGAGTAATGCACATGGGTTTCATGGTGATCATGCTGCGCTTAGGTTAGCTCCCGTTTACGAAGGGAGTATGCCAGCATGTTGATCGAACAATCGCAGTGGAACGCAGGACCCGCCGAAAGATTTGGGCGACGCCGCATCAAGCCGTCTGCCCTCATCATCGACGGCAAGCCGCACGTGCGCGAGTTTGTCCGGGAGGCGCTGGAAGATATTGGTTTCGTCACCGATGACAGCAACACCGACCATCTCGCCGACCTAATCACCGGACGGAAGATTGACATGGTCATGCTCGGCCTGTCGGAGGGCGGCGTTGCCGGAGGCGTGGCGCTGCAGACCTTGCGCGAGCTCGGCTTCGACGGCCACGTTCTGGTTTTTGCTCAGCCCGGCATGCCGATGGTCGATGCCTTGCTCGATCTCGGCGAGGCCATCGGCCTGTCGATGCTGCCGTTGCTGCCGACACCGTTCAGCGATGGCGTCCTGCGCCAGGCCGTGAGCTTCCTGGTTCCGCAGGAGCCGGTGCCTTCACCGGCGATCGACCCCGCGCAGGCGCTGCGTGCCGGCTGGCTTGAGCTCTGGTATCAGCCGAAGGTCAATATCCGCTCGCTCACCATCGACGGTACGGAAGGCCTGATCCGTCTGCGACATCCAAGCTGGGGCATCATGCCGCCGGCGCAGTTCCTTCCGGACGCCGACGATCCGCACTTCACCGAGCTGTCGAATTTCGTGCTCACCACGGCCATGACCGACTGGCATTCATTCGTCCCCGATTTCGGCCATGTTGAAATCGCCGTCAATCTGCCGCTCACATTCTTCAATGAGCCGGCAGCAGTCGAAGCCTTGGCGCGCCATCTGCCTGCGCATCCGGCGTTCAAGGGCATGATCGTCGAGATCAACGGCAGCGAGCTTGCCGCCAATCCGGAACTCGCCAAATCTGCGGCCCGGCAGCTACGCTTTATCAATATCGGTGTGTCGGTTGACGATGTCGGAGCCGACTGGCCGGTGCTGATGGAAATCGGCGACTGCCCGTTCGTCGAAATCAAGGTGGATCGCAGCTTCATCACGGGTTTCGCCGACGACCGCCTCAAGCAGGCAACCTGCCGCAGTATCGTCGATTTCGCCGATACATTGGGTGCGCGCACTGTTGCCGAAGGCGTCGAGACCCGCGCCGATTTCATCATGGCGCGCGAGCTCGGCTTCGATCTGGTTCAAGGCTACTTTTTCGGTAAGCCAGCCGAGGCGCGCAAATTCGCACGCCGCGCGCTGCGCGAACCGCTGAAGATTCCCTGAGCGCTCGACAATAAAAAAGCCCGCGCCGGTTTCCGGCGCGGGCGCAGGATAGATAAATAAACCGGTTAGCGCTTCTTCTTCAGTTCCTTGACATCGTTGGCGCTGGTGGTGCCTGGATTAAACGACGGCGGGTCGCTCGCCGGAAAGCTTTCATCAGAATTGACGACGACGGAGTCTTCTTCCTTCTCGATGCGGCGGCGTTCCTTATCGGCATGGTTCTTTGGTTTATCGGTCATCAAATCCTCCATCTGCATGGCCGGAGCGGCCTACAGGGTTGCGGCAATTCCCGATGAACTAACTAGCCGCGGCCGGTTCCGGTTCCCGCGGCAAAATGAGCGGTTTAAGCGGGCTTTTTGAGGAACCGGATGCCGGCCTTCAGATCGGTGACAAACTTGCGAAACTGCGCGTGCCGGTCATCTTGGTCGCGAATGCGCAGGATATAGGACGGGTGCACGGTGGCGAGCATCCGGCGATTGTCAGGCAACGCGATGGCGTGGCCGCGGATCTTTCCGATCGTCATCGGCTTGCCACAGACGCTCCGCACCGCCGTGGCGCCCATCGCAACGATCAGCGCAGGCGTTACCAGCGCGATTTCGCTGTCGAGCCAGATGTGACAGCGATCGATCTCGTAGGCGCCTGGACGCTTGTGCAGCCGCCGCTTGCCGCGCTGCTCGAACTTGAAGTGTTTGACCGCATTGGTGATGAAGCAATCACCGCGCGACAGGCCGGCCGCCTCCAGCGCTTCGTCGAGCACGCGCCCCGCAGGGCCGACAAAGGGCTTGCCTTGTATGTCTTCCTGATCGCCAGGCTGTTCGCCGACCAGCATGATCCTTGCCTGCGTCGCGCCAATGCCCGGGACGGCCTGCGTCGCATTCTTGTATAGCGGGCAACGCGTGCAGGCATTCTCAGCGCCGCGTAAGGCTCGCAACGATTTGATGGCAGTTGGTTGCTGAACGGCCACGGATGCTCTCCGCCTCGCCAACGGTGCATCCGCCAGCCGGTTCCAGAGCGGACGCAGCCTCAGGCCGCTTCGCCGCGAAACTCCGGCACAGCCTGACGCAGCACATTGTAGATCGCCTCACGCTCATTGCGCCCCAGCGCCTGCTCCAAAGTTGCGAGCCAAGCACGGACTTCCGCCAGGGAAGCCTGCACCGGCTTTGCGGCGACAATGCCGGGCACGCCGATCTCCGCCATCTCTTCCTCCTGCGAGAACAGGATTTCGTGCAGGCGCTCGCCGGGGCGGATGCCGGTATAGGTGATCTGGATGTCGCGTCCCGGTTCGAGGCCACTCAGGCGGATGATGCGCTCGGCGAGATCGACGATCTTCACCGGCTGACCCATGTTGAGCACGTAGACCGAGGCGCGCTTTTCCGCATCGCTTTGCGCGTGCGTCGCCGCCGTAATCACCAGATCGCAAGCCTCACGGATGGTCATGAAGTAACGCACCATATCGGGATGCGTCACGGTCACCGGGCCGCCGGCCTCGATCTGCGCCTTGAACTTCGGCACCACCGAACCGTTCGACGCCAGCACGTTACCGAAGCGCACAGAAATCAGGCGCATCGGCCGCGCGCCGTCGGCAGCGCGGCGCATCAGATCGACGTCGAGCGCGTCGCAATACATCTCCGCCATGCGCTTGGTCGCGCCCAGCACCGACACCGGCTCGATCGCCTTGTCGGTCGAGATCATCACCATCGCTGAGGCGCCGGCCGCGGCGGCGGCATCGGCGACATTGACCGAGCCGAGCACATTGGTCTTCACACCTTCGTCCCAGTCGCGCTCCAGCAGCGGCACGTGCTTCAACGCGGCGGCGTGGAACACGATGTCGGGCTTGAACTCGGCAATCAGCCGCATGGTCCGCGCCCGGTCGCGAATATCGGCGATGCGATCGAAAATCTGCGCCTCGCCCTGCTCGCTCTTGAGCCGCTCGGTGATCGCGTGCAGCGCCGGTTCTGAATTTTCGAGAATCAAAAGCCGCGCGGCGCCGAAGGCGACAGCGCGTTCGCAAATCTCGGAGCCGATTGAGCCGCCGCCGCCGGTGACCACGACCGACTTGCCTTTCACATAGTCTTCGAGCCGCTGGTAATCGATCTTCGCGCTCGGCCGCAGCAGAAGGTCTTCGACCGACACCGGCAAGAGCTGCACGGCCGGGCCGCCGTCGAGCGACGGCATCTGACTGAGCGCCAGACCGAGCCGCCGCGCGCGGATCAGGATCGATTCCGGTTTGGCATCGGGCGTCATCGCCGACGGCGCCATGATGACGCGCGTCACATGTGTATCGCGCGACTTGAGATCGCCGGCGACCCGTTCCAGATCGTCCAGATCGCCCAGCACCGGGATCGAGCGGATCGTCTGTCCACGATCCGATTGCGACGGCGACAGGATGCCGACGGGCCAGATCTTCCTGACCGCCCCGCTTTCGATGGCGCGGATCAGAACCTCGGCATCCGCCGTGCGGCCGAGGATCAGGGTCGGCGCTGCGTCGGCCACCCGCACGCGCTGCAAGGTGCGCGCGTAATGCAGATAGCGATAGGTAATCCGGCCGCCCCCCAGGAAGAACATCTGGAGGACCCAGTAGAGCACGATGGTGATCTTGCCGAAGAAGAACGCGCCGTAGACGTTGGGCGACAGCAGCACGTAATCGAGCGCGACCAGCGATACCGCGAGCACTGTCGAGGCCTGCACGATGTTGAAGACATCGGGAACGGACGTGAAGCGCCACTTGCTCTGGTGCAGCTTGAAGAAGAAGAAAACCGCCGCGGCGTAGATCAGGAACAGTGGCAGAAACACTTCAAGGCCGGGCAGCTTCTCGACAAGGACGTCGGTGTCGAAGCGCATGACGAGCGTAGCAATGATCGCCGCCGCGGCCGCGAGCACGTCGTGCAGCATGATCAGGTACTGGCGCGGCGTCAGTTTCGTCATGTCACGGGCTTCCAGGTCGGCCGCAGCTTCACGGATTTGGCCGGACGGTGCAGGAAAGTGGTGGCGAAGGCGTAACGGTACCAACGTAGATAGGCCGGCAGCCAGTGCAGCACGCGGAAACGGCTGGCGCCCTTGGTGCGCTCGATCCACTGCGCCGGCACTTCGGCGACCGGCCAGCCCAGGCGATGGCACTTCACCAGGAGTTCGATCGAATAGCAGAATCCGCTGTCGGATTCGATGGCGATGGCGTCGACGACGCGTCGGGAAAACAGGCGGAAGCCGCTGGTCGGGTCGTGCGTCGGCAGCCGCGCCACATGATAGAGTGTGAAAGCGGCGGTGCGGACCAAGGTCGCCTTGAGCCACGGGCAGCCGACCATGCTGCCGCCCGGGATGAAACGGCTGGCGCAGACCAGATCGGCGCCCTGCTCCGCCTTGGCGACCATGCCATCGATGATGCCGCCGTTGAAGTCGTCGTCGGCCGGCAGAACGATGACGTAGGGGGCCGTGCTGGCGGCAAAGCCCGCCATCACCGCGCCGTGGGCGCCGCGTCCTGGATTGCGCACATATTCAATGTGCATGCCTTGCAGCGTCGCGCGATTGGCGTCGATCGTGGCCAGCGTGTCGTCGTCGGGCTGGTCGTAACAAATGAGGATGCGCATCGGCGTGCGCACGTTGTTACGCAGCGACCCGAGCGTCGCCAGGATGTTCGGCCCTTCGTTGTAGACCGGGATGACGATGTCGAGCCGCGCGCTCATGAAGCTCTGTCCGCCACTCCGGTCACCAAGGCGCTGCCACGCGTCTCAATAGACCACGTTGGCATTCTTGAGGAAGCCCCAGATGTCGACGACCGGCTTGCCGGAGAAGTCGGCTTCCTTGTACGCCGAATGCGGCGTGCACAAAATCAGCAGGTCGCTCTTGGCGACGACCTCGTCGAGCGGCTTGATCGCCGGATCGATGGTGACGAACGGATCGGTGGTCAGCACCTCGCGCGCATTGGTCAGCAATGTGCGCTTCAGTTTGTAGCTCAGCGAGGCGCGCACGTCGTCGATCTCCGCCTTGAACGCCATGCCGAGCAGGCCGACGGTCATCTTCGAGAGATCGTACTGGCGCTTGAGATCGTCGATCAACTGCAATGCGAGACCTTCGTTCATCTGCATCGCGGCGTGGCCGATGTTGAACTGATTGCGCGCGAAGGCGGCAAGCTGCATCGTGTCCTTGAACAGGCAGGGCCCGGCGGCGAAGCCCGGCCCCGGCAGCGTGCGGGCGCGCGGATAGTTGTGCTTCATCGCCTTCATGATCGCCGAATAGTCGGCGCCGGCGGACTTGGCGATCATGTAGAACTGGTTGGTCGCCGCGAATTCGATGTAGCGATAGGCATTGGCGTAGAGCTTGGCGAGTTCGGCCTCGAGCGGCTTGATCGTCACCACCTCCGGCGCGATGCGGTTGAACAGCGCCACCGCCTCGGCTTCCGCTTCGGGCGTCGTGCCGCTGACGATCTGCGGCATCTCGCGCAGTTCCTTGATGCCGTAGCCCTGAACCACCCGCTCCGGGCAGAACGCGATGCGGTTCTTGCGGCCGAGCCGGGCGAGATAATCGTGCAGCCAGTCCGTGGTACCGGGAAACACGGTCGAGCGCAGGACGATGAGCTGCTCGTCATTGATATGCGGCAACAGGTCGTCGATGCACTTCTGCACCGCCGAGGTCACCGGATTGAGGAACTCGTCGACCGGCGTGCCGATGGTGACGATCACCGGGCCGTTGCCGCGCATGGCGCCAGGCGTCGCGGTGAAGATGAGCTTGTTCTCGGCCAGGGCTTTGGCGAGCAGCGGTGCGGCGCCGTATTCGATGAACGGCAGCTTGCCGGCGCGCAGGGTGGCGAGCGTGTTCTCGTTGAGGTCGTTGACGTTCACGGTCAGCCCGGCTTCGGCAAAAGCCAGGACCAGCGGTATGCCGACATGGCCGGCGCCGCCCACCACGGTGAGGTCGGGGGTCAGGCCGCTTTCGCGGGACGACATGTCAGGTTTGCTCGACGGATAGTTCAAAAGTCACCTTTTCTCTCGGATCCGGCGCAATATAGCGAAATTCCAGCCGGCACCGAAGGGCGCCACCGTACCGCGACGACGTTTATACGAACCCGTCATGCCTGCAAACCCGGCCGACCCGCCGACGGGCCGGGATCAGCCGTCCCGGTGGGGTCGCGCAACGGCTTACGCGGGATGCCGTCGGGTTGCAGCCTCCGGATCGTCCGCCACGCGGACTTCTCCCGTGAATCCCGGTCATTTCCCCGCTTTTGCGCGGATCAGGCGGTTGCTTGCCGACCCTTGCCCCGGCCCCACCGGCATGCCAAGCGAAGGGCGGAACGTCCCTGCCTGGACGCCTAAGAGGTCGTGCCGTCATGCGGCGTCTCATCATGCTGCTACTGAAGGCGGCGATTTCCGGCCTGCTGCTTTATGTATCGCTGCGCGCCGTCAATTTGGCCGTGCTCGGCGAACGCCTGAGCCGGCTCCATAGCGGCTGGCTCGCGGCCGCGGTCGGAATCCTCGCCGCGCAGGTGTTCATCCTGGCGGCACGCTGGCGGCTGATCGCGGAGGGCTGCGGCATCAATCCGTCCTTCGGCAGCGTGTTGCGCATCTCCTTCATCGCCACCTTCTTCAATCAGGTACTGCCGTCCACCGTTGGCGGCGATGCCGCGCGCATCTGGATGCTGGCGCGCGATGGCGGCGGCTGGGCGGCATCCGCCTACTCCGTCCTGCTCGACCGTGTCGCCGGCCTCATCGCTCTGACGCTGATCGTCTTTCTCTGCCTGCCCTGGACCTTGAGCGTGGTACAGGACCCGGTGGCGCGCACCGTGCTGGTGCTGATCGGGATCAGCGCCATTGCAGGCTCCGTTGTCTTTCTCGCCATCGGCCACATCCGCTGGAAGCCGTTGATGCATTGGGCGCCGACCCGGCATCTTGTCGAGGTGTCACGCACGGCCTGGCGCATTTGCGGATCGCGCAACGCCCTCGGCATCATCGCCGCATCATCCTTCGTCGTGCACCTGATGACCATTCTGGCTGCCTGGTGCATGGTGCAATCGGTGTCGGCGACGACCAGCTTCGCCCTGCTGCTGTTCCTGGTGCCGCCGGTGATCCTCATCGCAACGGTGCCGATCTCGATTGCCGGTTGGGGCGTGCGCGAAGGCAGCATGATCGTCGCCTTCGGCTATGCCGGCCTGCCGCAAAGCGACGGCCTCGTCGTTTCGGTGCTCATCGGCCTCACCTTCTTCGCCATCGGCGCCATCGGCGGAATCGTCTGGATCGTGAGCAATGGCCGGCGGTCCGCCACGGCCGTCGCGGCCAGCCCCTCGCCGGGCGACACGCCGTGACGGGGCGCGCGGCGCTGAAGCCGGCCGCCTTTCTCGACCGCGACGGCGTGCTGAATGTCGATCGCGACTACGTGCACCGCATCGATCAGGTCGAATGGATCGCGGGCGCCGCCGAGGCGATCAAGCTCCTGAACGATGGCGGATATCTGGTCATCGTCGTGACCAACCAGTCGGGCGTCGCCCGCGGCTATTACGACGAAGCGGCCATCGGCATCCTGCACGCACACATGCAGACCTGGCTCGCGGCGCGCGGCGCGCATATCGATGCCTTCTATTATTGTCCGCATCATCCACAAGGCACCGTCGAGCGCTTTGCCATCCGCTGCACCTGCCGCAAGCCCGGCATCGGCATGCTCGAACAGGCCGCCGCCGACTGGCCGATCGACCGCGCTCGCAGCTTCATGATCGGCGACAAGGACATCGACATCGCTGCCGCCACGGCATTCGGGATTCGCGGCGCCAGGTTCGACGCCGCGACGGACTCGCTGCCGGTGTTGGTCGGGCGAATGCTCGCGCCGAGTTGAGCCAAGCGCCGTTGCGCGTGGGCTACCCATCACACTTTCAGAAAGCGGTATCCGGCGTCCTCGAGAGCGATGCAGGTCAGCCTTCCGGAAACGAAAGCGCCGGTGTCGATATTGATGCGGTTCGGCCGAACATCCGGTTCGGCGACCGGCGTATGGCCATGAATGACGCGCCTGCCGAAATCCTCATCGCTCGAGAGAAACTCGTGCCGGATCCACATCAGATCGTTGTCGCTCTGCTCTGCGAAAGGAATGCCGGGCCTGACGCCGGCATGACAGAAGAAATAGCGATCGGTGACATATGAGGTTTTCAATCCGGCGATGAAGTCGCGATGCGCCGCCGGCAAGGCCTCGGCCAGCGCCTTCGACGCCGCGTCGTAGTTACGTCCCATCATCGCATCGGCGACCGGTACGCCGTAGGAATGCAGCGTCTCCAGCGCGCCACCGCCCCGCCACTCGTCGAGAATGCGCGGGTCGACGAGGAACTGCTCGAGCACCTGCTCGTGATTGCCCTTGAGCGCCACATGCGGTGTCGGAAACGGATTGGCAAGAAGCCGCTCGATGACGCCGGAAGACGACGGGCCGCGGTCGATATAATCGCCGAGCGTCAGCGTGAGTTCGGCGGGGCCGCGTTTGTCGATATCGCGGCCGATGGCAACGATGGCGCGCTCGAGAAGGTCGAGCCGGCCGTGAATGTCGCCGATAGCGTAGATGCGACCCATGCGGTCGGTGCCTGCCTGTGCTGCGTGCATGATGCTTTGGGCTATGTTATTGCCGCAGCGGGCCGGGCAAAGTCGAGAAAAAAGACCCGGTTTCTTGCCTTGTTGCTGGGAAATGCCGGGAACTCATTCTTCGCTAGCGGGCGGCGATGCGCCGACTCGCATGTTCACATCGCTCGCCCTGCTATGGCTGGCGGGTAACGCATTACGGCTGACCATTCTGGCGGTGCCGCCGGTCATTCCTCTGATTCATGACGAATTGGCGTTGAGCGGCACCCAGGTCGGCATCCTC
Organism: Pseudolabrys sp. Root1462; assembly: GCF_001426945.1. Classification (GTDB taxonomy): domain Bacteria; phylum Pseudomonadota; class Alphaproteobacteria; order Rhizobiales; family Xanthobacteraceae; genus Pseudolabrys. The sequence goes on along the minus strand of NZ_LMFS01000001.1, from coordinate 453,387 downwards.
ACCGGTTTGCCCTCGATGCTGCTCGCTTTGGCCGCGGTGCCGGGGTCGCTGCTGATCGCACGGTTCGGCGTGCGCGCGGCGATGGTGGCGGGACTGCTAATCACCGCGGTCTTCGGCGCGCTGCGCGGCCTCGTGGCCGACGTATGGTGGCTCTATGCCATGACCATCGCCATGGCCGCGGGCGTCGCCATCATGCAGGTGACTATGCCGCCGGCGGTGCGCACCTGGGTGCCGAGCCGCATCGGCTTTGCGACCGCGGTTTACACCAACGGCCTGATCGTCGGCGAGATCTTCCCGGTCGCGCTGATGCTGATCATGGTGCTGCCGCTGGTCGGGGGCTCGTGGCAGTGGGCCTTCGTGTTCTGGAGCGTGCCCGTCGCGATCATCGCCGTGCTGGTCATGATCTTCGCGCCACAGCCTGTTGCAGCCTCCGCGACCGCGCCGCGACGCAAGTGGTGGCCGGACTGGCGCAACATGCTGATCTGGCGCCTCGGCTTCATGCTCGGCACCATCAACGCCATCTATTTTGCCACCAACGCCTTCATCCCCGATTATCTGCGCAGCATCGGTGAGGACGGCTGGATCAGCGCCGCGCTCACCGGACTCAATGCCGGGCAATTGCCGGCATCGATGCTGCTGCTCGCAGTCGCCGGCCGGCTGGAGCGCAAGGTGTGGCCCTATATCGTCTGCGGTGTGCTGAGCATCGGCGCCACAGCCGGCCTGGTGTTTGGTCACGGCGTCTGGCTGGTCGCTGCCGCGACTCTGCAAGGCTATGCGGCATCCTCGATCCTGATCCTGGTGCTCGCGTTGCCGCCGCTGCTGGCACCGCCGGACGACGTGCATCGCGTCACCGCGGCGATGTTCACCATCAGCTACACATGGGCAGTCGTCATACCGGTGATTGCCGGCGCACTATGGGATCTGACCGGCCTGGCGTCCGCGGCCTTCTGGCCCATCGGCTTATGCGGTATACTGCTCATTGTCCTGGCGTCGGCGATCAATCACATCCCGCGCCAGACCCATTAGATCCGGAGTTCACCCAGCATGCGCCCTGTCCCCGTCGGAGCCAAAGGCACCTACACGCTGCGCGTGACACCGGCGCATCTGGCCAGCCAGTTCAAGGATTCGGTGCTGCCGCCGGTCTTCGCCACGCCGATGATGGTGACGATCATGGAGAACGCGGCGCTCAACGCGGTGCGCGATTATCTCGAACCGGGCGAAAGCGTAGTCGGCACCATCGTCAATGTGAAGCACATGGCGGCTACGCCGGTCGGCCATCAGGTCACCGCGGAAGCAGTCGTGACCAAGGTCGATGGCCGCCGCCTCGAATTCGACGTCACCGCGCGTGACGAGATCGAAGAGATCGGCAAGGGTACCCACGAGCGCATGGTGGTTGACCTCGGCCGCATCGCCAAGAAGCTCGACAGCAAGAAGCCGGCTTAGCCGCTGATCCGATAGCCGTGCGCCGCCTGCGCAAGCATGGCCGCCGCTGACGCGTCACTTTCAGTGCCGGCGTGAATGACATAGAGCGGATCGCCCGCTTTGACCGCATCGCCTACCGCGGCAACGAGATCGAGCCCGGAGCGCAAATCGCTCGGCGCGCCGGCGCGGCGCGCGACGCCGGCAATGACCCAGCCATCGACGCCGGTGACGATGCCACTTCGGTCGGCTTTGACGGCTTGCATATGGGAGCCCGGCAGCACGGGCGGCTGCCGCCTGCCCTGCGCATCGATAATGCGGTCGAGCGCATCACGCGCGGCGCCGGACGCCAACAGTTCGCTGACGCGCGCCTGCCCGGCTTCTTGCGACCCGACGGCCGGATCCCACGCCAGAATGCGACCGGCAAAGAACAGCGCCTTGTCGCGCAGATCGTTGGGCGCCTCCGGCACGTTGTCGAGCACCGCGAAGACATCGCGCGCTTCCAGCGCCGGGCCGACGCCGCGCCCGATCGGCCGCTCGCCATTGGTCGCGTGCGCTTCGACGACGAGGCCCAGGCCATTGCCGATTCGCTCGAACAGAGCGCCGAGTTCGGCAGCCTCCTGATGCGTCTTCAGCTTGGTCTGAAGCCCATAAGGCAGATCGATGATGACATGGGTCGAGCCGGCCGCCAGCTTCTTCGAGAGAATGGAGGCGACCGACCAGCGCGTCGAATCCAGTCCGAGCGGCCGCGTGATCGCGTTCATCACGTCATCGACGGCCGAATGATTGAGCTTGCCGTTCCAGGCGACGCAACCGCGCGCTTGCTCCACGATGCGGCGCACATCCGCTGCCGATAGATCGACGCGCGCCAGCGTCTCCATGGCATCGGCGGTGCCGGACGCCTGGGTAATGGCGCGCGACGATGTTTTCGGAATGGCGAGACCATGCGCCGCAACCAACGGCACCACGATCATGGTGATGCGGCTGCCGGGAATACCGCCCATCGAATGCTTGTCGACCACCATGGGCTCGTCCCAGGTGAGGCGATCGGTGAATTCGGCCCGCGTGCGAGCCAGCGCCACCACCTCGCGATCCGTCAGGCCGCGCGTCGCAGCGACGAGAAATGCTGCCATTTCGCGGTCGGGATAGCGGCCTTCGACCATGTCACCGATCAGCGTTCCGATCTGGGCATCGTTCAATTCCTCGCCGCGCAGCTTGGCGCGCAAAGCCTCGGCGCTTTCCGGCGACGGCGTGCGCTCGATGCGAACGTCGGAGCCTTCCGGCAAGCCGAGCGCCTCGAAGGCGCTCCGCGACAGCCCGATGTCCGTGACGCCGAGCAAACAGGGATCGTCGATGACGTGTACCGATGCGCGAATGCTGCGCACGCCGTTCGACACTTCGATGCGGCCGGGGCCAAGGAAATCTCCCGCCGCTACTTCCGTGCTGCCGGCCGGCAGATAAGCCATGTGCTCACGCCAGCTGTCGATCGGCAGCGCGCGCAATTTCATGAGCGCGGCTCCGCCAGCGCCGCGACCAGTTTGGCGACGCCGGTCGGAACGTCCGTATCGTTGAGAATACGAACGAGCGCGATGCCGTCGGGCATCGGCGGCACGGTGCGCGCCACGCGGGCGGCAACCTGGGCTTCGTCCTCGCGGCCGCGGGCGCGCAGACGCGCGGCGACGACTTCGGGCGAGGCATTGATTTCGATAACCACCAGTTTCGGCACAAGGCGGGAAAGCTCGGCAATCGTCGCGCGCGAGCCGTTGGCGACGACATTACGGCCCTGCGCCAGCGCCTCCGACAGCGACGCCGGCAATCCGTACGCGAGGCCATGCGCGCCCCAGGTCAGAAGGAATGCGCCGGCCTGCTGGCGCCGGATGAATTCTTCGGAGGTCACCGCTTCATGATCTTCGCCGCCGGCATCGGCAGGGCGGGTGATCGTGCGCCGCGCGAACAGGAATCGGCCCTCGCCCCGCAGCGCGACGCGTGCGCCGTCCAACAGCGTATCTTTGCCTACGCCGCTCGGGCCGACGACAAGAAAGAACGTCCCCGTCGTCATGGCCGGATCAACTGGCGTCGTCGAGACCGATATCGACCGCGGGCGCCGCCTGGGTAATGCGGCTGGTCGAGATGTAATCGACGCCGGTCTCGGCAATGCCGCGCACGGTTTCGTAGCGGACGCCGCCGGAGGCCTCGAGCGGGACGCGGCCATTTACCAGTTTCACCGCCGAGCGCATGTCATCGAGCGACATGTTGTCGAGCATGATGACGTCGGCGCCGGCTTCGAGGCACTCGGGCACCTGATCGAGGCGGTCGCATTCGACTTCGATCTTGATGAGCGAGGGAATCGCGGCGCGGGCGCGGGCGACCGCCGCCTTGATGCTGCCGGCCACCGCGATGTGGTTGTCCTTGATCATGACGCCGCCGTCGAGGCCGAGGCGATGATTGGCGCCGCCGCCGCAGATCACCGCGTGCTTTTCCAGCATGCGCAAACCGGGCGTTGTCTTGCGGGTGTCGATCAGCTTTGCCCGGGTGCCGGCGATCGCCGCCACGAAGCGCGCCGTTTCGGTGGCGATGCCGGACATATGCTGCACGATATTGAGGGCTGTTCTTTCGGCCGTGAGAAGGCTGCGCGCCGGACCTGACACAACCATGAGGCTGGTGCCCTTCACCGCCTTGTCGCCGTCCTTGGCGGTCACGGTCACTTCGACCCGTGGGTCATAATGGCGAAACACCGCGGCGCCGACGTCGAGACCGGCCACGGTCTGCGGTTCGCGGGCGTTCATGCGGAATTTTGCCTTGGCATCGGCGTCAATCATCGACTGGACGGTGAGATCGCAGGCGCCGATGTCCTCGGCAAACCACAGATCGATCAGGCGGCCCGTCATATAATGATCAAGCATCGGCTTCTTCCTTTGCAGCGCAGCACGCGCGTCAGCCGGCATATCGTTTGTACACAAACAATATCCCGGCATCGTAGGTTGTCAATCGCTATCAAACATCGGGCAGCCCCTGCCACGATTATGGGCATGCATAATCATTGACAGTCTCGGTCATACGAAGAGATTATATGTACGCAAATGAATTGGCGGGCCCCCGGCGGACGTCACCGCATCTGCTGGAAGACCAGCCCCTGCATTCACCACCTGGAGGGTATCGATGCAACGTCCTATGAAGCGAGTTCTACTTGCCGCTTTCGGATTGAGTGTGGCGCTCATTGCCGGTGCTTCGGCCGACCCGCTCAAGATCACGCTGGCCGGCGGCTCGGTCGGCGGCGCTTGGAGTGCGATGGGCGCGGCCATCGGTCAAACCATTCAGCAGCAAGTACCGGGCTCTTCCTTTACTTACGAACCCGGCGTCGACGCGGCCAATCTGATCCTGGTCTCGGAGGGCAAGGCGCAACTCGGCATTGCCCACGCGCAGATGGCGCTACGCGCCACGAAGGGCGAAGCCCCCTTCAAGTCCAAGATCACGAGCCTGCGCGCCATCGCCCTGCTCGATCCCGAAGCGGTGGTGCAGATCATTGCGCGCAAGGACGCCCCTTTCGACAGTCTCTCGCAAATCGCCAAAGAGAAGAAGCCGGTTCGCATCGCGCTCAACAAGCGGGGCACGATGATGTCGATCGCGGGCGAACAAGTGTTCGCCGCGGCCGGCATTTCGGTGAAGGACCTCGCCTCCTGGGGCGGCCGCGTCGAATATGTCGCCTATAACGACGGCCTCGACATGCTGAAAAACGGTCAGGTCGATATCGTCCTCAACATGCTGGCCTTCCCGTCAGCGCAGGTCGAGCGGATTTCGCACGACATGGCAATCAAGCTGCTGCCCGTCCCGGATGCTGCGATCGCCAAGATTGATAGCGAAGCCGGCACGAAAAGCGTCACCATTCCGGCCAAGAGCTATTCATTCGAAACGGCGGACGTGAAAACCGTCACTGGCTTCGTCGTACTCTATGCGTCTGACAAGATGCCGGATGCCGAAGCGGAAGCGATCACCAAGGGCCTGATCGAGCACTTTGATTATCTCACCAAGGCCTACCCGTCGTTCGCGCGCATGGGCAAGAAAGGCCTGACCGATGTCGGGCCGATCGAACTCGCGCCTGGTGCGAAGAAGGCCTACAAAGACGCCGGCTTGCTGTAGTCCGACCTGACGCGAGAAGGCGGCGGCTCACGAAGCCGCCGCCTGACGACGGACGCCCTGCCTTCACAAGGAAAGAAAAAGTGCTGGCTGATTTCGTGATGACTCTTGCGCCGGGGCGCGGCCGTCAGCTCGGCAAGTTCGAAAACGGCGTGGTTTCGGTCATCGCGATCGCCACATCAGTGTTCTTCATCCTGCTGGCCTTCGGCGTCTATGTGCAAAGCCAGATTGCGCTCAACTGGTTTATCGGTGCCATTCTCGCGGTCGCCTTCCTGACGACCACCGGAAACCCGAAGCGTCCGACCGGCCGGACGGTTTTTTCCTGGACCGCGGCGATCGTCTCGGTCGCCATCGCGGTCTATTTCACGGTCATGCAGCCGATCTACGACGAGCGGTTGCCGATGATTGACGGTCTCAATCCGATCGACCAGATCGCGGGCGTGATCCTGATCGTCCTGGTGCTCGAAGCGACGCGCCGTTGCATCGGCATGACTCTCGTCTTGGTCGTGATGGTGTTCCTGGCCTATGGCATCTTCGGCCATTTGCTGACGGGACCCTTCTGGCACCGCGAGCTCAGCCTCGAGGAGATGCTCTACCAGATCGTCTACACCACCAACGGCCTGTTTGGCCCCGCTCTGGCGGTCGCCGCGCTTCTGGTGTTCGCCTTTGTCGCTTTCGGGACGTTGCTCGACGCGGCCGGTGGCGGCGACTTCTTCTTCGATCTTGCCAATAGCCTCGTCGGCCGACAGGCCGGCGGCCCCGCGAAAGTCGCCGTGGTGTCGTCGGGCCTTTACGGTTCGATCTCCGGCTCACCGACCTCCGACGTCGTGACGACCGGCTCATTCACCATTCCGTTGATGATCCGCACCGGCCTCACGCCGACCTATGCCGGCGCGGTGGAAGCGACGGCTTCGACAGGCGGCGCGCTGCTGCCGCCGGTCATGGGCACCGCCGCATTTCTGATGTCGGATTTCACCGGCATTCCTTACAGCAGCATTGCCATCGCGGCGGTGGTGCCGGCACTGCTCTATTACCTTTCGGTGTTCCTGGCTGTGCATCTGCGCGCGCGCGTCGATAACCTTCAGCCGTCGGCATCGGCAGACACGCCGAGCGTCCTGACGGTGCTCCGGCATAGCTGGTACTATCTGATCCCGATTTTCATTCTGGTCTGGTACGTGCTGACAGTCGATCGCCCCGCCTTCTCGGCCGCGCTGGCGATGGCGTCGCTCGTTCCGATCCTTCTTGTCCGCGTCCGCAATCCATCCGCCGCCGGCAAGGCGTTAGTGCGCGCGCTCGATGACTCGACACGGCGCATGACCGGCATCGGTGTTGCCTGCGCCGTCGCCGGCCTCGTTGTCGGCACACTCGCCATGACGGATCTGACCGGAAAAATCTCGTCGGCGCTCTTCCTGCTCGCCCACGGCAACGCCCTGCTGACGCTGATCATCGCAACCGTGATTGTCATCATTCTCGGCATGGGCATGCCGACGCCAGCGGTTTATGCGCTGGCGTCCGTGCTTGCCGCACCGGCCCTGCTCGCGCTCAACATTCCGCTACTGCCGGCGCATCTCTTCATCGTCTATTTCGCGTCGATGTCGGCGATCACCCCGCCGGTCGCTGTCGCGGCTTTCGCGGCCGCAACGATCGCCAACGCCAATCCAATGGCCATCGGCTTGCAATGCTGCCGCCTCGCCATTGTCGCGTTCATTATTCCCTATGTCTTCATCTACAATCCCGGTGTGCTGCTGATCGGGTCGGTTGCAGACGTCGTCCTCTCGATCGTCACCGCGACCATCGCGATTGTCGCACTTGTCTGTGCCCAGGAAGGGTATCTCGGCCGTCCGCTCGGAGTGACGACGCGGCTGCTGCTGGTGGCGCTGGGGCTGGCGCTGATGGCGGCGCAGGCCGCGTTCGCGATCCTCGCCTGAGCAGGAGCGCTCAGGCCGCAATCAGGCGCAGCATCGCGCTCGTCGCGGTGCGATAGCCGTCGGCACCGAGGCCGGCGATGACCGCGGTCGCCACCTTCGACACCAGCGAGTTATGATACATCGGCTCGCGTCTGTGGATGTTGGTGATGTGCAGTTCGATGATCGGACCAGGAAACATCTTCAACGCGTCCATGATCGCCATGGACACGAAGGTGAACGCTGCAGGATTGATGATGATGCCGGCGCCTTCGTCGATGGCTTCGTGGATCCAGTCGATAATCTGGGCTTCGCTGTTGCTCTGGCGGAATACGACCGGGTGCGAGCCCGCCGCCTCGCGGCAATAGTTCTCGACATCGGCCAAGGTGGCCTTGCCGTAGATTTCCGGTTCTCGTTTGCCGAGACGGTTGAGGTTCGGGCCGTTGAGAACATAGATCGGCTTGGCCATCTGACGCTTATCCTTTGTAACCCATGATGCGTGGCAGCCAAAGCACCAGATCCGGGAAAATCGTGATCAGCCCGAGCACGACGATCGCCAAGACAATAAACGGCACCGCCTGGCGGACGATGCTGCCCAAAGGTTGACCTGTCATGTTGGCCAGCACGAAGAGTAGCAGGCCATAGGGCGGCGTCAGCAGGCCGATCATGATGTTGACCACGACCACGACGCCGAAATGCACCAGATCGATGCCCAGCGCCTTCGCCGTCGGAATGAGTATCGGCACAACGATCAGGAGAATCGTTGTGCCCTCGAGCAGGCAGCCGAGAATCAGCAGCAGGATATTGACGGCCAGCAGAAACGTCGCCCGCGAGAAGTCGAATTGCGACAGGAAGACGTTGAGGCCGTCGGGGATACGCTCGACGGTGACGACATAATTGAAGGCGAAGGCTCCGGCGATCAGCATGCCGATCGATGTCGTCGCCTTGCCACTGGTGAGAATCGCCTCGTAGAGCTGCTTCCAGGTCACGGCGCGGTAGATCACCGTCGAGGCGAAAAGCGCGTATAGCGCTGCCGCGGCGGCGCCCTCCGTCGGCGTCATGACGCCGCCGTAGATGCCAAACAGCAGGATCACCGGCAGCATCAGCGCCGGGAATGCATCGATCGTGATCTTCGGAATCTCGCGCAGCGGCACCGGCGCTTCAACCGGATAGTTGCGACGCCGCGCGATCAGCGAGTTCGCGACCATGAAGCCGACGCCGAGCAGCACGCCCGGCACGACGCCGCCGAGGAACAGGTAGCCGATCGATGCGTCGGAGACGAGCGCATAGACCACCATCGGGATCGACGGCGGAATGATCGGCCCGATGATGGCGGCGGAGGCGGTAATCGCCGCGGCATAAGCCACCGGATAGCGCCCGTCCTTGGCCATCATGCCGACGATGATGCGGCCGATGCCGACGGCATCGGCGATGGCCGAGCCCGACATCCCAGCGAAGATCATGTTGGCGACGACGTTGACGTGACCGAGGCCGCCGCGGAAGCGGCCGACCAGCACCAGGCAGAAGCGCAGCAGCTTGTCGGTCAGGCTGCCAATGTTCATCAGGTCGGCGGCGAGGATGAACAGCGGGATCGCGATCAGGACATAGCTGTTGAACAGACCGTTGAGCACCTGTTCGGCGGCGGTGCCGAGGTCGAGCCCGGACAGCAGCAGATAGACAATCGTCGCGACGATCATCGAGTGACCGATCGGCAGGCCTAGAATGCCCAGGCCGACGATCATCGCAACGCAAATGGCGAAGGGACTGATGTGCATCGTCAATCGCCGAGTTCGGAGGGATTGGTCTGCGGCGTGACCGTATCACCGCGCAGGGCGTGCCAGACGAGATAGGCGTAGCGTGCGATGCTCGCGACCGCGAAGATGACGTAGATCGAGTAGAGGACGTCCATGCGGATATGGAGATAGGCGGAGCGCTCCACCTTCATGAACGTAACGTAGGAATAGGCCGCCGGCAGCGATAAGCCGTAAACCGCCATCAGCACCACCCCGGTGATCACGGTGAAAATACGCCGGGCGCGCTCCGAGATGTTGCTGTAGATGATGTCGAAGCGGATCTCCTCCGACTCGCGCAGGACGAAGGCGGCGCCCCACAGCACGGTCCAGAGCCAGACGCCGACGATGACTTCTTCCGACCAGCCCAACGGTTCGTTGATCAGATAGCGGAAGACGATTTGCAGGACGAAGGTGACGAACATCGTCGCCAGCAGCAGGACCAAAATATCCTTCGCTCGCCGGCTCAGCCACTGAACGGCCGTCATCACAGTCGGCATCAAATCAGATCCCCCGCCGGTAAATTTTCGGCCGGCACTCAGGCCGGCCGAATGAACCCGAAAAGACCGCGACCTCTTACTTGATCGCGTTGATCTTCTCGAGCGCGCCCTTCGGCCAATCCTTGCCGTACTGGGCGAGATACTTCTTCTGCGCGAACTCGCGGAAGGCGTTCTGATCGGGCTCGTAGATCTTCTTGCCCTGCGACTTGAAGAACTCGATCGCCTCGGATTCCTGCTTGTCGTATTCGGCCGCATTGGCGTCGAAGGCCTTGTCGGCCGCGGCGCGGAACTTGGCCTGCACGTCCTTGCCCAGACCATCCCAGACCTTCTTGGCGACGGTCAGCATGTCGTAGCCCAGCACATGCCGGGTGAGGACGAACTGCGACGTAACTTCGTAGAACTTCATCGTGCGGCCGGCGACCAGCGGGTTGTCCTGGCCATCGACGACACCGGTCTGCAGCGCGGTGTAGAGTTCGGCGTAGGCGACCGGCGTGGGATTGGCGCCCAGCGATTCGCCGAGGAACTGCCAGTATTCGCCCGGCGGCATGCGCAGTTTGATGCCGGCGAGATCGGCCGGCGTCTTGATCTGCTTGTCGGGCTTCAGGTTGACCTGACGCGCGCCGAAATAGACCGGACGGATAACCTCGATGCCCAGCTTTTCGCGGGCCATGTCGATGAATTCCTTGCCGACATCGCTCTGCCAGGTCTTCTTCAGGTGGTCGTAATTGCGGAACAGATAGGCCGAGGTCATCAGCGACCAGGCCGGAAGCTGTTTGGAAATATCGGCGGGCGCAAGATTGCACATTTCGAGATTGCCGCGCTGAAGTGCGACCAACTCGGTGCCCTGCTTGAACAGCGAGTTCGACCAATGCGGCTCGATCTCGATGTCGCCTTTGAGCGCCTCGGCGAAGGCGGCATAGCCTTTCACGCGCAGATCGGTCTCAGAGGGAGCGGCGCTCAACTTCATCTTGGTCGGCGCAGCGAACGACACGCTCGGCAGCATCGATCCGGCGGCAAGCGCCGACGACGCGGCCAGCAGGGTGCGGCGGCTGATGGGCTGGTGCATTAGGTATTCCTCCCCGGTTCTAACTTGTTGGCGTCGATTATCCATTGGACGGAACCGAAATCAATAGGCAAATTCGAAAATCTATGATGAAAAGAAGGTCATATGATTTGACCAAACTGTGCCTGCACGGGCAAATGGCGGAGACTTGCTCTCGATTGAGCCCCGCCCCCGCCGGGTGCTAAAGATCGTAGATTCCTGATTTCGTCGGATGAGGACTGCCCGCGTGCTGGATCAGACTGGATCGACCGAGACGATTGGGGAGAAGACCTACCGCCGGATCCGCTCTGACATCATTTTCGGGCGCCTTGCCCCCGGCCAAAAGCTTCGCCTCGAGCGGCTCAGCACCCAGTACGAGACCAGCATCGCCACCTTGCGCGAACTGCTCAACCGCCTGCTCGTCGAAGGCCTCATCGTCGCCGAGGGACAGCGCGGTTTCGAGGTTATGCCGGTGTCGGCCGACCGCTGGCATGAGATCGCGGCCATGCGCGAACTGCTCGAAGGCCACGCGCTGCGCCAGTCGATCGAGAGCGGCGACGTCGAATGGGAAGGGCGCGTCGTCGCCGCCCATCACAAGCTGGCGACCCTGGAAAAACAGTTGCTGTCAGGCGATCGCTCGCAGACTGAAACCTGGAAACGCTACGACTGGGAATTCCACCACGCTCTGATTTCGTGCTGCGGCTCCAAGGCGCTGCTCGACGCTCATTCGGCGATCTTCGACAAATACCTGCGCTACCAGATTATCGCCGTGGTATTCCGCGGCGAAGCGGCGGCGCGCGAACATCGCGAATTGCTCAAGGCGGCGCTGAAACGCGACGCCGACGCGGCCGCGGATGTGCTTGTGAAGCACATTCGCGATTGCGTGCAACATACTATTAAATCCGGCGCCCTCGCCTCTTAACGCATGGCACCAATGGCTCAGAACAGCGATGAAGGCACCATTGGCGACCGTGCCTACCGCCGAATCCGCGGCGATATTCTGCAAGGTCGGCTGGCGCCGGGCGAGAAGCTGAAACTTGATCGTCTCAAGGAAGATTACGGTGTCAGCGTCAGTACCTTGCGAGAGGTGCTGAGCCGGCTGTCCTCAGAAAAGCTTGTCGTCGCCGAGGGCCAGCGCGGCTTCGAAGTTGCGCCGGTGTCAGTCGAAGAACTCAAGGACATTGCATCGCTGCGGCTGCTGCTCGAGGTCCACGCCATCGCTCAATCGTTCCAGAGCGGCGACATGGAGTGGGAGGCACGCGTCGTCGCTGCCCATCACAAGCTCGCAGCAATGGAAGAAAAGAAGAAGTCCGAGGGCAGTCCGGATAATGAGACCTGGAAACGCTACGATTGGGAATTCCACCAGGCGCTGATCTCGGCCTGCGGGTCGCGCGAACTGATGGAGACCCACGGCGCCGTGTTCGACAAATACCTGCGCTACCAGATGCTGGCGCTGACCGATCGCGGCGAGATCGCCGCCCGCGAGCACCGCCAACTGATGGAGCTGGCGCTGAAGCGCGATGCCGCCAAAGCCGGCGAAGTGCTGAAGGCGCACATTACCGGCGGGGTTGAGCACGCCTTGGCCGTGGGACGTATCGTTTGACGGGTCATACCGTTTTCATCCGAGTAAACATATAATCTCAGTTGTTCTGTTCGGTGTCCCATGCGAGATTGCAGGCGGTCATTCGCTGGAGGTCTGCATGGGCCCATCGCCAATTCGCTTGGGACTAATCGGTGACAATATCGCCGCCTCGCGTTCGCCGGCGCTGCACAGGATTGCCGGCCGGCTGACCGGGCTTGCAGTGAGCTACGACCTGCTGCGACCGGCCGACCTTAAGCGGAGTTTCGAGGACGTGCTGTCCTTCGCGGAGGCCGATGGCTATCGCGGGCTGAACATAACCTACCCGTACAAAGAGCGCGTGATCGCGCATCTCGACGTGCCCGATCCCGTGGTGCGCGCCATCGGCGCCTGCAACACCGTGCTGTTCGGCGGCGGCAAGCCGCAGGGCTGGAACACCGACTTCTCCGGCTTCATGGGCGGCTATCGTCATGTGTTCGGCAACCGCTCACCTGGCCGCGTCGCCATGGCGGGCGCCGGCGGCGTCGGCCGAGCCATCGCATTTGCTCTTTGTCAGCTCGGCGCCACGGAGCTGCGACTGTTCGATGTCGATGCCGGCAAGGCCGCATCGGTAGCCGAGGCACTGCGCCGCCTTCCGGTGACGACATCGGTGAGCGTTGCGGCCTCCATTGAAGATGCGACGCGCGAGGCCGACGGGCTCGTGAACTCAACGCCGATCGGCATGGTCGGTATTGGCGGGTGTCCGTTCCCGGCCGAAACAATTCGCGGCCGCCGCTGGGCCTTCGACGCCGTTTACACGCCCATCGAAACGCCCTTCGTCGTCGCGGCGCGTGCCGCAAGCGTCGAATTGATGAGCGGCTACGAGTTGTTCTTCTACCAGGGTGTCGACGCCTTCCGGCATTTCACCGGACGCGATGTGCCCCAGCAGGCGCTACGCGAAGCACTCGCGCTTGGTGAGGACCAGGTCCCGGCCTGATCAGCGATCCGGAACCGGTTCGCCCTGTGCCGCGAAGGATTGGGCGTTGAGCCGGATCGCTGCGTTCGGAGCGCCGTAGCCGCCATAGCCGTCGCGCTGCACGATCTCGAAGAAAAACCCGCCTTCCATCGTCCCGGTATAGGCCTGGTAATAGGCGCCGTGCTGATCGGTGTCGTAGAGGATGTTGAGCTTCTTCAGCGCGGCGACGTCCTCGTCCGAAAGGTCGGCGCGCGAGGCGAGGTCCTCATAATAGTTCTGCGGCATCGGCAATATCTCGACGCCATTGGCGACGAGTTGGGCCACCGTCTTACGGATATCCGCTGTCGCCAGCGCGATGTGCTGCACCCCCGAGCCAAAGAATTCGTAGATGAAGCGCGACGACATTGTGTGATGGCTCTGCGAGCCGTTGAGCACGAGGCGCAAGCCCTGCCCCGGCGCCGCGAGCGAGCCGCTCTCGATGACCTGGCTCTGCACGATACCCCCGGGATCGACTACCGCCTGGCTCTGCGTCCGCTTCGTTTCGAACAGCGACGAGTAGAACAGCAGCCAGGTCAGCATTTCCTCGTAGAACATGGTCTGCGAAACGTGATCGACGGCGAAGAGACCGGCATCCGGCGTATCGGGCACGACCGGCTCAAAATCGACCGTGGACCAACCGCCGAGCGACGACTTTGCGTCGAGAAAATACAAAAGGCTGCCACCGACGCCGCGTACCGCAGGGATATTGAGTTCGCCGGGGCCGATCGCCCCTTCATGCGGCACGTCGAGCAGCGCCTTGGCCCGCGCGGTAATCGCGTCAGCGTCCGGCACGCGCAGCGCCATGGCGCAGACCGAGGTGCCGTGCGTGATCTGATAGCTGTGCGCGAAGCCGTCGCTCTCGCTGTTGACGACGATACGGATATTCCCTTGCGTCCACAGATTCACGTTCTTGGACTTGTGGCGTCCGGTTTTCGCGAAGCCGAGCTGCGAGAGCAACCGCTCGAAACCGTCGCGGTCGCTCTCGTCCACGGCGAATTCGATGAACTCGACCGCTTCGACCCGCGCCGGCGGCGGCATCGGCACCGCACCCTTGACCGGGGCGCCGTGACGACGCGACGCCTGGTCGAGCAGGTAGATCAGCGAACGATGACCATCGAGCGCGACCGAGCGCGCCGAGCCGGCGCGGAAGCGATCGTTGAAGATTTCCAGCGACAGGTAGCCGTCATAGCCGGTGGCGATGAGTGCATCCATGAAGCCGGCAAGATCGAAGTCGCCCTGCCCCGGCAGACAGCGCCAATGCCGGCTCCACGACAGATAATCCATTTCCAGCTTCGGCGCGTCGGCAACCTGGACAAGGAAGATGCGGTCCTTTGGAAAATTGCGGATCGGTTTCAGATCCGTGCCGCGCGACTGGATGTGGAAAGAATCGAGCACGATGCCGACCCGATCCGAGCCCGAGCGGCGTACGACTTCCCAGGCATCGCGGTAGTCGAATATCTGCTTGCCCCAGGCCAGCGCCTCATAGCCGACGCGCATGTTGCGCTTGGCGGCACGCTCGCCAAGCATGGCGAAATCCTCGGCCAGCCGGTCGATGCCGCCGGAGGCCTCCGTCGATACGCTCGAGCAGACGAACAGCAGGTCGGAGCCCAGCTCCTGCAACAGATCGAATTTGCGCTCGGCGCGATCCAGCGCCTTGATGCGCTTATCGTCGGGCAGGCCCTCGAATTCACGGAACGGCTGGCAGGTCACGACCGTCAGCCCCAGGTCGTCACAGATGCGGCGCACCTGGTTCGGCGAGGCCGGATAGGCGATCAGATCGTTCTCGAAAATCTCAACCGCCTTGAAGCCCGCCGATGCGATGGCTTCCAGCTTTTCGAGCAGATTGCCGGCCAGACACACGGTCGCGATCGAGGTCTTCATCGGCTATCGTCCTCACCTGGAAGCCGCATCACAATCCGGCCGTCTGGGGACCGGTTCCGTAGGCAGCCGTGAAGACATAGAGCCTCGACCAAGCCGAGGCAATTTCATAGACCTCTCGTGAGGGTAACCTCAGGTTATTTCAGCCGCCGGTCCGGCTTCAGCTCACGCCACCGTCGACGATGAAGGTGCGTCCGGTCAGCCAACCGGCGTCCGGCGAAGCCAGGAACACCGCGACACCCGCGACGTCATCGGGCTGGCCAATGCGGCCGAGTGGCGTCATCGCCTTGATGCCGTCGCCACGTTCTTTCAGGATCTTGGTCGTCATTTCGGTCTCAATGACGCCGGGGGCGATGGTGTTGACGGTGATGCCGCGCGGCCCGAACTCCTTGGCCAGCGCATGCGAGAGGCTCGTGACGGCCCCCTTCGACGCCGCATAGATCGACGCGGTGGGGATCGGCCGGGTTGCCAACGCCGAGGAGAAATTGATGATGCGACCACCTGGCGACGGCAGATGCGGCAACGCCGCCTGGATCATGGCGACGGTGCCGAAGACGTTGGTGTCGAAGGTCGAGCGGAACAGGTCCAGATCGCTCTTTTCGAACGGGCGATACTCGGCGACGCCGGCACAGTTCACCAGCACGTCGATACGGCCGAAACGCTCCACAACCTTGGCAACCATTGCCTTGGCGTCGTCGGCCTTGGCGATGTCGCCGGCAACACTCATCGCTTCAGTCCCGGTGCCAGCGATGTCCTTGACGACCGCCTCGGCAGCGGCGGCGCCGCTGCGATAGGCGACCGCCACCTTGGCACCGCAGGCGCCGAAACGCCTGGCCACGGCGGCGCCGATGCCGCGCGAGGCGCCGGTCACCAGCACGACCTTACCGGTCAGTGAATAGGTGTCAGCCGAGGTGTGTGCTGTCATGAGCCATTCCTATCGAAATAAATTGGGCCGCGCCCTACTGCGAGGGCACGGCGTCTTTGGTGATCTCAAGGAGGCGTTCGCGCCATTGCGAGAGGTACGCCTTACGGCCCGCTTCATCGATGCGCGGCGAGGCATAAGCCACGAACGGCGGATACGACCTCATGCCGAGGTATTCGACCATCAGGTGTTGTGTCGGATACAGCACTTGCTCGACCGGGCCATAAACATTCCCTGCCGAAAAGCGCTCGACCGTGCCGCCCGTGGTCAGGCAGAGCAGACCGATCTTGTGCTTGAAGAAGCCGCTGTCGAAGCGCTTACCGTCGGCATAAGCGAAGCCGAAAGCCATCACGCGGTCGAACCAGCCCTTGAGGATGGCCGGCAGGCCACCCCACCAAATCGGGAAGAGCCAGACGATCATGTCGGCCTTCAGCACACGCTGCTGTTCGCGCACAATATCCGGCGCGAAGCCCGCATTGGCGTGGGCGTGCCCCTGCTCGTTCTGATAGTGAAACCGGCTGGCGTCATGGATGCTGACGAAATCGTGCCGGCCGGCAACCGGATTGAAGTTTTCGGCGTAGAGATCGGACACCTCGACGCTGTGGCCGGCCGCGGTCAGCGCCTCAACCGCCGCATCCTTCAGCGCAGCCGTAAACGATGTCGGCTCCGGGTGCGCGTAAACGAGCAGAACATTCATGTCGGAATTCTCGTGATGCGTCAGGTCTTCTTCGCCAGGCCGCCGAACAGGCCCTTGGGGAAGAACAGCAGCACGATCAGCAATAGCGTCAGCGAGACGATGTTCTTGAAGCCGGCGCCGAAGAACACGATCGCCTCGGACTGGATGACGCCGAGGAAGATGCCGCCCACCAGACCCGCGACCGGGCTGCCGAAGCCGCCGATGATCGCGGCGATGAAGCCGTTGATGCCGAACGGCGTGCCGATGAGATAGGCCGTGTACTGCGTCGGTGTGATGAGAATGCCGGCAACGCCGCCGAGAGCGGCGCTCAGCGCGAAGGCGACGACCAGCATGCGTTCGACCGGGATGCCGAGCAGCGCCGCCGCTTCGCGGTTCTGCGCGCAGGCGCGCAGCGCCCGCCCCATGCGGGTGCGTTCGAAGAACTGCGTCAGCGCGAACACCATCAATGCGCCGCAGCCAAGGATCCAGAACAGCTGATAGGGCACGGCGATCGCGCCGATCTTGAGCGGTCCGCCTGCGGTGAATTCCGGATAGGTTCGCGGCTGGTCGCCCAAGGTCAGAATGACGATCTGCTCGATCAGCAGTTGCACCGCGAGCGTCGCCAGGATGATGGCAAACAACGGCGCGTTACGGCGCCACATCGGGTTGATGACGAAGATCTGCACCAGGACGCCCGCGACCGCCGTCAGGAGCGTCGCGAGGATGGCCGACAGCCACATCGGCAAACCGTAGCGCATCAACAAGGTGTGCGCGAACATGCCGCCCAGCATCACGAACACGCCCTGGGCAAAGTTCACGATGCCGCTGGCGTTGTAGATGACCGAAAAGCCGATCGCGATCAGACCATAGATCAGGCCGATACCGATGCCGTTGACGAGGCTCTGGATGAGTTCGACGCCACTAGGCATTGGAGGCCTCCTCGACGCCGAGATAGGCGGCAATGACTTCGGGGTGTACCTTGATCTCGTCCGGCGTGCCTTCGGCGATCTTGCGGCCGAAATCGAGCACGGCGATCCGGTGCGCAATACGCGTGACCAGGGCGACGTCGTGTTCGATCAACAACACGGTCGTGCCCTGCGCGTTGATCTTCAGAATGATCTCGGCGAGGCCTTCGGTTTCCTGCGTGTTGAGGCCGGCGGCCGGTTCGTCGAGCAGCAGCAGCTTGGGCTCGGACGCCAGCGCGCGGGCGACCTCAAGCAAACGCTGCTGGCCGTAGGGCAACAGTTCGGCATCCAGATCGGCATGCGCACTCAGTCCGACGAACTCGAGCAGCTCGTGAGCGCGTTGGCGCACTTCCAGTTCCTGCTTGCGGAACCAAGCCGGTCGGAGCAGCGAGGCGGCAACGCCACCACGGGTCGCCAAGTGGCAACCGACCTCGACGTTCTCGGAGACCGACATGCCCTTGAACAGCTGAACGAGCTGGAAGGTGCGCACCAGCCCCATGGCCGCGATCTCGTGCTGCGGCACGCGCGTGATGTCGCGGCCGTCAAACTCGATGCTGCCGGAGGTCGAACTCAAGAAGCCCGACACCATGCTGAAGAACGTGGTCTTGCCGGCACCGTTCGGGCCGATCACGGCGAACAGGCTGCCTTCCGGCACCTCGAGATCGATGGAATTGTTGGCGACCAGACCGTCAAAGCGCTTGGTCAGTTCGCTCGTCTTGAGGAGAGCCATGATCAGGCCTCCTTCTTGCGGCGGAACAGGGCGCCGAGCGCCGACAGCCCCTTGGGCGCGTAGATCAGTGTCGCCAGCAGGACGACGGCATAGGCGATATCCTGGAAGTGGCCGCTGCCGCGCACGACTTCCTGCAGGAGCGAGGTTACCACCGCGCCGATGATCGGGCCGACGATGGTGCCGACGCCGCCGACGAAGAGCATGGTGAAGGTCATCACGGCCATTTGCGGGCCGTACACTTCAGGGCTAATGAAGCCGACGGTGTGGGCAAACAGCGATCCCGCGGCCGAGGCGTAGAGTGCGGCGACGATAAAGGCGATCAGTTTGAAGCGGGGCACGCGCACGCCGAGCGCGGCGGCCCCGTTCTCGCTGCCGGAGATCGCGCGCAGGCCGCGGCCGAAGCGGGAATCCCGCATGCGCAGCGACAGCCAGAAGCTGAATCCGAGGATCACGGCCAGCACCACCAGCTTCCAGCGTTCGCTATCGACGGTGAAACTGCCGATACCGAGCGGCGGGATGCCGGCATAGCCCATGTAGCCTTGAGTGACGCTCGTCCACTGGATCGAGATATCATAGGTGATCAGCCCGAGCGAGAACGTCGCCATTGCCAGATAGTGGCCGCGCAGGCGCAAGGTCGGGTAGCCGATGATCAGTGCGAAGATGCCGGCGATCACCATAGAGGCAATCAAGGCCAGCAGCGGCTCCCAGCCGAACTGCACGCAGAGAATGGCGCTGCCGTAGCCGCCGATGCAGGCAAAGGCGTTCTGGCCGAAGGAGGCCTGCCCCGTATAACCCATGAAGAAGTTCAGGCCGATGCAGAAGACGCCGTAGATCATGGCGAGCTGCATCACGGTCAGCAGATAGCCGCCATAGATGAGCGTGCCGACAACAGCGAGCGCGGCAAGGCCGAGCAAGCCGACCTGGAAACGGTCGAACCGCGAGGCGAACTTGGTCGCGGGCGGTTTAGCTGAAGTAATAGCGGGCGAGGTCATGGTGCGATTTGATCTCGTGCGTCGGCAATTCGGCGCGAACGCTTGCAGAGGAAAGGATGTAGACACGCTGCGCAAGCTTGAGCGCCAGCGGCGCTTTTTGTTCGACCAGCAGGATACCGAGGCCTTCCTTGTTGAGGGCGCCCAGCGTCGAGAGAATTTCAGTCGCGACGCGCGGCGCCAGGCCGAGCGACGGTTCGTCGAGAATGAGCAGCTTGGGCTCGGCCATCAGCGCCCGCCCAACGGCCAGCATCTGCTGCTCGCCGCCGGACATCGATGACGCCGTCTGGTCGATACGCTCCTTCAGCCGCGGAAAGAGCGTGAACACCTTGTCGAGCCGCCGGTCGAGATCGGCCTGCGAGCCCGCCATCTTATAGGCGCCGAGCTGCAGGTTTTCCCGCACGCTCATGTCGCCGAACAGGCCGCGGCCCTCCATCACCATGATGATGCCGAGCTTGGCCAGGTCGTGTGTCTTCAGGCCGGTAACATCCTGCCCGTTGAACAAGACCTGTCCCTTGCTCGGAATCAGCCGAGTGATGGCGCGGAGCAAGGTAGTCTTGCCCGCGCCATTCGGACCCAGGATCGTGACGAACTCGCCCGGGGCCACATGGAGGCTCGTCGGTCGAAGAGCCTCAATGTGACCGTAGCTCGCCGCCAGATCGCGGACGGAGATGAGAGGAGTAGCCTCCGTCATCTTATTTCCGGAGAACCAGCTTGTCGTCCTTGACGGAGACGAGCACGTACGGGTTCTGGGTGATACCGATGTGGTTTTCGGTGGTGAAGTTGTACGAGGCGCCGGCACCGACATAGGGGCCGAGCTTCTCGAACGCGTCACGAACCTTCTCGCCGTCGGTCGTGCCCGCCTTCTTCATCGCTTCAACCATCATCAGCAGCGAGTCCCAGGCGCGAGAGGCCTGCGCGTTATCGGAGCGGCCGAACTTGTCCTTCATCGCCTTGACGAAGGGCTCGGCAGCAGCGCGAGCCTTGGGGTCGGTGAGAATGCTCATGTCTTCCGACGCGAGCTGGATGAGCGGCGACGGCGCCATGTACTGGTCGCCGAGCACCTTGCCCGCGGCGAGGTGGATGTCGAGCTCCTGGATCGAGCCCAGCATCAGCATGTTCTTCAGACCGAGGCTGCGGATGTTGTTGGCGGCGGTGACCACGGCATTGCCCTGGCCGAGCATGATGACGGCGCCGGCGCCGGCCGCATTGAGACGACCGATCTGCACGCTGAAGTCCGAGTCGTCCTGCTGATAGGTTTCGCTGGCGACAACTTCGAGGCCGAACTCGGCCGCGGTCTTTTCAGCGATGCCCTTCATCAGTGTCACGTACGGGCTCGGATCGGCCAGGAGGCCGATCTTGCGGACCT
This sequence comes from Pseudolabrys sp. Root1462, assembly GCF_001426945.1. GTDB lineage: Bacteria > Pseudomonadota > Alphaproteobacteria > Rhizobiales > Xanthobacteraceae > Pseudolabrys. Next base: position 432,496 of record NZ_LMFS01000001.1, on the reverse strand, counting down.
GGGTCTTCTCCTTGAGGTACTGGTAGCGCGTGTCGACTTCGTACTTCGGCGGCGGCAGGAACTGGAACGCCCACTTAATCTCTTCGGGCTGACGCGGCAGGATCGAGCACAGGAACATCGGCAGTTTGGCGCGAGCAACGAAGCTCGCCGCCGCGAAATTGCCGGCCGAGATACACCCCGAGTCGAAGGCGACGACTTTGTCTTCGCTCATCATCTTGCGGTAAACGACCACAGCCTGCTGCGGCGTCGACTTGTTGTCCTCGGTCACCAGCTTCAGCTGCTTGCCGAGCACGCCACCCTGCTTGTTGACCTGCTCGATCGCCGCCGCGAGGCCGTCGCGCCAGTGAGCGTCGGTCAGCGAGCCGTAGCCGGTGAGACCCAGCGACGAGCCGATGACGATGTCTTCGGCCGACGCAGTCGCGGCCATGCCGGCGGACAGTGCCGCCGCCAGGATGAATGCCTTGCTGTACTTCATTTCAAAATCCTCCCGAGTTTTGTCATTCTTCAGATCGCCGGCGAGCCGGCATGATGCGATTTACTTCGAAGCGACGTCGCGAACTTCGCCAAGACCCTTCATTGCCGCCTGGCGCAGGAAGCCCTGATCCGACGACAGAATGAACACGCTGGCGCCGTGCGACTTCAGCCACGCCGCCTCCTGCGCGTTACCAACGTAGACGCTGATGTTCTTCTTAGCCTTGCGGGCAGCCTCGGAGATTCGCTCCACCGCGCGAACCACCGCCGGCGGATCCTTGGTTTCATCGCCATAGGCCGCCGTGAGATCGCCGCGACCGATAAACAGCGAGTCGACACCCTCGACCGCCGCGATCGCTTCGATCTCGTCGAGCGCGACGGGATCCTCGATTTGGGCGACGAAAGTCATCTGCTGATCCTGCTCGGCGATGTGCTTCCACATCGGCACGGCAGTGTAGGCGCCGGCGCGGGTCGAGGTGGCGAAACCGCGGGCGCCGTTGCGGTAGCGGAACAGCGCCGCCACCTCGCGGGCATAGGCCGCGCTCTTCACGTGCGGCACCAGAATGCCGGTGGCGCCGCAATCGAGCACCGAGAGAATGGTGTCCGGACCGGGCACCCGCACCAGCGCGGGAATGTCGTGACCGCGCGCCGCCATCAGCGCGATATCGGTGGTGGTGCGGTCGAACGGAGCGTGTTCCTGGTCGATGACGACGAAGTCGAATCCGGCGCCGGCGAGGATTTCCGTGGCGTGGCTGGTCGGTGTCTTCAGGAACGAACCGACGAGCTTGTCGCCCGCCTGCATGCGCTGCCGAAAAGTCGAAGTCCTGCTCATGATTCTGGGTCTTCCGTTTCTCAGTTTTGGCCGGGCATCGGGTAATCGTCGGCATTCAGGATCCAGCCGGGCTTCTGCGAGAAATCCATGCGCGGCGGGCAGAAGATGTCGACGAGTTGGTTGCGGCTCTTGCCGCAGGCTTCGGTCGTGTGAATCGACGGCGGCGGGATGATCGCGATCGACGGCGTGCCGCACAATTCGTGATCGTCAGGCAGCCAGTTGTTCTTGTTAACGACCCAGGGCCAGCGCAGGTGGTGCATGAACTCGCCCGAGATCGCGAGCGAGCACTGCTCGAAGTCGTCGTGATGATGCGGCGAGAGTTTGCTGGCGTCACGCGGGCCGTCGTAATAGTCGAGGAAGTTCACCATGATGGTGGTGCTGCGCCAGATGCGGCCAAAGCGGCCCGGCTCCGGCGGCACGTCGAGGCTGTAGACGCGCAGCTTGAAGCCGCCCTTCGGCTCCGGCCAGTTCACGACCGGCGCGACATAAGGTTTCGCGGTCTTGAAGTGATCCTTGTTGCTGCACTTGGCGTTGAGGTCTTCCGAGCGGGTCGTGAACATCGCGTAGATGCGGCCCGGCTCGATCACCTTCATCGATGACTTGCCCGGCGGCAAGAAGGCGAGGTTGTTGCCGGTGACGCGCTGGGTGCCGTTCTTGGTGGTGAACTCGACGACGGTCTTGGGGTCCGGCATCAGAACCGCATATTCGTCCGGCTGCGCCTCGCGAGACAGGACGTAGTCTTTTTTCGGCTCGATGCAGACCATGACCAGATTCTGGCCGCGGGCAATCCAGGTCTTGCCGGTCGCGTTGTCTTCCTGCGGCGGTTCCTCATAGAATCGCACATACTCGGCGGTGCCGAACGGCCCGGTGACGGGGCCCTTGCCGGCCGGCGCCTTGGCGGCCAGAGCGGAACGCGGATCGCTCGCGTCATACATCGTCTTCACTCCCGAAGTGTCGTCTTGATTCCAAAGGTGTCCGGCGTTCAGTTCTTCGCCGGCAGGTCCGCTTCGATACCGAGCATGCGCGCCGTATTGAGCGAGAACATCTTGCGGATGTCCTCGTCGCTATAGCCCAGCCTGATGCAAAGCTTGACGGCGCGGCGCATGCCGTCGAGCGGCAGGAACGTGCCCGGCTGGCCGAGATCGGATCCCATCACGGTCTGGTCGACGCCGGCGGCTTCGATGAACTGGCCGAGCTCTTCCTCCCGGCGATGCTGGAATTTCGAGCCGTCGAGGAACATGCAGACCGAGTGTTCGATGAAAGCGCCCATGGCCGCGAGGCCCTTCACGTCGTTCAACGAGCCATCGACGATCTCTTCGGGATGGGTCACGCACATGCGCTTGACGCCGCGTTTCTTGGCTTCCTCGAGAACGATCCAGGTCTCGCTGATGTGCATATGGCCGCTCGCCAGAACCATGCCGGTCTTGGCGAGAATATCGATCACTTCCTTGACCTCGTCGCGCACCTGCTTGTTGGCGTCGAGCACGGGAATTGCGACGGCCGGACGGATCTTGTCGGTCGAGGCCGGATGCGTGCTCTTGGCCTGCGCCTGCCAGCGGAAGTGCTGCTCGGCTGCCAGCGTCGGAAACCACACGACCTTGCCGCCTGCGGCCGCCGTGTGTTCGACGGCATAAGGGTTGAAGCCGCCGATGACGTTGTTCAGCGCGATGCCGGAATAGACCTTGGTCGTCAGTTCGGGGAAATTGTCGGCGATCAGCTTGGCGGTCATGACGCCGCTGTAGTCGTGGTCCTTGGTGACCACCGCGGCAAACCCGGCCTTGGAATATTGCCGGGCCAGTTCGACGTGATCCAACGCGCGCTTGGCGATCGAGGGACCACTGTGGACGTGGGGATCGATGGCGCCAACCAGGAGGTCGTCGACGCGTTTTTCGATGTCGCTGTCAGAAGTTGAACTTGTCGCCATACGTAACCTTCCTGGAGTCGACCGTGCAGTGCAGCAAAACGGTCTTCGTTTCCGCCCCCATTCGTCGTTCGCGAGCGCGGAACGACGTTTTGTCTAATCTATCGGTGGGGTTTGCAGTGAGTCAATGGCGGCCGGCGTGCGTTGACAAAATTTACGAGCGACGGCGTTATTAAAGTGCAATTGGTTCTTGGCGCGTGTTTAGATGGCGCGTATCGTGTTTCGCTGTCGCGAACATCGCATTTAAGATTGAGGCGTCTGACGATGGCTTCGGAAAGTTCAGGCGGGGTTCAGTCCGTCCATCTCGCTATTGATGTGCTGGAGGCAGTGGCCTTTTCGGACGACGAGCTTGGCGTCACGCAGATTGCCGATCGGCTCAAGGTGACGAAGGGCTCGGTGCATCGTCATCTGACGACGATGGTCGAGCGCGGCTATCTGTCACAGAACCCTGCCACCAGCCGCTATGCCATCGGCCCGAAGAGTCGCTTGCTCGCGCGGCTGTCGCCGGACACCGATCTGGTGAAGGTCGCGGAAGGCCCAATGCGCGAGTTGCGCGACGCGCTGGGACAGACCGTCGTGCTCTCGGAGATGACGCCGCGCGGCGCCATGGTGCTGGTGACGCTGCCGGGTACCTCGCCGATCGAAATTGGCGTGCGCTCGGGCAGCGAATTGCCGTTCTATAATTCGGCCCAAGGCAAAGTGCTGCTTGCCTATGCGCCAAGGCCGTTTCAGGCGCGCATGCTGCGCGGTCCGTTCGAGAAGGTGACGGCCAAGACCATCGTCTCGCCCGAGCGCCTTGAAAAAGCGCTGCAGGAAGTGGTCAAGCGCGGATATGGCGCGGCCCCGGAAGAATCAATGCTCGGCATCAACGCGGTTGCGGCGCCGATCTTCGACAGCAATGACGCCTGCGTCGGCGCGCTCGCCATGGTCGGTTCGATCCAGTTCCTGCCGGAAAAAGCCAGGCCGGGCGATATCGCCGCTCTGATGCATGCGGCCGAACAGATTTCGCGCAAGCTGGGCCATGGCAGCAACGCACCTTTTGCCACGCCGCGACATCGCGGCATGGGCCGCTAGGCGGATTACTCCAGCGCGCAGATCGTCGCCGCGAGCGCTTGCGTGCGCGGCAGCAGAGTTTCGAGCTGGCAGAACTCATCGTCAGTGTGAGCTTTGCCGCCGACCGGCCCGAGACCGCACAGAGTCGGGATGCCGAGGGCGCCCGTGAAGCCGGAATCGGCGCAGCCCCCCGTGAACTCGCCTTCCACCGCGAAGCCAAGGTTGTCTGCCTCTTTCTGATAGAGGTCGAACAGGCCCTTCGAATGCTTCTCCTCGAGCGGCAGGAATAGCGCCCTCGTCTTCACCTCCGCGCTCGTGCCCGGCACGTCCTCGGCTTTCACGATCTTTTCGATCTCGGCGATGAGTTCGCCGCGCTGGGCCAGGGTCACGAAACGCAGATCAAGTTCAGCCTCGGCCCACGGCGCGACGGTGTTGTGTGTGTTGCCGCCTTTGATCACTCCGACATTGGTGGTGACGCCGGTCGCATAATTGGTGAGGGCGTGAAGCCGGACGATTTTGCGCGCCAGAGCCTCGATGGCGCTGGCTCCCTCTTTATGATTGACGCCGGAATGCGCGGCCCTCCCCTTCACCGTGATATGAAACGAAGCGCCGCCCTTGCGGCCGGTCACGACATTGCCGCTGACGCGCCCGGGCTCCGTATTGAACACGGCCCGCGCGCCGCGCGCCGCCGCTTCGATCTCCGCCCGTCCGGTCGGTGAGCCGATCTCCTCGTCCGCGGTGAACAGGGCAACGACGGGAAACGGCAGTCCGCCGACAGCATTGATGGCGCGCAGCGCAAAGATATTGGCGACGAGGCCGCCCTTCATATCGGCGACGCCGGGGCCGAAAGCCATGTCCCCCTGCCGCGAGTAACCGCGCGTCGCGACGGTGCCTTTGGCGAATACCGTATCGCGATGGCCAAGCATCAGCACATGCTGGTTCTGACCATGGCCCGCCACCTCGGCCTTGAAGACGTCGCCGTAATCCGCCTTGGCGATGCGGGTGACGGTAATGCCTTCGCCCGTCAGCAACTTGGCGATGTGCTCGCCGACGGCATCGGTCCCCACCTTGTCGAAGCTGTTGGAGTCGATGTTCACCAGTTCTTTGAGCAGGGCTTCCATTTCGGCGGCGCGCGGCTCCAGCCACGCTATCACCTTTTCGGTCAGCGCCGCGCGGTCGGCCGACGCCGTCGATTGACCCGTCATTTCGCCCTCGCCTTCATGATCTTCTGTCCGTCTTCGCCGAGATCGTAGAACAACCCGGCCATGATTTGCAGGGCCTCGCGCGCAACCGAGCCCAGCAGATGTTCATCGGGCGCGTGCTGCGAGCACGACGGATATGAATGCGGCACCCAGATCGTCGGCAGGCCGAGAATGTCGGCAAACACGTCGTTGGGCAGCGAGCCGCCGAGATTCGGCAGCAGCGCCGGCTTCTTGTTGGTGGTCTTCGACATCGAGGCAAGCGCCCAGGTCACCCACGGATCGGTCGGGTCAAGGCGGGTCGCCGGGAAAGTCTCCATGCGCGCCGGCCTGACCGCCACGCGTTGCAGGCCGTGAGCATCGAGATGCTTGCGCACCGCCGGCAGAATGGTGTCGGGGTCGGTGCCGACGACGAAGCGCAACTGCATCGTCGCCTTCGCCGAAGGTGGAATGGCGTTGAGCGGCGCCTCCGGCGTGCCGGTCTTGAAGGCCAGCACTTCCAGGGTATTCCAGCCGAAGATCCGTTCTTCGGTGCTCAGGCCCGGCTCGCCCCAATCCGGATCGACCTCCGGATCGCCCGGCTCCTGGCCGATCTTGACGTCGGCAAGCGCGGCCCGCACCGCGTCCGGCAGGCTCTTCGGCTTGAGCGCATCGAGCAGGATCTTGCCCTTGGCATCGACCAGCGAAGCAATGGCATGCGCCAGCAGCGTGCCGGCATTGGCCAAACCGCCGCCCCAGTTGCCGGAATGATGGCCGCCTTCGCGCAGTTCGACGACCATTTCGAAATTCATGGCGCCGCGCGAGCCGAGAAACACCGTCGGGCGCTGCGCCGACAGCCGCGGCCCGTCGGAGCCAATCAACACGTCGGCCGCCAGCAGGTCCCGCTCTTCGGCGGCGAGCTTGCGCAGACCGGGCGAGCCCGCCTCCTCGCCCATTTCGAGCAGCAGCTTGCAATTGAAGCCGAGCTTGCCGCCGCGCGTCGTCATCACCTGTTCGAGCGCGGCCAGATTGATCGAGTGCTGTCCCTTGTTATCGGCCGTGCCGCGGCCGTACCAGCGGTCGCCTTCGACCGTGATCTTCCAGGGATCGAGACCGGCGCGCCACGCCGAGGCGTGGCCGAACACGACATCCCCGTGCCCGTAGGTGAGCACGGTCGGCAGGTTGTCGCTTTCATGACGTTCGGCGATGAGGAACGGACCGTAACCCGGCGTCGGGTTTTCCAGAATGCGATACTTGAAGCCAAGACGCTCGACCGAGGGAACGATCTCGTCGGTGAGATACGAGCGCAACACATCGAGGCGATCGCCGCCCTGGCTCTCGGTCGGAATGGCAATCCGGCGAGCAAGTACGTCCTTGAACGCTCCGCTGTCGAAATATTCAGCCGCGCGGGCGACGGCATCCTGGCGTGTCATAATGAAGCTACGGCCTCTTGTTGCAGCAGATGACATGTGGCCCAGCCGTCCGGCAACGATGAGACGGCTGGCGCGGTGGTTCGGCAGATGTCGATCGCGCTCGGACAGCGCGGCTGGAACGGACAACCGGCGTGCTCGGCCATCGGATTGGCCATGGCGCTGCCGATATGGGTTTCGGGTACGCCGAGGTCCGGATCCGGCGTCAGCACGGATTCGAGCAGCGCGCGGGTATAAGGATGTCCCGGCCGGGCGAACAGGCCGGCCCGTGTCCGTTCCTCGACGATGCGGCCGAGATACATGACGGCGACGCGGTCGGCGAGGTGTTCGACCACCGCAAGGTTATGGCTAATGAAGAAATAGGTGAGCCCGAGCTCGCGCTTCAGCTCGAGCAGCAGGTTCAGGATCTGCGCCTGCACCGAGACGTCCAGCGCCGAGGTCGGCTCGTCGCAGATCACCACCTCGGGACGCATCACCAGCGCGCGGGCAATGGCGACGCGCTGCCGCTGGCCGCCAGACAACTGACCCGGATAGACGTCGAGCATCCGCCGCGGCAGGCCGACGAGATCGAGCATCTCGACGACCTTGGCACGGCGCGAGGCGGCATCGCCGACATTGTGGACGAGCAGCGGCAGGCCGACGAGCTGGGCGATCGACTTGCGCGGGTTGAGCGAGGAATACGGGTCCTGGAAGATCGGCTGGATGCGCCGCGCCACGGCGATGCGATTGCTTGCCGCGATCGGGACGCCGTCGATGAGAATTTCGCCCGATGACGGCGACAGCAGCCCGAGCAGCATTTTGGCGAGCGTCGATTTGCCGGAGCCGCTTTCGCCGACCAGCGTAAAGACTTCGCCGCGCTTGACTTGAAGCGAGACGTTGGCGACGGCGGTCAGCGTCGCCTTCGGCCTGAAGACGCCCTGCGACACATCGAACCGCCGCGTTACGTCCTTGAGTTCGAGCACGATATCGCTCATGCGACCGCCCTGTTCTGCGCCTCAAGGCGCACGCAGCGCACGTCGTGTCCCGGCGATACGGCCTCGACATGAATATCGCCAGCGCATTCCGGCGCGGCAAAGTCGCAGCGATTGCGGAAAGCGCAGCCTTGCAGCCGGCCGATCAGGTTCGGCACCTGGCCGCGGATGGCGCCGAGGGGCGCGCCCGGCGCGGTGCGACCCGGCACCGGGATGCAGTTCAAAAGCCCCCGCGTATAAGGATGAGACGGCGCCTTGAACACCGCGCGCGCCGAACCGCGCTCGACCAGCGCGCCGGCGTACATCACGGCCACCTTATCGGCGACGCGGGCGACGACGCCGAGATCGTGAGTGATGAGGATCATCGCCATGTTGAGCTCCTTCTTGAGCTCGGCGAGCAGCCGCAGGATTTGCGCCTGGATGGTGACGTCGAGCGCCGTGGTCGGCTCGTCGGCAATGATCAGATCGGGTTTGCACATCAGCGCCATCGCGATCATCACGCGCTGACGCAGACCGCCTGACAACTGATGCGGATACTGCAACAGGCGGCGCCCGGCGCCGGCAATGCCGACCCGCTCCAGCAGCTCGATAGCACGGGCGCGCGCCGCCTCGGCGCTCACATCCTCATGGCAGCGCAGGGCTTCGCTCAACTGATTGCCGATCGTGTAGGCCGGATTCAGCGACGTCATCGGCTCCTGGAAGATCATCGCCATACGGCTGCCGCGCAGCTTGCGCATTTGCCGCTCGGGAATAGTCAGAAGATCGGTGCCATCGAAACTGAGCCGAGCCGCTCGTCGTCGCGCCACGCGGGGCAGCAGATCCATGACGGCGAGCGATGTCAGCGACTTGCCGGAGCCGCTCTCGCCGACAATGGCCAAAGTCTCGCCGCGCTCGACGGCGAACGAAACCTCGTTGACCGCGTGGAGCACGCCGCCGCCGACCGGAATATCGATGACAAGGTCCTGAACGTCGAGCAGCGCCATGGCGGTCAGGTCCGGTTCTCTGGCGCTGTGACGTCGCGCACGCCGTCACCGACAAGATTGATCGCCAGCACCAGGAACACCAGCGCCACCGCAGGCACTCCGATCACCCACGGGCTGAAGAACATGTATTGCTTGCCCTCGGCGATCATGAGGCCCCAAGACGGCAGCGGCGGCTGCACGCCAAGGCCGAGGAACGATAACGCCGCCTCCAGAAGAATGGCGTGCGCCATCTCCAGCGTCGCGACGACGATGAGGGCGTTGAGAATGTTGGGCAGGATTTCCGAGAACAGGATGCGCGGCGTCGAGCAGCCAATCGCCTGTGCCGCCGCGACATAATCGGCGCGCGCGATCTGCTGCGTCGCTGAGCGTGTCACCACGGCGAAGCGGTCCCACAGCAAAAGGCCGAGCACAATGATGACTCCCTGCAGCGAGCCGCCGACCAGGGCCGCCGAGGCGAGCGCGACCAGTACAACCGGCAGCGCCAGACGCGTCGTAATCACATAGCTCAGCGCGGCATCGACCTTACCGCCGAAATAGCCGGCACAGATGCCAAGCAAGGTTCCGATGGTGCCGGAGATCGCCACGGTCACCAGGCCGATCAGCAGCGAGATACGGGCGCCGAACAGCAGTCGGCTGAAATAATCGCGGCCGAGCTTGTCGGTGCCCAAAACGTGATCCCAGGTGCCTTTGGGATGCCAGATCGGCGGGATCAGGCGTTGCGCGAGATTCTGTGCGTAAGGATCGTGCGGCGCGATCAGCGGCGCTGCGAGCGCGGCCACGATGATGACGAATAGGACCGTTGCGCCGAGCATCAAACCGCCGTGGCGGCGGCTGCGGCGCAGGAAGCCAACGAATGGCGATTGCCGCGCCCGCGGCGCATCGAACGGCGCGTCGTCTCCCGGCATCGTGATCGTCGTCGGTGCCAAATCGCTCATGCCAGGCGAATCCGCGGATCGAGGAAGGCATTGGCGACATCGGCCAGGAACGTCAGCGCAACGTAGATCGTCGCCAGAATGAGCACCACCGCCTGCACCACCGGGAAATCATTGCGCGCAATCGCTTCCCAGGCGAGGTAGCCGAGCCCGTGCATCGAGAACACCGCCTCGATGACGATCGAGCCGCCGAGCATGAAGCCGAACTGCACCGCGGCGAGTGCGACGACGGGAATGATGGCATTGCGGAGCGCATGCTTGAAAATGACCACCCCCGGGGCGAGGCCCTTCGCCCGCGCGGTGCGGATGTAATCTGCCGACAGCACTTCCAGCATGCCGTTGCGCGACAGCCGCATCACGGCCGGCACGGCGTACCAGCCGAGCGCGATCGATGGCAGAATGTAATGCTTCCAGCTCGAGGCGCCTGACACCGGCAGCCAACGCAGCGTTACCGAAAACACGATGATGAGGCCAAGGCCGAGACAGAACGTCGGGATCGCCTGCCCGATGACGGAGAACGACAGCGCCAGTCGGTCGATGATCGTGCCATTATAGACCGCGGCCAACACGCCGAGCGGCACAGCCACCACCAATGACAGCAACAGGGAGATGGCACCGAGCGTCAGCGTCACGCCGATGCGCGAGGCGATCAGCGAGACAACGGTGTCGCGGAAGTAGAAGGAGTCGCCGAAGTCGAAGCGTACGGCCTTCCACAACCAGTCGAGATATTGCACGAGCAACGGCCGGTCGAGGCCGAACTGGTGCCGCACCACCTCGACCTGCGCCGGGCTCGCTTCCGGCCCGGCGATCGAAATCGCGATATCGCCGGATAAATGCAGCAGGAAGAATGCGACCACCGAAACCGTGAAGGCCACGGAAAGTGCAACGATCAAACGCTGCATGGTGTACGCGAGCATGAGACGCCTCGATGAATCGCTTCATTTGCGCTTGCGCGGCCGCCCGCGCGGCAAGCGGCACTGTTTGAAAGTGGCGCCCGGCTTCGACGAAAGCCGGGCGCCGGCCGATTACTTCCAGTGCGCCGCGTAGAAGCGCGGCAACTCGTCCGGCTCCGCCGAGAACGACAGGTCACTGGTGAAGGCGTAGTTGGCCGGATAGGAGAACAGCGGGAAGAGATATGACTTCTCCGCGATGGTCTTCAACGCCTGCTGATAGAGCGACAGACGCTTGTCGGTGTCGACCGCCGTGTCGGCTTCGGCAAGGACTTTACCCACTTCCGCGTCGTGGGTCATGTCGTCGGCCGAACCTTTAAAATAGACGCCGGTGAAGGCGGAAGCATCGGCGACCGAGAACGAACCCCAGGTCTGGAATGCGATCGGCGCCTTGCCTTCACGGATCAGCGTGCGCATTGCTGCGTACTTCAGATAGTTGAGGTTGACCTTGATGCCGACCGCCGCGAGATAGCCGATCACCGCCTCGGCATATTCACGCTCGCGATAGGCCACCATATCCGTGGTGAATCCGTTGGCGTAGCCGGCCTCGGCAAGCAGTTTCTTGGCCTTGGCCGGATCGTACGAATAGGTCGGCACGCCCTTATCGGTGCAGCCGAACTGATCGATGAAGCAGGCCGAATTCATGATGCGGGAGCCGCCGCCGACCAGATTGTCGATCATGGCTTTGCGGTCGATCGCATAGGCGACAGCCTGGCGTACGCGCGCATCCTTGAACGGCACCGACCCCTGCGAGCGGCCGAGCGAGTCGAACTGCAGGAAGCCGACACGCATCGTCTCGGCCGAGAGCACCGATACGTTCGGCGCCGACTTCAATTGCGCCGCCTGGTCCACCGGCACGCGCCAGATCCAGTCAACGCCGCCGGTCATCAGTTCGGCCATGCGCGTTTCGGCATCAGGAATGACGCGGAAAACAAGCTTGCCGATCGACGGCTCGCCGAGGGGACTGCCCTTCCAGTAGCCGGCGTACTTTTCCATGGTCACGCCCTTGCCGGGCGTCACCGCGGTCACCTTGTAGGGACCGGAGCCGATCGGCGCCTTGGCAAAGCCATCGAGGCCGACCTTCTTGAAATACTTTTCCGGATAGATCGGCACCGGACCGGCGAGATATTCGATCGCTGCCGGGAACGGACCGACGAGATGAATACGGACCTGATCGTCGCCGACTTTTTCGGCGCTCTTGATCCAGTCGACGTTCTGCTTGGTGACGACTTTTGCGTCCGGGCTCACGGCGTAATTGAGCGTGAACACGACATCGTCGGCGGTGAGCGGATCGCCGTTGTGGAAGGTGACGCCCTTGCGGATCGTCAGGTCGAGCGTCTGCGGATCGACCCAGGTCCACTTGGTCGCGAGCTGCGGCTGGTATTTGCCGGTCTTCGGGTCGCGATAGATCAGGTTATCGAACACATGCCGGGCGATGATCACGCCTTCGCGCAGATTGTTGTGGTACGGGCTGACGTTTTCCGGTTCGGAATCCGAGGCATAAATCAGCGTGTCATTGGCCTTGTTCGCCAATGCGGCCTGGCTCATTGCACCGACGCCGATCAACAACGCCGCCGCGCTTGCGATTAAATGGTGCACTTTCATCCTCATGCCTCCACATCACCGGCGCTTGCGCGCCGTCCCTCTGTTATTAAATTGTAATACCGGCAATTAAATGATAATGAAGCGTAGAAGTGGTCCTTTGGGCTGTCAAGAAAACGCGGCGCCGCTCCGCGCATCAATTCAGGGCAGTCCGCCTAGTCCAGAGATCGAACCTTGAGCAAACGCGAGCAGAACACGCTCTTCGTCGGCTCCCTCGAAAAGGGAATGCGCGTGCTGGCCGCATTCGACCACAACCACACGGCGATGGGATTGACCGAGCTCGCCGAGCGTACCGGCCTGGAGAAGAGCGCGGCCCAGCGCCTGAGCAATACTCTGCACAAGATCGGATATCTGAACAAGGATCCGAGCACGCGACGCTACAGTCCATCACTGAAGTTCCTCGAACTCGCCAACGCCTATTGGTGGTCGGATCCGCTGATCCAACTCGCGATGCCCAAGCTCATCGAGCTCGGCAAGAAGTTCCATGAACGCATCAATCTCGCGCGTCTCGACGGACAGGAAATCGTCTATGTCGTTCGCATTCCCACTCAATTGACGCGCTTCGAAGCCATGATCGCCGGCCGCCGCCTGTCGGCGCTGACGACATCAAGCGGCCGCGCCATGATCGCACGCTTCCCGGAGCCGGAACGCCGCAAGGCGATCCGAACCTGGCCGATCGTCGCGCTGACGCCGAAGACGACGCGTGACCGGACCAAGATCGCCGCGGCGGTCGAAGACGCGGTGAAGACCGGCTACGGCCTGACACAGAACGAAAGTATCCTGAACGAAATCGGCATCGCTGCGCCGATCCTCGGCCATGACGGCCGGCCGATCGCCGCGGTGCAGTGTTCGGTGTCGAGCCTGCGCTGGAGTCTCGACAAGGTGAAGCGCGAGATTGCGCCGCGCCTGATCGAAGTGGCCAATTCCGTCAACCCGATGAAATCGGGCTGAGCAGCGACAGCACTTTGAACGGCGCGGCGCTCGCATACGCATCAGCCGTTGCGATAGGTGTAGCTGTAGCCATTGAGCGCCGGTGCGCCGCCGAGGTGGGCGTAGAGAATATTGGCGCCATCCGGGAAGTAGCCTTTCTTCACCAGATCGATCATGCCCTGCATGGATTTGCCTTCGTAAACCGGGTCAGTGATCATCGCCTCGGTGCGCGCCGCAAAGCGGATCGCCTCGTTGGTCTCGTGGCTCGGTACGCCGTAAGCCGGATAGGCATAGTCGTCGAGAATAACGATCTCATCGTCGCGCACGTCGCGACCGAGTTCGACCAGTTCGGCGGTGTTATCGACAATTTCGCGCACCTGGTCCCGGGTCTGTTTTGGCGTGCCGGAGGCATCGATGCCGATGACGCGATGCGCACGGTTGTCAGCGGCGAAGCCGACGACCATGCCGCCCTGCGTTGAGCCGGTGACGACGCAAACGATGATGTAGTCGAACTTGACGCCCATCTGCGCTTCCTGCGCCCGCACCTCTTCGGCGAAGCCGACGTAACCGAGCCCGCCATATTTATGCACCGAGGCGCCGGCCGGAATGCCGTAGGGCTTGCCGCCCGCGTCCTTCACCGACTGGATGGCGTCTTCCCAGCTTTTGCGGATGCCGATGTCGAAGCCATCGGGAACGATGCGGCTGTCGGCGCCCATCAGGCGGGTGAGCAGGATATTGCCGACGCGGTCATAGACGGCGTCCTCGTGCGGCACCCAGCTTTCCTGCACCACGACGCATTTCATGCCGATCTTGGCCGCGGTCGCCGCCACCATGCGCGTGTGGTTCGATTGCACACCGCCGATCGACACCAGGGTATCGGCGTTCGAGGCGATCGCGTCCGGCACGATGTATTCGAGCTTGCGCAGCTTGTTGCCGCCGAAGGCCAGCCCGGAGTTGCAGTCGTCGCGTTTGGCGTAGATCTGCACCTTGCCGCCGAGCGCCGCGGTCATGCGCGGCAGGAACTCGATCGGCGTCGGGCCGAAGGTCAGCGGATAGCGTTCGAACTTGTCGAGCCTGAGCATCGATAGGTCTCCGAGGGCCACGGACGGCCGAAATACCGCGGAAACCTAGCCAAAGTGACGGGAAAGGTGCTTCCTATTATTTCCCCAATATTTTACTATTCCAATCGCACGATCGCGTCTTGAGCGATTTACCTCTCGACTAATGGCCATGTTATGAAAGAATCTTCCAGCCAGGTGCTCGACCGTACCGACCGCCGCATTCTCCAGCGCCTGCAGCGCGATGGCCGGATGAGCAATGCCGACCTGGCCAAGGCCGTGAACATCAGCCCGGCGACCTGCCACCGCCGCACCCAGCGGCTGTTCGACGAAGGCTTCATCCGCTCGGTACGCGGCGAGGTCGCGCCGCGTCTGGTCGAGCGCGGCACGCTGGTTATCGTCGGCGTCGTACTCGACCGTTCGACGCCGGATAGTTTCGCCACCTTCGAAGCCGCCATCGTCAAGCTTCCGGTCGTGCTTGACTGCCATCTGGTGGCCGGCGATTTCGACTTCTTTCTCAAAATCCGGGTGCGTGATATCGACGACTTCAATCGGCTGCATGGCGAACAGCTGATCGCCCTGCCCGGCGTGCGGCAGACCCGGACTTTCTTCGTCATGAAGGAAGTCGTCGACAACCGCCCGCTGGACTTCTAGGCGCCATGGAGACGACACGGTGACACTCGATCGATTGTTCGACAGCGGCGCGACACGGCCGGCCAAGGCGCAGGCCGATCGCATCACCATCAAGCGGCCCGACGACTGGCACGTGCACTTGCGCGACGGCGACATGCTGCGCAGCGTGCTGCCCTTTACCGCCGCTCAGTTTGCCCGCGGCATCATCATGCCGAACCTGGTACCGCCGGTCACCACCAGCGCCATGGCCGCGGCGTATCGCGAGCGCATCCTCGCCGCCCGGCCCGACGGCAGTGATTTCACGCCGCTGATGACCTGCTATCTCACCGATACCACATCCGCGGACGACATTGAGCGCGGTTACCGGGACGGCATCTGGGTGGCGGCGAAACTCTATCCGGCTGGCGCAACCACCAATGCCCATTTCGGCGTCACCAGCATTGCCGGCCTCGCGCCGGTGCTGCAGCGCATGGAAAAGATCGGCATGAAGCTGCTGGTCCATGGCGAAGCGACCGATCCGGCCGTCGACATCTTCGATCGCGAAGCCGATTTCATGGAGAAGGAGCTGCTTCCGTTGCTGAAGCGGCACCCCGGCCTGAAAGTCGTCGTCGAGCACGCCACCACCGCGGAGACCCTCGACATCGTCCGCGCTCACAAAGACCACGCTGCCGCGACCCTGACGCCGCATCACCTGATCATCAACCGGACGTCGATCTTTCAGGGCGGCCTGCGCCCGCATCTTTACTGTCTGCCGGTCGCCAAGCGCGAGAGGCACCGGCTGGCCTTGCGCGCCGCGGCGACTTCGGGCGATCCCTGCTTCTTCATCGGCACCGACACGGCACCGCACACCCGCAGCAACAAGGAACGCGAGTGCTGCTCGGCCGGCGTGTTCGGCGGAGCGACCGCACTGCAGACTTACGTACAGGTGTTCGACGAAGAAGGCGCGCTCGACCGCTTCGAGGCTTTCGCCTCGCTCAACGGCGCCCGTTTCTACGGCCTGCCCGTCAACACCGGCACGATCACGCTGCAGCGCCGCGCCGGCACCATGCCGCCGGCGGTCAGCGTCGGCGACGACGAGGTCGTCGTGTTCCGCGGTGGCGAAACGCTGCCGTGGTCGATCGAGGCCGTGCAGCCGTAAAGACACCTCATTCCCGGCGCCGATATCGCGGCGCCGGAGCACAGCGCAGGAAGCAAGGGTCCAAGTCACGTGGATGCATCGTCACACAAGGAGCCGACGCGGATCGACCCGACACAGCTCGACGCCGACAAATGCTATCGTCTGCTCACCGGCATCGTCGTGCCGAGACCAGTTGCTTGGGTCACGACACTGTCCAGTACCGGTGGCGTGAACGTCGCGCCGTTCAGCGTGTTCACTTTCCTGTCGGCCAAGCCGCCGATGCTGGGGTTCAGCGTCGGGCGCCGGGGCCGCACCTACAAGGACACCGCGCAGAATATCCTGCGTACCGAGGAATACGTCATTCACATCGCCGACGGCGCCCTCATCGATGCGGTGCACGAAAGCTCGACCGAATTTCCGGCCAACGTCAGCGAAGTTGAACACCTCAAGCTCGAGACCCTGCCCAGCGAGAAAATCGCCCCTCCGCGGATCGCGGCCGCACCGATCGCCATGGAATGCCGGTTCCGGCAATGCCTGGAATTCGGCGAAACACGCAATCGCTTCATCATTGGCGAGGTCGTGATGATCCACGCCCGCGGCGGCCTGATCGAGAACGGCAAGATCGACACCATGGCGCTCGACCCGCTGGTGCGCATCGCCGGACCGAACTACGCGCGGCTCGGGGAAATCGTCACCATGCGGCCCGTATTTCAGGCGCCGAAGACCGTGGCCAAGGACGACTGACACGGCCGCCCTTCCGGCCCACGGTGGGAGCAACGGCGGCCTTGGATGGGCAGTTGCAGACCCACGCGCGAAAGCGATCTGACGAATTGCGTTGTTGCGCGGTCTTGGCTACCAGTCGCCGCAGGGTGGCCCGCGCCGTCCAATCAACAAGGCCAGAGACATGACTGCCAAACTCGTCGACGGGGTCGCCGTCGCCGCCAAGATCCGATCCGAACTGAAAGAGCGCGCCAGCCGCCTGACCGCCGCCGGCGAGCAGCCCGGCCTCGCCGTCATCATGGTCGGCAACAACGCCGCCTCGGCCGTCTATGTGCGCAACAAGATTCGGGCCTGTCATGAAGTCGGCATCCGGTCGTCGCGGTTCGACTTCCCCGCCGACGTCGATCCGGCCGAGGTCCTGACACGCATTCAGGCACTCAACGCCGACCCGGCCGTTCACGGCATTCTGGTGCAGTTGCCCCTGCCGCCGCATTTCCCGATCCCGCTGTTGCTGCAGGCAATCTCGGCGGAAAAGGATGTTGACGGCTTCCACCTCTATAATGTCGGCGGTCTGGTCATCGGCGACACGGTATTCCCGCCCTGTACGCCCTATGGCGTCGTGAAGCTGCTCGAGCACGAAGGTGTCGAGATCGAAGGCAAGAATGTCGTCGTGGTCGGCGCCAGCAACATCGTCGGCAAGCCGATGGCGCTGATGCTGATGCAGCGCGAGGCCACGGTGTGCATCTGCCACGCCAAGACGCGCGACCTTGCTCAGTTCACCATCCTCGCCGACATCCTGGTCGTTGCCGCCGGCAAGCCCAACCTGATCGTGCCGCAAATGGTGAAGACCGGCGCTGTGGTCATCGATGTCGGCATCAATCGTCTGCCGGACGGCAAACTGGTCGGCGACGTCGATTTCGCCGGCGTGTCGCAGAAGGCGTCGCTGATTACCCCGGTGCCCGGTGGCGTCGGCCCGATGACCATCACCATGCTGCTCGCCAATACCATCGGGTCGGCGGAGCGTCGGCTGGCCGGCGCGAACCGCTCGGCAGCCTGACGAGCGCTACAGGTTGTGGCAGGCGACGAGCCTGTTGTCCGGACCGATCGGCCGCAGCAGCGGCGCTTCGGCAAGGCAGCGCTCACTGGCCAGCGGACAGCGCGCCGCATAAGCACAGCCTGTCGGTCTGTTGAACTGGCTCGGCGGTTCGCCGGTCTCGACGACACCGACGATACGCTGCGATGGATCGGGCTTCGGCACCGCGGCCATCAGCGCCCGCGTATAAGGATGCATGGCGCGATCGAGGATGGTGCGCGCATCCGACAGTTCGACGACCCGGCCCATATACATCACGGCGACACGGTCGCTTATCTGCCCGATCACGCCGATGTCGTGCGAGATGAACAACATCGACAATCCGAGCCGCTCACGCAGGTCCATCATCAGGTTGAGCACCTGGGCCTGCACCGAGACGTCGAGGGCGGACACGGGTTCGTCGGCGATGATCACCGCCGGGGCCGGCAGAATGGCGCGCGCGATGCCGGCGCGCTGGCGCTGCCCGCCGCTCAGTTCATGCGGATAGCGTGTCGCAAAGGACGGCTCGAGCCCGACCGCCGACAGCGTCTCGGCGATCCGCGCCGCGCGATCGGCACGACTCTTGAATACGCCATTGATGTCGCCGGCCTCGGCCACCGAGTCACCGATCGAGCGGCGCGGATTGAGCGAGGCATAAGGATCCTGAAACACCATGCGCAGATTGAGGCGCACATCGCGCAGCGCCGCGCCACGGGCGCCGAGCACATCGCCGCCTCTGAACTGAATGGCGCCGCTGTCGGGCTGCACGAGCCGCACGATGGAGCGGCCGACCGTGGTCTTGCCGCAGCCGGATTCACCGACAATGCCGAGCACCTCGCCGGAGACAAGCGACAGCGATACGCCGTCGACTGCCTTGAGCCGATATTTGCGGCCGGAGCGCTTGACGTTGAACGAGGTCTTGAGGTCGCGGACCTCGAGCAGGGTCTCGCTCATGATGGCCTCTCACCTTGTAGCGGGAAAGCGCACAACGCCTCATGGCCCTCGCTCAGTACGATCCGCGGCGGCGCGGCCACGAGGCACAGATCCTGCACGGCCGCGCAGCGCGGCGCGAACACGCAGCCGGTTCTGATCGCGCCCGGCCGCGGCGCCTGGCCGGCAATGGTCGGCAGGCGGCGGGCGCCGAGATTGCGCGCCGGCATGCAGTCCATCAGCCCCCGCGTGTAATGATGGCGCGGCTCATTGAACAGCGCGCCGACATCGGCAGTCTCGACGATGCGACCGCCATACATCACGGCGACGCGGTCGGCGAGTTGCGCGATCACGCCCATATCGTGAGTGATGAACAGGATCGACATGTCGAGGCGGTTGCACAGGTCGCGGAGCAGTCCGAGAATCTGGATCTGGATGGTAACATCGAGCGCCGTGGTCGGCTCGTCGGCGATCAGCACCTGCGGCCGGCAGGCCAGCGCAATTGCGATCATGATACGCTGACGTTGCCCGCCCGATAGCTGGTGCGGATAGGCCGCAAGCTGTAGCGCGGCGTCGGGGATGCGCACCAGGTCGAGCAGCTCGTGCGCCCGCGCCTGCGCCGCGGCGCCGGAGACGCCGTCGTGAACGCGCACCGCTTCCGCGATCTGGTCGCCGATCCGGCGCACCGGATTAAGCGACGTCATCGGCTCCTGGAAGATCATGGCGATACGGCCATGGCCGGCCTCAACCCGCTGCCACGGCTGGAGCTGGGTAACATCGGCCCCGACCAGATCGATGCGGCCGCCGCGAATGCGCGGGCCCGGCTGCGGCAGCAAGCCCATGACCGCCAGCGACGTCATGCTCTTGCCGCATCCGGATTCGCCGACCAGCCCGAGGATCTCGCCTTTGCCGATGTCGAACGACACGCCGGATACGATATCGATCGGCGCCGTCTCCGGGCCGATGGAAACCGTCAGATCGCGGACCGAGAGCATCATCTAGCCCTCCCCGCCGAAGACGTCGCGGAAGCGCGGGTCGAGCCGGTCGCGCAGCGCGTCGCCGACCAGGTTCAGCGAGAACGCCGTCAGAACGATCAACATGCCCGGGAAGAACAGAAGCCACGGCGCGCGCGTGATGAAGGTTCGGGATTCCGCCAGCATATTGCCCCAGCTTGGAATATCCGGCGGCGCGCCGAGGCCGAGAAAATCGAGCGAGGCGGCGCCGAGCTGGGCAAAGGCGAACACGAAGCTTGCCTGCACCAGGAGCGGCGAAATGAGATTGGGCAGGATGTGTCTGGTCACCAGCCACCAGGTACCCGAACCCATGCTCCGCGAGGCCTCGACATAGGTCTCGGCGCGCAGCCGCAGCGCCAGGCCGTAGATGATACGCGTCGTCGTCGTCATGAAGCCGGCGCCGATGGCGAGAATGGAGTTGGCGACGCTCGGGCCCAGAATGACGATCAGGCCGAGCGCCAGCAGCAGCGACGGAAACGCCATCAGCACATCGACGATGCGCATCAGCACATGGCCGAGCCGCGGAAACAGCGCCGACAGCACGCCGACCGGAATTCCGGTGATCAGCGCGAAGAACACCACGCCGGCGCCGATCAGCAGCGCCATGCGCGCCGAATAGATGGCGCGCGACAGCGTATCGCGGCCGAACTGATCGGTGCCGAACCAGTGCACGGCGTCCGGCGGCATCAGGCGCGAAACCGGATCGATCGCATAGGGATCGTAAGGCGCCAGCCATGGCGCGAAGGCCGCGGCGATCACCATGGCCAGCAGCACGCAAAGCCCGGCGAGCGCGATCGGCCGCGCAAGGAACGGCGTCAGCCACAATGCGATGCCGTCGCGGTTCATTGCAGCTCAACCCTCGGATCGAGAAGACGGTAGGCGAGATCGACCAGCAGGTTGATGATGAGATAGATCACGACGATGACCAGGATGATGCCCTGGATCACCGGATAGTCGCGGCGCAGGATCGACTGCACGACGAGCCGGCCGATGCCCGGCAGGGCGAACACCGTCTCGGTCACCACCGCTTCCGACATCAGCGCGGCGAAGGTGAAGCCGAAGGCCGATACCACGGTGAGCAGCGCGTTGCGCAGGATGTGCCGGCGTACCACCTGCCACGGCCTGATGCCCTTGGCGCGCGCGGTGCGCACATAATCCTCGCGCGCGACGTCGAGCATGCTGGCGCGCGTCAGACGCAGGATCAGTGCTGCATTCGGCGCCGCCAGCGTCAGGCTCGGCAGCAGCAGGTAGCGCAGATTGCCGAGCCCGCCTTCGAAGATCGACGGATAGCCCGAGCTCGGCAGCCAGCCGAGCGTCGCGGCGAAAATCAGGATCAGGTAGAGCCCGACCCAGAACGTCGGCACCGAGGCGAAAAACATGGCGGCGCCGGACAGGCCCTGGTCGAGCCAGGTGCCATGACGCACCGCCGCGATGGTGCCGATCGGCACGCCGATGAGCACGACCCACACCATCGTCATCGTGGCGAGCAGGATGCTGGTCTCGGCGCCGTCGGCGATCACCGAGGCGACCGGCGCCTGGAAGAAGATGGAGCGGCCGAGATCACCGGTCAGCGCGTGCCCGGCCCACTGCAGATACTGCACGACGATCGGCTGATCGAGCCCGAGTTCATGGCGCAGCCGGTCGATCTGATCCGGGGTCGCGGTGTCGCCGAGCAGCACGTAGATCGGATCGCCGGGAATGACGTGGATGAAGGCGAAGATGATCACCGACGCCGCCCAAAGCGTGACCGCCGTCGCCCCTGCCCGCTTCAGTGCATATGACCACATTCAAACCTGCCGGGTGACCCGCATCGACGGCAATGCGACAGGCGGTTCAGGCGCCACGCAAGGCCTGAACCGCCGCAGTCGGCAACCGACGCCCTACTTCGTGGATACGTTCCAGAAAGCGGGGCCGTTCGGATTGAGGTCCTTCAGCTTCGAAGACGCGATGTCGTAAGTATAGGCATCGCCGACCTTCATCACCGGCACCTGCTCGTAGATCAGGGCCTGGATCTTGTCCCAGGTCGCCTTGCGGGCGGTCTGATCGGACGAATTCACCAGCTCAGTGCGCAGCTTCTGGATTTCCGGCGTATCCCACCAGCCGGGATAGCTGGCATTGAGGAAGGTAAAGAGGATCGGATCGGGGAAGAACGAGTGGTGGGTGACGAAGATGTCCCACTGGTCGGCCTGCCCGCGCATCTTCAAGAGCGTCGCCCAGTCGACGACATTCATCTGCACGTTGATGCCCGCTTCCGCCAATTGCTTGGTGAACACGGCCGCTTCGTCGTAGTGCGCCTGATAGTTGGTCGAAACCAGGAGGCGGATTGGCTGGCCGGTGTAGCCGGCTTCCTTGGCCAGCTCCTTCGCCTTCTTGGCATCGTGCGGGCTGTAGGCCTCGATGCCTGCGGTCGAGTACCACGGCGTGCCCTTCGGCACGATGGAGCCTTCCGCCTTCCACAGATCCTGCGGACCGAAGGCAACGCGCAGCGCCTGCGATTTATCGAGCGCGGTCTGGATGGCGCGGCGCAGTTTGAAATTGTCCTTCAGGATCCCTTCCTTCGAGTTCATGAAGAACAGGCCGAAGATCGGCGCATTGGTCCGCTGCACCTGGACCGATTTGTCCTTGCTCAGCCCGTCGTAAAGATCGCCCGAGATCATCTCGGCGTAATCGTAATCGCCGGCCTGCACGCCGCTGACGCGGGTGCCGACGTCCGGCACCGGAATGAAGCGGATGCTGTCGAAGTTGGCGACGCGGGCGCCGGCAAAGCCATCGCCCTTTTCCTTGCGCGGCTTGTAGCCGGCGAACTTCTCCAGTTCGACATAGCGGTTCGGCCGCCATTCCTTGAACTTGTACGGCCCGGTGCCGATGTAATCCTTCTGATCGATCGGCTGCCCGGTGGCCTTCGACGCGATCTCTTCCGGATAGATGGCAAGGCCGCCATTGACGTCCGACACCAGGTTCTTCCAGGCACCGTTTGGCGCAGACAACTTCAGCGTGACTTCGTATTTGCCGGTGGCCTCGACCGAGGTTGCGCTGCCCATCAGCAGCTTGCCGCGGGCGCCGAATTTGCCCCAGCGCTCCATCGACGCGACGACATCCTTGGCGGTCATTTCCTTGCCGTTATGGAATTGAACGCCTTCGCGCAGCTTGATGATGATGGTCTTGCCGCCGTCCTCGACGCGATCGCTGTCGGCGAGCATCGGCTGCGGCGTATAGCTGGAGTCCCAGGCGTACAAGGTTTCGAACATATGGCGGCCGATCACCGTGGCGACGTCAGCCGTTGTCACCATGACGTCGAGCGGCGGCGGTTCGCCGATGGTGGCTTCGCGCAGCACGCCGGCCGCATGGGCCGGAACGAGGGCCTGTGCATTCAAAAACAATGCCGTGACGATGGCTGCGGCGCCGCGCGCCAAAAGCCCAAATCCGGATTTCATGGTCATCCTCCCCTTTGCGGAACGCTACTAGCCGGCTTCGCTGTCCAGTCTCATTCGTGGCACGGCCATTCCGCCGTGCCGATTGTTTC
This sequence comes from Pseudolabrys sp. Root1462, assembly GCF_001426945.1. GTDB lineage: Bacteria > Pseudomonadota > Alphaproteobacteria > Rhizobiales > Xanthobacteraceae > Pseudolabrys. Next base: position 409,177 of record NZ_LMFS01000001.1, on the reverse strand, counting down.
CACCATCATTATGATCCTTTGTTTGAAAGTTACATACACTCTGTGGTAAAGTTCAAGACCAAAATCGAGGAAACGGCCCACTTTTGCATTGCGGTCGCCCGCGATTGAAACTTTATTACCAACGCGCTCTTTGATCCAGGAAGGACAAGGCCGTGGTTCGACAGGCGAAAAGGCGGGCAATGGCACGATCGGCAAAGCAGCTTCACCGGGCGGCCGGCGGCCATAAGGCGCGCGCGGCGACGCCGGCTGGTCAGGACGGCTTCGGCGCCGGCGACATTATCTCGGTGATCCGGCAGATCGGGCCGACCCTGAGCCCGTCCGAGCAGCGCGTCGCAACGGCGCTGCTCGCCGATGTCGATTTCGCCGTCCATTCGAGCAATGCCGAACTCGCCCGCCGTGCCGGCGTCAGCGAACCGACGGTCACGCGCTTCAGCCGTTCGGTCGGCTGCCGCGGCGTTCGCGAACTCAAGGTAAAGTTGGCGCAGGCGGCGGCCGTCGGCCGCATCTATCTCGAACTGCCGCCGCATGTCGGCACCGATCTCGCGCGCCCGGCGCTGTGGCGTTCGGTGTTCCAGGAGATTCGCAACGCCATCAATGCCGTCGAACAGCAATTGCAGAAAGACGACGTCGAGAAAGCGGCTGAGGCAATCGCCCGCTGCTCGAAGCTCGCCGCCTTTGGCGTCGGCGGCGGATCGACGGTTGCCGTGGCCGAAGTCGAGAACCGGTTCTTCCGGCTCGGCATCGCCGTCAATCACACTTCGGATCCGCGATTGATGCGCATGTTCGCGGCAACGCTGGGACGCGACGATGTCGTGCTTGCGGTGTCGACCAGCGGCAACATTGCTGAAGTGATCGAGGCGGCCACCGTCGCCAAGCAGTATGGCGCCACAGTGATCGCAATCACGAAGCCGCAAAGCCGGCTGGCCAGGGTTGCCGACATCGCTCTCGGCTTCCACGTTCCCGAAGCTCCGGACGCGCTCAAACCGACGGCATCGCGCTACGCCCTGCTCGCGGCTATCGATCTTCTCGCGACCTCGACCGCTTATCTCAAGCCGCGCGAAGCGCAGGAGCGGATGCGGCGCATCAAATACGAATTGATGAAGGCGACCAATGAGGACGCCGACGGCCCCCTCGGCGATTGACGCAACCGGATTTTCCCATCGCTGCCCTCCAACTCACGCATACAGGACGACATGACATGACTTATGACCTGATCCTCAAAGGGGGACGCGTCATTGATCCGGCGCAGGGCATGGACACTGTGACCGATGTGGCCTTCGCCGGCGGCAAGGTTGCGGCAATCGAACCGAACATCGCCGCCACGAACGGCGCCGATGTCCGCGATGTCAGCGGACGAATCGTGGCGCCCGGCTTCATCGATCTGCACACCCACGTCTATTGGGGCGGAACCTCGCTCGGCGTCGATGCCGCGGACTTCGCACGCCGCAGCGGCGTCACCACGCTGATCGACGCCGGCAGCTCCGGCCCCGGCAACTTCAAGGGCTTCCTCAAGCACGTCATCGAACCGAGCGAGCCGCGCATCTTCGCCTACATCCACGTCTCGTTCGCCGGCATCTTCGCCTTTTCGAAGCGGATCATGGTCGGCGAAAGCAGCGACATGCGGCTGATGAGCCCGGCCGACGCGGTCGAGGTCGCCAACGCGAACCGCGACACCATCGTCGGCATCAAGGTTCGGGTCGGCCGTAATGCCAGCGGCGCCTCGGGCATCGCACCGCTGGATATCGCCGTGCAGGTCGCCGAGGAATTGTCGATGCCGCTGATGGTGCATATCGACGAGCCGCCGCCGACCTATGAGGACGTACTCGTCCGCTTGCGGCCGGGCGATACGCTCACCCACTGCTTCCGCCCCTTCCCCAATTCTCCAATTACCGGACAAGGCGCGGTCAAGACCGCGGTGCTCGAGGCGCGCAAGCGCGGCGTGCTGTTCGACGTCGGCCACGGCATGGGTTCGTTTTCGTTCAAGGTCGCACGCGCCATGCTCGACGCCGGCTTCATGCCGGACACGATCTCGTCGGACGTGCACAGCCTCAATCTGGAAGGGCCGGTATTCGACCAGGCCACGACATTGTCGAAATTCCTATGCCTCGGCACGCCGCTGACCGATGTCATCCGCGCCACCACGGCGAATGTCGCCACCGCCATCCGCCGGCCCGAACTCGGCACCTTGCGCCCCGGTTCGGCCGGCGATGCCACGATCTTCACGGTCGGCGAAGGCAGCTTCCCGTATATCGACTCCACCGGCGAGCGGATGAACGGCAACAAGCGGATCCTGGTCGAGGGCATCGCGCTGCGGGGCCACTGGTGGCATCCCGCCGGTAACCGGTAGCCGGCGACTCCCATCGTTGGGACAATTCCGGCCCGGGCGGATATTGGCCGCTCGCGCGCGCCGCGGGCAGCCCTTTACGGCCGCCGCCTAAAGGAATAGACCGCCGGCACCATTTCCAACGTCTATGGCGGAACCGCGGGCCTCGACCCGCCGCGTTTCCGCTTTCGTGCCGCGAACCCCAAGGCGCTTTCGTCCATGACATTTATGTCCGACCAACCCCAGATCGCCCGCGCTCTGGCGGAGCGCCATTACACCGAACCAACGCCGGTTCAGAAAGCGGTCCTGGCCGGCGATGCCGCCGGACGCGACTTGCTGGTTTCGGCACAGACCGGCTCCGGCAAGACCGTCGCTTATGGCCTCGCGTTCGCCGCCGATCTTCTGGATGGCGCCGAACGCTTCGGACGCGGCGGCAAACCTTTGGCCCTCATCGTGGCGCCGACCCGCGAATTGGCGATCCAGGTTGAGCGCGAATTGACCTGGCTCTACCAGTATTGCGGCGCTCGCGTCGTGTCCTGCGTCGGCGGCATGGACCCGCGACGCGAACAGCGTGAACTCACTGAGGGCGCGCACATCGTCGTCGGCACGCCCGGCCGCCTGTGCGATCACTTGCGGCGCAACCGTCTCGACCTCTCCGAATTGAAAGTCATCGTCCTCGACGAGGCCGATGAAATGCTCAATCTCGGTTTTCGCGAGGACATGGAGCTTCTGCTCGAAGCCACCCCCGCGGAGCGGCGGACGCTGCTGTTCTCGGCGACTTTGCCGCGCGGCATCGTTGCACTGGCGAAGCAATATCAAAGAAACGCGTTTCGCGTCGAAGTCCTTGGTGACGAGGCCGGTCATGCCGATATCGAATATCGCGCCATTCGCGTAGCCGCGCACGAGACCGAACACGCCGTGGTCAACATCCTGCGCTTTTACGAAGCGCCGAGCACCCTGGTGTTCTGCAATACCCGCAGCGCCGTAAAGCACTTGCAGGCTGCGCTGCTGGAGCGCGGCTTTCTGGTGGTCGCGCTGTCCGGCGAGCTGACGCAGAACGAACGCACCACCGCGCTGCAATCCCTGCGCGATGGCCGCGCCCGTGTCTGCGTCGCGACCGACGTCGCCGCGCGCGGCATCGATCTGCCGGGTCTCAATCTCGTCATCCATGCCGAGCTGCCGAACGATCCGGAAGTGATGCAGCACCGCTCGGGTCGCACGGGCCGCGCCGGCAAGAAGGGGGTCAGCGTTCTGCTGGTGCCGAACTCCCGGCGACGCCGCGCCGAAATGTTCTTCAGTCAGGCCGGCGTGAATGCGGTCTGGGCCGCCGCGCCGCAGGCCGATGAAATCCGCAAGCTCGACCAGCAGCGCATGATGCAGGATGAGGTGTTCACCGAACCGCCGAGCGAGGACGATCTCGCTCTGGCGCGCATCCTGCTCGCCGAGAAATCCGGCGAGGAGATCGCATCGGCGCTGGCGCGGCTTTATCGCGCCCGCCTGCCCTCGCCGGAAGACGTCATCGATCCGGGCACCGATCGCGGCAGCCGGTTTCGCGACGACCGCAACGACAGGCACCACCCGCGCGACCGTGACGCCGCCGCAGGCAATGACGGCGCGCCCCGCGAGATGGGAAAGCGCACCGGCTTCCGCCGCCCGATGGAGGGCGGCAGCGTCTGGTTCAAAGCCGGTGTCGGCCGGCGCAAGAATGCGGAAGCGCGCTGGCTGTTGCCGATGATCTGCCGCCGCGGCGGCATTGCCAAAGGCGACATCGGCGCCATCAAGATTTACGACACCGTCACCGAGTTCGAGATTTCCGCCAACGTGGCGGACAAGTTCACCGCCAAGGTTCAGGCGCCCGATGCCGAAAACATCCGCATCGAACGGCTGCCGGACGGCCCGCAAGGCGGCGGCACACCATCCTCCCGGGACGGAGATCGCGGCGCGCCCGACAAGAAGGCGGCCAAGCCGCATTTCAAGAAACGGCAGCAGGAGCACCTGGCATCGACCGCCAAGCGCGAAGGCGACGAAGGCCGCTTCGACAAATCGGATAAAAAGCCCGAGTTCAAAAAAGGCGATTTCAAGAAGCCGAAATTCAAGAAGTCGAAGAAAGAAAAGCACCGCAATCGGCCTTGAACGGCGGATGTCGCGATGATCTGATTCTATCGAGGCGGTTTCTGGTCTAGGATCGCCGCCTCGCGTGATCAGGAGACCGAAGTGGACGACAGAACGCAAGCGCTGGCACAACTGACGACCCCGGCCGTCGTCGTCGACCTCGACAAGGTCGAACGCAACATCCGGCGGCATCAGGACTACGCCAACGCGCACGGCTTGAAGCTGCGTCCGCACATCAAGACGCACAAGCTGCCGCAGATTGCCGAAATGCAGCTTCGCGCAGGAGCCATCGGCGTCACCTGTCAGAAGATTTCCGAAGCCGAGGCGATGGTCGCCGGCACGCCGCAGATCACGGACGTGCTGATCACCTACAACATCCTCGGCGCCGAGAAGCTCGAGCGGCTGGCCGCGCTGGCGAAGAGAGTGAAGCTTAGCGTCGTCGCCGACAACGAGACGGTGGTCGCCGGCCTGAGCCGGCGCTTCGCCGGCGAGGCCAAACCGCTCGCCGTGCTGGTCGAATGCGATACCGGCGCGCATCGCTGCGGCGTGGCGACGCCGGAGGATGCCGCGGCGCTCGCGCAGGTCATTGCCGCGTCGCCGGGCCTGAGCTTTGGCGGGTTGATGACCTACCCGCCGGCGGATGGCGCCGCCGCCGTGCAGGACTTCATGACCCGGGCCAAGACGCTGATCGAGGCCAGGGGCGTCGCGGTGCCGGTCATCACTTCGGGCGGCACGCCGTCGATGGCAAAAGCGGGCGACGCCCCGGTCACCACCGAATACCGGGCCGGTACTTATGTCTATAACGACCGCTCGCTGGTCGCCCGCGGCGCTTGCACCTGGGACGATTGCGCGCTCACCGTGCTGGCCACCGTGGTTTCGGTACCGGCGGCCAACCGCGCCATCATCGACGCCGGCAGCAAGACCCTGACCTCGGACCTGCTCGGCTTGCGGGATTACGGCCATGTCCTCGGCCGCGACGACATCCGCATCGACCAGCTCTCGGAGGAACACGGCCGGCTGGTCAGCGACGGCCCGATTGGCCTCAAGGTCGGCGACCAGGTGCGGATCGTGCCCAACCACGCCTGCGTCGTCACCAACATGGTCGATCAGGTGTACTTCATGACCGAAGGGCATGTTTCCGGCGCCGCGCCTGTCGCCGCCCGCGGCCGCACCACCTAGAGCGGCTCCAGCCCCTATTTCCAGACAACTTGTGCCGGCATACTGCGTGTGCGCGCGCCGAACATGACGCGGCCGCGCAATTTGCGCTATGTGCTTGGCCAAGCGAATGCTGCGCCGGATCCACGCGGCCGAAGGAAAATAATTCATGACGGATGTCATCGTGCTCGGTGCCGGAATGGCCGGTGTTTCCATCGCATTGCAATTGCGCAAGCGCGGCTGGTCTGTCGCCCTCGTGGATCGCACCGAGCCGGGATTGGAAACCAGCTACGGCAACGCCGGCATCATCCAGAGCGAGGCAGTCGAGCCCTACGCCATGCCCCGCGACATCGCCACGCTGCTGTCGATCGCCCTCGGCACGTCCAACGCCGTGCACTACCGCCCGCTGACGCTGCCGCAGCACCTCAATTCGCTGCTGAGCTATTGGTGGAATTCAGCGCCGTCGCGCTACCAGCGCATTTCGGCAGCCTACGCCACCATCATCGCGCAGGCAACCTCCGAGCACGCACCGCTGATCGCCGAAGCGCGTATGGAGCATCTCGTCCGCCGCGAAGGCTTCCGCGTGCTGCACCGGACGCAGGCGGCGATGGATCGCGGCACCGCGACAGCCGAGCGGCTCAAGGCCGAATACGGCGTCGCCTTCAAGGCCCTATCGCCCGCCGAGTTTGCCGCGGCGGAGCCGTCGCTGATCGGCACCGGCGCCGGCGCCATTCATTGGTTGGCGCCTTGGACCGTCAGCGATCCCGGCGCGCTTACCGCCGCGTATGGCAAGCTGTTCCAGCAGCGCGGCGGGCAGTTGGTCCATGGCGATGCCGCCAGCCTGGAGCAGATCGGATCCGGCGCGTGGCGCGTTACCACCGACGACGGCCACCTCGAGGCCGAACATATCGTGGTCGCGCTTGGGCCATGGTCGCCGCAAATTCTCGCCCGGTTCGGCTACCACTTTCCGATGGTCCGCAAGCGCGGCTATCACCGACACTATCGCGTGCAGGGCACGCTCAACCTGCCGATCATGGATGATGCGAACAGTTACGTCATCGCGCCGATGGCAAAAGGATTACGCATCACGACCGGCGCCGAATTGACCGGTAACGAGGCATTGCCGATGCCGGTCCAGTTGCGGCGCGCCGAAGAGGCTGCGGCAACGATTCTAAAGCTCGGCGCGCCGGTCGAGAACCGGCCATGGGCCGGCGTGCGGCCCTGTATGCCGGACATGTTGCCGGTCGTCGGCGCCGCGCCTAAGCACAACGGCCTTTGGCTGCATTTCGGCCACGGCCATCAAGGCTTTACGCTCGGCCCGGCGACGGCGCGCATGCTCGCCGAATTGATGATGGGCGAGAAGCCCTATGTCGAAGCGACGCCGTTCCGGCCTGCGCGCTACGCCTGACGGCGCGGCGGCGAGGCTTATCCGGCGCGGCTCTTGTATGACCCAGTCGCGATCCACGCTTCGACAGCGGGGCCGACGTCAACGCCGGTGACAAGTCCAGCGCGCCAGTCAGGGCCGGCCGGGCGAACAATCAGCATCCAGCCATCCCCGAAGGGACCCTTCGTCAGCAATTCCGGCTTATCGATCAGCCCTTCATTCTGTGCAACGATAACGCCATCAAAGCCTGCGCGCGCCGCTCCGATCCATTTGCCGCCCTCGACCATCGCGAACCAGCGATCCTTCTCGAAGCTGTGGCCGAGTCGCTTCGGCGTAAACACCAGCACTTCACCCATCAGCGCTGCCGACCACGCGGTAAATCCGGCGCGCAAGGTGCCGTCGCCAAGCGGCAGGTACCAGATTTGATTCTCGATGTCGTAGAGCCGATCTTCCGGAAACTCGTAGCCTTGGACGATTGCCACAACGCGCCTCAAAACGTCAGGACGCGGCAATCGTCGTCCATGATTGTCTGAATCACGGCCGCCGCGCCCATCATGCCGTTGCACTCGGCGATCAGATCGGCCTCCTCCTTGTCGAACAATTCGAGGTTAGCCGGGCATGCCCACAGCCGGACGCCCTGCTCGCGCGCTTCCTTGATCCAGTCATGCACCGTCTTCGGATCGCCCGGTTTGACGTGCAGCGCCTCGGCGACGCCTTGAAACATCAGCCGGCCGGCGGTGGCCGTGCACAAGAGGTCGACCTCATAATCCATCGCGGCTGCGACGGCGGCGTAATAGAATGGCGCCGCCAGCTCTTCCGGATTCCGCGGATCGGTGTTCAGCAGCATGACGACGAGACGGCGCTTGGTCCCGCGCTCAGAAATCGACACGCGGCGTCTCCGGCATGTAGTTGTCGAACAAAATCCAGAAGGGGCTGCCGCGCGTGCTCGCGTACCAGCTCTCGAAATCGTGCAGCGCGGCAACAACATCAGGCGGTGACGCGCCTTGCTCGGGATCGAGGCTGTCGAACACGACTTTCGCCACCGGGGCGAAGAAACTCAGTACTTCGCCGCGCGCCTCGCTGTCGCTCGCCCAGCCGAGTTTCGCTTGCACCACGGCGTTGGCCGCGGCGACCGCCATCGCCTCGTCTTCGGCGCAGGCCACCGCGTCTGCGATGGCGCGCATGAAATTCAGCCGCCGATGCGCGAAGGCACGCTCGCGCTCCAGCGCCTTGGTGCGCTCGGCAACTTCACGCTGGAAATCGCCTTCCGCGCGAGCCGCATCTTCAGCCGCCGCTTTCAGCGCATCGAGGAAGGATGATGCCGGTGTCATCCCGCTCTCCTGGAACCTGGCGGAAGAGAGAGGGAGTCGAACCCACCAAGAGCCGTCTCGCGGCCCCTCCCGGATTTGAAGTCCGGCCGCCCCACCGGGGACGATTCTCTTCCAATTGATTTCGGCTCGCCTTCACTTAGCCGGCGAAACAGATCGAGCCGGTGCCTGTTGATGCGACGCAGGTCGCCGCGGCGCAAGGTGACGCCGTGACGGTCGAAAAACTCGAGAATCTGGATCGCCACCTTGCGACCGTTGTCGACGCGGTCGCGGAACTGCGCGGCGGTGAACTGCCCGCCCTCCGCCTGCGCCGCGCAATCGACAATGATCTCAACCATTTCGGCGACGGTGGCGCGAAGGAAGAAGTGGTCATGCGCCACTTCGTCCACTTTCCCCATGCGGCCAACGAGCTTGAGCAGGCGGCGCACCTCGGGCTCCTTGACGCCGAGCAGGCCGGCGATATCGCGCACCCGCGGCGGCCGGAAGCGCTCGTCGCCGCCGATGAGCGGCTTCATGCGACTCCAGAGACTTTCATCCTCCGGCGTCAGGCGCACCTCGTGACCCTTGAGCCGCACCCAGGCGCCGTCCAAAGCAATGTCGCCGCCTTTGGCAAGCCCTTGAAGGAACGCGATAAATCCAGGCGCCGGCAGTCGCGGCTGCATCTGCAGGCGCAGCGGCTCGAGGCCGAGCCCCGGCAGGTCGGGATGTGAGGTGTGAAACTGACCCAACGTCTCCAGCACGGCGCGCTTCAGGCCGAGCGCGCGCGCTGCCGACAGTGTCAGCACGCCACTCGGTGTCACAACAGTTACCGCGTCACATTTTGTCACCAGCCCGGCGGCGTCGGCATCGGTCAAAGCGCGGTCGCGCGCAAAGGACGACAATTCGACGTAACAAGGCGGCCGCTCCAGCAGCGCGGCCAGCGCCTGGTGCGGATCGGACAGCGCGTAAGCCGCGAGTTGCGCCAGCCGCTCCGGCGTACGGCGCTTGCGCGGCGGCGCGCGCAGGTCGAGAAACTTGCCGCCGCCGATGGTGCGTTGTGCCGTGGTATCGCGCAGCACGAAGCGATCGCCGGCCGCGGCGGCGATCGGCTGGTCGAGCACCAGTTGCACCGGCGCCTCGGCGCCCGGCGCGATCGGCGCGTCGCCAAGCAGCACGATGCGGGCTCCGACCTCGGCCGAAGCGTGATGCAGCCGCGCCGGCATCCATTGGGTCACCGGTTTGCTTTCGCCGGGCAAGAGCTTGAATGTCGCGTCGATGCGGTCGGTCGGCTTGTGCAGCGCCGGATCGAGCACCATCTCGCCGCGCGTAATGGCGTCCTTGCTGACGCCGTCGCCGGCGAGATTGAGCGCGCAGCGCTGACCGGCCACACCGCGCTCGGTCGGCCGGTCCTGCGCGTGGATCGAACGCACGCGGGCCGCGAGGCCGCTCGGACTGACGATGACATGATTGCCGACTGCCACCGCGCCCGACAGCACTGTGCCGGTGACGACCGTACCGGTGCCGGACAGCGTGAAACAGCGGTCGATGGCAAGACGGAAGCGGCCTTGCGTGCTCCTCTGAGTTTGCGCGTGCACTTCGCTGAACAGCCGCTGCCGCAGGCCGTCGATGCCTTCGCCGCTCACCGTCGAGACCGGAACGATGTCGGCGCCGGCGAGGCCCGTCGTCGCCAGAGTCTGGCGGATCTCGTCAGTCACCGCCGCTCGCCGTTCGCGCGAGGCCAGGTCGGCCTTGGTCAGCGCCACGACGCCGCGCTCGATCCCCAAGAGATCGACGATCGCCAGATGCTCGTGCGTCTGCGGCATGACGCCATCATCGGCAGCGACCACCAGCAGCACGAAGTCGATGCCGGTGGCGCCGGCCAGCATGTTATGCACGAACTTCTCGTGGCCCGGCACATCGACGAAGCCGAGCACCGAACCATCCGGCGCCGGCAGATAGGCAAAGCCGAGATCGATCGAGATGCCGCGCGCCTTCTCTTCCTTGAGGCGGTCGGTATCGACGCCGGTCAGCGCCCGCACCAGCGTCGTCTTGCCGTGATCGATATGGCCGGCAGTGCCGATAATCATGATGCCGGCTCCAGCGGCAGCGCGGCGCGCCGCTCGGCCTCGATGAACTCCGCCGGTGACAATGACGCGCGCGCGGCATCGAAAAACCGCGGCGCCAGCGCGCTACCGCCATTGCGGGCGCGCAGCAGCCAGGTCATCGCCGCCAGCGCATCGCGCGCAATACCCATGCCCATGTGGCAGGCGGCGCCCAGCATAGCCTGGGCATCGGCGTCGCCGCGCGTGGCGCCTCGCTGCCACCACCACACCGCTTGCGCCGCATCGCGTTCGACGCCGAGCGCGTTGTGGAAGATCATGCCCAGCCGCGTCATCGACGCGGCAACGCCCTGCGCGGCCGCGGCTTCGGCCCACCGCCGCGCCGCGACCGGATCGCTGTCGATGCCCTCGCCTTCGAGCAGCATCCAGCTCAACATGTCCTGCGCGACGGCGTCGCCCTGTTCGGCGGCGGCGCGGTACAGCTCCAGCGCGCGGCCATTGTCCTGCATCACACCGTCGCCCTTGAAATAGAGCGCGGCGAGATTGCGCTGACCGACCGTGTCACCGCCATCGGCCGCAACGGTGAGCCAGCGTTCGGCCAGTTTCGCGTCGCGCGCGACGCCGAGGCCTTCCGAGAAGCAGGCGCCGATATTATTGGCGGCGCGGGCGACGCCACTGTGCGCGAGCGGCGTCCAGATCGCCAAGGCGCGCTCATAATCGCCGCGATCGGCCGCCTCATAAGCCGCCGTCATCTGCTCGGCGACCGACGGATCCGGCTTTCGTCTCGCCAGTGCGTCGAACAGGCCCATCACGCGGCCTCCGGCGCATTGAGTGTGGAGAGATTGGCGAGGAAGCCATCGACGTTTTCAAGGCAGCGCAGATCGAACAGCAACGCGTCCTTCTCGATGCGGCCGACCACCGGCACCGGCAGCTTGCGCAGTGCGTTCGACAACGAAGTGAGCACGCGGCCGCCGCCGCGACCGGAAACCGTTACAGCGACAGCGAGGCTCGGCAAGGTTTCAACCGGCAAGGCGCCGGAGCCGACCTGGCTGGTGCACGGCGTTGTCTTCACCGCAAAGCCTGCGCCGAGTTTCTCTTGCAACACTGGCACGATGCGGCGCGCCACCTCCTCCATCTCCTTGATGGGCCGCGCCAGCAGCCGATAGGTCGGCAGCTTTTCGGCCAGCCGATCGGGATCGCGATACAGCCGTAAGGTCGCCTCGACCATGGCCAGCCGGATCTTGTCGACCCGCAGCGCGCGCTTCATCGGATTCTTGTTGAGCTTCTCGATCAGCGCCTTGCGGCCGACGATGAAGCCGGTCTGCGGCCCGCCCAGCAGCTTGTCGCCGGAGAAGGTCACGAGATCGGCGCCTTCGGCGACTGCCTCCGCCACCGTCGGCTCGTGCTTGAGGCCGAAACGCGTGAGATCGACCAGGGTGCCGGAGCCGAGGTCGTTGACCAGCGGCACCGAGTGCTCGTGCGCCAACGCGGCGAGTTCACGCGGCGACACTTCCTTGGTGAAGCCCTCGATACGGTAGTTCGAGGTGTGCACCTTCAGGATGAGGCCGATTTTGTCCGAGAGCGCGGCGACGTAATCCTTCTTGTGGGTGCGGTTGGTGGTGCCGATCTCATGCAGCTTGGCCCCGGCCCGGCTCATGATTTCCGGCATGCGGAAAGCGCCGCCGATCTCGATCAACTCGCCACGCGAAACGATCGCTTCGCGGCCCTTGGCGAAGGTGTTGAGCACCAGCAGCACGGCCGCGGCATTGTTGTTGACGATGGTTGCGTCCTCGGCGCCGGTCAGTTCGCACAACAGGTCGCGCACCAGTTCGTCGCGCTCGCCGCGACGACCGCCGCCGAGATCGAATTCCAGCGCCACCGCATTGCGCATCGCCACCGTCGCCGCCTCGATCGCAGATTCGGCGATCAGCGCCCGGCCAAGATTGGTGTGCAACACCGTACCGGTGAGATTGAACACCGGCTTGAGGTTCGGCTGCGCCTCGGCTTCGAGCCGCGCCATCGCGCTGCGGGCCACTTCCGTCACGTCGGCCGACGCTGCACCCTGCTCCCGCGCTTCGCCGAGCACCGCGCGAACCGCTGTCACCGCCGCGCTGCGCCCGTAACGAGTGACAGCCTCGGCGAGTGCCGCGCTGCGCATGACCTCATCGACCGAAGGCAGTTTGCGAAGGGCAGAGACAGGCTTGTCCATCGCGTGTCTCAGTACCCGAGCATGAATGGATTGACGGCACCGCGGCGATAACCGAGGTCGCGCACCAGGAGGTCGAGCGCCAGGCTCGCCACGTCGTCGGCGACCGGATCGAGTGCCGGATTCTGGATTTGCTGCATGATCTTCACGTAACCATGGCAGGTGTCACAGGTCTCGGCGCGAACCGTCTTGTCATGTTCGACGTGGTGATAGCTGATGCCCTTGGTCGAACCACACAAGGTGCATTTGATGCGCACATAATTCCATTGCGTGGCGCACAGCGAGCAGACGCAATAGCGGCTGTTGTGCGCGCCGGCCCAGCCAACCACCAGCGAAGACACCGGCGCACCGCCGCAGGACGGACAGGCGCCGTCGCCGACTTCCTTGAGACTCTTGGCATCGAGCATTGCCGCCTGACGCACGAAGTGCACCTGCAGGGCGGCGGCGACGAACAGATGATCGGCCAGGGCCTCGACCGGAATGGCGTCGTCGAGCACGGCACGCACCATAGCCGCACGCTTGCCGCCATCCGCGGCGCCGGCGCGCTGAAGCGCGACGCGAGCCGCGTCCGGCATCTCGATGGAAGCGGCGCGGGCGAACAGACCGTCGAGCGTCTCGTCGAAGGCCGGCTCCGTAGTGAATTTGCCACGATCCAGCGGCGGCATACCGAGCTCGCTCGCCCGCGCCCTGGCTTCCGGCGTCGGCATATCCGGCACCGGCAGGCCTTGCTGGACCTCATGCTGCGCCATGCTGAGCGCGGCAAGGAAATTCAGATAAGGCGCAAGCTGATGCCCATCCGCCAAAGAGCGGAAGCGCTCGGCGCGCGTTGCGAACAATGTCGAGGGATCCGGGAGTCTGGCAAAGGGCGGCTCGGCGATCTCCCCGATCGGGATAGGCTCATGCCGAGGCGTACTGATGCTACTCACTTCACGAACCCTCCGGGTCACGTGGTTTGGAGAACGCCGCCACAGGCGACGGCGCTCCCGTATCGAATTACTTCTTGCTCACCAACTCGCGCAACCACTTGCGGTGATGCCGCCAGGCCCAGCCGCCGGTCACCTGCCCTTTGGTCATGGCGCCGATGGTACCGCGAACCCAGATCGCCGCATAGACATGAACGATCCAGACACAAATGATTGTGACCGCGGCCATGGCGTGAATCAGGACAGCCCAGCGCTTCTGATCGATGGTGGTATATTGCGCGAAGTACTGATCCCAGATGGCGAAGCCGCTGACGATCAGGACGAGGATCAGGATCGACATCGCCCAGAACACCACCTTCTGGCCGGCATTGTACTTGCCGACTTCAGGCAGATTCTCCTCGTGCCCGCCGATCACGTCGCGCAGGCGCGCCATCCAGGTGCCGTCCTCGGCCTTCCACAGGTTCGCTCGCCAGAACCTGACGAACAGCCCAAAGAAAGAGACGAACAGCACGACGCCGATCCACGGATGGATCGTCCGCGTCCACTGGCCGCCGCCGAACAAGCCGGTGAGGAAGTAGAGGCTCGGCGTGAACAACGCGAGCCCCGACAGCGCCAGCAACACCAGCGAGATCGCGGTGATCCAGTGGTTGAGCCGCGCGCCCGCCGTGTAGCGGTCCACGGTCACCGGCTGGCCCGGATGGACCTGATCGCCACTCTCGACGTCATAGGTTGTCATCGCCGGTCCCCGGTGAGTTTCTCGGCATTGGCCTCATCCTCGGGCGACACGCGATTGGCGCCCGTGACGACATGGTGGACGAGACCGATCACCGCAAAGGCGCCCATCGCCGCCAGGCCCGCATATTTAGTCATGCCCTTCCACAGTTCAACGATCGGGCTGATACGCGGGTCTTTCGGCAGGTTGGCGTAGATCTGCGGCTGATCGGCATGATGCAGGACGTACATGACATGCGTGCCGCCGACGCCCGGCGGGTCGTACAGCCCGGCATTGGCAAAACCGCGGGACTTGAGATCCTTGATGCGGTCGTCCGCATGCTTCTTCATTTCGTCCTTGGTGCCGAACACGATCGCGTGGGTCGGACAGGCATGGGCGCAAGCCGGACCCTGGCCGACGGCGACGCGATCGGAGCAGAGAGTGCACTTGTAGGCCTTGTGATCGACCTCGCTGATGCGCGGAATGTTGAAGGGACAACCCTTCACGCAGTAGCCGCAGCCGATGCACTTGTCGTGGTCGAAGTCGACGATGCCGTTGCTGTACTGCACGATGGCGCCGGGCGCGGGACAAGCCTTGAGGCAGCCCGGGTCCTCGCAATGCATGCAGCCGTCCTTGCGGATCAGCCATTCGAGGTTCTTGGTCTCAGGGTTCACCCACTCGGTGAACTTCATCACCGTGAACATGTCGGGCGTCAGATCGGGCGGAAAATCGTACGATCCGACATTGACGCCGACCGGCGTGCGCTTGTCGTTCCACTCGAGGCACGCCACCTCGCAGGCCTTGCAGCCGATGCATTTCGACACGTCGATGAGCTTGGCCACCGGCGTCAGAGCTTTCGCCGGCGGCGATACGGTCGACGCCGAGCGCTTTACCAGATCGCCGTCGCCGAGCCCGACCTTGATGTCCTTGGTCGGCGCCGGAGGAAGAACGAATTCGAAGTTCGCCATCGTTTCCTCCCCCTATGCCACCGGCCCGGACGCGATGGGCTCGATATCGACGAGAAACGCCTTGTATTCCGGCGTCTCGATGTTGGCGTCGCCGACATAGGGCGTGAGCGAGTTCGGACCGAAGCCCTTCTTGGTTTCGCCCATGAAGCCCCAGTGCAGCGGAATGCCGACGACGTGGACCGCCTTGCCGTCGCAGATCAGCGGCTGAATGCGCTTGGTGACGACGGCTTTCGCCTTCACCGAACCGCGCTTCGACCACACCCGCACCCAGCCGCCGTTGGTGATGTTCTTCTCCTTGGCCAGCTGTTCGCTGATCTCGACGAAGAACTCCGGCTGCATGGACGCATTCAACTGCGAATGCTTGGTCCAGAAGTGGAAGTGCTCGGTGAGGCGGTAGGAGGTCGCCGCGTAAGGGAACTCCTTGGCGTCGCCGAACTGCTCCATGTCACCCTTGAACACGCGGGCGACCGGGTTGCCGCGAACCTTGGGTGCCAGCACATTGGCGATCGGCGCCTCGAACGGTTCGTAATGCGCCGGGAACGGGCCGTCGCGCATCATGCCGCGGGTGAACAGACGGGCGCTGCCCTCCGGGTTCATGATGAACGGTCCGACCTCGCCCGGCTTTGCCGTCGGGGCAATGTCGGGCACGTCGTAGCCGGTCCACTTGGCGCCGTCCCACCACAGCAGTTTGCGGCTGTCGTCCCACGGCTTGCCGTTGATGTCGGCGGAGGCGCGATTGTAGAGGATGCGGCGGTTGACCGGCCATGACCACGACCAGTTGAGATAGGCGCCGGTGCCGTCGGGATCGGCGGTCGAGCGGCGCGCCATGTTGTTGCCGGCTTCGTTGAAGCAGCCGGAGTAGATCCAGCAGCCGCAGGCTGTCGTGCCGTCATCGCGCAGGGCGGCGAAGGACACGAGCTGCTTGCCTTTCTGCAGCACCAGCTTGGTGGGATCGTTCGGATCCGGCACGTCGGCGATGGCGGAGCCGTTCATCTCCTTGGCCAGTTCTTCCGGCGTTGGTTCGCCCGGATCCTTGTAGCGCCAGTCGAGCTTGACGAGCGGCTCGGCAAAGGCGCCGCCCTCCTTCTCGTACAGCGCCTTCAGACGCAGGAAGATCTGCGCCATGATCCAGGTGTCGTGCTTGGCCTCGCCCGGCGGCGTGCCGCCGGCCCAATGCCACTGCAGCCAGCGGCCGGAGTTGGTGAGCGAGCCCTCGTCCTCGGCGAAGCAGGTCGACGGCAGTTCGATCACCTCGGTTTGGATCGAGGCCGAGTTGACGTCGTTGTATTCGCCGTGATTCTGCCAGAACCGCGCGGTCTCCGTCTGCAACGGATCCATGATGACGAGGAACTTGAGCTTCGACAGCGCCGCAGTGAGCTTCTTGCGATTCGGGAACGACAGCAGCGGGTTGAAGCCCTGGCAGAAGTAGCCGTTCACCTTGCCTTCGTGCATCAGCTCGAAGATGCGCAGCACGTCGTAGCTCGGCACGTCGAGCTTGGGCAGATAGTCGTAGGCAAAGCCGTTCTCCGCCGTCGCGGCGTCGCCCCATATCGACTTCAGGAAGCTGACGAAGAACTTCTTGTAGTTCTGCCAGTAGCTCATCTGGTTCGGCAGCAACGGCTTGAAGCCGCGGGTCGACATATATTGGTCGAAGGTCGTTTCCTTCTCCGTCGGGATCGTCAGATAACCCGGGATCAAGTTCGACATCAGCCCGAGGTCGGTCAGCCCCTGGATGTTGGAGTGACCGCGCAAGGCGTTCATGCCGCCGCCGCGCACGCCGATATTGCCCAGGATCAACTGGAGCATCGCCATGGCGCGGATGTTCTGCGAGCCCTTGGAGTGCTGGGTCCAGCCGAGCGCGTACATCGACGTCATCGTCTTGGTCGGCGTCGAGCACTCCGAGATCATCTGCGCGACCTTCAGGAACTTGTCCTTCGGCGTGCCGCAAATGCGCTCGACCATCTCGGGCGTATAGACCGAAACATGCTGCTTGAGCAGGCTCCAGACGCTGCGCGGATGGTTGAGGTCGGACTTTACATAGCCGTCGTCGCCCAGCTCATAGTCCCAGGTGGAGCGATTGTAGTCGCGCCGGGCCTCGTCATAGCCGGTGAACAGGCCGTCCTTGTAGGTGAAGCCCTCCTTGACGATGTAAGGCGCGTTGGTGAACGCCTTGACATAGTCCCACTGCACCTTGTCGTTCGCCATGCAGTAGTTGATGACGCCGAGCAGGAACGCGATGTCGGTGCCCTGGCGGATCGGCGCGTAATAGTCCGCGACCGAAGCCGAGCGCGTGAAGCGCGGGTCGACGACGATCAGCTTGGCGCCACGGTTGGCCTTCGCCTCGGTGACCCACTTGAAGCCGCACGGATGCGCTTCCGCGGCGTTGCCACCCATGATGACAACGAGGTCGGTGTTCTTGATGTCCGTCCAAGAGTTCGTCATCGCACCGCGACCGAATGTTGGGGCCAGACTGGCCACCGTCGGTCCGTGTCAGACTCTCGCTTGGTTATCGAACGCCAGCATGCCGGCCGCGCGCACCACTTTGTAAGTGGCCCAGGCCGTTTCGTTGGTTGTCGCGGATGCGGCCAGGAAACCCGTGGTCAGCCACCGGTTGACGGTGACGCCATCGGCGTTCTTGGCCACGAAATTCTTGTCTCGATCGTCCTTCATCAGGCGGGCGATACGATCGAGCGCCTGATCCCACGAAATGCGCTCGAACTTGTCCGAGCCCGGCTTGCGGACTTGCGGATAAAGCGTGCGCGTCTTGGCGTGAACCATGTCGAGGAGGCCGGCGCCCTTCGGGCACAAGGTGCCGCGATTGGTTGGATGGTCCGGATCGCCTTCGATATGAACGATGTCGGCTTTTTCGCCCTTCTTCAGATCACCCTTGGAATACATGATGATTCCGCAGGCGACCGAACAATAGGTGCAGGTGTTGCGGGTCTCGGTCAGGTTCGCAAGCTTCCAGGGTCGGATGGAACTTGCGAAGGCTTCTTCAATATCTCCGAAGCCAAGCGCGCCGAGCGTCGTACCGGCAATACCCACGCTGACGCCCTTCAACAATTGGCGCCGCGAGAGCTCCATATTCATCGACTTTGCCCTCCTCGAGAGCTTTGGCCCCTGCCAGGGGACAGACGCGACGGCGTTTCTCCAAACCTGCCGCGGCGCGCGAACACGCGCACAAGGAAAGCTATTTTTGAAGGGTTACAATGTCAAACTACGTGCGAATTTGTCACAGTAGTTTGATAGCTTACCGCAATGCGAAATGCGAAAATGCATCCGCATTCGCGAAAATTCATAGTCTCGTTCTATCGACTTTAATGTTCTGACTACATTGAAGGCTTTGGTGTGCCGCCAAGGCTCATGGCGACGGCCAAGCGCGTGCATATGACGTTACCATCGCGCACGCCTACAACGTATTGACCGATTGACCGCCGGCCAACGACGAGAGCAGTATTCTTGTTGTGGTGTCATGCGCAGCTCCCGAGTTTCGGGGCGTATCATACTTTCGTTCGGTCGACGCTTTGACGAGTGCGACGACGGTTCTTGTCGCGCTCATGGTGTTTGCCGTGTTTGCTGCGCCCGTGCGCGCAGCCGAGATGGCGCCCTGGGCGGGCCCACCTCCTCCCGCTTTCACGCTGCCGCAATTTGGCGCCGCACCGGGCGCGGCGGTGTCATTAGCCGAGCAGTCGGGCGACACGATCCTGGTTCACTTCTTCGCGAGCTGGTGCGAATCCTGCCGCGACGAACTGCCCGCGCTCAAACGCCTGGCCGACCGCGGCGCGCCCGGCTTGAGGGTGATCGCCATCGCCGTTGCCGACGTCGATGCGCCATTACGGCGCTTGATCGAGGCCACCGGCGTCACCTTTCCTGTCCTGATGGACCGCGACCGGGCCGTGGCGCGCGCCTGGTCCATCTCGGCATTGCCATCAACCGTCGTCCTAAATGCGGGACACGAGTCCAGGCTGATCGTCGAGAGCGATTTTGCGTGGGACACGGTCGACCCGACGAAACTGATAGAGCGGCTTGCTTCGCCGCGCCCTCACATTTCCGTCCAACAAAGCCTAATCACTCAAGGAGAACCACGATGAATCTCGATCGTCGCACGCTTCTGAAGGCCGGCGCCGCCGTCACCTTGACTGCCGGCCTGCCGCGCTTTGCTTCCGCAGCCGGCACTTTCAATCCAACGCCGGGCAACTGGCGCACCTTCGAGATCGTGACGAAACTGGAAATCGCCAAACCAGAAGGCAAAACGCGGGCCTGGATTCCCGTTCCCGCCGTCAATGAAGCCGAATGGTTCAAGTCGCTTGGCAGCGAATGGACCACCAATGGCGGCGCGACACTGGCGCGCGAGCCGAAATATGGTGCGGAATTCGTGGCCGCTGAGTGGAAGGACGGCGAAGCCGCTCCGGTCATCCAGGTGACCAGCCGGATTTCGACTCGCGACCGGGCCGTCGATCTGAGCAATCCCGGCACCGTTGCCGACCTGTCGGCGGCCGACCGCAAGCACTATACCGAAGGCACCGACCTGATTCCGATCGACGGTATCGTCAAGCAGACCGCCGACAAGATCACCGCCGGCGCCAAGACCGATCTCGACAAGGCCCGCGCGATCTACGAATGGGTGGTGGAGAACACGGTTCGCGATCCCAAGACCCGCGGTTGCGGCATCGGCGACATCGCCTCGATGCTCAAGACCGGCAACCTCTCCGGCAAGTGCGCCGACCTCAATGCACTTTATGTCGGATTGGCCCGTGCCAGCGATCTGCCGGCGCGCGATGTCTATGGCATCCGCGTGGCGCCGTCGCAATTCGGCTACAAGAGCCTGGGCGCTAGCTCCGCTAACATTACCAAAGCGCAGCACTGCCGCGCCGAAACCTTCATCACCGGCCACGGCTGGATCGCCAGCGATCCGGCCGACGTACGCAAGGTGATGCTCGAGGAGCCGCCGGGCAATCTGACGATCGATAATCCGAAGGTCGTCGATGCGCGCAAGACGCTGCTCGGCGGCTGGGAAGGCAACTGGCTGGCTTACAATTTCGCCCACGACGTGGCGCTGCCGGGCTCGGATGGACCGCGGCTCGGCTTCTTGATGTATCCGCAAGCGGAATGCGGCCCGAACCGGCCCGATTGCCTCGACCCGGATAATTTCAAATACAGCATCATCGCCAAGGAAGTCACAGCAGCGTGATTTCTTACGACCAGTATCTGCGGACGCCGTTCTTGCGGCGTCCGCTTCGGACTATCACATCCCAGCCCGGAACTATTCCGGCGGCTGGCGCATTGGCCGTCATCTTCTTCATCGGAGACGGCTATGCGAACAGTCATATTGGTAGCAGCGGTTTCATTGGCGTTTTCGTCGATGGCGCTGGCGCAAAGCGGTTCTGGCAGCAGCGGCGACGCGCCGCAGAACAAGGGCTCGACCGGCTGGACCGGTGCGCATCCGGAAACCGGCGGCAGCACGCTCGACAAGACCAATCCGGGTCATTCGACGACCGGACAAGGCGGCCCCGCCTACGATCAAGACGCCGCGAAGACGCAGCCCCCGGTCGCCACCGGCGAGGACCTCAAGGGGCCGGCCAAACAATTCCCGCCGAGCCAGACGCCGGAATAATCCCGGCGTCGCGCTGCGCCGGCGCGGCCCCCCTGCAATGACCGCGCCGGCCCAGACCATTCTCGATCTACGCGGCTTGCGTTGTCCGCAGCCGGTGCTGCGCGCCAAGAAAGCGCTGCGCAACTTGGCGGCGGGAGACGCCCTGGTGCTCGAATGCACCGACCCGCTCACCGTCATCGACGTTCCCCATTTCTGCCGTCAGACCGGCAACACGTTGAGCGCGCAAGAGCGCAAGGCCGAGCTCTACGTCTTCACCATCGTGAAGCGAGGTTGAACGATGGCGCCGCCGCTTCAACCAATCTATCTCGACAACAATGCGACGACGCCAATCGATCCGCAGGTCCTGGAGGCGATGTTGCCTTATCTGCGCGAACGATTCGGCAACCCGTCTTCGGCGCATGCGCTCGGCGAGCCGGCGCATGATGCAGTTGAGCGCGCGCGAGTTGAAGTGGCGGCGCTGATCGGCGCCGCCGCCGATGAGATCGTGTTCACGAGCGGCGGCACCGAAGCCAGCAACATGGCGATCCGCGGCGCCGCAACCATGAACCCGGCGCGCCGCGCGGTCGTCACCACCAACATCGAGCACCCGGCGACCGACGCCTGCTGCGCCTTGCTCGAACGCGCCGGTCATCCGATCCGCCGCCTCGCGGCGAAGGTCGACGGCCGGGTCGATGCCGCCGATGCTTCCGCCCTGATCGGCACCGACACCGCGCTCGTCACCATTATCCACGCGCAGAACGAGATCGGCATGCTGCAGCCTGTCGCGGACATCGCCCGGCAGGCGCACGCCGCCGGCGCGCTGGTGCATGTCGATGTGGCGCAATCGCTCGGCAAGATACCGGTCGATGTCGATGCGCTCGGCGGCGATCTGTTGTCGATCGCCGCGCACAAGCTTTATGCGCCAAAGGGAATCGGCGTGCTTTATATCCGCGACGGCGTCGAACTTCCGCCGCTGCTGGTCGGCGCCGGCCAGGAGCACGGCCGCCGGCCCGGCACCGAAAACGTGCCCTACATCGTCGGCGTCGGCGAAGCCTGCCGGCTGGCGCGCGCGGCGCTCGCCGAAGCCGAGCCGCGCATGCGCGCGCTCAACGCGCGTCTGTTGGATAAGCTCACTCAGACCGTGCCCGGCCTGGCGCTGGTCGGCCATCCGACCGAACGGCTGCCGAACACGCTGAACGTCCTGTTTCCCGGCGTATCGGGACGGCAATTGCTTGCCTGCTGCCCGGGCGTGCTCGCGTCAAACGGCTCCGCCTGCCACGCCGATAGCGAAGAGCCTTCGGCGATCCTGCTGGCACTCGGTATTCCGCGCGATGCCGCGCTTGGTACGGTCCGGCTTTCGCTCGGCCGCCATACGACAGCCGAAGACATCGACAGCACCGCCACGTTGCTCGCCGCGGCGTGGCGCGGTCTCTATCCCGCCAATCTCGAGCGCGCAGCCAGTTGACCAAGGAGATTCGCCGTGAACATTCAACAACCGATCCGGCTCAGCCACCTCTCTCACGGCGGCGGCTGCGGCTGCAAACTGGCACCGTCGGTGCTGCAGCAATTGCTGTCCAGCCATCCGACGGTGTCGCCCTACAAGCAGTTGCTGGTCGGCGTCGAAACCGGCGACGATGCCGCGGTGTGGGAATTGGACAACGGGACTTGCATCATCGCCACCACCGACTTCTTCATGCCGATGGTGGATGACGCGCGCGACTTCGGCCGCATCGCCGCCACCAACGCCATATCCGATGTCTATGCCATGGGCGGCACGCCGATCATGGCGCTCGCCATTCTCGGCATGCCGGTCGACAAGATCCCGCCGGAAATGGTGCGACAGATCCTCGAAGGCGGCGTTGCGGTTTGCGAAACGGCCGGCATTCCCATCGCCGGCGGCCACTCGATCGACTCGCCGGAGCCGATCTACGGTCTCGCCGTCATCGGCACCGCGGTGAAAAGCGACATCCGCCGGAACGCCGACGCCAAGGCCGGCGACAAGCTCATCCTCACCAAGGCGCTCGGCGTCGGCATCTATTCGGCGGCGTTCAAGAAAAGCGCGCTGTCGCGCCAGGCCTACGATGAGTTCATTGCGACGACGACCCTGCTCAATCGCGTCGGGGCAAAGCTCGCCAGGGAAAGTGCCGTGCACGCGATGACCGACGTCACCGGCTTCGGCCTGCTCGGCCACGCGCTGGAGATGGCGCGCGGCTCGGGCAAGACCGTGAACGTGAAAGCCGAGGCGCTGCCGCTTCTCAATGAGGCGGCGAGCCTGGCACAGCAGGGCTTCGTTACCGGCGCCTCGGGGCGAAACTGGAAAAGCTACGACAGCAGCGTCGTGCTGCCGAACGACATGCCGGACTGGCAGCGTCAGCTCTTGTGCGATCCACAGACCTCGGGCGGACTGCTCGTGGCCTGCGCGGCGGTGCAAGCCGACACGATTCTGGGGACCATCAAGGCCGCCGGCTACCCCGCCGCGCGCATCATCGGCGACATCGCCGACGGAAAACCGCAGGTTGTGGTCGAGGCCTGACGAATTCGCCGCCCGCGGGCGCAAGCCATGACGCGCACCTATGCTGGCTTGCGCGCGCCCCCTCTATCGACGTTTTGCGGCTTTAACTCCTAAAAAGCGTCGCGCCCGACGAGCCCGTTCGAGATAAAGCAGCGCGCGGGGTTGACCGCATCGAAATCGCAACCTGGGAGAGATTCAAGGCCTGAAAAACAGGCGCCAATATTGATGTAAGCTACTGAATATTCTTCTTTTTCCCTGTCGGAAACGTCCCCTTTTTGCTATCCTTTCTAGAGGTTTTCGAGGGGCACCATGCGAGACATTCCGACCATTAAATCCGCTCAGGAAGCGATTGATTACGTGCGCCAGCGCGACCTGCCCTATGTCCGGGTCGGCCTGTTCGACATCGATGGGGTGTTCCGCGGCAAGTATATCGGCCGCGACAAATTCGAAAGCTCGATCGATAAAGCCCTCGGCTTTTGCGACGTGGTGGTCGGCTGGGACAGCAACGATCAGCTTTACGATAACGTCAAAGTCACCGGCTGGCACTCCGGCTATCCGGACGCCGCGGTGCGCATGCTGCCCGAGACGTTGCGCATCCTGCCGCTCGAGGACGACCTGCCGCTGGTGCTCTGCGAATTCGCCGACAAGTGGCAGGAGGTTTGCCCGCGCGGCACGCTGCGCCGCGTGTTGCAACGTGCCAAGGACATGGGCTTTCGCGTCAACGCCGCGGCGGAGTTCGAGTTCTTTCTGTTCGAAGAGACGCCGCATTCGGTGCGCGAGAAGAATTACCGCAACCTGAAGAACATCACGCCGGGCTACTTTGGTTATTCGATGCTGCGCAGCTCGGTGCATGCCGACTTCTATCGCGACTTGCTCGATCTCGCGCGCGATATGAATTTCGAGATCGAGGGCCTGCACACCGAGACCGGTCCCGGCGTGCTCGAGGCCGCGATCCGCGTCGATGAGGCGCTGATTGCCGCCGACAAGGCGGCGCTGTTCAAGACCTACACCAAAGTGCTGGCGCAGAAGCGCGGCTGGATGGCTTCGTTCATGGCCAAGTCGTCGCATGAATGGCCGGGTCAATCCGGCCACCTGCATACCTCGCTGCAGGATCTCAAATCCGGCAAGGGAGTGTTCCACGACGCCGGCAAGCCGCACGGCATGTCGGACATCATGCGCTGGTATGTCGGCGGCCAGCAGGCGCTGATGCCGGAATTGCTGGCGATGGTGGCCTGCACGGTGAACAGCTATACGCGGCTCATCCCCGGTTTCTGGGCACCGACCGACTCCGCCTGGTCGGTCGACAACCGCACCACGGCGCTGCGCGTCATCGAAGGTTCGGAGAAATCGCAGCGCGTCGAGTATCGCGTCGCCGCAGCCGACATCAATCCGTACATCGCCATGGCGGCGGCGATCGGCTCGGGCCTGTGGGGCATCGAGCACCGCATCGAGCCCGGTGCGCCGATGACCGGCAATGCCTATGAGGTGAAGCTGCCGGCGGACCGCGCGCTGCCGCGCACCTTGTGGGACGCCGCGCAGCGCCTTAAGGCGTCGGCTCCGGCACGCGCCTTGTACGGCGATGCCTTCGTCGAGCACTACGCCGCGACGCGCGAGTGGGAAGAACGCGAATTCCGCCGCGCCATCACCGACTGGGAAATGCAACGCTACTTCGAGATCATCTGAGCCGAAGCCGCGATCGCGCGCCTCGCTTTTCCTTTCTCTCCTGTTCCGGACCTCACCATGACCGACGTTGTCTGCATCTCGCCCATCGACGGCCGCGAAGTCGCGCGCCGGCCCTCCGCCAGCGCTGCCACCATTGATGCCGCTCTCACCGCCGCGCGTCAGGCACAGAAGCAGTGGGCAAAAGTGCCGCTCGCGACCCGCATGGCGAAGATGACCGCCTTTGTCGATGCCATGCTGGCGATGAACCAGGAGGTCGTACCGGAGATCGCCCGGCAGATGGGCCGCCCGGTGAAGTGGGGCGGCGAATTCAGGCCATTCGAAGAACGCGCACGCCACATGATCGCGATCGCGCCGGACGCGCTCAAGCCGCATGTGCCCAAACCGATCGAAGGCTTCACGCGCTTCATCGACAAAACGCCGGCCGGCGTCGTTCTCGTCATCGCGCCGTGGAATTACCCGTATCTCACCGCGGTCAACAGCGTCGTCCCGGCGCTGGTCGCGGGCAATGCCGTCATCCTCAAGCATGCGGCGCAAACCATTCTGGTCGGCGAGCGTTTCGACAAGGCGATGCGCGCCGCCGATCTGCCGCCCGGCCTGTTCGCCAATCTGGTGCTGACCCATGACGACACCGCGCGCATTCTGTCGAGCGGCGCGGTGGATCACGCCAACTTCACCGGCTCGGTCGCCGGCGGACAGGCGATCGAACGCGCGGCGGCAGGGACATTCACAACGCTCGGGCTCGAACTCGGCGGCAAGGACCCCGCCTATGTGCGCGCCGACGCCAACCTCAAGCACGCCGTGGAAAATCTGGTCGATGGCGCCTTCTTCAACTCCGGGCAGTGTTGCTGCGGCATCGAGCGCATCTATGTCCACGACTCGCTCTATGACGACTTCGTCGCGGGCTTCGTCGAACTGACCAGCAGCTACAAGCTCGGCAATCCGCTTGATGAGACGACGACGCTCGGGCCGATGGCGACGCCACGCGGCGCCGACGTCGTGCGCCGCCAGATCAAGGACGCTATCGCCAAAGGCACGCGCAGCCACATCGATCCGAAGCTGTTTCCTGCCGATGAAGGCCGTGGCACCTACGTGATGCCGCAAGTGCTCACCGAAGTCGATCACAGCATGGAATTGATGACGGTCGAGAACTTCGGACCGGTCGTCGGCATCATGAAAGTCTCAAACGACGACGAAGCGATCAGGCTGATGAATGACAGCCCTTACGGCCTCACCGCGGCAATCTGGACTTCCGACGAAGCCGCCGCGTTGTCGATCGGCCAGCAGGTTGAGACCGGAACCGTATTCATGAACCGCTGCGATTATCTCGATCCGGCGCTCGCCTGGACCGGCGTCAAGGATACCGGCCGCGGCGTCAGCCTGTCGGAAATCGGCTACGACATGCTCACGCGCGCCAAGAGCTTCCATCTCAGGGCCTTGTCCTGAGCGTTCATATCGTTTCCGCTCATCTCAACACTCACGCAACAGAGTTTTCAATGTCCACCTCGCCTACCGCCAACTGGAATTATCCGACGTCGGTGCGCTTCGGCGCCGGCCGCATCAAGGAACTGCCGCAGGTCTGCAAGGATCTCGGTTTCGCCAAGCCTTTGCTGGTGACCGATCCGTTCCTCGCGGCGCAGCCGATGACGCAGTCCGTCGTCAAGGGATTGCGCGACGCCGGGCTCGGCGTCGGCGTGTTCTCCGACGTCAAATCCAATCCGAATGATGCCAATGTCGAAGCCGGGCTCAAGGTGCTCAAGGCCGGCGGCCATGACAGCGTTATCGCCTTCGGCGGCGGTTCGGCGCTTGACGCCGGCAAGGTCATCGCCTTCATGGCCGGACAGACGCGGCCGATGTGGGACTTCGAAGACATCGGCGACTGGTGGACGCGCGCCGATCCGAAAGGCATCGCACCGGTGATCGCCGTACCAACCACTGCCGGAACCGGCTCGGAAGTCGGTCGCGCCGGCGTCATCACGCAGCAGGCAACGCATTCGAAGAAGGTGATCTTCCATCCCGGCATGATGCCGAAGGTGACGATCTGCGACGCGGAACTGACCGCCGGCATGCCGCCGAAGATCACTGCCGGCACCGGCATGGATGCGCTGGCACATTGTATCGAAGCCTATTGTTCGCCGTTCTATCATCCGATGGGTGACGGCATCGCGGTCGAAGGCGCCCGCCTTGCCAAAGACTATCTGCCGCGCGCTTATCAAAACGGCAGCGATCTCGAGGCACGCGCGCACATGATGTCAGCGGCGGCGATGGGTGCGACCGCCTTTCAGAAAGGCCTCGGCGCCATTCACGCCTTGTCGCATCCGGTCGGTGCGCTGTACGACACGCATCACGGCATGACCAATGCGGTGTTCATGCCTTATGTGCTGGTGTTCAACCGCCCGGCGATCGAAGCCAAGATCGGGCGGCTTGCCGCCTATCTTGGACTTGCGCCGAACTTCGATGCTTTCCTCGCCTGGGTCATGGATTTTCGCAAAGCGCTCGGCGTGCCGCATACGCTGAAGGAATTCGGCGTCGATGAATCGCAATTCGATCTCGTCGCCAGGATGGCGCCGGACGATCCTACAGCCGGCGGCAATCCGGTGCCGCTGACCGAAGCGGCGGCGCGCGCCCTGCTCGACAAGGCCTTTCGCGGCGAGATGAAGTAAGAGAGACGGCCGGTGGCGCTGCGTTCAGGGCTTCGCTTGCCGGCCGAACATCTGTGCCAGCGCCAGCAACAGGCTGGTGACCACGATCATGATCGTGGAAATCGCGGCGATGGTCGGGTCGATCTGATCTCTCAGCGCCGTGAACATGATGCGGGTCAGCGTCGAATTCTCGCCGCCCGACACGAACAGCGAGACGATGACTTCGTCGAACGACGTCAGGAACGACAACACCGCGGCGGTCAGCACCGCGAACTTGATCTGCGGCATCACCACCGTGAAAAACGCCGTGACCCGCGAGGCGCCGAGACTGCGCGCGACCCGCTCCTGATTCATGTCGAAGCTCTTCAGCGCCGACGTCACGATCATGATGACGATCGGGATCGCCAGAATGCTGTGCGCCAGCACGACGCCGATCAATGAGTTGACCAGCTTGAGTCGCACATACGCATAGAAGATCGCGGTGCCGACCAGGATGATCGGAATGACGATCGGCGTGATCAGCAGCAGCGACACCAGCCGTGCCGTCGCCAGCTCGGCGTTGTACAGCCCATAAGCCGCGATGGTGCCGAGCGGAGTCGCCACGATCACGGTGAGCGTCGCCGCCTTGAACGACGTCGCCGTCGCATGCATCCACGAGCGCGAGTTGAAATAGGCCTCATACCACCGCAACGACAAATGCCGCGGCGGAAATTCGAGATATTGCGATTCCGAGAACGACATCGGAATGACGAGCAGCGTCGGCAGCACCAGGAAAGCGAACAGCACGACGACCAGCGCATAGAGCCACAGCCGCGAACGATGCGTGATCTGCGTTTCCGTCGCGGGCTTGTCGAGCCAGCTCATGTCAGTGCCCCGCTCCCACCAACGAAAGACCTTTCGCGAGGCGCGAGGCTACCCACAGCAGAATCAGCGTCAGCAGCAGCAGCACCGCGCCGAGCGCGCTGGCCGAGCCCCAGTTCAGGAAAGTGTCGATATCGGTTGCGATCCGGCTCGACACCATGGTGACCCGGCCGCCGCCGAGCACCTCCGGCGTGATGTAGAAGCCGAGGCAAAGAATGAACACGACCAGCGCGCCGGCGGTCAGCCCCGGCAGCGATAGCGGCAGGAACACTCGGACAAAACTCTGCACCGGGCTGGCGCCGAGGTTGGCCGCGGCCTGCACCAGCGTACGGTCGATCGTGCGCATGCTGCCGTACAGCGGCAGGACGATGAACGGCAGCATGATGTGGACCATGCCGATCAATGTCCCGGTCATGTTGTTGACCAGGGCCAGCGGTTCCGACCACAGGCCGAGCTGCATGCCCCAGGTGTTGATCAGACCGGTGCGCTGCAGCAGCACCAGCCACGCATAAGTGCGCACCAGCAGCGACGTCCAGAACGGCAGCAGCACCAGGATTATGCACAGATTGGCGGCGCGCGCCGAGAGTTGCGACATGAAATAGGCCAGCGGATAGCCAAGCACGGCGCAGATCGCCGTGGTGAGCGCGCTCACCTTGAACGTGGTCCAGAAGATGCGCGCATAGGACGGCTGTTCGACGAGGTTCCGGTAGTTGTGCAGCGTGGCGACACCGCCATCGGTGAAGAACGACAGATAGAACAGCCAGCCGACCGGCACGATCAAGCATACGAATACAAGCAACAGCGCCGGCGCCGCGAGCGACAGCATCAGCCAGCGCTCGATCGTGCGGTCCCGGCGCAACGCTGCGGCGTGACCGTCACCGAGAGACATTGCTGCGGGTCCGGTGGTTACGCTCATGGCCGGCTCAATCCTCGGCCGGCAGCAGCGTCGTGTCGGCGACCGACAGCCCGAGCGTGATGGACTCGCGATCCGCCGGCACCGACTGCAGGCCGGCGCTGTTCGCCGGAACGCGCAGCGTGATCGCGTCGCCGCCTCCGAGATCGACGTCGATGCGAAGCGTATCGCCCTGGAATACCCGGCCGACGGTGCGGCCGCTGAAGCAGTTCATATTGTCGGACGCCGCGCCATCGACGATCTGCACCTGCTCGGGCCGGATCATCAACAGGCAGCGGCCGTCACGCACCGGCGCGGCGTCGGCTTTGATAACCGTGTCGCGATAACGGCAGACGCCGCCGCTCACCGCCACATTGAGGAAAGTGGACTCGCCGATGAACTCGGCGACGAAGCGGCTATTCGGTTTGGAATAGATGTGCCGCGGCGAGTCGAGCTGCGCGAGCTTGCCCTTATTGATCACGGCGATGCGGTCCGACATCGTCAGCGCCTCGCGCTGATCATGCGTCACGTAGATCGTCGTCGTGCCAAGTTTTTCGTGCAGGCGGCGCAGTTCGAGCTGCATCAGTTCGCGCAACTGCTTGTCGAGTGCCGACAACGGCTCATCCATCAGGATGATGCGTGGCTCGAAGACGAGAGCGCGCGCAAGCGCGACGCGCTGGCGCTGGCCGCCGGACAGTTCATGAATGCCGCGTGTCCCGTAGCCGCCGAGTTGCACCATCTCGAGCGCGGCTTCGACGCGCTTGGCGATTTCAGCGGCGCCGACTTTCCGCAGCCGCAGCGGGAAAGCAATATTGCCCGCCACGTTCATATGGGGAAACAGCGCGTAGTTCTGGAACACCATCCCCAGATCGCGCTTCTGCGGTGCCAGGCGGATGACCTCCTCGCTGCCGAACAGGATGCTGCCTGAATCGGGACGGGTAAAACCGGCGAGCACCATCAGCAGCGTGGTCTTGCCCGATCCGGACGGGCCGAGCAGCGTCAGAAACTCGCCGGCCTGAACATGCAGGTCGACCCGATCGAGCACGACGATGGCACCGTAGGATTTGGTGACCTGTCGGGCATGAATGTCGAGTGCCGATGCGGATGCCATAAAATGAGCGACTGTCGCCTGTTCCTTGAAGTGGTCGGCCGGGGCACCTTGAGCCGCGCCCCGGCTGCACTTGCTACTCGGTTAGCATATTCTGATAGGCGGCCGCGGCCTTCTCTTCGTTCTTGATATACCAGTCGAGATCGATCGAAAGCTGCTCTTTCACGTTGTCGGGATGCGACGGCAGCTTCTTGGCGTAGGTCGCGTCGATGGCGCCGATTTCGTAGGCTTTCTTGTTGGTCGGCCCGTAGGTGATGTACTTGGTGAATTCCGCCTGATATTGCGGCTTGGATATCTCGCTCAAGAACTTCATCGCCAAGTCCTTGTGCGGTGCGCCTTTCGGAATGGCGTAGCAATCGTAGTCGAGCAGTGCCTGGTTGAACGTGTAGGCGACCTTGCCGCCATCCTTGGCGACCACGTCGAAGCGACCATTCCAGCCGGTGATCATATCGACTTCGCCATCCTTCATCAGTTGCGCATGCTGCGCGCCGGAGGTCCACCACACGCTGATGTGCGGCTTGAGCTCCTTGATCTTCTTGATGGCGCGTTCGATGCCGCCCGGCGCTGACAGCACCTCATAGACCTTGCCGGCCGGCACACCGTCGGCCATCAGCGCCGGCTCAAGCGCCCCGGCCACGCCCTTGCGGTAAGAGCGCTTGCCCGGAAATTTCTTGACGTCCCAGAAGTCGGCCCACGACTTCGGGTGATTGTCGTCATAGGTCTTGGTGTTCCAGGCCATCACGGTCGAGAACACGTCGCCGCCGACGCAATAGTCCTGTGCGGTGTTCGGCACGAAGGTCGAACGGTCGATGACGTTGTAGTCCAGCTTCTCCAGATAGCCAGCCGCGCCGGCGCGCGCCGCGCTGCCCGAGCCGCTCGCCACCACGTCCCACGTCACGGCGCCCGCCTTGACCTTGACGACCGCGTCCGAGATGCCGGTGTAGGTTTCTTCCTTGAGCTTGATGCCGAGCGCCTTGGCGGCCGGCTGGAACAGCGCCTTGCTCTGCGCTTCCTGGTACGAGCCGCCGAACGAAACGACGGTCAGTTCCTGCGCGCCGGCGGTCGCGCCGACCAGACCGACGGCGGCGAAGATGGCCAATGAAGCGATGGCTAGTTGGGATCGATTGATCGTCATTCCGTGCTCCTCACCCTGCTCATGAATGTCAGCCCGGGTTTTCAGGGGCGACCGTTGTTTAATTGGTCTTATCGCCGATCCTAAACCCGCGCCTTATCGGTCCGTATTCCCGGACGGGAAAGAAGGGCCAGTCTGGAAATAGGAGGGGTCCACTCCCCGTGTGGCTGCGGCGCAAACCTGCCATCGTCTCATCCGCGCCGGTCACGCCAGCGATAGTACAGGACCGACGGCGCCAGAAACCAAGGATTGCCCGTGTAAAATGGCCGCGTCTGGAACGACAGATCGTCAAAGGCGGTGCGGCCCTCACTGAGCCCGAGCACCTTGTGCCCAAGGCGCATGCCGCAATAGCTCGCCATGCCGACCCCCGAGCCGCAATAGCCCATGGCGTAATACATGCCGTCCTGCCGGCCGATGTGCATGAGTTCGTCGAACGTGTAGGCGATAAAGCCGCACCAGGAATGACTGATCTTCTTCGATGCCAGCTGCGGGAAGATGCCGACCATGTCGGCATGCAGCTTGGGGCCACTGAGCATCGGATCGGTCTCGCTCAAGGAGACGCGGCCGCCGAAAAGGATTCGGCGGCGATCCGGCGAGGCGCGATAGTAGTAAACGACCTTGCGGGTATCGCTGACGATACGGTTCTGCGGAATGAGCTCGTCGACCAGTGAGCGATCGAGCATTTCCGTAGCAATCACATAACTGCCGATGGGGATGACGCGCCGCTTCAGCCATGGCGTCACGCCGCCGGTATAGCCGTTGGTGGCGATGACGACGTCGCGCGCGTCGATGGTGCCCCGCGTCGTCTTGACGATGAACCTGTCGCCGCTGCGCTCGATCGCGACCGCCGGACAATAGACGACGATGTCGACGCCTGCAGCGGCGGCGAGGTCGAGCAGCCCCTGGTGATAGCGCGCCGGATCGACCGACGCGTGCTGCTCATACACGGCGCCGCCGAAATAGCCGTCGGAGCCGATCTCGCGGCGCTGCTCGCTGCGCGGCACCATGTGCGCCGGGACCTCAAGCCCCTTGGGCTGGTTCTTCACCGCCGCAGCCAGCACATCGTATTGCTTCGCGTTGTGCGCGGCATGGAACCGGCCGACCACCGCGAAATTGCAATCGAGGCGATTGTCGCGAACGAAGTCGCCCATGAAGCGCAGGGAGTTCTGTCCCTCCTTCACGATGTCGAACGCGCGCTGCGGCCCGTGGCGGCGCGCCAGGGCGGCGTAGGATGGCTTGATGCTGGTCGAGATCTGCCCGCCATTGCGGGTGCTGCAGCCGAAGCCCGCCGCCTCGGCATCGATCACGACGGTATGGCGCCCGGCCCGCGCCGTCTGCAGCGCGGCGTGCAGCCCGGTGTAGCCGGAGCCGATGACGACGACATCGGCGCGCGCCGGAGGAGTCTTGGTTGCCAGCTCGGGCCGCGGCACATGATCCCACCAGTAGGGCGCTGGTTTGAAATCATCGGTGAAGAGTGCTGCGTTCACGTGTACCGGTCCTATTGTCATCAGATCCGTGCGACGACGCTTTTCAGTTTGCAATAGCTGCGCAGTCCCGCCATGCCCTTTTCCCGGCCGAAGCCGGATTTCCGGTTGCCGCCGAACGGGACCTCGATACCACCGGCGAACCATTCATTGATGAACACCTGCCCGGCATCGACATCGCGGGCGAAGCGCAATGCGTCGGTGATGTTCTTCGAATAGATGCCGGCGACGAGGGCGTAGGACGTCGCGTTCGCCGCCGCCAGCGCTTCGTCCGCGCCATCGACGATCTGCACCGCCAGCACCGGACCGAAGATCTCTTCCTGGACGAGAGGATCGTCCGCACCGCGCGCTTCGATGATGGTCGGCTCGTAGAACCAGCCGCTACCGCCGGCCTCGGGTTTTGCGATCGCAGCGCCCGCATAGACGCGATTGCCCGCGGCGACCGCGCGCCGGACATGACCGTCGATGGTCTCGAGTTGCCGCAGCGAGTTGACGGGGCCGAGATCGGGATTCGTCAGGCCGTGGCCGATCCGCAGGCCCTTCACCCGCGTCGTGAGCCGGCTCATGAAGGCGACGGCGATGGCGCGGTCGAGAACGAGGCGCGATCCGGCCGAGCAGATCTGGCCGGCGTTCTCGTAGATCGCCTCGATCACGCCGTTGACGGCGGCGTCCATGTCGCAGTCGGCGAGCACGACCAGCGGCGACTTGCCGCCCAACTCGAGAACCAACCGCGTCACGTGCTGGGCCGCCGCGCGCATGACCGCCGTCCCCGTCGCGACGGAGCCGGTAAAGGTGATGTGATCGATGCCCGGATGGGCGACCAGCGGCGCGCCGGCCTGGGCGCCCGTCCCGGTGACCACATTCAGCACGCCGTCGGGCAGGCCCGCCTCGTGCAGCAGCTCGGCGAGCATCAGGGCGGTGAACGGCGTCTGCTCGGCGGGCTTGGCGACCACCGTGCAGCCGGCCGCCAGGGCGGGCGCAATACCACGGGCCACAGTCGACAGCGGATAGTTCCAGGGGATGATCTGGGCGGCGACGCCGATCGGCTCCTCAGTGGTGAAGCCGACATAGTTGCGGCCGAGCGGCAGGCTGTCGCCATGCAGCTTGTCGGCGGCGCCGGCGTAATACTCGAACGCCCGCGCCACGCCGCGCAGGTCGCCCTCGGCCTCGGTGAGGCGCTTGCCGCTGTCGAGGCTCTCCACCACGGCGAAGCGCGCGGCGCGCTCGCGCAGCAGGCTGGCGGCCCTGGCAAGGATGCGGCCGCGCTCGGCCGGCCCCATCTGTCGCCACGGACCGCAGAGCGCGGTCCTGGCGGCGGCGACGGCGGCGTCGACGTCGGCGGCGTCGCCAGCGGCAAATCGCGCGAAAGCCCGCCCGCGGCCCGGGTCGAAGCTCTCCATCGTGTTGCCGGACAGCCCCGGGACGAAGCGGCCGCCGATGTAATGGCCCTGCGGCAGCCCGGTGAGCGTGCCGGTCGTCATGACCTCCGCGACCAGGGCGTCAGCCGGACCGCTCATGGCAGTTCGCTCACGGTGTATTCCGCGGCGTCAAGCCAGGCCGGGTTGATTTCGAGGCCCCAGCCCGGACCGGCCGGGATTTCCACCATGCCGTCTTTGGCCCGCAGCGGGTTGAGCAGCAGCCCCTCCTCCCACGGGTAGTAATCGTAGCCCTCGATGGAGAATTCCACATAGGGTCCGCCGTTCGGGATCGCGCCCATGATGTGCAGTGTGAACGCAGTGACCAGCGACTGATTGGCCGAGTGCGGCGTGAACGGCAGCCCGGCAGCTTCGGCCCAGCGCGCCACCTTCAACATCCGCGTCACGCCGCCGAGGTAGCAAACGTCGGGCTGGACGACATCGACGACCTTGTTGTCGATGATGTAGCGCCACAGCGTCAGATCGCAGTCCTGTTCGCCGCCCGTCACGTCGAGGCTCAGCGCCTGCCTGACCTCCGACGTCCAGCCGTGCTCCCAATAGGGACACGGCTCTTCGAAATGGATGACGCCGTAATCCTGCAGCATGTGACCGACTTCGATGGCCTTGGCCGGCGTATAGGCGCTGTTGCCATCGACCAGCAGCCGCGCCTCGTCGCCGAGGGCGGCACGCACCTGCGGCACGATGGCGTCGGTGCGCCCCGGCCATTCGTCGATGTCGTGGCCGCATTCCTTGCCGACGCGAAACTTGAATGCGGTGTAGCCGAATTCGCCCTGCAGCCGTTTGAGCCGCTCCGCCTCGGCCTCGGGCGTGATCTCGCCGCGCTTCATGCTCGACGCGTAGACCGGAAACGGCCGCGGCGTGCCGCCG
Source organism: Pseudolabrys sp. Root1462 (assembly GCF_001426945.1). Lineage (GTDB taxonomy): Bacteria > Pseudomonadota > Alphaproteobacteria > Rhizobiales > Xanthobacteraceae > Pseudolabrys. The sequence continues at coordinate 373,820 of NZ_LMFS01000001.1, read as the reverse complement.
AGAAGTTCGCAGACGCTCTTGTTCTCGATGCGGCCGCGCAGATCCCAAAGCGCGGTATCGAGCCCGGTCAGCGCCCGGAACAGATACGAGCCCGGAAACTTGTGTTCGCGCTCCGGAATGGTCGCGACCAGATGGGCGATGTCGAAAGCGTCGGCGCCCAGTGAATATGGCGCGATCTGGCGGTGAAAGACTGCTGCCGTGATGTCAGCATTGTAGGGCGAGAATTGCCCCCACCCTTGCGCCCCACTTTCCGTTGTGGCCCGCACGAAACCGACAGAGGTATTCGAAAACGTCTCGAGCTTCGTGATTTTCATCGGCTTCGCCATTCAACCTACAGGCGGCGGAAGCGATGCCCGGGCCGAGGGCCCAGCACTCTTGTCCGTCGTTCTCCAACTTTTAGAGTTGAAATGGTCTGCTCTTAAGGTCCATTCTGACCGAATAAGAAGGCCACTCCGCTTGGCGCGGGACAAGGTGGCCTATTCCGGCAACATGCGACGTGGGGAGACTGAGTGGTCAAGCGGGCGGGAGGCGCATTGCTGCAGTCGATCGCCATCGATCGCGAGGCCTCGCACGGCCTGAGCGTTCAAATCTGCGCGCATCTGCGCGAGTTCATCCTGTCCGGTTCGCTCAAGGCCGGCGGGCGGTTACCCTCGACGCGGACCTTGGCCAACGAACTCAATGTGGCGCGCGCCACCATCGTCGAATGCTTCGACCAGTTGGCCGCCGAGGGCCTGATCGAGTCACGCGTCGGCGCCGGCACCTATGTCAGCGAAGCGCTCAAGCATGAGCGGCTGCCGGTCGCGACGCAAAAGCCCGTGGTGTCGGAAAAGAGCGCACGCCTGGCGCAATCCATGACGTCCGCGTCGAGCCGCTTCGTGCCGCGGCTGGTGCATGAACCGCGCGCCTTCACCACCGCTATTCCCGCTTACGACGCCTTCCCGATGGCGCAATGGGCGCGGCTGTCCGGCAAGCACTGGCGCGAGGCACGCAAGGATGTGCTCGGTTATCCGGACCCGCACGGTCATGACTTGCTGCGAAAGGCGATCGCCGATCATCTGCGAATCAACCGCGGCATCCGCTGCGACTGGCAGCAGATCTTCATCGTCGCCGGTGCGCAGCAGGCATTTCAGCTTATCGCCTCGACATTGATCGATCCCGGCGACAAGGTCTGGTTCGAGGATCCCGGCGCGATTGGCGCCCGCAACAGCTTCGTCGTCTCCGGCGCCGATCTGGTGCCGGTGCGCGTCGATGACGATGGGCTCGACGTCGATGACGCGCTGCGCAAGGCGCCCGACTTCCGGCTCGCCTTCGTGACGCCGTCGCACCAGCAACCGCTCGGCGTCAGCATGTCGCTGGAGCGCCGCGTCGCGCTGCTCGCCGCCGCGCAGAACAACGGCGCCTGGATCATCGAAGACGATTGGGATGGCGAGTTCTGTTTTTCCGGCATGCCGATGCCGACCTTGCAGAGTATGGATCAGGCGGGCCGCGTCATTTATGTCGGCTCGTTTTCAAAGTCGTTGTTTCCGTCGCTGCGCCTCGGCTTCATCCTGGCGCCGCCGGCGCTGATGGAGCATTTCCGGACCAGCCTCGAAGCGTTCTTGCCGGGCGTGCCCACCGCGATCCAGGCCATCGTCGCCGACTTCATCGTTGAAGGGCATTTCGCCACGCATATTCGCCGGATGCGCAAGGCCTATCACGAGCACTACCAGGCGCTTTATCAGGGCGTGCGGAAACATCTCGGCGATTATCTCGACATCAGGCCTTCGACTACAGGCATGCACACCGTGGCCTATCTCGCACCGGGCCTGAATGCCGAGATGATCGCCCAGCGTGCCGCTGAGCGCGGCCTGACCCTGACGCCGATCGGGCGTTTCTGTATCGCGCCCAACGACCGCCAGGGTTTCGCTCTCGGCTTCAGCGGCTTCTCCCCGGCACAGATCGAGACCGGGATCGCTGCGCTCAAGGACGTGTTCGCCGATCTCTCGCCGGCGGTCCGCGCCAAGTCGGCATGACTTGCAAGCCCTCATGACCGTCAGCCGGTACTGGTCCGACGCTAACGCGAGAATGGACCTCTGCATTCGCCGCCGGCCTGCCTAAAGTCGCGCACGCGACGGAGGATTGCGGCTTGGATTCTTTCGACACCATCATCATCGGCGCCGGCTCAGCCGGCTGCGTGATCGCCGGTCAACTGGCGGCCGCCGGCACGCGCAAAATCCTGGTGCTCGAAGCCGGCCCGCACGACCGCAGCCCGTGGCTGCATCTGCCGATCGGCTACGGCAAGATGTTTTACAATCCCGCCGTCAACTGGATGTACGAAACCGAGCCGGTACCCGGACTGGCGAACCGGCGCATCTATCAGCCACGCGGCAAGGTCGTCGGCGGCTCGAGCGCCATCAACGCCATGGTTTATTCGCGTGGCCAGGCCGAGGACTATGACGGCTGGGAAGCGCTGGGCAACCGCGGCTGGGGCTGGCCGGATGTATTGCGCCTGTATCGCCGCATCGAGGATCATGACCTCGGCGCATCCGAATGGCACGGCGCGGGCGGCCCGCTGCATATCACCGATATCGCGTCGACGGCGCATCCGCTCACAGCGCTGTTCATCAAGGCCGGCGCCGAAGTGGGCCTTTCGTTCAATCCCGATCTCAATGGCGCGACGACCGAAGGCGTCGGCACCTATCAGATTACGACCCGTCGCGGCATTCGCGAATCCGCGGCGCGCGCCTTCCTGCGCCCGGCGATGCGCACCGGGCGGGTGCGCGTCGAAGCAGAAACATTGGTGACGCGCATTCTATTCGACGGCCGCCGCGCGGTCGGCGTCGAATGCCGGCAACATGGCGAAGTGAAAACCTTTCACGCCAACGCGGAGATCATTCTCTGCGGCGGCGCGTTCAATTCGCCGCAGCTCTTGCAGCTTTCCGGCATCGGCCCCGGTGCCTTGCTTCGTGAGCACGGCATCGACGTCATCAGCGACAGTCCTGCCGTCGGTCGGAATTTCCAGGACCACCTCTGCTACGACCACGTCTACAAATCGACGCGGCCGAGCCTGAACGACGATCTGTTGCCGCTCGCCGGCAAACTGCGCGTCGGCTTGGCCTATCTGCTGGGCCGCCGCGGCCCGCTGTCGCTGAGCGTGAACCAGGGTGGCGGCTTCTATCGTTCGCGACCGGAACTGGCGCGACCCGATATCCAGCTCTACTTCTCGCCACTGAGCTACACCAAGGCGCCGCCGCGCGTGCGCGCGCTGATGAAGCCCGATCCGTTCTCCGGCTTCTCGACCAGCGTATCACCATGCCAGCCGAAGAGCCGCGGCCATGTCGCCATCCGCTCGGCCGATCCGACCGTGGCGCCGGAGATCGCGCCGAATTATCTGTCGCATCAGGACGACGTCGACACGTTGCTGTCGGGTGCGCGCTTTCTGTGCGCGCTGGCGCGGACGCCGACCTTCAACGATCTCGTCAGGGAAGAGCTGGCGCCCGGCGCGGCTCGGCATTCCGATGCCGAATTGCTCGACGATATCCGGCAGCGCGCCTATTCGGTGTTTCATCCGAGCGGCACGTGCCGCATGGGCGTCGACCCGGCGGATTGCGTCGTCGATCCGGCGCTGCGGGTTTACGGCGTCGAAGGCTTGCGCGTCGCCGATGCCTCGATCTTCCCGACCGTGCCCTCGGGCAACACCAACGCGCCGGCGATGATGGTGGGCGCCAGGGCCGCGGAACTGATCCTCAATTCCTGACCTGTCTGCAGCCCGCCCCCCGCGCAAAAAGGGATGGGTCGCCCCCGGCGCCCCTGATATAGAGGCGGCGCGGCGGTCTGCGCCGCTGCATAGTCAGACAGGCCGATGAGCGAAACGATCGACATCCTGTCCATGGGCGAGCCCATGGTGGAGTTCAATCAGACCCGCGAGGGCGACGGTTCCACCTTTCTGCGCGGCTGTGGCGGCGACACCTCGAACTTCGCCGTCGCCGCGGCTCGCCAGGGCGCGCGCGCCGGCTATATCTCCGCCGTCGGCGCCGACTCCAACGGCGCACTGCTGCGCGCGATGTGGAAGGCCGAAGGCGTCGATGATCGTTACGTGCTGACCACGCCGGACGCGCCGACCGGCGTCTACTTCGTCAGCCACAGCGACAAGGGCCATCAGTTCGACTTCTGTCGCACCGGTTCGGCCGCGAGCCGCTATTCGGCCGGCGACCTGCCGCGCGATGCCATCGCCAAGGCGAAAGTGCTGCACCTGTCCGGCATTTCGCTCGGCATCTCCACATCGGCCTGCGACGCCTGCTACCAGGCCGCCGAGCATGCGCGCGCCAAGGGCGTCAAGGTGTCGTTCGACACTAATCTGCGGCGCAAGCTGTGGCCGCTCGGGCGCGCCCGCGCCGTGATCTGGGATTTCATCGCGCTCGCCGACATCTGCCTGCCCAGCTATGACGACGTCGTGCAACTGTCCGATCTGCGCGCGGCCGACGACATCGTCGATCGCTGCCTGAAGGCCGGCGCCGGGATCGTGGCGCTGAAGCTCGGCGCCGACGGCGCGCTGGTCGCCGACGCCAGCCGGCGCGTGCGCATTGCGCCGTATCCGTGCCGCGCCGTCGATGCGACCGGCGCAGGGGACACCTTTGCCGGCGCCTTCATTGCCCGCATCGTCACCGGCGACGCCATCGAAGCCGCCGGGCACTACGCGGCCGCAGCGGCCGCGCTCTCGACCGAGGGCTATGGCGCGGTCACGCCGATCCCGACGGCTGAGCGCGTGCGGGCCCATTTGCAGGAGCGCCGCCGGCATGGCTGACAGGCTCCGCATCGCCCTCATCGCTCACGACGCGAAGAAAGATGAAATGGCGAACTGGGCGCATGCCCACGAGGCGCGGTTGGCGCGCTGCGAGCTCGTCGCCACCGGCAACACCGGCCTGCAACTCACCCGGCGCTGCCCCTCGCTCAAGGTCGAACGCCTGCTCAGCGGACCGCTGGGCGGCGATCAGCAGATCGGCGCGCGGATCGTCGAAAGTAAAGTGGACGCGCTGATCTTCTTCATTGATCCATTGTCGGCCCATCCGCACGACGTCGACGTCAAGGCGCTGGTGCGCGTCGCGGTGCTGACCAACATTGCGTTCGCGCTGAACAGCCACACCGCCGACTGTGTCTTGTTCAATCTGTTGCCGGAGAAGAACGCATGACCACAAACGCCTCGTCCAAGCGTGCCAGGGAGCTGCTGGCGCTGGCGCCCGTCGTGCCCGTCATAACCATCGAGCGAGCCGCCGACGCCGTGCCGCTGGCACGCGCGCTGGTGCGCGGCGGCCTCCGCACCATCGAGATCACGCTGCGCACCGACGCAGCCGTCGATGCGGCCGCGGCAATCATCGCCGAGGTGCCGGATGCGGTTGTTGGAATCGGCACCGTGCTGACTCCGGCCGATCTCGCGCGTTCCGCCGAGATCGGTGCCGCCTTCGCCATCAGCCCTGGCTATACGCCGGATTTATTGCGCGCCGCCGCCACTGGGGCTCTGCCCTATACTCCGGGCATCCAGACGGCGTCCGAGCTCACCGCGTGCGTGACCGCGGGCTTCGACACCGTAAAGTTCTTTCCGGCAGTGCCGGCCGGCGGTCTCGCGGCCTTGAATGCGCTCACCGGCCCCTTCCCATCCGTCGGTTTCTGTCCGACCGGAGGCATCGGCGAAGCCAATGCGGCCGAATGGCTGGCGCACCGGAATGTCATTACGGTCGGCGGCTCATGGATCGCCCCAGCAGCCGCGATCAGGGAAGGCGCGTGGCAGGCCATCGAGGAGCGCGCCCGGGCGGCAAGCCGGCTACGTACGGCCCCTCGATGATGGCTTCGCGTCAGTAGCCCTTGAGCAGCGCAGATCTACTGCTCGCGGGCGCGGTCATGCTCGGACCGGTTTCACGCGCAAGTCCCTGCCAACAGAGAACAGCAGGAACTCTCTCGAGAAATGGCAGAAGACCGCCGTTCCATGACCCCGCGAACGAGACCGGGCCTGGAACGGACGCTTCGCTATTTCACCTTGATGTTTTCAGCCGATTCCTTGCCTTTATTGGTGACCACCTCATATTCGATCACCGCGCCCTCATTGAGGGTGCTCAAGCCTGCGCGTTCGACGGCCGAGATGTGAACGAACACATCTTTTCCGCCAGACTGGGGCTGTACGAAGCCGTATCCTTTAGTGGGATTGAACCATTTAACGGTACCTGTTGGCACGCTTAACTCCCGTTTTTGCGACACCCTGGATGACCAAGGCTTCATAGATTATCGCAATTTCCAGGCAGGCGATAGGCTCATGGCACCCAAGGCGCAAAGAAGGCGATGATACCGGCAAACCTCGAAAATCATGGCGAAATGTCCGCCCTGGCAGCGAGCATTTCGCGGCCCCAAATCATGTCAGAAAGGCATCGGGGCGCACGAACAATGGCCAGAGGACCTTGATAAAGATCAAAGCATCGGCATTCACCGAGACCTAACAAGGGTATCCGCTTCCTAAGCTACAATACTCGCTAAAATGAACCTATACAGCGCTGCTTTATTTGGGAGCGAGGCACGCGCGTGAGGACATCTCATGCGAATGCTTTTCATAAGCGCCGCCGTTCTCCAATTCCTCTCTGCAACGACTGCCCAAACGGCATCGGCCGAAAGCCAATCCGCATCGCTGGACCAACGGGACCAGGTCGCCGCGATCGTCAGGCATGAGACGACCCGCCCGCTGACCCGCCTCGAACTTCTAGCACCGCATGAGACGCTATTAGCGCTGCCGCTTGTCACACTTCGTTTATTGATGACAGGACTGATTGGAGGAGCCACATCCGAATCGGGAATTGCATCCACCTATGCCGGCGGTCTGACTGCGAGTGGTGAGAAAGCACGTCCGGGCGGGGCGTCCGCCGCGCACCGATCCATAGCGTTCGGAACGATGGTTCGAGTGACAAACCGGGCAAACGGGAAATCCGTGATCGTTCGGATCAACGATCGAGGGCCCTTTGTCCGGGGCCGCATCATTGACCTCATGCCCGCCACAGCCCGGAAACTGGGCTTCTCGGGGCTCACTCCCGTTACAATCGTGATTGTCAGCCTTCCTTAAGGCCGTGACCCGGTGCTTTGCGCAATCACGAGCGCGACTTGCAGCGTGGACCAAGCGGCCCGAGAGATACTGATGGTCTAAGCGAACGCGCGCCCTGAAAGGGTCAGCTCACTTTGACGGGCGGACCGCTCGTGCGCTTCGGCGATGCTCTTGATGCGATAACAAGGATCTTCCGGATCCCGGTCCGACGCAGGAATAAGCTGGCGAATTTCGTAGGCGCCCGGAGCTGACGATCGAAGGACCCCGACGTCGAGCTCGACAGTCTGTCCGATTTGAAATTTATGCATGCGGCGTTCCTTCCGTCTTGGGTGGTATTGAATTCCGGTCCAGAGGACCCTCGCGATCCTTTTTCTTATGCAGAAAACGGGCGATTTGACCTCTGAGCTCGACTGAGTTCAGCAGGTCTCCCATTGACCCGGCGGTATCGAAGAGTTCGCGCTGCAGTCTCGTCGGTATCGCTTTCCACTGCATGATGACAGCGGCGCCGAGACATCGAAGGATCTTCTCTTCGGTTTCCGCGACCGGTTCGGGCGCAACGGGCAATCCGCTGGCGTCGTACTGCCCGCGGTTATCGGTCGAATGAAGCATCTTGTCGTAATTGTTCTCGAGCCATTCCTCATTGTCCGCCAGCGCATTGAAGCTCTTCTTCGATCGTTGGAGCTCACGTATTTCGCTGGGAACGGCAGTACGTTTGAGGGATTCGGCGCTCTCCGCAGCCTTCGCGCGAAATTTTTCTGCTTTGAACATCGGAGGTTCCCTGCGCGATATGCGCCGAGCGGGACCCCGCGCGACGGTGCTCATTCTTGCGTGTTTTCTGGCTCTACCTATAGATAGGAATGATCAGGCCGGATTGCGATAGCTGTCAGGCGGGACGAACTTGCTCCTACGGCTCGCCTGCGCGCTTCGGCGGCCCCAGTCCGCCAATGGCAAATCCTTTACGATGAACCGCAACGTCCTCTCCATTGACATCGCAATTACCTGGACATTCGGCCAATAAGCGCGCACGTTCATATTCATTCGACGCGTAGCACGCGTCGCCGGGCGTTTTTGCCCCTTTAACTAAAATTCGTAATACCTTCCCCGCGCTTGATGGGATGAAAGGTTCGCATGTCCAGTTCGACCCAGTCGAACGAGGCTCTGTTTGTCGATCTCGAGGACGGACTGACACTCGCGCAAGCCATCGTCGACACCGTTCGCGATCCTCTCATGGTACTCGACCACGATCTGCGCGTTATTGCCGCGAGCCGGTCCTTTTACAAAACTTTCAAGCTCTACCACGCCGATGTACGCGGCTGTCTTTTGTATGAAGTCGACGGCGGCCAATGGGACATTCCTGAGCTTCGCGAATTGCTGGAAATGATTTCAACGACTCATGAGGCTGTCGAGGGATTTGAAGTGGAGCGGGAATTCCCGACGATCGGGCACCGCGTCATGCTGCTCAACGCCCGCAAGGTCTTCTACGAAAAGGGCAAGCACACGACGGTACTGCTCGCCTTCGAGGACATTACAAGCCGTCGCGCGATCGAGCTGCAGGTACAGGAACTTCTCGTGGAGAAGGACATGCTGCTGGAGGAGATGTCGCATCGCGTCGCCAACAGCCTGCAAATCATCGCCAGCATCCTTTTGCTCAAGGCGCGGGCCGTCCAGTCGGAAGAGACGCGGCTCCAACTGGAAGACGCGCATCAGCGGGTTATGTCAATGGCTGCGGTGCAGCAGCACTTGCGCGACACCGGCGGCGGCAAGCCCATCGACATCGGCAGTTATCTGACCAAGCTGTGCGAGACGCTGGGCCAGTCCATGATTGCCAGTTCCCGGCCGATTTTGCTGACTGTCGAAGCCGATGCCGGCACCGCAGTTTCGCGCGATGCCGTCAGCATGGGTCTGATCGTCACCGAACTGGTCATGAATGCCTTGAAGCATGCATTCCACGAAGAGAAGCCGAATGCGACGATCGTCGTTTCGTATAAGGTCTCGGGAACGGACTGGCGACTGACGGTTGCCGACAACGGCACCGGCAAGCCGGACGTCGTTGCCAGCGACACCAAGCCCGGGCTCGGCACCAGCCTTGTCAAGGCGCTCACCAGACAACTCGACGCTGTCGTGGAAATCGACAGCGGCTCGGCCGGCACCGCCGTCTCCATCACACACGCGACCTTCAAATCGGCCGCGGCGAAAGTCGATGAGATGGTGGCCGCCTGATTTGTGAGCCGCGGGGCAAAAGCCCTCGGCTCTAACCTCACAACAATAAGGAAAACCCCATGGCTAAAATCGCAATCGCCCAACCGGCAAAAAGCCACGACGTGAAGACGGATGAAACCAAGAAGCCGGTCAATCTGCGTGCAAACGTGATGCCGAGCGACGGCTTTGTCTTGCAAATCGACGGCAAACTGAAGACCCGATACGACAGCTCCGAAGAAGCAGTGACCGCGGGTCGCAGTCTCAAGGAACGCTATCCGGTAATTCAGGTTGCGGTCTACGACGCCGCCGAGCGTGTCTATACGCCTCTGGAACTCGCCGAATAATCCCTGAGACCGCTTAGCCCGCCGGAATCGGCTCGCCAAGCGTGTGCATGAGGCGGTTGGCCCAGCCAAAGATCGCCGCCGAAAGGATGAGGTCGAGGGTTTCCAGCGGAGTAAGGCCCTTGTCCCTCAACCTCGCAACGTCGTCCGCCGACGCGGCCGGCGGGAAAGCCGACAGTTTCGACGAAAAATCGAAGATCGACTGCTCCCTGTCCGGCAGCGTCGCATCGAGTTCCTTTGCAAAGATTTCTTCGACGACTGCCGTCGTCTTCGTCGCCTGATTGTAGTGCCGCGCATGCACGGCGATGCAGTACACGCAGCGATTGACGATTGACGATCCGATCGCGCCCAGTTCGCGGCCGCCGCGGTCGAGACCGTCGCGGCCATACATGATCGCGTTGAACAACGGCGATCGGTGCAGCAGCGATTCCGGATCGTGCGCCAGAACCAGGACGTAGTCCGATATCTTCTTGTTCGCCGGCGTTATTTTCAGTGCCTCGCGCTGCGCGGGCGTCGCCTCTTCGAGCTTCACCGGCGTCACGAATGGCCGCCAGTCGAGAACATCCGTCGTGTAGTGGTGGACAGCCGGCTTCATTGCGCGGCCTCCATCAGGCGCAGGCCGGAAATAAGGCGGGCCTGGTAGCCGAGAAACGCCGCTAGTTCCGCAAGCCGCACGATATCGGCATCGCTCACACCGGCGCGCTGCAAGGTCTCGATATCCGACTGCCGCGCGGTCCGCGGCTGGCGCGTCAGCCGGTCGGCATGGTCGAACACGGCGCCGAGCCATGGATCATCCGGGCGTCTTGCCGGATCGACCAAATCCGCCAGATCATAGGCGCCTTCGCCATGCGAGAACTGATCGAAGTAGTGGTCCCGTAGGACAGGATCGCCGAGGCGCTCGGCCGCCCGCACCGCGATAAGCGCTCGAACGGTATGAGACAGGCCGCCGGGGTCCGCGGGCGTCAGCACCGCCTGACGACTCTTTTCGGTGAGGTCCATGATGTCTTCGCGCCGCGCAAGAAGCGCACGTAACGGGCTATCGGCCGCAAGACCGGCCAGGGAAGCAATAAGATCCATCGTCATGGTGATTTCAATTCCGTCGTCTGCGGATCAGGCGACCTCGAGGTCGCAATCAAACGAACCAGCGCGCAGAAAGTCTTCGACCTGCGTTCCGGCGGCGAGGCAATCGATACCGCAGGCATCGAGCCATTGTTGAGCGTAGTAGGTTTGCGTGTAGCGCTCGCCGGAATCGCAAATCAACGACACCAGCGACCCGCGCTCCCCGCGGCGGATCATGTGCGCCGCCTTCCAGCACAACGCGAAGAAGTTGCAGCCGGTCGAAGCACCAACGCGGCGGCCGAGGTGATTCGATAGCGCCCGCATGGCGCCAACGGCGGCATCGTCGGGTACACGAACCATCTCGTCGATCACCTCCGGGATGAACGACGGCTCGACGCGCGGCCGCCCGATTCCCTCGATTCGTGAGGCGCGGTCGCAGGTGATCGACGAATCGTGGTTCCTGTAGCTGTCGAAGAACGCCGAAAATTCGGGATCGACGCCGAGCAGCCGGGTCGGCAGCCGCTTGTAGCGAAGATACCGGCCGATCGTCGCTGTCGTACCGCCGGTGCCGGCGCTCATCACGATCCAGCTCGGAATCGGATGCTCTTCTTCGGCGAGCTGTTCGAAGATGGATTCGGCGATATTGTTGTTACCGCGCCAGTCGGTCGCCCGTTCTGCGTAAGTGAACTGATCGATGTAGTGGCCGCCAATTTCGGCGGCGAGACGTGCGGCTTCGTCATAGATTGAAACGCCCTGCTCAACAAAATGGCAGCGCCCGCCATAGTGCTCGATAGCGGCTATCTTGTCGCAGGATGTCGCCTTCGGCACCACGGCGAAAAAAGGAACGCCGATCATGCGCGCAAAATACGCTTCCGAAACGGCGGTCGACCCCGACGAGGCCTCGACCACCGGCATGTTCTCGCTGATCTTGGAGTTGCACAGCGCGTAGAGAAACAGTGACCGCGCCAGCCGATGCTTCAGGCTGCCTGTCGGATGCGTCGATTCATCCTTGAGATAGATGTCGATGCCGCGGAAGCCGAGCTCGAGCTTCAAAAGATGCGTGTCGGCCGAGCGCCTTTGGTCGGCCTCGATCAGCGCGACAGCGCGATCGATCCAGTGCCTGTCTTCCACGCCGGGGTTCAGCATCATGATCAAACCTGAAGGGCTGAGTTGATCAAAGGTTTCAGTTCCGCCGGTTGAAGCACCTGGACGACGAAGCGGTCGACAATCGGCTTGTATGCGCTCCATAAGCCGCGCAGCCTGGCCGCCGGGCTCGGCTCGAAATCGACCCGCAGATCGACCAGAGGCCAGGCATGCCGGTCGACGATCAGCAACGCTGCAGCCATGGCCGGCTGGGTTTCGCCGCCGGCTTCCACACCGGCATCGAGAGCATCAAGAAGACGCTCGGCGAAGAGCCCGGCGCCGGACCGTTCGTAGCCGCGGACCATTGCGGCGGTGACGTCCGGATGGGCCAGGAAATTGCCGACCGAAACGCAGGCATCGCCCTCATAGGCGGTGGCGATGGACTCGATATTCGGACCGTTGAAGTATGCGGTGCGCCCGTCGCGATCCACGGCGGCGAACTGGCGCAAGCCGGGATGATCGTTGGCTGCAATGAGGGCGTTGACTGTCTCACGCGCCGAGAGGCCTCGCGCCAGCAGATCGAGTCCGAACGGGCCGCTGCGGATATCGGTGCGGTGCTGCGTCGCGATGGTGCCGACGCCGGCACGCGCCCACGCGCAGCGATTGCCGACAGCTATGCTCGAGCTCGCAACCGCGATTCCGAACATGCCACTCGCACGATCGAGCGCGGACAGTGAAAATGTCATTGCTTCTCCTCTCCGCGCGGCGTCCGAGGCTTGGGCATCAGACCTCCCGGCTGTCTTTGAAGCGGTACCAGGGCAGAATGAGCCGCGCGAAACGCGACACGACGAAATGAAAAGGGATCGGCTCCGGCTCGGTCGGCTGCACCGCGAGCTGTTTGTCAGGCACCCCTTCGAGCGCATCGGCCAGCACCGGCGCCATGGCGCAGGCCAGCGCCAGGCCGCGCCCATTGCAGCCTATCCAGGCACACAGGCCGTCGGGACGGCGATGCAGATGCGGCAGGCGGTCGAGCGTCATCGCAATGCGGCCGCCCCAGAATTGCGTCATCAAGTTCGGTGGCAAGAACGGAAACGCCGCGCGTAGCCGCCGCTCGACCAGGGCCGGGAGCCGGCGTGCTGCCGCCCATTGAAGCGCCAGCGCAGCGCCTGACACCAGCCGGCCCTCGCGGTCCTTGCGGAAATAGCGCAGGTCCATGCGCGTATCGGACGCCGCTTCATCGTTCGGGAGGATTTTGTGGGCCGCATAGCCCAGCGGTACTGTCGCAGCCTGATAAGATGTCACAGGGACAACTGAACGACGAAGCTCCGGCCAGAGATTGCCGCTGTGGGCCGCCGTTGTCAGAGCGACCTTTGCCGCCGTTACCTTTCCGCGGGGCGTGGTAACCACCCAGCCATTACTGCCGCGCGTCAGTTCGAGCGCTGGGCTGCCCTCGTAGAGCCGAACACCTTCACTCGCCGCGCCGCGCGCAAGGCCGACGGCGAAAGCGTAGGGATTGATGTGGCCGCTGCCACGGTGTTCCCAGCCGCCGTAATAACCGCCGGTGCCGAGCCGCGCCTGCATATCCGTTGCTGCGACAGCCGCTGTTGGTGCGCCGGCCTCAGCCCATTGCGCGGCAAGGTCGGCGACACGCCGGGCGCGGCCGGGCGAATGCGCCGGCTGGAGCCAGCCGGTGCGGCGCGCATCGCAATCGATCTCGTAGCGGTCGATAAGCTCATAGAGCACATCGACCGAGCCACGGACGAGATTGATGAAACGCTCGCCGCGCTCGCCAGGCCAGACCTTGCGGATCGCAGCCGGGCCATGACGCGTCAGAGCGCCAATGACCTGTCCGTTGGCCCGGCCCGATGCGCCGTAGCCGACTTTCGCCGCCTCGAGCAGCACGACGTTGTGGCCGCGCCGGCGCAATTCGATCGCCGCCGCGAGGCCCGCATAGCCGCCACCAACAACTGCAACATCCGCCTCGACGGCTTCGGTCAAAGGTGATGCGCTGAACGTTTCCCGGCACAGCGCCATCCACAGCGGTGACGGTGCATCCGACGGCCACGAATTCATGACGCGACCACCTCGACTTCGATGCCGCACACGGCATCAAGGTCGTGATAGGCAGACGCCTTCCCGGCGAAGGCCAGGCGCGCTGCTCCAGCAAAGATCGCAATCCCCGCATCGCCGACAAGCTTCGACAGGCTGCCCGCTTCCGGGAACGTCACCGTCGTCAGCCGCGACGCGCCGTTGGTGTGGCGCATTGCATCCGGCCGCCACAGCAGATCCGGCGTATGGTGTTGGCAAACCAGACACTGCATGCCCGGCGTTTCAGCCGAATCGATACGCACCACCGAGAACTTGAGTTCGCCATCGCCGGTCGTCCGCGAGAAATTGCGCACAGGGCCAACCTTGATGCCCTGCTCGGCCAAGGCCGCAGCCGCAGCGTCGACATCGTCGCTGCGGAAGGCAATCCCGCGCACGCCTGCGCCTGAGGCCAGCAGTTCACGCCACGTCGTATTGGCCGGCGTCTCGGCGACGATACCCATGAGCTCGACATAGCTGCCATTGAGCATGATGCAGCGATTAGCGGTGCCCATTTCGGCGCTGTGCCGCGTTTCCCGTGTGACGGCAAATCCTGCGGCCTCGAAAGCGGCACCGGCCGCCGACAGGTCACGGACCAGCACCACCACGTGATCGAGCGGCAGCGCCAAACTCATGCCGCCACCGTCATCTTGTCGATGCCGTAGATGCGATCGACGACGATGAGCGCGGCCACAGCCATGACGAGCTGCAGCGTGCTCAGTGCGGCTATGCTCGGATCGAACTGATTTTCCATGTAGCTCAACATCACGACCGGCAGCGTGTTGGTGCGGGCGCTGCCGAAGAAATAGCTGATCGGCAGGTTGTCGAACGACGTCAGGAAAGAAAACAGGGAGCCCGCCATGATGCCCGGGCGGATCAGCGGCAGGGTCACGTGCCAGAACACCTTCAGCGGGTTGGCGCCGAGGATCGCGGCCGCCTCCTCATAGGCGGGCGGCAGGCCGGCATAGACACCGGCCGAGGTGCGGATCACGTAAGGCAGGCAGACGATGGTGTGGGTGATCAGAAGCGCGTTGAACGACACGCCGATGCCGAGCCACGATAGGAAGAACAGCGAGGCAAAGCCGATGACAATCATCGGCATCGACAGTGGCGACAGCAGAAAGGTCATGACCGCGCTGGCCCATGCCGCCCGCGACCGCGCAAGATAAAGGCAGGCCGGAACGCCGAGCAGACAGGACAGCACTGTCGCGCCGATCGCCACCTCGATGCTGACGATGAGCGCGTCGACGAACGGCTGATAGGCGAAAATGTGCCCGAACCACTTCAGCGACCAGCCCGGCACCGGGAACGTGACATAGCCGGCCGACGTGAACGACACGACGACGACGACCAGGATCGGAGCCAGCATGAAGATGAAGAACAGCACAACGAACGCGCCGAGCACGACATTGACCCAGTCAATTCCCCTGCCCGCCACACCCCTACTCGCCATGGCTCAGCTCCCTCGCCGACGAACGAGACGCAGTTGCAGGAACAGACAAACGACCGCGATGACCAGCAGGATAGTGCTCATGGCGCTGGCCATGCCGAAATCGCGCGTGGTGTTGAACTGCTGGTAGATCATTAGGGGCAGGGTCTGCAGGCCGCCGCCCAGCAAGACCAGGGTGACGAAGCTGCCATTGGCGATCATGAACACGAGGATGGCGCCGGTGCCGACGCCGTCGAGCGACAGCGGCAGCGTCACTTCCCAGAAGGTGCGAAAACGCCCGGCGCCGAGGATCTTCGCCGATTCCTCCAGCCGCAGGTCGATCGATTGCAGCACGGTCGCGATCGACAACACCATGAACGGCACCAACACGTGGACCAGCGCGGCAACAGCGATCTCCGGCGAATTGGAGAAGCGCAATGGCGCGTCGATCAAACCGAGCTGATCGACCAAGACGTTATTGACGAGACCGCGACGCGCGAACAGCACCTGCCAGCCGAAGGTGCGCATGATGATCGAGGTCAGCAGCGGCGCGATCAGCAGGAAGATAATGAGGCCCGCCCAGCGACCGGAGCGCCGCACCAGAAAATACGCCACCGGGTAGCCGATCACGATCGAGATCAGGGTGACGCCGGCCGAAAGCAGAACCGTTTCCGCCGTGACCCGCAAATAGAAGCTGTCCGTCAGCAACTGCCCATAACGCGACAGCGTGAAGCCGCCGGCATCGTTGACGACGCTGCGCAAACCGTTCTCGACCAGTGGCACGACGAAGAAGACCAGCAGAAACAGGACCGCTGGCACGACGAGCGCCCAGGGCCTGAGCAGCGCGGCCGGTTTTGCTTTGGGAGCTGTGAATTCGATCGTCATCCACTCGCCTCGTTAAAGTACGGCCGCCCGGTCGATCCGGGCGGCCGCGTCGGCCTCAGCGGCCGATTTCGCGATTCCAGCGGTCCACCCAGTCGTTCCGCACCTTGGCGATCTCTTCGTAGGGCGGGAACACGGTCTTCTGCCACGGCGTGATGCGCGGCTTCAGTTTCTCGCTGTAAACCACATCGACGTTGGTCACGCCGTAGCTGAGGATCTCAGCGAACTTCTCCTGGTTCTTGGCGTCCAGCATCTCGTTGAGATACGGCCAAGCCAGCGGATTGGCGTTCTTCGGCTTCTGGATGGCGACGCCGTTGAGCGAGCCGCCCTCCGACGGGTTGATGAAGTCGATCCAGGTCGCGCCGCTGTCGAAGTGATTCCAGGTGCGGCCGTCGAAATAGATGCCGAGTTCGGCCTCGCCTGACGACAGATGATTGAAGAAGTCGTTCGGCCCGCCCCAGAACACCAGGTTCTTCTTCATCTTGGCCATGGCCTTAAAGAACGGATCGACGTCGTTGACGCCGCCGCCCAGCGCCTTGGCCATCGCCCAGATCAGCATGATCGGCGTCACGGCGTAGGCGATCGACGGCACCGACGCCACGAACTCGCCCTTGGAGACGCGATCGACGAATTCGGCGAATGACTTCGGCGGGTTCTTGACCTTGCTCTTGTTGAAGGTGATGCCGCCGACGCCGTAGTCGAGCAGCGTGCCCTTGCCCTTCACCGAATCGGTCAGCTCTTTCGGGATCTTGGCGAGGTTCGGCAGCTTGTCGACCGTGAAGTCATCGACCAAGCCGGCATTGGCCGCGATCAGCGCCAGGTCCGGCGTCATGATCAGCATGTCGATCGGCGGATCGTTCGGCGAAGCCTGCACTTGCGCCAGCCACTGCGGCGGGCCACCGAGCGCGATGTTCGCCTTCGCCTTGGTCTTGGCTTCGAACGGGTCGCAGAAGCACTGGCGCACCGCCGTTTCCCAGACGCCGCCGAAGGCGGTAACCGTGATCTCGTTGCCAGCCTTGGCGCTGGCGAAGCGCGGCAGCGTGCCGGTCATCAGCCCGGCGCCCAGCGCAGCGCCGGCACCCAGGAAGGTTCGTCTCTTCATAATCGTCATCGGATTTCTCCTTGAACTGGAAAGAGGGTTCGTCGCGACATCATCTGTAAGGCTTACTCAAAAGCTGTCGGCCGCGGCCGCCAGCCTGTCTCTAGCCATTTGCATGGCCGCATCGCCCGCGCCGCTGCGCGGGAAGTCATCCGGCAAACAAGAGAGAACCGACTGGAACATTTCCGTGCGCCGGCGCTGGCGCACCGCGCCGGGCAAGGCGACCAGCGAACGATTGATCCGGTCCATTGTCGAGGCGCCGAACACGGCGTCCCAGCGCTCGCGCTCCGGGCCCTGGCTGTTGGCTTCGTTACTCGGGGCAAGTCCCGTGCGCCGCTGTTCGGTGGCCTTCGCATCGATGGCGCCGTCCTTGATCACCACGCCATAATTGGCCGCCGCGCCTGCCATCGTGACAAACCCGTTGGTGACATCACGCAATACTGCCTCAACGTCGCGGCGCGCCGGATCGCCCCAGCCGCCGGCGCCGGGCGTGAGGAAGGTGACCGTGTCGCCGGCGTTCACCGTGAGCACATCGATCTTGCCAAGCCGGCGCTCCGTCGGCTGGCCACGGTTGATGATCAGCTCGGCGAGCGCGCCCGGCTTGCCGCCATTGGCGCCCCAAGGCCGGAACAGCAGCCGCTCCATGCCGCGGCCCAGCACATTGGTGTCGTCCGTCAGGATGCGAAACGTCAATTCCATGCCGCAGCCGCCGCGCCATTGGCCGGCGCCGCCGGAGTCCGGACGCAGCGCGTAGGTCGTGATCTCAACCCCCATCTCGGCTTCGACAGTCTCGACCGGATTGTTGGCGAGATTGGAAATGCCGCTATCGCGGCCATCGACGCCGTCGCGACCGAAGCGCGCGCCGGTGCCGCCAATCATTGGCTCGACGACCTGCACGCGCCGCCCGCCGTGCCCGTTCGGCTCGGCCATGACCACCGGAATGACAGTACCGGATGACGCCGCCGGCATAACATCCGGCAGCGCCTTGCCGAGTGCGCCGTTGAGTACGTCGTTGACGCGGATAGCCGCGGCATGGCGTACACCGGTCGCCGCCGGCTCCTGGGGATTGACCAAGCTGCCCTCTGGCGCCGTGATGCGCACCGGATCGAGCAAGCCGGCGTTGAGGGGAGTCGTCGGGTCGAGCGTGTTCACCAGCGCCAGGATGCGCAGCGTCAACCAGGCATGCGGACGACCGAGCGAGGGAATGTTCATCGCTGTCGCGACCTGCGGATCGGTACCGGTGAAATCGAGATGCACCGTGCCGTCCTTGAATGTCGCCGCCAGGGCCACACGCACGGGCAACCGCGTCGCCGCATCGTCATCGAGGTAATCGGAAAAGCTGTAGGTGCCTTCCGGTACGCGCTTCAGCACGGCGTGCGCCTTCTGTGCGGCATAGGCGATGAGATCCTTGGCCGAGGCAGCAACGGCTTCGGCGCCATGTTGGCTGATAGTCTGTTCGAGACGGCGGCGTCCCGCCGTCAAGGCCGCGAGCATGGCGCGGATGTCGCCCATATTGGCGTCCGGCGTACGGCTGTTGGCGTCAAGAAACAGACGCACCTCCGGCGTCATCTCGCCACGCTTCATCAGCTTCACCGGCGGAATGCGCAGGCCTTCCTGGAAGATCTCGGTGTTGACGGGCGAAATGCTCGAAGGCACGCGGCCACCGACATCGGAGCAGTGTACGAAGCACCAGCCGTAAGCGATGATCCTGCCCTCATGGAAATACGGCTCAATCATGTGCAGGTCGGGCAGATGCGTTGAGAGGCCGACCGAGCGATAAGGATCGTTGGTGAGGATCACGTCGCCCGGCTCCAGAGAGCCGACGGCTTCGATCGTCGGCAGGCACTCGAGGCCGACAAAACCCGACACGCCGATCGAACGCGGATAGGCGAAGAAGCGGCCGTCGAGTCCGGCGAGCGCACAGGCAAAGTCCGCGGTTTCCTTGACGTAAAGCGTGCGGCCGGTCCGCTGCAGCGTCAGGCACATTTCTTCGCTGACCGCGGCCAGCTTGTTGCCGAGAATGGCGAGTGTGACCGAGTCGAGCTTCACGATTGATGTCTTTCCAGATGCAGGTTGTTCGCAGCGTCAGTGCGCGCCGACCAGCCCGGCAGCACGATGGTGGTCGTGTCGTCCTGTTCGATGATTGCCGGTCCCTTGATCGTGTCGCCTGCGCCGAGGCGCGCGCGTTCATAGACGGCAGCGGTCAGCCACACACCCTTGCGGAACAGGCGTCGCTCGCCCTTCGGCGTCGGCTTGCCGCTCGAGGCCGCGATCGTCTGCTGGGACAGCTTCGCCGTTTCGCCGACCATGGCGAGACGCGCGGTGCCGAGCTCGATCTCGGTGCCCGCATCACGGAAACCGTAGATGCGCTCATGCTCAACGTGGAAGGCTTCGGCGACAGCCGCCGCGGCCTTGCACCCTTGGCTCAACGCGACCCGCAGTTCATAGGCCTGCCCGGCGTAACGCATATCGACGGCGCGCTCTATTCGGCGACGCTCGGCCTGTTCGCCTTCGCGATCGAGCCAGGCGTTACCTTCAGCGGCAAGCTCCGCGAACACCTCTTGAAGCACCTGCGCACTTTCGGCGGTCAGCGGCCGGCGCAAGCTGCGCACGAAGTCGCGCCGCAGATCGGCGGCCGCGGCGCCTAGCGCGCAGAACGTGCCGGCTGCCGGCGGAATGACGATACGCCCAATGCCGACCTCCTCTGCCAGCAGGTTGGCATGCGTCGGCCCCGCCCCACCGAATGGCAGCAGCGCGAAGGTCGCCGGATCGAGACCGCGCGCGGCCAGCGTCTTGTAGAGTTCAGTCGCCATGCCTGCGGTCGTGACCGCGAGTGCGCCTTCGGCGGCGCGCGCCGCCGCCTCCTGTCCGTCGAGGCCGATGCGCGCGCCGATCTCGGCGAGCGCGGCTTCAGCGGCGTCTTTGTCGAGCGGCATGCGGCCGCCGAGGAAGCCGTTGGGATCGATATAGCCAAGCGCCAGGTAGCAGTCGGTTACGGCCGGTTCGGTGCCGCCGCGACCATAGGACACCGGGCCTGGCACGGCGCCGGCGCTACGCGGCCCGACTTTCATCACACCGTGATCGTCCACCCAGATGATCGAGCCGCCGCCGGCCCCGATTGCCGACACATCGATCACCGGCAGCACGAGCGGCAAGCCGCCGATGTCAGTGCGTGTGGCCAGCGCCGCGGCGCCGTCATTGACGACAGCGATATCAGACGACGTGCCGCCCATATCGAAGGTGATAATCGAGGTGACGCCCGCCGCGCTCGCAAGTCGTGCCGCCGCCATCACGCCGGATGCCGGACCGGACAGAATGGTTTCGACTGGGCGGTCGGCCGCCGAGGCAAGGCTCAGCGACCCGCCGTTCGACGCCGTGATCAGAATTGGCGCATGGACGCCGTCACGCTCGAGGCCCTTTTTCAGACCAGCAAAATAGCCGTGCATCAGCGGCTGGATGTAGGCATTGAGACAGGCGACGAGCGTACGCTCGTATTCGCGGATCTCCGGCCAGATCGCCGCCGCCGACGTCACCGCAAGACCGGTCTTGCGCGCCAGCCGTTCCGCGAGATCGAGTTCAACCGATGGCTTGGTATAACCGTTGATCAGCATCAAGGCCACGGCATCAACATTGAGGGCCTTGAGTTCGTCCGCAACGCGATCGAGCTCGGCTCCGTCAGCCGTGCGCGTAACACTGCCCGAGGCCGAAAGCCGCGCATCGATCTCAACGATGCGATAGCGCGCGACGAGCGGCTGCTCCTTGCTGGCATGAAAATCGAACGACGACGGCATGCGGCTGCGCGCAATTTCAAGGATATCGCGATAACCCTTGGTCACGACCAAGCCGATCGACGCGCCGCGCCGCTGAATGATGGCGTTCAGGCCAATCGTCGTGCCGTGCATGATTGTCGCGACTTCGCCAGCCGAAATGCCGGCCTTTTCGAGCAACGACTTGAGACCGTCGATCAGGGCGCGAGACGGCTCGTCGGGCGTCGACGGCTCCTTGTAATAGATAAGGCTGTCGTTGCGCGGGTCGGCCAAAACGAAATCGGTGAAGGTCCCACCGACGTCGATCCCGATACGCGAACCATGCTTCTGCATCATCGCCACTTTCAATTCGCTTATGGGCTGACCGGGACCGCGTCTTCGGGCGCCCAGCCTAGTTTCAGAACATCACCGAGGCGGAACGAGACCGCGCCGAGCGGGCCATCGGCCTGCCGATAGACGAACAGTTCGCGGCCGAGTGCCGGCACGTCGAGTTGATAGGCGGCGTAGTTGCCGCGGAATACTGCGCCGATGATGCGCGCTTCGAAGTTCACGCCGCTGCCCTGGTCGGGCCCGAGCCGCATGCGCTCGGGTCGCACCGACAGCATCAGCGAACCGCTTGGCTGGACCTGCCTTTCAAGCGGCACCGCAATGTCGCCGCCGCGGCCCGACAAGATCAGTTGCTTGCCATCCGCCGACGCCTTGCCCTCGAAAATGTTCGAGGTACCAAGAAACTCAGCAACGAAGCGGCTGGTCGGGCGGTCGTAGATGTCATTGGGCTGGCCGATCTGCAGGATACGGCCGTTGCTCATGACCGCGACCTTGTCGGCCATCGACAGCGCCTCTTCCTGATCGTGCGTCACCAGCAGCGTCGTAATACCAAGCCTTTGCTGCATCCCGCGGATTTCGAACTGCATGCTTTCGCGCAAAGACTTGTCGAGCGCGCCAAGCGGTTCGTCGAGCAGCAGCACCTTCGGATTGACAACGAGCGACCGCGCCAGCGCGACACGCTGCTGCTGGCCGCCGGACAATTGCGCGGGATACATGTCGCCGCGGCCGGGCAGCCGGACAAGATCCAGCATCTCTGCAACGCGGTTCTCGCGCTCGGCGCGGCCCACGCCCGCCATGCGCAAGCCGAATGCAATATTTTCCGCGACATTACGATGGGGAAACAGGCTGTAGTTCTGAAACACCATGCCGAGATTTCGCTTGTGCGACGGCAGGTGCGTGACTTCGGTCTCGCCGATGCGGATCGAGCCGGCATCAGGCATCTCGAAGCCGGCGACCATGCGCAACGTCGTGGTCTTGCCGCAGCCCGACGGGCCCAGCAGCGCCACCAATTCGCCGGCCTGGGCTTCGAGATCGAGATCCTGGACCGCGATTGTCGACCCGAATGTCTTGCGGACGCCTTCGAGAGACAGTGCCTCCGCTGTCGGACCAGACGTCCCGCGAGAATTCGCAGCGGAGAGGGATGACATACAGAGAACCGTTCCCAAACAGGATTTGTAGCGCTACAATTATCTGACCATTACCGCCCGGTATGAGTCAAGGGACTGATATTGCGAATTCGGCGGCACTTGAAGACAAGGATTTTCCGGCCTCCTCCGTTCCGGAAAAGGTTGAACCGGCAATGTCGAAACAACGAGAAAAATCAGGTCCAGTGACGATGCATAAGGTCGCAGCCGCGGCCGGCGTCTCGCCTATGACGGTGTCCAACACATTTCGCTACCCCGCCCGCGTCCAGGAAGAGACCCGGCAGCGGGTGCGCGAGATCGCTGCAAAGCTCGGATACATCCCCAACCACGCGGCGGGCAATCTCGCCTCGGGCCAGAGCCGGGTCATTGGCGCGGTCATTCCCTCGATCAAAAACTCGAGCTTTTACAAATATGTACGCGGGATGCAGGACACGGCGAGCGAGCAGGGTTACGAACTGGTGCTGAAGCTCGCAGACACGCTGGAACAAGAGACTGCCGCCATCCAGACCTTCCTCGGCCTGCGCGTCGCCGGCATTGCGTTGGTCGGCGACCAGCACGAAGACGTCGCCATCGACCTAATGCGCAAAACCGGCGTACCGGTGGTCGAATCGTGGGTCCACGACAATCCCTTCGATCTGGCCGTCGGTTACTCCACGGTCGCGGCAACGCGCGCGATGGTCGATCTGCTGCTCGACGCCGGCCGCGAGCGGATCGGTTTCATCGGCTACGCCGGCGCCGTCTCGCATCGTTTTACGGAGCGCGTGCCCGCGTTTCAGGAGCGGCTTGTCGCCAAAGGGCTGCGTTCGGACCTGCTCTATCTTGTCGATGAAGCTGATGGTTTCGGCGCCGGTCCCAAAGCTCTTGAGGGACTCTGCAAGCTCGATCCGAAGCTCGATGCTGTGCTCTGCCCGACCGACATCGTCGCCGCGGGCGTCCTGTTCGAATGCGGCCGACGCGGCTGGAAAGTGCCGGACCGTCTCGCCATTGCCGGCTGGGGCGATTACGAAATCGCCTCGGAAACCACGCCGGGGCTAACGACGCTTCAACCTCACGCTTACGAGATGGGGCAGGAATCGATGAACATGATCATCAAGCGTGTCGCCGGCAAAAAGCCGAGAGGCAAAGTCGTCGACACGGGATTCCACATCGTCAAACGAGCAAGCGTTTAAGAGCAAGGCATTGGCTTAAGCCAAGAGGCAGCGATGTGCCGCAAGGCCCTACCGGCAATCGCTCCTTCAGGATATCCAAATCGAGCGCACCAAACTCCGCAGGCTCCAGCCACGGCGTCATCATCGCAGGCGTGCCAGCTCGCATTCCGTCTTCGCCCTAAGGCCGCTGAGTGAAGCCGTAAGACACGGCGCTCAGATATTGACCAATACCCAAAGTACCACCGCATCCTTCGGACCCTTCGAGGTCCAAGTGTGTTCGGTGGTTGCGTCGTAATAGACGCTGTCGCCCTTGTTGAGTTCGAGTGGTTCGTACAAGCGGCTGTGAACGACCAAGGTGCCTTCGAGCACGGTGACGAAGATTTCCGCGTCGGACTTGGCCCAAGCGGCGTATTCGTCGGTCGAGCGTGCCGTCACGGTCGTCAGAATCGGCGTCGCCCGCTTGTTCTTAAGATCGGCGCAGAGCAGGACGTTGTTACAGGTTCCCGTGTTGTGCGCGCTACCGGCGCCGGCGCGGGTGATGCTGCGGCGGCCGCCGAAGCCGGCAGGCTCATCATTCTGGCCGTCGACCAGAGTCACCAGTTCGACGCCGAGGCCTTCGGCGATCCGCTGCATGGTCGAGATCGTCGGCGACAGCTCATTGCGCTCGATCTTGGAGAAGGCTGAAGCCGAGACGCCAGTCAGCGTGCTCGCATCCTGCAAAGTCAGGCGCCGCGCCTTGCGGATCTTATGTAAGCGGTTGCCGATATCGACCGGCGCTTTCGAATCGTCATTGCCACCGACATCGCCGCGCCGCCCCCCGGGCGACAGCCTATCCTCTTGATCGACTAGCGAAATTTCCGGCATTCCTGATCTCCCTGCCCGTCCTGTTAGGCACAGAACGGCGGCGGCACGGCGAAGCTGTAGCATATGTAGCCACACCGCTTCATTTATAATAATCACTCGTATTTTTCCGATAGTACAATTTTTCTATTTTGATGTTGACAGCTATAAAATAGTCGATGAGGCTATAAGCACGAAAAATGCCGCCAAAAAGCGTCCGTCACGACCTCAAGTCAGTTGGCGAGCGCATCAACGGTCGGCGCTGTGTAGGGATTTCCCGGAATGCCTCTCACCAAGATCGACCTCCAAGGCTTGTTCACCGCCATCGTCACGCCACTGACGGCGGATGGCGCGGTCGACACCAAGGGCCTTCAGGCGCTGGTCAAATTTCAGCTCGCCGCCGGCGCGTCAGGCATCGTCCCGATCGGCGGCACTGGCGAGTATCCCGCTTTCTCCCGCAGCGAACGGCGCGACATCGTCGCCGCTTGTGTCGATGCGGCTGGCGGCAAGCCCGTGATCCCCGGAGTCTTGTCGACCGGTTTCGCCGACGCGCTGGAGGCCGGCCGCGATTTCGCTGCCGCCGGCGCCGCGGCCGTCATGACCGTGACGCCTTATTACGCGCCCGGCACCCAGGAAGGCATGCGCGCCTATTTCCGCAAGTATCGCGACAATCTCGATCTGCCGGTGATGCTTTATCAAATCCCGCGCCGCACCACCGTCGCCGCGATGGCCGACACGGTCCAGGCGATGTCGGAAGACGGCTCGATCATCGGCATGAAGTATTCATCCTATGACATGCCGGACTTCATCCGTACCGTGAAATATTGCGGCGACAAGATCGCCATCCTCAGCGGCGAAGAGCCACTGTTCGCGACCCACGTCGCACTCGGCGCCCAAGGAGGCGTGCTCGCCTCGGCGACGATCTATCCAAAGATCTGGCTTGAGATCTTCGCGCTCGCCAAAGAAGGCAAGCTCAAGGAAGCGCTCAAGGTTCAGGACCGCATCGATCCGGTGGTGGACTCGATCTACACCGAGACCAACCCCGGTCCCTTGAAGACCTACATGGAAATGGCCGGCATGCCGGTCGGCGGCGTGCGCCTGCCCCTGCTCGGCCCCGCGCCGGAAACGCTGGCCAAGCTCCAATCGGCCGCCAAATACGCCAAATCGATCAATCTCACTTAACTGGGACACGCCGTCTTGCTCGACCGCTTGCGCAGCATCGTCGGAGACAAGGGATTGATCAGCGATCCCGCCGACATGGCGCCGTGGCTGTCGGACTGGCGGCAGCGTCGCACCGGCAAGGCCATTGCGGTGGTCTCGCCGGCGACCACGGCAGAAGCCGCGGCCGTCGTCGCGCTTTGCAATGAAGAAAATCAGCCGATATTTCCGGTCGGTGGCAACACCGGACTCTGCTTCGGCGCCGTGCCCGAGAGCGACCGGCCGAACAAGCCCGGCATCGTCATCTCGACGCGCCGGATGAACAGGATTCGCGCCATCGACCGCGCCACCGGGCTGGCCACCGTCGATGCCGGCGTGGTGCTCAACGAACTGCATGAAGCCGCGACCACGATCAATCGCCAGTTCCCGCTCTATCTCGGCAGTGAGGGCAGCGCGCAGATCGGCGGTCTGATCTCGACAAACGCCGGCGGCACCGGGGTTTTGCGCTATGGTCCGATGCGCGATCTTGTTGCCGGCCTCGAAGTTGTGCTGGCCGACGGCCGGGTCCTCTCCGACCTCACCGGGCTGCGCAAGGACAACACCGGCTACATGATGCGGCAATTGTTCGTCGGCGCCGAAGGTACGCTCGGCGTCATCACCGCCGCGACATTGAAGCTCTATCCGCGCATGTCGAATGCCGCGCATGCCTGGGTCTCGGTGCCGAACCCGGCCGCCGCAGTCGAATTGCTCGCCGCGTTTCAGGACCGCGCCGGTTCTTACATCCAGGCTTTCGAGCTGGTCTCCGCGTCGCAGTTCGAACTGGTGAAGCGGCACATCGACAGGGTCCGCTTTCCTTTCCCTGAAATTCCGCGATGGTCGGTGCTGATCGAACTCGGCAGCGAGGATTCGACGACGGCGCTGGGCGACATTCTCGAAACGACGCTCACCGGTTTTCTCGAGCGCGGCGCCGTGCTCGACGCAGCAATCGCTGCCTCCGAACAGCAGGCTGCCGACTTCTGGCATGTCCGGCACTCGGTATCCGAGGCCAACAAAAAGGAAGGCATCGGCATCGTTCTCGATGTTGCGGTCCGAACCTCCGACGTGGCCGCCTTCATAGCCGAGGCCGACAAGGTCGCGGCGACGCGCTATCCCCAGGCGGTGGTCGAAATCGTCTGCCATCTCGGCGACGGCAATGTCCACTATATCCTGATGTTCTCGCACGAGTTCTGGGCGACGCTGAAGGACCCGGAAGCCTTCGCGCTCGAGATCGAACGCGACATCCACGACGTCGCCGCGAAATATTCAGGAACATTCAGCGCAGAGCATGGCGTCGGCCGCAAGCTCACCGAAGAGCTGCATCGCCTCGCCGACCCGCTCCGCTACGAACTGATGGGCCGCGTCAAACAGATGTTTGACCCCAAAGGCCTCATGAATCCCGGCGTCCTCCTTGAAGGAGGCGCAGCATGACAAGGGCACCAGACAACATCGGCCGGGATCGGTGCCCATCGGCGATCAAGCCGCTACGAATGCCGGATGAAATCTGACGACAATACGATTCAACCAAGGGGAGTTGCTTATGATCGGAAGACGAGATCTCGCAGGCTTGCTGGGCGCCGGTGCCGTCACTGCCACCGCTCTGACACTCGCTTCGGGCGCCGCGAAAGCGCAAGGCGCCCAGAACACCTTCGATCGCGTGATCGCTGCCAAGAAAGTCCGTGTCGGCGCCGTCGCCGCCGGCCTGCCGTGGTGGTACCGCGACAATGCTACCGGCAAATGGGGCGGCCAGTTCTATGACATCTCGTCGGCGCTCGCGACCGACATGGACGTGAAGCTCGAACTGGTCGAGACCACGTGGGGCAATGCCATTCTGGATCTGCAATCGGACAAGATCGATGTCATGTTCGGTCTCAATCCGACGCCGCAGCGGGCCATGGCGATCGACTTCACGGGCAAGGTTTACGACAGCGCGCTGGTCGTCATCGCGCGTCCCGGCTTCGAACCGAAGACCTGGAACGACCTCAACGATCCCAAAGTCAAGATTTCGGTCGACGTCGGCTCGGCGCACGACCAGGTCGCCAGCCGGCTCTGCCCTAAAGCGCAGCTCGTCAAGTTCAAGTCGATCGACGAAGCGACCTTGGCCTTGCGCAGCCAGCGCGTCGACGCACAGTGCATCTTCTGGATGGGCGGCGTCCGCGCGGTGAAGAAGGATCCGGCGCTCGGCAAGGTCGTCGTGCCGCAGCCACTATTTGGCTCAACCTCGAACGCCGGTGTGCGGCGCGAGCCCGACAAGACCTGGCGGGACTTCCTCACCACCTGGATCGTCTACTCGCAAGGTCTCGGCATTATCCGGACAGCGGTGGCGAACAGTCTCGAGCATGTCGGCCTGTCACTCGACGACATCCCGCCCGGTGTGACGTTCTAGGATACGATCAGCGGAGGCTCCCGGCATTCGTCGGGGGCCTTCGCCTCGCCTTCGCGGCGAGGCGTGCCGTTTCTGACACGCAAATGAGCTTATAAATGATAAGTTATACTTGGCACTTCGAAGTCATCTGGCAGTACTCCAGGCTGTTTCTGGCCGGCACCGGTGTGACCATCGGCCTGACAATCGCGGTGGTGATCCTGGGCCTGCTCATCGGCCTTGTCGCGGGGCTGATGCAACTCGCCCGCTCGCCGGTGCTGCGTTGGGTGTCGTGGGCCTATATCGAGATGTTCCGGCTGACGCCGCTCCTGGTGCTGCTGCTGTGGTTCTATTACGCACTGCCGATGCTGACCGGCATCAAGATTGACGCACTGTCGGCCTCTGTCATCACCCTGTCGCTGTACGGCGGCTCGTTCTATGCCGAAGTTATTCGCGGCGGGATCGTCTCGATCGAATCCGGGCAAACCGAAGCGGGGTTAGCGCTCGGCATGACGCCGGCGCGGGTGATGCGACGCATCGTGCTGCCGCAGGCCATCAAGCGGATGATCCCGCCGCTGATGAACCAATCGATCATCCAGTTCAAGAACACATCGCTGGTGTCGGTGCTGGCGGTGCCCGACCTGCTGTATCAAGGGCAGGTCGTGGCGATGGATACCTATCGCGCCCTCGAAGTCTATACCGCCATCGCCGCCATTTATTTCGTGGTCCTGCTGCCGCTCACGGTTATCGTCAAGATGGCCGAACGGCGCCTGGCGCAAAGCAACTGAGGCGCGGATGGACAACTGCAAAATCGAGATTTCCGCGTTGCGCAAGAGCTTCGGCGCGCTCGCCGTGCTGCGAGACATCAATCTCAAGGTTGAGGCGGGCTCCGTCGTGGCACTTATCGGCCCATCGGGCTCTGGAAAATCGACGCTGCTTCGGTGCATCAACCTGCTGGTCCTTCCCGAAGGCGGCCGCATTCGGGTCGGCGACGATGCCTTCTCCTTCGACGGCAATGCCAAGCTGTCGAGCACGCGCGAGCAGGCGCGCTTTCGCTCCAACACCGGCATGGTGTTCCAACACTTCAACCTGTTCCCGCATATGACCGTGGTTCAGAATGTGATGGAAGGCCCGCTATCGGTGAAGCGAATGCCGAAGGCGAAGGCCGAAGCTGTCGCCCGCAAGCTCCTCGACAAGGTTGGCCTCAGCGACAAGGGCGATGTCTATCCGAACAAGCTGTCCGGCGGCCAGAAGCAGCGCGTGGCGATCGCCCGTGCTTTGGCGATGGAGCCGGCGGTGATGCTTTTCGACGAGGTGACTTCGGCACTCGACCCCGAACTGGTCGGCGAAGTGCTCAACGTCATTCGCGATCTCGCCGCCGATGGCATGACAATGATCATTGTCACCCACGAAATCGGCTTTGCCCGAGAGGTCGCCGATCGCGTCCTGTTCATGCGCGACGGCGTCATCGTCGAGGAAGGCCCGGCCCGGGAGGTGATCGACCATCCCAAAGAAGAGACGACTCGTGTATTCTTGAGCCACTTCCACAACCGTGGCTGAGAATCAGTGACCGTGCCGAGCGAAAACAAGCTGACCATCGCCATTATCGGAGCCGGCATTGTTGGGCTCTGCGCGGCCCTCGAAGTGCAGCGCGATGGGCATGACGTCATCATCGTAGAACCGGACGAAGCCGGCGGCCGGCAGGCGGCCTCCTACGGCAACGGCACCTGGCTCAATCCAAGCTCCGTGCTGCCGATGTCGACGCCCGGTCTTTGGAAGCAGGTCCCGGGCTTCCTGCTTGACCCCAACGGCCCCTTTATTATTCGCTGGCGCTACCTGCCGTCGCTCGCAGGCTGGCTCATCCGCTTCGTGCTCGCCGGCCGCACCTGGCAGCAGATCGAGGCCTGCGCCGCGCAGCGCTACGAATTGAGCCGGACCACGGCGCAGGACCATGCCGCGCTGGCGCAGGAAGCCGGACATCCCAAACTGATCCGCCAGAACGGCCTGATGTTCATCTATCCCGGACAGGCCGACATCGATGCGGAAAGCCAGGCGTGGCAGTTGCGCAAAAACCTCGGCATCCGTTTCCGAAAGGTTGAAACCGCCGAACTGCGGCAGCGCGTGCCCGAACTTGACGATAGCTATACGCTCGGCATGCAGGTCGACGACGGCGGTCAGGTCGTCGATCCGAACGCCTATTGCAGCGCGCTGTTCCAGTTGGCGCTGCGCCGCGGCGCGACGCATAAAAAGGCGCGCGCGACCGGCTTCAGCTTCAACGGCAACCGTCTGTCCGCGGTCTTGACTGACGGCGAACCCGTGCCCTGTGACCGCGCCGTGATCGCCGCCGGTGTGCGCTCGCGCGATCTCGCGCTCAAGGCCGGCGACGACGTGCCGTTGATCTCCGAGCGCGGCTATCACGTCGTCATTCCCGATCCCGGCTTCGATATTCCGACCGGCCTCATGCCGTCCGACGGCAAGATGGGCGTGATCTGGACGCCGCAAGGCTTGCGGCTCGCTGGCCAGGTCGAGCTCGCCTCCCTCGACGCGCCACCGAACTGGGGACGCGCGAAGATTCTGCTCAATTATGTGCGCCGCATATTTCCCGCCCTCGCCACTAAGGCCGATCAGGTCGAGAAGAGTATCGGTTCGGACAACTACTGGATGGGCCACCGACCGTCGACTCCGGACGGACTGCCCTGCATCGGCGCGGCCTCCGGTTCGCCGGATATCTTCCACGCCTTCGGCCATGGACATGTCGGCCTGATCCAGGCGCCGGCCAGCGGCAAGCTGGTCGCCGCCCTGATCGCCGGCCGCGAGCCCGGCTATGATGCAACGCCCTTCTCCGCGCGTCGGTTCGCATGATGAGCGGAACGCTCCTCTATCTGTCCGAACGCGATGTGCAGAGCCTCGCCATTCCGCCGGGTGATGCGCGGCGGATCGTGCTGCAGGCGTTTCGCGACCACGCCGCGGGTTTGAACCTGAGCCTGCCGAAGAGCGCGCTGATGCTCGGTGCCGGCCATGGCTTTCAGGCGATGCCGGCGGCGTCGAGTACGCAAGGCATCGCAACGCTGAAGTGGGTGGCGATCGCGCCGGTGCCGCCGGGCGGCACTGCGCGCAGCATCAACGGCCTGATCATCGTCAGTGACTACGAGTCAGGCGTGCCGATCGCGGTACTCGACGGCAACGAGGTCACGCTGACGCGCACCGCCGCGATGTCGGCCGCCGCCGCGTCCTGCATGGCGCCGTCCAACCCGAAGAGCATCGGCTTCATCGGCTCCGGTCTGCAGGCTCATGCCCACCTCGCTGCCTTTCTCGATCTCTATCCCGGGCTGAGGCAGGCGTTCACATTCAGTCGCAGCCGCAGTTCAGCCGAGTCGCTTGCCGCGGCCGCCACGCAGCGCGGCCTCGATGCCACGGTCACTGGTGATGCGGATGCCGTTCTCGCGCAATGCGACATCGTCATTTCGATGGTGCCCGGCGCGCCGGGGCTCAAGGCCTTCCTCGATGCGCGGCGCATGAAGAAGGCCGCCTTCGCCTGCGCCGTCGATACCGGGCGGAGCTGGATTCCGGAGAGCCTGCCCGCATTCGACGTTTTGGTGACGGACAGCCTGGCGCAGTCGAAAGCGCCTTATGACATCAACGGCGATCCTGTGACGACGGTGCGCTTTGGCAACGATCTCGTGCATATCGCCGGCGTCGACCAGCCTGTGGCCGGTACGGCGCGCTCGCTGTTCTGCTATCGCGGCTTTGCCATCGCCGATCTGGCTGTGGCGCATCTCGTCATCGAGCATGCCCGCGACGCCGGCAAAGGCGCGAGCCTGCCGCTATGACGGCATTTGGGCACATCCTCAATGTCGAGGATGCCCGCCGCGCCGCGAGACGCCGACTACCCTTCGGCCTGTTCGAATATATCGATCGCGGCACCGAGGACGAAGTCGCGATCGCCGGCAACCGCGCCGGGCTGGACGCTATCAAGCTCGCGCCGTCGGTGCTGATCGACATTACCCAGCGATCGCCGGAAGCGGAGATTTTCGGCATCGTGCAGCCGAGCCCATTGATTATCGCACCGACCGCAGTCGCCGGTCTGGTCTGGCATGACGGCGAGATCGCGCTCGCCACGGCCGCGGCCCAGGCCGGCATCCCGTTCTGCGTTTCGACGCAGTCGATCACACCGATCGAACGCATCGCCGACGAGTCCGGCGCGCGGCTCTGGTTCCAGCTTTACGTCTGGAAGAGCCGCGAGCGCACGCTGGCGCTGATCGACCGCGCCGCAAAGGCCGGCGCCGAGGCGCTGGTGCTCACAGTCGATACCGCCGTCGGCCCGGTGCGGGAATACAATATTCGCAACGGTTTCGGCATTCCGCTCAAGCCGTCGCTACGCGCCGGCATCGACCTAGTGCTGCATCCGCGCTGGACGCTCGACGTCATGCTGCGCGCGATCCTTGCCTCCGGCGTGCCAACCTATGCGCATTACCCGGACGAATTCCGTACAAAGCTCGGCCGCACAGCGCTGTCCACCGAGGTCGATCTGGCGCCGGACGTCACCTGGGACGATGTGCGGCTACTGCGCCGCCGCTGGAAGGGCAAGCTGATCCTCAAAGGAATCCTCACCGTCGAGGATGCCCGAACCGCGCTGGACCACGGCGTCGACGGCATCGTGGTGTCGAACCACGGCGCCCGCAATCTCGATTGCGCCCCAGGCCCGACCGATGTGCTGCCGGCAATCGTCGCCGCGGTCGGTGACAAGATCGAGATTCTCGCCGACAGCGGCGTGCGCCGTGGCGCCGATATTGCCCGCTTCATCGCTCTCGGCGCCAAAGGCGTCATGATCGGCCGCGCCACGCTATACGGCGTCGCCATTGGCGGCGCGCCGGGCGCCAGTCGCGTGCTGGACCTGCTGCATCAGCAGCTCAGCGCGACCATGGGCATGCTCGGCGCGCGGCGCCTGAGCGACATCCGCCTCGCCTAGGGCCGCTTGAGCTTCGCGCACGCCGCCGCGATGCGGTGCAGCGCCTCGGTCAGTTCCGCCTCCGAGGTCGCATAGGAAATGCGGAAATAAGGCGCGAGGCCGAAGCAGGAGCCCGGCACCATGGCGACATCGGCGTCCATGACATAGTCGCAGAAATCGCCGTCGGTCTGGATCGGACCGCCGTCCGGCGTCACCGTGCCGATTTTGCCCGCGCACGTCGCGAACACGTAGAACGCACCCTGCGGCCGGATGCAGCGGATGCCGGGGATGGCGTTGAGCCCATTCACGACGAGGTCGCGCCGCTTCTGGAACGCCAGCCGGCGCTCGGCGACGATATCCTGCGGGCCGTCGAGCGCGGCGATTGCCGCCGCCTGGCTGATCGACGACGGACACGAGGTCGATTGGCTCTGCACGATCGACATCGCCTTGATCAGCGCCGCCGGCCCGCCGCCATATCCAAGCCGCCAGCCGGTCATGGCGTAGGCCTTGGACACCCCGTTCACAGTCAGCGTGCGGTCCTTCAGGTCCGGCGCGACTTGGGCAAAGGTCGTGAATGCGAAATCGTCATAGGTGATGTGTTCATACATGTCGTCCGACATCACCCAGACACCGGGATGGCGGCGCAGCACGTCGGCCAAAGCTGCGAGGTCCTCGCGGCGATAGGCGGCGCCGGTCGGGTTGGACGGCGAGTTGAGCAGCAGCCAGCGCGTCTTCGGCGTGATCGCCGCCTCGAGCTGTTCCGGCGTCAAGCGGAAACCGGATTCAGCACCGCACGGCACGGTCACCGCCACACCGCCGGCAATGGCGACGATATCGCTATAGCTGGTCCAGTACGGCGCCGGGATCACGACTTCGTCGCCGTCGGCCAAGGTCGCCATGAAGGCGTTAAACAGCACCTGCTTCGCTCCGGCGCTGCAGGTGATTTCGTCTTGGGCGTAAACGAGGCCGTTCTCGCGCTCAAACTTGCGGCGCACCGCTTCCTTCAATTCGGGCGAACCGTCGAGCACGGTGTAGCGCGTCTGGTTGCCGGCGATGGCGCGCATCGCCGCGTCCTTGATGTGCTGCGGCGTCTCGAAGTCGGGCTCGCCAGCGCCGAGCACGATCATTGGCCGGCCAGCTCGCTTGAGCGCGGCCGCCTTGTCCGTGATTGCCAAGATCTTGGACACACCCATGGCGGCGAGCCGCGGCGCGATGTGAAACGCCGCCTTCGGTGCGCTCGTCGCCATCATGTTCATGCGCCTACCCTCGCCTCAGATGTCGAACTTGACGCCCTGCGCGAGTGGGAGCTTGCGGCCGTAATTCACCGCGCTGGTCTGCCGGCGCATATAGGCTTTCCACGCGTCGGAACCGCTCTCGCGGCCGCCGCCGGTTTCCTTTTCGCCGCCGAAAGCGCCGCCGATTTCTGCGCCCGAGGTGCCCATGTTGACGTTGGCGATGCCGCAGTCGGAGCCGCGCGCCGACAGAAAGGTTTCGATTTCGCGAATGTCGGTCCCGAAGATGGAAGACGATAGGCCCTGCGGCACACCGTTATGCAGCGCGATGGCTTCGTCGAGGTCCTTGTACTTCAGTACGTAGAGGATCGGCGCGAAGGTTTCCTCGCACACCGTCTCGGTTTGCGACGGCATTTCAACCAGCGCCGGCCGCACGTAGAACGACTTCGGCCCGTTGACGTCGACGCGCTCGCCGCCATGCACTACGCCGCCGGCCTTCTTCGCCGCCGCCAGCGCTGCCTGCATCGATTCGAATGCGCGGCCGTCGATCAGCGGACCGACCAGCGCATCCGAAGTGATCGGATTGCCGATTGAGATCGACTTGTAAACCGAGGCCAGCTTCGGCACGAGCTTGTCATAGACGCCCTCATGGACGATCAGACGGCGCATCGTAGTGCAGCGCTGACCGGCGGTGCCCATGGCGCCGAATGCGACCGCGCGCAAAGTGAGATCGAGATCGGCCGACGGAGTTACGATCGAAGCATTGTTGCCGCCGAGCTCGAGAATGGCGCGGCCGAAGCGGCGCGCTACGCGCTCGCCGACGATGCGGCCCATGCGCGTGGAGCCAGTGGCGGAGACGACCGGCACGCGCGGATCGTCCACCAGCACTTCGCCGATGTCGCGGCCGCCTATCAGCATCGTCAGCAGGCCCTTCGGCACGCCGCCGAATTTTTCGGCGGCTCGCGCCATGATCGCCGCGACCGCCAGCGCCGTCAGCGGCGCCTTCTCCGACGGCTTCCACACGACGGAGTCGCCGCAGATGAAGGCGAGTGCCGCGTTCCACGACCACACCGCAACCGGGAAGTTGAACGCCGAGATGACGCCGACAACGCCAGCCGGATGCCACTGTTCGGTCAGGCGATGGTCCTCGCGCTCCGACTGGATGACAAGGCCGTACAACTGGCGAGACTGACCGACTGCCAGATCGCAGATGTCGATCATCTCCTGCACTTCGCCCAAACCTTCGGACGGCGACTTGCCGACCTCAAGGCTGACCAGCCGGCCGAGCGCCGGCTTGGCGGCGCGCAGCTCCTCGCCGAGCACGCGGACGAACTCGCCGCGCCGCGGCGCCGGCACGGCGCGCCAGACGAGATAGGCTTCGTGCGCTTGCGCGATCAGCTTGGCCGCTTCGGCCGCGGTCGTTTCAGGCACCGAGGCGACGACCGCACCATCCACCGGCGAGACGACATTGAGCGTGCCGCCCTGGGTCTGCACCGGCGCCACGCCGAGCTGATCGAGGATGCTGCGAACTTCGGTTTGGGTCGAGATTTGCGTCACGTTGTGTCCGTTCTCTGGCTGGATTGTGCGTAGTCTCAGAAGCCGCCGCTGGCGACATGCGCCTCTGCGGCCCGCCGCGGCGCTACTCCCGATTCAGTATCATATCAGAGGCATAACTTCACTCTTGAAGCGCGGATGCTCAGGTCCAAGCGTTGTTCCTGAATCAGCAAAGCTCGATGTCGGCTAAGGAATACTGAGCCTGTCACGGAACAGCGCCATTTCTTCAATAACGCGATCGAAATCGCTCAACTTGAAACCATTCGCCAATGCCGGATCGTGCGCGCGAATACACTCCTGCAGACGGCCGGTATAGACTGCGCGGTCACCTTCGACGACCAAACCGCTGCGTCGCTCGAATGTCTCGTTCCACCTGATCGCAGCATCGCGGCTCAGGTTCGGTGGCAGATCTAGCTTCAATTCACCAGCTTCGAGTGCAACCGGATAGCCCCCGGGCAGCCCATTCGGCCCGGGCACATGCCCGCGCCACCGTTCGCCGGCGACATAGGCCAGCATCAACGGGACGCCACTGGCGCCGGAAATGTCGATGACAGGCTCAGGCGTGAGTTTCACCCCGGCGAAGCACGCAAAGACGTCGCCGACCTCGCGGTTGTCGATCCAGACACGGGCGGTGTCGCCGCTGCGTTCGCTCGCCGGTCGGCGATACGCCATCAGGTTCTGATAGTGCGACAGAACCTTGAGGTCCGCGCCGTCCGGAACGGCTGCCGATCCGGCAAACACGCTGGACAGGATCGCGACGTTGCCGGTGCCACAGAGGATCGGGTACCCCATCGCCGCCAGCACGCCGTTGACGACGTCGGGAAACGAGCAGTTGATCAAAGCTGCGTCTTGCCCAGTTGCCTTGATCGCTTTGGCGACGTTGCGGCTGATGACCGTCTGGAAAATCGCCGTGGCGCTCAGGCCACCTTCAGCCACGAGCGCTGACCAGGCGTTTCCTTTCTGCGCAATCACCGACGACGTCTGCACCGAGGCCGCCTGAACGATCAAGCGAGGTCGCGCTGCGGCAAGCAACTCGCCTGCGGCATCGACCGACAGCAGATCGGCTTCCGCGCAATCGAACCGCGCCGGCGTGCCGAAGATTTTCGCGCGCGCATTGGATGCCGTGGTCAGCCATTCGAGCCGCGCGCGGTTGCGTCCGGCGATGCGCACGCGGACGGACCGCTTCGCGGTGGCCGCGATATCGAAGACGATACGGGCGGCAAATGAGCCGGTTCCGCTCATCAGAATGTCGATGGGTGTCACGGTCAACGCTCCACAAGAGCGGCACGATCAAAGCAATCGTCTCGCCGCTTCGAGAGCTTATGCTTCATGATGCGCTGGCTCGCCGTGCGCTCGAACTCATCCACGACGGCGATGTAACGCGGGTTTTGATAAGACGCGAGACGATCGCGCAGCCACAGCGACAGGGCGACAGGGTCGATCTTCCATCCCGCTTTCGGCTTGACGAAAAGCTTGATATCCTGCTCGCCGACGTCGGCTTCAACGCCGATCATCGCGCAGTCTTCCACTGCCTCATATTCGGCAGCGACGTGCTCGACCTCCCAGGCCGAAACGTTCTCGCCGCGGCACCGGACGCTATCGGTAATGCGGCCGTGGAAAATCAGGTTACCGGAAGCGTCGAACGAGCCGCTGTCGCCAGTGAAAAGCGCACCGTCCCTAAGCGCGCGCGCCGTCGATTCCGGATCGTTGAGGTAGCCGGAGAACAGTGCCCCCGGGAGATCGGTGCGGACTACGATCTCACCGCGCTCGCCTGCCGCGGCCGGGCGTCCTGTCGAATTCATGAGCTCGACGGTGAACCAGGGCAGCGGGCGCCCCACCGCGCCGACTAAACCTTCATCGTTGAATGTTGTGATGCTGGAGGCTTCGGTCATGCCGTAACATTCCCGAATTTCTACTCCGAAACGGTCGCGAAACTGCCGCCACACCTCGAGCGGACAGCCGCCACCCCAGGCAATACGTACACGATGTTCCTTGTCGTCCTCTTTCGGCGGCTGCTTGAGCAGCATCTGCAGGATGCCGCCGAGATAATGGATATGCGTCGCCTTTTCTTGCCGCACCTGGTCCCAGAACCGGCTGGCGCTAAAGCGATCGACCATTGCGAGGACGACATCACGCAGCAGCGGCAGAGGCAGGAGCTGAGCGCCACCGATGTGATAAAGCGGCTCCCAAACGAAAAACACATCGCCCGGCTTTACCGCTGCGACGAGGCACACAGCCTCGGTGGCAAGCCGAATCATCCGGTGCGAAACGATGACGCCTTTCGGCCGCCCTGTTGTGCCGGACGTGTACATGATCGCGAACACTTCGTCCGCACTCGGTGTCACCTCGCCGAAGCCATGCCCCGTGGAGAGAATGCCCGATAATTCGCCCGCGGAGCCGTGAATGAGGAGCGGCGCGCGATCGGCCTCCGGCAGCGTTTCCTTCACCACCGCCGCGAGATCATGATCGACAACGATCAGGCGGGGTTCGGGATGCGACAGCAGGTAAGCAAGCCCTTGCCCGCGCTGCTGCACATTCACCGGAATCCAGGCGACGCCCGCTTTCGCCAGCCCAAAAATAACTGCAATGGCTTCGATGCCATTGCGCATCATCACGGCGACGCGTTCGCCGCGCCTGACGCCGCGCGCCCGCAGTTCGCGAGCGAAACTCGAAGCCTGACGGTCGAGCGCCGAGAAGGTCACGGATTCGCCGTTGAACCGCGCGTAAACACCGTCAGGATCATCAGTCGCACGGGTCCGCAAAAGACCCACGAAACCGTCGCTGTTCAGAACCATCAGAATTCCTAGAGATTTTGTGACGACGAGCGACGAAAGCGTTCGGCAATGATGAGCAGCGAGGTCACCACGACGAAGACGGTCACCGAGACGGCCGCCAGGGTCGGATTGAGCTGCAAGATCATGTCGTCCCACATCTGTTTCGGCAACGTCGTGGTAATGCCGCCGCTGACGAAAATCGCAATCGTTAGTTCGTCGAATGAGGTGATGAAGGCGATCAGGAGAGCGGCGACCAGCCCGCCTTTGATCAGCGGCATAGTAACGCCGAACAGCGTCCGGAGCCGGTTGGCGCCGAGCGTCGCCGCCGCCTGATCGAGCCGTGTGTCGTAGGTCTTGAGGGTCGCGGCGACGGTCACCATCGTGAACGGAATGGCCAGGACCGTATGGCCGATGACGAGGCCAATATTACTGGCCACCAGGCCGAGGTTTGCGAAGAGATAGAACATGCCGACAGCGATGACGATGCGCGGCACGATCATCGGCGCCAGGAAGAACGCAAAAATCGGGCCACTCCAACGGCCACGACCATAGGCAAGCGCTAAGGCGGCAAGCCCGCCGACGCAGGTGGCAAGGACGGCAGTCGCGGCTGCTACGCCGAAGGAGCGGACGGTCGCTGAAATCCAGACCGGAGAGTTGAAGTAAGTGCTGAACCATTGCCAAGAGTAACCCGGCGGCGGAAACTCCAGAAACGACGAGCTGGTGAAGCCTAGGGGGATCACCAGAAGCGTCGGCAGCACCAAGAATGCAATGATTGTCCACGAGACGATGGATAGAATGTGCCTGCCACCAAGTAGCCGACCGAATGGCTTGGCGATCATATCGACCGCGGCGGCGACGCCGCCGAGAATGGCAAGGCCGACTTGCCGGAGCCAGCTTTTATTCTCCCGCACGGTGCCGCCGGAGATGGTCGAGAGCCCGAAGAACTTGTCGTAGACCAGACAGGCAACGAGCGCGGTACCAACCATCAGTACCGACAGTGCGCCGGCAAAGGACCAGTTCAGCATCTCCTGCACTTGGGTGATGATGAGCTGCGCGAGCATGGTGTCCTGCCGTCCACCCAGGAAGGCTGGAACGATGAAGAAGCCGAGCGACGAAATGAAGATTAGAAGGCCCGCGGCCGTGACGCCCGGTAGTGACAGCTTGAAATAAACGAGCCAGAAGGCGCGAACCGGCGTGGCGCCGAGCGTCTGCGCTGCGGAGACGAGCCGTCGGTCGATGCTCGTCATAACCGGCAGCATAGTCATGACTGCAAGCGGCACCATGGCATGGACCATGCCGATCATGACTCCGGTCCGGTTATGCAGGATTTCGAGCGGCTGGCCGAAGAGGCCGAGCTGGGTGCCTACCGTGTTGATGACGCCTGTATGACCGAGGATGATCATCCAAGCGAAAGTCTTGACCAGATAGCTGGTCCAGAATGGGACCGTGACGAAAATCAGTAGTTTTCCGCGCTGCCGATCGGGCCGGCCAGCCAACCAGTAGGCCAGCGGGTAGCCCAGCAGCAGCGAATAAATCGCCGTGTCGAGCGAGATGCGGAAGGTCACAGCGAGGACGCGCAGATAAACGTCCGTGTGACCAATCCGCGAGAACGCCGCCAGGCTGAAGCTGTTGTCGGCTCCGACAACGCTTAGCCCCATCAATTTGAGTACGGGATAGACGAAAAAAATCGCCAGGAACACGATACCTGGCGCCGCGAGCCAGTACGGGTGCAGGGCCCGGCTGCGCATCCGTGACACGGGCATGGTGTCAAGCGTCGTGGTCATGGCACCAAAACAGCCAGATCGCGCTCCCACGAGACGTCGATCTGCTGTCCAAGCCTTGGTGGCGCCTCGCCCTGCGGCAGCCGAAGGGTGAGTTGCGCCTCCTCGTTCAATCTGGCGATGATCCGCGTTTCCGAACCGGCGTAGACGATTTCGGTCACGACGCCCTTGATGGCATTGTCGCCACGCACGCCCAGCCGCATATGTTCGGGACGCACGACCAGCGCGGCGCTTTCCCCAGCGCAGGCGGAGCCTGCCGGTACGGTGAAATTGCCGAACGCCGTGTTCAGCGTCGTCCGAGCACCGTTGAGGAACTTGCCGCGCAGGATATTTGAAATGCCGATGAAATCCGCGGCGAAAGCGGTTTTTGGACTCTCGTAGATTTCCCGAGGCGTGCCGACCTGTTCGACCTTGGCGTGGTTCATCAGGCAGATCCGATCGGATAGCGCCAGCGCTTCCTCCTGGTCGTGCGTGACATAGACAATTGTCGCGCCGCTTTCGCGATGCAGCCGTTTGATTTCGATCTGCATGTGCTCGCGTAGCTTCTTGTCGAGCGCACCCAAGGGTTCGTCCATCAGGATGACCGAAGGCTGATAGACAAAGC
Organism: Pseudolabrys sp. Root1462; assembly: GCF_001426945.1. Classification (GTDB taxonomy): domain Bacteria; phylum Pseudomonadota; class Alphaproteobacteria; order Rhizobiales; family Xanthobacteraceae; genus Pseudolabrys. Next base: position 332,910 of record NZ_LMFS01000001.1, on the reverse strand, counting down.
ATCGCGCCAGCGCGACGCGCTGCTGCTGACCGCCAGACAGTTCGCGCGGGAAGCGCTCCGCGAGGTGTCCTAGATGCACCATGTCGAGCGCCTCGCCGACGCGCCTGACAATCTCGGCGGCCGGCTGGCCGCGCATCTTCAGCGGAAACGCCACGTTTTCGTACACCGTTAAGTGCGGAAACAATGCGTAATGCTGAAAGACGAGACCAATATCACGCTTATAGACTGGCGTCGCAGACTGGTCGCGGCCGTCGATGATTACTCGGCCGCTACTGGCCGGGGTCAGGCCGCAGATCAATTGCAGCAAGGTGGTCTTGCCGGAGCCGGACGGTCCCAGCAGGGTGAGCAATTCACCCTGCGGAACGCTGATCGTCGTCGGCTCCAGCGCTGTGACGGAGCCGTAGCGTTTGCCAAGCTGATCTACGACCAGCTTGGCATCGGCACGAGCTCCGTTCATCTTCGTATCGTTTGCGACAGACACGTTCTTTGAGGCTCTCAAGCCAGCAGCCAGCTATTGAACTTCTCGGTCACAGCCGAACGGTTCGCGCTCCACCAGTCTTCGTTAGCGATCGCCATCTGCTTCAGATTCTGCGGTGACGTCGGCAGATGGGCGGCGCGGTCGGCCGGGATCGACTTGTAGGCATCGAGGTTCGTCGGCCCGTAGGCGAGCTTCTCAGTGTAGATCGCCTGCTGTTGCGCCTGCGAGCAGAACTTGATGAAGGCGCGCGCGGCGTCGGCCTTAGGGCAGCCCTTCGGAATGCTCCAACCTTCGATCGAGTAGAGGCCCTGATTCCACACGATCTTGGCGGGCGTACCCCCGTCAATCGCCGCCTGGAAGCGGGCGTTCCAGCCGGGAATCAGGTCTACTTCTCCGCTCTGCAGAAGTTGAGTGGATTGGGCGCCGCCCGTCCACCAGACCGCGATGTGCGGCTTGATCTTATCGAGCACCTTGAAGGCGCGCGCGACATCAAGCGGATACAACTTATCGAGCGGCACACCGTCGGCGAGAAGCGCCTGTTCAACCGTGTCGATCGGATTCTTGCGCAGCGCGCGACGGCCAGGGAAATTCTCGACGTCGAAAAAGTCCTTCCAGCTCGCGGGCGCCTTTTTCACCTTGTCGGTGCGGTAGGCAAAAACAGTGGAGTAAACGTCGGTCCCCATGAAGAATTCATTGATCGCCTGCGGCATTAGTTGCGGCGCGTCGGCATGCGAGAAGCCGATCGGCTCCAGCAGGCCCTGCTTGGCGAGAATGTCGCGCGCCGACAGCGTGAGAGTGCACACGTCCCAAGTATAGGACTTGGTATCGACCATGGCCTTGAACTGTGCGGTCGGCTCGGCTTCGCGGGCGACGTTGACGATCTTGTTGCCGGTTGCCTTCTCGAACGGATCGTAGAATGCCGCACGGAATGCCGGACCGAACGGACCGCCGGGATCGGCGACCGTCAATTGCACGCCGGCAGCCGCGGCGCGCCCGATCAAGGATGGCGCGACGAGAGTGGAAGCGGCGACGATACTCGAGCTCTGAAGCAGGCGGCGCCTGCTGATCTTCTTGTCAAGCATTTCACTTCTCCATCCAGGGACAGGTTTCACACTTTCAACGGCAACGGATCAGCCAAGGGCCGACTCAGGGTCAGCCTTTGCGGGCCGCCCTTTTCGCCAGGAACGCCTCCATCATTCGCGCCGGCTCGCCGGTTGCGTAAGCTTCGCGCTGGTTGCGGATGCCAGCCGCAAGGCAATCGCGGAATCCCGCTTCGGTGACTTCGCGGAAGCGCGCGCGGTTTAGCCGCATCGCGACCGGCGGCTTGTCCGCCAGCTCGCTCGCCAGGGCGAGCGAGGCCGTCATCACCTGATCTTGCGGCACGACGCGGTTCATCACGCCGATGCGGAGGCACTCTTCCGCGTCCATCATACGGCCCGACAAGGTCAAATCGATCGTCCGCGCGAGGCCAATAATTTCGCGCATGATCCAGGGGCCGGTGGTGCTGGCGATGCCTGAATTGATCTCCGGCTGGCCCATCGTCACGCCCGGATGGCCGATGCGGAAATCGCATAGGAGCGAAACTTGGAAGGCGGAGCCGGCGGCGACACCATTGAGCGCCGCGATCACCGGCTTCGACAATGAACGGATGCGATCGTAGAGCCTCTCCCATTCTCCAATCCAAAGCTCTGCACGATCGGGATCGAAGGTCTTGGTTTCGTTGAGGTCCTGCCCTGCGCCAAACGCCCGATCTCCCGCGCCGGTCAGGATAATGGCGCGCACTGCCTCGTCCTTTTCCATCTCATCGAACACCTCGACGAGCCGGGCCCGCATCGGGGCGTTCCAGGCATTGAGAACCTCGGGACGGTTGAGCGTGATGACCCCAACGCGGCCGCGGATCTCGGAAAGGACGAAGCTTTCCATCAAACAACCTCCGAAAACGATTTATTGCTATGCGATAAGTTTTATTGAATGTTCGAGTATGCCAGTTATGTTGTCAACCAGATTCTCCGGCCAGTTCCTTTGGCCGCGGGTTGAATAACGGAGGCCGGAATGGCGACAGCGCGGAAGCCGCAATTAAAGGGCGTCACAAGCGAAGCAGACGGCAAGGCGTCGGACCCGCTGATGGTGGCCTCCGTCGAGAAGGCGTTTCGCGTGCTGTCTGTCTTCGACCGGCATCACCAAGCGCTCGGCCTGTCGCAGATCGCGGCCGCCGCGGGTCTCGATGTATCATCCGCCCAACGCTTCACGCATACGCTGACGAGGCTCGGTTACCTGCATAAGAATCCGGACACGAAACATTTTGAGCTGACGGTGAAATCGCTCGACCTCGGTCATCACTTCCTGCGTGCGAGCCGGCTGGTGGATAAGGCGATGCCTTATCTTCTCCACCTCAGTAAGGAGACCGAGGAAACCGTCAATTTGACCATGCTGGATGGCACTGAAATCGTGTTCGTCACCCGCTTCGTCAGCCGGCATATGCTCAACACCGACGTCACCATAGGCACGCGTATGCCAGCGTTCTGCACGGCCCCCGGCGTCGCCATCCTGTCGCGCTTGCCGGAAGCGGAAGCCATCGCCGTTCTCGACAAGAGCGAACTCAAGGCGTACGCGCCCGGGACGACGTCAAAGAAATCCGATCTCATCCGAAAGCTGAAGCAATCGGCGTTGCAGGGCTACGCAACGGCATTCGAAGAGTTTTATCACAGCGACGCATCAATCGCGGCGCCGATCCTCGATCCAAAGGGATATCCAGAAGGTGCGGTCAACATCGCGACATCGCGTTCGCGTTACGAGCCGGACGAGGTCGTGACGAAATTTTCGTCTCTCGTCATGGCGACCGCGCACGCGATTTCCAGGACGTAGTCAGCTATCGCGCCTGCTTGACAAGGCTTCTAGCGAGCTTGCACAATTCGATAAATCTTATTGCTATACGATAAATCGCAATCGAGCCGAGGTATCATGCCGGACCATCGCAGCGGCCAGATGCGAGACACCGTCGGACGGGTCCAGTTTCACCGTGTTGCGCAGCACGCGTCACGCCCGGTCAGTATCAGCTTCGATGGTGAAGTCATTGCCACCCGGGAAGGCGAAAGCCTGCTCGCGGCGTTGCTCACGACGCGCGGTTCGCTGCGGCAGCACGAATTCGACGGCGGCCGGCGCGCCGGCTTCTGCCTGATGGGCGCGTGCCAGGATTGCTGGGTCGAACTCGCCGACGGCCGCCGGTTGCGCGCCTGCACGACGCTGGTCGAGGACGGCATGGCCGTCGTCTCTCAGGTCCGGCAAAAGGGTGACGTCGCGTGAGCAGTGTCGTCATCGTCGGCGCCGGTCCCGCCGGCATTCGCGCCGCCTGCACACTGGTCGAACACGGACTGCGGCCGATTGTCATCGACGAGGCGCGGTTGGCGGGCGGACAAGGCTATCGACGCCCTCCGCCCGCGCTGTCGCTCGACATCAAGCGGCTGATGGGTAGCGAGTACGGAAAATACGAAGCGTTGCATCGCGACTTCGACGCGCTGCACGACAAGATCGACTACCGGCCGCGCACGCTGGTCTGGGCCATCGACGGCAATATGCTCTATCTTATCAGCGACGGCCGGCCTTCGACACAGACCTTCGATAAGCTCATCCTCGCGACCGGCGCCATGGACAAGGTGGCGCCGCTCCCGGGCGCAACTCTCCCTGGCGTCTTCACGCTGGGCGGCGCGCAGATCGCGCTGAAGGATCAGGGCTGCCTGATCGGTCGGCACGTCGCCTTCGTCGGTTCGTCGCCGCTGCTGACGCTCGCCGCGAAACAATACCGGCAGATGGGCGCCGAGATCGCGTTAATCGCCGACACGACGCCGCTGAAGAACAAGATCCGCGAACTGCCGACGCTGGCCAAATCGCCGCGCACCTTGATGCGCGGCATCGCCTACCAGGCTCAGGCCCTGGCCAGCGGCACGCCGATTCTGTCCGGCGTCACGTCGATCGCGATCGAAGGCGCAACGCGTGTCGAAGGCGTCCGCGTCACGACAGCATCGGGACGGGAGCGAACGATCGCCTGTGACGCGGTGGCGCTCGGCTATGGCCTGAAGCCGGAGACGCAACTGGCGGACCTCGCCGGCGCGCGTTTCGCTTACGACGCGCTGTTCAATCTGTGGCTGCCGGTGACAGACGCGGACGGCCGTGCTGCCGACAATCTCTATCTAGCCGGCGACGGCGCCGCGATCGGCGGCGCCGATGCTGCTGAAGCATCCGGCGCGCTCGCCGCCTGTGCTGTGCTGACTGATCTGCAAATCGCAGTCCCGATCTCAACAATGCAAGGCCTCCGTCGCACGGTGTCCCGGCTGCGCGCCTTCCAGCGCGGCCTCGCCGGCGCATTCGCTTGGCCACGACACATGATCCGCCAGTTGCCGGACGATCTGACGCTCTGCCGCTGCGAAGATGTCTCGGTCGGCGACGTACGCACCGCGATGCGCCGCGAGTTCGCGCCGGTCGAGATCAACCGGGTAAAGGCGATCACCCGCTGCGGCATGGGGCGATGCCAGGGTCGCGTCTGCGGTCCCGCGCTGCAGGAGATCGTCGCCGAGGCGGCGCATTGCTCCGGCACCGCGGCTGGCCGTTTGCGCGGACAGGCGCCGATCAAGCCCATCGCGCTCGCGGCGGGCTCCGAACCATGACTCGCTTGACCGTGGATGCCGCCGTCGTCGGCGGCGGACTGATTGGAACCTGGACCGCGCTGTTTCTGGCGAAGCGCGGCCGCAAGGTGGCGCTGCTGGACAAGGGCTATATCGGCGCGCAATCGAGCGGCGTGAACTTTGGCAATCTGCGCCTGCAGGGCCGGCATCCCGCGCAGTATCCGCTGTCGATGCGGGCACAGGCGCTGTGGGAGGATCTCGAGAACCTCATTGGCGATCGATGCGAGTTCGATCCGACTGGCCATCTCTATTGCGCCTATGACGACAAGGAGACCGAGGCGCTGCATCATTACGCCGAGGTTTCCGAGGCCAATGGTCTGGCGATCGAGCGACTCGACGGCGCCGCCCTGGCGAAGCGCTTTCCGTGGATCAGCGGCAAGGCCGTGGCCGCAACCTATTCGCCGCGCGACGCCACCGCCAATCCGCGCCTGGTGTCGCCGGCGGTTGCGCGCGCCGCCAAGGCGCTCGGCGCCACGATCATCGAGAACTGCCGCGTGCAGGAGATCGTCGCCCGCGGCGGCTCATTCGAACTCCGGACCGAGACAGAACTGACGATCGATTGCGGTCAGGTGGTCAATTCCGCCGGCGCCTGGGGCGCGCAGATCGCGGCGGACTTCGGCGAAACCGCACCGACCTTCCCGGCCGGGCCGCCGCAATTCGTCACCGAGCCGCTTCCCTATTTCCTGCGGCCATCGGTGCAGACCATCGACGGCACCGTCATTGCCCGGCAGATCCCGCGCGGCAACGTCATCCTCACGGGTTATCCGCGCACCGCGTCGGATCCGGTCGCCAACAAGGCGCCGGTGCCGCCGTTCAAGACGCTCGCCGGAATGCGCCATCTCACGGCGTTGATTCCGAAGCTGCAGCATGCCCACGTCATCCGCGTCTGGTCGGGCATCGAAGCCTATTTGCCAGACATGATCCCGATCATCGGGCCGAGCGCGACGACGCCCGGTCTTATCCACGCCTTCGGTTTCTGCGGACATGGCTTTCAGATCGGCCCCGGCGTCGGTTTGTGTCTGTCGGAGATGATCATCGACGGCACGACGCCTACGCCGCTCGGCGCATTTTCAATCGAGCGATTTCGCGGTGACGTCGCAGCGAGCGAGAAATTTCGGAAAGAGTTGACTAGATGCAGATCCTTTTCAAGGAACTGCGAGATCTGCGCTTAACCGCGGAGCTGATAAAGGCTGACATCAACTGCGCCGCATAGAAAGCCTGCTTCGCAATAAGCCAGGTAGTATTCCCACATGCGCCGGAAGCGTTCGTCGAGGCCGAGCGCCGCGATCTCAGCCGCCTTCGCCAGGAAGCGCTCGCGCCACTCGCGCAGCGTTCTGGCATAGGACAGACCGAACGATTCTTCGGCGCCGAGCGTGAAACCTGCGGCAGTCGCCGCCGCGTGCACCACCGCCTTGGTCGGAAGCATGCCGCCCGGAAAGATGTAGGCCTGGATGAAATCCGGGTTGGAGCGGTAATCGTCGAACCGCGCTTCGTCGATAGTAATGACCTGCAGCACGCAGGTGCCACCCGGCTTCAGGCACGCGCGCAGCTTGTCAAAGTACGTCGGCCAGTACCGTTCGCCGACCGCTTCCAGCATTTCTATCGACACGATGCGATCGAACTGTCCCTCGACATCGCGATAGTCCTGCAACCGCAAATCCGACCATTCCGAGAGCCCAAGCCTGTCAAGACGCGCCCGTGAAAAAACGAGCTGTTCGGTCGACAACGTCAAACCGGTCATCCGGCAGCGATGCGCGCCGATCAACCGTTCCAGCACGCCGCCCCAACCGAAGCCGATCTCGAGCACATCCGCACCTTCAGGATTGTCGAGCAACGCGACGATGCGGTCCAGCTTGCGCTGCTGCGCGTCGTCCAGTGTTTCATGGGGCCCCGCGAACACCGCGGAGGAATAGCTCATGCTACGATCGAGCCATAGCCGGTAAAAGTCGTTGCCGAGATCGTAGTGCGCGGCGATATTTCGGCGGCTGCCGCGCTTTGTATTGACGCGAAGGCCATGGGCGAGGCGACGCATCAGCCGCGCGCCGGCGTGCCCGCGATACGCCCCCGACACCTTCTCGTTGCGCAAGGCCCACTCAAGGAGCCGTGTCAGATCAGGCGTCGTCCAGTCGCCGTCGATGAAGGCCTCGGCGAAACCGACTTCGCCGCCGCGCGCCAATCGCCACAGGGCGCGCCAATGCTTCAGCACCACCACTGCCTCCGGCCCGGCCAGTGAACCGCGAAATTCAACGCGTTCGCCACCCGGCATCACAACCCGCAGCGAGCCGAAACACGGCTGCGGGACCAGCGCGCGGATCAGGCGCCCAAGCCGCGGCGCGGCGATCCCGCGATCGACTGTATCGAAAGAACTCATCGTGCTTCCGCGCCTCCCGCGACAGGAGCCATCGTTACCTTATGGAGCGGCGCCGGCGGACGCGGATAATACCTCATGCCCTTCCACCAGATCTTCAGCGCTTCCCAATGAATCGCAGCCATTACCTTCAATGTCAGCAGCGGCAACTTGAGGAAAATCGCAGCCAGCGCCCGATCGGTTAGCACCTGCCTTGCGCCGGTGAGAGACGCGACCAGGACCGGGCCGCTTTTGTCGTCGACTGCGACGACCACCGAAACGCGCGCGTCTGGCGGTACAACGCGGAATTCATAGGTCATGTTCATATCGAGAAATGGCGAGACGTAAAACTCTTTGGCGCAATGCTGATGCACGACTGGTGTTTCGCCCGAGACTGGCAAAAGATAACTGTGCATCTCACCGAAGGTGTTGCGCACCTCGTACAGCAGGGCGGCGAGCGAGCCGTCGGCGCGGTGGCAGAAATAGACGCTGAGCGGGTTGAAAACGTAGCCGAGAATTCGAGGCATGCAGAGCAACGCAATGCGACCGCCGCGGCAGTCGATATTGTGTTCAAAGAGCGTGCGATCGACGTATGTACGTAGCGATGCTGATTTGCCGTCGCCGTGATCGATATCACGAAAGCCGAACAAGTTGAACCGATTGTGCGAGAATAGCGAAAGTCGCTTGTCCAGCGTGTCGGTCTCATCGAGATCGAGCAACATCCAGAATGCGCCATAGCGCAGGCGATGGCGGCGCGGCGACAGCCGACGGTGCGTCACCGAGCCGACATAGAGCGCTGATTGCAAGCGCTGAGCGGGTGTCATCAAGCCATCTCCGCGACGCTCACCGCGCTCTGCGGCGGCAGATGAATGCGGCCGGACTCGTTGGCGACGTTCCAGGGCCGCCGTACGCCGCCGAGCGCCTCAGCGACGGCAAGACCGGACTGCAGCCCGTCTTCGTGGAAGCCGGCGCCGAAATAAGCGCCGCAAAACCAGGTATTGCCACGTCCCTGCAGCGACCACACTTTTGATTGCGCGAGGAGCGCCGCGGTGTCGAAGATCGGGTGCTCGTAGACTTCGCTATGCAGGAGCGTGCCGGCATGGGGTGGCTCCGGCGGATTGAGGGTGACAAACATGTCTTGGGCGCCGGGGATCGATTGCAGTCGGTTCATCCAGTAGGTCACACAGACAGCGGCATCGCTGTCGCGATTGCCGATGAAGTTCCAGCTCGACCAAGCCGCGCGCCGCTTCGGCATAAAGCGCGCGTCGGTATGTAGAACCGCCAGATTGCGGCTATAGCGGAAAGCGCCGAGGATGCTGCGCTCGGCGGCATCCGCATCCTCGAGCAGCGCCAGCGATTGATCGGCATGTGCCGCCAGCACCACATGATCGAAGCGTTCGGCATTGCTGTTGCCGTCACGCACGACCACGCCATCGGCGGTGCGACGCACCGAAACGGCGCCGCAATTGAGCCGGAGGCGATCGGAAAAGCCTTCCGTGAGCTTCGCGACATAGACCTTGCTGCCGCCATCCACGGTCCGCCATTCCGGGCGGTCGGCGATCTGCAACAGGCCGTGATTGGCATGGAATCGGATAAACGCGGCGGCGGGATAGTCGAGCATCTGGCGCGGCGGCGCCGACCAGATCGCGGAAGCCATCGGCAGCAGATGATCGCGGCAAAAGGCCTCGCCGTAACCGCCCGCGCGCAAATAAGCGCCTAGCGTAATGGTGGGATCGGCCAGCGTAGCGGCCGCCGTCGGCGCATCGCGGTAGAAGCGCAGGAGGTCGCGTAGCATCGAGAGGAAGCGCGGACGCAAACAATTGCGCTTCTGCGCAAATAGGCCGGCGAGATCTCTCCCCGAATATTCAAGAGCGCCACCGTCGAGGGAGGCGCCGAACGACATGTCGGAGGCCTTGGTTGGCACCCCTAAGTGGTCAAACAGGGCCGTGAGGTTAGGATAGTTGACGGGGTTATAGACAATAAACCCGGTATCGACCGGAATGACGCCGCCTTCCGCCGGCACGTCAATCGTGTTGGAATGCCCGCCGAGCCGAGGCGCCCGCTCGAACACGGTGACCTCATGGCGCTGCTGCAGCAGCCAGGCAGCCGACATACCGGAAATGCCGGTTCCGATCACGGCGATCTTCAATCGAGGCCCACCGGACATGACTTTCCCCATCCTCGCTCTGCCGCTGCGGGAACTCCGGCTGCGTATTATGGAAGTACGCGTTAAAAGGGGATTTGGATCACTGCCCGGGCGTGATCCAAACTCAGAAGCCCGCCGTATCGGTAGGCATGCGCGCGCTTCGGCTTGCCTCCTCCTCGGCCCGGTCTCTCCGACCTCTGGCGCTACCCTTGCGGCCGGTGCCAGCGCGGCTAACAAATGCGGCTATGGACGGTAAACCGTTGGCAGCCCTGGATTATGCACAGTTGATCGCCGCGGTAGCGAAACACCGAGATCGCGGCGCATTCAGCGCGTTGTTCGATCATTTCGCCCCACGCATCAAGGCCTACCTGATGCGGGCGGGCGCAGGAGAGGCGCTGGCAGACGAACTGGCGCAGGAGGCCCTGCTGGCCGTCTGGCGAAAGGCCGACACGTTCGACGGTGCCCGCGCAACAGCCGCCACCTGGATTTTTACGATCGCGCGGAATCTGCGGACCGATCGTTTCCGAAAGGAGTGGCGGCACGTACCGGTCGGCGACGACCTGCCCGATACGATCGACCAAGCCATGGCGCCCGATGAAAGCCTGTCGGATGCCGAGCGAGGCGAGCGCGTCAGAGATGCATTGCGGCTATTGCCGCCCGAGCAGGTAAAAGTGATCGAACTGTCTTTCTTCGAGGACCAGCCGCATGCCGAGATCGCGCGCACGCTAGGAATTCCTCTGGGCACCGTGAAATCCCGCATAAGAATCGCCATGACGAAATTACGTGACCTCGTGGGCGACCTGTCATGACGATCCGGCATCATCCCTCTACCGAAACGCTTACTGCTTACGCGTCCGGAACACTCGATCTCGGCCGGCAAATAGTCGTTGCCAGTCACGTCGAACGTTGTCCGGCCTGTCGCGGGTTCGTACGCGGTCTCGAGAAGGTCGCGGGCGTCATGCTTGAGGATCTATTGCCGGCGCCGATGTCGTCGGACGCCTTGGCGCGCACCCTTGCGCGTATCGACCGCGAGCCCCCTGCTCAAGCGGAGGCGACGCCGATATTACCGGCTTCTGACGAACCAGCTTTGCCAGCCTGCCTCAGGCCCTACGAAATGGGCCGCTGGCGCTGGGTCGGTCCGGGCGTGCAGATGCGGCCGATTATTTTGCCGGAGACGGACAAACTGCGCGTCTTCCTTCTCAAAGGCGCGCCCGGCATCCGGTTGCCGCAGCACTCACACGAAGGCACCGAGCTGACCTCGATTTTGAGCGGTTCTTACCATCACGAGGGCGGCGACTTTTTAGCCGGCGACTTCGAGGAAGCCGACGACAATGTCGAGCATCGCCCAACCGTCGGCAAGGAGGCGGCCTGCATCTGCTTGGTGGCGCTAGAAGGCCAGCTCAAGCTCAGCGGCTTCATCGGCGCTTTACTCAATCCTTTCGTTCGGTTGTGAGAGGATGTCTTGGGCATGCCCTTCATCGATACGGCCTCGGCATCGATGATGCCGCGCACCGGGCTGTTTCAGCGCTGGGCCGCGCGCGGTTTCTCTATTGCCGACGCCCTTAACGCGCTGCAAACGCAGCAAGGCTGGCAGCTTCAGGCCGACATTCCTTATCGCAGCGGCGCGCGCGGCATGCTCGACGTCTATACGCCGGCTATCCAGGCGAGCGCGCCGGCACCGATCGTCGTATTCTTCTACGGCGGAAGCTGGCAAAGTGGCTCACGCGACCTCTATCGCTTTGTCGGCGCATCACTCGCACAACGGGGCATTGTCACATTCGTCCCAGACTACGGCGTATATCCGCAAAAACGCTATCCGGACTTTCTTGAGGACGCCGCCAAGGCGGTGCGCTTCGCACGCGACAATGCCAGACGCTGGAACGGTGCGCCGGAGCACCTCGTAGTGATGGGTCATTCGGCCGGCGCCTATATCGCCGCCATGCTGGCTTTCGACAAAAGGTGGCTCAGGGGCGCCGGCCTCGATCCGGTGGACCACATCGCCGGCCTCGTCGGCCTCGCCGGACCCTACGATTTCCTGCCAATCGTCGATCCGGTCCTTCAGGACATTTTCGGCGGCTCCGACCGCATCGACACGCAGCCAATCCGCTATGTCGGACATGGCGCGCCGCCGAGTTTGTTGATCGCGCCCCGCGCCGATAAGTTCGTCAGTCCCGGCAATACCACCCGCCTGGCTGCACACATCCGCAGCCTGAGCGGTGTCGTGACGGAACGACACTATCCGCGGATTGGTCACCTCAGCCTGATCGGTGCCTTCTCGCCGATGCTACGCTTTCTCGCCCCGGTCTTGAGCGACGTTACGGTCTTTGCGCGCAATCCTCGCGGAGCGCGACAATCATGACGGTGGCGCAGGCCTTCTTCGCATTAATGGCGATCGCCGTCGCTTTGTCCGCGATCATGGCCGTCGCCTGGCTCGTCCAGCAGCGGACCGGTAATTCCGGCTGGGTCGATACGATCTGGACCTTCGGTCTTGGCGCGGTGGGAGTCGCGGGCGCACTGGCGCCATTTGATGCACTCGGATCGCGCCAGATCATCGTCGCCATGATAATCGCCCTCTGGACGGCCCGGCTCGGCCTGCACATCGCCCAGCGCAGCTCGAGCATTACCGACGATCCGCGCTATGTCGAAATGGCGCGGCAATGGGGTAGCGACGCGCCGCGGCAGATGTTCTGGCTGCTACAGAAACAGGCCTGGGTCACGGTCCCACTGGCGCTGGCGGTGTTTCTTGCCGCGCATCACCCTGCCTCGCCGTTTCGCACCCAGGACATCGCAGCTCTCCTCCTGATGACCGCCGCCATCGTCGGCGAAGGCCTCTCCGATCATCAATTGCGGACTTTCAAGGCCGACCCGGCCAACAAAGGCCGCGTCTGCGACGCAGGCCTGTGGTCGCTGTCGCGGCATCCGAACTACTTCTTCGAATGGCTAGGCTGGCTCGCTTATCCGCTGCTCGCCATCGACCTGACCGGCTCATATGGATGGGGCTGGCTGTCGCTGCTCGCGCCGGCCTGCATGTATTGGCTTCTGGTCTACGTCTCCGGCATCCCGCCGCTCGAAGAGCACATGCTGCGCTCGCGCGGTCAGGCCTTTCGCGACTATCAGGCGCGCACCAGCGCCTTCTTTCCAATGCCGCCAGGGAGGTGAGCATGGGCGCCGTCACGCTCGCGACCAGGTTCATCGAGTCGATGCCGGTCCCGGATCCCCTGGTGCGGCTCGGCATCGCGACGCTGTGTGGCCGCACACATCGTAAGCTGAGCCGTCAGAGCGCAGTGGCCAATCGCAGCTTCGCTCTAGCAACGGCGACGTTGCCGATCGCTGAGCATGTCGATGACGCCAACGCGCAGCACTACGAGGTGCCGGCGGCGTTCTTCGAACTTGTGCTCGGCCCACAGCGCAAGTATTCGTGCTGCCTGTTCAGCAGCCCCGGTGACGACCTCGCAGCCGCCGAGGATAACGCGCTGGCCGAAACCGCGGCACATGCCGAGCTTGCCGATGGCCAATCCATCCTCGAACTGGGCTGCGGCTGGGGCTCGCTGTCGCTCTGGATGGCCCGGCACTATCCGGCATCGCGGATTGTCGCCGTCTCCAATTCTCTCTCGCAACGCGCTTTCATTGAATCCAGTGCAAGAGCTGAAGGCCTCGCCAATCTAACCGTAGTGACTGCCGACATGAACGGGTTCTCCCCGGATCAGCGCTTCGACCGCATCGTCTCGGTCGAAATGTTCGAGCACATGGTCAACTGGCGGCTGCTGCTTGAGCGCGTGCGCGCCTGGCTAAATGAAGATGGCCGTTTTTTCATGCACGTCTTCACGCACAGCCGCGCGCCCTATCGTTTCGATCATCACGACAAGACCGACTGGATCGCCCAGAATTTCTTCACTGGCGGCATCATGCCGAGCCACGATTTCATCGGTGAGTTTGCGGACGTTTTGGTTGTCGAACAACGCTGGCGCTGGAGCGGCACACATTATCGCGACACCGCGACGCTGTGGCTGAAGAACTTCGATGAAAACGGCGGCGCAATCCGCACTATCATGACGGATGTCTACGGCAAGGATGCCGCTGTGTGGCACCGCCGGTGGCGCCTGTTCTTCCTGGCAACCGAAGGCCTGTTCGGCTACGACAATGGCAATGTCTGGGGCGTCAGCCACTATAGGCTGAGACCCGCCTGATTATAGTTTGATGTCGAAATGCGACATGACTGCGCGACTGGCGAGAAAGGCCATTGCGGCCGCTAGGCCGGTTGCGAAGGTTCCCCAAGCCAAATCGGTTACGGTGATGACCGACGTCCAATTGCGTAGGGTCGCGTGATTGGTCAGATCGTAAGTCGCATAGGCAAACAGGCCGAACAAAGCGCCATAGACGACGGCGTGTGACAGCGAACTCGCGCGCAAGGCCGGAAGGACTGCGAAAAGCTCAATGCCCAACGGATAAGCCAGATAGAAGACGACAGCCGGCGCGAGTCGCACCTTATCAGCCAGGATGTCACCCAAGATCGGCCGATAGAGCCTTACGCCCATCTGCGACAGCCAGATGCCATCTAATACAACAAAGGCGATTAAAACGAATAGGTAGGCGAGCCCGTATATAGCCATGTCCCAGATCCTCGGAATGAAGGCATGGACTCCTTACGAAGATGGCTGACGATTAGATCAGGGGTAAGGGCTCGCTATACTGGGTGCGATGTTGGCCTTCCCCGGGGGCAGGAAGCCTCGACCGAACCCAGCCCCTCGCCCGAGGATAATCTTCGATTTCCGGCCTCGGCAATGAAGCAGAGCCGAGAGGTCGCGCCGACATCGCTCCGCTTTAAGGGCGTCTTGTAATTCTACGGCCTCCATTGTCGCTCACTGAGCGACGACGGTGAATTCCTCGCCGGCATTATCACCGCGGCGGCTCCGATGCGGACAGCGTCGCCCTTTGGGCGACGCGCGCTCCAAGTCACGGAGAACGTCGCTGCCTGCCGAGGCTTCAGGCCGCCGCGTTGCCGGTTTTCGGCGCCGAGTCGAAGTCGGCGATGCCGCCATGCGCCGCCGACCACTCGGACGGCTTGTTCAGGAAGCTGCGCACTTCGCGCAAGACACCGGCGTCGAAGTGACCGCTTTCTTCCGCGACTTCGAGAACGTCCCACCAGGTCGCGAGGTGATGCAGCTTCACGTTCAGGTCGTTGAGGTGACCTTTGCTCTCCGGGAAGATGTCATAATAGAACAGCACGAAGCAGTGATCGACCTTGGCGCCTGCTGTGCGCAACGCGTTGCAGAAGTTGATCTTGCTGCGGCCGTCGGTCGCCAGATCCTCAACCAGCAAGGTTCGCGCGCCTTCCAGCAGATCGCCTTCAATCTGCGCGTTGCGGCCGAAGCCCTTGGCCTTCTTGCGGATGTACTGCATCGGCAGCATCAGCTTGTCGGCGATCCATGCCGCGAACGGAATGCCCGCGGTCTCGCCGCCGGCAATGTTGTCGATCGACTCGTATCCGATTTCCGACAGGATGACCGAAGAGGAGAAATCCATCAGGCCGGACCGAAGCCGGGGATAGGAGATGATCTTGCGGCAATCGACGTAGACCGGGCTTGCCCAGCCCGAGGTAAAGAAAAAAGGCGAGTCCGCATTGAAGTGGATCGCCTTGATCTCCAGCATCATTTTTGCCGTTTGACGGGCAATAGCTTTTTTATCGGCCGTCGAGGAAGAAAAACTGCTCATGATCTCTCCTTATCGAACCGGCGATGGACACCGCGCGCCAAAACACTGCAGGGCAGAGGTGCCCGCAGGGAACTACTGAGTTTTCCAGCGATCGAACGTTTATGGCGTCAAGCCCCTGACCAGTCAAGTTTATCGCCGCAACACGGCGGATAGATTTCCCCTGCTTTTTCAACGTGACTTTCTAGCTCCCGGCGCGCCCCGGGCGCGCGGCCAGACCTCGAATACCGTCGTAACGACGGAACCGAACCAGCGCTCATATAATCACCGCCTATCGACGCGCCATGGCCGGGCGCAAGGGCGGCCGGCGGTCACGCGCCGCCGCCCGCCGAGGCGTAGGCGTACATCAGTTCTACGCCACGCATGAAATCGTCGATCGTCATGTCCTCGTCCGGGTTGTGCGAACCGTTGCGGTTGCGGACGAAGATCATGGCGGACGGAATGCCGGCATTGGCGAACACCGCCGCGTCGTGTCCGGCACCGCTCGGGATCAATTCGGTAGGATAGCCGAGTTGCTGCGACAGCCTGCTTAAACGAGCAATGATCGCCTCGTCCATCTTCGCCGGCTCGGCGTAGACGCGTTCGTCGAACTCGAACTTGACGCGGCGCAGATCGGACACCGCCCGGCACTCCGAACGGAACAGCTCATAGACGCCTTCCAGCGTGTCGTAGCTCTGGCTGCGCACCTCGAAGCTGAAATACACCTCGCCCGGAATGCGGCTGATCGCCTGGTGATCGCCGTCCGTGTTGCAGATGCCGGTCGTCATCACCAGATCGATGCCGCGCTCGAGCAAACGATTCCAATGTTCGTCGAGCCGCATCAACAGATCGGACACCGCGAATACGGCGTCCTTGCGCAGCCAGCGGGGCACCGTGCCCGAATGGCCGGCCTCGCCGCGGCAGACCAGACGTCGATGGCGCAGATTGCCCCTGATGCCGGTGACGATCGCGGTTGGCAGGTCGCGGGCGATCATCACCGGCCCCTGCTCAATGTGCAGTTCAAGATAAGCGTCAGCGAAACCGCGAGGCATCAAAGGCACGCCCTGTTCGATCGCCTTCACATCAGCGTCCGTGGTGGCAAAGGCTTCGCGCAAGGTGCGGCCCGTGCCACGGCGGCGCGCATCGAGATCGGCCGGCGTCAGCAGGCCGAACAACGCGCGCGATCCGATATTGGCGCGGCCGTAATAGGCGCTTTCCTCGCCGCGCAGCGCCAACAGCCGCACCGGGCGGCCAGGCGGACGCTGTTCGCCGGCGAGCCGCACAAGGCACAGCAGCCCGGCGATGACGCCGGCGCCGCCGTCGAAATTGCCGCCCTGCGGCACCGAATCCACATGCGAACCGAGAATGAGCGCGGGCTTCGTCAGATCGTCGCCAGGCAGCGACACGATCAGGTTTGCCGCGCGATCGACGGTGGAGGTCAGGCCATGCTCCTGCGCGACCTCGCGCACGAGAGCCAGCGCCGCTTCTTCACCTTCCGCATAGCACTCCCGGGTGATGCCGCGTTCACCATTAGCCGTCGAGCGCGTTCGCGCGGCGAGTTCATCGAAAAGCTTACTGGCTAGCGCGCGCCACTCCGCGGCGCTCGTCTCACGGCGAACGGCCACGGGCGCGTTCACGGCAACGCCTCCAGTTGATCGACCGTCATACCGCGATCCAGCACCGCGCCCGTCAGGTCGCTCACCTTGGCGATGCCCTTGCGCTGGCAGAACCGGGTTAGCCCGTCGACGACATCGAGCATGGCATTGGGTTTGACGAAGGTGGCGGTGCCGACCTGCACTGCCGCGGCGCCGGCCAGCATGTACTCCACGGCGTCCTCGGTGGCGGCGATGCCGCCGCATCCGATGATCGGAATATCGACGGCCTGCGCGCACTGATAGACCATGCGCAGCACGATCGGCTTGATTGCCGGGCCCGAATAGCCGCCCATGATGCTGCCCAGGCGCGGTCGGAACGTCTCGGTATCGATCGACATCGCGAGGATCGTGTTGGCGACGACCAACGCATCGGCGCCGTTGTCCTGCGCGGCCTGGGCGACGGCGCCGACATCACCGGTGTTCGGCGTGAGCTTGACCCAGAGCGGCAACGTCGTCGCTTTACGAAGCTGGTCGACCACCACGGCCGTCGATTTCGCGCGCATCGCGAATGCCTTTCCATCCTCCTCAATATTCGGACAAGAAATATTCGCCTCGATGGCGGCAATGCCGGGAACGTTGAGTTGGCGAACGATGTCGGCGAACGCTTCGGCTGTCGGCGCCGAAACACTGACCACCAGCGGCGCCGAACAAGCGGCGTATTCCGGCATGATGTGGTCGATAAAATTAATGACGCCCTTGGACGGAATGCCGATGGAATTCAGCATGCCCTGCCCGACTTCTGCGACGCGGGGCGTCGGATTGCCGCCGCGCCGTTCCGCCGTGATCGTCTTGGTTACGACAGCACCGAGGTGGTCGAACGAGAACACGCGCGCCAGCCCTTCCGAGAAGGTGCCGGACGCCGGCATCACCGGGTTACGCAACGTCATTCGCCCGATCTTGACGCGAAGATCTACCATGACAGCGCCTCCGAAAGCGGAAACACGGGTCCGTCGACGCAAACCCTCCGCTGTTCAGTCCCATTCGGCGCACTGAAATTGCGCACGCAGCAGAAACACATCCCCAGACCACAGGCCATCTGCTGTTCCATGGCCACCTGCCCTTGTATCTGGAACGTCGCGCCGACCCGCTTGAGCAGCAGCATCAGCCGGTTGGATCCGCAGGTGAAGAAGGCGTCGGCGCCCTCCTTTTCGATCAGCCTGAGCAGCATACGTTCGACATTGTCGGGATCGCTCGAGCCGTCCTCGTCGGTCACGACCTCGACCCGAGCACCGGATGCAGCAAAGCGTTCAACCGACATCACCAGCCCGCGCGAACGCGCGCTGAGAATTGCGGTCACCTTGATCCCGCGCTCGGCGGCCATCTCCGCTAGCGGCGCCAACGTCGCAAGGCCGACGCCGCGGCCGACGACGACGATGTTTTTCCAGCGCGGATTGAGCTCGAAACCGTTGCCGAGCGGTCCAAGGACCGCCGTGCTGTCGCCCGCGCGCAATGTCGCAAGCCCGCGCGTGCCGGCCCCCGTGACCTTGTACAGGAACTCGATCTCGCCCTTGCTCGGCACCACGCGGTACACGCTCATCGGCCGACGTAAATAGGGCAGATCCTTGTCTGTCGCCGGGCACGCGATATTGAAGAACTGCCCGGCCTTCGCATTCATGGCCAGCCCGGCGGCGGCGAGCGTCAAATGGAAATACTCGCCGTTCACCGCGGTGTTCGACATCACGAGCGCTTGGGTGTCGGCCACGTCAAAAGCCGGAGAAGCTTCGATCGGCGCCACTTCCACGGTCTCGGCCTCCACGGGAGGTGCACTCAGCATGGTCCGAATCCCTTTGAAATCTCCGCGAAATTTCCGTTTATCTCATTTTTGAGACGACGACAAGCCATTCATTTTGCAATCTAATATGGATATCAGGGAACAAAATTTCCATTTTTTATTCATATCTTTCTGATAGACTTGTTCTTTCTTCATTTCACCGACAGGATCGGGACTAACCGGAGATAAGGCACGTGGACGAATTAGCGCTATGGCTGAAGTCGCAGCACAAGGGCTTGCGCACCTACAAGGAGTTCCAGCAGAAGGTTCTGGAGGCCGGGTCCAAGCATCGCGATCAGTACGCGCTGTACTCGCTGCTAGCCGTCCTCGTTGGTCGCTTCGTGGAAGCCTATGAGGAATCGCCGCTGACGTTAGACATCGCCGACGAAGCTCATAAGCGGCTGGTCGCCCTCGCCGACAGCGCGGTCAGATTCAATTCAATGTCCAGCGATGAACGGCTCGGGCTGCTCAACGAGATCGCCGCCTCCGACCTGAATTGATTTATTATCCCTCAACGCGAGTGAATAAAAAAGAGAGGAGCTTTCGCTCCTCTCTTTTGCTTTGCGCGGACCGCGTCGCTCAAGTGAGCGGCGCGCCCTTTCTCTCAGGAATCAGAAACGCCGTCGCCAGAATGTCGACGACGTAGAGCACCGACAACAGCGCGATCGCAAGGGCGAAGGAATACTGCGCGGCGAGCGTTCCGACAACGAGCGGACCGAAGCCGCCGACGGCGCGGCCCAGGTTGAAAAGCACGTTCTGCGCGGTCGCCCGCGCCTCGGTCGGATACAACTCCGACATCAAGGCGCCGTAGCCCCCCAGCATGCCGTTGACGAAAAGACCCATGATCGCGCCACCGATCAGGAGATGCATCGGGTCGACGAGTTGCGAGTAAATCACGACCGAGATCGCGGCACCGGCTTGATAAAGGAAGAAGATCGGGCGACGGCCGTATTTGTCGGCGAGTTGGCCGAAAAGCCAGATGCCAAAGGCCATGCCGAGGATCGTGACGCCGGTCCACACGGCCGAACGGGTCAGCGTGTAGCCGAATCGCGTCGACAAATACGACGGCAGCCAGATCATGACGCCGTAGTAACCGAAGTTCTGCACCGAGCAGAGGATGAACATGCCAACGCTGATTTTCGTGGTCTGCACATCCTTCACCAACAAGGCAAGCGGGTTGCCCTGACGCTTCGCAGCCTTCTCCACGAAGATGGGCGGCTCGCCGATGGCATAGCGCACGACGAAGGCGGCCACGGCCGGCAGAACGCCTACCATGAACATCCCGCGCCAGCCGATTAGCGGCAGCAGTATTGGCGTCACAACGGCGGCCAGCAGCACGCCCGCCTGCCATCCGAGACCGACATAGGACGACACTCGCGCGCGCTTGGAAGCCGGCCAGGCTTCGGCCACCAGTGCCATGCCGATACCGAATTCACCGCCGAGGCCGAGGCCCGCGATGGTGCGGTAGATCAGCAAATCCCAGTAGCCGTGCGCGAAGGCACAGGCGCCGGTGAACACGGCGAAAACCAGGATAGTCCAGGTCAGAACGCGGACACGGCCGAAGTAGTCGCTCAACATTCCAAAAATAACGCCGCCCGCAACCGCGCCGACAAGCGTCCATGTGACGAGCGAACCCGATTGCGCCGGCGTGAAATGCAGTTCCGCAGCGATGGCCGAAAGCATGAAGCCGAGGATCAACAGGTCGAAGCCGTCCATCGCGTAGCCAATCGTTGAGCCGATCAGCGCTTTCCTGGCGTAACTTTCTTGGGACGCGTCAGTTACTTCCGTCGTTACAGCAGACATGCCACCTACCCCTGTTTATCGGCCGCCTGAGCGGACGCATTACCAAAGTATCATTATTGAGACATCCGGGAAGTGAGAGTCAAGCTGGTATTTTATAAGCATCTCACGCCTGAGATTGCTGCGGCGAGAGCGATTTTTGCACCTTTTCCAGAGCCGCTTCGAAGGTTTCACCCTCGTCGAGCAGTTTGGCAACCGCCGCCGCCGCTTCGTATCCGATGCTCGGGACCAGTGACGTTGCTCGCGACACACCCGAGCTCAGCGCGCGCCCACAGTTCTCGACGTCAGCCTCGATGCCCTCGACACAGAGATCCGTGAACGTCCTGATCGCGGTCGTCATGTATTCGATCGACTCAAAGAGTTTGAGTGCCAGTACCGGCATCATCGCGTTGAGCTGCAGTTGCCCGGCTTCCGCTGCCAGCGTGATCGTGATGTCGTTGCCGGTTACGTGGAAGCAGACCTGATTGACCACCTCAGGGATCACCGGATTGACCTTCGACGGCATGATCGATGAGCCGGGCTGACGCGCTGGCAGTCTGATCTCGCCGAGACCTCCCTTCGGCCCGCTCGACAGCAGGCGTAGGTCATTGGCGATCTTCGACAACTTCGAGGCCGTGCGCTTGAGCATCCCCGAGTAGAGGACGAAGGCACCCATGTCCCACGTCGCTTCGATGAGATTCTGCGACCGAACGAACGGAATGCCCGTCTGATCGGACAGCCGCCTTACCGCGATCTCCGCATAGCCTTCAGGAGCATTGAGACCGGTTCCGATCGCCGTGCCGCCCAGGCTGACCTCGGTGAAATTCGCCGCCACTTCTGGCAGTTTTCTCGCATCTTCGGCCAAGGTCACCGCGAACGCCATAAACTCTTGGCCGAGCGTCATCGGCACAGCGTCCTGCAATTGCGTCCGTCCCAGTTTGGCGATCGCCTGAAAAGCCTGCCCCTTGCGCTGGAACGCTGACACCAGCCGCGCGAGTTCGGCGGTCAGTGCGACGCTGGCCTTGATCGCGGCGAGCCGAACAGCCGTTGGATAAACATCGTTGGTCGACTGCGACATGTTCACATCATTGATGGGGTGAAGGCCATCATAGGACCCTGGAGGTCGCCCCAGATGCCTCAGCGCGACATTCGCAATTACCTCGTTGACGTTCATGTTGGTGGACGTACCCGCGCCGCCCTGAAAGACATCGACCGCGAACGCATCGCGATGTTGACCTGACCTGATCTCACCGCAGGCCATGACGATCGCGCGGTACTTACTATCCGGAAGCTTTCCCAGAGCGTGGTTCGCAAACGCACAAGCTTCCTTGACCGACGCGAAGGCGGCGATGAAGTCCGGCCACTCGGCCAGCGTCCGGCCGGAAATGCGAAAGTTCTCGATCGCCCGATCGGTCTGGGAGCCGTGGAGCGCCCCCGTTGGAAGCTCGCGGACGCCGAGCGTGTCCTGCTCAATACGGAAGCCTTGCCTGGTCATGCGCCGCCCAATATTGAAATTTATGAGATTCTGATATCGTCGGATTTTCCGGCCTCTACAGGTGCCGGGATACGGATTGTATCAAAACTTAGACGATTTCGGCAAGGCGCTCGACGGATGCCAGCTCACTGGGAAGAAATCGGAAACCGCCTGCGCGCCTATCGGCTCGGCAAGAACTACACCGCCAGTGACATGGCGGAGCGCATCGGCGTCTCCCGGGCCGCGCTCTATCGGCTTGAAAAAGGCGAGTTGGTAAAAATTGAAACGCTGGAAAAACTGGCGGATCTGCTGGAGGTTTCGCTGCCGTCTTTGATGGGCGTCGGCGTCGAATATTATAGCAACGCTGTCGCCTTCTTCGAGCGCATGCGGCAACTTGAAGAGAACGTCGTCCAGATTCTCGGCAATTTCACGCCGATCTCGTTCCTGCTGCTGTCCGACGAATATATCGGCCATCTGCGCAAGATGCTGCTGGAGTCGGCGGGACCGCGGCGGCTTGATCACGCGGACTTTGCCGATTACGTCGAGCGCGTTCTCAATATCCTGAAGGAGCGGCGCGGCGGAGGATTGGGTCGGCGGCCGCCGGTCGTGAGCATCGTCAACAGCCAGTCGATTGAGCGCTTCCTGCGCTCGGGACTGATCGGACGTTACGACTTGAGTGCCAGCGAAATGCGCGCCCGACGCGCGCTTGCGCGCCGCGAGATCGAACGCCTCGTGGAGATTTTCAGGAAGCAGCCCATCGGCGTGCAGATCGGTGTCGTCGAGAATTTTGCGCCCGAACAGACATTTCAGGTGTTCGAAAAGCAGGACGCGACATTCGTCACCATGAGTCCCTATCGTCTCGGCGATCTTCCCAACATCTCCGCCGGCATCGCCATGGTCACGTCGGCGCCCGAGGCAGTGCGCATGTTCAAGGATATCATCAACGACCAGTGGGACCGGGCTCACAAGGGCGATCGCGGCGCAAAAATACTAGAAGCTGTGCTGGCCCGCACGCCACCCTGAACCGCGCCCGTGTTGTGACGGCGCTTTCACGCCGCTGGGAACGCGTGGTGGGCCCGGCAGGACTCGAACCTGCAACCAGACCGTTATGAGCGGTCGGCTCTAACCATTGAGCTACGGGCCCATTGCCACCGGCAAGCCAGGAAGCACAGTCGGGAGAAGGACGCGGCGGCAAGCGTCTCATGTAACAAGGCGAGGCCCCCTCATGCAATCGCCCAGCGCGGGCTGTCGCTGCCGAGCGAGCGGCGTGGCGCGGCGGCCGCTTTGCCAATGGCCGACCATCGGACGGCACGACTCTTTTTGCGTGTAACGTCGCCGTTTCGCGTCACGCGAAAATATGAGTCGCAAGGCTATGGCGTTTTTGCCGACTCAGTTATTCACAGGTGATGCTGCCGATCTTTCGAATCATTTCAGTGGGCGGCGTATCTCTCGCCATTTCAATTCTGGCCCTGGCGCTCCTCCCGCCGGGTGGCACGCATTTGCTCCTCGGTCGTCAGGACACAGTGGCGCGCGGCGCCATGATGGACCCTGGCCAGCATCCGGAATGGCGGCAATTCATGATCCAGGCGGCGCTGCGCCGCGCCGATGAACTGGAGCGACTGCGCAGCCTGCGCAGCGATCCTGTTCGCCTGCCTGAGGCCGCGCTGCCGGCGGATGACGCTGCGGCCGCTGTCGCGCCGGCCAATCAAGAGGAAGCGGTCGCGGGTTTGCAATCCGGCAGCCATTCCACGTCTTCCGAGGATGTCACCGGCTCGATCACCGACACGTCGGGTGCAACCATCCCGATCGATATCGGCGAAGCGTCATCGACGGAGCTGCCAGTCGCGCCATTGGAGGAAAGACCGCCGGTCAGCGGCGTGCGGGATTCGCGTGTGCCGGAGCCGGACATAGCGCTGCCGTCGACGGTGCCCGCGGTCGAGACTCGCGAGACGGTGCTGCCACCGGCCAAGCCCAAAATGCGCGTGCCGCAACGCCGGGCTCGCCACAAGAAGACTCCACCGCCGGCGCCGCAGGCCGCGGCCCCGCAGGTGCCGCCGCCATTCAGTTTGATCGCCGCGATCTTCAGCAGCCTCGGCCGTTCCGGGGCCGCAGCGGCGGCCAATAAGCCGACGGCCGCCAATCGCGCCGTCGCGGCGCGTTAGCGGCGGGCCACACGAGCGTCGAATCCTTGATTAGAAGAAGAAGGCGGCGCGAGCGCCGCCTTCGCATCAGTGCGAGCTGACTACGGCCGCATCACCAGTGTCGACGCGGTCGGCACTGACTTCGCTGGGTCCGGTCTCGTCCTCGTCGGCCACGGCCTGACCCATGGTCGCTTCGGCCGTGCTCTGGCTCGCGGTCGCCTCGGCATTGGCCGCGATCGCCGCCTCCTTGCCAGGAGACAGGGCCGCGGCGGTCTCCGCCGTCGGCATCGGCATGCCCTTGCGCTTGGCGACATAGTAATAGCCGCCAGCATAGTAGCGAACGGCGCGGTCGAGATTGCCTCCGGCCGCCTGGTAGGCGCCGGCGAGATACTTCACCGCGTATGTCATGTTGGTGTCGGCATCGAGCAGGCCCGCGGCGGTGCCGCGATAACCCAACGCGCGCGCAGTGCCGAGACGGATCTGCATCAACCCATAATTGCCCTTGCTGATGACGCGCGGATTGCCGCGACTTTCGCGATGGATCACACGGCGCACCAGCGCCTCGGGCACGTTATGCGCCGCGGCATGCTTGGCGATCAATGCGTCGAGACCATTGCCATTGCCATCGATGTTCTTGCTGCGGGATTGGGCTAGCGCCGACGAAGTCGAGAAGGCGGCGACCAGGAGCAGTGCAAACGAAAATCGGTGGCAAACGCCGCGCATGATCTCGTCTCCGTGGTTGTTGGGGTGACCGCCTTGTGGCGGCGGAGTGGGGCGACTTTGTGGCCGGAATCCGCTGCAAAGGACCCCGTCATTGACGCAGATCAAAATGAAAATGGCCGGATTTGCCTAATTTCGTGAGAAATGGAACCGGGGGCCTGTTCATGCCGGCAGATTCACTTGCCATTACCGTGGGTATCGTCGTGGCTTTCGCTGTTTTCGCCGTCGTCTTGGCGTGGGGCGGTTATCGGACCCAGAAGCCGCAAGACTGAATTCGGCGTCAGGCCAGCGCTTTTGTGGTTGGCGGAATCCGCAAATCCGGCTAATTCCGGTTTCCTGACCGCCGCGCGAAACGTGCGGGCGCGCCAGTTCAGGCGGGTTCCGGAGGCGTTGCGCCGAATGCGGAAAAGTCTGCGTCCGATCGCATCGCTTCTGCTCGGTATCGGATTTCTGCTGGCCGGCAACGGCATGTTGTTCACGCTGCTGCCGCTGCGTGGCACTGCGGAACACTTCAGCGCCTTCGCCCTCGGCCTCATCGGCTCGTCTTATTATGTCGGCTTTGTCGCCGGCTGTGTCCTGGCGCCCTTCGTGGTGCAGAGCTCCGGTCACATCCGCGCCTTCGCAGCGTTGGTGGCGCTCGCCGTGACTGCGTCGCTCGCCTACGAACTCGCGCCGTACCCTTACGCCTGGGCGGCTCTGCGGTTGATCAACGGCTTCTCGTTGGCGGGCATCTACTTGGTGGTGGAAAGCTGGCTCAACAGCCGCACCAATAATGAGACGCGCGGCTTGGTGATGTCGACTTACGTTGTCGTGAACTACGGTGCCTTCACCGTCGGGCAGTCACTGGTGACGCTGTACCCGATCGACGCCGCGGGAAACTTCATGATAGCCGCGATCCTCGGCGCAATCGGCATCATTCCGGTGGCGCTGACGCGGTCCGCGCAGCCAGCGCCAATCAAGGTCGTCCGCTTTCGGCCGGTACAACTCTATCGCGCCGCGCCGGTAGGGCTGGTTGCGAGTTCGATGATCGGCATGGTCAGCGGCTCATTTTGGAGCCTGGGCGCGATTTCCGCGGCCGGCAGCGGCCTCGACGTCGCTCATGTCGCGATGTTCATGAGCGCCGCCACGCTGGCGGGCGCCGTCAGTCAGTGGCCCGTCGGACGCCTGTCCGACCGCGTCGATCGGCGCATGGTGCTGCTCGCGCTGCTCAACGGCGCGTCGGTGGTCGGCTTCCTGCTGTGGCTGACGGCGGCAAGTGGCAGCATCCTGATTCTGTTCGGGCTGCTGTTTGGCGCGCTCGCGCTGCCGACCTATTCGCTGGCTGCCGCACATGCTTACGACCGGACGCCGGCCAGCGAAACGGTGCCGACCGCCGCAACGATCCTGCTCGCCAATGCCGCCGGCGCCGTCATTGGACCACTGATCGCGTCAGCCATCATGGGCGCAGTCGATCCGCGCGCCCTCTTCCTCTTTACATCGGCGACACATGCGCTCCTGGCGGCGTATGTGTTCTATCGCACCAAGGTGCAGTCCTCGGCCGCGGCGGACGAGAAGGTCGGCTTTGGCATGGCCGCGAGCACGCCGGTGACGACCATGAGCACTGGCGAAACGTCTGATCCGCCCCCGGCTTCCGACCGCGTCATGTCATAAAAAATGCCGGACGGGCTGGGCCCATCCGGCATTACAATTGACAGTCACGGAGTTTTAGACGTCCGCGAAAGGATACTTGCGGCGAACTTCCTGCGTCTGCTGTAGCGCCTCGGAAAGGACCTCGCACAGCATCGAGACATAATGAGCGAACTTATGGCCCGTTTGCGCGAGGGGCGCCACATCGGGCGACCCATCTGCAAGCTTTAGATTGGCAACAGTCATCGTTCTTGATCCCGGGCTTACAGGCGCGACGATGAAGAAAGGAAGCGACGCTCGATTTCGCGCTCCGCTTCGTCGGTGAACTTGCCGCCGGTCTCGGAGAAGTACCGCGCAACGTCACGCTCGGCCTGACGCATACGGGCGGCCATCAGTGTGTCGAGCATGCGAGCCACGAGGCCGCGCTTCCGGGTCGCCTTGGCCGGGGCGTAGGTGGCGGTGAACGCCGCTTCGACGGCAGACGGGGTGTAGGACATAACATTCAGCTCCTAATCCAGCTCCGCTCCATTCATGGTGCAGAGCATCAAAACCTTGTTGCAACGCAATATAGTCCGCGGTGAATATTGAGCTAGGTGCACTGCAACATGCGACGCATGCGATTTACGCATGCACTAGCATTCAGCAAATTGAGCAGGTTGGAAGCATATGGCGGTGGATCGTCGACTTTCGTTGGAAACTACGCCGCTTCCGGCGCTATTTAGCGATAAATTAACTAATCCGGGGCTTTCCGCTGCCTTGGATCTAGGCCACAAGTGCATAGCTAATACCCGCGCGGCTGAAGATTTGGCCGCTCCATCCGAAATCTGGCGCCTTTGCCACCCCGAATCGACCCGGGACCACGCAGGCTATAATCAGGCCGCGGCGGCGCTGACAGTTGAGGAACGACCCATGGCCAAGAAACCTGGCACTAATCCGAAAGGCGAGTTCGTCCTGTTCGACGTTCAATATGAAGACGGCTCGCAGCGCTCCAACCGCCGCGTGCCGGCCGAACTCCTCGCGGGCCTCGAAAAGGACGAGCCGGCGCTCGGCTTCCTGATCGAGCAGGACCGCGACATCGCCGAGAAGTCGGGCCGCACTCCGCTGGCTATTAAATCAATCGTGCGGGTCGGCGCTAAGCCGAAGAAAGCCATGAACGTCAAATGACGGCCATCACATGATGGCTATCACATCGGGCGCGCGGATTTAGCGGTTCAATGGGTCGGTCCGTTTGAACCGCGAGGCTCCGCCATGCGCCGCATTGCCGCCCGACCGCTTACCTTCGCCGCCGCCGTCGTTCTACCCCTCCTTTTTACAAACTTCGCCCGCGCCCAAGACCGTGACGTCGCCGGCGCCCGTGATTATCCAGGCATCGGCCGCTTCGGCGGCAGCATCATCACCGGCTATCAGACGAAAGACTTTGACGCGGTGAAACTGCAGACCGCGCCGTTCAAGGACGGCAAGGCGACCGACGCCCGCACGGTCGAAGGCCGAGTCACCCGCATCGCCTACCGCACTGGGCCGGGGCCCTCGATCCTCGAAGTGTCGCGCAATTTCGAAAACCAGTTGAGCAAGGCCGGCTTCGAGCCGCTGCTCGCCTGCAATACCGACGATTGCGGCGGCATCCCCTTCACGGAGAACATCGACGTGCTGCCGATCCCGGCGATGTGGATCGACGGCTTCGACTTCCGCTACGTCGCCGCTCACAAGCGCGACGGAAATGTAGATACTTACGCGACGGTGCTGACCAGCAAGAACAACGACGCCATCACAGCGCAACTCATCGTCGCCGTGGTGGGCGCCATGGACAACAAGATGGTCGATGCGGCCGCGATGGCCAAGGGCCTCGGCGACAAGGGCCACATCGCGCTCTATGGCATCTACTTCGACACCGACAAGGCGACGCTCAAGGCGGAGAGCGCGCCGACTCTGGGCGAGATGGCCAAGCTGCTCAACAGCCAGCCCACGCTCAACGTCTACATCGTCGGCCATACCGACAACCAGGGCAGTTACGATCACAACATGACATTATCCCGCCAGCGCGCCGAGGCAGTCGCTGCTGCGCTGGCGACGAGCTACAAGATCGCGCGCGGGAGGATGAAGACCGCGGGCCTCGGTTTCCTGGCGCCGGTCGGCTCCAACGCCACCGAAGAGGGTCGCGCGCTCAACCGCCGGGTGGAATTGGTTGAACCGTGAAGGTATCCAAAGACGGGTGCGCGTGACTGATATGAAACAATGACGTCAGGGCGCGATTGTCGCGGCGCGGCCATGCGCGTAATCTGTCGCGCATGAAAATGCTGCGCCGCCTTCCCCTGCTCCGTCTGCTGGCGATCAATCTCGCAATCGGCATTGTTGCCGCGATCGTCATGGTCGCTGGACTGATGTGGCTCAATCCGGCGCATCTACGCGACCTCATTCTCGCCGACCGCAGCGGCGTCGCGGCCTTCGTGCTGTTGCTATTTGGGTTGGGGGTGACGTTCGGCAGTGTTGCCATGGGCGCCGCAATCATGACCCTCGGTCATGAACGCCGCCGCGGGCCCGGCGGCGGTACCCCGGTCGCCGTGCCGGTGCGCGCCCGCTAGATTTATCGCGCAAGATCCTGCCCGAAAACCGGTTCCCGCTTTTCGGGATCATGCGCTAGTTCGGATTGGCGCCCAGCTTCTCGGCGAACAGCACGATGGTCTTGCGGTAGATCTCCGACCGGTTCCACTCGCGCATCACCTGGAAATTCTCCGAACCCTCGCCGAACGGCTGCCCGGTGCGCCAGCCGTTGACGCGCAGCAGGTTGGCCGTCGAGGCCAGCACGTCCGGCACCGAATGGCGCAGGTCGACATGGCCGTTGCCGTCGTAATCGACGCCGTACTTGATGTAGCTCGAGGGCAGGAACTGGGTCTGGCCGATCTCGCCGGCGAAGGCGCCCTTGAGGTCCGACAGCGGCAGGTCGCCGCGATTGACGATCTGCAGCGCCGCGATCAGCTCGCCCTGGAACAGCTCGGTGCGCCGGCAGTCATGCGCCAAGGTCGCCAGCGTGCGCACCACCGGCAGCTTGCCCATGTCGCCGCCGCCGTTGTCGGTCTCCAGCGTCCACACCGCCATCAGGATTTCCTTGGGCACGCCGAACTGCCGCTCGATGCGCGACAGCAACTGCGCGTGCCGCTGCATCAGCGCCGAGGCGCGCTTGATGCGGGCGGGAATGACGCGGGTGCGGGCGTATTCCTCGAAGCTCTTGCGGAAGGTGTAACGCTGGCGCTTGTCGAAGGCGAGCACCTCAGGATCGATGCTGACGCCGCCGAGCGCCTGATTGACCACCGCGGCCGACACGCCGGCAGCCTGCGCCTCGCGGCCGATCTGCGACACGAAGACGTGGAAATCGCCGCCGCACTTGGCCGCCTGGGCCGATGAAGCGAACAGCGAGGTGAGGAGAAGGGCAGCCGCGGCGAGGTGTTTTTTCATGGCCGTAACCCATGCACACCCGTTCGTTCCCGCGCAAGCGGGAACCCATCTTGTTCAAAAACCGGGTCCCCGCTTTCGCGGGGACGAACGGAGAACGGGAGCGCGGCGAAGGACATGGAGCTCAGGCCGGCACGGCACCCGCCAGATAGTCGATCGCCGCGGCGGCGCCGCCGGAACCGTGCGGCAGGCGCAGCGCCTTGAGGCCCATTTCCACGGCGCTCAGCGTGCCGAGCAGCATCGGCGCGTTGACGTGGCCCATATGGGCGATGCGGAAGCCGCGGCCCTCGGTCTTGCCCAGCGCGCGGCCGAGCACGACGCCGCATTTGACGCTGCAGTAATCGACCAGCGCCTGCGCGCTCTCGCCGCCGCGGGTGATGACCGGCGTCACCGTGTCGCAACGCTCGCTCGCCTCGGTGACGTTGAAATCGAAGGTCTGGCCTTCCGACCACACCGCCACGGCGCGGCGCGTCGCTTCGGCGAGCGCGCGATGCCGCGCGAACACATTGGCCTCGCCTTCGCTGAACATCAGATCGAAGGCGGCACGCAGGCCGAACAGCAACTGCTCCGGCGGCGTGCCGCAATATTTGTGGTAGTGCACCGGCCCGTCGCGGAAGGTCCAGTCCCAATAGGGCGTGCGCATGTTGGCTTTCTTGTGCGCCTCCAGCGCCCGCGGCGCGGCGGCGGTGAAGCCGAGGCCGGGCGGCGTCATCAGGCCCTTCTGCGAGCCGGACATCGCGACATCGACGCCCCACTTGTCCATCTCGAACGGCACGCAGCCGAGCGAAGCCACCGTATCGACGCAGAACAGCGCGTCATGGCCCGCGGCGCGGATCGCCTCGCCGATCGCCTTGATGTCGTTGATGACGCCGGACGCGGTGTCGATCTGCGCCACCAGGATGGCCTTGATCTCGCCCTTGGTGTCCTTGCGCAGCCGCGCCTCGACCTGGTCGGGCTGCACGGCCCGGCGGAAATCGCCGGGCAGGATCTCGACCTCGGCGCCCAGCATCTTGGCGGCCTCGCCCCAGCCGATGGCGAAGCGCCCGCTCTCCAGCACCAGCACCTTGTCGCCGCGCGACAGCACGTTGGTGAGCGCGGCTTCCCAGGCGCCGTGGCCGTTGGCGGCGTACATGTAGCAGCGGCCGGAGGTGGCGAAGACGCGCTTCAGATCGCGCAGCAGCGTGTCGGTGAGATCGACCATCGGCCCGGCGTAGATATCCATGGCCGGGCGGTGCATCGCCTGGAGCACGGCATCGGGAATGACGGTCGGGCCCGGAATGGCGAGGAATTCACGGCCGGCGGCGACAGACGAGACGGTTTCGGACATGGTCGGGGAAAGGCCTTTCCGGGGGCGTTTTCAAGCGAAGCGGGAGCCGGCTCGCGCCAGGAAAACGCGACAAACGAACAGGGAGGCGGCCTGCCTAGCATGATTTGCCGGGGCCGAGAGATCACGAATCTTGATCGGATCTATCAGCGTTTCGCGAGGCCTGACGCGGCGCGATTTCCCACGACGGGGTTACGCGCCCGCCCGCAGGCGCGACATTGGCCGAGCGTGAGCAGGAGGGCCACTGCCTGGGCCAGGCGGGGGGTTAACGTAGATAGGCCTAGGATAATAGTCTAGAACATCAACTCATAAGTCGGTTATTCGGCGCCGTCTCCCCCTGATATTTTATCAGACAGGCCGAATGACTCCGCAATCTTCTTGAGCTGATCCCGTTTGCTCTCATTCGCACCTTTGAGTAATTCCGAAAGGCGACCTACAACAAAGTCGACGTCGTTCTCGTCCGCCCGTGAAATGACCGCTGCGAAGCTCGAAACGTTTTGCTCTACACATCGCAGGGCACCCTCTCCGCCTGACGCCAACAACGGATCTATAAGCGTCCGTATAATAGTATTGTTACTTCTTTCGCCGAGTTCCGCCAGACCCAGAAACTCTACCCCCAAGAGGTCCAGCAAATATTCGATAACATCGGCCTTAGGCTGCTTGCTTAGAAGCTCATCTCGAACACTCTTATAGAAATATGGACGGAGAGATTCAGAAAGCACACGCGGAAGATTTTTCCATATAGGCACCCGCTCGCCAATAACCTTTGCCCCGTTAACGACTTCGGCCGTCACCCCCAATAAGCCGTCATAAAAGGCAGTAGCCAATGGGTGAATTTCGTTCGATTCAATTAGCGCAGCCAAGAGGTTGAATTCATTTGACTTGCTTTTCAACACTTCTAACCATCGCGCTCCAGTCAACGTCTCCAACCCCAACTGAAGAACTCGCACAAGGTCGGTTTGTTTTGTCGACTTACGCGCCCTAAGAGCGGTTAGAAACTCCGGCCTCACTAGCTTCCATTTGTCGCCGGCGATCGCGCTATCGAAATTAATCTTCTCAATCACATCAAAAAAGGACGCCATCCCTTCGTCCCCAAGGATAGCGGCCACTCTTGGATAATTCCACGCGATTTGCGCGAGATTGACATCATCGAACGTCGCCCGCCGCGCCATCCTTCGAAACATCTCGCGAAATACTTCCCGTTTTTTATCCACCGGCAATGCCAGATCAAGCGTCTGGTCAAATCCATTTAAATCAAACGTAATATTGGAAAGCGCCGAAATGACGTCCGGCTCCGAATTAGGATTTTCCAAAAGAGTGGACAAAAACAAATTAGTCTGAGCCAGTTGACCATAATGCGGGTGCTCATTCGGCCCAGTCCAATTGTCTGACTTTAAATCGATAAGCTTGTCTATTACGCGGGCTATCAATGCCGCATGATTGTCGCCACGACCTAGTTGGATCAACCCTTGGAGGCTACCGTCACTACCAAGCTCATTCAGAGCATTTCCGGCTTCATTCAGATCCAAGGCGAGATCGCTAAGCACTTCAATAAGCCTTAGCGCACCCGATGAATTGAGCTTTGGGTTATCTGTAGCAAGCCTCTGCTTGATCGCAGAAATAACAATTTGCCAGTTTGCTAGCCTTGGCACTTGGATAAACGCAAGCACAATCTCTCGAATATCCGTCGGCGGCTCCACCGCCGTCACCATACTTACTATTCCATTTGCAATATCATTTGGCGCTAAGTTCGTTTTAAAATTCGCCAAACTCAACTTCTGTGATTTAGACAGACGCCTCGTAACACTGAAAATGAACTCCACTCGATCATACAACTGAATATCGGTAGATAGATATTCAAAATCTTTTTGATTGATGCCGTTCGCCGCTTCGAGCAATGCATCGACCATTGAAAACCACAAATCGCCAGCTTTCGCGATTTCTACAACGCCTTCTTTCAGGCTATCACGACTCCTCGTTAAGCAATTCATTACCAGTCTGGCAATGGTCGCCCTCCTTCCATCGGCCGCATGACGAACCACACTCGAAACACCGACTGGTGATCTTTCATTAGGCACGAAGGGGGCAACAATCGATGCCACAGCCTCGGCAAAGTCTTGCCAAATATGGCTCGACGCAACATCCGCCAGCCCAACCGCGTCAAGGGTAGCAGCGACATCAAAAAACACTCCTGGGGCTTCTGAAGCCCATTTGTAAACGTTCGTCGCAACTACGTCATGGAGCACCGACGAAAAGCCATGCGTCTTTGAAAGATCAGCCAGACGATCAACGTCGCCAGCCAACAGCACCGCCTCAATTTCCTTTGAAAGAAGCAGCTCAAGCGCAGCTTCGGGAGCCACATTGAAATGCGCTGCCGCCAGATATTTCGTCCAATCAGCAGTCGCTACTGTCGCAAGAATTTGCTGGTCCAAAAGCGAAGAGTTTTGCAGCTTTCTGATGTCTTCCGCTATCTCGTCTTTGTAGAGGACATAGAGCGATTGATATTCAAGCGGGATCGTGTCGCCAGACAGTTTTGCCTGGGCCACCACCTTGTTAATATGCGATTTTATCGCACGGGGCGTAATTGGACGTGGATGAACCAAATGATGCAATTCATACAGCCGAAAGATCCGATAGACGGTATTGGGATCAATCTTGTCTGAGAATGCAGCTAATAGCTGCTGCGAAAAAAACTCGCGCCAATTTGAGAGCAAAGGCGGGGGAACGCGCAACAGTATCTCAAACGTTTTTTCTACAAAACCTCGCGTCCTACGCTCATCTATCCCGTGGTCGCCATCAGAAAACACCGCCTCTATGTGTTGACGATCAATCGGTACTATGAGCCAAACATTTTTCAAAAGCTCTTTTCGCTCTGTCCCGTGCGTCGACGCGAAGAGATTTCGCATCGTTGCCCACATATCTCTGATTTGATCATTCGCGAGCCTGTCCAGATTGTCCAAAACCAACACAATCCTACTACCGCGCTTACTTGCGTCCTCGATTAGCTCATCAAAAACCGCGTTGAATTCAAGGGTTGTAGCCTCATCTTCACGAATAAGCTGCTCGGTGGTGACTTCATCAGTTTGTCTATTGAAGGCGACGACTATGCTCCGCCCTTTCATTTCTTCGTTGCCGATCCGGGAGATCAAAGTTATGAGCGCCGCCAAATAAGGAGAAAATATTATTGCCGCTGCAGCCGTAGCTATGAGCCCTCTCGACACCTCGCCGACAATTGGCAACGTAACTGGAGTTGCTCCTGGCTTTATCCATTCAGAGATGCCGAGGTATGCGAGCGGCAATAGCGGCAAGACAAACAGAGATATCTTTGCAACCCAGCTAAGATTCTCCGACCTCCTTTCTGTTACTTTCTTCTTAATGGAACGCAGTGATTCAAGTTTTGTAGCCCATTTTTTTTCAGAGACAACTTTGCCTGAGAGTTCAGCAATTAGTGAATCTAGAAATACCCGACGCATCGGGTCTCCTTGGTGAGCCCACGCGTCAAAGACGAAGATTGCATGTTTCTGTTGGTGGGTATCGTTCCACGCGGCAAAATGCTCACGAGCCAAATCTACGATCGTAGATTTTCCACTACCCCACGTTCCCTCGATTCCGATCGCTCGGCCGCCGTCCCCCGTCGTAATTAAGTCGACGAGCGTTTTGGCGACCCTCGCGTGGGCGCCCGTTTCAAATTCGTCTTTGGACGCTGGCTCGTCCTTAAGAAATTTTGCATCCTTGTAGTAGTCTAGCCTTTTCATATCCCCGCCACCCCACGTAGTATTCTTTTTTGGGAACAACTCGAACTTCCCAAAAACATCATGGGGATGCAAGAAGGCGAGGCGCCCGTTCGGCAGAACGGTGAGTTATCGACTGATTCTAATATTATGATCTTGCGCTGCAGCAACCTGCTGTCCGGTAGCGCCGCGTTACGCCTCGTTCAGCGAAGCGCCCCTTGCGGACAGGGTGTCCTGGCCCTTGCCGGTCAGCATGAACTTGGCGCCGAGCGCCGCCATGTCCTGATGCGAACAGGTGACGTAATCGCGCGCGATCAGCGAGGCGACGCGCGCGCGCCGCTCGGGCTTGGCCTCGTCGTGCGAATATTCGCCGATGTCGCACATCAGCGCGACGTCGTCGTCGGTGAGGTCGTTGCCGCTGAAAACGTGGTTCTCTGACATCGCTGAAGTCTCCCGGGCGATAACGGACGCGAGGCGTCGCGGGTTCCGAGCATAGCTCGCGTTGCGCGCATGCCAAGGCCCGGGGCGCGCCGGGCCCGGGCGCGCTGCAACATTCGATGCTGCAGCGCGCCCGGGATCCGTAGAGCGCGCGAGTCGCGGCGAAGCGGCTAGGCCGCCTGGCGCTGGTGCTTGCCCTCGCGGACTTCCTCGATGATCTTCTTCGAGAAGGCCTCGAGGTCGCCGGGATTGCGCGAGGTGATGACGCCGTTGTCGGTGACGACCTCGCTGTCCTCCCACTTGGCGCCGGCGTTGATAACGTCGGTCTTGATCGAGGAATAGGACGTCATCTTCTTGCCCTTGGCGATGCCGGTCTCGATCAGCAGCCACGGCGCGTGGCACACCGCCGCCACCGTCTTGCCGGCGTCATAGAACGCCTTGATCAGCTTGAGCGCGTCGGCGTTGACGCGCAGCAGATCGGGATTCATCTGGCCGCCCGGCAGCACGATGGCGTCGTAATCGGCGGCCTTGGCCTCCTTGAGCGGGCGATCCACCTTCACGGCGCGGCCCCAGTCCTTCTTGTCCCAGCCCTTGATCTCGCCGGCCTCCGGCGAGACGACGTCCACCTCGGCGCCGGCCGCCTTGAGACGGTCGCGCGGCACTTCGAGTTCCGATTGTTCGAAGCCGTTGGTGGCGAGAATGAGAATACGTTTGCCCGATAGCGCTGCGGCCATGGTTCATCTCCTGTTGTTCGGGGTGTCTCAAAGACAACCACGTCGCGCGCCGGAGGTTTCGCATGGAACTTGAGGAACGTGTGGCAGCGGCGCGGATTGACCGACGGGGCGAATGACAGGAGTGACACCATGAAGAGCTTGCTCGCTACGGCCACCGCGGTCGCGCTTCTCGCCGGTTCGAGTTTCGCCGCACAGGCGCAGACCCCGGGCCTCGACATGCAACAGAAGGGTTCAGTGAAGGGCACCACCGGCGCGTCCGGTTATGCGCCCGGTCATAAGATGCAGGAAAAGGGTTCGGTGAAGGGCACGACCGGCGCTTCCGGCTATGCGCCCGGCCACACCACGACCGGCGCCGCGGTGAACAGCGATGCCGACGTCAAGGCCGGCCACAGCCGCGCCACGACCGGCGCCAGCGTCGGCGGCAGCGCCAAGGTGAAGTAGCGCGCCGCAGCGCGCCCGGACAAACGGCACAGCAAAAAACAACGGCGGGCATCATGGCCCGCCGTTTTCGATTCGCGCCGCGCGCCGGCCTCAGGACGGCGGGATCGGCCGCGGCCGGCCGTTGTCGTCGATGGCGACGAAGGTGAAATGCGCGTCGGTGACCTTCTCGTGGTGGCGCGTCTGGAAGCGGCGGGCCCAGGCCTCGACATGGATCTTCATCGAGGTGCGGCCGATCGAGTCGACATGGGTGTAGACCTCGAGCACGTCGCCGACCTTGACCGGGCGGATGAACTTCATGGCGTCGACCGCGATGGTGACGACGCGGCCGTGGGCGCGCTCGATGGCGGCAATGCCGCCGGCCTGGTCCATGCGCGACAGCACCCAGCCGCCGAAGATGTCGCCATTGGCGTTGGTGTCGGCCGGCATGGCGCTGATGCGCACGGTGAGATGGCCGGTCGGCGCCAAATCGCCATTACGGTTGTCGTCGGGCATGGGGGTGATTCCTCGATCTCGGTCCGGCGACGGAGAAAAGCCCGCCATGGCGGCGAGAGCAATAAGAAAAACGGCGGGCCTCAGGCCCGCCGCTTTGATTCAGAGCTGGGTCCCCGCTTTCGCGGGGATGACCGGTGAGGTTAGTTATCGAGGAAGCTGCGCAGCTTGCGCGAGCGGCTCGGGTGCTTGAGCTTGCGCAGCGCTTTGGCCTCGATCTGGCGGATACGTTCGCGCGTCACCGAGAACTGCTGGCCGACTTCTTCCAGCGTGTGATCGGTGTTCATGCCGATGCCGAAGCGCATGCGCAGCACGCGCTCCTCGCGCGGCGTCAGCGAAGCGAGCACGCGCGTCGTGGTCTCGCGCAGATTGGACTGGATCGCGGCGTCGATCGGCAGCACCGCGTTCTTGTCCTCGATGAAATCGCCGAGATGGCTGTCTTCCTCGTCACCGATCGGGGTTTCGAGCGACAGCGGCTCCTTGGCGATCTTGAGAACCTTGCGGACCTTCTCCAGCGGCATGCCGAGCTTCTCGGCGAGCTCTTCCGGCGTCGGCTCGCGGCCGATTTCGTTGAGCATCTGGCGCGAGGTGCGCACGATCTTGTTGATCGTCTCGATCATGTGCACCGGAATGCGGATGGTGCGCGCCTGGTCGGCGATCGAACGCGTGATCGCCTGGCGGATCCACCACGTCGCGTAGGTCGAGAACTTGTAGCCGCGGCGGTACTCGAACTTGTCGACCGCCTTCATCAGGCCGATATTGCCTTCCTGGATCAGGTCGAGGAACTGCAGGCCGCGGTTGGTGTATTTCTTGGCGATCGAGATGACGAGACGGAGGTTGGCTTCCACCATCTCCTTCTTGGCCTGGCGGGCTTCGCGCTCGCCCTTCTGCACCATCTGCACGATCTTGCGGAATTCGCCGATCTCGACGCCGGTCTGCGCGGCGAGATCATGGACCAGCGAGCGGATGTCCTTGATCTTGTCCTTCTCGTCGGCGGTGAACTTCTTCCAGCCCTTGGCCGACAGCTTGGAAATGCGGTTGAGCCAGCGCGGATCGAGCTCCGAGCCGATGTAGTTCTTCAGGAAGTCGTCGCGGGCGACGCCGTAGGATTCGGCGAGCCGCATCAGGCGGCCTTCGTTCGACACCAGCGACTTGTTGATCGAATAGAGCTGCTCGACCAGCGAGTCGATACGCGCCTGGTTGAGGCGCAGCGACTTCACGTGGCCGATGATCTCGTCCTTGAGCTTCTTGTACTTGCGCTCCTGGTTCGGCGACAGCGAGGCGCCGACGCCGGCCTTGAGCCGGTTCTCGATGTCCTGCTCCTGCAGGCGGCGCAGCTTCTTGAACTGGTCGGCGATGTTGTCGAAGGTCTCGACGACCTTCGGCTTCAGCTCGGCCTCGATGGCGGCGAGCGACATCGAGCCTTCCATGTCGTCGTCGTCGTAATCGCCCTCCGCCGCGGTCTCGGCGGGATCCTTCTCGTCGTCGCCGGCTTCCTTGAACGGTGTCGCGCCGGCGGGCGCGGTCGGCGCCGCGGCCGGCTGCACGACCTGCAGATGCGGCGCGCCGTTGGCGCCGCCGTTCATCGGCTTGCCGTCGGGGCCGACCGGCGTCTGCATCTGCTTGGCCTCGGGACCGGCATAGGTCGCCTCGAGGTCGATGATGTCGCGCAGGAAGACTTTGCCTTCGGCGAGTTCGTCGCGCCAGATGATGATGGCCTGGAACGTCAGCGGGCTTTCGCACAGGCCCGAGATCATGGCCTCGCGGCCGGCCTCGATGCGCTTGGCGATGGCGATTTCGCCCTCGCGCGACAAAAGCTCGACCGAGCCCATCTCGCGCAGATACATGCGCACCGGATCGTCGGTGCGTTCGGACGGTTCTTTCTTCTCGACGGTCGCGAGCGCCTTGCCCTTGACCTCGACCATCTCGCGGCCGGTGTCCTCGTCGTCATCGTCGTCGGCCTCGTCAGCCGGCTTCTCGCCGTCCTCGTCAGCCTCTTCGGTCTCGACCACGTTGATGCCCATCTCGGACAGCATCGCGAGCGTGTCCTCGATCTGCTCGGAGTTGACTTCCTCCGACGGCATCACCGCATTGAGCTGTTCGTAGGTGACGTAGCCGCGCTTCTTGGCGGCCTTGATCATCTTCTTGACGGCGGCATCGGAGAGGTCGAGCAACGGCAGCGGCGCATCGGGGGCGCCTTCGGTTTCCTTTTCCGGCGCCTCGTCCTTGGCCTGGGTAGCCTTCGCTTTTGTCGCCATCTGTTTCTCCTGGACCTTCCCAGCCATCGCGTACTCCGCCTGCGCTAAGCCACTAACTCTAAAACCCGACATCCCCGGCGCGGATGCCAAAAAAGGGCCGCCGCCAGGGAAAAGGCAGGGCCCGAATCAGACCGCAGTGTCGTCGGAGCCCGCTTAAGCCCCGATTAACCGAATGAATCCAACGGGAAACGGTCTGGCTTCCCCGAAGGCTGTATCCGTCTATCCCCAAGTCCCCGTCCTAGTCCGTGACTCGGCCTGTCGCTCCGGTCAAGCCAAAAGGCTCGAAAAACCGCTCATTTCGAGCGTTCGCTAGAGTAGCTTTCAGAGCGTTTTGGCGCCCCGGCCGGAAGAAGCGCCGAACCCCTCGATCAGGGCCTCGGTGCCGTCCATGCGGGACAGCCGGTCTTTGACATCTCGGAGCCGCAAATAATTCGCCTCGCTGGCGTCGTGGCCCAGGGCCATTTCGGCGTCCTTGAGCTCCTTAAGTAGGGAATGCCACTGCCGATGCAAGGCGACAAGCTGTTGCCAGGTCACCAAAACATCGTCCGGAGCCGCGTCCGGCCGAACGCCCCAGACCGAAGCCGTGGTCACCGAGGCAAAGACCCGGTCCAGCGTCTCGGCCAGGCCGCGGCCGGCGAGCTCCGCCCGCAAAGTCTCCGGTTCGAGCCCGGCGCCGTGGTCCACCGAATGGGCCGCGATGTCGATCAGGGCGGCCTTGAGCTTTTCCGCTTCGCCATGGCGGAACTCCAGCGAAACGAGTTCCTCCAGATGGTCGTGCAGCAGCCAAGGGTAATTGATCGTGGCCTGCAGGATCAGCGCTTCCCGGGTCGGCACCGCGGTGCGATGACCGCGATGGACCGCGCTGCCCGCCATTTGCTGGCTGAGCACGACATAGGGCGCGTTCGCGGCGCCGGGGCCGCCGCCTCGCTGGCCAACGATACGCGGCTGCCATTTACCGGAACGACCGCCCTGCCCGCCGAACGAGCCGTTTTGCCGGCCAAATTGGCCACGCTGTCCGTTGCCGAATTGGCTGCGCCCGGCAAAGCCCTGGTTCTGCGCCGGTTGAAAGAAGGCGCGGAGCCGGTCGTTGAAATCCTGCCGGTAATATTTGCGCACGGATTCATCGGCGATCTGCTGCGTGACTTCGTTGATGCGCGCTTCCAGCGCGGCGCGGCGCTCCGGCGTATCGAATGAATGGCCTTCGGTCTCGCGGGCCCACAGCATCTGCGCCAGAGGCTTGGCCGCATTGATGACGTCGCGGATGGCGTCAGCGCCGGCCGAGCGCAGCAGGTCATCCGGGTCCTGCCCCTCCGGCAACAGCGCGAAGCTGAGGCTCTTGCCGGGCTTCAACCGCGGCATCGCCAGATCGACCGCGCGATAAGCGGCGCGCACGCCAGCCTTGTCGCCGTCAAAGCACAGGATCGGCTCGTCCGCCATCTTCCACAGCAGCGTGATCTGGTCCTCGGTCAACGCGGTGCCGAGCGGCGCCACCGCGGCGGCATAACCCGCCGTCACCATGGCGATGACATCGACATAGCCTTCGACCACGACGACCGGCGCGCCGTCATGCGCGGCCTGACGGGCGGCGGCGATGTTGTAGAGCGTGTGGCCTTTATGAAAGAGCGGCGTCTCGGGCGAATTGAGATACTTGGCCGGAACGTCTTTCTCGAGCGCGCGGCCGCCGAAAGCGATGATGCGGCCGCGGATGTCGGTAATCGGAAACATCACACGATCGCGGAAGCGATCGAACGGCACCGGAATATCGTCACCGGCAATCAGCAGCCCGGCCTCGACCATGTCCTGTGTCGAAATGCCGTGCGAGCCGAGGTGCTCCTTCAGCGCGTAACGGTCGTTCGGCGCGTAGCCGAGGCGGAATTTGACCTGCGTCGCGGCATCGAGCCCGCGATCGGCGAGATAGCCGCGCGCCTTGGCGCCTAACCGCGACGACAAGGTGGTCTCGAAGAACTTGGCCGCGATCTCCATGACGTCGTGCAGCGTCTTGCGCTTGGCATCGCGGCGTTGATCGTCCTCCGATACCTTGGGCAGCGGCATACCGGCCATCTGCGCCAGTTGCTCGACGGCTTCCGGAAAGCTGACGCCCTCGGTCATCATGACGAAGTCGAAGATCGAGCCGTTCTTGCCCGAGGAGAAATCGAACCAGGCTTCCTTCTGGTCATTGACGAAGAAGGACGGCGTTTTCTCCTTGTTGAATGGCGACAGGCCTTTGTACTCGCGGCCCGAGCGGATGAGCTTGACGCGGCGGCCCACGACTTCCGAGACCGAAAGCCGGGATTTCAGCTCTTCGAGGAACTGTGGCGTGAAGCGCATGGCTGCGGATGAGTCCGATTCGAACCTCCCTTAATATAGGGAGTCCGGGGCGGCGTTTCCCGAACCGGAGCCGCGCGGCCGAAACGCTCGGGTTTTCGCGGGTTTTCCTAGTTATGCACAGGGGTGCGCGGCAAGAGCCGCCGTCGGGGGAGCCGGGCAACGCTGACGGCGCCTGCAAAAGACGAGGCCGGGCATTGCCCGGCCTTCTTTCACGAGGACTGAGGGACCGCCCGGCGCTCCGCTCGCCCGGCAAAGCCGCAGCCCAGAACGACCCGGATTGCCGCTTGCGCGGGAATGAACGGGGAGTGACGCCGCATCAGCGGATAGATTACGACAGCTTCGCCTTCACCAACCCGCTCGCCTTGCCGAAGTCCATCTGCCCGGCATATTTGCCGCGCAGGATGCCGATGACCTTGCCCATGTCCTTCATGCCGGCGGCGCCGGTCTCCGCGATGGCGGCCTCGATCGCGGCGGTCACTTCGGCGTCGGACATCTGCTTCGGCAGATAGGCGGAGATCACGGCGATCTCTTCCTCCTCCTGCTTCACCAGATCGGCGCGGCCACCCTTCTTGTACATCTCGACCGACTCTTGGCGCTGCTTGATCATCTTCTGCAGGATGCCGAGCACCTCGGCATCGCCGAGCGGCTTGCCGGTGGTGCGCGCTTCGATGTCGGCGTTCTTCAGCGTGGAATTGACCATGCGCAGCGTCGACACGGTGCGTTCGTTCTTGGCCTTTTGCGCCTCGGTCAGCGCCTTGTTGATGTCGTCGCGGATCAAGTCATCTCTCCTTCATATTGCGGGCGCAGCGGCACGCGCGCGCCAGCGGAAAAGTGCAATCACAGCCCAGACCGCCTCGACAAGCCCGAAGGGCCAGGCGCCCTGCAGAAACCCGTAGATCGACCCCAATACGCAGGCCGCGGCAAATACCAGGACGACCCACGGACTGCGCTCGTCGAACGCATAGCACACCACCATCAGCGTGACGGCGAATAGACCGAAAGCCGAGAGTCCG
Source organism: Pseudolabrys sp. Root1462 (assembly GCF_001426945.1). Taxonomy (GTDB): domain Bacteria; phylum Pseudomonadota; class Alphaproteobacteria; order Rhizobiales; family Xanthobacteraceae; genus Pseudolabrys. Next base: position 290,203 of record NZ_LMFS01000001.1, on the reverse strand, counting down.
TCCATCACGTCACCGGCTGGTGGCCCTGGTTCTCGCCGAAGGCTTCCTCGCGGTACAGGCCGAGGGCATGCATGACCGGCAAATCGTTAAAGCAGAACAAACAGGCGTCCTCGCTCGACGAAGAATTGCCGTGTTCATGGAAAGCCCAGGACGGCACGCAGAAGATGTCGCGCTTCTTCCAGTCGAAGCGCTTGCCGCCGATGATCGAAAAGCCCTCGCCCTTGGCGCACTGATAGATCGACGAGCCGGTATGCCGGTGGGCGCGCGTCTTCTCACCGGGGCGCAGCATCTGCATCGAGGCGCCGATAGTCTGCATCACCGGGCCGCCGGTCTGCGGATTGACGTAGTTCATCAGCACGCCGTCGAACGGCGAGCCGTCGGTGGCCTTGGCAAATTTCGACAGTGCGTCGTAGGTCGGCTCCCACTCGTATTTCAGAAGCGGCGAATAAGGCTTCTGCCAGTCCTGCATTGCCGGCTGCAAACCGGGCGCACCCCAGGTGAGCGTCGCGTCATCGACGGCGTAACTGATGGGCTGCTTCAGGTCGGGGTGCACCTTGTAGAAATTGGCTTCCAGCGCATTGACCAGCGGAATGTCGAGGCCGTCCTGCCAGATACAGTCGGTGCCGGAAGCGTCGACGCCGTGCTCGTGCCATGAGCCGTTCGGCGTCAGCACGAAGTCGTTTTCACCGAGCGTCATCTTGTGGCCGTCGACCACGGTATAGGCGCCCTTGCCTTCCATGATGAACCTGAGGGCGGAAGCCGAATGCTGATGCGCCGAGGCGGTTTCGCCCGCCTTCATCACCTGCAGGCCGGAATAGAGCCAGCCGACGGCGGCGGCCTGTTCGCGCCGGCCGGGATTGTTGAGATAGATGACGCGGCGGCCGGCCTTTTCCGGCGCCACCAGCTCGAGCGAGCGCAGCACCGGCTCGCGCAGATCCCGGTAGCGCCACAGCACCGGCACCGACTCGGACTTCGGCTCCCAGGGCTCGATCTTGTTGGCCACGGTCCAGAGCGCCGCGGCCTCGACCTTTGCGAGATCGCTGTAGTAGGCCACCAGGTCGGCGGTGTCCTCGACATTGGCGCGGCCGGCGACGTCTTCGCGGTACTGGTCGTGTCTCGGTTGCGCCGTCATCGCCCTGACCTCCCTGCACTATTCGAAATGCGCGGGGACGGCCCTAAACCGCCCCTTGCCTCGCCCGCCATAATACGCAACTAAGAGGCTTATGACACAGGACAAAACCGCCCCCGTAGGGGCCTGGGCTGAGCCCAAGGCCACCGCGCTCATCGTGCTGGCCGATGGAACCGTGCTGGAAGGTTTCGGCATCGGCGCCGAAGGCCACGCCGTCGGCGAGGTCTGCTTCAACACCGCCATGACGGGCTATGAGGAAATCCTCACCGACCCGTCCTATGCCGGACAGATTATTACCTTCACCTTCCCCCATATCGGCAATGTCGGCACCAACGAGGAAGACATCGAGTCGCTGAACATGGCGGCCCGCCCGGGCGCCTGCGGCGTCATCCTGCGCACCGACATCACCCAGGCTTCGAACTACCGCGCGACCCGCCCGCTCAACGACTGGCTGAAGGCGCGCGGCATCATCGGCCTGTCAGGCATCGACACAAGAGCGCTGACCGCGCTGATCCGCGAGAAGGGCATGCCCAACGCCGTGATCGCGCATGCCCCCGACGGCAAGTTCGACATCGACGCGTTGAAGAAGGAAGCCCGCGAGTGGCCGGGCCTCGTCGGCATGGATCTGGTGCCGATGGTGACCTCGGCGCAGCGCTTCACCTGGGACGAGACCGAGTGGGTCTGGGGCGAAGGCTACGGCCGCCAGACCGATCCGGAATTCCACGTCGTCGCCGTCGATTACGGCATCAAACGCAACATCCTGCGCCTGCTGGCGAGCGCCGGCTGCAAAGTCACCGTGGTGCCGGCGACCACCAGCTACGAGGACATCGTGGCGCTGAAGCCGGACGGCATCTTCCTGTCGAACGGCCCCGGCGATCCGGCCGAGACCGGCAAATACGCGGTGCCGGTGATCAAGCAGGTGGTGAACTCCGGCACGCCGACCTTCGGCATTTGCCTCGGCCACCAGATGCTCGGCCTCGCGCTCGGCGGCGTGACGATGAAGATGCATCAGGGCCACCACGGCGCCAATCATCCGGTCAAGGACGTGACCACCGGCAAGGTCGAGATCACGTCGATGAACCACGGCTTCGCGGTGGACAAGGACTCGCTGCCGGGGAATGTCGAACAGACGCATTTCTCGCTGTTCGACGGTTCGAACTGCGGCATCGCGCTCAAGGACAAGCCGGTGTTCTCGGTGCAGTACCACCCCGAGGCGTCGCCCGGCCCGCGCGACTCGCATTATCTGTTCCAGCGCTTCGTCGAACTGATGCGCGCGAGGAAGAAGGCCTGATGCGTGGAGTTAATAGGAACCTAAAGAAATGAATCGTCGCCGCCTGAATTTGGAACGGCTCAGCGATCAAATTCTGCTGCTTCTGCATGGCCATTTCTTCGACGACGGCTACGAGTATGTGCCATTTGCTGAAATTCGACTCGGAATTCCATCTGAGCCCGCCAATGCCGTCAAGCTTGAGCTTGAAGGCTTGATTTCAGCGAATAAAGTGATTCAAGAAACAGAAACCCGAGCACGGGCGAGCATACTTGGCGCTATCGGCCCAGAGACAAATTATACCGCCAAGGTAGATGGCTACAAAATTTCAAAGTATGGAATATCCTTTGTCGAAAAATTCGAGGATGAATACTACAATCAGTTGCTAGACGGCCTTCATACCCAAATTCCAGATGCAAGAGAGGATAACGCCGACTGGGAGCCACTCCCTTTAGATCGAACTGATCCGAATTTGAACTCAGTCATTAAAACGCTTGAAAAAGTGATCGATGATGTCCACGGAGATAACGGCTACTCAGCCGAACATCCTGAGGAACGGCGTTACGTCCAAGACAAGCTAACCGTAGCGATAAAGACGCTTAAAGAAGAGGCCAGCATATCCCTCGCCTACGCGCAGGCATTTATTGTTGAGCCCCTCAGCAGGCTGATAAAGCGATTTGGTTCTGCCGCGCTTGGCGTGGCGGCGACAGCAGCACGTGAAGCGTTCACGACTTGGCTGAAATCAAAAGGCATCAATTTCTTAGATGATCTTTTCAAATAGCGGCGGCTCCCATCTAGGTTAGCCGGTGGGACGATTGAAGCAGCGCAATGCAACGAAGTAGCAGGTTCACCTTACGCTAAAACGCCAACGAATATGCCTATGAGAAAGCTCGGTGAAACCGATCGGCAAGCGCCGCGTTGCCAACGCATGCAAACGCCCATCACCTATTTCTTCAAGGACGACGGCGCGGTGCCGAACAACCCGGCGCTGCCGATGCTGGTCTATAAGGCCGCGCTCGATCTGTCCGCTGCGCGCGATCCGGAAGCCGAGATCGAGAAGCTGTTCGACGCCAATGACTGGGGCCATGACCGCTGGCGCAACGGCATCTTCCCCTACGCGCACTATCATTCGATGATCCACGAGGTGCTCGGCATCGCCCGCGGCACCGCCACGGTGCGGTTCGGCGGCGATAACGGCGAGGTGCTCGAGCTCGCGCCCGGCGACATCGCGGTGCTGCCGGCCGGCACCGGGCATCAGCGGCTGGCGGCTTCGCCCGATCTGGTCGTCATCGGTGGCTATCCGCCGAGTGGCACCTACAATCTATGCCGCGGCGATCGGCCGGCCGACCGCGAGGCGGCGCTGAAGACCATCCCGCAGGTGCCGGCGCCCGGCAGGGATCCGGTCGAGGGCAAGGACGGGGCCTTGGTGACGTTGTGGCGTCCGGCCTGAACGTCACGTCTTCCATTCCATCGCCGGCCGGCCGGCGCTTCGCCGCTACGTGCCGAAGCGCGCGCGATATTCCTGCGGTGACACCCTGACCTGGCGCAGGAAGCTGCGGCGCATGGTTTCCTCGGAGCCGAAGCCGCAGCGTTGCGCCACGCGTTTGAGCGGCAAGCGCGCATTCGTCATCAGATTGCAAGCCGCCTCGACGCGCAGCTTCTCGACGGCGCGCGCCGGGGTCAGGCCCCTGGCCTTGACGTAATGGCGGATCAGGCTGCGCTCGCTCATGCCGGCGCGATCGGCGAGCGCCGGTAGCGAAAGATCGGACGACAGATTGCGGCCGATCCATTCATTGAGACCGGTAAACCGGTCATCGGCCGATTGCAGCGACAGCAACGCGCTGTATTGCGCCTGCCCGCCCGGCCGCTTCAGGAAGACGACGAGATAGCGCGCCACCGCCAGCGCCATGGCGCGGCCGAGATCTTCCTCGACCAGGGCCAGCGCCAGGTCGATGCCGGCGGTAACACCGGCCGAGGTCCAGTACTTGCCGTCGCGCACGAAGATCGGATTGGTCTCGACCCGGATCGCCGGAAAGCGCGTCGCGAGCTCGGCGCAATAGGACCAATGCGTCGTGGCGCGGCGACCATCGAGCAGCCCGGCGGCGCCGAGCAGGAAGGCGCCGGTGCACACCGAACAGACGCGGTCGGCCTTGGCCGCGCGGCGCCGCAACCAGTCACGCAAGGCGCCGTCGGCAGCGGCGGCTTCGACGCCGGGGCCGCCGGCGACGATCAGCGTATGCGGCGGCTTCGCGGCGGGGAGCTTCTCGCTCGCCAAAGCAAGACCGCTCGAACTGCGCACCATGGATGCGGCGCGAGCTACGACATGCACTTCATAAGGCGGCGGCGATCCCGCCTTGACGGCGGCTTCGTTGGCGGTGGCGAATACCTGCAGCGGCCCGGCGACGTCGAGCAACTGCACCGCCGGAAAGGCCAGCAATTCGATGCGCCGCGGCGGCTTTGGCGGGATTCGTGGGGTCTTTGTCATTCCCGCCAGAGCGTAACGGCCTATGACGGGAGCCGCAACCTGGAGATCGCCATGCTCGCCACCGACAAGCACCTCAATATCGGCTCGCTGCTGTTCGACGATCTCGACCAGATCGACCTGACCGGCCCATTCGAGGTCTTGTCGCGCGTCCCCAATGCGACGTACCGGCTCTATGCGCCGACGGCCGCGCCAGTAAAGGACATCAAGGGCCTGCGCATCACGCCGGACGCAACGTTGGCCGACGCGCCGCAGCTCGACGTGCTGCATGTGCCCGGTGGCTTCGGCCAGGAGCGGCTGATGGAGAATGCCGAGGTGCTCGACTGGATCGCGCGCCAGGCCAAGGGCGCACATGCGGTGTTCTCAGTGTGCACCGGCGCCCTGCTGTGCGGCGCCGCCGGCCTCCTGGTCGGCCGCAAGGCGACGACGCACTGGGCGTCGTTTCACCTGCTGCCGCTGTTCGGTGCCACGCCGGTGAATGCGCGCGTGGTCAAGGACGGCAACTATATCTTCGCCGCCGGCGTCACCGCCGGCATCGACGGCGCGCTGCAACTCGCCGCCGCCCTGCGCGGCCAGGCGGTGGCCGAGAACATCCAGCTCTATATGGCCTATGCGCCGGAGCCACCCTTCAACGCCGGCACCCCGGAAACCGCCCCGTCCGCCATACTCGCCGGGGCCCGCGACGGGATACGAGAACTGACGCAACGGCGCGAGAGAAGCGCCCGGCGTGTTGCCGAGCGACTCGGCATCACGGCGGAGCCGCTGCGCGCCTTCTGAGCGGCGGGTTCCCATGCCTGCCCGCAGCTCGCCACGGGGATCGCCCACTGAGCTCATTGTGGCGTGCTGCCGAGTGTGCCATCTCTCCGCTGAGCAATGGCCCGCCCGGATATCGTCCGCCATGGACTGGATCAGCTTCTACGATTTCAAGCACTCGGTGATCTATGTGAATGGGCGTCACCGCGACGTCCATTACAGGACCATCGCCACGGACATCCGCGCGCTGGTGCCCTCGCCCGACGCGATCGTCATGGACTATGGCTGCGGCGAAGCCACATCCGCCGCGCTGGTCGCGGAAGCCTGCCGGCATCTGACCTTGGTCGAGGCGGCGCCGAATGTGCGCGCCGCCTTGCGCGAGCGTTATGCGTCGAACCCGAAGATGTCGGTGATGAACCCCGAGGAAGCCGCGGCAACGCCGGCCGGCAGCGTCGACATGATCGTGCTGCACTCGGTGGCGCAGTATCTGACGGGCGAGGAACTCGACGCCATGATGGCGACGTTCCGCCGCCTCCTCAAACCGACCGGCATCTTCGTGCTCGGCGACATCGTACCACCGAGCATGGCCTCGGTTTGGGCGGCGCTGTCGCTGCTGAAGTTCGGCGCGGCCAACGGCTTCTTCTGGGCCGGAGTCGGCGGGCTGATCCGCATCCTGGTGTCGGATTATTTCACGCTGAAGAAGACCCACGGCCTGTCGCATTACACGGAGGCCGAAGCGCTGTCGAAACTCAGAGCCGCTGGTTTTGCGCCGCGGCGCGCCGCTCACAATATCGGCCACAATCAGCACCGAATGACGTTTCTGTCGACGCCGGCGTGAGTTAGCCGATTAAAGCCGCCGTTAACCGAAAACCAAAATGTCGCACCGGATTAACGACCTTGTGATCGCGACCGGCTAAGCTTGCCTTATGGCCCGGTGGCGGAGCGATTACGCAAAGGACCCTGCAAGGTCCTTCACCCTGGTTCAAATCCAGGCTGGGCCTCCATTCTTTTCCTCTCGTTGACTTCCCGCCCCGCAACCCGCGACACTGCCCCGAACAAGAAAACGGGACGGGACGCGCGATGGTGGAGCGAATGCTGATCGGCGCCGGCGCTGGTTATTCCGGCGACCGCATCGATGCGCCGATTGCCGTGGTGCGTGACCTCAAGGCGTCCGGCGAACGCGCGGCCATCATCTTCGAAACGCTTGGCGAACGCACTCTGGCGCTGGCGCAACTTCGCCGCCGCGACAATCCTGACCTCGGCTATGAACCGAAGTTGAAGCCGCTGCTGACGCCGGTGCTGAAGGACTGCGTGCAATCGAAGATCGCCATCATCGGCAATTTCGGCGCCGGCAATCCGCCGGCCGCCGCCAAGGTGATCGGCGATCTCGCCACCGAACTCGGGACAACGGTCCGGATCGGCGTGGTCACCGGTGACGACATGCTCGGGCCGGAAGGCATCGAGGTGCTGCGCGCGTCGAGCAACGACCTGCCCGACGCCAAGCTGCTGGTGTCGGCCAACGCCTATCTCGGCGCCACGCCGCTTGTCGAAGCCCTGGGTGAAGGCGCCGATGTCGTCGTCACCGGCCGCGTCGCCGACCCATCGCTGACGCTGGCGCCGCTCATCCATGCCTTCGGCTGGAGCTATGACGACTGGCACCGCCTCGGCCAAGGCACCATGGCCGGCCATCTGCTCGAATGCGGCGCGCAGGTCACCGGCGGTTATTTCGCCGACCCCGGTTTCAAGGACGTGCCGCAGCCGGAAAATATCGGTTTTCCAATCGCCAGCATCGGCCGCGATGGCGGCTTCGTCATCGGCAAGGCGCAGGGCGGCGGTCTGGTAGACCGGCGCACTGTCGCCGAGCAACTGCTCTACGAGGTGCACGACCCGGCGGCCTATCTGACGCCCGACGTCTCCGCCGATATCAGCAACGCCTCGATCGTCGAACTCGGAGGCGACCGCGTTCGTGTCGATGGCATCACCGGCCACAAGCGGCCGGACACGCTCAAGGTCACCGTCTGCTACGATGGCGGCTATATCGCCGAAGGCGAGATTTCCTATCACGGCCCCAATGCGCTGGCGCGGGCGCGCCTTGCCGCCGACGTGGTGCGCAAGCGCAGCCCGAAGGACATCCGCATCCGCTGCGATATCATCGGCGTGCTCAGCGTGCTGGCCGACGACTCTGGGCACGCCTGGAGCGAACTCGACGGTTTCGGCGAGCCGACCAACGACGTGCGCCTGCGCGTCGCCTTTGCCGGCAACGACAAGGCGCTGGTCGAGCGCGGCCTGCAGGAGGTCGAGGCCTTGTATTGCGCCGGACCGGCAGCCGGCGGCGGCATCCGCCTGTCGCTGCGGCCGCGCATCGCCGCGACTTCTTGCTTCATCCCGCGCAGCGCGGTGCGGCCCAAGGTCGAGGTCGTGGAGGTGCGTAATGGTTGATTCCACGACGGAGATGCAACTGCACGCCATCGCCCACGCCCGCACCGGCGACAAGGGCAACCGGCTCAACATCTCGCTGATCGCCTACGACCCGGCGCTGTACCCGTTGCTCGCCGCGCAGGTCACCGAAGCCGCGGTGGCGAAGCGCTTCGCCTGGCGCAAGCCGTCGTCGGTGAAGCGCTACCTGTTGCCGAAGATGTATGCCCTCAATTTCGTGCTCGACGACGTGCTGGATGGCGGCGTCACCCAGGCGCTCAACCTCGATTCCCACGGCAAGACGCTGAGCTTCCACCTCCTGGGCATGCGCGTCCCGGTGCCGGAGAACCTCGTCAAATACGCAAAGCTTGCCCACGCTAAAAGCTGAGGCAGATCATGGACACGGCGCGGAGCGGATAGTAAGACCCGGGCGGCTTTTACCGGGTAGCAGGCAGGCGACATGTCGAAACAGGAACAGCGTGCGGAGGCCGAGCGCCTGATGCGCGAGGCGATGGAGCGCAAGGGTCTCGCGGTCAAGCAGGTCGATACCCGCATCGAGACCAAGTGCGGGAAATGCGGCGCGGTCAACAAGGTGAACGCCAAGGTTGGCGAGACCCGCGTCATGTACAAGTGCAAGGATTGCGGGCACGAACAGCGGGCGATGTAGGCCCTCAGGATGGTGTGCCGATGCCGTCCTCGTCGGTGCGCGGCACGGCGCGTCGGGCATTGTCGATCTCGGAATTGAGTTCCGCACCAACCAGCACGACGATCGCGCTCATCCACAGCCACATCATCAAGCCAATGCCCGCGCCGAGCGAACCATAGGTCGCGTCGTAGTCGGCGAAACTCGCCAGATACCAAGACAGCAGCGCTGATCCGGCGAGCCACGCCACGGTGGCGAAAACCACGCCCGGGCTGATGATTTGCCAGCGCGCCGGTCGGCGGTCCGGACCGAAGCGGTACAGCACTGCCAGCCCCAGCATGACGATGACAAAGAGCGCCGGCCAGCGTAGCAGCGGCAGCAGCGTCACGTCGTAACCGTAGAATGGCAGATACGACAGGATCACCGGCACGATGACGATGGCGGCAAAAGCGGTCAGCATCGCCGCCAGCGCGCCGACGGTGAAAGCGAGCGACACCAGGTTAAGGCGAATGAAGGAGCGCTGCTCCTTCACGCCGTAGACAATGTTGAGGGCGTCGATGATCGCCTTAAGCCCGGCATTAGCGCTCCAGATGGCCAACGCCAGGCCAAGCAGGAACGTGAAACTCAGGTCGCCGGTGGTGCGGGTGACAATGCGCGTGACTTGCTCGGCGACGATGGAGAAAGCGCTCGCCGGCATCATCGGCGCAATCAGATTGAGATGGCTGCCGATGGTCGTCGCATCGGCGAACAGCGCATAGCTCGACACCAGCGCAGTGATCGCCGGAAAAAGAGCGAGCAGGCCATAGAACACGACGCCGGCGGCGAGCGCCAACAGCCGGTCGTCGTTGATCTGAAAGTAGGTGCGGACAAGAATTTGCCGCCAGAACGTGCCCATCCAACAAGAACGGGCAACAGCCGCCAAGGTTTCATGAAGGAAGGGCGCGGAGCATTAGCCGGGCGCAAACCGGCCCTGTTCGACCGCGGGCAGCGCATGGCGCGGGGCCGTCTAGAGCCAGCCGTTCTTTCTGAACCGGAAAAACAGGAACGAGCACACGCTTAAGATCAGCGCAATCACGCCATAATAACCGTACCGCCAGTCGAGCTCCGGCATGTTCTTGAAATTCATGCCGTAGATGCCGGCCACGGCCGTCGGCACCGCGAGGATCGCCGCCCACGCCGCCAGCCGACGCGCGACGTCGGTCTGCTGCGCCTGGCCGGCCATCATGTTGGCTTCAAAAACGAAGGCGAGAATTTCGCGCAGCGAGTCGATGTCCTCCTCGGCGCGCTTGGCGTGATCCAGCACGTCGCGGAACAAGGGCTTCATCTCCTTGTCGAGCGAGATCAGGTCGGAGTGCTGGAGCCGCTTGCACACCTCGCTCACCGGTCCGACGGCGCGGCGCATGCGCAGGAGATCGCGGCGCAGCCGGTACAGGTCGTCGAAATGGTGGCGCGCGCGCGAGCGCTTGAGCACATCTTCCTCCAGTTCATCGACCTCGCTTTGAATGGCGTCGATCACCGGGCGGTAATTGTCGACGATGAAATCGAGGATGGCGTAGAGGATGTAGTCTTCGCCTAGCGCGAGCGAGCCAGGGCACGACTCGCAGCGTTCGCGGACTTTCGTGTACGAAGTCGAAGCGCCATGACGCACCGACAGCACGAAGCCGTGGCCGACGAACAGATGCGTTTCGCCGAAGGCGATGTGCTCGCCCTCCAGTTGCGCGGTGCGGGCGACGATGAATAGCGCATCGCCATATTGCTCGACCTTCGGATGCTGGTGCGCTTTGCTGGCGTCTTCGATGGCCAGCGGATGCAGCTGAAACTGCCCGGAGACGCGTTCGAGCAATTCCGTGCTCGGCTCGTGCAGGCCGATCCAGACGACATGTCCCTGCTTCTGGGCCCAGGCGCCGGCCTCATCGATGGAGATATCGCCGACGCGGCGGCCGTTTGCATAGACGCTGGCCGCGACCACGCCGGGCTCTTGCGTCGCCGCCGTTGCCGGATGGCGCTCGACTTTTGGAAAGGCGGTCACAGTCACCGGCGTCACCCCGTTTGAGCGTCAGTACCAAGTGCCCGCATGAGCGAAGGTTCCGCGTGGCGCGTGAGGCTGTCATGCGAAACGATGGCGTCGCCGATGCCGATGCTGGCGCGCACGAACAATGTGAACGACGCGCGGCGCGCGGCGGCGCTGTTACGGTCGCTCCGATCACGCATGACCGCGAAGCGCAACACGGGCGGCAGCGTGGCCCCGCTCGTGCGGGATGGCGCTTCCTCATGACCAACCGACTGATGCTCCGGCCCGACGCTGGACCGCGCCGGCCGCTCGAGAAGCGCACGAAATGCCATCCAGCAACGATGCCGCCCCGCTGCGTAGGAAATCCATATGGATTGACCCGAGCCCCGATAAGCGCGGTGTAAAGACGGGCGCCGCACGGTAGAATCGAAAATTCGCGCCAAAGTTTCGCCAAATCAACGCCCTGGCCCCGGGCCGGCGGCCGGGAAATGCTGTGGCCGGAGGGGCTCTAAAGGCTTCCCCCCTCGGCGATTCTGGTCTAAGCACCCCGCACGGCCTGCTGGCCTCTCACCTTCTCGATTTGCGCTTTCCGGCCGGCTGACCGGGTTTTCTCAGCCAGAAAGCGCGCGAAAGCGCGCCCTTTTTTTGTGCCCAGTTTCCGGGAGCCGATACTTCCGAATGCCCAAACGCACCGACATCAAGACCGTGATGATCATCGGCGCCGGGCCGATCGTGATCGGCCAGGCCTGTGAGTTCGACTATTCCGGCACGCAAGCCTGCAAGGCCCTCAAGGAAGAAGGCTACCGCGTCGTCCTGGTGAACTCGAACCCGGCGACGATCATGACCGATCCTGATCTTGCCGACGCCACCTATATCGAACCGATCACTCCCGAGATCGTCGCCAAGATCATCGAGAAGGAGCGCAACGTCCTGCCGGGCGGCTTCGCGCTGCTGCCGACCATGGGCGGGCAGACCGCGCTGAACTGCGCGCTGTCGCTGCGCCGGCTCGGCACGCTCGAGAAGTTCGACGTGCAGATGATCGGCGCCACCGCCGATGCCATCGACAAGGCCGAGGACCGCGCACTGTTCCGCGAGGCCATGACCAAGATCGGCCTGGAGACGCCGCGCTCCAAGCTGGCCAATGCCTCCGAACTCAAGCGCCAGGACCGCGAGACCTACAAGGCGCAGCGCGACGAGATTATCGGCCGCAAGGTCGCCGACGACGAAAAGAAACGCCTGCTGGCCGACTTCGAACTCGGCTGGAGAAAGGGCGAACCCGAGCGCGCTGAGCGCTATCAGGCGCAGGCGCTGATCGAGGCGCTGCAGGCGCTCGATTATGTCGGTCTGCCCGCCATCATCCGCCCGTCCTTCACGCTCGGCGGCACCGGCGGCGGCATCGCCTACAACAAGGCCGAATTCCTCGCGATCGTCGAAGGCGGTCTCGACGCCTCGCCGACCAACGAAGTGCTGATCGAGGAGTCAGTGCTCGGCTGGAAGGAATTCGAGATGGAGGTTGTCCGCGACAAGAAGGACAACTGCATCATCATCTGCTCGATTGAGAACGTCGATCCGATGGGCGTGCATACCGGCGACTCGATCACCATCGCGCCGGCGCTGACGCTGACCGACAAAGAATACCAGATCATGCGCGACGCCTCGATCGCCGTGCTGCGCGAGATCGGCGTCGAGACTGGCGGCTCCAACGTGCAGTTCGCCGTCAATCCGGCGGATGGCCGGCTCGTCGTCATCGAAATGAACCCGCGCGTGTCGCGCTCGTCGGCGCTGGCGTCGAAGGCGACCGGCTTCCCGATCGCCAAGGTCGCGGCCAAGCTCGCCGTCGGCTACACGCTCGACGAAATCGCCAACGACATCACAGGCGGCGCGACGCCGGCGTCGTTCGAGCCGACCATCGATTACATCGTCACCAAGATTCCGCGTTTCGCCTTCGAGAAATTCCCCGGCGCCTCGAATGTGCTGACGACGTCGATGAAATCGGTTGGCGAGGCCATGGCGATCGGCCGCACCTTCCAGGAATCGCTGCAGAAGGCGCTGCGCTCGCTCGAGACCGGACTGACCGGGCTCGACGAGATCTGGATCGACGGTTACGACGACAAAAAGGGCCTCGACGACACCGACAACAAGGCGGCGATCCGCGCCGCGCTCGGCACGCCGACGCCCGACCGCCTGCTCAAGGTGGCGCAGGCGATGCGCCTCGGCGCCAGCGACGACCTGATCTACAACGCCTGCAAGATCGACCCGTGGTTCCTGCGTGAACTGCGCGGCATCGTCGAGGCCGAGGCCGAGATCGCGGCCAAGGGCCTGCCGCCGACCGCGGGCGCGTTCCGCCGTCTCAAGGCCATGGGCTTCTCCGACAAGCGTCTCGGCAAGCTGACCGGCAAGACCGACGAAGATGTCAGCGCGGCACGCCGCAAGCTCGACGTGCGTCCGGTCTACAAGCGCATCGATACCTGCGCGGCCGAGTTCGCCTCACCGACCGCCTACATGTATTCGACCTACGAGACCGCCTTCGCCGGCCATATGGCCAACGAGGCGCGGCCATCGGACAAGAAGAAGGTCGTCATCCTCGGCGGCGGTCCGAACCGCATCGGCCAGGGCATCGAATTCGACTACTGCTGCTGCCACGCCTGCTTCGCGCTGAAGGATGCCGGCTACGAGACCATCATGGTCAACTGCAATCCGGAGACGGTGTCGACCGACTACGACACCTCGGACCGATTGTATTTCGAGCCGCTGACGCCGGAAGACGTCATCGAGATCATCGACGTCGAGCGTTCGAAGGGCACGCTGCACGGCGTCATCGTGCAGTTCGGCGGCCAGACGCCGCTGAAGTTGGCCAGTGCGCTGGAGAAGGCCAATGTGCCGATCCTCGGCACCTCGCCGGATGCCATCGACCTCGCCGAAGACCGCGACCGTTTCAAGAAGCTGATCGACAAGCTCAAGATCCGCCAGCCGGCCAACGGCATCGCGACATCGCTCACGGCCATGCGCGAGATCGCCGACAAGATCGGCTATCCGGTCGTGATCCGGCCGTCGAACGTGCTCGGCGGCCGCGGCATGGAGATCGTGCGCGACGGCGCCCATCTCGACCGCTATGTGCAGCGGCTTGCCGCGACGCTCGACAAGCCGTCCGAACTTGTGGTGTCGGCCAAGAGCCCGCTGCTGATCGACAGCTACCTGTCGGACGCCACCGAAGTCGACGTCGACTGCCTGGCCGACGGCAAGGACACTTTCATCGCCGGCATCATGGAACACATCGAGGAAGCCGGCATTCATTCGGGTGACTCGGCCTGCGCGCTGCCGCCGCACTCGCTGTCAAAAGACATGATCGCCGAACTCGAGCGGCAGACACGGGAACTGGCGCTCGCGCTCAACGTTGGCGGGCTGATGAATGTGCAGTATGCCATCAAGGACGGCGACATCTATGTGCTGGAAGTGAACCCGCGCGCATCGCGCACCGTTCCTTTCGTCGCCAAGGTGATCGGACTGCCCGTTGCCAAGATCGCCTCGCGCATCATGGCCGGCGAAAGCCTGGCGAGCTTCAAGCTCAAACAGCCGGTTTACAAGCACCAGGCCGTCAAGGAATCCGTGTTCCCGTTCGCGCGTTTCCCCGGCGTCGATACCGTGCTCGGCCCGGAAATGAAGTCGACCGGCGAAGTCATGGGTCTCGACATGACGTTCGACACCGCCTTCGCCAAGAGCCAGATCGGCGGTGGCACCATCCTGCCGCGATCCGGCACGGTGTTCGTGTCGGTGCGCGACGGCGACAAGGCGCGCATCCTGCCGTCGATCAAGCTTTTGACGTCACTCGGCTTCAAATGCATCGCGACGTCCGGAACCCAGCGCTATCTGGCCGAACACGGCGTCGAAGCGTCCAAGATCAACAAAGTTCTGGAAGGCCGGCCGCATATCGTCGATGCGATCAAGAACGGCGGTGTGCAGCTCGTCTTCAATACCACCGAGGGCGCCGCGGCGCTGTCCGATAGCCGCTCCCTGCGCCATGCCGCCCTCTTGCATAAAGTGCCGTACTACACCACTCTTTCAGGTGCCGTCGCGGCTGCGCAAGGCATAAAAGCCTATCTCGGGGGCGACCTCGAGGTCCGCGCGCTGCAAAGCTATTTTACCGGGCGGGGCTGAACAGGCCTTTCCGGCAGACGGTACGCGTAAGGCCGGCAGATCCGACGGTCGCGGGCGAGCCTCAAAGCTCGCCGCGGCTTGTCAGTGTTTTGTCGGTGTGAGGATTCGAGGGACTCCGGAGCGGGATACCGTGCCCGGAGTCCAATCACGATGGGCCGCCCCGCAAGGGTTCGGCCGTTTTCGATGGAAAGGCTTGGCGCCGCCGGATCGATCCCAGATCGGACCGACGCAGGGCCGCCGGGAGGAGAAGAGACGATGGATAAGATTCCGATGACCGCCGCGGGCTACGCCGTGCTGGAGGAAGAGCTCAAGCACCGCCAGTCGGTCGAGAGGCCGCGCATCATCCAGCAGATCACCGAGGCGCGCTCGCATGGCGACCTGTCGGAGAACGCCGAATATCATGCGGCGAAGGAGCAGCAGTCGCTGAACGAGGGCGCGATCGCCGAACTCGAGGACAAGCTGGCGCGCGCCGACGTCATCGACGTGTCGAAGCTTTCGGGCGACACCATCACCTTCGGCGCCACCGTAACGCTGATCGACGAGGACACCGAAGAGAGGAAGGTGTGGCAGATCGTCGGCGAGCCGGAAGCCAATGCCAAGGCCGGCAAGATTTCGGTCACCTCGCCGATGGCGAAGGCGCTGATCGGCAAGGCCAAGGGCGCGTCGATCGAAGTCAACGCTCCCGGCGGCGCCAAGGGCTACGAAATCAAGAAGGTGGAGTGGAAGTAGGCTTCCGCTGCTTCCGCCGATAAAGCGATTGTGATGGCCGGGCTCGTCCCGGCCATTTCATTATGGCTTACCGGGAGGAGCCAATGAGTCTGCAATCGCTGCCCAAAGCCGAAGTTCTCAAGGCTTGCGAGGCGATGCTGCGCAAGCAGCTCTACGTCATCTTCACCAAACCGACGAACGGCATGGAGCCGGTGCTCGCCAACCTCGAGCAGCATCTCGCCTTCTAGATCGATCTGGAGAAGCGCGGCATCATGTTCGGCGCCGGGCCGATGTGGAACGATGCCGAGGATGCCTGGGAAGGCGAAGGCATGGTGATCCTCCGCGCCGCGTCGCTCGAAGAGGCCAAGGCAATCGCCGCCACCGACCCGATGCACAAGGCCGGCGCGCGCAGCTACACGGTGCGGCCCTGGCTGCTCAACGAGGTCACCGTCAAGCTGTCCTATTCGAACGGCGGCCGGCTCGAGGTGATGTAGCCGGTCGGCCGACGCTTCCGAACGCCCAAGGCGCTTACCGGCGCGGGATGTTGGAAATCGCGCCACCCATAATCTGCAGCATCATCTGTTGCGCTTGAAGTTGCTGCTGCCGCTCTTGTTCAGCACGCTGGGCCTCAGCGAGCGCCGTTTGACATGACAATTGTGCCGCCTGATGGCCGAGTTGAGCAGCGCGACAGAGCAGCTTGGCTTTTTCGGCTGCCGGATTGGCGACTTGCAAATGCCCTCGATCGATCATCTCAACTAGGCTAACAATCGAATCTGAATCGCCACGGGCCATTCCTTCCTGAAACAGCCGCATGGCCATCTGCGGATTTTTTCTCTCTGTAAGATAGAGCCAGCCCAAATTGTCGTAAGCCGCCGGATATCCTTCTCGCACAAGTCGCTCGAGAATACTCGCAGCCCGAGGACGATCCGTCCAATGCAGAGCACGTGCGAGCTGATAGCGGAAGCGGGACTGGTTCGGATTCTGAGTGACCGCGAGATCACACGCCGTGACCGCCTCCCTCGCCTGCGCCTTGAGCGAGTCGAATGAGGTACCGGAGCCAACATGTTGTGTATCGTTCGGGTTACCAGCCAGCGTATCGCAATCGTTTGCTGCCCTTGAAATCCGCTCCTTTTCGCGCGCCACCCTGTCGCGTTCAGCCGCTTCTTGCGCCGCCTGCTTCTCTTTCTCGGCCGCTTCCCGTTCGGCCTGCTCGCGCCTGAACCGCTCGACTTCTTCGGCACGCTGGCGACGTTCGCGCTCGATCTTTTCTTGCTGCTCCTTCAGGTCGTTTTGCCATTGCTCCATCACGCTTCTGGTGAAGGGCTCCAGCTTCACACCGGTTTTGGGATTGAACCCAGGTCCGTCAAAGAACTCCAGTTGTCCCTTCGCATCGCGTGAAAACCACAGCCTTGTTTCGCCAGTCTGCGGGTCGAACGGGGTTGCAGTTTTGATGTCGACAGCTTTGGGAACTCGCGGCTCGACCTTTGAGCGAGATTCGTCGACAATCTCGGGAGTCACGACGAGCAAAGTTTGACCGGTCAGGGGATGAAATCCGGGGCTATCGAAGAATTCGTAATGCCCCGCCTTATCCTTCCAATACCACGCGCGAGGCGTCCCGCTCCGGGCGTCGAAGAATGCATACTCTTTGGGGTCAACGCGCTTTGGAATACGCGCTAGGCGAGCCTTTGTCTGCGCCTTCCAGGCTTCGACAGTATCCTTGTCGACAGGCAATAACTCCTCGCCTGTCTCTGGATGGAAACCCATCAAGTCGAATATTTCGATCCCATTGTTTTTTGACCGATAGTACCAAACCACAGGTTCGCCAGTACGAGGCTCGAAGAAGACAGGTTCATTTGACGTGACCAACTGCGGCCGCTTGCCCTTTTCGTATTCGCGAAGACGCTCGAGCACCTCTGCGGTCACGGGGCGGCATTGGCGCCCGGTGGCAGGATCAATACCAACACGCTCGCCGTAGGTCACCGACCCGTCTCGTGTAACGACATAGCATTTGGTCGCCGCTCCTTCGCGGTTGAAAAACTGCTGTCGAGTGGCCACCCACAGCACGAGCGAATGACCGATCAGCAACGCGAGGATACCGGCGATTCCGATCATCCTCTTCCGGCGAGAGAACGACCAGGCAGCATTCCCGAAATAAACGACGATAACGAAACTCGCCAGAACAAGCGCACGCACCAGATTTCTATTGAGGTCGAACGCGTCGCCTATCTGCTCGACGTATCCCTTGGTCAAATAGAAGGAGAGGATCTTGTCAACGACGAAGAAAGCCGCGAATGCCAAGATGACGAGGAGAACAACACCGACGATGATGCCGGTCCGGCCCAACGATTGAGAAAGGAAGCCATAAAGCTTGCGTGCCCACTCGCTGGCCTTTTCCTTGCCCGATTTCGTCGAAGTCCCGTTCGGCTCTTGGTGATTTGTTATTTCGCTCTTGCCGTTTGGACTATCCGACGCACCGTCGCTCGACTCGTTCGACATTACTAACGCCCCCAAGACCAGCCCCAAGGGGCAAGAGTACCGCAACCAAAAAGCGTAGGAAAGAAGTTCCAAACAGGCATCGACACCTCACCGAAGCTTCAGGCGAATGTGCCCCGGGGTCGGCCAGTCGGAAGCCAAGCCCAGGCGGGGATTGCCAAGGCAATACCGGGGGCCGGACCGCACAATCTGGGGTCAGGTCGCGGGCAGCGGAAAGGGCTCGTTCAGGTAACGCGCTGGAACAACGCCCCCCTGCCGGTGACTCGCCTCGGGTCGGCGCCGGCGAGGATCAGACTCTTCCACACGACCGTTGCAATGGTGTCGTAGACCGGCACGCCGGTGGCGCGCTCCAGCTTCTCGACAAGGGGCGCGGCGCGGAGATTGGTGCAGATGATGGCGATGGCCTGAGGCTGGTCCCTGGCCACAGCCAAAGTCATCTCCTCGATCTGCTCGGGCGTCACCTCGGCGAACGAGAAATTGTCCTGCAGCCGCAGATGCCGCTCGCCAGCGGAGCCGATGCCGAGCTTGCCGTAGTTCTCCAGAATCTTCGCCTGCACGTCGTCGCGGTAGGGCGTGACGAAACCGAGCCGGGTGACGCCGGTCTTTTGCAGGATCTCATTGAGCGCCAGCATCGACGTGGTGGCGGCAATGCCGGTCGCCGCCGTGATGCGCTCGCAGAGCCTGACGTCGCGATCGAAGCCGAGCCAGCCGGACGAGGTGCCGTTCCAGCCGATGACGTCGACCTTGGCATGAGCCAGCAGTTCGGCAGCGCGTAGAATCTCGCTGTCGTCGAATTGCGCGAGCGCGCTGTCGGACAGCGCGATCTCCGTCACTTTGAAGCGCGAGAAATGCGCCGACACTTCCGGCAGACCGGCGACCATCGCCTGTGTGATCGGCTCCAGCGCCGTGTTCGACGACGGCGTCAGCATGCCCAGCAAGATCCGCTTCAAGGTCGCCCCCGGCTGTCGGCGATCACGATGGCGTTCATCGTGCATCCGCCCGCGTGCGATGTCGAGGCTCGCGCGCCTCAAAGCATCGGCAGGCCCGAAGACAGAAGACGCGCGGCTACGAAAATTGCGCCGCCCAGCACAAACAGCAACAGCGGATGCAGCCGCGGCTGCCACAGCAGCAGCGCGCCGGCGCCCCCAGCCACCGCCCACGCCAACGGCCCGCCATGGCCAATCCGCAGGATCGAGACCGCGCCGGCGAGAATGAGCCCAATGCCGATCGGCGCCAGGCCCTGCTCGAGCGCAGTGTGCCAACGCTTGCCGCGGTGCTGGCGCCAGACGGTCGCCACCGCATAACAGATGATCGAGGACGGCACGAACAACGCCAGCGTCGCGACCAGCGCGCCGGTCCATCCGGCGACGTGCCACCCGATCAAGGTGGTCAGCATCGAGCCCGGCCCGGGCGCCGCCCGCGAAATGGCAAAGAAATTAATGAACTCGCGCGACGACATCCAATGCTGCACATCCACGGTCTGATGCTGAATGCCGGCGATGATGCTCGGCCCGCCGCCGATCGAGATCAGCGAAAACGGCACGAATACCGCGATCAGCGCGAGGAGTGGATCATCCTTCATGGCTTTGCGCTCCGCTGCCATGCCGCCCACACCGACAACGGCGCGACGACCGCGACGACAAGCAGCAGCGACAGATGAAAAATCGCGACGCCCAGGAATGTCGCGATGAGCGCGATGCTCGCGCCGAGGTGCCGCGACGCACGCCGGGCCCCCTTTGCGGCGACGACCAGCAAAAGCCCGATCGCGGACGCGGCGACACCGTCCATCACAGTCTCGGTCCAGTCGAACGACGTCATCGCGCTATAGGCGCTGACCAGTGCGATGGCGACAAAGAATGGCCCGCTCAGCAGACCGACCAGCGCCACCACCGCACCTGTGATGCCAAACAGCTTCTGCCCGATATAGAGCGAGAGATTGGCGACATTGGCTCCCGGCAGGATCTGCGCCACGGCCAATCCCGACATGAATTCGTCTTCGTCGATCCAACCGCGCAAGGTCACCACCTCGCGAAAGATCCAGCCGCTCAGCCCGCCGCCGAACGAGAACAGTCCGATGCGCAGGAAGACGGTGAAGAGCGAGAGAAGTGTCGGGGGCACGACGGGGGAAGCCGAATTTTCGATCATATTTCTCTACGGCGGGCATAGCCGGCACCGTTCATTCCGCTGGTTCGTGGTCGGGGCGATCGGTGAGGAGTCCCATCGGTACCGTTGCCGGCATCGCGGGGCTGGCGCAGCGTCAGCGATGTGTTGAAGACGTCCTATGGCCCGAGATGACTTCGTGGAGATCTAAAATATTTTCAGGTCGGGCGCCACGCATTTCAGCTCGAAATTGATCTTGCCGGACTGCAAGCAGCATCGCGCAGCAAGGGCGGCTCAGGATGCGGGGTGAGGATGAGCTTGTCCGTTTGGAACGGCGGCAAGCTTGAGATGGTCCGGGGGATCCGGCGATCACCAGGCATAACGCAGCCGGACCGTCCCCGAATAAGTATTCGAGCCATTGGCCACTTCGCCATCGAGCTTGGCCATGACGGCCCAACCGTTGCGCATCGACAGTTCGGCGCCGGCCGTCAGGAGCAGCGAGTCCCGCACCGGCGCAGCGCCGAATTCGGTGAAGCTCGATCCGGGCAGTGCCTGGAAACTGGCGACGACTGACGGATCGGAATAGGTGTCATGCGCCCAGGCCACGCGACCGAACAGCAAAAGCGCGCTGTCGCGGTCGAGGCCGTAGCGCTTGTCCAGCCAGGTGCCAAGTTCGGTGCGCAGCGTCGTCGTGGTGCGTGCTTCATATGACAGCGCAAACGTCGGAGCGCCGGAGGTGGCGACTTCGCTGTAGGCCGGGGTGCGGAATGCCTGCAACTGCACGGCGGCATAGGGCGTGACACCGATCGTCCGGGAATCGAAGATGCCCGGAACAACGAAGCGATAGCCGCCTTCGAGCCGGCCGCCGACATCATAGGCATTGAAATCGGCGGTTAGGTTGTCGCTTCCCGCCACGGTTACATAACGGCTGGTGGTGACGTGATGCCAGCCATAGGCCAGCACGGCGGACAGATAGGCCGCGTTGATATGTGTGGAGCTGTAGATCGCGGCCTGAAACATGTCGCTGTGGCCGCTGCCGTAACCGCCGGCCAGACTGTAATTGGTCGATCCGCCGCTCAGCGCGAAGCCCACGACCGTGTTAGGCGTGAGGCGATAGTCGAGGCCGAGGGCGAGTCCGAAGTTGCGGACCGAGCGGTCATGGCTTCCCGCCACCGCATCGCCGCCCGTGCTGTTATGGCCGCCATAGGCCGCGCTCCAGACGTTCCAGCGGCTCGCCTGACGGGACGCGGCGTCAGCAGCCCTATAGGCCGGGCCTTGTAGATCGGCGCTTTGACAATCAATGGCCGCCGCGGCGCCAGCGGAATTTGCGGCACCTGACCGCGAGCCGAGTTGAACGGATTGGTCAGCAGCGCCAGAAACGAATTCATCGCTTGGGTGCCGGCCTGCGCGATGCCGGTCCCGGCTTCACCTTGCAACTGCGCGAAAGCCACCGCCATCTCGGCCGGCGAAAGATTGTAGAGATTGAGGAATGCCAGCGGTAGCTGGCCGCCGCTCGACACGAAATTGTCGATCGCTGTGGCGACGGCGTGCTGGCTGTTGTTGGCGGTGGACGGCAGCAGAAAGTCGAGCAGCGGCACGCCGGCGGGACCAATGATGACGACGCCGCCACCTGGCACAACGACTGGAGTTCCAGGCGGCACTGCCGGCAACAGGGCGCAGAGCGAGATCGTATTTGTATCAAGTGTCACGGCGCCCGTGCGGGCGAAAGCCGCGCCGCAATTGATCGAAGCGCCGGTGTTCAGCGTGATACTGGACTGCGCCATGATATCGCCGCTGAATATCGTGCCGGTGCCGAGCGTAGCCGAACTGCCGACCCGCCAGAAAACATTGCCACCCTGGGCGCCGTTGATCAGCAGAACGTTGGAAGCGCTGGCAGTAGTAAGCGAACTACCGATGTTGAAGATGAAAACCGCACTGGGATTGCCCAGCGCATTGAGCGTGAGCGTGCCGGTGAGTTGAGCCGACGACGCGAAGTTATAAACACCCGGAATGAGGGTCAGTCCGCCGAGATTCTGGCCCGTCAGGTCGACGGTGGTCGGCCTTCCCAAGAGCGAGAGGTATGCAGCGGTGAGATCGGACTGCGCCTGGAGCGCCGCCGCGTCGGCGGCATGAATCGCCCCCGGCGCCAGAACGATGCCCGGCGGGAATCCGGTCACCGCGGCGCCGGGGCTGACGCCGATATTTCCCATCAGCACACTGGTGCCGGTGTTGGTGATCGTCGAACCGGCCAGCACCGAAAAATCGATCAGCGTCCCCAGAGGCGGTGGTGCCTGCGCCCGGCTCGGCGTCGTCGATGCCACCAGCATGACAAGAAGCGCGGCGAGGCCCCCTCGCATGCGAAGCGATCGCACCGACAATACAAGCTGTGCACGTTCGGTCGAAAAAACGCGCAAAAGCTTTTCCTCGACATCAAACGCCGCCACGGCGACGACAATTTTTATTGTTTCACAGAGACATGAGTCGGCGGTGGTGCAAGCATACAACCGTGCCCTAACCTCATGACATGTTTAAAAACGGAACAATTGAACGCAACAAGACGCGCCTATACGCGGCTACCTTGTTCCGAATCGCTCACCGTTTATAAATCGAGTCGGCGTTGGCAGCGGCCGCGCAATCACCGGCTTGCATTGCCGACGATTCGGCCTGTGGCGCGCGATAATCGGGACTGTGCGTCGAGATCGCCATCGATAATGCGCTGTAGCGAAGTTGGAACTACATCGGCACCATGGCCGCGTCCTTGGACTGGCGCAGCGTCAGGGAGGTCTTGACGTTCTTCACGTTCGGCCCCGAGGTGAGCTTCTCGACGAAGGTCTGGAAGGTCTTCAGGTCGGGCGCCACGCATTTCAGCACGAAGTCGATCTCGCCCGAGAGCATCCAGCACTCGCGCACCAGCGGCTGAGCACGCACAAAGGCCTCGAAAGCACTGAGGTCAGCCTCGGCCTGGCTCGACAGATGCACGAAAGCGAAGACCACGACCTCGTAACCGAGCAGCTTCTCGTCGAGCAGTGCGCGGTATCCCTTGATGTAACCGGCTTCCTCCAGCGCCCGCACACGGCGCAGGCATGGGGGCGCCGAAATGCCGACCCGGCGCGCGAGTTCGACATTGGTCATCCGGCCGTCGTCCTGAAGTTCCTTCAGGATCTTGCGGTCGATGGCATCAAGGGTCGCAGGCACGGCTATCTCCTCACGCGGAATCAGGGCGTCTCCGGCGGAATATCCATACCTTGAAATATTCTTTCGCGAAAGATTATTGCGCAGTTTGCTCACCGTTCACCGAAGCTTGTGGGTCGGCGGGGTTGCGTATCTTGCATGGCTCCTAGAAAGCCATAGATTGGGTGCAGCTTTGGAGCCGGCCCTGAGGGGTCGGTGACCGGCGCCGGGGCCCCCGTCTTTGCTTTTCCCTGTTCAGCCATTGGGGGCGAACAATCATGTCCAAGACTATCCACGCCAAGGTCGTCATCATCGGCTCTGGGCCGGCCGGCTACACCGCCGCGATTTATGCATCGCGCGCCATGCTGCAGCCGACCCTGATTCAGGGCATTCAGCCCGGCGGCCAGCTCACCATTACCACCGACGTCGAGAACTATCCGGGTTTTGCCGACGTCATCCAGGGCCCCTGGCTGATGGAGCAGATGCAGGCCCAGGCCCAGCATGTCGGCACCAACATCGTCTACGACCATGTCAACAGCGTCGATCTGTCGAACCGGCCGTTCAAGCTCACCTGCGACTCCGGCGACATCTACATCGCCGATGCGCTGATCGTCGCGACCGGCGCTCAGGCGCGCTGGCTCGATTTGCCGTCGGAGCAGAAGTTCAAGGGCTATGGCGTCTCGGCCTGCGCCACCTGCGACGGCTTCTTCTACAAGAACAAGGAAGTCTTCGTCATCGGCGGCGGCAACACCGCGGTCGAAGAGGCGCTGTTCCTCACCAATTTCGCCTCCAAGGTCACCGTCGTGCACCGGCGCGACCATTTCCGCGCCGAACGCATCCTGCAGGACCGTCTGTTCAAGCATCCCAAGATCGAAGTGGTTTGGGACAGCGTACTGCATGATGTGAGCGGCGACGAAAACCCGCTCAAGGTCCGGCGCATCGCCCTCAAGAACCTGAAGACCGGCGTCGTTTCCGAACACAACGCCGACGGCGTATTCATCGCCATCGGCCATCAGCCGGCATCCGAATTGTTTGTCGGCCAGCTCGAGATGAAGCCGTCCGGCTACATCGTCACGGCGGGCCACTCGACCGCGACGTCCGTGCCGGGCGTGTTCGCGGCCGGCGACGTCACGGACGACATCTACCGGCAAGCGGTCACCGCCGCCGGTCAAGGCTGCATGGCGGCGCTCGAGACCGAACGCTTCATCGCGGCGCAAGAGGATCAAAGGGCGGCGGCAGAATGACGATGAGTCACTCCAACAACACGATGGACTGGGACAAGCTGAAGGTGTTTCACGCCGCAGCGGAAGCCGGCTCCTTCACCCACGCCGGCGAACGTCTCGGCCTGTCGCAATCGGCGGTGTCACGCCAGGTATCGGCGCTGGAGACGGATCTCAATGTCTCGCTGTTCCATCGCCACGCGCGCGGCCTGATCCTGACCGAACAGGGCGACATGCTGTACCGCACGGCGCATGAAGTGTTCATGAAGCTGGAGGCGGCGCGCACCAAGCTGACCGACTCCCGCGAGCGGCCGAACGGCGAACTGAAGGTTTCGACCACCGCCGGCATCGGTGTGCACTGGCTAACGCCGCGGCTCGGCGAATTCCTCGATCTTTACCCCGACATCCAGATCACTCTGATCACCACGGACGAAGAACTCGATCTGGCCATGCGCGAGGCAGACGTGGCGCTGCGCCTGCGTCAGCCGACACAGCCGGACCTGATCCAGCGTAAATTGTTCTCGGTGCACTTCCACGCCTACGCGTCGCCGGACTATCTCAAGCGCTTCGGCACGCCGCGCACGCATGACGAACTCGATAACCACCGCATATTGCTGCTGGGCGGCAATGTCCCGGCGCATTTCGCCAACCGCCGCTGGCTGGTCGAGGTCGGCCGCGAAGCCAAGAATTCGCGCGTCCCGCAACTGAGCATTAACAACGTGCTCGGCCTGTTGCGGGCCTGCCAGCGCGGCCTCGGCGTCGCCATGCTGCCGGATTACCTGGTGGAAGAAAACGGCGGCCTGGTGCAGTTGTTCGGCGAACAGGACACGCTCGCGCTCGACGCCTACTTCGTTTACCCCGAAGAACTGAAATCAGTTGCTCGTATCCAGGTCTTCCGCGACTTCCTCGTCGCCAATGCGCAGCGTTGGAATTTCTAAGCCGCCCTTGAGTGCGGGATAGATATTACGACCGAGGCTGCGGCTGAAGCGAGGCTGGCATCATGAACCGCCGTGCCGCCGGATTAGCGCTTCTGTCAGCCGCCTTGTTCGGCGCCTCGACGCCCGCCGCCAAGGCTTTGCTCGGCACCGTAGACCCTGCCCTGCTGGCCGGCCTGTTCTATTGCGGCGCGGGGATCGGCACCGGCATCCTGCGCCGGATCCTGCGCTCACTTAGATCGAACGGGGCAGCGCAGGAAACGCCGTTGGCGCGCGTCGATGTTCCGTGGCTTGCGGGCGCCATCGCCTCTGGCGGTGTCGTCGGGCCGCTGTTGCTAATGTTCGGGCTGGCGCACACGGAGGCCTCGACGGCATCGCTGTTGCTGACGCTCGAGGGCGCGGCCACGGCGCTGCTGGCGTGGTTTGTGTTTCACGAAAATTTCGACCGGCGCATCGCCCTCGGCATGTTGCTTCTGATCGCAGGCGCACTCCTGTTGTCGTGGTCGGGTACAGCAACGCTGGCAACCATCACCGGCCCGGCGGCGATCGTCGCCGCCTGTGTCGCGTGGGGCCTCGACAACAATCTGACCCGCAAGGTGTCGCTGGCCGATCCGCTGCAGATCGTCGCGATCAAGGGACTGGTCGCCGGCCCCGTCAATCTCGTTCTGGCGTTCGCGGTGGGTGGCCATTGGCCGACGTTCGGCATCACATTGACCGCGGCGATCGTCGGTTTCATCGGCTACGGAGTAAGTCTCGCGCTCTACGTGCTGGCGCTGCGCGACCTTGGCACCGCGCGCACCGGCGCCTATTTCGCCACAGCGCCGTTTCTCGGTGCGGCGGTCGCACTTGCCTTTCTGCATGAACCTGTAACGCTTCAACTCGTCATCGCGGGCGCGCTCATGGCCGCGGGAGTTTACCTGCATCTCACCGAGCATCATGAGCATGAGCACGCGCACGAGCCGATGACGCACAGTCATCTGCACGTTCATGACGAACATCACCGGCACGCGCACGAATTACGTGATCCGCCGGGTGAGCCGCACACGCATGTGCACCGTCACGCGCCGCTGCGTCACAGCCATCCGCATGTCCCCGACATGCATCACACGCACCGACACTGAAGATAGCCGCTGTGCCACCGCACGGTCACGCCATGCGAAACGCGGTGCGACCTGTGCGCTTTTTTCGCACCCATGAGTGCATGGCTGACATTCGCGCGGTGCCATTGCTGCCAAGCAATGCAGATTGCATAGTTCGATCACGCTACGACGGCGGATGTATATCCTCCCAGAGTCGCCGCTGACGCAGCAAGTTCCCCTCTGAGGTTTGCCGGCCCCCACGCCGGCGATCTGCAACCGGGCCCCGCATGGGGCCCGGTTTTTTTGTCCCGCGGTGCGCTTGCCGCCCCGGCGGTGAGCGCACCGCGGGGAGAGCGGCTGCCGGTCATGTGACCCCGGTCACAGCGGCGGTCCGAATTTTGCGGTTTTTACCCGACATGACATCGACGGCATCACGATTCGGGAACATGCAGACGAGCCAACGGTTGAGCCGTTCAGGCAGCCGGCGGTAGCGCCGCACCAGTGTAAAATAGTCACACTGGCCGGTGGATTGCGGCATCGGTCTTGGAAATTTCGTAACGATCAACAGCCTATCGAGTAGAATGGAAAGGCCCTGCATTGGGGCCTTCCCCGACAGCCCTTGGGAGATTCCGCGGTGAAAGTCGTAAGTTTTGACCGTCTGCTGGCAACCACTGCTATCGGACTGGTGCTGGTTCTGACCAGCCAGGCGAGTCTCGCCCAATCCGTCGAGGACCAACTCAACGCCGCCGTGCCGCTCACCGATGCCGGTGCGCCGCCGACCTTGAAGGACTTCACCGCCCCGCCGGCCGCCGAGACCCCGGCCGCCAAGCCGAGCGATAAGTCGGCCGACGCCAAACCGGCCGACGTCAAGCCGGTTGATGCGCCGCAGCAAGCCGCCGCCCCGGCGCCTGCCGCGACCCCTGCTCCGGCCGCCACCACGGCCGCCACCACCGCTCCCGCCGAAAGCCCAACGGCCAACAAGGCCGTGGCCGACAAGCTGCGTGACATGGTCACCGGCAAGGCGCTCGATCGCGTCGTCAGCCGCAAGGCTGAGCGCTCC
This sequence comes from Pseudolabrys sp. Root1462, assembly GCF_001426945.1. Taxonomy (GTDB): domain Bacteria; phylum Pseudomonadota; class Alphaproteobacteria; order Rhizobiales; family Xanthobacteraceae; genus Pseudolabrys. The sequence continues at coordinate 262,582 of NZ_LMFS01000001.1, read as the reverse complement.
GGCATCGAAGCCTTCTACAAGGCGCGCGACTACGCGCCGCTCTGGCTCGACAATGGCAAAGTCACCGACCGTGCCAAGGCGGCGATGGCGACATTGAAGGATGCCGACAGCGCCGGCCTCGATGCCCGCGATTATCCCGCCCCCGATTTTGCCGCGGCAACGACCGCCGACGCGCTGGCCGAGGACGAACTCAAGCTCACCAACGCGGTGCTGACCTACGCGCGCCAAGCGCAGATTGGCCGCATCCACTTCTCGCGCGTTGCTGCCGATATCCAGTTCGACCTCAAGGCGCCGGAACCGGAAAAGGTGCTTGAGACGCTGGCCAAGGCGGACGACGCCGGCAAGGCGCTCGACGGCTACAATCCGCCGCAGCCCGAGTTCAAGGCGTTGCGCGCCAAACTCGCCGAACTACGCGCCGGCAAGGTGCAGGCCACCCCGACCGAAGACGCGAAGCCCGCGCCGACGGTGCAGATCGCTTCCGGGCCGATCCTGCGCCCCGGTATGAAGGGCGAGCGCGTCGTACAGTTGCGCAAGCGGCTCGACGTCGCAGGCGATAAGAATAACCCGCTCTATGATGACGCCGTCGTTGAAGCGGTGAAGACCTTCCAGACCCAAGCCGATCTCGACACCGACGGCAATGTCGGCCCGGCGACGCTGCGGGCGCTCAACGGCGACAAGCAGGAGACGTCGAAGATCGACCGCGCTTCAAACGATCCGATCGACACCGTCGTCGTGAATATGGAACGCTGGCGCTGGCTCCCGCGCGACCTCGGCAATCCGCACGTCATCGTCAATGTGCCCGATTATCGCCTGACGCTGTGGGATAACGGCAAGGTGTACTGGACGACGAAGATCGTCGCCGGCAAGGCGGGCAGCCATGCCACGCCGATGATTTCAGCCGAGATGAAATTCATCACGGTCAATCCGACCTGGAACGTGCCGCCGTCGATCATTGAAAAAGAATATCTCCCGGCGCTGCAGGAAGATCCGGGCGCGCTCGATCGTATCGGCCTCAAAGTCGAACAGGCGCCGGATGGCACGGTGCGCATCTATCAGCCGCCGGGTGCGGGCAATGCGCTCGGCCGTATCCGCTTCAACTTCCCGAACAAGTTCCTGGTGTATCAGCACGACACCCCGGATAAGTATCTCTTCAAGAAAGAGAAGCGCGCCTTCAGCCACGGCTGCATGCGCGTCGAAAACCCGCTGGTGTATGGCGAGAAGATTCTGTCGCTGGCGATGCCCGACGGCCATTACACCGCGGCCAAGCTTGAGAGCATGTTCGGCGGCTCGGAAATCAACCTCAACTTCCCGAAGCCGATCTGGGTGCACCTCACCTATCAGACCGCCTTTGTCGATGCCGACGGCAAGCTGCAATTCCGTGAGGACGTCTACGGCCGCGACCAGCGCATGATCGCGATACTCAAGGGCAGCGATCGCAAGGTCGCCGATATCGCGGTCGAGCGGCCGCCGAACACCTCGTCCAAGCCGGTGCGCCTGCCGCCCGGCGCGCTCGCCGGTGGCGGCGGTGGCGGCTACAGCAGCGGCCCGAACTTCTTCGAGGCGCTGTTCGGTGGCTTCGGTCGCCCGCAGCCAGAGCCGGTCTATCGCCCGGGTCGCAATATCGGCCCGCGCTATGGCCGCGACGGCCGGGTCGTCGTACGCTAAGCACCTAAGTCCCAGACAAAATGCGAAAACGCCGGCGAGCAATCGCCGGCGTTTTTCGTTAGCGATGGACCGCTGAAGCCGACCGTTCGCGCGGGGAGAATAGGTAGACAACAAGCGCTACAGCGAGCAGCAAGGCAAACGCCGTGAACAGCCGACCGTAGATAAGGTCCGGCGGGACAGCGGCGAGGACCGACGCCTTCACGTAGCGGCCGGACAGCCATTGGCCGAGGCTGGCGCCGCCGAAGAACAGCAGGTTCATCATGGTCACCCCCTGCCCAAGAACGTGTGCCGGCAAGAAGGCGCGGGAATGCGCAAGCAGGATCGCGAAGGTTGCACCGAAGCCGGCGACGACGAACAGCAGCGTCAGCGCGAGTGACCCCGACCGATCACCGAACTGGCCGAGTACAAACCACGCGACGACCGTCACTGCCGCGCCGGCTGCCACCGTGACTTTGGCGTCACGCAGATAGCGGTTCACCGGCGCATAGAAAATCCCGCCCAACGCCAGCGCCAGTCCCATCGTGGTGGCACTGAGTCCGACGGCGTAAGGGCCGAAGTGATGCACTTGCGCAAGATAAGGCGCGATCCATAAGCCGCGGACTGCGGCCACCACGCCGTAGCTGACGAAAGCGAGCGGCACGATGGGCCACAGCGCGCGGGTTGCCAGGATCTGCCGGGTCGCCGCCAAAGCCGAGATCTTGCCTCCGGAGATTTCGAGGCGCGGAGGATCGCGCAGCACGACGACGACCAACAGAAGGCTTACGACCGTGATGCAGGCCATGCCGAACATGGTCACACGCCATCCGAACATGCCAACGGCTACCGCAAGCGGCGCACCGCTGACGGGGTCTCCCAGGGTGCCGAGGCCGAACAGCAGTGAGGACATGGTTGCAAATTGCTGGGGCGCGTAAACGCGACCGATGACATAAAAGCCAACCATCATCACCGGCGAGAAGCCGGCGCCGAGCAGAGCCATCGAGACGAGTGCATGCCAAGGCTGGGTCGAGGCCGACAGCAGGATGCCGCCGCCGACGGCACCACAGAGGCTCAGCATCAGGATCAGGCGAGGTCCAACACGATCGAGGGTCAACGCCACTGGCACCTGCGTCAAGGCGAAGGCCAGGAGAAAGGTCGCCTGCATGTTGGCGAGGCCGCCGGCATCGAGCCCGAGATCCCGCGACAGCTCGCCCGCCACCACGGCCAGGAAAGGCCGATGGAAGTTGCCGAGGAAGTAGGGAAAGAGGAGCGTAAAGAACACCGGCGCAGACTTCTTTCGGCGACTTGGGGCGGTCTGCACGACCTTCGCAGATGGTACAGGCGGGTGGACTTGAACCACCGACCTCCGGTTCCACAGACCGGCGCTCTAACCAACTGAGCTACGCCTGCATATCACGTCGCCGGCGGCACCAGGGCCGCAAGCCTTACGGGGCCCGTAAAGGGCCCCGATGCGGCGCGAACCTAAGAGCCGCGTCCGACTTTGGCAAGCGCTTTGGCCGCCAGCGAAAACTTTGATTTTTGGGGCCACAATGGCCTTGGCAGCGCCGTTCAGGCAACAAAAAGCCCGGGCCAGGCCGGCCCGGGCAATTGATCAGTCTGATCCGAACCGGGCCGCTCAGGCGGCCTGGTTGAACTTGGCGAAGGTTTCTTTCATCGGCTCGGCCGAGTCGGCCGCAACCTTCTGGGCATGCGCCGTCAGCTCCTTGGCCTGCGCCGTCAGCGCGTCGAAGCGGTTGCGCATGAACGCGGTGGAGAGCTCCAGGACCTGCGAATACGACTTCGCGCCCATCAGCTCGCCCATCAGGTCGAAGGCGGCGTTCGAGTTAGCGCGCGCGGTCTCGATCAGCTTGAGGCTGTAGTCGGCGTAACCCTTCGAAGCGATGGAATAGGTCTCTTCGAGAGTCTCGGTCGTCTTTTCGGCATTGGCTTTGAGTTTCTCGTAGCCGTCCTTGGCCTGCGCGATACCCTTTTCGGCGAATTCGCGGAATGCCGGCGGCACTTCCATAGTCGGAACGTCGAATTTCGGAATTTCGAACTTCGGCATCTGGAACATCGAATCGGCGTTCACGGCGAACAGCTTCGGCTTGGTTTCCACGGCAGTTTGGTCGGACATGGGATGATCCTTTGTGAGGACATTTCCGGCTACGCGCGGACCGCTGCCCTCTCCCGGTCCGAGCAAGAATGCGAGTAATGACTTGCGCGCTCCCGACCTTGGGGGAGCGATCTTGAACACCAATATATACTGAATTGAGTGCGTTGCAATAAAAATATTGCACTGCAACATAAAGCGCGACAGGGCCGAGCGGCCTTTTAAGCCACTGAAATTATTTTAGATTTTTATATACCCCCGTCCACTTCAGTAAGAGTGGGCGGCGGCGCGCTGCTGAGGATGTCGCGATGCGGAATAACTGCGCGGCGGGCGGCGGGTTCCGCCCATGCGAGGCCCGTTTCCCTATTTGGCCGCCATTTTCGAGGCGTGCTCAGACAGCGCCTTGGCCTGATCGGAGAGCGCCGCGATCTGGCTCTTGATGTAATCGACCTGGAGATCGGTGACCTCTTTGGCGTCTTTGGCTTTCAGCAGACGGTGGGCGAAATCGAACGAGGCGGAGAGATTGCGCTCGGCAAAGCTCATTGCGAGCTGGCCGGCTTCCCGCGCACTGCTGTGAAGGGTTTTGGCCTGGGTTTCGGCCGTACCGACGGCGTGCCGGGTAGCGGCTGCGAAACTATCGAAAGCCTGCTTCGCCTGGTCCATGCTTTTCTCAGCAAATTCGCGCATTTCCGGCCGAATTTCGAACTTCATATCCTGGGCCATGATCGGAACTCCTTGGATGGTGTCGAGCCTCACGGTCGGCGAATTCTAGCCTGTCTGTCCAGCGGATGTGTGACGCGCTATCGCGGCGGCTTCCGTAAAACCGGACGGATTAAGGTTACTGCCGTATGAACGTGGGTGACAGCCCGGTCTGCATGGACCTGCCAAGGCCCCCGCCGTATTAATGCTTTGTTAGTTGTAACACCTCGGCTTTTTCGGCGCGAAATGAATCGGGCGACCCACCAACAAGACTGGCTCGACGATGCACGTCTGGCGGAATATGCGCTCGCGCCCGGGCCGGTCTGGCTGTGGGGACCCGATGCCCGGCATATCCTGTGGGCGAACGCGGGAGCCGCCGCGATCTTCAACACCACGACCGCCGCCGACCTGTCGCAGCTTGATTTCGGGCCGGACCACCCCGCCGCCGCGCAGATTAAGCGCCTCGCCGGCACCCTGCCTCCGGCCGGAATCAAGAGGCTGGAGCGGCTCCGCGGGTTTGGCGCGCCGCTCGGCGGAGTCCTGACCTGCCTGTGTTCGCGCCTCAAGCTCGCCGACAACAGCGAGGCCATTCTGGTTGCGGCCACCGAACGGGCCGGACCGGAATTCACGTTGCCGGAACGGGCGCGGCGTCTGATCGCGACGGTCGACAAGCCGGTTGCCCTCTTCACCGCCGACGGCGAACTGATCGAAGCCAATGTCAAAGCGCGGACGCGTCTCGGTAACAAAGCGGATCTCGTCGCGCTCGATCTCGTCAAGCTGGCGCGCGAGGCAACCCATAATGGCCGTGCCGAAGGCGACAGCACCGTCGGGCCGGTGATGTTGCGCAAGCTCGGCGCCGGCGCGACCGATGCGCTAATGCTGGAATTCGGCGCCAAGCCGGAGGCGCCAGCACTGCAAGCGCCGCTTTCGCCGGTGAATGATGTTGTGTTCGTGAAGCCATCGGCGCCGAGCATCGCACCGCGATCGCCGGCAGAAACATCGTCGCGGCCGCAGCCTTACCGATTCGTCTGGCAGATGGACGCGGCGACGCATTTCACGCAAGGCATGGAGAACTTCGCGCAACTGCTCGGGCCGGAAACGGCGTCAGTTCTGTTGCGAGCCTGGGCCGATATCGCTCAGACCCTCGGCATCGACTCCGAAGGCCGCATCGCGCGCGCGTTGGCGGCGCGCGAGACCTGGAGCGGCATCGTCGTGCACTGGCCGGTCGATGGCTCGAATGAGCGCGTGGCGATCGAGATGTCCGGCCTGCCTATGTACGACCGCGAGCGCAAGTTCACCGGCTACCGCGGTTTCGGCATATGCCGCACCGGAATCCGCAATTTGAGCGTCGTGCCGCCGCGTTCGGCGCCGCTGCTCACCGAGGGGAAAGTGCTCAGCTTCCGTCCGGTCACGCCCGAGGCGCCCGTGCTGCCGACACCGCCGATTGCGCCGGTCGTTGCGACGTCACAGCCTGAGCCGACACAACCGGGGTCCCTGTCGGCTGGTGAGCACAGCAATTTCGAAGAGTTGGCACGCGAACTCAATGCGCGACTGAAAGGAGCGGCAGCCCGGCGGACGCCTGCGCCCGACGACACGCCCGACTTCACAGCCAAACCGCCGATGATGGAGGCACCTGCGGTGCCTGCCGCGGCGAACGCCGCGCCCGACAACAGCCGCGTGATTCTCGACCGTCTGCCGACTGGCATCCTCGTCTATCGGCTCAACAATCTACTCTACGCCAATCGGGCCTTTCTCGATTGGACCGGCTACGACAGCCTCGCGGCGCTGACCGAGGCCGGCGGGCTCGACAGTCTGTTCATCGAGCCGGCGCGCGATGCAGGTGGCGCGCCCGCCTCGAACGGCAGCGGCGCCAAATTGCTGACGATCAACACGGTTCACGGTGAGCGCAAGCCGGTGCAAGGCAAGCTGTTCAGCGTGCCGTGGGGCGGCGAGAACGCGCTGGTGCTGATGATCCAGACCAACGGAATCGCCGAAGCGCCCACCCAGGCCAATGAAGCCTCGCTTCGCCGCCTGGAAAGCGAAACGACCGAGCTGCGCGCCATTCTCGATACGGCGACTGACGGCGTACTGGTGCTGGATCGTGCCGGCCGCGTCATTTCCGCCAACCGCTCGGCGCAGGCGCTTTTCGGCTACGACGCGGCCGACTTGACCGATCTGGGCCTAAACGAGCTGTTCGCGCCGGAAAGCCGCCGCAGCATGCTCGATTATCTCGACCGGGTCGCCGGCGACCGCGGCGCCCTGCCCGATGCCGGCCGCGAAGCCATCGGCCGCTTCAAGCGCGGCGGGCTGGTGCCGCTCTATGTGACGATGGGACGCCTCGAGAACGGTGACAAGTTCTGCGCCGTGCTGCGCGATCTGACCGCCTGGAAGCGCACCGAGGAAGAGCTCATCAATGCGCGGCGCGAGGCCGAGCGCGTCTCGACCGCCAAATCGGAATTTCTCGCCAAGATCAGCCACGAGATCCGCACGCCGCTCAACGCCATCATCGGCTTCTCTGAAGTGATGATGGACGAGCGCTTCGGCGCGATTGGCAATGAGCGCTACAAGCAATACCTCAAGGACATCCATTCCTCGGGCGACCATCTCATCTCGCTGCTCAACGACCTGCTCGATCTGTCGAAGATCGAAGCCGGAAAACTCGATCTCACCTTTGTCAGCGTCAACCTGAACGACATCGTGCAGGAATGCGTGGCGATGCTGCAGCAGCAAGCCAATCGCGAACGCGTCATCATCCGCACCTCGCTGTCGCCTAACCTGCCGCCGATCGTCGCCGACGCGCGCTCGGTTCGCCAGATCGCGCTCAACATCCTGTCGAACTCGATCAAATTCACAGGCGCTGGCGGCCAAGTGATAGTCTCTACGGCGGTCAACGACGACAATGAGGCGAGCCTCCGGGTTCGCGACACAGGCGCCGGCATGAGCGAGCTCGAATTGCAGACGGCGCTGGAGCCGTTCCGGCAGCTCGCCACCGCCTCGCGCTGGGGCGCCAGTGGCACCGGACTCGGTTTGCCGATTACCAAAGCGCTGGCGGAAGCCAACCACGCCCGATTCCGCATCACCAGCAGGCCGGACGATGGAACCTTGGTCGAAGTCGCCTTCCCCGCGACCCGGGTGCTGGCCGAATAAATTTACGCAAAGCCTAAGCGATGGCGCGTTATCCTGTCCGGCGGCGGGGTGACGGAGGACGTATCCTCATGCGGCATCTGGTGCGATCAGCGCTGCTGGGCCTGGTCCTGCTGGCATCGGGATTCACCGACGCGGCACGCGCGGCCGAAAAGGTCGATCTGTTGCTGGTGTTGGCGTCGGACGTCTCGCGCAGCGTCACCCCGGAGAAGTTCAAGCTGCAGCGCGACGGGTACGCCGCGGCCATCGCCAATCCCCGCGTGCTCGACGCCATCAAGGGCGGTCGTAACGGTCGCATTGCGGTGCTGTTTCTTGAATGGTCAGGGACTACCAATCAGAAGGTGGTCATCGACTGGACCATCATTGACGGCGAACAGGCGGCCCAGGGCTTCGCCACCAGACTTCTCGAGGAGCCACGCGCCTTCGCCGATCGCACCTCGATCAGCAGCGGCATCGAAGCCGCGATGGCAGAACTCGACAAGGCGCCGCTTGAGTCCGAGCGGCAGACCATCGACGTGTCCGGTGACGGCACCAACAATGCCGGGCGCGATGTTTCCGCGGTACGTGACCAAGCGCTGGCCAAGGGCATCGTCATCAACGGTCTGGTAATCCTTTCGGACTCGCCGATGCCGTGGAATCCCGAACATACCAATCCGCCCGGCGGTCTCGCCAAGTACTATCGCGACAATGTCACCGGCGGCCCGGGCAGTTTCGTCATGGAAGCGCAGAATTTCGGATCGTTCGGTGACGCGATCCTGAAGAAGATGATCGCGGAGATCGCCGATGCGGGCCGCGGTAACGTGGTCCGCTGAGCATCACATTGGTTCATCCCGGCATACGGCACATTGTCGCAAGCAGTGCGTGACGTGACGACACCGTCGGCGTATCTGCCGCTTGGCAGTCGCTTATCTCCCTGTCGCATCAGGCAATTCTGCAAGAATACTGCCCGGTCTTTACAGCCTGTAATTGTTCTAAACTATTGTTTTAAAAAGCGTATTTCTGTTGACCGGCGGCCGACTGCGCCCCCACATGGCGCCCGACCCCCGCGCAGGGTGCAGCCCCGGAGATTGAACATGTTGAAGCAATCGATTGTCGTGTGTTTCGCCGCTTCGTTCGCGACGGCCATCGCCGCAGCACCGGCTTTCGCGCAAGGCGAGGTCAACGTGTACAGCTATCGCGAAACCAAGCTGATCCAACCGCTGTTCGAGGCCTTCACCAAAGACTCCGGCGTCAAAGTCAATGTTATCTCGGCGAGCGCCGGTCTCGAGCAGCGCATCAAGAGCGAAGGCGAGAACAGCCCCGCCGACGTGCTGCTGACGGTCGACATCGGTCGTCTGGAAGAAGCGGTGAAGGCAGGCATCAGCCAGCCGATAGTATCTTCCGAACTCGACAAGGTGGTCCCGGCGCAGTTCCGCGATCCGGAAGGCCACTGGTACGCCATCTCGATGCGCGCCCGCGTCATCTATGCCTCGACCGAACGCGTGAAGCAGACCGCGATCACTTACGACGAACTCGCGGACCCGAAATGGAAAGGCAAGATCTGCATACGCTCCGGCCAGCACATGTACAACAACGCGCTGTTCGCCGCCTATGTCGCCAAACACGGCGAGGCCAAGGCCGAGGCCTGGCTCAAGGGCGTGAAGGCCAATCTGGCGCAGAAGCCCTCGGGCGGCGACCGAGAAACAGCACGCGACGTCGCGGCGGGAAAATGCGATCTCGGCATCGGCAACACCTATTACTGGGCGCTGATGACACAGAACCCGCAGCAGAAGCCCTGGGCAGACGCCACCAAGGTGGTCCTGCCCACATTCGAAGGCGGCGGCACACATGTGAACGTCTCCGGTGTCGTGCTCGCCAAGCATGCGCCCAACAAAGCCAATGCGATGAAGCTGATCGAATGGCTCGCTGGCGAGAAGGCCCAGCACCTGTACGCTGACGTCAACTTCGAATATCCGCTGCGCCCCGGCATCGCGGTCAATCCGATCATTGCCGGCTACGGCACGCTCACCCCCGATCCGCTCCCCTTGTCGAAGATCGCGGAGTCGAGGAAGGCCGCTTCTGTGCTGGTCGACAGGGTCGGATTCGACAACTGATCAAGGCCTGACCTTGCCAGCGTTATCCGGCGGCCCCGCCTCAAGCGGGGTCGTTCGCCGTTTTCCAGCAGACAAGATTGCGAGTCTTACGATCGCCATCGCGATGGCAACGCTAATCGCTTTGCCACTTCTAAGCCTGATAAGCCTTGCCTCGGCCGGCGACCCGGAGCTGTGGCCGCACCTCGCCGTCTACGTACTGCCGGTCGCGGCGGTGCAGACCGCGCTGCTGTTGTCCGGAGTCGCGATCGTCACGGCGCTATGCGGCATTCTGCCCGCCTGGCTGGTGGCGTGTTTCGAGTTTCGCGGGCGCGGGCCGCTCGAATGGCTGCTGCCGTTACCGCTTGCGATACCGACCTACATCGCGGCTTATATTTACACCGACCTCCTCGACGCCGCCGGACCGGTGCAAAGCGCGCTACGCGCGATGTTCGGCTGGCAGGCCGGCGGTGATTACTGGTTTCCCCCGGTGCGCTCGCTCGGCGGCGCGATCCTCATCATCGGCGTCGTTGTTTATCCCTACGTTTACCTGGCGGCCCGCGCGCTGTTCAAGACGCAGAGCGCAAGTTTAGCCGAATCCGCCTACACGCTCGGCGCATCGTTCACTCAAGTGCTGCGCTATATTTCGCTGCCGCTGGCCCGTCCGGCGATCGCCGTCGGCCTGGCGCTGGCGCTGCTCGAAACGCTCAACGACATCGGCGCCAGCGAATATCTCGGCGTGCAGACGCTGACCCTGTCGATCTTCACCACCTGGCTCAACCGCGGCAGTCTTGGCGGCGCCGCCCAGATTGCGTTGGCGCTGCTTGCCATCGTCATTCTGCTCATCGCCGTCGAGCGGAGCGCCCGCAGCCGCCAGTCGGTCGAAAGCGACGTGCAGGACGCCACGGTGACGCGACGCCTGCCGTTGCAGGGCGGCGCTGCGGCACTGGCCACGATCGTCTGTGCGATCCCGGTCGGCTTCGGCTTTCTCATTCCCGCCGGTTACCTGATGCGCGAGGCAGTCTCTCGCGTCGCGACCTCCGGCGTCGAGACGGCACTGCTGCAGGCTCTCATCACCACTGTGACGCTGGCCGCCGGCGCCACGGCGGTGGTCCTGGCGCTCGGCATTGCCGCAGCCCTGCCGCTGCGGCTTGCGCCCATTCGATTCGGCCGCGCACTGCTGGCGATCGCCAGCCTGGGCTATGCCATCCCCGGCACGGTGCTCGCGCTTGGCCTCATGTCACCCTTGATCGCGGCCGACAACCTGATCAACGGGCTGCTCCAGAGAGTGGCTGGCGTCCGCCCCGGCCTGGTTCTGGCCGGCTCGGTAATCGCGCTAGTTATCGCCTACAGCGCCCGCTTCGCTTCAATCGCAATTGGCCTCGTCCAGTCCGGTCTGGCTCAGATACCGCGCGAGTTCGACGACAGCGCCCGCCTTGACGGGGGCGGCACCGGGCCGATCCTGCGCTTCATCCACCTGCCCTTGATCAGGCCCGCGCTGGTCGGGGCCGCTCTCCTCGTTTTCGTCGATTGCCTCAAGGAACTGCCGGTGACTCTGCTGATGCGCCCGCTCAATCTTGAGACGCTGGCAACATCGATTTACCAACACGCGACCCGCGGCAGCTTCGAGGAGGGCGCGCTCGCGGCACTATTGATTGTTGCGGCGGGGATACCGCCGATCATCCTCCTGATGCGGCTCGCCGACGCCCGCGAGCGCGGGCCGGTTCGTTAAATCCGCCGCAATCGACCGGGCCTGCGCGCCGGCCCGTTGCGCGACGCGCGGCCCTAAAAGGGTCACAGAACCCGCTAATGTTGGCGTCGGCAGGCCCGATGGTATAGTCATCGGCCAAGACCGGGCCTTCCACCGACCCATCGGATATAGTTATTTTGACGGCTTTTGCTGGCATTCGACGCTTGGGATTTGTGCTGCTCGCCATCGCTGCGGTGGCGGTAGGCGTCCTCACGACCGCGGGCTACCTCATCTCGCCTGAAACCGTGCGCAGCGAGGTGTTGAGCGGCATTCGCTCGGCCACCGGCCTCGATCCCATCCTCGGCGGCAAAGCCAGCGTCACCTTATTCCCTAAGGGCAGCGTCAGCTTCGCCGACGTCGTGCTCGGCGACCCGAAACGGCCAGCGCTGACGGCCGAGCGCCTGACGGCACGGCTGCGGTTTTTCCCGCTGCTGGTCGGCCGTGTCGAGATCGCCGATATCTCGCTTGAGAAGCCGACCATCGCCGTCGATATCGATCGCGACGGCGGATCGAACTGGTCGGTGCTGATTGCCGCACTCGCCCGCGGCCAGAAGCCGCAGGCCGTCCGCTCGGTCGCCGCCTTTTCCGAAATGCGCGTCGATAACGGCACTCTGCTCCTGCGAAACGACGAAGGCCGCACCGTCGAAACGCTGAACGACGTGGACTTCTCGCTGGCGTGGCCATCGATCTCCAAGAGCCTCGGCGCCACCGGTCACTTCGTCTGGCATGGCGAAAAGCTGGATGCCAGCGTTACGCTTGCGGATTTCGCGGCGGCACTGGCCGGCAATCGCACGGGCGTAAAACTGCGATTGAACGGCGCGCCGATGAATGCGGCATTCGAAGGCGCGTTCAGCTTCAAACCGACGCTGAAAGTCGAGGGGACGCTCGCGGCCGATGCTGCCTCGCTTCGACGCACGCTGACCTGGGCCGGTCATGAGCCGCTGCCGGGCGGTGGCTTCGGCCGCTTCGCGATCAAAGCGCAGACCAGCATCGTCGGCGACACCATCAGCCTTGCCGGCGTCAATGTCGAGCTCGACGGCAACAGCGCCGAGGGCGTTTTATCCTTCGCCAACGAAGGGCGGCAAACGCTGCAGGGCACACTCGCGGCAGAAACCCTGAACCTGTCGCCATACATTTCCACTGTCCGGCTGCTCGCCAGCAATCAGCGCGCTTGGGATGAATCACGGCTCACCCCTGACGGCCTTAACGGCATGGATTTCGACCTGCGGGTGTCGGCCGCCAATGTGATAATGGGGAGCACCAAGGTGGGGCGCACCGCGATCGGTGCCAATCTTCATGACGGCCGATTGATGATTTCGATCGGCGAGGCGCAGGCGTTTGGCGGCGTGGTCAAGGGCTCGGTGGCGCTGACCAATTTTGATTCAGGCGTGGACTTCAGGTCTCAGGTTCAGTTTGCCGACGTCGATCTGGAAAGCTGCCTTGGGCAACTGTTCGGCTTCAAGCGCCTCGAGGGCAAAGGTACCATGTCGATGACGATCGACGGCACCGGCGACAGCGTGCTGGCGTTGACGCGGACGGTGAGTGGCACCGCCTCGCTTACGGGCCGCGACGGCGCTATATCCGGTATCAACATCGAGCAGTTGCTGAAGCGCCTCGAACGGCGGCCGCTGTCCGGCGGCGGCGATTTCCGCACCGGCAGCACGCCCTACGATCGCATCGACGTCAGCCTGCGCACGACGCAGGGCACCGTCGAGGTACAGGACATGAAGGTCGAAAGCACCGCGGTGCGGCTGGCGCTGGCCGGGTCCGCCTCGATTCCGGACCGCGAACTCGATCTGAAGGGCACCGCTGCCTTGGTCAGTCCGACCCGCGCCGGCGCCCCGCCCTTTGGGCTGCCCTTCGTCGTCCAGGGTTCGTGGGACGATCCGATCATGCTGCCCGATGCCGAAGCGCTCATCCGCCGCTCCGGAGCAGCGGCACCGCTGCTCAATGCGGTGCGCGAACGCAGCACTCGCGATACGGTGCGCTCGGCTATCGAACGGCTGACCGGCGGCAGCGCCGCGCCGGCGGCAGATACCGCTGCGGCACCGGCGAAGCCCTGAACGCCTTACTGCTTCGTGAGCGTGCGCCGCACCGCATCTTTCCAGCCGGCATATTTATTCTCGCGAGTCGCCGCTTCCATTTTCGGCTCGAAGCGGCGGTCGCGCTGCCATTGCGCGGCGAAGCCATCAAGATCGGGACATAACCCGGCGGCGCGGCCGGCCAGATAGGCGGCGCCCAGCGCCGTCGTTTCCATCACCACGGGACGATCGACCGGTGCCGCGAGGATATCGGCGAGAAACTGCATGGACTCATCGCTTGCCGTCATCCCGCCATCGACGCGCAGCACGATTTTCGCCCGGCGTGACGCTGGCCAATCGGCATGCATCGCTTCGATGAGATCGCGCGTTTGAAAGCCGACGGCCTGGAGCGCGGCGCGCGCAATCTCGGGCGCGCCGGAATTGCGTGTCAGCCCGAAGATCGCGCCGCGGCATTGCGCATCCCAATACGGCGCGCCGAGCCCGACGAACGCCGGAACGAGATAAACGTCCTCCGCCGGATCCGCCTTGGCGGCGAGTGCGCCGGCGTCGGACGATTTAGCGATGATCTTTAAGCCGTCGCGCAGCCACTGCACCGCGGCACCGGCAATGAAGATCGCACCTTCGAGGGCATAGGTGCGCTTGCCGTCGAGTTGATAGGCGATCGTCGTCAGCAACCGGTTTTTCGAGGCGACGCGTTCGGCGCCGGTGTTGAGCAGCATGAACGAGCCGGTGCCGTAAGTCGATTTCATCATGCCCGGCGAAAAGCAGCCTTGCCCGACGGTCGCCGCCTGTTGATCACCGGCCATGCCGAGAATGGGAATTGCGGTGCCGAACAGTTCGGGCGTGGTGACCCCGAACGCTCCGGCGCAGTCCTTGACCTCAGGGAGCATCGAATCCGGAACGCCGAACAGGCGACAAAGATCGTCATCCCACTGTGCGGTGGAAATATCGAGCAGGCTGGTGCGCGCTGCATTACTGGCGTCGGTGGCGTGCACCTTGCCGCCGGTCAGCCGCCACAACAGGAAGCTGTCGATGGTGCCGAACGCCAGTGCACCCGCCTGGGCCTTGGCGCGTGCGCCTTCGACGTGCTCGAGCAGCCAGGCGATCTTGCTGGCGGAGAAATATGGATCGATCACCAGCCCGGTCTTAGCCGCGATGCCTGCTTCATGACCGCCGGCGCGCAAGCCCTCGCAAAAATGGGCTGTGCGCCGATCCTGCCAGACGATGGCATTGTGAATTGGCCGGCCTGAGGCACGATCCCAGACCACCGTCGTCTCACGTTGATTAGTGATTCCTATTGCGGCAACGTCCTTCGCGGTGAGCCCGGCCTGGGCGATCGCCGCGCGAACAACGGCCACTGTGGCGCGCCAGATTTCCTCCGGGTCGTGCTCGACCCAGCCCGGCGCGGGAAAAATCTGCGGAAGTTCCTGCTGCGCGGTGGCGCGCGGCTTCAGGCCCAAGTCAAACACGATCGCCCGCGTCGACGTGGTGCCCTGGTCGATGGCGATGAGATGGCTTGGCAAAGCGGGGCCCCGGTGGCGTGTCCGCCGAGGCTAAAGCGGAACAGCGCCGATTTGAAGCGGGGTCAGTTCAGGAACACCAAGGTCGAGGCGTCGTCGCTGTCGCGCTGGACATCGGAAAAACGGCGCGGCACCGGCCCGTAATAGTCACCCGAACGGATCATCGGCCGTGGCTGCAGCAGCACAGCGGCCAAACGATCGCGCAACGACTTGGTCGATACCGGCTTGAGCAGAAATTCGTTGATGCCGATTTCGACGGCTTCGATCACCTTGGCGCGCTCGCCATGCCCCGTGAGCATAATGATCGGGATGTCCGGCAGTGGGAAGGTCTCGGGCGAGCGCACCATCCGCACGAATGCCGGGCCGTCCATGCCGGGCATGCTCCAGTCGAGAATGACGGCATCCGGCAAGTTGCGGCGGATCGATTCCAGACCCGCCAGGCCGTCGCCCGCCTCCATAACGGTGCGGACGCCCATGCCGGTCAGCAGTGTACGCACGACCTTGCGCATGTAGGGCTCGTCATCAACGACGAGAACCTTCAGCTTCTCCAGACGACGTTCCAATTCACGCACGTCATACGCCATGTGCGGCCCCATTCTGGTGCGTCTTCCAGATTGCTATGTAAACACAGCCGCGTCGCTACAACGTGAATATTGTAAACCGAATTGCCCCGATGGCGGCGACGATCCGTTAACCTTTAGCGGGGGGATGGCGGAGCGTGGCGATCAGCCTGTCGATGCCAGCACGTTCCTCGGGCGTAGCCGTCAGGCCGAATTTGCCGCGGCGCCACAGAATATCGCCGGCACTCTCGGCCCATTCGCTTTCCACCAGATAGCGCACTTCCGCGGCGGTCAGATCGCCCGTGAGGACCGGCCCAAGTTGCTCCAAGCTTTGCGCATCGCCGAGGAAGCGCTCGGCCCGCAAGCCGTAGGCACGCAGAATGCGACGCGCCATCGGTTCGGTTAGGAAAGGCCAGCGCGTGCGCATCTCGGCCAGCACTTCTTTCACGTTGGCGGATGCGAATTCGCCGCCCGGCAGTTTCTCATGCGACGTCCATGACGGGCGGCCGGGTAAATAGTGGCGGAGCTTGTCCATCGCTGCTTCGGCTAGCCGGCGGTAGGTGGTGATCTTGCCGCCGTAGATGGTCAACAGAGGCGCTTCATGACGGCGGGCATCGAGCTCAAGATGGTAGTCGCGCGTCACGTCTTCTGGCTTGCCCTTACCGTCGTCATACAGAGGGCGAACGCCGGCGTAGGACCAGACCAGTTCGTCCGGCGTCAGTGTCTGGCGGAAATAGCGGTTGGCGACATCGCAGAGATACAGAATCTCCTCCGGGCCTGGCGCCGGCGAATTGAGATCACCGACAAAATTCTCGTCCGTGGTCCCGATCAGGGTGAAGTCCTCGGCGAATGGCAGAGCAAAAACGACGCGCTTGTCCGGCGCTTGCAGAATGTAGCCGCTGTCGTGATCGAACAGCTTGCGCACGACGATGTGGCTGCCCTTTATCAGCCGCACGCCGGCGGCGAGTTTCTGGCGCAGCACGTTTTCCGCGACTTCGCCGATCCACGGACCGGCGGCATTGACCAGAACCCGGGCGGTCGCCACGTCGCGGCGCCCGTGATCGTGCAGCACCAACTCCCACCGCTCCTTGCGCTCCGCGCGCACACACCGGGTGCGCGTGCGGATCGAGGCACCCCGATCGGCCGCATCACGCGCGTTTAGAACGACGAGCCGGCTGTCGTCGACCCAGCAATCCGAATACTCGAAGCCATAGCGGAATGAGCGCTTGAGCGGCTGGCCGACGACATTGTGAGTGAGATCGATGGTGCGCGATGCCGGCAGATTCTTGCGGGCGCCGAGCCAGTCGTAGAGGAACAGGCCGAAACGCAGGATCAGCGGCGCGCGCATGTCCGGCGCCGGCGGCAGCACGAAACGCATCGGCCGCACCACATGCGGGGCGATGTCGAGCAGGACCTCGCGCTCGTTGAGCGCCTCGCGGACCAGGCGGAAAGCGCCGTGCTCGAGATAACGCAAACCGCCATGGATCAGCTTGGACGAGGCTGACGACGTGCCGCTCGCGAGGTCGTTCATCTCGACCAGCAAAACCTTGAGACCCCGCCCGGCGGCATCGCGCGCAAGGCCGGTGCCGTTGATGCCCCCGCCAATGATGGCGATGTCGAAATCCGCCCCGTCGGCGCGTCCTAGGTCGCGGCGGGCCCTGTCATTCTCGGCCATGGGGCATCCCGGTTCGCATGATTCGCCTTGCCAGCGGCGGAAGGCCAGCCGGCCTCGTATAATCTAACGTCCGCCCTGTTAACGCGGCTTAAAGCCATAAATTTCCCCGGCCGTTGCAAAATGCCTTGGCTTCGACATATCTCTCTTGTTCTTTCCGCGTCTCATTTGACGCCTGTTTCCTTGGGACTCCATGCCTACCCCCCGTCTGCTCGTCATAGAAGGCAATAACCCCGCCACCATGGCCGAACATGTATCGTTCGGCGGCACCGAAGCCAGCAAGGGCTATGCGGCCCTGCTGCGCGAACTGTTGCCGGTGGCCCAGGTCGACATCTGCCACCCGGCCGATACCGCCGCGCAATTGCCGGCCGGCGAGGCGCTGGAAGGTTACGACGGCATCGCCATCACCGGCTCCGGCCTGCATATCTATAACGGCGGCCCCGAAGTGATCCGGCAGATCGATTTGGTGCGCACTGCGCTCGGCACCGGCACGCCGGTGTTCGGCTCGTGCTGGGGGCTGCAGGTTATTACTGTCGCGAGCGGCGGCGTCGTACGCCGGAATCCGAAGGGCCGCGAGATCGGTTTTGGCCGCGGCATAAGACTGACGGAAGCGGGTCGCAAGCATCCAATGTATGTGGGCAAGCTCGATGTCTTCAATGCGCCGACCGTCCATCTCGACGAAGTCGAGACACTGCCGGCTGGCGCCACGGTGCTTTCCAGCAATGCCGTGTCGCAAGTTCAGGCGGTGGAGTTTCGCACGCCCGGTTCTACCGCCTGGGGCGTGCAGTATCATCCGGAATATCCGCTGCGCGAACTCGCAGTGATCGTCCGGCGCATAGGCACGCGCCTGATTGGCGAAGGCTTTTTCGCCGATGAAGCCGACATGAAGGAATTTGCGCGCGATCTCGATGACCTCGATCGGGACCCCGGGTGCAAGCGACTGTCGTGGCGCCATGGCATCAGCCAGAACGTCCTCGACAAGAAGCTGCGCGTCAGCGAGGTCGCGAACTGGGTCGAGTACCAGGTGCTGCCGATACGCGTGAAGCGCGGGCGGGGTTGAGCTCCCGGCGCCCTGCGCCGTCATGCTCCCTGAAGTTGGACAACCTGTAATCGTTGCCGCTCGACTGTCACGCCGCGTCGGCAGATACTGGATCGCCCGCTTTCGCGTACGATGACACCAGGAGAACGCCGCGCATGTTTTTCACCGACAAGACCATCGTCGTCACCGGCGGCACCGGCGCACTCGGCACCGCCGTGATTGGCGGCCTGATCGAGGCGGGCGCCGAATGCATCGTGCCGTACCGCAACGAGGCCGAGGCACAGCGCTTTACCCATCGCGACAGCAAAAGCGTCACTCTGGTCGCGGCCGGCGATCTCTCCGATGAAGCCGTGGTCGCGAGCATTTACGACGGCCGCAAGCTTTGGGCGTCAATTCACATCGCCGGAGGCTTCGCCATGGGCGCCATCGAGGACACCGACAAGACCGCGCTGATGGCGCAGCTCAACGGCAATTTGGTCTCCTGCTTCCTGTGCTGCCGCGCAGCGGTGAAGGCGATCAAGGCCGCCGGCCAAAGCGGCAACAAAGGCGGCCGCATCGTCAACGTCGCGGCGCGACCCGCGCTCGAGCCGCGCAGCGGTGCCGGCATGACCGCCTACACTGTTGCCAAATCGGGCGTTGCCGCCCTGTCTGCCGCGCTGGCCGAAGAGGTCGCCAAGGACGGCATTCTCGTCAACGCGATCGCGCCGTCGATCATGGACACCGCCGCTAACCGCAAGGCGATGCCGAAGGCGGATTTCGCCAAATGGCCGAAGGTCGAGGAGGTCGCGGCGACGATCGTCTATCTCGCCTCGGCAGATAACGCGGTGGCGCGTGGCGGCGTCGTGCCGGTGTACGGGCGCTCTTAGCCGGCGATCGGAACGAGTTCGAGCGACGGCCGCAGCAGGCGCTGCACGGCGCTCGATGCGACCACGGTGCGCTGCTCGGCGAAGGCTTCGTGGTTCTTCTCGATGTCTTCGAGATCGTACAGGTAATTCACCATCAACCCGTAGGACTGCGAGATGCCTTTGTCGGAGGCGTCGCCGAGCCAATCGATGCGCTCGAGCCGCGCGCCATTCCCGAGATGGAACCGCGCCACCGGGTCAAGCGGCATGCCGCGCGGCGTCTTGGCGCGAAGATAGTAATAAGCGGCGGCACGCTTCATGGTGTCGCGCAACGTTTCGACCTTTTCGGCATCGTTCCACCAGCCCGGCGCGTCGAGGTTCGCCAGCAATGCCTTGTCGGCGTCGTTCAATACCGCCGAGGTTTCGGCGGCGCGCTCACGCTTCAGCCACTTGGCGAACGTCGGCGCCGGAGACAGCGTGACGAGGTTGGACAGCTTCGGCAGTTCGCGGCAGATCTCCTCAACGACCTGTTTGATCAGGAAGTTACCAAACGACACGCCAGCAAGACCGCGCTGGCAATTGGAAATCGAATAAAACGCCGCGGTGCGCGCCTTTTCCGGTTCGATCGTATCGCGGGCTTGCGCCAGGATCGGCGCGATCGCCTCGGGAATGTCACGGGTCAGCGCGACCTCGACGAAGATCAGCGGCTCGTCGATCAGCGCCGGGTGGAAGAAGGCGTAGCAGCGGCGGTCTTCCGGATCGATGCGGCGGCGCAGATCGTCCCAGTCACGGATCTCGTGCACCGCCTCGTAGCGGATGATCTTCTCCAGGATGTTCGCGGGCGTCGACCAGTCGATGTGCCGCAGCACCAGGAAGCCGCGGTTGAACCACGACGTGAACAGATGCACGAAATCGTCGTCGACGGCCTGCAGCTCGGGCCGGTTCGGCAGCACGTCCATGAGTTGTTCACGCATGTGAACCAGGGCCGCAGTGCCACCCGGCGCCAAGTTGAGCCGGCGGAACAGCTCCTGGCGGCGCGGCTCGGAAGCGGCATGCAACGCCGCGGCAGTCTTGTCGCCCGGCTCGCGCTCCCAGGAAGCAAAGGCAGCCTTCATCCGCTCGCTGTCGGCGCCGAAGCGATCCGCCAACGCCTCGAAGAAGGCGATACGCGGCCCGGTGGTCAATTCGGCGTAACTGGTCAGAATGTCGCGGGCCCGGGCGACGCCAGAGGCCTCACCGCGCCCCGACAGCAAATGCTCGCAGCGTTCGACGAGACTTTCCGAACGGGCCTCGGTGTCGCCGCGGCGATCCCGGCCGCGGTCGAGCAAGGCCCGGCCGCGGTCGGAAATCGTCTGCAACAGTTCCCCGAAAAAGGACGTGTTCATCGAGCATTCCCTACAGACCGGGCGCCCGACCGGCGCCCTACTTTCCGGGCCCCATCAGATGATTGGGTAACCAGGTGGCGATTTCGGGGAATATACACAGGATGATGATGCATAGCACCATGCAACCAACGTAGGGCAGCGTCCCCCACATGACCTTCGCCAGCGGCACATCCGGCGCGATGGCGTTGACAATGTAGATGTTCAACCCCACCGGCGGATGGATCAGGCCGATTTCCATGTTGATCGTCAAAATGACGCCGAACCAGATCGGGTCGAACCCGGCGGCCACGATGATCGGCAGCAGGATCGGGGACGTCATCAGGATGATCGCGGCCGGCGGGATGAAGAAGCCAGACACCAAGAGGAACAGGTTGATCATCCCCATCAGCACCCAGCGGTTGAAGTGCGCGTCGGCGATCGCCTGCGCCAAAGTCTGGGTGAGATAGAGCGAGGTCAGCATGTAGCCGAACAGGACGGCGGCGGCGATGATGGTCAGGATCATCACCGACTCGCGCATCGTGTCGCGCAGAATGTGCCAGATCTGGTCCTTGCTCCACAGCCGGTAGATCAGGACCGCAAGGAACAGGCAGAGCGCGGCACCGACGCCCGCGGCTTCAGACGGCGTCGCGACGCCGCCATACAGCGCGTACATTACGCCGACGATGATGAAGAGGAACGGCGCGATCTTCGGGATCGACGCGAACTTCTCCTTCCACGAATAGCGGAAGTTGATGTCGTGCGAACGGAACCCTCGCTTCCAGATGATGAAAATTGTCCACGCCATGAACATCGCCGTCAGCAACAACCCCGGCATGATGCCGGCGATGAAGAGCCGCCCGATCGAAGATTCCGTCGCGATGCCGTAGAGGATGAACGTCACCGAGGGCGGGATGAGAATGCCGAGGGTGCCGCCGGCGCAGATCGAACCGGTGGCGACGTCGTCCGGGTATCCGCGCTTGCGCATCTCGGGGATACCCATCTTGCCGATGGCGGCGCAGCATGCAGGTGACGAACCGGTCAGCGCCGCGAAAATCGCGCAGGCGCCGATGTTGGAGATCGCAAGCCCGCCGGGCAGACGGTACAGCCAGCGATCGAGCGCCTCATAAAGATCCTTGCCGGCCGGCGACGAGCCGATCGCGGCGCCCATCATCACGAACATCGGAATGGCGACGAGCGTAAACTCGTCGAGACCGGACCAGAATGTCTCCGCGACGACGTGAATGGCATCGAAGCCCTGGAACAGCATCAGGAACGCCACCGCGATGGCGCCGAGACCGAACGCCACTGGGATGCCGGACACCAGCATCAGCAGCGTGACGAGGAGGACGATGCCTCCTTGGACGGGCGGGCTCATCCTGCACCTCCGAGCGCCTGTTCGGCGTGCGCGCGGGCGATCGCCTCGGCGTCTTCATTAGGCTTGAGACCGAAGGGCGGCGCGCGGCCGGTCGCCAGGCAATAGATGTCGGCGACGTATTGCAGCACAAGCAGACCGAGCCCGATCGGCATCGACAGATAGGGCACCCAGAGCCGAGCTCGCCAGACCGTATTGGAAAGCCACCCTTCGCTAAAGGCCTGGTGCCAATAGGCCGTGCAGAGGATGAACATGACGACGCAGAAAGCCAGCGCCACGAGACTGGTCGCCAGGGCGAGCCAGTAGCGTGCCGTTTGGCCGAGATAGATCGGCAGCACGTCGACATTGACGTGGCCGCGCGTCATCAGCACGTAAGGGCTCGAGATGAATGTGGCACCTACGATGCAATAGGTCACCACGTCGATCTGCCAGATCGTCGTCAGGTTGAGAATGTAGCGCTCGACGACGATGTCGCAAATGACGAGGACGGCGGCGAGTATCAGCAGCGCCCCGATCACACCTGCGACACGCGACGCGAAGGCCACGGCACGCACGAAACTATCCATGAATTTCATCCAGACCGTCAGGAATGAAAAGCAAACGCCGGCCGGCGGTTTCCCGCCGGCCGGCCGCCAGCTCGTTACTTGACCGCGAGGGCTTCGTCGATGAGCTTCTGCCCGTTCGGCACATCCTTGGCGAACTTGGCATAGGAGCTCTTCTTGGCTTCCTTGATCCACAGGTCGTAGTCGGCGTCGCTCAGCGTCACCACCTTGACGTTGTGATCCTTGAAAGCCTTGATGGCGGCTTCGTTGACCGCGTCCGCCTTGCCTTCGTAGAAAGCTTGCGCCTTCTTGCCGGCGGCAATCACGGCGTCCTGCTGCTGCTTGTTGAGCTTGGCGAAGCTCTTCTTCGACATCAGCACCGGCTCGTACATGAACCACAACGCGTTGTCGCCTGGCGCAGTGAGACAGTCGGTCACTTCGTAGAGACGCATCGACTGGAATGAGCCGAGGCTGGTGTCGGTGGCGCTCACGACGCCGCTCTGGAACGCATTATAGATTTCGTTCGACGGCGGCGAGACGATGGAAGCGCCGGCCATTTCCCACATGCCGGCAAAAG
This sequence comes from Pseudolabrys sp. Root1462, assembly GCF_001426945.1. Lineage (GTDB taxonomy): Bacteria > Pseudomonadota > Alphaproteobacteria > Rhizobiales > Xanthobacteraceae > Pseudolabrys. Next base: position 239,639 of record NZ_LMFS01000001.1, on the reverse strand, counting down.
TCGGACCGGCAGCGCGGAATTTCTTGCCCTTAAGGTCATCGGGCTTGACGATGCAGCCGCCCTTCGCGGCGACGCCGCCGGCGAACCACGCATCCGACAGCACGATGACACCGTGCTTTTCGATTTCCGCGCGGATGTCCTTCATGAATTGCGAGTTGTTGATGCGCTTGGCGCGCTCTTGGCTGCGGATCAGGCCGGGCATCAAGGTCGCCGAGAAGGTCGGGACCTTGCCGCTGGCGTAATCAAGCGGGAACAGCGTCATGTCGAGCTGACCATTGACCATGGCATTCCACTGGTCATTCGGCTTGAACAGAGAGGCACCCGGATAGACCTGGATCGTCACCCCGACATTGGCTGCGCCGACTTCCTTGGCAATCATCTGCACCATATCGTCTCGGACGTCGCCCTTGCCGCCCGGAAACTGATGGGACGCCTTCAGCGTCACCTGCGCTTGCGCCGACGCAGTCAGCGCAACGGCCGCCACAACGCCGGCCAGAATCGTCGTCATTTTCCTCATCAGGTTCTCCTCCATTTAAAGTCTTTTGGCCGCCCAACCCGTCCACGGCGTCGAGGCCGCGGACATCTCGAGCAACTCATTATGATTGGTTAGCCCCTCGCTACTGTAGCGGCGGCGGCCCTTCAGTGCCATAGCCGGCAGCATATTGCCAAGCCGTCCCCTTGCCTGTCGGCAGATCGCCGGTCTGGCCAGAGCGGAGCGATGTCACTATAAGGCGCGCCGAGCCTGATAAATCTACACCTTCTGCCGGAGACCCGATCATGTCCAAGCCGCTGCAGGGCGTCCGCGTCCTTGAACTCGCCCGCATTCTCGCCGGGCCATGGGCTGGACAGACCCTCGCCGATCTCGGCGCGGACGTGATCAAGGTCGAGCGCAAGGGCGCCGGTGACGATACCCGCCAGTGGGGCCCGCCCTTCGTCGAGGCGAAGGAAGGCGACCATCTGGGCGCTGCCTATTTTCACGCCGCCAATCGTGGCAAGCGCTCGATCGAACTCGATTTCGAGGACCCCGAAGGCCAGCGCATTGTGCGCAAGCTGGCGGCGAAATCGGACGTGCTGATTGAGAACTTCAAGGTCGGTGGGCTGGCCAAATTCAAGCTCGACTACGCGAGCATGAAAGAGGAATTTCCGCACCTGATCTACTGCTCGGTCACGGGCTTTGGCCAGGATGGGCCCTATGCCAAGCGCGCCGGCTACGACCTGATGGCGCAGGGTATGGGCGGCGTGATGGAGCTGACCGGCATGCCGGATGGCGAGCCGACGCGTATCGGCATTCCGATGTCGGACATCTTCACCGGCGTCTATTCGGTGATCGGCATCCTTGCTGCGCTGCATCAACGCAAGACGACCGGTAAAGGCTGCTACGTCGATACCGCGCTGGTCGACTCGACGGTCGGCGTGCTGTCGAATCAGGCGCTGAACTACATGGTCTCCGGAAACATTCCAAAGCGCATCGGCAACGCCCACGCCAATATCGTTCCCTACCAGGTTTTCCCGGTGGCCGACGGTCACATTATCATCGCCACCGGCAATACCGGTCAGTACGTCAAGCTGTGCAACATTCTTGGCGCGCCGGATCTGGCGCAGAACCCGGCCTACGCCGACAACACCGGGCGGCTGACGCACCGCGAGGAGCTGATCGGCAAACTGTCGGCACTGACGTCGCAGCTGAAGCGCGACGACCTGCTGGCGCAGCTCGAGACGCAGGGCGTGCCCGCCGGCCCGATCAACAATGTCGAGCAGGTGTTCAACGACCCGCAGGTCGTGCACCGCGGCATGAAGCTCGAATATCCGAGCGCCGACGCCAAGAGCGGCAAGATTCCGGGCGTGCGCACACCGATCGTAATGGACGGCTGGCGGGCGGCGAGCGACCGTCCCTCGCCGAAGCTCGGCGAGCACACCGCGGAAATCCTCAAGGAGATCGGCGAAGGCTGATCAGCCTTCGCTCAGCGCTCCTCGCGCCGGCGCAAGGACAGCCATTCCCACACGGCGACGACGATCATGATCGCTGTCGTCGCGGCCGACAGCGTGAGCGGCGTCAGATAAAGCGACGCCGGGATCGCCAGCACGAGAAGGCCGAGCCCGATCAGGTGCGACAGCGGTAGGTTCGGCGCCGACAGCCGCTTGAACAAGGCATTGCCGACGAGGTAGAGCACCGGCCCGCCGACCAGCGCGGCAAGCGCCGGCAGCTCGATGTGGCCGCCGGGGTGGTGCAGCACCAGTTCATCGCCGACGGCGATGACGATGATGCCGGCGACGATTGGCAAATGCATGAAGGTGTAGCCCGAGCGCGCCAGCCGACCTGGGTCGCTTGACGTTTCGATCTGCCGGCTGGCCCGTTCGGCGCCAATGTTGAAGTACACGGCCCATAGCGCCACACTGCCGACAAAGGCCGTCAGAAACGCCGCGATATGTTCGGCAGTCCAGGTCAGCGTGGCAAAGGTCGCGCCGGTGATCAGAATTGACTCGCCAAGCGCGATGATGATGAACAGGCCGCAGCGCTCCGCCATGTGGTTGCCGGCGACGACCCATTCGCTGGTGGTCGAGCGGCCTATCCATGGCACCCAGTAACCGAGAATCGGTGCCACCGTTTCGATGGCCGCGGCCAGCACCCACAGTTCGAGCCTCAGCGTCGCATCGGCATAACTACCGGCCAGCCAGATCGGTGCCGCAGCGAGGTGCCATAGCGAGATGCGCACGAAATTGCGAAAGTTGACGGCGTCATGCCGGTTGAGCGACCACAGCATCATGAGGTCACTCACGACATGCATTGACACATAGGCCACCGCCAAGACGACCGCGCGATCCTCGAAGCCCTTTGGGATCGCCGCGGCAAACACCAAGCCCGCCAGCATCAGGGCAAACAACATCATCCGCACGGCGGGCCGCGCCGGGTCCAGCCAGTTGGTGACCCAGGCGGCATTGATCCACGACCACCATACTGCGAGCAGCAGCACGGACATCTGGGCAAGGCCGGCAAGGCTAAGATGAGCTAACAGTCCGTGCGAGAGCTGAGTAACTGCAAAAACAAACACCAGGTCGAAAAACAGCTCGACGAAGGTGACGCGGCCGCTCTCGTGCTGGCCGCGGACGCGCATTTGACTGGTTCGGGCGGCAAAGAGGCTCATGCGGCGGGTCCAGGATTGACGGGACATTCATAACCGCCGCGCGGCGTGCCGCCAACCGAACCGGGCGACTGCAGGAGCCAATTTCCGTGGGATGCGTTATGCTGGCGCCATGGCAAAGAGAAATCGCAAGGCGGCCGCCAAGGGCCGCAAGGCGGCGGCAGGCGAGGACGACCTGGTCGGCAAGCGCATCCAGATCGAGCGTGCCACTTGGGACGCCATCTCGCTGATGGCGCGCGAACAGATGAAGGACCTGCCCGAGATCACCGAAGAGGCCTTCCGCGACCTCTTGAAGAAATACGGCCGCACCGCCGATTTCCGCGAAGCCCTGAAAATGAGCGCCAAACAGGCCGGCAAGAACCAGGCCGGCAAGAAGGGCTGACGGCCGATCTTGTCGCGGCGCCGCCACGGAACCCGGCGGCGGCCTGCCAAGTTTCCCATGCCATGGACAGCAACGCCCTCGATGAAATCCTGCGCCTCATGGTCGCCGCCGGGGCCGGCGTCGTGATCGGCATCAACCGCGAGATGCATGGCAAGCCGCTGGGCATGCGCACGCTGGCCCTGGTGGCCGTCGGCTCGGCCATTGCGGCGATGACGGCGATCGACTTTCGCGGTCTCGGCGATCATCCCGACGCGCTCAGCCGCGTCGTTCAGGGTGTACTGCAAGGCGTGCTCACCGGCATCGGCTTCATCGGCGCCGGCGTGGTGCTGCGCGACCCGAAGTCCTCGACCATTCAGGGGCTGACCACCGCGGCCTCGGTCTGGGTCACGGCGGCGCTCGGCATCGCCTGCGCGCTGGCGGCCTGGCATCTGGTGATTGCCGGTCTGGTGCTGACGCTCATCATCTTGTTCGGACTGGGATGGCTCGAAAGCAAGATCTTTCCCGATACGTGATCGGCGATCAATCGATGAAAGTGAGCGGACGCGCCACGTGTTCGAGCGGTTTGCGCTCGGCGGCGACGCCCCAGCGCCAGGCGACAAAGCCTCCGATCACCATCAGCATGGCGCCGAGCAGGTAGCCCCAGAACACGCTGACGCGTGAACCGGTATCGATCAGCGCGCCGAACAGCCACGGCCCGACGATGCCGCCGACGCCGGTGCCGAACGCATAGAACAGCGCAATCGCCAGTGCGCGCATCTCCAGCGGAAATATTTCGCTGACAGTCAGATAGGCCGAGCTCGCCGCCGCAGAGGCGAAGAAGAAGATCACCATCCAGCACAAGGTTTGTGTCTCGGCGCCGATCAGATCTTCCATGAACAGATAGCCGGTAGCCGCGAGCAGAATTCCCGAGATCGTGTAAGTGAACGTGATCATGACGCGCCGGCCGATAGTATCGAACAGTCGGCCGATCAGCACCGGCCCGAGGAAGTTGCCAGCGGCGAAGGGTAAGAGGTACCAGCCGACATGATCCGCGGGCACACCGTAGAAATCGGTGAGGATCAGCGCATAGGTGAAGAAGATGGCGTTGTAGAAGAAGGCCTGCGCCGCCATCAGCGTGAGACCGACCCAGGTGCGTTGACGATATCGTCCGATGAGAATCCGCGCGACCTCAATGAGCGGCGTACTGCGGCGCGTGCGCAAGCGGACGCGCGGCAAGTCATGGGTCGGTGGCAGCCTGGCAAAGCCCGCTTCAATCGATGCCACCACGCGGTCCGCCGCCTCAATGTGACCGTGCGTCATCAGCCATCGCGGACTTTCCGGCAGCCACATCCGCATGAAGAAGATGACAAGCGTCAGCGCCGCGCCGATCAGGAAGGCGAGCCGCCAGCCGTGATCCGGATCGATGATGTCGGGATCGAGCAGCACCAGCGAACCTGCGGCGCCGATCGCCGCGCCGACCCAGAAGCTTCCGTTGATGACGAGATCGGTCCAGCCGCGCATACGCGCCGGGATGAGCTCCTGGATGGTCGAGTTGATCGCGGCATATTCGCCGCCGATGCCGGCGCCAGTGATGAACCGAAACAAGGCAAAGGTCGCGATATTCCATGATAGCGCCGTCGCCGCCGTGGCCGTGAGGTACACGACGAGTGTCATAAAAAACAACTTCTTGCGGCCGAGGCGGTCGGTCAGCCAGCCGAAGAACAAAGCCCCGAGCACGGCGCCGGCGAGATAGGCGCTCGCGGCGATGCCGATATCGGTATTGGTGAATTGAAGTGTGGGACTCTGCTTCAGCGCCCCGGCGAGGCTGCCCGCCAGCGTCACCTCGAGACCATCGAGGACCCATGTGATGCCGAGCGCGGCAACCACCAGACTGTGGAATCGACCCCACGGCAGCCGGTCGAGCCGCGCTGGAATATCGGTTTCGACGATGCCCGCAGCGCCGCGAAGCGTGCTGTGTTGAACCTCCTCGACCATCGGCCACCCTCTGACGTCACCTTGCCCACCTTGGTAACGCCTTGATCGGACTCACGTTCACGGATGTCGCCCGGGAGGCCTTATCCACAGGCCGCCGACTCAGCTAGGTGTCGGGCCGCTTGCGCCCGCAAAGGACCGACCATGCCCCTTGATACCGACGACCGTCACTTGGTCGAACAATCCGAGCACGGCGGTGGCCGCCGTGGCGAAGGCCTGACTCCCGCCCGCCGGGCGGCGCTCGACGAACTGGAGCGCGAACTGGCTGCCATCCTGAAGACAGGCCCTGCGAACCGCAGCCGCTAACTGAGGCCGGCATCGCCCTTGCAAGTTCAATCGGCTAATCTGGCGCCGCGGCAATCCTCACCGCCGACCTTCGAGCCCCTCATGGATTCCGACGTCCTACGTAGACTGCATTATGCCGCGGCCATCGGCTGCGGTGTGTTCGCCGCGCTCGTCGTGCACATCGTGCTCACCGTGCTCGGCGTCGGCGTCGACGCCGTGCTGCGGGACGGGGCCGGCTCGGCGCGTCAGCTCGCATCGGCGATCGCCTGGTGGGCGATCGGCGGCGCTGGGTTCATTGGGGGCTGGGGCACCGGCGCCTATCTCATCGCCGCCGCGCGCGAGCGCGCATTCGTCTTTCGCCTCGCGCAGCGCTTCCTGATCGCCGTCGTCTTCGCGGCGGCAACCGCCGGCGGCGTTATGAGCAAGAGCGGCAGCGTCGGCGGCACCATCGATGTGATCGCCGGGCTCACCGCACTCGGGTTGGGCCTGCTTTGCGCATTCTGCGGGGCGCGGCTCGCTTATTTGAACGCCGAGCAAGTCTGAGCAGACAGAATTTACTTCACACATTCAATGTCATCACCGCGCCATTTAGACAAAAGTCTAGCGCGTCCGCGCGCTGACGGAACTTTATGTCCACTGAATTTCGTTAACGCGCGACATTGAACAGCGCCGTTCGGTGCAAAATTATTTCATTTGCAGCGCGTGCATCGCACAGCGCCAATCAACATTGAAATCACGATCAAACATCAACGTCTTCGACGCACTGCACAGCGTACGTCCGACCAAAGTGGCATTGACGCTGATACCTTTTAAGTTCGCCATAAGGGCGATGGCTTCTGGCGTCGCACTACAAGCAACCGGTGCGCCTCGGGAGGCCATTTTTTTGCACCTGACGTCCGGCTCGGATGTCAGCAATGAAAATATTTCGGGCAAATAGCCGGGGGCGACTCGGGGTTTGCAAACCTAAGTCAAGGAGGAAACAATCATGTCATCTCATGACAAGAACGGCCTATCGCGCCGTAACATTCTGACCGTCGGTGCTGGTCTCGCCGGCGCGACGCTGTTGCCCGGCGGATTTATCATGCCGGCTTTCGCCGACGATAAGCCCGCTATCGGCACGTGGCCGGCCGGCTCACAAGGTTCCAGCGTGACCATCGGCGCTTCGGTGCCGCGCACCGGCACCTACGCGGTGCAGGGCGAAGACGAACTCAAGGGCTACCAGCTTGCCGTCGAGCACATCAACGAAGGCCATGAACTCGTCAAGAAAGTCTCGCCAAAGTCTAAAAAGGGCGTGCTTGGCAAGCAGTTGAACCTCGTCGTCGCCGATTCGGCCGCGAAGCCGAACGAAGCGGTGCAGGCGCAACAGCGCTTCATCTCCGAGAACAAGGCCGTAATGATCACCGGCGGCACCTCGTCGGCCGTCGCGGTCGCCCTCAACAAGCTGGCGCAACGCGAAAAGGTTCTGTTCGTGTGCGGCATTTCCGGCTCGAATGACACCACCGGCAAGGACTGCGTCCGCTACGGCGTGCGTCAGAACTTCTTCGGCCAGACCGCTGCCGCCGCGATCGCGCCACTTCTCGTCAAGACGTTCGGCAAGAATAAAAAAGTTGCCTACATGACGCCGGACTACACCTACGGCCACACCGTGACGAAGTCGATGCAGGACTTCACCAAGGACGCCGGCTGGACCACGGTGACGAACCAGATTTCGCCGCTCGGTGCGCCTGACTTCTCTTCGTACCTGCTCAACGTCGCCAATTCCGGCGCTGACATCCTCATCAACGTCAACTGGGGCCACGACGCCGTGCTGTCGATCCAGCAGGCCAAACAGTTCGGCGTTCTCGACAAGATGAAGCTGGTGGTGCCGTATCAGGTGCCGTTCCTGGCGCGCGAGACCGGCGGACTCATGCAGGGCGTCTATGCCGCCACCGACTACTGGTGGACCATCGAAGACAAATTCCCGCTGGCGAAGATGTTCAACGACACCTTCGAGAAGAAGTTTGGCTACAAGCCGGAATGGGGCGCGGAGAACGCCTACATCAGCTTCCTGCACTGGGCCCGGATGGTCGAAGAAGCGGGCAGTTTCTATCCGCCGGACGTCATCAAGCAGTACGAGAAGGAAGAGACCATTCCTTCGCTCGTCGGCGACGTTCACTACCGCAAGGAAGACCACCAGTGCGTTCGCCCGGTGGTCATCGTCAAGGGCAAGATGCAAAAGGACATGAAGGGCAAGGAGGACTTCTATGAAGTCGTCGAAATCGTGCCCGGCAAGGATCTGATGCAGAAGCCGGATGAGTTCGGCTGCAAGCTCGGCGACTACACCTGATCCGGCGAGACTGATACAGCGCCGCGGGCGGACAACCCGCCCGCGGCGCGATCGTAGTATCCGCATATTTCAGCGAAGCTCGCTGCCTGACCGTTCCTCGAAGAGCCGCATTTCGCGACAATAGCAATCATGATCAATTGGGCTAATTTCGTATCTCAAGTATTCAACGGCTTGGCTCTGGGCGCGCTTCTAGCGCTCATCAGCTCCGGCCTCACCATCATCTACGGCACGCTCGGCGTGCTGAACCTGGCGCATGGCGCCATGTTCATGCTCGGCGGCTACGCCGGCTATGTCGCCTATTCCTACACCGGGTCGTTCCTTGTCGCGGTTTTGGCCGGCTCGTTGTTCGTCGGCCTCGTCGGCATCCTTATGGAACGCGTCATCATCCGTCATTTCTATAGCCGGCCGCACGAAGATCAGCTCCTCGTCACTTTCGGCCTCGGCATCGTCTTCGTGGAGCTGGTGCGCCTCGCCTTCGGCAGCCAGTCGCAACTGGTGCCGGCGCCGGCCATCTTCTCCGGCATCACCTCGCTCGGCTTCATGTTCTACCCAACCTACCGTCTCGCCGTCGTCGGCATCATCGCCGTGGCGCTGACCGCCCTCTTCCTCGTCCTCTATCGCACCCGAATCGGCATGATCGTGCGCGCCGGCATTGAGGACTCGATGATGGTCGATGCCCTCGGCATCAACGTCTACCGCGTGTTCATGATCGTTTTCGGCATCGGCGCCATGGCGGCGGGCTTCGCCGGGATCGTCAACGCTCCAGTCGTGTCGCTGACGCCGGGCATCGGCGACGATATCCTGGTGCAGACCTTTGTGGTCGTCGTGATCGGCGGCGTCGGCTCGTTCCCCGGCGCCATTCTCGGCGGCCTGATCGCCGGCGAGATTATCTCGATCACGTCGATGATCAATCCCGGCTACGCCTACGTGATGCTGTTTGCGGCAATGACGCTGGTGCTGGTGCTGCGGCCCTACGGGCTGCTCGGCACCCGCGGGCGCGAATAAAGGCAGCCCGCAATGCACAGCAACAAGCGCTACCTCATCGAACTTTGCACGGCCGCCGGTCTGATCGTCGCACCGTTCATCCTGCCGCACCTCGGCTTCGCCCCGAACACGGTAAACCGCATTTTGGTCTGGGGCCTGTTCGGCGTCGGCTTCGACATCCTGTTCGGCTTTACCGGGCTACTGTCGTTCGGGCAGTCGGCCTTCTACGGCACCGGCGGCTTTGTCGCCGCATGGCTGCTGACGCGCGCCGGCTTTCCCAACGTCTTTATCGCGCTGGTGATCGGCATGGTCGCCGCCGCCGCGGTCGGCTATCTCGTCGGTCTCATCGCCCTCCGCCGCACCGGCATCTATTTCGCGATGATCACGGTGGCCATCGCCGAAGTATTCTTCTTCGTCGAGTTCAATCCGCTGGCGGATTTTACCGGCGGCGAGAACGGCTTGCCCGGAGTGCCGACGCCGAGCTTCAATCTCGGCTTCACGACGCTGCATTTCACCACCGGCTGGTCCCTCTATCAGTTTCTCGCGGTCTGCTATTTCGTCGGTATCGTCATCGCGCTGCGCATCGTGCGCTCGCCGGTCGGCGCTGTTTTGAGCGCGATCCGCGACAACCCGCTGCGCGCCCAAGCTGTCGGCCACAACATCCACGGCTACAAGCTGACGGCCTTCGTCATCGCCGCCGCCTACGCGGGCTTCGCAGGCGGGCTGCTCGGCGTAATGCAGGCGTTTATGCCGCCAGACGCATTCATGTTCGAAACCTCCGGCCAGCTCGTCATGCAGACTGCGATCGGCGGCACCGGCACGCTGTTCGGGCCGTTGCTCGGCGCTGCGATCTGGCTATTCCTCCAGGACTTTCTGCAATCGGCGGTGCATCTCGGCGCCGCGTGGAAGCTGGTGCTCGGTCTCGTTTTCGTGATCCTCGTTGTCTTTCTGCGCAAGGGCATCATCGGCGGCATCAAGGACCTTTACGATCTCGCGACGGGCGCCAAGAAGAAGCGCGAAGCCACCGAGGCAGATGCGCTCGCCGATTTCAAAGAGCCGGCCGGCGGCAACGACATCATTGCCCCGCACAAGCGCGATAGCGATCGCGCCAGTGGGCCGATCCTGCAAGCGACGGGGCTGACCAAGCGCTATGGCGGCTTGATGGCCAACAGCGATATCGATTTCACTGTAAACCATGGCGAACTGCGCGGGGTCATTGGCCCTAACGGCGCCGGCAAATCGACCTTCTTCAAGATGCTGACCTGCGAAATCCCGCCGACCTCGGGCACCATCCTGTTCGAGGGCCGCGACATCACCGGCAAGAGCGTCACCGACGCCTGCCAGCTCGGCCTGACCAAGAGCTATCAGGTCAATCAGCTCTTCACCAACCTGACGGTGCGGCAGAATCTCGTCGTCGCCGTACTCGCCGACTTGCGTGGCAAATTCAGGCTCGACATGTTCCGCGATCCTCAGTCGATCCCCGGCCTCAAGGAACAGGTCGAACAGACGCTGCGCCTCGTGCGCCTCACCAGCCGTGTCGATACCAAGGTGTCTGATCTCGCCTACGGCGAGAAGCGCCGTCTCGAGATCGGGCTTGCGCTGGCGACACGGCCGAGCCTGCTGCTGCTCGACGAGCCGCTGGCCGGCATGAGCCCGCAGGAGCGCGTGGAGACCGTGAAGCTGCTGAAGTCGATCAGCAAGGGCCGCACGATGATCGTGATCGATCATGACATGGACGCCCTTTTCGAACTGGCGGAGCGCGTCACCGTTCTCCAGGAAGGCCGCGTGCTGGTCGAAGGCACGCCCGAGGAAATCAAGGGCAACGCAGCGGTGCAGGAGGCCTATCTCGGCGGCATGCATGAGGAGGTCCACTGATGAGCTTGCTCGAGGTCAAGGGCCTGAACAGCTATTACGGCGACTCGCACATCCTGTTTGACCTGGATTTGCACGTCGACAAGAACGAAGTCGTTGCCCTGATCGGCCGCAATGGCGCCGGCAAATCGACGACGCTGAAGAGCCTGATGGGCGTGGTGACGCCGCGCAACGGACACGTCGTGCTCGACGGTCAGGATCTGGCCGGCCGCAAGGCGCACGTCATCGCCCAGGCCGGCATGCAACTGGTGCCGGAAGACCGCCGCATCTTCGGCAGCCTCAATGTCGAGGAGAACATCATCCTCGCCAGCCTGACGGCAGAGAACAAATGGCCGCTGGACCGCATCTACGAGATGTTCCCGCGGCTGAAGGAACGGCGGCTGAGCCGCGGCACCGATCTGTCCGGCGGTGAGCAGCAGATGCTGGCGATCGCGCGTGCCTTGGTGCGCGACCCCAAGATTATTCTGCTCGACGAGCCATTCGAGGGGTTGGCTCCGGTGATCGTGCGCGACCTGATGAAAGCCTGCCGCGATCTCGCCGCCGCCGGACAGACCATCGTCCTTGTCGAGCAGAACCTAGCGGCGACGCTGGCGCTCGCCAACCGCATTTACATCATCAACAACGGCCATATCGTGCACGAGGGCCCGGCAGCCGAGATCAAGGCCGACCCCGGCGTCCTGCAAAGATATCTGGGCGTTTAGCACCAAAACCGTTTGTCCCCGCGAAAGCGGGGACCCAGCGATGGATTCACGCTTGCGCGGGAATGAACGGTGAATGGCTCGGAGGCCGAACTAAGCCGCCGCGGCTGGACGCATGGCGTCCTTGAGCATCATCGCGGCCGCCTTTTCCGCGATCATGATGATCGCGGCGTTGGTATTGCCCGACACCAGACTCGGCATGATGGAGCCATCGGCGACGCGCAGGCCATCGAGGCCGCGCACGCGCAGACGCTCATCGACTACGGCGTTGGCGTCCGGCCCCATGCGGCAAGTACTGACCGGGTGGAACACCGTCGTGCCCTTGTCCCGGGCGAACGCCAGGAACTGCTCATCGCTCATGACCGACGGCCCGGGGTTCATCTCTTCCGCCACGTAGCGGGCGATCGCCGGCTGGCTCATGATCTTGCGCGTCAGTTTCATGCCCGCGACCATGACGTCGCGATCGAAAGCGGCGCTGAGATAGTTGGCCTGGATCGCCGGAGCCTCTTCCGGATTGGCTGACTTGATGTGCACCGTGCCCCGGCTATGCGGCCGCAACTGGCAGATCGAGGCCAGGAAGCCGGGGAACGGGTGCAGTTTCTGCCCCACCGATTCCGCGGTGAACAGGATGAAGTGGATCTGCACATCGGGCGATGCCAGTGATGGGTCGGTCTTGAAGAAGCCGCCGGCATAGCCGGCGCCGATGCTCAAAGGCCCCTTGCGATTGATGGCATAATTGAGCGCGGCCCCCACCTGACGGGTGAAGCTTGCCATGGTGTCGTTGACGGTGATGCGCTCGGTACAGCGATATTGAAAACGCGTCTGGAAGTGATCCTGCAAATCGGCGCCGACGCCCGGCATCTCGTGCCGCACCTCGATGCCGTGCGACTTCAGGAGATCGCCGGGACCGACACCGGACAACTGCAGGATCTGCGGCGAATTGAACGCGCCGCCGCACAGTACGATCTCACCCGCAGCGCGCGCCTGAACCAGCATTCCGTGGTGGCGATATTCTACGCCGACCGCGCGCTTGCCGTCGAACAGGATACGCGTCGCCAAGGCTTCCGAGACCACCTTCAAATTAGGACGCTTCAGCGCCGGCTTGAGATAGCCTCTGGCCGTCGAGCAGCGGCGGCCGTTACGCGCCGTCAGTTGGTAATACCCGGCGCCCTCCTGAGTCGGGCCGTTGAAATCATCGTTGCGGGGGAAGCCGGCCTGTTCCGAGGCTGCGATGAAGGCCTCGCACAACGGGTGTGGCTCGACATCGGATACGCAGAGGGGGCCGCCGGCGCCGTGCAGATCGTCGGCTCCCCGCTGCTGGTCCTCGGCCTGGCGAAAATACGGCAGCACGTCGTCGAAGCTCCAGCCGGCATTGCCGAGCTGGCGCCAGTGATCGAAGTCCTCGCGCTGGCCTCGGACATAAAGCAGCCCATTGATCGAACTCGAACCGCCGAGCACCTTGCCCCGCGGCTGGATCACGCGGCGGCCCTTAAGTTCGGGTTCCGGCTCGGTCTGGTAGAGCCAGTTGACGCGCGCGTCGGTGAACAGCTTGCCGTAACCGAGCGGGATATGAATCCAGATGTTGCGGTCGCGGCCGCCGGCCTCGATCAGCAGCACGCGATGCCGGCCCGAGGCCGAGAGCCGCTCCGCCAGCACACAACCGGCGCTGCCGGCGCCGACAACGATGTAATCGAAGGAATTTCCGTCCTGCAAAGGCATTTCCCCTGGCCCTGTTCCCGCCCGGCTTTGCCGCCGGTTCATGCGGAGAATCTTACCCGAGGTGATGGCCGCTGTAGAGCCCCGACGCGGCTGAGGGCGTAGCGGTCAGCTTGACGGCCCTGCGGCGACTTCTGGCGACAGCGTGCCCTGCCGCAACAGTTCGGCGGCGCGGGCCGCCGGCACCGGCGGACTGAAATAGAAGCCTTGGACCAGCTGGCCGCCGGCTTGGCGCACCAGGTCGAGCTGAAATTCGGTTTCCACGCCCTCCGCGATCACCGGAATTCCAAGCTCGCGACCGAGGCTGATGGCGGCACGAACGATGGCGATGTCGCCGGAACCTGGCTTGATGTCCTTGATGAACTCCTGCGCGACCTTGATGTGATCGACGCGATAGGTGCGCAGATAGCTGAGCGAGGAATAGCCGGTGCCGAAATCGTCAATCGCGATCGGCACCCCCAGGCTGTACAGGCGGGCGATGATCTCGCGATGGTGCTGGGTCGTTTCCATCAGAACGGTCTCGGTCAATTCGATTTCGATCGCCTTCGGCCCAACCGACCAGTGCTTCAGTCGCTCGGCGAGGTGCCGGTCGAAATCGACGGTGCCCTTCAACTGCCCGGCCGACACGTTGAACGAAATCGGTGGCGGCTTCAGTCCGGCGGCGCGCCAATCGGAGATCTGGTGGCAGACAGCGTCAACGACCCAGCGGCCGAGTCGATGGATGGTGCCGTTGCTTTCGGCGATGGGAATGAAACGCGACGGACCGATCGGCCCAAGCCGGGGATGGTCCCAACGCGCCAACGCCTCAAGCCCAACAATTCGGCCGGTTGCGACCTCCACCAGCGGCTGGTAGTCGAGCCGCAACTCGTCGCGATCGAGCGCCCGCGCCAGATCGCCGCCCAGCATCACGCGCTCGATGGTCGCATCATCAAGTGCTTCGGAATGGAAATGGAATTGGTTGCGCCCGAGATCCTTGGCCCGGTAGAGCGCAAGATCGGCCTGCTTGATCATCTCCTCGGTCCCGGTCACTTCCGGCGTGAAGACGGCAATGCCGATGCTCGCCGTGGTGTGAACTTCGATTCCGATGTTGAACGGTTCGGCGATTGCCTTGAGCAGACGCGCCGCCAGGGCGCCGGCGCCGGAGGGTTCAGAGATGTCGGATTGCAGGACAACGAATTCATCGCCGCCTGACCGTGCGATCACATCCGTATTGCCGCGGCGCAGCCTGCGAAGCCGATCGGCGACTGCTTTCAACAGGTCATCGCCCTTAGAGTGGCCGAATACGTCGTTGATATCCTTGAAGCGATCGAGATCGATGTAGTGGATTGCGAAGGCCGGCCCGCCGCGGCGCGCTGCTGCGAAGGCGCGCTCAAGCTCGGCCATGAAAGCCTTGCGATTGGGCAGCCCGGTGACCGGATCGACGCTTGAAATCTCCTTGATTTTGGCTTCCGCAGACTTGCGATCGCTGATGTCCACAAGAAGCCCTTCAATCTCCTGGATCTTGCCATCGGTGCCGATGCGTCCGTGGGTACGATCCTCAAACCAGACGTATCGTCCGTCGGCGGAACGCAGGCGCCACTCCCGCCGCGCTTCGCTGATGCGGCCCGCGACAATGCCGTTGATGTCGGCTATCGCGACGGCTAGGTCGTCGGGGTGAAACAATTCGAGATAACGACCGGGCGATGCCACCAGGTCACGCGCATCGTAACCGTAGCGGCTGACGCTGCGCGAAATATAGACCAGCGGATAAGGCGGGGTCGCGCTGATCCTGTAGAGAACGACCGGGCTATGTTCGACGATCCAGTTGACGTCCGACGCCTCCTGGAGGTCGCGCGCGCGACCGATGGCGGCGCCGATCATTTCGGCCAGGAGATCCAGGGCGTCGATCTCGATCCCCGACCACGCGCGTTCATACACGCAGTCCTCGAAATCAATCTCGCCCCAACGCTCTCCGCCGACCAGCACCGGGGTCGTCAACACCGACTTAACGCCCATCTGCGTCAGGAAACCTCGAAGCGGCTCGGTTGCATCGCGTGTGAGAAGCGCTACGGTTTCGCCCTTTGCCGATAGCGACGCCGGCCGGCCAGAATCGCGGCCCTCCGAGACCTCCGCGCCGATCTTCTGCATCGGCGCCGCAACGCCGACGGCACGCCACGCGTAACGCAGCGCCGCAACAATGGCGCCAGCGGGCTGCCGCTTGTACTCATAGAGCTGGACGCGGCTGACGCCGCAGGCCTGACCGATCCTTTCCAGGATTTCCGGGATCAGCGAATCCGGCGCCGACGAATGCAGCAGGGCGATCGCACTGACAACCGTTGCCAGCCGGATGGCGTCGTCGCCCGCGGCCGACGGGTTCGGTCGTGCCGGTTCGTCAGCACCTTGATGCGCGCCATCATCGAACAGCTGTGCCATTGATGTTTGCCGCCCGCGCGCCGACCTCGCGGTTCCCACCGCACGAAGTGGCTACCGAAGTGACGCGAATCGTCGCCGCGGTGCATTAATGAACTTCACCACGCAAAAACTACCACATTGTCGCGTGGGGGCGTAATTCGGCTTTGATTAGGGTCAATGGAGCGAGTCGCGTCCGAAGTCGCCGAAGGCTTCCAAGGGCGCCAAATGAACGGCCACACCGTTGGGGACTCTCGGTTGGCAGCGTTGTACTGAGCAGACCGCGCCGTGCACATTCTGCAATGGCCCGATCTCAGGCCCTGTTTGGTACAATGATGACACCTATGCGTATTACCTAATTCAAAACATGGGAACGATACTCATCGCGCCTCGTCGGACAGCGCCAAGTCACACGTGTTCAAATCAAATGATGCCGAAACAGTTCCTTCTATTTAAGCTCAGCGTGGAGTGACGCCGAAAACACTTCTTGATTGAGATCAAACTGCCATGAAGACGCGGACGGATAATTCTGCCCGCGAACGGCCGCATGGACCAGCACTGCGCCTCGACCGGTCTTAGGTCGACACGCGATGGCAGACGCCGCTTCCAAGCCGATGGACTTCGAAAGGTGAAAGCCCATGAGCGCATCTGCGGTCGCCGTTCGCAGGCCCGTCATTTACGCAGCCGTATTTGCGGCATGTGTCGCTGGCACCTTTATGCTGCGAGGATCAGCGTGGCGCGGCAATGTCGAGACCCACACGACTATTGAGATCGTTGCGACGTTGCTGGCTTTTATCGCCGGCATTTTTGCCCTCATTCGTTACTACAGCCGCAAGGACGGTACCTTTCTATTCATCGGCTGTGGCTTTCTCGCCGCCGGTCTTCTCGATGGCTACTACGCGTTTGTGACCGTGGCCTATTCCGCCAAGCTGGCGGCGTCGGCACCACTTCTTGCCACGTCCTGGAGCTGGCTGGAGTCGCGCTTCTTCCTCTCGATCGCGCTCCTCTTAAGCTCGGCTTTCGGGTCTGGTGACCGGATCGCAATCCCGCCCGGACCGCCAATCGAACGCACCGCCTATGGCATTACTCTGACGCTGCTGTTCGTAAGTCTGCTGATCATCGCCATTGTGCCACCGTCACCAGCGTATGGTTTAAGTCCGATCATTCCGCGTCCGCTGGAGTTGATCCCTGCGGCCATCTTCGCGTTGGCTCTGGCCTTGTACCTGGCCAAAGGCAAATGGCGGAGCGATCTGTTTGAACAGTGGCTCGTATTGGCACTCATCATCGGCCTTGCCGGACAGACCGCTATGTCATTGTCAACACAGCCTTACGACGCGATGGTCGATATGGCCGCGACTCTCAAGATCGCATCTTACGTCTGTGTGCTTGTCGCGCTGCTGATCGATACCTTCCGGATGATCCGCGTCTCGGCACTTTCGGAATCCAGACAGCTGCTTGACGTCATCGTCAATACGGTCGGCGCGACAATCTTCTGGAAGGACCGAAACTCCGTCTATCTGGGCTGCAACACAGCATTCGCGCAGGACGCAGGATTTTCCCGTCCCGAGGAGATCATCGGAAAGAACGATTATCAGATGGTCTGGCGCGAACAGGCGGATCTGTACCGAGCGGACGACCGTCAGGTGATCGAGAGTGGTCACAGCAAGCTCCTGATCGAGGAACCGCAAACGACGCCTGACGGGCGACATATCACGCTCTTGACGAACAAGGCGCCCCTGCTCGGTTCCGATGGCCAAGTGATCGGCATCGTCGGCACCTATATGGACATCTCCGCACGCAAGCGGCTGGAGGAGGCAATACGCGAAAGCGAGAAGAGGTATCGCGACCTCGTGGAATCGACAACCGACTATGTATGGGAGATTAACGAGAAGAGGCTTTATACCTACGTCAGCCCCAGCGTTACAAAACTGCTGGGCTATACGTCCGAAGAGCTGGTTGGCAAGCCGATGTTTATGATCCTGCACGCCGATGAAGCCGAACGGTTCGAAGAGCGAATTGCTCCGATCGTGGCGAATCGGCAAGCATACGCTATGCTGGAAGTCACATTCGTCGGCAAGGACGGCCGCGACGCCTTCGTGGAAACCAGCGCCGCTCCGGTGTTCGATCAGCACGGCAAGTACTGCGGTTACCGTGGCATCGCCCGCGATATCACCGAGCGCAAGCGGTCCGAGCGCGCTCTAGAGCAGCGCGATGCGCTTGTCCACGCTGCTTATGCGATTGCCGGCAAACTGGTGACCGCATCCAGCCTCGACGACGCCATTGAGCAAGCTTTGCGCCTGATCAGTCAGGTCATTCAGGTGGATCGCATCATCGTTCTGGAAAATGCGGAGGCGCGGCACGGGCCTGTGTTGCGCTATCTTTGGGAGAGCCCCCGGATCGCGATCAAAATCGATCAGGCTTACTTCCAGGGCTCTGCGATTGAGACTGAGGACATGTTGGCCTGGGTCAGGCCGCTGTCGATGGGACATATTGTGTGGGCCGACCTGCACACCGCACCTCCGAGCGTCAAAGTTATGCTTGAGAAGATTGGCGTCGCAAAGGTGCTCCTGGTGCCAATCATGGTGGACGGGCGATACTGGGGCCAGATCGGATTTGATAGCTGTGACCCGGAGCGCGTCTGGGCTCCCTACGAAAGCGAGGCGCTGCAGACCATAGCCGAGCTGCTTGGCACCGCAATTCAGCGCGACCGCTACGTCCGCGAACTCGCCGATGCCAACCGCATCGTGCAAAATACGCCGACCATTCTTTACCGCATGCGCGGCGAGCCGTCGCTCCCGATGATCTACGTCTCGCAGAACATAAAGCTGTTCGGACACGACCCCGCGATCCTGACAGCCTCACCGATGCTTTATCGAAGTCTCATCCACCCCGATGATCTCGACACTCTCATCAATTCCATGAGTCAGGCGCTTGCTGGCCAATCGGGCATCAACGAATTTCGCATAATGACGAGCAAGGGCGAATTCCGCTGGGTCGAAAATCACTTTATGCCCTTGCTCGATAGAACGGGCCGACTGATCGAAGTCGAGGGGTTGTTGTCGGATATCACGGAGCGCAAGGCGGCCGAGGAGAAAATTGCTCATCTGGCGCGTACCGATTCCCTCACCGGCCTGCCGAACCGGGCAACCTTCAACGAACGGCTGCTTCAGCTGTTTGCGGCCAGCCGGCGCGGCGCCGCGGGATTCGCCGTGCATTATATTGATCTGGACCGCTTCAAGAATATCAACGACACGCTGGGCCATCCAGTTGGCGATCGACTCCTTGTCGTAGTCGGCGAACGTCTGCAGCAATGTATTCGCGACACAGACCTCGCCGGGCGGGTGGGCGGCGACGAATTCGCTGTATTGCAGTCCGACCTTGCCGATTCAACCAGCGCCGGAGCTCTTGCCGATAAGCTGCGCGCTGCGGTCGCCGCGCCGATCCAGATCGCCGGCAATGAGTTGCATATCACTGCGAGCATCGGAATCGCCATATATGGGCCGGAGACGTCAAAGCCTGAAGACATGCTGGCGCAGGCGGATGTCGCCTTGTATCGCGCCAAGGACGACGGGCGCGACCAGTATCGTTTCCATACGGAGGAACTCGACACGGCGGTGCGCGAGGAGGTCGCCCTCTCGGATGAACTGCGGAAGGCGCTCGAGCACCACGAACTCGAGCTTTACTACCAGCCGCAGATCGAGTTCAGCACCAATGCGATTGTCGGCATGGAAGCCCTTATCCGCTGGAACCACCCCACACGCGGGCTCCTTCTTCCTGGGCAGTTCATCGAACTCGCCGAGCGGACCGGGACGATTGTGCCTATCGGACACTGGGTGCTCGATGCCGCCTGTCGGCAGATGAGCACATGGCGCGCCGCCGGGGTGGCCCCACAGTCCATCGCGGTCAACGTGTCCGCGGTTCAGATCAAAGGCGCCACTGAATTCGTTGAGCTTGTCACCGCGACGCTGGAGAAATGGCATCTTGCCCCATCGGATCTGGAGCTGGATGTCACCGAATCCACGATTGCGCGGGCCACGCTGGCACAGAACGACGTTCTGGAGAGGCTGCAGAAACTCGGCGTGAAGATCGCGATCGACGACTTCGGCATGAAGTATTCATCGCTGGATTATCTCAGGACCTATCATGTGAACCGGATCAAGGTCCCGCAGCTTTTGATCGATGCGGCGAGCCAGGATCAGGACAGCGCGGCCATGGCCCGAGCAATTCTGGGAATCGCGCGCGAGCTCAACATTGAAGTCATTGCCGAAGGGGTTGAATCGGAGGCGCAGTGGCTGTTCCTCGCCAAATCGCCGGTGGCGAAAGTCCAAGGCTATTACTACAGCAAGCCGGTACCGGCCGGCGACGCCACAAACCTGCTCATTGGCAAGCACATTATGCCACGCGCCTCCGCCGACCCGTAGCGGTCGCAGAGTGCACGCCCGTTCACGGTAGCAACCTTGCCTGCGGCCGCATGCCTCAGGCGGACTGCGCCTCTTGATGATACTTCGGCTCGGAGTGCTTGCACCGCTCTTCAAAAACGAAGAGGCGAATCGCAGACGATAGATTGCCGTGCTGCCGATCAGCGTCGATGCGCGCCACCAACTCCGAAAGATGGACGCCAAGCTCCTGCGCGATGCGGCGCAATTCATTCCAGAACACGTCCTCAAGGCTGACACTGGTTTTGTGACGGCCGACGACGATCGAGCGCTTGAGCACCCGAGAGCGAAGATATCCGCTGTTTTCCGGATACGAGAGCTTATGGCCTGGACGCACAGCGGCAGAGGCGTCCCTGCCGGCATTGACATTGCGCGATGGTGTTTCAGTCATGGCTTGGGCCTCGCGACTGTCTTTATTCTAGTAATATAACACAGCGCGCCCATGGGTTGTAACGAATTCTGATAATGCCTCCGAAGTTGGCCTCACTGGTATCATCATATATTTATAGGCAATAACGCTGACCTAATGCGCCTTACTTTGAATCCGAAGTAACTTGGGCGCCAATTCGGTCCGCCAAACAGGGACACCCGACCGGTTGATATCCGGGCACGATAGCGCCGCGTCGCAATGTCTCAGCGTTCCGCAACCGGTCGTCTTATCTCGCGCCTCACCGGTCGCGCGCGGATGATCCGCTTCTCCCTGGCCGTTAGCTTCTTCGCCATTGGCGCCTGGGCACGGCTGTTGCTGCCCGGCGTCGCGCGCGGGCGCGGCGGCGCAGCCGGTGCGGCAGCAGGCGCCGCGGAACGCGTTGCCGGCGTCGACGCGCGGGAGGGCGGCGCAGCGCTCACCGAGCGGCCCGCCATCTGGTCGGCAATCCAGGTTTGATAGGACGAGACGCGTGTATAGACGCCGTATTTGTTCGGCGTGCCGCAGCCCTCGCCCCAGCTCACGACGCCGGCCTGATAGAAGCCGCCACTGCCATCGCTGACCACCAGCGGCCCACCCGAGTCGCCCTGGCAGGAGTCCTTGCCGCCGGCGCGGAAGCCGGCGCACAGCATGCCGGAAGTAATGCCGCCGGCATAGGCGCTCGGCGCGTTGCAAGCTTCGTTGGAGACGATCTCAAGGCCGACCCGGCGCAACACATCCTGGACGTTGCCGTTTTCCGCCGTGTAGCCCCAGCCGACGGCGGTCGCCGCTCCCCCGGCGGCAGCGAGTCGGTCGGCCTCGGCGCCCGGCAGCGGCCGCACCGTGGCGTTCGCGGCACGCTGCGTCAGATGTAGCAAGGCCAGGTCATTCTCCTGCGTGACCGTGTTGTAGTTTTCGTGCACGATGATGCGATCCACCGAAGAGATGCGGCCACCGCTCGAGAGCTGGTTGCTGCCGCCATAGACCTGGATGTTCGCCGCCTGCTCCGGCTTCACGCAGTGCGCCGCCGTCAGCACCCAGTCGGCGGCGATGAACGAGCCGCCGCAGAAATGGCCGTCGCGCGGATTTGAATTGCGAACGCTGATCGAGGCTATGAACGGATAGCCGTCGGCTGGTGCGGTTTCGCCGCCCATGATGCGCGGTTTCAGCGCCAGCAGGCGCGTCCTGTTCTGCAAATACTGTAACGCATCGCGCATCACGATCGGCACTTCGGATGGCGCGGCGGCAGTCTGCGGATAGAGCGAGCGCGGCCCGAGTTGCAGCGGTTGCGACGGCGCTGCGGGGGCCGTGGCCGAGCGCGTCTGCGGTTGAGTCGGGATCGCTGCCGCGGTGCGCGATGGAGTGGCCGCCGGCACCGGCAAGGCCGGCGTCTGGGCGACCTGCGGTTTAGGCGGCCGTGGCGGCTGCGACTTCCCTGCAAGGCGATCCTTGATCCAGCCGAAATAAACGGAAGTGCGCGTATAGACGCCAAATTTCATCGGCCGGCTGCAGCCCTCGCCCCAACTCTGGATTCCGACATGGAAACGCATGCCTTTGCCGTCTCCCACCGCCAGGGGCCCACCGCTGTCGCTCTGGCAGGAGTCTTTGCCGCCTTCGGCGAACCCGGCGCACAGCATCCCGTCGGTGACGGTGCCGGCGTAAGACGCGAGCCCGTTGCAAGTCTGGTTGGACACGATCTGCACGGTGATTCGCCGCTGCGCGTTCTGTGTCTGCGTGCCCTCGGCGGTCAGCCCCCAGCCGACCGCCGCTGCGAGCGTGCCGACAGATGCCAGCCGATCGGCGTCCGCCGGCGAAAGCAGACGCAGGAGTTCGCCGCCGTATCGCTCGGTCGTGTGCAGCAACGCGATATCGTTCTCTCGAGTCTCCTCGTCATAGCGTTCGTGAACGACGACGCGATCGATTGCAAAGATCTTGCCGCCCGTCTCGAGAAAGTTGCTTTCCCCGTAGGCCTGAATCTTGCCGGCCGGATCGGGTTGCACGCAATGTGCCGCGGTCAGCACCCAGTCGGGCGCGATGAACGCGCCGCCACAGAAATGGCCGTCGCGCGGCGCGATGCCCTTGAGCCCTATCGAAGCCGCCCAGGGATAGATGCCGGACGGCGACTGCTCGCCGCCCAAAATGCGCGGCTTCATCGCAACTGCCCGCGTGCCGATGGCGATGGCCTGGATGGCGTCACGCATCAACAACGGCAAATTGGAATGGTCGATTTGACGGAGCACGGGGGGATAAAGCGCGGTGGGGCCAAGCGACTGCTCGTATTGCGCACGCGCGGGCGCCGCCGCGAATGCGGCGAACACTGCCAGGGCGGCAACAATCCTGCGTACGCTACTGCAGCGCTGTACGCGCACCGGTGACGCCATTGATCCAATCCCGATATTTGGTGACGTTGACGTAAACGCCGGGAGAGCGTTTTTCTGTGCAGCCTGCACCCCAACTGACGATCCCGGTCAACTCCGTCATTCCTCGCTCGTTGTAAATGAATGCAGGCCCACCGCTGTCGCCCTGGCAGGCATCGGCAGCGCCGAGGCCGGCGCAGAACATTCTGTCGGTCACCGCGCCGCCATAGGCTTCGTTGCACTTAGCGGTGCCGACCACCGGCACAACCGCCAGTAAGAGGTTGTTGGAGATCGGACTGTCGGCTGCAAAGCTTGCTGTGCCCCAGCCCATGATCAGCAGGCGATCGCCATCGCGAATACCGATCCGCACCAGCGCGTCATCGGCAATTGACACCGGCTGACCCGGAAGCGGTTCAGCAAACTGCAACAAAGCAAGATCGTTTTCCGGGACGCCTTCCGCCGTAACGCGATATTCCGGGTTGATCACGATGCGCGCAATTGGCCTCGAGACGCCGCCAGTGTGCAGCACGTTGGTGCCGATCCTGATCTGCAAGTTTGCGGGATCGAGAGGCGATCGTGGCGACGATCCGCTCGCGCCCGCCGGGTCGGCAACGCAATGCGCCGCTGTCAGTACCCAATGCGGATTGACGAGAACACCACCGCAGAAATGGCCGCGCTGTTGGGGCACGCCGGCGACGCCGAGCGACACGGCATAGGTTTGGGCCCGGCTCGGCACCACGCTGGCGGTGCCCGAAAAGACCCGGGACGGCGCCCCTGACCTGAGACTGTCCAGACGCTGCTCGTAGAGCTTCTGTACCTGCGGCAAAGATCGCAAAGGATTCTCTTGTGTTTGCGCATGCAGGCCGTGCAAAGCGGCCATAGCAAGCGCGGCGGCAATCAGGCTTCGCGTAAGCCCCCCCATCATCCGCCCGCCCCGCCATTGGATTGAATGATGCCTTTGATCCAGGGCACGAATCGTTGGACGTCGAGATAAGCGTTCATCTTTTCAGTCGGTGGCGGGCAGGCCGCCGGCCACGCCACCATGCCGCCGCGATAGCGTTCACCCGCTTGATCGCGCATGACAATCGGGCCGCCGCCAAAGCCGTAGCAGGTGTCGTGGTGCGCTAGAAGCGAGCTTGCGCAGAACACACCGGTGCCGCGGAGTTTGGGAAAACTGCCGGCGGAAAAGCAGGCGTCACCGCGCACGACGACTTGCAGCAGTTGCTGCACTTCGGCCTTCCGGCGAGCCAGTAAATCGCGATTGGTCACACCCCAGCCGACCACGTGAGCGATTTCGCCCCTTTGCCCTGCTATTGGCGGCCCTTCCAGCTTGAGCGGTGGGCCGAAGCGGCGGCCCTGAATGTCGATCCTCAGCAGCGCTATATCGTTCTTGAGGGTGCGCGCGTCGTAATCGGGATGCGGGATCACGCGTGTGACGGCCACCTTAGGGCCTGGCTGCGACAGCCGCGTCGTGTTGAACAGCACGACAACATCGGGATCGGTCGGCCAGCGCCGCACCCAGCTAAAAGTGCAATGTGCGGCCGTGACGACCCAGTGCGGAGCGATCAGCGTGCCCGCACAGACGTAACCTTCTTGCGGCGAACGTTTGCCGTCAACGATGGCCACGAGAAATGGATAGGTCCGGTCGGGCACAACGTCGAGCGTCTCATCAGGGGGCGGCCCCTCATCCTGAAACGGCGTTACGGTGCGGCCGCCACTATCGCGATTATCATTATGCGTGCCCTCTCCAGCCGGCCTCAATGCGTTATTGGGCGGAAATGTCGATGGCGCTTTGAACGTTTCGTTGAGATCGCGAACGATGTCTTCCTCTCTCGTGATCGCCCCCGCGCGCTCATCTACGCCGAGCAGTGCCATCAGCGGAATCACCAGAAGGAGCAGCGCGCGTATCATCGCCATTGGGCCCGCCTTTGCGTTACGTGAACGCGGGGCACCGCTCGTCTGGGTGGATTCACTGCACGCCTCTTCGCCGTCGTCGCACTTCCGTTGTTTGCTATGGTGGTGGCTGCTGTCACTTCGGTACTTTGCGCCGGCGCCGCCGCTGGGCCATCCGGTTTGGCGCCACCGTTTTGGCCGGTCGACGCGACAACGCCGTTGTCGATGATGTTCTTGAAGCGGATGAGCCGGAAGCCATTCAGTTCGCTCGGCCGATAGGCGCGTTCGCACACGCCTTCGCATTGAGAGCGCGTCGATGATTCCAGAGTGTTGAAGCTGATCGCCGGGCCTTCGACGAGACCGATGAACAGCCGCACGTGACGCTGTGGCCAATCGAAGGCGTCGCCCGGCTTCAAGGCTTCGAGACTTTCCACATCGGTCGCAACATCGAGAAGGCCGCTGGTGCCGCGCTTCTCGATTCCCCAGGCCCTGGAGACGAAGCCGGAGCAATCGACGCCGGCGGAATCGGCGAAGATGCAATAATTGTATTGGGCCTGACGGCAGGTGCAGATGCTGCCGGCCAGCGCGCCCCATCCGGTGCGCGTGCGGAATGATTGCGGCGTGTCCTCGCCGCCCCAACGATACGGCATCGGACCTATCGTCGTGCCGATCATGTCTTCAGTGAAATGATGCGGCCGCTGCCATACATAGGAGCGCGCGGGATCGCAGCGATTGACGATGCCGGGACGGGAAAAGTTCTCGCGTCGCATCACCCAGTCGACGGTCAAAAAAGCGCGGGCATTTTCCAGCACCTGGGCGCGCGTGATCTTTGGCGGCGACGGAATAGCGAGGTCGAGATGCGGCCCGCCGTCGTTGAAAGGTGTCGAACTGTCACCCTGTACGTTCGCGTCGACGGCGATCTCGCGCACCTTTCGCGACAAACTCTTGAGCTCGCTGTCATTGAGGCGGCGGTTGCCGACGCGTGGCGGCGCGACGAAATCGTACTCGTCGATCTTGACGCCATCGGCCGTCGGCCGCAGCGCACGCAGCAGCCCGCCGCCGGTGATGGCAATGAAGTTGCGCGACACCGGCTCGAAGCTGTCGAGCGGCACATAAGCGATACCGGTGAGCTTGCCGTCCTTGTCGAAACGCTGCACGACCACGCGCACCGTCAGGGCGGGCTTTACGGCGGTGATTTCCTCGGTGGCGACATAGCGATTGTCATTGGTTCCCGGCGAAATTTCATAGGCCTGTGCCAGCCGGGCGCCGGTTAACGAGCGGACCGTCAGCGGGCGCGAACCGTTCTGCCGTTCGTCGTTGACAATGAGTTCCTGCGGGCCGCGGCGCGTCAGTCGCCGGGCGCGCACCGTCGAGTCGGAGCTGTTGGGCGTCGATTGCAGGAGTGTCGTCGTCGCCGGGTCGATTGTGCGCTGGATGGTGATCTGCGTGCGATGGGATGAGTCGATCAGCCGGATCGCGGTCGGCAGACTGACGATGTCCTCGGTATCGAAGCCGTCAGGCAGTTTGGCGCGCCCGAGCACGCGGCCGTCGTCACCAAAGAAGACAAGCATGCCGTCGAGCGGGTCGCGCGCCGCCATCAGGCCGTCGCGGATCCACATGAACTGGCTCGGCGTCTCGCCGATCTGCTCGGGAGCGCTGCGGATGATGTTCAGCCTGTTGCGGTCCGGCTCCGCCGTCACGAGTGGCGGCGCGGCCGAAGGCGCCGACGGCGGTGGGATTGCAGCCGGCGCAATGGCCGGCGGAACTGGTTGCATATTGACCGGCAGCGGCGGCCCTTGCGACGCGGCGGGTGGCGCGCTCGGCAGCGCAGCCGGGACCTGCGCGCCCGCGCCCGGCTCGGGCAACGGCATGATGATCTCGTCGCGCGGGATGGCGCGCCGTCGCGGCGTGGGGGGGCTAGGCTCAGAGAAACGTTGTGGTTCCGCTGCCGCGGACTTTGCTCTCTCCTCGGCATGCGGGCGCGCTTCTCGCGCCGGCTGATCCGGCTTGGCGGGCCGCGGGTGCGAAGTTGCCCTGACATTTGTAGACTTAGCTTTTGCCTTATGAGGTGCCGCCGTCGCTTGGCGCGACCGCGCCACTGGCGGAGCGACGAACAGCCTTTCGCGCGCAACCGGCGGACCTTGCCCCGGCGCCGTTTCCGCCACGGCGACCGGCTTCCCGGCCACGCCGGCCAGGACAAGAAACACTGAAGCTGACCAAACGCCCGCTGCCCTCATCGCCCGTCCCCGGTAGTATATAAGTACTGTGGATTGCGTATGGGAATTATATCGACCGAAACGTGTGTCGATATTGGCAAGCGGAATTAACGCTAATGGCGTGAGCCGAAGGCAGCGGAGCGACCAATAATGAAGCAGCCCACTTATTCTGCGGCGAGTCGAACACCGCTGGTTTCGTGTTTCGGCGCCCGCATTGCCAACAACAACGGCAACATCAACAAACTGACCACCAGCAGAAACTTGAAATCATCGACATATCCGATGATGGCCGCCTGTCGCGTCACCTCGGCGTTCAGAGCAGCGACACCGCTCGGCACGACAGGATTCCAGGAAAAATAGGCACCGTCGGTCTGCAGATTACGATTGAAAGGTGTGATGGCTGCGCCGATCACCGCGTGCTCGTATTGAGTCGCCTGGGTCAGCAGCACGGAGGTCGCCGACACGCCGATGGCCAGACCGATGTTGCGCAGCAGACTGAACAGCGCCGTGCCGTCGGTGCGCAGGCCGGGCGCCAGCGTGGCGAAGGCCAGGACCTGCAGCGGCGTGAACACAAAGCCGAGGCCAAAGCCCTGCCCGATCGAATTCACCGCCAGCGACCAGGCATCGATATCCGGCGTCCAGTGCGTCATCTCGCGCAGGGTCTCGGCGATGATGAGAATGCCAATCGCCATCAGGATGCGCGGGTCCATGCGGTCGGAGAGACGCCCGGCAATGACGACGCCGATCATGGTACCAAGGCCGCGCGGCGCCAGCAGCAAGCCGGTGTTCTCGACCGAGCGGCCGGAAAGCGTCTGCAGATACGGCGCCAACAGTGCCGAGGTTGCCAGAATCAGCATGCCGACGGCGAAGACCAGCACCAGCCCGGCCGCGAAATTCCTATCGTTGAAAATGCGCAGCGGAACGAGGACGTCCTTCGCCGTGAAGAGGTGAACGATGAAAAGATAGAAGCCGAGTCCGCAGAGCACCGCATAGACGATGATCTCGGTCGAACCGAACCAGTCTTTGGTCTCGCCGCGGTCGAGCAACAGTTGCAGACACGCCACCGCAAGGCCGAGCACGGCAAAGCCGATCCAGTCGAACTTCGGAGTGGTCGGCGGCCGTTCGTCCTTCATAAAGAACCACAGGCCGGCAAAGGCAAGAATGCCGAGCGGAAGATTGATATAGAAGACATAGCGCCACGATTCATAGGCAGTGAGGTAGCCGCCCAAGGTCGGCCCCAGCACCGGCCCGACAACGACGCCCATCGTCCAGACCGACATGGCGCGACCGTGCAGTTCCGGCGGATAGATGTCGAGCATCGTCGTCTGCGACAGCGGTACCAGCGAGGCGCCGAACACGCCCTGCAGCGCGCGGTACAGGACGATCTCGGTCAGCGTCTGCGCCGTGCCGCACAGCATCGACGCCACGGTGAAGCCCGCGATGGAGATGAGAAACAGGTTCTTACGGCCGATTCTTGCTGCCACCCAGCCAATCGGCGGCGTCATGATCGCGGCGGCGACAATATAAGCGGTCAGCGTCCAGGTGATCTGATCAGGAGATGCCGCCAGCGAGCCCTGGATATAAGGCAATGCGACGTTGACGATGGTCGTGTCCAAGGTCTGCATCAAAGTCGCGAGCATCACGCAAACCGTGATGAAAGTGCGCTGCGGCACGACCGCCGACGCTCCAGCCGTTGCCGACCCCATGGCCTTCACTCCATCAGAACAGATCCGACAGGCTGCGGCGGTGACCTGTGCCAATGCTCACATAAGCGCTCATGCCGGCGCGCAGAACCGGCCCGCCCGGCGTTTGATCGATCGCGATCTTCACCGGGACGCGCTGCACCACCTTGACGAAATTGCCGCTCGAATTCTCCGGCGGCAGGATGGAAAATTCGGAGCCGCTGGCCGGACTGATACTCTCCACGGTGCCCTTGAAGGTCATGCCCGGATAGGTGTCGATCGTGACGTCAACGCGATCGCCCGCCTTCACGTAGGTAAGTTCCGTCTCCTTCATCTGCGCCGTCACCCAGACGTCGGAGGCCGACACCAGCGCCACAGCGCCGGTCGCGGTCAGCGCCGCGGTTTGCGACACCAGATAAGTCCCCGGCTGCAAGGAATCGACTTGCGTGACGACGCCATCGAACGGGGCGCGTACCGTCGCATGATTGAGCTGGCGCTGCGCCTCGTCGACCGCGGCCTTGGCCTGCTGGTACAGCGGGTGATCCTCGACGCGAATGTCCGCATTGCCGGCCAGAGTCGCGAGTTGCACCTCGGCCTGCTGTTGCAGCGACTTCAGGCGAGCCTGATCGAGTTGCAACGTGTAGCGCGACTGATCGTAAACCTGGCGTGGCACGTCGTTGTTGCTGACGAGATTGGCGTTACGGTCGTTGGTGACGACATCGAGCGCGACCTGCGCCTTCTGCGACTCGACATTGCTCAGGAGCTCCTTGTAGGTCTCCTTCATGGAACGGATGTTGAGAGCGACCTGATTGAGATTGGCGCGAGCGCTGTCGAGCGCAATCTGGAACTGCAACGGGTCGACCTGGAACAGCACCTGGCCGGCCTTGACGTTCTGACCCTCGCGCACCTTCACGCTCGACACCAGACCGGAGACGTCGGTCGTAACCAGCACCTTTGCGGCAGCCACATTGGCGTCGTCGCTGGTGGCGTATCGCCCGCCTTCCAGCCAGAATATGAGCGAGCCGACGGCGGCGACGATGATGCCACCCGCCATCAGCGCCGTGCGCAGCGACAGCCAACGCCCGTGCTCCTGCTGGATCGACGCTCCGGCGGCCGTGGGCGCGGTCGGCGGCGCTTTCGCACTTGGCGGCTGCTCGAGCGGCGGCGCTTCGGGGCGGATTCGCGCCACGACATCGCCCGAGCGGCACGCGCCGCGCGCCGCTCGGGCTCCTATGTCAGCCTGGATTTCAGTCGTCATCTTGCTTTACTCCGCAGGCTGCTCATCGGCAGCCGCCGTCTGCGGCGCCCGCCGCAGACTCGACAGCCACCGGTTCACGCGATCGAGATAGAGGAACACCACGGGCGTGGTGTAGAGCGTCAGCGCCTGGCTCAGGATCAGACCACCGACGATGGAATAGCCCAGCGGCTGGCGCAGTTCGGACCCTGTGCCGTTGCCGAACATCAACGGCAAGCCGGCAAGCAGCGCCGCCATTGTCGTCATCATGATCGGCCTGAAGCGCAGCAGGCATGCTTCGCGGATCGCTTCGAGCGGCGTGAGGCCGCGTTCGCGTTCGCCGACGATGGCGAAGTCGATGATCATGATGCCGTTCTTCTTGACGATGCCGATGAGGAGAATGACGCCGATCAGCGCGATGATGCTGAAGTCGAATCCGAACACCATCAGCATCAGCAAGGCGCCGACGCCGGCCGACGGCAACGTCGACAGGATGGTCAGGGGATGGATGTAGCTCTCGTAGAGAATGCCGAGGATGAGATAGATAACGACCAGCGCGGCGAGTACGAGCAGCGGCTCGGACTTCAATGAGTCCTGAAACGCCGCGGCGGATCCCTGAAAAGTCCCGTTAATGCCCGCCGGCACGTTCATGTCCGTCTCTGCCTGCCGGATCGCCGTTACCGCGTCGCTGAGCGCGGCGCCGGGTGCGAGATTGAAGCTCAAGGTCACCGCCGGGAACTGGCCCTGATGGCTGACGGACAGCGCCGCGGTCGGCGCCGTGGTCCATTTCGCCAGCGTGCTGAGCGCCACCTGCTGGCCGGTCAGCGGCGACTTGACATATAGACGCGACAGCACGTCCGGCGCATTCTGGAACTGGGGCAGAACCTCCAGAATGACGTGATAGCTGTTGACCTGCGTGAAGTATTGAGTGACCTGGCGCTCGCCGAAAGCATCGTCGAGGGTATCGTCAATCAGCTGCGGCTGAATGCCGAAACGCGCTGCCTGGTCGCGGTCGATTGTCAGGGTCAGTGTCGTGCCACCGGTTTGCTGGTCCGTCGCAACCCCGGTCAATTGCGGCAATGTCTTAAGTTTCTCGTAAATCTTCGGCGCCCATTCGTTAAGCTGATCGAGGTCGGCGCTCTGCAGTGAATACTGGTACATCGTTTGCGATTGCCGGCCGCCAATATTGATATCCTGGCCAACCAACATAAAAAGTGACACACCCTCCACCTTCGCAAGCTTCGGTGTCAGGCGCTCGATGATCTGGCTCGCCGACGCTTTGCGTTGCTCTTTGGGCTTGAGGGCGATGAACATGCGCCCGTTGTTCTGGGTCTGATTGCCGGTCGCACCGACCAGCATGCCGACGTTCGTCACGTCCGGATCACTCGCAACGATTTTGCCCAGCTCCTGCTGCAGGCGCGACATTTCGGCGAAGGACACGTCCTGGGAGGCCTGCGAGGTGCCGATGATGAAGCCGTTATCCTCGGTCGGGAAGAAGCCCTTGGGAATGACCGCGAACAGATAGACCGAAAGCGCCACGGTGGCGAAAAACACGCCGAGCATCACGCCGCGATGTCGCAGCGCCACGTCGAGACTGCGCCGGTAACCCTCTTGCAGCATGTCGAACATGCGCTCGGACGCCAGATAAAGCCTGCCGTGATGGACACGCTTCTTCTCCTTCAGGAACCGGGATGCCATCACCGGCGTGAGCGTCAACGAGACTAGGGCCGAGACCGCGATGGTCAGTGTGACCGAGATGGCGAATTCGCGGAACAGCGCACCGACGATGCCGCCCATCAGCAGCAGCGGGATAAACACCGCCACGAGCGACAGACTGATCGACAGAATAGTGAATCCGATTTCCTCGGCGCCCTTGAAAGCCGCCTGCAGCGGCGTCAGCCCTTCTTCGACATGCCGCTCAATATTCTCCAGCATCACGATGGCGTCATCGACGACGAACCCCACAGCGATGCTCAGAGCCATCAACGACAGATTGTCGATGCTAAACCCGGCCAGATACATCAGGGCAAAGGTGGCGACGAGCGCCAAGGGAACGGTGATGCTCGGAATGACCGTCGCAGATAGATTGCGCAGAAAAAGGAAGATCACCATGACGACCAAGACGATCGTCAGCATCAGTGTGAACTGAACGTCGGCGACCGACGCCCGGATGGTCGTGGTCCGATCGATGATCGTATCGACCGAGATAGCGGGCGGAATGGTCGCCTGAAGTTGGGGCAGCTGCGCCTTGATCTGATCGACCGTATCGATAACGTTGGCGCCCGGCTCCTTGAGGATCGCGAGGATGACGGCGCGCTTTCCGTTGGCCCAGGCGGCGAGCTTGCTTCGCTCCGGGCCCTCGATCGCCCGACCTATGTCGCGCACGCGTACCGGCGCACCATTCTTGTAGGCAATGATGGCGTCGTTCCACGGCTTCGCCGCCAGCAACTGATCATTGCCGTAGATCGTGAAGGTGCGCGTCGCGCCGTCGACGCTGCCCTTGGGACTGTCGGTAGTAATGTTGGTAATGGCCCCCCGCAGGTCTTCCAGCCCGAGCCCGAAGGCGGCGAGCTTTTGCGGATCGACCTGGATACGGACCGCCGGCTTTTGCTGGCCGAACACCAGGACCTGGCCGACACCGTTGATCTGACTCAGACTCTGAACGAAAATATTCTCGGCATAATCGTCGACCGTCGTGATCGGCAACGCGTCCGAATGCAAGGCTAGCACCATGATCGGCGGATCGGCCGGATTGACCTTTCGATAGGACGGCGGCGACGGCAGATTTTTCGGAAGCTGCCCGCCGGCGGCATTGATGGCGGACTGAACGTCGCCCGCGGCGCCGTCGATATTGCGGCCGAGATCGAACTGTACGGTGATCGAGCTGACGCCGAGCACGCTGCTCGAAGTCATTTGCGTAACGCCGGGGATCTGCGCGAACTGGCGCTCCAGGGGCGCCGTTACCGACGTCGCCATCGTGACCGGATCGGCGCCGGGAAGCTGCGTCGTGATCTGAATGGTGGGAAATTCGACGTCGGGCAGCGCGGCCACGGGCAGGAACGGGTAAGCGGCGGCGCCGATCAGGAATATCCCCGCCATCAGCAGCGATGTGGCGATCGGCCGGCGGATGAAGGGGGCTGAGATCGACATGGCGCCCTATTTCCCGCCGGCTTCGGCGGTGCCGGGCACGCTTTGCACGCGGCTGCCGGGTTTCAGGCGGAACTGGCCCGCAACGACGATGGGCGTTCCGACGGAGATGCCCTTGTCGATGACCGATACGCCTTGCGACATCTGCGCGACGTTGACGGGCTGAATGGCGATGCTGGTGTCAGGCTTGACGGTGTAGACGAACATGCCATCTGGACCGCGCTGCACGGCGGTCGATGGCACGGTCACCACGTTATCGAGCGTCTTGAGCTGCAGCCGCACATTGACAAACTGTCCTGGCCACAGCGCGTATTCGGCGTTGGGAAAGGTGGCCTTGAGGCGGACGTTCCCGGATGTCGGATCGATCTGGTTGTCAACGAGGCTCAGCGTTCCGGTATCGAGCGTGCGGCGGTCGTCCCGCCCCTGCGCGACCGCCATCAGCGGCACTCTGGAGGCCTCCATTTCATGGATAACATTCTGCACCTCGTCCTGCGGCAGGGTGAAGATCACCGAGATTGGCTGCAACTGTGTAATGACGACCAGGCCAGTCGTATTGGCGGCGTGAACGATGTTGCCCTGATCGACCAATCGGATGCCGGTGCGGCCCGAAATCGGCGCGCGAATCGTCGTGTAGTCGAGCTGGACCTGCGCCGCTTCGATATTCGCCTGGTCGCCCTGCACCGTGGCGACTAGCTGGTTCACCAGCGCCTCTTGCGTATCAATCTGCTGCTGGGTCGTGGCGAGCGTGCCGCTTTGCTGGAAGCGCTTGAGATCGAGCCGCGCATTGACCAGTTGCGCTTCATCCTTGGCCTTTGTGGCAATAGCCAGATCGAGCGACGCCTTGAAGGGCCGCGGATCGATCTGCGCGAGAATGTCGCCGGCCTGGACCTTCTGGCCCTCGACGAAGCTCACTTTGTCGAGCGTGCCGTCAACACGCGTATTGACCGTCACGGTGTTGTAAGCCTGCACCGTGCCGAGGCCGTCAAGAAAGACGGGCACGTTCTTGCGCTCGGCTGCGCCCAGCGTTGCGGGGATGGGAGGTGGCACTTCACGGTGAGGGACTTGTTGCTTCGTCGAGGCAAACGAACTCAGGTGCCGCCATGTGATGCCGCCCGCCACGAAGACGGCGACTACACACGCAATCGGCAATAACAATGACCGGCGCATCGGCTGTTCCTGTGGTCAGATTCCCGGCCCCGCTCCGGCCGTCACGGCAAGCGCCGCACCCGGCTCGACGGGGCGAAAGACCCGGCGGCGGCGCCGACGCTTGGCAACAACCACGGTCTTCGCGACAAGCGACGGGCATGCCAAGCAGCAGTACTCTGTGGCGTCGACGGAGTAATGCGGGCCGATGTCGGTGGGGGTATAGGGGCAAGACTCACAAAGCTTGACTTTCATCGCCAGCACCTTGGTTCGCGTGAACATCTAAAGGTCGCCGCCGCGCCTTGCGAGGCTGCGATCACGAACTTGCGAAGAGAAACTCGATCGCTTCTGATTGAGCTGATGCTACGGCATGGCTGGGGCTGCTCCGCCCCGACATGAGTTTTCGTCGATCGCCAATAAGTTTAGGACCCCATACGAACGTATGTATTGCTGCCGCAAGTCCGGCCAGGGCCTGCTCAAAGGCGGACCGACGCGCGAGCCGAGCCATCATCCTCGGCGCTGCATACAATCATCGGCGTTCATTACGAGACGGCACGAGATTGGTTCGCGCGGCAGCCGATCGGCGTGACATGACAGAGATGCGTTCACGTTGCTATCGCACGCGCTCGTTACCGGACCACCAAAGCCATTGCGATAGGACGGCCGAACGCCGGCCTCACCCAAACCAATGTTTGGGCCATCCACCATTCCGCATAATGGTC
This sequence comes from Pseudolabrys sp. Root1462, assembly GCF_001426945.1. GTDB lineage: Bacteria > Pseudomonadota > Alphaproteobacteria > Rhizobiales > Xanthobacteraceae > Pseudolabrys. The sequence continues at coordinate 204,641 of NZ_LMFS01000001.1, read as the reverse complement.
GTGGCACGCGGCAGCTTCTAAGTGTGCATCACGATCCGGACTGACCCGGGTCGCCGAATTCAAACTTTCAAATAAGGACAATCACCATGACCAAGACCAAGATCGCTCTCGCTGCGCTGCTCGCCCTCGGCTTTGCCAACACCGCCTTCGCGTCGGACTCCGGTCTCGACGAGTTCGGCCAGGTCCCCCAGGCGATCCAGAACCAGGAAACGAATGGACTCAACGCCTATGCCTACGCTCCGGCGCGGGTGCGGGCCAACGTGTCCGGCTACTCGAAGGCCGAGCGGCGCGAGTTCAATCGCGTGCCGTTCGCGGAAGAGTCGAGCCGCTAATTCAGGCTCGACAATCGGTCCGTCCGGAGGCTCCCCCTCAGCCCTCCGGACGGCCGATGCCGTTGCCGCGGCGCCGCCGAGGCCGCAGCGTTGTGCCGAACGTCAGGGGTCGACCTGAACCGGCAGAGTAATGCGGAATCTGGCTCCATCGCAGACAGACACGTCCGGCTCGATGGTGCCGCCGTGAGAAATGACGATCGAGCGGCACAGCGTGAGGCCGATGCCCATGCCACCCGCCTTCGTCGTCTCAAAGGCCGTAAACAGCCTGTCGATCTGTTCGGGCGGGATTCCCGGCCCGGTGTCCTCGACCACGATCTCGATGTGGTCGCCTCGTCGTGCCGTCGAGACCGTGATGCAGCGAAGCGGACACTGGCCATCCGCAATGGCCTGCGCACTGTTCCTGACCAGGTTGTGCATCACCTGCTGCAACTGCACTTCATCGCCGAATACGGCCGGCAAGCCATCCTCGAGATTGAGAACCAACTCGACCTGCCGGGACTGCAGATCGTGTTTGACGAATATCGCGATGTCGGCGATCGCCGCGTTGATGTCGACGCTGGTGCACTGAGCAGCCTCATTGATCGCCATTCGGTGGATGCGCTGGATGATGGCGCTCGCCCTATCCGCCGCCTTCACCATGCCTTCCAGGCCTTTGACGGCCCGATCGACAACTGGCGGCGTCGCGGCGAGCCAGCGCATCGCCGCGTCGCCATGCGTCGTGATCGCCGCCAGAGGCTGCCTGAGTTCATGGGCAATGGAGGCCGTCAATTCGCTGAGCATCGAGATACGGGCCGCGCGCGCGAACTCGTCCTGCAACTCGCGAAGCTGCACCTCCGCTTGCCGGCGGTTCGTGATATCGATCATGCCGACCAGACAATCGCCGTCGATGTCGTCCGGCGGCGGGAATGCCATCGACATCACGACATCGACAACTCGCCCGTCAATGCCGCAGACCTGGGTCTCCTCGGTATACTGCGGCAGACCGCGATATCGGGCGCCGATCACCCGGCGCAGGGTGTCAGGCCGCGCCTTCCAGTAGCTACGGATGGGGCGAATGAAGTCGACGCTTGATGTCCCGCCAAAAAGCTGCACCGTCAGCTCATTGACTTCGGCGATGGTGATGGAATCCATCGCCAGCTCGAAGAGCTCGGGGTGACGATTGAAATGGGCGACGAGGTCGGTCACGCCGGCATCGCGCGCGTCGCCGAGGAGCGATTTCACTCCCCGGGGGTCGACGCGCCACAGCGCAATCGGCATCCGTTGAAAAAGCCGACGGTAGCGCTCCTCGTTCTTGATCAGTTCGTCGACCGTGGCATCGGGCAGCGGACTTTCGCTGCCCACCAGGACGAGACGGTCGTCACCCTCGCCCGTTCGCGCGGCCAGGAGCCGAATGCCGACGGGCGCTCCCTCCGTCGTCAACAGGCATAAGTTCGTCACCTCGGTCGAACCGACACGCGCTTTCTCCAGCAGCTCCGCCATGGCGGGACGCGACGAGGTGGCCACGAAGCGCGCGAGGCTGGCGCCGGCCAGTTCATCGGCCGATGACGCCTGCAGCAATCGGCGTGCCTCGCCGTTCAAATCGGTCAGCCTTGTGCTGACCAGGAGATCCTCGATCGACCCGCGTTGCCGCGGGAGTTCGACGTACCACTGGCCGACGAGCTGATCGATCAGCTCCGCTTCCAGCTCATACAGGCTCTCGCTGACGGGCCTGCCCTGCTCGATCAATTGGGTGTGTGCGACCGCGTCCATCATGTTCCGGCTCGCCCCTGCGCTGACACTCGAAAGCAACTGTCGATAGAAATCGGGGCGCCAACGCCCCCCTGGCTCACGGCCAGGATTCATTTGAACACTAATGAACCGTATTAAATAAGCAGACTGGGGCACGGTCTTTCAAAAAACGTGCGTAATTTTCATCTTCCGGCCGCGCCATTATCGGCCGCGACCGGTCCGACAAATTCCACGGACTTATCGTGCTGATTCATAAGAAAAAGCCGACAATCATTGTATCAACAGGGGCGCGGCGCTAGGGTTTTCAAGTTTTGGTGATGCGCAATAAGCCGTAGCAATGCCCGTCGGAATTTTATCCGGAGACTGCAATGGGCAAGGCCTCTCCCGACCGGAAACCGATCGGCGACGACTTTGCGGCCGTGTACCGCATGTCGAGTTCGCGATGGCACCGCGAGCGCACCATGGGCAGAGGCTCGCTGGCGGTCACCGAACTGAAGTTTGATAAGCCGACCCCCGATCTCAGCGAACCGCTTCCTTATGACGATGCGTTTCTCGTGTCAGTCCTGCTTCTTCCCGTGGCCGATCACGAACTCTGGAAGAATGGCCGGCCGGTATCGGTCAATGACGTAAGGCAAGCCGGCCACACGCATTTCTTCGATCTGCGGCAGAAGCCGCAAGGCCTGTTCCGGCGGCCGTCGCACGTCCTGCATTTCTATATGCCGCTGGCCACGTTGAACCTATTCGCCGAGCAGGAGAATGTTCAGCCGATATCGGATTTCGATTACAAGCAAAGCGTCGGCAAAGATGATCCTGTGATGCGCCATCTGGCGGCGGCGACGCTTGCGGCTTTCGACGACCGCCACGCGGGAAGCAATCTCTTGCTAGATTCGATTCTGACGGCGGCCGGGGTTCACGTCCTCGTCAAATACGGGGCATCCTCCCGGAGCGCTCGCGAGCAACGTGCCTATGGCCTCGCCCCCTGGCAGGAACGCCATGCCAAGGGCCTCATGGAGGCAAACCTCGACATCAGCCTGGCGGACCTGGCGAGGGAATGCGGACTGTCGGTCTCACAGTTCAGACGCGCCTTCCGGAAGACGACCGGCGTCGCTCCGCATCAGTGGCTTCTGGGCCGGCGCATCGACCGTGCCAAGACGCTGTTGTCGCAGTCGGAAATTTCATTGGCCGAGATCGCCCTCGCCTGCGGGTTTGCCAGTCAAAGCCATTTCAACAGCACGCTGAAGCGACTCACCGGCGCCAGCCCCGGCCGCTGGCGCCGTGTTTTGAGTTCGCCGCCAATCCTCGCGAAGCGATGAAGCGGCTGCCAAGACCGCCCTCACCTGCGGATTTCCCAGTCGAGCCAATTCAACGGCACGATGAAGCGGCCGGAATCATAATTGACATAGCTCAATGCAACTAACGGGAAAGAATAAACGATAGGCGAGGATATTGTTTCCCGTTCCCGGTTACGGCGGGTCCGGATTTTCGCGTGAAGATCATCGCTCTACGGACCACGCAGATTTACGTCAAATTACAACGGCAGCCGCGGCCGCCCTGCTTTCGGTAAAGCCTCAGGACACACAATCATGAACCGCAATTTTCTCTACGTCGCCATTGCCGCGCTGGTCGTCGTTGCCGGAGTGGTCAGCTATCAGCTCTACCAGGAGCGTCAGAAGACGACCGGCATCGAGATCAATGTCGGTAAAGGCGGAATTTCCATCGAGAAGAAAGAGTGAGCTTCGCAGCGGAGATAAACTGATAACCAGCTCGATATCCGTGCATTCACAACAAGGGGAGATCGACCATGTCACTCGGTACCATTCTCGTCATCATCCTGATTATCTTTTTGCTGGGCGGCTTCAGCGGCCGTTTCGGCGGCTACGGCTACGGCTTCGGCCACGGCGGCGTTGGGCTGATCGGCACGATCCTGATCATCGTCATCATTCTGATGCTGCTCGGGCGGATATGACAGGCGGCATATGATGGCCCGACTTCACACCGAGAACCATCTCGTCAGCCGAATTGGCTGGCTGCGCGCGGCGGTGCTCGGGGCGAATGACGGCATCATCTCCACCGCAAGCCTGATCGTGGGCGTCGCAGCGGCGGCCACGACACAGCACGAGGTCCTGATCGCCGGGAGCGCCGGCTTGGTGGCGGGAGCCATGTCGATGGCCGCCGGCGAATACGTTTCGGTCAGTTCTCAATCGGATACGGAACACGCGGACCTCGCGCGCGAACGGAAGGAATTGAGCGACAATCCGGCTTTCGAACTCGACGAGCTGGCGGAAATTTACGTCAAGCGCGGCCTCGACCGGGCCTTGGCCCGCCAGGTGGCTCAACAGCTTATGGCGGGTGACGCATTGACCGCCCATGCCCGCGACGAACTCGGAATCTCGGAAATAACCACCGCGCGGCCGGTGCAAGCGGCGTTGGCATCCGCCGCGACGTTTTCCATCGGCGCGGCGATGCCGCTTCTCATGGTCGTCGTAACGCCTTCGTACGCACTGGTGCCCGTCGTCGCGGGGGCCTCTTTGGCCTTTCTCGCACTGCTCGGCGCGATCGGCGCGCGAGCGGGCGGCGCGAACATGCTCCGCGCCACGGCCCGCGTGACCTTCTGGGGCGCGTTGGCATTGGCGATTACGGCCGGCATCGGCAAGCTGTTCGGCACCGTGGTCTGAAAGCGGAGAGCCGGCATTGGCGACGGGATCGTCCAGATCGAAGGCTTTGCCGCGCGCCTGCATCGCTCCCGATGCGAGGCGTCTCATCGTACGATTCTTATAGAACGCGTCCGGCTTCTGACGGGGGACTACACCCCGCGTGAGCCTCTCCTGCTGGCATGGGTCAGATTGAGGAACCCGACAGGCAGCGAAGACTGCCTTCGTCGTCCGCCCAAAAATGGCGAGTGAAGATCCTGGCGCGCCCGGAGAGATTCGAACTCCCGACCCTCAGATTCGAAGTCTGATGCTCTATCCAGCTGAGCTACGGGCGCACCGGAAGCGTTTTAGCGCGTCCTGCCGATTTTGCCAGCGCGGCGCGACGCCTATTTGAATGTATCGGTGTAGCGCTCGATGCAGGTCTTGAGCACCTCGTCGCCCGGCCGGGTCCACCAGTCCTTGGCCGAGAAGATCTCGATCTCGGTCGGGCCGGTGTAACCGGCGGCCTCGATCCATTTGCGTAAGCGCGGCAGGTCGACAACGCCGTCGCCCGGCATGCCGCGGTCGAGCAGCAGGTCCTTGGTCGGCACCAGCCAGTCGCAAATGTGATAGCCGAGAATGCGCTTCTCGCGACCGGCGCGCGCGATCTGGGCCTCGACCTCCGGGTCCCACCACACGTGATAGACGTCGATGGCGACGCCGACGTCGTCGCCGAGCTGCCCGGCCATATCCAGCGATTGCTTGAGGGTGTTCACGCAGGCGCGGTCGCCCGCGTACATCGGATGCAGCGGCTCAATGGCGAGCGGCACCTTGACGGCGCGCGCATGCGGCAGGATCGCCGCGAGACCGTCCAGCACCATCTGACGCGCCGCGCCGATGTCGCGCGAACCCGCCGGCAGCCCGCCGACAACCAGAACGAGGCATTGCGCGCCCAGCGCGGCAGCTTCGTCGAGCGCGCGCTTGTTATCGTCGATCGCCGCCTGGCGGCCGGCGGCGTCGGCGGCGGGAAACATGCCGCCGCGGCAGTAGCCGGAGACGCGCATGCCATTGTCCTTGATCGCTTTCACCGCGGTGTCGAGGCCGACCGCCGCAACCTGATCGCGCCACGGATCGACCCAGGTGATGCCGTGGCGGCGGCAGGCTTCCACCGCTTCAGGCAGCTTCCACTGCTGGCGCACGGTGGCGAGATTGATCGAAAGGCCTTCGGTCTTCATGGTCGTTTCCTTGTCGTGAATTCTTATGAGTTAGCGAGTGCTGTACTGGGCCGCATCGCCGACCAGTCGGGCATGACCGCAGCGGCAAGACCCGGCGCCCGCGCGATCGAGCGCAGTGAGATGTCGCCGTTTCTGATCCGCAATCGCACGCGGCCATTGGCGGCACGAGCATAGAGATCGCCGTGCGCGGCAAGGAACGCATCCTGCTCCGCCTGCGGCGCGCCGGCCATGCCGTCAACATAGTGGTGGCCATTGCGCTCGACGTGCGTCGCACCGACCAGCGACGCCAGCATGAGGTCCTGCTGCACGGCGACGCCGCCCTGGGTCGTCAAGTCTTCTGCAGACATGACAAAATGGCCGCCTTCGGCGCTGTATTTCGCCACGCGGGCACTGTTGAGCAACGCGCGATAGAAGCCCTTGCAGGACTTCGACGAAATGCCGGTGTAGCCGAGAGCCTTGGCGCGCGGAAAGACGTCGAAGTCGGCGTCGGATTCGTCGATCTCGACCGGGATGTCTTTCGCCAGCGGATGGACCGGCTTGCTCAGCGCCTCGCCGCGCGCGATCGGCTGCTCGATCAGCAGCAGCGAAGCCTTGAGCCGCGCGAGGCGCCGGTCTTCGCCCATGCGCTTCCACAGCGCGAGGACCGCATCGACATTCTCGTATTGCTCATTGCCATCGAGCGTCGCCTTGTAGGCGCCGGCGTCGCGGTCGAGCACGGCTGCAATCGCTGCGAGACGCTCCATATCTTCGTCGATCTTGCCGCCGACCTTGAGCTTGAAGTAGCGCTGGCCGTAAGCGGCGATGACTTCCTCCAGGCTTTCCGGCAGGCCGTCATCGAGTCGCTTACCTGCTGTGTCGGCGCGGGTAATGGCGTCGACCAGCCCGACGGTGTGCCGGGCGGCAATGGTATCGGCCGGTTGGCGCGATGCCAGGAACGTCCCCAGATCGAAGCCGTCGAGATCCGGCGTCAGCGCCGTGGTGATGCCGAGACGATTGTCGCGCACCAGCGCCGCCGCCGACGCTCCTTCCAGACGTCCGAGCGCGTCGATGATGGCGCGTTCCGTCAACGCCTGACCGAACGAGGCGACCAGGCCGTTCAGGCCGGCCTTGGTGCACTCGGCCCGGTGCGCGGCATTGGCGGACGCGGTGATCCCGAAGGCGGTGTTGTCACCAACGGCGATGGCATGGCGCTGCGCGCTCTCAAATGAGCGGCGGAGCTGATTAAAATTGTCGTCGTTGGACAGCTCAGGCGTCTTATCGAACCATTTCGGCACCAGAAGTTCAGCCGAAATCCCTCCGCCCTCGCGGCCGTCGGCTGTGCGAATGCGGGCTCGCACGAATAGCTGCGGCGCCTCGCGCAAGGTCACGACGCCGAACCGGAACGGCAGCCGCAGCGTCACCGGACGCTCGAAACATTCAACGGCGATCAACCGCAGCCGCGGCGCGGCGCTTTCCATGGACTTCCTCCGGCTCGCTCCGGCGCGTTCGGCGCTTTCGCCGCGTCCCGGCAGACTTGACCGGGACCCACGCACCTCCTTAAATAACCAAATGGTTACATCTGGCATCGGCGCGCTGCAAGACGCCTTGCCCGGAGGAAACGATGGCGGAATCGAAACGAGGCTGGGTTCGGCTGCTGCAGGCCGGTTGGCTCAAGCCATTGATATTTTTGGTCTTTCTAACTGTCGCGTGGGACCTGGTGATCCGCCTGTTCCACATTCCGCCCTATCAGATTCCCAAGCCCGCCGACGTCATCGAGACCCTGTGGACGGATTGGCCGAGCCTGCTGGCACAGTCGGTGCCGACCACCATCGCCACCGTCCAGGGTTTCGTCCTCTCGGCGCTGTTCGGCATCCCGATGGCCATGCTGATCGTCGGCTCGCGCACGGTTGAGAGCTACGTCTACCCGCTCCTCGTCTTCTCGCAGTCGATTCCGAAGATCGCGATCGCGCCGCTGTTCGTCGTCTGGTTCGGCTTCGGCATGCTGCCGAAGGTGCTGTCGGCCTTCCTGCTTGGCTTCTTTCCGGTCGTGGTTTCGGCGGTGCAGGGATTCAAGTCGGTCGAGCCGGACATGCTCGATCTTGCCCGCGCCATGGAAGCCAACCGTCTGCAGATCTTCCGCATGGTCCGATTGCCGCATGCCATGCCGGCAATCTTTTCCGGCCTCAAGGTTTCCATTACGCTGGCCGTCGTCGGTGCCGTGGTCGGCGAATTCGTCGGCTCCAATAACGGCTTGGGCTTCGTCCTTCAGCGCTCGATCGGCAACTTCGAACTGCCGACCATGTTTGCGGCGCTGGTCATGCTGTCACTGATTGGCGTGATCCTGTTCTGGATCGTCGATGTCATCGAGCGCCTGTGCATTCCGTGGCACGCCAGCCAGCGCCAGGATTTAATTGTCGCCGCCTGAAAAAATAAACCTCAAGGGAGAAAAGCATGTTGAAAAAGACAGTCGTTGCGCTCGCCGCCATTCTCGTCGCCAGCCCGGCCTTCGCCGCTGACAAGGTGACGCTGATGCTGAACTGGTACGTCTATGGCGAACACGCGCCGTTCTATTACGGCAAGGAAAAGGGATACTTCAAGGATCAGGGTATCGACCTCGAGATCCAGGAAGGCCGCGGCTCGGCCACGGTGACGCAGGTCGTTGCCGCCAAGACCGTGCAGTTCGGCTACGTCGACGTCCCGACCATGATGCGCGCCGCCGTCAAGGGCGCCCCGGTGGTTGCCGTCGGTGTCGCGCTGCAGACCAACCCGATGTCGGCCATGGGCTTCACCGACAAGAACATCCGCAAGCCGGAAGACATTAAGGGCAAGACCGTCGCCACCACGCCGGGCGATTCGATGTCGCAGATCTGGCCGCTGTTCCTGAAGAAGACCGGCCTCAAGGAGACCGACTTCAAGACGGTTTCCGGCGATGCCACCACCAAGCTCAACGCGGTAATCAACGGCCAGGCCGACCTGCTGCTCGGCTACGTCATGGACCAGTCGATGAAGATCAAGGACGCGACCGGCAAGGACGTGACGCCGATCAAGTTCTCGGACTACGGCATCAACCTGGTGTCGTCGGGCATCATCACCAACACCGATTATCTCAAGGAAAACCAGGATCTGGTGAAGCGTTTCATGGCGGCGTCGGTGAAGTCGATCGAGGAAGCCTCAAAGCATCCGAAGGACGCCGCGCAGGCCATTCTCAACGCCAACCCGAAGGGCGGCAAGATCGACACCCTCACCCAGGGCTTCGAGCTGACCATCCCGCTGTACAAGGATCCGGCGGGCAAGTCGAAGCAGCCGCTGCGCGTATCCGACAGCAACATGAAGGATACGGTCGACGTGATGGTCGAGTATGGCGGTCTCGATGCCAAGGCCAAGACCGACTACAAGAACTACTACACCGACGCTTATCTGCCTGCTGCAACGAACTAAGAATGAGCAGAGAGTCCGTGAGCAACGTCACGCCGCTTAAACGCGAGTACCGCGCCGCCTCCCTGGAGGCGGCGCGGCCCGTCAGCATCGAGATCAAGGGCGTCTCGAAAACCTACAAGACGCAGGACGGCGAAGTGCCGTCGCTGCGTCCGATCGATTTCGACATCTATGACGGCGAATTCGTCGTGGTGGTCGGCCCGTCGGGCTGCGGCAAGACCACACTGCTCAAGATGGTCGCCGGCCTGTTGCCGCCGAGCGGAGGCGAGATCCGTGTCGGCAACAAGGTCATCACCAAGCCGCACAGCGACGTCGGCATCGTGTTCCAGTCGGCCATGCTGCTGCCGTGGCGCAACGTCTTGCGCAACGTCATGATGCCGGTCGAGGTCAAGGGCCTGCCCGAGGCGGAATACCGCGAACGGGCGATGGCGCTCTTGAAGATGGTCGGCCTGCAGGGCTTCGAGAAGAAATATCCCTGGCAACTGTCGGGCGGCATGCAGCAGCGCGCCTCGATCTGCCGGGCGCTGGTGCACGACCCGAAGATCGTGCTGATGGACGAGCCGTTCGGCGCGCTCGACGCCATGACGCGCGAACGCATGAATGTCGAGCTGCAGCGCATCCAGCGCGAGACCAGGAAGACCGTGCTGCTGATCACCCACTCGATCCCGGAAGCGGTGTTCCTCGCCGACCGCGTTCTGGTGATGAGCGAGCGGCCCGGCACCATCGCGGCGGTCTACGACATCGACCTGCCGAAGCCGCGCACGCTCGATGTGCTGTCGGAGCCGCGTTTTGTAGAGATGACCAAGATCATCCGCAAGCATTTCAACGCGCAGTCCGACGGGGCGTAGGCGCCTTCCGCAAGAAGCCAATAAAAAAGGCCGGGGAAATGCCCGGCCTTTTTCTTTGGCGCCCGCGTTCGGCTCAGGCCATGCCCTGCACGCTCAGGAACTTGCCCATGCGCGAGGCGGCGAGATCCGGGTCGTGCAGCACGCGCGCCTTGTCGGCGAGCTTGAACAGCTCGCTGAAGTGCAGCACCGAGCGAGCGCTCTGCTGACCGCCGATCATCGAGAAGTGGTCCTGCAGGCCGTTGAGCCAGGCCAGGAATACGACGCCGGTCTTGTAGAAGCGGGTCGGCGCCTTGAAGATGTGCCGCGACAGCGGCACCGTAGGCTCCATGATGCCGTGGAAGCCCTGCAGGTCGTTATTGGCGAGTTTGGCGAGGCCGGCCGAGGCCGCCGGGGCGATCGCGTCGAAAATGCCCAGCAGCGCGTCGGAATGACCTTGCTCGTCGCCGGCGATGAGTTCGGCGTAATTGAAGTCGTCTCCGGTATACATGCGCACGCCCTGCGGCAGGCGACGGCGCATCACGATCTCCTTCTCCTTGGACAGCAGCGAGATCTTGACGCCGTCGATCTTCTCGGCGTTGTCGGTCATGATGGCGAGGCATGTTTCCATGGCCGCCATGTGATCATTGGAGCCCCAGTAGCCCGCCAGCGCCGGGTCGAACATCTCGCCGAGCCAGTGGATGATCACCGGCTCCTTCACCTGGCGCAGAATGCGGCCATAGACTTTCTCGTAGTCGGCCGGCGATTTCGCGGTGCGGGCGAGCGCGCGCGAGGCCATCAGGATGAGCTTGCCGCCCATGCCCTCGATGACTTCGATCTGCTCCTCGTAAGCACGAATGATGTCGTCGAGCGTGACGCGGTCACTGGCCTCGAGGTGATCGGTGCCGCAGCCGCAGCCGATCTTGGCGCCGGGGCGGCCTTTGGCCGCCTCCAGCGCGTGCTTGATGAGCTGCTTGGCGCCGTTCCAGTCGAGCCCGCCGCCGCGCTGCGCCGTGTCCATGGCTTCGGCGACACCGAGGCCGAGGTCCCACAGGTAGTGGCGGAACGCCATGGTCTTGTCCCAGTCGATGGCGACATCGAGCCAGGGATCGTTGTCGGCCAAGGGATCGGCGACGACATGCGCCGCCGCATAGGCGACACGGTTGAATTTCGCCGTCTCTTCCTTGGATGGAAACTTGATCGGCTCGCCGGTCGAGTACGACGCGAATTTACGATCGGCATTCGGCAGCGAAATTGTCGCCATGCGTCTCTCCTGCGTTCGCGTTAGATCTTGATGGCGGGAACGTCGATCCAGCGGCGTTCCTTCCAGCTCTTGAGGCCGAGTTCGGCGAGCTGCACACCCTTGATGCCCTCGACCAGATCGTGCTTCCACGGCGTGTCGGCGCAGACGTGGCGGATGAAGTCTTCCCACTGGATCTTGAAGCCGTTCTCGTAAACAACGTTGTCCGGCACCTCTTCCCATTGTTCGGCAAACTTCATCGTCTGCGGCACGTCGGGATTCCAGACCGGGCGCGGCGTGTTGACGCGAGACTGCGTCACGCACTTGGTGAGGCCGGCGACCGCCGAACCGTGGGTGCCGTCCACCTGGAAGGTCACGAGATCGTCGCGCTGCACACGCACGCACCATGACGAGTTCATGTGAGCGATGACACCGCCGGCGAGCTGGAACGTGGCATAGGCCGCGTCGTCGGCATCGGCCTTGTAGGTCTTGCCGTTCTCATCGACTCGCGTCGGGATATGCGTGGCGCCGAGACAGCTCACCGCCTCGACATTGCCGAACAGGTTGTCGAGCACGTAGCGCCAGTGGCACAGCATATCGAGGATGATGCCGCCGCCTTCGGCGAGCTTGTAGTTCCAGCTCGGGCGCTGCGCCGGCTGGCCCCAGTCGCCTTCGAACACCCAGTAGCCGAACTCGCCGCGTACCGAGAGAATTTTGCCGAAGAAGCCGGCGTCGTTCAGCAGCTTGATCTTGCGCAGGCCGGGCAGGAACAGCTTGTCCTGCACCACACCGTTCTTGATGCCCTTGGCCTTGGCGGCCTTGGCCGCGGCCATGGCCTTTTCCATCGTGTCGGCGATCGGCTTTTCGCAATAGACATGCTTGCCGGCGGCGATCGCCTGCATCAGCAGGTCGGCGCGCATCTGCGTGGTTGCCGCGTCGAAGAACACTTCGTCGTTCTTGTCGTTCACGGCCTTGTCGAGATCGGTGGTGTAGCGCTCGATGCCGTATTGCTTGGCCAGCGCGGCAACCTTTTCGGCGTTGCGGCCGACGAGGATCGGGTCGGGCATGATACGGTCGCCGTTCGGCAGCGCGACACCGCCCTGCTGACGGATGGCCACAATCGAGCGCACCAGATGCTGGTTGAGCCCCATGCGTCCGGTGACGCCATTCATAACGATGCCGAGCCTGCGGGTTGCCACGCGTCTTCCTCCGATGTCTTGTCTCGCGCGCCCTCGCGGCGTCGCTAAGTAACTAGATGGTTACTATTGAGCAAGTCCGGGACCGCCGTCAAGAGGCTCGAAAACTCATTTCTTTGGAGGGGGTTGGAGATAGGCGAGGACGACATCGCAAATGTGCTCGCCACGGGCGGCGAGCCGCGCGGGGGCATTCAGATCCTCGCCGAAGATCACCGACAAGGTGTGCCGGTTCTGCATGTAAAAGAAGCCGAGGCTGGCGATGGTGATGTAGAGCTCGACCGGATCGACGCCGGGCCTGAAGGTGCCCTCGGCCTCGCCGCGCTGGAGCAGCACCTCGATCATGCCGGTCAGCGGCCGGTGCAGCGGCCGGATGCTCTGCGACTTCTTCAGATAGGCCGCCCGGTTCATGTTTTCGGTGGCGAGCAGGCTGAGAAATTCCGGGTGGTCGATGAAATACTGCCAGGTGAACAGCACCAGCTTGCGCATGCCGGCGACAGGGTCGAGCTCCGTCAGGTGCAGATCCTGCTCGGCATGGCGGATCGCGGAATAGGTCTCTTCGAGTACAGCGAGATACAGCCCCTGCTTGTCGCCGAAATAGTGATACAGCATGCGCTTGTTGACGCCGGCGCGCTTGGCGATGGCATCGACACGAGCGCCGGTCAGGCCCTTGGCGGTAATCTCGGCCGTCGCGGCGCGCAGGATCGCGGCGCGCGTGCGCTCGGGATCGCGCGTCGTGGCATTGGCGCGCAGCGTCTCCCGGCTTTTCGGCGTCGAACCTTCCATCGTCCCCTCGGCCGCAGGCGCGGCTCCCCTGTTTAGCGTATGGGGCCGGGAAGTCCTAGCACCGCTCAATGCCAGCCGAAATGCCAGCTCCAGCCCAGAATGGCGGCCAGGGGCGCCGGAGGCGACAACATCCGGATCAAGGTATCGGCACTGAGCGAGAGCACGACTGCGCCCAGGAGCGAGATGATCGTGCCGGCAATCATGCCGCCGCCGAATACCTCGTGATGCGGATTGAGCAGCCTCGAGAAGTGAACACGGAACATCAGGTGCAGTTGCAGGATCGAGGTCGCGACCGCGATCGGCGCCAGCGCGAACGCCATGTAGCGGAACATTTGCGACAGACTGACCGCGAGTCCGGAAAGGACGAACCACTTCGTCGCGACCCAATCCATGACCTTCAGGCCTGGCCACTGCGCCGGCATCAGCATCGGCACGAGAATGAGGATCGTGGCCGCGAGATGCGAGATGAGTCCCGCGGCAATGCCATTGGCCAAAGTCTTGGCCGGCAGCGCCATGCCAATCAGGATCGGGCTGACGCCGTAACCCATGGCGCAGAGCACCGCGAAGAAATAACCCTCGCGATAATTCGGCTTGAAGTGCGCGACGCCGGCAACCGGCTGTGGCGGCGGCGCTTGGCCGGCGCGGCGCACCAGCACAGGGCCAATCACGATCATGATGACGCCGACGACGCGCAGCGCCGTGACCGCTTCGCCGAGCCAGAACACCGCCAGCACCAGGCTGATGACGAGACTGTAGTTCTGCACCGGGCCGACGAGATTCGCGCCCATCGCCTTGGCAGCGCGATAGTTGGCATAGCGGGCCGCCGCGAAATGGATGATGCCGGCGATCGACAGCAGCAAGACCGAACGCCCGCTGAAGGCATTGAGTGTTTCCAGAACGCCGAAGGGCGACAGCGCAAGTAGAAACATCGGCAGCGCGACGATGCAACTGATCGCCACCGCTTGCAGCACGGAGCCGGTGAGCACGCCGCGCCGTGCCGTCGCATTGGCATAGGCGAAACTGATCGCCGAAAGCACCGAGAAAAGGCCGCCTAGCATGAGGCTGCTTCTCCCGATCTCCGTTTGCCCGCGCGCCAGCGGAAGCCCGGAATGGAAAATCTCGACTGCAGAATTCTCGGCTCCTGAGGCCCCGCTGGGGTAAGGACGAACAGCGGAAATGGACGTCCCTACTTAGCCTGCTCGCTCGCCTAAGAACAACACCGGCAGTTCATCGCGAACACCACCCGCTCCTCCTCCGTGAGCTTCTCCGGAATCTCATTGCGCTGTGGCTGCTCGAACGCCATCTGCGTCGGGAAGACCGGCGTCGGCGCGATCGGCTCGTCGATCGGCAGGCCGTCCTTCTTCATCTCGGCCCGGCGTTTCGCCGTTGCCTTGGCGTCGATCGCCCCGTCCTTGGCGAAGACAATGCCGTAACCGGTCTCCGCCTGCTCCCGCGTAACATAGCCGCAGCGGACGTCGCGCTCGATGCTGGCGATGTCGCGTTCCAGTGGCGAGCCGTAACCGCCGCCGCCGCCGGAACGCAGGATGTAGGCGTCGCCCGGCTTGAGAACCTGGTTGATCGCTTTGCCATTCGGGAACAGCGTCTCCTTGTCGGCGCCACCGCGATGAATGGCGACCGAGTTGCCGAAACCGGACAGGCCGCCGAACACGCCCCACGGCTTGCAGACGACGCGGTCCATCTGCGAGGAGAAATTGATCTGATTGATGGCCTGCATCACCTGCTCGGTGCCGAGGCCACCGCGATACTGGCCGGCACCGCCGGAGTCCGGCCGCAGGCAATAGCGCTCGACCAGCAGCGGATACTTCGCCTCGACCTGCTCGGACGGGCCATTGTGGGTGTCGCCGTCATTCATGGCGATGGTCGCATTCATGCCGTCGCTATTGTGCTTGGCGCCCCAGCCGCCGCCGATCAGACCGCCGAGATAGATGTAGAACGAATTGTCCGATGCCTTGCGGCCGTTGACGCGGCCGACGACGAGGTCGGCGTGATGGCCGGCGGCCACCTGATCCGGCATCGCCGGCGCGACCGCCTTGAAGATCGTATCCACCACCGTCATGGGATAGGTCATCCACATGCGCATAGCGGCCGGCTTTACCGCGGAAACCACACTGCCAGGCGGCAGGATGATATCGAGCGCACGGAACTGGCCCTCATTGATCGGCATGTCGAGCGGCGATGTCAGGCATTTGAAAGCCACCTGACAACACGACATACCGGCCGTCGCGCCTGAATTGTAGAAGCCGCCGACCTGCTTCGAGACCTCGGACAGATCGACCGACATGCGGTCACCCTTGATCTCGACCTTGACGCGGATCGGCACACGCACGCCGACCGAGACGCCGTCGTCGTCCATGAACGACTCCGCCTCATAAACGCCGTCGGGCATGGCGGCGACGCGCTGGCGGGCGAGCCGCTCGCTCTGGTCCATGATGGCGTCGATGGCCCCCAGCACGTCGTCGCGACCATATTTGCGCAGCATCTCCAGGAAGCGCTTCTCCCCGGTCTTCACCGCGGCGACCTGGGCGCGGAAATCGCCCATGGCGCGGTCGGCGAGACGCACATTGGTCTTGATGATCGACACCAATTCGTCGCTGATCACGCCCTTGCGGTAGATCTTGACGATCGGCATCTGCAGACCTTCGGAATAGATATCCGTGGTCGAGCCCGACAACGTACCGCCGACGTCCGGCCAATGCGCCATGCAGCAGGAGAAACCGACCAGGTCGCCGTCATGGAAGATCGGCACCGTGAAGGTCATGTGATTGAGATGCGAGCCTGTAATGTAGGCGTCGTTGGTCAGCAGGATGTCACCCGGATCGAGATCGCCCTTGAAATGCGCGATCTTGGCCTTCACCGTTTCGCTCATGCCGCGGATGAACATCGGCAGGCCGAGGCCGATCGAAACCGTGTTTCCGTCGGCGTCGAACAGGCCGACCGTGAAGTCCAGTGCCTCGTAGATGATCATATTGTAGGCGGTGCGCATCAGATTGGTCTTCATCTCCTCGGTGGCGGCGATGAGACCGTTGCGCACGATTTCGGTAACGACCGGATCGATCGTCGTTCGGGCCGAACCCTTCCTGATGATGGCGTCCATGATCAAGCCCTTCCGATTTCGATATGCAGGTTGCCGAAGGCATCGACTTCGACATTGTCTTGAGGGAATACGACGGTGGTCGAGGCGTGCTCCTCGATGAGCGCCGGACCGTTGATGCGGTTGCCGGCGACCAGCTTGGCGCGATCGTAGGTCGGCGTATCGACCATGCCGACGCCCGAGAAATAGACCGGGCGGTTGCCGCTGAAGGCGGCATTCGGCGCGGCGCCACCGTGATCGAGCTTCTCGCGCTCGGGCTTCTTCATCCGGCCGACCGTCGCTGAACGCAGCGAGACGATTTCGGCCTTCTCTTGCGGATTGTGATAGCCGTAACGGGTTTCATGCACTGCATCGAACAGCTTCTTGATGCCGTCGCGATCCTTGCTCTTGAACAGCTCCGTCGGGATATCGACGGTCACTGCGTGCTCCTGGCCGACATAGCGCATGTCGGCGCCCCGCAGCGAGATCGTATCGACAGTCATGTCGCGGCTGCGTTCGAGATCTTCGGCTCCGGCCTTTTCCATCGCCTGATAGAGCGCCTCCATTTCGTCGAACGAGACGTCGGCGAACGGCTTGAACCAGGTGTTGACCAGATCGCGGCGCAGATCGGCGAACAGCATGCCGTAAGCCGAGAAATGCCCGGGCGCGAACGGGATGATCAGTTTGCCGATACGCAATTCGCGGGCGATCATGCTTGCGTGCAGCGGGCCGGCGCCGCCATAGGCGACCATGGCGAAATCGGCGGCGTCGAGACCGCGTTCCGTCGTCACCCAGCGCACCATGTGCGACATCTTGGTGACGGCGACGCGCAGGATGCCATCGGCCGCTTCCAGCGTGCCGAGTTCGAGCGGCTCGGCGATCCCGTTTTCGATCGCCCTTTCGGCGCTCTTGAGGTCGAGCTTCATCTCGCCGCCGAGGAAACGATCCGGCGCCAGACGGCCGAGGACCAGATTGCAGTCGGTGACGGTCGGCTCGGTGCCGCCAAGGCCGTAACATACCGGGCCGGGCGACGAGCCGGCGCTTTCCGGGCCGACGCGCAGCGCGCCGGCTTCGATGCGCGCGATCGAGCCGCCGCCGGTGCCGACTTCCTGGATGTCGATCATCGGGATCTGCAGCGGCAGGCCCGAGGCATAGCCGCCGACGATCTGACCGCCGGTCATCAGCACGTCGCCCTGATAGATGACGCCGGCCTTGGCCGTGGTGCCGCCCATGTCGAAGGCGATGGCGTTCTTCAGGCCGATCTGGTCGCAAAGCATCTTCGAGCCGATGACGCCGGCTGCCGGGCCGGATTCCAGCATGCGGATGCAGGACTGCTGCGCTTCCTCGATGTCGAACAGGCCGCCGGTGGACTGCACTACGAGGAACGTGCCGGTAAAGCCCGTCTCGGTCAGATGCTTGTCCATCTCGCCGAGGTAAGTGCGCACGCGCGGACCGACATAGGCATTGGCCGCGGTCGTCGAGGTGCGCTCGTATTCGCGATATTCCTGCGACAGTTCGTGCGACGCGGTGACGAACAGATCCGGGAACGCCTGCTCGACCAGCGCCTTGGCGCGCTTTTCGTGCGCGGGGTTGCGGTAGGAGTGCAGGAAAAGAATGGCGACCGCCTTGACGCCCTTCTTCACCGCCTCGGCGACGGTGTCGAGCACCTGCTGCTCGTCGAGCGGAATGAGCACGCGGCCCTGCGCATCGCAGCGCTCGCGGATGTCGAAGCGCAGATCGCGGTCGATGAGCGGCTTGTGCTTCTGGAAGAACAGATTGTAGGCCTCCGGCCGGTTGACGCGGCCGATCTCGTAGATGTCGCGGAAGCCCTGCGTCGTCAGCAGCGCGCACGGCGCGCCGGTGCGCTCGAGGATGGTGTTAATCGCCACCGTGGTGCCGTGCAGGAACAACTGCGCCTGCGGAAACGAGGCGCCGGCCTTCTCGACGCCGGTCTCGATGCCGGTCACCAGCCGCTGATGCGTGGTCAGCGTCTTGCCGAGCATCAGCTTGCCGGTCGGCTCATCGAACGAGGCGACATCGGTGAATGTACCGCCGACGTCGGCCGACAGGCGCAACCGGCCTTGAACTAACTTCGCGTCCACGTTTAGTCACTCCACTCTTCGCTAAGGGGTCATCAGGCTTGTCGCCGGAAGATCGGTGATGAAGCTGTGCGCGGCGGCATGCACGATGAACAGCGGCAGCTTCGCCGCCTCCGCCGCCGATTGCGGTGTCACGCCGCAAGCCCAGAACAGCGCCGTCTTGTCCTTCGGCATCGGCCCGACCGGACCGCCGAACACCGGGTTTTCGATATCGGCGCCGATGCCGGCCGGATCGCCGACATGAATCGGCGCGCCGTGATTGAACGGAAACCGCGCCGACACCTGGGTCGCGACGATGGCCTGCTGCGGCGTCAGCCAGCGCATGGTGACAAACAGGTCGCCCTTGAACGGGCCAGCCGGTTCGGTCGGCGTATTCGTGCGCAGCACCCAGCGGTCCTTGCCGGTCGGTACGCCGGCGCGCTCGAAGGCGTCGTCGAAGGTGATGCCGGAGCCGATCAGGAACGACACCAGGTCGTCGCGCCACAGATCGCTGATGTCGGTGCGGTCGTCCTGACGCACACCGTCGATGAACACGGTGTAGCGCGCCAGATCGGTGCGCAGGTCCGCGGCCGGCGCCAGCTTGCGCGGCACCGGATCGCCGACGTCCAGCACTTCCAGAACCGGACAGGCGCGCTGGTTGCGCTGGCAATACAGCATGAAGTCGAAGGCATAGGCCTTCGGCATGATCGCGAGATTGCACTGCACGAAGCCATGCGCGAGCCCGCGGCTGCTGCCGGTATGACGGCCGGCGCGAATGTCGGCGCGCACGCGCTGGCTTTCGAGGAGCGCGTCAGCTTTCACGGCGCCCTCCTTCGAGTTCGACTTCGTAGAGTTGCGCAAAGCCGGTGCGGTCGGAGGTGAACACCACGCGCCTGCCGTCCGGTGAGAAGCGCGGATGCGGATGCGTGTGCTGGCGCGCTTCGACAGCGACCGGGCCGTCGTTGTAGGGAAACGGGTGCGCCCAATGCGCGCCTTCCGACGTGGCTTCGCTGGCGCAGAGGAATTCCGCGCCGCCGCCAAGCGGCAGAATGTGCAGGCCCTTGTCGGGGAAGTTGGTGTCGCAGACGAAGCGCTTGCCGGACGCGTCCGGCGCGGCGTGCCAGGCCGGGAAACGGTTGAGCCAGCTTGCTTCGCCCGTTTCCATATCGACCAGCCGCATGCCGCGCGGCCAGTCGATGAAGGCGATGGCCTTGCGGCCGGGCAACCACACTTCGTGGGTCACCCATTGCATCCGGTCTTCGCGTTCGTAGACGCGCTTGTTGATGCCGCCGCGCGTCACGGTCCAGACCCGATCGGTCAGCGGGCCGGCATAGA
The DNA here is from genome assembly GCF_001426945.1 of Pseudolabrys sp. Root1462. GTDB lineage: Bacteria > Pseudomonadota > Alphaproteobacteria > Rhizobiales > Xanthobacteraceae > Pseudolabrys. The sequence continues at coordinate 184,755 of NZ_LMFS01000001.1, read as the reverse complement.
GAATGAGGTTGTCGTCATCCGGACAGAACTGCGGATGGCCGATGGTGTCGCGTTCGAGGATAACCTCACTCTTGCCCGTCTCGGTATCGACAAGCACGAAGCGCGACACCTTGCCGGACTTCACCGGGATCGCCCACCAGCGGCCGGTCGCCGACAGCGCCGTGGTGCCCATGGCGGCGCCGACCATGCCCTTTTCGCGCATTTCGACGGCGCCGAAATCGGCAAGTTGGGTCTCGCTGTAATCGTGCAGATCGGCGCGCCAGGCGCCAGTGCCCGCGACGTAATAGACCGAGCGGCCGTCGGGCGACGGATAGACCGACCACTCCGCGAGGTCGTCGCGGTCGGTCACCTGCACGATCTCGTTCGCCGTCCGATCTTCGAAATAGATCTGCGGCTTGCCGGTACGGTGCGAAATAAAAAACAGTTTCGCTCCGGCGCGGTCATAGGCCGGCACGAAGAAGAACGGATGATGATGAATGCTCGGGTGATCGGTCACCTGACGCACTTTCCGTTTCGAGCGCGGATCCACCGTGAGGTGCGCGCCTGACTTGTCGCGGCTTCCCTTCAATGCCCTAGCCCTCGACCGACTTCGGCTCCGTGACGCCCGGCGCGCGGAACCCGGGAATGAGCGTCGACAGGCTCACCACCGGGAAACGCCAGTTAAGGGCCAGAAATGCGACGCCTACGCCGTTGCCGAGCCACCAAGGCATCGCGCCGGTCGGCGCGACGATGGCGACGACGCCGCAAACCATGAGCAGGATGCGATCCGGCCAGCCGATGTCGCGGCGGAAGTAGCCGGTCAGGCCCACGGCCCACAGGGCGGTTGGAATGAAAAGGCCGATCGAGGCGACGATAATGTTGAGGATCGGGCCCTGCGCCAGCAGCGCTGGATCGGCGACGAAGGCGAACGGAATAAGGAACGCGACGAAGCTCATCTGGAACGCGATCCAGCCGGTGTTCCAAGGGCTGGTGCGGGCGATGCCGGCCGCCGCATAGGCCGCGAGCGCGACAGGTGGCGTCACCATCGACAGCACACAGTAATACATGACGAAGAAATGCGCGGTGAGCTGTGGCACGCCTAGCTTCTGCAGCGCCGGCGCATAGAGCACCGCGCCGATGATGTAGGCCGCCACCGTGGGCAGGCCCATGCCCATGATGATGCAGCCAGCGATGATCAGCAGCAGCGATCCGGCCAAAGTCTGGCCGCCCGCCGAGATCAGACCCGCGGAGAAGTTCAGCGCGAGATTCGACTGGATGGCGATGGCGATGATGATGCCGATGGCACCGATCGGCACCGCGATCTCGGCCGCCTGACGACCTGTGTCGCGGATCATGCCGAGTACTTGGCGCGGCTTGATCCAGTCTGCCTTGCGGATGAAGGCGACCGGGAAGCAGGCGATGGTCGCGTACATCGCCGCGGTCTGCGCCGAGTATTCCATGATCATGCAGCCGATCAGCACCAGCGGTGGCAACAGGAGATGCAGCCGCGGCAGCACCGGTTCGACATTCTCGACGGTCTCTGCTGGCAGCGTGCCGGTGCCGGTCTTGCGTGCGTTGAGATCGACAAGCATGTACAGCGCCACGTAATAGGCGACGGCGGGAATGACGCCGGCGAGCGCGATCTTGGCGTAGGGAATGCCGAGCAGTTCGGCCATAACGAAGGCGGCGACACCCATCACCGGCGGCATCAACTGCCCGCCGGTCGAGGCGATGGCTTCGGTCGCAGCGGCGCGATCGCCGCTGACACCCGACTTGCGCATCAGCGGAATGGTGAAGACGCCGACGGCGGCGACATTGGCCACGGCGCTTCCACTGATCGTGCCCATCAGGCTGGAGCCGACCACGGCGACCTTCTGACTTCCGCCGGTGGCGCGGCCGACCAGGCGAATGGCGAGATCGATGAATAGTTTGCCGCCGCCGATTGCTGCGTAAACGACGCCGAAGGCGATGAAGTAAAAGACGAAGGTGACCGACGTCTCAGTCGTGACGCCGAGGATGCCGCTGGTCGTCAGCAGCAGGATCTCGACATATTCCTCGAGCCCGAAACCGCGGAAGCCACCGACTGGAAGCACATAGGCGAAAGCGCCGTAGGCAAGAAAGCCGAGGATGACCCAGACCAGAATCATGCCGGTGGTTCGGCGCACGCCTTCGATGAGCAACAGAACGAAGAGAATGCCAAAAATGACGTCCTGTGTGAGAACCGGATCGACATTCTCGATGCGGGTCTCGATGCGCGTCAGTGACAGCCAATAATAGACGGAGAAGGCGATGGTGCCGCCGATCACGGCGATATCGGCGGCGCGGCACAGCCACTTCGGCAAACGCGGCAGCTCCAGCGGCTTCCACAGAAAAACCAGCAGCAGTGCGAGCAGCAAATGGATCGGCCGCTGCACCAGCGGCGGCTGCGGGTGTATCAGGATGTAGTACTGAAACGCGACCAGGACCAGGCCGAACCACAGGCGGATATCTGTCAGCGCGCGCCAGCCCGCCGGCATGGGAGAAACGATAATTTCGTCGTGTGAGTTATCCATGGCGGCGTGCTTTCGGACTGCACCGCGTTCGCGGGCGAAAATTGGGTTTAGTGTTGGCGGTATACGGCGCCGTGCGCCGTGAAGTGGGTTTGGCGGCGGCCGGCGAACCCTCGAGGTTCACCGGCCGCGCCGATCGCTCAGAGCGCTACATCATGCCATGTTCTTTGTAGTACTTGGCCGCGCCCGGATGCAGCGGAATGCCGTTGTTCTCGGGCTTCGCCGCGGCCTTCGGGTCGAAAGCATTGAATGCCGGATAGGCCTTCACCAGGTCTGCGCGCTTTTCGATGAAGGTCTTGACGATCTTGTAGGCGATGTCGTCCGGCAGATCGTCACGCGCGATCAGATGCGTGCCGAAATCGGCGCCCCAGATCGGCCCTTTCTGGCCCTTGAACCACTCCGGATACTGGGCCGGCTTCAGACCGTTGTCGGCAAGCTTCTTGCGGGCCTTCTCAGACAAATCCATGAAAGTCACGTCGGCGGTGAGCGCAACTTCCGTGATCATCGGGTGCCCCTTGAGCACGGTGTCGAGCAGGATATCTGCGCGGCCTTCACGCATGATATCCGGCGTCTGCTCGGGGTTGACCTGGATGATTTCGCCGCCCTGCGCCTTGATCTTGGCGCGGTCGAGCCCGTAGGCCGCAAGAATCATATCCACCGTCGGGGGCACGTTCGAACCCTGCGGCTTCATCACGATACGCAGCGGCTTACCGGACGTGAAGATCTTGTCCATCGTGTCGAGGCCGGACTTCTTGATGAAGTCGTTCTTCACGATCATCGCCATATAGACTGGGTTGAGACCGCCGACGAGCGAACGGATGTGCGTCGCCTTCTTGCCGTTGTAGAGTTCTTCGCCGTTCATCGCCCACACCGAGGTGGCGACGTTGGACATCGCGATTTCGGCCTTGCCCTGCTCAACTACCATCGGATTGGCAACGCCGCCGCCACGCGCAATGATTTCGACCGGCGTGCCGCCCATTTCAGGCTTCAGCGCCTGTTCGAGTGCCGCCGCGGCGACATACCAGCCCGAGCCGACCGGCATCGAGCCGATGCGGATCGTATCCGCGGCGATGGCCGCCCCGGCTACGCCGAGTGCGGTTGCGAACGCGATCGCTCCAACCAGTTTCTTCATTTTCGTCTCCTCCTGTTGCTTTTTATCTTCGGCTTTTGAACCCTTAGACGATAGCGCGTCACGCTATCGCTGAGACCGATCCGCTTGCCTGGATGGCGCGGGCGATATCGACCGTCGCCCTTCGCACCGCATCGAGCGCATGCTCGCGGAATTCCTTCGACGACATCTGGATCTGCGGAACCGCGACGCTGACCGCGGCCAACGGATAGTTGTCGACATCGAGCACCGGCATGGCGAGCACGCGCAGGCCGCTGCCGAAATAGGAGTCGCGCAGCGCGTGGCCACATTCGCGGACATTCTTCAGGCTGGCCTCGATCTCGCTGCGGTTCATGGGTTTGTGCGGGAACACGCCGGGCCTCGGCTTGAGCGACAACACGCGCTCGAGTTCTGCCGAGGGCAGGAAGGCGAGCATTGCCTCACCGATCGTGCTCCAGAACGCCGGGATCGTGGTGCCGATGCGGATATCGACGCCGATGCGGGTCAAACCGGCGCGCACGCGCTCGACATAGAGAATGTCGGCGCCATCGAGCACGCCGAGCGACGCCGCCTCGTTCACCTCGCCGACCAGCGAGCGCAGGATCGGCCGCGCCAGTTCGCGCAGATCGGCGCGGGCAATGGCATGAAAGCCGAGATCAGTGACTTTCAGAGTGAGGCGGAATCGCTTGCTGTCCGGTACGCGCGCGACGTAGCCGGCCATCACCAGCGTGTTGAGCATGCGAAACGCAGTGCCGGGATCGATCTTCGCCAGGCTGGCGACTTCGCTCAGCGTCAGTTCGGGGCGCTCTGCCGTAAACGACTCCAGAACGCGCAGACCCTTGGCCAGCGAATTGACCAGGTTGCGGGAGTCTTCATCGGCATCGGAACGACCTGCAACGGCCGTTCTCTCGCCAGCGATCTTGCTGCGTTTTTCTCCCTGCATCGTCCGCCCTGAAGGACACTTCCGATTTTTCGGATTGCGAAATTTATTTGTTGAACTATTAGAGCGCTCGATACCGCTGCGGTCAATGCCTATTGCGCCCACAAAGTGCGGGCCTTTCACATGAACGCGATGGTGATCGAGGCGCGTGCACGCCGGACGCGACAGCGTTGCTGGTTGCTCGCAGTGATCGTCGCACGCGTCACGCCGGCTGCGCGACGCAACTTTTTTCGCTGACGATCTTTTTCAGTTCAGGCAGGCACGAGCCGCAGTTCGTGCCGGCGCGCAAAGCCTTGCCGATGTCTTCGACAGTCGTGGCCGTGCTGTCGCGCAACGCCGCGCGAATTGTATTGAGGCCGACGCCAAAGCAGGCGCAGACCACCGGTCCAGGCTCGGCGAGACCATCGGTCGATTTGCCCGACAGTACACCGCGGCGCTGAGTGGCGCCGAGGTGTTCAACTTCGAACAGGGCTTTCACCGCATCCCATTGCGGTGCATGCGCGGCGGGGCCGATGAACAGGCATCCGACGAGACGGCCGCCGTCGAAAGCGGCCATGCGATAGATCGAGGCCGGCGCATCGATATATTCAGCGATCTCGCAGTCCGCGCCGAAAGCCGACCGCGCCCGGGCGCGCCAATCATCCGGCGCATCATCGCTCGCCAGCAGCACGCCCTCACCGCCCGCCACCGCGGCGCGCGCCCACCAGCAGCCTGCCGGCATCGTCAGCCTGTGCCGCGACAAGGCGAAGCCGCGATACTTGAATTCGACGGGCGCGACGGAAACCGGCGTCGCCTTCGCTTCCGGCTGGCCGGAATAAGGATCGACGGCCGGCGTCACAAGCCCGCCGACGCGCGCCGCCGATGCATATTCATCGCTCCAATGGATTGGCGCGAACAGCGAACCGCGCCGCTGGCCTTCGCTGACGATCACCTTGAGGACGCAACTTCCGTATGGCGACGTCAGCCGCGCGAAGCCGCCGGAACGCAGCCCGTTCTCCGCCGCGTCGTCCGGATGCACCTCGACGAAAGGTTCGGGCAAATGCGCGCCGAGACGCGGACTCAAACCGGTGCGCGTCATCGTGTGCCACTGATCGCGAACGCGGCCGGTGTTGAGCCGGAACGGAAATTCCGCCGACAGGTCGGCCTGTGGCCGCGGCATCTCCGGCGCGATCATGCGGGCCTTGCCGTCGGCCGTATAGAAGCGGCCGTCGGCGAAGAACCGCGTTTCGTTCTTGGCGACGCCGGCGCGCGCCGGCCATTGCACGGGCGGCATCGCGTCGAACGCGTTGTCGCCGATCTGAGCGAGCGCGCCGATATCGAAATCGCGCGCGCCGTCATTCTCGAACTCCGACAGGGCGGCGTGTTCGCGGAACACGTCGGCGGCGCTTCGGTAGGCGAAGGCGTCGGCAAAGCCCATGCGGCGGGCGACCTGGGTGACGATCCACCAGTCCGGCCGCGCCTCGCCGGGCAGCGACAGGAACGGCCGCTGCCGCGAGATGCGCCGTTCCGAGTTGGTCACGGTGCCATCCTTCTCGCCCCAGGCCGCCGCCGGCAACAGCACATGGGCATTGGCGCGCACCGTGTCGTTACTGGTGACATTCTCGGAGACGACCAACAGCTCGAGCTTGCCGAGCGCGTCGCGCACGAAGCCGGCGCGTGGCAGCGACACCGCCGGGTTGGTCGCCATCACCCATAACGCCTTGATTTCGCCGCGGGAAACGGCGTCGAACATGTCGACTGCCTTGAGGCCCTCGCGTTGCGCCATCGCCGCGGCGTTCCAGAAGCGGCCGACGCGGTCGATCTCGACAGCCGAGAAGCTCATATGCGCCGCCAGTTGATTGGCGAGGCCACCGACCTCCCGTCCACCCATCGCATTCGGTTGACCGGTGAGCGAGAATGGCCCCATGCCAGCCCTGCCGATGCGGGCGGTGGCGAGATGGCAATTAATGATTGACGACACCTTGTCGGTGCCCTGGGCGGACTGGTTCACACCTTGCGAAAAGCAAGTGACCACCTTTGGCGTTGATGTGAACAGGTCGAAAAAGCGCGCAACATCGGACGGCGCGAGGCCGGCAAGCTGCGCGGCCGCCTTGGCGTCCGGAGCGATCTCGCGCGCACGGATCAGCGCCTCGGCGAAACCGGTGGTGTAGGAATCGACATAGGCGGAGTCGAAAGCCTGCGTCCCGGCGAGATGCACCAGCAGCCCGCAGAACAAGGCGGTGTCCATGCCGGGCGCGACCGGCAGGAACAAGTCGGCCTCCTCGGCCGTCGCGGTGCGGCGCGGATCGATCACGACGAGCTTTGCCCCGCGCTCGCGCTTGTTGGCGATCATCCGCTGGTACAGCACCGGGTGACACCACGCCGCGTTGGAGCCGACCAGCACGATAAGGTCCGCCTCGTCGAGATCGGCATAGGTGCCTGGCACCGTATCAGCGCCGAAAGCGCGGCGATGGCCGGCGACCGATGACGCCATGCACAGGCGCGAATTGGTATCGACGTTGCCGCTGCCGATGAAGCCCTTCATCAGCTTGTTGGCCACATAGTAGTCCTCGGTGAGCAGTTGTCCCGAGAGATAGAAGGCGACCGAGTCCGGGCCATGCTCCTTCACGATCCGGGAAAAGCCGTCCCCCACCCGGTCGAGCGCGTCGTCCCAGCCTGCGCGCCTCAGCGCGCCGTTCTGCCGCAGCATCGGATGTAGAAGCCGCGTTTCAAGGCCAAGCGTTTCGCCGAGCGCCGCGCCTTTCGAGCACAGCCGACCGAAGTTCGACGGATGCTCCGGGTCGCCGGCGATCACCGCGCCGCCACGGCCATCGGGCTTGGCCAGCACGCCACAGCCGACGCCGCAATACGGACAGGTGGTGCGCACCGCGGCCGGATGCTGCGCCGGCGCGTTCATCAATAAACGTCCTGCTGGTAGCGGCCCTTCTTCTTCAGGTCGGAGACGAACAGCACCGCCTCCTCGCCGGGCTTGCCCCCGTGCTGCGCAACGATATCCACCAGCGCCAGTTCGACATCCTTGGCCATGCGCTTCGCATCGCCGCAGACATAGACATGCGCGCCTTCGCTCAACCAGGCCCAGAGGTCGCGGCCGGTTTCGCGCATACGGTCCTGCACGTAGATCTTCTCGTCGCCGTCGCGGGACCAGGCGAGCGAAAGCCGGGTCAGCAGGCCGGAGGCGCGCATTGCCTTCATCTCTTCCTCATAGAAGAAGTCGCAAGCCGAGCGCTGGTGGCCGAAGAACAGCCAGTTGCGCCCGGGCGCCTGATCCGCCATGCGGTCCTGCAGGAAGGCGCGGAACGGCGCAACGCCAGTGCCGGGGCCGATCATGATGATCGGCACATTCGGGTCGGCCGGTAGCGCGAAAGCGTGCGCCTTCTGCACATAAGCCTTGAGCACCGCGCCGGGATCGATGCGCTCGGCGAGCAGCGTCGAACAGACGCCGAGCCGTTGCCTGTTCTTGATCGTGTAGCGCACGGTATCAACCGTCAGGGTGACACGATTCGGATCGGTCTTCGGCGATGACGAGATCGAATAAAGCCGCGGCTGCATCGGATCGAGGGCTTCGATGAAGGCTTCCGGATCGGGCGCCGTGCCGGTGAACTTCTCCAGCGCCGCCAGAACGTCCAGGGTCGCGGCGTCCTTGTCCGGATCATCGCCGGTCGCCAGCGCGCGCGCCTTCTTCCGCCGGTCGCCGCCGGTGATGTAGGAGAAAAGCTGGAATAGCATGTCCGGCGCCGGCGACAGCGACACGCTGTCGGTCAGCACCTGGCGCAAAGTGCGGCCGCCGATGTCGTGATCCGGCGGCGCACCGAGCGCCTTCATCACCTGCTCGACCAGCATCGGATCATTGTGCGGAAACAGGCCGAAAGCGTCGCCGACTTGGTACTCTATGCCGGAGCCGGTGAGATCGATTTCAACGTGCCATGTCTCCTTTTCGGAGCCGGGTTTGTTGAGCAGCGTGCGCGACAGAACCCTGGCCACCGACGGATTGTCACGCGAGGTGCCGGCTTTCGCCTTCACCACCGGCTCGACCACGGCGGCGGGAACCACCGGCGCCGAGGCCTTCGGTTCGCTGCCGATCTGCTCATAGAGCGCCTTGACCATGCGCGCGGTTTCCTTGCCGCCCGGCACGCAAAGGTTCAGCCGAGTCTCGGTGCCGGAAATGATGGCGCCCGAGTAGTTCTTGCAGTCATAGCCGCACTGGCCGCAGTCCTGCTGTGCCATGGCCGCCATCATCTTCCAGCGCAGCGGCTTGTCTTCTGCGAGCTTCATGCGCTCCGTGATGGGCAAAGTCTGGTCGTGCCACGGCGCACCGCCGTCATCGTCTTCGGCATTCGCGCCTGGCGCGCCGCTCAGCAGAGCCGCAGCCTGATCGGTCGACAGCGCCGTGACCCCGGTGCTGTCCAGCGCGATCAGACCGGCAAAGAAGCCGTTGAGCCAGAAGCGCTGCTCCTCGGTGAAGGGCGCGGTCTCCGGCACCAGCGACGGCAGCGGTGAAGGCACGTTCTGCGTCATTCGCTGTGCTCCGCCTTGAACATCGCCTGCAACGCCTCGGCATCATGTCGGCGTGAGAACGCGAGAAATGTCTCGTCCGCCTCGCGGTGAGCAAGATAGCTCTTGAGCATGCGCTCGATGATGCGCGGCGCATCCGTCGCCTTGACGTCGCGATAGAGATCTCGCGCGATCGCCGCCTCCGGTCCAAAACCGCCGCCGATGAGAATGTGATAGCCCTCGACCGGATCAGCGTCGTCGCCGGCGTCGATCTTGCAGGCGATCAGTCCGATATCGCCGATATAGTGCTGCGCGCAGGAATGATGGCAGCCGGTCAGATGGATGTTGACCGGGCTGTCGAGCCTGACGCGCGGCTCGCACCATTGCGCAATAGCTTCGGCATCCTCCTTGGTATGCGCGGCGGCGAAACGGCAACCGGTCGCGCCGGTGCATGAAATCAGTCCGGCGCGGATCGGCGTCGCCTCCGTTTTGAGACCCAATGCTTCGATGGCCGCGACCGCCTCGCGCACGCGCGCATCTGCGACGCCGGAGATCAGCAGGTTCTGCCATACGGTGAGGCGGATATCGCCGTCGCCGAACTCCTGCGCTACCTTGGCAAGCCCGCGCATCTGCGCCGTGTCTATCTTGCCGACCGGAAACACCACGCCGATCCAGTTGAGCCCTGCCTGCTTCTGCGGATGCACGCCGATATGCGCACTGCGATCGAAGGCCGGGCGCGGAGCAATGGCTTCGGCCGTGACGTGCACGAGCTTACGGCCGAGCTTTTCCTCGACATGCGCGAGGAATTTCTCGAAGCCCCAGGCGTCGAGCACATATTTCAGCCGGGCTTTGTTGCGGTCGGTACGGTCGCCGTGCTCGATGAAGACGCGGACGATGGCGTCGGCGATCGGTGTCGCCTCCTCCGGCTTGAGGATGACGCCGGTGTCGCGGGCAAAATCGCGGTGGCCGGTGATGCCGCCGAGCGCCAGACGGAAATAGACGCCAGACTCGACGCCGAAGCCTGGCTTGACCTCGACGGCCTGGAAGCCGATGTCGTTGGTGTCCTCGAGAACCGGGATGCGCCCCGCGCCGTCGAAGCCGACATTGAACTTGCGCGGCAGCCCATAGAGCGCGCGCTCATTGAGAATGTGATAATGCCACTCGCGGGCATAAGGCCGCGTGTCGAGCAACTCCTGCGGATCAATGCCGGCGGTCGCGGTGCCGGTGACGTTGCGGATGTTGTCGGCGCCGGAGCCGCGCGACCCGAGGCCCAGTTCCATGATGCCTTCAACGACCTCGAGGGCGTTCTTTGGCTCGATCTCGCGGATCTGCAGGTTGGCACGCGTGGTCACGTGGCTATACGGCCCGGCGCAGCGATCGGTGAGATCGGCGAGGCCCGCAAGCTGCCAATGCTTGAGGATTCCGTTCGGAATGCGCAGCCGGCACATATAAGAGGACTGCGCCGGCGCAACGTAGAACAGGCCGTAATAGCGCCAGCGGAAATTGTCGGCGGTTTTCGGCGCCTCGTTCTTGCGCGCCTGATCCTTCAGCCGCTCATAGGCATCGAACGGATGCAGTTCGCGCTTGATCTTTTCCTGGTCGTTGAGCTTGCCGCCTTTAGCGAGAGTGGCGTCCTGCGCCTTGATATGGATGGCGTCGGGCCCGCTCGGCTCGCCACTTCCGCCTTTGGGTAAAGTGCCGCGCGCGGCCCGCGCCGCGGTCAAGCCCGAAGCAAAGCCTTCGAGATAGCGTTTCTGATCGGGAGAGAAGTCGCTGGACATAACCGACCTCAAGCCGCGAGAGGTTTGGGCTGTGGCGGCGCAGCCTCGGCCAAGGAACGCTCGGCCAGCGCTCGGCCGAAGATGAGGTCGCTGCGCATCGCGCCGATCGCCGCCCCGGTGCGGATCAGCTCGGAATACCAGAGACCGTCGAGCGTATCGCCGAACAGAACCGCGCCGGCCAGACGGCCGTCTTTGAGGACAAGCTTCTTGTAAGTCGCAAGACCGCGGTCGCTGAGCACGATGCTTTCGGTGCCCGGCGCTCCGGTGAAGTCGCCGGCGGAGAACACGTTGACGCCAGACACTTTCAGATTGGTGGCGAGCACGCTGCCCGCATATGCAGCCTTCTCGCCGGCGAGATGGGCGGCCAGAACACGCGCCTGCTCGTAGGCCGGCTCGACCAGCCCATAGCAGACGCCGCGATGCTCGGCGCATTCGCCGATCGCGTAGATATCGGCCTTGGTCGATTGCAGATGATCATCGACGGCGATGCCGCGATTGATGTCGAGGCCGGCGGTCACCGCGAGGTCACTGTTGGCGCGAATGCCGGCGGCGACCACGACCAGATCGGCGTCGATGGAGCGACCGTCTTTCAGCAGCACCTGGCCGGCGCGGCGGTCGCCCTTGATCGCCGCCGTCTCGCCATTGAGGTGCACGGCGATGCCTTTGGCCTCGACAGTATCTTTCAGCATGGCGGAAGCGCGCGCATCGAGCTGGCGCTCCATCAGCCGGTCCATCAGGTGGATGACCGACACGTCCATGCCGGCTTTGGCGAGGCCATAGGCCGCCTCGAGCCCGAGCAGGCCGCCGCCGATCACCGCGGCACGCTTGTGCGTCTTCGCCGCCTGCTCCATCGACGCGACATCGCCGAGATCGCGGAAGGTGATGACGCCCGGCAAGTCCATGCCCGGCACATTGAGCCTGATCGCGCGCGAGCCCGTCGCCAGCACCAGCTTGGCGAACGGCAGGGTCGCGCCATTGGCGAGCCTGACCCGCCGGATATCGGCATCGATCGACACGGCGCGGTGGCCGTAGAGCAGCGTCACGCCATGCTTGCGCCACCAGGCGGCCGTCTTGAGTTCAATATCGCCGCGCGACACCTCACGCGCCAGCACCGAGGACAGCAGCACCCGGTTATAGGCAAGCCGCGGCTCCTCGCCGATCACGGCGATGGCATAACGGCCGAGTGAACGCTTGTTGAGTTCCTCAACCAGACGCGCGGCGGCCATGCCGTTGCCGATGATGACGAGAGGTTCGCTCATGGTTCCGGGCCCAATGCCTCCCGTCATGCTGCGACAGACGCCGCTGGCTTGCCGCCAGCGCCGTGTTCGAAGTCTTCGAGGAAGGTCAGCAGCTCATCGCGGTATTCGTAGTAACGCGTGTGCTCGAGCAGAGCGCGGCGCGTGCGCGGGCGCTCGATATCGACGCTCATGATCTTGCCGATGCGGGCATTCGGACCGTTGGTCATCATCACGACGCGGTCGGCGAGCAGAATCGCCTCGTCGACATCGTGGGTAACACAGATCGCCGTCACCTTCGTGCGTGACCACACTTCCATAAGCACCTCCTGCAGCTCCCATCGCGTCAGCGAATCCAGCATGCCGAAGGGTTCGTCGAGCAACAGCAGCTTCGGCGACAGCGCGAAGGCGCGTGCGATGCCGACGCGCTGCTTCATGCCGTTCGATAGTTCGTTAGCGCGCTTGCCCATAGCGTCGGCGAGACCGACGCGCGAGAGGTAGTAAGTGACGATATCGTCACGCTCGGCCTTCGACGCATGCGGATAGACGCGATCGACGCCGAGCGCGACGTTCTCTCGCGCCGTCATCCACGGCAGCAACGACGGCGCCTGGAACACCACGGCGCGGTCCGGGCCCGCGCTCGCCACTTCCTTGTTGTCGAGGACGATGCCGCCGGAAGTCACGTTCTGCAATCCGGCGACCATCGACAGCACCGTCGATTTGCCGCAGCCGGAATGGCCGATCAGTGAAATGAACTCGCCCTTCTTCATCAAGAGGTCGAAGCCGTCGACCACGGTCAGCGGCCCTTTCGGCGTCGGAAACGCCTTGTGCACGTCGTAGAACTCAACATAGCGCTGATCGAACGGCGTCTCGGCGGCCTGCTTGTAGGCCGGCGGCGGGCCAGAATCGAAACGGACCGGCAGGATGTTCGGCAGCTCGCCCGCTTTCTCACTGACGGCGGCGCGCTGGATGCCGGCATCCATCAAGTATTCGGTAATCGCGGCGCGCAGCTTCTTGTATGCCGGGCTCGAATTCATTGCCGTGCGGTCACGCGGCCGTTCGAACGGCACGCTGAATTCCGGCCCGAAGCTGGCATCGGGGCCCGGATTGAGCGGAATGATGCGGTCAGCGAGCAAGATCGCCTCATCGACGTCGTTGGTGATGAGGACGACGGTCTTCTTCTCCTGCGACCAGATATCCTCGATCTCGGTTTGCAGCTTGGCGCGGGTCAGCGCGTCGAGCGCCGACAATGGCTCGTCGAGCAGAAGTACTTCCGGATCCATAGCGAGCGCGCGCGCCACCGCGACGCGCTGACGCATGCCGCCCGACAGTTCCGCCGGCTTGCGTTCCATCGCATGCGACAGCCCGACCATGCCGACATAGCGCGCGGTGCGTTCGCGGCGCTCCGCCGATGGCTTTCCGGCGAAGGCAGCATCGACCGCGAGCGCAATGTTGCCCCGCACTGAGAGCCACGGCATCAGCGAATAGCTCTGGAACACGACGCCACGTTCGGGGCCGGGCTCCTGTACCTGCTTGCCCTTGAACAGCACCTCGCCGGCATCCGGCGCGGTCAAGCCGGCCATCAGGCTGATCAGCGTGGTCTTGCCCGAACCGGAAAAGCCGACGATGGCGACGAATTCGCCGTCTTCGACCGAAAGCGACACGTTCTTGAGAACACGCGCCCGCTGATCGCCCTCGCCGTAGGACTTCGAGGCCTGCTTGAGTTCGAGAATGGGCATTGGACTACTTTCTTGTGCGCATGATCTGATCCGAAAACCGGTATCCACTTCTGGGGATCATGCGCGCTCTAACGGGTCGTCGACTGGGTGAACGCCACCTGGAACGCCAGCATCACGCGATCGAGCAGAAAGCCGATGATACCGATGGTGAACACCGCCACCATGATGCGCGACAGTGAGGCGGAGGAGCCGTTCTGGAACTCGTCCCAGACGAATTTTCCGAGGCCCGGGTTCTGCGCCAGCATTTCCGCGGCGATCAGCACCATCCAGCCGACGCCGAGCGACAGCCGTAGGCCGGTGAAGATCAGCGGCAGCGACGACGGCAGCACGATCTTCACCACCTTGGTATACCAAGACAGCCGCAGCACACGGCCGACATTGATGAGGTCCTTGTCAATCGAGGCGACGCCGACCGCCGTATTGATCAAGGTCGGCCATAGCGAGCACAAGGTCACCGTGATCGCCGAGACCAGGAAGGATTTCGGGAATAATGGATCAGCCGAGACGTAAAGCGCGCTGACCACCATGGTGACCAGCGGCAGCCAGGCGAGCGGCGACACCGGCTTGAAAATCTGCACCAGCGGGTTGATCGCGGTGTTCACGGTCTTCGACAGGCCGCACAGCACACCGAGTGGTACCGCGAACAAGGTTGCGAACACGAAGCCCGCGAACACGGTCTCGAGACTAGTGAATATCTGATCGATGAAGGTCGGTGCGCCGGTGTAGGACCTGATCTTCACTTCCGCCTTCGGGTCGTCGGCCAGCAAACGCGCGTTGCGCTTTTCCTGCCGCTCGTAAAAGGCGTGTTCTTTGGCGCGCTCGGCGAAATGGCTCGACCACAAATTACCGGCCTGCTGCCAGACTTCCGCCGGCCCCGGCAAGGTGCCGAGGCTGGTTTTCACCTTCGGCGCCAGGAAGCCCCAGGCGGCGAGGAAAATGACAATGGCCGCGACCGGAATGCCGAAAGAGCGCCACAGCTCCTTCAACTGCGGCTTGACGTTTTCGCCGGCGGCGATGCGCAGGATCGGCACCACGAAGCCGAGACCAACCATGTTGAAAAAGCCGGCCACGCGCGAAATCCGCGTCTGCCAGCGTTCGCGCCTCACGGCTCGCGCGGTGTCGGCCGAAACGGCGGGCCTGGACAGAATATCGCTGGCGGTAGACATTCACTTTCACCTTGCATGCTCAGAAAATTCAAACGGACGGCGGCCGGGCGGCGAGGATATTCGCCCGGCCGCCTTCCTCAGTTGGCGACCACTTTGGTGCCGGAGATTTTCTGGTCGCCCTTCAGGCCGATGCCGAGATTCTTGAGGTACTCGTTCGGTTTCTTGCCGTCGTATGCGACATCGTCGATGAAGTCCTTGTTGGGAGCCTTGTAGCCGTCGGTGTCCCACGGGAAGTCGCTCTTCTTCGCCTTACCTTCAGCGACCAGAAGCTTCGCCGCGGCGAGGTAGATGTCGGGCCGGTAAACGTCCTTGGCGACGTCGGCGTACCAGGAGTCGGTCTTGGCTTCGGCGATCTGGCCCCAGCGCCGCATTTGCGTCAGGAACCAGGTGGCGTCGGAGTAATAGGGATAGGTCGCGAAGTAGCGGAAGAACACGTTGAAATCGGGCACGCTGCGCTTGTCGCCCTTCTCGTATTCGAAGGTGCCGGTCATCGAATTGGCGATCACCTTGGCATCGGCACCGACATATTCGGGCTTGGCCAGGATGCTCACGGCTTTCAGACGATTTGCGTTGTTGTTCTCGTCGAGCCACATGCCGGCGCGGATCAGCGCCTTCGTCGCGGCAAGCACGGTGTTGGGATTTTTCTTCTGAAAGTCGGCGGAGAAACCGAACACCTTTTCGGGATTGTTCTTCCAGATTTCATAGTCGGTGATCACCGGCACGCCGATGCCCTTGAACACCGCCTGCTGATTCCAGGGTTCGCCCACGCAATAGCCGAGGATGGTGCCGGCTTCGAGCGTCGCCGGCATTTGGGGCGGCGGCGTCACCGACAACAGCACGTCGGCCATGATCTGCCCGGTGATGTCGCTCGGCGAATAGAAGCCAGGATTGATGCCGGCCGCGGCGAGCCAGTAGCGCAAATAATAGTTGTGGGTGGAGACCGGGAACACCATACCCATGTTGAACGGCTTGCCGTCAGCCTTGAATTTTTCGACCACTTTCTTGAGCGCGTCAGCCTTGATCGGATGCACCGGCTTGCCGTCTGCTCCCGTCGGCACGAACGGCTTCATCTGCTCCCAGATGGCGTTGGAGACCGTGATGCCGTTGCCGTTCAGATCCATCGAGAACGGCGTGATCACATGCGCCTTGGTGCCGACGCCGATGGTCGCGCCGAGCGGCTGACCGGCGAGCATATGCGCGCCGTCGAGTTCGCCGGTGATGACGCGGTCGAGCAGAACCTTCCAATTCGCCTGCGCCTCGACCGAGACGAAAAGGCCTTCATCCTCGAAGTAGCCGTTCTCCTTGGCTATGGCGATCGGCGCCATGTCGGTCAGCTTGATGAAGCCGAACTTGAGTTCTTCCTTTTCCGGCTTAATTGCCGCCCGCGCGACGTGCGGCATGAATATGTCGAAGGCCGGAGCAAGCCCGGCAATGGCCGCCAGGCTGACGCTCTGCTTGAGAAACGTGCGGCGGCCGACTCCGCCGCGAATTGGGCGGCGGGAGGGCTTGTCATCGCTCTGCGTCGTCATTCCCATTATCCTTTCGGCACGTGCCCAAACAAAAAAGCCGCAGTCTCGCGGCAGCGCTCTAAGCGCGAACCGAAGACAGCGGCGTTGCCCGTTGGCCCCTCGTTGGACCCGAAGCGCGGCGCATACGCGGCGCGCTTCGTCATCTTTCATATTCAAGACGCGTGCCAGATCTGGGCGGCATTAAAACGCCCTATAGATCAATGAGTTCGAGTAATGGCAGCAGAGGTGCTCGGCTTTATGCCGTGCCCGAGTGGTGCGCAGCCTGCAAACTTTTTGTGCAGTGCAAGATCAGCGTACGACGGTGAGGCGCGGCCGGCCGTTCGGGCGCGAGCGCCACGAATCCAGGTAGCCAGCGATGTCAGACGGCACAAAGGCGGGGCCGACAAAGGCGCCGATGCGGTCCGGCGGATCGATCACCTCGGCCGGCGGCGCGTGGCCGACGGCGCGATCGTACAGTTCAGGCCGGAAGACGCTCTCCACGATGGCGCGGTGTTCGGCGCTGAGCGGCGCTTGCCGCCAGCGCACCATGTCGGCATACATCCAGGCGGCATGCGCTGTGTCGGGCCGGTTCGCCTGCCCTCGTTCCAGCAGGATGTATTCGTCGCTCGAGCGCGTCTCGCCTTCGGTCGTTGTCTTCAGCGCGCCCTTGAGGGTGCGGGAGATCACTTCGGCATCGGCGCCGACTCGCACGCCCACCGTCTCGCAGACCGCGGCGAGATTGGCCGGATCTTCGGCAAAGGCGGCGGCCTTCGCCAGCGCGCGGATCAATGCGGACAAGGTATCCGGATTGTCGTTCGCCCAGTTCTCGCGAACGGCCAGTACCTTCTCCGACATGCGGCGCACGATGTCGCAGCCGAAATGCAGGATGTGTCCAACGCCGTTATCGACAGCGACGGAATTCCACGGCGCGCCGACACAGAAGCAATCGACGTGACCGCTGGTCAGACTTTCCACCATGTAAGGCGGCGGCAGGACGACGAGACGGACATCCTCATCGGGATCGACGCCGCCCGCCGCCATCCAGAAGCGGAGCTGATAATTGTGGTTGGAGAACGGGAATGTCATGCCGAAATTCAGAACCGGCGCGCCGCGCGCGCGGCGATCGGCGACGACGCGGTGCAGCGCCCGCGCCGAGACGCGCGGATCGGTGATGTCGCCGTCGGCCACCGCCGCGAGCTCGCTGTAAAGCGACGGAGAAACGGTGATGGCGTTGCCGTTGAGGGCCAGCGTAAAGGGCACAATCAGCGGCACTTTGACGTGGCCGATGCCGAGACTCGACGCGACCGGCAATGGCGCCAGCATATGCGACGCGTCGAACAGGCCCAGGTTGAGCTTGTCGCGGACGTTCGACCAGGAGACCTCGCGGACGAGATCGATGGTGAGCCCTTCGGCCTCGGCAAAGCCGTGATCGGCGGCGACCAGAATCGGCGTGGCGTCGATCAGCGGGATGTAGCCGATGCGCAGATGGGTCTTCATTTGAATAGCTCCGCCGCGGTGAGAACCGACTGCGCGATGTCGGCGATCTTCTTGTTCTCGTTCATCGCCGTCTTGCGCATGAGCGAATAGGCCTGCTCTTCGGTAAGACCCTTGGCCTTCATCAGCACGGCCTTGGCGCGATCGATGATCTTGCGCTCCTGGAGCGCGCCCTTGGCCTCGTCCAGCTCGCTTTGCAGGCGGGAGAAGGCGTTGAAGCGCGAGATGCAGAGATCGAGGATGGTCTTGATCCGATCTTTCTGCAGATTGCCGACGATATAGGCCGACACGCCGGCGTCGACCGAGGCCTGGATCGAGGCAGTGTCGCTCTGGTCGACAAACATGGCGATCGGCCGCTTGACGATGCGGCTAACTTGAAACATCTGCTCGAGTTCGTCGCGGCTCGGGTTTTCCAGATCGATCAGGATGACGTCGGGGTCGAGCGCGTAGATGCGCGCGAGCAGATTGCGCGTTTCGGTGATCCGCTCGACCTGGACGAAGCCGGCCTCGCGCAGGCCGTCTTCCAGGATGGCGGCGCGGATCGGGCTTTCGTCGACGATGACGAGTTTCAGCGACGCATCGCGCGGACCGCCCTGTGGCGGGGAGCCGGGCTCCGGACCTTTGCGAGTTTCCGCCACTGACACGATCTCCGCCGCCGCGCCACGGTATCGGGGCACGCGGGCTAACGCCTTCTGTTCCTGGGCTCTCTTCATGCAAGACCTATTCCATGCCGGCGGCGCGCGCTTGGGCGCCGACCGGGTCGGCTAACTAGCCGAACATGCGGGCGAAAAAGCCCTTTTTCTCCGCAAGCGGTGGAGGCGCCACGGTGGCCGCGGCCTTTTGCATCACGCCCGCGAGGGCCATGTAGGTCTCCGTCCAGGCGCCTTTGAGTTCCGGGGTGAAGTCAGGACCCAGGCCCTGCTCGAGCGTCCAGAGCAACGCGGCGCCGACCGGCTGGTACATCTTGTCGGTAACACCATAGGCGACGTGGCGCTTGCCGAGGTTTTCGACGGCCGGAAGGATCGTCTCGACCTGGTGCAGATTGGTGACCGCGGTGGCGAGCATCGCGATCAGCTTCTTCTTCTGTTCGCTGAGATCGTGAGGAAACAGAGGCCGCACATCCGGCGCGATCTCGAAAAGCCGGTTGTAGAACAGATCCGCTGCTGTGCCGGCAATCGGCACCACTTTCTTGAAACTGTCCTGCACCATCGTCACTTGCTCGGGAGTCATTCGGGTTCTCCATCCTGCGAAACAGAAAGCGGTTCCCAGGCAGCCGGCTCGCGCCGCCTGCCGACCCTCCCACGCAATGACGATGCAAAAACTATTCCATGCGCCCGCCGCCGCGAGCGGGCGCGATCGACTCAATCCTCCTTGAGACCGACAGCCAGCGCATTGCCCGTTGCGCCATAGTATTTGTACGGCAGGAATTTGCCGGTCAGGCCGATCTTGACTCGATCGCCCTTGGGGTCAGTCTGCCGCGTGATGTCCATGTCGAAGTCGATCGCCGACATGATGCCGTCGCCGAACTCCTCTTCGATCAGCGCCTTCAACGCCGGGCCGTTGACGAGGATCATCTCGTAGAAACGGTAGATCAGCGGATCAGTCGGCGGCATCGGTGTTCCAGTGCCTCGCATCGGCGTCTCATTGATCAGCGTCTGTTCCGACTTGGACAGCCCAAAGAGTTCGGCGGCCTTGGCGGCCTGCGGCTTCGTCAGCTTCATCTGCCCGAGGATTGCGCCGGTGATCAGGATCGGCGACATGCCGCCGATCTGGTCGCAGATGTATTTCCAGGTCCACCCCTTCTCACGCTTGATATCGAGAAGCTTCTCGGTGAGGTCGGCACGGTTCATCGTTGTCTCCTTGAGCGAACATGGTCGGTGCCAACGATAACCGTCTTTTTGAAGTTGTGTTGTCGCACTAATGTGCAGGACGCGGCCAATTAATAGGCAACAATTCTCACCATACCGACGCACCGCCTTGGGACAATGCCGGCCGGGATCACGAAATTTATTTAAAAAGCGGCGACGTTTACGGCGCGGCAGCTATTGGCACAGCGATTGCTTTGTAGTTCCAAGGTCAATGACGACCGCAGCGGTCAATGGCGACCACAGCTGATATTTTGGCTCAGCTGGCGCTGGCGCATTCTCAAATCGAGGACACCGCGTGTGAACGCGGGAGCTGCCCGGCGGGTCCGCCCGGCGCTCCCGATGTGGTCACAACAATCGACCATGTCCCACCGGATTGAGAGGCCGTCAGTTTCTCGCGAGCCGCGATGTCGCCGCTGTGGTGCGCCGCGAATCGAACGCGAGAAAAGGAGACGCAATGTCATATCTGGTGCCTTCTGAATTTGTCACGAAGATGGTGGACGCCGGCGAGTCCAAGGTCTTCATGTCGACCCGGGACACCGTCATCCGCGCCTATATGGCCGGCGCCATTCTCGCGCTGGCCGCCTGGATGGCCGTGACTATCAACGTGAACACGGGGCAGCCGCTGGCCGGCGCCATACTTTTCCCGGTCGGCTTCATCATGCTCTATCTGCTGGGCTTCGATTTGCTGACCGGCGTGTTCGTGCTGGCGCCGCTTGCCTTGCTCGACAAGCGCCCGGGCGTCACGGTGAAAGGTGTGCTGCGCAACTGGGGCCTCGTCTTCGTCGGCAACTTCGCAGGCGCCCTCACCGTCGCCTTCATGATGGCCTTCGTCACGACCTTCGGATTTACACAGGCTCCAGACAAGGTCGGCACCGTGATCGGCAGCATCGGCGAGGGCCGCACGCTCGGTTACGAAGCGCACGGCGCCGCCGGCATGGCCACTTTGTTCATCCGCGGCATGCTGTGCAACTGGATGGTGTCAACCGGCGTCGTCGGCGCGATGGTATCGACCAACGTGTCGGGCAAGGTCATCGCTATGTGGATGCCGATCTTCCTGTTCTTCTACATGGTGTTCGAGCACTCGGTCGTGAACATGTTCTTGTTCCCGGCCGGCCTGATGCTGCATGCCAAGTTCTCAATTCTCGATTACTTTATCTGGAACGAGATCCCGACGGCGCTCGGCAACCTTGTCGGCGGCCTCGCCTTCACCGGCCTGACGCTCTACACAACCCACGTCATGACCGCGCCGAAGCGCACGCTCAAGGTCGCGGCTTGATCTGACGAAGATTCAGGGGCTTCATTCCCGGTCGGAATGAAGCCCCCTTTTGCCCGGATGAACCATGCCTGGCGAATTGCGCATCTCGATCGGGCAGCATTCCGATAAAGGCCGCAAGGCCGCCAATCAGGATTTTCACGGCGCCATCGTTCCGAACGAGCCGCAGCTCAGCCTGAAGGGCGCCGCCATCGCGCTGGCCGACGGCATCAGCAGCAGCAATGTCAGCCACATCGCCAGCGAGTCCGCGGTGACGGGCTTTCTCAGCGACTATTACTGCACCTCGGAAACCTGGTCGGTGAAGACCTCGGTTCACCGGGTGTTGGCGGCTACCAATTCCTGGCTGAATTCGCAAACCAGGCACAGTCCCTATCAGTACGATAAGGACAAGGGCTACGTCTGCACCTTCAGCGCCATCGTCATCAAGTCGGCGACCGCACACATCTTCAGCATCGGCGACACCCGCGTTTACCGAGTCGCCGGGCGGTCGCTGGAGCAACTCACGCAGGACAACCGCGTCGTCATTTCGTCCGAACAGAGTTACCTCAGCAGGGCGCTGGGCGTCGATTCCCAGGTCGAAATCGATTATCTCACCCTGCCGGTCACCACGGGCGACACCTTCGTGCTGGCAACCGACGGCGTCTATGAGCACCTGCCGGCGCGAACGATCGTCGAGACGATTGAACGCGGCGCCGGCGATCTCGATCGTGCCGCGACGCTTCTCGTCAAAGACGCCTATGACAATGGCAGCACCGACAACCTGACGATTCAAATCGTCCGCATCGACCAGGTGCCGGACGGCGACGCCAGCGAAGTGCTCGGTGCCGCCACTGACCTACCGCTGCCGCCGCTGCCGGAAGCACGCGGGATCTTCGACGGCTATCGGATCGTCAGGGAAGTCCATGCCAGCAGCCGAAGCCACATCTATCTGGCAGTCGATATCGAAGCCAATACGGCAGTGGCGCTGAAGATCCCGTCGATCGATCTGCGGGGCGATCCCGAATACTTGAAGCGATTCATGATGGAGGAATGGGTCGCGCGGCGCGTCGCCAGCCCTTACGTCTTGAAGCCACACACGCTGACTCGAAAGCGCAACTTTCTTTATACCATCGTCGAATTCGTCGAAGGCCAGACCCTGCATCAATGGATCATCGACAATCCGAAGCCGCCTCTCGAAGCAGTGCGGCAGATTGTCGAGCAGGTCGCCCTCGGTCTGGGTGCCTTTCACCGCCTGGAGATGCTTCACCAGGATCTGCGGCCCCACAACATCATGATCGACGCGACCGGAACGGCGAAGATTATCGACTTCGGTTCGACCCGGATTGCCGGCGTTGCGGAGGCCGCGGCCGCGGCCACCGCCGAGCCGGTGCTGGGCACCGTGCAATACACAGCGCCGGAGTGCCTGCTCGGCGAGACCGGCACGCCTCGCTCCGACCTGTTCTCGCTCGGCGTCATCGCCTACCAGATGCTGACCGGCCGGCTGCCCTATGGCTCGGACGGCGCCACGGCGCGAACGCGGTCGCAGTTTCAGAAGCTGAGATATCGGCCGGCGGCGACGATCAATCCCGAGGTGCCGGCCTGGGTCGACGGCGCCATCAGGCGCGCGGTTCATCCCGATCCCGCCAGGCGCTACGAGGCGTTGTCCGAATTCGTATTCGACCTGCGCCACCCCCGGGCCGAATATCTGGACGAAGCGCCGGTGCCTTTACTGGAGCGCAATCCGCTACTGTTCTGGCAGATAAGTTGCGGACTTCTTGCCGTGGCGGTGATGCTTCTGCTCGCCCGTTTCGCCGGCCTCCGCTGAAAGCGGTCGCGGCTGCCCGGCAAACTTGCATGGCAGAACCATGACGTCTGCGTGAATTCTTGTTGCAATGCACTGGAACCGATGGTGCAATGCGGCATTCGCTTGGTCGGAGGGATCGACGATGACGATCGCAAAACGCCTGCAGCAACAAGCCAATACGTGCGCGCAACTGGCCGCCGCGACTTATGACGCGGAAAGCCGCGAGCGCTATCTCAGGCTTGAACAGCTTTACCGGCACATGCTGGCCCATGATGGCGACGAGCCGGAAACGCCCTTTGCCATGGATTCCAGCAATGAGCCGGTGGCGCAGCGCCTGAGCTGAAGCGGGATAGATGCGGCTCAGCCGCGCGGAATAACCGCGGTCGCCTCGATCTCGACCTTGGCGCGATCCTCGATCAGCGCCACCACCACGATCGCCGACATCGTCGGAAAATGCCGGCCGATCACACGACGGTAAGCTTCACCAAGTTCCTTCGGGCGGGCGAGATATTCGCGCTTGTCAGTCAGATACCAAGTCAGCCGTACGATATGGTGCGGCTCGCCACCGGCCTGCCTGAGCACCGCGACAATGTTCTTCAGCGTCTGCTCGACCTGATCGACAAAATCGTCGCTGACGAATTCGCAACGTTCGTTCCAGCCGACCTGCCCGGCGATGAAGACCTGCCGGCCTTCAGCAGCCATGCCGTTGGCGTAGCCTTTCGCCGGCAGCCAACCGTCGGGCTGGAGAATTTCAATCAGTTTATTGGTCATTGGAAATCCCGGGCTCTTCGTCAAATTCGATGCGGTGTCACGTCTGCTCGCGTAGCTTGAAGCGCTGAATCTTGCCGGTCTGGGTCTTCGGCAATGCTGCGACGAAATGCAAGGCGCGCGGATATTTGTACGGCGCGATCACCGCCTTGACGTGATCCTGCAGCTTCTTGCGGCACAGATCATCGGCTTCGACGTTGGGCTTGAGGACGACGTAGGCGGCGACGATTTCGCCGCGTTCCGCGTCGCGGTGCCCAATAACGGCACATTCCGCCACATCGGCGTGCGACAGGAGCGCCGCCTCGACCTCGGGCCCGGCGATGTTGTAGCCGGCGGAGATGATCATGTCGTCGGCGCGAGCGACGAAGTGGAAATAGCCGTCGGCGTCCTGCTTGAAGGTGTCGCCGGTGATATTCCAGCCGTCACGCACGTAATTGGTCTGGCGCTTGTCGGCGAGATAGCGGCAACCGGTCGGCCCGCGCACCGCCAGGCGGCCGATCTCGCCGCGCGGCACCTCGTTCATCGCGTCATCGACCACCCGGGCGACGTAGCCGGCCACCGGCTTGCCGGTGGCGCCGGCGCGCGCATCGCCGACGCGGTTGGTGATGAAGATGTGCAGCATCTCGGTCGAGCCGATGCCGTCGAGGATCGGCTTGCCGGTCTTCGCCGTCCACTGCTCGAACACCGGCGCGGGCAGCGTTTCGCCGGCCGACACGGCAATGCGCAGCGACGACAGATCGGCGCCCTTGTCCATCGCCGCCATCATGGCGCGATAGGCGGTCGGCGCCGTGAAACAGATCGTCGCTTTATAAGTCTCGATGATCTGGATCATGTTCGGCGGCGTCGCGTTCTCCAGCAGGGTCGCGGCAGCGCCAAAGCGCAGCGGGAAAATCGCCAGCCCGCCAAGGCCGAAGGTAAAGGCGAGCGGCGGCGAACCGACGAACACGTCGTCCGGCGTCACATGCAGGACTTCGCGGGCATAGCCGTCGGCGATCATCAGGAGATCGCGATGGAAATGCATGGTCGCCTTCGGCTCGCCGGTGGTGCCCGAGGTAAATCCGAGCAGCGCGACGTCGTCCCGCCCGGTCTTCACCGCATCGAACTTCACCGGTTTGTCGAGCGCGATGCGGTCGAGCTCGGCATCGTGGTTCTGCGTGCCGTCGAACGGCACGACCTGCTTGAGGAACTTGCTGGTCTTGGCGCAGGCGATCAGTTCGTCGGTGATGCGGCTGTCGCACAGGGCCAGACTGACCTCGGCTTTATCGACGATCTTGGTCAGTTCGCCGGCGCGCAGCATCGGCATGGTGTTGACGACGACGGCGCCGGCCTTGGTGGCGGCGAGCCAGGCGGCGACCAGTGCCGGATTGTTGCCGGACCGGATCAGCACACGATGGCCCGGCCTGACGCCGTAGTTCTCGACCAGCGCATGAGCGAGCCGGTTCGACCAGTCGGTCAGCTCCTTGTAGGTGCGGCGGCGGCCATTGCCGATCAGCGCGATGTTGTCGCCGAAGCCGCGCTCGACGTTGCGGTCGGTCAGTTCGACCGCGGCGTTGAGGTAATCGGGATACTGGAATTCCGGCCGGTCGAGCAGGATTTCCGGCCACAGATCGAACGCCGGAAGATTGTCGCGCGCAAACGTATCGACATGCGCGGTGGGGCCGAGTTTGATGTCAGGCATCCTATCGCTCCGTCATTGAAGTGACTGCCCGGCTGATGATGATTTTCTGCACGTCGGACGCGCCTTCGTAGATGCGCAGCGCCCGGATCTCGCGATACAGCGTCTCGACCGAATGACCGGAGCGCACGCCGTCGCCGCCATGGATCTGCACCGCGGCATCGATGACACGCTGCGCCGCTTCGGTGGCATAGAGTTTGGCCATCGCCGCTTCGCGCGAGACTCGGGCGGCGCCCATGTCCTTGGTCCATGCCGCGCGGTAGACCAGCAGCGCCGCGGCATCGATATCGAGCGCCATGTCGGCGATATGGCCCTGCACCATCTGCAGCTCGCCGAGCGGCGCGCCGAACAGTTGCCGCGAACCGGCGCGGCGCACGGTTTCATCGAGCGCGCGGCGGGCAAAGCCAAGCGCGGCGGCGCCGACCGTGGTGCGGAACACATCGAGCGTCGCCATGGCGATCTTGAAGCCGTCGCCCGGTTTCCCGATCAGCGACGACGCCGGCACACGGCAGTCCTTGAATGCGATGCGCGCCAGCGGATGCGGCGCGATGACTTCGATGCGCTCGGCAATGGACAGGCCCGGATTGGCGCCCTCGACGATGAAGGCGGACAGACCCTTAGCCCCCGGGGCTTCGCCGGTGCGGGCGAAGACGACATAGAGATCGGCGATGCCGCCGTTGGAGATCCAGGTCTTCTCGCCGTCAATGACGTAGCCGTCGCCATCACGTCGCGCCGTCGTGGTGATGTTGGCGACGTCGGAACCGCTCGCGGCTTCCGACAGCGCAAAGGCGGCAATGGCTTCGCCCGCCCGCGTCTTCGGCAGCCACGCGGCGCGCTGCACGGGTGAGCCGAACAGCGAGATCGGCCCGGCGCCGAGACCCTGCATGGCGAAAGCGAAATCGGCGAGGCCGGAATAGCGCGCCAGCGTCTCGCGCGACAGCGCCAGCGTGCGAACGTCGAGCTTGTCGCCTTCAGTCGCCGGCGCGGTGTGCATCAGGAAGCCGCCCTGTCCCAGAGCCGTCACCAGCCTGCGGCAGGCGGCATCGACATCGTGATGATCGACGTCGTGCACATTGGCCTGCGCCCAGGCGTCGATCTTGCCTGCATAGGCGCGGTGCGTGTCGTCAAAGAACGGCCAGGTGAGGAAGCTCTTGTCCGGCACCGCTCAATCCCCCGCGAACACCGGTTTGCCCTTGGCGACGAAGGCCTCGTAGGCGCGGCGGAAATCCTGGGTCTGCATGCAAATCGCCTGCGCCTGCGCTTCGGCCTCGATCGCCATCGGCAGCGACATCGACCATTCCTGCGCCAGCATTGTCTTGGTCATCATGTGGCCGAAGGTCGGCCCGGCGGCGAGCCGCTGCGCCAGTTCGATGGCGTCGGCCTCGAGCTGGCTCGGATCGGTCAGCCTGTTGAAGAAGCCCCAGCGCTCGCCTTCCTCGGCCGACATCACCCGGCCAGTGTAGAGCAGTTCGGCGGCGCGGCCCTGACCGATCACGCGCGGCAGCATGGCGCAGGCGCCCATGTCGCATCCGGCGAGACCGACGCGGGTGAACAGAAACGCGGTCTTCGCCGCCAGCGTGCCGATGCGCATGTCGGAGAACAGCGCGATCATGGCGCCGGCGCCGACGCAGACGCCGTCCACCGCGGCGATGATCGGCTGCGGACAGGCATTCATCGCCTTGACCAGGTCACCGGTCATGCGCGTGAAGGCGAGCAGACCTTTCATGTCCCTGTCGAGCAGCGGGCCGATGATGTCATGCACGTCTCCGCCCGAGCAGAAATTGCCGCCGTTCGAGGCGATCACCACCGCCTTGATGTCGTCGGCATAGACCAGCTCGCGAAACGTATCGCGCATCTCGGCATAGGACTCGAAGGTGATCGGGTTCTTGCGCTCCGGGCGTTTGAGCGACATTACCGCCACCTTGCCCTCGACGCGCCAGTTGAAATGCCTCGGCTTGTGATGGGCCATGGTCATGATTGCGTTTCTCCCCGGCTGGACGAAGCAAGTCCGCCCAGCATCTCGATCAGATGGTCAGCCTCGGCAGCGTCGAAATCGGCGAGCAGTTCGTCGACCCAGCCTTCATGCGCCCTGGCGACGACGGCGAACTGCGATGCGCCCTTCGGCGTCAGCCGCACAATGAACGAGCGCCGGTCGGTCGCCGGCGCCTGACGCAGCACCAGTTTCTCGGCGGCGAGACGGTCGATAATGCCGGTGACGTTGCCGTTCGACACCATCAGCATGCGCGACAGCTCGGTCATGTTCATGCCGCCCTGCTTGCGCGCCAGCGCGGCCATGACGTCGAATTGCGGCATGGTGATCGCGTATTCCTTGCGCAGCCGTTCCCGCAACTCGCCTTCGATGCCGCGGGCGGCGCGCAACAACCGCAGCCACAGCCGCAGCCGCTGCTTGCTGAGAGGTCGCGGAGCGGCATTCAGCTTCGCAGTCGTCATACCGGACCTCCGGTTACGGCGATGGCCTGTCCATTCACGGAAGCGGACGACGGCGCGCAGAGAAAAGCGACGGTCTGCGCCACTTCCTCCGGCGTGATCAGCCGGCCGTGCGGATTGTCCTTCGCCAGTTCGGCGCGCGAGGCTTCGGCGCTGCGGCCGGTCTTGGCGATGATGTTGTCGACGGCGCCGGCAAGCAGCGGCGTTTCGGTAAAGCCGGGGCATACCGCATTCACGGTCGTGCCCTTGCCCGCCAGTTCGATGCTGAGCGCGCGCATCAGGCCGACGACGCCATGCTTTGCCGCGACATAGGCCGCGACATAGGGATAGCCCTTGAGTCCCGCGGTCGAGGCAATGAACACGATGCGGCCGCCCGGCTGCCGCGTGACGTCGGCGAGCGTTGCATGAACCGTATTGAACGCGCCGGTGAGATTGACGCCGATCATCTGTTGCCAGTGCGCGGCGTCGATCTTCGCCGCCGGGCTGCTCGCCGCCATGCCGGCATTGGCGATGACGATGTCGATCGGACCGTGCGCCGAGTGCGCGAGATCCGCCATCGCCTGACAGTCGAATTCATGGGTCACGTCGGCGACGATCGCCGTCGCGTTCGGCAATTGCTTCGCCATCGCCTCGAGCGGCTGCTTGCGGCGGCCGGCGAGCGACAGCGCCGCGCCTTCGGCGGCGAGTGCGCGGGCAATCGCGGCGCCGATGCCGGAGCCGCCGCCTGTCACCAGCGCATGCTTGCCGGCCAGCAGGGCCATCACACCTTCCCCGTCATGACGTCGGGCCGCGACTTGAGGCGATACATCTGGTCACGGCCGGGCCAGTACGGCTTCGGCCAGGTGATGCCGCGCTCGTTGGCCTCGGCCGCCGCGTGCAGCGTCCAGTACGGATTGGCGAGGTGCGGTCGGGCCAGGCAGACGAGATCGGCGCGGCCGGCCATCAGGATCGAATTGACGTGGTCGGGCTCGTAGATGTTGCCAACCGCGAGCGTGGCGACGCCGGCCTCGTTGCGGATACGGTCCGAGAACGGCGTCTGGAACATGCGGCCGTAGACCGGCTTGGCGTCACGCGAGGTCTGTCCGGCCGAGACATCGACCATGTCGACACCGGCCTCGTGCAGGAGGCGCGCAATGTCGACGGCGTCCTGCGGCGTGATGCCGTTGGCGCCGACCCAGTCATTGGCGGAGATACGCACCGAGATCGGCTTGTCATTGGGCCACACCTTGCGCACCGCATGGAAAACCTCGAGCGGGAAACGCATGCGGTTATCGAGGCTGCCGCCGTACTCGTCGGTGCGCCTGTTGCTCACCGGCGTAATGAAGGCCGACATCAGGTAGCCGTGGGCGTAATGCAGTTCCAGCCAGTCGAAGCCGGCACGGTTCCCCATTTCGGCGGCCCGCACGAAGTCGTCGCGGATCTTGTCCATGTCGGCGCGCGTCACCGCGCGCGGTGTCTGGTTCTGCGGGCTCCATGGCACGTCGGAAGCCGAGACGATCGGCCAGTTGCCGGTGGCCAGCGGCGCATCGCTGTCTTCCCAGCCGAGCTGGGTCGAGGCCTTCGGCCCGGCGTGGCCGAGCTGCAACGCGATCTTGGCGTCGGTTTCGCTGTGCACGAAATCGACGACGCGCTTCCACGCCGCCTCGTGCGCCGGCGCATACATACCGGTGCAGCCGGGCGTGATGCGGCCTTCCGGCGATACGCAGGTCATCTCAGTGAACACCAGCCCGGCGCCGCCCTTGGCGCGCTCGGCGTAATGCACCAGATGCCAGTCGGTCGGCGTGCCATCGACGGCGCGATACTGCGCCATCGGCGAGACCACGACGCGGTTCTTCAGTTCGATGCCGCGCACGCGCAAGGGCACGAACATCGGCCGGTGCGCCGCCTTGGGCACGCCGCCGGTGGCGCGCGATTCGAACCACATCTCGGCGGCGGCGAGCCAGTCGGCGTCGCGCTCACGCAGGTTCTCGTGGCTGATGCGCTGCGAGCGGGTGAGCAGCGAATAATTGAACTGCACCGGATCGAGATGCAGGTAGCGCTCGACCTCCTCGAACCATTCCGTCGAGTTGCGCGCGGCGCTCTGCAAACGCAGCACTTCAAAACGGCGCTCGTCCTCATAACGCGCAAAGGCGCCGGACAGGGTCGGCTCGGTGTCGACATAGTTGGCGAGCGCGATGGCGCTTTCCATCGCCAGCTTGGAACCGGAGCCGATGGAGAAATGCGCGGTGGCGGCGGAATCGCCGAGCAGAACGACATTGCCGGTCGACCACCGCTCGCACAGCACGCGGTTGAAATTGAGCCAGGCCGAGCCGCGCAGATGCCGCGCGTTCGACATCAGCTTGTTGCCCTTGAGATAGCGCCCGAAGATCTTCTCGCATGCCGCGATGGTCTCGTCGGTCGACATCGTGTCGAAACCGGACTTCTTCCAGGTCTCTTCGGAGCATTCGACGATGAAAGTCGCTGTGTCGGCATTGAACTGGTAGGCGTGCACCCAGACCCAGCCGTGCTCGGTTTCCTCGAAGATAAACGTGAAGGCGTCGTCGAACTTCTGGTGCGTGCCGAGCCAGATATATTTGCAGGCGCGCACGTCGATATCCGGCTTGAACACATCGGCAAACTGCGCTCGGACGCGCGAGTTGACGCCGTCGGCGCCGACGATGAGGTCGAAGTCCTTGTAGGCGGAGACGTCCTGCGCCTCGGTCTCGTAGCGGATCTCGACGCCGAGTTCCTGAGCGCGCTGTTGCAGGATGTTGAGAAGCCGCATGCGGCCGATGCCGGAGAAGCCGTGACCGCCCGAGCGCATCACCGCGCCGCGGTAGTGCACGGCGACGTCGTCCCAGTAGACAAAGCCGTCGCGGATCGCCTTGGCGCTGACGGGATCGTTGGCATCGAGATTGCCGAGCGTGTCTTCCGACTGCACCACGCCCCAGCCGAAGGTATCGTTGGGCCGGTTGCGCTCGACCACCACCACTTCGTGGGCGGGGTTACGCAGTTTCAGCGAGATAGCAAAATAAAGGCCGCCCGGGCCGCCGCCCAGAATGACCGTTCGCATTGCCGCACGCATCGGCCGCTCCATCGCTCGACCTCGGCAGTCTGCGCAAGTCAGGCGATATTGGCAACCTAAATATTTTAGGTTTAAAGTATCTGGCCTGTTGTTCCTTCTTCGTGTGGAAAAGACCGTGCCGAGGGAGCGGCTGTTCACCCTGTTGTGCGAGCGGGGTTGCCCGCTAACCCCTTGGGTGCGATGAATTTACCGCTGGGAATGCGCGTAACAACGAGTGTTCGTGATGAAGGCGATCATTATCGGCGGCGGCGTCGGCGGACTGACCACGGCTCTGATGTGTCATGCCCGCGGCATCGACTGCGAGGTCTATGAGCAGTCGGACACAATCCGCGAACTCGGCGTCGGCATCAACACCCTGCCCCATGCGATCAAGGAGTTGAAGGATCTCGGCCTGCTCGAGCGGCTCGATGCGGTCGCGATCCGCACCTACGAACTCACTTATGCGAACCGCTTCGGCCAGACCGTGTGGCACGAACTGCGCGGCACCGATGCCGGCTTCGAAGTGCCGCAGTTTTCGATCCACCGCGGCCGATTGCAGGGCGTCATCTACCAGGCGGCCCGCGCCCGTCTCGGCGAAGGCAAGATCAGCGTCGGCCACCGCCTCGGCCATTTCATGCAGGACGAGTCCGGCGTTTCGGCTTACTTCTTCGACCGCCAGGGCCGCCACATCAAGACCGCGCGCGGCGACGTGCTGATCGGCGCCGACGGCATCCACTCCTTCGTCCGCGGCAAGCTGTTCCCGAACGAAGGCCCGGCGCTGTGGAACGGCACCATGCTGTGGCGCGGCGCGGTGGACTGGCCGCAATTCGCGACCGGCCGCTCGATGATCATCGCCGGCGGCATGGAAGCGAAATTCGTGCTCTATCCGATCGCCGCCGGCTCGGCGCCGGACCGCCGTCTCACCAACTGGGCGGTCATGGCGAAGGTCTCCGACGGCGGCGAGCCGCCGCGCAAGGAGGACTGGTCGCGGCCCGGCCGCTGGGATGACCTGCGCCCCTATGTCGAGAAGTTCAGGCTGCCTTATCTCGACGTGTCGCATCTGATTGAGGCCACCGGCGAATTCTGGGAATATCCGTTGTGCGACCGCGAGCCGTTGCCGCGCTGGTCGCATGGCCGTGTCACGCTGCTCGGCGACGCCGCGCATCCGATGTATCCGGTCGGCTCGAACGGCGCGTCGCAGGCGATCCTCGACGCGCGCTGCCTCGCCGACAAATTGCTCACCGGCGACAACGCCATGCACGCGCTGTGGCAGTACGAGCAAGAACGCCTGCCGATGACGGCGCAGATCGTGCGCATGAACCGCAAGGGCGGCCCGGAAGGCGTCATCGACGCGATTGAGTCCCGCGCGCCCGAGGGCTTCAACAATATCGACGACGTTTTGAGTTACGAAGAGCGTAAGGCGATCGTGCGCGGCTATGCTTCGACGGCGGGTTTCGAGAAGAAGCAGGTCAACAAGGCGGCTTAGTTACTGCATTCCCGCTTCTGCGGGCATGACTGCTGAATAACCGCCAAGACGATCCGGCGCCGGGTCGTCGTCCGACCGCGGCCGGGTTCGCGGCGGCAGCCGGCGCGTCGACCGGTCGATCTGGGACGTCACCGAGACCTCCCACCGCACCGCCTCGTCCACGCGGCGGCGCAGCGCCCGGTGCAGCGCCACGAACGCTGCGATGAACAGCACGATTTCCATAATCAGGACGATTTTCACTGCCTTACCCCGTCGGCAAGGTAACACCTGCACGTGCGCCCGGGTTCGGAGTGCAGCACGGTGACAGTGAACGGAGTCGGTACCCGGTCGTTCGAATTGTCGCGATCGACGGACAACGAAAAAGGCCGGGCAATGTGCCCGGCCTTTTAGCTCGACGAACCGGGTTTCACTCCGCCGGCGGCGGCAGGAACATCACTTCGTGGCGCGCGGACAGCGCGACCACTTCCTCGGGCTTCTGTTCCTTCATCGAATGAATCGCCCAGAACAGGTCGTAGAGCTTGCGCGTCGGCGACACCCAGAAGAAGCACTTCACCGTCTGGTCCTGCTTGTTGAAGATGCCGTGCGGCAGCCCCATCGGCAGGCGAATGACGTCGCCGGCGGTGGCGATGAAGTCCTTGCCGTCGAGCATCAGGTCGAGCCGGCCTTCGAACAGATAGATGAACTCGTCCTGCGTCGGGTGGATGTGCGGCGGGACGAAGGTGCCGGGCGGAAATGTCGCATGCCAGGAGAACGAGCTCTCGCACAATGTCTTCGGCACATAGGTCTGGCCGAGAATATTCCAGCTGATCCCCTCGATGCCGGTGCCGGCCTTGGTGATCCCTGCGGTCAGCGTCATGTCTTCACTCCGGTTGTTCACATTGGACGGCCCGGGCGCGCGCGCGGCTGCGGCGGCGCGCTGGTCGAGCCATGATTTCAGCGTCGCGGGTAAGATGCCGTGCGGCAACGCGTTCATCCTTTCGAGCGGAACCCAAGCAGCAATTTAGCACGCCCGTATCCGTCCCCGCGACAAACCGTGCATTGCGGTAAATGGCATCAGATTCACCCGCCCATGCTTAAAGATAATGCTTCCCAGGCGAGTTATTTTATACTTAAAATATCCCGGATCCAAGAGCCAGGGTCCAGCAGCCAAGCTCCAGTAGCCAGGACGAACCCGTCCGGGCATAGTTTGGCGGCGCGCCACGGGGGCGAGTTTCGGCGCACAAACCCGGCGCGCGTTTCTCGGGAAGGGGTGGAGCAATGAAAAACAAGTTTTTGATGTCAGCCGCGGCGACTGCACTGATGGTTGCCGGCGTGCAAGGTTTGGCCTTTGCGCAGGAAAAGTTGAAAATCGGCGTCGTGACGACCTTGTCGGGTCCGGCCGCGGTGCTCGGTCAGCAGTTGCGCAACGGCCTGCAGCTCGCGATCAAGGACAATGGCGGCAAGCTGGGCGGCCGCGAGGTCGAACTGATCGTCCAGGACGACGAGCTCAAGCCCGACGTTGCCGTGAGCAAGGCCAAGGCGCTGATCGACCGCGACAAGGTCGACTTCGTCGTCGGTCCGATCTTCTCCAACATCCTCGTCGCCATCATGAAGCCGGTGACGGAAGGCAACGCCTTCCTGATCTCGCCGAACGCCGGCACCTCGAACTTCGCCGGCAAGGACTGCAACCCGAACTTCTTCGTCACCTCCTACCAGAACGACCAGAACCACGAGGTGATGGGCAAATACGCGCAGGATGCGGGCTTCAAGAAGGTCTTCATCATGGCGCCGAACTATCCGGCCGGTAAGGATTCGCTCGCCGGCTTCAAGCGCTTCTACAAGGGCGAGCTCGCCGACGAAGTTTATGTGCCGCTCAACCAGCTCGACTATTCGGCCGAGCTGTCGCGCATCCAGGCCTCGGGGGCCGACGCGGTGTTCGTGTTCCTGCCCGGCGGCATGGGCGTGAACTTCGTCAAGCAGTTCCGCCAGGCCGGCCTCGCCGACAAGGTCAAGTTCCTGTCCGCCTTCACCGTCGATGAATCGACGTTGCCGGCGCAGAAGGAGGCCGCGCTCGGCTTCTTCGGCGGCGCCAACTGGGCGCCCGACCTCGACAACCCGCAGAACAAGAAGTTCGTCGCCGGCTACGAGAAGGAATACGGCGGCGCGATCCCGGCGACCTACGCCTTCCAGGCCTATGACGCGGGCCTGCTGATCGACGGCGCGCTGAAGGCGACCGGTGGCAAGACCGACAACAAGGACGCGCTGCGCGCGGCCCTGATGAAGGCGCCGTTCACCTCGCTGCGCGGCAAGTTCAAGTTCAACACCAATCACTACCCGATCCAGGACTTCTACCAGGTGAAGGTGGTGCAGGTCGGCGACAAGTTCGCCACCTCGATCGACAAGAAGGTGTTCACGGATTACGCGGATCCGCACGCCAAGGATTGCAAGATGAAGTAGCTCTGCTTGGCCACCCTCTTCCCCTGCTTATGGGGAGAGGGTGGCGAGCACCTGTTAAAGTGCGAGCCGGGTGAGGGGCTGTCGCCGATCAAGATGAATCGCCCCTCACCCGCCTCGCTCGCTAAAGCTCGCTCGGCACCCTCTCCCCGCTGCGCCGGGCGAGGGAAAAGACAACGCGAACCGATATGAGCTTCACCCTCCTCCTCATCCAGACACTGAACGGCCTGCAGTTCGGCGTGCTGCTGTTCCTGATCGCCGCCGGGCTGACGCTGGTGTTCGGCGTCATGGACTTCATCAACCTCGCGCACGGCGTCCAGTACATGCTGGGCGCCTATCTGGCGGTGATGTTCTACGCGTGGACCGGCTCGTTCGTGCTGGCGCTGATCCTGGCGCTGCTCGCCGCGCTGGCCTTCGGGCTGCTGCTCGAATTCACCGTCTTCCGCCAGCTCTATGATCGCGATCATCTCGAGCAGGTGATCGCGACCTTCGGCATCATCATCTTCCTGAACCAGGGCGTGAAGGTGGTATGGGGCGCCGCGCCGCTCAACCTGCCGATCCCCGATGGCCTCGCCGGCGTCGTGACGTTGATGCCGGGGCTGACCTATCCGGTGTGGCGGCTGGTCATCATCGCCTCCGGCCTTATCGTCGCTCTCATCCTCTATTTCCTCGTCAGCCAGACCCGCGTCGGCATGCTGGTGCGCGCCGGCGCGACCCATGCCCGCATCGTCTCGGCGCTCGGCGTCGATATCCGCCGCCTGTTCATGATCGTGTTCGGCTTCGGCACCATGCTCGCCGCCTTCGCCGGCGTCATGATCGCGCCGATCCTGTCGGTCGAGCCCGGCATGGGCGACAGCGTGCTGATCCTCGCCTTCGTCGTCATCGTCATCGGCGGCATCGGCTCGATGCGCGGCGCCTTCATCGCCGCGCTGCTGATCGGTCTGGTCGATACGCTCGGCCGCTCCTTCATGATCGACATTCTGCGCCTGGTGATGCCGCCGTCGCCGGCGCGCACCGTCGGCCCGGCCATCGCCTCGATGCTGATCTACGTGCTGATGGCGCTGGTGCTGTATTTCCGGCCCGCCGGCCTGTTCCCGGCCAAGGGACGTTCGTGATGACCAGCCTCGCCGCCGACAAGCCGGTGCCGCGCGCGGCGCGCTTCAACGTCGGCGTCGCCCTGATGTTCGCCGTGCTGGCCTTGGTGCCGTTCGCCGCCGCCTTCGGCCCGGAAAGCTATGTGCTCGGCCTCGTCACCCGCGTCATGGTCTTCGCCATCGCGGCGCTGGCGGTCGATTTCCTCTGCGGCTTCGGCGGCCTCGTCACCTTCGGTCACGCCGCCTTCGTCGGCCTCGGCGCCTACACGGTGGCGATCGCCGGCGCGCACGGCGTCACCGACATGACCGTCACGCTGCCGCTGGCGTTGATCGTCAGCGCCGCCTTCGCGTACGTCACCGGCACGATCTGCCTGCGCACCAACGGCGTCTATTTCATCATGATCACGCTGGCGTTCGGACAGATGGCCTATTTCATCGCCGGCTCGCTGGCGCCCTATGGCGGCGACGACGGCATCACGCTGCCGACGCGCTCGACCTTGTTCGGCCTTGCCGTATTCGGCAATGACCGCGCGCTCTATTACGCGACGCTCGGCTTCCTCGTCGCGTCCTACCTGCTGTGCCGCGCCGTGGTCTATTCGCGCTTCGGCCGCGTCTTTCGCGGCGCGCGCGAGAACCCGACGCGCATGGCGACCATCGGTTACGACGTGTTCCGCTACCAGCGCGTCGGCTACGTGATCGCCGGCAGCCTCGGCGGCCTGGCCGGCTTCCTGCTCGCCAACGCGGCGGAGTTCGTCAGCCCGGCCTATATGTCGTGGCAGCGCTCGGGCGAACTGATCATCATGGTGCTGTTCGGCGGCCTCGGCACCCTGTACGGCGCCATCGTCGGCGCCGCCTCCTATCTGCTGCTGGAGGAAGGCCTCGCCGGCCTCACCGAAAACTGGAAGCTGATCTTCGGCCCGCTGCTGGTGATCATCGTGCTGTTCGCGCGCGGCGGCCTGGTCGGCCTCGCGGCCTCGGTCAGGGCGAGGTTCTCCCGTGACTGAAGCGGTGCTGCTGATCGAGAACCTGCGCAAGAGCTTCGGCGGCCTCGTCGTCACCGACGGCGTCACGCTCGAAATCGGTCCGGGCGAACTGCATGCCGTCATCGGCCCGAACGGCGCCGGCAAGACGACGCTGATCCATCAGGTCTCTGGCACGTTGACGCCGGACGACGGCCGCATCCTGCTCAACGGCACCGACATCCTGCCATTGCCGCCTTACGAACGCGCCAAACTCGGGCTGGCGCGCTCGTTCCAGATCACTTCGGTGCTGCCGCGCTTTTCGGCGCTGGAGAATGTCGCGCTGGCGGTGCAGGCGCGCAGCGGCTCGAGCTACAGCTTCCTGCGGCCGGCCGCCGCCGAGGCCGCGCTGAATGACGAGGCCATGGCGGCGCTCGCCGAGGTTGGCCTCGAGCATCGCGCCGATATCGTCGCCGCGCACCTGTCGCACGGCGAAAAGCGCGCGCTGGAGCTGGCGATTGCGCTGGCGCTCGAACCCAAATTGCTGCTGCTCGACGAGCCGATGGCCGGCACCGGCCCCGAGGAGTCCGAGCGCATCGTCACGGTGCTGAAGAAGCTCAAGGGCCGCTTCGCCATGCTGCTGGTCGAGCATGACATGAACGCGGTGTTCGCGCTGGCCGACCGCATTTCAGTGCTGACTTACGGCCGCGTGCTGGCGAGCGGCGAGCCGGATGCCGTGCGCAACGACCGCGCGGTAACCGAAGCCTATCTCGGCGAGGAGCTGGAATAATGCTCCAGGTCGAGAACCTCGCCGCCGCCTACGGCCCCGCCCAGGTGCTGTTCGATATTTCCTTCGCCGTGAACGACGGCGAAGTGGTGACACTGATCGGCCGCAACGGCATGGGCAAGACGACGACGATCTTCGCGCTGATGGGGCTGGTGCCGCCGTTGTCGGGACATGCCCGCTTCAACGGCAAATCGCTGATCGGCCTGCCGCCTTATTCGATCGCGCAGGCCGGCATCGGCCTCGTGCCGGAAGGCCGCCAGATCTTCCCGACGCTGACGGTCGAAGAGAACCTGATCGCCACCAACGCCGCCCGCTTCGGCAAGGCGCAGTGGACGCTGGAGCGGGTCTATCAATTCTTCCCGTCGCTCGCGGCGCGCACGACCAACATGGGCAACCAGTTGTCCGGCGGCGAGCAGCAGATGCTGGCGATCGGCCGCGCGCTGATGACCAATCCCAAACTCCTGATCCTCGACGAGGCCACCGAGGGTCTCGCGCCGAAAATCAGAGCCGAGATCTGGAATTGCCTGTCGCTGCTGAAGAAGGAAGGCCAGGCCATTCTCGTCGTCGACAAGCACCTCAACGCGCTGATGAAGATCGCCGACCGCCATGTCGTGGTCGAAAAAGGCCGCGTGATGTGGACCGGCACTTCGGCCGAACTCGGCGCCGACGCCAGCGTGCGGCAGAGATATTTGCAGGTTTAACTCTCGCTCAGCTCACCCCCGCGGATGCGAGGGGTCCAGTCTTTATCGTGTGGATGGCGTTTGCCGCTTAGTCTGGGTCCCCGCTTCCGCGGGGACGAGCGGACATTTGTACAAGTTTAAAGCCCCGCCAGCTCCGCCATGCCGTCGGCAAAAGCGACTTTCGGCGACCAGCCAAGCTCGCGCCTCAGCCGCGATGAATCGGCGGTGATGTGCCGCACATCGCCAAGGCGATAGCCGCCGGTAACGATCGGCAGCGGGCCTTTCAGCGCCTGCGCCAAAGCCAGCGCCATGTCGCCGACACTACGCGGCGTGCCGGAGCCTACATTGAAGGCGCGCACGCCGCTCTCGTGCTTCTCGGCCGCATCGACGGTCGCGGCGGCGACGTCGCGGACATGCACGAAATCGCGGCGCATGCGGCCGTCCTCGAACACGCTCGGCGCCTCACCGTTCTTGAGCGCGGAGGTGAAGATCGCGGCGACCCCGGCATAGGGCGTGTCGCGCGGCATGCCGGGACCGTAGACATTGTGATAGCGCAGTGCCGCGACCGAGCCGCCGGTGACGCGCGCCCAGTTCGACGCATAATATTCCTGCGCAAGCTTGCTGGTGGCGTAGGCGTTGCGCGGATCGAACGGCGTATCCTCGGTGACCAGCGCCGGCTTCAGCGGCTTGCCGCACAGCGGACACGGCGGCTCGAAATTCTTGTTCTTAAGTTCGGATTCGATCCGCGGCCCGGGCCGCACCTCGCCATGCTCGTCGCACAGGCCGACGCCCTCGCCATAGACGACCATCGAACTTGCCAGTGTCAGCCGCGTGATCCGGGCGCGCGCCATGCCGGCAAGAATCTCGGCGGCGCCGACATCGTTCGACGAAGCGTAATCCGGCAGGTCGCTGACGGCGACACCGAGACCGACCTTGGCCGCAAGATGCAGGACCGCGTCGATGCCCTTGAGCGCGCGATCGACGGCGCCGGCATCGCGCACGTCGGCGACTACGAGTTCCGCGCCGTCGAGCGGCGCGGTCTTGCCATCGGCGTGAACGTCGGGCCGCAGCGAATCCAGCACGCGCACGTCATGACCGCGCGCCAGCAATTCGCGAAGCACGTGCCGGCCGATGAACCCGGCGCCACCGGTCAGGAGAACATGCATGGTGTTCAGACCTTCTCGCCGCGCAGATGCAATTGCCGCGGCGGATCGCGTCGCAGCGTCGCCGCCAGACGCAGGAATGTGGTGGTAATCTTCCACGCCGCCTTGAGCCCGGCCATCAGATTGCCGGACACCTTGGAAACGCCGCCCTGACGGCAGCGGTGATCGACCGGCACTTCGAGGATGCGCCAGCCCGCGGCAGCGGCACGCATCTGCATTTCGAGATTCCAGCCATAGGTCATTTCCTGCATGCCCAACCCGCGCAGTCGATCCACGCGCAGCGCTCGGAACGGCGACATGTCGGTGAAGCGCGCGCCATAGGTCATGCGCAGCAGCAGGCCGGCAAGCCAGCCGGCGAGAACCTGCTGCGGCGTCATGCTGCCGTCTTCGCGCTTGCCCTTGAGCCGCGAGCCCATGACGAAGTCGGCGCGATTGTCGGCAATCGGGCCGACCACGTCGGTCATGAAAGCCGGCACGTCGCTGCCGTCGCCGTCGAGAAAGCAGATGATCTCGGTGCGTGCGGACAAGGCGGCAACACCCGCGGCGCAGGCGCGGCCATAGCCGCGCACCGGCTCGGCGATCACGCGGGCGCCCGCTTCCACGGCCCGCGCCGCGGTTCGATCGGTCGAGCCGTTATCGACCACAATCACCTCATCGACCCCCTGCGCCAGAACCTCGCGCACGACGTCGGCGATCGGCTCCTCCTCGTTGAGGCAAGGAATAACGACGCTGACGAAGGCTTCCCCCGATCCCAGCCGCATGGCATCAAGCCCGCAGCAGCGCGCTTTGCCGCTCGCGCACGAACCGTGCGGTGGCGGGTGCCGCCGCGCCGCTCAGGCCGGGTTCGGCAAAGGAAGGCGCCACGCCGCGCAAGACTTCGTCTTCCAGCATGGCGTAGGACTCGGCGTCGTCGACATCGTACCAGCCCGGCACGTTGACCACCGGCAGATCGATCTCGCGCGCGCGGGCTAGAGTGAGGTCGTACACCTCCGGCGTGCTCCACGGCATGTTGTCGAACAGCCGCGCATGCGGCTGCGACAGGCCGACCAGCGTGTAGCCGCCGTCCAAAGCGGGACTGAGCACGACATTGTCGCCCTGCCTCACCGCATCGACCGCCTGGCGCAGGATCGATTTGGGCAAGGTCGGCGAATCCGAATTGACCAGAATGGCGCCGCCGAAGCCGGCATCGATCAGGTCGGCCGTGCCCTTCAACAGACGTGCGCCGAGATCGCCGTCGCCCTGCAGCATGAAATGAAAGCCCTCGGGCAGCAGGCGGCGCAGCGCCGGCTCGGTGCCGAACGGCGTATAGACCGCGGCAGCGGCGGCGTCGCCGTCAGCGGCGAGCGAGCCGATGGTCTGCCCCAGGTCGCGGATGAAGCAGGCGGATATCGCCGCGCATTCCTCCGGCGCGAGCGGCGGCGACAGCCGCGTCTTCGACTTGCCGGGCATTGGCGTCTTGCAAATGATGGCAACGGCAATGGGCTTCATGGGTCAAACAGCCATGGTGAGTGCACGGGTTAAATCGAAATACAATTCATCGACATCTTCGAGTCCGACCGACAGGCGCAACAGATCGGCCGGACACGGCGAACCTTCGCCCTCGATCGAAGCGCGATGTTCGATCAGGCTTTCGACGCCGCCGAGCGAGGTGGCGCGTTTCCATAGCTCGACGCAGGCGGCCACAGCAATCGCCGCCTTCTCGCCCTTGGCGACACGCAGCGACAGCATGCCGCCGAAACCGCCCGACATCTGCCGCATGGCGACCTCGTGGCCGGGATGCGTCGGCAGACCGGGATAGAGCACCGCCGCGACCGCCGGATGCGTCTGCAAACGAGTCGCCAGAATGAGCGCCGACTTCGACTGGGTGCGGACACGCAGATCGAGCGTGCGCATGCCGCGCGTCAGCAGCCAGGCATCGAACGGGCTGAGCGCCTGTCCGAGTTGGCCGCGATTCTTGGCGACGCGCCGCCACAGCGGCGTCTCACGCGCGCAAGCCAGCGCGCCGGCGATGACGTCGGAATGGCCGTTGAGATATTTGGTCGCCGAATGCATGACGATGTCGGCGCCGAGCGCCAGCGGCCGCGTCAGGATCGGCGTCGCCACCGTGGAGTCGACGCACAGGATGGCGTCCGCGGCGTGCGCGATCTCCGCCACCGCGGCGATGTCCGTCACCGTCCAGGTCGGGTTGCTCGGCGTTTCGATCCAGAGCAATCCGGTGCGCCCCGGCACAACGGCTTCGCGCACCGCGTCGAGATTGGACGTATCGACGAAGGTGACGCGATGGCCATAGCGCTCGACGTCGCGCAGCCAGGAGCGAAAGCCCCAGTACATCACCTGTGAGGCGACAATATGAGTGGGCTTCTCGAGGCCGAGAATGACCGAGGTCGCCGCCGCCATGCCTGAGCCGAACAGCAGCGCCTGTTCGGCACCTTCCAGCGCGGCGATCAACTGCTCGGCCTGCTGCACCGAGACATTGTCGGTATGTCCGTACACATGACCCGAGCGATAGCCGTTATCGGAATCGCGCAGGTATGTAGTGGTCATGTGAATGGGCGGCACAATACCTTTGGTGACGGGCTCGTGAAAGCCGACGCCCTGAGCGACCAAGGTGCGCGCGCTCAATCTGGCTCTGGTCAGGTCGTCCATGAGAGCTACAACCATGCTGCGCCGCGGCAGTTCCAGGGAATCTTCTTCTACCGGCGGCCGAGGGCGATAAGGGCTTTTTCGTGAAGTCCGATCGGCGCGCCATCCGATGAAGTCCAGGTGGGCGCGCTGGCGAAGTCGTCGCGGGTGAATTCGAGCGCATCGAGTTGCCGGCCCAGAATGGCCACCGACTTGATCGGCACCGCGACCAGACGCTTGCCCCAGTCGGCATGCAGCCAGCCGAACCAGGCGCTGTAGGGCACGATGAGATCGATCTCGCCGTCGCTCCGGCGCACCACGCTTTTGACGTAGCCGATCGTCGAATCGTCAAAATCGAGAACCGGCAATCCGATCAGGTCACCGACCTGCACCGGCTGCGGAAAGCGCCGCTCGAATTTCTGGTCGAGCGTCGGCTCGTCGTCACTGTCTTTGTTCTGCGCGTCCTGCCGCGGCGGCTGCGGGCCGCCGGATGCGACGCGCACGAGACCGTCACCCGCCGGCGCAGCCGCCGTCATCGCGAGAAGCGGCAGCGCCGCGAGCGCGGCAAACATTAGCATCCGATTAAACAATCGCACGGTGCGTCCTCGAATAACATGCGCGTGACTTGGGCCGTTACACGAAGTCGTGTGTTGCACGTCAAAAGTCATTTCCGTTCTATGCCGCGAACAAATCGCCGGGGAAAATGAGCCCCTGACAAGGCCGCAACTTCATGAGCAACAGCTTCACGGTCAAATCAACTCGACGTCATCGTTTACACCCCGCGGGCCTGCGCGCGATGCATTGGCTCAACGCGCTGGCGATGGTCCTGCTCATCATGAGCGGCTGGAAGATTTACAACGACGAGGTGCTATTCGGCTGGCTGCACTTTCCCGACGCGCTGACGCTCGGCGTCTGG
Organism: Pseudolabrys sp. Root1462; assembly: GCF_001426945.1. Classification (GTDB taxonomy): domain Bacteria; phylum Pseudomonadota; class Alphaproteobacteria; order Rhizobiales; family Xanthobacteraceae; genus Pseudolabrys. The sequence continues at coordinate 141,767 of NZ_LMFS01000001.1, read as the reverse complement.
GCCCAGCACGGCCTGCAGTGGCATTTCTTCGCCATGTGGATCCTGATGGTGAACGGCCTCATCTATCTCGCCTACGGTTTTGCCAGCGGCCGCTTCCGCCGCAAGCTGGTACCGATAAGGCCGGCCGAGGTCGTCGCCGAGGTGCGCAAGGCGCTCGCCTTCAAGCTCGCGCATGACGACATCACGCACTACAACGCCGTGCAGAAGCTGCTCTACGTCGGCGTCATCCTGGTGATCGTGCTGCAGGTCGTCACCGGCTGGCTGCTGTGGAAGCCGATCCAGTTCTCCGAGGCGCTGGCGCTGTTCGGCGGCTTCCAGGCGGTGCGGCTCATTCACTTCATCGGCATGGCGGCGATCGTCGGCTTCCTCGTCGTCCACGTCGCGCTGGCGCTGCTGGTGCCGAAGACGATCGGCGCCATGGTCACCGGCGGCCCGCTGGTCGACGATACAGCGCCCGACGCCGTACCGGCCGAATAAAGGATCAGCGACATGGCCCGTTCCCCCTCGCCGTCGATCTTCCGCCCCAAGCAGGGCGTCGATCAGAGCGTCATGGACGAGAACCGCAAGCTGGTGCGCGACATCAACCGCCGCAACCTGCTGCGCGGCACGTTGAGCCTCGGCGCCCTGACCATGCTCACCGGCTGCACCGTCAGCGACACCGACACGGTGCAGAGCTTCCTGCGCACCATCTCGGCGTTCAACGACAAGGTGCAGGAGGCGATCTTCCGGCCCCACCATCTGGCGCCGACCTACCGCGAAGATCAGGTGGTGAAGCCGCCGCGCTTCAATGCCTATTACGACGTCGAGGACGTCAAGCCGGTCGATGGCGCGTCGTGGAAGCTCGAACTTGCCGGACTCATCCAGGACAAGCGGCCGTGGACGGCACAGCAGATCTATCAGCTGCCCGAGGAGGAACTGATCGTCCGCCACATCTGCGTCGAAGGCTGGGACTATATCGGCCAGTGGTCGGGCGTGAACCTGGGCCAGTTCCTCAAGCGCATCGGCGCCGACACCACGGCGAAATACGTGTCGTTCAAATGCGCCGACGACTACACCGAGACGCTCGACATGGCGACGGCGCTGCATCCGCAGACTATCCTCGCCACCAAATACGCCCGCGAGCCGATCACCGATCCGTTCGGCTTTCCGTTGCGGCTGCGCAGCGCCACCAAGCTCGGCTTCAAGAACGCCAAATGGATCACCGCCATGGAGGTGACCAACACCTTCATCCCGACCTTCTGGTCGAAGCAGGGCTTCAACTGGTTCGCCGGGATCTAGCGCGCCGCGCGCCGGTAGATGCGCCAGGCCGGGGTCTCCTCGACCATCCGATACAGCGCGCTCGCCGCGAACGGATCGCGCATCCAGGCGCCGTCGCTCGGCGCCACCACCGCGGTGTCGCAATGATAGCGCGTTGCCAGGTGCTCGATGTCGCCCGGTTCGGGGCTGCCGGCGAATACCCGCTTGAACAAGGTGTCGGCGGTGTCGACGCCGGCCTGCGACAGCGCCGAGAACGGCCGCACCAGATCACGCCCGGCGAAGCACGAACGGCGGTCCGCCAGCAGCGCCCATGAAATATTGACCGGCCACGGTGTCGCCTTGTCGAGATAATCCGGGTTGTTGGCGATGCGCTCGCCCGGCGGCGTGACGCGGCGCACCGCGCGCCACAGCGCCTGCGAACCGGCCAGGGCCGGGCTCGACGCATTGGCCGCGACCACGACGTTGCCGTAACCGAAGCGCAGGCCGTCAACGAGGCCGACCGCGATCAGCGCCAGCGCGGCGGCCAGCATGACGGGCCGCGCTTTCGCTTCAAGCCGCGCCAGCCCGGCAGCGGCGACGACCATCAGGATCAGCACCGCCGGCAGCACCGCGCGCCAGCCGAGATCGTTGTTGTCGCCCAAGGTGCTGACCAGCAGCCAGCCGCAGATCAGGCTCATCCATGCGCCGAGCGCGAAAGCCAGCGTCGCATCGCGATGACCGAGCGGCAGGTTGCGGTCGCGGAGCAGGATGATCAGGCCGCCGATGCCGGCGAAATAGATCGCCGGGAATTCGACCGGCAGATAGATCAGCCAGTAGGCCAGCAGATTGCCGAAGGATCCGATCGCATCGAATACGCCGTCGTTGAGCACCTGCACGGCGGCGACCGTGACCGGCGCACCTTCGTTGCGCAGCGCGGTCATATGCGACTGGTCGTAGAGAAACGGCGCGATCAGCGCCAATGCGATAAAGGCCGCGGCGACTAAATGGATGATGATGCGCAGCCGCAGCGCCGGCGCCGCGCGCCACAGCATGGTCAGCGCCACCGGCGCCGCCATCAGCGGAAACGCAATGCCGCCGATCCAGGTCGAGCTCTCGAAGCCGGCCGCCATCGTCAGGCCGAACAGGACGGTCACCAGCCATCGCGGCCGTTCGATCGCGGCCAGCAGCAGAAGCAGCGCCAGCACGGCGGTGAGCGCCGCCATCGTGTGCTGCGGCGCCCACGACGTCTGGAACAGGAAGCCGCCGAGGCCGGATTGGTAACCGGCAAACTGCTCGACCTCGTCGGTCGCGAGGATGAACTCGAGCACCGGCCGCGCCGAAGCGGTAAGCGACAGCAGCGCGATCCACAGCGCGGCGCTGGCGCGCCCGCTCAGCCACATCGCCAGGCCGGCCATCGCCATGATGGCGGCAAAGCCGGTGAAGGCGCTCATGCCGGCGTCGGTCGCCCAGCCCGGCAGGCCGGTCAGCACCGACAGCTCGGCGGCGCTGAAGTGCCATAGATAATAATAAGACAGCCGCGCCGGCCCCTCGCCGCCATAGAACGGATTGCCGGGCGGCACGCCAAGCCGCGCCATCTCGTCGATCATCGCGATCTTGGAATGATCGAAGATCGGCGCCGCGAGCGTCACGCCCTGGCTTGAGACTTTCGGCAGATCGACCGCCATGAAATCGAAGGCGATCAGCACCGCGCCGCCAAACACAATAACGAGCAGCCACCACGGCAGCGGCGGACCGTCCTTCGACATCGCGGGCCGCTGCCGCGCCAGTGCCAGCGCTGCGGCGATGAGCGGCACGGCGAAGACGGCGACCACCGTGACGCGGTTGAAACCGATGACAAAGCACAGCGGCAGCGCCAGCGCCGAATGCGCCGCCCAGCCCAGCGCCGGGGCGAGCCACGGCACCAGCGGCCGCATGACGACGCGCTGCGCCAGCGGCAGGCCGATCAGCCCGTACAGGGCGAGCGCCAGGCAGGCGCAAATCAGAGCGTGGGTGAATGAGATCATTGACGCCCGGTGCCGCAGGAAAGCCGGCCCTGCGTAGCATGCCGCAGCCGCCGCCGACACCCGGGGCCGATCACGGCTGCGCCATCCGCGTGCCGCCCTTGCGCTTCACCGCGGCGCCCCGCAATCTGCGCCGCAACCATCTGAACACCGAGGATCATGCGATGAATGACGGCGAAGTGCGGCTGACCCGCGAGGGCAATGTGGCGACGATCCTGTTCGATCGGCCGCAGGCCCGCAACGCGATGACCTGGAGCATGTATGAAGGGCTCGCGAGCGCCTGCGCCGAGCTGGCGCGCGACACCAGCATTCGCGTCGCCGTGCTGCGCGGCGCCGGCGGCAAGGCCTTCATTGCCGGCACCGACATCGCCCAGTTCCTCGAATTCTCAAAACCCGAGCAAGGCTCCGCCTATGAAGAGAAGATGGAGCGTTATCTCACCGCGCTGGAATCGCTGCCGATGCCGACGCTCGCCGTGGTCGAAGGCTGGGCCATCGGCGGCGGTCTGGCGATCGCCGCGTGCTGCGACCTGCGCATCGCCACGCCCGGGTCGAAATTCGGCGTGCCGATCGCGCGAACACTGGGCAATTGCCTGTCGGTTGCCAATTACGCGCGGCTGGTCGCCGGCATCGGTGCGGCGCGCACCAAGCGCATGATGCTGCTGGCGGAAAATGTCTCGGCGGAAGACGCCATGGCCGCCGGCTTCATCATGGATGTCGTCGAGCCCGCGACGCTCGACGAGCGCATCGGAGCGATCTGCACACAGCTTGCCGGCCACGCGCCGGTGACCATGCGCGTCACCAAGGAAGCGATCCGCCGCTTGCAGAATGCCGGACTGCCCGACGGCGACGATCTGGTCCGCGCCGCCTATGGCAGCGAGGACTTCCGCGAAGGCGTCAAGGCGTTCGTCGAAAAGCGGCCGCCACGATGGCAGGGCCGCTAGGCCGCCGCGCGTTTTTACAGCTTGTTGAAGTTGCGCCGGGTCGCTTCGTCGGCGGCCCGCTGCTGCGTTCCGCGGCGTCCGCCCCGCATGACGGCAAACATAAGCGCGCCCAGCAGCACCACCGCTCCGACGCCCCACATTAGTTCCTGAAGTCCCATGATCTCGCCCTGTTCGATTTACTGAGTGCCGGTGGCGGTTATGCGCCACACGGTGTTGCCGACATCGTCGGCGACCAGCAACGCGCCGGTCTTGTCGACGGCGACGCCGACCGGCCGGCCCCGCGCCTCACCTTTGTCGTTGAGGAAGCCGGTGACCACGTCTTCGGCCTTGCCGGAGGGTGTGCCGTTCGCGAACGGCACATACACCACCTTGTAGCCGTTGAAGTGATCGCGGTTCCAGCTGCCGTGCTCGCCGACGAAAGCACCGCCGCGATACTTCTGCGGCAACGCATCGCCCGTATAAAAGGTCATGCCGAGCGGTGCGACATGTGAGCTCAGCGCGTAATCCGGCGGAATGGCCTTGGCGACCAGATCCGGCCGCTGCGGCATCACGCGCGGATCGAGATGCTGACCGTAATAGCTGTAGGGCCAGCCGTAGAACGCGCCGTCCTTCACCGAGGTCATGTAATCGGGCACGAGATTGGGGCCGAGTTCGTCGCGCTCGTTGACGACCGCCCAGAGTGCGCCGCTTTGCGGCTGGAAACTCAGGCCGTTCGGATTGCGCAAGCCACTGGCGAAGATGCGCCAGCGTCCGGAAGCGCGATCGACCTGCCAGATGGCGGCGCGATTCTTCTCCGCCTCGATGCCGTTCTCGGTGATGTTGCTGTTCGATCCGACGCCGACATAGAGCAGATTGCCGTCGGGGCTCGCCACCAGGCTCTTGGTCCAGTGATGGTCGATCGGTCCGCCCGGCAGGTCGAGAAAGCGCTCACCCGGTGACGTGATCTTGGTGTCACCTTCCGTATAGGTGTAGTGCATGATCGCGTCGGTATTGGCGACGTAGAGATCGGAGCCGACCAGCGCGACGCCGAACGGCGAGTATAGATGGTCGAGGAAAACGCTGCGCGTTTCCGGCTTGCCGTCGCCGTTGGTGTCACGCAGCAGCGTGATGCGGTTGCTCGGCCCGCTGCCGCTGCCGCCGCCGGACGTCACCATCGCCTGAACGATGCCCATGACCAGGTCTTTCGGCCGCTTGATCGGGTCGAGCGCGGGCGATTTCGATTCCACCACCAGGATGTCGCCATTCGGCAGGACGTAGATCGAGCGCGGATGCTGCAGCCCGGTCGCCAGCGCTTCGATCTTGAGGCCCGGCGCCACCGTCGGCGTTTCGCCGTCCTTCCAGCCGACCACCTTGGCCAGGTGCATCGACGGCAGCAGAGACTGCTGCGGCTCGGGCAGTTTCGGATTGGAGCCGATCTGCGTCGACGTATCGAACGGCGCTTCCTCGGAAGCAGCGAGAGCCCCCGTGGCGCCGCAAAGCACCAGCGCGCCGGCAAGCCATGTCATCGTTGTCCTGCTGATCATGGCGCGACTCCAACCTGCTGAACTGCAATCCGCTCGCGATACATCGCTGCACGTCCCATCCAGCCTGCGACCAGGACGAGGACAGCGACGATCGCCGACAGGACGAGGCCCCACGGCACGACCGAGGTCCACGCATCGTGCGTGTGAACGAGCATGTTGACGTTGGCGAGCGCGAGCGCGACCACCTGGGCGATCGCACAGGGCCACGGCGGCAACTGCGCGCGGACGAACGGGCCTCTAAGCAGATCGACGACCCAGACGACCAGCGCGACGAAACCGAAGATCACGCCTGTGGTGACGAGCCAGGCGGAGAAATCCGCCCACATCATTTCAGCGGTTTTCCAGTACGCGAGATCGGTCAGGAGAGTTGCTATGAAGCAAACGGTCGGGACGGCAAGCGCCACCGGAAAGAACGGATAGCGGATACCGACCGCGGTTCGCGGCCTTGTTTCTGACATCTGGATATCCTCGGCCGCCCCTGGATGAACGAACGGCTCGCCGCACGGATTGTTCCGAGGCCCGCGCGCACTGCGGCGCGCAGCCGGCCTTTCTGAGGTGCCGCCGCGTCTAGCCGCCCGAATAACCGCCGATGATCGGCAGGATTTCTCCAGTGATGTAGCTGGAGCAACTCGGCGCTGCGAGAAACACATAGGCGGGCGCGATTTCTTCCGGCTGCGCCGGCCGTTTCATCGGCACCCCGCTACCGAATTTCTCGACGCCCTTGGCGTCGCGATCCGCCGGATTGAGCGGCGTCCACACCGGACCGGGCGCGACGGCATTGACGCGAATCCCCTTGTCCACGAGATGCGTGGCCAGCGAACGCACGAAGGCATGAATGCCGCCTTTGGTCATCGAATAGTCGAGCAGCAGGCTGCTGCCCATCAGGCCGGTGACCGAGCCGGTCATGACGATGGCGCTGCCCGGCTTCATATGAGGCACCGCGGCCTTGGCCATGTGGAAATAGCCGTAAAGATTGGTCTTGAGCGTGAGGTCGAAGTGCTCCTCGGTGAGGTCTTCGAAATCCTGCACGTGCTCCTGGAACGCGGCGTTGTTCACCAGAACGTCGAGACCGCCGAGCTTATCGACGGTGTTGGCGACGCTGGCCTTGCAGAATTCCGGATCGGCGACGTCGCCGGCCATGACAATGCAGCGTCGGCCTTCCTTCTCGACCATTTTGGCCGTGTCGCGCGCATCCTCGTGCTCGTTGAGATAGGCGATCGCCACATCGGCGCCTTCGCGCGCGAACAGGATTGCCACGGAACGGCCGATGCCGGAATCGGCGCCGGTGATCAGCGCCACTTTGCCCTTGAGCTTGTCCGAACCTTTGTAGTGCGGCGCATCGACCATCGGCGCGAGTTCGAGATCGGCCTCGACGCCGGGCTTCTTCAAGTGCTGCGCCGGCAGCGGCGGTTCGGGATAAGGCCGCGAGCCGGCCTGCATCGCGCCGGTCTCGCCCTTGGACTTGCTCTTCTTATCCTTGGCGTCAATCTTGCTCTGGATCGCGCGTCCCGCGGCCGCGACCTTGTCCGCCGCTTTGGCAAATCGTTCCATGTCCGCGGTCGTCATCGATTGCCTCGTCCCGTTCAATTTCACGTTGTCTGTGTGCACTTGAAACGGGCTGGACAGCGCATGGTTCCGCGATCGCGCGTGGCGCGGCCGCGGCGCCTGCACCTTTACGGGAGTTTCAGGTTCCGCGAGGCCCGATCGCATGCGGCGCGACATCGAGGCTCACGGCGATGCCTTCGAGATCGAGGCGCGGCGCCGGATAGCGCTGCATGACCAGCGGGTCGTGACCGGGCACGACATGATCGGGCGTCGGCGCCTGTGCCAGCAACGCCTCGAAGCCATCGAGCATCTCGCCGACATGGAACGACGTCGTGTACGGGCGACGGCTCTCCAGGTTTTCATAGAAGTGCGAAACATCGGAAGCCACGACCACCCAGCCGCGCTTGGTGTGGACACGGACGAACTGCAATCCGGCGGAATGACCGCCGACCACATGCAGCGAGATGCCGGGTGCCAGCTCCTTGGAGCCGAAGTGCCAGGCGACGCGTTGCGCGAAGTTCAGCCGCACGATGCCGCAGACGTCGTCCGGCTCGAACGAATGCGCCAGCCGCGGATAGGCCATGTAGTGGCCGGTGGCATAATGCATCTCCGGCTCCTGCAGATGGAAGCGCGCCTTGGGGAAGCGGTGGAGGTTGCCGACGTGGTCGTAATGCAGATGGGTGAGGATGACGTCCGTGACGTCGTCGGCATCGATGCCGATCAGTTTGAGGCCGTCGATCGGATCGCGCAGGAAGGTGCGCTGGCGCCGCGCCGCCACTTCAGCGGTGAAGCCGCAGTCGATGACGTACGTCTTGTCGGCCGACACCGCGGCCCAGAGGAAATAGTCCATCGGCATCGGGCCGTCATGCGGATCGCCGCCGATGAAATGGTCGCGGCGCTGCCCGTTTCGCGTGGCGTAACGGATGGCGGTGAGCTCGAATTGCGGCAGGTCGGCGGGCATTGCGTTTCCTCTGGATTTTTTTGGCGGCTTTGAGTGCCGGCGGCGGCGTCAGACGGCGGCGGCCCGCTGTTGCGGGGCTCCACTGCCCACGCCGGAATGCGAAATTCTGATATACGAAACTTGCATGTCGCTTTCCCCGGCGATCTGGCGTTACAATAATATAATAATACAATTGGCGGCGCGACGGCGAACGTCCCTCGCCCGGCCGCGGGGAAGGAACGTTCATGACCGAAGGTCAGGTTCTCGGCTTCATTGGTGTCGGCCGCATGGGCGCCCCCATGTCGGGACGGCTGATGGATGCCGGCTATTCGCTGTGCGTTTATGACACCAATCCGGAGGCGACCAAGCCCTTGGTGGCGCGCGGCGCCAAGCTCGCCAAGTCTCCTGCCGAGGTCGCTTCGGCTTCGGAAATCGTCTTTCTCAGTCTGCCAACGCCGCCGATCGTCCAGGCAGTCGTCCTCGGTCCGAACGGCGTCAACCAGGGCAACGCCGTCAAGACCGTGATCGACTTGTCGACCACCGGACCCAGCGCGGCGAAGATCATCGCGCAGGCGCTCGGCGAACGGCAGGTCGCCTGGATCGATGCGCCGGTCAGCGGCGGCGTGCCGGGCGCGGAAAAGGGCACGCTCGCGGTCATGGTGTCAGGGCCGAAGGCCACCGCCGACGCGATCGACCCGCTGCTCAAGGTGTTCGGCAAGACTTTCTATACCGGCGAAAAGCCCGGCCTCGCCCAGGTCGCGAAACTCGGCAACAACTTGCTCGCGGCAGCGGCCATCGTGCTGTCGTCGGAAGCGGTCGCCATGGGCGTCAAGGCCGGCCTCGATCCCAAGGTGATGATCGACATCATCAACGCCGGCAGCGGCCGCAACAGCGCGACCCAAGACAAATTCCCGAAAGCCATCCTCACCGGAACCTTCGATTACGGCTTCGCTACCGCGCTGTCCTACAAGGATGTGCGCCTCTGCATCGACGAAGGCGAAGCGCTCGGCGTGCCGATGATCGCTGGGGCCGTTATCCGGCAAATGCTGGCAGTGACGAACGCCAAATTCGGCCCCGAGTCCGATTTCACTTCGATCGCGAAGGTAATCGAGGAATGGGCCCACGTGGAAATGCGCAGCAAAACGACCTGACATCTATCGCACGGCGGCGCCCCCCGATCAGGGAGCACCTGCCACTGATTGATCCAAAGCCTGACACCGGGGCGGCCGCGCCCTGGTCAATAAAACAAAAGCAAATGACGGGGAGGACACACCTATGGCCCGCCGGCACGGCGATCCTACTTGCGTGAGAGGCTTCCTCAAGCATCGCTGTTGCGAGTTTGAATGTCACGCGCTGAGGTCGGCCCGCCTCACGGGGTGCGCCTCATGACATTTCCAATTCTCGTCGAGAATGTTCTGCAGTCATTGATGGCCGGCCTTCTGGTCGGCGCCATCTACGGCCTGATGTGCGTCGGCCTGGCGCTGATCTTCGGCATCATGAGGGTGATCAATTTCGCCCAAGGCGATTTCATGATGCTTGGCATGTACGTGGCTTATTTCTTCTTCGCGGCTCTGGGTGTGCAGCCGCTGTTCGGCAGCATCTTCGGCCCGTATGTCGCGGCATTTCTGGCCGCGCCGGTATTGTTCGGTGTCGGCTATTTCGCGCACCAGTTTCTCATCTCGCGGGTCAGCGGCACACGCACCGCACAGCTCGATGGCGAAGGCCACTACGCGCAGCTCATTCTCACGCTCGGCATCGCCCTCATTCTGCAAAACGCCAGCCAGATGATCTTCGGCTCGATGGTCGTGTCGGTCAGAACGCCGCTGTCCAGCACGGCTTGGATCATCGGGCCGCTCTGGGGAGATTTCATCGAGATCTTCGTCAACAAGGCGCGCGCGATCGCCGCGATCGTGTCGCTTCTCGTCATTGCTGGGCTGGCTTTGGTCATCGGCGGCACACGGCTCGGCAAGGCGCTGCGCGCCTCCGCCGACGATCCGACTGCCGCCACTTATATCGGCATCGACGTCAATTTCGCCCATCGTATCGCCTTTGCGCTCGGCATTAGCATTACGGCGCTCGCCGGCGGCCTGCTGGCGCCGAACTATCCCTTCCATCCCTTCGTCGGGCTCGAATACGTCATCATCATGTACGCGGGGGTCGTGCTCGGCGGCCTCGGCAGCATCATCGGCGCGTTCTGGGGCGGCATGACCATCGGCATCGTTCAGCAGATGTCCGCGCTTGTGCTGCCGACGCAACTGCAGAATTCGGCAATCTTCGTGTTCTTCCTGCTCATCGTCCTGCTGCGCCCGCAAGGCCTGTTCGGCCGCGTCACCGAGAGAACGTGAGCCATGCGAATGCGCACACTGCTCCCACTCGTGCTGCTCGCGGTCGCCTATGCCGCGCTCTCGTTTCTCGTCACTAATTCCTACTATCAGCTCGTGATGACGCTGGTGCTGATCTGGGCGTCGTTCGGCCTCGCCTGGAACCTGTTCAGCGGCTACACCGGCCTCATTTCCTTCGGCCACGCGGTGTTCTTCGGTCTCGGCGCCTATTTCACCGCGCTGGGACAGATCTATTTCGATCTGACGCCGTGGCTGCTGATCCCGGTCGCCGCACTGGTCGGCGGCGCGGCCGGGCTGCTGATCGGGGCGCTGACGTTCCGCCTGCGCAGCCACTATTTCGCGCTCGCCATGCTGGCTTATCCGCTGGCGATCCTGAACGTGTTCATGTGGCTCGGGTATCAGGAACTGACGATCCCGATGAAGCATAAGGACGCGGTGCTGTACATGCAGTTCACCGACGGCCGCATGTACACCCTGCTGGCCATCGGTATGACGTTCGCCATCGTCGTGCTGTCGCAAGCCGTCGAGCGCTCGCGCTTCGGCATGGCGCTGATCGCCATCAAGCAGAACGAAGCGGCGGCGGAAGCCGCGGGTATCAATACGCTGGTCTGGAAGCTGCGCGCTATCACCTTGAGCGGAGCAGTCACCGGCGCGATCGGCGCGTTCTATGTGATGGTGTTGCTGGTCGTCACGCCGGAATCGGTGTTCGGCATGCTGGTCTCGGCGCAGGCGCTCACCGTAACCATGTTCGGCGGCGTCGGCACCGTTTGGGGACCGCTGATTGGCGCGGCCATCCTCATCCCCACGAGCCAAATCCTCCAGGCCAAGCTCGGCGCGCAATTTCCTGGCATTGAGGGCGTTATCTACGGCCTCGCCATCGTTGTCGTCATCCTCGTCGCTCCCGAAGGCATCTTCTGGCGCGTGCGTGACAAGTGGCGCAAGCGTTCTGGAGCGCCGGCGATCGCGGAAGCCGTGGCGACCGACGTTCCCGTCGCTGCCGAGCCCCTTCCCCCGGCGGTCACGCCGCAAGCCGGTGGCGAAATCATCCTGTCGGTCCGCAATTTGTCGAAGTCGTTCGGCGGTCTCAAGGCCGTTCAGAACGTCAGCTTCGACGTCCAGCGTGGCAGCATTCTCGGCATCATCGGCCCGAATGGGGCCGGCAAGACCACCCTTTTCAACCTGCTCAACGGCTTCCAGCACCCGGACGCCGGCGAAGTGCGTCTCGACGGCCGCGATGTGTTCGGCGTAACGCCGCACCGATTGTGCGAGGCCGGCGTCGGCCGCACGTTCCAGGTCATGCGTCCCTTCGCGCGCCTGTCCGTCGCCGACAATGTCATCATCGGCGCCTATGTCCGTGCGGCCAACGACGCCGAAGCGCGCGCGCACGCAGCCGACGCGATCGCCCGCGTCGGCCTGACGAGCGTCGCGCACCGCGTCGCCAGCGAACTGACGACCAAGGAGCTGCGGCTGATGGAGCTCGCGCGTGCGCTCGCCGGCGCGCCCCGCCTGCTGCTGCTCGACGAGACATTGGCCGGCCTCGGCGCCAACGAGGCGGCCGAAGTCGTCACCGTGCTCAGGGCGCTGGCCAAGCAAGGCATCACCATCGTCATCATCGAACACACCATGCACACGATGGTGCGGCTCGTGGATCGGTTCGTCGTGCTCGATCATGGCGCCGTGCTGGTCGAGGACACCCCGCAGGCCATCACGCGCGACAGCCGCGTCATCGAAGCCTATCTCGGCACCAAGTGGAGCGCCCATGCTTGAGATCGCAGGCATCAGCGCAGGCTACTCGAGCGTTCCGGTCCTGCGCGACGTGTCGATCACCGTCGCCGAAGGCCAGTTCGTCTCCGTCGTCGGCCCGAACGGCGCCGGCAAGAGCACGCTGTTCAGAACCATCTCTGGCATCCTGAAGCCCTCCGCCGGTGCGATCCGATTTGAGGGCAACGACCTGCTCGCGCTGCCGGCAAGCCGCCGCGCGCATCTCGGCATCGCTCACGTGCCCGAAGGCCGTCACGTCTTTCCGTCGCTGACGGTGATGGAGAACCTCGAACTGGGCGCCTTTACCGAGGCCGGCCGGCAGAACTGGAAAACCAATATAGATCGCATCCTCGGGCTCTTCCCGGTCCTCTCGGAGCGCCGCCGCCAGTTCGCCGGTACCCTGTCGGGCGGCGAACAGCAGATGCTGGCGATCGGCCGCGGGCTGGCCTCCTCGCCCAAGCTGCTGATGCTGGACGAGCCGTCGATGGGCCTCGCACCTACCATCGCCGATTTCATTTTCGACCAGCTCACCGAAATCCGCCGCCAGACCAGGCTGACAATTCTGCTCGTCGAGCAGCGTGTCGCCGAGGCGCTGCAGACCGCCGATCACGGCTACGTGCTCGAGGCCGGCCGCGTCGTGCTCGAAGGCGACAATCAGACTCTCCGCGCGAATGACCGTATTCGCGCGGCCTATCTCGGAATGTAGCTTGAAGAAAAACCGCATCGCTCGCGGAAAACAGGGAGGAGTCAAAATGAAACTGGGACGCAGACAATTTCTCGCTTCGGCCGGCGCCACGGCGTTGACCGCGTCGCTCTCCGCGCCGACCGCCTGGGCGCAAGCAGCAAAGGAGGTCGAAGTCGGCCTGCTGGTGCCGCTCTCGGGTCTCTATGCGCGCTTCGGCACCTCGTGCCGTCAGGGCGCGGAGATGGCGGTCGAACGCATCAACAAGGAAGGCGGCATCAAGTCGCTCGGCGGCGCCAAGATGAAGCTGGTGGTCGTCGATGCCGGCGACACCGCGGAGAAGGCCAAGAGCGCCGCCCAGCGCATGGTCGCGGACTATCCGAACATGGTCGGCGTCTCCGGCGCCTATCTGTCGACCCTGACGCTGGCCGTCAGCGAAGTGACGGAGCGCGCCAAGCTGCCGATGCTGACGCTCTCCTACTCGGACCTGATCACCGACCGCGGCTTCAAATACATCTTCCAGACCTCGGCGACGGCCGCATCGCAAGCCAAGCAGGCGATGCCAGTCGTCCTCAAGGTCGCGAGATCGGCCGGCGGCGATCCCAAGACCGTCGCCATCATCACCGATAACACCGCGGCCTCGGTCGCCTCGGTGAAGCCGATGCGTGAGGGCCTGCTCGCCGAAGTCGGCCTCAAGATCGTAGTCGACGAGACCTTCACGCCGCCGCTCGCCGACGCAACGCCGCTGGTGCAGAAGGTGCGCTCCGCGCGGCCCGACCTGCTGTTCTTCCTGCCGACCGTCATCTCCGACGCCAAGCTCGTGCTCGAGAAGATGAACGAGTTCGGCATGGGTCAGGGCCGGGTGCCGACCATGGCCTTCGGCATCGCCATGTTCGAACCCGACATGCTGCAGACCATGTCACCCGACCTGCTGCAGGGCATGATCGGCTCGATCGGCAGCTGGGGCGGCAAGGGCCACGAAGGCATCGCCTCCGAACTCAAGGCCAAATACAAGGAGCCCTGGGTCGATCAGAATGTCATCTCGACCTATGGCGATTTCATCGTGATGCGCGACGCGCTGGAGAAATCCGGCAAAGCCGACCGCGAGTCTCTCGCGAACTCGCTGCATACGCTCGACGGCGGGCCGTCGAAATACTACCCGGGCGGCGCGATCAAATTCGATGAAAAGGGACGTCGTGTCGATGCCGGTCTGGCAATCATCCAATGGCAGTCCGGCACGCCGGTGACGATCTATCCGGAAAGCCTCGCGGTGGGGAAGCCGATCTGGTCGAAGAAGTAAGTATTGACAACATCCGGTCCGGCGGCCGCCCGGCCGCCGGATATGCCGTTTAAATCCCGACGAATTCTGTCGAAAATGGACTGGTAATGAGTGAGTTTCCTGGCACGTCCTGGCTCGATCGCTATGTCTCGCGCGTCAATGCCGACGCCGAAATGGGTGTCATCGGAGACTGGCTGAGCGCGACCTTCACGCTCACCTTCGGCGACGCCCGTTACGCCGTCGTCGTCGACAAAGGCAGGATCACCAAGCTGATCCCCTCGCCGCGCTTCGACGTCCGCGCGCCCTTCGGCTTCCGCGCGCCGGTCGATGTCTGGCGCAAGTTCCTGAGCCCCGATCCGCCGCCGCTCTATCACGACTTCTTCGCCATGCTGATGCGCGTCCCGGACTTCGTCATCGAAGGCGACAGCCTGATCGCCATGCAGAACGCGCGTGCGCTTCATCGCATGATGAACATCATGCGCGAGACGGGAGCGCCCAATGCCTGATTTCGAAGCCATCGTCGGCCGCTATCTCACCGTCGAGATCGGCGGTGAACAGCACCGACTGTTCATCGAGGAAGCCGGCCGCGGCATTCCCCTGCTCTGCCTGCACACCGCCGGCAATGACAGCCGCCAGTTTCGTCATGTCATGAACGACAAGGAGGTGACCGACCGCTTCCGCGTCGTCGCCTTCGATATGCCCTATCACGGACGCTCGACGCCGCCTGATCAATGGTGGCTGAAGAAGCCGCGCCTGACCACGAAGCTCTACTTGGAGATCGTCCGCGCCGTCTGGACCACGCTCGAGCTTGAGCGCCCGGTCGTGATGGGCTGCTCAATGGGCGGCGCCATCGTGCTCAAGGTGGCGGCCGACTATCAGAACGAGATCCGCGGCATCGTCGGTCTGGAAAGCTCAGCCCATGCCCCGGGCCGCTACAACGACTTCCTGCACCATCCTGCGATCCACGGCGGCGAACTGTGCGCGAGCTACACCTACGGACTCAACTCACCCTACAGCCCCGAGCAGAACCGCCGCGAGAACTGGTGGTACTACAGCCAGTCCGGCCCGGGCGTGTATCAGGGCGACGTGCACTTCTACAGCAACGACTGGGACGCACGAGAGGACATCAAGACGATCGACACCGGCCGCTGCAAGGTCGCGCTGCTGACCGGGGAATTCGACTATTCCTGCACGCCGGCCATGACCGAACAGGTCGCGGCCGCGATCAAGGGCTCGCGCTACACCCTGATGAAACGCATGGGGCATTTCCCCATGATCGAGAACTATCCTGACTTCCGCCCCTATCTGCTCGACGCGCTCGACCACGTTGCAGCGTGACGGCATCCCATCAACAGATTGGCAGAGACGCAGCATGAGTAAGGAAACCTTCGACCGCGGCCTGGAAATCCGCAAGTCGGTCATCGGCGCCGAATTCGTCGACAATGCCTTCAAGAACGCCGACGATTTCAGCATGCCGCTGCAGGAACTGCTGACCGAATATTGCTGGGGCTATGTCTGGGGCCGCGACGGTTTGCCGCTGAAGTCCCGCAGCATGATCAATCTCGCCATGCTGTCGGTGATGAATCGTCCGCACGAATTGAAGACCCATATCAAAGGAGCCCTCAAGAACGGCATGACCCGCGAGGAAATCCGAGAGGTCTTTATGCAAATTGCCATCTATGCCGGCGTGCCGGTGGCGGTCGATTCTTTCCGCATTGCCCGCGAAGTCTTTGCCGAAATCGACGGCAAGAAATAGGATCGCGGACAAAGACACCGGAGCGGGAGGACGCGAATGAGCGACGACACCTACGAAATCTATGCGATCAAGTACGGCCGCCACGAGCGGAATTCAGCCGACAATTTCATCGGCGGCGACACCCATGACGTGCCGATGCCGCTCGACTATTTCGTCTGGGCGATCGTCGGCAAGGACCGTACCATCATCCTCGACACCGGCTTCGACCAGATGCGGGCCGATGCACGCAAGCGCAAGATCTCGAAGCCGGTCGGCGACGGCCTGCGAGCGCTCGGCGTCGACCCGGCCTCGGTCAAGGACGTCATCATCTCGCACATGCATTACGACCACGCCGGCAACCACGACCTGTTTCCGAACGCGCGATACCACCTGCAGGAATGCGAGATGGCCTACGCCACGGGACGCTGCATGTGCCAGGCCATGATGCGCATGCCGTTCGAGGCTGCCGATGTCACCGCCATGGTCGACAAGGTTTTCAAGGATCGCGTCGTGTTCCACGACGGAACGGCCGAGATCGCGCCTGGCCTGTCGGTGCACCACATCGGCGGCCACTCCAAGGGCCTTCAGGCGACGCGCGTCAAGACACGGCGCGGTTGGGTCGTGCTGGCCTCCGACGTGGCGCATTTCTACGCCCATCTCGATCAGCGCCGCGTCTTTCCCATCACCTATAACGTCGCCGATGTGCTCGCCGGCTATGACAAGGTCGAGGCGCTGGCGTCGTCGAAGGCGCATGTTGTGCCCGGTCACGATCCGATCGTGCTCGACATCTACCCGGCGGCGCGACCGAACATGGAAGGCTGGGCCGCACGACTCGATGCCGACCCGAAAGCCAGATCCGCCGCGGCGCAAGGCTGATTTTCAACCGACGGCGCGAAGGCCGTGTTACCAAGTCCCAAAGAACGATAATGGAAGGAAACGAAGAATGAAAAAATCGATTGCTTGTCTTGCCCTTGGCGCGATGGCGCTGATGACGGTTTCGGCCCATGCCGAGACCAGCGAATTGCGCGTCCCGCTCGGCGCCGGCGGCTTCGGCTTCCTGCCTCTGCACATGATGAAGAAGTATCAGTTGGTCGAGAAGGAGGCTGAAAAGCTCGGTATCAAGCTGACGGTGAACTACGCCAATGTCGGCGGCCCGTCGGTGATGAATGACGCGCTGCTGTCGGGCTCGGCCGACTTCATCTCCGCCGGCCCGCCGGCCTTCCTGATCCTCTGGGACCGCACCAAGGGCAAGGGCGACGTCAAGGGCGTCGCCGCCATGAGCACGATCCCGATGTATCTCAACACCAAGTCCGACCACCTCAAGAAGATCGAAGATCTCAAGGACGGCGACAAGATCGCGGTGACCGCGGTGAAGGTCTCGATCCCTTCGATCATCATGCAAATGTACGCCCGCCAAAAGGAAGGCGCGGACGCTACCTTCAAGTACGACAAGTTCACGGTGTCGATGACGCATCCCGATGCGGTGGTCGCGATCCTGTCCGGCAACAAGCAGGTCACGGCGCACTATGCCTCGGCGCCGTTCCACCAGCGCGAGATCAAGGAAGGAGCCCGCACCATCCAGACGACCGATGACGTGATGGGCGGCCCGCAGACTTTCACCATGATCTCGACGACGAAGAAGTTCCACGACGAGAACCCGAAGGCCTACGCCGCATTCGTTGCGGCGCTGAAGGATGCCTTCGACATGATCAAGAAGGACAAGAAGGCCGCGGCCGAGGTTCTGCTTGAATCGATGGGCGGCAAGGGCTGGGACGTCAACGAACTTGCCGCGATGCTTGACGACAAGGACACCAAGTACACGACGACGCCCGAGGGTGTCATGAAGTATGCCGACTTCATGCACTCGATCGGCACCCTCAAGAACAAGGCGGCTTCGCTCGACGATCTGTTCTTCGACGCCAAGTCGCTCGGCGGCGGCAACTAAGGCCGATACGCTTAACTGCAATAGCCAGTGGCGGCGCCGCACGGCGTCGCCACTGGCTCCTTCATTCGGAGACCTGCAAAAAATGAGTAACGGCGCCGCCCCAATTCTGGCTGTCAAGGGCGTGACACTTCAATATCAGACCCGCGATCATCTGGTTACGGCCACCTACCGCGTCAGTTTCGATATCTATCGATCCGATCGCTACGTCATCCTGGGGCCCTCCGGCTGCGGCAAGTCGACCCTGCTGAAAGCCGTCGGCGGCTTCATCCGCCCGGTCGAAGGCGAAATCCGGCTCAATGACGTCTCGATCAGCAAGCCGGGCCCCGATCGTGTTCTGGTGTTCCAAGAGTTCGACCAGTTATTGCCGTGGAAGACGGTGAAGCAGAACGTCGCCTTCGCGCTGACCGCGAGCGGCAAGATGGGCAAGCGCGAGGCCGAGCAACGCGCCTTGCACTATATCGACATGGTCGGGCTCACCAAGTTCGCCAACAACTATCCGCACACTTTGTCCGGCGGCATGAAGCAGCGCGTGGCGATTGCCCGCGGCATGGCCATGGAGCCGGAAATCCTGCTGATGGACGAACCCTTCGCGGCGCTCGACGCGCTGACGCGCGCCAAGATGCAGGAAGAGCTGCTGCAGTTGTGGGACAGCACCAAATTCACTGTGCTGTTCGTCACCCACTCCATCACGGAAGCCGTGCGCGTCGGCAACCGCATCCTCCTGCTCTCGGCGCATCCGGGCCAGGTCAAGGGCGAGATCAACAGCAACGGCACCGACGACATCGGCGCCGATGGCCGCCCGCTGTCCGACCGCATCGAACACCTTCTTTTTGAACAGAATATCGGCGAAAGGACTGCGTCTCATGACTGACGCCCGCTCCGTTCTTCACACCCGCCCCGAGGTCATCTACCAGGTCAGCACGGCCGGCATCGGCGTCGTGCAGCGGCCGCTGTCATTGGGCCAGCGCCTCGCCAACCAGGGTGCGCTGCGCAAGTCGCTGGTGCTCGTCATCCTGGCATTGCTCTGGGAAGGTTACGCGCGCTGGCTCGGCAACGATCTGCTGTTTCCGACGTTCAGCGCGACTGTCGTCGCCTTCTGGCAGGCCATGATCAGCGGCGAATTGCCGGCCGCCACCTGGTTCTCGATGAAGATCTTGTTCCAGGGCTATGCCGCCGGCCTGCTGCTTGCCGGCCTGCTGACGGCCTTTGCCAGCGCGACGCGGATCGGTGCCGACCTGCTCGAAGTGCTCACGGCCATGTTCAATCCCCTGCCGTCGATCGCGTTGTTGCCGTTGGCGATGATCTGGTTCGGGCTCGGCACCGGCGGCATCGTGTTCGTGCTTGTCCACGCCGTTCTGTGGTCGGTTGCACTCAATACGCATTCCGGCTTCCGCGGCGTCAGCCCGACCTGGCGTATGGTGGGACAGAACTACGGCCTATCGAATCTCGGTTATGTCGTCCGCATCCTAATTCCCGGCGCATTTCCCAACATCCTCACCGGCCTCAAAATCGGCTGGGCTTTTGCCTGGCGCACCCTGATCGCGGCGGAACTGGTGTTCGGCGCCAATTCCGGCGGCGGCGGCTTGGGATGGTTCATCTTCCAGAGCAAGAACTCGCTGGAGATTCCCTCAGTGTTCGCCGGTCTTCTGACCGTCATCCTGCTCGGCCTTGCGGTGGAGAACCTCGTCTTCCTCACCACCGAGAAGGTGACGGTGCGCCGTTGGGGCATGCAGCACTAGGGCCGTGGAGCCCTAGCGCGGGTTCCAGCGGCCTTCGCGGGCCAGTTCGCGAACCTGGGTGGCGATCATCTTGGTCAGGGCGCGCGTCGCGACCGTCATCGGCCGCTGGCTCGAGGTGGCAAGCAAGAGCTGCCGCGTGAGCTGCGGCCGCACGATGGTGAAGCACTTGATGCGGCCGGCCTTGACCAGGTGATGCACGGTCGAGAACGACAGGATCGTGTAGCCGACGCCCTTCTCGACGAGATTGAGAGTTGACGGCATGGCGTCGATCTCGATGACGATGTTCGGCTTGATCCCTGCCTTGCCGAACACCTGATCGACCAATACGCGCAGGCCATGCGGCCGGCTGGGCAGGATCATCGGAATGTCGGCAAGCACCTTGGCCTGCACCGAGCCCGCCGGCAGCTTGCACGGATCCTTCATTGCGCCCAGCAGCACCAGTTCGTCCCGCAGCAGCGGCTCCGACAGCACATTGCTCAACGCCGGTGCGTTGTAGAGCACCGCGACATCGATCTTGCCGGTCAGTAGCCACTCCAGAACGTGGCCGCTGAATCCTTCGACGACGCGCATCGCAATTTGCGGATATTGCTCGCGATAGCGCTCGACCAGCGGCACGGTCAGTACGGCACCGACCGACGGCGGCATGCCGACGGCAACGGTGCCATGAGGGCTGGTTTGCAGCGCCGCGATTTCCGACGCCGCGCGCGCCGCTTGTTCGAGAATGCCCTTGGCATGCTGCTCGAGCATCTTGCCTGCTTCGGTCAGGATGATGCCGCGGCCGTTGCGATAGAACAATTTGACGCCGAGTTCGGTCTCGAGCGCCTTTACATAGCGGCTGAGTGCCGGCTGGGCGATCGACAGCGCAACCGAGGCGCGCGAAAAGCTGCCGCATGACGCCGCCGTCGAGAATACCTTGAGCTGCTTTATATCCATGCGGCGGCGCGCTTTCCTTGCCGGGCAAACGACCGGTCCACCGAAATCCGCATAACAGATAGCACAATTTCATCCGCAGATGACGGTGCGGAAGCTGCGACAATCTCCACCGGACAGTGAGAGCCAATCTCACAGACACGGGGGAGATCGCCATGGCCCATGCGAATTCGGCAAACAAAGGCAATGCATTCCTGACCGGCGCGGCCGGCGGCATGGGCACGGCAATCGCGCGCGCGCTGGTCGCGGCGGGCTATCGCGTCGTGCTGGCCGACCGCGACGAGGCGAAGCTCAAGCCGCTGGCCGCCGAGCTCGGCGCCGCCGTCACGCCTCTCATCCTCGATGTCACCGATCCCGACCGCACCGCGCGCATTCTCGAACTGGTGCCGGCCGAATTCCAGCCGATCGATGTTCTGATCAACAATGCCGGGCACGACATCGGCGGCCGTAAACGCTTCGATGTCGGCTCGGCCGACGACTGGGCCGCCATCGTCGATACCAACCTCAACGGCCTGATGCGCGTCACCCGCGCCATCCTGCCCGACATGGTCCGCCGCAACAAAGGCGACCTCGTCAACATGAGTTCGGTCGCCGCCGTTCGGATCGTGCCGGACATGGCACCCTACAACGCCAGCAAGGCCGGCATCCACATGCTGACGGAAATCATTCGTGCCGAACTGGCGGAAACCGCGATCCGCGTCACCGAGATCATGCCGGGCCTTGCCCGCACCGGCATCATCAAGACCCGCTACCGCGGTGACGAGGCGATGACCAAAGCCTATTTCGACCAGTTCAAGATGGCGCTCGATCCGGAGGACATCGCCCGCTCCATCATGTTTGCGCTCGCGCAGCCGCCGCATGTTCAGGTCGCGGAGATGATGGTGTTGCCGGTCAATCGCTACTGATCCTTCATTGCCGCGGCACGGTCAGCGCGCAGAGACCGGCAACGTCCGCGCTCTGGTCCAGGCCCCAGATGGCGTCGATCAGCGGCTGAATGTCGTGACTCCCGTTCCACCCCGCCGCGGCGTGGCGCAGCTTGGCTTCGAGATCGCCGTCGCTCATCGGATTGACGTCGCTGCCGCGCGCCGCCTGCGTCGATAGCCGGTAGACCTGGCCGTCCGCGGTGGCGATATCGACCGCGGCGGCAATGGTGGAGAACGACGAGTCGCGCACGACCTCGACCTTGGCCCGCAACGCCGCGACCTTCGGATCGGCGACGCATTCGTCGCTGAACTCGTCAGGCCCGGCCTTGCCGCGCATGAGCGCCGCGGCGACGGCGTGCTGCACGCTGACTTGCGACAGCCGGCCATTGGTCACGTTGGGACGGTCGGTACGGTCGGCGAGCAACGGATTGCCGCGCACCACGACCTTGACGACCTCGGCGTCCCGGTGATCGCGCCGCCAATCCAGCACGCAATCGAGCACCGGGTTGATGACGAAGCCGCAAGGATACGGCTTGTAAGCGGTCTCCATGATCTGCCAGCTCTTGCCCCAACCGTCGGTCAGGAACGACAGGTCTGGCGGCACGCCCATGGCGTTGTAGAAGCCCTGCACGCCGTTCAGCGGCTCGGGCGGCCCGTCGAAGCCCTTCTCCGCGAGGAGCGCCGACAGCAGACCGTTGCGCGCCGCATTGCCGACGCTGGCGCTTTTCGACGCGGTGCCGAGGCACTCGCACAGGCCGGAGGATTGCGTCGCCGCCGTGCCCAGGGCCCAGACCAGCCGCTGCGCATCGAGGCCGATCAGCTTGCCCACCGCGGCCGCCGCGCCAAAGACGCCGCAGGTCGAGGTGACGTGCCAGCCCAATGAATAATGCTGCGGCGAAACCGCAAGGCCGATGCGGTCCTCGATCTCGTTGCCGAGCACGATGGCGAACAACAGGTCCGGACCGCTGACGCGGCGCAACTCCGCCAGCGCCAGAAGTGGCGGCACCACCGGCACGGTCGGATGGATCACGGTGCGGGTGTGGGTGTCGCAGAAGTCATAGACATTGGCGCCGGCGGCATTGAGGAACGCGGCGCTGAGCGCGTCGATGCGCTCACCGCGTCCGACCAGCGTTGCCTGTTTGCCGCCGGAAAATTGCGCCAGCGTGGCGAGGGCGATCTCGACCGGCGCGGTTCGGCAGCCGGCCAAGGCCACGGCGAAGAAGTTCATCACCGAGCGCTTGGCCTGATGCATGACGTCGGCCGGAATGTCGTCGAGCCGGGTCTGGGCGACGAACTGGGCCAGTCTTTGCGTGACGTTGAGGCGGTCGAGCATCGAAACCCTCTCGAATTGTTGTCACCTGCACGGCGGCCTGCGCTACGCCCCTGTGAAATTGGGCGGGCGCTCTTCCATGAAGGCCTTGCGGCCTTCTTTGTAGTCCTCGCTGGCGAAACACGCCTGCACCATGGCCTCACAGGCGGCGAGATCGCGCTCGTTCGAGGACTTCACGACTTCGCCGACGATGAACTTGACCGAATCCACCGTGAGCGGCGCATTGGACGCCATGGCCGTGGCGTAACCGGCAACGTAGCTCTCAAGATCGCTGTCCGGCACGACGCGATTGACCAACCCTATCGCCGCCGCTTCCGCGGCGGTGAACTGACGCGCGGTGTAGAAGATTTCCTTAGCGAAGGACGGGCCGACGACATCGACCAGCCGCTTGATGCCTTTAAAGCCGTAGCCGAGACCGAGTTTCGCAGCCGGAATGCCGAATTTCGACGTGTTCGTACAGATGCGCATGTCGCAGCACATCGCCATCGCCATACCACCGCCGATGCAATAGCCGCGGATCATCGCGAGGCTCGGCTTGGGAAAGTCGTAGAACGCGGCGTAGGCGCGCTCGACGCGGACGGCGTAGCTTTTGACCGTTGCCTCGGTCGAGCGGTCCTTTTCGAACCGGGAGATATCGGCGCCGGAGACGAAGGCCTTGCCGCCGGCGCCCGAGACGACCATCACGCGGATGGCGGGGTCCGACTTGAAGTCGGCGACGACAGCCTCCGCCGCCCCCCACATGTCGAGCGACACCGCATTGTGTCGCTCCGGGTTGTTGAAGATCAGGTGACCGACCGCGCCGTCCTTGCGTGACAGGATCTTGTCGGACATCGATGTCTCCCGGTCGGCCGCCGCCTACTTGGCGGCCTTGCCTTTGATCTCGACGCCGGCCCACTTCTCGACCGTGCGCGCCGTGGTCGTCAGGTCGCCGTCGAAGCCCTCGATCGCTTCGGTGATCGACAGGAGCTGGTTCACCGCATTGCCGACGATCATCGGCACGCCGAGCGATTCAGCGAACGACACGGCAAGCTTGGCGTCCTTGTGCATGAGGCCGATGGCGAATCCGAAGTCGAAGCGCCGGTTCAGCACGCACCGTGGAAACTTGTCTTCGGTCGCGGTGTTGCGGCCGCTGCCGGAGTTGATGACGGCGATCATGGTGTCGGCGTCGAGACCGGCCTTGGTGCCCATCGCCAGCGCTTCCGACGTCATGGCGACGGCGGTGGCGGAGAGGATGTTGTTGACGAGCTTCATCGCCTGGCCCTGTCCGGGCTCGGCGCCGACCCAGAACATCTTGCCGATGACCTCGACGATCGGTCGCAGCTTCTCGGCGAGATCCTTCGGGCAGGCGACCATGACGGCGACGGTGCCCTTCTCAGCGCCGCCGGGACCGCCGCTCACCGGCGCATCGACGGCGGCGATACCCTTGGCGGCAAGCGCAGCAGCGACTTCCTTGGCGACCACCGGACCGGTGGTCGACAGATCGATGAAAGTCTTCACCTTGCTGCCGGTGGCGACATTCGCCGCCACCGACTTGACGATGTCCGGAGTCGGCAGGCTGGCGAGCACCGTTT
The DNA here is from genome assembly GCF_001426945.1 of Pseudolabrys sp. Root1462. Classification (GTDB taxonomy): domain Bacteria; phylum Pseudomonadota; class Alphaproteobacteria; order Rhizobiales; family Xanthobacteraceae; genus Pseudolabrys. The sequence continues at coordinate 117,324 of NZ_LMFS01000001.1, read as the reverse complement.
CGGCGGCGGACGCCACTTCAGCGGGCGAGCCGGCGCGCTTGGCGCCACGTTGCACCAGCCGGGCGACATTCGTCTCGTTCAGGTCATAGACGGTGACGCCATAGCCGGCTTCGAGCAGCCGGCCGGCCATGTGGATACCCATGCGGCCGACGCCGATGAACCCCAGTTCCTGCTTTGCAGACATCAATGTGCGCTTTCCTGATTCATGACCGAAGGGCAGGTTTACGGCTTTTTGGCCGGCGTGGCGGAAACCTTGCCCATTTCCTTCAGCACTTCGTTGGCGATCTTGAAGGCATCGAGACCGGCCGGAATGCCGCAATAGATCGTAGCATGCAACAGGGTTTCCTTGATCTCGTCGACGGTCACGCCGTTGTTGATGGCGCCGCGCACGTGCAGTTTGATTTCCGGGCCGCGGTTCAGCGCCGTGAGCATCGCGAGGTTGAGCAGGCTGCGCGTCTTGCGCGGCAGACCCGGACGGCCCCAGCCGTAGCCCCAGCACCATTCGGTGGTCATGTGCTGGAATGCCATCATGAAATCGTTGGCGTTGGCGATGGAGCCGTCGACATATTCCGGGCCAAGAACCTCGCGGCGGTGCTTGAGGCCTTCGTCGAACATCACCTTCGCGGCTTTATCCATTTCGCTGCTCATGATCACTTCCTGTGCTTGAGGGATATTTGGAGGGACTTGTGCTCTTTCCTGCGGAAACGGCGCCATGCCGTACCGCAGGACCAGAGCGACGCCGAATTCTGAGACGGTGTCCCGCGACGCACCCTGGGTCGCAGGAATTTATGCTGAAGTCACACGGCGATGCGCCACTCGCGGGCCGGGCTTCAAATTTCCTCCGTGTGTACCGCCCGCTTTTTTTCGGCCAACCAAGGACCGGACGCGGAAAGCCTGATATTGTCTGATAGTAGTACGGTATGTAAAATAGAGGCCCGAGAGGGTCAAGGACCAACTCCGCACAGAGCCGATGCAAAATGGCCGATGCAAGGATGAATGACGAAAAGTCGGGCGGCCTGCTCGAGGGCCGTTGCGCGCTCGTCACCGGTTCCACCGGCGGCATTGGCTATGCCGTCGCGAGGAGCCTCGCCGCTGCCGGCGCCAGGGTCATCATCAACGGCCTCGTCGATGCGGCAGATGGTGACGCCGCCGCCCGGCGTCTGTCGTCCGACACCGGCCGTGAAGCCACGTTCGACGGCACCGACCTGACCGACGTCGCCGGGATCGAGCGCATGTTCGAAAATGCCATGCGCCGCTTCGGGCCTGTCGACATCGTGGTCAACAACGCTGTGGTGCGGCACTTTTCTGCGGTCGAGAGCTTCAAGACCGAAGACTGGAATCGCTCGCTCGCCGTCAATGTCTCGGCTGCGTTTCACTGTATCCGTCTGGCGGTGCCGGCCATGCGGGCCCAGGGCTGGGGCCGCATCATCAACATGTCCTCGATCTTCGGCGCACGCGGCGCCGAAAACCGCATCGACTACGTAACCACCAAGACAGCTCTGCTTGGCATGACCCGCGCCGTCGCCATAGAGACCGCGCGCACGGGCATAACCTGCAATGCCATCGCCCCCGGCGCGGTGCCGACGCCGCCGCTGCTGTCGCGCATCGCGGAAATGGCCGCCGGTGACGGCATCAGCGCGGCGCAGGCCGAGCATCGCTATGTCGCGACCCGGCACCCGACCGAGCGTTTCGTCGAGCCCGACAATGTCGGCGCCTTGGCGGTGTTCCTGTGCAGTCCGGCTGCCAAGGACATCACCGGCGCGACCCTTCCGATCGACGGAGGGTGGCAGGCGCGATGACCCGGCGCCACGGCATGGGTCAGAATTCCCCTGCCCTGTCCGGAGACGAGCATTCCTGCGCCCGTCGTTCCGTTGTAGAGATGTACGGATTCGGCCCGTCCTGGGCCCAGATATCGGAGGAATTGGCCTTTGACCGCGCCTTTCATGAAGCCTGATTTCCGGGTCGAGAAGGTTGCCGCGCCGCTGCGCCAGAGCGTTACTGAGAGCATCCGTTACGCCATCGCGTTGGGTCACTTCAGCGCCGGCGAGCGGCTGACAGAACGCGCGCTGTGCGAAATGACCGGTGTGAGCCGGACGTTGGTGCGTGAGGCGCTGCGCCAGCTCGAATCCGAAGGCCTCATCGAGGTCGTGCCGAACCGCGGCCCCATGGTCACGCGGTTGTCGGCCGAACAGGCCGAAGGCGTTTATCAGGTGCGCACCGAACTCGAAGGGCTCGCGTGCCAGCTTTTCGCCGAGCACGCCTCCGACAAACAACGGACTGCGCTGCACGAGGCGTTCCGCAACCTCAAGAAGTCGCTGAAGGACACGGACCCGCTGGCGCGGCTGCGCGCCAAGAACCATTTCTACGAATGTCTCGTCGAAGGCGCCGGCAATCAGGCGCTCGGTGATACATTGCGCCTGCTTAACGCCCGCATCATGTTGCTGCGCGCAACGTCGCTGCGGGCACCGGGCCGCACCACTGCGAGCCTTGCCGAGCTCAGTGACATGATGACTGCGCTTGACGAGAAGAACGGTAAGAAGGCGCGCACGCTGGCCGAACTTCATGTGCGCAACGCAGCAAAAACAGCCATCGCCCTTCTCTATGCGCAGCCAGAACCGGCGCCGACGAAGCCCAAGCGCGCTGCCAAGCCGACGGAAACGGCGTCTCGCCTCGGCTCGCGCTAGCCTGACTGGCGGCGTCGCCTTATGCCAGGCTGATCAGCGATGTGAGCCGCGCTGACGGATGGCCGCTTTCAAAGCCTTTGATTAGTGCCAGGCTGGCTTCGATCCGCTCGCCGGGAAGTCCGCATAGCGGGACCAGGGCGCGATACTTCGCTTCCACATCGCTCCATTCGACTCCGCGCGGACCTGATCCGCGCGGCGCCTTGCAGGTGCTTCGATATTCTTTGCCGTTCTTCATCTTGATGATGACAGTGCCGCCGTGGCGATGCGGAAACCGGTCGGGCAGCGGCGTCGGGTTCGGATCGAACGCGACCTTGTCTTGCAGGGCGGCGATGACAGGATCGGCCATTTTCTGCGGATCCATGTGCTCCCAGCTAAACCGACCATCGACGATGGACGCCGCGACGAAGTAGTACAGGCTGTGTGCCGCATCGACGAGGTTGCGCGGATGCGGCTCGCCTTTGAACTTCGTCCACTGCACGGACGAGGAAATTGTGATTGCCTCGACCTCATTGGGGTCGACATGACCGAGGCGCGCCGCGTCCGACGCCGCTTCTGCGGTGGCGTGAAACGGGTGTGCGCCCGGCATGAGCTTGATCGCCATGTCGGTCACGATGTCCCATGACGCCCCGAGATCGCGGGTGATGTCCTCGAGTGCCTGGCCGCCCATGGCTGAGAGAAAGCCGCGCGGCTTGTCGAGGACACCAAGTTCACCTTCAAAGCCCGCTTGTGCCGCCAGCGCCGCCTGCAGGCCGGCCGCGGCTGAGCAGCCGGCGTGATACTCGCGGCCGCAACTCGTGTCCGCCGAGATAGCCATGCCGCCGATCGAGGTCGCGGCAAGCGCGATGGCGTGTGCCATTTGCTGTGTGCTCAGCCCGAGCAGGCGCCCGGCTGCCACGGTGCCGCCGAACACGGTAGAGACCGAGCCGTGAAAGCCGCGCTGCATGCGCCCCGGCGTCAGCGCTTCATCGATGCGGCCCGCGATCTCGTAGCCGACGACCATCGCCGCCAGGATATCAAGGCCGCCGGAGCCAAGCTTCTCCCCGAGCGCCACGGACGTTGTCGAAACAATCGTGCCGATATGCGCGATACTCCTCAGATCGCTGTCGTCACTCGCGGCAGCATCGCTGGCGATAGCATTGACGCGTGCCGCGGCCGCCACGGGCAGCTTTTTTCCGACGAACCAGATCGTGGCATCGGGCGTACCGCCATTGGCCAGATCGAGATCGCGGATGATGCGAGCCGACGCGATGTTCTGGCCCATCGCGGTGCTCGCCACCGTACTCGCCAGGCTCATCTTCGCCCGCTCGAGGGCTACCGACGGAATGGTCGATGGCTTCGTCTCGGTGGCGAAGCCGGCGAGACGAAGGGCCAGACTTTGGTCATCGCTCATGTTTGATACCGTCGTGAGGTGAGCGCCGACTTGCGTGATGGGCCGGCCTTTTCGAGGCCGGAACCATAGGGGCCACCTCGGACCCGGTCAATCCTACCGTCATACAATCAGGCAGACCGTGGCGGTCAGCGCCGTGCAGCCATCTCCGCCGCCAAAAGCAGCGCCGCCCAGGTGGCGCCCACCGACGCCACGCCCTGGCCGGCGATGTCATAGGCCGTGCCGTGCGCCGGTGTGCAGATCGGAAACTTGAAGCCGCCTAGCAGCGTGACGCCGCGATCGAAGCCCATCAGCTTCATCGCGATCTGGCCCTGGTCGTGGTACATCGTCAGAACCGCATCGAATGCGCCGCTCTTGGCCCGCAGGAACACCGTATCGGCGGGGAACGGCCCTTCCGCCGCGATGCCGTTTTTGCCCGCCGCCACCACGACGGGCTCGATGACATCGATCTCTTCCCGCCCAAAATTGCCGCTGTCACCGGCATGCGGATTGTAGCCGGCGACCGCGATACGCGGGCGCTCGAAACCTGCGGCACGCATGCACGCATCCGTCAGTCTCAGCGCTCGCTCGATGCGATCGAAAGTCAAAGCCGCCGGCACCGCCGCCATCGGGATATGCGACGTCACGCGTGCATTCCAGAGTCGGTCAAGCACATTGAACTCGCTCGCCGGACCGACAAGGCCTGCCACCTCGGCCGAGAAGGCGATCTCGTCGTCGTACTCGGAACGAGCAAGCCGCATTGCCCTTTTGTTGAACGGCGTGAACGAGACCGCATCGGCCTTCCCATCGCGCGCCAACTCCAGCGCATATTTATAGTTGGCAAGCGCGAACCGACCGCCGGTTTCGGCGGCGACGGCACGCTTCACTGTCGCGGGATCGAGATGCCTCAGATCGACGAAGATCGGCGTCTCGCCGGGCTGCAAGCTTTCGCCGGCCTGAACGACATCCATCGCGGTTGTCACGCCGGCGATCTTCTCACCTTCAGCGTAGACCCGCCGGTCGCCGATCACGACAAGGCGCGCCGCTTCGCGCACTTCAGGCAGAGCCACGACCTTCGCCGTCAATTCCGGGCTGATGCCGGCCGGGTCGCCCATGGCAAGGGCGATCACCGGCTTCGTCTTCGATGGCATTGAAACGCTCCTTTAGATCTCGGTCGGCTCGAGGCCCGCCCGCCGGCGATGCGGTCGCACGAGCTTCATCAACTGGGGCACCAGAAGAAACGCGAAGCCGCCCAGCACGAGGCACGTCACCAGCGGACTGCTGAAGAAGATGCCGAGCGAACCCTTAGACATCAGCATCGCCTGACGGAATGCATCCTCAGCCTTGTCGCCGATGACGATCGCCAGCACCAAAGGCGCCAGCGGGTACGACGCTTTCTTGAACAAGTAGCCGACGACGCCGAAGCCGAACATCAGCACGACATCCAGATAGGAGTTCGACACCGAATAGGCGCCGACCGTGCAAATGATAAAGATGAGCGGCGCGATGATGAAAAACGGAATGCGCATCAGCGCAGCGAACATCGGCACCGTCAGCAGCACCAGCACGACCGCGACGATGTTGCTCACATACATCGAGGCGATCAGGCCCCAGACGAAATCGCGCTGGTCGATGAACAGCATGGGGCCCGGATTGAGACCCCAGATCATCAGCCCGCCCATCATTACCGCGGCGGTGGCTGAGCCGGGAATGCCGAGCGACAGCATCGGCAGCAGCGCGCTGGTGCCGGCCGAATGATCAGCCGCCTCCGGGGCAACAATGCCTTCGGGCACGCCAGTGCCGAACCGCACGCCTTTCTTGGCGAAGCGCTTGGCAATGCCATAGCTCATGAACGACGCCGCAGTGGGGCCGCCCGGAGTGATGCCCATCCAGCAGCCGATCGCGGCGCTGCGCACGAGCGTCCAGCCGTAACGCGGCAAACCCACGACGGTGCGGAAAACCTCGCGCCAATCGATTTTCGACGAGACCGCTTTGGCATGCAGTTCCTCTTCTACCGCCAGCAATAATTCGCCGATCCCGAACAGACCCATGACGGCGACGACAAAGTCGACGCCCTTGACCAACTCCGGAATGCCGAAGTTGAGCCGCACGCTGCCGGAGACGGTGTCGATGCCGATCGCAGCGATGGCGAAACCGATCGCCAGCGCGACGAGTGTCTTGATCGGCGGCGTGCCGCCCATGCCGACGAAGCTCGCAAACGCTAGGAAGTACACCGCAAAGTATTCCGGGGGACCAAAGCGCAGGGCGAACTGCGCCACCCACGAAGCCACCAGCGTGATGAGGACGACGCCGACCAGCGCGCCAAAGGCGGCGGAGCCGAAGGCGGTGGCCAATGCCGTGCTCGGCCGGCCGTCGCGCGCCATCGGATAGCCGTCGAAGGTCGTCGCAACCGACGACGGCTCTCCGGGAATATTGAACAGGATAGACGTCACCGAGCCGCCAAACAGCGCGCCCCAGTACATGCTCGACAAAAGAATGATCGCCGACACCGGTTGCATGCCAAAAGTCAGCGGCAGCAGCAGCGATACGCCGTTCGGCGCGCCGAGACCGGGAAGCACGCCGACGAGGATGCCGAGCAGCACACCGATCGTCATCAGCAGAATGTGCTGCACCGTGATGGCGATGCCAAAGCCGTGCATCAGGGATTCGATGTTGCTTTCCATGAACCCCTCAGAGCCCCATCATCTCGAAAAGGGCCCCATGTGGCAGCGACACCACGAAGAGCTTCTCGAATACGACGTAAAGAAACAGCGGCGTGGCTACCGCTATCGCAAACGTCTTCCACTGCGTCAGCTTGCGCTGCCAGCCGACGGTCGCCAGCACGTAACCGAATGACGCGACATACATGCCCAGGGTCGGAATTAGGGCAATGAAGATCGCAGCCGGAACGAACAGACCGGCGACGCGCCGTAGCGCCGGCCAGGTCACGGCAACTTCGTGCGCGACAAGAGTGCCGCGCGCGAGATTATACACGCTGCCAAACATGATCGTGGCGCCGACGATCAGCGGAAACGTGCCGGCGTCGACGCCTTTTTCACCCCAGCCGATGCCGTTATCGGTGCTCGAGACGACGACGGCCAGACCGAACATTCCGGTCAGGACCGCCGTCGTCACCTCGATGGCGCGTTGCGAGATCATCCCGCGTTCACTTCACCAGCCAGCCCTGCTCCTGGGCGATCTGATGCACGTGCTCGATGTCGTCCTTGATGAATTTCTGGAATTCATCGCCAGTAAGGAAGGTGTTGGTTTGCGACGTGCGCTTGATGTATTCTGCCCACTCCGGCGTATCCTCGACCTTCTTCATCAGATCGACATAGAATGCTGCCTGCTCCGGCGTGACCTTGCCCGGCAGCCAAACAGTGCGCGGTTGCTGATATGTCGGGATATTGAGGCCCTGCTCGACGCAGGTCGGGATATCGGACCAGCCTTCGGTCGCCGTCACCTTGTCGGTATTGGTCAGGCGCTTCGAGCTGAAAACGCAGATCGGATGCTGCGTGCCACCGCGCCACTGGCCGACGCTTTCGCTCGGATTGTTGACGTGCGAGTCGATGTGGCCACCGGCAAGCTGCACCGCGGCTTCGCCGCCGCTCTTGAAGGGGATATAGGTGATCTTCACATCGGCGATCTTCTCGATCATCCGCGTGAGCACCTCATCGGTGTCCTTGGACTGCGCGCCGCCCATCTTCAGGTTGCCGGATTTGGCCGCCTTGAGGTAGTCACCCGCGGTTTTCCACGGCGAATCCTGCTTTACCCAGATCAGGAACTCGTCCTGCGCCATCGCCGCGATCGGGGTGAGATCCGTGTAATTAAACGCAACCTTCGACACCATGGGTTGCTGCCACGCGTTCGAGGTGCCGAAGATCACCTTATAGGGGTCGCCGGCCATCGACTTGCCATAGGTATATCCCTCGGCGCCGCTGCCGCCGCCCTTGTTCACCACCACGATCGGGCGATCGACGAACTTGTACTTGGTAATGATACCCTGAACCGTGCGGGCGATGATGTCGGTGCCGCCGCCGGGCCCGGCGGTGGCGATGAATTCGATGGGCTTCTCGGGCTTCCAGGCGGCATTCGCGGCGGGCTGCGCCGCGACCACGGCAAGCGCGGCCCCCGAAAGCATGAGCAGTTTAGTAATCGAACGCATGGGCTTCCTCCTGATTTTGTTTTTTATCGCTGAAGTCTTTAGGCGACGCGCTGCCGCGTCTTGTCTTCCGGCGCCGCAACCACGGCGCCCTCCTCCTCGAAGTCCTTAATCTCTTGCTCGTCGAACCCGTACTCGCGCAGCACCTCGCGCGTATGCTGGCCGTAGAGCGGGGCACCGGTGCGCACCTTGCCGGGCGTCTCCGAAAACTTGATCGGCAACCCCATGGTCTTGACCCTGCCGAGCGTGGCGTGCTCGACGTCCACGACCATCTCGCGCGCCAGCGTCTGCGGATCTGACAGAGCCTGCAGCATGTTCATGACCGGTCCGCAGGGCACGCCGCGCTTGTCCAGCGCGTCCAGCCAGTACTGCGCCGGCTTCTCGCGGTAACGCTTGCTCAGCTCTGCTTCGAGCGCCTTCAGATTCGCCATGCGATCGGCGCCGGTGAGAAAACGCGGATCCTGCGCGAGTTCGCTCGCGCCCATCGCGTCGAGCATCAGGCCCCAATGTTTCTGATTGGCGCCGCCGACGACAATCCAGCCGTCCGAGGCTTCAAACGCCTGATAGGGCGCGTTCAAAGGATGCGCAGAGCCCATTGCCTTGGGGGCAACGCCAGTCGCAAGGGCAATTGCCGACTGCCAGTAGGTCTGCACCAGCGCAGCCTCATAGAGCGAGGTTTCGACCCACTGGCCCTGCCCGGTCTTCAGCTTGTTCGTGTAGGCGGCGAGGATGCCGAGTGCCGCGAGGATGCCGGCGGTGATGTCGGACAGCGGCGCGCCGCATTTGACCGGCGGGCCGTCGGGCCGCTCGCCCGTAAAGCTCATGATGCCGCTCATCGCCTGCGCAACGAGATCGAAACCGCGTCGCTCCTTGTACGGTCCGGTACGGCCGAAACCGGACAATGAGCAGTAGATGAGGCCGGGAAATTCCTTGTGCAGGGCGTCATAGCCGAAGCCCATGCGATCAAGCGCACCGGGGGCAAAATTCTCGACCAGCACGTCGGCCTTGGCGATCAGCCGGCGCAGGATCGCCGCCCCGCCTTTGGTTTTCAGATCGATGACGACGCCGCGCTTGTTGCGGTTCATCATCAGGAAGGACGCCGCCTCGTCGCCAATCTTCGGCGGCACCGAATACCGGGTGTCGTCGCCCTTCGGCGTCTTCTCGATCTTGATGACTTCCGCACCCATGTCGGCGAGCATCAAGGTGCAAGTCGGGCCGGCCATGACGTGAGTGAGATCGACAACCTTGAGACCGGTGAGCGGCCCCTGCGGACGGCGTTCGCTGCCCATCGTCACTACTCGCCCTTCCATTGCGGCGCGCGCTTGTTGAGGAAAGCGTCCATGCCTTCTCGGAAGTCCTGGCTCATATAGCAACTGACGATGAGATCCTCGCCTTCCTCGCGCGAAAGCCGCTTCTGCAGCCGCGCCAGCGCCTGCTTGGTCGCGGCGAGGGTCAGCGGCGCGTGGCCGGCAATCAGTTTGGAAAGCTCGTCAGCACGTTGCATCAGTGCGGGGTGATCTTCGACGACTTCGTGCAACAAACCGACATGGGCGGCCTCTTCCGCGCCGATCAGGCGCGCAGTGAAGATCACGTCTTTGACGCGCGCTGGCCCGATCAGCGCCGTGAGGCGGCTGATGTTCGACATCGACAGGCAGTTACCCAGTGTGCGTGCGATCGGGAAGCCGACTTTGGTGGTTTTGGTGCCGATCCGCAGATCGCAGCAGGCGGCGATTCCGGCGCCGCCGCCGGTGCAGGCGCCGGAGATTGCGGCGATCGTCGGCACGCGGCACTGCTCAAGCTTGGTCAGCACCCGGTCGATGCGGCCTTCGTAGTCGAGCGCATCCTGAGGCGTCTTGAAGGCGCGGAACTGATTGATGTCAGTGCCGGAGGCAAAGGCCTTGTCGCCGGCGCCCTGGAACACGATCGCCTTGATCGAGCGGTCGCCGTCCGCCTGTTCGCAGACCTCGGCGAGGCGCTCGTACATCGCGAAAGTGAAGGCGTTGCGGGCCTGGGGCCGATTGAAGGTGACCCAGCCGATACCTCCCTTGATTTCGAACAGGAGATCGTCGGCGCCTGAATGCGGCTGGTCCATTGTCGTGGTGTTTCCTACCCTAGTGTTTCCACGATTTTGAATTCAAAAATTGTATTATTCAAGAGACAATGCTGCTATTTTCCGTAACTAGTTCCAGTTTGAATGCAAAATCGGTACGGGAAGCCAAAATCCGATGCTCCATGAGGAGGTTGTGTCCCGCCTGCGAGACATCCTGCTGGAGGGCGAGGTGCCGCCCGGCGCCCGCATTCCGGAGCGCGAGCTCTGTCTCAAGTTGAAGATTTCGCGCACGCCATTACGCGAGGCGCTGAAGGTGTTGGCTGCGGAAGGTCTCGTGCTGCTGCTGCCGCACCGCGGCTCACGCGCCGCCCGGCTTACCGACAAGGACGTCCACGATCTCTTCGAGGTTTGCCAGGGCCTCGAGGCGTTGGCCGGCGAACTGGCCTGCGAGCGCGTCACCGACGCGCAATTGCAGGAAATTGCCGAAGCGCATGCCGCCATGGTCGAACACTACCGCGATGGCGATCTCACGCAGTATTACCGGCGGAACCGGCAGATTCATGAGGCGATCGTTGCCGCAGCGTGCAATCCGGTGCTGTCGGGCCTTTACGATTCGGTGACGGCGCGCATCCGCCGGGCGCGTTACCTCACACCAATGACACCGCCGCGCTGGGCCACGGCGATTCGTGAACACGAAGCCATCCTGAACGCGCTCGAGCGGCGGGACGGCATGGGTCTCGCCCACATCCTGCGGGCGCATTTGCGGCATAAGCGCGAAGAAATCATCAAGGCCGGATTTGCCGAAATCGACAGCGGCCGCGGCCTCGCGGGCCATGAAAGCGCAGCAGCCCCGGTCTGATGTGATTCACCTTCTCCGCCAAGGTCCCAGCTCTCGCTCTCAAAATGAACGAGTCCTGGTTGAAAGAGACGTGCGATCTCGTCGAAGGTCGTTCAGTTTATCAAAGGGTCGATCTCTGATTTTTTGCGATCGAGCAATTCCAAATGGCGAGCTATGCGGCGGGGCGGTCACCGCGCCCCGCATATGGCACCGCCCGGCGCGCTGAGCCCGGACCAGAACGAGTTGACCTGCTGCGCCAGCCTCTCCGCTGTCAACGTAACGACGGGCGAGAATGCCGGCCGCGCGAAATCCAAGGCCATCGCCAACGCCACCATGTTGAAGTTCGCTACGGAGACGAGCTTGTCGCTGGCGATAAAGACAATCGGATTGTTCTGGCTGCGACTGGTCTTAAGGTAGTTGCCTGACGATAGCCTCGATCTCTATCGGCATATTGCCCGGCAACGATCCCATTCCGACGGCCGATCGCGCGTGACGGCCATTGTCACCCAACACTGCGACGAACAAGTCCGAGCACCCGTTGATGACCTGCGGATGATGCGCAAAGCCCGGCGCGGCGTTGACCATGCCGAAGACTTTGATGACTTCTACCTTGTCGAGTGAACCGCAGGCGTCCTTCATGGCAGCCAGCAAGCCAAGACCGGTCTGGCGGGCGAAGCCATAGGCCTCCTCCACCGTGAAATCCTCGCCGACAATGCCTTCAGGCATCGAGCCATCGGCGCGGCGGGGTCCTTGCCCGGACAAGAAGATCAGATCACCCACTTTCTTATATCGGACATAGGTCGCCGACGGCGCCACGGCGTCGGGCAGGATCAGGTCCATCGCTTTGAGGTTGGCTTCGGCACTCATGTCGGCTCTCGCAATGCTGGTTCGTTGAGAAGAATGCAGCACATCGACGCAGCAGGCAACGGCGGCGGCGCAACCTAGCAACTTCTGGCGAACGTGGTCGATGTCGCCGCGCTGCGCCGGAAGAGAGCACGTTATTTCCGGAATACCTCCGAGTTCCTAAAGCGCGCGCCGGATCATCGTGCTTTGCCGAAAGCGCCGTTCCAATCGGGAATAACGCACGGTCACCGCACTCTAGAGTGGCGCCAGTCGCAACACCGGAGCCACGTCCATGAACTTTCGTAAATCGTCTCTCGCGTTCGCCGCCGCGCTGAGTTTAGCGACCGCGACGGTTGGAGCACAGGCCGAACCGGTCAAGAACATCGTTCTCGTGCACGGCGCCTGGGTCGATGGCTCGGGCTGGCGAGCCGTGTACGACATCCTGACGAAGGAAGGCTTCAATGTCTCCATGGTCCAGGAACCCGAAACCTCGTTCGCCGATGACGTCAGCGCGACCAAACGCATTCTCGATCTACAAAACGGCCCGACATTGCTGGTCGGCCACTCCTATGGCGGTTCTGTTATCACCGAAGCCGGCATTCATCCCAAGGTCGTCGGACTCGTCTACGTTGCCGCTCACGCTCCCGATGTGGGCGAGGAAGAGCACACGCTCGGGCTGAAGATGCCGAGCGTTCTCGGCAAAACAGCCGACGCAATCGAAAAAACGAACGACGGCTTTACGTACCTCAGGCGCGATATTTTCCTGAAGCTATTCGCCCCCGACATCCGGAAGTCAGACGCCGAATTTGCCGCGCGTTCGCAAGTCCTTGCGGCCGGCAGCGTGTTTTCCACGCCGTTGACCGCCGCCGCCTGGAAGACCAAGCCGAGCTGGGGCATCGTCGCTGACAACGACCAGATCATCAGCCCCGATCTGGAGCGTTTCTATTACAAGCGCGCAGGCAGCAAGCTCACCGAGATCCCTGGGGCGAGCCATGTTGTCTTTCAATCGCATCCGAAGGAAGTGGCGGCCGTGATCACGCGGGCGGCGAGACAAGTCCTCCAACAGGCCAGCCGCTGAGCATGAGCTAGACATCTGCGGCCCTCGAACCCCCCTTAAGCTTCGAGGTCCGCGGACAGGGCGCAACCCTCCCCGAGCGCCCGACCGGCGGGGATGACTGGCAAGACATAGTCATCCCCGCTCCCTCTCTTCCGGCGATCAGCGATTGTTAGCTTGAGGCTGGATCTCTCTTAGCAGCAGCTCTCATGCGAGCCCGGGTGAGAGCACACCGGGCGCCGCGATTCACGCCGCGGCTAAATGGCTCATCCGCCAACGGCCGGGCGTCGTTCCGACGAAGCGCTTGAACACTGTGGTGAAGTGCGCCTGGGTCTGAAAGCCGACATCGAGCGCGATTTCCACCAGCCGATGATTCGGCTGGGTGAGCAGTTCTTTGGACCGCTCAATCCGCCGTTGCAGCAGAAAGTCGTGAGGCCGCAGACCGGTGGCGGCGCGAAATTGGGCGGCAAAATACATCGGGCTGAGACCGGCGACCTGGGCCAGATCGGCCAGACAAATCGACTTGTCGAGGCGTTGATCGATGAAGCGCTCAACGAGCTTCATGCGCCACTTCTGGAGCGGACGAACTGACGGCCTGTCGTCCGGCGCTGCCGTTATGATGCGCCTGCCGAGCCAGCGGACTATGAGCGCTAGGCGGATAGCGTCGAGATGCGCCCCGCCATCACTTTCGTTCATTGCCGCTGCGCCAAGTGCGCTGACAAGACAGCTGACGACGGGGTCCGAAGAGTCGGCGTCGAGACCGCCGGCAAAATCAAAATCCCGGGGGCCTGTCCCCAGGCCAGCCGGCTCGATGGACAGCCTGAGGACGACATCCAAATGTTTAAGGCCGACCCGGACCGCATGTTCGCCGGGCGCCATGTCCCAATCGGACTGCATGGCTGATGCAGCAAGATGCTCCGTGGAAATTCCGATAATCTTTTCAACGGCTCGTGCTGGCATGGCCCGCTCTCCTGGCTCGTTCGAAGCGATGCTCCGATAACGCCGCAAGGACCGTCGCCACGTCGGTGACGCCGGCTGTTTGATATTTGCAGGCTAGGCAAAGCGCGGAGGGGGGCTCCATTATACAGGGGGTTGCAGATCTATCCCGCAGTTCGGAGGACCTAAACCTTCGTATGCTGGCAACAGGATCGCACGCGTGCAATCACGGTTTGCTTAAGGGCCGTTTTCTAAAGACGAGTGGGCTTTTCGGACTCCTGCGGGCACCCGGGCGAGGGTTGGTGTTCGCGTCCGGGACCCGCCGCAACGCCGTTGGAGATGGCCATTTCAAGCAACCGGCTGCAAAGAAGATAGCTGCACGCGCGGCAAATCACACAACCGGGTTGTCCAATGGTCGCAGACGAACAAGCCCCCACCACCTCGGTCGTCAAGGCAGCCGCTGCAGTTTTGCTTGCTGCCGCGATCTTCATTGTCGACACATTGACCCCGCTCGATTATGCGATTGCCGTTCTGTACGTTCTGGTCGTGCTCCTGAGTGCGGACTTTCTCGACGAGCGCGGAGTATGGTCGGTTGCGCTTATTTGCGCCGGGCTGACCGGCGTAGCTTTCCTGGTCGGTCATTTCGGCAGTTTCCACACCGGCGCCGTAGTAAGATTTGCTATCAGCCTGTGCGCCATTATGGTCGCGGCGTTTCTCGAGCTGAGCAACAAGGCGGCGAATGGTCGGCTGGCGAGTCAGGCCGCTCTTCTCGACCTCACGCACGATGCCGTCTTTGTCCGAGACGGGGCCAACATCATTACCTACTGGAATCGCGGCGCGGAACGGCTGTACGGCTGGAGCGCGGCCGAGGCCATCGGACGCAACGCCGACGATTTGTTGCAAACGCGCTTTCCGACCGACCTCGCGCTCATCAACGCCGGCCTGCTCGAAAGCGGGCGCTGGGAGGGCGAAGTGACCCAAACCAAGCGCGACGGCAGCGCGGTTACCATCGAAAGTCGATGGGCTCTACGGCGCGACAGGCACGGCAAATCTCTGGCGACGATGGAGACGAACAGCGACGTGACGCTACGCCGCGTCGCCGAACAGGGCTTGCGCAAGGCGCAGGCTGAGCTTGCTCATGTGACCCGAGTGACGACGCTTGGCGAACTCGCAGCCTCGATTGCGCACGAAACCAGCCAGCCTTTGGCCGCCATCGTCTCGAATGGAGAGGCCGGTATGCGCTGGTTGAACCGGGACTCGCCAAATCTCGATGCGGCCAAAGTTTCGCTTGAAAAAATGGTCGGCAGCGCCCGTCGCGCCCACGAAGTCATCGCCCGGCTGCGTGCCATGGCGAGGCGATCGGATGCCGAGCTTGCTCCAATCAACCTCAACGAAGTCCTCCAGGAGTGCCTGGCGTTCATCTGCCGCGAAATGGAGGATCGCCGGATCGTACTCCACTTAAATGTTGATCCTTCGCTTCCGCCAATCCTTGGCGATCGCGTTCAGCTTCAGCAGGTCATCATCAACCTTGTGATGAACGCCTTGCAGGCGATGGCACAGCCGGAATCGCCGCGACAACTCCGCATCAACACCGGCGCCGACAGCCAGGACAGCTCCATCGCCCTGCTGGAGGTGATAGACACCGGCACTGGTCTCGCCCCCGAGATTGCGGATAAGCTGTTCACTGCGTTCCACACGACCAAAGCCGACGGCATGGGAATGGGTCTTTCCATCAGCAGGTCGATCGTCGAGGCCCATGGCGGCCAGATCGGCGCAACGCCCAATCCGCTCGGCGGAGCGATCTTCACCGTTCGGCTGCCCATCGATCGCGAAAGAGGCGAAGCATGAACCAGAAATCGCGGACCAAGGCGGGCGAGGCGCAGGGCCCGACCGTGATCATCGTTGACGATGACGACGACATGCGCGGTGCGCTGGCCAATCTCTTCAACTCGGTAGGGCTGGAGGCGGTAGTTTTCGGCTCGGCACAAGAACTGTTGGCGGCGAAATTCCCGGAAACGCCGAGCTGCTTGGTGCTCGATATTCGTCTTCCCGGTATCAGTGGCCTGGAATTCCAGGGTCAATTGGCGAAACTCGGCATCGACGTACCGATCGTTTTCATGACCGGGCACGGCGACATCCCGATGTCGGTGCGGGCCATGAAGGCGGGCGCGGTCGATTTTCTGTCCAAACCGTTTCGTGACCAGGACATGCTGGACGCCGTTGCCACTGCCATCGAACGCGACCGAACACGTCGAACGTCTATGCAGTCCGTCCAGGCACTCCGGGACAATTATCAGTCGTTGACGGCCCGCGAGGTCGAAGTCATGCGGTATGTCACGAAAGGCCTATTGAACAAGCAAGTGGCCGGCGAAATGGGCCTCGCCGAAATCACGGTCAAAATTCACCGTGGCAACGTGATGCGGAAAATGGTGGCCAGATCGCTGGCCGACCTCGTCCGCATGGCTGAGACCCTCGGTATGCACCAAAGCGCCTGATACCGGGAAAAGCAAACCACTGTATAGATGTGCGCTGCAATCGCGAAGGTCTATGTATGGATTGAAGACGCTCTCCGACGATGCGGAGAGGACCGCAGCCACCTCGGAAGACGATATGATAGCAATTATCGATGACGATGATGAGGTCCGATCTGCGACGGAGAACTTAATTCAGTCCTGTGGACTGGAGACTTGCGCTTTTGATTCAGCGCAAGCCTTTCTCGATTCCAATGCCGTGGCCAAGTCTCGATGCGTCATTACCGACGTGCAGATGCCGGGCATGACCGGCATGGAACTGTCGAAGGCGCTGCTCGATCGCGGCATCTGTGTCCCGACCATCTTCATCACCGCGTTTCCTCAAGAGCGGCTGCGCCAACAAGCCGAGGCACTCGGCGCCGTTGGCTTCTTGAGCAAACCGTTCGACGCCGGGCGGCTGCTTGCGTATGTCGGAATGGCCCTCGATCGAAGCAGATAGAAATTCCGCCGCCCCTCCCGATAAGTTCGCCCCGCACCGCGCACAGCGACGAACCAGGGACAGTCTCCCGCGCATGAGCCTGCCACGACGCTGCGGCCGCGGTTCTTCTGGGCAGACGACCCAAGAGATTTAGGGCGCGTCTGATCCAAATTCGCAATCAGCCGGAGCTAGCAAACGAGATAGCGGGCGTCGCTAAACGCTCGCCTGTTGACCCGAGTCCAGCGGGCCGCTCCTTCGTCCGAAGATTCGCCGATCAGACGCTTGCCCAAACCAATGTTTGTGCCTTCCATCACTACGCATAATGGCCTCCGAACGAGGCGTCTTTTACATAAAGACACGATCCGGAATGAGCCGGACCACCGAATCGAATTACTCAAGTAGGACTTACGATAATGACCAAGATCACGATCGCTCTCGTTTCACTGCTGGCTGTCAGCTTCGCGACTTCCGCTCTTGCCAGTGATGGTTCGATGCTCACCAAGGAACGCGACGCCTACTGGCAGACCCAGAACGCCTCGCCGGCCACCGAGGCTTATGCCTTCGCCGCGGCGCCGATCAACGCGTCGGGCATTACCGCGACTGAACTGCGCGAGTTCAACCGCGTTCCGGTCGCGGAAGTCTCGAGTCACTAAAGAGTCCGCAAACAAACTATCGGCCCGTTCGGAGGCTTTCTCAAAGGCCTCCGAATGGTCGATGTTTCTACGCGGTTCCAGCATTCGGGGTTCGCGATCCGGCATCGACAGAGTTCATTCTCCACGAGGTCGCGAGCTAGCCATCGTTCGGACCACTCCGCGGCGCTGGCTTGCCGTAACGAGTTCGCGGCGCCGATTGTACAAGCCAAGACGGAACCGGCATGCCTCACCGGTGTTGGCCCTTAGATTATTCTCAAAATCTAAGGATTCGACCCATGCGCGCTTTATGCTGGCACGGTAAAGGCGACGTGCGCGTCGATACTGTACCTGACCCAAAGATCCAACACTCGCGCGATGCGATCATCAAGATCACGGCATGCGCCATCTGCGGTTCCGATCTTCATCTTTACGACGGCTACCAGCCGACGATGGAGAGCGGTGATATTCTGGGCCACGAGAATATGGGCGTGGTGGTCGAGGTCGGATCCGATGTCACCAACCTGCAAAAGGGCGACAGAGTTGTTGTCCCCTTCACCATCAGTTGCGGCAATTGCTGGTTCTGCAAACAGGGGCTTTACTCCTGCTGCGACACCACTAATCCCAATGCCGAAATGGCTCGTAAAGCGATGGGCCAATCCCCGGCAGGATTATTCGGGTTCAGTCATATGTTGGGCGGATACGCGGGCGGCCAGGCCGAATATCTGCGCGTACCCATGGCCGATATAGGTCCCATCAAGGTTCCTGAGAGTGTCAGCGACGAACAGGCCCTATTTCTTTCGGATATCTTTCCAACTGGCTACATGGCTGCACTCAATGCTCAGATCAGAGACGGCGATACCGTCGCCATCTGGGGATGCGGGCCGGTCGGCCAGTTTGCCATTCGTTCGGCGCTCATGCTTGGTGCCGGCCGAATAATTGCCATCGATGAAGTGCCGGAGCGGCTGACCATGGCGAGCGCGGGCGGCGCCGAAACCATCGACTTCTCTCAATCGGATGTGCACGACGGGTTAATGGCGCGCACGAATAATCGCGGTCCCGACAGCTGCATCGACGCGGTTGGCTGCGAAGCGGCCGGTCACGGTGCGGCGGACGCTGTGCTTGATAAGGTCAAGGCAGCGGCTTTCCTGGCGACCGACAGAGTCCACGTTCTACGTCAGGCCATCATGGCGTGCCGCAAAGCAGGGACGGTTTCCATCCCCGGCGTCTATGTTGGGATGGGAGATAACATTCCGATTGGCGCGGCAATGAATAAAGGTTTGACCCTCAAGATGGGCCAGACGCATGTGCAGGCCTATACCAAGCCACTGCTCAAGCTTATTGAAGCCGGCAGGATCGACCCGAGTTTCGTGGTGACCCACCCTGCGAGCCTCGAGGACGCGCCCGAGATGTATGAAAAGTTCAGAGACAAAAAGGACGGCGTCATCAAGGTCGTAATGCGCCCTTAATTGACCCGTCGCAGGATCTGCACTTTGCAGGCGTCAGAGGCTTGTCCGATATTCACTGGTATCGGGGGCTTGGTGACGCAACGAGTTTACCAGCGATGATTTGATACCCGCGATATGCTCCCGCATCAGCGCTTCGGCGCGATGCGGTTCGCGCGCGAGAATCGCCTCGTAGATGCGGTGGTGATCGTCATGGCGGCGCCGGACGTAACGGTACTCGAACGCCACGATGTTGCGGTTCGACGACACCGGCACGTGGTGGCAGATCCGGATCATTTCGCCGAGCATACGGTTCTTGGCCGCGCCGAGAATGGTATCATGGATATCACCGTTGATCCGGCGATAGCGCGACATATCACCGGTCTCGAACACGCCCTTGGCGAGGAGCGCATCGCCATCGGCCAGAGCCTGTTCGATGATGTGACGGTCCTGCTCACTCAGGCCGCGCTCTGCGGCGAAGCGCGTGGCAAGACCCTCGAGCTGGGCACGTATCTCGTACGCATCGACAATTTCCGACAGTGGAAACGTGCGTACAAGGAAGCCGCGGTTCGGCACGTAATCGAGCAGCCCCTCACCAGCCAACGCCTGCAGCGCTGCGCGCACCGGTGTGCGCGACACCTCCATCATCTGACTCAGCCGAACTTCATTGAGGCGGACGCCCGTCGCGATCTCGCCGCCCAGGATGGCTTCGCGCAGCCGGTCAGTGACCGACAGGGCGCTGCGGCCATCACGGACCGAGCCGGCCATTTCATGATCGCGAGTAGATTGACCGAGTGGGCTTTCCGCCATGGCGTCGTCTCCGGCCTTATTGATACGCGCCATCGGCTTCGCATCAAGGCATAAGTGGATACACTATCACTTGGCTGCGGACTATTTCCGGGAAGCGATGCTCGAATGAAGCGTATATCCGAAGAGTTTAAGATGCCCACTAAGTAGGCCTGCCGCAAAAATGTCAGCCATTTTGAAAAGTGTATACATTTTTCCTTGACTCCCTGATCCTTGGATTCGACGATCCGCTATCGCGGCGCTCGGTTGGGCGTTGTTTCAGAACGGGGTGTCATGTCCGCCGACGATACGATCGACCAGATCACCGCAGATCGCTCGGCGCATTACGAGCTCTTCGGCTGGCATCACTGGCCCGAACATCCGTGGCTCTCCTATCAATTCCGCCGCGGTCTCGGCGAAACGCAGGAGGGCGGCGGTGCCGTCAGCGAGGTTTTCCAGGCCGCCAGCCGCATGATCCCCGGCGATCTGGGGAGCTGGCATACGGAATGGTTGCGTATTGCCGCCCGAAACATGACACGCGGTCATGAAGCGGAAAAAGCCGGCCATATCCGCACCGCGATGAACTGCTTCCTGCGCGCCGCCGATTACTACCGGCAGGCCGAATTCCACCTCGAGCCGACCGACCCGCGCCGGCTGCCGACCTTCGAGAAGATGGAAGCCTGCTCGCAGAAATTCCTCGCCCGGCTCAATCCGCCCGGTATCGCCGTCGACATTCCCTACGAACCCGGCAAACCGATCTGCGCCTATTTCGTCCGCGCTCCGTTCCCCGGCGAGAAGCTGCCCGTGCTGATCTGCATGGGCGGCCTCGATTCCATCAAGGACGAAATGTGGTTCATGCAGGCGCATGGCTGCCTGCAACGCGGCATCTCGGTCCTGATGATCGACGGCCCCGGCCAGGGCGGCACGCTGCGCCGCCACGGCGTCGTCAGCCGCCATGACACCGAAGTGCCGATCGGCAAGTGCATCGACTGGCTTTTGACTCGCGACGACGTCGATCCGGCGCGGATTGCCGTTTGCGGGTCCAGCATGGGCGGCTACTATGCCGCGCGCGCCGCCTGCTACGAGCCGCGCCTCGCCGCCGCCATCTCGCACGGCGCCATCTGGTCGCTGCCCGAGATGTGGGGCAACAAGGGCGACGATTTCGGCCTCGCCATGCATATCCGCTGGGTGATGGGCGCCAAGACCATGGCCGAAGCGCACAAGAAGATGGAGCCCTTTACGCTCGAAGGCCATCTCAAGAATATGAAGTGTCCTTACCTGGTGCTGCACGGCGGCCACGACGTCCTCACCGTGAAGGCGGCGAAACAGACCTACGACAGCGCCATTGCCAACGGCGTCGACGCCACGCTGCGCATTCTCGACACGGAAGAGACCGGCGCCGAACACTGCCAGCACGACAATCCCACCCTCGGCCAGGAAGTCCTCTGCGACTGGCTGGCCGACAAATTCGGCATCGATCAGGAAGCGCTGCTCAAGCGCTCCTGGGCGCCGCTGATCTGAGGACCCGACCGATGGTCAAAGGAATCGAGAACGCGCGCCTTGGCATTATCGCCATCGACCTGCACCGCGGTCATCTCGACCCGTCGGTGGCGACCATGCCGCTCGAGGCCGAGGCCGCGCGCAAGGTGGTCGCCGCCAATGCGGCGTTCTTTCAGAAGGCCCGGGCCGCCGGCATTCCGGTCTTCCATTGCCTTGCCACTTATCGCGACTCCCAGGAAATCGCGTCGAATCCGGCCTGGCGCGCCCGCGCCGCCGATCCGAACAATCCGCGCAAGAATGTGCTCAAGCACAACATCATCGGCATGCCCGGCTGCGAGGTGATGCCGGAGGTCTATGAGGCGAACGATTTCATCGTCGACGCCAAGAAGCGCTATGACTGCTTCATCGCCACCGATCTTGATCTGAGCCTGCGCGCCCACGGCGTCGACACCGTGCTGATCACCGGCGTCAACACCAATTCATGCGTCATGGCGACCGCGGCCGCCGCCTGCTGCCGCGACTACGCGACCGTCGTCGTCTCCGACTGCGTCGATACGATGGACGGGCCGGAGCTGCATGCCGCCGCGCTGCGCGTCATCGGCACCGCCTTCGGCCAGGTCGCCACCGCCAGTGAATTGATCGCGGCCTTCGCGCCGCCCGCCCAGCGCCGCGCCTGAGGAGACCAGACGATGACCCAGCCGATGATCCCGCGCGAGCGCGCCGAATATTCCGCGATCGTCGATCGCCCGCCGCTCAAGCTCCCGGGCAACAGCCGCATCGTCATCTGGACCATCGTCAATTACGAGGTTTGGGATATTTCCAAGCCGATGGCGCGGCAGGTGATTCCGGCACCGACCGGCGTGCCGCTGCTGCCCGACGTGCCGAACTGGAGCTGGCACGAATACGGCATGCGCGTCGGCTGCTGGCGTTTCTTCGATCTATTCAAGAAACTCGGCATCCGCCCGACGCTCTCGATCAACGCCCGTGTCTGCGAGGATTATCCGCGCGTCGCCCAGGAGGCCAAGGATCTCGGCTGGGAGTTCATGGGCCACGCCTATGAACAGGGCCCGATCCACAAGGATCCCGACCAGAAGGCGATGATCCATCGCAGCATGGACGTGATCGAGAAATTCACCGGCAAGCGCCCGGTCGGCTGGCTCGGACCCGGCCTCACTCAAACCCTGGAGACGCCGGACAACCTGACCGCCGCCGGCGTCAAGTATATTGGCGACTGGGTCTATGACGACGAGCCAACCGTCATCAAGACCACCAACGGCCCGCTGGTCACCCTGCCCTACACGGTCGAACTCAACGATATCCCGATGATGATGGTGCAGCATCACGAGAGCGACCACCTCTACAAACGCACCGTGGAGTCCTTCAACACGCTTTACGAAGAGGGCCAGGACCGCGCCAAGATCATGGCGATCGCCATCCACCCCTACATCAGCGGCCAGCCGTTCCGCATCAAGGCGCTGCGGGACATCTACGACTACGTCAACAAATTCGACGGCGTGCTGCACTGGAACGGCGAAGAGATTTACAACTGGTATCGCGGCATCAATCCGGCGCTGGGAGGCTCGAAGTGAACGCCGCCGCGCGCCTAGTGCTGCCGGTCGAGCAGAATGCGCTGCCGGTCGCCGGCCGCCCTGTTTATCCGGCGCGCCGCGAGCGCGACCCCTTCCCCATCACACCACGCTCGCCAGAGAAATAGCCATGCTGCCGACGGAGCGTATCGATTATTCGCCGATCCATAAGCGTCCGCCGCTCAAGCTGCCGGATGGGGCGCGCATGGTGGTGTGGAGTATCGTCAATATCGAGGAATGGGACCCGAAATTGACGATGCCACGCACGGTACTGACGCCGCCGGCCGGCGGCGCGCCGATGCCCGACATTCCGAACTGGTGCTGGCACGAATACGGCAACCGGGTCGGCTTCTGGCGGCTGCTCAAGGTCTTCGACGACCTCAAAATTCCAGGTGTGCTCGCGATCAACGGCTCGGCGCTCTCCGCCTATCCGGCCATCGCCGAGGCAGCGCTGGAGCGCAAATGGGAATTCATGGGCCACGGCTTCACCCAGCGCAACATGCAGAAGGTGGAGAACGAGCGCGAAGACATCCGCAAGACCGCCGACGCGATCGAGAAATTCACCGGCAAGCGGCCGCGCGGCTGGCTTGGGCCTGGCCTGACCGAAACCTGGGAGACGCCGGATCATCTCGTCGAGGAAGGCTACGACTATGTCTGCGACTGGGTGCTCGACGATCAGCCGGTATGGCTGAAGACACGCACCAGGCCGATCGTCAACGTGCCCTATACGCAGGAATGCAACGACGTCGCGATGATGTTGATCCAGCATCACAAAGCCTCGGAATACTACGAGCGCGCCATCGATCAGTTCGACCAGATCTATGAAGACGCCGAAGGCTCGGCGCGCATCATGGCGGTCGTGCAGCATCCCTACATCGTCGGCGCGCCGCACCGGCTCAAATACGTCCGCAAGTTCTTCGAGCAGATCCGCTCCAAGCCCGGCGTCCTGTTCTGGACCGGCGAGCAGATCTACGACTGGTACCGCGGCGCCGGACCGAAGGCGCCGTGACATGAACAAGACGATTTGGGCCTGATTTCATGGGAATGAACGCATTCCAGTTGCTGAACGGGCTGACCTTCGCCGCGCTGCTGTTCATCGTGGCGAGCGGCTTCACGCTCATTTTCGGCCTGCTGCGGATCGTCAATCTGGCTCACGGCGCGCTGTATCTGTTCGGCGGTTATGTCGGCTACACGGTTGCGGTGAAGACAGGTAGCTTCACGCTCGGCGCCATTGCCGCGATGATCGCGGTGGCGCTGATCGGCCTCGCGCTCAACCAGGGCCTGCTGCGCTTCGTGCGCGGCAACGACCTGCGCCAGGTGCTGCTGACGCTTGGCGTCGCCTTCGTGCTCAACGACATGGCACTGGTGATCTGGGGCGGAGACAGCTTCACGGTGCCGATTCCGGACGCTCTCAAGGGCGGCCTGACCTTCTTCGGCATATTTTATCCGAAGTATCGCCTGTTTGTGCTGCTGGTCGGCGTCCTGGTGCTGATCGCGCTCTATCTGCTGCTGTTCAGAACGCGCCTTGGCGCGCTCATCCGCGCGGGCGTCGATGACGCCGAGATGGTGGAAGCCTCGGGCATCAATATCCGCCGCGTCTTCCTCGCAACCTTCGTGCTCGGATCGGCGCTGGCCGGCCTGGGCGGCATGATGGGCGGCGCGTTCCTTTCGCTTTACCCCTCGGCGGATTCCGAAATCCTGGTTTTCAGCCTGGCCGTCGTCATCATCGGCGGCCGCGGCAGCCTGCTTGGCGTCGCCATCGGCAGCCTGCTGGTCGGCCTCTTGAATACCGTGGGCCAGGTGATGTTCCCCGAGCTTGCCTACTTCGTCATCTTCGGGCCGATGGCTTTGCTTCTCGCCTTCCGGCCGCTCGGACTTTTCGGAAAGGCGACCTGACCCCGTGTCGAACATCACCGCCTCACCGGCCATCGGCGCACCGCGCTCATTGAGCACCGGCGCCATCATCACCGCCCTGGCCGTGATCACGGTGGCGGCGCTGCTGCCGCTTATGCTGTCGACCTACCACCTCGGCCTCGCCACCGAAGTGCTGATCTTCGGCCTGCTGGCGATGTCGATCGACATTCTTGCAGGCTTCGCCGGACGCACCTCGCTCGGCCACGGGGCGATCTTCGGCGTCTCAACCTATGTCGTTGTCTACGCGGTGATGACTGCCGGTCTGTCGCCTCTCGTCGCCTGCCTGCTCGGCGTGCTGGCAGCGACCGCGCTCGGCGCCGTGTTCGGTTTGCTCGCTGTGCGCACCTCCGGCGTCTATTTCCTTCTGCTGACGCTTGCGCTCGGCATGATCGTCTGGGGCATTTGCCTGCGCTGGACGCAAGTGACGGGAGGCGAAAATGGCCTGCGCGGCGCCATCCGCCCGGCGCTGCTTTCCGACTACCGCGCCTTCTACTGGATGGTGCTTGCCGTTACTGCCGTGCTGTCGCTGGCGATCTGGCGCTTCGTGCGCTCGCCTTTCGGGCTGACTTTGCGCGGCATCCGCGACAGCGACAGCCGCATGCGCAGCCTCGGCTACGATGTGTCGCTTCATCTCTTCATCGGCTTTACGGTGTCCGGCCTCTTCGCCGGCGCCGCGGGCGCGATGTACGCGCTGTTCAACAGCTTCGTCAGCCCATCCACCGTCGCGGTTTCCCAGTCGGTCGAAGCGCTGCTGATGACCATCGCTGGCGGCGTCGGAACCCTGTTCGGCGCCTTCGTCGGGTCGGCGGCGATCATCGCGCTCGAGAACATCGCCAGCTCCTACACCGAACGCTGGCAGACCGTACTCGGCGTGACCTTTATCCTGATCATGATCTTCGCACCGGAAGGCATTGTCGGGACGATCCGTGCCCTTGTGGCACGCCTGAAGCATTGACACCCAGAAAGGACAGACAATGGATCGTAGAAAATTTCTGCAGACTTCCGGCCTGACGATCGCCGCGGCCGGCTTTGGCATCAGCCCGTGGGCGGCACGCGCCGCCGACGCCCCCATCAAGGTCGGAGTGCTGGCGCCGCTCACCGGCGTTGTCGCTTCCGGCGGCAAGGAAATGGTCGAAGGCGTCCAGTTCTTTTTCGAGAAGCAGGGCAACAAGGTCGCCGGCCGGCCGATCGAACTCGTTATTGAAGATGACGGCTCCAATCCGGACACTTCGATCCAGAAGGCACGCAAACTGGTCGAACAAGGCAAGGTCGATTTCCTCATCGGCAACCTGCTCGCCAATACCGGCCTCGCGGTCGCCAACTACGTCAAGGGCACCGGCACGCCCTACTTCATCCCGATCATCGCGGCCGACGACCTGACGCAACGCGACCGCATCAAGAATGTCATCCGCGTCGCCGGCTACTCTGCCAGCCAGTTCGCGCATCCGCTCGGCGACTGGGCGCTCAAGAAAGGCTACAAGAAGATCGTCACCGTCGGTCAGGACTACACGTTCGGCCACGAACAATGCGGCGGGCTCGCCCAGGTCTTCACCGAAGGCGGCGGCCAGATCGTGCAACAGTTCTGGCATCCGCTGAACACCGCGGACTTCAGCCCCTATCTCGGCCAGATCGCCAACATGCAGGTCGACGCCGTGTTCGCGATGGAGACCGGCGCCGACGCGACGCGCTTCATCACGCAGTATGCGAGCTTCGGGCTGAAGGGCAAGATTCCGCTGCTCGGCGCCATGAACGCCACCGATCAGTCGGTGATCCGCACGCTCGGCGAGGAGTGCGAAGGCATCGTCTCGGCGGCGCACTTCGCCGAAGGGTCCGACAATCCGGCGACCGCAGCCTTCGTCAAGGAATACACGGCCAAGTACAGCAAGACGCCGTCGCTCTACGGCTTCTCGATGTATTCGGGTGTGATGTGGGTGTCTAAGGCGATCGAGACGCTCAAGGGCAAGCTGGACGACCGCAGTGCCTTCATCGACACCGTACTCAAGACCGAACTCGACAACTCGCCGCTCGGCAAGACGGTCAAGCTCGATGAATACGGCAACCCGATCTACGACGTTTATATCCGCGAGGTGAAGAAGGCGCCGAACGGCAAGTTCTGGAACGTGCCGGTCGAGACCTATCCGGCGGTGTCGCAATTCTGGAAATACGACCCGGCGACCTACATGAAGCAGCCGCCCTACTCGCGCAACTTCCAGGGCATCAAGAAGACCTGATCGGTTCAGCAAGCGGGCGCGGCGGAGACGCCGCGCCCGGATAACGAAAGCATGTCGTGAGCAACATCATCCTGTCATTGACCGACGTCGAGGTCGCTTTTGACGCGCTGAAGGCCGTCAATGGCGTGACGATTGCCGTCCCGAAGGGTGAGCGCCGCGCCATCATCGGCCCGAACGGCGCCGGCAAGACAACCTTGTTCAATGCGATCACCGGCGTGATCCAGCCGACGTCCGGCCAGATCGTGTTCGACGGCCACACGATCACGCGGCTGCCGCCGCACAAGCGCGCACGGCTCGGCATTTCGCGCACCTTCCAGATCACCAACCTGTTCCCGACGCTGACCGTCGGCGACAACATGATCCTGGCCGTGCGCGGGCTGTCGCCGCGCAAGTTTTCGCTGTTCGGCTCGCCGGACGCCGATGCGGGCGAGGCTCGCCGCATCGCCGCCGCGTTGGAGGCCTCGCGCATGCACGAGCGTGCGAACATACCGGTCAAAGAGCTGTCCTATGGCGAACAGCGTCAGCTTGAAATCGCGCTGGCGCTCGTCACCGAGCCGCGCCTGTTATTGCTCGACGAGCCGGCCGCCGGTCTGTCGCCGGCCGAGCGTTCCATTGTCGCCGAGATCATCCGCTCGCTCGGCCGCGAACTGACCGTGATCCTCATCGAGCACGACATGGACCTCGCGCTGGGCCTCGTCGATTTCGTCACCTGCCTGCACGAAGGTCAGGTGCTGGTTGAGGAGCCGCCCTCGGAAATCCGCAACGACCAGAGGGTGCAGGAAGTCTATCTCGGAAAGCCGCGCCATGCTTGAGATTCGCGATCTGCACAGCGGCTATGGTGAGGCGCAGGTCGTCCGCGGCGTGTCGCTCGATGTCGGCGAGGGCGAGGTCGTCGCCCTGCTCGGCCGTAACGGCATGGGCAAGACCACCCTCATCCGCTCGATCATGGGTCTCACGCCGCCGCGCGTTACGGGCGGCAGCGTGCGCTGGCGTGGCCACGACCTCGTCGGGCTGACGCCTCATGAGATCGCCGGGCGCAAGATCGCCATCGTGCCGCAGGGCCGGCGGCTGTTCCCTTCGCTGAGCGTCATCGAGCATCTGACCATGCTGAAAGGCGCACGGGTCAAGACCGGCTGGACCGTCGAGCGTGTGTTCGGCATTTTCCCGCGCCTGGCCGAACGCCGCAATCATCGCGGCGGGCAATTGTCGGGCGGCGAGCGGCAGATGCTGGCGGTCGGTCGCGCGCTGATGATCGATCCGGACCTCATTCTGATGGACGAGCCGTCGGAGGGCCTCGCGCCGGTCATGGTGCAGCACCTGGAAAGCATCGTGCTCGACCTCAAGCGCGAGGGCCTGTCGATCCTGCTGGTCGAACAGAACCTCTACAGCGCGCTGGCGGTCGCCGACCGCGTCTACATTCTCGAGACCGGCAAGGTCGTTCATCAAGGCGACGCCAAAGTGATGGCGCAACAGACCGAGACGCTGATGAAGCATCTCGGCGTTCATTGAGGGGCGCCATGGACGACGACCTGCTGCGACGGATTGCGGCCGATTTCAACGGCGTTCCCGGCACCGGCGCGCGTGCGGAACGTTCGGCGTCCCTGGTCGCCGACACCAACAAGCGCATCGCCGACGCCGCCACGGCCCTGCCGTTCGACAGCACGCCCTACGCCTTCCCGCAATGGCTCGCGGTCCTCGACACGTCCCGGCGCTCGAAATGACGGCTAGCGTCGCAACGCTCGATCTCACCGCGCTAGCTTCCGCCATCGCCTCCGGCGACCTGACGTCGGAAGCGGCGACAACGGTCGCGCTCGATCGCCTCGAGACGGTCGGACGCAAGCTCAAGGCCGTGAAGCGGCTCGACCGCACCGGCGCCCTTGAAGCAGCGCGCGCCGCCGACAAGGCCCGCGCCGCCGGTGCCGCGCCCGGCCCGCTGCATGGCGTGCCGCTGGCGCACAAGGACCTATTCTATCGCAAGGGCGAACTCTCCGAAGGCGGCGCGAAGATCCGTTCCGGATTTCGCGCCGAAACAACCGCGACCGTCATCGAGCGGCTCGATGCCGCCGGCGCGCTCGATATCGGCCGATTGCAACTGGCCGAGTTCGCCCTCAGCCCAACCGGTTACAATGAGCACGAAGGCCATCCGCTCAATCCCTGGAATGCCGCGCATGTGCCGGGCGGCTCGTCGTCCGGTTCGGGCATTGCCGTTTCCGCGCGTTGCGTTGCCGCGTCGCTCGGTACCGACACGGGCGGCTCGCTGCGCCACCCCGGCGCGATGTGCGGCCTGGTCGGTTTGAAGCCGACCTGGGGGCTGGTCCCGGGCGACGGCGTGATGCCGCTGTCAGCCTCGCTCGATTGCCCCGGCCCGCTGACGCGAACCGCGCGCGACGCCGCTTTGATGATGAGCGTGCTCACCGGCCGCGAATTCACTGTGGCGGGCGACATGCGCGGCATGACGATAGCTCTGCCCGGTGGCTATTACCGCGAGACCCTGCACCCCGAAATCGCCAAGGCGCTGGGCGAGGCAGAGGCGGTCTTCCGCGATCGCGGCGCCACGCTGGTCGAGACAGCGCCGCCCGACATGGCGCTGATCAACGCCATGATGCATCTCGTGATGAGCGTCGAGGCCGCGACCATCCATCGCCGCTGGCTGATCGAGCGCCCCGGCGACTATGCCGATCAGGTGCGCGCCCGCATCGAGCCCGGCCTGTTCTATCCGGCGACGCGCTATGTCGAGGCGCTGGCGATGCGCGCAACGTTAACGGAAGAATGGCTCGCTGCCTGCCTCGGCGGTGCGGACCTCGCCTTCATTCCCGCGATTCCGGTGCCGGTGCCGACGATTGCGGCGACGACAGAAGGAACGCCGGCCGATGTCGCGCGCGCCATCGCCTCAGTGACGCATTGCACCCGCGGCATCAATTATCTCGGTCTGCCGGGCGCATCGGTGCCTTGCGGCTTCGACAGCGCCGGGCTTCCGATCGGCTTTCAGCTTATCGGACGTCCCTTCGCCGAGACGACGATCCTGAACGCGGCCGCCGCCTATCAGGAGGCGACCGACTGGCACACCCGCATCCCGCCTTCCGCCGACCTGAACTGGAACTGACCCATGCCTGTCATCGACATGCACACCCATGCGCTCAGCCGCCGCGTCAATCCGTTGATCGCCGGCGTGTTCGATCCGAAGTCGAACCCGTATATCCGCGACATGTCGCCGGAAAGCGCGGCGACCGATGTCGAACAGGGCAAGATCGTTCCTGAGCGGATGCTCAACCTCGACGAACGGCGCAGCACCATGAAACGCATGGGGGTCGATGTTCAGGTCATCGCCCCGGCCCCGGCTCAACAACATTACTGGGCCGACGAAGAGCGACAGGTCGCGCTGTCGCGGGTCCAGAACGAGGACCTCGCCGCGCTGGCCGGACAGGATCCAGCGCGCTTCGTGGCCATGGGCACACTGCCGATGCGCTTTCCCAAGCGCGCCATCGAGGAGGCCGTTCATGCCGTCGAGACGCTGGGCCTGCGCGCCTTCCAGATCGACAGCCACGTCGAAGCGCTGGAACTGTCCGATGCGGCCTTCGATCCGCTCTACAAGCGACTCGCCGAGTTGCACGCGCCGCTGTTCGTTCATCCGCTCGGATTTTCGCACGGCCAGCGGCTAAGTCCGTTCTTCATGGTCAACACCGTGGCGCAGCCGCTCGAAGAGACCATCGCGATCTCGCATTTCATCCTCGGCGGCGTGCTCGACCGCCACCCGAATCTCGACGTCATCATCGCCCATGGCGGCGGCTTCTATCCGTTTTATGCCGGTCGCTTCGATCATGCCTGGAAGGCGCGACCGGAAGTGCGCAGGCTGTGCCCGCAAGCGCCTTCGACTTATCTGAAGCGCTTCTGGTACGACACCTGCGTCTTCGACCCAGTGCTGGTCGCCCGCCTCGTCGAAACCGTCGGCGCCGACCGCGTCATGCTGGGTTCGGACTACCCGTTCGACATGGGCGATGACGATCCGGTCGGCACCTTGGACAAAGCAGGCATCAAGGCTGCCGACCGCCAGGGCGTTCTCCACGACAACGCGGCGCGACTGTTCCGCATCGGATAAAGCGCGGACTTCGTCGCGACTCAGCCGTTGGTGACGGCCATCAGGTCGATTTCGATGAGGAAGTCGGGATGCGACAGCCGCGTCACGCCGATGAGCGTGCTCGGCGGCGGCCGGTCGGGATGCCACGGAAAGCTCATCGACGGGTCGGTCTGGATCTTGATGAAAGCGTCCATGTCCAGGACGAACAGGCGCCGGAAAACCACATCGTCCCAGGTCGCGCCGGCGGCCTTCAACTGGATCGTCAGAGCCTCCATGACACGCTGATACTGCCCGCGCATGTCGCCGACGAACATCGGCTTGTAGTTCTCGTCGGAAGCCGTCTGGCCCGCGATAAAGATCATCTTGCTGGGGCCGGTGACCGTTATGACGCGGCTGTAGGCCGGATGCTTGAAAAGCTCCGGCGGGTGAATGAATTTCTTGTCCACGTCAGGGTCTCCCGTACTGATTCAGAATGATGGCGGCGTGTTGAGCCACAGAATGCGCGCCACCTTTTTCCGGCTGTTGGTGTAGGAATGCGGCCGCTCCGAGCGGAAATGGAAACTGTCGCCGGCCCGCAACCGATATTTCTTCTTGTCCACGACCAAATCGAGCTCACCCTCAAGCACGTAGCCGAATTCTTCGCCTTCGTGCTTGATGATGCCTTCGCTGCCGCCGCCCGGCTCGATGTCGTTGATGTAGCCGGACAAGAGATTGCCGCGTCGGCTTGGGATCAGCGCCTCGAGCTTGTGTCCCTTGCCCTGTCCGGCCTGAACGGTCGGGCGTTCGCCCTGACGCAGAACGACATTCTCGTCGTCGTCATCCGAACCCTGAAACAGACCGGAAACCGGCATGTTCAGCGCGAGCGCGACGCGGTGCATGGTCTTAATCGACGGATTGGCGCTGCCGTTCTCGATACGAGACAGCATCGACTCCGAACAATGTGCGAGGCCCGCCAGCTCCTTCAAGGTCAGCCCCTTGAGCAGCCTCATATGCTTCATCTTCAGGCCGACCCGACCTTCAGGCGTCTTGACGCCGTTCGCCTTCTTCCGAGCCGCAGCCTTCATTCGTTGCTTCCCAGGACCGTTCATGGACTGGACGGCCGGTGCAGCCGGTCGTCCGATCTGGTTTATAGGTTCAAACCGTTTCGATGCCCACACGTGTCGCCTGCGGTCCCCAGGGGAGTTCGTCAAACTTCAATCCTTGGGCACGTGCTTGGGCCCGCGCATGAACTTGTCGATCCACCAAGTATGGAAGACATAGCGCAGCACCTCGGCATCGGTTTCGCCATATTTTCCGGTGGCCGCCAGCCGCGACAGTAATGCCATTTCTTCGTCGTTGAGGTCGACTTCGACCTCCGAGATCTCGATCGGGACGTTGGTGAAATCGGGCTGATAGGCGGCGTCCTTGTACAGTTCGCGATCGGCCTTGATGCTCTTGATTTTGAACATGTCCGGATTGCGCTGGTTCTTCATGCGGGGCGGCTCGGTGACCTTGGCCCAATCGGCATCGGACGCCTCGAATACGCTCAGCTTGAGCGGCTTCAGCTCGAAATCGCTCGTCATCATGACATCAGCGCCGCAGACATTCGGTACCGCCAGGACGTCCATCAGCGCCAGCAGTTCGACATAATCACCGGCTTTGGCCGTATTCTTCGCGATGTAGGGATGACCGTCCGACGAAATGCCGGTGTGCATAAAGAAATTGAATGAGTCATGCACGTCGTCCGGAGTGAGGCCGTATTCGCGTTGTGCCTCCGCCTGGATGTCATGGCAGTTCGTATGCACGGCGAGCCCGTAATGGTGCTCGAACAGGAAAGCGCTGCAGCGCGGATAGAGCACATCGTTGGTGCCGACGGTGTCCTCGATGATCGCCATCATCGGACGTTCGCGAGGCGGCGCGGACCACAGGAAATCGCCCTTGGTGGGGTGCATCCCGTGGAGATGGCGGGTCCGGCCGGTGTGGAAGAATTCCTTGTAATCGTGCAGATTGAAGCAGTTGAAGTCGGCACATTGCCGGCCGGCCGTCTGCGCGATGCGCAAGACCTGGCCACGGCGCATTTCCAGCGCCTTTCCGGTACCCGGCAGGATGACGATTTCCTGAAGCAGCTTGCGGTCGCTCGGCATTACTTATCCTCTTCCGCCGCGGGAAGCCGGGCCTTGGCAAACTCGCGCAGGGCGCGCCGCACCAGGTCATCCCGGCTGTTGCTCTCGCCGGCCTTGATGGTGTTGTCGATCAGTTCGAGTTGCTGCTGATTGAGACGCAGCTTCACCTTCGTCGTGGCCATAGTGCCCTGCTCCCTCAGTGTCGTCCCCCACGCCGTGAGCGGCGTGGGGGCGACAGGTCGGCGTCAGTTACGGCGTCCAGCCCTTCGGGGCCTGCATGCCGGTCTTGTTGATGCTGTCCAGGTTCGCCATGGTGACCGGGATGAGCGGCACTTCGACACTCTTCGACGGCAGCGGCTTGCCCTTCACCACCGCATCCATGAGCTGGACCGCGGTGCGGCCGATGACGACGGGCTGCTGCGCCACCACGTAGTCGGCGCAACCTGCCCGCATCATCTCCTCGGCCGCTTCGCCGAGCACGGCGAACAGGATTTTCACCTTGCCGCACTTCTGGGCGCCTTGCGCCGCGCGCGCCGCGCCGACGCCGTAAGTGTCGTCGGCGCCGTAGAGCACGTTCACATCAGGAAACCGTTGGAGGAAATCGTTGGCGAGTGACAGCGCAACGGCCGGGTCCTGCTCGCTGGTCTGTTCGGCGATGATCTTGATGTTGCCGCCGGCGAGATCCTGCTTGAAGCAACGCAGACGATCCGAGGCCCAGAAGGCGCCCGGCGGACCGGCGAGCACGGCAATGGTGCCCCCGTTCGGCAGCAACGTCTTGGCGCCCTTGGCCAACTCGTGGCCGATGTTGCAGTGGCTCGACGATGCAGCGGCATCGGCCTCGACGTCGCTGGCGGCGATCGGGCTGCCCGCCCCGATCACCGGAATCTTTTCGGCCTTCGCCTCGCGCACGACACCGTTGAACGAGGATGGATTCGCCGGATCGATCAGGATGGCCGAGACCTTCTGCACGATCAGATTGGAGAACTGGCTCACCTGCTTGTCGACGTTGGCGTAGCCGCCGGCATCCTGGATCGTGACCTCATAGCCGAGCTTCTTCGCCTCGTCCGAGATGCCATAGAGCACCGGCGTAAACCAGGGGCCCTTGATATTGGGCATGGTCACGCCGATCTTGTCGGCGGCCTGAGCGGGGTGCGCGGCCATGAGCGCGAAACCGGCGGCTGCGAGCGCTGCCAGCCAGGTCTTGTGAACGACGCGAGACTTCATCTGATCTCTCCTGTCATGTTGGATTACCAAGCTCACTTTCTGCCGGCTTTGGCGCCGATGAAGATCTGGTCGAGCGAGACCGCGAGGATCAGCGCCCCGCCGATGACCATCATCTGCGTGTAGGAAGGAACGTTGAGAAGGTTGAGGCCGTTCGAGAGGATGCTGATGAACAGCACGCCGAAGGCGACGCCGACCACCGAGCCGCGTCCGCCGAACAAGGAGACGCCGCCGAGCACGACTGCCGCGACGGACTCCAGCGGCAGCGTCGCGCCGAGCGACGGTTGTCCCGAGGCAACGCGTGCGGTGAGAATGAGCGAACCGACCGAGGCACAAAGGCCACTGAGCACATAGGCGGCGATCTTCACGCTGCCGACCGATATGCCCGACAGACGCGCCGCTTCTTCATTGCCGCCGGCGGCGTAAATGCGGCGGCCAAGCTTGGTGAAGCGCAGGATGACGATACAGGCCGCGAGCACGCCGACGGAGATGACGACCGGCACCGGCACGCCGAAGGTGCGGGCATAGGCCAGGTTCGAGAACGCTCCCGGCACGCCGGTGACCGCGACACCCCCGCTCAGGCCGAGCGCCAGCCCCGAGACGATCGACATCATCGCCAGCGTGGCGATGAACGGAAAGACCTTGAATCGCGTGATGACCAGGCCGTTTACCAGGCCGACGGCCGCTCCGGTGGCAAGCGCCGCCGCCACGCCGGCTGCCACGCCGTGGTCGCGCATGACCAGGGCGCCGACGATGCTGACCAGCGCGACGATAGCGCCGACGGACAGATCCAGCCCCGCGGTGAGGATGGCGAAGGTCTGGCCGAAAGAGACCGCAGCAAGGGCCGCGGCCGACACGCCGATGTTGCGGAAGTTCGGCAGCGACATGAACACCGCGGAATTGAGGGAGAAGACCAGCACCATGAGCGCGACGATGATCGGCAAACCGATCTCCCGGCCGTAGCGCTGAAGGAAGGCGAGCGGCTTAATGCGGCTGTCGTTGCGGGCCGGGCCCCTCTCCGAGACAATCATCGTCATGATGCTCCCACCCCGCGCAAGCTGGCCTGCGGCGCCATATGAGCGGCGAAGGCTCCAGCCAGAATGCGTTTCTCATCGAACTCGGCGAGCGACAGTTCGTCGCGAATGCGGCCGCCCGACATTGCATAGATGCGATGGCAGGTGCCCATCAGCTCCGGCAGTTCGGAGGACACCATGATCACCGCGGCACCATTGGCTGCCAGTTCATGGATCAGGCGATAGATTTCCGCCTTGGCGCCGACATCGATGCCGCGCGTCGGCTCGTCGAAGATAAGAACTTTGGCGCCCGTCAGAATGGACTTGCCGATGACGAGCTTCTGCTGATTGCCGCCGGACGCCGTTCCCGCCGGCGCATCGAGCTGCCCTTTGAACTGGAGGCTGTCGGCGGTCCGTCGTGCCGCCTTGCGCATCGCGGGCCCAGACACGAAGCCAGCGACGCAGGCCTGATCGAGCGAGGCCATCATCACATTCTCGGTGCCTGACATAGTCAGCACGAGGCCCTGGTCCTTGCGGTCCTCGGGGAGATAGGCGATGCCGCGGGCGATGGCGTCGCGCGGGCTCCTGATGACGATCGGCGCTCCGTCCTTGCGGATCTCGCCGGCGTCGAGCGCGTCGGCGCCGAAGATGGCGCGCATGACCTCGGTGCGGCCGGCGCCGACCAGTCCGGCGAAGCCGACGACTTCACCCGCGCGCACCTGGAAGCCGACGTCGTGGAACGCGCCGTGCCGGGTCAGGCCCGATACGCTCAAGACGACGTCGCCGATCGTTTCGTTGCGCGGCGGGAAGAGCTCGGCCATCGGCCGGCCCACCATCAGACCGATCAGCTCGGCCGTATCCTTGATCGCCGACGCATTCATCGTTGCGACGTGCTCGCCGCCGCGCAGCACGGTGACCCGGTCCGCGATCTCCATCACCTCGTCGAGCCGGTGCGAGACGTAAAGGAAGCTGGTGCCCTCGGCGCGCATTCGCATGATCAGGCCGCGCAGTGCCGACGCCTCGTGCTCCGACAGGGCCGCCGTCGGCTCATCCATCACGATGACCGGCGCGCGCAGCACCAGGGCGCGCGCGATCTCGATAAGCTGACGCCGGGCGGTCGACAGGTTGCCGGCGCGTTCCGACGGATCGATGCGGGAGCCGACGCCGAGTTCGGCGAGCACCTCGGCAGCCATCCGCTCGGCCTTGCCGCGGGAATATAAAAGCCCGGGCCCTGGCTCGTTGCCGAGAAAGATGTTTTCCGCGACGCTGAGATCGGGCGCGATCATCAGTTCCTGGAAAATCGTCACGATGCCCCGTGCCCGCGCATCGCGCGGGCTGTCGAACACGGTGGTCGTCCCCGTGATCTCGATCGAGCCACCGTCCGGCTTGACGTCCCCCGACAGGATGCGGATCAGCGTCGATTTTCCGGCGCCGTTTTCGCCGACCAGGGCGTGAACTTCGCCCGGCCGCAGGTCGAGCGACACGCCGCGCAGCGCCCGCACGCCGGGATAGCCCTTCGCCAGATCGCGCAGCGCCACGAGCGGAATGCCGTCTTGCGCGGACGCGGTGGCCTCGGGTGCCGGACGGATCGAGGTCACGGCTGGCGCTCCTTGAGTGGAATGTAAGCAACGGCCTCGACTTCGATCAGCGTTTCCGAGGTCGGCAGCAGCTCAGAGACCTGCACCACCGTGCTCGCCGGCGGCATCTCGAAGAACGTGGCGCGGATGCGGTTGTAGATCGGGAAGTCTCGCAAATTCCGGAAGAACTGCGTGAGCTTGACCACATCGTTCAGCGTGCCTCCGGCCGACTCGACCGTGAGACGCAAGCTGTTCAAAACCCACCACGACTGCGCGGCGATCGGGCCGTCCTTGAGATCAGACGACATCTCGCCGATCTCGCCGGCGATCTTGCGCGCCTCCGGCGGAAGATCGGCGTAACCCTTGATGATGCGCATGCTCGCCGGGTCGGCGGCGATAATGCCGGAGAAATAAACGATATCTCCGGCGCGGCGGAAGGGCGCGTAACGCGAGAGCGGTGCTGCCGCCCCTGAAGCGAGATCCTTCATGCAGGTCTCTCCTACCGTCGATGGATGAATTGTAAATGTTCATGCATCCTATGCAAGTCACTTTAATATGCAGCCGCGGTCTATATTTTGGTCAGCGCTTTCCTCCGCTTTGAGCCATCGAGTGGGCATGGGATAGCGGCCGGACAGCACGCCGATGGAATCGGCGTCGCCGCAAACAAGGCGTCCACAATAGAGGTAAGGGTTTATATTGATGCTGCCGGCGATCGAGCGGAAGGCCGCGCTTCCGCGTCGCCCTCAGCAGCGCCTTGCGCTACGTGAGCGAAATATCTCGGCGTCGGCTTAAACGACTAACCGCTGCCGCTCGCCGCCGCACCGTAAATTATATCTCGATGAGTGCGGTTCTTGCTGCCGGACTCAAACCGTAATCACTTCAAATCCGCGCGGATAGCGATGCAGGCGTTCTGGTCCTCTGTCGGTGATCACCATGAACTCACCCATCTGCACGCCCGCCTTGCGGTCACGTGTGACAACGTTCGGCTGCACCACAACCGTCTGGCCGAGGCGGAAGGGTTCAGTCGGGACCGGACCTGCAGGGCGGCTCTTGCTGCCGAGAATTGGGGCGAGGTAACCGCCGCCATAACCGTGCAGCAGATCGTCAATGATCGTGAACCCGGCAGCTTCTATGACCCCGGCGGCCTCAATGACCTCGATGGGTCGAGCGCCGGGTCGCAGCACCCGGCAGACCGCGTCGAAGGCGGCGTCCGCCGCTTGATGCAAGTCGCGGTACAGCGAATTCGGCTCCCGCCCCACAGTGAAGCTGCGCAGGACCTGACCGGAGTGATCCCAGAATGCGGCGCTGATCTCGGCGCTCACCGCGTCGCCGACCTCGATGCGCCGGCGTGACGCATATTGCCGCGGCACCGGCACCGTAGGTTGGTCCATTGGAGTGGTGCCGACGAAATGAATTGCGTGACCGCCACCAAGCGGCACATAGGCTTGCTCGATTATGGCGCCAAGCTCGATTTCGCTGATCCCGGGTTGCAGGTGATTCCGCAGCGCGGCCATGCCAAGATCTGCGAAATAGGCGCCGATACGAAACCAGTCGAGTTCTTCGTCAGACTTGACTTGCCGAAGCCGCACATAGTCGGCGTTGAGGTCATGAACGCGCCCGAACTCATTCGCCAGCGCTTCATACTGGCGCACCCCAAGCGGGCCCATGAATGCGATACGCCCCGGCTTCGCCCTGCGCTTCTTCAGCTCCGCGACAACAGCTGCAACCGAAGTCGGATCGCCCCAGCTGACATCGCTGTCCTTCGCGATAATGCCCGCCAACTCCGCGTGGTTGACGTACTGCACAAACATCGCGGTGCGCTCGCCAGGCGTAAAAACGCCTACCGCCTCGGCGGTCACCGGCCAGTGAGTCAGCCATTGTACGACCGAGCCGGAGCGTTGCGCCCCGCAGAAGATCAAGTGATCGCAGTTGCTGTCGCTGAGCAAGGCTTCGACAAGCACGCGCCGGCGCCGCATCTCCGCGTCTGAAAATCGCGGATATTCGGTGCGGGACAAGCGCTCGAGTTGCTCGGGCAACGGCGGTACGTTGATCATTTCGCACAACCTCTTTTGATGCGGGCGCGATCGGTCAGCCGACCGTCGCCTGTTCGAAATAGCTGAGATCGCAATAGGCCATTGGATCGGTCAGATCCTTGCGCGGCAGCGCATATCGGCTGCGCAATTCGAGCACGCAGCGAAGCCCGGCAAGATCGATCCTGCATTCACGGAAGAAGCCGTCTTCCGGGGCCAGCAGTTCCGAATAGCTCAGCTCCGCAAGATCCTGCGTCATTCCCGGTACGTGCCGCACCAGTGTCGCGATCGCGTTCCCGCGATTGCCCGGTGCGTAGAGCCACGCGATCGCCTGTCGATAAGCCCGGATGAACGCAACGACCTTGTCGCGATTAGCCTCGGCCCAGGAGCGCCGCGCAGCGGCGACATTGCCCTGATAAGGCCCGATGACGGAGACCGCGGAGACGAGTTGTGTCAGCCCACGCGACGTGGCGACGAGGTTGTAGGGCGCGGACAGCAGCGTCGCTACTTCGTTGCCGTCCAGCATGCTGTTGAGGCGCTGGATCATGCCGCCGACGCGCCGAAGCTGATAATCGTCCCGATTCATCCCGTTGCGCCGCAGGATGTCGTAAAGAACGAAGACGTAACCCGTTGTCATCGCATCCACGGACAGCAGCTTGCCACGCAAATCTCCGATCGATCCGATGACCGCGGCTGCGACCAGGCGGAGAAATCCGCTGTCGCTGCCCATGAACGCGAAGAATTCGGGCTGGACCCCAATCGGGGCCTCGCCCTGTCCTTCCCGATAGGCGACGATGTTGTCGACCGCCGTCATCGCGATATCGAACTTCCCTTCCGACAGTTCGGTCATTTGCGTGACCGAATTCGGTGTCGGCAGCACGGAGATACCGATCCCCTGCCCGGTGAAGAAGCCCTGGTCGATGCCGACATAGAGCCCCCAGTTGAAGCCTCCCGGGAAGACGTTGACTGTGAGTTGCGGCAGCTCCGACATTGCGGTCACGAAGCCTGCTCGACGAAACGGCGAGTCATCAAGTCGGGACGGACTAACAGTGACAGGACGGCGGCCAGCAAGCACAACGCGGCAAGCTGGACGTCACCGGCAGTGCTCCAGCCGAACAGCTTGACGAGCCAGCCAATGAGATAGCCGGCGACCGTCGCCGACGCATAGACCGAGGTCACGAATACGCCGGAGGCACGACCCGCAAGTTCGCCGCGCACCGCCTTGACGTGATAGGCGGCGAGATTGACGAAAATTGTACCGCTGAAGGCCATGCCGAGACAGAACGACAAGGCCGCTTGCGTGCCAACTGCGGCAGGCCCGTTGAACAAGGCGGCGGAAATAACCGCAGCGGCCAAGAAGCTCACGCTGAGTACAACGCGAGGCGAGAATCGGTCGCCGAGCCAGCCCGCCAGCGCGGACACGAGCACACCGAGCCCGTAGCTGCTCATCACACGGCCAATGTCTGACGGCGCAAAGTGCAGTTGCTCACGCAGGAAGGTCGGATACATGCCGAGATAGCCATACAGGCCCAGGCCGAATACGACGCTCAGGGCCGTCAGCACGTAGGT
Source organism: Pseudolabrys sp. Root1462 (assembly GCF_001426945.1). GTDB lineage: Bacteria > Pseudomonadota > Alphaproteobacteria > Rhizobiales > Xanthobacteraceae > Pseudolabrys. The sequence continues at coordinate 76,764 of NZ_LMFS01000001.1, read as the reverse complement.
ATTTCGGTTCTGCAGCGTGGCGGCGCCGCCGAGGGCGGCATGGGCCTGGGCTTCGCCGGTTGCTTCGCTGAGCCAGGACCGGACGAGCACGGCCACCAGGATCATCAAAGCGAAGCCAAGCACCCCAAACGCGATCATGGGCGCGTGCCAGCTGCCGTAGCTGACCAGCAGCTTCGTGCCGAGCATCGGCGCGATGATGGCGCCGAATGCATAAGCATAGTTGAGCGCACCGACCGCAACCGCGCGATGCCGCACAAAGTAGCTCGAGAACACGGCGAGCAGTGCGGTCAGCTGCATGGCCTCACCGACGCCGGTGAGAGCGCGGTACACCAGCATGTCGGAAAAGCCGTACGACATGATGGTGATGATCGTGCCGGCAGAATAGATCAGCATGCCGATCTGGATCACGGCCTTGCGCGAATAGCGCGACAGCAGATAACCGGTGGGCAAACCCGCGACGGCCATGCCGAGGGTGAAGATGGTCGACAGCAGGCCAGCCTCGGGCAGGCCGAGGCCGTATTCGCGACGCACATCGGTTAGCAGCAGAGGAAACAGCGTGCGATCCATCGCATTTACGCAATAGGACAGGATCAACACTCCCGCGCCGACGAGCACATAGGCTGTGGCGGGTTTGACGGTTTCAATCGACTTTTGCATGAGGTGACTCTTCCTGTTTAAGGCGCCGATCAAGCTGCGGGATTGTTGCCGACATACCAGTCGTGTATCTGCTCGCCGGTCCAGAACAGGACGTCCGAGTGTTTCTTGATGTGCTCCAGCGCCTCGCGGAAATAACGCAGGCGATGCGGAGCGCCCATGATGTACGGGTGCACGACCAAGGCCATGACGCGAGCCGAACCGGCGGCGTCCGCGTAAATCTGTTCGAACTGGTCGACGGCGCGATTGCGATATTCAGCGGCGGTATGATGCTGAATCAGCATCATGGCAACGTCGTTGCACTCCTGCGTGTAAGGCACGTTCAAGATCGGCTTGGTCTTGGTCTTGAGCCACACCGGCTGGTCGTCGAGCACCCAGTCGCACACGTAGTCGTAGCCCTCCTCCACAAGGATGTCGGGCGTCTCCCAGGTCTCGGTCAGTCCGGGGCCGAGCCAGCCGCGCGGGGGCCGACCCGTGAAATCGGCGATGGCCTGGCGTGTCTTGACGATATCCTCGCGCTCATTGGCGACCTTCTGCATATTCTTTTGCGAGAAGCCGTGCCCCATGAACTCCCATTTGCGGTCTAGGGCGGCGCGCGAGATCGGCTCGTAGGCGGCGATCGCCGAACCGTTGATCGCCAGTGCCGCCGGCAGGCCGAGCTGGTCGAGCACGTCGACGATGCGCCAGAAGCCGACGCGGTTGCCATATTCGTGCCAAGCCCAGTTCGGAATGTCGGGCATCGGCGCTCCTCCGGCCGGAGGCGTCAACACGGTCCGCGGCATCGTTTCCAGCGGATTCCATTCTTCGATATTGACGATCACCCAGACGACGCAGCGCGCTCCATTGGGCAACGTCAGGGCTTTGCGTTGCGAAATCGGCGAATACTTGAGACGCTCGTTTGGCAACATCTATTTGTCCTCCGGACCGATCGTGATCGTCAGCCGCCCGACGCGGTCGATCTCGCCGACGAGCGTATCGCCCGGCACGACGGGGCCGACGCCGGCGGGCGTGCCGGTGTAGATCAGATCGCCGGCTTTAAGCTCGTACTGGTGCGACAGCTTGGAAATGATTTCGGGCACATTCCAAATCAGCTGCGAGAGATCACCTCGCTGCCGCTCCTGGCCGTTGACCGAAAGCGTGATCGAGCCACTTTTGGGATGTCCAACCGCCGACACGGGAAAGAGCGCGCTGCACGGCGCCGATTGGTCGAACGACTTGCCCATCTCCCAGGCCAGCGAACGGTCCCGCGCCTCGCGCTGACGATCGCGGCGCGTCATGTCGAGGCCAACGGCATAACCGAAGATCGTCGCCTCCGCCGCCTCGACCGGGATGCGGCGGCCGCCGGCCTTGAGGGCGACGACGAGTTCGATTTCGAACTGAAAATCCTGCGTGTCCATCGGATACGCAACGGTCGCATCATTCTGGACCAAGGCGTCGGTCGGCTTCTGAAAGAAGAAGGGCGGATCGCGCTCATCCGCCTCCTTCATTTCACGAATATGATCCAGGTAGTTACGGCCGACGCAGTAAATGCGACGGACGGCGAAAAGGTCCGAAGAGCCGGTGACTGGCAAAGCGTGAACGGTAGGGGCGACGACAAAACGATCCGACATGGCACAACCAAGCTGTATACATTCATTGTTTCAATGCAGCCTAGTGTACACACTTTGCCATCGTCAATGACTGTTTGTATGCAGATATGCCTATGCGACAGGCAGGACCGCGCATATGGTGGGCGAATCGAGATTGGCGGCGGACGACCACGAGCCGGGCGGCGGTGCCTATCAACATGGCAAGAAGCGCGATGATCGACCGCAAAACCAAGCGCCAGGGGGCTTGGCTCCTCGAGCACCTGCGTCAGCGCCTGCTCGACGGAAAGTTCAAGCTCGGCAGCCGCTTGAACGAAGTCCGCCTGAGCGAAGAACTCAAGGTCTCGCGCACACCGGTTCGCGCCGCACTCCAGATGCTGGCCGGCGAGGGCCTGTTGCATCACACACCCAACAAGGGTTTCACCGTTCGCGAATTCCCGGTCTCTGACATCATCGACGCCTTTGAGATGCGCTCGCTTGCAGAAGGACTGGCGGCGAGGCTGGCGGCCGAGCGGGGAGTGACCGATGAAGTTCGGCAGCGACTGGAGCAAATCCTGGCGGAGGGCGACGTGGTGCTGCAGAGGCGCTCATCAGCCGAGGCGCAGCGGACCGCCTATGCCGCCGTCAATCAGTCCTTCCACCGTGCGATATTCGAGGCGGCGGGATCCAGTCTGATCCAGGAGGTCGTGCGGCTTTGCCAGCGCATGCCACAGGCTTCCGCTCACAATGTGATGGCATTCGAATTGGACGACATACGCAAGCGCCATGAATCGCATCATCGAATATACGAGGCGATCCTCGGCCGCGAGCCGCGAGAGGCCGAGAGCCAGATGCGCCAGCATGTTCTGGCCGTCAAGCTGTCGATGATCCGCAGCCTGCGAAAGCGCTAACGAAGCCAATCACGGGATCCAGGCGAACTGCGCCGGACCTACCGGCTCAGGTCCTCTGAACGCTTCCGGATCATTCCAGATCGTTCATCCGCTCATACTCTCCGGACTTCTTTTCGCGAGATTGCTCGGTGCAACTGCGATGCCGATTGCTCCGAGCATTACTGCGCCGGCGATCAGGAAAGTCAGGCGCATCCCTGCGGCGATATCCGGGGCGGTGGCGTTAGTGAACTCTCCAGTTCCGACACCGATGGCGAAGATGCTGGCCATGATTGATGCGCCCGCGATCAGGCCTATGTTGCGCGACAGGTTGAGAACGCCCGAGACTGTTCCATGTCTTTCCTTGGGCACATCCGCGAGTGCTTCGGTGTTGTTAGCGGCCTGAAAGAGCTGGTAGCCGGGGGTCAGCACGAAAATGGACACCAGATAGCCGACGACACCCACCATGTTCGGCATGAGCGCGAGCAAGAAGGATCCGGCAGTGAGCAGGATCAGCCCGGCGGCGAGTATGCGGCGGCTTCCGCAGGAATCGACAAGCCGACCGGACGGGACCCCACTGAAGATTGAAATGGCAGGGCCAACCGCCATGATCAATCCGACCTCTCCTGCTTCCAAGCCGAGGCCACGGCTGAGATAGAAGGGACCAACCACCAGTGTCGTCATCATGACGGCAGCCACGAGCATGTTGACGAGGATGTTTGGCGCGAGGCCTCGATCGACTACCGAGCGCAAGCTGGCGGATGGCCCGTTTTTTCGGCGCGTGTTCGGGAGCGTGGTGACGACGGCGATCAGCGCAAGAACCGTCAGGCAGACTTGTAACCAGAAGATGCCGCGCCACCCCGTCACCGAGATCAGCAAACCGCCGAGCGCGGGTCCAAGCGCCGTCCCGACCGCCGATACGGTACCAAGCAGACCCATCGCCCGCCCGACACGCGCTTCGGTCGCGGTCTGTCGCATCAGGGCCATTGAAAGCGTCATCAGGAAAGCAGCGCCGATGCCTTGCAGAGTCCGCGCAGCGACCAGAAACCACAGACTTGGCGCGATCGCGCACAGCAACGCTCCAATAGCGAAGATGACAAGCCCGGCAACAAGCATGGGCTTTAACCCGCGGCTGTCGCCGAACCGCCCGGCGACCACCACCGAGATCGTTAGAGCCGCCAGATAGGCGACGACGGCCGCCTGAACTTCGGAGAACGGCGCCGCGAACGCCTCAGCCAGTATTGGCAGCGCAATATTGACTATGCTGGTGCCAAGCGAGGCCAGGAGCATCGCAAGGGAGAGTGCGATGGTGATACCGGCTGAAGACGCCGTCGTTGCGGGAGATTCCACCTTTTCCATGCTCGTGCCCTCTTGCCCAAATGCGGGTCTGCGGGCACCCTGCCACTTCAAGTCAACTTGAGGTCAAGCGTGAAGCTGCTGGATATTGGAGAGGTTGCCGCAAGGAGCGGTATCAAGCCGTCGGCGCTGCGCTACTACGAGGAGGCCGGGCTGATCTGTTCAGTTGCACGGCACGGGCTGCGTCGGCAGTTTTCGCCGGAGGTGCTGTTACAGCTGAAGCTGATCGCCATGGGAAAATCCGCGGGTTTCTCGCTTCACGAGATCGCCGGCATGTTCGGCCGCAATGGACTTCCGCAAATTCCGCGCAAGACACTGCGAAAGAGGGCTGATGAGCTTGATCGTCAGATACGCGAATTGGCTGCGCTGCGCGACACGCTCCGACATGTCGCGGAATGCCCCGCGCCTTCGCATATGGAGTGCCCCACCTTCCGGCGGCTCGTTGACGTGGCAGGCAAGCGCGGCGGACGCGCGCGAAAGGCTGAACTGCTCAAGAAGCGAGGCCAGAGGCGACGGCCGCTGACAGCCGCTTAAGGGAGCAAGCGTCGGCTTGCGAAGCATCTGACTTAAATGGCGCGCCAGTCGGAATAAAACTGCGAACTATTATGTTATTGAAATTACGATATAATTTTCAGCGCGACATTATGGGTTCCTCGGAACTTGGAATAGTTCGCCCTTAGTATGGCGGCCATTTTGTCGCTCATGGGTCATTCGCTACGCATCTGTTGAGTACCCTGCTCAGCCCTTTGTCTGCTGTTGGTCCAAAAGGCGACAAATTCGGACGGGGTCGGTTTGTCGGCTAAGTGCCAGAAGGCGACATTCAAAGCTATTTAGCCGCCGCGAGTACTCTGCAATATTCAAGCCGTCGCTGTGGTGCGCCTGCAATCACGGCCTTGTAAGTGAAGCGACCACTTCTTCCGCGATTACGACAGGATCGCTGTCTTTCTTCATATTGGTCCGTACAGCATCGCTCAGCTTAACCTCGTTTATCCCGACCAGGCTGACCTCGCCGACGGCAAGCTCTCGGTCCTCTCGCCGGTCGGCGCGGCGCTAATCGGCCTATCGGTCGGGCAATCGATCGAATGGGAGACGCCTACCGGCGGCTGGCGTTCGTTGACCGTCCTGCAGGTTGGGGGCGCCAACGGTGTGGCGAATTCGAGCTAAAAGCCCGCGAAACGAAAGAGGGGGCGGCCTATGATCGTCGGCTAGAACAGCGCAGGCGACGTCGAGATAAGTGGATTTGCGATAGGCTCAATGGTCGGGGGTATTTTCGTTACTATCGTCATAGGCTGCGGGCTGATGTTTTTGCTCTTCTACAGCGCGCAACGCGGATAAGACGAGATTGGCCGTCAAATTCGAAAAGACGAGGAATAGATCATCGCCTCCCATTTATCATTACTGCTGTTCATGCCGTAGAGTTTCGGCTTAATGTTCTCACGCATGAAGTTGCACTGCTATCAATCTCCGCTGAGAGGAATGGCTATTATCCTTTACCATTTGGATAAAAATTGACCCCAACGAGCTCACCCGCTGGGGTCAACTTCATAACGATTACGTTCAACTGCCGACAGCGTCTTTGACGCATTTAGTAGTAAAGCTGGTCTTTGCAGCTCCAGCCAATTTTTTCTCGGCCGCAGCTTTGTCGCAGGACGCTGCGGCATCGGTCTCGCACTTTTTCATGAAGCTGTTCATTGCCGCACCGGCAAGCTTCTTATTGCCCGCTTCGATTTTACATGAATCCGCAAATGCGGCGCTTGAGGCCAATACGAAGGCGACCGTAAGAACAAGTCCTTTCATCGCTATTCTCCTTGGGTTGATAAGTCCTTCAATTTCCGATTTCCAGGATCAGGCGCTATCGTCAGTCAGCATGACTGTCACCTTCTTATTCTGACCATTCAGCCAGCTCGGGCAATCATTTTTTGCAGAATGCGTTTAGCCAAGCGTTGACCGGCCAGATAGGCGGTTACGGGCATAAGAGCGCCCGCAATATCGGGTTCAAGGAGGCCTTATCGACAATAGTTCCGTGCAAGCGTAGCCTTCAATCTAGCCACGCCTGAAGAGTGGAAAGTTTTTCTGAGGCAATCCAACCCTTTTGGGAGAGGAGATTGAGATGCTAGCTGAGTTCAAAAAATTTGCCTTGCGAGGAAATGTCGTTGATCTCGCGGTCGGTGTTATCATTGGCGCGGCCTTTGGAGCAATCGTATCTTCGATAGTAGGCGACATAATCATGCCGGTGATCGGCGCGATCACAGGCGGCCTCGATTTTTCGAATTACTACACGCCACTGAGCGCGGCGGTTAAAACCGGTATGCCGCTCGCCGATGCAAAGAAGGCAGGAGCGGTCTTGGCTTATGGCAGCTTCATCACCGCCACACTGAACTTCTTGATTATCGCGTTCGTCTTGTTTCTAGCGATTCAAGGCATCAACAAAATGAAGAAAAAGGAAGAAGCTCAACCTTCGGCTCCCGCACCGCCGAGCCCCACCGAAAAGCTGCTTGAAGAAATTCGCGACCTGCTAGCTCGTCGGTCCGTTTAGTTCAGAAGCACCCAACCCAAGATATCGAGGCTGGACATTGTTTACCTTACTTCGCAAGGCCACATCGCCTCGTCGAGGTAACTGAACCTATTGGTCGACAGTCACTACCAACCAATATTGAACATCTGCCCAAGTGAATAAGCGCCGCTGCCAAGCAACGCTTGGACTACGAGGGCCAACGCCCAGAAAGCCGGAAATTCCCATCCGCCACCTTCGTTGGAAAACATCCAGCCCTTAGAGCCGTGCACCATAACAATTGTGCCTATGATGAGCGGCACGAGCGCGATCGCCACCAGACTTGTAGCGATGCCAAAGACTAGCAATATCCCGCCGCCTAATTCACCCAGTATCGTTAGATAACCCACGACACCGGGCAGGCCGAGCGAGCGGAAATACGCCGCCGTCCCGGCGGGCTTGAAGACGAACAATTTGAGCGAGCCATGCGCCAAAAACAAAGTTCCCAAGGCTAGGCGCAAAAGAAAGGTACCGTACTGGACGAGTTCCGCGCGCGACATGGAAGTCTCCTTGGAATGCTCAGCACAGTAAGCAATCTAGTCGAAAGCCAACTTGTATACCATGGTCGAAGAAACCATTGAGCCGGACACGAACCGAAGCCAACAACAAGCCAACGAGTAGGTTACGCAAAATATATGCGCTGAAGCAGGCACGCCACCAAGACGGGCAGCGGTAAGGCGAGCCTCGCATGCAAATTGAGATGTCGGACAACCGATATCTTCCGCCAACTATCGTATTTCGTCACGAAAGCGTGAGCGGTTTCCTCCGTTGCTAATCCCCCAGCATGGGAGCACAATTCAAACATCAAGCTGACATTGTAAGTTATTTGGGCGCGGGTCACTTCATTCACGCCAGCTGCGAGAAGCAGGATACGCGAAGACATAGGAGATCGATCAGCGTAAAAAGGCCACATATGCTGCCTGCAATCCTTTTCGGTCATGGCAATCCCATGAATGCGGTTGCCAACAATGGCTACACGGAAGCATGGCGGCGCATTGGACTGGAAACGCCAAGACCAAAGGCAATCCTCTCCATCTCCGCACACTGGTTCGTTCCTGAAACCGGCGTGACGATCTCGACAGCGCCTAAGACCATTCACGACTTCGGCGGATTTCCCTCGGAACTTTATCAGATCCAATATCCCGCTCCTGGCGACGCCGCGCTGGCGCTCCGCGTGCAGAAGCTACTATCGCCCCTAGAGGTAAAGCTCGACAATTCTTGGGGATTGGATCACGGGACTTGGTCGGTGCTCAGGCACGTTTATCCCGCAGCAGACATCCCGATCGTACGGATCAGCATCGATGAGACCAAGCCTGCGTCGTTTCATTTTGAGGTCGGCAAAAAGCTTGCGCGGCTCCGGGATGAAGGCGTTCTGATCGTCGGCAGCGGCAACCTTGTGCACAATCTCCATACTTACGCGTGGGGACGGCATCCACGCGATCCTTACGACTGGGCGGTTCGGTTCGAGGCTGCGGCGAAGGATATGATCCTTACCGGCGACCTCACCCCCCTCATCAACTACGAGACCCTGGGGAAAGATGCAGCGCTCTCGATCCCCACTCCAGATCATTATCTGCCGCTGCTCTACGTGCTTGCAACCGGACAGCAAAGCGACCGCATCCACTTCCCGGTCGAGGGTGTCGATGGCGGGTCGATCTCCATGCTGTCGGTGCAAATCGGATAGTTACTGACAAATTCAACCAGAACAAGGAAAGTGCCTCATGGATAAGACACGCAACGTCGCCGTGATCGTCGGCAGCCTCCGAAAGGATTCCATCAACCGGAAGGTGGCGAACGCGCTCGCCGAACTTGCGCCTGCGGGAATGAAACTAAGCATCGTCGATATCGGGCACTTGTCGATCTACAATCAGGACAGTGATGAAAATCCGCCTGCGGCATGGACAGAATTTCGTGAGCGGATCAAGGCATCCGACGCGGTTCTCTTTGTGACGCCGGAACACAATCGATCGGTGCCCGCCGCACTGAAGAATGCGTTGGACATCGGCTCGCGGCCCTATGGCAAGAACGCCTGGAACAGCAAACCTGGCGCGGTCGTCAGCGCGTCACCGGGCGCCATCGCGGGATTTGGCGCCAATCATCATCTGCGACAGTCGCTGGTGTTTCTGAACGTTCCTACTATGGCACAGCCGGAAGCCTATCTCGGTGCCGCCGACAAGTTGTTTGACGCGTCCGGTAAGCTCACGAACGACGGGACGCGCAAATTTCTCGAAAGCTTCATGCAGGCTTATGCCGCGTGGGTCGCGGCGAACATTCAACCGTAAGGGAAAATCTCATGGCCGACGCAAAACAAACATCCATTAGCTTTGTCGGCCTGCGCCACATGCGAGCCTCCATGGCCGGGCTTTCGTCGCGTGGCGTGGCGGCGTCCAAGTGCTAGCGTCGGCCTTAGCCAATGAACAAGCGGTCTCATTTACTGTCAGGGCGTGATTTGTAACGGGGCAATGACCAGCCGCGCTGTATGGCGGCGCCGCGCATTACCAAACTGATGAGTAGTCCCGCGACAACGGCGACTTCGCGAGGCATGCCGGCAGCAGAACCGGCTACGAAACTCGCGGCGCCGGCGAGGGCTGCCGTGACGTATATTTCGCGGCTAAGCACGACCGGGTTTTCCGCTCCAAGTAGATCCCGCAAAATACCGCCGAAGGTGGCTGTGATTACTCCCATTGGCAACCGTCGGGCCGCCTCCCATTAATAGCGCCTTCTCAGCTCCGACGACGGCAAAAATGCCGAGGCCGAGCGCATCAAACCAAAGTAGAAACTGGTACCGGGACTGCGGGATGTGAGCTGTGAAGAACACAACGCTAGAAACAGTTACGCACGCGACCAGATAAATGGGTGCGTTGATCCAGAATACCGGACTAGCTCCGAGCAGAACGTCACGGAGTGTTCCGCCGCCGATCCCTGTGGCCGTTCCCAGCAACACGAATCCGACTATGTCCATTTGCTTTCGCGAAGCCACAAGAGCGCCCGAGATCGCGAACACGATCACTCCGCACCAATCAAGAAACGCCACTGCGGTTTGAAACACGATTACACCCCATAAATCTGCAACGGCAGGAGAGACCGACATGCATCCTATCGGAACTCCTCGGATCGCGTGCGATTGTCGGCCCCCCCCTAGGCAGAACTGCGGGATTGTTCGAAGTAAAGACCGCGCGATGAAAGATGCCGGCTTATGGCCCACAGCGTCTTTTCTTCGCTGGGATACCGGCCGACGGCACCTGAGGCCCTAGTCTGGTCTCAACCAAACCGGTGGCGCAAATGCAATCCCTAAACTAACATGCCAAACGGACCACTCAGTGGGGGCGGGTCAATCCGATTATGGCCACCGACAGCGAACACTACCTGCGTTTCGACGAGATCGAGGACGTTCTTTCATCGCTAGACCTTTTAGCGCTTGTTGCTGGGCTAGTTCGAAAACAGCCAGCGTATTGGAAATGGGTCATTGTCGCCGCCCATGATGCGCTTCAAGGATCAATGGTTTGCGCTTTAAACGACACCTCAAGTGTAAATGTTCTAGCTGATAAGTCCGCGCGTAAAACGCTTGAATGGCACGACACGCGGGCAGGCACGATGCCAACCCAATGGCTGGCGGAATTTGAGACCTTGTTGGCGCGGTGCCAGGACAAGTTACTAATGGAAGATGAGCCATTGGTGGTCACAGAGGAGCAACTAAAGGACGTAATAAGGCTCCACGCAGAATTCCGAAATAATTTTTCTCATTTCACGCCGATGGGCTGGAGCACCGAGGTTGCTGGATTGCCTCGGATCATAAGTACCGCGATCGATTTCGTTGAATATTTAATGGGTTCCACACAGGTGCTGTTCAAGCTGACGGGGAATCGAAAGCGGCGGCTTTCGAAGAACGTCAAGGATGCCCGCGCGATTCTGGCTAGCTTGCTGGCATAAACTGTTCGGCATCTCGCTAGAACGCAGCCATGGTATCCGCCAAGTGCCAAAATGCGACATCGCGTGCTTTAAATAGAAGAGGCCGCCAACTCAGGCGACCTCTGAATTTGATAGCAAATTAAGTGGCGATCACATTCCCGCAGCTTTTTTACGTGTATTGCAAGCGCTCCAATATTTCGGCCATGTCAAACCGCCAGTCTTGCCGGCGGCTTTATCGGCTTTCCACTCCGCGCCACATTCCTTTTGCCGAGCACGCATTGCCGCGGTTCCATCCTTTGGTTTATCGGTAGCCGCCGAAACTGGAGCTGCCGGTCTGGTTGCGACGGGGGCCGCTACCGCCGGTGCGGCAGGTGCTGTCGCTGCCGGAGCAACTGCAGCTGGCTTGGCAGGGGCTGTGGCTGCAGGAGCAACTGCGGCTGGTTTGGCAGGAGCTGCAGCGCCCGTTCTGCACTGAGCCACATATGCTTTTTGGGTAATTTTAGCCGCTTGGTTTGCTGCCTTGTTGGCTTTCCATTCATCCTCGCATGCCTTGACGGTCTTTTGCTGGGCATGCGCTGAAGGCGATGCAGCAATAAGGCCGACAGTCGCGCAGAGGGCGACCGCATATAGCATTCTCATGGCACAACTCCCTGAAGGTTATTTGGTGACATTAATTTAGCCGAACTGAATGTCGCATGAACGTCTCGCAAAGGAAACGGGCGAACCGCATGTTCAGGATAGCACCAACGTTACGCGCCCATTTGCATCGTGAGACTAGTGCTAGGCTTAAGGCAAACATCGGCTGACTACCAAACGACGGCCAACCGTAACGAGCTCGAAAAGGTTGAGCCGTAACTCAACCCTCAGAAAACCAATCCCAATGTGGAGCCATTAAAGCAGTGTGGGTATCCGTATTCGGAGACGGACATGGCCTGCGGGACACTGGGCCGCCAATGAGAACCCCGCTTATCTGTTCTGAACGTAGCCGGGGGTAGTTTGGCACCGCCAATTTCAATTCCAGTAGCAGTTCATTTCTTCTTGCGCTTCGTTGTCCTTTTCTTCGCTAGATAGGCAGCAACTTTTTTCGACGAGTGGCCAGCAGCTTTTACTGCCGCTTTGAGCTTTGCCGGCGTGATCTTGAATTTCTTGGACCAGTAGCGGACTTCGTAAGGCTGGCTCAGCGCGATCAAAGCCTTGTCACGCGCTTTGTGCTTTTGAAGTTTGATGTAAGCCTCAACCTTCCTTGCCGAATGGCCGACTTTCTTCACGGCATATTTGAGCTTGGCCGGCGTTACTTTGAGTTTCTTGGACCAGTACCGAACCTCGTAAGGCTCAAGCAAGGCAATCAGCTTGCTGTCGGTGCCGCGACGCTTCGCTTTGTTATCCGCCATTTTGGCCTCCAGTTGAATTAAAATAAAAAACAACTCGATTTGGCAATGGTTGCACCTTTGCGGCGGGCTGCAAAGCGCCCGCGTCGCCAATTTGACCAATTGACACGAAATATGCGTTAATAATTGGTGGCGGCCAATAACCAACAATAAGGAGAGCGACCATGGGAATTTTCGGAAGCATTATGGGAGCAATCTTTGGGCACGGTTCACCGCAAGCGAGCGCGTCGCCCGCAGCAGCACCGGCCGCAGCTCCAGCACAGCCGGTCGACGTCGCAGCTATCGTTGATAAAGCGGCGGCGGCAACAGGTGAAAAACTCGCATGGCGAACCTCCATCGTTGATCTGATGAAGGCGCTGGGTCTCGACAGCAGCCTGACCGCCCGTAAAGAGCTCGCCAAGGAATTGAACTACACTGGCGACACGAACGACTCCGCCACCATGAATATCTGGTTGCATAAGCAAATCATGGGCAAGCTTGCCGCCAACGGCGGTACGCTCCCTGCAGACATCAAGACCTGATATTTTGGTCCGCAACTATCCTAGGCCGTCGTTCGCAAAGCGGCGGTTTAGGAATAGACGATAAACGATAGGCAGGAGGGACACATGGGACTTCTCGACATCCTCAACGGCATGCAAAATGGGCCGCGTGGCAACTCTACAAGCACTCCCGCTAGCAGTAGCGGCATGTCGCCGGTCACCATAGCCCTGATGGGCCTTCTGGCTTACAAAGCAATCAAGCAACTGAGCCCTGGCCAAACCAATCCTGCTACGACCAGTCCGAATGCTCCTCCCTCTGCCAATCCGTCCGGTGGCGGGCTTGGCGGCATGCTTTCCGGCGGGCTTGGCAGTTTGCTCCAGGGTCCGCTGGGTGGCTTGCTTGCCGGCGGGGCTGCCGGAAGCGTGTTGAGTGGCGGGCTGAGCGATCTGCTCAAGCAATTTCAGCAGGGCGGACAGAGCGATGTCGCTCAGTCTTGGGTCGGCGCAGGACCAAACAAGGGTATTTCTCCGGACGATTTGTCAAAAGTGCTCAGTGAAGACCAGATCAAGACGCTCATGGCGCATAGCGGAATGTCACGCGATGAATTAATCGCGAGTCTCAGTCAGCACTTGCCGGAGCTGATCAATCAGTTGACCCCGAACGGGCGTCTTCCAACTGAACACGAAGCATCACGTCTGATCTGACACTGACGCTCAACAACCATTTTAGAGGTTTTATCATGGGCATCTTGTGGATCGTTATAATCGGCGGCGTTGCGGGAATTATCGCGCGCCTACTGTCGTCAGGTCCCAACAATCCATCAGGATTTATTCTCACGGTGGTCCTTGGCATCGCGGGATCATTTCTCGCAACATTCATTGGTCAGGCGATTGGTTGGTACCGTCCTGACCAAGGAGCTGGATTCATCGGCGCGACGGTTGGCGCTCTAATCGTCTTGTTTGTATGGAATCGACTTGTCGCTCACCGGGTTATTTCCGATCCCGGTGCGGGTCCTCGAATATAATCCGACTGCTGTGCGCACATAGCTTTAGACTTACAAACTTATATTCAACAGGTGCCTGGCCGATGTTCCGCTTCTCCGGAATGAGGATCCTGTTCCTTATTGCAGCGTTCGAACTGATGCTCGGCGCAGCCTGGGCCCAAGACAATCGGCAAAATGCGCCAGGGCAATTTGACTATTACGTTTTGTCTTTATCTTGGTCGCCGTCATTCTGCGAGACCGCAACTGGTAATGCCCGCCGCGAGCAATGCGGTCCCCGCCCTTACTCATTCGTGGTGCATGGCTTGTGGCCACAATATGAACGGGGCTTCCCTGAGTCCTGCCAGGTGCCACCACCCCGACTTGACCGCAGAATTATGACGAGCATGCTCGATTTAATGCCGGCACCGGGGCTTATATTTCATGAATGGGATCAGCACGGCACCTGCTCTGGCCTTGAAGCGCGCGAATATTTTGATGTTGTTCGCAAGGCGCGGGCAAACGTGAAAATCCCATCGCAGTATGCCGATACTACGGTGCCGTTGAGGGTTACTCCGAACCAAGTAGTCAATGCCTTTATCAACGCCAATGAAGGACTAGCCCCCACTGGTATCACCATCGATTGCGACCGTACGCGGCTGCGGGAGGTGCGCATCTGCTTCAGCCGAGATTTGAAATTCCGCGAGTGCTCACGTAACAATCAACGTTCTTGCCGTACCGAAACACTGAAAATGCCGCCGGTCCGTGGGGGTAGATTATTTTAGCGTTGAGACTCGGTACGATATCACGCTGCCCGACCAATGCCGGCTGCCCTACGTCGTGCCTTCGCCGAAGGCACTCCTGCTCACCGGAACGTCGCTTCGGGACATAACCGATCCCCGCCGGCCTTCGCACTACGAAATGGTCTGCGAGATCCAGAGGACGCTGGCTGATTGGTCGCCCGCGCTGTTTCTCGGATACAACTCCATACGCTTTGACGAGGAGTTTCTCCGTCAGGCGTTCTATCAGTGCCTACACCCGACGTTTCTGACGAACACGAACAACAACGCGCGCGCGGATGTCCTCAACATGATGCGCGCCGTCGCGTGCCTGCGCCCGGGTGTACTTCAGGTGCCGCGCGACCCGGAAGGGCGTCAGGTGTTCCGCCTTGCCGATCTCGCCGCCGCGAACGGGGTCGCTCCCGGGGGCGCGCACGACGCCATGCGCGACGTCGAGCTTACCCTTCAGCTCTGCCAGCGCGTGCGAGAAGGAGCTCCCGACATCTGGTCGAGCTTCATGCGCTTTGCCTCCAAGCAGGCGGTTATTGCTTTCATCCGGGAGGAGCCGGCGTTCGGCTATTTCGACGACTTTGAAGGCACGCGAAGCGTACGGCCACTCACGCGTATCGGCATCAGCGCGCTGGACACGAACATCCACTACTGTCTCGACCTTACGCATGACATCGGCGCTCTGCGAAGGCTCACCGAGAGCGAACTTGCCGAAGCGGTCCAGACGAAATCCACGTCACCGATCCGTCGCCTGAAGGTGAACGCCTCTCCGTTCGTCTCGCCGCTTTGGGAAATCGGCGTAGCCAATTTGGAGCCCGCCGACGAAGATGAACTCATGAGGTCGGCCCAGGCTGTTCAGTCAGACCAGGAATTCGTTGCGCGGCTGGTTGCTGCGGCGCGCACGACCGACCGGACGTATCCGCCGTCCGAGCACGTCGAACTTCAGATATACGGCACCGGTTGGCCCTCTAATGACGACCTCGCCGCGTGCAGGCAGTTTCATGAGGCGGCATGGGAGGCGAGGCTCGACATCGCCTTGGGACTTTCGGACCCGCGGTTCCGCCGGCTCGGCAGGCGCATCGTCTACTTCGAGCGGCCCGAACTTTTGCGGCCCGGTGATCGTCTTGCGTTTGACGAAGAGGTCAGGCGCCGAGTGCGCGGCGCCAAGAGCGAGTTCCCATGGATGACACTTCCAGAGGCGCTTGTGGAAGTCGACGGACTGTTGGCGAACTCCACGCCATCGGAATACGGACGGCTGCGGGCGCTCCGGGAGGAGTTTGCTGCGCATCAGCAGCTGAATAGAATGACAGGCCTGTGAATTAGATCGGCCAGATATACCAAATTCGGCGGACACCGCGTTTGATAAAGTGCCTAGCTTCCGGAGGTTTCCGAAACCGTTACTGGGGGCGAAAGTACAGAGCCATAGAGAAAACGGCGCTCCTGAGAACGGAATTAGTAAGCTAGCCGCATTCGACAGTTCAACGGCCGGCTCGAAAATCTCGCAAAGACGGCGCGATTTTTGCCGGCAAAGTTGGTGCAAGCGGCGGTTAGCCAAAAAGTATTGGCGGAGAGAGAGAAACCGGAAACTAACATTCTCCGCCGGTCGCTGCGAAAGCATGCGAGCTTCGGGAAGCTAGTCGGATGCCCAACGTTTAATTCTCTCCTCGAGTAGCCGCGGGATATGTTAAGCCTATCGCCGAGAGCTGCGCACCTTCTGTCAGCTTGGCCGGCTCGACCTTTGCCGGTCCCATAATATGGAAGACGGATCGGCCGGCGACCAGCAAGTAATCGGCAATTATTCTCCGATGGCACCGCCACCAGACGGCTTCTGAGCACATGATGGCGCAGCATTCCCGAAGGCCGAGCTCGCTCAGTCGAATAAGACCATTTTGGAATTCGCTGCCTAAGGCGTAGTCGGCATAGTTGTGAAAGCTCCTATTCTGCCAGAAAGCATTCACGCTTGATGGGACGTTGCGTTCGATCCCACGAAGGCCGCCAAGTTCCGCTATGTGTTCGTACCCAATTTGAAGCGGCGCCAGCGTATTTGGCAAAACATCAATGTTATATTGTGGATTCGTCCGCGAGCGTGGTGCGGTCCTGACGTCAACAACAAGCGTGACTTTGACGCTGCGCAACAATTCCACGAATTCGACGACGGAACGCGTCGAATGGCCAATTGTGAAGAACGGATTCATCGCGCATGGGCCTGAGAGTCATCCTGATGCCAACTAGGTCGCATGTCCGAAACTCTATTGAACTTAATTGGTTTGTGCTAGGGCGGTAGGAGCGATCGAATACGATGAGGTCACCGAATGGAATGGGTTTTTGCACGGATTCGCGAGTGGTTCATTCTGATTATTGGGCTGGCGCTTTTGATCGGCGGATTTGCGGCGACCTCACTCGTTCAGCGAAGACCGTCCGAAGCACCGGTTGCCTCTGAAAATCAATCAACATTGCCTTCCCGAGAAACGTTAACCGGCAAAGGCAGTAAAGAAATTCCTGAGACCCGCGCAACCGAACGGACGGCCCTAACGTCCGCGGGCGCTGCCACGGCAACTGAACATCACACTGTGGCTCAACAGCCGTCTGCGCCGAAACGACCGACCGTCTCCGGACCGAGAACCGCGTCGCCGCAACCCACCTTATCCGCGGAAGCGACTGCAGGTAGTCAAGTATTTCGCAAATGCCAAGCTTGTCATTCGCTCCAAGCCGGAAAGAACGGTATCGGACCATCCTTGGCAAACATCATCGGCAAGAAGACTGCTGGCGTCGAAGGCTACAACTATTCCCAAGCGATGAAATCGATTGCGCTTACATGGGATGAAAAGACGCTTGATGCCTATCTAACCGACCCGCAGAAGGTTGTGCCCGGCAATAAGATGCCTTTTCCTGGGTTGAAGACTGAGAATGAACGGAAGGGGTTGCTTGCATATCTTGCTGCTTCCGCGTCGTCCCCTACGTCAGGGCCAGCGTCTGCCACCGCCCAAGCCCAACCGGCGAAGTCCGTGCCTGCGCTGCCGCAAGCGTCGACCCAGGCTGCAACTCCTTCGGGCCGTGACACCGGCACGAGCTACATCCCCGCTATACGGTACACGCTTCGCTCGGGTATTGCCGAGGGCCGCATGGTCTTCATCGGGATCGGTGGGACAATTGATGGGCAGACTAATCCTGTACTTTCGGCTGCCGAGGGGCAGTTGGTTCAGGTTACCCTGATCAACGGCGAGGGCGCAGAGCACGACATTGTCTTCGACAGTCAGGGACCGGCCGGAAGCTCACCGCACGTCTTCGGCAAGGGCGCCAGCACAAATATAGCCTTTGTCGCGTCCAAGGCTGGCGATTACGTCTATTTCTGTAGCGTGCCTGGACACCGGCTCGCTGGAATGGAGGGCCAATTCCTCATTACGCCACAGCCGCCTCCGCAAACAGTCACCGAGGCCGACATTTCGCATGTGGCGTCTGACGTTCCAAAGCCAATCGGCAAGCGCGAGCCGCAGACCGTTCGGGTCGACCTTGTGACCGTAGAACTGGAGGGTCGTCTCGCGGAGGGCACTACGTTCGGCTATTGGACTTTTAATGGCAAGGTGCCCGGTCCAATGTTGCGCGTCCGGGTAGGCGACACTGTAGAAGTTCATCTCAAGAATGCGGATAACAGCGCCATGGTCCATTCGGTCGATTTTCACGCCGCGACCGGACCAGGCGGCGGCGCGGTGTCGACGCAGACCAATCCGGGCGAGGAGAAGAGCTTCAAGTTCAAGGCTCTGACGCCGGGTCTTTACGTTTATCACTGCGCTACACCGATGGTCGCGCATCACATCGCAAACGGAATGTATGGACTAATTCTGGTCGAACCAGAAGAAGGTCTGCCTGCGGTTGATCATGAGTTTTATGTCATGCAAGGCGAGATTTATACCGAAGGCGCTTTTGGCCAGCATGGCAGCCAGGAATTTAACGTCGAAAAGCTGCTCAACGAACGTCCCGAATATTTCGTGTTCAACGGCTCAGTTGGCGCACTTTCCCGCCTCCATCCCCTTCGGGCCAAAGTCGGTGATACTGTTCGAATATTCTTCGGTGTCGGCGGTCCCAACCATACTTCGTCATTCCACGTGATTGGGGAAATATTTGATAAGGTCTATAATCTCGGTGGCGTGCTTAGCGAACCGTTGCGTGGCGTCCAGACGGTTACAGTTCCCGCCGGCGGCGCCGTGATCACAGAATTCAAAGTCGACGTACCCGGAAATTACACGCTAGTAGACCACGCTCTGTCACGCGCCGAGCGCGGCCTTGTTGGCATTCTACATGTCGAAGGTCCGCCGAATTCTGAGATCTACGATGGCAAGATAGAGCCCGGATCGGGACATTAACTGGATTGTGGGTTCGAAAAAATCGCAACAGGGCACGCCCGGCGGGTTGTGGTCTAGGCGACTTGAATGCTGGTCAGCGTTCGGCTTTTCTCCCAGAATAAGGCTTCGCCCCCGCCAGTCGCTTGGAGAACGCTCGTGGCGGCCTCTGTCGGCATGAGAGAAAGGGCCGTCGAAAGTGCATCGGCAGAGGTCGCGCGCATAGTCTTGACGGACACGCTCAGATACTTTGAAGCACAGGTACCCTTAGATGGGTCGAAGATGTGATTGAATCGCCCGGTGGCGTCGAACGGAGTGCCCATGCCGCTCGATGTCGCAACCGACATGTTGTCCAGCTGCAGCCCGGCGAACGTGCGCGACCCGTCTCGCGGGTCGCGAATTGCCACATCCCAAGGCCGACCAGCTGGGTGAGCCCCGATGGCCCGGATTTCGCCCATATCTACCAGGGTGTGTTCACAACCCGCGGCCCGCAGAACATCGGCGACGCGATCGGTAACGTAACCTTGGGCGATCCCGTTAAGCGTAACTTTGGCGCCGGGCTGCAACAGACAAACCCTTGCTGCATCGATTTCGAGTGCTTCGTAGCCGACAAGAGCACGCGCTGCTGCTAGTGCCGCTTCGGTCGGCCCGGCAGGATCGGCGTTTGGTAAAGAAAAATGCTTCGCGTAGAGCTCCCACAGCGGCTGCACGGTAACGTCGAAGGCACCCGCCGTGAGGCGGGAGAACTGAGCGGCGATCGACAAGAGTTCGACCATTTCGGGCGCGGGCGCATCAAGACGGCCGTCCCGGTTTAGGCGCGCGAGATCAGAGTCCTGTCTATAAAGGCTGAAGATGCCCTCTAGGCGTAGCACCTCGTCCAGTGACGCGGCGATGAGCCGGTCGGCTGCGGCAGGGTCGGGATGAAAGACCTGCAGCGAAGCGTCGGCCCCCAACGCAATGCCCCGCCATTGCCGCAGTCCTGCGGACGATGAGCGCGCGAACGCTATACTCGGGAGAAGTGAAGTACCTCCGGCGATTGCTGCAATACGGATAAATCGGCGACGCGTGACTTTTCTATTCATATCGTCCTCTCAGTGGGCCGGTGGTGCGAACCCGACGCCCTCGCGGCTGTCCGCTTCCCTACCGCTCCCCAAGATTGCGTCTTGTGGAATTTCGGAGAATCGCAGGATGCGTCCCCCGTGGTCGGCTTGATAGCTTTGGGCGGCCGCTTGCTCTGCAAATGGGATAGGCTCCCGCCGTATATCGCCCATGCCGATCACGCCGCGTTTGTCGCTACCGAGCACGAACCAGGCGCGCCTCGCCTCCACCCATGTACCGGGTTTCGGGCGGTCCCAGTTCTCCACGTGCCCCATATCGTTCACGTAAATGGCAGCCACCCCCGCGGGCTCCTCGGGCAGGAAGGTAAAAGCGACAGTCTCGCTAACTGAACTGAACCAGATCGGCTGCGCACGGCCCTTGAGGAATATCTGACCTTTCGGCCCGGCATGTTCGGCCAAAAGCATGCCGCAGAAATGCGAGGTAGATTCTGCCGTCGGCTCCATGGGGTGGGGCAAGTCGGCCGACCCGCGATCGCAGCCGGCAAGGCCGCCGCCCAGGAGGATCAGGAGTATTCCAACCACTGCGCGGCGCATCACACTTCCCTCCGGCGAAAAACCACCGCCGCGACCAGTAGCGGCAGAGCGGTCCACAGGATCAGCATCGATATCAAAAGGCCGTCGCCGGCATGAGCCTGCTGTGAGACGGCCGCCATGCCGGAGAGGGTTCCGACCCTGCCGAGCCCAGCCAGATTGAACAATCGGAACGCATCGGCTGGATTGAGGACGAGCAGCGCCTGCACCAGTTCGGCCGGGATCGAACGACTCGTGTCGGCAACCAGGATGCCAAGTAGTGCCGCATCATAAGCGAGCACCAGCACCAACCAGATCGCGATGGCGACGCCAATCGCAGTGGCACGCTGAGGAGCACAGACGCTGACCAGATAGCCCAGCGCTAGGAATGCTGCGCCAAGCACGATTGACGAACCGATCAACGCGGCAAAAGCGGTTATACTCTCGGAGTCGACGCCGCCGAACAGCCAGCCGATCATCAGGCCAGCGCTGCCGTAGCCGAGCGTCACGGCGATAACGACGACCGCCGTATGGCCGATGAACTTGCCGGTGATCACCTGCCATCTCGAGAGCGGATAGGATAGCAATAGAAGCAATGTGCCGCGCTCACTTTCGCCGACAATAGCATCATGCGACAGCAGCAGTGCGATAAGCGGCACCAGGAATATCGTCAGACTGGTCAGGCTGATCACGGTCACATCGAGCGGTGCGACGCCGACGGTTCCGGTCGGCGCGCTGCCGAGCAGCGCCAGGCTGAGCGCCAGAGCGGCCAGAACCAGCGTCGCCGACAACACCCAGCGATTGCGCAGCGCGGAACGAATTTCGCCAGCGGCGACGGTGAGCACCGCTGTCATCGCCCGACCTCCATGAACCACGCGTAGAGTGAATCGAGGCTCGGCGGCTGGACATGGAAGTCGACGACCTCTTCGCAGGATGCGACGCGACGCAGCACGTCCATCTTTGCCGTCGCCATACAGGACAGCGCAATGTCATGCCCCTGCACAGTCGCCGGCACACCGAGTGAGTGAGCCAGCGCCGCGGCGTGACCGTTGGCGACGCGCAGTTGGATCCGGACGGGGAGTTGTGATAGCCCGCGCAATTCGTCGAGGCTCCCGAAAGCCATCAGACGGCCGTGACTCATTACGGCGATGCGGTCGGCCTGCCCCTCGATTTCCTCCAGCGCGTGAGACGACAACAGGACGGCGGCGCCGTCGGCGACGAGGTCGCGCAGGATCGCGTAGAAGCTTTGCCGCGAGCTCGGATCGAGACCACTTGTCGGTTCGTCGAGGACGAGCAGTCGCGGGCTGCCGAGCAGCGCCTGCGCCAGGCCCAGCCGCTGCCGCATGCCCTTCGAATAAGTCGAGACCCGCCGATTGGCCGCGGCGGCGCTCAGACCGACGCGATCAAGCAGGTCCCCGTTCGCGGCAGTCGATTGGCCCTTGAGGCGGGCATAGAAGTCGAGGGTCTCGCGCCCCGACAGGCTGGGCGGGAAACTAACATTCTCCGGGAGAAACCCGACCTGACTGCGCCAGCGGCGGTTTCCGGCGGTGGGATCCTCACCGAATATGGTGATCCGGCCCGCCGTCGGCCGCCCCAAGCCCAGCAGCATCTTGATTAGCGTGCTCTTGCCGGCGCCGTTATGGCCGACGATGGCCGTACACTGGCCCGACTGGAACGTGACTGTGACATCGTCGACCGCCAATTGCGCGCCGTAACGGCGACTGACGTGATGGGCTTCAACGACGGTCATTGGCGGCCTCCCCTTGCTTCAGGCGTGCCGTTTCGGTTGCCGGGCCGACTTGCGGCGGCGTCATCAATGGCGCGCTGTCCACGACGCCCCCGGGATGCAAGGCGGGAAACTGCGACTGCGCCCAGCGCAGGACTTCAACGACCGGGCTATTCAGCAGCAGTTTCGCGGCGCCGTAAGCCCAAACAACGCGGTCCACGAGATCATTGGGCCGGTAGGCGGCGTCGGCAATGCCGTCGCCGTTAAGATCAAAGACGGGATTGTCGCTCCAGTAATTGCCGCGACCCTTTACCGACCAGTCGATCGAACGGGTGCCGACGTATTTGACTTGGGTCTGATTGTTGATGAAGGCATTACCGCTGACCGCATTGCGCTCCGATCCAGCCGTGAAATGGATGCCGATCGCGCAGTTCTCGAAGCGGTTCGCGGCAATGTCGTTCTTGTTGGCATTGTAGATGAACACGCACTTCTGACTGCCGCTGACCACATTACTGTCAATGCGCGAGTCGTTGGCATAGTTCAGCAGCAGACCATGATCGCGGTCGCCGCGCGACACGTTGCCGTGAATCTTCAGATGGTCCGAAAACATGATGACGTAGCCGGCGTGATTGCCGACCGAGACGTTGGCGCTGACCTCGCTGTCATTCGTGTACATGTAATGCACCGCGAAACGGACACCGTGGATCCGGTTGCCGCGAAACACGTTGCGGCGGCTCGTATTGGTGAAAATGCCATCGCGTCCCCCGGAAATGTCATTGTCGATCACCTGCGCGCCCGGCGCGTTCCAGACATAGACGCCATTACCGCGGTCGTTGAGCCGCAGATCGGTACGCCCGACGATCGTATTGCCGCGCACGATCGCACCGGACGCGCCGTGGACATACACGCCAACCAGATTGTCGCTGACGGTGTTGTCCAAAACCTTCGCTCCGGTGGCGCTCTGTTCCAGGTAAATGCCGGCGTCCATTTCGTGGTCGATACCGGAGCCGCGCACGCCAAGGCCACGGACGGTGACACCCGGGGCAACCACCTCGATGGTGCGACCGCGGCCGCCGCCATCGACCACCGCGCCAGGCCGGCCCTCCAGCGTGAGCGGCTTGTCGACGACCACCGGGCCGTCGTGGACACCCGCCTCGAGCTGGAGGACATCGCCGACCGCAGCGGCAGCAATGGCGGTGCGCAAGCGCTCGCCGCCGGCCGTTACCGAAACTGTCGCCGCAAGGGTGCAGCCCGTTCCCAGCCAGGCAGCGACGACCGCGGCGATGAACGCCGCGGCAAGTCGCCTGAGCGCTATGGTGTACGCTTGCCTCATGCCTTATGTGGCTCGACGATCATCCGACCGGCCATTTCCATGTGCATGGCGTGGCAGAACCACTGGCAATAGTACCAATGCACGCCGGGACGATCGGCAACGAACGTCACCGAGGCGGTCTGTTGCGGCGAGATCTCCATCATCACGCCGTAGCGGACGATGGTGAAGCCGTGCGTCAGATCCTCCACGTCATCCATATTGGTGACGAAGATGGTGACCTCATCGCCCTGCTTGACCGTGAACTTCTCGAGGCTGTAGGCCGGCGCAACCGAGTACATGTAAACACGCACCTTGTTGCCGTCGCGAACGACATTGGCGCCCTCCTCCAGCTTGATGCCGTCCTTGGCTGCCCAGTTCCGTGCCTCTTCCCAACTCGGGTCATCGCGCTTCCACACGCGCAGCGGGCTCACCTTGGAGCGGTGCACGATGCAGATGTCATGGGGTTCGGCATAGCTCGGGCCGTCGTGAACCAGCTCCATCTTGGCGCCGGAGATGTCGATGAGCTGATCGTTCTCGGGATGCAGGGGACCGGCCGGCAGGAAGCGGTCCTTCGAGAACTTGTTCAGCGACATCAGCCAGCGGCCATCCGCCTCCTTGGTCTCGCCCATCGACGTGTGATTGTGACCCGGTTGATAGTGTACATCGATCTTTTCGATGATCGGATCGACCTTCTCGCCCTTGTACGCGCGCTTGGCCTTGTCGATGCTCCATTTCACCACCTGGCTGTCGATGAACAGCGTGGTGAAGGCGTTGCCCTTGCCGTCATAAGCCGTATGCAGCGGTCCGAGACCCAGTTCCGGCTCGGCGACCACGGCATCGCGTGGCTTGATCTTGTCGGTGAACACGTCGGCCAGTTGGCGCACATCAATCACCGTGACCGTCGGCGACAGCTTGCCGGCGAGCACCAGATGGATGCCGTCCGGCGCCATGTTGCAGCCGTGGGGATTGTTGGCGACCGGGATATACCGGGTGTACGGCGCCCCCTTTCGCCCGTCGACGACCTTGACGCCGCCCATCGTCTTGAAATCGCCCTTGGCGATCGCCTGCTCGATGAGCTTGATGTCGAACACCACGACCCAATCGCGTTCGGCAGACGTCATGTCCGCCAGGGTGACGCCGCGTTCCGAATTGTAGCAGCTGGAGAAGGCATATTTACCCTCGTAATCGGCATCGCAGTTGTCGAGGTTGCCATCGACTAGCACCTGCCAGGCGACGGTCATGCTGTCGCCATCAATCGCAGTGAACACCGACCAATATTGCTTCGGGTCATCGAGTACGCTGCCGTCGTTCGGAATCGGGACGATGTGCTCGCTGTTGGCGAAGACGTAGCCCGTGCGCGGATATTTCTGTGGCCGCAGGCCGTGGATGTCCGAGGCGTTCGGAATTTCGATGATCTTGTCGCACTTCATCACGTCGCAGCGGATGCGCGCCACGCGACAATTGGCCTTGTCATTGATGAAGATGTAGCGGCCATCATACGTGCCGTCAGTGAACGACATGTGGGGATGGTGCGCATCGCCGTTGACGAAGGACCCGCCGCGCGTTTCGAGGAACTTGCGCGTTGCAGGCAACAGGCCCTCGGTGAGAACCTTGCGGCTCTCGTTGGTCAGGCCCCAGCCGGTGGCGCTGTCACGGTTGAACACGGGAATGCGCATGATTTCGCGCATCGACGGGATGCCCATCACGCGGATCTCGCCGCATTGGCCGCTGCTGCTGAAGCCGTAATATTCGTCGAGGTCACCGGGCCGCACCTCAACCGAGCCGCCCGGTCGCCGCGACGCCTGTTGGGCGAGCGCCGCCTGCGAAAGCTCCAGCATGCCTGCCGTGCCGCCGCCAGCCGCCAGTCCGGTCAGCGCAACAGCACTTGTCCCGCGCTTGAGTAACTTGCGCCTGCTGAGGCCGTCCTCATTCTTATCGTGATCCTTCATTGGTTTGCTCCTTTAATCGGTGGCCGGCAGGCGCACCTCGGTCTTGTCCAGCGATTTCTCGCCGGCGGTGGCAGGGGGAAAGGCAGGCGCGGTCCTGGCGCCTGGTCTCATCGACGGCGAAGACAGCGCGTGGAACTTCTCGCGCTTGAGCCGCAACTGGATCATCACCGGGCACTTCTGGTCATGGTGGTAAAGCACCTGGCAGTTCATGCACTGGATGCATTCATTCGGATTGATTTGCCCTTCAGGGTGTATCGCTTGGACCGGGCATTCCTGCGCGCAGCGCTGACAGGGCGATCCGCACTCGCGATAACGTCGCAGCCAATCGAACATGCGCACGCGCGCCGGTATCGCCAATGCACCACCCAGCGGGCACATGTACCGGCAGTAAAAGCGCTCGACGAAAAGCCCCGGCAATAGGAAAGCGACAGCGATAAGCACGAACCACCAGTCGCGCATGAAATGAAGGATGATCGCGGTCTTGAACGGTTCGACCTCGGCGAGGGTTTCCGCGAGCGCTAATGACCCCAGCGACACGCCGAAAAGCACTAGAAAGATGATGTATTTGATCGGCCAGAGCCGCTGGTGCAGCCCGAACGGCACCTTCAGCTGCGGCACGTGCAGCCAGCGCGCGATCTTGTTCATCCACTCCTGGAGAGCACCGAAGGGACAAAGCCAGCCGCAATAGGCGCCGCGCCCCCAGAACAGAAGGGCAGCCGCGACCGAGCTCCACAGGATGAAGATCAGTGGGTCGTTGAGAAAATGCTCCCACTGGAAGTGGCCGCGTAGCTCCTGGAAGAAGGTGAAGACATTGACCACGGAGAGCTGCGCGTGCTGGTACCAGCCGAGCCACAGCAGCGTGAACGCCAGATAGGTCATCCGGATACGCTCGAACAGCTTCGGCCGCTTCACCAACACGTCCTGGAAGAAGAAGATGCCGGTCAGCACCAGGATGGCGACAAGCAGGATGGCGATGTCGATCGCTTTGCCTCGCCAGATCTTCAACCACAGCGGTTCGCCTGCCGAGGGCGCCGCAAATTGGGCCGATGCCGGCTGGGCCGCCGCGCCTGCGGTGACCGGGACCAGCGCAGCGGGCGCCGCGGTTTCGACCGGAAGTAAGTATGGCTCCGGGACCGAATAACCGACGCCGACATTGAGGAATGCCTTGTCCAGAGCGCCCGTCACCCGCTGCACCAGCAATTGCAAGCGCCACGGTTTGCCCGGATCGAACTGCTGTCCTTTGGCCAGAAAGAACAGGCCAATCTCTGGAAATTCCGGCGCGCCGGCGGCTGTCAGCGAACCCACGCGTTCGTAATCGCGGTCGCGAAAGCGAATGCTGGTCTGGCCCTGGATGACCTCGATGCGATCGAAAATGCCGCCGCGCACGTAGCCCGAGCCGCGGAACGAATACGAACCGGCGCCGGCAATGAGGACGGCCTGGCCGTCATCGCCAAGACGTTTCTTCAGATTTTTATATGCGGCCGATCCGAGCAGGCTCTCGCCGATACTCGGCACGCTCACGAGCGCGACGTAGAGATCGACGAACGGCGCGTCGGGCTCGCCTTGTATCGGACGCGCGATGGCGGCGGTATTGCCGGACTTGGCGAAGGCCTTGTTGACATCGTCATTGGTGAGCAGCAAGCGGCGCACCGATCCATCGCCGGTGAGTTCGACCCAGCTTTTCGACAGGATTTTCCCCGGGTCGATCTTGCGTGACACCGGCTCTGCCGTCGCGACGGCCGCTGCGCCGCCGCCAAGCTTGTAGGCTTGCGCCACCTTGATCGCCGCGCGCGTAATGCTGTCGCCGATCACCATCGAACTGACGGTGGCACCGCTGACGATATCCGCTGCGGAACCCGATTCGCTGTCGGCAGCGAGCACGCTGCGGCCGATGTAGTCGTGGATGAACTTTTCCACCTTGCTCTGCGGAATGCCGACCAGAAAGATAGGCTCATGGTGCTCGACGAGCTTGGCCCCGGTGATGCGGGCCTCGTTATCGAGGCCAACCACGATGTTGATCGGCTTGCCTGAATAACCGGTCGAATCGACGATGTCGGAATTCAGGAACGCGTAACCGACAAGCTTGCCCTGCTGCAGCAGTGGCGCCGCCGGCACCGCGCCGGCCACCGCGCCGAATTGATCCGCCGCCGGGTCGATATCGTGCGGTTGGAGGTGCTGGAGAAACTCGGCAAGCCGGCTTGGTGTACCCTGCGCCGCCGCCGGCAGCGCCGTCGCAGCAAGCATCAGGCAAACGACCAGCGCGCCCCACAGGCTGTGCTTGCAACGCCATATTTCTTGGATCATCGAATGCTATTCCGGCAGTTGCCGGCCGTTTGGCACGGCCGGACGGCACCTTGCCGCGAGGACCAGTGTGCGTCCTTGATCCATCGCAATACGATACATTCGGCCATGGGCCGGTCCGCTGAACGGGCAAACGCGCCACGGCACGGGTTGAGGAGGACGAGCTATTCGTCCTCCGCCCAGGTTCCATTTTACGATTCGGGTATGGAGGTCAGTGCTGCGCGGTTTGCGTGCCGATCGCCTTGAAGAGCGCCGCGAAGGTCGGCTTGGCCTTGCCGGGGTGGTTGACCACTTCCGCCTTCTGCAGGTTCACGGCAGCATCGCCGACCACGATCAGGCCGACCATGCCCATGCCGTAGTGCGGCGCGCATTTGATGCCGTACACGCCGGCCTGCGTGAAGGTGACGGTGAGATCTTGGCCGAAGCCGCCTTTGAACGGCGTCGCACCGTCCGGCAGCATCCCTTCGATCGATTCGACATTATGGCCCTTGTCCTTGGCGATGAAGTGCACGGTGTCGCCCGGCTGAATCTTCAGCTGCTGCGGCTCAAACTGGAACATGCCGTGGGCCGACATGTTCAGTGTCTGGACCTGATATTCGGCCGCTCCGGCCGCAACGCCGCTGGCGAGCACGATCACGCTCGCGGCAAGCAGAACTTTCGCAAGTCTCATCTTTCGCTCCTCTTCGTCGCCCTAGGCGGCGCCCGTGCAGGATGCGCGGTCTCCTCAGGCCGACGGGAGCGTATGTGCGGCCAACGTCGCGCGTTTTCTTTGCGCTGGCGCAAACTCGCCGAGGCTGACTGCGATCAATGATGCATCCGCGCTGCCCCGACGCGTGAGCGGTAAGCATCCGCTTCAGTCACGCCCCGGCGGCACACCTGCAAATTGGAATCAATCGAAGGAGAACTTGAATGACCCAATCCTCGCCTGGCGAAGTCGACGTCCGAAGCCTCGTGCCCGCCCAACGGCATCGCAAGATTTTCGAACTGGTCAATCAACTCGCGGTCGGCGGCGCCTTCGTCCTGGTCAACGATCACGATCCGAAGCCGCTCTATTACCAGCTCGAGGCCGAATACCCGCGCCAGTTCTCCTGGACCTATCTCGAGCGCGGTCCGGAGGTCTGGCGCGTCGAGATCG
The DNA here is from genome assembly GCF_001426945.1 of Pseudolabrys sp. Root1462. Taxonomy (GTDB): domain Bacteria; phylum Pseudomonadota; class Alphaproteobacteria; order Rhizobiales; family Xanthobacteraceae; genus Pseudolabrys. The sequence goes on along the minus strand of NZ_LMFS01000001.1, from coordinate 47,819 downwards.
GCCGACAGCAGAAGGCCGCATAACCCCGTCCACCCACCGGCGCCGGCGGCCCGCCGCCGGTGCCTCACCTGAAAGACGGCCCTCGTGATCGGCGCTACCCTCTCCCGCTGGTCGATGTCCTACTTCGCCGCTGCGCTGGCGTGCCTACTGGCAGGTGAAGCGCTGATGGCGGCTGGATTCGGATTTCCCGCCGCCGCGCTCAGTAGTCCCGAATCGCTCGTCGTCGTCCACCTCATCGCGATCGGCTGGCTTAGCCTGCTGATGCTCGGCGCATTATTTCAGTTTGTGCCGGTGCTGATCGCCAAGCCGATCTACAGCAACACCCTGCCCTTGCCGACCCTCGTGCTGCTCGTAGCAGGTTTGCTCGCGCTGCTTGGCGGCTTTCTGCAGCTTGGGGGCCGCATTCCCGCGCCGCATTCTTGTCTCACTGCCGCGGCGGCCCTGCTCGGCACAGGCTTCGCACTGGCGCTGTGGAACCTTGGCCGCTCCTTGTGGCGAGCGCGACCGCTACCGCTTGCGGCGCGTTTCGTTACGATTGGCCTGCTCTGCGCCGCGGCCACAGTTGCGCTCGGCATCATCTTTGCGTTGGTCCTCGATGGCACGACCGGCGCCACATCGCTCGGTGACATGGCGGCTTACGGAATTCCCGTACACGCAACAGCGGGCCTCGCCGGCTGGCTGACATTTACCGCGATCGGCGTCAGCTATCGGCTACTCGCCATGTTCATGCTGGCGCCGGAAGCCGAAACGGCCCGATCGCGCGCAGTTCTGAATTTCGGCACGGCGGCGCTGGCACTCGCCATATTGGGTGGAGCCGGCGCGATCAGCCTCGGTCGGGACCCCGGCGCCATCCTCCTTGCCGCGAGTCTAATCGGATCCTTCGCACTGGTACGTTATGGCAGAGATGTCCTGCATCTGTACCAGGCCCGGAAACGCCGTAAGATCGAGCTCAACGCTCGCATGGCCGCCGTCGCGCTCGTCTGTCTTGGCGGTGTTCTCCTGCTGTCGATCGTTCTGGCCGCCGCTGGCCGCTTCGAGGCCCAGATCGGAGCCGTCGTCTTCCTGGCGGTCTTCGGCTGGCTCACGGGCCTCGGCCTCGCGAAGCTCTACAAAATCGTCGCCTTCCTGACCTGGCTGGAATGCTACGGCCCGGTGCTCGGCAAAACCGCGACGCCACGCGTTCAGGACCTGGTTGTCGAGTCGCGGGCTGCCAAATGGTTCTGGCTCTATTTCACAGCCGTTTGGAGCGCGACCTCCTGTCTGTTGCTCGAGGCGCCCGTCGGGTTTCGCCTGTCAGCGGCGCTGATGCTCGCCGGAACGGTCGGCGTCGCAATGCACATCGTGCGCATCCGCCTGATGCTCGACGTCAAACCGGAAATGCGGCTGCCACAACTGACGCAGAGACTGGCTTTGCTTTCTTCATAGCCCCCTCACTGAGGAGATGATCATGACAGAATTTGTGGAAGTTGACGTGCGGCCGACCCTGAGGGCCGGCGGCGAGCCCTTCGGAGAGATCATGGCCGCCGTGAATGCACTCACGCCCGGCCAAGGCTTGCGGCTCTACGCGACATTCAAGCCGACACCGCTGCTGCACGTGCTCGGCTCGAAAGGCTTTACCCATGATGCCAAGGAAATCGACGGCGGCGACTGGGAGGTGCTGCTCACCCCCGCGGATTTGGTGGTGGAAACAGCCGCGCCGAAAGGCGCCGCTTGCGATGAGCCGTGGCCAAGCCCGGTTCGCAATCTCGACAATCGCGACCTCGATCCACCGGAGCCGATGGTGCGCATCCTTGCCGGGCTCGAGACCATGCAGCCCGGCGACGTGCTGAGCGCCCTGCTCTGCCGCGAGCCAGTCTTCCTGTTTCCGCAGCTCGCCAAGCGCGGTCATACCTGGCGTGGCGGCTTTGAGCCGGACGGCACCACCTACAAGGTTCTGGTGCGGGTCGGACGACCGGAGGCTTCCTGATGGTGGCGCCTCAGGAGGAACTCGGCCAGCGCATCGAAAACGCGCTACGCCTTGTCATCGACCCCGAGCTCGGTCTCAACATTGTCGACCTCGGATTGGTCTATGTCATCGGCGTCAACGATTGCGGCCGCGCGCGCATCCTCATGACGACGACGACGCGTGGCTGCCCGGCGTCGTCATTCCTGAAGGACGGCGCACGCGAAGCGGCCATTGCCGTCCCTGGCGTAACCTCCGCCGAAGTCTCGCTCACTTACGACCCCGCCTGGACGCCGGAAATGATGACGGCCTCGGCCCGCGTGCAACTCGGCTTCGGTCCGGATAACGACACATGACTGCGCATCGAGTCTCGATCGATCCGCCCGAACCCATTCCGCCGCAGCTTGAGAAGCTTCTTCTGGAGAGTCTAAAGGCGCTTGCGGCACTCGGCCAGATTGAAGCCGCTTGCCGGCTTGCGGGGCAAGCCTGCGCCGCTCTGCGCGAAAATTCGCCGACCTCATGGAAGGCCTTCAATGCGTTCCTGCACCGCTACGCCGGCCAGACGCCCGATCCTTGAGGCCGTTTGTGCAGCGCCGAAATGAGGACCTGTTTGCTCTCGCGCAACAAATTACCATTTCGGCCAGCTACGCTCTTCTTCATGACAGGCGACATGGAAGACATCCAATCCGAGAGCTTCGTGGGTGATGTGATGCACACGTGGCCGGCGACGATCCGCGTGTTTCTTGACTTTCGCATGGGCTGCGTGGGCTGTCCTATCGCGCCGTTCCACACTATTCGTGATTCCTGCGAGGAATACGGAATCGAAACGGCGACATTCCTCGCCGCCTTGAACAGAGCCCGAGCGGTTCAACTAACTTCGTCTCCGATCTGAGCCAGCTTATGCGGATTGCACACCAGGATTTTCTGGCGTCCGCCCTCGACGATGCCCTGCCCTTCCCAACTGCTCAGGACGCGGCTAACGCTGTAAAGCGTCGTCCCGGTCATTTCGGCGATGTCCTGGCGGCTTATGGGAAAATCGATCTCGATGCCCTTGTCCGTCTTGCGTCCCGCTTGGCGGATGAGACGCAGCAGCGCCCGAGCCACGCGCCGTTCGACCTGCTCGGTCGACATCTCGACAATCCGGGTATGCGAGTCTTGGAGACGCTCGCCCACGGTCTGCAAGGTTTTCGCCACCAATACCGGATATCTCGCCGACAGTCGCGGCCACGAGGCCGACGGCCAAGCCAGAACAAGACTGTCATCGACCGCAGTCGCCGTAGCCGGGTAAGCGTCCAACCCGAGCGCGGCGGCGACGCCGAAAGTCTCACCGGGGGTGACGTAGCGCACGACAATCTGGTGGCCATTCGGCGTCATCTTCGTCGCACGCACGTGCCCATGCAGTAGCACGAAGAAGGAGTGCGCATCTTCGCCCTGTTCGAACACCACCGTGTTCTTGGGTCGATGCAATGGGTGTGCCTCTCTCAGGATTTCGTCCAGATCGGCCTTTTGCAGACCGCTAAACAAGGGGAACCCAGAGACTAGGGATTGGTCCAATTCAGACATATAGGCGACACTCGCTTTGGCGCTTCTTGCATACCGAATCGAGCCAAACGAGGGTAGAAGAAACTTTACACTGGACGGCCGTCGAGATTTTCGGCCAATTCGCTAACGAAACTTGTTGAGCGTGGCACGAGTCAATCCAGAGCTCTGCGCTTCCGGGCACACGGATAATTCTGACTACTGGTCGCCTTGAATTTCGGTATCGAGATATTAAAATAAAGCGTTCAAAACAATCATGGAAGCTAACCGCGGAGCGGTTTGTCGGCTGGGCAAGTTAGAGCGCCAGGCCGTTTGTTTTAGGACGGAAAGGACGCGGAGTTGCACGGCCTATCCAAAGGCTCTTAGTTGAGGAAAAGGCGAAAGCCCTGCCAAAGAAGCTAAAGCGGGTTGAGTCCTCTCCATGAGGCGAGGACTTCGCCTGCAATCCGACGAAGATTCGGCACTTGATGCAAATCGATGGGCTGTGGTTTGCGATTACGTTGGATGCGGTGCTGGGTCTATCGGCCGACAAAGCGCAAGAGCTCAGCGTGCTTCAAGTTTGCGCCCGCGCCGTCGTTGTGTTCGCCGTACTAATTTTCTACGTGCGGATAGCAAAAAAGCGCTTTCTTAGCTCCGCGACCGCTTTTGACGCCATCTTGGTAATTATTATCGGCTCTCTTGCCAGCAGGGCGATATCCGGCACGGCCCCATTTATCGCGTCCTTTGCTGGAACTCTAACGCTTATCTTGGCCCATTGGCTGCTATCCTATATTTCGCGGGATTCGCCGCGTCTAGGCACGCTGATCAAAGGGTATAGCACCAAGATTATCGAACGAGGTCGGGTGGACGAGGCCGCACGACGTCAGGCTCATATGTCCAATGACGACTTGGCAGAAGACCTGCGTGCGCACGGGATAGAAAGTCCGGCGGACGTTAAGGAAGCGCGGCTTGAGCGCAGCGGCAACTTGTCTGTCATCAAAAAAGACGTCTAACGTCTAAGACCTTCTCACGGATGGCGACCCTGGTCGTAGAGAGAGCCCCCGGCGTCGAGGCGGCGTTATTTCGCGCCGTCCGGCTCCGAGGGTCCCCGGGTACCCGCATCAAATAGTTCTCCAAAAACTGTCATACTTGCTTTGCGGAAAATCAAGTCGGCCCGAGATTCATTATTCTTCCTACGGCCTCGATAGCGGGGCGGGCCATCAATTACATGCCCCTCATATACGAGGCCCAATACTGCTGTCATTCCTTTGGCTCAGGCCAGTCAAACAATGAAGCCTCCGGTTCAGGAGCCGATACAATTCGGCTACGGCTTGCCGGTGTGAATCCAAACTCAGACGCAATACGCATCATGATTTCAGCTTGGCGGTTTGCGATTGAGACGTAAGGTGACTGTATTGGATAGCCGGTGGGCGATTTGACCATCGTTCCGTATTTCTGAACAGCCTCAGTAGCCTCGGCCCAGAGTCCGTACGCGTTGCAGTAAGCTGCGAGCGCTGAGCGATCCAAAGCGGTGATGATACGAAGGCTTGAGAGCTCGGCCATAAGCCGATCCCATTCCTCGCGAGCTATTGGCCCCAGTTGAGGCGGACAATCCGGAATTTTCGGTTCAGGCCGCGGTTCGTGCTCGTTGAGCGGCCGCTTTCCCGGATTGCCGGTGAGGACCTTCATACGTGTGGGTGTTGGTCGACGGCCTCGCATGTCACCCCTCCGGATTTTCCGCTGCCTTTACGACGACTTCATCGAATGAAAGGCCGTCGCCTTCCCTAATTGCGGCGCGCCCCGTGAAGGCCTGCCAGCGCCGGATGGTCACGTCCACATAGAGGGGCGAGAGCTCGACAGCGCGGCAGACCCGACCGCAGCTCTCAGCCGCGATGAGGGTCGTGCCGCTCCCGAGAAAAGGCTCGTAGATCAGGTCGCCAGGGCTCGTGTTGTTGAGGATCGGCCGGCGCATACACTCGACCGGCTTCTGGGTCCCGTGAACGGTTTCGGCGTCCTGGTCCTTGCTGGAGATCGTCCAGAGCGTTGTCTGCTTGCGATCGCCGGTCCAGTTGCCTTTCGACCGGACCGCATACCAGCAGGGCTCATGCTGCCAGTGATAATCGCCGCGGCCGATGACGAGGCGCTCCTTTGCCCAGATGATCTGGGCCCGGATGGCAAAGCCCTGGCGCTCTAGGCTGGCGGCGACTGTGGCTGCATGGAGGGCACCATGCCACACGTAGGCAATGTTGCCGGGAAACAGTGCCCATGCCGCCTCCCAGTCGGCCCGACTATCGTTCTCGACCTTGCCAGTGCGGCTTGAATTATTGACGCCGGTCCGGTGGCGCCATTCAGGATCGTAGTTCACACCGTAGGGCGGATCCGTAACCATCAGGTTGGGCAGTGAACCTGCCAGCACTTTCTCAACGATGGACGCGTCAGTGCTGTCCCCGCAGGCAATCCGATGCGGACCCAAGACCCAGATGTCTCCGGGCCGCGTAACAGCGATGTCTTCGACAGCCGGTGTGGCGTCTTCGTCGGTCAGGCCTCGGCCCGGTGGCGTAAGTGCCTTCGCGAGTTCACCCTTGGTGAATCCGAGCAACTTAAGGTCTGCTCCGATTACCGACAGGTCCTTCAGCTCGAGGTGAAGTAGCTCAAGATCCCACCCCGCGTTCAGCGCAATCCGGTTGTCAGCGAGCATTAACTGGCGTCGCTGCGTCTCGTCCAATCCTTTCAACAGGATGACAGGTACTTCGGTCAAGCGGAGCATGCGGGCCGCCGCGAGACGACCATGCCCGGCGATCACTTCACCCGCGTCTCCGATCAAGATCGGATTCGTGAAGCCGAATGCGCGTATCGAGCCCGCGATCTCGGCGACCTGGGCATCCTTATGGGTACGGGCGTTTCGGGGTGACGGCAGGACGCGATCTGTCGGCCACATCTCTAGCTTGNCCCCCCCCCACCCTGAATTTCGCGCATTTTTCTGAGGCTGCCGGAGCTGGAAAAAAAGTTCTCGGAAATTCCCGAAAAGATGCGCGCGCCTAGCCCACCGGTCCGCGATCGAAAGGTCCGAGAGTTTTGACCTTCCCCCTGGGGGTGGTGAAAATAAATGCCTTCGATGCTGCGGCTCGACGCAGCCGACCATTGAAATGCAAAGGCTTTTGATTCTTCGAGTGGCTGCGAAGCCCGAAATCTTCGCGCCTCGGAAAAAAAATCCCTGTATGAGACCACCGCCGGTCCGGTGAAGTGTAACTCCCCAGAGTTTTAGACCCCCCTCCCCCCTGCCCGACTGCCGTCATCATAGGTGCAATCCTCGCGTGACCAGTTGTTCGAGAATGTATCGTAGGCCAGAGCCTTTGCGCGCCAGCTCAACTTCAGTCGCGTCGACCTGAAGCTTCGGGTCGATGGCTTCGATGGCTTTTTCGAGTAAGTCAGGCCTATCGCGAAGCCGCGCAAGGAGCGCCGTATTCCATCTTCTCTCGGCCGATAGCCGCGCAGCGGCCCTCGCGTTCGTTAAGGCGACTGGCGTGTTGGGATGGGACGGTCTCGAAGAGAGTTCCTGTCGCACCTTTACTTCGATCTGCCTCGTCGGAAGTTCGCTTCCCTTAGCGGCCGTAGCGGCATTTTGATCTGCTGACGTTGTTGCTGCTGGACTGGTTTCACTAGATTGATTGATTAGTATGGTTTGGGTGACACACTTGTCACCCGCAATGTGACCCACTGCTGACACGTTTGTAGGTGACATCGTTGAACCCCAGTGGCGCGTCTTTCGGCGGGCGTTCCATTGAGATTCGATCAACCTGAACTGCGGCCAATTGGGTTGGTAGGCGTTGCGGTGGAATTGGCCGCCATGCCTGATCTTCGTTAGGAACCTGCCTTTTTCCAGACGCTCGACCGCCCGGATAACCGTCCGACGGCTTTTCCCGACCAGATGAGCGATCCGATCAAAGCTCGGATCGCATTGCAGCGTTCGGAAGTTGAAGCTGTCGACAATGGCCGCAGCGACTTGCTTCTCCGTGCCTGAGAGCTCGTCGGAAAGGCAAATCGCTTTAAAGGCGAGGGTTATATCAAGCCGTTGCGGCTGCATTTCACATCTTCGACCAGTGAGTCGGGCTCACTGGAATGCTTGCAGCTCGAACTTCCGATTGAAATTGTGAAGATAATTCCGAGCGTTTCCCTCGCGTGAACAGAATTCCCTCATCCACCAGGAAATCAATTTACAGCGACCGGACAACGGCGAATTGGTGGACGACCGACTGTTTCCCGAGAAACATATCGCGATTGCTGCGATTATCGTTCCCAAGCGAGATTCGTGTTCCTATGCGCACCAGCGATCGTTCCTGAGCGTCAGAATATATCGGATTCCTGGAGGCCCACCATGCTGCATTGCAGGCCCGACCGTCCGGTCGATCGCCTTCATGAGGAGGAACTGGATAGAATCAAGCAAATGAGTTCTCACAATGAGATCGCGTTTGCTGCAGGTATGTACCATTGCGCCAACGAACGAATTTGTCCGCCGCCGTGGCTGGTGCAGGGCGCCGCCAACCTTTTGATTGAACTTCTTAAGCGCGAGAAGGCCGCAAGAAGAGGTCGTGCGGCGGGGCGGATCGGAAGATATCGTCAGGACCTTCTGGATTTTGAGCGCTGGGACGCCGTTTACCAAGTTCGCGAGTTGCGACGTCGTATTAAAGAGGAGGCTGAGATCGTCGCTCAAGATCCCCAGCGAAAGCACGCATATCCGCATTTGTCGAAGGCAAGGAAATGGCTACGTCACGGGACCTTCGAATGTGCTGCAATGGCGCTGAAAGGTGGACCGGCACAGGCAAGTCCAATCACCGTGAAAAGAGCTTATCAACGCGTCAGCAGAACCATGCGCAATCGCGTGGCGGCTCATCGATACCATCTTTTGTGGGGCGATTTCACTTTTAAGATCGGACTGAATTGGCCGGGCACAGTCTACCCGGGTACAAAAATCGTGCCTTTTTGGGATCTGACGCCGTAGCGGAATCGCTGTCATCTTCACTGGCGAAACGGAATCGCGTTAGCCAGGAGATATAGCGATGACCATGCTCGCCCCAGCGCATACGCGTCTGAGAGCTGCCGAAGCGGCGGTCTATCTCGGTATTAGCCGCTCGACCCTCGCTAAATGGCGAATGCGCGACCAGGGACCCGCGTTTCATCGCTGTGGGCCGCGGATCGTTTATTATTTCAAGGACGAGATCGACGCCTGGCTCGACGAATGTGATCGGCGCGACAAGCGTTCGACCGCGGCCTGAGCCGCAACGCTATGGCACGGTCTATCCCGTCTCGGCGCTGTGGCAGTTTTGAACTCGATATTTCGGGCCCAGCCACAAGCGTCGTCCCCGAAATCGGCGACATTCTGGCCGCCGGCCTCATGCGTCTTGTCGCTCGGAAGTCCAGTCAAATTGGCGCTCAGGCGCCAGAGAGTTCGCTCGACAGCTCGCCCCCCAAGAGCAGTGATCCCACCCGGAATAGGCGGGAGAGGCGGAAATGAGCGAGTCGGTGCTGGCCCGGTTGGCGGCCCTAAAATCGGCCCCTGTTGGCGACCTGAAGCAAAAATGGCGCGAACTCTTCGACCGGGAGCCACCACCCTACAACAGGCGCTTTTTGGAGAGCCGGCTGGCCTACAGGATCCAGGAACTGGCATTCGGTGGGCTGAGCCCCGAGACCCTGGAACGCCTCGACGCCATAGCCGACGAGCTAGAGGGCAAGCCGCGCAAGAAGGCCCTGCAGGTAGAGGGGCGGCCCCTTGCCGGAACCCGCCTCATCCGAGAATGGCGGGGCGTGGAGCATTGCGTCACCGTTCGCCGGGACGATTTCGAATACCAAGGACGGCCTTACAAATCGCTGTCGGCGGTCGCGCGCCATATTACAGGCACCAAGTGGAATGGCTTGGTCTTCTTCGGACTGAAAAGCCAGCGTGGTGGATCGTGATGGCCCCGCTCACTTCTACCAAACCCAAGGTCCGATGCGGGGTCTATACCCGCAAATCGAGCGAGGAAGGCCTCGACCAAGAGTTCAACAGCCTCGATGCCCAGCGGGAGGCCTGCGAAGCCTATGTCGCCAGCCAGAAGGCCGAAGGATGGCTCCTGGTGCCCGATCGTTACGACGACGGCGGCTTCTCCGGGGGAACGCTTGAGCGGCCCGCGCTAAGGCGCCTGCTGGCTGATATCGAGGCGGGGAAGGTCGACGTGGTGGTCGTCTACAAGATCGACCGTCTCAGCCGTTCCCTGATGGACTTCGCCCGGCTGGTCGAAGTTTTCGACCGTCGGCAGGTCACCTTTGTCAGCGTGACGCAGTCCTTCAACACCACAACGTCGATGGGCCGGCTCACTCTCAACGTCCTGCTGTCTTTCGCCCAATTCGAGCGGGAGGTCATTGGCGAGCGCATCCGTGACAAGGTTGCTGCTTCACGCCGGAAGGGCATGTGGATGGGCGGATGGGCGCCCCTCGGCTACGACGTAAAGGAGCGGAAGCTCGTGGTGAATGAGACCGAAGCCGATCTGGTGCGCTCGATCTTCATCCGATTCAGTCGCGGCACCCCGCCCCAGATCCTAATCGAACAGCTTAACCAGGAGGGCCAACTCAATAAGCAGGGAAAGCCGATTGATAAAGGGTATTTATACCGGGTGCTCAATAACCGGGTTTACCTCGGGGATGCCGTGCACAAAGGGACCGCCTTTCCTGGCGAGCACGACCCAATTGTGGAACTCGATCTCTGGAATCAAGTCCACGGGCTTATCAAGGGGGGCCCTCACACCAAAAAGACGCGACAACTCGGACGAACGCCTGCTCTCCTCAAAGGCCTCCTGTTCGGTCCGAAGGGCGTCGCTATGACCCCCTGCCACACACGAAAACGCGGCAAGCTCTATCGCTACTACGCCTCAACGGACTGCCTGAAACGGACAGGCTCCTCTTCGCTGCTGCGTCGCATCCCCGCGGCAGACATCGAGGCCGTCGTCGTCTCCCAGATCAAGACCTTGCTCCAGAGTCCAGAAATCATAGTGGCGACTTGGCGATTCGCGCGCGCGTCAATCAAGGGTCTCACCGAACGCGCTGTGCGCGACGAGTTGTTTCGATTTGAAGAACTATGGAACGAACTGTTTCCGGCTGAGCAAGCTCGCATCGTCCAGCTACTAGTCGATCGCGTCGATGTTTCTGAAACAGGAGCCGACATCCGCCTCCGCGTAAGCGGTCTGGCAATGGTTTTCAATGACTTGCATAACACTTCCGAGAGGAGCGCTGCATGAGCAGGGAGCCACCGGAGCCGAAAACAGTGACTGTGCACGTGCCGATGGCGTTCAGACTTGGCCGGGGACGGAAGACTATTGTCGCAGACGTCATTCCTTCGCTGGCCATGCCGCACCGTACGGAAAGCGCTCTTCTGAAGGCGCTGGCCAAGGCCTTCCGTTGGCGCAAGCAGATCGAGGAGGGGGATTTTTCCTCGATCACTGAGCTCGCGCGAGCAAAGAGCGTAAACGATTCTTATGCATGCCGGCTTTTGCGACTGACTTTGCTTGCTCCTGAGACTGTGGAGGCAATTCTGGATGGAAAACAGAACTGTGATCTTACCCTAAAAGTCGTCACGCGGCCTTTGCCGCTGGAATGGCAGTCGCAATCGGAGGTCCTAAAGCGACTTAAACAATGATCGAAGGCAAGAGGCTCACTCTCGGAGCATTGCATCCAGCCGATCGCTTGCCCTCTTGGGCACCTGCGCGTCTCGGCGCATCCCGACGTCTTTGCCGGCGGCAATGCCAAATAACTCTTGGAAGACACCCTTAATGGTCGCCCTGATACCTGCAGCAGTTTAGGGATCAAGCGGCCCGCGAAGGGTGGGGGGCGTTCACAATGCACAAGCGATCGACCGGAGGGTGCTTACGGACTTTGTAGAATGCTTCACGGGGCTGACCAATAGGAGCCTGTAATCTTTGGCTATCCCCGGCTACGATATCTACATCAACGACGTCCCGCGCACCTTCCGAGACGTCAAGGAAATCGCGATCGAGGCCGCGACGTTTCTGAAGATGCGCAATCTCTCATCGACCGTGGAAATCGTCGAGCGCGAAACGGGCATGACGGCCGAGATCAAAGACATCAATCGGCCGCCGGTATGGGAAAAGCCCCGTGCGCGCGACCTGCGCAAACCTGACCTGCTTCAATTTCTTTTATCGACTTCCAGGATGAGCCTTAACCTGATAATCGGCCGCTTTTTCTCGTCCATCACCGTGCACGTGATGGCAGGCGTTAGGTGCGTGACATGGTCGGCCGCAGCCTCTGCGAGATAGCGAATTGCATGCTTCTTTGCTTGCTCGGCGTCGTCGAAGTCGAAGCAATCGAATTCCGATAACTGTTCTTCGTTCTTCGTGTCGAAATAAAAGTGCGGCATTGCCGAGTAACGCAGTACCGCCCCGGCCGTTCCCACTGTCACCAGCGGTAGATATGGCCGCCCGCCAGAAGCTGTGCTTGAATGTTCCCATGTTTCTTATGCGTCACGAACCGGGGAATTTCGGCGCCGCCGACGTGCTGACCTGCAAGCTTTGCGGGGGCGAAATGATCCTAACGCGACGCTCCCCAGATCCACAACTGGGCAGTCTTTACGAAGAACAGCGATTCACCTGTCGGCAATGCCGACATGAGGCGACGCGTACGGTCGACCGGGATGGGAACCCGCCGCCGGTTTGACAGTTGACGGCGTCCAGCCATATCGCAGTCTAATAATCCAAAACTCAACACACCTGCTAGCGGCGCATTGCGCTCAATCTTTTGTTCAGGAAGACATCGGCGATGCCCGATCCGAAAACTCTCAAATTTGAGCAAGAACTTTTGAATACAAAGGCGATTGCCGGGGGCCTATTTGCGATAGTGACGGACCTTATGGTTGCTCATGCGAAGGTGGTGGGAAATTCCCCCAATGATGGCCTACTTCATGCCAGAGCGGTCGCTGAAGAAAGCCTCGCGAAGCTGGAAGCCGAAGTCCGTAGCCCGACCGGCGAATTCGTCAACGCAGGCCCTTCGATCCGCGCCAGGGTCAGAGTGGTCTTGGACGCCGCCGAATCCAATGCCCGCCACATGCTGGCGCTTACCCCGACATCGAGCACGTCAAATTAAGGCGCGTGACCGTTGCATGTGTAACCGCGACGAGGCCCTAAATGCTGCATCGTAAGGAAAGTTAGGCACTGGGGTCGGAGCGACTGACTTCGGCCCGTTCGGTTTCGCGGATGGGCCTTTCGCCCGTTCCCTCACGATACGAGCTTGATCTTTCCTTCGAGCATCGCCTCGACCTCATTGGCCGGCCGCGGCTCGTTGAAATAGAAGCCCTGAACCTCCGTGCAGCCTTCGGTCTGAAGCATCAGCGCTTGTTCCGATGTCTCGACCCCTTCCGCGGTTGTCGGGATACCAAGACTTCGGCCGAGGCCGGTCACCGCACGCACGATCGCCATCGCATCGGCACGCTTCGCGATGTCTCGGACGAACGAACGGTCGATCTTGATCTTATCAAAGGGGAAACTCCGCAAATAGCCGAGGGAGGAATAGCCTGTCCCGAAGTCGTCCATCGAGATGAGGACTCCCAGGTTTCGCAGTTCGTGAAGAATGCCGAGAGTAATTCCATTGTCTTCGAGAAGCACAGCCTCGGTGATCTCGAGCTCGAGTCGGCTGGCCGGCAGAGGATGCCAGGAAGAAAAGCGCACCAGTCGATGATGACCTTTGGCAGGTGCTGCAAATCTGCAAGGGCGACTAAAAAGCCGCCCTCCGGATGATGCTCGTGGCGGACGTCCACTACGAGAACGCCGGGGTGATGATAATCTGGTGAAGGAGGAAATTGAAAAATGGCAATCGCAAGAACAACTCTCGCTGCTACTTCCACGATCCTCGTCGTCCTATCCTCCTCCGCACGTGCCGACGTTTAGCTATACGTGCAAGGAGAACGGAAGGACCTATCCCCTTGAAGTCGATGACGCTCTTAAAAATCTCAAGTGGGAGGGTCTTTCCTATAGAATTGACGAGGGCGAATGCGCAAAATTTGCGCTGGCACGCGGAAGGTAACGGCACAACATTTGATTTTTGTACAGCCACTAAGGGTTTTTCCGACCTCACGGCGGCGAGCGGAGTGAGCGTACGGTGTAATTTAAGGCGTCGATAGTTGATAAATTGGATTCCGTTGGCCTGCACCCGGTTTGCAACAGTGTGCTGACCACTCTTCAGGGCCGCAGGTGGTGGTGTAGATCACGGGGAGGTTCGGATTGAGCTCGCGGCCTTTGTGGGCGAGAACCCAGCCAGTAACCGTGCTCCCCAGGTTAATATCAGTAACAACCGCTTGCAGATTGTCGCCTTCACGCATCAGGACGGCAATTGCTTCCTCGCCTTTAGCGGGTCCGAGAACCTGGAAACCCGCCTATTCGAGAAGCTCGACCAATTCAGCCTGTAGTAGAAAATCATCCTAGACCACGAGGTCGGTCAACTCGTCGGCTTCCATGGCCCCCCGCACGCCACTGCAAAAAATCAGATTGCAACGCATCGGGGTAGACAAGTTCCATTAGAGTGCTTGGCTCGACGTTCTGAGGAAGGAATGGCCTACCTCGACAGTTTCTGCCGTGTTGCAGGGCTTGCACTGGAACACGCGCAGGGCTGGTAGTCCTCCGAAGCCTGGGATGACTTTGACGAGGCGCATCGGCTGTCCGCACTTCGGACATATAGGCACATCCGAATAGATCATGCCTTAGAATAGGGGACGCGGCCACGGCCCCGCTTTGCGGTATGTCAACAGCGGTATGGGCTGCCAAGGCGAAGGCCTTCACGATCCAGCACATGATGCGGATTAATAACTAGTCGCGCGAAACCACCGACACCAAGGTGAGTACGGCGGCTATTGAAAGTACCAAGGCTATCAAAAGCACGGTGTTCATCGGTGCGATCAGCCTTCCTCGGGGAAGTTCCGCTCCACCTTCTGCGCTGGATGGGTAGGACGCACCCGAATGACGGCATAGACGAGAAGCGCGAGCACAACGCACGCCCCGACAATGGAAAATAGAAATTCTCGTACTCCCATGTTCCACCTCCCAACCGAAAAAACGATCAAGCGCTTTTCTGGTTCCTGCCTCGGGGGGCCGATATCCAACTCCTCCCCATGGCTGCAGCAGCCCAAGACGCCGGTAGCCGAAACCGCCGCCGCTGTGAGGTCAGCTCCCGCCGCTTGCTGCGGCGCCCTTCATCGCCAGTGCTCTTGGAGACATAGCGACAGGTCTACGCATGCCGGCCAAAGAGGCGACAAGCCCGTCGTTGCGAGTAGCCCTTCTCTCGGGATCGCCCAGGTCACGGCGCGTCTCCGCAATCCCGGCGTCAGAGGTCTCCATTCCGCCGAAGCGAGACCGGCACTTGTAGAAGTTCGTATCGCTGATGCCGTGCTTGCTGTACACATCGCTGGCGGATCGCCGAAGCGGCGTGCTCCTTCAATATCCCGATGATCTACTCTTCGCTGAATCTACTCTTACGCATCGTCTGTCTCCTTGCCGGAGAACAGAACCTAACTTAAAACCGAAGGCATTTCAGGGGAGCAAGTCAGTCGGCATCGCCAAATAACGCATGCTTGCACGGGTCGCCCCAGATACCGCAACGTAGCGTCCCGTGTCGTACGTCACAGCCGGAACCGTTGGACTTGCGGAGTTCCGTCTGCGCTGAGCCCCTTCTCCGGGTGCCTTCCGCTGGGTAAAAGCCACCACCGTACCGGACGTGGCGTGCACGATAGCGCTGTCGGGGGCAAGATTCAGAACTCTTTCCAGTCTTGGCCCACAGCCGTCGCAAGCGATCTCTGCATCTCGCGGGCATTGGCCGCCGGCTTGATAGCGGGCTTCGCCGACCGCGTCATGGCCGCTTTTGCTTCAGCGGGCTTGAGTCTCGTCGATATCGCCGTCGCGTTCGCCGACACCTCCTTGCCGATCTTGAAGACTGAGACTTGCTCGTCCATCGCTTTGGCCTGCTGCTCGAGCGTCTTGGCAGTTGCAGCATTTTCCTCGACCAACGCCGAGTTCTGCTGCGTGACCTCGTCCATTTGAGTCAGAGCTCTGTTGATCTGGTCGATGCCGGTGGCCTGCTCGGCCGAGGCATTGGCGATCTCGGAGACCACAACAGCCACCTTTTTGATCGACTCGACGATCTCATTAAGCGACGCTCCGGCTTTATTAACAAGATCAACGCCATCCTTCACCTGACCGTTCGAGTTGGTGATCAGATCCTTAATGTCCTTTGCCGCCTGCGACGAGCGCTGCGCCAGACTACGCACTTCCGACGCCACCACCGCGAAGCCGCGGCCGGCCTCGCCCGCGCGCGCCGCTTCGACCGCGGCATTCAGCGCCAGGAGGTTGGTCTGGCGGGCGATCTCGTCGATGACGCCGATGATGTCTGAAACCTTTCGTGACGACTCCTCAATCCGCGCCATAGCATTGACAGCCTTGGCTACGACCTGACCGCCGCGTTCCGCGACCTCGCGAGTCATCGCGGCGTCTTGGTTGGCGAGTTGGGCGTTTTCCGCATTTTTGCGCACGGTCGCGGCCAATTCTTCCATCGCGGCCGAAGTCTCTTCGAGGCTTGCCGCTTGTTCCTCGGTGCGCTGCGACAGATCAGTCGTCGAGGTCGAAATCTCTGCGGAAGCGCTGTTCACCTCGTTCGTTGAAGACTTGATATTGGCCAGACTATTAGAGATCCGACGCGTTGTATCAGACGCAGACCTGATTAGATCGCCGATCTCATCATTCTGAATTGATCCTTCATAAACGACCTGCATATCGCCGGCCGCCATTTTACGCATGATGCTGCCGAGCTGCTTTATCGGCGCAATCAATATTTTCTGAGTCATCGCGACGAGCGCCACTGCGGATAAGATTGTCGCCAACGCAAACAAGATCAGATCGATAGTGATAGCGGAACGACCCTTTGCTGCAGCAGTCGCCGACTGCTCGTTCGACGCGCGAAGCAAAGTTTGCAGTCTTGCCCTGGCTTGCGTGAGAAACTCTGTTGGCGGGCGGTCCATTCCGGCGACGGCAGCGTCGCCAACAACGCTATCAAACTTGCTATCCTTGAAGTTATCGAACGCCCGATGATACTTCTCGCTCATTACCGTGTGTGCAGCGGCGAACTTTTTTACAAGGGCGTTGGCATCTTGGTCTGCAATCGAACTAGCAAGCGTGTCCGCCTCTTGTCTGACTTGCTTGTCAAGTACCTGGAAATTGCCCCAGTGTTTTTTAAGGGCATCCGGGTTCTTTCCCCTAAGCAGGGTATCCTTCCACTCTTGAACCTGTTTCTTGAAATCTGCTTCCATCGCAACGACCGCGATGGCGTTCGTTTGTGTCGTACCGAGCGTATCTTCGAATTGATTAAGCGCAGCGCTAAAGGACCAGAACGCGAATGCGGCTGTCCCGATTAAAGTTAGTGTTGTCGCACCAAAGATCGTTAAAAGCTTCGCGCGCAAACCAATCGAAATTCTCGACGTTGATCCGAAGCTCGGCGCCATACGTTTCCCCCACAAGAAAGTGCGCATGCTTGACCCTCATCCCAAAGCAGGTTTGCTTTCGACTCGAGTTTTGGAATGATTCTCATTCCGGCGTTAATAATGTGACAAGCCGACGGCTTTCGGGGCGAATGGCGGCACTCTGCTCAATCTGAAGTTGACCCAGCGTTCGTAACGCGATGGAAGTTGCGGGCCAAAGCTGAGTAACGGCTGACCTGCTCCCCCGAAATGCCCTCGGTTTTAAGTTAGGGTTCTGTTCTCCGCCAAGGAGACAGAGATGCGTAAGAGTAGGTTCAGCGAAGAGCAGATCATCAGGATCTTAAAGGAGCACGCTGCTGGACTGTCGGCCAGCGATGTGTGCCGAAAGCACGGCATCAGCGATGCGACCTTTTACAAGTGGCGTTCCCGCTTCGGCGGGATGGAGGTCTCTGACGCCCGGAAGTTGAAGGCGCTGGAGGACGAGAACCGCAA
>NZ_LMFS01000001.1:0-30318 GCF_001426945.1 Pseudolabrys sp. Root1462 | reverse complement strand
GTCGCTATACTGGCAAGAGGACTGGCGATGAAGGCTTCGGAGCAAGCTGAGGGAGCTGGCCTCACAGCGGCAGCGGTTCGGCTACCGGCGTCTCGGGCTGCTGCTGGCCCGCCCAGGGCATGAAGCTCAACCACAAGAAGCTCTACCGTCTCTACAAGGAAGAGCGGCTATCCGTGCGTAAACGCGGAGGCCGCAAGCGGGCTCTGGGCACCCGGGCACCCATGGCCGTCCCGCAGGATCGCAATCTGCGCTGGTCGCTCGACTTCGTCATGGACACGCTGGTGAGCGGGCGGCGCTTCCGCATCCTCACCGTAGTCGATGACTTCACCCGGGAATGCCTGGGGCTGGTCGCCGACACCTCGTTGACCGCTCCCCGGGTCGTCCGCGAGCTCAGCCGTATCATCGAGAGCCGAGGTTGCCCGCGCATGATCGTCAGCGACAATGGCACCGAGTTCACGTCGAATGCCATCCTGGCCTGGCAGGAGAAGTGCGGCATCGAATGGCACTACATCGCGCCGGGCAAACCGATGCAGAATGGCTTCGTCGAGAGCTTCAACGGCAAGCTTCGCGATGAGTGCCTCAACGAAACCCTCTTCGTGAACCTCAGCGAGGTCCGCGAGATCATCGAAGCATGGAGGATCGATTACAACACCAACCGGCCGCACACGAGCCTCAACGGGCTCACGCCAACCGAGTTCGCAGCACGCCCCACCGAGAGGCATAACCGGAACAGACTCTACTTAAAACCGAGGGCATTTCAGGGGAGCAAGTCACTAATGACTATTTTCTCTTCTCTAAGAAACCCTTATTTCCCGACCTGCCCTATAAACGTCCCTTCCTCGAATGACGGCGGAGTTCCCCTCCCGTCAGTCAATGCTTCATCTGACCTAGGATACCGCTAATTTGCCAGATGCAGCTTGCTCAACGCGCTCCCGATCGACTCGAACACTGCCACCATTTGGTGCGCCGATTTGATCTCTGTGAACTTGTCTCTTCCGCTTGCGCAGTCCCGGAGAAGTTTTGAGGTCGGGTCGTGTCCAGTGTTGACTTGAATCGTATAGATGATGATGCCTGCATCCTTTGCGTTAGCACAAGTGCCCGACCCATTCCTGCTGCTGTCATACATGCGCTTATCAACCTGCGAGCTTTGGCTTGCTCCGTTCCCATACCACCGGTTCTGGGTATTCAAACCGTCCGACATCAGAATGATCGCTTCGCTGTAAACGGATTTGGTATCCTTCGGAGGAGACACCATCGCACCGCCCCCGACAAGCGTCTGCCAGGCCCAGACCAATCCGATGGGTTGGTTCGTGCTTCCCTCCGGGCGAAGGTCGTCGATTATCCTATTTAGCTCGTCCCAGTCGTAAGTAAGTTGCCTGATCGTCGCCGGGCACCCGTCCGGCTGCTCTGCAGGATACTCCGAGGAAGTGTCGCTATTGGGAGGCAACACCTTCTGGTCGTAGTTTTGCGAGCTAGGTCCATCAATGTCGCCCCGATCGGAGACACATCCTTCCCACTTGGAGTGGTCATCCGGCTTCCACCTGCAATTGCTGGCATGGGAGTTGTTATAGGAGCTATTCCCTGAGCACTCCCAGGTGCCGTGCTGCTTGTCCCATTCCGTCCAGTCAATAAGCGACTTCGTGAAGTTCGCCTTTCCAATGTTCACATATCGGGCGAACGGCACGATTGAGACGTATATATCCCCTGGGCCCCTCGCGGCCGCCTGCAACTGCTTGAGCAGTGCCTTGGCCGCATCCTTTAGCGCCGGCATCTTCCCGTCTTCGGCCATAGAGCCGGTTACATCGAGTGCGAGTGCAACGCGAAGCTTGTTGATGCCCCAAGCGGCCGTAGAACTAACGTTGATGGGCAAATGCTCGAATCCCAACGCGCCCATAAAGGTGGTGTCGACCGCGCCACTTCCGTTGACCACGACCTTAGAGCCGGTCGTATTCGAGTAGGCACCCGTGATCACGATGCCCTTTACGTCAGGGCGTATGAAAATGCTTTTAAAGTATGCGTTTGCTTTGATATTGATCTCCGCGGCGGTCAAGGAGTCCGCGTCTCTAGACAACGCGAGTGCCGTGGAGTCCACGGCCGCTTGCATCGCCGTCTTTGCCGCATTGGCTCTACTAAAATCGATTGCGCTACCAACAAAGCCTACCAGCGGAAGCGACGCCAGAGCGAAGGTAATCGCCACGTTGCCAGAAGTTCCGCTTACAAATAATTTTAAATACTGGTGAAGCCTTGTCATTGAACGCCCCTAGCAGTTTAAAGACCGAGGCTAGTCCTGATTTATAAATCACCTGTAAAATTGTTCGAGCGGACTGAGTAGCGAGGCGATAACGCTGATGCATGACTTATCAAATGACACAATGCGTGATTCAGCCGTCTGGTTGAACGGTAACAATTACCCACTCGTCATGGGTACAGGTGGCTGAGACCTCATCCCTTTGATGGGGCATCCCGGAGTTCCCGATTGGGGGCAAGAAATTCGCCCGGTCGGGGGACGCTCAGTTTAAGTCAATGAAGAGTCGGAAAAACGCTATGACATGCAGGCGATCATGACGCGCAGTTAGCGGTTAGTGAGCGAGTAGTCTTCCTGTCGTAGATATCGCCGGCTTCCGTTCGGGTTAGTGTGTCATAGACCTAGTCGCCAACTAAAATTGACCTTCATAAACCTTGGCGGGAGTAGTCGATTTCGAAAAACGTGCCGTCGTCCTGCGCTCTGCCAGCGGCACTCCCGCCAACTCCGATCAAAACTGCATTTCGCGTGCGCGTCCCGACGTTCAAGGTGGGAGCTACGTGCAAGCGGAAGCAGGCTACGGATCGACGTCGGCCCCAGGGCTTGGAAGCGGAGGTCCGCAAGAAGGGCCTGGGCAAAATCAGCAAGGAAGCCGTTAAGGACGCGCAGCCCACTCTGCGCGGAATACCGGCCTTTAAGAACAGGAGAAACGTCAGGCGGTCGAGCGGAAGAGCCGGAAGAGGGAAAAGCTTCGAGCCGGAAGCTTCGGCCGACCGCGGAACCAGTACGCTCGGAGAAGTTCCGTCGCCCCGCGTGTCGCGGTATGGCTCAAGAAATTGGGAATGACAGAGGAGCGGCGGTTCATGTTCCGAAATCGAGCCAGGCGATTGACCGCAACCCGCCCGTCAATCAGCCAGCTTTTCCCCAAAAACCACGATCTGAATCTTTAGAGAACCCCGGAGTCGAGGCGACTCCCTGCGTCCGGCTCCGAGGTCTCCAGCCCCCCGCGCCCATTATTGGACAATCGGCGCAAACGCCGCTTTGACGGAAATCAGCGGTTGCCGAAACGACAAAGCGCGCTAATGCAGGCGATGAACCATGCTCAACAGGGCATTCGCCGTATACGGTTTCGGAAGAAAGTGGGTATCGGGAGGCAAACTGCGCCCGATGTTCTTCCCGGTGGTTACGATCACATGGATCGGGGGCCATTGGTCGCGGACCGCCGTGGCCAATCTCAAACCGTCCATGGAGCCGGGCATATCGATATCCGTCAGGAGAGCAAAAATATCCGTCCGCGCCTCCAAGACCCTGATGGCCTCGTCAGCGTTGCTGGCCGTGATTACCTCAAAACCAGCCTCGGTCAGAATGTCTGCCACATAGTCGAGGATAAGAAACTCGTCCTCGACCGCCAATATCGCTTTACTCACGACAACCCCTTCGCAACGAGCACCTAACGTGGCGCAGGTCTGCAGGTTCCGGAGGAGGGACTACCTTAGATTTTCCCGAATCGACTGAACCGTGTCGATTGAGACGAGCTCGATCATTCCGCGCAGCTCATGCAGGCCCCCCGCATCTTCCCTTGGAAGCAGGGATAGTGGAACTTCCCCACTCATCGACGTCCCAGCTCGCAGTTTCGAGGCCGCACGCTCGCAGCACTCGGAACCGATATTCAGCATCTGCTCTGGCCATAATGATTGCGCCAATCATTCGTAGCTCCGGCCGTTTATTAAACTAAGAGACACCATGCACGTTTACGTCTCTTTCGCGTCGTTGGCGTATTATTTGCCTTGGGCGGGCTCGCATCGATGAACGCACTGAGGCGCATAGTTGACGCATTTTCGATAGGCGATTCAGCCAATTCGCTGAGCCGTTTACTACTTGTTGAGCAGTTTAAGATGCTCCGCAAGCAGGTTCCAATTCTCTACGCGGTGCTCGTCGTCGACAGCATCAGCGTCGGTGCGGTACTCCCATCCGCGGTCCCTCCTTTTTTGAGATTCGCAGTACCCGGCGTATTGCTGGCAATCTGCATTGTCCGGATGGTGCGGTGGATCCGCCTGAGGGATACTGAGATCACTCCCGAAGAAGCTCGCGAGCATCTCGTCAAAACTCGCATCGTCGCCGTCGTTCTTAATGCCGGGTTTGTGCTTTGGATCTTAGCCCTGTTTAGCAGCGTGGATACCACGCTTCGGGCGCCGATCGCCCTGCTCGTGTTGATGGGCTGCATTGGCACAGCATACTGTCTAGGTAACTTTCCTCCGGCTTCCCGACTCACCCTGCTGATCGCAGGGGCACCAGTCGGTGCCGTACTCCTCTTGTCAGGCGACGGGATGCTGATCTCACTCGGCATTAACGTCCTGCTTCTGGTCGCCCTGCTTGGACGTATGATCAATACTAACTTCAAATACTTCGTCGACCTCATTCGATTACAGACCGAATTAGGCCAGGAAGGTGCCCGAGCTCGCATAGCTGAGCAAAGCGCCAAAGCTCTTGCTGAGCGCTTCGAAATCGCGCTGAACAACATGTCTCATGGGCTTTGTCTTTTCGATCGCGAGCAGCGCTTAATTGTGTGCAATCGCCAATACCTCGAACTCTACGACTTAAGCGCAGAAATCGTCAGACCTGGAATGAGTTTAAACGAAATAGTTGATTTGCGGTATTCGGCCGGCACCGCGCCGAAGATGACGCCAATGGAGTATCTTTCATGGCGCAACAGTGCGCAGGTAATTAATCAAGAGTCAGATACGACGGTCGAATTGACGAACGGTGTTTATGTCCGTATTCGCCACCGCCCAATGGCCGACGGCGGCTGGGTTGCAACTCACGAGGACTTCACGGAGCGTCATCGAACCGAGAAGGCACTTGCGGAAGCCAAGGCCGCGGCCGAGCAAGCAGAAGCTACCGCCCGCGCAGCGCATAGTCATTTAACCGAGGCGCTAGATGTAGTGCCGGACGGACTCGCATTGTTCGACCAAGAGGACCGCTTGCTGCTTTGGAACAGACAATACGCGAGTTTTTACTCCGCTAGCCACGGCGCCATGGTCGAAGGAGCCAAGTTCGAGACCATTCTCCGTGAAGGCGTCGCTAACGGTCAGTACCCGGAAGCCATTGGTCGCGAGGAAGAGTGGATTAAGGAGCGCATGGCGCGCCACACAATGCCAAAATATTCTCATGAGCAGCACCTACCGGGCGACCGGTGGGTGCGCGTGGAAGAAAGGCGGACGGCAGACGGTGGAAGCATCGGCGTTCGCATCGACATCACAGACCTTAAGCGGCGCGAAGCCTCCTTTCGACTGCTATTCGAAGAGAACCCCCTTCCGATGTGGGTCGTCGATGCTGCGACCAAGCAACTACTTGCTGTCAACGGCGCCATGTGTAGGCATTACGGTTATCATCGAGAACTCCTTCTTAATATGACCGAGCAACAACTTGAAGACGCGGCTTGCGATGAGGTCACCACCTCGGACTACGCAATTCACAAGACGTTCAATGGCAGTATTATCGAGGTTGCAATCGACTCTCGACCTCTTATCTACGAAGGTCGCCCTGCACGCGTCTGCGTCGCGTTCGATGTAACTGAGCGAAATCGGACTCAGGAAAGAATCAGCTATCTTGCGAGCCACGATCCACTGACGGGACTCCCCAATAGAGCAGCACTTGATCAGCACTTCCAAACCGTAATTGAAAGAGCTCGTTCTACAGGTAGCGACTTTGCTGTGCTCTGCATGGATTTTGATCATTTCAAAGAGATTAATGACCTCTACGGTCATGCGGTCGGCGACGCGGCTCTGTGCCACGCATCTCGCCGGCTGGAAGAGGCGGCTCAGGGCGCTTACGTGGCACGCGTCGGAGGCGATGAGTTTATTGGCATAATCGAGCAGTTGCCATTACCTGGAAGCGCTGAATTGGCCGCAATTAAAATGCGGGAGGTATTTAACACCCCAATCGAAATTGAAGGGCGCACGCTAAAGCTCGATGTCTGCATCGGAATTTCACTTTTCCCGAGAGATTCGGAAGATGCTGTATCGCTGTTGGCAAACGCCGATGCCGCTCTCTATCGAGCAAAGCATGAGGGGCGCGGCGCCGTTCGTCTGTTCACGGTCGCGATGGACCAGCAACTTCGCGATCGACGCGCGCTCGAACATGATCTTCGTTTTGCTGTGGAACGGAAGCAGCTTTTTCTTGAGTATCAGCCGCAACAACATCGCGATGGCCAGATTACAGGCTACGAAGCGCTGGTCCGTTGGAGGCACCCGATTCGAGGGATTATAGGACCAACCGAATTCATCCCGATTGCAGAACAGAGCGGGGTCATTGCGCAGATCGACGACTGGGTTTTGGCGGAAGCGTGCGCAGAAGCTGCATCTTGGACCACCCCGCTTCGAATTGCTGTTAACGTCTCTGCCGGACAATTTCGGCGCGAAGACTTTGCTACTCAGATTGACAAAGCCTTACGTCACGCCGGACTTCGAGCATCTCGACTCGAACTCGAAATTACAGAAGGTGTTCTCATCGACGAAATGAGCCGCGCAAAGTATACGATGCGACAGCTCAAGGAGCTCGGGGTCTTGATTGCGCTCGATGATTTCGGCACGGGCTACTCATCGTTATCCTATCTTGATGCATTCCCGCTGGATAGGATCAAGATTGACCGATCGTTCGTCGCTTCGTTGGACTCTAGCGAGCGAGCCTTAGCGATTGTTCACGCAGTAATTACCCTTGCTCACGGTCTCGGGGTTCCAATTTTGGCGGAAGGCGTGGAGACTTGGAAGCAATTTGCGCTCCTTCGCGAAGAAGGCTGCGATGAAATGCAAGGATATCTAATAGGACGACCCGGCCCCCTATCAACACTTCGGGCCGACTTGCAAAAAGTTAGGTACAGATAAACGACGGCCGGAGGACCAAGCCAAGCGTCGGCGCCTTCGATCATAAGGAATGGCGACAGCTGATAGCGCGGAGTAAGCGGAGCCGCTGTTCACTCGGCTCTACGGAAAGACCGATGGCTTTGGACCGAATGTTGCCGGTCGCACTCGCCCGTCGAAACTTCGCAGACGGGGCATTCAAACATCCGCGTTTCTAGGGATGATCCGTTCTTTGCAATCGTCCGGAGCCACATCTGCGAACCGCAGGAGGTGCAAGTGGGACGCTCAATTTCCGGAGAATTGACAGGGCTTTTTTGCGTGTGAGGCATGACGACCCCTCTACGGTGTCGGGCAGGAGCAACCTGTCTCTCCGTCATCGGCGCCCGTTCACCCCCTGCCAATGATGAATTCATCCTAGGCCCAGTCGCGGCTACCTTTCTATGCAAATTGACATAGTCAAAAGTTTTTCGCCCTACTTGAGCACCGGCTGTCGGCGGAATGCCTCAAAGCGGCAGCTACCATCGTGTCGACTCCTTCTAAGCTTGAGATGAGATTTCGCAACACCAGGCAATTCAGCCCGCAGGGACATGCGGGCGAGGCCGATTAAGGAACTTCAACCCTCCGAGCCGGCCGTTATGTGCGGTACGCGCTATCCGGAGACGCTCAACAAAGTCTGATATTTTTCGTCTCGTTCGGCCCTGTTTGATCACATCCGTTCTGGGATTTCTGTGGCCGTCCTGTGGTCGTGAATACTGCAATACATACCCGGAAAGCGCCGGACTAAAGCGTGGAAGCTTTTCAAGATTAGTTTGCTTTCGTCGGCCCAGGCCGTGACGACATCAATTCAGACGCGAAGTGGCAACGCTTGGACTAGGCTAGGCACCAGTGCAGCTGGATGCGACGAGTTTGGAAGGAGACGCTCAATGTCGAAGCAACCGGATGTGGGGCTTGGCCCACGACTCCTCGCGATTGAGACAGCCCTTCGGGCGCTGGTTGATCAGGCGAGCTCAACCGATCCGGCGCTGCGCAACCGTATCAGGGCCGCGGCCGAGGCTTACCTTGCGACTATTCCCCAAGTGTCAGAACTTGAGCGGGAATTTATCGAGCGGTCGAGGGGTTTCGTTGAGTCAATTGTGAGACAGCCGACCGTCTGATCTTCGGTCATTTCCACCCGCAGCGGACCCACCATCGTGGGTACCAAGAGTCAGGCTTTGACCGCTAGCCACCTCAGTGGCATTGGGGTGTCGTCTACATCCTATGGACAACAAAGCCCGGCACGACGGTCGAGCTTAGCTCCCATGCGTTGCAAGTCTACAGGGATGACCTAATTGGCAGGGCACCGCGCCGAGTCTGTATCGCCGATGTCGGATAGCCCGACAGGGAATGGCGAAGTTCTACAAAGCTACGAGCCCTAAGGTTGCGTGAAGCCGGACGCAAGCTTCGCTACAGTCCGGTCCATCGGCTCCGCCGCCGCGTTGGCCCACGGCATTTGTCAGCAACGTTGAGGATGATCGCGATCTGGCCGGTCATCCGGCCAATTCCCTCTCGACGGCCGCGGCGGAGTTGCCAACCTTTTTCACGGCGGCTTTTAGTTCGTCGGGCGTGACCCGAGAATTTCCCCGACCAGTACCGGATCTCGTAGTTCTCGCCGAGATCGATGCGGCTGCTGTCCTGGGGACCTTTTTGGTGCGATCGCTGGCCATGGGGACGTTCCTTCCGACAGCCAACGTTGCGCCACTCGGCCGGTTCCTGCTGCCATTAGCCTGACTACTTGGCGCAAAGCGATCGGAAAATGCATGGCAATGGCGTCCATCGCCGCCTTATGGTCGTCCGACTGAAAAATGGTGGCCGTAGCGGTCGACGGTGACCGCAAGCGACGAATGACCTGCAAAAGTCTGGACCGTCTTTGGCGCAAGGCCTGCCTCGATCCAGCATGAGATCGCAAGGTACCGCAGCGCGTGCCAGTTGAAATACTCCCGCGCAAGCGGATGGGTTCTAGGATCGGGGACGTGGATGCCCGTTTCGGTAGTTACGAGAAATTTGCTCAGACGAGATGTACCCAACTCCGCGCAGACCCAGCTTGATTGAATGCCGGGCTTTAGATGGTTCTTTAGAACCGTCACTGCGGCCGAAAGTACAGAGCCGTAGAGAAAGTGGCGCTCTTGAGAGCGGCATTCGGGAGACAACCGCATTCGAAAGTTCAGCGGTCGGCTTAAGAAGCTCGCAAATCCGACGCAATTTTACCGGCAAAATCGGATCAAGCGGCGGTTAGGTAGAGGTATTGGCGGACCAAGCGAGATTCGAACTGGAAGTTCAGAAGTCGCGTGTCCGCCCGAATTTCACAGACTGTGCGACCGCCTCATGGTTGAACGCGCCCGTCCCGTCGAAGCGACGCTGGTAAAATTGGTAGAGCCAAACACCCGCGATGTAAGCAGCCCGGCTTCATCATTGCGGGCACTTCTTTGATGACAGCATTGTCTTGCGCTGTTGGTTCCAGCGCTAAATTCTCTTGAAGAACTTTGGTAAAACCGACGATCTTGGCCGCCTGATTGCTCAGGCCGTGTCTATCCCGCTGACCACTGATACTTCGAACCGGCGCGCCCTTCGCTTTCGCACGGACCGCTTACCAAGCGCTTACTTTTAGCAATCCCTAGTAAGCAAACACCTAGAAATTTCAAGATAAGCCATTGAAAAGATTGGCGCGCCCGAAAGGATTCGAACCTCTGACCCCCAGATTCGTAGTCTGGGGGAGACAATTGAAATCATTGAGTTTCGTTACCGGAAGAAACTCGTCGGTCGCAGGAATGCCCGGATTCTCAAGGTCACGCTACATCAACTGTTACCAAAAGACTGAATCTATAAGAATAATTTCAGGCCCCAGCAAGAGTTTCAACGCCGATCATCGGCGAAGTTCAATCGCTACGGAGCCATACGGCGCCAGGTCACAGCGCGTTTCCGCAAGCTGGTCGCTAAAAGTCCGAGCATCTCCTTGAGCGTCAAGGCATCCAACATCGGCTCCGCCAGAAGATTCTTCAGCTCGCCGCTCTCGTCCTCAAGTTGCCGCAGCCGCTTCATCTCAGACGATATCGGCCCTGCATACTACTTGCGCCAATTGCAAAACGTCGCCTCTGACCGCTATGAACGCGATAATATCGAATTTGTGATGCCGGCCTCTCGTGGCCGAGGCCGTCTCCTGCTGCGCCTAGGCAGCCGGAGACGTGGTGACCGCCTCTTCGGCCGCGCCGACGCCGAGATAAATGCGCTGCACCTGCTCGTTGTTTTCCAGATCGGCGGCCGTGCCTTCCAGCACTGTGCGCCCGGTCTGCAACACATAGGCATAGTCCGCGATATCGAGCGCAAGCTGGATCGATTGCTCGGCCAGCAGCAGAGTCAAGCCCTGCTTGTGCAACCCGTGCAACGTTTCATACATCGTTTCGACCACCGCCGGCGCAAGGCCCAGGCTCGGCTCGTCGAGCAACAGGAGCTTGGGCTCGCTCATCAGCGCGCGACCCATCGCCAGCATCTGCCGTTCACCGCCCGACAGCGTGCCGGAGCGCTGGTGACGCCGCTCCGCCAGGCGCGGGAAGCACTCATAAACGCGCTCGAACAAATGGCTCATGCGCGACTTGTCGGCAAGCGCGGTGGCGCCAAGGCGCAGGTTCTGCTCGACCGTCTGCGACACGAACAGCCGCCAGCCTTCCGGCGACAGCGCCAGCCCCTTGCGCACGATGGCATAGGCCGGCTGGCGGGTAATCGATTCACCGCGCCATTCGATCGAGCCGCCCGAGGCCGGCACCAGCCCGGCAATGGCGTTGAGGGTCGTCGTCTTGCCCGCCCCGTTCGAGCCGAGCAGCGCGACGACCTTGCCCATCTCGACCTTGAGCGACACGTCGGCGACGCCGACCAGATCGCCGTAGCGGACTTCGAGGTTCTGAACGTTCAAAGTGTCCATGGCGTTCATGCTCTCCGCTTACGCCGGCCGCTGCCGAGATAGGCCTCAATCACCTGCGTATCCTTGACGACGTCGGCCGGCTTGCCCTGCGCAATGACGCGGCCCTGGTTGAACACGATCACGCGCTCGGTCAGCGCCATGATGACTTCCATGATGTGCTCGACGATCACCAGCGTGATGCCCATGCCATGAATGCGGCGCACCAGCCCGATCGCGCGCTGAACCTCGCTCGGCGTCAGACCGGCGAGCGCCTCATCCAGAAACATCAGCCGCGGACTGGTCGCCAGCACGCGGGCGATTTCCAGCCGCTTGCGGCCGGGCGTGCCCAAGGTGCGGGCCCGCTGCATGGCGAGGTCCTTCAGCTCGGTAATCTCCAGCACCTCCATCGCCCGATCGCGCGCGGCGTTGCGATGCGGGTGGCGCAGATAAGCGCCGACCATGACGTTCTCCAGCACCGTCATGTCCTCGAACGTCGCCGGCAATTGAAACGTACGGCCGATGCCGGCCAGCGCGTGCGTTTCCGGCGGCGCGAAGGTGACGTCCTGACCGTCGAAGATCACCTGGCCCGCGCTCGGCGGCATGTCACCGGCCAGGCAGTTGAAGAAGGTCGACTTGCCGGCGCCGTTCGGCCCGATCAGGCCGACGATTTCACCTTGCGCGATCGACAGGCTGGCGTCGCGCACGGCGAAGAAAGCGCCAAACTGGCGGGATACGTTTTTGGCTTCAAGCAGCACGGCGCGACCTCCACAGGCGAGGCGAAATGCGCTGCCAGTATTCGTACAGGCCGCCGGGCTCGTAACGCGCGATCAGCACGATGATTCCGCCATAAAGAATGTAAGTGAGACCCGAACCGCCGCCGCCGAACCAGGTGTTGGTCGCGGTCTGCAACGAGACCAGGATGATCGCGCCGACCAGCGGCCCGAACAGGCTGCCGGCGCCGCCGAGCGCGGCGATGATGACCATCTGCACCGACACCAGAATGCCGAAGCCGCTTTCCGGATCGACGAAACCGGTCTTGATCGAATAGAGCGACCCGGCGATCGAGGTGAAGATCGCGCTCAAGACCAGCGCCTTGAGCTTGGTCATCCGCACCGACACGCCGAGGCTGGACGCCGCGCGCTCGTCGGACTTGATGGCGCGCAGATAGCTGCCGAAGCGGCTGCGCTGCAATTCGTAGGTGACGTAAAGCACCACCGCCAGCACGCCGAGGAAGATGTAATAATACGGCGTCTCGTCGCGGAAGGTTAAATCCCACCAGCCGCGCCCGACCGCCGGGCCCTGCAGGCCGATGGCCGCGCCGACATATTCCCAGGTGCCGGTGAAGATGCGGATCAGTTCGGCGACCGCGATGGTCGCCATGCTGAAATAGTGGCCGCGCAGGCGGAACGCCGGCAGCCCGATGATGATCGCCAGGATGATGCTGAGAGCGATGCCGACCGGCACGCCGGCCAGAGGCGGCAGGCCGGTGATCTGATAGATCAGCAGCGGCAGATAAGCGCCGACGCCGAAGAACATGCCGTGCCCGACCGAAATCTGTCCGGCATAGCCGCCGACGATATTCCACGCCGACGCCGAGATCGCGGCAAGCAAAACCGCCGAGCCGACATTGAGCGCGAAGGCGCCGCTAAACAGCAGCGGATACAAGAGCAGGATCGCCGCGAGGCCGAGAATGCCCAGTTTAACGTTGCGGCTCATGACGCTTTTCCCATCAAACCCTGCGGTCGCAGCCACAGCAGTGCGGCGAACATCGCGTAGACGACGATGTCCTTGTAAATCGCGCCGAGCCAATAGGCCGACAGCGCCTGAATGAGACCGATAATCAGCCCGGCATAAAGCGCGCCCGGCACGCTGCCGAAGCCGCCCAACGTCACCGCGACGAACGCCGTCAGGCCGAACGTCTCACCGACCGACGGCGAAAACGGATAGGAAATCGCCATCAGCGCACCGGCGATACCGGCGCTGCCGGCGGCCAGTCCCCACGCCAAAGCCTGCATGCGGTCCGGGCGAATGCCCATCAGCATCGCCGCGTTGCGATCCTCGGCAACCGCAAGCAGCCGGCTGCCGATATTGGTGCGCGTCAGCAAAAGGTGCAGGCCGACGGTCAGCACGATGGCGACCACGCCGGCGACCAGTTGCGACATCGGCATCAGGATGCCGCCGACATCGACAATGCCGCTCAACGTCGTCTGCGGCAGCGACACGACATTGGCCGAGAAAATCCAGAAGGCGGCGTAGCGCAGCAGCAGCGCCAGACCGAAGGTCGAAAGGATCTGCGCCAGCATCGGCCCCTTCATGACGTGCCGGATCAGCGTCAGATAAATGATGATGCCGATGCCGTAGAGCGTCACCGCCGCGCTCAGGCTGAACAGCACCGGCCCGCCGCCGAGATACGTGACCGTCAGCAGCGCCACATACATGCCGAGCATGACGAATTCGCCATGGGCGAAATTGATGAAATTCATCATGCCCCAGATCAATGTGAGGCCTGACGAGAACAAAGCGTAGATGGCGCCCAGCAGAAGGCCACCGACGATCACCTGGAGCAAAAGCATAATAGGCTCGCTGTCCGCGCCATGCGCGTTGAAGTGAAAGCTCCCTCCTCCACCGGAGGAGGGAGTAACATAGCTTTTATTTCCAGCCCTTCATCGGCCATTCCACCTTGGCGGCGGCGGCGCGATCCGGCCAGACCAGCTGATAGGCATCGCCCTTGAGCTGAATGAGGTAGGTCGCGGCCAGCACGTTCTGGCCGGTCTGGTCGAACTTGACGCCCTCGTAACCCATCATCAGCTGGTTCGGCTTGAGATCGGTCGCCACCAAAGCGGCGCGGATCTTTTCCGGATCGTTCGAGCCGGCACGGTTGAGCGCATCGGCGAGAGCAAAGAAGCTCTGCATGTTGCGCGCGCTGGTGTCGTCAAGATCGCGGCCGGTCTTGGCCTTGTACATCTCGTTGATCTTGTAGGTGGTGGTGCCGGGCTTGCCGATGTCCCAGGCGCTGCGGTTCATGACGCCCTGGGCGACAGCCGACACGCCGGGAATGAACGACGGATCAGAGAAGCCGGTATCGTCGCCGATGACCATCGGCGGCAGGTAGTTCAGGTTGCGCATCGTCTTCATGAACAGGATGGCGTCGGCCGTGTAGCTGATGAAGATGGCGACGTCAGGGTTCTTCTCCTTGAGCTGGAGAACCTGCGGCGCGACGTCGGTCGAGTTGGCGCTGTACGGCACCTTGATGGCGACCGAAATGCCGTTCTTCTTGGCTTCTTCCTCGATCGCGGCGGCAACCGACGTGCCGTAATCGGTGTTCTCGTTGACGATCGCAATCGTTTCGATCTTGCGGCCCTGCTTCTTCATGTCGGCGAAGAAGCGCATGTAGGTCGCGGCGTAATCGCTGGCGATCGGGGTGCCACGGAAGGTCCACTTGAAGCCACGGCCGGTGATGTTGCCGGCGGCGGATTCACCGACCATGAACGGAATGCCGTAGCGCTCGGAAACCGCGGTGGCGGTGAAGCTGCACGACGAGTGATAGGCGCCGAACAGCGCGTGCACCTTGTCCTGCGTGATGAGACGCACGGCGAGCTGCTGCGCGGTCGATGGATTGCCCTGATGGTCGGTGAACTCGACCACGATCTTGGCGCCGCCGGCATTCGGCAGGCCTTCGGTCGCCGCCAGCGGCAGGTCGCCCAGTTCCGGATGCTTGTTGTTGATGATGTCGAGCGCGACTTCGATCGCCGCCTTCGACGCCTGTCCCGCCGCCGCGGCGTTGCCGGTCAGCGGCCAGATGATGCCGACCTTGATCGGATCGGCGGCGCGCGCCAGCGTGGCCGGCGCCGAGATCGCAACGGCCGCGAGCAGCGCCGCCATCAAGTGTGATGTTTTCTTCACGAAGTCCTCCCCAGATTTTGTTAGCGTTTGAGTGTCAGATCGTTTCGTTGAGCGGCCGGACGGAAACGGCGTTGCCGCCGCTTCCGCGCCCGTTAGTTAAAACGTCCTGCCGGCGACCGGCTTCGCCGACTGTTCCTGCTTTCGTCCTCGGCGCTGCCTTTGCGCCGCCCTCGCCTGCCCGCGTATCAGTTGCCGGCTTGCGAAATGAATTTGGTGTTCAGGTACGCTTCGATCGCTTCCGAACCGCCTTCCGAGCCGTAGCCGGAATCCTTCACGCCACCGAACGGCACTTCCGGCAAAGCCAGGCCGTGATGGTTGATCGACACCATGCCGCTCTCGAAAGCGGCGCCAATCGCCGCCATGGTTTTCGCCGAGCGGGTATAGGCATAGGCCGCAAGACCGAACGGCAGGCGGTTGGCTTCCTCGACCACTTCGTCGAAATCGCGGAATGAAACCACCGGCGCCAGCGGGCCGAACGGCTCCTCGTTCATGATCTTCATGTCGCGGTTGATACCGGTCAGCACGGTCGGCTCGAAGAAATTGCCCTTGTTGCCGATGCGCTTGCCGCCGGTGGCGATTGTCGCGCCTTTGCTCACGGCGTCGGCGACGAAGGATTCCATCGCCTCGATGCGGCGGATATTGGCGAGCGGGCCCATGCGGCTGTCGGTATCGAGGCCGTCGCCGACCTTGATCGCCTTGGCGGCCTGGGTGAAGCCCTCGACGAACTTGCCGTACACGTTCTCGTGCACCAGAAAGCGCGTCGGCGCGACGCAGATTTGGCCCGCATTACGGAATTTGTTGGCGCTCAGAATCTTGACGGCGTTATCGACGTCGGCATCCTCGAACACGATGGCCGGCGCGTGGCCGCCCAATTCCATGGTGATGCGCTTCATGTGCAGGCCGGCGAGGCTCGCCAGTTGCTTGCCGACGGCGGTCGAGCCGGTGAAGGTGATCTTGCGGATGACCGGATGCGCGATGAGATACGACGAAATATCGGCCGGCACGCCGTACACGAGTTGCACCGCGCCGGGCGCGACGCCGGCATCGATGTAGCATTGCACCAGCGCGGCGCAGGAAGCCGGCGTTTCTTCCGGGCCTTTGAGAATGATCGAGCAGCCGGCGGCGAGTGCGGCGGAAATCTTGCGCACCGCCTGATTGATCGGGAAATTCCACGGCGTGAAGGCGGCGACCGGACCGACCGGCTCCTTGACGACGAGTTGATAGACGCCTTCCATGCGCGCCGGAATGACGCGGCCATAGGCACGGCGGGCCTCCTCGCCGAACCAGTCCATCACGTCGCCGGCGGCGAGCGTTTCCATTTTGGCCTCAGTGAGCGGCTTGCCCTGCTCCAACGTCATCAGTCTGGCGATGTCATCGGCGCGGCTGCGGATGATGTCGGCGGCCTTGCGCAGCACCTTGTAGCGATCGAACGCTGAGACCTTGCGCCAGGCCTTGAAGCCCTTGTCGGCGGCGGCGAGTGCGCGGTCGAGATCGGCGCGGTCGGCATGCGCGAGCTTGCCGATGGTTTCGCCGGTCGCCGGGTTCAGCACCGGCTCGGTCTTGCCGCTGGCGCCCTTGGTCCAGGCGCCGTCGATATAGAGCAAAACATCCGGATACATATGTGCCTCTTGCGTTTTCATTCGGTCGTCGTCGTCGGTGCGCGTTTGCGCAAGGTCGCGTTGTTATCAGCCGGCCTTCAGCGAAAAGCCGCCATCGACGACGATCTGCTGGCCGGTAATGAAGTCGGATTCCGCCGAGCCCAGAAACAGAATGGCGTTGGCGATGTCGGAGGGTTCGGCGAAGCGGTTGAGCGGCGTGCCGGACAGCATGCCCTTCTTGGCGTCGTCGGTGAGCGAGCGCAGAAGATCGGTGCTGGTGTGGCCGGGCGCGACCGCGTTGACGGTGATGTTCGGCGCCAGCTCCTTGGCCAAAGTCTTGGTCAGGTTGATGACGCCGGCCTTGGCGGCGGAATAATCGGCGACCGGCGCACGGCCGCAATGATCGAGCCCGCGCACCGAGGTGACGTTGACGATCTTGCCCTTGCCGGCTTCGCGCATGTGGCGCGCCGCCGCCTGGCTGCACAGGAACGTGCCGATCAGATTGACCTGCAACACCTTCATCCACTGATCGGCGGTCTTGTCGGCGAACGCCGCCGGCAGCGTCATGCCGGCATTGTTGACCAGAACGTCGATACGGCCGAACTTGCGGACGAAATCATCGACCACGCGCTCGACATCGGCGGCCGACGACACGTCGCCGATAAAGGTTTCGACCTCAAGGCCGTCGGCGGCGAACTCGGCTTTGGCGCGCGCCAGGCTCTCGGCGCCCTTGCCCATGATGCCGACTTTGGCGCCTTCTTCCGCGTAGCGGCGCGCCGTCGCCGCGCCAATACCCCGGCCACCGCCGGTCACCAAAGCACAAATGCCATCCAGTCTTGCCACCACGTCCGTCTCCTTATTCGGCCCAAAGTCGAAACCTTGCGGACCGTCTCGTTATTCTTGAAAAGCGATTACTTGATCGGCGAAAACTTGACCGGCACGACGATCTTGTTTTCCTGGTGCGCGAAGGCGGCCAGCTCTTCGTTGCGGCGGATGAATTCGTGCCAGGCCGGATCTTTCGACATGTCGGCGCGGCGCTTGGCGCGATCGTTGAGATCGGTGAAGCCCCAGAGATGGACGACCTGATTGAGCGTGCCGATCTCGGTCTGGAAGAAGCCGATGAGGTTGCCGAGATATTTGGTCTGCACCGGCAGGCCGTACTCTTCGTACAGCGCCAGCCACTTGCCCATCATCAGGGGCTTAAACGTGTAGGTGCGGTGATCGATATACATCGTGTGCTAGCTCCGCTGGCCGGGTGGGAGGAAAACGCTGTTAAAGACCGCGGCCAGAATCGGCGCGGTCTTTGTGACGGGGCGGTTTTTAAAACCGTCCGCCGCGTGTTATCCTCCCGGACGACGCTGTTATTTGGTTGCTTTAGATTATCAACATATGGACATTTCGTCAGTAAGTGATAATCTAGTCGTGACCGATCCAGTCTGTCAATCGGCTTGATTTCGGAAAACGCGGGAGAACGATGTTGGGCCAGGACGCGAATACCAAGGGCACCGCCGCTCTCAGCAAGGGCATCAAGGTTTTGTCGGCGATCGCCGAAGCGCCGGGCAAGCTCACCGTGCGCGAATTGGCCGAGGTGACGGCGTTGCCACGGCCGACCGTGTACCGGCTGCTGTCGGCTCTGGTCGATGAAGGCCTGGTGCGGCCGTCGAAGAACGGGCACACCTACCAGCTCGGCAATACGTTGGTCACGATCGCGCACCGCGCGCTGGAGCAGACCGACATCCGCGATATCGCCCACGAACACCTTGTGGCGCTGCGCGATTTGACCGGCGAGACCGTGCATCTCGCCATCTTCCACAACAACATGATGCTCTATGTCGATAACCTCGACAGCCCCGAACGAGTACGTATGGCCTGTTCGCTCGGCGTTTCGGTGCCGCTGCACAGCACCGCCGTCGGCAAGATTTATCTGGCGCATCTTCCGGAAGCGGAACGCGACGCCATTCTTTCGCAGTTGGCGCTGACGCAGGTGACCGGCCATTCGATTACCTCAATCAATGCGCTGCGCTCGGAAATCGCCGATGCGCAGGCGCGCGGCTGGTCCACCGATGAAGCCGAAAACGAGCGCGACATTTATTGTTTCGGCGCGGCGGTGCTCAACCGCGACAGCCGGCCGGTTGCCGGCATCAGCATCAGCATTCCGCGCTTCCGTCTGCGCGCCAAGGTCGAGGCGACGTATGTGCAGCCCCTGCTCAACACCGCGGCCGCCGTGTCGCGCATTCTTGGCCATCGCCCGGCCGCCGGCGAGAGCCGCCCGGCCCGGCTTTCAACAGGACTTCAGCCGGCGATTTCATAAGGGCCGTTGACACGAGGCATCCGCTCGATCATTTTCACTTTGGACACATGTCCACATAGTGATAATTGATCCCGATGCCGCAGAGCGCATCCGGGCGGAGGATGCGCGATGCAAGACGTTTCGGCCACCAGCGGCAAAGCCAGCAATCGGAAGCGGACCGGCGGACAGATTCTGGTCGATCAGCTGGTGCTGCACGGCGCCGACACGGCGTTCTGCGTGCCGGGCGAGAGCTACCTCGAAGTGCTCGACGCTTTGTTCGATGCCCGCGACAGCATCCGCCTCATCAATGCCCGCCATGAAGCCGGCGCCGCCAACATGGCCGATGCCTACGGCAAACTGACCGGCAAGCCCGGCATCTGCATGGTGACGCGCGGCCCCGGCGCCTGCCACGCCGCCGTCGGCGTCCACACCGCCTTCCAGGATTCGACGCCGATGATCCTGCTGATCGGCCAGGTCGGCCGCGACATGATGGACCGCGAGGCGTTTCAGGAAATCGATTACCGGCAGATGTTCGCAGGCGTCGCCAAATGGGCGGCGCAGATCGACGTCACCGCGCGCATCCCGGAATACATCGCGCGCGCCTTTCAGGTCGCGACATCGGGACGTCCCGGCCCGGTCGTGCTCGCTTTGCCCGAAGATATGCTGACCGAAATCGCCGTCGTCGAGGACGCGAGACCCTATATCCCGGTGCACGCCGAACCCTCCGCCGGCAAAATCGAACAATTGCGCGAATTGCTCGCCCAGGCGCAGCGCCCGCTGCTGCTGGTCGGTGGGTCGGGTTGGACCGACCAGGGCTGCGACGACATCAAGCGTTTCGCCGAGGCCAACGGCCTGCCGGTCGCGACGTCTTTCCGCCGTCAGGACAGTTTCGACAATCATTCGCCGTGCTTTGCCGGCGATCTCGGCACGTCGGGACCCAAGGCGCTGATCCAGCGCTTCAAGGACGCCGATCTCGTGCTGGTCATCGGCGCCCGGCTCGGCGAACTGACGACGCAGGGCTACACCGTCATGAACGCACCGGCGCCGCGCCAGCGCCTCATCCACGTCCATCCCGATGCCGACGAGATCGGCCGCGTCTTTAATCCCGATCTTGCCATCGCGTCTGGCAGCAGCGCCTTCGCCGCGGCGCTTTCCGGCAAGAAGTGGTTTGATCCCGGCCGCTGGACAGATTGTCGTGAACACGCGCACCGCGATTACCTCGGGACAATCCAACCGCCGCGCTATGACGGACCGCTCGATCTTGAGCGCGCCATGGCCGCCTTGCGCGACCTGCTGCCCGAAGACGCCATCATCACGCTCGACGCCGGCAACCACACCGGCTGGCCGCAACGCTTTTTGCGCTACGCCCGGCCCGGCCGCCAGATCGGATCAACCAATGGATCAATGGGCTATTCGGTGCCGGCGGCCGTCGCCGCGTCGCTCATTTGTCCGGATCGGATTGTGGTCGGCTGCGTTGGTGATGGTGGGTTCATGATGAGTGGTCTCGAACTCGCCACCGCCGCGCAGCATGGCGGCAAGCCGATTATTCTGCTGTTCGACAACAGGATGTACGGCACCATCCGCATGCATCAGGAGCGCGAGCATCCCGAGCGGGTGATCGGCACCGATCTTGTCAATCCGGATTTCGTGGCGATGGCCAAGGCGATGGGCGCGCATGCCGAAATGGTGACCGAGACGAAGGACTTCACCGCCGCGTTCCAGCGCGCCAGCACATCGGGACGTCCCGCCTTGATCGTGTTGCAAACCGATCCCGAACTGATCTCAACCA
Source organism: Pseudolabrys sp. Root1462 (assembly GCF_001426945.1). GTDB lineage: Bacteria > Pseudomonadota > Alphaproteobacteria > Rhizobiales > Xanthobacteraceae > Pseudolabrys. The sequence continues at coordinate 9,706 of NZ_LMFS01000001.1, read as the reverse complement.
GCCAGACCATCGCCGGCTTGCGCGCGGCGGCGAAGGCTAAATGACGAGAACATCTCCGACACATACCAACGGCCGGGAACCTGCCCTCGATGCCGACATCGCCATCATCGGCGGCGGCATTGTCGGGCTGGCGACGGCGCGCGAAATCCTGCGCCGCTTTCCGGAACTATCGGTCGTCGTGCTGGAAAAGGAAGATCGGCTCGCCGCGCATCAGACCGGACGCAACAGCGGTGTCATCCACGCCGGCGTATACTACGCGCCCAGCAGCCTGAAGGCGCAGTTCTGCCGCGACGGCGTCGCGGCCACCACGGAATTCTGCCGCGAGTACGGCATTGCCTTCGAGCAATGCGGAAAGCTTCTGGTCGCCACCGACGAAGACGAACGCGCCCGCATGGACGATCTGTACGAGCGCTGCCAGCAGAACGGCATCGCGGTCGAGCGGCTGGACGCAACGGAGCTGAAAAAGCGCGAGCCGCATATTAGCGGCGTCGGCGCGCTGCTGGTGCCGTCAACCGGCATCGTCGATTATGGCGAGGTCGCGCAGGCCATGGCCGGCGGCATCACAAAGGCCGGCGGCACGATTGCAACCGGCCGCGAGGTGACAGCAATCCGCGAGGACGGCAACGGCGTCACCATCGAAACCGCCACCGGCACGCTGCGCGTGCGCCATCTGGTCGCCTGCGGCGGGCTGATGGCCGACCGGCTGGCGCGCATGAGCGGCGTTGCGCTCGATTTTCGCATCGTGCCGTTTCGCGGCGAGTATTTCCGGCTGGCGCCGCGGCACGACCGCATCGTCCAGCATCTGATCTATCCCATTCCCGATCCGACGTTGCCGTTTCTCGGCGTGCATCTGACGCGCATGATCGGCGGCTATGTCACGGTCGGTCCCAACGCCGTGCTGGCTTTCGCGCGCGAAGGCTATCGCTTTGCTTCGGTCAATCTGCGCGATCTGGCCGAGACGTTGGCCTATCCGGGGTTCCGCAAGGTAATGACCAAAAATCTGCGCTCCGGCATGAACGAGATGATGAACTCGCTCAGCAAGACGCGCTATCTGGCGCTGTGCCGGAAATACTGCCCCGAGCTTGAAGCCGACGATCTGCTGCCGTACCGCGCCGGCGTGCGCGCGCAAGCGGTGCTGGCCGACGGCACGTTGGCGCATGACTTTCTCATCGAAGCCACGGCGCGCACGCTGCATGTCTGCAACGCGCCCTCGCCCGCCGCGACGTCGTCGATCCCGATCGCGCGCCACATCGTCGAGCGCGCGGTCACATTGTTCGACTTGCACGCCTGATCGCTAGAGCCTTTCCGTCTTTGCTAGAATCAAAGACGGGGCTCTAGATTCTTATTTTGTCGCGTTTTCTTCACGCGAACCGGTACCCACTTCGCTCGAAAACGCTCTAAGCGCGGATTACGGCTGCGCGGCGATGGCGCGCACGTCGATAGCGATGCTGGCATGGCCGGGAAACTCGACAAGACCACGGCTACCCGGTTCGACCGGGTGAACGCCGGTTGTCATGCCGGTCAGCACGATGTCGCCAACCGACAGATCGCGGCCGAGACGGGCGAGTTGATGCGCCAGGAAATCGAGCGCCGTGACCGGCCCGCCAGGCACGCTTGCCGCCGAACCTTCGCCCACAACCGCGTCGTCAATGGTCATGCGCGAGCGCAATGATTCAAGCGGCACGTCGCGCCAGTTGGCGAAGGCCGGACCTACAATCGCGCCAACATTGGTGCCGAGATCGGCGACCAATGCGGCGGGCCCCAGCGCGAGCACGCCGCGCACCGGGCTCGATGCAATCTCGACGCCGGCATGCAGCGAGGCAATCGCCGCTTCCAGCGTCGCGCGGTCGAAGGGCGCATCGGCGGCTTTCAATGCCGTGCCGATGACAATGGCGAATTCGGCTTCCAGCGCCGAGAACCCGCCATCGAAAACCCCGGCAACCAATGTCTCCTGCCCGCCGGCGGTGCGCTGGATGCGGTCGGCATAGATCGGCCCGGCAATGCGCTCGGCGCCGTAACGCGCGCGGAAATCCGGGGCGATCATGGCGACTTTCCAGCCGCCGATTTTGCGGCCCGGCTGCAACACCCGGCTTTGAACATCGTAGGCTTCGGCGAGATCGCGCGGCAGTTCACCCGGAAAAACGTCGGTTGCCTGTGCCAACCGCCGCGCCTGCATCAATGCGTAAGCCGTGTCGTTCATTGACGTCCCATTGCCCTCAAACCAGCGCCGCTTCTAGCGCAACCGATCCACGAATGAAAGCAATGACATCTGGCCACCGTCCCGTAGATTCTGATTGGCTCTATCGGGCCACTGCTCGAACAACTCGTCGAGCCGCTGACGGCCCAAAATTATGCTAGCGTTTATCGGCTTCGGGCCCGGTATACGGCTGTCCTTCACCATCAGGCCAAGCATAGAAGGCGAGACGCCGCCATAAGCGACGGCCTCCACGCGGCTCAATGCGCTGGTGACCACAACCGGGCACGCTGTCGAGCCTTTAGCATCCTAGACGGCATGCCACCGTAGATAATTTCGCACCCATGATACACCGAGGTGAAAATCATGCCTGCCCGGCACGATTAAAAGCCAGCACCGATCATCTGAAGCGTCTGCTTTATGTCGGAAGCAATCACTTTCTCTCACATAAAGCCCGGGTTGCGAGGCAGATACTGGGTCCAATCTCCAAAATCGCGCGTCGCCATCAACACCATCGGGATCGTAATACGCATCCCATGCTCCACAGCGAGGCTAAGCACCCTATCGCATGTGCCGGGAAGGAATGCCGACACCTGTGAAGAACCGCTTTCTGCGGCCAAAGCGAGTGCGGTCGTGAATGCAGCGCCAATGCCGTCATCTTGCGTAACTGCGAGGGGGCCAATATGACCGTCGGAATTAACGTAAACGTACCCAACATGGTCGTCTCCCGCGCAAAGCATGACGCCTCTCGTCGCACTGTCGTTGATCAGATACCTGTGATGCTTATCGCGTGATACCCCCAAAGCCCGAGCGTCAATCTGGGCAAGGCTGTGCAGGTGCGAAGCTGTTTCCTCAAGGGGTACGTAGCGGAATTGCGCGCCCTGCAAGCGGCTCATTAATAATTCACGCGCGACACTAAAATTGTAAATCGGAAACTGCGGGAATAGCCCGTGCCTAATATAAAGTCCTTGAGATATCGTATTGAAGGTGAAGGTGATCAGGGCCTTGCGGGAAGCTCCCGATTTCCGCGCGTGTTCCAATGTTCGCTTTAACAATTCAATGCCGATGCCACGGCCCTGATGACCAGGCGACACGAATAACTGTGCGAGAAACCATAAGTCATCACGGACCCAACTCCAAGCGAAGCCGAGGATTTCATCGGCGTCTTCCGCCACCCACAAGCCACCGGCGTCATCCTTCAAGGAAAACGATTGAAAATTGGGTGGACGCGAGACGGCCATTGGCCCAAAGCCGTGACGTTGGGTGAGGTCGTTGATACTGGCAACGACAATCGCGTCGGCGCGTTCCAAGTCTTGCGCGCGTGCGGGCCGATACACGAGTGACATTCGGCAACTCCGTACCAGGAACCTCTGGTGCCCATCAGGATAGAGCGTGGGGCAGCGACGTCAAATGACATCGCGGTGCATCATCGCATTTCCCGCTTAATTCGCTGACAGGAAAGCCGCGCAGCGAGGCCTGCTTTGGACCACTTGCTTACCTTATTTGTCGCCTGAAAGGCCGGGCATTGTCTTAAGGCAGTAACTTGAACCACACATGTGCTACTGTGTCGGCCGCTTTGTACTTTTTGATGGAGCAACCCGATGGTGACGACCGATAAGGTATTCGCATCTTCACATCCGCCGGGATGATGTCGCCGGAACGCACTCGGACGATATCGCCAGGCACCAGTTCCCTGGCGGGAATAACCTGCCAGCTCGAATCGCGCCGCACGCGGGCGCCGACCTGCAGGCGCTTCCGCAGCGTCTCGACGACGCCGGCGGCACGGCGCTCCTGTGCAAAACTCAATACGGCATTGACGACCAGGAGCGCACTCACCACCGCGAGATCCGAATATTTTCGGAGAAACAGCGATAAGACCATGATCAGTTCAAGCATCCAAGCCGACAGGCCCCAGAACTTGCCGAGAAACGCGAGAACCGGGTGCCCCTTTTGCAAGGCCACTTCGTTGTATCCGTCCGTCTTCCGACGGATTTCCACCTCAGTGCGCGTGAGTCCTAGCTCGGGGTCCACATAGAGCGCCGCGAGGGTGTCGGGAATGGACGCGGAAGCGATGTCAGGGGTCCTGCCGGAAATTGCCGCCGTCCACCGAAGTCTTGGTTCAGAATTCGTCGTAGCCGCCTGCAAAGTGTCCACCCCCAGAGGATTAGAAAAAGTATACAATGCCGGTGATTCGGCAGATTGCTTTCTTCCGGAATGGGAACAAACGATGGCACCTAGCCTGTTTTTAGTTGACGACAACGAAGATGTAAAAATTACCCTTGAGAACATTTTTCGACGCAAGAACTTTATCGTAAGGAGCTTCTCGAACGGAGCCGAATTTCTAACCGCATTAGAAAGCGACAGCCCAGACTGCATTCTGCTAGATTTACAGATGCCAAGCCTCTCCGGCATTCAATTATTGCACATATTATTCGAACGACAATGCCAAATCCCAGTTTTTATGATGTCTGGGGCAGGCAACATACCGAAGGCCGTAGAGTCAATTCGTTTGGGCGCGCTGGATTTCTTCGAAAAGCCATTTCGCGTGGCGGAAGTTGTAAACAGAATAAAAGAGGGCCTTCGCACATATAACGAAAAGTGCGCCCTGCTCGGTTATGACACGTCTAATGAATTGCCTGTTAGACAGGTTCTTACCGATAGAGAGCAGGAAGTGCTTACTTTGATATCTAAGGGCGCCTCGTCAAAAGAGGCAGGGCAACATTTGGGAATAAGTCCTCGCACCATCGAAGTGCACCGGTCGCGGATACTTGAGAAACTAAATGCAAGAAATTTTGTCGAGGTAAGCCGACGTATTTTTTCACGACGCATGAATTGACTTGCTCGCGACACATGATCGATAAGATCAACATCCTGGCAATTCGCAGGGTGTGGAATTAAGATTGGAACTCATAAAGGAGATTTGACGGCGCGGCGGCTTTACCGTTGACCGACGACCTGTAGCCGTCCACAGTCCAAAGATCGATATAAGCACACGCCGAGTAGCAGGCGCGCCAAATTAGCCAAGCTCCTGTTAAGAGGCAACGATGCGCTGCAGCCCTTCAGCATTCAAAATGGCAAGCGATCTATTTTCAATTCTGATAAGATCTTTGCGCTGAAAATCACCTAAAACCTTAGAGACATGTACAGCCGTTAGCCCGGTAGCATCGGCGATGTGGCTCTGACGCAAAGGAAACATCATCGTTTGTCCCGTCACCATGCCGCGATCGACGAGTTTTTTCATCAGAAACAGAATTAGCTGTGCGATACGCCCTTCTCCCCGCCGACGGCCAAGGGATACTATCAATTCATCTGCCTGAGCTCTCTCTTCAGCCCAAAGCTTTGTAATTATTTCAAACATATCGACTCGCTTAGAAAAACTATTTTTGACCTCGCTACATTTAAATTTACGCAGCGTTACATCTGTAATTGCCACCACATGTTTTCGAGACATATTCATCCACGGTGTCACGTCCGATACTACGTCACCGGAATGGAGGAACGATAGAATTTGCTTCCTTCCGTCTGGCAGAATTATCGCAGAAAATGCCCAACCAGAGCAGATTATCGACATATGTTCGCTGTATTCCTTAGGGTGCAAAATTATCCGTCGCGCAGGGATTCTTTGTTCGTATGAATTGAGATGAAGGTTCTCAAGGCGCTGAAAAGCCGTCGTACGAGGCCTATTGTTAGCCTCGCATATATTTAATTCATTGGCCGGACAAGTGGCGCAATAATACTTTGGTGGCGCTAGTGTGTCCTCGACATCAGACGGCATCCCGTCAATTATTTTCAATTGATGTCTGGAAGTGCCGGAGGAGTTAACGATCGATTTCTCCGATTCGATCGGAATGCGCTTGAGGTCGAATTCCATGCCGTTACGTACCTCCGAGACGATATGGTCCAAATATCGATTAGGACATAGCTCCGACTAACCGAGAAAAGGAGACTATGTTGCAGCCTATGATCGAGATGCGATCTAACGCTAATACGCGCATGTAACCTGATCCGACGTTTCGACGTTCAGATAGGCTAACGAGAATGTCTATATAAAATTGATTTGATGCTCCGACATCAGAGAAACCACGTACGTAGATCCACGTATTTCTCTTAGCGGTCGCGACCGATCTTTAAAGCAGGGGGTGCCCCGCTTTCTGGTCCTGTTTTATCTCCGTGGCTAAAGTTTATTTTAGCTTCTCCGGATTCCAAAAGGTCCCGCCTGATTTTCACAACGTGCTTTGTCTAGCGCAGCATGCGGACGATGTTCGCCCTTGCGTCTATTGTCTTTCACTCGGGACAGATTATGCTCGCGTTGCCCTTTCTTAGTCGCCACGATTACCGTTTCCAACAAATCGGCCTGTGTCGTCATAGACCTCAAATTCCAGCTTATTTCCTTGAGATAGCGATCGAGAGATTTTGCCCCCGCAAGAAACTCGACATTTTCTTCTCTCGATTTGTCATTGGACTTCATCGCCGCTATCCGGATGTTGGTGTTTAGGCATTTGGAAATGACGACCGGCCGCAGCAAAGAAATATCCGCTGCGGCCGGTCTGAATTAAATCCGAGGTTTAGAACTCTTTCCAGTCCTGGTCGGCATTGACGGCGGTGGCCAGCGCCGTCTGCATGCGACGGGCCGGTCCAGCACCGCCGGCGGCGCGCTGGGCAGGCTGGGCAGACTGCGACGGCGCTTGTTTCACGGCGACCGGTGCTTTGCGAGCCGCCGGACCGCGCGAGGGGGCGATCGGGGCCCGCGGCGCGAGGCTTTCGTTGCGCGACGGCGCGTTCATGCCGCGATCGTCGCCGACCGCGATCTGGAAGAAGGCAACCTGCTCGTCCATCGCCTTGGCCTGATGCTCCAGGGTCTTGGCGGTGGCGGCGTTTTCCTCGACCAGCGCTGAGTTCTGCTGGGTGACCTCGTCCATCTGGGTCAGCGCCTTATTGATCTGCTCGATGCCGGTTGCCTGCTCGATCGAGGCATTGGCGATGTCGGCAACGATGGTGGCCACACCCTTGATCGCTTCGACGATCTCGGTGAGCGAGGCACCGGCACGGCTGACCAGTTCGACGCCGTCCTTGACTTGACCGTTCGAGTTGGTGATCAGGTCCTTGATGTCTTTAGCCGCCTGCGACGAACGCTGCGCCAGGCTGCGGACTTCCGAGGCAACCACCGCGAAGCCACGACCGGCTTCACCGGCGCGCGCCGCTTCGACCGCCGCGTTCAACGCCAGCAAATTCGTCTGACGGGCGATTTCGTCGATGACGCCGATGATGTCGGAGATCTTGCGTGAGGAGTCCTCGATCTTCGCCATGGCTTCGACGGCCTTGGCGACGACCTGGCCGCCGCGAGCGGCAACGTCGCGGGTAGCGGTGGCCGACTGGCTGGCTTGCTGGGCGTTCTCGGCGTTCTTCTTCACGGTCGCGGACAGCTCTTCCATCGCGGCGGAAGTTTCTTCCAGGCTGGCGGCCTGCTCCTCGGTCCGCTGCGACAGGTCGGTTGTGCTTGTCGAGATTTCGGCCGAGGCGTTGGTGACCTCGCGGCCGGACGCCTTGATCTCGCCAATGGTCGAGGAGACCTTCTGCGCCATCAACTGGACCGCCTCGGCGATCTGCCCGACTTCGTCCTTACGGCCAATGCCGGGGACGGTGATGGCGAAATTGCCGGCGGCGACATCTTCCAACGGCTTGACTAGCGCCTTAAGCGGCTTGGCGATGGTGAAGGCGCCGAGGATAGCGGAGCCTATCATAATTAAGGCGGTCAGGAGGCCAAGCCCGAGAGCGAGACGATCGGCAAAAGTCTGCGCGGCTTCGGCTTGCGCCTGCTTCTCCTGGCGGACCTTGCCTGCCCCTTGGTCGGTTTCTTCCATCAGTTTTTCGGCTTCACTTGCGACCGCCAGCGAGGCCTTCGCTATTTCAAACTGCTTGTGGTCGAGTTCGGTAATATCGGCACTTGGCTGCTTAGCCTGTACGTCGAATATCTCGCTTTTAACAGTGGCGATCCCCTTCGCGAGCTTGGCGTATTGCTCCGACAAGGCGATAATTTTTTCCATGCGCGCGCGGTTTTCAGGGTTCGCGAACTTTGCGACGAGCGGGTCCGCAAATCCATGCGCCGCCTTGAGCCGCGCATCGGCACCGTTCAACGCAGCTTGGAGCTGTGTTTGGTCGCGGCTGAGGCGAATGTCCTTGACCGCCATTTGTAGTCCGCGCAACGACGCTTTGGTCGCCATAACACCACGACCAATTTCGCTCTGGACGTCGGCAGCATCGCCGGAGCTCTTGACCGATGCGCTGCCCATGATCTGGCCAGCGATCAGGCCGACGACGAAAAGAATGCCCAAGCCGGACATAATGGAAAGTTTGATTCCGATACTGATATTAGAGAGACGAAACATTGGATTGCCCCCAAAAAGTTCACGTGCTGTTTGTGTGACGGGATAAGGAATGTGGAATTTGCCGCAGGCAGACCGCCGGCGGGCATTCATGGTCAGTGGCTGGCGGCTCCAGCGTCCTGCACTGACAGAAGGTTGGGCAGATCGATCAGCGCGATCATGACACCGTCATGGGTGACGAGGCCGGAGAGGAAGTCAGTCGTTTCGCCATGTCCGGTGCGCGGCACCTTCTGGATGCCAGTGGCGTCGACAGAGACGATGTCGAGCACGCGGTCGCCAATCAAGCCAACCTGGCGACCGCCGATCTGCACAATGATCACGATGTGCAGCGGCGTCGTTTCGGTCAGGCCCTGGCCGAAGCGGCAGCGCAGATCGACGATTGGCACGATGGCGCCGCGCAGATTGAGTACGCCGCGGACATATTCAGGTTGTTTGGGAAGGTGGGTGATATCGGCCCAACCTTTGATCTCGCGCACCGCCATGATGTCGACGCCATATTGGTCGTCGCCGATGGCGAAGCTGATGAATTGGGTCTGGGCCGCCGTCCCCTGAACAGCGCCGGCGCCATTCCATTCATTTGGATTGGGCTGGCTGGCGGCGGAATCCGGCGAAGCAGCTATCTGGTTCATGATGTAGTGACTCGCCCCTGAAAGCCTCAAACGAGGCCGATTGACGCTTGGCACTTTTCCGGGGCGGTGAATCTACACAAAATGAATGCAGACACCCGGGTCAGCGGTGGAACCGAACACGCGCCAGTCCCACACGATGAACCTTAGATTAACTTTATTAGACAGACGTTACCTCAACACAGATAAGGAATAGCAAGGCTTAATATTAAAGTAGATTATGGATTTTTGAGTCAGCAGAACACATTCTACATTGTCGCCTCGATACGCCACTTGATAATGGCTTATCCAATCTGGTGGCATGCCCCGCACCCGGCTCGCCGTGAGCTCGCTCCGCCGATGGAACTGCTCGCTGGTATATTGGCTACCTCGGTCGGAGTGGCTAAGCGGTGTTTGAGGCTACTCCGTTGCCCGATTGCCATCACCAGAACATCGGTGACGCCCGCATCATCTCATCTCCGCAGCGTGATATCCTGCCGCTCCATTCAACCTCGCCCGATTGA